>NZ_JAGFMD010000009.1 GCF_017592825.1 Roseivirga sp. E12 | reverse complement strand
TTAAAGTTGAGTACATCATCGGCAGTAATGGTTACCTGTCCGCCAGCCCCGATTATCCTAGTGATATCTTTAGTCACTACAATAGGGGCGATGTTGTCCACTACGGTTATGGTTAACTCTTGAGTACAAACATTACCTGCTTCATCGACAGCCGTCAATGTGACAATTTGCTCACCTAAATCATCACAAGTAAAAGTGTCTTTGCTGACAGATTTTGTGACTTCTCCAACAGGTAAGTTCGATTGTCCGCTACAATAGTTGCCATCACCATCTGTGTAACTTATGATGGTAAAAGGCCCATAAACATTTCCAATAATTTGCTCTGAGCAAGAAGTATGTACCTCGAAAGGAGTCCCACCAACAACTTGGATTGTTGTCTTGGCATCAAGCCTACCTTTAAAGTCAAATCCATTGACAGTAATTTGATCATTGGTGTTGACATTTGTGAAGGTCTCAAGCAGGCTCCCATCCTTTTTGAATGCCTTGATTGTTGCTCCAGAAGCTCCTGTGTAGGTGAAGGAGAAGTTCTGCATCTTTCCTTCACAAAGGCAATCCTCAACGATAGGTGGAGAACATGACTTCAAGTCTAGATTAAAATCACCTTGATGATAGTTGGTGCCATCCCATGAGTAACCAAACCACCCTGATAATCCATAGTTACTGTTTTTGTTATTGGCGGCTATTCCTACTTGAAAGCCATAATAATAATTTGATGGCATGTGCTCGATGGTCAATGACTTTCCAGCATTTCCAGCAAGGCCAATTAGTTGACTAGGTGTATTAGGGTCGGTAGTATAATAAGACCAGTCCAGATAATTATTTCCTGCAAGTCCACTTTCGTCTTTGTATGAACGGCCAAGGGCACTCCAAGCATTCCAGTCCATTTTTGAAGAGAGGTACAGTTTTACTTCCCATCTATCATTTGAATTGCTCGTATTGTAAAGGGTACCAGTTATGGTTGCTGTGCCGTCAGGCAACTCTGTGAATTTGGAAGAACCGGCATCAAAGCGGAAGTCTGTAGAACTTCCAGGGTAAATATTATTGCTTAACCATATGGCATGACCATCACCCTCTGCATAGGTCGGAGAACAAGGTGGATTTGTGGGGAAGCAGTCTTCTAAAGACTCAACGTCTAAAGTCGCAATACCATCCTGATTTAAATAAAGCGTTTGATTATTGTCTTGAGCATAGGATATAGAGGCACACATGACTAATAGAAGCATAGTCATGCCAGACAGGCGTTTTAAAAAAGCATGAGTTCTATAGGATAGAACCTGCATTTCCATTGCAATCGTGTTTTGGTCAAAGCGCGGTTAGTGTTTTTTGTCACCAAATCTCTTAGAGAAACTCTGTATTGCATAAGCTTTTATCAAAGCTCAGTCTAGCAACTTAGGTGATCCTTAGGTGAAAGGACTTCAAATATACAAAAAATTGCATTTCACATACAATCTTTTGTTGTTTTTTGTCGTTACAACTCGCTGTAAGTCAGAGGACTTAAAATCCATTGATAAAAGAAGAGATATTAAGCTTATTCTTCAGATCTATTTAAGAGTCTCTCATCCATGTTTTTACTGGCTTTTGCTCCTAACTTTTTCAGCGTTTCGGCACGCTTCACTAGGTTTCCGCTTCCCTCAGAAAGCTTCTTCATGGACTCTTGATAGGCTTTTTGTGTGCCATTAAGGTGTTTTCCGATCGAGATTAAATCTTCGGTGAATGACTGGAACTTATCATATAAGGCCCCGCCTTGACGAGCAATTTCAATGGCATTCTTGTTTTGGTATTCTTGTTTCCAAATGGAAGCAATTGTTCTTAATGTGGCGATGAGTGTGGTTGGGCTTACTATCACGATATTCTTGGCGTAAGCATCATTGAACAAATCTGGATCATGCTGAACAGCTAGCGTAAAGGCTGGTTCTATTGGAATGAACAATAAAACGAAGTCGAGTCCATCCAGTCCATAAAGGTTTTGGTAGCTTTTTTCGCTTAAGCCTTTAACATGTGCTTTTATGGAATTGATATGGAGTTTTAGCTGCACAAGCTTTTCAGCCTCACTTTCCTCATTCACGAACCTTTCATAAGCTGTCAATGATACTTTCGAATCTACAATGACATGTTTGTTGTCAGGCAACTTGATCACGACATCGGGTTGGTATCGTTTTCCATCATCACCTGTTTCCGAAACTTGAGTTTCGTATTCTCTACCCTTCTCAAGGCCAGATTTCTCAAGAATTCTTTCTAGAATTACTTCTCCCCAGTTTCCTTGAGCTTTTGAGTCGCCTTTGAGTGCTTTGGTGAGATTTTCTGCTTCTTTAGTGATCTGTTTGTTCAGATCACTCAGATGTTTGATTTGTTGAACCAACGAGGCGTTTCTTTCAGCCCCTTCCTTATTAGAGTCTTCGACTTTCTTCTGGAATTCACCAATCTTCTCTTTCAAAGGATTCAGAAGATCATGAATATTAGTCTTGTTCTGTTCAGTGAATTTCTTACTCTTCTCTTCAAAGATTTCATTCGCTAAGTTTTTGAACTCAAGCGCAAAACGCTGATTCAATTTTTCAAGCTCTTCTTTTTGCTCAGAAAGTTTTGACTGAAGGTTTTTGTGCTCTGTTTGAACCTGGGTGAGCTGATTGCTCAATTCGAGACTTTTCCCTCTTTCCTTAGAAAGTTCAGGTTTTACTTCGGTCAGCTCCTGAGCGATCATATTGTATCGCTCTTCAGCTAGTTGTAGTTTGTTGTTGAGATCGCCTTCGTGGGAATTAGAGGCACCTGACTTGCTCTTGGCCATAAACCATCCGACAAGCCCACCTAAAATTACTCCTGAAATCAACCAAATTATCTCCATCAATACACTGAGTTTCTACAAATATATCTGTTAAGAGATATTTGTATCAGTGATTGAATAGATTAAAATTTAGGCAAGCATTTTTGTTTCGGAAAAAATAGGCTGTTCTTCTTCCAAGACAACATTCTTGGATACCAAATACTGAGCTAATTGAGATTCTAAATGAGCATCTAAGTCCAAGAAATCATCTAGAAGGCACCAAGGTTTAATAGATAACTCTACAAAATCGTTCTTGATTTTTGATACTTGAATTTTAGCCTTAGGTGAATTAAGGAGTCGTTCGTGTTGAGTGAAAAAAGTCATGATTTCTTCTTTCACTTTAGTCATATTGCTTTGATAGCTAACGCCAATCTTTAGGTCTAGAGCAATAATGTTTTTGCTTGTTAGGTTATGAAGGTCTCTTTGATAAAAAATAGAGTTGTTGACTTTCAATTCTGAGCCATCTACTTTTTTGATGGTGGTTTTTTGCAGACCACTTCTTTCAATAGATCCTACTTGACCATCGATTTCGATAAAATCCCCAATGCTGAAGGGCTTCAATAATCTTAGTAAAATGCCACTACCTATATTACTCAATGGTGCGAGTAAGGAACTCTGGATATTGTAGTTTAACGTACTCATTTTGGTCAGTTTGTTTGCAAGTAGTCCTGCAATACATATACCAGTACGTCATGCTCAAGAGAAACCCTACTTTCTGACTAAAATTTGGACTTTTGGCTCAACAGAGCATTTAAATGTGTTCCCAATTTGGGAGGGTTTGTTAGTAAAATGGAAGGATTGGGTTCTAATGAACTGCAATTTTATCCAAGATAATCACCCCTTTTTTACTCTGATCAAACACGAATTTTATCGTTCTGATGGCCTTGGCATCAAAGTCTTCTGAGTTCAAAAATTTACTCAAGTCAATGAAAAATGTATTGTAGACTGCTTCAGACCTTTTGGTACTTTGAAGCTCCTTGTTCTTCAATACGTCCACTGATAATTGTCGTTGTAAGTAGCTATAGTCACTAAGTTTAAAGCTGGTTGCATTACCGTTTTCATCCACTAATTCAATGGTGAAGTCGATTGGTTCAGGTGCTTTTTTCTTCTCATCCTCCTTCTCCTCCTCCTTGTCTTCCTTCTCCTCCTCTTTCTCTTCAGATTCTTCCTTCTTCTCTTCTTCTACATCATTGTTCTTTTCCTCTTCTTCATCCCCTTGCTCTTTTTTCTTCCTGTCGGCATCTCGCTTTTTATCAGGATAGGTGCTGCCTTTGGCTTCGGACATTTCAAAAGTTAAGTAGGAGGTGGAAGTCGCATCTATCAAGTCATGAAAAGCTAATTCGAAACTTGCGGTATCAGCCTCGTAAGCCAAACTATCCCAACCAATGTAGGCTGCTCTAGTGCCTCTATTACCCCACTTCATACCTACAATTTGCTCTTTCCAAACTGTAAGGTTTTCTGTCTTGATTCGACCTTTGGAAGAAGTCGTAGTCAAATCTAAATCTTCTTCAAAGTCAGCAAGGACTTTCCAGTCCGATGACTCATATTGATTAAGATAAATGGTTTCTGGAAGCCATTGCTCACCTGCCCTGTGATCTCTAAACAAAGGCTCGTACCCTTTTTCGCCTTGTAAATTAGTCTGTAGAAATGCACTGATATAAACCTGACCTATCTTCAGCTGATCTTCCATTGGAAGCAATGCATCAACATTGAGTAATGATCCAAAGGGAAATCCTGAATCTCGATTTCCCCAAGTGGTATTGAATTGTCCATGATTGGCTCCGTAGACGTACACTGCAGATTTGAAATAGTCAGATGAGTCATTGAACTCCAAGCGCTCATATTGCCGAAGGCCAGCGAAAGATTGCACATCTCCGTCATTGGCTCCATGGATAACCAGGTAGTTCACATTCTCTAGTGGTGTGCTCACATTACCCGGTCTATACTGCCCATCAACGGGAGCTATTGAAACCACTGCCTTGATATTAAAATCAAAATCGAAAACCTGCTTTGCGTCATCTGGATAAAACGGAAGCCTGTTGAAAAAGCCTGCTACTGCTGCCGCTTCTCCTCCTCTTGAGTGACCCATTACAGCTAGGTTTTCCATGTCTACCTTTCCATTAAATATGCCACCCTCGGTATTGTTCCACTTTTTCCAATACTTGAGATGTTCTAACAAAAGCCATCCTCGAGCATCATTTTCTTCATTTAGACCATCACCGATATAGTCAGTCCAACCACTATTGATAAAGTTTTCGTCCACACTGGCCATTATTATTCCCTGACTCGCTAAGAGTTCTCCCAAGTAATCGTATCCAGGATCGGAGAAATCAAACATACTGTGATTGCCATGCACAATCAGTGCTAAAGGAAACGGGCCTTCACCTTTCGGATACCAAACCCGCCCATTAATGGGGAGTGCCTTATCGTCAAAGCCCCAGTACCATGTTCTTAATTTTCCAGGCGTTGCTTTCCAACCAGAAAGTAGCCGGGAACCGTCTATAGAATCGGTGATAATAGTGGCATCCGACCCAAATTCGTCCCGATGCTTGTCTTTGCCACTTCCATATGTCAGGTATTCCACTTGGTATGGGCCAGGTTCCGATGGATCTGGAAGCTGAATGTGTTCCGGCCGGTATTCTGATTTTTTAGCGGCATTGATATGTTCAACTTCGGGTTTGAAGCCTGTGTCAGCTAGCCAAATAAGTCCCCAGACCAAACCTGCAATTCCTAATAGGCTACCTGTTGAAGCGACTATCTTTTGGAGTAGGGTCAATTCTGACCTTGCCTTTTTGGTAAGGGTAAAAATTCCCGCACCAAGGGCTCCGGCAAAGACGATTACCAAAACTGGAAACTTCCAGCTCAGACTGCCAATCCCAAAAACAAAAGACATCAAGAAAAAAGCTCCTGGAATTACCCAGAATAGGCCTTTGTTCATCTTCTTAACAAGAAGGCGCGCCAGGAGGGCTCCGGCACCCATTAGAATGGCAATGATGAGACCCAGTAGTACCATCAAAATACCGAAGTAGGTCTGCGGCTGGGTGACAAACATCATCATTGAGGCGATGACCCAAATGATAACTACAGTAGTGCCTATGGCTTTATTGGCGCCTTTCCAGGCCACTGGACCTGGCTTAAGCTTCTTTAAAAATCCAACAAAGGCTTTCCAGATTCTTTTAAAAAAATTGATCATCTTCTTGGTCTGAGGTTGAAGTGTTTCCTCATGAAGATAAGCAAATGCTTAGGAATGTCTTAAACTGTGGCGATGCACTTTAATTCTATGGCAATGGGGGTTGGTAGGCAATTGATCTCTACAGTGGTGCGGCAGGGCTGATTTTCCTTGAAGTACTCAGCATAGATTTTATTGTAGATCTTAAAGTCATCTTTCATATTGGTCAGAAAAACAGTGACATCTACGAGTTTGTCCCAGCTGCTGCCCGAAGCTTCAAGTATGAGTTTTACGTTGTTAAATACCGATCTGCATTGCGTTTCAATGTCATAGCCAATGATGTTTCCAGCATCATCTAGTGTTACTCCAGGTATTTGCTTTGTTCCTCTTTCGCGTGGGCCAACACCTGATAAGAACAGCAACTCCCCAACTCTTCTGGCATGAGGGTATAGACCTACTGGTTCTGGTGCTTTTTGACTATTAAATTTTTCACTCATAATAGATCTTTAATCATTTCAATTCGATAATTGTCAAACTCATCCTTTGACTTAGTACTATAGATTTTGAAGCCGTTCTTGATGGCGAAAATGAGCATGCCTTTATGCCGGTTTAAGGTTTTAAACTTAATACTTTTAAAGCCTTCACTCTTTGCCCAGTCTTCTTGTTTATCTGCCAATGCTTTAGCAATACCCAACCTTCGGTATTTCGGCAATACTCCTCCAAGCCAGCTATAGAAAGACCCATCCTTGAACTTGTCATATCCAACTTTACAGGCTATGGGTTTCGAATCGATCGTTGCTAAAAGGGTCAAGCTTTTGCTGTTTTCTATGCGTTCCTGATAATAGGGATTGTCACGCATGTCCTGGAACTCAGGGAGTAATTGCAACAAGTCAATTGCTTCAACAATGGAAGTTTCAACAATTTGGACCTCCATTCTAGGAATTCATAAGGTCTTCAATTTCTTCCACCTCAATTGGGATATTGCGCATTAAATTATGATGTCCATCTTCTGTAATCACGATATCATCTTCAATTCTAACCCCAAGGTTTTCTTCAGGTATATAGATTCCTGGTTCAACGGTAAAGACCATGCCTGGCTTAAAATCTGTATAAATGCTCGCTACATCATGAACATCTAGACCTATATGGTGCGAAGTGCCATGCATAAAGTACTTCTTGTATGCTGGCCATTCAGGGTCTTCATTTTTAATATCCGTTTGGTCTATTAATCCAAGGCCCAACAACTCTCTGGTCATGATATTGCCAACTTCCTTATGATAATCCGGAATACTATTTCCGGGTGTCAACAAAGCGGTTGCTTCATTCTTAACCCTTAGCACTGCGTTGTAGACATCCTTTTGCCTATCCGTAAATCGTCCATTTACCGGAATGCTTCGTGTCATATCTGCATTGTAGTTGGCATACTCCGCACCGACATCCATCAAAAGCAAATCCCCGTCTTGCAGTTGATCCTTATTCTCGATGTAATGCAAAACACAAGCGTTGCCTCCTCCAGCAATTATCGGAGTGTAGGCAAAACCTTTGGACTTGTTTTTAACAAATTCATGGAGGTATTCCGCTTCTACTTCGTATTCCCAAACACCCGGCTTAACGTATTCTAAAATTCTACGGAACCCTTGATCGGTAAGATCACAAGCGGTTTGAAGGAGTTCTATTTCCCGGGCTTCCTTTACAGTTCTTAAGTTGTAGGCTATTGGAGCTAATCGCTCAAACTCGTAATTGGCGTATTTTTCTCGGCACCACTTATTGAACCTATCCGTTCTAGTCTCTACTTCAGATCCGTTGCGGATGTGCTCATTATTATATAGGTAAATATTGTCGGTTTCAGCCAGGAGGGTATTAAGTGTGCTTTCAAATTTTTCATTCCACATAATAGTCGATACACCAGAAGTTTCAGTGGCCTCTTCCATAGTGTACTTGTGCCCTTCCCAAACTGCAATTAACTCGCTGGTTTCTCTCAAAAAGAGTACTTCCCTCATTTTGGGGTCAGGAAAATCGGGAGCAATAATTAGAACAGACTCTTCTTGATCGATACCCGAAAAGTAAAGCAAGTTGCTGTTTTGACGGAATGCCATTGTGCCGTCCGCATTGGTAGGCATTATATCATTTGAACAAATAATGGCAATGGAATTAGGCTTCATTTTAGCCTTAAGCTTTTCTCTATTCCTTATGAAGAGGTCTTTCCCAATGTGTTCGTATCTCATGGCATTATCTCAAATGGTGGTGCAACGAATTAAGCAGGAAATGCTGAGAAAAAGAAGGGTTCTTTTGTGTGTCAGTTTAAAACTGAAATAAGTTGTTGGGTGGTGATATCAAAACCACATTTGAAATGGCCTTTAGGACATGCCTTTTTTCCATGCAGTCCGCAAGGACGGCAGTCGAGTGCTTCTTCCACCTGAACAACATGGCATCCATCAGCCAATGGGCCAAATCCAAATTCTGGGATAGTAGAACAGAATATGGCGCACGTTTTTGCATTTATGGCCGAGGCCAGATGCATTGGAGCACTGTCGTTGACATAGTTCATTTGAGCCCCTTTCATTAGAGCTGTTGACTGCAACAGTGAGAGTTGCCCACAGAGATTGTGAGCATTGCCGCGTTCAGACTTCTGACTGATTTCATCGCATAAATCTTTATCCGAAGGGGCGCCAAGCAGATAAATATTGCCTTCAAATGGCAAGGCTTTAATTAGTTCAATCCACTTCTCTTTAGGGAATTGCTTGGTAAACCAGACGGACGCTGGAGCTATACAGACATAAGGTTGCTCTTGCCATTGCTGGATGGATTCAAAGTTCTGCTCCGAGGGATAAAGCTTTGGTTTGCAATGTTCATCATCGGTAAGCTTACGAATCAGGTCATGGTTCCTAACCACTTCATGAACCCCATTTCCAATTTCATGAGGAATCTTTTCATCGAAGGCCCATGAGAATGGGTTTTTGTCGAAGCCAATCTTCAAACCAGCTTTGGATAGAGCAGTGATCAAACCAGAATTGGCAAATCGCTGAACATTCACAGCTAAGTCATACCTCGTTTTTCGAACTCTTCCGATCAGCTTGAACAGATTTCTATACTTTCCACCCTTTTTATCCCAGACAATTGTCTCCCTTACAAAGGGGTGTTCGTTCATTAAACTCTCATTGCCTTTACGGACGAGAAAGTCTATTTCTGCTTCAGGAAATTTAGAATGTAGTTTTTCTAGCAACCCAGTAGCCAAAATAACGTCTCCGATAAAGGCAGTTTGAATAACGAGTATTTGACGAATTGCCATTGATAGTGAATTCACTCAAATATAAAGGAATTGATTTTCCGAAAAATGTGTTCACTGTTTTAGATCGAAACTTAGCATGCAACAAGCCACCATACTGATACCAGATATAAGCGGATATACCAGTTTTATGACTAAAACCGAATTGAGTCATAGCACGCATATTATCAATGAATTACTGCAGGTAATTGCGGATTCTGTTCAGTCAAAATTTACGTTGGCCGAGATAGAAGGAGATGCTTTATTGACTTACGCTAATGGCAGGGTGAGCCTCGAGGAAATTGAAGCAATTTGTAGCCAGGCCTTCAAGAACTTTCATTACTTCTTAAAGGTCATAGAAAGAGATAGCGTTTGCAGGTGTGGTGCGTGTAATAATGCGAGCGCTCTTTCACTAAAGTTTATTGTCCATTATGGCATGTTTGAAGAAATTAAGATAGCGCAGTTTACCAAGCTTTCGGGTGCCGATATGATCATTGCCCATCGTTTGATGAAGAACAGTGTGCCTTCGAGAGAATATATTTTAGCTACTGATGCCTATAATATTGCTGATGAGCAATCAGGATTAGATTGGGAAGTAGGTGAGGACCATTATGATTTAATCGGTAAAGTACCTTACTGTTATGCTCCAATTGGGTACCTAAAGGAAGATGTATTAGATCCTGAAAGTGCTGAGGATTACTCGTCAATTTTTGGCCTGGCGAGGGTGATGGACATCGAGATTGAAGCACCATTACAAGAAGTACATGCTGTGTTGACGGATAATGGTGAAAAGTCAAACTTTGTGGATGGTCTCATCGATATGAAAATGGACTCTAGCATCAACCGTATCGGAAGTACACACATCTGTGAGTTTGATGGAGATACCTTCGATATTAAAACGCTACAAGATGTAGGGGAAAGAGATCAGATCGTCTATATAGAAAAAGCGCGCTCTGTTAATAGTGGCATGACCATGCTGGCATACTACGAGCTCAAGAAAACAGAAAATGGCACCCGTCTATCATTCCGAGCATTGACTGGAGATCGTCAACCTATACCTGTTGAATTTTCAGATATGATTTATGGTCAGGCCATGCACAATCTCGGGCGCATGAAAGACTATGTCGAAAAGCAACAGGTAGCTTAGTAACAAAGGCTAATACTTTTCTCTAAGTGCTTATTAAATAATTATCTTTGCCGAATTGAGGAGAATCGGAGATGCTTGATTATAACCTGTTTACACTGCCAAACGGCATTAGAATAGTACACAAAGAAGTACCAAGTACAAAAATTGTACACTGTGGCTTTGTGCTTGATATTGGAAGCAGGGACGAGCGTGAAGATCAGTTGGGGATTGCCCATTTCTGGGAGCACATGGCCTTCAAAGGAACAAAGAAAAGGAAGGCCTTCCATATCTTGAATCGTCTTGATTCAGTAGGTGGTGAGCTAAACGCTTATACGACCAAAGAGAAAATATGCTTCTATGCTTCAGCGCTAGAAAAGCATATGGAAAGTGCCTTTGAATTACTTCAAGACATCACCTTTGATTCTATTTTTCCAGAGAAACAGATTGAGAATGAAAGAGGTGTGATCCTCGAAGAAATGTCTCTATACCACGATAGCCCAGAGGATGCTATTCAGGATGAATTTGATGATGTAGTTTTTAAAGACCACCCACTAGGAAAAAATATCCTAGGTACTCCATCTAGTGTCAAATCGTTTCATAGAAATGATTTCCAAGACTTTCTGAAGGCTAATATGAATACCGAAGGCATTGTGTTTTCCTGTGTCGGTAACGTTCCTTTAAAGCGAGTGAAAAAACTTGCGGAAAAGTATTTTGGAGCCATTCCTCATGTCAAAGCCGAAAGACAGCGAATCACCTTCGAAGGGTATACGCCAAGTTCGGAGGTTATCAAAAGAAATATAACGCAGGCGCATTGCGCTATTGGTACCACAGCTTATGCTTTGAACGATAAGCGAAGACTACCATTTTTCATGCTTATGAATATCTTAGGAGGTCCAGGTATGAACTCACGTTTGAACCTCGCGCTTAGAGAGAAATACGGTTTCGTCTATAACATTGAGGCTGCCTATCACCCATACTCTGACACTGGTTTGTTTGCCATTTTCTACGGTACAGAGCTGAGCCAGGTAAACAGAAGTAAAAAGCTGATTTCAAAAGAACTCAAGTTGTTGCGTGACAAGCAACTGGGCACCTTGCAACTTCATAAAGCCAAGGAACAGCTTGTTGGACAGCTGGCAATGGCTGAAGAAAACAATGCCAGTCTAATGCTGATGATGGGAAAGAGTATTCTTGATCTTAATAAGGTGCATAGTTTGGAAAGCATTATAAAAAGCATTAGGTCAATTAGTAGTGAGCAGCTACAAGATATTGCGAATGAATCCCTGATCGAGGACCAAATGAGTCACCTAACTTTCTTACCAAAGAACTAATGGAATTTCTACCTGCAGATCTTCAGGCCTATGTAGAAGCCCACTCCGATGGGGAGTCAGGTCTGCTGGCTGATTTGAACAGAGATACATATACTAAAGTAATGATGCCAAGGATGCTTTCTGGGCATCTTCAAGGTCGAATGCTCTCTATGTTGAGTCATATGATTCAGCCCAAATGCATTTTAGAAATTGGTACATATACAGGGTACTCAGCCATTTGTATGGCGGAAGGTTTGGTACCAGAAGGTAAGCTCATTACCCTCGACATTAATGAGGAATTGGAGGCTATGGTAAGGGATTATTTCGAAAAGGCACAACTGACAGAGAAAATTGATTATCGCATAGGTAATGCAATGGATTTAATCCCCGAAATAGATGCAACTTTTGACTTGGTCTTTATCGATGCTGACAAGAAAAATTACACTAATTACTTTAACTTAGTGTTCGATAAAGTCAGGCCTGGAGGATTCATTATAGCCGATAATGTGCTCTGGAGTGGCAAAGTAGTACAGACAGAAAAGAAAACTGACAAAGACACACAAGCAATCCTCGATTTCAACCGTTTCGTTCAAGAAGACGATCGGGTTGAAAACGTACTGTTTCCAGTAAGAGATGGCTTGATGGTAATAAGAAAAAAATAGTGAGGCATCTTCTAGTGTCATTCATCATCTTAATGATGGCTTCGTTGAGCTCTTTAGCGCAAGCCCCAATGAATGTCCCCTCTACAATAACGGTCGCTGGTGTAAAACTCAAAATCAATAACGAGGCCAAGAAGGAAATTGAGCAGACCCTAGATCTGCTTATTCGAAGTCAATATCATTTTCAACTAAAGGCTGATCGATCCAATCTCTACATGCATTTTGTGGAAGATGTCTTAAAGAAAGAAGGCATCCCTGATGATTTTAAATATTTGGCCATACAGGAAGGAGAGTTTATTTCTGATGCTGTATCGACTTCAAATGCAGTGGGCTTTTGGCAGTTTAAGAAAGCATCGGCTCAGGAGTTAGGCCTTAGGGTAGACAATGTGGTGGACGAACGGAAACATATAATTGCTTCCACTATAGGAGCCACCAAGTACCTAAAGCGATCCAACTTTGTTTTTGACAATTGGGTGCTATCGCTTCAGTCCTATCTTCAAGGACTAACAGGTACACAACGCTCTGTTGCAGATAAACTCTATGGTGCCAAATCGATGAATATTACCGGCAAGTCACATTGGTATATTAAAAAGTTTATCGCGCATAAATTGGCCTTTCAAGATTATGTAGGTGAAGGTCGCAAACACCCTGAGGTGAGTCTTAATGAATTTGAAGGCAAAGGGAGAACTCTTCGGCAAGTAAGTAAAGACATAAAGGTAGATTATGATGAACTCAAGCGATTTAACAAGTGGCTAAATCAGTCTCAAATTCCTGGGGATAAATCTTATAAGGTGATTTACCCTACAAAAGGAAAACAGCAAATCATTGCTCAAAATCGCGATAATCAAAAACCTGCTACTAAGCCTAAAACCAACACAGGAACTAACCGGACTAAGCGAAGACCACCTGTTTCCGCCCAGGCAGGAAATGCTTTCAGGCCGTTGGAAGGAAACGTGGGAGTTTACCCACAAATGACCGGGAACATAAGTAGGGCTTATGATGCAGGCCAAATTAAAATGAATGGTATTCCTGCCGTAAGGGCCAGGGCTGATGAGAATATTCAGTCACTTTCGAGAAGGACAGGGCTGAGTATGAAGAAGCTAACCAAGTTCAATGATATCGCGGGTAATAATCGCTTTAAAGGAGATACCTATTACTACCTGAAGAACAAGAAGGTTAAGGGTAAGGTCCACTATCATGTGGTTCAGCAAAACGAAACCCTTTGGTCAATTGCGCAGGACTATGGTATTCGATTAAATAAGCTCAGGCAGAAGAATCGAATGGCAGAAAGTGACCAGCCCAAGGTGGGAAGAGTGCTTTGGCTTCGCTTTATCAGACCACAGAATATACCTGTTGAATACAGTAATGTACTTGTGGCTCGAGAGGAGGTCTCCGCTGAGGATCGACTGATAACGGAGGCATCATTGGCCACTGCTGTCGAGCGTAGCGTTGAAAAACCAAAGGCCGAAGAGGTGCCGCCTTCGAAGGAAGAGAACGAGGTTTTCGTACAGCCCAAAACGATTAGGCCTCTGATAGCGACAGAGACTGATTCTATAGTAGTACATAAAGTGAAGGCCAAGGAGACTTTCTTTGCAATATCTCGTATTTATGGCGTTGAGATTGACGATATACTGGAGTGGAATCAACTGAGTATTCAAGATGGCCTGGAGGTCAATCAAGAAATTAAATTATTAGTCCCAAAAGCGAAAGCCGAAGTCATTGGATTGGAAGAGGTGATGCATGAGGTAAAAGTCGGTGAAACACTCTGGTCGATTTCAAAACTGTACAATGTGACAGTCGAGGATATTAAGAAGTGGAATGACAAGGAAACCAACGAACTTTCACCGGGAGACAGACTAAAAATTTTAAAGAGGCCATAGAAGCATTATAGATTTGAGCTTTACTATTTTTTGCGGGCCAAAGCGCCTTCTTCTTATTTTTTTATTTAGTGCCTTAGGTTTTGCGGGTTTTGCTCAAGAGAAGCCCACGGACAAGGATACTACGGTTGCTGTACCCGATAGCCTTATCTTTTGGAAAAAAGGGGGAAAACTGAATGTGACCGTCCAGCAAGTTGGGTTGACCAATTGGGCTGCTGGCGGAGAGTCGTCTGTTGCCGTTGGGGGTGGATTAGAAGGATTTATCAATTACGAAGAAGGTACTGTAGTTTGGGAAAACAAGGCACAAATTGGTTATGGTGTAATTCGGAATGGAGGAGGTGGTAACCGTTTTGAAAAGACAGATGATGCGGTGGTCTTATCATCTAAATACAGTCAAAAGTTTAGCGAAAAGGTACTGATGACTTCCGCTGTCAACTTCAGGACGCAGATGGATCGCGGATATAAAATTGAAAAGATTTCGGGTACAAGCGACACAAGAAGGACACTGATCTCTGACTTTATGGCTCCAGGTTATTTGCAAGCATCATTGGGTCTTACATTTAGAGATAGCAAAAAAGGGTATACAGCGACCTTGGCTCCATTCACTGGTCGATTCACCTTTGTTTTGAACGACTCACTGTCCGAAGCAGGAGCCTTTGGAATTACGCCAAATGATAAAATCCGATCTGAGGCGGGGATAAGTTTAAGAGGCGGGGTTCAAAAGGATATAATGGAGAATGTGAAGTTTCAGGCGAACTTTAACCTCTTTTCAAACTATGAGAAGTTTCCTAATACTGTAGTCAATGTTGAGGCTGTTCTCAACCTTAAGGTGAATGACTTTATCCAGTCTAATATCAGTACCCAACTCATTTACGATGATGATGTGATCATTACTCGTTCGGACGGTAGTCAGGGGAGGGACTTGCAAATCAAGAATGTCATCAATGTCGGCTTTGTGCTGGGTTTCTAGCACTTATCAACTTTTATAGAGAAGACCTAGAGGGCTTGCTCTCAAAAACTCTATCGCTTCGTCATCCTGAGTGCAACGAAGGATCTTATCCACGAGTACAGATTCTTCGCTGCGCTCAGAAAAAAGAAAAAGGAGTTTATCCATCCGACCGCTCGAAGCGGTCAGATGGTTGAGATTCTCTACATGTGGCAGACCTTACTAGCTCAGAATAGAAAGTAAGCGTGGTTAAGATTTCTCACTTGACCTGTCTAGCGACAGGCACGTTCGAAATGACTATAAGATTGAGTTTATCAAGTGATTCCATGGTCGCCCATTACCAACTTCTCCCCTTATCAAGGGGAGACAAAGAGGGGTTGTTCCCAAAAAACTCTATCGCTTCGTCATCCTGAGTGCAACGAAGGATCTTATGCTTCACCACAGAAAAAGAGACCAAGTCGAGGTTGATAGTACAAATGATGAGGAGATTACTTCGAACCGTGTTCTCGTAATGACGAGACTTTTGGAATTGATATTTATTACCAACTTCTCCCCTTATGAAGGGGAGACACAGAGGGGTTGTTCCCAAAAAACTCTATCGCTTCGTCATCCTGAGAGCAGTGAATGATCTTATGCTTCACCACAGAAAAAGAGACCAAGTCGAGGCTGATAGTACAAATGATATGGAGATTACTTCGAACCGTGTTCTCGTAATGACGAGACTTTAGGAATTGATATTTATTATCAACTTCTCCCCTTATGAAGGGGAGACACAGAGGGGTTGTTCCCAAAAAACTCTATCGCTTCGTCATCCTGAGTGCAACGAAGGATCTTATATTCAAATGGAGCTTCTATTTTATTAATCGGAGGAGTTAATATTTAGAATGAGTACCCCCTCCGTCCTTTGGACACCTCCCCTAGGGGAGGACACTAGAACTCAGGGTCGAGGCCGAGTTTTTCTTGTAAGTCTTTTAATGCCGGGTACTTATTCTTAAGAAACTCGAACTTCTCACGGTCGGTATAGAGCATTTTCTCTTGGGCAATTTCAACCACATTTGAATGCAATGAGATGTGATCGTTTTTCAACGTATTCCTCAAATGCTGAAGCAGTTCCCCACGAAATCTCTCAAAACTCGATACCAAAGCTTCATTAGGTATAGAAACTGTCAATTGATTTCCTTCAAGCAAGTATGGATTTTTGAAGAGCTCTTGATCCAAATTTTGGAAGTTTCCATTGGCTAAAAAGCTTTGCCAAGCAGCTTCAACGTCTTCTGGGGTGAAAGGCGTTGACCTCAAGTCTGCGGTATCCTCCTCTTCCTGATTCTCTTCTTCTTTCGGTTTGTTAATCTCCTGTTTCAGGGCGTTCAAGTCAGTCGGAACGGCCATGGTCTTAGAAGGTGACTTTCTTATGCTAGGCCTTTTAGGGGCGTCAGCGACAGGCGTCTCGACAACTGGTGCAACCGGTTCTTTTTCAGGAACTACTATTACCTCAGGTTCGACTTGTTGAGGTTCATCATCAGCGGTTGGTAGTGGAGGCGCTTCTTCTTTTTTTGGAGCAGGAGCAGGAGCAGGAGCAGGAGCAGGAGCAGGAGGTGCTTCTGTTTTTACTTCAGGTTTAACTTGCTCGGGACTAGGCTCAGCTAAAGTTTTTTTTTTGATGAGTCACCGTTGGTGCTCACTTGGGCTAGCGAAAGTGCTGCGTTCAGGTGGGCCATCTTGACTAAGGCCAACTCTACATGCAATCGCTGGTTCTTACTGGCTTTGTAGTTGATGTCGCATTGACTTGCAATATTGAGCGCGGTAAGCAGAAAGGAGAGTGGGATTTGATTTGCCTGCTCAGTATAGCGGGCCTTAACACTATCCGACACTTGCAGGAGCTCAACGGTCGCATTGTCCTTACATACCATCAAATCGCGTAAGTGACTACTCAGTCCTACAATGAAATTGTGTCCATCGAAACCTTTCTTCAAGATCTCATCGAAGATCAAAAGCGTGTCGGTTGTATTCTCCCCGAAAAGAGCTTCGGTCATTCTGAAGTAATAGTCATAATCCAGAATGTGGAGGTTGTCAATGGTGTCTTTGTAAGTGACTTTCTTTCCTTTAGAGAAAGTGACAATCAAGTCAAAAAGCGACAAAGCATCGCGCATAGCACCATCCGCCTTTTGAGCAATCAGGTTTAATGCCTCATCCTCAACTTCGATGCCCTCTTTGTCAGCGATCATTTTTAACTGATCTGAAATATTCCTGATCTCAATTCTGTTGAAATCAAAAATCTGACAGCGAGAAAGAATTGTAGGAATGACTTTATGTTTTTCTGTGGTGGCCAAAATAAAGATGGCATACGAAGGTGGTTCTTCCAGGGTCTTCAAAAAGGCATTGAAGGCCTGATTAGAAAGCATGTGCACCTCATCTATGATATATACCTTGAATTTTCCTTGTTGAGGAGGGTAGCGGACCTGCTCAATCAAATTTCTGATGTCATCCACCGAGTTATTTGAAGCAGCATCCAGTTCATAGATATTGAAAGTATCGTTACCCATTAAAGGGTTTTCAATGGTCTGTTCGTTGATGAGTCTTGCAACAATACGGGCACAGGTAGTTTTACCTACGCCTCTCGGTCCACAGAACAAGAGTGCCTGGGCCAATTGGTTGTTGTCGATGGCGTTTTTAAGGGTTGTGGTGATATGTTCTTGTCCCACCACTTCCTCAAAGCCAACCGGTCTGTATTTCCTAGCCGAGACAACGAAGTTTTCCATTGCCGCAAGATATAAATCTTAGGGAAGATGTTGAATGTTCTTTGTTCAAAGTTTTTCAAAGCACGGATGTGAACCAAAAAGCAGTTACCTTTGTATCAGGCACCGAAGCGTTTGCGAAGGTGCTTAATTATTGACATCTACGCCAAGGCTACGATGTTTAGCATGGGGCCGACTGGAATTGACAGTAGGTGAAATGCAAGTGTAAGCATGTCGGGAGTTGTTCGTATTTCCCGTAAATAAAACGATCATACTTTATAAATGGCGAAAGACAATACGCCCTTGCTGCCTAATTAGTATTAGATAGCAATGTGTCTCGCTGACCCCCTGTTCTGCCGGGTCGGCAACCGAGGCATCAACTGCGGAACTGGCGCTTGCGGAGTTGTGACGTAAGCGTAAGACTAATCGCATCTAAGGTTTGAATCAGGGTGGCTGCTGTCCTTATCAAACTCGAAAATTAATCAGCAAATAAACATGTAGAAGGCGCTTTGTGTTCCTTATCTGGACGAGGGTTCGATCCCCTCCGGCTCCACAAAAAAACCACCGCAAGGTGGTTTTTTTTGTTTCGTCTTTGGGGGGCACACTGTAGACTTAAGCCTGCCTATTCATAGTGTTCTTAATTACTCTATCAGATTTGTTCCAATATATTAATACACCTCTTAAACAATTCAGGATGCCCCTGATCCATAATTTTGAGCATATCCGCTTTTTCGGAGAGGTAAACTTTGGCGAAGCTTTTGTCATGTTCAGTAATGGACTCTGAATTATTGATCAAATCCGCATATTTGACGGTTTGGGCTATATAGCTAATGTTTCCAAGTCGTTGGGCTTCCTTCTCTTTCCGTGCTTTTCTGTTTAACTCAGGATATGCCTCGTGGGTGAACTGGTCAGTTAGGTCAAGCACTCCGGCAATAATAAAGGCTGCTTTTTCATTCTGATATCCACAGGTTATAAGTTTTTCACTTAAATCATTTTCTGTACACTCGGTGTCTTCCAGGAGGTCATGACATAAAGCGATTTCTAATCCAGAGGGTTCGTACTCCGCGACTATTTCCGCAACAGCATAAACATGGTGCCAATAGGGCTCGTGGGTATACTTCCTTTTCTGATCGGTGTGGCATGCTTTCACAAATTCGAGAAGCAGGCTTTGTTTATCGTCTAACCTCATGATTCGAAAGTTCATGATTTTTTCCCATTATTAAATCTTGAAAGCATCAGTCTTATAGAGGACTCTCGGTTTTACTTTTTGGAGCGAAAAGCCTACCTTATTTATCAAACACAAACAACACACATATGCTCTTAAAAATTGGTTCTCAAGGCCAGCAAGTGAAAGACTGGCAGAATTTTCTCAACACACAAGGACTTAATGCAGGTGCGGCCGATGGTATCTTCGGGTCTGGCACGGCAGCGGCTACCAAAGGCTTTCAATCGGCCCAAGGTCTTTCAGCAGACGGAATGGCGGGTAATAACACCATTGCTGCGGCTCGGGCTTTGGGTTTTCAGTTTACAGCAAATACATTTCCGCCCGTAGGGAATATCAATGCAGTGGTCGATATTTCTCATTTTCAATCTAATGTGGACTTTGCCAAAGTGAAAGCAGATGGGCTCTTGGGTGTAATCCATAAAGCCACGCAAGGGGCTAGCTATACCGACCCTGAATATGCATCCAAGAGAGTTGCCACAGGACAGGAGGGATTGCTTTGGGGAGCCTATCACTTTGGTACGGCACAGGATGTAAGTACACAAGTGTCCCACTTTTTACAAGTAGCGGCAGCTGATGCGAATACCCTTCTGGTGCTAGACTGGGAAGAGAATGCCATAGCCTCTCAGGGAACAATGACACTGCCTCAAGCAGTAGAGTTTGTAGAACGGGTTAAAGATGCTGTGGGACGTTATCCCGTGTTGTATGGCGGAAGCCTTATCAAACAGTCTTTAGGTAGTGGAAACAACGTTTTAAGTCAGTGTCCGCTATGGCTGGCACAGTACAGTTCCAATCCAAGCCTGCCTTCAGGGTGGTCGAAATATACCATGTGGCAATATACCGATGGTGTTCGCGGTCCAGAGCCACATAGTGTCAATGGTATTGGCAATTGTGATCGTGATGTTTTCGCGGGTACTGCCAGTGAATTGAAGGCATTCTGGAAGAGTGGGTTATAAATGATTCCGTCACTCTGAGTGTCTTGATGTTTATCAAGACCGAAAGAGTCCCCATATCAATTCCTGTTTTTCCGGCATGGCGACTTCACCCTTTGTGTTCATGCCATTCCTGAGCGAATGGCATGAATCATAACATTAGGGCTTATTTAATCCTAAACCGTTTCATTTAAGGTTACATCGATACCCACAACCGTACTTGCCGTCATGGTGACATCCAAGTCAGAGCTATAGCCTCCGTTGTCGTCAAAAGGAAAGGCATAACCTCTTCCATCTATCGTAGGTGTGTCAGCGCCAAGATTTCCATTGTGGAAGTAATAGGAGTACATATTCCATGCGCCATCTGGTGTTTTCTTGTTCATTGGGTAGAAGTTTGAAAACAAGAGAATGCCAGCGTTGAAAGGGCTAAATGGCATTGGCGATTTTAGGATAATACTACTCTTATCACTGTTGACAAAGTAGACTTCCATGGGTTGTGAGAATTCGGAAGTAGTGGTCATCTGCATACCTACCTCGATACCGGAATTACCAGTTCCTAAGTCATTCGTGAATGTCACAGGTGCTGTTGGTTTATTCGGGTCTAAGAATTTAAGGGTAGCATATCTGTCACTCAAAATGGTTCCATAAGAAAATGAGATTTCGGCAGTCACAGCAGTAATGTTCATGGCACTGGCCCAGTTGATGCTCAGGGTTGAATTGGAGCTGTCAAAAGTAAGGCCTGTAGCATAGTTCGCTGGAGATCCAGATTTGGCAAAAGTGGGATTGCCTTTTTCATCGATCGTAAAAGTTTGGACCAGAGTATTCGATACGTAGAGCTTTCCAGAAATTGTGTATACTGGAACTCCAGTAGATGCCGGGTTACTGAGTTTAAAATCTGTTATGGCAGATGCCAGAGGTATCTTTGTTGGAGCGGTAGCTTTTGAGGCCGTAATTACGGTTAGGTTAGATAAATCAATTGGGTCTAGTCCGTTATGCGTGATGTAGCCCAGTTTGAGCTGTAGATTGTTATTTCCAGACCCCGTGTTTGGAGAGATACCTCGATTCAACATGGTTACCAACTGGTTTTCAATGTTGCCCAAAACAGTGACATCTTGAAGTTTGTTGTTGGAAGAAGCATGATACGCCCAGCTTTGATAAGAACTATCCGCAAAAGTTCCTGCACAGCCTAAAGCCATTTGTGTAGCGGGGGAAACGATATTAATATTTCCTAAAGGTCCACCATTTGCTGCAGGTATGTTAGCTCCCCAACCATCTTTGAACCAAACCGGTGGCGCTGGAGGTCCATTAGGAGTGAGGTCATTGCTGTTTGGCGATGCTTCACAATTGGTTGAGAAGTAGGGGTAGAAGACCTGATAGACATTAGTTTCGCCTGCTGCCAAACCTGGTACTGGGGTAAGCACATTTGACGCATCATCGTATCTGTAGCCTGTTCCTGTGAATTGGAATACCGTGTATTTCGTCCCGACATTGTCATTGACATCCGGAAGATTGTTAGGTAGTACAAAGTCAGTGATGACCTCACCTTCGTAAACTTCAGTACCGCTATTGGTGCCGTTGGCAACCATATAAAGTTTGTGCGTTTGATAGTATTTAAACATCTGATAGATGGCATCATCCATACTGCTGATGATGTCAGCGGACGACTTCTTATAAAACCAAAGTTGACTCCCGCTTATGTTCACAAATTTGCCCTTACTGCTTTCCAGCGTTACCGTATTAGTAGCAACTGATTTTACCGTTGCCCCGGGAGGTACACCTGGCCCTGAGGCCACCCATCCAGTGATGGATCCAAAATTCTGATTTGGTGTGGTGAGTGTGAATGTAGCTGTATTAGGTGTGCCAGAAGTAGCATTACTGACATCTCCTTTGTACTGGTTTGGTACGATGAAAGTATCAATAAGGTGCTGCGGACCAATTAAGCGGTGAGATGCTGGAATTGCGGCTTTTGCCGGAGTGCTGCCTTTAGCAGGAACTGCCGCTCTTGCAGCAATTGGCTGCATACAGTCTTTGTAGGGAGCAAACGCTGTATTAGCACAAAGTGCCGTGAAATTCGATATAACAGTTGATCTTTTCGTACCCGACACGATGCCTGTACCATTAGGGAAGTTTGCATCACCAGGCGTGACTTGAACAGTGATGGGAATGCCGAATTGATCGATCTGGGTAGTGTCAAGGTTAACTTCTTCGTTTCCTTTGATGGTCAGTTCTACGAAATCAAAAATAAACGGTGCCGTGGGTGAAGGTCCATTGATAGAGCCCAGTACGCCATTGGTGCTAGTGATTTGCACTGCAGATGCAGAGTCACTGAAATACATTCTACCTGATTTCAACTTTTGAGACTGATCAATGTAAAAAGCGTATTCTCCGTTTTTCTTTAGAGAAGCTAGACTAATTGATGGTGCATCAGAAGTTGTGGCCTTACCACTGGTAGAACTCGGAGGTGATGCAATACTAGCCTTCTGGTCAGTTTTCGAAATTTGATAAATCTGGGTTTGACTTTGCAAAAATATGTAAAGCTCGTTTTCATTAATTTTTGAGTTGTTGATAATGGTCACTTTGATGTAACCTGGAATCGTCTGTGGTGTGCTCATGGGTCAGTGTTAAATAGTCCTAAGTGGTTTGTTGAAAGTACTAAAGAAGCTGGCAGGTATGCTAGCAGAAATCAGCTAAAAAATGAATTGGTAGCTGACCAGCAAGGAAGGGTTTTCAGAGTAGACTAATCCTTTTTAAGGTTTTTAAGACGATAGTAAACTATTCCCATCTTCACTTCTCCCCAAGAATATTCATCCCCTAATTGCGCTTTAATTTCTCCTGAACCAGAGGTCTCTGGAGTGATCAGTGAGAGAATGTTATTGAGCTTTTCTTTGTCGACAATCTCGAAAGGGTCGATGTCACCAGTTTCTACATATTGGCACAGGTGGCTTTCAATCGTGCTAGGTACCAAACTTCTGGCTTCGGCAATCTCTTCTATGGTCTTACCCTCTTTGTATAGGTTGAAGGAGATTTCTGCTGTTGGCGTTTTGTCCTTTTTCTTAACCTTGAGCTCGATTTTCCGAGCCTTATGTAGGTCATTGGCTTCTAAATCTTCTTTGGTCAGCACTTTGTCTTCCGCCATAGACTTAACCAGCAATGATACTTTTTGCAAGGCCAGTACCTTGTTAAAGAAAGCCTGCTCTAAGGCTTTTAGCTCTTTGCGATAAGTCTTAAGCTTTGTTTTTTCTTTGAGATTGGCATCATGACTTTTTAAATCTTTGGAAGCCTTTGACAATATAGGCGTGAAGTAGGCAGTGGCCTTATCTACCCGATCAGTTAACTGTTGCAAATAATCATCCTCTCGACTGACGATACCCTGAGCTTGCTTTACAAAACTGTCGCCAACGGTTTTAACGGGCAACACTTCTTCGATTAAGGCCTTGGTCCAAATATGGTGTTGCTGCTTGGCCGAACGATTTTCTTGCTTATCAAAACTTCTTTCATGGGTTTGCAACTCATAAATCAGTCCTCCAAAATTAAAGGTGCTGCTAATAAGCTTTTGTAGATATTGCTTTCTATCCGAAGCAAGGTTATTTGACAGAGAGTCCACTGAAGCTTTTGACTGGGCAAAAGCCTTCATGGATTCGCTCAGATCAAAATTTGACTCAGGGATTTTGGAGGAGAGCACTAAACCCTCTAATGAGGTCAATCGCGATAGTGCTACATAGACCTGTCCTTGTGCGAAGGCATCGGTCAAGTCGAGAATGGCCTTTTCGAAAGTGAGTCCCTGACTTTTATGAACCGTTACTGCCCAAGCCAACTTAAGTGGATATTGCTCAAAACTGCCGAGTACTTTTTCGTCAATTTCATTGGTTTCTTTGTTGAGTGTATAGCGCTTGTTTTCCCAAATGTAGAAGGGGACTTGTACTTCGTTACCATCTTCAAAGGTTACCCGAATGTCATCGGCTTCAAGCCTTGTGATATGGCCGATCTTGCCATTGAAAAACTGACCCTCACCACTGGGATCGTTTTTAATAAACATGACCTGCGCGCCTTCTTTCAATTCCATGCTATCGGCCGTGGCGAATAGATTCTCAGGATATTCTCCCTGGATTTTGGCGCGATAAGACTTTGGCTTGGTGGTAAGTTCTGCTAAACGGGTTGTATTGATTTCGTCCGCCTTACGATTATGTGTGGTTAGGTGGATATAACCTTGGCTCGATAGGCTTTGGTAATCTTCACGAAAGTGTTGATTGAGTGCCGAAATATCTTCGGCACTTTGCTCATTTTCGCGAAAGCGATTGAGAATATTAATGAAGCGCTGATCGCTTTGTCGATAGACCTTGTCTAATTCTACATTGATAGGTGGATTGTCTTTCAGCGCATGCGCTTCGAAAAAGTAGCTGCTTCCATAATAGTTAGAAAGCACCTGCCACTCATTGTCCTTTACAACGGGAGGAAGCTGCAATAAGTCTCCGATAAATAGCATCTGAAGTCCACCAAAAGGCTCATACTTCCTCTTTCTAAGGAATCGCAGCATATGGTCGATGCAGTCCAAAAGATCGGCACGTAGCATACTGACTTCATCTATGATCAATAGTTCAATCTCGTTGATCAAGTTTCGCTTGGAGGCATTAAATCTCAGATTTGAAAAGAGATTAAAGAGCGTTGTTATTTGTGCATTTACATTCGGAGGTTGAACCCTCTCGGGAATAAATGCACCGAAAGGCAGTTGTAAAAGTGAGTGGAGGGTGACGCCTTCAGCGTTAATTGCTGCAATACCTGTTGGGGCGGCCACTACTGTTTTCTTGTGAGAATTGGCTACTATGTATTTGAGAAAAGTGGTTTTTCCTGTACCCGCTTTTCCCGTCAGGAATATATGCCTATCGGTGGTGTTGATATAATCGGCTGTAACTTTAGCGAGTTCGCTTAACTCAAATGACATAGGATCGATTAGTTATCCAAAGATGTCGTTTTCCATCGAATAATTAGACCTTCTGGCTTGTCTTGATACAAAGTACTCAATACTATTGTATCATAAGATGTCCTGCTCAACTCGTAAATATCAATATTACACCCAAGACCTGGCCGAAACGGCTCTGATCGATCAGCATATCTACAAGGGATTCTTGCCTCACGAGGGTCCTCAAAATGTATACGAATGCGACCATTGTGGTCACTGGCACCTGACCAGTAAAGCTTCAGAACGCAACTCCAGACTTCAGGAAATGATCGACTCTGGCGAGATGAAACGTAAGCAAGAAGCCAGTAAGTGGGAGAGAGGTTTCTGATTATCCGCTGCAACCTTTTCGGATTAATTCAATCACTCATATATGCGATTTATTTTTTTATTAATATTATATACATTTATGAAATATATAATAATCAACTCATGAAAGGTACTTACTTAGGGGAGTTCGAGGAATTGATACTACTTACGGTTGGCATCCTAGGAGAAGGTGCTTATGGTGTAGCGATTAAGTTGGAGCTCGAAAAGCAGGCGAATAGAAAAATCAGCATTGGTGCAGTGCACGCCTCTACCAACAGGCTTGAAGAGAAGGGTTATCTGGAATCGGAATTCGGAGTAAAGACCAAGGAGCGTGGGGGTAAAAGAAAAAAATACTATACCGTAACGATCTACGGGCAGAAAGCACTTAAAATGGCCATGGACTTGCGTAAGAACATGTGGGCGCAGATTGACCCATCAGCCTTTTCTATCAAAACCTCTTTTTAATGAATAACGCGCCACCAAAGTCAGCTCGGTTTTTACTCAAGCTATTGTGCGACCCTCACTTTCATGAGGAGGTAGAAGGAGATTTAGACGAATTATTCGAACACAACCTAGAGTCATTTGGCCTGAAAAAGGCTAGAAGGCGCTACTGGGGCGATGTGTTTAAGCACTTCAATTGGTACTTCATCACCAGAAGAAATACTTCAGGAAACTCACAAAACATTTTCGATATGTGGACTAACTATCTAAAGATTGCCTTCCGCAACATGACCAAGAACAAAGGCTATACTGCAATGAACATTATGGGCTTGGGTGTTGGAATGGCCTGCGCAGTATTAATCCTTGTCTATTCGCTTCATGAGCTCAGTTTTGATCGCTTTCATGAAAAGGCGAATAGGACGTATGTTGCTCATTCCACTTTTACGCCGGCCAATTTGACGGTTTCTAGTACTCCAAGTGCTCTTTCTCCTTCGCTTCAAGCGGAGTTTCCAGAAGTAGAGGCAGGAGTCAGGTTTCAAAGCAGAGGCGCTTTTAATGCCTATACGGTTCAGTACAAGGAGAATGTATTTAAGGAGGTTGATCTCTTTTATGTCGATAGCACCTTTTTCAAAGTATTCTCTTTTGAACTCTTGGCTGGTAACCCTGAAACATGCTTGAACCAACCTTATTCGATTGTACTGACAGAAGAGATGGCCAGTAAATACTTTGGTCAGGAAGACCCAATGGGAAAGGTGTTGAAAATTGATAACCGAAGAGATTATCAGGTCACGGGAGTCTTGAAAGATATTCCCTCGAACTCCCATATACAATTTGACTTCTTGACTTCTTACACGAGTCTCACTTCCAACTTCTTTAAAATTCCAAGGTGGAACAGTGCCTCTTTTACAACTTATCTGGTATTGAAAGAGGGGGTAAAACCAGAAGATGTAGAGGCAAAAATCCCTGATCTGGTCAAAAGGTCGACTGACGAGGAGGGGTTGCCTGAGTATACCTTAGAGCCACTCTTGGACATTCATTTATCTAGTTTGGGAGTCGACTTTGATCCCCAGCCTCAGAATGAGATGAAGTATCTGTACATATTTGGCTTCATCGGAATTTTGATACTCTCTATTGCCTCGATCAATTACACCAATCTGGCCACTGCCAGAGCTGTGTTTAGAGCTAAGGAGATCGGTATGCGTAAGGTAATGGGTGCTTATAGACATAACCTTTTCTACCAATTTATGAGTGAGTCTCTCTTGATAGTCTTTATTTCTGCCTTGCTCGCCATTGTCTTGGCAATGCTCACAATACCTTACTTCAATGCCTTGGCGGATCGACAATTTGTTATAGCAGATTTATGGCAGTTCGAGCCAATAGCGGGGGTATTACTCATTGCATTATTTGTTGGCTTGCTTGCCGGAATTTATCCAGCTATTGTGCTTTCAGGTTTTAGGCCTATTACCGTTTTAAAAGGAAGTTTCAAGAATTCCAAAAGCGGGGTAGTCGTTAGAAAGTTTTTAGTGACAGGGCAATTCGTTATTTCCATTTCGCTGATTATTGGCACTGTTGTGGTTTTTGAACAGCTTAGTTATATGCAGAACAAGGATCTGGGTTACAATAACCAAAATGTAGTCTTACTTCCCCTAACGTCAGGAATAAGAAAGAACTATCCTGCCTTCAAAGCGGAAATGCTGAGAGAACCGGGTGTACTAGATATGACACTGTCTTCTGAGAGTCCAACTAAAATCGATGCCGGCTATAGCATGATATTAAAAGATGTTGATGTGGAAAAAGAAGTAATGGTGGCTGGTTTAAGAACAGACATTGACTTTTTGGACGCCTTTCAGATGAAATTGATCTCAGGCACATTTATGACAGATGTTGACGCCAAGAGCGTAGCCTCAGATTTACCATTTGATGAAAAGACATTTGGTTTTGTTTTGAATGAGCAGGCCTTGGCAGAATTTGACTTGTCTGCAGAAGAGATTATCGGAAAGAGAGCATTTATGAATGGCCGAAACGGGGTTATCAGGGGGGTGGTTCAAGATTTTCACTTTGAATCCCTGAGAGAGAAGATTAAGCCCATGGTGTTTATGTCTGACCAAGACTTCAATAGTGTACTAGTGAGAATTAGTGGCCAAAATGTTGAGAACACGATATCAAAAATTCAGGCTCGGTGGAGGAGAATTGCTCCGAATGTGCCTTTCGAATATGACTTTATCGAAAACGAATACAATGCGCTCTACAGTGCTGAAAGTAAATTGAGCAAACTGTTTGGCGTTTTTGCAATCCTTGGGATTTTCATTGCCTGCTTCGGTTTACTGGGCTTGATCTCATTTGCTACGATTCAGAAGGCCAGAGAAATAGGAGTAAGGAAAGTTCTGGGAGCTTCCGTAAGCAGTCTTGTCTTATTACTCAACCGTGACTTTGCCAAATTGGTACTAATTGCATTTGTAATTTCTGTTCCCCTAGCCTTTTTTACAATGAATGGTTGGCTCAGGTCCTTTGAATATAGAATTTCCATCGGCTTCGTACCAGTGGTGCTGGCTTTGTTGATGACTTCTCTCATTGCTTTTCTAACCATAAGTATTCAATCCATGAGGGCAGCCGTTGCCAATCCGGTCGATGTACTTAAGGAAGAATAGACAGCATGGATAGGCAAGTTCCAAGATCGAGGCAAGTTATTGCGACTCTTGTCAGGTTACGCGCATCTATGCCTAAACTGGTAATTGAATCGGTGATGATAGCTTTTGGGGTATTGCTAGCTTTTGGTATCGACAGTTGGAAGGCTCAGAATAAGTTAGAACGTGATACTACCGTAGTATTACAGAATCTTCAGAACGAGCTCATCAGTAATCGAAGTATTCTTTTGGAGTGGATGAGTTATCACGACACCCTTCTGGTAAGGCTTGATGAACAGATAGAAAACCAGAGTGCCACATTTGACTTTGTAAAAGAATCTTCGTTCGAAAAACTCGTTGCCGAACCCAATATTTCTTACCTCTTACAAAGCACCGCGTGGCAAACAGCTCATTCTACAAAAGTTGTCTCTTATTTCGAATACCTCACCACTTATAACCTCACTCATTGCTACGAATCGCATGAGCAGATAACACAAACCCGGGATTTTCTTTTTGCAAAAATGCATGAGCAGGTTGATACCAATGAGTCGAGTAGAATGAACCAACTCACTATTTTGAAAAGCCTGATTCAAACACTTTCTAAGCAAGAACATTATCTCCTTAGTGTTTATAGAGATGCACTGATTGAAGTAGATAATGAGTTGACCGCTAGCGCAAAAAACTAGTGACGATTTAGTTTATTGCTCCTTAACCATTAGTTTTATAACAGACACTACTAGACTATGGAACAATCACAAGAGAGTTCAGGCCGCTCTGGCCTAATGTTCAACTCAATTAAAAAGTCTCTTCATGATCAATGCAAAGTTATGTTTGACTATGCATTAAAAATGGGCAAGACCATAGATGGCAAATTGGTGATACCTCTTAAAAAGGAATATGAGGAGCTTAGTCAGGAAGAATTATTGACGGTATTTAATTACCTGTCTAACCTAGTAAAACCTGCAATGCCAGGCACACTACTACTATTTGAAAAGAATCGACAGAGCAATTCAAGGTTTAAGAAACTGGGGCCACTACCAATAGTCAGGTGGTTTATGGTGGTGGCAATAATCTCATTGTTCTCCTTGATTGCAATAAGTCTCTTTCCACAAGTAGACAACATCACTATGCAGTATAGTATGTTGCAGGGTTCGGGATGGTCGCAGTTTGAAAGACTTATGTTTTTGCTTGCTGCCTCGAGTGTCGGTGCTTCTTTCTATGCACTCTTTAAAATGAATGGGTATATCCAACAGGGTACATTCGACATGAAATATGCCACTACCTACTGGTCAAGGTATGTGCTTGGCTTAGTGGCAGGTGTGCTATTATCTGAACTCTTTGTGGTCTTTATCGAGACGCTTCCTGCAAACCCTCAACCTGCAACTTCAAACGATCAGGCTCCACTAACATCAGCCCCTTACCTCATTAAGCCCATATTGGCCATCCTTGGAGGTTTTTCAGCCAATCTGGTATATCGCATTTTGAACAAGTTAATCGATACGGTCGAGTCGCTTTTCAAAGGATCTACCGATGAGCTAATAGCGAATAAGCAGAATGAACTGGAGACAGCTGCTGCAGCCAATGAACACCTTATCAAATCCACTACAGCCAATAGCTTGTTGACACTAAAGCAACAGTTAATGGATAAAGGCGTTTCTCAGGACATTTTGAACCAAGTTGATCAAACCTTAGCACAAACCATCGATATACCGATTCCAGATTTGGGTATTGGATCTACTGAAGATGAGAAAGAGTAACGAGCTTACCATAGGCTCGATCTAACAAGACGCATTACATGCCAGCCCAAATTTTAAAGTTGAGGACTCTTTCTCGGCTGACAATAACCTCTTCATCAGTGGTGGGTGAGAGGGCTAGCAATAGTCGGCTATTAAAGTAGGAATGAATTTCATTCACTGATTTTAAGCTTACAATGTACTGTCTGTTTATTCTAAAGAATTCTTTAGGGTCTAGTTCTTCAATCAAATGATCAAGGGTGTAGTCGATCGGCAAACATTGATCAATCGTATGTAAATAACTCAGTCCGTCCTTGTAAGAGAAATAAGCAACTTCCTGAGTAAGAATGCTTTTGAATTGTAGTCCGACTTTCACCAGAAAACGCTCTCGAAAAGAGGGCATAAAGTGCTGTCCGAGCGCCTTAATTTTCTCTTGATAATTGCTCTCTTCACTTTTATGGATTTGCTCCAATTTGTTGATCGCAGCCAACAATTCCTCCTTATCGATAGGTTTCAATAGGTAGTCTATACTATTGAATTTGAAGGCATCAAGAGCATATTGTTCGTAAGCAGTAGTAAAAATAATATGAGGGTAGCCATCGAGTTTTCTAAGGATTTCGAATCCTGTACCATCGTTTAACTGAATATCTAGGAAGACAAGGTCGGGGTAATCATTGTCATGAAACCATGAGAGCGACTCGTTGACAGATTCAAGCATGGCGACAACCTCAATAAGCGGAAATGTCTCTTTAAGGAGTTTGGCTAATCTTTTAGCCGAAAGCGCTTCGTCTTCTATAATAACTGCCCTCATTGAATGACTGTTTCTTTATTAATTAAAGGTAGCTTAACGGTAAAAAACCCGTTCTCTTGCGATATATCAATGCTCTTATTGACCAGCATCTGATAACGATTATTGATGTTGTTAAGGCCAATTTTTGTTGGCTTTTCTAAGGCCGATCGCTTGTTGATATTATTACGAACTACGATGTAGTCGTTATTCTCACTATAGATATCAATGGTCAGTGAGTTCTCTTTAGAGAAGTAATTATGCTTCAGTGCATTCTCGATGAGCATCTGCATCGATAATATCGGAATTTGAGACTTGTCTGCTTCGATGTCAAGTTCCATGTTGACAATGAGACTGTCTCCATGCCGAGCCTTTAGTAAGAAGATGTAGTGATCAAGATACTCCAATTCGGTTTCTAGAGGTACCAACTGGTTACCAGTGTCTAATACATAACGATAGATTTTCGAAAGCTTCGATACAAACTCGACTGCTAACTTTGGGTCATCTTCGATAATAGTTGTCAGCACGCTGAAGCTATTGAAGAGAAAATGAGGTTTTATTTGATCTTTGAGACTTTCAAATTTTGACTGAGCCAATTCCTTTTGTAATAGACTTTTTTCTCGTTCGGAAATCCGACTGTATTCAAAGTAAATCATAAAGGTTTTGGCCATAATAATCAGCCAAGAAAGCACAAGGCCTTGGGCAATGGTAGTGGTCAAACCAGGTTCCCAGTCGTCCGCACAACAGGGGAACTGCGGTATCAGTAGTTCAGTGTGAATATATGATGCTATAATAACTACAGGTGCTGTAACAAAACAGTTTCCCCAATAGAACTTGAAAAGTGTCTTATGCTCAGTGAGTCGGGTCTTGTAATGCTTAATAAGGTGTTTGGCCGTATAATCTAAGATTTCGAAGACAACGAGAACGACTAAAACGGTATAGGCTAGCGATACGAAAGTAACTGGCTGCCAGTCATAATAATGTCCAGAAGAAAGCTTAAAGAATAGGAATACGAAAAGCCCTATGCCTATTCTCAGTAAATAAATCGTGCTTTTCGACATGCCTGAATATACAAAAAGCCCGGTAGCTGATGCTACCAGACTTTTAAATGATGAACTTGAATTATTGTTCTTGTGATTCCACCACTTTGACCATTAAGGTCGTACTCTTTACAGCATTGCGACCGTTGCCTGGCACCTTAAGCACAAACATATGGTCGCCCACTGGTGTGGAATCGTCTACTTTAACCTTAACACTATAAGTAATAGGCTCTTGAGCTTTTGAATTGAACCAAAAATCGATACCCGCCTTACCCTTGGCCGTTGGAGCTCCAAGGTTGAGTTTATATTTCCTGGCTTTAACCACCCACATGTCGAAAGTGGCTTCCTCACCCTGTTTTAGTGTGATGGTATAGTCTTTAAGTCGAATTGCATTTCCTTTTTGAGGTTTTGAAAGGTCTTGGGCAAAAACGCTTGTGCCGAGAAAAGCAAAAAATAAGAGTGTGATGAGTTTTTTCATAATAGTTGGTTTTGTCTATTAGACGTCTATAACCATGCACGAGGAAGTAGTTTTTGGCTGAGTTGTAGAATAGCCTAGCTGTTCTGTGAAATGATGCTCGTGGGATGTAGACTGCGGCCACAAGTAGTAATGGAATAAGATATTTCAGCGTTAGACTTCAATGATTAATTCAAAACGGATATCTTTCTCTCAAATCCGATTTATGAAAAGCATACTGTTGTTTATCATGTCCATAGTGTTGTTTTCTTGTCAATCGTACAAGAATGCAACCCGAGTTGAGACATCAGGTAAATTGACCGTAATAGAGAATATTGGTGTGATTCCAGGTCAGGATGAACCGAGAACAATTCGTGTCTATACACCACCTGGTTATACGGATAGTGATGAGAGATATCCTGTGCTGTATATGCACGATGGTCAGAACCTATTTGAAGATTCAACTTCATTTGCGGGTGAATGGGGGATTGACGAAACACTTGATTCATTAAGCAATACATCCAACTTTGATCTAATAGTCGTTGGTATTGATAATGGTGGTGAGAATAGAATTCATGAACTAACCGCCTGGGATCATCCACAGTATGGTAAAGCAGAAGGTGAGGCTTATATGAGTTTTCTAGTCGATGTTGTTAAGCCTTATATGGATGAAAACTTTAGAACCAAACCTGACAGACCGAATACTGGGGTTATGGGAAGTTCATTGGGAGGTCTGATCTCACATTATGCAATCTATAAGTACCCAGAAGTTTTCAGTAAGGCTGGTGTATTCTCGCCTTCTTATTGGTGGGGGACTGGCCCATTTGAGCAAGTAGAGAGGACAGGTTTGCCCTCCGATGCCAGGCTAAATTTCCTTATGGGAGAAAAAGAGGGTGCGGTTATGGTTGTGCCTATGCAGCAGATGGTCGAAAAAATTCTAGATAAGGGCCATCCGGACGATCAGCTCACCTCTAAAATTAATCCTGAAGGTGAGCACAATGAAAAGTTCTGGCGATCAGAATTTTCAGAAGCTGTTCTGTGGCTCTTTAATCGATGATTTCCTGATAGTTGAAAATTAATTTTTGCTTTGGTGAACTTATTTTGAATATATTAATGTTGTAACATTGAAATTTTTAAACAATCAAAATCATGTCACAGCAATCAAACATCGAAGAAAATTTAAAAGACCTTTTATCACTTTTAAGTCAGGGTCAATTCATTGAAGCGCAAGAGAAATATCTATCGGAAAATGTCACTCTAGCAGAGGGCAACGATACTCCCAAATCAGGTAAAGCTAATGTGATAGCTCAAGAGAAAGAGGTATTGTCAGGGGTAGGAGAATTTATCAGATATGAAGCCTTTAACACTGCCGTAAACGGTAACGTAAGCTTCTATGAAGGAGTAATGGAGTACATCCAAAAAGATGGAGTACATGTAAAAGTTGAACAAACAGTTGTCGATAAGTGGGAAGATGGTAAAATCGTTTCAGAGCGATTCTACCATGCGTAGTTGAAGACGACAAATGAAAAAAGGCACCTTATGGTGTCTTTTTTTATGTCTTTTTGAATCTAATGAGATTAGTATATCGTTGTCTGCTTAAATTCGCACCAAAACTCAGAATGCTCTTTATCAGAATACTCTCTCTTTTACCTCATTGGCTTTTATACCCTTTTGCGGAAGCGGCAGCTTTTCTAGGGTATCACATTCTAAGCTATCGTAAAAAGGTTGTATTGGAGAATCTAAGGGTCTCTTTTCCACAAAAGTCAAAGAAGGAGATCAATCAGGTCGCAAGGCGTTTTTACCGTCAATTTTGTCAGGTTTTTCTGGAAATGATTTTTGCTTATAGTTTTAAGAGAAAAGACTGGTCAAAACACGCCCCATTGGTCAATTTAGATCAGATCGAGGAATACCTCAGAAATGGACAGGCAGTAATAATTATGGGCACACATGCGGCTCATTGGGAATGGCCGGCATTTTCTGTAAGTCAGCAATTGGATTACCCCTTGGAGTTTATTTACAAGCCAATGGGGAGTATCTACTTCGACAAGATCATGCTCCAGCTTAGGACAAAACATGGAGGGATGGCAGTATCAAAAGAAGATTCTCTTAAAGAGATTTTTAAGAGAAGAAATCAACCTAGAGTTATTGGCATTGTTGCGGACCAGTTGCCGACCATTAAGGCTGATAAACAATGGTTCGATTTTCTTAATAGGGAAACCGCATTCTATGCAGGTTCCGAACGTATCGCTAAGATGGCAGGCTATCCAGTGTTTTATGCAGATATCAAAAGAAAGAAGAGGGGTCACTACGAAATTACTTTTGAGCAAATCGCCTCCCCTCCTTATCAAAAGAGTGATACAGGAATTATTGAAGAATATGTCAGACGACTGTCGCAGACTGTCCTTCAAAGTCCATCTGATTATTTATGGTCACATAAAAGATGGAAATATACCAGAAGTGAAGCGGAGGCCATTTAGACCCCTGAAGGTTATTGATCCCTCAATGCTTCTATCGGATTTCTATTTGCTGCTTTAAAAGACTGATAACTTATGGTCAGCCAGGATATGACTAAGGCTGAGAGACCGGCAGTGATAAAGACTAGTGGTTCCATAGGTGTTTTGTACGGAAAATCAGCCAACCAGGAATTTACCGCAAAATAGGCTAGAGGTATTGCGATGATTAAAGCAATGACTACCAGCTTTGTAAACTCTGACGAAAATGAAATGATCAAGTCAGTGGTTTTTGCGCCAAGTACCTTCCTCACCCCAAGCTCTTTTATCCTTTGCTCTGCAGAGAATGCAGCCAAGCCAAAAAGTCCCAGAGAAGCAATGGTCAAGGCCATCACCGTAAATATGTTGAGTACTTTCCCCATTCGCTGCTCACTTCGAAAACTATTTTCGAAAACCTGATCCATAAAGCTATACTCAAAAGGCAATGCGGGGTCCAATGCTTCTAATTCATTTTGAACGGTCTGAATTATGGCCTTTAATGATGCTGCATCGCTGATGGCTTGGGGGTTGATACGCATGGATACATAACTTTCCCTGGTATTCGTCCATTCGATGTCATTGTGCTCATTAATAAGGATCAATGGGTTGATATCCACTTTCAAACTGTTAAAATTAAAATCGTCTACTACTCCAATCACTTCGAATAGTGCCTTTGTACTTGTGGGATAGGTCACATGTTTTCCGATTGGAGAATCTTCATGATACGTGTCAGGAGTTCCCCAACCCAAAGCCTTGACGCTAGCCGCATTGAGTATAATCGCATATTTATCGGTGCCTCTGGTTTTGTCAAAATTCCTACCAGCTAAAAACTTGGGCGCAATTAAATCAACATATCCCTCATTCGCTCTTAGTCGATTAAGCGTCAGAGGCTCATTGTCTGGGCCATGGGCTTTGTATTTATCCTCGTTCCAGACATTCGGAGGAACAACGTCTGAGAACCCTACGTGGCTAAAAGCCGGTTTATCCAGAAGGTTGTTTTGAAAAGTTTCAAGCTCAGCTTGGTTTAGACCATATATGTTGTGAATCTGTAGAACATTTTCCCTATCAAAGCCAATGTCAAAGGTGGTCGCATAGTTTAGTTGCCTTTGTACAAAGAATGTACTGATGATCAATGCTACTGAGATCGCGAACTGGAAAACCACTAGTGTATTTCTAATGCCTTTACCCTTAAAACCAGCAGTTATTTTTCCCTTTAGCACTTCGATTGGTCTGAATGAGGAAAGATAAAACGCTGGATAGCTGCCTGACAATATTCCAAGTATCAACATGAAACCAACTATAACGGCCAAGAAGATAGGATTACCTAATTGAGCATACAGACTAAGTTCTTTGTTGGCGATTTGATTGAAACTGTTAAGGCTGAATTCTGTTAATACCATGGCCAGAACAGTGCTGAGTGAAGTGAACAAAACGGCCTCAAAAATAAATTGCTGGACAAGTGCTCTCTTTTCTGAGCCCAGCACTTTTCGAATTCCCACTTCTTTGGCACGGTTGCTTGATCTTGCAGTAGATAAATTCATAAAATTAATACTTGACAAGACTAGGATAAGGAAACCTACCGCTAGGAAAATTCTGACATAGGCAACATCCCCAACCGGACCAAGCCTGTTTCCTGAAGGAGGAGAATAAAGATAAGCCTCGTCAACTGGTTGCAGGTATAAGTCCCAAGTTCTCCCGTCCGACATGTACTGCTCATATGTTTGACCAAATACGCGTTTCATGGTAGCGGCTGTCCATTTGGGAGGGATGGCTTGTAGTTTTTCCTCCAACGCTTGTATGTCAGTACCTTCATTTACCAACCCATAGGTGACAAAAGTGGTCCAAATCCAAGTCCACTCTCGTTGCTTGATATGCTGATAAGTGCTCATGGAGGCAAGCATATCAAACTGAAGATGAGAATGCTTTGGGACCTCTTCAACAATTCCGGAAACCGTAAAAGGAAGGATTTCCTGACCCTGTTGTACTTCTAGCGTTTTGCCCATGGCGTCTTGATCATCAAAGTATTTAATCGCCATCTCTTTTGTGATCACAATGCTTGATGGATTTTTTAATGCCGTTTTTGGGTCACCTTCCAGAAGATTAAATGAAAAGATGTCAAAGAAATTTTCTTCTGCGATATAAAACTCTCGCTCGTTGAAAGTTCTTTGCCTTCCATTGTGAGGTTTATAAGTGACGATTTGGTCACCACTTTCATGAATACGAGTCACCTGTTCAAATTCAGGTAGGTCAGTTTTCAAGGCAACGGCAAGGTTTGGGCCAGTAGAGGCGAACTGATCATTCCAGTCTCCCCATATCATTGATTGGTTAATGCGATAGATGCGATCTCCTTTTTCATGAAATTTATCATATGACATTTCATCCTGAGCATATAACCCAATGAGGAGACAAGCGGTAATTCCTATAGATAGTCCAAGGACGTTCAAAAGCGTAAATTGCTTTTGTCTTTTGGCATTTCTCCAGGCTATTTTGAACATGTTCTTTAACATCGCAATCAATTTAATTATTCTAAATCAGATAATGCTTTCCAAAAGCAATGCCAAAAGAAAATGTACATTTTAAGATAGTAAGGGGCATTTTTGGTTTTGAAATTTGAATACTCTGTTCCCTCAAGAACAGTAGTGTTCGCTGGCGGTCGGTTATAAATGAGGGTGGATTTTAGAATAATTCTTTATTCATCTCTTAATACCTCTACAGGATTTGTGTTAGCCGCTCTTAGCGATTGAAGGCCTATCGTAATCCACGCTAAACCGAGCGATCCGATGGCAGCTCCAATAAACACTACTGGTGTGATTGGAGTGGTGTACGCAAAATTAGTCAACCAGTCTTTTACAAAAAGGTAGGCAAGAGGACTCGCAATAAGGAGTGCTATGAAAACCAGCACTGTAAATTCAGCCGTGAATACATACATCAATCTGTATACCGATGCACCCAGTATCTTCCTTACACCAAGCTCCTTTTTCCTTTGTTCTGCAGAGAAAGCGGCCAAGCCGAACAATCCAAGACAGGCAATGCTTAATGCCATTACTGTGAATACATTGAGTACTTGACCCATTTGTTGTTCGGTTCTGAATTGGGCTTCAAAGTTTTGATCCATCAGAGAGTACTCGAAAGGTACTCCTGGATTGATATCCGATAATTTGCTTTCAACATCCTTCAGTAGAGCGGATAGATCTGATGTCTTTTGAACAAAGTCCTTGTTTAGTCTGATGGAGATGAAGTCACGGCCACTTTCCCACATGAGATCATTGTCTTCATGAACAATCAGCAGTGGGCCAATTTCATACTTCACCGAGTTAAAATTGAAGTCTTTTACAACACCGATTACCTCGAAAAGAATGACTTCATTATTATCTACGAAAGTAATCTGTTTTCCAATGGGTGAATCTTCAGTATAATTTTCCTTAATTCCCCATCCAAAATCTCTAACAGCGGTCTCATTCAGGATGATTTTATATTTGTCAGTCTCTAACGTTTTATCAAAACTGCGCCCAGTTGAAAATTCTAAATCCAACATGTTCAAATACTCCTCCGAGGCCCTAAGTCTGTTGAGGTTTATGCCTTTGTTTTCCGTGTCATCAGCTGGTCTATAGTTATCTTCTCCCCATATGTTGGGAGGCACAGCGTCCGAAAGGCCTATTTCTTCAAAGGCAGTATTCGACTTCAATAAGGTTTGAAAAGTTTCTTGATTATTACTGTTAAGCAACTCGATGTTATGGATTTGTAAGATGTTATCACTATCAAATCCTAAGTTCTCATTTGATGCATAGTCTAATTGCTTCTGTACAAATAGCGCACAGATGATTAAGGCAATCGTGATTGTAAATTGAAAGACTACAAGTCCGTTTCTTACAGATTTCCCTTTAAAACCAGTACTCAACTTTCCTTTCAGCACTTCGATAGGGTTGAAGGAAGAGAGGTAAAAAGCGGGGTAGCTTCCGGTAGCTATACCCAGGAACAAAATGAACCCTCCTAAAAGTGCTATGAATGATGGATTGACCAATTTGGAGTAGAGTGAAAGACTCGTATTGGCTAGTGTGTTAAAGGCACTAAGGGAGACTTCTGTTGCCACTAAGGCAATGATAGTACTTACTAGCACAAACATGATTGACTCAAACATAAATTGCCTTATAAGTGCCCTTTTTGGAGATCCGAGAGTCTTTCGGATACCGACTTCTTTGGCCCGATTTGCAGAACGAGCCGTTGACAAATTCATAAAGTTGATGCTCGAGAGCAGCAAGATAAGCAGCCCCACAGCCCCGAATATTTGAACATACACACGGTCGCCTGATGGGCCAAACCTGTTGCCGCTTGAAGCAGACTGCATATAAACATCTCTGATAGGTTGCATGAATAATGACCATTCTTTTCCTTCCACAAATTCATCGAAGGTCTTTCCAAGTGCACGTACACCGGCCCATTTAGGTGGTATGGCCTGGATTTTTGCTTCTAGTGACTCGATATCGGTGTCTGGAAGCACAAGGCCATAGGTGCCAAATTGCGTCCACATCCACTGATATTCTCGTCTTTTAATATTTGGATAGCTGCTCATCGAGGTCAGCATATCGAACTGGATATGTGAATTGGTAGGCATATTGGCCATAACAGCTGTGACGATGAAGGATCTTACCTCTCCTCTTTCTTCATCGATTTTTAAAGTTTTACCAATAGGTTCTTCATCACCGAAATATTTTAATGCCATTTTTTCTGTGATGACCACGCTCAGGGGGGTTAATAGTGCCTGATCGACACTTCCTTCTAAGAGAGGAAGAGAGAAGATATTGAAGAAATTTTGTTCAGCAATCAAAATTCCACGCTCTCGAAATGAGACAAGTTTACCTTCGTCTGCTTGATAGGATACCAATTGTCTCCCAGGAGATCTAAGTCTTGTTACCTCCTCAAATTCAGGCACATCAGACCTTAGTGCTACGGCTAAATTGGGACCAGTTGAACCAAACTCGTCTTTCCAATCGCCCCATATCATTGATTGGTTAATGCGGTATATTCGATCTCCTTTTGTATGAAAATTGTCATAAGACATTTCCTCCAATACATAGAGTCCGATAAGCAGTGAAGCTGTTATGCCAATGGACAGACCGAGGATATTGAGCAAAGTAAATTGCTTGTGTCTGGTGGCACTTCTCCAAGCGATGGTAAGCATATTAATAAGCATGGCAGATCAATTTAGGAATTCTAGGGCAGCTAAGTCAAATAGGATGCCAATGGGTAATGTATCTCTGAGTTGACTAATGGCTGATTTTGAATTTCTTTCAGGTTTTGTGCTGTCCTTATAAGGACGGGAGTGTTCGCTGGCGGTCGGAATCAAAAAAGGCCACCCTTTTAAGAGTGGCCTTCAAGTATATTTCAAAACTATTACTTACTCAAAAGGTCGGTACTTCTTTTGATAAAATCTGTTAGGTCTTTCCCTTCTAGAAGTCCCTGAGATAAAAGTGCTAAATCAAAAGCTTGCTTCGCTACTTTCTCTTTTGTCTTATCTGTTTTCGCACTGATGATTTTATCCGCTAATGGGTGGTTGCCATTTACTGAGACATCATATGTATCTGGCATGGATCCGAACATGTTGAATCCCCCTCCGCCACCTGTAGCTTGCATTTCCTTCATTCTTCTCATGAATTCAGGCATAGTTACTGTTACTGGGGCATCAGAAGGAGACAATGGCTCTATGGAAACTTTATATGTACCATTATCAATTGCCTTTTCGAAAACACCTTTTAGGTTTTCTTTTTGCTCTTCAGAAATAACCAATTCACGCTTTTCGTCTTTATCGATCAGCTTGTCAACATTGTCGGCATCAACACGCTTGATTTGTGTATTCTCAAGCTTAGTCTCCATGTGATTAATGAAGTGACTATCGATTGGTGTATCGAAAACGATAACATCATATCCCTTGTCTTTTGCTGCAGCAATAAAGCTGTCTTGCTTAGCTGGGTTTGAAGCGTATAACCAGATTCTGTTCTTGTCTTTGTCTGTCTGGTTGGTCTCAATATGCTTTTGGTACTCGTCTATTGTAAAGTGTTTGCCTTCAGTATTTTTCACTAGGCCGAAGTCCTTCGCCTTGTCATAGAATTTCTCTTCAGAAAGCATTCCATACTTAACAAAGAGTCCTATATCATCCCACTTACTCTCGTATGACTCTCTCTCTTTTTTGAAGAGCTCACCCAGCTTGTCTGCCACTTTCTTTGTGATGTAGGCATTGATCTTTTTCACGTTTCCATCAGACTGCAAGTAACTTCTCGAAACGTTAAGTGGAATGTCTGGCGAATCGATGATACCATGTAATAGCATCAAGAACTCAGGTACAACATCCTTTACCTCATCCGTAATAAACACCTGACGAGAGTAGAGTTGGATTTTGTTCTTCTGAACTTCAAAGTCATTCTTAATTTTAGGGAAATAAAGAATACCTGTTAGTTCAAAGGGATAATCTACATTCAGATGAATCCAGAATAATGGCTCTTCTGAGAACGGATAAAGTTCTTTGTAGAATTTTAGGTAGTCCTCGTCCGAGAGCTCAGAAGGTGACTTTGTCCAGATAGGAGTCGTATTGTTGATGATGTTATCAACCTTAATGGTTTTATATTTTTTCTTGCCCTCTTTATCCTCGCCATCTTCAACAGACTCGTCCTTCTCACCAAATTTCACCTCAATCGGTAAGAACTTAGCGTATTTGTCAAGTATGTTCTGAATACGCATGTCTTCCAAGAATTCCTCAGAATCATCATTCACATGTAGAATAATGGTAGTACCACGTGTCTTTCTTTTGCCTGCCTTGATCTCAAACTCAGTGCTGCCATCACAAATCCATTTGGCTGGCTCTGCGCCTTCTTGATATGACAAACTGTCTATTTCAACTTTGCCGGCTACCATAAAGGCAGAGTAAAAGCCAAGACCAAACTTACCGATGATCTCTTTGGCGTCTCCGGCATCTTTGAACTTCTCAACGAATTCAGTTGCGCCTGAAAAAGCGATTTGGTTGATATACTTTTTAATTTCTTCGGCCGTCATACCAATACCACTATCACTAATGGTGATGGTCTTTTTCTTCTTATCGACAGCTACTTCAACCCTTGTTTCGCCAACCTCTCCGGTATATTCTCCTAGTGATGCTAACCTTTTGAGTTTCTGAGTAGCATCCACTGCATTGGAAACAAGCTCTCTCAAAAAGATTTCATGGTCAGAGTAGAGGAACTTCTTAATGATGGGAAAAATGTTCTCGGTGTGAATCGAGATAGTACCTTTTTCTTGCATAGCTATTTTGTCATTGTTTTAATCTGTAGCGACAATATCAAATGCCATACCAAGGAATGTAAGGTGACATGATGTCATTCTTGACTAAAGATTGATGTTTAATCGAGCTCTGCCTGACCCCTCTTGTTAGAATTGCTTTGCCTCCCTTTTAAAATGATCTGAATGGAGTTGGGGACAGTATTAGGGTTTATACTTGATAATTCACGAAATAAAAAGTATGTAAGTTATTACATAAACAGTTTATTATATATGAAATTAATAAACCAATTTTAAAAAGATTATAAAATTATTATTTCAGATCATTAAAAATGTTTTATACATACATAAGTAAAATATTAACTTGAAATAATACCAGATTATGTTTAATATCAATTCAAGATTTGCAAATTGTCGAAGGGGAATACCGAAAACCCTAAAACAGAGTAGGTGAAAATTTAAAATCATACACATGTTAAAAAAAATTAAAACAAGCCTGCTTGCAATTGCAATTGTGGGAGTGTCGATGGCCGGCTCAAGCAGTCTAAAGGCTCAACAAGCCCCTCCAACAGGAACTTGTTGCCCAACGGATTCTGGAGCAATCTGCTTTGTAGGACTTCTTTATAAAGTAGGTTATTACTATTTAACAGAAGGTGACTGCCCCGGTAATGGTGGTGGAGGAAGTATTGGAGAAAATTAAAACTTAAAACAAAATGAAAAAAAAGATAATAGGATTACTCAGTTTAATGTTTATCGGTGTTGCAATGTTTTCGACCGTTAAGGTAGAAGCTCAGACACCTCCTTCGGGTACTTGCTGCCCTACTCAGTCAGGTGCTATATGTATAGTTGGCACTAATATGCTCGAGAATTATTATTACCTGTCGAGCGGTGATTGTCCTAATCCCGGAGGTGGAGGTGGTGGAACCATCGGTGAGAATTAATGATGTTTAACAAATAGATAAAATTATGCGAAGTAAAATTGCAATATCAATAATGTCGGTCGTGCTATTAGCACTGACTATGGTGGCACCCAAACAGTCTCAGGCGCAAACAACACCACCTCCAACTAACGGCACTTGCTGCCCTACGCAGTCGGGTGCTATTTGTTTTGTGCTATTCTATATGGTAGACAACGCTTATTACCTATCTGAAGGTGACTGCCCTGGTAGTGGAGGAGGAGGCTCTATTGGGGAAAATTAATTTCACTCCAAATAGGTTTAACACCAACAATGGAGGTTGTACTTCGGTATAACCTCCATCTCAATCAATAGCAATAGCAAATTATGATAAAGAAACTTTCATTACTCTTTTTAATACTCATCATTGTTGGTTGTAAGAATACAGCCAGTTTTGATGTTCAAACTAGAAAATCAAGTGATGGATTCACCACGGTGAAGACCATTAAGTTTACAGATGACCTTGTCACAGTAGTCAAAAAGTTAGAGGCAAAACCACTCGATCTGGCTGAGCATGTGGTTTTTCCGATGTCTGTGATGTACAATGACCCTTATCTAATTATCAGCGATCTAAATGCTGATAGCCTCATTCATGTGGTCAATGCTTCTGACAAAAAATATGTTAAATCTCTCGGAGTTAAAGGTTTTGGGCCCAACGAAATCATGACGGCAAGCAAGGCCCTAAGTTTAAACAGTTCAAACCCTGGCTACGTGTGGTCTTATGATTTACAGCAAAGGCGGTTTTCTAAGTTTGACTTGTCCAAAAATAATGTCTCAGGCCTGGCCGAAAAGCAATATACTTTTAGGGAAGGAGATTTTACCAGCTTTCGTGTAGGGTGGTCTAATAGAAGTACACTTATTGGTTTAACAGTAGATGGGCTTTCGAGATTCACTGAGTATGATACACTGGGCAATGAATTGAAAAGGTATGGAGACTATGATGAGCCGCTCAGTCAAAAATATCCTAAGGGAGTGTGGGCACAGTTTTATCAAGGCCTCCTAAGAGCCAATTCAGAAAACACTCTTTTTGCACATTCCTCCATTTATATTGATCAACTTGAATTACTCAATATAGATGACAATGAAATCATTGAAATAGTCGGTCCCCTGGATATAGAACCTAGATTTGAGGTAGCTCGAGTCCAAGGAAGCAATGTGTTAGCAATTGACCCGAAAGAGACTCACCATGGGTATATGGATGTTTATGTTGGAGAACAGTTTGTATATGGTCTGTTTTCAGGTAAGAAATGGGATGGAAATCCAAATGGCAAAGAATTGTGCAATGAGATTTATGTATTTAACAAGGAGGGATATGTAGTTGAAAAACTTGTGTTAGACCAATTAATAAGGAGCATAACTGTAGACGAAAAGAATGGCTATATCTATGGGGTTTCTGCTAGTGAATTGCCAGACATTGTTCAATTTGAATATAAATACGGAGATGCCTAACAAGCTCATAATCGGTTTATCAATTTTGCTTATCACTCAATTTCAGAGTGTAGATGAAATTATAGTGTCCAAACAGTTTTTAGATCAAAACATTCAGGTAAAACCGGAATTATTGCAATTTCCTAAGGGTCATTTTACTTTAGTAAAGTACCTGAATTCGGGCTGTTCAACATGCTTTGTGGAAATGGAGCTGTGGAAAGATTTTGTGATAAAGAATGATCTTAGTAGTAGAATGGATATACTCTTTGTTGTAAGTGGAAGAGATAGAATTGACATAGATTATGTCTTTCATAAGTCGGAATTTAAGGTCAGTTATTTTTACGATTTGGAATATAAATTTTTTGATGATAACCAGATCAGTGCCAATAAGGATCATCAGACCTTGTTACTGAATAGTAATGGTCGAATTATTGAGCGAGGAAATCCTGTGGGAACGTCTTCAAGGAGCAATAAATTCAAATCACTAATTCTAAAGTCAAATTAACAATCTGGTGCTTGCCTGTCATTAGCCCTGCTATAACATTTTTGTTTTCTTACAAGTCTTGACGGGCAAAGTACTTTCTAGTGATTTAGATATTTATTCTTCTCTTTCCTTAGTCACTCCTGTTCCTACTCACAAGCCAATACGTCAAGGGCACAGGGTAAGGTGCTGTTAAGGTGCCGATGGATAGGTCACAATAATCAAACGTTATACAAAGAGAGAATGGGTGGTAGAATGTCATCAAGATCTGATTAAAGGAGAAAGACTAAAATGATGATCGCAAATCACTGATGATTGTTCCAAGTGATTCTTAGATTGTATTTCATTATTTAGAAGAAAAAATCATAAAAAATATTTGATATAAATAATATAATCATCCATCTTGTGTTTGCTGGCGGTTCTTTTATCATGGAGGGTGCCGAAAATCCAGAAATAGAGTAGGTAGTGATTCAATCATAATCAAATGATAAAACGACTATTCTTAGTATCAGCAATTTTGATGCTTAGTGCCTTCTTTGTAAATACCAGTTATGGCCTTTTTGGCACAGAGACATACACTACAACAATAATCAAAATCGAGTGTTCAGTTAGTGGCTCAGGAGGGGTCTCTGGTGAAGTTACCCCGGGTGGAGGCGGTGCTTCAATTACAGGTTCGGGCAATGTGGTCTATGCTCATTACTCTGGCAGAATCAAATCTTGCCCTGGCTGGGCATGGGGTTGCTATGATGCTGGTGCCATACCGGAAATAACAAATACTACACCCATTCAGCCTTGTCCAAATAGGGAGTCTGGCTCGGCTGGTGAAGTAGTAAACCATACTTAATACTCTTCACTTTTATATTGAGTTCAGCCTTAACCCTTTGAATAGGGGTTAAGGTCTGATGACTCTTCAGACCTCTAATTCAACCATATGACTAGAAAGACATTCTATGCCATTCTTGTTTCCACATCACTGATTGCTGGCTGTTATAGCGGTAATAATATAGATGATAGATTAAACACAGAAAGGATGAAGAATTTTACCTTGGTGGCGAGTTCTCCACGCAAGTTAATTACTTCAGAAGCTGTTGAATTATACCCTTCGCAGATTGATCGCACCTTTGGAAATGTATCGGAAGTATTTTTAAACCGAAGTTACATTGAATTAAATACTCCAAGTCATATTATAATTGGAAGGGTTTCTAAAATGAAGATGTCTAACGGATACATTCTAATCCTAGACGACAGAATTTCAAAATCGGCATTCCTGTTCAGGGAAAATGGAGATTTCCTGTTTGAGGTGGGCGTACAAGGTCAAGGACCAGACGAACATGATGAACTTATAGACATTGAGTTTAGAGATTCTAGAATATTACTAATGGATCGAGGCTTTAGAGTGTCTGAATATGACCTAAATAATCGTTTTATAGCTAGGAGTGAGATCCCCTTTTTTAGTCACTCAATGTTTTTGTTTGAAGATGGAAAAATGGCTTTCAGTAATAATACGACAGGTTATGGCGATTTGAATTATCAGATAATCTTTTTAGAGGGCCCCAAAATCTCGGATAGGTTTCTTAGGAATGAGGGTACTGCCATGTCAAAGTACACTTCACAGCCTCTAACTTCTAACCAGTCGGTTCATCAAGATTCTTTCTTGTTTTTTCAACCATGGGGAGTGGACATTTTTCAAATGTCTGGTGATTCCGTGGAGTTGAGATACAAAATTGTCTCGGATAATCAAGTGCCAACTTTTCTCCTGCAAGAGGGCAGAAATTTAGAGTCTCGGCAACATGAATATACATTTCTTTTTAATTGGCCAATTCTAGAGTCCCAAAAACATGTTTTGTTTAGGGTCCTTCACAAGGGGGCAATACTCACCCTCATTCATGATAAAAGCACAAACAAATTCAGTGGTTACAATGGTATCAGTGACGACCTGTTGTATGGCGGAGTAAGCGACTTTCCGATTTACGTGAAGGACAATCATTTCTACATTCCATTAGAAGTAGAACAGTTGTATGCAGTAAAAAAAGAGCTCTCCGGAGTCAAGGACAAAAAACTGCTTAGGGAATTGAAGAGTGCTCGACCAGAAGTGTTTAGGTTGTTGGAGGGGGTCAATGAATTAAGCAATCCAATTATAATGAAATGCGAAATTCGGTAGTCAAGGTATTGCTTTTGACACTCTTAGTTTCCTGCGAGCATAATGGCGGCCTTGAGAATAAGATGGTAGATCCTGACTATTTAGAAGAGTTGGATGGCTTAAGTATTTTGGATTCATTGACTTATGCCTTCGAAACGGAATCGCTGATAATGAGTGCTAAAATAATGGAGCTTTCAACAGGTTTAGAATTGAGACTAGAACATCTTGACTTAGAAAACAGGGTAATTGGTTATATATCGGATATACAATGTTCCACCTGCATTGATCAAGAACTTGAACTGATAAAAGAGGTTTATGGGAAAGAAGAATTTATTCTCTTTGCCAATTACAGCTCTATGAGAGACTTAAAACTGTATTTATTATTAAGGGATTTTGAATTCCCTACTTATATGATTCATTCCACGCTGTCAAACCTTCTAACTCGATTTACGAATCCGACTTTTTTTATTTTGGGAGGTGGTGAAAGCCCACGAGCAGTATTTTTTGCAAGTATTTCTACTCCTAATAGAAGTCGTGAATATCATGAGCTAATGGCTCACAGGTAATCACATGGTGTGGGCTAATAGGTTGGTAAGTTCTTTTTGCTTTTCTCACTTCCTACTGACAAACCAATAAGCCAAAGGCACAAAGTAGAGGGCTGCGAAAGTGTCAATGGGTGGGCTACAATAATCAGTTATACCAATGGAGGTAAGATGGCATGATGTCAGAGTGGGCTTTATCATGGTTGTGAATGATAATGACTATTAGTCTTGGTGTGTAATCGAGTCAAAGAAAATACCTCAGAGTAAATTAATATGTTTTAGATTATGTATAGAATATAGTTAAGAGCTTTTTTTTTTAATAAAAGCATTGAAGATTAATTCTATGACAAAATTAGATTAGAATTAGTAAAGAGCATAAAAGAAGTACTAGAAAGTATTTTAATAATTCAAAAAAGTATTTATATTTATCGCAAGAGTTGAAATTATTAACTGTTTACCATGAATAGAGTGAGGTTTTCAATCGCTTGCCTGATTTTTTATGTTATACTCTTTTCAGCTTGTAGGGAGAGAGAGAAAGGGTTTATTGAACCTATATTATTGAGAGAGTCCGGGAAGAAGATGACGGTAAAAACCCAAGTTGTCGAAATTTCGGTCCCTGAAGGTGTTCCAGAGTACTTTCCAATACTTTCTATTCTTGAAGATTCTGAAGGTGCTTTTTATGCTGGGTACCATGAAAGAGTTCATGCAATATCTTTCTTTTCCTTATCGCAGCAAGAATATTTGTCCTCGCTTAGTCTAGAACAAGAAGGACCTAAAGGGATTCGGACGGTCAATGCGATAGATTACTATTCTAGAGATAGTATTTTTATTCTCTCAGATTATTCCATCTACTTATTGAATGCAACGGGTGATCTGTTGAATAAATGGGATTTCAGATATGGAGAAGACCGTTTTTCCAATCGTTACATGTTTGATGGATATGGGAATTCAAGTTTCTCATATGACGACACAGACAAAAGCTTTCTAATGGGCTTATATAGTACCAGTATTTCTGGGACAGCCAGTCCTGAGGAATTTTATGGAACTAGCTTGATTGGGAAATATGAACTTTCTTCTTCAGAAATGAAAGTGCTTCCTTTCACTTTTCCTGATGAGTATCGCGAGTATTACTATGGATATCTAGATCAACCAGTAATCAGTCATATTGGATCTAAGTCATATGCCAGTTTTCCAGCTCTATCAAAGGTTTTTGAATTTGATAGGGATCAGGAAACGGAAAGAATATTTACTATGAGTTCTGAGTATATCGAAGATGAGACGCAAAAAATGGATTTCGACCAAACTGTGCAAGAAGATGCTAAAATGAGGCATGCTATAATGAGTCCCGATTATGGGATTTTATTGCCCTTAGTAGACAGGAAGTTGGTGAGGCTTTTTAGATCTAATTTTCCAAATAACAATTCAGATTTCAGAGATGCCAATAGAAAGAAGCCTGTAAATCTATCGGTTATTGACCTTGAAAATTCTACGTTTTCCGAATGGCAACTTCCCTTCAGTATGGTTAATCACAATTTGGCGTTTTCAATTAAGAGTGAAATCTGGGTTCAGTTTTTTGTTAATGAACAAGGGGTATGCAAGTTTTTTAAAGTTACAATTTAATAAGGAATTAATATGAGAATTATTCGATGGAATATGATTGGATTGTTGTTTTTGACCTTATGTTGGTCATGCGGTTCTAGCGTTGATAACAATAATTTAGATAGTATAAGTCCGGAAGAAATTAATCAGTTGAACAAGGTATATAGTGATTATATAGTGTCAGATGGTTTTGTACCTAAAAACGTTGTGTATTTGATTTTGAGGGAGTGCGGGTGTGTTAAGGAAAACATAGCATTTTTATCAGAAAGGGTTCATGAATTAAATGAATCAACATTTTTTATAATAAAAAATCCAAGTGGACATGATTTATGGACTGAGTTTAAAGGGGTCTTAGACGACTCGGATGCTCATTATTTAATTGACAATGAGGGCCTATTTGAGTCATTAGGATTAGTATATGCCTCAGATAAATACATCCTCTATAAGAACGGAAAGATTGAGTTTATAGACATTTTCGGGAAGGCCAGTTATGATGATTTTTTGAAAAGAATATAAAAGGTATAGCATTGGGGATTCCGAAAACCCATGAATAGAGTAGGGATAAATAAATCGTTTTATTATGAATAAAAATATGAAAATGCTTTCTGCAGCCATGTTGTTGAGCGTAGGAGCATTGATGCTTAGTCCAAATCAGGTGAAGGCATATGAGTTTGGTGACCGTTACAAAATTGAGAAGTGTACCACAGATGAAGGCAAAATGGGTGGAAAATGTGGAGCGACAGATCCTTCAGGTCCCTGTGATGAACAGACAGTATGTGAAACCCCAACAATTGAGTAAATGTGAATATCATGAAAAGAAAAATAAAAATTAGATTTATGTCCATGCTAATGCTTTGTGCATTTGGACTGTTGTTATTTAGTCCTTTTGAAGCTCAGGCTTTTGAGGGTGATAGATATAAGATTCGTTTTTGCGTTGACAATGAGGGCGGTATTGGTTTTACCTGTAATAAGGTAGATCCTAATGGACCGTGTGTCGAAAGCCAGGACTGCGTAATAGATCCTGAGATTGAGTAAGTAATGGCTCGGTTCACATCGTTGAATTTGAGCTGTCTGTAGGGCTCGCAATAGATAAATTGAACTATAAAGTTGAAATTTTGTAGGTGCACCCTTTGAACAGTTTCTGTATATACGGCTTCAAATTTGAAGTATTTTAAACCTCAGCTCAAAAGCTGAGGTTTTCTTGTCTGTGATTTGATTGAGGTTAAGTTTTGCCTGTACTTTAAAATACTTTCTATTCCTTCCGAATTCAATTCTTCATTTTGATATTTACATTGTGGTTATCAGAGATGAGTAAATATGGTTTGAAGAAACTGTTCATTCTGGACCTTACGCTATGACAAATTCGAAGTTTTTCATTTTTGCTATTTGCGTAAAGGAGGTGACATCCATTACTCACACCATTCATTTTTTGCTACTCACAAACCAATACGCCAGCGGCACAAAGTATAGTGCTGTGAAAGTACCAATCGTTAAGCCCCCAATTACTGAGAATACTAGTGGTCTTTGCAGGTCAGCACCAATACCTGAAGAAAAGATCACAGGTAATAAGGCTAGAATGGTAGTGATGGAAGTCATCAGAATTGGCTTGAGTCTGATCTGACCTGTTTTTGCAATTGCTACTGATAGAATTTCTTTAGAAGAACTCTTTTGGTTAGGGACTACTCTGAGTCGGTTGATGGTATCGATTTTCAGAATTGCATCATTCACCATGATGCCCAGCATAACGATAATGCCAATGGCAGACATTACGTTTAATGTAACACCAGCAAGCTGAAGCACCAGCAAAGCCCCTAGAATACCAAGTGGGAGCGTAAAGATGACAATCAGAGGTTGCACCAATGACTCAAACTGAGCTGCCAAAATAAAATAGAGCAGCGCCACAGAGATAACAAGAATAAAAATCAACTGGCGAAGGTTCTCCTGATCTTCAAAAAAGGTGCCGCTAAAGTCAACTACTAAGCCATATTTGGCTGCGACTTTTGGCAGTTCATTGGTGAGTTTTTCTATGTCGTTATCAGATAATGACTCCCATTCCAAAGATTGATAAGGCCCAGTTCTATCTGCGGTGATGTTCTTTTCAACCTTGATAAACTCAACCTTGATGAATTGAGAAAGAGGATATTGTTGTCTTTCCCTACCAGTGACATAAACATCTCTTAGTTGCTGTTGTAGGTCTCCTTTTGACCTTTGAATCTTAATTGGAATAACTTCTCCAAAACGCCTGATCTCCGTTACTAAAAAGCCATCCAATGCATTGGCTAGTGCGCTTTTGAAGGTGCCCTCAGGAATACCATAAAATGCCAGGGCCTCATTGTCAATTGTAGCTTCAAGAGACTCTTCAAAAAGAAAGCCTTTACCCCCTTGGGCTGGAGTGTTAGTGAGTTCTAGAACGTCTTGCTGTAATGACGATAGATCATCTTCACTCATCAGCTCACCTTGACCTAGGTTCTTCCATTTAGCAACAAAATATTGTCCTTGAGATTTAAATATTTGGTCAAAAGCATTGGGGGCATCTTCGATTTCTGTTGAAGCATTGGGGTGCCTTTGCAGGAAGAAATTGGAGATCCATTGCTCGGTCTCGACTTTCTCTTCGCGTGTGCTGAATTTCAAATAGACTTGAGCATTCTCGACTCTGCCATCTTCGACAGCCAATAGAAACTGACTGATACCAATATCAGATTCCGTAATAGCCTCTACCTCTAGGGCATCAATCAAATCACCGACTCTGGTTTTATTGACTTCAGCATCGATCGGTTCATTCCAATTGATAGTTAGAAGGGTTTCCGTTTTTTCAATATCTGGAAGGCCCGTTTTTTCAAACCCGATTAGGATAAAATAGGTAAGCGGTATCAAGCCGATCAAAAGGATAAAGCTTATGACTTTGAATTTCCAGATCAGATTGTAAAAGGCTTTATAAACCTTTAATATAAGCCTGAAGAATAAGCTGTCTTCTTTGACTTGTCCTTTAGATTTTTGAAAGAATATGCGATAGAGCAGGGGTAACAAGATGAACGCAACCATTAAGGAAGTGCCCAGGATTATTGCAACAGAAACTGCTTGGTCATAGAAGAGCGCCCCAGACAGACCATTTAAGAAAACGAGAGGAACAAAAACCGCCAAAGTGGTTAATACCGAACTGATCAGTGGTGCCATTACTTCATTCACTCCACTTATGCAGGCTTCGATGATGTCAAGCCCGTCCTTTCGTTTTCGAGTAATGTTATCGATGACAATGATTGCATTGTCGATAAGCATTCCTAGTCCAAGTGCAAGTCCACTTAAGGAGATAATATTTATCGTCAGTCCTACTGCTCTAAAAAGCAGGAAGCTAATCACCAAGGAGACTGGAAGGGTAATCCCCATAATGATTGGCATTTTGAAATTGCCCATGAACAGAAAGAGCACTCCAAATGCGAAAATGCCACCATAGATCAAGCTGGTAGTCAAATTGTCAATGCCGGCATTGAGTAAGGTGGATTGGTCTTGGGTCAGTTCGAAATCGACATCAGGATAATCAGTTTTGAATATTTCAATTGCTTCGTAGACCAAAGGAACGAGCTCAGTCATCTTAGCGCTATTCTGCTTGTGAACAGTAATGACCAGTCCTTCTTGTTGGCCAAAAAGGTGGTAACTCAGAACTTTTTCTGTCTCGAACTTGACATCGGCTAATTGTTCAAGGCTCACCACTTCTCCATTTGGAGTAGATAACGGTAGCTTTTTAATTTCTTCAATGTCATCCAGTCGATTGGCCATTCGAACAAAGTATCGGTACTGGCCATCTTTAATCGAAAGTTGACCAAGCTCTCTGTTGGCGCTATTGAGCACGCTTTCGATTTGGGACTCAGATATGTTCAGTGCAGAAAGCTGTGCAGCGTTGGGTTCTATCGAGATGAATTGCTCGCGATAGCCATTAATATCTACAATGGATACGCCTTCAATCTGTTCGATTCGCTTTTTTAAAACCCGTTCGGAGAGTTGTGATAAAGCGACTAGATCAGAATCATTCTTGGGCAAAACCTGTATCCTAATGATCGGGATGTCGGATGTATTGATCCGAATAATTCTTGGTCGATCCATATCACGAGGGAGAGATTCCTGAAGACGATCGACTTTTTCATTGATTTCTATATAGGCCAAATCCATTCGAGTACCATAGTCGAATTGAAGCTTAATCAATCCTGTTTCGCTGCTAGCTGTACTTTCAATGGATTTTAGGTTATTCAGTGAGTTTAACTCGCTCCGAATGGACTTTAGAATACTGTTTTCAATAATCTGTGCCGGATTGTTTGGGTAGTCGACTTTGATAACTACCGAGGGTACTTCAATGCTTGGTAGTAGTGAAACAGGAAGATTCCTAATGGCGAGTACACTAAAAAATAGTATACCTATAAAGGACAAAAAGACGGCAATGGGTCTTTGGATCAGGAATCTTACCATCAGCCTTAGTTGTTATTGCCAATTTCAGTGGCTATGGAAACTTGAGCATCATGCGCCAACTGAAGGTTTTCAGAAACGATGACCTGATCACCATCATTAAGACCGCTTAGAATTTCAATGTCAACTCCGTTGTCTAAACCCACTTCCACATACTTCCACTTGGCAAATCCATTTTCATAAGTAAATACGACCTGCCTTCGAGATTTGATAACCAAGGCCTCTCTAGGTACTATGATGTTTTTCGCCTGGGGAACCCGAATAATTGCATTGGCATTCATTCCGGGTAATAAACCTTGTGTTTCTCTAAGCTTGAGTTTCAGTTCTATCATGCCATTCTCATCGACCTTTGGATTGACTTCTTTTAGGTAGGCCTCAAATGATTGATTTTTGAAGGCTAATGGATAGATGTCTGCGATCAAACCTAATTTTAAATGCTTGTAGTCTGATTCGAGGATTTTGGCCGTTAGTTCAAGGTTTTTGTCATCGTAGACTACGCAGAGTTCTTTTCCTGCGCTGATTACATCTCCCTTCTTTTCTTTCATTTCGGCCACAATTCCATCAATTGGAGACTTTATAATGGTGTTGTCTAGGTTGATCTGTGCTTCACGAAGATTAATTTCCGCATCTCTAAGGCCAGCTTTTAAAGTCATAGTATTGACCACCACATCGTTCATATTGCTCAACCGACCCAAAGAGTCATCTCTAAACGTGATATAGGCTTTTTCATAAGCGACTTGAGCTTTTTCTTTGGCAAACTCCTGTTGGGTGTTTTCAAGTTCTCCAATCACTTGCCCTTTACTTACTCGGTCTCCATTCTTAATACTGAGCCTTTCCAAATAGCCAGAGCTCTGGAATGAGATTTTTAGCTCGTTTTCAGAGCTGATTGTTCCCGATGAGTTGATTAGGAACTCAAAAGGACGATAAGTGGCGGTTGCTATGGCGACAGATGTTGGTTGAATATCCTTTCTTAAAGATTCAACATCTGGTTCTTCGAACTCAGTCTTTTGAGTCTTACATCCACAAATAGAAATGACAAGAAAACCTAAGAGTAGTTTTTTAAACATATTGGTTAAAAATAGTGCTAAACCAATGAAATAAAAACCAATTTTTTCGGTAAAATTACCTGATGCCTTTTATTAATCGGCCTTTCAGAGTTATTGTTGCTTTTTTGGTTTTGGCCATTATAGGAATTGCCTTGATTCCTAGACTGAGTGTTAATTTTACACCGACTTACGTCAAACCAGCAATTACAATTACTTACAGCCTCCCTAACTCCTCCCCGGATATTGTGGAGCGGCTTGCTACCTCACCTTTGGAAAATGCGCTTTCGCAGCTTGAAGGGACCAATAAGGTGACGAGCGTGTCTAAATATAATGGAGGGTCAATAGAAATATCCTTCGATAAGGGCGTTGATGTTGACTTTAGAAAATTTGAGGTAAGCACCATCATCAGGAATATTTACAGGAAGCTTCCCGAAAACATGTCCTATCCTCGTATTGAACAGCGGGGTGGTGAGAATCAGAACGAGGCTGAACGAGCCATACTTTCCTATTCTATCAACGGGCCATACGCTTCTTATAAGTTGCAGCAGGATGTAGAAGAGTTTGTGAAGAAGCCACTTTCACAGCTCAGAGATTTGAAACAGGTGGATGTGACGGATGGCAATTCTTTGCAAATCACGATTGACTTTGATGTGCCTACCTTGATTCGGTATAACCTGACCAAAGCTCAGATTACTACTGCACTTAATTCAATGAATGATGCTGTTTATGCAGGGATGGCAGCAATGTCTAATGGGCAGCAATACTTCTTGAAAACCTCTGGTCAAATTCCAGATATGCAGGCATTAGAGAGCATTGATATAGCAATTATCGAGGGCAAGGCAATCGCATTGAAGGATGTTGCTCGCTTGTATTTAGAGGAACAAAAGCCAAACTCCTACAGACGAATAAATGGCCGAAATGCTGTTTATCTGAGTATATATGCTAGAGAAGGGGTAAATAAAGTTTTGCTGGCGGCAGAAGTTAAGGAGACGATCAATCAATTGGAGGATGGTTTACCTGAAGGGGTTGAAATTATTTTAGAAAACGATGATACTGAGTTTTTGGCCAAGGAGATGAACAAAATCTATATAAGGACAGGCCTTTCAGTACTCATTCTGGTTGTCTTCATCTTTTTGATTAACCGAAACCCCAAATACCTCTTCACTCTCTTTTTAGGAATCATTGTCAACTTGTGTCTGACTGTCATTATTGTTTACGCATTGAAAGTGGAGCTGCACATGTACTCCATTGCTGGTGTTACCATTTCCTTTGGTCTGATTGTGGACAATGCTATAGTGATGTTAGACCACATGCACCGAAAAAAGAATGCTAAGATTTTCCTGGCTCTTTTAGCCGCATCGTTGACTACTATTATGGCCCTTTTACTCGTATTGTTACTGCCAGAAGATGAACGAAGAGATTTGACCGATTTCTCAATAGTAGTGGCGATCAATCTTGGTGTCTCATTACTCATCGCTTTATTCTTTACTCCTTCACTTTACACCCTTCTTTTCAAAGAACGACTCTCCATGGGCCGTATTCAGACTTATCATAGACTTCGAAGAAAGGTAAGGTGGTTTAAGGCTTATATGAAATCAATTGCTTTTGTGGTAAAATACAGGAAAGCATTCATTGTCATTGTAGTCTTGGGTTTTGGCTTACCTGTGTTTAAGCTACCGGTACAATGGGAAGGTCAAGAGTGGTATAATAAAACGATTGGAAGCGACAAGTATCAAGATGAGATTAGACCTGTCACCGACAAAGTATTAGGTGGTGCACTACGTAAGTTCGTCAACGAAGTATATGCCGGTTTTAGATATGGTTCTCCTCAGCAAACCAGACTCAACGTCAGTGCCAGACTGCCTTTCGGTACTACCTTGGACGATGCCAACTTTGTAATCTCAAAAGTAGAGGAGTATCTAGTCGGAATTGAGGGGGTTGATAAATTCATTACCAACGTTTCTCGAGGTTATGCGACTACCCAAATCACTTTTACCGATGCATATGAAACCTCGGCCTTACCTTATCAATTAAAGGGAAGACTCCAGGCGCGATCTATCGATCTCACAGGTGTAGCGTGGTCCATTACAGGTGTGGGACAAGGTTTTAGTGCCGGAGGAGAGCGGGGTGAAACACCGAGTATGCGTGTTAAAATGAAAGGATACAATTTCGATGAACTCGAAAGACAGGCGGAATTGATGGCTGATAAACTCGAAGAACATATTCGAGTCAATGAGGTCAATACTAACGCACAGGTCAGCTGGCGTAGCCAAAATACCAGTGAGTATGTCCTTGATTTTGATATCGATCGCTTGGCAACGGCTGGCATCAATAGAGGAGATATTTTAAGAATGTTATCTGACTTAACAGAGCCTATGCCTGGTAATTCTTCGGCAGCCGCCAATTATAACAATGAAAGATTGCCAGTTTATATCAAGGCTAGTAATGCCGAAGCCTTTTCAAAATATGACTTGACCGAGCAGTCTCTTCCATTGGACACAGGACGGTTTATTAAAATAAAAGACTACGCTTCCTTGTCTTTTGAGCGAACAGCAAATGAAATTCACAAAGAAGACAGACAGTATTTAAGAGCACTCACCTATGATTATAATGGTTCTTTCAAGTTTGCTCAAAGGCATCGAGATGAAAAGATTAAAGAAATGAATGCTGAAATTCCCGTGGGTTATGTCGTTGAAACGCAGGATAACTACTTCAGTTTTCAGAGAGAAAAAAGACAATATGGGATTTTATTAGTACTGATCGTTGGTATCTTCTTCATTTGCTCCATTCTTTTCGAAAACCTAAAGCAGCCGTTTAACATCATCGTAACTATTCCTATTTCCTTTATTGGCCTGTTTTTGATTTTTAGCCTCTTTGATTTTCCTATGGACAATGGCGGTTATGCTGCCTTTATATTGCTAGGTGGTTTGGTTGTCAATGCCTCAATTTTTATCGTTAATGATTTCAATAATTCGAGATTAAAGAATGAGAATAGGGCTATTCTGAAAGCGGTTGTGGGAAAGGCCCAGCCTATACTTCTCACAATTCTCTCCACTTGTTTTGGCCTGATTCCGTTCTTACTTGAAGGTGAAAATGAAGTCTTTTGGTTTTCACTGGCCATCGGTACGATAGGGGGGCTTATCTTCTCTATAATTGCAGTGTTTGTTTGTCTCCCAGTTTTTCTTTCAAGGAAGAAATCAAAGTCTTCGGTTAGTGAAGAGCTTGTTCCCGAAATTGCGTAAGAAGCATAATTTCATTGTCCAAGTCTAATTTCAATAACCTATTAGCAGCAAAGACGATCGGAATATTCTCATAATAACTATCCCTCACAAAGTGAACGAACTTCATACACAGAAAGCCGTCAAACCAGATGAAGAACTGTTTTCTAAACTGTCCTATATCCTTGCAGTTTGATTTGATCAACTCAATCTTGGCTTCAAATTCATGTGTTTGCACAAAGGCCCTCGGAATTGAGGGGAGTTGCTTTATTACAGTCATGACTGCACTTTCAAAAAACTGATCTACTGAATCGATCAAAGTCTTGAGTTCATCAAATACTTTGGGATCATAGGTGAGATAATCTTCAGATGCTTGGTCAAGCCAATCTTGTTGAGCTTTACCTGTACCAAAAGGTACGCGATCAGAGGTTCTACATGAGGGATAAACAGATGCTCCCATTACCTCGACAAATTTTTCATGAGGTATAATTTTATGTAAAAAGTAAAAGTCTTCTCCCGCCTTACGTTTGTTCATGCCACCATGCTTGGCGTAAGTAGATGCTTTTACTAGCATACATGAACCAATAGTTTGGATAGCGAAAGGATAACCCGAAAACTTCAGTCCTTCTACATAGTAGTATAAAAAGAGCTCATAATTGATGATCCCTTTTCTGAGCTTATCATTGCTTTCATGCTCGAATTGGTGTTCGAAATGAACTTCGCCCAGCCCTGCATTAGAATTAGTGAACTGCTTTTCTATTTCACTTAAATAATTTTTTGATACCCTACAGTCAGCATCTAGGCATACTATGGTTCCATTGACACCGATAGAGTCGAATCGTCTCAGAGCTTCATCCATTCCTATCTTTCTGGCTAGCCCAACCCCCGCCTGCTTTTTCGGCATGTCCAGCGCTTTAATGATTTGGAATGTAATGTCATCTCTATTAACAGACTTGTTCCATTCTGTAAATGCTTTGATGGTATTACGGTTCTGTTGGACCACTTCATGATTTTGACAGTCAACACTTTGGTTGACAATAGTGATTACCTCTACTGGGAAACTTGGTCGATCGCTATCTAGTAAGGATCGAAGCGTTCCTATCAAATCGGACTCATTATGACAGGGAATCACAATGATCATTTGACAAAGTGAGGACAATGGCTCCAGAATGATTGGTGCTCTAACTGCAAACCTTTTGAAGTAATTGTCGATATGGACCTTGTTCGGAGTACTCATTTATGTCCAACCAAATTGACTTTTTTTAACAGTTCCATTTACAAAGTTTAACGCTATACCATTGATGATCAAAAACGAGATTAGCGTACTTCAATTCGTAATCAAAACAAAACGCAATGAAAAAACTACTGTTAATCGCTAGCCTGGTTCTAATATACTCTTGCAATAATGATGATGCCGAACCTTATGATCCAATTGTACAGTTACAAACGGACCTGAATTTAATAGATGCACACTTAGCTAATAATGGTCAAGCAGTGGTTATTCACCCTAGTGGAATTAGATATACCATTGACAACCCGGGACAGGGAGACTTTCCGGTAGCAGAAGATTCTGTAGCTACCCAATATGATATTTACACGCTAGAAGGCCGACTTATAGATACGACAAATGAAGATCTCGCTCGAGCCAATGGCATCTACACACCTGGTAAAACTTACGATCGCTTTGAATTTCTACTCGGAGGTGGTTACATAATTGACGGCTATGAAATAGCAACTAGACTTTTAAATACAAATGCCGAAGGCACATTCTATGTTCCGTCCACACTAGCCTATAGAAACACCCCTGGTTTTGGTTTGGAAAGTAATGCGATACTCAGGATAAGACTTAAAGTGCTAGAAATATTCTGATTTCAATTACATTTATTCTTCCGAGTTGGGCTTTATATACCTCGGAGCAATCCTATAATTGAATGAAGTATTCTGTTGAAGTATTAAGCGCATCATCACAAGCGTGGGTTGATGCAGTAATGAATGATTTCCCTTCCTTTTTGCAAGACCACGCTGATTGTGAGCGGAAGGCCTCGGCAATGGCTATGAGTCTTATTGCCAAATACCCCGATAGAGACTTCATCATTCCTGATCTCATCGATACAGCTTTGGAAGAGTTAGAACACTTTCAGCAAGTTTATGAGGTGATGAAACAGAAGAATGTGCCATTACCTGCTAAAATGGAGCCTGACATATACATACATCAATTGATGGAAGAAGCTAAGGGAGGCTCTTCTGATTCTCGTTTCTTAATACGACTTCTGTTGGGTTCAGTAATTGAATGTCGCGGTTGCGAACGGTTTAAGTTGGTTGCAGATAATATCGAAGATCCTGTCTTAAAAAAGTTTTACAAAGAGCTCTGGATATCAGAAGCTAAGCACGGCAATATCTACGTTAAACTTGCACTGAACTACTTTGATGAAGATCTAGTCTACACTAAGCTCGAAGACCTTATGCAGAAAGAAGCTAAGATTTTGGCTGGTTTAAAGATTAGGCCTGCTTTGCACTGATTTTCCAAAAATCCCAATTTCCTTTCCAACCTTTTACTCGCTATAATACACTTGCTATTAGAAAGCATAGTTGAGTGACACCTGTTGAAGAAAAACGTCTTATAAAAAAGTGCATCCGGAATGATCGGATGGGGCAACGCGTACTTTATGAGCAATACAAAGTAGCAATGTTCTCTACAGCGTATAGGATCACAAACGATGTCGATGTTGCACATGACGTGCTTCAAGAAGCCTTCGTCAAGGTATTCATCAACTTATCGAAATACAAGGGTAATGGCTCTCTGGCAGGATGGATTAAGACAATTGTCGTTCGTTCTGCGCTTAAGGAGCTTAGAGGGTTGCACCTTCATTTAGAGGTGGACGAGAACATCGAGGATCCGGTGCAGTTTGATGATACACTCACTGGTGAAATGCTTGCCAAGATGATGGCTTCGTTGCCTGATAAGTGTAGGGCAGTCTTTTGTCTTATCGAGGTAGAAGGATATTCACAAAAGGAAGTTTCGGAGATGATCAACGTTCAAATTGGTACTGTGAAATCTCAGCTGCACTATGCGAAAAAATTATTGAAAAGGAGTCTTTATAACAGTGGTTATGGATTACACAACAAAGGATAAGAACCTAAAGAAGTCAGTGGAAGACTTACCAGTTTTATCTCCCAGAGAAGGTACTTGGGAAAGCATAGAAATGGAGTTGAAGGGCATGGAGGTCCCTACAAAAAGGGTGTTGCCATATAGAGCTGTTGCTGCCGTGATATTGATGGTTTTGGTCTCTGCTTATGGCCTTTGGAGGTATGGGGATTCGACTGATGCAAATATTCAATTTTCGGAAGAGTTGGGTGTTTTCGAAGGTTTCTTGCCTGAAGACTTAATAGAAGATGTAGCGTTTGACGAGTTTTTGGCAGAGGAGTGCGCAGACACAAAGGCAGTTTGTGAGGATGAAAGTCTTCATCAATTGCTTGATCAACTACAGGCATTACGGTCAGAGGCCATGGAGATGGTTGAGTTAATTAATGACACAGGGTATGACCAATACCTTATAAAGGCAAAGAGTCGTTTGGAGCGTGAAAATGCTCAGGTGAAAAGAGAAATTATGGCATTGTTAAGAGGGTGAAATGAGAGTTCGAAATATATCTTTTCTATTTGTGTTAACAACTTTTTTGATGCTTTTGACCCTTTCAGAAGGACTGGCCCAAAAGATGGTGAAAGTAGTGACCAAGACCATTTCACAGCGCTTAGAAACTCCACTTGACTCTGGTATTCTGGTTCAAGGCAAAAAAGCAGAAGTGCAAGTGATGGGCTGGGCCGAAAGCTTTATCAAGGTTGAGATGGATTTGGTGGCGAAGCATTCCAAGCTTGAAATAGCAAGGGAAGAGCTTGAATACATTCAGTACAAGATTTCAAAAAAGGATGAACGTTATATCATTGAGAATTCTTTCTTTTCAAACCGTACTAGATCAAGAATTAAAAGTAGTCTGAGTGTAGTATATAGGATTTTTGTACCCATTAATACCAAAGTGGTGATCAATAACCAGTATGGTACTGTCAGTGCGGCAAATCTGTTCAATAGCATACTTTTCGATGTTAAATTCTGCGATGTAAATTTTGAAAGACTCTTTGGGGAAATAATTGCAAAGGGTGAATACAGTGAGTTCAGAGGTAAAAATTTTGATGCATTACTAAGTGTCAATGTGAAGAGGAGTGATATCGAGTTCAAAGAGTTTGCCGGGCAGGCAGATATTAAGAACAACTATGGGGATATTCAACTTCATCCATCACCTATGCTCAAGTCATTGGGAGTAGAGTCAAGACATGGCAAAGTAGACGTATTTGTCAACTCGCTCAATGCCTTCAACTACGATGTAAGAGTTAACTCTTCTTATATCAACTTGCCGAATACCGAATCTAATTTTGTCAAGTCGAATGAGAGCAAAAGTGAATTTCACTTCCAAAAACGAAATGGATTAAATAAGGCAAATATCAACATCACCAATTTGCTATATCCTGTATCCATAATGGCCTTTAACCAAAGCAATAATTAGAATATGAGAAGCTTTTTATATACGTCCATTATGCTAGTGGTCATTTTGTGTAATTGCTTTTCACAGCAGGACACCTTGAAAAAGAAGGAGGAGGTTATCCTGTCTTCTAACCTTATGGATAAAGCAGAAGGTTCAAGGGTTGAATATCGCTTAAAGCAAATATTCAAGTATACGAGTAGGTGGGAGCGCAAAGAACTTTTCAGAGTAGGATTTACTCCAACATTTTTGACTATACCTGGCGATACCAGAGTAGAAAGCCCGGGTTTGAGGTTGTTATTAAGATACGATAGGAAAATATTTAGTCCGCAGTTTGCCATTGGAGCTGAGGGGGTACTTAGACTCTATGGGGTTGGTAATAAAGGTTATGATTACCGCTTAACTGCTGGTGAGCTGGGAAGGCAAGTGCATCTTTTTGGGTCCTCCTGGAACCATGGATCATATTTCACCAACATATTTACTACTGATCTTTACTTCAAATTCTTTTATCAGCAGAAAAGACGATTGTCTCTAAAAGCCAGTGGTAACAATTTTACAAGTCCCTACTTCTCATTCAAAATTAAAGATGCATTCGCCTTCACACGTGAAAGAATATTTAATATTTCACCACCTACATCAGAACTAGGCAATGGTCAGTTGATAAATATTACTGATGATAGAAGGCTAATGGTAAGGCCAGCCTACTATATGATCGGCTGGGGTGTCCAAAGGCCGCTGCTAGGCTCCTTATGGGCCGAATTACAATTGGGCATAGGGGGGCGATTACCTGGTGTTGATACTGACTTCAGACACTTCCATAAAGATGCTGTATATGAGTTCAATCTCTTTATTGGATTCGATTTTAGTAAAAGAAAACGTATTAAAAATGACTAAGAAACCCCTATTCAACCTGACTTTTCTCTGGCTCCTGATTACTGCTTGTGGAACCGAAGAGATATATGACTTTGATCGATTGCTGTCGGAAGAAACCGCAATGATTCAAAACTACCTTCAGGAGAATGATCTGTCTGTAGAAGAGCACCCCAAAGGGTTCTTTTACAAAGTTATTTCGGAGGGTAATGATGATATGCGGGCTCAGGATTTGGATTGGGTTGAATTTGATCTTAGTGTCTATGACCTAGACGGGACACTCTATTTTAGTACTGATAGGAGTGTTGAGCTGAGAGAAGGTATTAAGCCACCATACTACTCTAACCCGTATCGGATTAGAGTTTATGATTTTCCTAATAAAAGGCCATTAGAAGCTATTTATGATATTGCCCAGTTAATTGGTTTACGGGGAGAAGTCGAGGCCTTTATTCCTTCTAACATGGCCTTTGGTCTTACCGGATATAGAAACAGTATCGGTGGAATCAATGGTGTAAGAAATATTAAAATTGATGCTAATCGGATCATTCGATTAGAGGCTAGAATCACACGAATTTCACAATAACTATGATTAGATATCTACTCTTATCTATACTCGTCTTCGCGATTCATGCTGCCAAAGCACAAAGCGATACCCTAAAAGTTTCCGAAGAATATTACAAAGAAAGGGACCCCAACCTCATTTTAGTACCATCAAGTAGGTTAAGGCCTTTGTTTGATGAATCTCAAATATTAAAGGTAGGTATTGGAGTACAATCCATTAGTGGCAACCTCGCGAACAGTGTCAACAATGGAAACTTTGTTTCTATCGATTTATCGTATGAAAGAAAAATTAAAAAATCCCCGTGGTCAATAACGACTAATATAGCTAACCATAGTGTTCTCAGGAGAAACAGTGTGTTTCATACTCCACTTGGTTTCTACAATTCTACTATGATATCAGTGGATGAGTGGGAGTACACTTCCAGTGCAATTAGATTTCAGCTAGATCTGGGTGTGAAGTATTACTACAGACAAGATAAGAGACTTTCTAGGGGTATTGGTGGTAATAATTTGAATGGATCTTACTTCGGTGCCACGCTGTGGAATGGTCTGGCGCAATTTACCGAAGTGGCGACAAGGTTTCGTAATATCGGTGGTAGGTCTGTGATTACCAGAGAAGCTAAACAAGAAAAACTTTCTTTGGCCGCTGCATCACTTTACTTGAGTTGGGGTAATCAAGTTAGAATTTTAAGGAGAGCGTATTTAGATGTCAATATAGGCCCTGCTTTCGAAGTTTCTGAACCTTCAAATTGGTCGATCATTATGAATTTAAAATTAGGAGTGGCATTATGGAAAAAATAAAAAAACGATTAGGGCTTTTAGCTTGTATTTGCCTTTCCCTAATATTAGCCTGCGAGGAGGAAGTACTATTTGATTTTGATGAGCATTTGGCAATTGAATTGGCCGAAATAGACAATTTTCTATCTCGAAATGGCATTGCAACGGAGACCCTGGAGAATCATGCTAGGCTTAATGTAGTTGCAGAAGGGAATGGTATAATTCCACAAGATTTTGATACGGTAAGGTATCTCTTCTCAATTTATGATTTAGATAGCACCTTGTTGATCTCAAACCGTGAGGAGTTTTCTTCAATTGCCAATCAGTTTTGGTTTATCTCTGATACAGCAAGTTTTGTTGCTTACCCTGGGTGGTCTGAACAGACATTGCTAGGTTTCGGCTTTTTAGGTGTAAGTCTAAGTCAAGAGCAATCATTAATCCAACTATTTATGCCTTCATATTTAATTCAGAACACATTAGGAATACCCGCTGACACGCCCGTGATGATGGATTTTGAGGTGGTTGAGATTTTGCGTTGAGTGATGGTATTACCTAATCCTATCTACCGATTTAATCAGTTTTTCGTCTTTTCGGATGAATCGGTTAGATAATACATTAAGTACCATAGCTACGGCCGAAAGGAAGAAGCCGATTGAAAAACTTCCCTGTGCCGGGTTCAGCATTTCTTCAAACTGATAAACTTTGTAGAAGGAGACACCTAAGGTCGCTGCCATAAGGAGGGCATTAAGTGCACCCAACTTCATTTGATTCAGCCTGTTTTTGAACTGGAAAATTGAGATGAATGCAACTAATGAAGCTGCAATAGCCAAGGCAGCTATATACCAAGTTCCTCTTGACTCCAAAATGATGTCGTCCGCCCCGTCAGTAGGCGTTCCGCCAAAATCGACAACTTCCATTTTTAATGCTGTGACTATGATGCCTTTTGAGGCATCCGGGCTTTGTTCAAACCAAATAGGGTAGGCAAGAATCAGGGCCATACAAAGGGCGACTAATAACAAAAGAACAGTTTGAAATCTTTGAATCATGAGTTTCTCGTTTGAGCTGCAAATATAGCCAAAAGCGGAGCTAATTTTGAAAACGGAACTACGATTTGATTCAAGTCGTTTTCAGAGCTAAAGCAAATTGAGTTAATTCGTAGCGCGTAAACTTAAGAGATGGAATCGGCATATATAGTAGACATTGTAAGAACCCCAATTGGTAAATTTGGAGGGACACTCGCTTCAGTCAGACCTGATGACCTAGCGGCACATGTGATCAAAGCTTTAATGGCAAGAAATTCAGCCTTTGACCCCAAACTGCTCGAGGACGTGGTCTTTGGTGCAGCAAACCAAGCGGGAGAGGATAATCGGAACGTGGCCAGGATGGCGGCCTTAATGGCTGGCTTGCCTTTAGAAGTTGGAGGGATTACCGTAAATCGTCTTTGCGCTTCTGGATTGCAGTCCATTATGGATGCTAGCCGTGGATTGATGGTGGGAGATGGTGAAGCCTTTATTGCAGGCGGAACTGAAAGTATGACACGTGCGCCTTTCGTTCAAGGTAAGTCAGAGATGGCCTTCTCTAGAGCAACGAATATGTTTGACACCACTATTGGTTGGAGGTTTCCAAATCCTAAACTCTCTGCACTTCACTACCCATATGCCATGGGAGAAACGGCTGAAAACGTTTCTGAAAGATGGAAGGTGAGTCGCGAAGCACAAGATGAATTTGCGCATCAAAGTCAACAGAAATATCAGGCTGCCCATGAGGCAGGGAGGTTTAGTGAAGAGATTGTTCCTGTTGATGTTCCTCAGCGAAGAGCTGATGCTATTCATTTTGATAAAGATGAGCACCCAAGACTCTCAACCTTGGAAAAACTGTCTACACTGAAGCCTGCCTTTAAAGAAGGCGGGACAGTGACTGCAGGAAATTCATCGGGAATTAATGATGGTGCTGCGGCTTGCTTGGTCGTTAACGAAAGAATACTAAAAGAACTTAACCTAGAGCCAATGGCTCGGGTGAAATCAATGGCCATTGCCGGAGTATCTCCTGAAGTAATGGGCGTAGGACCAATTCCGGCCACTCAGAAGGCTTTGAAAAGAGCAGGCTTAACGACTAATGACCTTGATCTAATAGAGTTGAATGAAGCTTTCGCGGCACAAGCCATTCCTTGCATGCGCGAACTTGAACTTGATCCCGAAAAAGTGAATGTCAATGGTGGTTCGATTGCCATTGGCCATCCACTTGGTGCAAGTGGTACGAGAATCTCTGCCACCTTACTTCATGAGATGCAAAAAAGGGAAGGGACTAAATACGGCCTTGCTACAATGTGTGTTGGCGTAGGGCAGGGTGCAGCAATCATTTTCGAAAAGTGTTAATCTTTCGTAACTCGTAACTCGTAACTCGTAACTCGTAACTCGTAACTCGTAACTCGTGGCTCGCTATTTCATCGACATCAGCTACAATGGCTCCAACTATCACGGTTGGCAGGTGCAGGCCAATGCTCGAACTGTCCAAGGAGAGTTTCAAGAATGCCTATCCAAAGTGCTGCGAGTTCCAACGGAGATTATGGGAAGTGGTCGTACAGATACAGGAGTCCATGCCAAGCAGCAAATCGCCCATTTTGAAAGTGATGAGCCGATAGACACAAAAGATTTAGCATATAAACTGAATAGTATTTTGCCAGATACGGCGGCAGTTCAGGAGATTAGGGGTGTAAAAGCAGATGCTCACGCGAGATTTGACGCCACCGAAAGGGCGTATCAGTATTTTATTAATAAGAAAAAGTCCCCCTTTTATAGTGGTTTGAGTTACTACTTTAGTCAGCCATTGGATTTGAATCTGATGAATGAGGCTGCGAAGGAATTAATTGGCAAGCAAGACTTTGAAAGTTTTAGTAAGGTAAAAACCGAGGTGAATAACTTTATTTGCACCGTAACACGAGCAGAGTGGATTATTGAAAACGATCAGCTCGTTTTTCACGTAAGGGCAAACAGGTTTTTGCGCGGTATGGTAAGGGCGCTTGTTGGAACGTTACTAGATGTTGGACAACAGAAGATTACCGTAGAAGATTTTGTTAATATTATCAAAGCCAAAGATCGCAAGGTTGCGGGAAGGGCTGTACCACCTCACGGATTGTTTTTGACGGAAGTCAAATATCCTGAGTCAATTTATCTCTAACGATTGGAACAAGAGAAAGTAAAAGTCAAAACCGGAAATCTGGTTGATTTTCAAGTATTAAAAAGGCTATTCCAGTTTGCAAGGCCGTATATCAAGCAATTCTACTTGTTGGTATTCCTTACTATTTTTCTGGCAATGCTCACGCCAATCAGACCGTACATTGTTCAGCGAGCCATTGATGAATTTGTGCCGGCTGGAGATTATGATGGATTGGTCTTTATGACAACCATTCTCATTGGCCACATCATTCTTTTGGCCATTGTTCAGTATTCTCACACTTATTTATCTGGCTGGGTAGGTCAGGTTATCATTAAGGACATTCGAGTAAAACTCTATAGGCACTTGCTCAAATTGAGGTTAAAATTCTTCGATAAAACGCCTATCGGAAGATTGGTCACCAGAAACGTTTCTGATATCGAAACGCTATCCAATGTTTTTAGTGAAGGTATTGCTGCATTGATTGGCGACCTTCTCCAACTCGTCTTCCTGATGGGATTTATGTTCTATCTCGATTGGCGATTGACATTGGTGAGTTTGTCAACCCTACCCTTATTGATCTTCAGTACTTATATTTTCAAAGAGAAGATTAAGGTCACCTTCAACTTGGTAAGGAATGCGGTCTCTAACCTAAATTCCTTTGTACAAGAACATGTGACGGGGATGAACATTGTCCAGATTTTCAATGCTGAAAAGCGTGAAATGGACAAGTTCAAAGCCATTAATAACGAGCACACCAAGGCACATATCAAGTCGGTTTTATACTATTCTATCTATTTTCCAGTCGCTGAAATTATCCAAGCCATTGCCATCGGTATGGCCGTATGGTACGGAGCGCGGGGCATACTGATTAACTCGGATACCGGTCCAGGTGTGATCATCGCCTTCATCATGTACATTCAAATGTTCTTCCGTCCGATTAGAATGATTGCTGACCGGTTTAATACCCTTCAGATGGGAATAGTGAGTTCGAATCGAATTTTTGATTTACTGGATAGCGAGGACAATATTCCGGATGAGGGCGATTATAAACCAGATGAGATTAAAGGAAATGTTTCTTTCAAGAATGTCTGGTTTGCTTACAATGATGAAGACTATGTTTTAAAAGATATTTCATTCGAAGTAAAAGAAGGAGAGACTATTGCTTTGGTAGGAGCCACAGGTGCTGGTAAATCTTCTGTAATCAATTTACTGTCTCGCTTTTATGAGATTAATAAGGGCGAAATCGATATTGATGGTCGAGACGTTAAAGATTTCGATCTCGGTGCGCTACGACAGAAAATCGGGGTAGTTCAGCAAGATGTTTTTCTCTTTTCGGACACAATCCGACATAATATCACTTTGGGCAATCCTGACATCCCAGATAGTAAGATGATTGAGGCTGCAGAGTTGGTGGGTGTCAATAAGTTGATCGAAAGGCTTCCAGGGGGGTATGATTACAATGTAATGGAGAGGGGTTCAACACTGTCCGTTGGACAAAGGCAACTTATCTCTTTTGTGAGAGCCATGGTCTACGACCCGAAGGTGATCGTTTTGGATGAGGCCACTTCCTCGGTGGACACAGAAACTGAAGAACTTATTCAACACGCGATCGAAGAGTTGATGAAGGGGCGTACGGCTATTGTCATTGCGCACAGACTATCTACCATTCAAGGTGCCGATAAGATTATTGTTTTAGACAAGGGCGAAATTAAAGAGATCGGTAATCACCAAGAGCTCTTGGATAATAAGGGCTTCTATGCCAATCTTTACCAAATGCAATACAAAGAAGTTTTATCTCATGAGTAAAGGGAAAGTCACCATTTTAGGCATTAGTGCCATCATCATTATTACGGCCGTTTATTTCTATCTAGGAGGACTAAATAAGGTTGAGTACTCAATTGAGAATGTCAGTGATTATAACCTCATAGGTGTTGCTTATCAAGGCAAAGCAGACAGTTCGGCAGTTGAGGAAGCATTTTTTAGAGCTAAGGAATTTATCGAAGATGAAATAATTGAGGGGACATTAGTTGTGATACACTACAATGACTCTACGTTAGCCGATGATGAACAGAAACTGTTTATCGGGATTAAATTAGACCAAGGGCTAGCCTCTATACCGCATGGTTATAGTCGGATTACCATTCCAACCAAAAGGGCCGTTCGTGCAAGTATTGAGGCACACAATGTGGTGATGCCAAGCCCTAAGACAATCGAAAATAACATTCGGGAAAAAGCTGCAGAAGCTAGTATCCGACTTCAGGATTTTACTATTGAGCAATACGTTTCTGCTAATCAAATAATAATAGATATGCTGGCTAAATAGCTAGATAGGCTCGGCCGATTCCTCTTGCTTTAGCTGCTTTTCATACAATTCTTTGTACACTCCATTTTGAGCTAGAAGACTCTCGTTTGTGCCTTGTTCTATGATTTCTCCATCATCCAGCACAATGATCTTGTCTGCTAACTTGGCAGAAGATACGCGGTGCGATATGATGACAGTAGTACGGCCTTCCATAATACTTGCCAGACTGTTCAGAATGGTGTTCTCAGTATTTGTATCTACAGCCGAAAGGGCGTCATCAAGAATAAGGATATTGGGGTTTCGGACTATTGCCCGAGCGATGGACGCCCTTTGCTTTTGCCCTCCAGAAAGTGTGATGCCCCGCTCTCCTAACATGGTTTCAAAACCTTCTGGAAAGTCAGCAATATTATCATATAGGTCAGCATCTTTCGCTGCCTGAAATACTTGCTCTTCTGTGATGTCATCATTCCCGAAAGCAATATTATTTTTGATCGAGTCAGAGAAAAGGAATATGTCTTGAGGCACATAGCCCATTTGACTCCGTAGACTAGGGATGTTATACTTTTTAATATCCCGACCATCTACACCAACTGAGCCGGAAGTGGTATCATATAATCTGAGCATAAGATTGGCAATTGTACTCTTGCCAGATCCTGTAGTTCCGATGATGGCAATTGACTGGCCTGCCTTCACATTGAATGACACATTTTTCAGTGCCTTAATGCCTGAATCAGGGTAGGTAAAGCTAACATTGTCGAACACTAGGTCACCAGCGATGTCCTTTTCGAGGTTTTCAGTTGATTGAATGTCGTTTTTCTCTTTCAAGAATTCATTGATCCGTTTTTGAGAAGCAGCGGCACGTTGGTTGATGCTAGTGATCCAGCCAAGAGCCGTTACAGGCCATGTTAGCATATTTACATAGATCACAAACTCCGCAATGTTACCATAGGTGATTTCTCCATTGATCACTTGAGAACCGCCTATATAAATGGTCAGTATAACGCTGAGTCCAATTAAGGCCATGATGAGGGGAAAGAATAGAGCGTTTACAAACGTGAGGCGTAATGATCGATGCTTATACTTTTCACTTTCTGTTTCAAAGCGCTGAGTCGAATCTTGCTCTCTAACAAAAGCTTTCAGTACCCTAATGCCTGAAAATGCTTCTTGCACACTTGTAGATAGATCAGAAAGGCTTTCCTGTATTTTTTCTGAGCGTTTATTAATAATGTTATTAACGAAGTAGATACTGATAGAAAGTATGGGCAGAGGTAGGAGGGCATAAAATGTCAACTCGGCATTCACCCTTAACATTTCGTAAATCACCATCGGGAACAACACCAAAAGGTTGATTCCATACATAATGCCCGGCCCCAGGTACATTCTTACTCGACTCACGTCTTCAGAAATACGATTCATCAAATCGCCAGTATTGTTCCTTCGGTAAAAACTGAGAGGCAGATTCTGATACTGTTCGAAGATTTCGTTTTTAAGGTCGAATTCAATTTTTCGCGACATCACAATGATGGTCTGCCTAACCAAAAAGAGAAAAAATCCTCTTAAAAGGGCCATCAGAATCATTAAGGCTCCCAAAACAAGAATACCTATCTCCAATTGTTCAAATACTCCCGAGCTCAACTCTCCCCCTTCGAAGAGTCGATATAGGGCAAAGCTCTCAGTTACATAATCAATGGCATAACGTACAACCCTTGCTGGCCAAACAGCAAAATAGTTTGAGACCACTAAGAAGATGAATCCCAGGATTAGAAGGTGCTTGTACTTATAAAGATACTTGTTGAGGTGCCTGAGTTCTTTCACGATATTCTTAACAGAAACAACCGATTAAAGGTTGCCGAGGGTGCTTTTATTCTTTAGAAAATGTCGATTAATTGGTTAGTTTTGCGCTCCGTCAAAAGACTGTTTCGGCAGATCAAAGGCAAATATAAAGTAAACTCTAATATGAATGTAATGGATGAAGTAGATGTAACCGAAAAAGCCGGTGGCATATCCATCTTTGAGCAAACATCTAAGATGGGTCATGAGCAGATCGTTTTCTGCCAAGACAACGCAACAGGTCTTAAAGCAATCATTGGTGTTCACAATACAGTACTAGGCCCCGCGCTTGGAGGAACGCGATTCTGGAACTACGCTACTGAAGAAGAAGCCATTGTTGATGTACTAAGACTTTCTCGAGGGATGACGTATAAGGCTGCTGTTTCGGGATTGAATTTAGGGGGTGGTAAAGCCGTGATTATCGGTGATGTTACCAAACTAAAAAACGAAGCATTTTTACGAAGATTCGGAAAGTTTGTGAATAGCCTTGGAGGAAGGTATATCACAGCTGAAGATATGAATATGAAGACCAGCGATATGGAATATATCGGTATGGAAACTAAGCATGTTACCGGACTTCCAGTAGAAATGGGGGGTAGCGGAGATCCGTCACCTGTAACAGCCTATGGTGTCTATATGGGAATGAAAGCTGCTGCTAAGAAGGCCTATGGATCGGATAGCCTGAATGGCAAGAAGGTTTCTGTTCAAGGTGTTGGCCAAGTGGGAATGTACTTGGTTAATCACTTAGTGAAGGAAGGAGCTATCGTGTCTATTACTGATATCAACCAAGAAAGACTAGCTAAAGTGTCTAGTGACACTGGTGCGACAGTAGTTGGTATGGACGAAATTTATGATTTAGACGTAGATATCTATGCACCATGCGCTATGGGAGCTACCTTAAATGATAATACGATTGGTAGGCTAAAAGCTAGTGTAATCGCTGGTGCTGCTAACAACCAATTGGAACACGAGGGACGTCATGGCCAAATGCTGATTGATGCTGGCATATTATATGCCCCTGATTTTGTAATCAATGCAGGTGGAATTATTAATATCTCTGGTGAATTGGCGGGTGCTTATAATAAGCAACAAGCCTATTCATGGACAGAGAAAATCTATGATACTACTCACAATATCTTTGCATTAGCAACTGAGAAAAATATACCAACTCAAGATGCTGCAATGAAATTGGCAGAAAAACGAATAGAAGACATAGGAAGAGTAAAACTTTCAATGTAATATTATGTGGGTAGTTGGAAATGCTACCCACTACTACTTAATTTTATAGTTCTTATACTTTTTGCAATGCTCAACAGGAGATCATTACGAGTAAAAGCCATGCAGACCATTTTCGCCTTCGGTCAGTGTAAAGAGGCTAACTACAATATAGGCTTGAAGGAGATTGAGGAAGCTTTTCAGCCTGACTTGAACTCGATGGAAGCTCCAGATCATGACCTATTAAAGGCAAATCATGAGCAAGCAAGAGCGGTGCTTTCAGAAAAAATCATTCAAAGACCATTGCCTGATGGGTTGACAGTTTCAAAAGAGGCACAGTCGGCAGCCAACCTGGCACACAAAAATTATCTTGCAAATACCAAGGATGACTTATCGCGGCTCAAGAAATCGATGATTTTAGATGCTGAGTCTCTAGTTGATCATTTTCTGTGGGTTATTAGCTTGCTCATAGCTTGGTCCGATTTAAGCAAGTCTGAATCAGACAAGAAACAGAAGCTATCGCCTGAGAAACTTCTGGTAGGCGATTACAATTTATCCCAGAATAAGGTCATCGACTTTTTCAGAAAGTCATCAAAAGTTCAAGTAGCTCTTGTCAAGAAGGATATGAGCTGGGAAGGCGAAGAAGATAATCTTAAAAGCTGGTACAAAGATGTTCTTAAGAAAGACGAGACATTTAGCGCTTATCGGAGAACGGCCAACCCTAGTTTTGATCAAGATAAAGAGATTATAGATCATTTGATCAAACAAATCATTTTCAAAGCAGATGTTATCCTTTCTTACTTCGAAGAGCAAGATATCCACTGGGTTGAAAATAAATCTATCATCAGGAGTTTGGTTGCCAGATCTGTCAGAGATGTTGAAGAAGATACCGAACCAAAGACTTTTGATCTGCCTGACTTTTCTAACAATTGGGAAGAAGACAAAGAGTTTTTTGAAAAGATACTTGACACAACCGTAAAGCACGATCTTGAGTATAGTGAAATGATTGCGGCTAAAACCAAGAACTGGGAGATTGATAGATTGGCAAATACTGATCAGATAATACTAAAAATGGCCATTTCCGAAATGATGAATTTCAGAAACATCCCTGTGAAGGTGACCATTAATGAGTATATTGAGCTCTCAAAAAATTATAGCACGCCCAAGAGCAAGCAATTTGTAAATGGAATTTTGGACGTGATATCAAGTGACCTTAAAGAAAATGGTCAATTGAAGAAATCGGGCAGAGGCCTGTTAGACAACAAATAAGATTATGAGTAAAGGGTCAAGTAGTTTATTGGCATTTGTGATTGGCGCTGCAACAGGAGCCATATTGGGGATATTATATGCGCCAGATAAAGGTTCTAACACAAGAGATAAGCTGTCTTATCAGTTAGATAAGTATAAAAAACAATTGGAAGACTTATTGGAAGACCTGATTAATGGGAAAGTTGAGATTTCTTCTACTGCCAAAAAGGAAGGTCAGAAAGTGGTTTCGGATGCACGTCAAAAGGCTGAACAGCTTTTGAGCGATGTTGATGACTTGATAGGTCAGATAAAATCAGGAGAGAAAGAATAAAAATTTAAAACTATGAAAACTAAAATTACACTTCTAAGTGCTCTAGCATGCATTGTAATGCTTAGTAGTTGTGGAAATGCAGAACTTGAAAAGCGCGTTGCAAACCTTGAAAGAAGAATTAATCAGATGGAAAACGGAAATGTTGTTAGGAATACTGCAACACCTACACCATCCGCGCAGGCTATTGAAACCAGTGTCTCATCAGGAGCCTCATTCCAATGGGATAAGACGGTACACAACTTCGGAACTATTAACCAGGGCGAAGTGGTGAATTTCACCTATAAATTCACAAACAATGGTACAGAAGACCTTTTGGTACAAAGTGCCTCAGCTTCTTGTGGATGTACTGTGCCTAAAAAACCTACAGGACCAATTGCTCCGGGAGAGCAAGGTGAGATTGTTGTGAGATATGACAGTAAAGGAAAGTCAGGTCAGGTAAGCCCTGTAATCACTATAGTGGCTAACACCAATCCAAGACAGACAAGATTAAGCTTAAGAGGATTCGTTCAAGTAGGAGCGGTACCTCAACCATAAGACAGATTTAATGATATATACAATTTTAGCCCAAGCAGAGCCCCAAGGAAGTGGTTGGATGTCTCAACTACTTCTATTTGGAGGTATAGCGTTAGTGTTTTACTTCTTTATGATTCGTCCACAGCAGAAAAAGCAGAAGGATCAGAAGAAATTTATCAACGAAATAAAAAAGGGAGATTCAGTGGTAACCATTGGTGGTGTACATGGTAAAGTGTATGCGCATGACGATGATACGATAACCGTTGAAGTTGATAAAAGCACTAAAATCAAATTTGAAAGATCTGCCATCTCATTAGAGGCGAGTAAGCGTGAGACTGATAAATCTTAAGCTCACTTGAAAAGTGCAGAAGACATAATTGAAAAATTAAAAAAGTCTTTTCATACACCAAGTAGGAAAGACGAAAAAGTTAAGGTGGTAGTTGTATGCATAGTCATATCTACCACCTTTTGGTTTTTTAGTGCACTAAATAAGGAGGACTATATAAGTCAAATCAACTACCCAATTGAAATTGAATTTGACCAAGAAGCCTATATAGCCACCCGGGATCTTCCTACTAGAATTCCAATTGAAGTTACGGGAGGAGGTTGGGACCTTATGACAAGGTCTTTTGGATTCAATATGAATCCTATAACTGTCTCTCTAGATAGACCTGATGAGTCGGATCACGTCATGACTGCTTCTTTAAGAGGCCAATTAACTCCTCGATTAGACCCAGTTGTCATTAATTACATTCTCAGAGATTCTATCAAGTTTGATATACAAAAGAAGGTTTCTCGAACATTTAGATTAGCACTAGATCCGTCTTCTATCAGCTTAGATGATAGTCATAGGATTTCTTCTCCAATAAGTATTCAACCTGATACAGTCGTTTGGACTGGGCCTGAACGCATCATTAGAGATTTAGATCGGGTTATATACTTAGAGGCTAACTTGACAGAAATTGACAGAGATGTCTCTGAGGAAATTGATATTCCTACTACCCCTGAATTTGTGGTACCGCAACTTGAATCTGCTTTATTGAGCTTTGAAGTGGTCCGTATGTTAGATATTAGTGACAATGTACTGATTTCTTTACTCAATTTCCCTGATAGCACTTGGCAGTCTTCAGATGCCTTTGCCGCTATTCGCTATAAAATTGCAGAGACTTATTTTGATGCAATTGATACTGCAAGAGTCGGAATAGTGGCCGATTTCAATGATATGAATCCAGTTGATTCATCCATAGTATTGAAGGTTGGTATGCGTGATGAGCACGTTGAAGAACTGGAAATCGTCTCATCTACTATTAGGGTTATAAAAAATGACTAGACCACTGCTTGTTGGCATTACAGGAGGGATTGGCTCGGGTAAAAGCACAGTTTGTCAGATTTTCGAAGTGCTAGGTGTCCCTATTTATTACGCAGATGATCGGGGCAAATATCTCCTGTCAAATAATTCCAGTTTGGTTGAAAGTGTGAAGAGAGAATTTGGTGCCGAGAGCTATTCAAAGGACGGACAGTTAAATCGATCTTACCTGGCAGATGTTGCATTCTCTAATCCCACAGAACTGAAAAAACTTAATGAACTGGTTCACCCTGCCGTAGCTACAGATTTTGCCGAATGGGTACAAAGTCATCAAAATCATCCCTATGTTTTGAAAGAAGCAGCCTTGCTTTTCGAAACAGAATCATACAAATCACTTGACAAAGTCATCTGTGTCTTTGCTTCAAAAAAGACTAGAGTTGAGCGTGTCTTATTAAGGGACCTTCAAAGAACACATGAGCAAGTGGATCAAATAATCGGGCAGCAGACCAGTGACGGGGTTAGAAGGGAACTGGCAGATTATAGCATTCAGAATGATTCTGACAGTTTATTAATTCCACAAGTCATGAAAGTTCATATGCGAATACTTGATTCAGCTAGCGACTGACTTAATGTTGATCTGATCAGCATAGAATTTCATTCTTGTATGCTGATAGTCTAGTAGCTGTATCTTCTCAATCAGGTCTTGCTTGTGATTATAGAAAACCTCTAAGTATTCATTCTTGTAGAGGTAGAGATTTACCTTATAGCCGTAATACCGAATTGAAAGTATGAAAGTCCCGTCAAGAAACAGCAGTCGTGTTTGTTCGCTTGTAGATAATTTCAGAAAATCTTCCATGCCTTGGGACATAAGTGAAGTTAAGAAATTCATCCAATAATCACTGATGCAGAGTATGATAAAAAAGGCGTTTTGTGACGCAAGATGTTTTGTAGATAAAGATATGATGCCCCTTTTCTCTGTAGCTGCTAAGGTCAGATTTGAATACAGAACTGTGCTTATTAAGTCGGCTTAATATACCGATCGCTTTCTTGAATGAGTTGGCTTTCCAGTGTCTGAAATGTTTGCACTCTAAATCTCCTAATACCTTGCTTTGAACACTCTTCAAGGTCGATTCCGAACTGATGCCTATTTGCCAAATATAACTTTGGTCTGAGCGGAAAGTATTTGAATCCATCCAGTCCAGAATTTCATTGAAAAGCGAGTGTCTTTCAATGGTAAAGTCAAATGCATAAGCCAACTCGGAAGTCGAATTCATGGGTTGCTTGGGCCTTAAGTAATGAGAAAGTTTTCTCTACTGTCTCAGGAACAGTTCGGTTAATTAAACATATAAACATCATAAAATCAAGCAATTAGAATTTTTGAGGGTAAGAGAATGCTGTTATTGGCCAGATTCAATTAGTCTAAAGCGTGGCTATAACTAGAAAAATACCCAAAAGTGGGTATTGTCAGGTACTTGACGAAATCCTAACATGCATAAGGAAATCAGGCTTCGAATTTTAGAGTTATAGGGTGTATGAAGTCTTTTTCTAAACAAGCTCAATGAGAAAGATTAATGTAAAGCAATTCTTGAAAATTCTTAAAGGTGAAGACCTTGAATTTAGAATTTCCCCCTTTCCCTTCACATTGAATCAATCCATTCACGTGGCAGGCATTCATTTACCCTATGATTTAGACTTCAAGAGCTGTTTATTTGATGATGTGGTGTTTACTGATTGTCGATTCTCCGGAAATATTATGATGTCGGAAACTACAGTAAGGAGTCTGTCTTTCGATAAATGTCGACTTCATGATATCGAGATAGTTTCATCATCTATGGACCATTTGACTGTAGGGCAGTCAAGCGAATTAAAAGAATTAACTGTCAAGTCCTCAGACATCAACAGTATCGTAATAGAGAATAACCCCATCTACGAAACAATTCACATCGGTTGCGAGAATAATGTAAGAGACTGTCTCATTTCTGATAATGGGGAACCAGAGCATAATTCGTTTTCTACGAAAGTGTTTATCTGTCCTGAAAAGTTCGAGAATATTACCCTAAATAACCTCACTACTGAGGCACTGCACATCGGAACGTTTGGAGAATATGCAAAATTCACCGTCAAGGATGTAACTGCCGAAGTAGTATTAATAGACGGTTGTTCTGCTGAACTTTCGAAAGTTCGGTTTGAAAATGTCCAACCACGTGACGCTTCTGTTAGTGCGCTCCACTTTATTAACACCCCCTTTGATCCAGAGGTATTTGGAGACGGTGCTTTTAGCAACTACAAAGTGACCAAAATTCACCATCAAAATGTGGATGCCTCCTCATTACTCGTCAGATGATTCTGAGTAACTGATGAACATATAGTATTGTTCTAATTGCACTATATCAATGCCAAGTTTAAGGCTTCTTAGAGTTACTGGATAGCTTTTGCTTATATCATTTGCATATACTTCGAATGTGTCACATTTCATGTAATAGATTGACTTTCAATTGAGTGAAATCAATATATTGGTTCCCTCAATTAAATAAATCGACTATGAAAAAGACAATGCTATTATTATTCGCCCTTACAGTTTTAACATTTGGATGTGCTGATGCCTCAGAAGATACCATGCCAGATCCTGTAGTCCCAGAAGTACAATTAGATGACCAAAAGAGTGAAGGGACGGAGAAGAAGGGAAGAAGTATGCTTCGCAAGAAAGGCTAAATCGTAATTTTCTTACATACTTGGACGGCACAAGAATTTGTGACGCAAAAGAGTGTGCAAAACAATTAAGTTTTACGCTGAGAATTCTGGTATTTTCATTACTTTAGTCTTTAGATAAGTAATAAAAAACAGCCTTTAGGCGTGATTAGAGCACTTTACATACTAATAATTTTCACTTGCACTCAGTTATTTGCTGTTGGTCAGGAAAAAGATATGTATGATCTTCTGTATGATGCGGAGGCCATGATTGAAGAAAATCCTGAACAATCCATAAAACTTGCCCAAAAAGCATTTGATATGGCGAGGGCTAAATCTGATATGTACGGTATGGTCACGGCCAAGGCGACATTCGGATTTATTGGGATGAGCACCAATGATTATGAGTCTTCATTTATTAATTACAGTGATGCACTTGAATACCTAGATAAGTGTGATACGGTGGATTTATTTAAAAGGACTATAATTTTAAATAACCTTGCCATAATCAGGTCTAGTTATGACGACCATGACGGTGCAGTTGATCTCTACAGAGAGGCCTTAAAGAGTGCGCAAGAATATGTCACTAATTACAGAGAGATAGCCGAGGAATATGGGGATTTACAGCTTTTGATTGATCTGCCTTATGACATGGCTACTGAGCTAAAAAATGATGGAAAATATTTAGAGGCGGGTGAAATTTTAGTGGACTTATGGGAGCAGTCAGAATTTAGAGACGATTCTGTTCTTTTAGCGAAGGTTGTAATTGAATTAGGGCTCATAAAACAGGAGAATAAAGAATATGCTGGAGCAGGAGAATTCTTCTCAATTGCTGCATTTAATGAGAGTGTTGATCCTGTCTTGAGGTCTATTGCCATGCACAACTTGGCGGAAATTTATGTTGCACAAGAGGATTATTCTAAGGCCGATCGTTATTATGCTGAAGCACTGGAGTTAAAACAAGAGCATTCCAGTAAGAGATCTCAGTTTATTACTTTATTACATCAGGGAGAGCTTTACTCTATAAGAGGTGATCAGGTTAACGCAATAGCAAAATGGGAGACAGCAGTAAATACATTTGATGGGATCAAGAATGATCCAGATATGTTCATCGTCTATGATTTGCTCCAAAAGGCTTACCGTTCTACGGACCTGAATAAGTCAATAGAATATAGCGACCTATACGCTGCCAATTTTAAGAACTGGATGACAGTCCAAAGTTCTCAACAAGATTCAGCTCCCACACTTCAGGCCTTTAATTCTCGTATTGATACCATCCTTGCTGATAGAGCTTTAAAGGCCGAGCGCTTGGCGCTGTTAAGACAATATTGGCCACTAGGTGTAGTTGCTTTGTTACTTATCATGCTATTCGTTTATGTTGTCCAGTTGAGTTTCAACAAGCGCAGAGAGCGTGTTTTGGTGGCCAATCTCAAGGCGGATAGAGCAACTGTTGCTGATGAGATTTTAAATAGAATTCGAAGAGACTAATTCTGGTCTTTATTTCCTTCTACATATAATTCGTACAAGTCTTGAATACCTTTACGTAGCCTGTGATTTTCTTCCAGTGCATCGAGTTCCGTATCACTGAGTTCTCGTTTAATAGGGCCTTGATTTAGAATAAACCAGTGAATGTTTATTTCCGGATAGGCACGAAGTATGTTCTGGACTGCATCATAACCGGGCTTAGTATTTTCTTTAATATAAGCATCCACCGTTGGGGCTGTCAAGAAGACTTTTCGAGCAAAGGCAGCGGTGTTGCCATTCTCAAAATGTTCAATGATCCATTTAATCTTTTTCCCAGGGTGTTGGTCAAGGTCCATTAGTACTAAGATATAATATTTAGGTTACTCATCAATAAGTACTCATCAGTAGGCCAGGTTTCAGTGTTCCTCTGTCAATTGTATAAGTGCGATAAGCTGATGGCTCACGGCAGATTGAGCTCGGCCCCTTTCAATTTCTAAGGAATGATTGAATATAAAAGCCCAACGCTCGCTAACCGATTCTTTTATTGAAGAAAGTATTTCCTTAATGTGTGCAGCATCAGTGGCTCTTAACTCTGCTTCTATAAGCTGGAATATGAATTCTATTTCATCTCCTTCGAAGCTATCAATTGGCTGTTCAGTTATGGTCTGTACCAGATCGCCTTTCAGGTACAACTTATAATCTACTTTGAGTCTATCAAGTAGAGGACGTGTGTTTATTCTATCATTGAGTTTACCTTTCAATGTTCAGAATTTAGTTAAGTGAAAACCAAAAATAGTGTAGGTCAAATTCAAATTAATCAAATGGCGCGATAGAATTCTGCTATTCAGGTAATTTCTTAAATGAGCATTAGACAAGGTGAAATGACACTTATGGTACTATTTCGATTTATCTCAGACCTTTAAAAAGTATTATAAAGAGACTAGGTCAAATAGAGTAAAATTATTTACCGAAGGATGGAAAATAATGAGCAAAGAAATAAGCATAAAAAAAGGAGAGCTTTAAAAAGCTCTCCAGAAAGGTGGGTGGAAGATGGGACTCGAACCCACGACCCTCGGTACCACAAACCGATGCTCTAACCAACTGAGCTACAACCACCGTGATAGTTCATTGCTGAACGGGCAGCAAATGTAATTTATTTTGAAATAAAATCAAGAATGATAACTAATAAAAAGTTACTCAAAGGCATTATAAGTAGGACTCAATTTCCTGTATTTGCCTTCTGAGAATATTGAAAATTTTGTCTCTAAACTCTTTATCGGAGATTTTTTCATGATTGCTCTGAGATGATTTCTCTTGAGATATTCGCCTTAAATTGATAGCGTCTATTGCATCTTGATTACCATTGATTTGTGAATTGAAAGTTTTTTTCTTGATCCTAATATTGAATGGCTCACTTCTGTATTCTTCCCCATATACTCTACTAAATATCAGAGCATTTCCAGACGCCCGAATATTCCTTTCAAAAACCTCTTTGTCCACTTGCGCCTTGATTGATACTCTTCCTTGGTTTTTGTGATAGGTCTTTTGATCGATTCTGGTAGTTACTTGTGGGACATCAATAAACTCAAAGTCTAACGTTATTGTGTAGGCGAATTCCATATTCGGATTTGCTATGTTCTCAAAATAGTAATCTACTTTAGTGCCTCCAAATGCCTTAATATCATTGACCAAGACAGTGTTGAGTTGAAACATAACTGGTTCCAATTCCTCAAACCCTTCTAGGTCATACTTTATCAAGACATTATAAGAAATTTGATCTTTTAAACTGTTAACAGTTTTTTCGACTTCTTTATAATTTGGGTCTAAAGCTTGAACGAATTTCAGGTTGGACAGAGCGACTATCTTAGATGTCTGATTTTCTTCACTCATAAGACGGAGGCCAGAAGAATAGTAATTATCTAACTCAAGGCCGGCTTTTTGAAGCATTTGATTTTCACCCTTGAGAGTTGGTGATGTGCCGTACAATTTTTTGATTAAGGCCTTAGCGAGACTATAGCCTGAAGCAGCTTTTAGGGCTTCCCGATTTGGCGGAAACTCTGGATTGCTTAACTCTTTTGTTAGTGTATATATGTGTGTCAATTGTAGCTCGGTATAGCTTTTCTCAATTTTCTTTTTGACAGATGCCTTACCAGCTTTCTTGGTGTTTTTTTTGATTAATCTCTCAAATTGAATTATGGACTGGCCTTGACTCGCCAAGGACCCAAAGAGTAAAAATATAGTGAGCAGCGTGAGCCTCTTAATTGGCATATCTTAAGGTTTGAGCCATTAATAACGACTAATTAACCTGCCAAATCAAAAGAACCGGTGATAATTTAGTCTCTATCAAATTTCAACCTCATACCGCTGCCAACTTCTACTAAATTTCCTTCTTCGTAGGCAACCTGCCCATTGATTATTGTATGAGTTACGGCAGACTTAAAGGTATGCCCCTCAAATGGAGACCACTGGCATTTGTAAAGAAGACTTTCTTTAGTGACCTCACTTGGTTCGGCCAAATCAACTAATACAAGGTCTGCATAGTAGCCTTCTCTGATATAACCTCGCCTTTCTACATCAAAGAGGTCAGCAACCGCATGAGAAGACTTCTCAACAATCTTCTCCAGAGTAATCTTGCCTTGGTGATGGAGGTCTAACAGCGCTGTAAGCCAATGTTGTACAAGCGGACCTCCAGACGGTGCTGAAAAGTAACTGTTTTGTTTCTCCTCTAAGGTATGAGGCGCATGATCCGTAGCTAATACGTCTATTTTGTTACTAATCACTCCCTGAAGTACAGCATCTCTATCAGTAGACTGTTTGACCGCTGGGTTCCATTTAATGAGTGTGCCCTTTTCGGCATAATCTGCATCTGAAAACCACAAGTGATGTACACATGCCTCAGCAGTTATTTTCTTCTCCTTTAGAGGGATGGTGTTGTCGAAAAGCTCTAACTCTTTCGCAGTGGATATATGCAAAATATGTAATCTCGCACCAGTGCTCTTGGCTAGGTTTACAGCAAATGAAGAGGAGGCATAACAAGCTTCCTCGTCTCTTATTACAGGATGCATGGCAATCGGCACTTCTTCTCCATATTGAGCCCTTGCCGCGGCAGTATTCCTTTGGATAACCTCTTCCGACTCGCAATGGGTGGCAATGAGTGTAGGGGAATTGGAGAAAATGGATTCAAGAGTTTTTTGATTATCCACAAGCATATTCCCTGTGGAAGAGCCCATAAAGATTTTGACACCACAAATGTTTTTTGGGTCAGTCTTCAACACCTCTTCGAGGTTATTATTGGAGGCACCCATATAGAAGCTATAGTTGGCCAGACTGTTTCGAGCAGCAATATCATACTTGTCTTGCAGAAGCTCTTGTGTCAGGGTATTAGGAACCGTATTAGGCATCTCCATAAACGAGGTGATTCCTCCAGCCACAGCGGCCCTCGATTCTGTATAGATCTCCGCTTTATGGGTAAGCCCAGGCTCTCTGAAATGGACCTGATCATCGATCAAACCGGGGATAATGATTTTGCCGGTAGCATCAATTACACGATCAGCTTCTTTATGCTGAAGGTCCTTGCCAATTGCTTCAATTACCTGGTTGTTTATAAAGATGTCAGCTTCAAAGATTTGGTTTTCATTAACCAGCGTGCCGTTCAATATGAGGATGGATGCCATTATGATTTTATTTTGCGGAGTGTTTCGCGTAATTGCGTTGTAAAACAAACACGAATCCACTTAAAATGGCAGTAGAAATTCAAAATTTTGAAGATTTAAAGCTGAATCGGCAGATTTTGAATGCCATTGAAGAGTTGGGGTTTACCAATCCAACTGAAATTCAAAGAAAGGCAATACCCATAGCCTTGGCAGGTCATGATTTGTTAGGAATAGCGCAAACAGGTACGGGGAAAACTCTGGCGTTTGCTACTCCTTTGATTATGAAAGCTAAATATGCTCAAGGAGAACACCCTAGGGCATTGGTTTTAGCGCCTACACGCGAATTGGTTATTCAGATTTCGAATCATTTCACTTCTCTTGCCAAGTACACTGATTTAAGAGTAGTTACACTTTATGGGGGGCTTGGGCCTAAACTTCAGTTAGAAGCACTGGAACAAGGGGTCGATATTATTATCAGCACACCAGGCCGCTTTCTAGACTTATATAAGAAAGGGGCAATTTACCCGAGAGGTATCAAAACACTTATTCTGGACGAGGCAGATAAGATGATGGATATGGGGTTTATGCCCCAGATTCGAAATATCCTTGAGCTTATACCTGTCAAGAGGCAGAATATGCTCTTTTCTGCTACAATGCATGATAAGGTAGTTACGCTTACTGAGGAGTTCTTAGAATTCCCAGAAAGGGTGGAAGTGGCTCCACAGGCGACAGTTGCCGAAACCATAGATCAGGTCTTGTATGAGGTGCCAAATTTCAGAACTAAGCTTAACCTTCTAACTCACTTTTTAGAAGATGATTCTTTTGAGCGAGTAATTGTGTTTGTCAAGACTAAGACTATAGCTGATAACATTGCTCATTACCTAGATAGAAAATCACTGGGTCAAGTAAGAGTTATTCATGCCAACAAAGGCCAGAACTCTCGTATTAATGCGATGGACGAATTCAAGGAAGGGCATATTAGGGTTTTGGTTTCTACTGATGTCACAGCACGTGGAATGGATGTCTCAATGGTCAGCCATGTAGTAAATTTTGATGTACCACTGATTTATGAAGACTATGTTCACCGAATTGGGCGAACGGGTAGGGCTCAGAATGAGGGGATGGCCATCACCTTTGCCAATAAATTGGAGATGCAACATATTCCTCGGATTGAGCATCTTATCAAAGAGAAAATAGCTCAGAAGAATATTCCGGATCAGGTAACTGTGGAAAAAACACCATTTGGCGAAGAACAGGAGATGGACAAAGCCATTGATGATATGCGGAAAAGAGCGGACCCCAGTTTTAAGGGGGCATTTCACGAGAAGAAACAAAAATTTCGTGACAAGCCTGGAGGAGCCAAGCGAGGTAGGGGTCGAAAGAAGAGGAGATAAGCGGGTTTTGATCCAATTCCAGAATATTCGCTAAATTGACTTTGTCAAAATTTAAACAACAACTCAGAATATTATGAAAGCAAAGATTCTTTTTACCTGTGCGTCTTTATTGACGCTGTTCATTGGCAACATAACCGCCCAAGACAAAAATTTTAACCTGGATGAGGTCTATAACCTAGCCTCAGATGGTACAATTCACCTCAAGTCTGAAGACGCTAATGTGAAGATTACAGGAAGCGATCGAAGTGATGTACATGTGGTAATTGATAGAACTGAAACCACACGTGGGGTTAGATCTAGCAGATCGCGATTCGATATTAAAGTAGAAGAACGTCAAGGTGATTTATACATTACGGAGTCAGCACGCAGAGGTGTTACTTTCCAAATCGGCTCTTGGCGTGTTGATTATGAGATTGAAATAGAGATGCCTCAAACGGGATCCCTAAGAATCAAAGGAGATGATGATGATTATGTGATTCGTAGTGTCAATGGAGAGATATCCATTGAGACTGACGATGGAGATATTGAATTGATAGAGTGTAATGGCAACAAGTTCGACTTGCAGCTAGAGGATGGCGATTTAAGAATGGACGGAGGTAAGGGCTCGTTATATGTTAATGTAGATGATGGTGATATAGATTTGCGCAATGGCAATTTTGATACTATTGAAGTGTCTGCTGAAGATGGTAATGTATCGTTAGAGACCAGCCTTTCTGACAACGGGGTTTATGAAATCAGAGGAGATGATGCTGATATTGATTTTGTTGTCCTTAGTGGGGGCGGTGAGTTCAATGTGTCGAAAGATGATGGTAGAATTTCTGCGACTTCTGCCTTTGATAAAATTCAAGAGACGGAAAGAAGAGCCAAGCTCGAACTGGACGGTGGTAAAGCCGATGTGGATATAAGAATTGAAGATGGAAGAGTGAGACTTTCGACAGGGAAGTAAGCTTAATCTAAGAAATATTTATGACGCTGATTCCCTTGGGATCAGCGTTTTTTCTTGCTCATCCCAATACCAATCACTAAGTATAGCACCACCTAGTTTTTGGTTACGATCCATCAAGGACTCGACTTTTTTCTTACTTAAATCAGAATCGAGAGTTAGGCGCTCAAAATCTTTGAAAAGAGATTTCAAGCCATCAAGGATATTGAAGTATTGAAGGTCTCCAAAACCATGATAACGTTGCCATCTGAGCATTTTACCTACCAGTTTTCTAGAATCATTTTCTCCTTCTTGGATTAGAGAGATCATTTTTTGTTCGATTTCAGTCAGGCCACTTTCTTTATTGGGGAAACGTTTAAAATGAGCGTCTAGGGCATCAGGTAGATATTGAAACTCTGATAAACTCATCAGAACGTAGTTGTACATTTCTGTGGGATCACTCGAGCAATAGGCTTCATAGACATCACTGCAAAATTCGAACTCGCGCGAACCTAATTTTAGTCGAGTGTCGAACAGTTGAGGGTATTGATCAGCCGCTATTTCTCCAAGCCCGAAGAGCCTATCCGATTCATCTATTTTACCTGGGCAAACCAATGATACTGTGCAGTTGAGATTCTTTCCATGCAACCAATGGATTAAGGCAACCATATTGATTTGACAGAATAAATCGTACTCAAACCACAGCACTATTTCATCTAAGTCAGAAAGTGATTCTTCCATGGCTTTAAATGATGAAACAACTCCTTTCAAGTATTGGCCATTTTTCAATTGATACTGAGTACTCATGAACCGATCTCGCTCAGTCCAGAAGGAGTCACTTCCAAATTCAGCGTTCACAGGACCTTCACTTAGCACATCCCTCCAGACGTAGGTATTTCCTTCAATTCCTGAGTTTTTGAATTGGTGTAGCGTGCTATCTCCGTTGAGTATATGTAACATGTTGGGCATAAAAAAAAGGCTACTCGAAAGTAGCCTTAATCTGTTTTTATTCAAATGCTTGTTCGATTAATCACGAGAACCGTAATCCATGTCATCGGTTCTGTCGACCGGAGTTCTGTCATCTCTATTGGCCAAGATCCAAGCGGTATGGAATACCAGCTGAGCTCTCTTCGCCATTACGTCAAACTCGATCTTGTCCACTGTGTCTGTAGGACGGTGGTAATCGGCATGCACACCATTGAAATAGAAAATGATCGGAATACCTTTCTTAGCAAAGTTGTAGTGATCAGAACGGTAGTAAAATCTATTTTTGTCAGCCGGATCGTCATAGCGATAGTCAAGATTTAACCCTGTATACGTGATGTTAGCATACTCAGAAATGATCTTTAAGTGACTGGATAATTTTTCTGATCCAATGGCATATACATATTCTCTGTCATTTTCATGATCTGGGTCTACACGACCAATCATATCAATGTTGAGGTTATTGACTGTCTTCTCAATTGGGAATAGTGGATTGTCAGCATAATAGGCTGATCCTAGCAATCCTTTTTCTTCACCCGTAACATTTAAGAAAAGGATACTCCTTCTTGGTCTGTGGCCTTCATTTGCTGCCTGTACGAAAGCTTCGGCAATTTCCATAACGCCAGTAGTACCTGAGCCGTCATCATCAGCCCCATTGTTGATCACTGTGCCATCTTCGTTTTGACCAATATGATCATAGTGAGAAGAGATAACTAGTACTTCATCTTTCAGGTCGGTACCTTCAAGAAAGGCTACCATGTTCTCAGTGCTAAGTTCAGCCAGTTTTTCCTTCACCATAAAGCGAACTGTTCTTGGTTTGATGCTGGCCGGGTTATCTGCCGCAGCATCAATTTTGGCAGCAGTAGTATTCAAAAGTTGAGCACCCATGGCCTTCGTAACATTGAAGATCATACTCTGATTGGCACCTAACTCCTTATTGAACCTTAATCTACTTTTTAATCTAAATCTTGCTTGACGAGGCATTGTTTGCATAAACTGCTCATCATTAGAACTCATTACGAAGATGGCTTTTGCGCCAGCCTCATTCACTTTCGTTAGTAACTCTCGTGAGATGGTAGTCATCATCACACCTTTGTCTTTAACGTCCATGCCGCTTAGATCATCACCATTACCGATGAATACAGTCGAAAGCTTCATTTCTTTGTCCATATTGGCACTACCTGAGAAAATGAAATCAACGCCATTCATCTTCTTCTTGCCTTTTATCTTCACATAGACATCTGACCAGTCTGACTGGTACATACTGAACTTCTGACGGTAAGCTCCGTCAGCTGGACCTTGAAGCCCGAGATTTCGGTAAAAACCTTCTAAGTAAAGAGAAGCCTTCTTTTGGCCCTCAGTTCCTGTTTCTCTTCCCTGAAAGTCATCAGAAGCAAGCACTGTGAGCTTTTTTCTCATGTCTTCCGGTGTAATGGTCTTTCCGTATTTCACAGATACGTCTTGAGCAGTAGCTGCGAAACCTAAAACCAACAATCCTAAAAAGGATGCCTTTAATTTCCTCATTTTATAAACAATTTGATGTTACAATTTATTAGCGGGCTAAAGCTAATCATAATTTTAAAACAGCCGTATTTTCTTATTTCAATGGTCTTGTTTTTTGATTTGATATGCAAGGAAATCAAGGCTTTGTGGCTTACATTTGTTCATCTTTTGGAAGAGAGGAAATTACAACTTATTGGAATTCGGAAATGACTAAGATTAATTTAAACCAGGTCCCAAAATTCGAGGACAGACATAACAGCCCCCAAGATTCTGAAATAAAAGAAATGCTTGAGGTAATTGGTGCAGATAGTGTTGATACACTTATCAATGAAACAGTGCCTGCAGGTATCAGAATGCAAGGAGCAATGAATTTGCCGGCAGCTAAGTCTGAATTTCAATTCTTGAACGACTTGAAAGTTATGGCTTCTCAGAATAAGCTATTCAAGTCATACATTGGTATGGGTTACTATGGGACAATAGTGCCGGGTGTAATTCAAAGAAATGTACTTGAAAATCCAGGGTGGTATACAGCCTATACACCTTATCAGGCAGAAATTGCACAAGGTAGGCTTGAAGCCTTGATTAACTTTCAGACCCTCGTTATTGATCTAACAGGTATGGAAATAGCAAACGCTTCTCTGCTAGACGAGGCGACTGCAGCTTCTGAGGCTATGACCATGTTTGCTGGCTTAAGAAAGAAAGATAAGAAGACGGCTAATAAGTTTTTTGTAGACGAAAACACCTTCCCACAGACTTTGGATGTATTGAAAACTCGTGCTATCCCAGTAGGCATTGAGCTTGAGATTGGAAATATTGATCAAGTTGACTTGACCGATCCAGAACTATATGGCGTGCTTTACCAGTACCCTGGAGGTGATGGAAATGTAAGAGATTTTAGTGCTTTCACAGAGACCGCAAAAGAACAAAACGTATTTGTTGTAGCAGCGGCTGACCTTATGTCATTGGTGCTATTGACACCTCCTGGTGAAATGGGTGCAGATGCGGTGATCGGTACAACCCAACGTTTTGGTGTGCCAATGGGCTTTGGTGGTCCTCACGCGGCATACTTTGCTACACAAGAAAGCTTTAAGAGGCAGATTCCTGGTAGGATCATAGGAGTGTCTTTAGATAGTCACGGTAATAAAGCCTATAGAATGGCTTTGCAGACGCGTGAACAGCATATCAGAAGAGAAAAAGCTACATCCAATATCTGTACTGCACAGGTATTATTAGGTGTGATGGCAGGAATGTATGGTGTTTACCATGGGCCAGAAGGTTTGAAAGGTATAGCCAGTAACATTCACGGGAAAGCAAAATTGCTTAGTAACGGATTGGGCGAGCTTGGTTTCAAACAATTGAATGATGTATTCTTTGACACTATTCAAATAGAAGCGGAGATCGAATTTGCCTCTAAGGTTAAAGCTATCGCAGAGTCGAACGAAATCAACTTCAGATACTTCGATAATGGTAATATTGGTATTGCAGTAGATGAAACAACTACAGTGGCTGATTTAGAAGCGGTTCTGAATGTATTCGCAGAGTCAGCCAGTAAGTCAATGGACTTGGATGTGGCAGCGATGTCTACAAGTGTTGAAATTAACTTTCCTGATGGATTGAACAGGACAAGCGACTTCTTAACTCACCCTGTTTTCAATCAATACCAGTCTGAGCACGAAATGCTTCGCTATATCAAGCGATTAGAGAATAAGGACCTATCCCTAGTTCATTCAATGATTTCCTTAGGCTCTTGTACAATGAAACTGAATGCCACGGCAGAAATGGTTCCGGTTACATGGCCTGAATTCGGAAATATTCATCCGTTTGCCCCAAGTGATCAGACTAAAGGATATCAACAGATGTTTGGTGATTTGGTAGATTGGCTATCAGAAATTACAGGCTTTGATGACGTGTCATTGCAACCAAATTCTGGGGCACAGGGCGAGTATGCAGGTCTAATGGTTATTAGAGCATATCACCAAAGCCGTGGAGATCACCATAGAAATGTGGCTATCATTCCTACGTCTGCACACGGAACTAATCCAGCATCTGCTGTGATGGCAGGAATGAAAGTGGTGCTTGTTCAGTGTGACGAAAAAGGAAATATCGATGTTGAAGATTTGAAGGCTAAAGCAGAAATGCACAGCGATAACCTTGCTTCATTGATGGTGACTTACCCTTCAACACATGGAGTGTTTGAAGAAAGCATCAAAGAGATTTGTGATATCATCCATCAACACGGTGGTCAGGTATATATGGATGGTGCTAATATGAATGCGCAGGTAGGTTTGACTAGTCCTGGCTTGATTGGGGCGGATGTGTGTCACCTGAACCTTCATAAGACATTCTGTATCCCTCATGGAGGCGGAGGCCCAGGTATGGGGCCAATCGGTGTAAGATCTCATTTGGCACCGTTTTTACCGGGTAATCCAAATGTAAAGAGCGGTGGAGATAAAGCTATTACGGCTATTTCGGCTGCACCTTGGGGCAGTGCTAGTATCCTAACGATTTCTTATGCATACATTGCTATGATGGGTGCCGAAGGCCTTACAAACGCAACCAAGATTGCAATACTGAATGCTAACTATATCAAAGCCAGGTTAGAAGAGAAATTTCCAATTCTTTATACTGGAACACAAGGCAGGTGTGCGCATGAAATGATTGTTGATTGTCGTGATTTCAAAGCTCAACACGTTGAAGTTGAAGATATCGCCAAGCGTTTAATGGATTATGGATTTCATGCACCAACAGTATCTTTTCCGGTGGCAGGTACTGTAATGATAGAGCCAACGGAATCTGAATCTAAAGCTGAGCTTGACCGCTTCTGTGATGCCATGTTAGGTATCCGTGCAGAAATACAGGAAGTAGCTGACGGCAACGCTGAAGTAGATAACAATGTTCTTTCAAATGCTCCTCACACAAATGAGTCGGTATTGTCTAGTGATTGGAATATGCCTTACTCTAGAGAGAAAGCAGCCTTTCCAGCCGATTATGTAAGAAGTAATAAGTTCTGGCCGTCAGTAGGTAGAATTGATTCGGCTTATGGCGATAGAAACTTAATGTGTAGCTGTATTCCAGTTGCGGATTATGCCGAAGAAGAGGCTATGGCATAGGGAAACTTAATGAAGAAAATAGGACAAAAACGGCTACCATTCGGTAGCCGTTTTTGATTCAGCCATGTTGTAGCTCACTTCGATGGAATCCAATATAAAACCAATAGGGCAGATAAGTTATCCCGAAAAGTAGAATCGATATAATGAGCAAAGTCTGACTTATAGTGGCCTGTTGGATGGATTTTAGCTTTAAAGCTGAAGTTTCCTTGTAGTAGTCCTGGTATATTTCATTCCTTTGTTCAGAGCTTATGTCATCAATATTCACTGTTAAATATTGATCTGTAAGGCTCTCTCTTCTACTGTCAACAAGGGCATTGTTTTGGAATGATAGAACCGCTAGAAGTACGGCAAGGCAAAAGACGAGAGCGCTGACATACCCTCCGACATAAGCTGTTTTCTTAATCATAATATTTTGAGTTTTTGTGGTTAAAAATTCTAAATCTTGTTGAACCTGAACAGGTTCTTGTGGTAATACTTTCTCTAGTGCTGTATGGAAGGCATCTTCAAAATTGGTTCCGACTTCCATTTGTAATTCGATCTCACATGAGATATGGTCAAGGAGGTCATCAATAAGAGCCTGATCGGTAAACTGCTCAGTTCTTAAGTACTCCTTGATGATTTCTGTTTGATGTGGGTTGATCATGAGACAGCTGGTTTTTCCTTTCCAAAAAGTAAGCCCAAGGTTGCCTGAAAATCTATGAGCTCGTTAAGGGCTGGGACTACCAGTCCCGTGCCTTCCTTAGTCAGAGAATAATACTTACGAGTACGATTACCTACTAAAACCGACTCGGTAGTCAAATAACCCTCTTTGGTCAAACTATGAAGGGTCGGATATAATGATCCCTCTTTGATCAGAACCTTTCCTTCAGTCTTCTCCTTTACATGTTGTACAATCTCATAGCCATACATCTTGTCGTGCTCTGAAAGTAACTTCAGAATGATGGGCTTCAGAATACCTTTTAAAAGTTCTCTTGAATACATAGAACAATAATACATCATAATATGATGTATTGCAAATTGAAACAAAAAAAACCACCATGACAAGTCGAGGTGGTTATAAGTATTTTCCTAGAAGTTAAACATGCACATGTCTTTCGGCATGATAAGAAGACCTTACCAAAGGACCGGATTCCACATACTTGATCCCTCTTTTAAGTCCTTCTTCCTTAAAAAACTCAAACTTATCTGGGTGCACATAGTCAATAACTTCATGGTGCATCTTTGTGGGTTGTAGATATTGACCCAAAGTAAGAATGTCCAATTTTACCTCGGCCAGATCGTCCATCAGCTTAAAGATTTGCTCATCAGTTTCACCTAAGCCGAGCATTGCACCTGATTTGGATCGCTTACCAAATTCTTTAATTCGATGAAGTTCTTCCAAGCTCCGATCATACTTGGCTTGCGGTCTAACACGTCTGTACAGATCTTGCACCGTTTCCATGTTATGAGATACAACTTCCTGTCCACCTTCAATCATTCTCTCTAATGCTTCCCAGTTACCCTTGACATCTGGAATGAGTGTTTCAATAGTAGTGGTTGGACTTAGCGCTTTGGTTTGAACAACGGTCTGGTACCAGATTTCAGCACCTCTATCTTTTAATTCATCCCTGTTTACCGAGGTGATCACCGCATGTTTGACGCCCATGGTTTTGATAGCCTCAGCGACTCTTTTTGGTTCCTCTTGATCATATTCTGGGGGTCTTCCGGTTGCCACAGCACAGAATGAGCATGACCTTGTACAGACATTCCCCAAAATCATAAAGGTGGCTGTTCCTGCACCCCAGCACTCACCCATATTTGGGCAATTACCACTCTCACAGATAGTGTGGAGCTTGTTTTCGTCAACCAGCTTCCTGACTTTCGCGTATTCAGGTCCTATTGGAAGTTTAACACGAAGCCAGTTTGGTTTTCTTTTTCTCTCTTCAGTTTCCTTAGAAACGACAGGTAGTTCTATCATAACTTTCTCCTCTGTCTATTGAAACACAAATGTAAGTCAAAGGTTCCAAAAAAAAGTGCTTATGGATTATCTTCTGCGCCCGAAATAAATGGCCATAAAAGCAGAGGTGAATACGCTATTATTACCCGCCACCGGAAGAATATTGATTTCGCGGGTATAAACGTCTAACGTAAATCCAACTTCGACCCCAAAAACTCTTTGCTTGGTAGAGTTTGTCTCAAAGGTTAAAGAGGCTTTTGCGTGAGCACCTAATACGAACTTAGACTGTCCCAGACCTCTAAATGGACCAGCATTCGCTATGATCCTATTAAAGCCATGTCTGGTGTCATTTGGATCATATTGCTCTTTCTCATTTCCAACCAATTCAACAAAGTAAGGTATTTCCATGCCAATAGAGGGGCCTGCGGATAAAAGGCCCGTTATTCTTGCGCCTTGCTGAGGAGCTTTTTTAAATAATATTTTTTCTCTGCCGTAAGTCGGTCTAATAGCCAGTAGGTAGTTTGACTTACCAAATACGAATGTGCTTCCAGTTATAGTTGTCTCCTTTCCTTCTCTCGCATGTTTGATATTGACAACCTCAATACCATAGTTCATTAGATTTCCTTCACTCAAAATTTTCGAATGTCTGTAATAGAAACCACTGATTAAGCCCCCGTGCGTGGCCTTACTTATCCCAAATACATTTTCTATGGAATAGTCTTCACCACGTGCTTCGTCATTCTGTTGTGCAAAAGCACCAAATCCAATAATTAAGAGCAACGATAACAGGATACTTTTAAGGAATGAATGCATACTATTTTGTCGGTAGAAATAAGGTCTCTAAATTAACGAAAAATAAAGCTGCTTAGTTTATGGCTACTATCAAATCTGAATATTCGGGAGGCCTCAGAACCTCTGTTACACATGTGAAGTCTGGAAATCAATTGATGACCGATGCCCCAGTAGATAACAATGGTAAGGGAGAGACTTTTTCGCCAACCGATACCGTGGCAGCTGCCCTGGGTAGTTGCATGATGACAGTCATGGCTATTGCGGGTGAAAAAGAGGGTATTGATTTGAAGGGTATGCATTTGGAAACTACTAAAGTTATGTCCGCTTCTGCCCCTAGAAAAATAGCAGCATTGAAAGTTGAATTCTTTTGGGACAATTGTCCACTGAGTGAGGAAAAGCGTGAATGGCTCAAAGAAATAGGAAGAAATTGTCCTGTTGCCTTAAGTCTTCATTCAGATTTAAGACAGGAAATCAATTTCCATTTTTAGTTATCCAAGTGACCATTTTGCCAATATCCTCAGGATTTTTGTGCTTGAGCTTATTCTTTCTTGCATACTTTCGGAGTGATTCCGAATAGCGTCCAAAGAAATCAAAAAAAGCTGTTTTTCCAGAAGGAATCACTTTCCATTCATTCCCGGTGTTGAGGTAGTTATCAGATTTTGCCACAACTTTATCATATAGGTCTCCCATTTGAGTTGAAGCATCATAAGTTCTAGGAATGTACTCGAGGTAGTACTTTACCTTTACATACTCAGAAGTGTATATATCTCTAATAAATCCTCCGTACTCACTTTCAGGCCAAACTAATCTTTGGTTGGAGAATTTCTGTGCTGGGGATTCTCCATTCGCTTCAAGTTCGAAGCTACTCACAAAATTCCAGGCTATAAGAGAGTCTCCATCACTTGATTCAAGTACTTCATTCTCCATATTGTATAGATAGCGACCCCGAATGGTATCGCCCTTAATCAACACAATTGTTGCCATCCTAGGACTTTCGTCAAAATACCTATTAAATTCCACTGCTGTCCCGATTGGGATATGACTACGAATATTACTTCTATTATTACTAGAGCCATCTCTAAGGTTGAAGGCTACTTCTGAGTTACCACTTAAACCAAAGTTTTGAGCGCTTAGTCCAAAGGATAATAAGCTAAAGAGGAGTATACAACTGATTCTCATAGATCTAATTTAAGGATTTATACCTTGTAAAGAACGTTTTTCAACTTAAAAGCAACAGGGCACTAGCCCAGTTTCTTATATCTAATTCTGGTTGGGTCAACATCCCCGAGACGTTTTTTACGGTTCTCTTCATATTCCGAATAGGTGCCTTCAAACCAATAAACTTGTGAATCGCCCTCGAAAGCAAGAATATGCGTGCAAACCCTGTCAAGGAACCATCTGTCGTGAGAAATGATTACAGCACAACCACCGAAGTTGTCTAAGCCTTCTTCCAATGCACGCAGAGTATTGACATCCAGGTCATTTGTAGGCTCATCCAGTAGAAGTAAGTTGGCACCTTGTTTCAGGGTAAGTGCCAAATGAACCCTGTTGCGCATACCCCCAGAGAGCTCACTTACTTTCTTGTTTTGGTCAGTTCCATTGAAATTAAAACGGCTGACATAGGCACGTGAGTTTATTTCTTTTCCTCCGAGCGTTATCAGCTCATTGCCTTCTGAAATTACCTCCCAAACCGATTTGTTAGGGTCAAGCTTTGTGTGTTCCTGATCTACGTAAGCAATGTCCACCGTTGTTCCGACTTCGAAATCTCCAGAGTCAGGTTGCTCCCTACCTGTAATCATGTTAAACAGAGTGGTTTTTCCAGCACCATTAGGTCCTATAATTCCAACTATGCCACCTTGAGGTAATGAAAACTCCAGATTTTCATACAGTAATTTATCTCCGAAGGCCTTTGAGACCCCTTTTGCTTCAATCACCTTAGACCCTAAGCGAGGACCTGCTGGAATGTAAAGCTCTAATTTCTGTTCCTTCTCGGCAGATTCTTGGCCAACTAATCGATCGTATGCACCCAAGCGCGCCTTGGATTTTGCCTGGCGTCCTTTTGGAGACATGCGGACCCATTCTAATTCTCTCTGAAGCGTTTTTTGTCTCTTGGATTCTGTCTTCTCTTCGTCTGCTAATCTCTTTTGTTTTTGATCAAGCCAAGAAGAGTAGTTCCCTTCCCAAGGAATTCCTTCGCCACGATCTAATTCAAGAATCCAACCGGCCACATTATCTAGGAAGTATCTATCGTGAGTTACTGCAATAACGGTTCCCTTATACTGTCTTAGGTGCTGTTCTAGCCAATGGACAGATTCAGCATCGAGGTGGTTCGTAGGTTCATCAAGTAACAACACATCTGGTTCTTGAATCAGCAATCGACATAGCGCCACCCTTCTTTTTTCTCCACCAGAAAGGTTTTTAATAATAGCGTCAGCGGGAGGAGTTCTCAAGGCATCCATCGACCTTTCTAACCTTGAATCGAGTTCCCAGGCATTAACTTGGTCAAGCTTTTCCTGAACTTTTCCTTGGTCTTCAATCAGCTTGTTCATCGCGTCTGGATCTGCCAAAATCCCAGGGTCCGCAAATTTAAGATTGATGTCTTCGAATTCTTTTAAGAGGTCAACAGTTTCTTTAGCACCTTCCTCGACCACCTGTTTTACAGTTTTCTCCGGGTCAAGATCGGGCTCCTGCTCTAACATGCCAACAGAGAAACCCGGTGAAAAAACAACTTCTCCCTGATATTCTTTGTCCATACCCGCGATGATTCTGAGTAAAGATGACTTACCAGAGCCGTTTAAACCGAGCACACCAATTTTAGCCCCATAGAAGAAGGAAAGGTATATGTTCTTTAATACTTGTTTATTGGGAGGGTAGACTTTGCTGACGCCTGCCATTGAAAAAATGATCTTATTATCACTCATTTGGCTGATTTTGGATCAAATATGCTAAAAAATATGCTTCAATTCAGCGCAATAAATTGAATTAACTATTTTCGAGCCCGAATAGAAAAATCAGAGTTGGAAAAGAAAGATTACGGATACGTTCTTGATGGTAAAGTTTACAGGAAGGCCTTTATGGAATTTCCTGACTTGGAACTTGGTGAAGTGAAAGAAACCGAGGAACAATCATTGATACATTATTATGAACGTTTTGAGATTGCTGTCAAGAAAGTTTCAGAGGTAAAGGAGAAGATCGCTGCAAATACGAATAAGGGATCATTCTTAATTCAGGTGGAACGTCTCATCGATACACTTCATGGTTTTGATGCCATTGGAGATTTTGAGTCCCTGTATGTCACCTTGCATGGGTTGCAGACTGAATTGATTGAATACGTTGAAGCCAATCGGCAAAAGAATTTAGAGATAAAAATAGCCCTGCTGGACCAATTAAAGGAGGTTGCAGAAAGTCACGACTGGAAGGCCTCTTCCACAACCGTTAAGGAAATTCAAGGTAAATGGTTGAAGACTGGCGCTGTTGCGCAAGAGAGGAGAGAGGAAATCGAAGGGGCTTTTGAAGGACTTGTTCAGAAGTTCTATGAAAGACGTTCTGCATTTTATGCCGACTTAGAAAAGATGAGTGAGGAGAAGGAAGCAGCCTTTGAAGAATTTTTAATCAAAGCCGAGAAGCTGAAAGCTGAGAAGGACATCGTATCTCTCCGTAAGTCCATCAATTCATTTAAAGAAGAGTGGCAGGCATTAGGTAAGATAAAGCCTAGTAAACACAATGAGTTTTGGCAGAAATTTCAAGAAATAATTAAGTCGGCCTTGAATGCGGCAAAAAAGCTTGAGAAGAAGAAGGCAAAATTGAGTACTAAGGACAATCAAAAACTGAAAGAAGAGATTTTGTCCGAACTTAAGAAAGCCAATGAGACTCTAATACCTAAAATTGATTTAAACCTTATCAATAAGAAATGGAAGGGAGTTGGCAATACAGATAAGGATGTTTCAAAAGAACTTTCGTCTCGATACCTGAAGCTTTCAGGAATGATTTCTGAGAAGAAGTTTTTGAATTCTCTGGTTGAGAAAAAGTCAAAAAAAGGCACCTCAGAATCGGATTTAAATAAATTGCGAGTACGATTACTAAGAGGACTTTTAGACAGAGATTATAACGAACTTAAAACATTCGAAGAAAACCTGGGCAAGTTCAACATGGCCAGTGGTTTGGATAATTTATTGGATCGAAAACTTGCTCAACAGAAACTTAAGGTAGAGATTAAAAAAGAGATTCTAGCTGAACTAAAAAAGCTAAGCTAGCGTATTGAAAATAATTGCATTTAAGCATTTGAATTTTAGGAATTTATTCTATTCTTTTGCACGCCATTAAACGAGAAGAGAAATGTACTGGACATTAGAACTTGCTTCATATTTGGAAGATGCCCCTTGGCCCGCCACCAAGGATGAATTGATTGACTTTTCAATTCGCTCTGGTGCACCACTAGAGGTTGTCGAAAACCTTCAAGAGCTTGAAGATGACGGACAGCCATACGAAAGTATCGAAGAAATTTGGCCGGACTATCCGACAAAAGAAGACTTCTTCTTCAATGAAGATGAATATTAGAAAAAGCCTCGACATGTCGAGGCTTTTTTATTTTCCCTCTGTTTGACACTGCCATAGGTTAAAACTTCCTGTCATTTTTAACGCTTTCTGTTTATATTTCTAATCTATCCCAGAATACGCGCTGGATAAGATTGTATAAACTTTTACTCAAGACTATTCTCAATGAATTTAAACCTTAAAGCAAAACAGGAGAGAACCTATGATGCTATTGTGGTTGGGTCGGGTATCAGTGGAGGTTGGGCCGCTAAAGAGCTTAGTGAAAATGGTCTCCAAACGCTGGTATTAGAACGTGGTCGTAAAATCGATCACATCAAAGACTATCATACCGCCACCATGGATACTTGGGATTTACCCAATAGAGGTAGAACATCCAAGGAGGTAATCGATAAAGATTATCCGAAACAAAACAGAACTGGTTATACCACGGCAGAAGCCCACCGTCACTTTTTCGTAAAAGACAGTGAACATCCATATCAGGAAGATAGTCGATTCGACTGGATGAGGGGCTATCACTTAGGAGGAAGGTCCATCACATGGGGGCGACAGAGCTATAGATTAAGTGATATAGATTTCACAGCCAACCAAAAGGATGGTTTCGGTGTAGACTGGCCTGTCCGTTATAAAGACATTAAGCCTTGGTACGATTACGTAGAACGTTATATCGGTGTCAGTGGTGAGAATAGAGGCTTCAAACAACTGCCTGATGGCAAGTTTCTTCCTCCAATGGAGATGAACTGTGTGGAAAAGGATTTCCGCAAAGCAGTTGAAAGCAAATGGAACAACCGATGGGTGACTATTGGTAGAACTGCCCACCTGACTGAGCCTTTAGCTGTCAATCAGCCAGACCATAAAAACCCAGGAGGGAGGGCACAATGCTTGATGAGAAACAGATGCATGAGAGGATGCCCTTATGGTGGTTACTTCTCAAGTTTGTCTTCAACTCTTCCTGCTGGTGTTGAAAGTGGTAACCTCACGATTCAAACAGATGCCATTGTACATGAAGTCATGTATGATGATAAAACGGGGAAGGCTACTGGTGTGAGAGCCATTGATCAGAATACCAAAGAGACTACAGAGTATTATGCAAAGGTGATTTTCCTTTGCGCATCTGCGATTGCCTCTGCAGGTATTCTCATGCAGTCTAAAAGCCAGCGTTTCCCGAATGGTTTGGGTAACGATAGCGGAGAGCTAGGGCATAATATCATGGACCACCATTTAGGTGTTGGTGCTTACTCTACTGTAGAGGGTTATGAAGATAAGTACTTCAAAGGTCGAAGAGCAAATGGGATTTATATTCCTAGATTCAGAAACTTAGGAGGCAAGTCGAACAGAAAAGATTTTGTTCGTGGTTATGGCTACCAAGGAGGTGCTGGCCGTGATGGCTGGGGCCGAACAATAGCAGAAATGAGAAATACACGTGTGGGCGGAAATATCAAAGATGCGCTGATGGAGCCAGGTGGATGGACCATGGGTTTCATGGGCTTTGGTGAAGTACTACCACAGCACAAAAATCATATGAAACTAGATTATGAAAATCTAGATCAGTGGGGTTTACCTCAGATGAGATTTGATACTGCTAACTTCCATGACAATGAGTATAACATGCGTAAAGACATGGCGGCTGCAGGTGCTGAAATGCTTGAAGCAGCTGGTTTTAAGAATGTCGGTACTTATGACAATGGACCTAACATGGGACTCGGTATTCACGAAATGGGTACAGCAAGAATGGGTCGTGATCCAAAGACTTCGGTTTTGAACAAGTGGAATCAAGTACATGCATGTAAAAATGTATTCGTTACTGATGGTTCTTTTATGACTTCAGCAGCTTGTCATAATCCTTCTTTGGGTTATATGGCATTCAGTGCGAGAGCTGCGAATTATGCCGCTGATCAAGTTAAAAAAGGAAACCTGTAAGCCATGGAAAGAAGAAAAGCATTAAAAAATATCGGTTTTGGTTCTGCAGCACTATTCTCATCGAGTATGCTGTTTGGTGCTATGCAAGGTTGCTCGGCGAAGCCAACTGTGGATTGGATTCCAGTTTTCTTCACACCAGAAGAGGCTGCTCAGATGGAAAAAATTTGTGAAGGCATTGCGCCTAAAACAACTACTCCAGGAGCGATTGAGGCTGGTGTGCCCAATCATTTAGATCAGGCATTCTCCGTATTTAACACTGAGTTAGAGTCTGAATATTTCAAAAGAGGGTTGTCGGTTTTTGTAAAGAACTTTGACGAAAGTCAAGACGTATCTTTTAACAAGGCAACCACAGAACAAATCACAGATGTGATCAATAGCTATTTTAGAAAGTATAATGATGATCCTAGTATTCTTAGGAACTATCGAGAAACTTTTAACGATGCAGGGGAGAAGAGTGATGAGTTCGTAGAGGCACATTTTGTGACTACGGCAGTTGATGCAACGTTCAATAGTTATTACACTTCAGAGCTGGTAGGTGAGACTGTAATGGCCTATGACCCCATACCAGTCAATTACAACGGATGTATTCCGCTTGAGCCTGGGCAGAAGTCCTGGTCAAGTGTGTGATCATCATAAATCGAACGAAAAGGCCCCGCTCAACACGGGGCTTTTTTATTTCCTCTTGAGTGTTTTTTTGGTCTAATGGTAGTCATGGCCACCTACAACTTGCCTCTCGCTGAAAGATGAAGCCTATTTAGTGTATGTAGGAGTAGGAGTGTTTAATATCTTCACTACGCTGGCAACGAATGGCTTAGGAGAGCAGTATCTCAGGCATGGACTAGGGAAGTTAGGTGCCAACACCTATGTGACTTTTGAAGGGATCAGCATGGCGTATTCGAGTCGTTTCGCTACCATTTTTCTATCGCTAAAGGAAAGGGTAAGCGATTAGATCGATTCATGAGGTTATTTCTGCCACCTGGTTTATTAATGACTTTGTTTTCACTTTTTTTAGTACCAATGAGATAATCTATAGCTGGTATTCAGGTGAGTCACTTAGTCGTGCTCATTAAGGAAATTGTGTTAAAGTGCTTAGACCTGCCTTTGTATGATTACCTACCTACCTTACTGGGAGAGTCAGAGACTTTTATTATAGCCAACTTATAGCTTTCTTGGACATGGTAATTAAGAAAGCTGAATATGCAAAATCGTTTTGATGCAATAGTTGTAGGTTCCGGGATTACTGGGGGATGGGCAGCCAAGGAATTGACTGGAAAAGGCCTGAATACCTTGGTGCTAGAACGAGGAAGAAATGTTGAGCATATAAAGGATTATACCACTGCCAATAAAGACAAGTGGGATTTGCCTAACAGGGGCAAAGTCACACCAGCAGAGATGGAAAAAGACTATCCAAAACAGGGTAGAACCGGCTATACTATAAATGAAGGAGGAAAACACTTCTTTGTGAAAGATAGCGAGCATCCTTATCAAGAAACTCGAAGATTTGATTGGATGAGGGGTTATCACCTAGGTGGAAGGTCAATTACATGGGGCAGGCAGTCCTATCGCCTGAGTGAAATGGACTTTGAGGCAAATGGTCGAGAGGGAATTGCAGTAGATTGGCCTGTGAGATATAAAGATATTAAACCTTGGTACGATTACGTAGAAAAATTTATAGGTGTAAGTGGTGAAAAAAGGGGCTTCAGTCAATTGCCTGATGGACAGTTTTTACCACCTATGGAGATGAATTGTCTCGAAAAGCACTTTATGGAGGAGGTAGAATCCAATATCAGAGATCGCTTTGTAACTATTGGTCGTACAGCTCATTTAACCGGCCCTTTGAGTCATGAGAATCATGGAGGTAGAAGTAATTGTTTGCACCGAAACCGCTGTAGGAGGGGGTGTCCATATGGTGGTTATTTTAGTAGTCTTTCTTCCACATTACCTGCAGCGGAGGCCACTGGAAAATTAACAATTACCACGGATGCAATTGTACATGAGATAATATATGATGGAGATAATCAGCGAGCATCAGGTGTTCGAGTTATCGATGCAAAAACAGGAGAGTCTCGAGAGTTTACCGCTAAGATTATTTTTTTATGTGCATCAGCAATTGCATCAGCAGCTATTTTAATGCAGTCCAAAAGTGATAGGTTTCCAGAAGGAATGGGCAATGATTCAGGAGAATTAGGTCATAACATAATGGACCATCATTTGGAAGTTGGAGCCTATGGCAAATTTGAGGGTTTTGAAGATATGTATTATAAGGGCAGAAGACCCAATGGTATCTATATCCCTAGGTTCAGGAACCTGGATAAAAACTCACTTACTGAAGATTTTAAGAGAGGATATGGCTATCAGGGTAGTGCTTCGCGTGAAGATTGGACAAGGAATATTGCAGAAATGAATGTTGGTGGAAAAGCCAAAGAAGCACGATTTTATCCTGGTGAATGGACAATGGGTTTGGAAGGGTTTGGTGAATGTCTACCCGATCACAGTAATCAGATGACATTGGACTATGATATAAAGGATCAATGGGGTTTACCCACGATTAACTTTGATGCTGGTTTTGGACCAAACGAGTTAAACATGCGAAAGGACATTGCCGAACAGGCTGCGGAAATGCTCGAGACGGCAGGTTTTAAGCAAGTTGAAACCTATGATTTGGGCGCTAACATGGGGCTAGGTATTCATGAAATGGGTACGGCCAGAATGGGGCGCGATATTAGGACTTCCGTACTTAACGGATGGAATCAGATTCATTCAGTGAAGAATGTCTTTGTAACGGATGGTGCTTTTATGACATCATCCGCCTGTCAGAATCCATCTCTTACCTATATGGCATTTACGGCAAGAGCTGCAAATTATGCCGTGGATCAATTGAAAAAAGGTAATCTCTGATTTATAACTCAAAGACCTCGTTTTGGATCGCCCACTTGGCAAGGCCAACTGAATTCTTTAGTTCTAGCTTCAATAGAATATTAGCTCGATGACTTTCCACAGTATGAGTACTAATGGATAGCTCATCTGCTATTTCACCAGTGGTCTTTTCCTGACAGATGAGTTGAATGATTTCCAATTCTCGTTTGGTGAGAAGATCTTTTTTTGCAAAACTACTAGAAGACTTTCGGTTACCAGCATCAAAGAAAGTTGACATAAGCTGTGGGTCGAAAAAGTTTTTACCCACTTGTACCTCTTCAATAGCTTTAAGGATGTTTTCCTTACTCGAGTTTTTCAATAGAAAACCGAAGGCCCCGTTTTTAATCATACGTTTTGCCAGCCGAGGGTTATCGTGCATACTCAAAGCAATCACCCTGATGTTCGGATAATGCTTGTTTAGGTATGCTGTACACTCCAAACCATCCATTTCCGGCATATTGATATCCATCAAAACCATATCAACTGGTTTTGATTCCACTAGTTCTATCACTTGATGACCGTTTAAAGCTCCCCCGGCAAACTCGAGATTTTCTGTGTTGTTAATGATTGCCTCCATGCCATCAATGATGACCTGATGATCATCGGCAACGGCTATTTTTATCTTATCCATAGTGTGGTATTGTAATATTAAAGATCGCTCCTTGACCAGGAGACGTCTCAAATGTCAGTTTCCCTTTTAATATGTCTACTCTTGAAGCAATGCTTCGAAGGCCGAGCCCGGACTTGACTTTCGATTTTTCGAAGCCTTTGCCATCGTCTTTATAAGTGAGTATATAATCTTGCTTAGATTTTGCTAACTCGATAGACAGCTTTGTCGGATCAGCGTACTTAAGGCTGTTGTTGATTAATTCCTGAACAACCCTATAGATCAATACTTCTTTAGATTCGTCATAAGCACCTTCTTCATAATTCAGCGCCTCTTCAATCAAAATGTCTGTCGAAGCCTGAACATTATCTAAAAGATCCAAAATGGCTTCCTGAAGACCGAGCTTGGTAAGACTTGCCGGGATCATATTGTGAGAAATTCTTCTCACTTCTGTACAGGCGTTATCGATTTGTTCAAGAGAATTTTTGAAGTCTTCCTTGGCCTCTACCTTGTCTTGGAAGTTGGTGAGCCGGAGTTTGACACTGGTCAACAGTACGCCAATACCATCATGTAAGTCCTTGGCCACTCGCTTTCTTTCATTTTCTTCTCCAAGCACCATGGCTTGAAGGTTCTCAAGTTTTTTCTTCTGAATTGCTCTGGAGAAGAGGAGGTAGGCGATGATCAGAACGATAATCATGATAATGATTACTACACCAAAAATTTTAGCCCTTCGTGTAGCGAAGAAGGCCTGCTCTTCTGCTTCATCTAACTGTTTATCCGTTCTATAGTCCTCAGTAATTTTTGCTACAGATTGGGTCTGTTGGTTAGCCAAAAAATTAACTACTGTGTCATACTTGCTTTGCATATAGAAAAGGGCCTTCTCATAATTACCCAATCCTTTATGAGCTTCGACTAGCAAAGAGTAGATTCGATTATAGTGTTGCCAGTCGTTGAAAGCTTGAATAGTAACCAAATTTTCCTCTAGAATAGGAATAGCCAAGTCCATCTTTTTTTGAATGATTAATATCTTCACTAGCTCATTTGAAACAGCAATTTTCATTTGATCAGGTCCAATTTGATCATAAAGTTGCTTAGCGTTTTCAAAGTATTGTCGGGCGCTATCTATCCTTGGTAATACATTGTAGGAGTTGCCCAACATATAATTGAGATTGGCTAGGAGAGCGATTTGATTATCACCTTCTATACTTTCTATACCCTTTTTGTAATTCTTTACAGCTTCTTTAGTATCTCCCGAACGGAATTGGAGACTTCCTAATGCATAATAAGACTTGGCAAGTTCAGAGGTGAGTCCGTTTTCTTCTCTTATGGTAATAGCCTGGTTAAAATATGATGTGGCTTGGTCTACTTCTCTAAGTTGTATGTATATATCCGCTATCCGGTCATTGATATCTGCTTCTTTTATGGGTTGACCTGATTCTGATATTATTGGCAATAAATCTATGTATACTCTAATCGCACTGTCGTACTCAGTGGCAAGTCTGTAATTATAACCTTTGTAGAGTTGAAACTTTATGAACTGATCAGAATCAAGCTGATTTTGATCAATCTGATCTAAGTAAAGCCGGGCAGAATCTTTTTCGCTGTTTAGCAAAGATAGTATAAGTTCAAGGCCTGTTTCTGGGTTTCGTGTTCTTTTGAATTCAGTCTTAAGACTATCAACATCATTGGATTGGGCCATTGATGAAAAGGGTAAGCATAGCCATATGGCTATGCTTAAATATTTAATGAACTTTATTTTCAAATCTATGCTGTTGGAGGCGGAGGAGGCATTACTATTTCGCATTCGTCTGTAAAAAACATCGGAATTCCCGTCTCTGGATCTACATATCCTTGCTGAGCAATTGGGTTATTCGGGTTCGCTTGATTATACTGATCGATCACCTCTTCTGTGGTTTGCATCTGAAAAAACAGCTGAGTTTCGGTTATATCAGTATTGAAATAATAGGTATTACTGATTACCATCCTTTTAATGTTTTTATCAAAAGCGACTGCCTCAAACTTTAGTAGATTATCAGTTGGCATTTCATCGAAATATTGACCATCCTGATAGGGACTAGTTACTACCAAGTTTTTATAAAAATAGAGATAGTCCATAATTCTGTAGGACTTTCCATTGTGCATTTGGATATGTGGTCTAAACATAACAAATGGCATGTGTGTCATAATCTTTTTGGGAAGATCCTTCAGTTTCTTTAAAGGAGTGCCCATTGTCGGTGGGTTGTTAGTAGTCATTACCTTGCGTTTATTTTAGTTGAACAATTAATCTACGATGACTTTACGTCATTCACAATGAAGGTATATCATAATCAATGAATTCAACTAGTGGCAGAGACCCAATCTCTAATCTAGCTGAATTCAGCTAGGTAAAAATCGTCTAGCTGAAAACCACTAATTTCTGTTACAGGGGTATTCTACTAAAGGGCCCTCGTAGTTTTTTAGTCCCTTTATAAGAGACTACTTTGACTGGCTGACCATGAAACACCTCCGACTAAAAATAGATTTTACTAATCGTGAATTTGAAATAATAAATCTACTAGCTGAGGGTAGCAGGGCTAAAGAGATAGCAAATGAGTTATTCGTCTCTGAGTTAACAGTGCGGACGCACATGAAAAATATTTTAAGAAAGTCACACGCGCGCAACACTACAGCATTAGTGGCTACATGTATCAGACAAGGCCTTATCTAGCAGTCGGGCTTTTTTGATCCAACTTGGGTATCAAGCAATTGATGCCCTTTTTTTGTGAACTCGTCAATTCTCAGCATTGGTTTAGGAAATTCTTTTTTAAGGTGACGTTTTGTCTACATCCTTTATTTGAAAATGGGCATTAGCGCCTCTACATTTATCATATGCTCAACGTTGGTAGTTGGGTAACCAAATGTTAGTCAGTTATCAGCTGAAATCCGTGGTGAAAATTTGGATGAAGTTGATTTATTTAATAGTAGTCAAACTATTTACCTTGAAAAAGCCCTCACATGGAGGGCTTTTTATTTGATTACTTTTCTATAGGGGTACTAATAATGGCTAGAGTTCTCGTATCCAGATATTTCGAAATCTTACAGGGTTACCATGATCCTGAAGTATTATAGAACCATCTCCATGTGCAGGATTTTTTGGGAATCCTATGTATTCGGTAGTTCCTAATAGTCTTTGATGATTTTGCACCACTATACCATTGTGGATTACAGTTACATAACCATCGGCCACTTTGACTCCATCTTCATTAAACCTTGGTGCATGAAAAATGATGTCATAGACGTTCCACTCACCGGGGGCTACTGTGGCATTAACTAATGGGATGCTTTGCTTATAAAGAGAAGCGGCCTGTCCATTTGAATAGGTTCGACTCACATAGCTGTCAAGAACCTGTACCTCATATCTTTCTTGTAGAAAAACACCAGAGTTGCCTCTGCCTTGCCCTTCTCCCACAATTTCCATCGGGGCGCTCCATTCGATATGTAACTGTACATCACCAAACTTTCGATTGGTCATAATATCACCTGTGCCTTTAACTACTTCTAAATGGCCATTCTCAACTTTCCATTGAGCCGCGCTGCCATCTTTTCGAGACTTCCATTCGTTGAGGTTTTTACCATCAAAAAGGACAATGGCATCGGACGGGGCCGCTCCATTTCTGGCAGGTGTTACTTTACGAGGTACGGGGTCCCAAACTTCTGTCGCCTTTGGATCCGTAACTTGCGCGAAAGCAGTTGCTCCACAATAAAGTATGATGAGGGTTATTGAAAGCTTTTTCATGTTATTCTATTCCTAAAAGGTTGTTAAATTCTTCATCGTTAATACCGGCATCGGCAAAGTCATCAAAGCTCTTTTCTGTCGCTTCAATAATGAACTGGTCAATGTATTCAGCTCCTTCTCTAGCACCTTGCTCGGGAGATTTAATGCAGCATTCCCATTCCAGCACCGCCCAACCGTCATAACCGTATTGAGTCAACTTGGAGAATATGGCTTGAAAGTCAACTTGACCATCACCAATCGACCTGAAACGGCCTGGTCGATCGATCCAATCTTGGTAACCTCCGTAAACTCCCGACTTTCCACTCATATTGAATTCAGCATCCTTTACATGGAACATGCCGAAAAACTCATGATAGTGATCGATATAGGCGAGGTAGTCTAGTTGTTGTAAAATGAAGTGGGAGGGGTCGTAAAGTAGCTTGACTCTATTGTGCTTACCGGTTGCTTCATAGAACATCTCAAAAGTTGTTCCGTCATGAAGATCTTCTCCTGCATGCACTTCATAGCAAACATCCACTCCATTTTCATCGAAGTGATTGAGTATAGGCTCCCATCGCTTCGCAAGTTCTGCGAATCCTTTCTCTATCAAGCCTGCCGGTCTTTGTGGCCAATTGTAGAAGTAAGGCCAAACCAGAGCGCCTGAAAAGGTAGCATGCACGTCTATGCCTAAATTCTTTGATGCCACTGCGGCCTTTTTGACTTGATCAATAGCCCAGGCATTTCTCTGCTTTTTGTTAAGCCCTTTTGGAGCGAAACCCTTGAACAGTTCTTCATAGGCCGGGTGCACCGCAACTAGCTGTCCTTGCAGGTGTGTTGAAAGCTCGCTAAGCTCTAACCCATGGTTAGCAAGTGTTCCCTTCAATTCGTCACAATAGGTCTTGCTTTCGGCAGCCTTGTCTAAGTCAATCAATCGGCTGTCCCAAGTTGGAATTTGCACAGCTTTATAACCCAGGTCACTGGCCCATTTGGCAATGTTGTCGAGCGAATTAAATGGTGCTTGATCATCCGCGAACTGTGCTAGGAAAATCGCAGGTCCTTTTATCGTTTTCATAACTAGTCTTCAATTTCTGTCCAAGTGTTACCGTTTCTGTTAGATTCCAGAACAGCCTCGATGAATTTCATCCCTCTAACCCCATCTCTAATTGTTGGGTATGCTCCATCCGCATGTGCTTCGCCTCGGATGGCTTTGGCAGCTCCGATGTAAAGATTGGCCATTGAGTCAAAGATGCCTTCTGGGTGTCCTGGGGCCATTTTAGTACTCTCTTCAGCAAACTTGCTGGCATAAACATGCCCCGGCTTTAACACATGTACAGGTTCCCCTTCTTGTAGATGGTATAGGTAATTAGGGTCTTCCTGTTCCCACTTCAATGCCCCCTTAGTTCCATAGACAGAAATACGAAGGCTGTTTTCTTCCGCAGTTGCTATCTGACTTGCTCTCACAAGACCCCGAACATCGTTTTCGAATTTTAACATACTAGTGCCATCAATGTCTAGTGGATTGTCATCATAGAGCATATTAAGGTCAGCTAAGACTTTCAATGTTTTCAGACCAGTGGTATACTCAATCATATTAAAAGCATGCACGCCAATGTCTCCCATGCAACAACTTTGACCTGCTTTTGCAGGGTCTAAGCGCCAGACTCCTTTACGCTTTTCTTTATCATGAATTACAGGATTGATCCATCCCTGGTAATACTGTGAATCGACTTTCTGAATATCACCGATAACGCCATCGGCAATCATTGACTTCATTTGTCTCACCATAGGGTAGCCTGTATAGGTGTGAGTGAGCATAAAGACGACTTGATGCTTTTCTACGAGCTCTTCCAGTTCGATGGCTTCTGCCGCAGTATTTGTGACAGGTTTTTCGCAGATGACATGGAAGCCTGCTTGGATCAGCTGCTTGGCCATAGGGTAATGCAAGAAGTTAGGAGTGACTACCACCACGGCTTCTATACGCTCGTCAGCCGGAAGTTCAAGTTCCTTTTCTATGAAGGTGTCAATGTTTGGATAAGTCCTCGATGGATCAAGCTCCAACTTGTTGGCAAATGTGAGCGCATTATCATAATCTGTATCAAATGCACCGCCAACTAAAGTGTATTCTTCACCTATGTAGGTGGCAATTCTATGAACAATGCCTATAAAAGAGGAGAGACCTCCTCCGATCATTCCTAGTCTAATTTTTTTGTGACCCATATTACTTGTCGTATTCTACAGTTTCGTTTTTAAAAGCGAAGAAGAAAATCAGGAATACTAACACAGCAAATCCTGCTGGTAGTAACCAAATGCTCTGCCAGTCGTGCACAGTTCCTTCAACATAATAGGCTGATATTTTTCCGGCTGCCCAAAAACCTATGAGCATACCCACACCATAAGTGGCCAGGGTAATCATTCCCTGAGCAGCACTTTTGTACTTTGCTCCAGCTTTTGAATCGGTATAAATTTGACCCGATACGAAGAAGAAATCATAACAGATTCCGTGTAGGGCAATGCCGATTAATAACATAAATACAAGGCTGTCTGAGTTGCCATAAGCAAAAAGTACGTATCTCAATGCCCATGCAAGCATACCGAATAGGAGTGTTTTTTTAATGCCATACTTCTTCAAGAAGACTGGTAATAGGAGCATGAACAGCACTTCGGATATCTGTCCAATCGTCATCTTTCCTGTAGCGTTGCTTACACCAATTTCTGTTAAGAAAGGATTGGCTTGCTGGTAGTAGAAAGCAAGTGGGATACAGATAAGAATAGAAGAGAAGAAGAATACTGCAAAGTTTCTGTCTTTCAATAGTTTCAAGGCATCCAAGCCGAGAATATCTCTTAGTGTTACTTTGGCTCCTTTTTCAACTGCAGGAGGTGTTTGTGGCAATGTAAAGCTGAAAAGTCCCAATATGCCTGAAGCAATTGCTGTCATTAGGAATGTGTTTTTGAGCATGCCGGTGCTTATGCCTTCGGCAGAATCCCATGAAAAGACAAAGCTGATAACGAGCCCAGCCAGAATCCAACCTATCGTTCCAAAGACTCTGATGGTAGAGAACTGCTTTGAAGGGTCGTCCATCTGGCGGAAGGCCACAGAATTAACCAATGCCAGGGTTGGCATGTATATGATCATATAACCAAGCACATAAGGATAGAATACACTGAAATCTGAGGCTTGAGACATCATATAAAGTAGTCCAGCACCGATTAAGTGGAGAACCCCTAAAATTCGCTCAGCATTGAAGAACCTGTCTGCAATTAATCCAATGATAAAAGGTGCTATTATGGCCCCCCAAGATTGAGTAGAGTAAGCCAAGGACACTTCACCATCCGTTGCCGAAAGATTATTTAGTAAGTAGGTTCCCATGGTTACGAACCATCCTCCCCAGATAAAAAATTGGAGGAACATCATTAGACTTAGTCTCATGGTGGTTCCAGTATTCATTGTACTCATAATTATTAGTTTTAGTATATCTTGAGTGCCTTTAGATTCCTCTATTTGGAGAGGTCTTTCAGCATTACTTTTCTAAACTGAATGGGATGACTTTCGCTTTGAAGCGCTATGTATCCATCCTTAAGAATTTTACCGTCCTGCTTAATTTCTTCTTTGAAGTTATTCACTACTCCTCCACCAATCACAGGGTTTGAGTATTTGATTAATGTGTCGCCATTGATGATATGGGCAATCTCTTTATCGCCTCTCACTAGGATGTCAATAGTTACCCATTCCTCATTATGATATGTTGGTGCATTGGCAGTAACGCAATGCTGTGAGGTAAATTGATTGTCGATATCTACATGTGTACCGGGTGTGCAGAGACTACCAGTAGGTCTGTCTCCCGTGCTAAGTCCTCCTAAAAACTGGGCCTCCAATGAGATTGGGAAGTCTTGTTGGTTATTCATAGACTCAGGTGATTGCGCATGAAGCATTACACCGCTATTCTTCTTCGCCCAGAGTTCTCCTCCCTCAACCTGTTCACCAATAAAACGGTATTCAATTCTTAGCAGGTAATCAGAGAATTTGTCTTTGTAAAAGAGGTGCCCAAAGCGATTGTCGAAGCGATAATAGTTGTCGTAAGAGACGGTCAACAATCCATCAACTACTCTGAAAGTCTCTCCATAATTTTCACCCACATCGTAGCCTGTAATTTTTGGTGTCCAGCCTTCAAGGTCTTTGCCATTGAAAAGCTGAATCCACTCATCTTCTTTCTGATTGCAGGATAGAAGGCAGCAGATGACTAACCCGAATAGGGTAAGGGAGGAAATAGCGCGTTTCATCATAAAAATTAGAGCAATAAGATAGGGAAAATCTATCTGAATTCAAGCGAGTTTTATCCGACTAAAAACGACTCAACGACCAATAAATCTTCTGGGGTTGTGATTTTGATGTTTCTATAGTCCCCATCAATTAAATGGATCGATTTTCCACTGTTTTCAAATACTGACGCATCATCAGTGAAGGTAGGTTGAAATGGTACTTCGAATGCCGTCTTAATGAGGTCAAGCTGAAAGGTTTGTGGTGTTTGGATTAAGCGAAATGCCGCACGATCCACAGATCGGTTAGAACCCGAAGAGACCTCTCTTAGTGAATCCTTTAATGATACTGAGGTGATGGCATTACCGTGACTTTCAGCTTGCGTAAAAGACATTGAGATTATAGACCGGTCGATCAATGGTCTGACGCCATCATGAATGGCAACAAGACCTTCTTTATCTTCTATACTGTTCAATCCATTTTTAACTGAATTGAAACGCGTTTCTCCACCTTGGATAATGTTGTGTAGAATTCTAAAGCTATACTTTTCACAAAGAGTCTTCCAGTACTGAATTTGTTGCTCAGGAAGTACAAGTACAATCCTGATACCATCAAAGTTGAACGCTTCGATCGTATGCATCAAGATAGGTCTACCATTCAAGAGAAGAAACTGCTTGGGTAATTCACTCAGCATCCGAGTGCCGCTTCCTCCTGCAACAATAATCGCGTATTTCCGCATAGTTAAAATTAAAAAAGCCTTCCTAGTATACTAAGAAGGCTTTCGATTTTCTTGTTCATTTTCGATCAAATGATCAACATGGCGTCACCATAACTAAAGAACCTGTAATCTTCTTTAATAGCAGTTTGGTAAGCTTCCATCATTAAGTCATATCCTGCGAAAGCTGCTGCTTGCATCAAAAGTGTTGACTCCGGCAAATGAAAGTTAGTTACCAAAGCATTACAAATTTTGAATTCGTAAGGAGGGAAGATGAATTTATCCGTCCAAGCAGAATTAGCTTTCAGTCTGTCGCTCGCAGAAACTGAAGACTCTAATGCTCTCATGGAAGTGGTTCCGATAGAGCAAACTCTTTTCTTGTTATCCAAGGCTTTGTTTACGATGTCAGCAGTAGGATCTAAAATCGTGTAGTTTTCAGAATCCATTTTATGCTTTGTCAAATCTTCCACATCAACAGGTCTGAAGGTGCCAAGCCCAATGTGAAGTGTAATAGGGGTCACATCTACACCTTTGATCTCTAAACGTTTTAGCACTTGATGTGTAAAATGAAGTCCTGCTACTGGAGCAGCAACAGCACCTACATGCTTGGCATAAATAGTTTGGAATCGCTCTCTATCTTCTGGCTCAGTCTCTCTAGGGATAGTTCTTGGTAGAGGAGTCTCTCCAAGTGTGTCAATCGTCTTGTAGAATTCTTCGTCACTACCATCGTATAGGAACCTGATGGTTCTACCTCTAGAAGTTGTATTGTCTATTACCTCAGCTACTAACTCGCCTTCTCCAAAATAGAGTTTGTTGCCAACTCTGATTTTTCTTGCAGGGTCTACCAATACATCCCAAAGGTGCATTTCTGAGTTTAATTCTCTAAGTAAGAATACTTCGATTTGAGCTCCTGTCTTTTCTTTCTGCCCATAAAGTCTGGCTGGAAAAACTTTGGTGTCATTGTTCACCATTACGTCTCCTTCATCAAAGTAGTCAACGATATCCTTAAAGACTTTGTGTTCAATTTCGCCAGTGTCTCTGTGCAACACCATCAATTTTGACTCGTCTCTATTTTCTACAGGATATTTAGCGATCTTGTCTTCTGGAAGCTCAAGTTTGAAAGCTGATAATTTCATAAAGGGTTTCTAGTTAAACCTTGGATTTCAAATAGCTGGCAAAGATATGAATATTTGGTTGAGCTTTGCATCTATTCTGTTGGAAATCTGCTATTAAAATGTTGTGATTTTACGATTGGACCAGGTCTTCCGCTTAACCGAGTAATGCTCCTTTCAATCAGCAGAATAGTTTTTTTAACCAAATTCCGTTTTAAGGCGTTTACATTTTTTGATTCTTTACGTTGTAAAAGTATTGTTGCTTTAAAAGCGCTTCTCCCATGCGATTAGGTATTTTTCTAAAATTGTTTGCAGAAAGTATAAGGTTTGCCATGCAGGTATTAACCACTAATCTGCTCAGAACCACACTTTCATTATTAGGCGTGACCATTGGTATCATGTTGATTACCTTGGTTTTTACGCTAGTAGACTCTCTAGAAAAGAATATTAAGGATAGCCTTGACTTCTTAGGTTCTAATGTGGTTACCGTAGATAAATTCCCGTTTGGAGATGGTCCGGATCCTGATTATCCATGGTGGAAGTACTTTCGAAGACCCAACAATAACTACGGAGAGTATGAATTTCTAAATGCCAATCTAAAAAATGCTACTGCGGTCACAATCGTGGGTAGAGCATCTAGTGTAATCAAAAAAGGTAGTAGCAGCCTTAGTAGTACTGATATTTGGGGGATTACCTATGAGTACAAAGATGTTTATGAAGTTGCTGTGGAGAAGGGAAGATACTTTACGCAACAAGAAATTGAAGGGGGAAGAACTGTCGCACTAATAGGTGATGAAGTAGCCAAACAGTTGTTTCCTAATGAAGAAGCAGTAGGTAAGGATATTAAGGTTAAGGGCTACAAGGTGCGTGTGATTGGTGTAATGGAACGAGAAGGCGAGAGCTTTATCGGTACTCCAAGCAGCGATGATCGTGTGTTTATTCCCTATAAGATGTTTACTAAGATGTATAACATCGGTCGAATCTTTGGTATCAATCCATCCGTAGCTGTAAAGGGTTATGATAGTGATATAGGCCTTGTGGAGCTTCAAAATGAAATGGAGGGCATGCTGAGAAAGGTTCGTGGGTTGAGACCAAAAGATGAAACTAATTTTGCACTTAACAGACCAGAAGCTCTTGCCGATGCTCTTGGAGGGATTTTCGATGTATTGGGGATTGCAGGTTGGGTAATAGGTGGTTTTGCAATACTCGTAGGAGGCTTTGGAATTATGAACATCATGTTCGTGTCAGTTCAAGAGCGTACCAAACTAATCGGTATACAAAAGTCACTTGGTGCTAAAAACTACTTCATCCTTTTCCAATTTTTGTTTGAGTCTATATTCTTATGTCTACTAGGAGGTGTGGCTGGAATTCTTATTGTCTACCTGTTGACCTTTATACCATTAGGAAATTTGGAAGTGATGCTTTCGACCAAAAACATTCTACTGGGAGTGGTTGTCTCAAGTACGATTGGTATAGTCTCAGGAATTATTCCTTCGGCAAAGGCTGCACGACTTGATCCTGTGGAGGCAATGCGATCGGCATAGGTTTCAAGTAAAAGAAATGAAAAAGGCCTCTGCGAAATTCTCGCAGAGGCCTTTTTACTAAATGCTGTTTTTACTTATTCCGCAGTAGCTTCTTCTACCTCTCCGTTAATAACAGCCTTAATTCTGTTTTCCAATTCTTCGGATAGTTCAGGATTGTCTTCAATTAGAGTCTTCACTGAGTCACGCCCTTGTCCAAGTTTCTCTCCGTTATAAGAAAACCATGACCCAGCCTTTTTGATGATCTCGAATTCAACACCCAGGTCTAAAATCTCTCCAGACTTAGAAATGCCTTGACCATACATGATGTCAAACTCAACAATCTTGAATGGAGGGGCTACTTTGTTCTTTACCACTTTGACTCTTGTGCGGTTACCCATCACATTGTCAGCACTTTCTTTGATCTGGCCAATTCTTCTGATGTCAAGTCTAACTGAGGCATAAAATTTCAATGCATTACCCCCTGTAGTCGTCTCAGGGTTTCCGAACATCACACCAATTTTTTCTCTCAACTGGTTAATGAAAATACACGAACAACCAGTTTTGTTAATGGTTCCGGTAAGCTTTCTCAATGCCTGTGACATCAAGCGGGCTTGAAGTCCCATTTTGCTTTCTCCCATTTCACCTTCAAGTTCTGCTTTCGGTACTAGGGCTGCCACAGAGTCAATCACAATAATGTCAAGTGCGCCAGAACGGATTAGGTGTTCGGCAATTTCTAGAGCTTGCTCTCCATTGTCTGGCTGAGAGATAAGTAAGTTTTGAGTATCAACACCGAGTTTTTCAGCATAGCCTCTGTCAAATGCATGTTCAGCGTCTATAAATGCAGCGAGGCCACCTTTCTTTTGAGCTTCGGCAATGCAGTGTAAAGTAAGAGTCGTTTTACCTGAAGATTCAGGTCCATATATTTCAATTACACGGCCTCTAGGTATACCCCCAATTCCTAGTGCTATATCTAGTCCTAATGAGCCAGTCGGTATAGATGGAAGATCAACGACTTTTTCATCGCTTAGCTTCATAACGGCTCCTTTGCCGTATGATTTTTCTAACTTATCTATTGTTAATTGTAATGCTTTTAGTTTTTCGGAATTCTCACTCATCTTTATGGGGTATTTGTGTTCAGAATAGTCTGTGAAGATAGTGGGAAAGACTACAATTAGCAACGATACATTAAGGCTTATTTTTGCACCCCAATGAAGGTTAAGAAAATACTCAAGAGAGTGGGTTTAGTACTGCTGGTATTAATTGCGACAGCAGTGATTTGGCAGTTCGAATTGGTGAACTATGGGCTGATGCAATTACGAGGTCAGTTGAGAGTAATCAACGAAGCTGTGTCATTGGAAGAGTATCTTCAAGATACGACAATCACTGCCGATCAGAGAGCAAAAGTCCAAGTCATTCTAGAGGCGAAGGCCTTTGCTTTTGAAAGGTTGGGTATCAATTACTCAGAGAACTACTCCACCATTTTCGATCAAGAAGGTAAACCTTCAATGTTTGTTATTACTGCCTGCGAACCATTTGCCTTTCGACCAAGGCTTTGGAGCTTTCCTGTCGTGGGTAAGTTTCCGTACAAAGGGTTCTTCAATAGAGAAAAGGCTGTTGAGGAGGCCAGAAGGATTCGAGAAGAAGAGGGGATGGAGGTTGGATTGAGAACGGCAGGAGGATGGTCTACATTAGGTTGGTTTAAAGATCCGGTTTTATCAAATATGCTGAATAGGTCTGAAGGTGATTTGGCAAGTTTAATTATCCATGAACTGACACATGGTACCCTCTTCGTTAAGGACTCTGTCACATTTAATGAAAACCTGGCTACGTTCATAGGTGATAGAGGAGCGGTCCTATTCTTGGAAGAAAAATACGGGCAAGACAGTAAGGAGGTCAATGACTTCATTGCTAAGAACGCAGATGAGGAGACTTTTAAAAAGTATATGTTAGGCGCTGCCCAACGACTTGATTCATTATATCGTTCAATAACCGATTTAGAGTTGGGAGAAAAGCAGGAGCTAAAGACAGCATTGATTGATGAAATCAAATTGAATTTTGATACTGTTGACTTTAAATCACAGCGTTATGTCGGCTATTTTGATAATTTTACGCCAAATAATACTTTCTTTATGTCGTTGCTAAGGTACAATTCTCAACAGGACGTTTTAGCACTCACATTAGAGCAAAAATTTGACGGAAACCTTCTTGCATATTTGGAGCATCTCAAGACACAATATCCCTCTCTTTGAAAATACTGGTATGGCATTTGTCATAAAGACTGGAAAGTTTAATATGAGACTAATTTTTTTGATCCTTTTTATCGGTGTTTTTCAGCTGGCTAGTGCCCAAGATTATGCTTTGACAGATGATATGCCTTTCAAGCCAGGCGAACGTCTTCAAATGAAAGCATCTATAGGCTTTGTTAAAGCTGCAGAAGCGACCTTTAGCGTAAGCGACATTATTTATACAATCAATGATAGACCGACTTGGAAGATTGATATCAATGCAAAGACCTCAGGTATTTTCGATTTCTTTTCACCAGTAAGAGATAATTGGGGTACCTATTACGATACTGAAAAATTGATCCCTCAACGATTCTATCGATACATCAGAGAGGGTCGCTTTAGAAAGAACGAAATCCTTTATTTCCATCACGAAAAAGACTCTGTTACGGTAAATAAGCTTCACAAGGAGACCAAAGTGCTTGAGCGTACTGAGGAGTATGCCATACCGCACAATGTTCAAGATATGGTGACAGGCTATTATTATCTGCGATCGATAGACTTCAATAAACTTAAGGTTGGGGAAATCATTACCATAATGACCTTCTTTGATGAAAAAGAGCAACCCTTTAGAGTGAAATTTACAGGGAGAGAAGTGATCAAGACGAAGTTCGGAAAGGTAAAATCAGTTGTTCTTGTCCCTATTATTGAAAAGGACAGCCTATTTGAAGAGGACAATACCTTGAAGGTTTGGCTTTCTGATGACCTCAATAAAGTGCCGCTTAAGTTTCAAGCAAAAATATACGTTGGCTATCTGCGAGTAGAACTGAAAAAGGCTGAAAATCTAAAGCATCCAATGGCCATTGTGGAGTGATTGAAAATTTGTTGCTAGAGAGGTTATATTTCATATATCTTTGTTAGACAACTAAAAATCCATGACAAATAAGCAAAACCCTAAAGTACTCGTTGTTGATGACGACCACGATATCCTAGAATTGTTGAAATACAATCTCAAAAAAGAAGGGTATGAAGTGGAGATTGCTGAAGATGGTATCAAAGCTGTTTCTATTGCCAAGAAGTTTTTGCCCGATCTTATTCTCCTAGATATCATGATGCCTGAGCAAGACGGGGTTGAAACCTGTCGCCAGATAAGAGAGATTCCTGAAATGTCTGATGCACATGTGACTTTTTTAACGGCAAGAACAGAAGAGTACTCTGAGGTAGCTGCTTTCGAGGCAGGGGCCGATGACTACATCACTAAGCCCATTAAGCCGAGAGCATTAATGAGCAGAATCAGTGCCCTTTTTAGAAAAGAGAGTAAGAATAAGAAGAAACCACAAATTGTTGCAGGTAACCTTACTATTGATCGCTCCAGCTATATGGTGAGTGCCAATGGCGATAAGTTTACCCTACCGAAAAAAGAGTTTGAACTACTGTACTTCTTAGCCCAAAATCCTAACAAAGTATTTAGTCGTGATGAGCTACTTCAAAATATCTGGGGTACTGATGTTTATGTATTGGCTAGAACTGTAGACGTCCACATTAGAAAGGTGCGAGAGAAAATTGGTGATGGATACATTTCTACAGTTAAGGGAGTAGGATATAAGTTTGAAATAGCCTAGTCATGTCTTTAAATTCCAGAGTAGTGGCCTTAGTCTTAGCCGTGATTGTGGCTCTGGTGACTACGGCATTCTTATCTCTGGTGCCTGAAGTTTCTGAAATAGCACTTTTAGTAACCGCGCTATTGTCCTTTGGAGCGACTTACCTTCTTGTTTTTATAACATTCGAGTTCTTAGTATTCAGAGAAATAGGTGAGATATATAAGGTGTTGAACAAGATGAGGAAGAAAGATTTCTCATTTATAGATGAGGGAGAAAGCTCTAATACTAACAACCCTCTAAAGAGAATAAACCGTGAGATTTACACTTATGGTGTTAATCGAAATAAAGAGATTGAAGACCTTAGAAAGTTAGAGGCCTTTAGAAGGGAATTTCTTGCTGACGTTAGTCACGAGCTAAAAACACCAGTTTTCGCTGCGCAAGGTTTTGTACATACTTTATTAGATGGTGCAATAGATGACAAAAAGGTGCGTAAGAAATTTCTTAAGCGCGCAGCAAAAAGCTTAGATAACCTCGATTCTTTAATCCATGACCTCTTGACCCTTTCTCAAATCGAGACAGGAGAAATAAAGATGCATATGGAACACTTCGATATTGTCCGTACGGCACACGAAGTGATTGATCAGTTAGAAAACAAGGTTGAGAAGAGAGGGCTCGTCATCGGATTTGATGAAGACTACAACCATCCCATATTTGTTCATGCTGATGCAGAGCGAATCTATAGAGTCTTGATGAATCTTGTTTCCAATGCCATAAAGTATACTGATGAAGGCAGTATTGATGTTGGCTTTGAAGTAAACGAAAGTGAGGTACAAGTCTTTATTCGAGATACGGGAGTTGGTATTCCTCCGGAAGACCTTAGCAGAATATTTGAGAGGTTTTTTAGGGTTGATAAATCAAGGTCTAAGGAAAGGGGAGGTACCGGTTTAGGACTTGCCATCGTTAAGCACATTCTAGAAGCACATGATACAAAAGTGAGTGTGACCAGCACCGTTAAGAAAGGCTCGGTTTTTAGTTTTAAACTTCCTATTGGTCAGAGTACACAAGAGATGGAAGAAGAAGCTCGTCTAGAACTTGAGTTACTAGAGCAAGAAGACGCTTAGTTCTAGCTAATTTTACCAATTCATGAAAATCAATTTTGAATCATTAATCATTTATGAGGATGATAACTTTATGGTTGTCAACAAGCCTCCTTTTATGGCTTCGCTAGAAGATCGTAATGATCCTCTGAATTTACAGAAGCTAGCCAAGAAATATAATGAAGAGCTCTCGGCATGTCACCGACTAGATAAGGAGACTTCAGGATGCATATTGCTGGCAAAAAATAAAGAAGCCTATCGGCATGCCTCTTTACAGTTCGAGCACCGCTCCATCAAGAAAATATATCATGCCTTTGTTCATGGCATACACGAGTTTAGAAACGAAGTGATTGATCTTCCCATCTATGCACTTAATAAAGGAGTCACTAAGATTGATTACTCAGTAGGCAAGCCTGCTAAAACCACCGTAAATACATTAGAGCTTTATAAATATCATTCGTTGGTTGAATGTATTCCTGAAACTGGCCGAATGCATCAAATAAGAATTCACCTCTCGCAGAGTAAGGCTCCATTGATCAATGACGAGATGTATGGGGGTGATCCGCTATTCCTTTCTCAGATAAAAAGGAAGTTTAAACTCAAAAAGGACACAGAAGAACTACCTTTGATCAAACGTTTCGCGCTCCATGCAAGAGAACTGGTTTTCGACAACTTAAAGGAAAGAATATCAGTAGAGGCACCTTATCCAAAGGACATGAAAGTTTTGCACAAACAACTGGCAGCAAATAAGCATTGATTCTCGACTTGACTACAGTGTATTTTGACTCGCCAATGAGATGTCCAATAATTCTGAAAAGAATTATTAATAGTGGTGTTGGAATTGAAAAATCAAACTTCTATCTTTGTGTCCCTTTTTAAGGGGAGGACTGAATAAAGTATTAAAAGTCAATTAAATATACTGAAGTGGATACACTAAGTTATAAGACAAAATCGACCAACAATGCAACTGCAGATAAGCAGTGGGTCTTGGTTGATGCCGCCAACTCAAAAGCATTGGGACGTTTGGCAAGTGAAGTAGCTAAAATGATTAGAGGCAAGCATAAGCCAGGCTACACTCCGCATGTTGATTGTGGAGACAATGTAATCGTTATCAATTGCGATAAAGTGAAGTTGACAGGAAAGAAGTGGACTGACAGAGTGTACCTTTCTTATACTGGCTACCCAGGTGGTCAAAAGGCAACAACACCAAGACAGTTGAAAGATAAATCTTCTACGCTTTTAGTTGAAAGAGCGGTAAGAGGTATGTTGCCTAAAAGTAGATTGGGAAGAAGCCTCTTCAATAATCTATATGTATATGAAGGAGCTGAGCACCCACATGAAGCTCAACAACCAACAGTAAAAGAATTATAAGATCGCTTCAATGGACGTAACAAATACAATTGGAAGAAGAAAGACATCTGTAGCTAGACTATACATGCAGCCAGGTAATGGCGACATTAATGTCAATGGCAAAACTGTTAAAGACTACTTTAACTCTGATGTTTTAGAAATTATTGTAAGACAGCCTTTAGTAAAAGTTGATCAGGCTACACACTTTGATATCAAAGTAAATGTAGATGGTGGCGGACCAAAAGGTCAGGCTGAAGCGATTAGACTAGCTATATCAAGAGCACTTTGCGAAGTGGATGCTGAGCATAGACCTGCCTTGAAAAGCGAAGGTTTCATGACACGTGACCCTAGAATGGTTGAGCGTAAGAAGCCAGGAAGAAGAAAAGCGAGAAGATCATTCCAGTTCTCGAAACGTTAATTAGAATTTTTATCAAGTTATATAATGTCGAAAATTACAAATAAAGACTTACTTGATGCTGGTGTTCACTTTGGACACTTGACGAGAAAGTGGGATCCTCGTATGGCACCTTACATCTTCATGGAGAAGAATGGTATCCATATCATCGATCTTAACAAAACCCTTAACAGCCTCGAAGAAGCATCAAATGCTGTTAAGAACATCGTTCGTTCTGGTAGAAAGGTGATGTTTGTAGCAACTAAGAAGCAAGCGAGAGCTATCGTTTCTGAAGAAGCACAAAGATTGAACATGCCATTCGTTACGGAAAGATGGTTAGGTGGTATGCTAACAAACTTTGCTACCATGAGAAAGTCTCTCAAGAAATTGTCAGGTATTGACAAATTAATGAAAGACGAAAGCTTCAGAGCACTTGCAAAGCGTGAGCGTTTAATGAAGACCCGTGAGAAAGCTAAGTTGGAAAAATTATTAGGTGGTATTTCTGACCTAACTAGATTGCCAGCGGCACTTTTCGTGATCGATGTAAAGAGAGAGCATATTGCAGTGGCAGAAGCTAAGAAATTGAACATTCCTGTTTTTGCACTTTGCGATACTAACTCTGATCCTACTAAAGCTGATTATGCTATCCCAGGCAATGATGATGCATTCAAGTCTATTGAAATCATCACTAAAGCTTTCGGAAAAGCTATCGAAGAAGGTTTGTCTGCCCGTAAGGAAGACAAAGAGGAGAGAGAAAGAGAAAGAGCTGAGGAGGAAAAGAAAGCTGTTGATCAGCAACCTGAAAAACAAGAATCATAATATTTGATTGAATCATAATCAAAATTGAACATTGGATTCGCTTCGATGTTCAATTTTTGTTTTAACCAATCTGTAATTAATAAAACACTATAAAAATGGCTATTACAGCACAAGAAGTTAATAAACTAAGACAAATGACCGGTGCCGGTATGATGGATTGTAAAAAGGCATTGGTAGAAGCTGAAGGCGACTTTGACAAAGCGATTGAAATTCTTAGAAAGAAGGGCCAAAAACTTTCTGAAAAAAGAGCTGACAGAGAAACTAAAGAAGGTAGTGTATTTGTAAGAGTTAGTGAAGATGGTTCATCTGCTCACTTGGTAGCTTTTACTTGTGAAACTGACTTCGTTGCTAAGAATGATGATTTCCAAGCTTTAGGTAACGAGATTGCTGATGCTGCATTGGCTAACAGCCCTGCTGACCTTGCTGCTTTGAATGCTTTAAACTTAGGCGATATTACTGTTGAAGCTAAAGTAACTGAGCTTTTGGGTAAGATCGGTGAGAAGCTTGCCGTTACGGCTTACGAAACTATCTCTGGTGAGAAAGTTGCTTCTTATATTCACTCTAATGGTAAACTTGGTGTACTAGTAGCTATGACAGGCGCTGGTGATGCTGATGTTGCTGATGCTGGTAAAGACGTAGGAATGCAAATTGCAGCTATGAATCCTGTAGCACTTGACAAAGACGGTGTTGATTCAGCTGTTGTTGAGAAAGAAATCGAAATCGGAAGAGATCAGGCACGTCAAGAAGGTAAGCCTGAGGCGATCCTTGACAAAATTGCACAAGGTAAGCTTCAGAAGTTCTTCAAAGAGAATACATTGCTAAGCCAGTCATTCGTGAAAGAGCCCAAGCAATCTGTTGCTCAGTACCTTGATTCTGTAAACAAAGGTTTGACAGTTTCTGCTTTCAAAAGAGTATCTATCGGGTAGGTAACGATTTGAGATAAACAAAAAAAGGGCCTCTTTCTTAGAGGCCCTTTTTTTGTTTAAATGAAACCTAAGATACAGCTATCGAGTAAGTTCTTATTGTTCCCTGTCGTGAATGTATGATAACTCTAGAACCCCAACCGACTTATGGTAAAAAGTCGCCCCTGCTAATGTCCTTTTTCTGTTGGACGATAATTGCTATAATTTTTACCACGAAGACTGATTTCTATTATGAGCTTCAAGACATTTCTACTTCCTGGATTCATCTTTCAATTCATCATTTAGCAACGGCTTGGACGTGGGTGTTGCTAACCCCTGTTTTATACTTCATATATCGAAAAGTCTTTGGAAGTCGTCATTCCCTAATCTTCAAGGGAACTTCCCTTTTAGTCTTAGCTATAATATTAGGGTCTTTTCACAGAGCTACAGCCCTTACGCTTGATGCCGCTTTCAGAAAGTACATGGGGTATATCGATGGTTCGATAATTGACAATGTGGTCAAAATGGACTCGGTCTTAGTGCCAGGAATGTTTGATAGTGCGTTGACATTTGTGATTATGCTAGCTGCATTTTATCTACTGGATCAAGTCTCCAAAGCTAGAACCAGAGATCAAAAGCCAAAATATGAGACTAAACAAAAAGAAGATAGACTAATGGTTAAACATGATGGAGTATATGCCTTTATCAATCCGTCTGATTTAATTGCTGTAACTGCAGCTGGGAATTATGTTAAGCTCCAGTTATCCAATGAGAAACCTATCCTTATCAGAGAAACAATTACGAGTTTTACCAAGAATTTGGTTGGTCAAGAATTTGTGAGACTTAATCGATCGACAATTGTGAACCTATCGAAGGTCCAGTCTTTTAAGCATAAGGTCAATGGAGATTATACGCTTATTTTAATTGATGGTTCTGACTTTACTACTAGCAAAAGATATGGGGATTCTTGGAAGAGAGTTCTGAGTCAGTAATAAGAGTCACCACTTTATAAATAACACTCATCACATACTAAAAGAATAGCTGCCTGTTTGTAGTGTTTTGATCGTATCCTGAGGAATAAATCAAAACACTGTTCAAACAATGAAAAAGCAGATTATTACGCTGGTAATATTATTTTTAGGACCTTTTCTTACGAATGGTCAGATCAAGGAACTACCACTAAACAATCCCGAATCAGCAATTTCTTTCTCAGTCGGTTTTGCTGGAGGAATCACACGCATTGAGGGGAGGTTTGATAAATTCTCCGGAATTATCGGATATAAGAGCCCGAATGATTTGACATCTTTATATGCAAATGTTTCTATAAGAGTGTCCAGTCTTAATACCGGTGATAATGAAAGGGATGCAGACCTTCAGGGACCTGGATATTTCAATGCTGCCGAGTTTCCAGAAATCACCTTTAAGAGTGAAAGAGTAGAACAGCGGGCGGGTCAGCTGGTAATGATTGGTACATTCACAATGGTTGGTAAGACAGTTCAGTTAGAGATACCTTTTGAGAGAACGCACCCCGAACCTCTGGCTTGGGTATTTGGAGAACCCAGAATTGCGGTTCGTGGACAGGTAAATATTAATAGACTCGAATTTGGTATACCTAAGAGAGGTTGGGACAATGCCCTTCCATCCTTGGGATCTATGGCACTGTCGAAAAATGTTAGAGTAAGCCTGTCTATAATGGGTATGGGCGAAGGGATTAGTGGAATGATGGTGGCAATAGCGAACAATGAGGGCGCTGCGTCAGCTATCCAAAAATACAAATCACTGGAGCGAGAATATGGAGAAGATGAGAATACTTATTCCTTTGGCGGAAGAACAATTGTGAATGTTACTCTTCAATTGACAAGAGCAGGCAAGCATAGTGAGGCAATTAAAATTGGTCAGTTTGGTATTCAAATAGATCCAGAGAGTTTTTTAACACACTATGCCCTCGCTGGAGCCTATGAAGCCAATGGGGATAAAGCAAAGGCGATAGAGGAGTATAATAAAGTATTGGCCTTAAACCCTCATTTTACTAGAGCACAAGAAGCCCTTGATAAATTAAAGAAATAAAGTAGAGTGGTTTACTGTGGTTGTATAACATAAGCGGCCCCGATGTATCGGAGCCGCTTTTTAGTTTTATAAAAGATGTTCTATATCGACTGGTTCTTTTTGAAAGAAGCAATTATAGGTAATGCGATTTCTATAGGGTAGAACCAAATACTAGAATTGGATTGTTGTTATTCAATTTCATAACACTCTTTAAACTATCAAGTTTATCAGACTTGAATGGGACTTTAGGATTTTTCGAAATATATTCTTCATACTGGCTCATTATATCAGAATCAAGAATTGAAATGTAATTAGATCCATTATTAACGGGATGACCGTTAATAACAAAAAAGCCACCATCAAGATCATTCTTTATCCCTCTGTATGTCTTACTTTTCCCTGTATTGTAATCAATTAGGACTGAGTTATCTTTTCCTTTGTATATGTAAGTGAAACCTAAATTTTCGTGAAGGACAAAGGGATTTAATTTTAAATAGGGAAATCTTATGTCTTCAATATTATGATTAACACTTGTGAAAAAAGATTGATCTATGTCTATACCAAAATCTAGTTCAATTTCACGAGGGATTTGATCTTCATTTATTTCGTAAATAGTATTTGTGTAGTTAGAAAAAAGGTAAACTTTGTCTTTGTGCTGGACAAAGGAGTCTCCGGTAAGAATTGGATGATAAGTAACATTACCTAGTTCAGCAATAAGCTTTGGATTTTCATTTCTTTTCATCAAGATTATTCCTGTTCCCAAAGTCTTGTGGTCGGCAGTTTCATTTACTTCGTCTGGAGAGTAGAATAGATAATTTCCTTTCTGAGTAACTTCGAAATCTCTACAAATTATCCTTGCTCGTATTTCTTCGACAAAGGTGCCGTATAAGTCATATCGTAATACTTTTCCTTTTCGAATATCGAAAATGTCTATAGTCTTATCGAATTCATTTATATCAAAAAAATCAATTTTGGAATATTCACCGGGTCCATTTCCGATAAACTTTATTTTGCCATTATAATCACCTTCTTCAGTGAAAATTGTTATCTGCTCTCTACCTACATCCAGTACAAAGTATTTTTTGTCAAATAGGTGAACATCTGATATAGCACCAATGAAAGAAGCATTACCACTCTCGAGGGGAATGTAATCCAACCGAGTGATAATTTCAGACAAGGGAAGTTGTTCTGTTTTTGCATTTACATTAATTACTATTTTGTCCGTTTCTTCTTTTCTATCTGAACAACTAGATAGGAGTATTATGATAAAAGCGAAATAATAGCGTTTTAAGTTCTGCATCATTTAATTTCGACAAATTTTAAGCGCTGACTGAATGTCAGCCCAAGTTTTACATTTTATGTACGATCTGGAAATGTGAGAATGAACCAATCACTATCTCTCCATCCATCACAAGAGGAATTGCCCTGTGAATCCTTGTTGCATGCATTATCCGGATCTGAATGTGCGCAACAATTGTATCTTCCAAGAGCTCCTGGTATGCCCTGAAATACCCATACAACTGACATTGTCGCGCCCGTCATCCAATCGGCCCTCATAGGAGCGGCTGTCGCATCTCTTCCTGTATTTACGAATGTTAGCATAAGGAATGCAATTCCCATTAAAACTATACTTATTTTCTTTTTCATATTGTCCTTTTAACGTGGTGATAAATCTGCACAACCAATTCCCGTTGAGTTACATCCATTAGATGCTACACTTGACAAACAGCAGTCTCTTGAGGCTGTTATAGGCATTGGGCCATATGGAGTCCATGTCAATTCAGTCCAATAAATTTTACCTTTTATACTTCCACATGTCCACCCATCTGGTAATTCACATGGGTCTCCCTGTTGAGCATTTATACTAGTACTTAGACCAATTGCCACTAGTAAAACTAGTGATGTTAAGATGTTTTTGAATTTCATAGTTTTCTTTAATTATTCGCAATCTATTCTTTTTCAAGACTTTAGGTGTTTCTCTTTGGTGAGCAACTCAATGAAGAAGTAGCAAGAGTAAAGTCAAAAAAACGTTTTTGCTCTTTCTTCATTCTCGAGAAAGAGGGCTAGGCCCCTTTTGGTATAGTTGTTGAATTGAATATACAAAAATAATTTATCATGAAATAAATCATATTATATATAATTATTTTTTCTAAATAATAAACAAGAATTTACTTTGAACTGTAATGAGTTGAGGGTAGGAGACAAAAAAAGCCCCTTCTTAATAATAAGAAGAGGCCTAATCGGGGTGTTAATAAGTTTTTAATTATCCATTATGCTGATACAAGTGCACATCTCTTTGTGGGAATGGAATAGTAATACCTGCTTTGTCTAGGGCATCTTTGGAGCCTTCCAAGACATCGAAGTATACATCCCAATAATCTGCTGGGTTACACCATGGGCGCACTGCCAGGTTGATGGCGCTGTCCGCTAATTCTGCTACTCCTACAAATGGTGCAGGTTCAGCAACGACCTTGTCATGGTTCTTCATTACTTCTACCAATAGGGTTCTGGCAAGCTTTACATCCTCATCATAGGCTATGCCGATGGTCAAGTCTACTCTTACACTGTCTTTGGCCGTCAGGTTCTTGAGGCTTCCATTCGATAAGGCTCCATTAGGAATGATAACTAACCTATTATCTGGAGTAAGAATTTTAGTCACAAAGATTTCAATCTCTTCTACCACACCCAAGTGTCCTTGGCCTTCAATAAGGTCTCCTACTTTGAATGGTTTGAATATTAGAATCAATACGCCACCTGCGAAGTTTGCCAGTGTTCCCTGAAGTGCAAAACCAACGGCTAAACCTGCGGCACCAATTATAGCCACAAAAGAGGTATTCTCTATACCGATCATATCGGCAACAGTTACGATGAGCAGTACTTTGAGAATCCAGTTAATAAGGTTTGAAATGAATGGACGAAGCGTCACATCAATATTACGCGCTTCAAAGGCTTTGTTAATAAGCTTGACCGCAAATTTTATAAGTCTGAGACCAATGATTAGAACTAGAATGGCCAATATGATTTTTGGTCCACGTTGCATTATTAGCTCAACCGCCTGGTCGTAGTATTTTTCGAAATCGATATCCATAATTAGATTGTTTTAGTTCAAACTAACTATGCAACTCGTATGCCTTAGTGGATAAAGACTGTTTTGGAGTCTATAGGGTGTATTCTTGCAATTGAAATGAGTATTAGATTCTCAAATTTGACCTTGATTCTAAAAATGGGAATCGAGTTTCAGAAGGTAAATATCTGTCCTTCTCTTGCAACTTTGTAACCAGCGTCAATAACGGACTGATGTTCAGGGCTGCCTCTGAAGAGTAGGGGATTAGTGTGATTAAAATGAATAAAGTGAACCTTAGCCTTATCTTCAGCAGAGAGGTTTTCGAATAACTTCATGCTTTCTTCAACAAATGGATGAGGTATTTCGCTCATATCTCGACCAGAGATTTCTCCATTTTTGAAGAATGAAGCATCTAATAGTGCTGTGTCTACTGACTTAATGAGTTCCTTAATATCCATATCCCACTTCTCCCATTTGTCAATGTCTGGAATAAAGAGAATGGACATGTCGTTGGATTCTATTTTAAATCCAACAGTTTCGCTGAACTCATCACGGTGAGGTACTTGATAAGGAGTCACCTTGAACGATCCGATGGTAGTGGGCTCTTGATTGGTTATAGATTTAAGGTCAATATTCTCTAAAGAGACTAGTTGACTCCAAGGTCCATTGGTACTTAAGTATTCATGCATTTTTGGCATCGCATACACCGGTGTGTTCTGAGTGCCCATTGCTTCTCTACCCATATGCATTAACCCTGTATAATGTCCCATATGGGCGTGAGTTAGGAATATTCCATCGTAAGGGTAGTTATCTGTACTTGATACCTGATCCATTAGCTGAAGCTGTTCCTTAAAATCAGGGGTGGCTTCGAACAACCAACGCTGATTGTTCACGGGGTCTATCAAACCGAGAGATACGGCATATGTTTTTCTGGCCTTGCCCTCTTTTATGAGGTCCCATTCTTTCTGTTGACCAGCTTGGGGGTAGCCGGCATCCTGAGCAACACCCAGGACAATTAAATAAGGCTCATCGGCAGGTAATTCCGTAGCGACATATTCCTTATTGGATTGACAAGATGCCAAGCATAAGAATAAAAAAAGAGCCAATAACGGCTCTAAGTTTAAGGTTGAAAAAGGTGCTTTCTTCATGATTAACTACCGCAACCTACGCAATCAAAGCTAGAATCCATTGGCTTAACACCATTGAGCTTCATTGTAAGGTTGTGGATTTCGTCTTTGATGTCCATGTCACTAAACATGTCACCAGTTAGTTTGCCATTTAAGTCAGCAATCTGTACTTCTAATTGTTCTTTAGTTAATTCCATTGGGGTAATTGAAATTGGGTTATTGGTCTGATAGGTATTTCAATTTAAGGTTTCCTCGTTGAAAAACAAATATCGGTACCTACATAAAATTTGCATTTCTTTTGGTTTACGTCATACTGAACTTGTTTCAGGATTTACACTTTCCTAATTATCGTGCTCGCAGTTCTGTCCACCCAATTAACGCTGGTCCATTCATACTTTCAACCATGAACCCTGTATCTAGTTTGAATTTCTGAAAGACATGATTTTCTCCGAAGTTCTGCCACACTTCAAAAGAAAAAGATGATTGACTTGGTATTATATTGAAGGTCCCTTGAATCGAATCCTGCTGAGTAATTTGGACGTTTTTAGGATTAAGCAAGATCACTGGGTATCGTTCCAACCCAGATACCTCTACTTTAATAGTTTGTTTTTGACCCATCTCGAAAATCGGAAATTTGTTGTTGACAGAGTCAGATATTACAATTGACCATTCGTAGTAATTAGGGTCACTTTTGTCGGTATACAGAGTGTCAGTCCAATGTTCAAGGGTCTCAGTTTTTTGGGTTGTTTTTGGATTGCAAGATGACTGCAACAATAAGATACCGAAAATAAATGTAAGTGTCTGTTTCATGAGGTGCTAATATCCAATTGCCAATTAAATAAATCAATGAATGGGAGATTCTTTATGTCATTCTAAAGGCTTTCTCTTAGCTATGAATTTGTCGTTGAGTTTTTACCCGATAGGTGGTTTCTTCGGCCTGCTCTGAATGAAGTAAGTGACATGCCCTAAAAAAAAGTTTAAATTGCCTGTAACCATTCTTAAAAGGTAGAGTTTCCCCCACTGAATTCTTAACATAAAATATTGGATTCACTCTCAGACAACACATTAATGCTCAAGGTTAAAGCTGGTCAACTTGATCAACTTGGGTTGCTTTTCGAGCGACATAATAGACCTCTTTATGGGTTCTTTTATCGTTTGACCGCTGATGGCGCCATTAGTGAGGATCTTGTGCAAAATGTGTTTGTGAGAATTATGAAATACAGTCATACCTATAAAGGAGATGGCAAGTTTACCACCTGGATGTATCACATGGCTAGAAATCTTTTTGCCGACCATTATAAGAAGCAAAAGAAAATGGGCTATAAAGAAGATCCGGAAGTAACTGACAAGTATTTCAGAGATGAGTTCAATGCAGAGGAAAAAAGAATTAAGGAAGAACAACTTGACATGTTGCAGCTGGCAATGAACAGGCTCTCGGAAGACAAAAGAGAGGTATTGGTGCTAAGTAAATATCAAGGTATGAAGTATCAGGATATTGCAGAGGTTTTGGAGATTACTGAGAGCGCAGTCAAAGTGAGAATCTTTCGGGCCCTCAAGGATTTGAAGGCACAGTACGAGAAGTTGGAAGTTGTGAATTCACAAGGGACTTAAAATAAAGAATGATGAAATATCTATTGAACATACTGGTCATGCTAATGCTATCATCCACTGTGATGGCACAAAGGGATACTGAGACAATAAAAAAGAGTTTCAATGTAACAGATGCTAATGCCGACTTTTGGTTTTGCCTGTGCAATATTAATGGAGGTGTTACAGTGGAAGCCTACAATGGAAGCACTATTGAACTAGAACTAAAAAAGCAGATAAAGGGGAGGTCTCAAGGCGATGTGAAGCAAGGTATGGAAGAACTGAAAATGCTGGTCGATGAAGGTGATGACTATGTAAAAGTATTAATGCAGTCGCCAAATCAAGAAATTATAGAGAGAGATGATCCTCTTGCATGTGGGTGGAATTGGAATGGTAAAAGGAGAAGGGTAAACTATGACTTTCAGTTTGACTATATAATCAAAGTACCTAAAGGCATTAGCGTTAAGATATCTACTGTCAACCAAGGCGATCTAGATATAAGAAATGTTGAGGGAAACATTTATGCCAATAACGTCAATGGCGATGTGACATTGGAAGACATTCAGGGCGATACCAAAGCAAGTACGGTCAATGGTGTACTAGAGGTGTCCTATGTAAAAATGCCCACTGAGTTCGGCAGTTTCGATACAGTAAATGGAGATATACTTATAGAAACTCCGGAGAATGCCAATGGGGTATTCAATTTTCAGACCCAATGGGGTAAGGTGTACAGTGACTTAGATTTTAATGCTAAGCTCGCACCTAAAGTCTCAAAAACTTCTGGAAAGAATGGCACTATGTATAAGATATCAAATTCTAATGGCTACCAGCTTGGTAAGGGCGGACCAACCATGGAGTTTGAGACTTTGAACGGAGATATAAGAATTAGCAAGAAAAAGTAAGGATATGGACGAGCAATATATGTCACTCATTACTGATTATATCGACAATAATCTTTCGACTGAGAGAAAGCGTGAGTTCGATACCTACGTTGCCGAGGGGCACATTGATATGTCCGAAGTCGAAGCAATTAAAGTGCTCCAGACGAAAATGGAAACCGCTGATACGCCAGAGCCATCTGTTGCAATGACCGACAATTTCTATCGGATGTTGAATGATGCAAAGGCGCAGCCGAGCCCTAATAAGAGAGAATGGAGCCTTGAGCGTGTTTGGCAATTGCTCTTTGGAACTAACAGCGGAAGGTTAGCATTTGGCATGGCTGTACTGCTGATTGGAGTTGTGGCGGGAAGAGGTTTTTCAGGCAATGCTTATCAAAACGAGTTAAAAAATCTATCAAGCCAGATGTCTGAAATGCAGCAAATGATGTCTATGGCTATGCTAGAAGAAGAGTCTGTATCTGAGCGGCTCAAAGGGGTACAAATGAGTAGTGGACTAGTGAGTTCCAATAAGGAAGTAACTGATGCCATGTTTGTAACCCTTAACAATGATGAGAGTACTAACGTGCGAATGGCTGCTTTGAACCTGTTGTCTGAATATGCTGACGATCCAGCGATTAGAGAGGGTTTGATAAATAGTATATCAGAACAAGAATCTCCACTAATGCAGTTGGCCTTGGCCGAACTGATGGTTGAGTTGCAAGAGCAAAAAGCAGTAAAAGAGTTTAATCAAATTATTGAGGGTGAGTATACTCCTGAGGAAGTGAAAACAACGTTGCGTGAGAGTGTGAACAAAATCATGTAATCAAAAAAAAGGAAAAACGAGATGAAAAATATGAAAACAATATTGATGGTTTTAATAGCTGGGCTAATGATAAAGCCAGCTTTAGGACAAGATATAGATGTAAAAGTAGATACACGCCAGTTAGAGGCAAGTGTAGAGCGCATTGCTGAAACGGCTGTTGAGCACGTAATAGGAAGCTTTGGAAATGACCATAAACATGAAGGTCAACTGCAAGAGCAATCCACACAGGAAGTAGAAATTCCATTGACAAGTCCTGGAGAAAGAGGAACTCTTAATGTTGAGTCTAGAAACGGAAGGATCAAAATTGTCGGCTATGATGGTCGTGTTGTGAAGGTTAAAATGACCAAATACGGAAAGAAAGTTGATAAAAATACTTCTAAGGATGGGATGAGATTGATCAGCAATGGTGGTTTCAATTTTGAAGCTTCGGAACGTAATAACAATGTGAAGGTTGAAAATGAAGGCTGGAATTCTCGTGTCGATTTTGAAATTCAAGTGCCAAAAAACTTTGACTTAAAGCTGCGCAGCTATAATAATGGACATATCAATGTTGAAGATATCGATGGAGAACTGGATGTAGAAAGCTATAATGGTCCTATAACCTTATTGAATATCGGTGGGTCAGCATCAGCATCCACTTATAATGGTGCTGTTAAAGCAACATTCACTTCGGTGACTGCTGACGTGCCAATGAACTTCGATACCTATAATGGTGATGTAGACATCACGGTTCCAGCTGGAACCAAGTTTTCGACTAAAATGAGAACGAATAGAGAGATTTATACAGATTTCGAGTCATTTAGTTTAATCCAAACAAAGCCTACTAGAAATAGAGATGAACGTAGAGGAGGAACATCTATCAAGTTTGAAAATTGGGTGCAAGGTGCATTGAATGGTGGTGGTGCTGAGGTAACCATGAAAACCAGAAATGGCAATATTTATATTCGAAAGAATTAATTCAAAACAATCAATAGTATTAAATCCTGCGAGTGGAAATTCGCAGGATTTTTTTATTTTTGAACTCCTCAATACGGTATAGATAAGTAAAGCATCGACTCATTACCGGCTTCGATAAAATCATATTGACATGAAAACAATGAAGAAATTATGCTTGCTAGTAACTCTGGCACTATTTGCTTTTAATACCCAAGCACAAGATGCAAGCAATAGGGTTAAGATACTTTTTGATAAATATGCTGCTATACCTAACTATAAAGTCGACATTACTTATCAGACGAGTAATGACAGAATGGGATTCTCAAATACGCAGAAAGGAGTCTTAGTAGTTGAGGGAGAGAAGTATATACTCAAATTCGGTCCTAATGAAACATGGCTGAATGATGGAAAGACTGAGTACGTGGGCACTAAAGAAGAAGACCATTCCCAAATCATGTATTTCTGCCCCGGTAAGAATTCTGAAGCCATGATTGACTTTGGGAAGTTGACCATATTTTACGGTACAGGTCATAGATCAAGGATTGAAGGAAGAACCCTTACGCTTACGCCTACAGAGGAAACGACATATGTGCAAATGTATATTGAAACAACAGGGGAGGATATCCTATCATTATCCCTACTTGATGATTTTGGTACAATGCACAAGTATACCCTCTCAGGATTTACCACCGAAACTGCCGGTACTAAGTTTGTGATTGATCCTTCTGAATACGAAGAGAAGATCTTTGAAAGAGAAGGCTGCCAATAGGTGTTGTTTGAAAAACATTGTTAAGCCCCGCCCCGAAACTTCGGGGGTCGGGGCTTTTTTTATGATCTTCTGTGATTGACGTCTAATTGAAATACGTCATTTCGTTGGTAGTGACCAGTAACATCCAAAGCCATTTTCTCTTCATAGCAACGGTTCAAGTCAACTTGAGCAGTAAAGACACCTTCTTGATCCCAGACAGGCTCCATAATATAATGACCGTCAGGTCCTACAATACAGCTGCCTCCATTGAGGAGCATATGCTCTGGTTTATCTTTTAGGTCATCAGGTAAGACCAGTTCGTCTGGAATATCTTTGACACGCATGATTTGCCCAACGCCCACTGCAAAGCACCTGCCTTCAAATGCGTATGATCTAGTAGCAATTTGGAGCATTTCATGAACTTTCGGCCAAACGGCAATATGAATATGTTCACCAGAGTTATGCATGGTCTGCCGAGTCAATGGCATCCAATGCTCCCAGCAGATAAGGCCTCCAACTCTTCCGATGGCTGTGTCAACGGCTTTCAGTCCAGCACCATCACCCTGGCCGTAAAGCAATCGCTCAGTATGAGTAGGCATCAATTTTCGGTGGTGATTTGCCAACTCACCTTTTTCATTCCAAGTCAAAAGGCTATTGTAGATAGTGCCATTGCCTGGTCCTGAGGTGACCTTCTCATTAATGCCCATAACCACTACAAGTCCCAGTTCTTTGGCCCACTTACCAATTTGAGCCACTTCAGGTCCATTGACATCTAAGCTGTTTGCGTAAGTCTTTGCAAATACTTCTTTTGTTGGTTTAAAATCCCATTTGGCGTATTCATCGCAATAGTCTATCCAGGCTGGGTAGCCGGTAAACCACGTCTCACCAAAACTGACCAAGTCTGCGTGCTGGGCACTGGCTTCTTTTAGAAGATGTTCTACCTTCTCCAATGACTTTTCAACATTCAGATAGACAGGTGCTGACTGTACCACACCAATATTAACCTTTTGTTTCATGCCTCGATATTACGCAATCCGAAGTGGATAGAAAAGACACAATTATTTCTATGGTCATAAAGAAGTCAAAGAGGGCTAAGCTGATAAGTTTGGACGCTAATCGACAGATCTGTATGTAACTAGGTATCAAAATAAGGTCCTATGAAAACAATGGTTATTATGTTGCTCTGTTCAATTTCGATGAACACGGTTTTGACACAAACGAATGAAAATTACACTCTTCAAGTAAAGATCACAGGTATTAAGAAGGTCAAGGGGAAAATTGGCTTATGTCTAATCACGGATAAAAATGAGTTTATGAGCGACTGTAGTTATTATCGTGAATACGAAGTGACAGGTATAACAATGGAGGTGGAATTGCCAAACTTAGAGGCAAATCAATACGCGGTAACAGTCTATCATGATGGAAATTCGAATGATAAATTGGACACGAACTTTTTAGGAATACCCAAAGAGCGCTATGGTTTTTCGAATAATCCAAGCACGAGATTTGGGCCACCGAGCTTTAAGAAATGCCTTTTTAGGTTAGACTCAAATATGAAGGTTGACTTGCGTTTACGGTAACCTACTTGATCACTACATTTTCGTTAATGATTTTTGACAATTCGATCAACTTCCCATCATTATAGAGTTCATCGATGGTCATGATGTCAATGGATTCATCCTCCGGCTTGAGGTTGATGTAATCTTGTATTAACATACCATTTACTCTTCTGGCATTTATTGCCTCTCTAAAGCGCATGCCACCACCATCGGTATGGTATAAGTAGGCCAGGTAGTCCATGCTATAATCTTCAGTATCGAACCAGTATAAGAAAACGTCATCGAAGTCTTCGCCACCACCTTCTTGCTCAAAAGTCACCTTTATTTCATGATAAGTTTTGCCCTTTATTTCTGTTTCTCCCAGATAGGTCTTGTTTACAGCGGGGTCATTCAACCCGAATGGTAGTCTAAAGAAATAGATCACAGAGTTGACTGAGCGAGTATAGGCTGCTCTTTTCTCATCAATCACATCAGTAGCTGCACCATTGGTATACCTAATCAGCGTGTCATTATCCATTCTGTCAAGGACAGTAGCACCAAGACTGTCTATTTGAGTTCTAGTGTATTCATACATGCCGTTATTGTTGACGTATGTATAGTCTATATCACGAAATGTTAGTGAGAACTCTGCATTTCCTAAGCCTCCCATTTGATGGAAGTCAATTGATTTGTCAATTACCTCTTGCACCTTGGACCTAGGTTCTTCGGTCGTAGATTCTTTTTGCTTCGGGCTACATGAAATGAAAAAAATACCTAAGAGTAGCAGTAAATAAGTTTTGGTCATTTTTGGCAAGTTTTCTGGGTGTACGAGTAGACTAACAAATGGTTGAGTGTTTTGATTTCTTGACAATCAAGCTGACATGTACACGACATTTGTACAAATCTAAGAATAAAAAAACCACCCCAACATCATCGGGGTGGCCAATAAACACACACAATACCAGAGGCTATGGAACCTCTAGATTATCTTTATAAACTTGAAAACAAGTCTTTTAGTTCAATACTTAAGCGAAGAAATAGCAAAAAAATCATTCCAACAAGTTTTTAAGATCAATTCAAGCAAATAGGAAATTTATTAGTAAAAGGTCTTTGAATAGTTCAACTCCTAGAGGCGGAATCGCATAATTTTGAATACAGGCATGTTACGTGAATATTGTGGGTTGGTACACACTCTAAACCAGCTCAGTTTAAGGAGGTCCAATTATAATAATAACTTGATTTCAGCACTTTTGACCACCGACTGACCATCTTGAGATTCTGTCCACGCCAGCACTACGTTCCCGCCTTTATGACTAATGACGGGAAATCCACTTGCTCTGGCCACCGAAGTTTGGGCAATTGATTGCCTGATGATTTCATTTCCATTCTTATCGAATAGCGCAAGCATAACATTAGCAATGTCGTCATTAGTCTCCAGCCAACTCATCGCTAAAGTATCGTTGGAGAGAAATGAGATGCCTACTCTACCGAGGGTATTGCCTTGGCTAATTACCTTAGGAGCATTGAAACTATCTCCAGCGTCAGAGGATATCGCCATTTTAACTTCCGCATACCCTTTTGCCGCAGTAAACCAGGCTAAAGCAACCCGGTCTTCACTCGCTGTGATTGAAGGGCCATTAACTGGACAGCCACTGATTTCCCAATTGTCATTAAATACTGGCTTCGGCTCAGTCCATTCTCCGCTTAGGTTCCGGGTCACATATATATCACGAATTTCGTTTTCCGATCGATCGCGATAGGCGACAATCATTCCCTTACTTGTCATGGCGGCACTCGTCTGACAACAGTCACAGGTACGATCGTCAAGCTCCCAATCTGATAACATCTTTCCTTGGGAGTCGAAAATGCCAGCACGGAGTGTCATGGCACCTGAACCGCCATGCTCGTGATCATGGCTAACCTTTGTATTTCTACCGTCTAGCCAAGTGGCAAAATTCTGATTGTTGGGTAAGGCTCTCATGCTTACAAAGCCATGTTCTGCTGAGATACCGTCATTATGGGGAATGAATGATTCTGACCATGTAATCCCATTGTCCTGCGATTGACTAATACGGATGTCATAGTCATAAGTACCCTCAGATCTCTTTTGTAGCCAGTGGGCGGATAGCGTGTTTTCATTCGCAATGAAGGAAGGGAAATCTGCCCAGTTGACAAACCAGTTATTTCCCGAACTAATAAGTTTTGGCTGGGTCCATTCACTTTCCTCTAACATTGAAAACTTAAATGCTACACCTTCATCAGTCCTTTCTAGCCATGACAAGTAGACATCTCCATTTTCTGATGTATAGAGGTTGGGAGTGAGGCTTTGATCAGATACAGGCAAATCAAATAGGTTGATTTCTAAGGAGGGATTGCTCTTTTCACTACAAGAGAATAATAGAACAAGGACTAATATGCTGAACTTTTTCATAGACGAGTGACAACTAAGATAGTAAGAACGAATTGAGCATCTTTCTTACTTCTAGATTTTTTGATGATCCCATCTATCCAATACCAGTTCCATTCTATCCGATGTATTCTTATTTTTCAGATGTTAACCGAAACCATTATACCCATGCGCATCAAGACCGCACTCTTATTCTTAACAGCTCTTTGCTTAGTCACAAGCCTTCCAGCCCAAAAAATGGATATGTCCATGTTGAAAGGCATGAAACCTCGGAGTATAGGCCCGGCAGGTGCTAGTGGTAGAATCACTTCTTTCGATGTTGAACTGAGCAACTCAGATGTCATATATGCAGGGACGGCTGCCGGAGGACTTTGGAAATCTGAAAACGGAGGGTCAACATGGGACGTCATTTTCGATGATGGTAAATCAGCTTCTATAGGGTCTATAGCTATCAATCAGAACAACCCTAATGAAGTTTGGGTGGGTACTGGCGAGGGTAATCCAAGAAACAGTATGAATAATGGTGCAGGCCTTTATAAAACCATTGATAGGGGGAGGACCTGGACCTTCTTAGGCCTTGAAAAAACCAATGGTATTCATCGCATTATTTTAGACCCTAGTAATCCGAAGGTTGCAGTTGTTGCCGCTACCGGAACGCCTTGGGGAGAAAACCCAGAACGTGGTATCTATAAAACCATTGACGGAGGTCAAACATGGACGCAAACCCTATATGTGGACGTGAAAACAGGTGCTGCTGATTTGGTGGTAGACCCAGCTAATCCAAATAAAATGATCGCTGCCATGTGGGAACACCGCAGGTGGCCATGGTTTTTTAATTCGGGAGGACCAGGCTCGGGTATTTATGTAAGTCTTGATGGTGGCGATACATGGACCAAAAGAACATCAGAAGATGGTCTACCTAAAGGTGAGTTGGGGAGAATTGGTATCGCTTTCGCTCCTTCAAATCCCAATCGTGTCTACGCCTATGTAGAGTCTGAGTCGAATGCAATTTATCGATCCGATGATGGTGGTTTCAAGTGGGCCAAAATTTCTAAAACAGGAGATCGTAACATTGGTGGAAGACCTTTTTATTATGCGGATGTATATGTCGATCCGAAAAATGAAAATAGAGTGTATAGCATTCACTCTACGGTGACGGTATCAGAGGATGGAGGCAAGACTTGGTCGAGTTTCGTTCCTAGCAGTAGGGTACATACCGATCATCACGCCTGGTGGATTCACCCTGAAGACCCCACCTTCATACTCAATGGACATGATGGAGGTTTGACTTATACGCGAGATCGAGGAAAGAATTGGCATTTCGTAGAAAGCCTACCACTGACACAGTTCTACCATGTGCGTGTGGATAATGACATTCCCTATAATATTTATGGTGGAGCGCAGGACAACGGCTCATGGAGAGGGCCTAGTCAGTCTTGGTTCAAGGGAGGCATTAGAAATTTCTATTGGCAGCGATTGAGTGTTGGCGATGGATTTGATATGGCACCAAACCCTAATGATAATCGTTACGGTTGGTCTATGGGGCAGGGCGGTAACCTGAACTATTACGATCGTGTATCTGGTATTCTTCATAAAGTAAGACCTATTCACCCCGAAGGTGTTGCTCTTAGGTTCAATTGGAATGCTGCCCTTGCTATTGACCCCATTGATAAGAGCGTTGCCTATTATGGAAGTCAGTTTGTCCATAAAACCAATGATGGTGGTAAGTCATGGGAAATCATTTCTCCTGATTTGACCACTAATGATCCAGCCAAACAAGATTATAAAACGGGTGGACTTACTTACGATAATACGGCTGCTGAAAACCACACCACTATATTGGCCATCAGTCCAAGTCCTAAACAAGCTGGAGTAATCTGGGTGGGAACGGATGATGGAAATGTTCAACTAACGAGAGATGGTGGCAAAACATGGAATAATGTTGTCAAAAACATGAAGGGGCTGCCCGAGAATAGCTGGATTGGTCAAATCCAGCCATCTGAATATAATGCGGCAGAAGCCTTTGTGGTAATTGACAACCACCGAATGAATGACTGGACACCCTATGTATACCATACAAAGAACTTTGGTCGTACCTGGTCTAGGTTAGTTGACGATTCAGAGATGAGAGGTGCAACGCTAAGCTTCGTTCAAGATCCAATAGAGCCTAAGCTTATGTTTACAGGAACAGAGTTTGGCCTTTGGGTGAGCATTGATGGTGGAGATAATTGGACCCAATGGACAAATGGCTACGGTACTATTCCTACGCAAGACATGGTGATCCATCCAAGAGAGCATGATCTTGTCATCGGTACTTTTGGTAGGTCTTTTTGGGTACTGGATGATATCAGGCCATTGAGAACTATGGCCTCTCTCAGCTTAGGACAAGTGATGGACAAGCAACTTCATGTATTCGATACTCCAGATGCCTATCGGGTTTTCCAAGGAGAATCGTTCGGCTACCGTGCTAATTTAGTAGGAGAGGCAATTTTTGAGGGTCAGAACAGACCTTTAGGAGCTATGGTTAGCTACTATTTTAAAGGGACTGATAAGAAGACAAACAATGTGAAAGTAGAAATACTAGATCAGTCAGGAAAGGTCGTAAAAACGCAAAACCAAAGAGCTTCTAAAGGGGTGAATCGCTTTTATTGGAGGATGGATACCGATGGAGAGAAGCTTGCCCGGCCTGTTGGTAACCGGAAATTCGCTCGAGGTCCTGATGTGATTCCTGGAACCTATACCGTTCGGATGACCTACAACGGGGTACAGTCCGAAAATACAGTTGTCGTTCATGCCGATCCAAGAATCGAAGTGGACGAGCAGGCCATGCAAACCAAAAAAGCTTTCATGGAAAAGCATGGGCAGCTACAAGCTAAGGTTGATAAAATGAGCAACGACTTGCGTAAAGCCAAAGAGCTGGTTGACTTTGTTAACGAAAGGGTGAAAGATGAGGATAAGGAGACTAAGTCCGTGGTAGAGAAGGAAGGTAAGGCTTTAGTTGAGGCTATTGATAAAGTCTACTATCAAATCAACAGTAAGCCCGTAAAGCAAGGTATTTATCGCGATGGGACCGTCTTGTCGGCTCAAGTGAGAGGGCTGTCGGGAGCAATGCAATCGGTTCAATTACCACTAACCAAAAATCAAGAGGTTGCTATGTTCCTTCTCGAACCAGCAGTAGCTACCATGGAGGAGAAAGTAAAATCAGTTTTACTCACGGAATTCGGTAAGTATAAAGCCCACATTAAAGCAACTGGGCTCAGTTTGATTCCTGAGAAGTAGATCATCAATCATACACATAACGCCAGGAGCCATCCGCTTGGCGCTTCCAAATGGAGTGGAACGTTCCGGTGTTTTCGAACTGCTCCCCATTCTCTCTGATGCCCTTGAAAAAGGTAGGCCCCCAGGTATAGGCCATGGATAGGTCATCAGAAACGTCAACGAAGGTAGGTTTCCAGGTAAGGGTTAGAATTTGTGTTGTGGAACGCGCATAATAAGCATGGATTGAGTCTTTACCTGTAATCAGTCGGCCACCACGACTGATACTTCCATCTTCAGCAGCAAAATGAGCAAAAGCTACTGCACGACCTTCTTTGGCTAACAGATCATTAAAGGCCTGTTCCATGGCGTAGATCTCTTCAATGACCTCCTCTCGAGTAAGGTCATCGGCTTTTTTAGGTGAACAGCCGACAATAACAAAAATGCATAGTAAGGCTAAAAAACTCTTCATGACTCCAATGTTTATCGAATAAGATAAAGTTATGAGGTCAGAACTCGAAATGGATTTTTATAAGCTTAATGGTTAGGCGATTAGTGGTTTAAAATCTTGCCTTTTTGGAAGTCAGCCTCTCCAATAGTGCCATTTTCGTCAGTGTCTGAATCTATGAAAATCTTCCAAGTGCTGCCCTCTTTTTTGAGTGTGACATTGAACTTGCCATAGTAAGATTGGGAGTTACCAGCATTATATCGGGTGAGTTTATAGATTCCTATTTCATATGCCCAATTACCTTTGGCAGCTCGATTCAGGAAGCTGAATTCAATCCTTTGCTTTACTTTTTGTGAGTTCCACCGATTGAAATTCTCAAGGTTTCTGTCCTTATACTCCTGACCAATAAACATAAGACCATTATTAGAGGAAACTCTGATGACATCATTTGTATGTATCTGATTGAAAAGAGTAGCATCTAAATCTTGATACGCCTGCATAAAATTGAGCCAAACGTCTTTGTCGATAGATTCTTGAATGGAATCGTCCTGCGAAAAGACAGGCGTGCATAAGAGCAATGCTGCTGCAAAAAATAAGTACTTCATTCTAATGACCTTTTGACCAAAACGGAAAGCGAAGAGTTTTGGTATTAATACTTTCTGTGAACCTAGCGGGTTTGTAACAATACTCCGTTTGATTGATTTTGTAGTAATTCAGGATTTCTGAAGAGTTCTATGGCCTGACGATAGACTTCATTGGTTTCATTATAAATTTTGTAGAAGGCATCATCGTCATAAATATCACGTGCAATCCTGGCCTTAACTAAGTAACTCAAGAGATTTCGAGATTTATCAAACTGCCTTTTGCTATATCGAACGCCATTCTTATTGCCCAGAAGCACAAGGTTCTTTAACATATCAGAAGTGACCTTAAAGTTAGCATGATAGTCCTCAAAACTCATCTCCTTAAGTTCAGGGTGATTATCTCTATAATCTAGTGTATACTCTCGAATGGTGTTACTGGCCGAAAGCCTATTGATGTAAGAGCTGTTATCCGTTGTGTCTAGTGCTACAAAATAGTCAGGCATAATACCACCACCACCATAGACTGTGCGACCATTCGAAGTCTTGTAAGCTAGGCTCTCATCAAATTGAACACTGTCTTTTACAAATAACTCGCCAGACATGTAGCGGTTATAATAATCTGAGTTATAGTCCTTTTCTCCATCGTCATAAGGTTTCTGAATAGAACGACCGCTAGGTGTGTAATATCTGGCGATGGTCATACGAAGCTCAGAACCGTCCTGTAAATCAAAAGGTAATTGAACAAGTCCTTTCCCAAAAGATCTTCTACCCACTACTAAGGCCCTGTCATTGTCTTGTAAAGCTCCAGCTACAATTTCGGAAGCCGAAGCACTGCCTTCATTTACTAGCACTACTAGAGCTCCATCTTTGAAGATACCATCATTGGTGGCTCTGGCTTTACTGTCATACTTAGTGCTTTGCCCTTTCTGACTTACAATGACCTCACCACCACTCAAAAACTCATTGCTCATGCCAATAGCAGCACTCATATAACCTCCAGTATTATTCTGTAAGTCAAGAATAAGCTTGGTCATGCCCTGAGATTTTAGTTCTGCCAGGGCTTTCTTGAATTCATCATAAGTAGTTTCGGCAAATCGATTGACTTTGATATAGCCCATTTCTTCGTCAATCATATAGCTGGCATCCAAAGAGTATTGTGGGATGGCACCTCGTTTCAGTTCAAAGGCTAACAATTCAGATTCGTTCTTTCTTACCACGCCAACCTCTACCTTAGAGCCTCTAGGTCCTCGAAGCATATCGAATACCCTTCGATTATTCATTCCTATACCAGCGATATTTTCACCGTCTACAGAGACAATTTTGTCACCCGCAATGATACCAGCTTCCTCAGAAGGTCCGCCTGGTAGAGGAGAGACAACGTAAAGTGTATCTCTCAGTAAATTGAATTCTACACCTATGCCGTCATAAGTAGCTCTTAATTGCGATGCAGCTAACTCTCTTTCCTTAGGGGGAATATAGATGGTATGCGGATCGAGCTTGTCCAGCATGTTTTCGATCGACTCCTCGATAAGAGATTCAGTATCTACCGAGTCGACATAATCGTTTTCAATATATTCGAGAAGCTCTCTAAACTTCTGAATCGAAGCCAGATACTTTCTGTCCGTTTTGGGTTCAGCATATTCAGAACCTATGACTATACCAACGATGACCGCGATGGTTAGAAGTATAGGTAGCTTGATGTGGTAGGATGAATTTTTGTAATCGCTCACTTTTGACCTTTTATTAATTCACTAAAATATGAATTTGACCTTAAAACATGGGTAAATGTCATAGTATGATTGTAACGAAACGTCTTAATTTGTGTTCAGTTTTTTAGTCGTTTGGCATAGAAAACTATGACCTAAAATCGTTAGATTCGTTAATCACGTAGACAAAATGGAAAAAATACTCAAGCGAACCATCACCGACCTTGTGTCTGAAAATCATATTAGAGCGTCTGTGCTTTACTATTTCGGAGTCAAATTCTACGATTACAAGTTGGAGACACTAGAAGAGGTTTGTTCAAAACTGGGTATTAATCCAGACTCCTTAATTAGCAGCCTTGAACTAGTGATCGATGAAAAAGAATCTACTCAAAAGCAACTAAAAGCTTATCCCGCAGAGCTTGTAGTCGAATACTTAAAGCATGCGCATTACCTCTTTATCAAGAAGAGACTTCCTTATATAGGTCAATTGATTGACGGTGTCGAAGAGGTTAATTTCCGCTATAAATCACTGTCTACAGACCTCAAGTCTATCTTTCCCATGTTTGTCGAAGACTTCATTCATCACATCCATGAAGAAGAAGACACCATGTTTGCTTATGTAGGAAGACTAAATCGTTTTCTGAATGATGAAAAACCTTCTTCCGAGACTTACTATATGATGGAATCATTTTCGCTTCAAGAATTTGCGATGGAACATGAGGTGCATGAAAATGAAATGGACGGTTTTAGAAAGTTCACAAATGATTATCAATACTGCGAAGAAGCAGATCTCCACATCAAGGTACTTTATACAGAACTACAACGTTTTGAGAGAGACTTGTTAATTCACGCGAAAATTGAAAACGAGATTCTCTTCCCCAAGGCCATGCAATTGGAACGTTTGGCTAAGCTTAAGTTTTACGATTTGTCGAAATTGAATTAATGGGTAGAATCCTTGCCATAGACTATGGCACTAAAAGAGTAGGTCTTGCGGTTACCGATCCTTTGCAAATTATTGCTTCAGCTTTGGATACTATACATTCCAAAGATGTAATTGCCTATCTAAAGGCTTATGATACTAGCGAAGGCATAGAATCTTTCGTCCTGGGCATGCCGAAGAAACTTGACGGGACTCCTACTAATGCAACACCACTGGTGAAACAATTTCACAGGCTATTAAAAAAGAATTTTCCTGAAAAACCCGTTTATTTGCATGACGAAAGATACACTTCGAAAATGGCATTGGATGCTATGATCGCTGGCGGTGTAAAAAAGAAGGACAGAAGAGAAAAGGGTAATATTGACAAGGTGAGTGCCACCATTATTCTTCAATCTTTTCTGGAAAGCAAATAGCATATGATTTATCCAATTGTTGCCTACGGGGATAACGTATTAAGGCAAGAAGCAGAAGACTACCCACAAGATTCACAAGATTTGACCGCTCTGGTTGAAAGCATGTACGAGACAATGTACAATGCCAATGGGGTTGGCTTGGCGGCTCCTCAAATTGGGATGTCTCATAGAATTTTCATCATCGACTCTACCCAAATGGGAGAGGAAGAAGAGGCAGCTAAAGGTGTGAAGCGTGCTTTTATTAATCCTGAAATCCTTGATGAGTATGGCAATGAGTGGTCATTTGAAGAAGGGTGCCTGAGTATTCCGGATGTTCATGCCGAAATTCTGCGCCCTGAAAAGTTAACCATTCACTACTATGATGAACTTTGGAATGAGCATGAGGAAGAGTTCGATGGCCTTACGGCTAGGGTAATTCAGCATGAGTATGACCACTTAGAAGGTGTATTATTTACTGATTACGTCAAAGGGTTGAAGAAGCAAATGCTGAGATCTAAATTGGTTGGAATCTCCAAAGGTAATGTCAGTGTCAAGTACAGAATGAAGTTTCCCATTAAACGGTAATAAATGATGAGAATGACCAAAGTTTGCTTTGCATTACTAATACTAGCATTCACGGCTTGTCATTCTGATATTAAGATTAAAACAGGCGAGAACACTGATTCTCCCGAGTTAAGTGTTGAACCTCCTTTTATACACACCGTTTATTTTTGGTTCAAGGAAGGTGTTACTGATGCGCAAATACGAGACTTTGCGAGGGCAAGCATGGGTCTGAGAGAGATTCAAGGAGTTTTAAAAGTTTATGATGGAACTCCGGCAGCAACGGATAGGCCGAACCTTGAGAAGAGCTACGATTATGCGCTCGTTGTGCTCATGAAAGACTTAGCTACTCACGATGCTTATCAACAAGATAGCATCCACCTAAATCTTCTGGCTACTTATTCAAGTATGTTTGAGCGTGTTTTGGTCACAGACATAGACTAGAGACAATCCTTTTCTCATTTTTTTTGTAACCTAAAACTCATTCCTAAGTATTAGTCTTATATTAGTTTGACAAATAAGAGTGAAATATGAAAGGAACCCACTTAGGCGAATTTGAAGAGCTGGTACTACTTACCTGTGCGCTTCTTGTCAATAGTGCCTATAGCGTTACTATTGGAGCCGAGATAGAAGAACAAACGGGAAGGACAATTACTCTGTCTACCGTGCACACCGCTTTATATCGTTTGGAGAAAAAGGAGTTTGTTGAGTCGTATATGGGAGGATCGACAGGTGAAAGAGGGGGGAGGCGTAAAAGACTCTATAGAATTACTGCGGCTGGTTTTGATGCACTTAATCAGGCCAAGGACATTCGTGGAAGAATGTGGAATATGATGCCGAATTACAAATTCTAATTTCACCTATTAGTTTGACAAATAAGATTGAAATGAAGAAGAATAAGCCACCGAAGTGGGCAGATCGTTTCCTAAAACTCTTTTGCTCTTCGGAGTATTTGGAAGAGGTACAGGGGGATTTGCATGAGTGGTATAAAATAAGGGTAGGGCAGAAAGGGTCGGTCAGGGCCAAGCTACTTTACTATTATGATGTGATTACTTACATCAGAGGATTTAGGTTAAAACGAATCAAAGAAATGGAACGAAACAACAACATGCTATTGCTCAACTATCTTAAGGTTGCCGCAAGACAATTCAAAAAGAACTTTTGGTACTCATCACTTAATGCCATCGGGCTTACCATAGGTATTCTTAGTTCTTTACTCATCTCTCTCTATATCCTAGATGAGTTGAGTTATGACCGTTTTCATGTAGATCATGAGAATATCTATCGGTTGGTGAATCATAACCCTAAGTCCGGTGATAAGAGTCAGGCTACTCCGTCCCCATGGAAAATAAATATGGGGTCAGATTTTCCAGAGATAAAAGCCCATACTCGATTGGGTCAAGATGTAGTACTTATTAAACAAGAAGGGCAGAACTTCTTAGAAAATGATTTTTACTGGGCAGATGAAAACTTCATGAGCTTTTTCAGTTTTGAAGTCTTACAGGGCAATAGAGAAATTATGCTGACTGAGCCAAACAGTATTGTGCTCACTGCTTCTAAGGCATTGCGATATTTCGATCGCCTGGACGTAGTGGGTGAACAACTCCCCATAAAAGTCTATGATGGCAATAAGGACTTCTTAATGAAGGTAACTGGGGTGATAGAAGACCTTCCGACCAATTCTCATTTGCAGTTCGACTTTTTGGGATCAATGCCAACTACCCGAGAGATGTATGGAAAATTCGATAATTGGTGGGGTCTCAATTGGTTAAGTAGTTATGCAAAATTAGAATCGGAGTCGGACTTAGAATCGGTCAAGGTCAAGGTTCCTGGCTTCTTTGATAAATATCAACGAGAAGGTGCCTCAGAGACGAATGGAATCATCTTTCAACCTCTTGCCGATGTGAGGTTAAACTCGTCTGATATAAGTGGTAAGGCTGAAAAGGGAAACAAAGACTATATCTATCTCTTTGGTTTTGTAGCCGTCATGATCCTTTTGGCTGCTTCTATTAACTACGTAAACCTGACGACTGCAAAATCATCCTTACGAGGTAAAGAAGTAGGAATGCGTAAGGTTTTCGGTGGAACTAGAAGACAGGTGGCACGACAGTTTTTTATTGAATGTGGCTTTCAGGTAGCAGTTGCGTTGGTTCTTGCCATGGGACTGACCATGTTGGTCTTACCACTATTCAATGAGGTAGTAGGCAAGCAAATGTTACCAAAGGACATATTCCAAATACCAGTTTTAGCCGTTTTAGCCTTCATGTTTGTAGTTATTTTGGTGCTATCGGGTATTTACCCAGCCCTTGTGATGAATCGGTTCAGACCGGTGGATGTCGTAAGGGGCAATATGTTGGGTGCACTCGGCACCAAGTCATGGGTAAGAAAATTCCAGGTGTTAATACAGTTTTGTATTGCAGCATTTCTTATTTCAAGCACATTGATTGTTTTCAATCAGATGCAACACATTAATCAATTTGATAAAGGCTTCAATGCGAGCCAGCTTATCTCAATTCCTGTTGACGATAGGGGGATGCAGGAGAAGTTAGTATTGATCAAAGACAGAATGAGCCAGGTTGAAGGGGTGAGTCAGATATCCGCGTCAGGAGAAAGTTTGCCGAGTCAGATGAACCATACCTTGGGCTTTTCTTGGGAAGGGAAGACCACTGAAGAGAATATCGGAATTCACCTGGTAGCCATAGACTATGACTATTTGCAGACGATTGAGGCAAGCTTGCTTATGGGACGAAATCTTTCAAAACAGATTGTTTCGGATTCCGTGGCAGTATGTCTCATCAATGAGTCTGCCTTTGAGAAGACAGGATGGGAGTCTCTTGATGGAAAGAAGGTAGGTTTTGATAACGAGTCGAGGGTGGTAGCAGGAGTGATAGAAAACTTCCACTATAATTCACTTCATAGTACTGTTGCGCCTACAGCATATGTATTATTGCCTCCAGGTTCTAGAGCTAGTCCGGATAACCTAATCCTCAGGTTGAATACTGAGCAGGTAACTGTAGCGCTCGATGGAATTGACGAAATCTGGAGAGAGTATAGTGATCAACCATTAGATTTTCGATTTGTGGATGAGTCATTTGCTAGCCTCTATGGTGACGAGCAAAAGTTTGTTAAGGTGGTACTGGGATTTTCTATCATTGGGATCTTTCTCACAGTTCTCGGTCTAGTTGGCTTGGTTTCGTTTATGGCGGAAAGACACTCTAGAGAAATCAGCATCCGCAAAGTACTGGGTGCTACTATCGGGGAAGTATTGGGCAGATTCAGCAGTCAGTTCGCTGTAATTTTTATTGTTGCCATGGCTGTGGCATTGCCATTGAGCTATCTTGCCATGGAAGAGTGGTTGCGAGGGTTTGCCTTCCCAGTGAGTATATCTTGGACCGTCTTTTTAACTGCCGCTCTAGTATCAATTCTGATAACATTGTTGAGCGTGGGAAGTCAAAGTTTCAAAGTGGCTTCATCAAACCCTATCAAGTATTTGTCGGATCATTAGTAAGTATTTAGAGAAAGGTCCCTTCTAAATCATATCAATAGGGATTATGTCTTTGCCGAGAAGGCATAATCCCTATTTTTGTGCCTTCATTCATTAGAATTGAGCAGTTGATATGCAGCAAGTAGATGATTTCCTGAGTTTAATTGATAGTTATATAGGTAGTGCGGGTTGGTTTCCATTTGCCCTTTTAGGCGTTGGGCTTTTCTTCACCATTTACCTTAAATTCCCCCAGATAAGATTTTTCAGTTTCGCAATCAAAGTGGTCAAAGGTAAGTTCGACCGCAAGGATGACGAAGGAGATACATCACACTTTCAGGCACTTACCACGGCTCTTTCCGGTACAGTAGGCACAGGAAATATTGCGGGTGTTGCTTTGGCGCTTCACTTAGGAGGGCCTGCAGCGTTATTCTGGATGCTCGTTACGGCCGGTATCGGTATGTGTACCAAGTTTGTTGAAGTTACTCTTTCTCATAAGTACAGGGAGAAGGCTTCCGATGGCACCATGGCTGGAGGACCGATGTATTACATGAAAAACGCTGATTTCAAACTCAGCGGTAAGAAGGTTAATATGAAATGGCTAGCCATAATATTTGCGATAGCCACAGTATTATCTGCTTTTGGAACAGGTAGTCTTCCTCAAATCAATAGTATTTCTACATCTATTCAAGCCACTTTCGGTATTGAACTGTGGATTACTGGAGCAGTCTTAGCAGTGCTACTAGGAATCGTAATTATTGGTGGTATTAAGCGAATTGCAGCAATTACGGAGAAGTTAGTGCCTACCATGGCCTTGATTTACTTCATCGGCTGTTTTGCAGTTATATTGGCTAATCTGGACAATCTTTTGCCATCACTAGCAGCCATTGTAGGCGATATATTCACTGGTTCGGCAGCTGCTGGTGGTTTCCTTGGCGGAACCATTTGGTATGCCTTCGATCGTGGTGTGAACAGAGGTCTGTTTTCAAACGAAGCTGGACAGGGTAGTGCACCAATTGCCCATGCATCTGCCAAGGCCCATGAGCCTGTATCAGAAGGTATGGTGGCAATTCTTGAGCCTTTTATCGATACGATTATTATCTGTACCATTACTGGTTTGACACTACTTTCGTCAGGTGTATGGAATGAAAAACATCAAAATATTTTCCAGTCAGCTGACATGGAAATTCTTGCTGGAACAAATTATACTGACGATACCGAAGACGGAGTAAAGCAACTAGCAGAACACATTGGTGGAGTAAATCAATTGGAGTTGTTTGACGGCCCGCTAGATGTATTGGAAGGCAAAATTATTACAGCGGCTACTATCATTCATGCCCGATCATTGGCAGAGAACGTTGTCATAAAAAATGATATCGATGAACCATTCACGGGGATCATTTTGGTAAGGGATGGTAGACCAGTAGATTCTGATGAAACCTTCGAAGGTGAATCGTTGGTACACAGTGCGCCTCTGACTACCATTGCATTTACAAAAGGCTTTTTCGGTGATTATGGACAGTATATTGTATCTATTGGCCTATTGCTATTTGCCTTTAGTACAGCCATTTCTTGGTCTTACTATGGTGATAGAGCCATGACTTTCCTCTGGGGCTCAGGCTCAGTAAAGTATTTTAGGATCGTCTATGTAATTGCTTTCTTCCTAGCGTCCTTCCAAGACACTACTATCATTTGGACCCTCTCAGGTATTACCATTGCATTGATGACCTTGCCAAACTTGGTTGGACTCTTCTGGCTGAGAAAAGAAATGAAATCAACCATTGCCGAATATTGGGCAGGATTCAAGAAAGAGTTTCCGGATGTAAAGACACCAGAATAAAAAAAGCCCCGACCCCCGAAGTTTCGGGGCGGGGCTTTTTTTAGACTGATGTTCTATTTCTGTTTGTAACGAAATACTCTGGTGGTAGCAAAGCTGTCGTAAACAGGGAAGTACTTGTTAAGAATACCCTTATACTTTTCATAGTGCTCGCCTAGAGTTCTTTCTCCTTGCAGTACATCTGAGTACTGGAACATCAATGTGATTTTGGTTTTGCTCTCATTGAGAATACCATCTTTGATAAGCTCACGCTGAACCTCTTCCATCATTTTTTTTGACTTCTCCATTGACTTGTTCTTATCAAAGACCATTGGAATATGCTTCCCGTTCAGCATGATGACCGTCTTTCTTAAGGAGGTAGAGTCCTTGTCTTTGAGATAGCTTTTAACCTCATCCCAAGATTTCACACGAACAGTATCTTGTTTGGTATCCTGATCAAGCACTTCAATTGAGGTTGGTTCCGGGTCGGCTTTTCCGACAAATGCACTGCTAACTAAAACGGTAGCGAGTAATAAGACCATAATGCCCGCCTTGGGGCTAAACTTTGTTTTGTTTGGATAAATCATGCGTTCTATTCTGTTTTTAAATTCTGAGTTATTGCCTTTGGCTGCAAGCGCAACCTGATTTGAAAGTGTAGTTTCTTGCAGTTTCATAAGTGCTCTGCTATAAGCAAATTCACTATGCACCTGAATGACAGCATCATCACATACATACTCCATTTCCCTTCTTAGATCGCGAATCATAATGAGCACGAATGGGTTGAAGAAGAACAGCGTTTCAATCATCACAAGGAGTGTATTGATCAGGTAGTCGTGATGTTTTATATGAGTCAATTCATGTCGGAGAATAGCATCTAATTCTTCATCTGTGAATCCGTTGATAAGACCTACAGGGAAGTAAATAATAGGTTTTAGAATGCCAATGGTCATAGGCGAATCGATTAATGCACTCACCCGGACTTGTACTGCTCTGCCAATGCTCTTTGCTCTAGAGATTTCTCCAATTTTGGAGAGCACATTTTTATCATTGCAAGCAATTGCGGTTGACTTATACCTCGATAGTGTTCTGCGATTATTGAAGAATCGCAATGCTCCGATCGAAGCCCCAACTATCCATAGGATACTTATCAGAAGACTATTTTCCCCGATCCAAAGCTTACATCGATCAGCCCAATCAGGGGGTGAACTGGAATAGACGGGTTGTGCCTCCATAAACCAGATTCCTTCAGGTATTGGTGCTGAAGGAGACTGCACGAACATTGTCGAAATAGTAAACAAGAAGAAGACTGAAATGGCTACTATCTTAACTAGCCTTTTACTATGAGATTTACTGAGTACCAGGGTTAAGAACTTGGTTAAAATGAGTGTTCCTAATCCTATCCATAATGAGTGGATCAATGCCCAGGTCAATATGACTTCGATACCCTTCATTTCTTCTTGTTCTCAAGCTCATCAAGCATGGCGCGGATCTCATCCAACTCATCCTTGTTTGGCTTTTGGTTACCTAGTGCCTGAAGGATTAGGTTCTGTGATGATCCACTGAATACTTTATTGACAAACCCACCAAGCATTTGCTTTTGAATAACTTGTTGTTCTACAGCCGAGTAATAGATATGAGTTTGCCCCTTGGGCTCACGAGTTAGAAAGCCTTTATCGAACATGTTCTGAATTATTTTCAGTGTGGTAGTATAGCCGGTACTCTTGGTCTTAGCTAACTCTTCATGAACTTCACGGGCAGTACCACTGCCCAGTTCCCATAGAACGGTTAATACTTCTAATTCGCTATTAGTAGGTTGAACGTCCATTGTTTATTCTTTTTGGTTACTCTACGATTTCTGTCGTATCAAATGAAAGCGGTTTAAAAATCAGAAGCAAGAAAAACCTACGATTTATATCGTAGGTTATTGTAAGACATGCTTAGAATACTGATAATGCTCGATTTTGTCCCTCTGATTTAGAGACCGAGAATGTTCTTTGATGCAGAGATACCTGCTTTTAGGAAGTCCATTACCATCTTCGATTGCTGTGCAGCAGACTTTGACTTTACTATTTCAGAGACTTTAAGCACAGCACCATTGAAGGGTTCTTGTATCCATTTTCCATGTGGAAGTGCTTCCAAATCTTTATAGTGGTTGTCTCCTGCCTGTGACCAAGTGGTAATGTAATAATAGGGCTCTTCGCTGGCCGGATCGGGAATGCCCATACCAATGCTGAAAGATTTAGTTGCATTGCCTGCATCGTCAAATGTCATAGGTATGTAAACACCATGATCGAAGTGATGGGGCCAGGTTCTTGTAGTAGAGGCAGTTTTATGAGCTTTGGCAAAGTATTCTAGTGCCAAGTTGCTGTTTGCTCTATGCTTGGCCATTTCCTCGAAGAGAGACGGTATTTCAAACTTGTATGGTGCCCCTTTGTCGGTTTTATGAGGAGGTATATCATAATGAATATCCATCTTCATAAGAGAAGCATCTTTTCCATAAGTAGCGAGCTGACTTTTTACCCAGGCGAGTGCATCGTCATTGGTTTTGTCATGTAAAGGAAACTCAGAAGTAGGTTTCATATCGGCATTGTATACAATCAACGTGAGCTCTTTTGATCGCATTGCAAAACGAAAATTGCCCTTGCGTTCCCTTATCCAATTCCCTGCAAGTACTTCTTCCTGTGGAAGCCACCTTAAGTTGGTATGACTGTCGTCAGGAACATTTTTTACATAGTGTTTGCCTGCCATAGCAATAAACTGAACACCTCTATGAATTTGCTCAATAGCCGGAGCAAGAGACTTTGGGTCGTTACCACTTAATAATGACCAATTGGATTTGATTGAAGCAAGGCTCATACTATCTGCTGATCTCTTTTAAGTCTTTGGCATACTCTTTTTGACAAGTAGGGCAGACATAGCCCTGAGCATGTTTTTTTAATTGGATACCATTCACATGGCTTACCACAAAATCTTGAATAAAAGCATGTCGCGTTGTGCTGTTGTTCACATCAATCTGCTTATCCTCCATAAGGTCAATGGCCTTACCGCCATACTCTTGAAGTCCCCAACAGTTTGGACAAACTCCTTCAGGCGTAGGTATTGGATTCTTTTTCCAGTGAAACAGTCCCATTAGTCTTCTATTTTAACACCTTTCCAAAAGGCAACATAGTTCTTTATTCCCTTTGCTAATTCAGAAGTTTCAGGGTAATACCATGCGGCATCTGGGTTCTCAGATCCGTTTACTTCGATAGTGTAATAGCTCGCCATGCCCTTCCATGGGCAGTTGGAATGTGTGCTGCTGTCTTTGTAATATTCTTTTTTGATGGAGTCATGTGGGAAGTAGTGATTTCCCTCTACTACCACTGTTTCGTTGCTTTCAGCAATTACTTCATCGTTCCAAATAGCTTTCATAATTGATATTTTTCCGTCAACACAATATACAGGATATTAAGTTGCTTTCGATCAGATTCCTGACTCAAGAATGTCGGCTAGCTGATACTGACTTTAAGAGGCTGGCCGTAATGAAAAAAGGCCAGATGCTACAAAAGCATCTGGCCTCAAGGTCAAATCAAAACAGAATTACTTTTTTCTTATATCCTTCGATGTGTCCACCACGGCATTTGCGGGCTTTTGCATTCGAGATTCGTCAAATTCAAAATTAAATTTGAAATCGTATGCTGCATGATCGCCATATTGCTGTTTTTGCTCTGTATCGCTAGTGGTCATTAATGCTGGAAATTTCAGGCCGTCAATCTCGGCTGTGTAGGTATTCACCCTTAAAACAGGACCAAAGACTTTTTGGTCTTTTGGGACATTGAGTGTGTCAAGCAATGGGCCGTAACCAACGGTATATTCATACCCAACCAATAAAAATGTACGTGCATCAATGTATAGGGTATAGGTGTCATTTTTTGATTTACCCAGTATGGGAGATTTCTTATAACTCATCTCTACCTTGTAAACCTCGTTTTCAAATGCATCATGACTGATTTTCTCAGCTTTGCCGAGCTTTACATGATCTTCTTGAGTAAGCCAAGGTAAATTCAAATAGTAAAACCATACGTAGTGCTGGTGGTTTGGAGGATTACCATTACGCCAATTAACCGTCCAAGCCTCTTTACCATCGTAAGTCAATTGGGAACCAATCAAAGGCCAATCATGAAATGACCTTCTTGTTGCCATGTCAAAGGATTGTTCGGTAATCCAAAATCTAAGAAAACCGAGTGCATCGCTGTGCATGACAGTTTTGAATGACATGGTTTTCAAACCTTTCCATTTGTCATAGCTCCCATGAGCTTCGATCATTTGCTCTATAACCTCTTTGGTTTTCTTATCTGCATAAGTGGGCCCACTATAGGCTGAGGAAGGGCTTGTAAATAGCCCATTAAGAACCGATATGATTAGAATATTAAGTATTGTTTTCATCTCTTTTTGCAACATCAACGATGCGCGAAAAGAGATGAATTACTTAATGAAGTGAGTGACAAAAAGTGTCATGACCTACAATGTTAGGTTCAGTCAAAACATTGGATTAGATCAGCCCCACGTCAGCTATTACCTCAAGTAAAGCAGGGCCATTATGGGCAAATACTTTTTCCATCTGAGCCTCCAGATCTTCTCTTTTCTCTACCCTGATACCCATTGCTCCACAGCTGTTAGCGTACTCTGAGAAGTTAGGATTATGTAGGTCTGTGGCCCAAACATCAAATTCTCCTGCACGTTGTTCCTTAGAGATCTTTCCAAGCTCAGAGTTGTTGAGCAAAATCAATTTGATTGGCATGTTATACTTAACAGCAGTAGTTAGTTCGGCAAGGTACTGGCAAAATCCACCATCTCCAGCAACTGCTACAACAGGACGTGTATCGCCAACTGCAGCCCATGCTCCCATAGCAGCAGGGAAGGCAAAGCCTATTGACCCTAAATAGCCCGACATAAGGAAGTCATGTGATTTACTTTCGAAGTAGCGTCCAAAGGAGTAGGCATTATTTCCAACGTCTACACACATTACTGCATTTTCTGGGGCAACCTTGTTCATTGCATCAAAAACTGCGATAGAGCTGATGCCATTTCCACGGTCGTCAATGAGTCGCTTGGCTTTCTCAGACTTCCATATTGCCCACCTTTTAGCAACTTCAGGGCGTTGATCAATGGTATCTACCTTTCCTGACAATTCATCACTAAAGATTTTCACAGTAGCTGAGATTTCTCCCCAAACTGGGGCATCAATCTTATGAAACTTGCTCAGTGCCAATGGATCGAAATCAACCTGTATGGTTGGTTTATGATCTGTAATACCTGTGTGATTCGAGAAAGAAGCACCAAATACACAAAGCAAATCGGCCTCATTCATAAACCAAGAGGCAATTGGAGTTCCGCTTCTACCGAGCACCCCACAACCCAGTGGATGACTATCAGAGATAAGCCCTTTTGCTTTGAAAGTAGTGAGAATCGGAGCATTGATGCTTTCGGCAAAAGCGGTAATAGCATTCATGTGGAACCTGGCGCCATGCCCTACAATAATGACTGGTCGCTTGGCTCCTTTGAACATAGACAAAGCCTTATCAATACTTTCCTGTGCAGGAGTAATCTGAGGGGCAGGCATTCTGCCTTCAGCGTTTTGTGCTTCCGCATTACTAGGTGCAGGAAGCTCCTGTACTTCATCTGGGAAGGTTAAATGCGAAACATCTCTTCTAAGAATAGAATGTTTGACAGCTAAAGACATCAACTCAGAATGCTTTGAATTATTCTGTACCCTGTGATTGAATTCAGCCACAGTACTAAATGCTTTTACAAGATCAACTTCTTGAAAATTTCCAGTACCTACCACTTGCGTAGCGACCTGACCTGTAAGTGCTAGGATTGGCGCTCGGTCCACTTTAGCATCCCAAAGACCAGTGAATAGATTTGTAGCTCCCGGTCCTGCAATAGAGAAGCAGGCTGCAGGCTTACCCGTCAGTTTTCCATAAGCCGATGCTGCAAAGGCGGCAGCTCCTTCATGGCGAATACCATAGAAGTTGAGATTTCCTTTTTCTTCCTGTCTGCGCATGGCATCAGCAAAACCTAGGTTGGAGTGTCCAACCATACCGAATACCTTGTTCACTCCCCAGTTGACCATAGTCTCTACCATTACGTCCGATATGGTAGTTTCATGAGGTGCTTCTTCTTCTATCCCTACATAGACGGAATCACCTTCGACTTTGGTGAGGAAAGTTTCTACACCATCATCAAAGCCCGGAGCAATTCCTGTGCAAGGGTGATAATCCCAACCATGCCACGGGCACCTGAGTAGACCATTTTCAATACTTCCTTCTCCCAGTGGACCTCCTTGGTGAGGACATCTATTGTCGAGCGCAGAGAACTTACCTTCAAAATGAGTAAGGCAAATACCTTGATGTTCTGCCGTAACAGACATCACTCGTCCTTCGGGCAATTCTTCGGTATTGTCGAGCACTTTGTGCCATTTCATCTTTGTAGCCATGGGTCTATGGTTTAATGCGGTTTAAAAATTGATCTCGTTTGATCTTTACTTTCCGAGTAGAGAAAACAATCAGAATCAGAGTAGCCAATACAAGGGTCGACACTCCGATAATTAATAATATTGGTCTAATGACACTGTCGTGCATTGACGATTGTAATGTGAAAATGGCCTCAATTAGCCCTGCAATAGAAAATACGGCTACACTGATGTAAAGACAGACTTTTGCCAAGTTCAATAAGTAGAGCTGAGAAATCTTCTTTTTGATGAGCGAGGTATCACACAGGTCATCCCTGAGTAATTGATTGATTTCGTCACTCGTAGCGGTGCTGAGGTGCGAAGTTGACATGATGATCATACCAATGCCGGGAAGAAGTGTTAGCGGTATGACCCAGTTATCCATTATTCTAGTCGTCTAATTTTTTCAGGGTCCATATAGAGGACTTTCCATTCACCGAATTCAGTAACCATACCCTCAATACGCGTTGGGTCGGCTACAAAATCTAAGATCTCATCATTTAAATCTTCGCCTTCAAGGCCTTTAAGAATATAGTACTCTGCCGTCTTTTCAGGTGTTTGCACTACGTAGACAGGAGGTATTCCTCCAGAAATGCAAAGTGAAGCGCATGAGCGATGAGGCTTGCTCTGCGCTGGTTTCATGGAACCGAAGTAACATTTGGGATCTACTATCTCACCTATTAGAGACTTTGTAACCATTGCGGTTGGGAAAAGCTGATACCGAGAGGCTTGTTCAAGTTTTTCGTACCGCTGCAGGGCTTTTTCCTTTTCAGTAAGCTCAAGAAGGGTAAAGCCATCTTGGTAAATGAGTGTTCCTCGTATGGTAACTTCGAACTCACTGATGTTAGAACCAATTTGCTCCTGCATCTTTTCTACAGAGGTTTTGGCTCCAAACTTTCCAAAGTCGATCAGCATGATGTTCTTCCCTATTTTCCCATCAGCATCAGCAACGATTCTAATGTGAGGAACGGGTCCCATTCTAATTACTCCTGTCAGCTCTGTTAGCTCACCGAACTCGTATGTGCCATTTGTAATGTGGTCATGTGAAGTGGAAAGGAAATAAGAAACACCTCCCATAATGACGAAGAGAATTAGCACAAAGGCCAATACAAATCGCACGATTCCTTTAGGAGCCTTGGGCATATAACCAATATAGAAGTCGTTTTTCATCGTCTAACTTTCAAAGGTTACAGGTTCAATTGTGGTGCCTTCCGGCTTTGGTGCTGGGTTTACGAAAACTCTGACGCCCTCTAGCTTAATTTCATAGGTAGATACCTTCTCCGTAAATGGTGGTGGCGAAGTGCCATTATGCGGTTCATATTGATAGCCATGCCACGGGCATGTTACACAACCGTCTATGACTTTGCCTTCACCAAGAGGACCGTTTTGATGCTTGCATACATTATTAATAGCCGAAAGCTTGCCGTCATATTTAAAGATGGCAATGTTCTCACCATTTAGAGTGAGCACTTTAGCGCAATCATCCTGAATATCATCCAGATCACAGGCATAATAATAGCCATCAGACTTGAGATCTAAACCTCGCCCAGATAGCACAGAAGAGGCAAAGTGCAGTCCAATGATCAACATCATACCTAGCATAAGCCCGCCATATAGAAAAGGGGATGATTCTAATTGTACTACACCCAGCATGACATGCATAATGATCATGCCGTATGCCACATATACTAGCATATGGAGTGTTTTCCAGACTTTCGGGCTTAAGTTTTTCAACCAGAAGTCATGACTTGTTGCAGCCATCAGGAAGAAGATGATCAGTGCGAAAAAGCCTAAAACCTGGAAAGGAAATCGTACCAAACTATCATAGCTACCATTTGAAGTCAAGAGCGAAATCAATGGGTTCTTGTTTCCCAAAGAATGGAACTGAAGTATGCTGAAAATTCCATGCACTAGTGCTACCAGAAACATGGTGACACCCAGGTGCCTTCTGTTGTAGAGCAGAGGCAGGAATCGTTTGTTTAATCTAGACAGTGGACCGATACTAAGGATAATATGAAGTAGGAGCAATGCCAGTGTAGCAGTTGCTCGAATAATCATGGTCTCAGCTGTCAGTTCGGGATTATAAATGGATGTAAAACCAATATAAAGCCCTATATAAGCGACCACAAAAACCAAGAGGATGATGTCATAAATCCTCTTCTGCCTATTCCACAGTATGCCCGCGTAGTTTACACTCATTCTGTGGAATTTTCGATTAGTTGATGATAAAGAGTTTTGTTATTCAGTTTGTCAACAAGTAACAGATAGCGTTGACTACTTTCCTGTGATTCAAGACCAAAACTATAATCACCCATGGTGTGAATTGCTCCAAGCAGACTTGCATTCTCATTTAACTCTTGAGTGTCTGACAAGTAAGCGAGTGTGAAGGCGGACTTTAAAGGAGCCTTGATTTTTAGACTCAGAACATTGGCACTTTTACTCTGCTCGATAATAATCGGGTACTCTGCATTGTCAATACCACAAATACCAATATCCAATGAGCATGAATGTCTCGGAATATCTGCGATCGTATTTTCAGGAATGGCCTCGATGGCTTCAAGGCAGAGTAGAGGTAAGGCTACCCCTAAAACCATCCACATGTACCGATGTCTTTTGCGCAGCTTTACATTCATGATAGCTCTCCCTTCTTTACTTTCTTGAGTAAGATTGGCCATAAGGCTACTGTTCCAGGAAAGATTAGCACCTTCATAAACTTTGGTGCGTCTTTTACGCCTTCGTCTATTTTGTGAACTCCCTTCTTGATAAATGGAAAGTAGAAGACAATTCCGATAAGAACGTAGAGTGCCAAGAGGAGTAGCAATATGGTCGCGATGATTTCTAACATAGAGTTACTGCTTAGGTAGTTGCCATTTTCTTTTCCATTTCTCTTTCGTGATAAACCGCTTGTTCTACGGCCTTAGCAACTATTTCTGCCAATGAAGTATCGAGTGCCGAAGGAATTACCATTTCTCGAGTAGGGTTCTCGACTGAGCTGGCAATGGCATATGCTGCAGCAAGCTTCATTTCTGTACTTATTGTTTCAGCTCTTGCCAACAAGGCCCCCTTAAAAATGCCGGGGAAAGCCAGAACATTATTAATCTGGTTAGGATAGTCGCTTCTGCCCGTGCCGACAATCGAAGCGCCTGCTTCGAAGGCATCTTCAGGCAAAATTTCAGGTGTAGGGTTGGCCATGGCAAAAATCACAGGACTTGGAGCCATGTTTTTAATGTCATCCTTGGTCAAAAGATTGCCTTTACTCACACCAACAAATACATCGGCATCTTTAATAACATCATGAATATCTCCTTTTACATCTTGGAAGTTAGAATACTTCAAGAGCTCCGTTTTTGCTTTATTCAGGTCGTGACGGAAACGGTGGATGGCACCTTTGCTATCACAGACAATAAGTTGCTTAACAGGTTTGCAGAGGTCTGAGTCTATGTTAAAGCACCTCAATAACTTGGCTATGGCAATACCGGCCGCTCCAGCGCCATTAACAACCACTTTCATTTCGCTCAATTCTTTGCCTAGTACTTTGCATGCATTTACAAGAGCAGCCAAAGTAACAATAGCAGTACCATGCTGATCGTCATGAAAAACGGGAATGCCCAAGTCCTGAAGTTTCTCTTCAATTTCGAAGCTCTCTGGAGCTTTAATGTCCTCTAGGTTAATACCGCCAAATGCTGGCGCTATCCTAGTAATCGTTTCAATGATGTGCCTAGTATTATTACTGTCAATACAGATGGGCACCGCATTGATGCCCGCAAACTTTTTGAAGAGCATGGCTTTGCCTTCCATCACGGGTAGCGAGGCTAATGGTCCAATATCTCCCAGTCCCAAAACAGCAGTTCCGTTGGTTACTACGGCTATGGTATTCCCTTTCATGGTCATATCATAAGCACGCTCTGGATCCTTTTCAATTTCTAGGCAAGGCTGTGCTACACCTGGTGAATAGACCAATGATAAGGTATCAGTATTATCAACCGCAATCTTGTTCGTCATTTCGATTTTGCCCTGCATTTTTTCATGCAGCTCAATCGACCTCTTATATACTTCTTCCATTGTTTGTTCTTCCTTAAGGATTTATCCCGGCATAGGGGATTCCAGCCAATTTATGGATATCCCAATTGAATGTGCTCAAGTCTGAGTGATTAAATTTGGTGAAATCATCATGCCCACAAGACCGGGCTACTACTTTCATTAAATCAGTCGTAGCGCTAAAGAAGTTATGTAATTGTTTGGCCGAAGACTGTATGATTAGTCTTTGTCTTAAATTCTCTTTTTGAGTGGCGATCCCTACTGGACAATTGTTGGTGTTGCAGGCCCGCATACCCAAGCATCCAATGGCTTGCAGCGCTGAGTTTGATACAGCAACTGCATCTGCACCCATCATCATGGCCTTGGCAAAATCTTCGGCAACTCTCAATCCACCTGTAATAACAAGGGATACGCCCTCGGCCTTTCGATCATCCAAATGCTTTTTTGCCCTAGCCAAGGCTGGAATAGTCGGCACATTGATGTTATCTCTCAATATTGTTGGGGCAGCACCAGTTCCACCACCGCGTCCATCAAGAATGATATAGTCAACACCGACCTCTAAGGCAAAGTCAATGTCTTCTTCTAATCGAGCCGCAGAGATTTTAAAGCCTACGGGAATACCACCAGTCACCTCTCTCACTTTTGCAGTAAAATCCTTAAAGTCTTGAACGCCATGAAAGTTTGGAAAGGTAGCAGGTGAGATAGCCGATTCGCCTTCATTCAAGCCTCTTACCTCGGCAATTTCTTTCGATACTTTATGCCCAGGTAAATGGCCGCCAGTTCCGGTCTTTGCACCTTGACCACCTTTGAAGTGGAAGGCCTGTACATTCTTCAGCTTGTCCCAAGAAAAACCAAACTGCGCGGAAGCTAATTCATAAAAGTATCTCGCATTGCTTTCTTGTTCTTCTGGAAGCATTCCCCCTTCACCTGAGCAGATGCCCGTTCCGGCCATCTCGGCTCCTTTTGACAGAGCAATTTTTGCTTCTCTTGATAGAGCACCAAATGACATGTCAGAAACAAACAGCGGTATATCTAATTCGAGCGGTTTTTTAGCATTCGGACCAATAATGGTTTTCGTTCCAACACTTTCGTGATCCAATAGCGGCCTTCTGGAAAGCTGAGCAGGTAAGAATTGAATGTCTTCCCATTTTGGAAGCGTATTCCTCTCTACACCCATGGCTTCTGTTGGGCCATGATGCCCCCAGTTTTTCAAACCATTTTGAGCAAGCTCTTTAATATAGCGGGTATAAGGTTCCGTGGATTCTGGATGCGTGTCCGCATATTCCCCTAAGTACTCATCACGATTGAAAGGAGCGGGACTTGAGACCTCAAAATCAATAACCTCTTGCTCATCTATGACTACCTCATCATTCTCAATTTTGGAGGCGAACTTATTCAAAAACTCACTGTTGTTGTATTCGCTCACACCAGTGTCTATTCGATAGTCCCAATTGTGCAACCCACAGATCAAATTATGGCCATCTACATGCCCGTCAGAGAGTAAAGCACCTCTGTGAAGGCAACGACCATAAAGTACCGATACTTCGTCACCATATCGGATGACGACAAGGTCTGTTGAAGAGACTAAGGCATGAGTAGGTTCTTTTTCGCCTAAGGATGAAAATTTGGCAACCGCTACAGGTTTTTGCATACTAAAAAGTGTTAGTTGTTTTAACTAAAGCTAAGTAATTCAATTTCAAAAAGAAAAGCTGTTAGCAAACCGACAGTGCGTACCAATCTTAGGAACTAGCTGGTCTTAAGTTTGCCTTTGCTTCCAACTCTCTATTTCGAATGAAATAAAGATAGTCAGCCAATAAGAAGGCACCAATACCAGAGAAGATGTGCCATAGGAAGTGTGTACCAAATGCGACAATTTCTGTGAATTCTTTATCGACTTGTCTAAAATAGATGGCAAGAACAAAGCAAATAGCACCAATTATAATGTTGATACTTTTTTTGAACTGATACTTTCTTAGGATTAAGAAGACTGGTAGTAGAAACGCTATACCACTAATCATATAAGAAGTATTAATGCCTCCTTGTCCGGGAATTAGGTCAATTACCCCAAATCGCATCAAGAATATTGGTGTGATTACTACAAAACTCATCCACCATTTGGGTAATACGCGAGACCAGAAATAAACGGTAATCATCAGCGTGAGTATTAGCGCGGGCATAAAGTCCATTAAGAGGAAAACCCTAGATGTTCTTAAGCCATGAAAAAGGGTGCTGCCTAGCCCGTTTAGGAACAAAAAGGGAATTGCTGCTAGAAGAAAACCGTATTGCTTAGGGTTCTTTCGGATTTTCCAGAGAAAATAGATCGCAGGAGCAGCTATGGCTAAAGAAGAGAAGGCATTCCATGGTTCAACAATTAAGTTGTCCGTGATATGTGTTTCAGCATACCAAGGGCCTCCGTCTGTAATTTGTTCTGGTACTATAAACATTTGAATGTATCAACACGGGATACATACATAAAGTTGTGTGTTTAACAATTTTTTAGTCAAGGAATAGACAGTTCATCAAAAACTGATTAAAGCTGAGATTTAATTCTTCTTCTTAATCTCGCTTTCAAGTTTTTCAATTCGTTTGTTTTGTTGTATCAAATGTAACGTGAGCTCCTCTATTTTTTGAAGTAATAGCTTGTTCATTTCTCCAAGGTTGATGCCTTGGGAAAGCACCTCGCTTGTTTTAGGGACATCAGGTAGGTGGCCATACTTTTCAATGAACACCTGAAGTTCTTTAATAGACATTAAATCGTACTCATTTTTGAAAACAAAGTCAGCCCAGCCGTCTAAAGTAACCTTCACTCCTTGTGCGGCAATTTTGCCCTTTACGCTTAGTAGGTGACCTTCTATTGGGATATCGGTTCCAATAGTTACAGAGTCAAGATGGTAAAGAGTGTTGCCGAGTTTACCCCATTGACCATTGTTTGTGTCATTATCGTTATTGAAGAATGAAGAAGATGTAGACAAACTCATTAATGAAGCACCGTAATCTCTGAAGCTTAAATCTGCCAAAAGCGGTGATGTTGAAGTTTGCGTAGAAGTGTAGATAATACTTCCGTTTTTTTTGTACAAAATGTTGCTCCCAAGGCGTTCAATACGTAGGGTGTCACCGGAACTGTAGGGGGTGTTTTGACTGATGATAGTGTTATTCTCTCTTACTTGCAGGTATCCGTTTGATAGTAGCAATAACATGAAGTCAATGGTGTTTAAGCCGGCATCTAAGTTGAACTCACTCAAGCCAAATGCTCTTTGAGTATAGGTTTCGTTAACAATAGTCTCCAGCCAACCATCTTCAAGATATTCCAATCTCTCTACTGATGCTGCCCCTGTCGTCCAGTCAGTATTGGAAGCCGATTTGATAATTTTATCACCAATAAACGTTACATCAACTGTGTCTGTCCAATTAATTGATTGCTCCACAGGGAGAGGTTGAGTATTGTTGTGATTGATGAATGAGGAGGAGGTAGAAATGCTCATTAGGGATGATCCCCTATCTCTCATGCTTAAATCTACTATAAGTGGAGATGTTGAAATTTGAGTTGATGTGTAGAGTATAATTCCGTTTTTCTTGTACAGTATGTTACCTCCAAGTCGTTCAATCCGCAGCGTATCACCCGTCTGATATAATATGTTTTGGCTTATTACGCTATTATTCTCTCTAATTTGTAGGTTACCAATGGCCAAAGGCAAAAACATAAAGTCAATAGTATTTAAACCGGCATCTATGTTTTGTTCACTAAGACCAATTGCACGTTGGGTATAGTTTTCATGGATAACAGTTTCCACCCAGCCGTCAGTAAGGTAGTCCAATTTCTCTACCGATGCCGCTCCGGCTGTCCACTCCGTGCCTGCAGCAGTTCGGATTATTTTGTTATCCATAAAGGTCACACCCACAGTGTCCTTCCAGCTAATCGACTGTTGGATTGGGGGAGGCTGACTGGTGGGGTCAAGAAAAGAAAGCGATGATGATATTTTGATAAGAGAGGCTCCCTGATCTCTCAAGCTTAGATCTACAATAAGTGGCAATACGGAAGTTTGTGTTGAGGTATAAATTGTTGTGCCATTTTTCTTGTACAATATGTCACCTCCCAAGCGCTCTATGCGTAACGTATCACCAGTTTGATAAGGCGTGTTTTGGCTTATTACGGTATTGTTTTCTCTAATTTGTATGTTGCCATTTGCTAAAAGCAAAAACATGAAATCTATGGTATTCAAACCGGCATCTATATTTTGTTCGCTAAGCCCAATAGCTCTATGCAAGTTGGTTTCATTGACAATTGTTTCTATCCATCCATCAGTAAGGTAGTCTAATCGCTCTTCTGATGCTGCACCAGCAGTCCAATCTGTTCCTGAGCTTGATTTGGTTATGGTGTCCCCTGATATTGAGACTTGTACAAGGTCCATCCAAGTCAATGTCTGTTGAGCTGATGAATGGTGAGCTAAGAAGACTAAAGAAAATGTGAAAAATAGTGTATAAGTCAGTCTTTTGGTCATTTTTGAGATGTTAATTATTTGAATCATTTAAATATACTATTCTAATTAATTGATTATTATGATCAATATAGAATAATAGTAGTGTAGTTAATTTTTTTAGTATTGAGTGATTATTTAAGAAGCAATACCTCCAACCTCTATTCCTTCAAGGGAAGATATTTTGATATACTCTTGTAATAGCTCAATCAGTTTGCCTATTGCATCAGTTTTGACAGGGTTGTGTTAGTACTTACCGTAGTGATTAATAAGGTGCTGGTTTTCTTTCTTCTTATATCAATCCCTTGAAACTGCTCAATCCAACCTGGCTGAGGTTTTGCGCAATGAATGAAATATACGAGGGTGTTTCATTCCTTAAAAAATGTTAAACCTAAGAAATTAGTTATTATTATGTAATCACTTACTTATATTCGAAAAATAACATTCCAATTATGAAATTACTCTCGACTGTTCTCATCGGATTACTCTGCCTTACTTCCACAGATGATATCGTAATGCGCCACGATGTGGACGAAGCTAAATATCTAGCTTTAGCTGATCAGTATGCCGGTTCTGTCATTCGGCTCAATGCAGGCTGCGGTACTTTCATTCGATCCAACTGGATCATTACTGCTGCCCACGTTGCCGTTGTCCCTCAAATAGGCGAAGATGTAACGGTCGATGGAGTGAAGTATAAGATCAAACAAAAAGTGATCCATCCCGAGTTTAGAGAGGGGCAGAGTATCATGCATGATGTCGCCTTATTAGAACTTGAAAAAGATGTTCCTGATGTAGAGTTGGCAAAGATATACACCAAGGATGATGAGCTAGGTAAGGAGATAATTTTTGCCGGTACTGGCTGGGCAGGAACTGGCGACAAGGGAATGGCTGATGGTGCTATTAACAAGGACAGGAAGATGCGAGCAGCTCAGAATAAAATCGATGGTTTTCGACCTAGCGGAGGCTTTATCCGATTTACATTTGATGCACCCGATTCGAAAGATGCATTGCCCTTAGAAGGTATCAGTGGTCCAGGCGATAGTGGAGGTCCGGCTTTATGGTTCGATGGAGATCAGGCCTATATCTTAGGAGTTAGTTCTCATCAGGATGGGAGAGGTATGGGAAGGCCAGAAGGCCGATATGGTGTTTATGAATATTATACGCGTGTCAGCGATTATGCCGACTGGATAGGGCAAACTATAAAATAGAAAAGCCAGCAGGACGCTGGCTTTTCAGTACTTCTACTAAGTCCAATATTCAACTTTAGTTGACTAAAGCAGCATGTACAATTCCGTTGCTACCTGCTAATACATCCGTCTCAAAAATAAGGTATGGATTATCATTGGGTGAGCCATTCTCTAGCACAAACCCAAAACCTGAAGTAGCATTCTCCGAGGCAATCATTCGCCAGCGAATCCCTTTCTCACTTTGCAGCGCTAGATCTGTTTCAAAGTTTGAACGTGCGAAACGCTCCTGACTTTTAAAAATATGCCCTAGCACGAAGTCTCTAGTTTTAGCAGGCTGTCCACTGTGCGTAAATTCGTCAATCACATCGGCCACAGTTGCTTGAAAGTTTGGGGTACTCCATTGCTCAGCAAGCAATTCGAAAACCTCATTGGAAGGGGCAAAGACCGTTATCTCTGTGTTGTCACTTGTTTCATTTAACATTTGAAGGATACCCATTTCTCCCTGAGGGATTTCGCGATCGGCAATTGAAATAAGGCTAGCAAACTCACTGAATGCCTCAGATTGCATGATCAGCGTTCCAATACTTTCTTGAGGGTTATCATCGGGTGAGGAATCTTCGGTTTCACCGCAACTCTGGAGTAGTAAACTGGCTGAAATAATGAACAATAGGCATAACTGCCTGATAGGTTGGTCAATTTTCATAATTCTAATATTAGGTGAAAGGATCAAAATGACCCTATATAAAACTATGAATTCTATTGGTTATCAGGTAATTACGATTTACAAAGCAGATGTTTGGATGGGAATGACAAAAATTAATCTGGATGAATGTATTTACACTAGAGAACTTGGTTTTATCAATGTACCAACAACCCTAAGGGGCAATCAATCTATACTCCATATATTCCGCTGTAGCCCGAACTACTTCCTTACCGTGTAGCTCCCCTACGATATGAAACGATAGGTCAATGCCAGCAGAAATTCCACCTGAGGTATAAACCTTAAAAGCATTGACAAAGCGCTTGTCTTGCTGGGGCAAACCCGTTGGTACCAACTCTTTTAAGTGATCATACACCTGATGGTGTGTACAATAGGGCTTGCCATCAAGAAGGCCCAATTTCGCCAACAACCTTGCGCCAGAACATATGCTTATGGTGATTTCGGAGGACTGATTTATGTTCTCTACCCAGTCAAGTGTGTTTTGATCATCTAGCAGTGACCTAGTGCCTGAGCCGCCTGCAATAATGAGAATGTCAATGGGAGGATGATTTTCAAAAGTATAGTCTGGATTTACTGAAAGACCATTTACGGCTGATATCGGTGCTTTGGACTTGGCAATAGTAAATACATCAAACAGTTCGAAATTATGTACTTCGGAAGCTACGGAGAAGACCTCAAATGGGCCTGCAAAATCCAGTACCTCTGCTTCGTTAAAAATTAGGATGCCTACGTTTCTTTTCATCTTATAAATACCTGTCTATGATAACTTCTTGGTGCCATATTTCATGGCCTGTCGTGTGAAATGCACAAGCCCTTGCCGACAGTGGATGTAGACTCGCTATACCAATTCGGCATAGATCAGCATCTCTTAGACTGTCTAAAAGCGATAGACTGAATAACCTTGTCACCTCGTATTCTTCAATCAGCTGAGGCATTGACTTTTTACTGGCGAGTGAAGGCTCTATATATGCGATATGATCGAATGACGCTAGGGGAGTCATGTCATTTCGAGCTATTCGGAATGCCCTGTGCATAACAATTCTTTCAGTATCAATTAAGTGCTGCAATACCTCTTTGATTGACCATTTTTCTGGAGCATAACGATGGTCTACCTTGTCTTTTGGAATGCTATTGAAGAAAGCGGTAATGTTTTCCTTTCCTTGCTCAAAACTCTCACGAAGTGATACATTCTTGGAAAGCTGGTTGATGTACTTCTCGTAGAGAGGGTCATATTCATTTGGGTTTAAATCTGTGATTTTCATTGCTTGTCTTAGTTATTGTGTTCAATCCAGCTATTGATCTTCTCTTCCAAAGTCTTAAGAGGAAGCCCACCTGATTCTATAATGGTGGTATGGAATCCTTTAATATCGAATCGATTTCCTAGTTCTTTCTCAGCCTTGGCTCTCAGTTCTTGGATTTTCAATTGACCTACTTTATATGAAAGCGCTTGAGCAGGCCATGCCATATATCTTTCTACTTCTGATACAATGGTTGCCTCGGCAACGGCTTCGTTTTCTAAGGAGTACTTGATTGCTCTTTCTCTTGTCCATCCTTTGGTATGAATACCGGTATCAACCACGAGTCGAATCGCTCGGTGCATTTCCATACTCAGCATGCCGAAATATTGGTAGGGGTCAGAAAAGAGTCCAAGCTCTTTTCCCAATGATTCACAATAGAGACCCCAACCTTCTCCATGTGCCCCATACCAAACATACTTTCTAAAGGTGGGTACTCCTGTATTTTCTAATGCCACAGATGCTTGGAAGTGATGCCCTGGAATAGCCTCATGCAAGAATAAAGATTCGTCTGAAAAGGTATTGTACTTGGTAGCATCTGGGATAGGCACATAGAAGATGCCAGGCCTACTCGCATCTGCGGCTCCCGCTACATAATGTACTGATGCACTTGCTTCGCGAAATGCTTCGACACGCTTAATCTCAAAAGGAATGTTAATCTCTAAGTCGAATAGCTCCGCCACCCTTGGCTTAATCTTCTGATAAATCAAGTTGAAGTTATTGAGGACTTCTTCTGGGTTCTTGAATGGCATCAAATCAGAGTTGTTTCTAACATGGTCAAAAAACTCGATGAGACTTCCTTTGAAACCCACTTGGTCTTTCACCTTCATCATTTCTCCTCGAATTCGCGCTACCTCTGATAGACCAATTGTATGAATCTCATCGGCCTTGAGGGTAGTGGTAGTCTGCACCTTGATCAAGTAGTTGTAATAGTCTAGTCCGTTCGGTGTTGCAGATATGCCATGCGATGTTCTGGAATTTGGTAGATATTCGTCTTGCAGAAAGCGATGCAGTCTCTTAAAGGCTGGAATCAAATCATTCTCGATTTTAGCACTATAGGCCTTTTCTATCCTCTTTGCTTCACTTTCATCAATCTCTTCAGGTATGTTTTTAACTGGGCTGTAGTACAAGTGATCAGTGGGTTTGCCCGCTGCTAGTGAAGCATATTGTGGGATGACTTTTTCCGTTAGAGGTTTTGGAAGAGTATGTCCTGATTGAATTCCCTCTTTCATCCTTTCAATGGCTAATTCGATCCATGAGACAAAGCCATCTAGCCTTTTTAGCCAGTTGTCATAATCTTTTGCCGTCTTAAAAGGCACAGCTCCTTGACCAGAGGCCTGTTGACCAACAATGATGGGTAAGCACCACAATTGATTGAGTGGCATCAGATGAGTTGGATACTTACCTCCCTCTATATTAATAGCACATTCCCAGGAAAGTATATCATAACTGACCTGCTGATCAGCAGACAATTCTGATCGTTTAATGCCTTCTAAGGCAGTCTTGTACTTCTGATAGTAATTGATGAAATCACCTCGATACTCGTCTGAAATATCCAGCTCAAACTTATCGTTGTTTCGGCTATCACCTGTGTTGAGCGTAGCCACGAAGGGGCTTAACTGAAGACCCTCTTCATGGAAGTCTTCTAGGAGTTGATCGAACTTATTGGTTTGAGATAGGCCATTGAAACATAGGACTATAAAAAATACTGAATATAGAATGGTCTTGATTTTCATAACACTGAGTTTAGAATACTAAAGAATGGCTTTGTCCTTTCTATTGTGTAATCCGGTTTGGAACCAGCGATTCATCCGGTTGATCTATTGAGTCAACTGGTTTTCAGGACAGTATGAGAAAGCGGCTTTTTTTCTTGGTGCAGGGGCCTAATATGCCCAGAGCCTTAAGCCTATAAATCCATTTTGTATGAAGAAAATGGTCATAAGGAGCATTGCAGAGGAGGTTGCGATATAGTAAAAGCGAAACCCTTTGCCCGTAAATGGTTTAAACCACAGTACAATAGTTGCTATCACACTTGGTATAAAAAGCAGAGAGCTAATGAAAAGTAAAACACTTTGGAATGTGACCATTCCGGCAGTAGAAACATCGCTCATTGCCATTCCAAATGAAACAAACAAGAGTGTATAACAAAGTGAAGCGCCCGTGAGAACCAAATGATGTCTTGAGGGTTTTTTGATCTTGGAAAAGGCCCTGATTACAAACCATATGATACCATAACCAAGAAATATAAATGGCATAATCATGGAAATGGTGATACTAATACTCGAGAGAAGCCTAAGGGAATGAGATTCCATTTCGGTATAACTTTCGTTGATCCAGAATACCGGCTTTCCAGTCGTTGAAGTCAATAGCATTGTAGCAGGCACAGCTTCGTCATTTTTGTAAAACATGTTTGAGCCAGCATAGTATAATGTGTCGCGGTGCTTGCCTAATATGCTCTTCACTATGATGATGTCATCTTCAAAATCTAGGGAAATGCCTGCTAACATCCGCTCTGAGAATTTGAACAGTTCTTGTCTTGGGTTCGCAAAGCCATAAAAGCCTTCGTGACTTTCTTTTAATGTTTCGGGAATAGGAAAAGTTACCCTCTTGGCCTCTTCAGAAGGTTCGCCCAGAAAGAAGTCCAGTATTTTACCAGCAATTTCGGTTGCATTTCCCTCTCTGTTGATTACAACAGAAATTGCAATATCAGCATCTCTAGAGTATAAATAGCGCGAAGAGAAACCATCAATTCCTCCATCATGACCGTGAAATACGAATCCATTTCTCCATACTGTATAATTGCCGTATCCATACCCTCCTGGGAGTCCAGATTCTCCGGCAAGCGTGGAATTCGAATTTTCGATTCTATCGAAGATTTCTTTACTAAAAACCGTAGAGTCGATGTTTTCGGCTGATCTATTCAATAAGAACTGGAGAAAGTGACCCATTTCGATTGCATTTGAAGAGAACCCGCCTGCTGGACCGCCTTGAATAGAAGGAAAGCCAACAGAAACATGATTGCCAGCCTTGTATCGATAACCCTGAGCGAATAACATACCCTCTGGCTTCTTGAAATAGAAGTCTGAGGAATTCATGCCTAGAGGAGATAGAACTCGACTTTTTAAGTATTCATTGTAAGGCTCGTTGGCCAACAATTCCATGACATAGCCAGCCATGATATAACCTGGGTTTGAGTAAGCTTTTCTTACTCCAGGTTCCCATCTTGATGTTAGAGAATTACGGTGTGACATCACCATGTCTCGAACCGGTGGGCGCACAGAATCTGATCTGTTATAGATGGCATGAGTATGAAAGTCATCGAAACCCGTAGTGTGTTCGAGTAGGTGTTCAATCGTAATAGGGGTGTTACTGCTCCATGAATTTGAAAATGCATCATTAGGTACTATATCCCTAATAGGAGTGTCCAATGTGTAGCCTGTTTCTGAAAGCAACTTGATTAAGCCCAGAGAGGTAATTGACTTGGAGATTGACCCGAGTCGAAATAGATGGCCGGCTGAAACTGCTTCCCTTTTTTCCAAGTCAGCAAAACCAAAACCACCAGCAAAGATTACAGTGTCACTCGTTACAATGGAAACCATTGCCCCAGGGATATGCCTCTCTTTAAGGAACGAATTGAGGTCCTTTTTAAGGTCAATGAGGTTTTCTATCCCTTGTTTCTTCCGCAGCGTTGTAGACTGTTCCTTTTGGGCAAAAATGGGCTGACTGAGCAACGTTATAAAAACAATGTAAATGATGTGCTTTTTCATGCTGAGATTAGAAGTGAAAGGTTTTACTATACTTAAGAAAAATGGTGCTGCCATTGCTTACGGGAAGCGTGAGTTCGTTTCGAAACCTATCTTCGTTTATGTCTCCATTGAAGACGAAGTAGAAATCATCTCCTTCTCGTGGGTTATATCTAAGCCTGATGCTACCCAAGTACGTTTTCGAAACGCTATTATGCTGAATGAAAGCATTTACAGTCAGTTTCGTGCTAAATGTATATAGCATCTTCAACTGGGTGAGCACTACATTGACCTTCTTCGATTGGTTACCAAAATTCAGCTGATTGTGAGAGTAGCTGGCTTCCACTATAAAGTCAGGAGTAACATTCAGGAAGGGTGCCACCCATAGTGTGTTCTTCTGTCCATCATAAAAATTGCCGGTTCCTGCTCCTAAGAAATAGGAGAGACGGTTGGCAGAGTTCGTTGTGACAGAGGCAAAAACACTTGTAAATGGATATTTACCTGGTGCAACTTCGATACTTCCTGGTAAGGTCAATGGAGAGAACAACTGCTCTTCATCAGATTGTACTCGAATATCATATGTCCAGCCCAGTTTAGTGAGCACATTATATCCCAAATGTGTATTTCTGGTTTCGAGCTTTCCATGTGAATTACCCCAAGTTAGGCCTCCCATTAAGTATGGCCCATGTTGAGAGATTTTGGACTTCTCCTCTGGGAACATATTGTAGGAAAATACATGATTGAGTTGGCTGAAGTCAGGTCTATGTTCGAAACCGATACCCGGCTCGTAAGCATTACCCGCTCGACCATAATTTATGGTATATGTGAATCCCTCTTGCGATCTTTTTGATAACTCTATAAAGTACTTGGTTTGATCTAATGAGCTAAAGGGATCATTGTTTTCGTCCGTTACGGACTGAGCCAATCTCATAGATAGATAGTTCTGCTTATGTACCCTTAAGGTTGCATCAAAGCCGTAAACTGTATTATACCTTCCTTTAAAATCAGTCCTGTTTGTGAGGATCACCCCAATAGTCGAGTTTTCATTCAGTACTCTTTTCCTAACTCTGAAAACACTGAAGTTTTCCGAATCGATATTGCCTTGTGGTCCGGTCTGCATATTCAAAACACCCGTTTCCCAAGTACCAAAACGACCATAAGCTCTAGCACCTCCATAAATTCGAGTTTGTTGGCCATTGACAATGCCAATTCTTCGGCTATGAAATATCCGATCTGAATTACCAAAGTTGAATTCGAAGAGACTTGCTCGCTCTTGAAAAAAGAGTCGCTTCTCTGGAAAGAAAAGGTTGAGACGAGTCAGGTTTACTTGCTGATCATCCACTTCAACCTGTGCAAAATCTGTGTTTACCGTCAGGTCCAGTGTAGCATTACTTCCGAGTGCGACTTTTGCATCGATCCCAATCTCTTTCTTGAGCTGTTGTTCATTGTGATAACTGGCATCTCCTTGAGTATGGACTTGTGTGTTGGCCATGCCGCCTAAGACATAGGGAGTAATGTGTATCGGCTTACGCTGATCGATGTCCGTGAATGTAAAGCGTTGGGTGAGTGATGGTCTGAACGAACTACCAGTTGACAAGTCTCTAGGAGGAAAGATATCCGTCTCATCATTACGGGCATAATATCTCCAAGTGGTAATGCCCATGGTTACTTTCCCATCGATTACTTCAAATGGCAGTGTGGTGAAGGGGATTCTGATCTCTGCAAACCAACCTCTATCATCGCGAGTTGCTGCTGCATCCCAATAGCTATTCCAACTCAAATTGAAAGCCGTTGGGCCTTGCGCATCATTGGCAATTGCCATATCGAGTCGCGAACCATGGGGTGTGACAAAGAACCCGAGCGAATTCTCTCGATCATTATAGGAATCGATTAAAAAACCCATCCATTCTGTATTTTCAGAAAAGTCATCTCGCTTCTTTGAATTGAGCACCATTTTCTCGGGGTCGGTGTCAAACATGCGTCCGGATAGATAGAGATACTCGTTGTCATAAGCCAACCTAAGTTCTGTGAGCTGAGTTGGTGGTGCACCGGCATTCGGTACTTTCTGTGAGACGCCAAGGAGTGGCACTTTGTTCCAAACGGCCTCATCCACCTTGCCATCAATGACAATAGGTTCTGAGATTTTGGTCATTACCATGCTCTTCTGGGCAGTTAAATTTAAGCTGCTCAATATGAGGAGTGATAGAACTTTTAGGTTTTGTTGGGGTTTCATAATCTTAAAGTTTATTGTTCACTATTGTGTAATTCATGACCAAAACTATATCTTAACCGGTGCATATAATTAATCCAGTTTATAATCAACATGTGATCCGGTTATGTTACCTTATAAAACCATTATTAAGATTGACAGGGATAGTACCGTACCGCTATACCTTCAGGTATGCAATGAATTCATTAAGAAGATTTCTTGTGGAGAAATTGCCTCGAGTCTAAAACTGCCAGGCTCACGAAGTTTATCGGACTTACTAGGAGTGAATAGGAGGACGATTATTTCTGCCTATGAAGAGCTTGAGGCGCAAGGCTGGCTAGAGGTAAAACCAAACCAGGGGTGCTTCGTTAGCTCGAAGCTTCCAATAAGTCATGCGCGTGCCCTGGATTCTGGTATTGAAAGAGACCACAAGGCTCAGAGCATCTTCGAGCTCAATAGCAACCTTGACTTTTTAGAGCATTATAAGTCTCCCAAAATAGCCGGAAACGAACTGGTTATCGATGCAGGTTATCCGGATGTTAGACTGGCGCCTATGCGTTCGTTGACTAAGAACATCAATGGGATAATGAACGGGAATAGAAGTGTGAAGCTTCTGAATTACTCGGATAGTTTCAATGGTGACCTTCTCTTAAGAAAGCAAGTAGTGAAGTACTTGGCCGAAACCAGGAGTATTAATGTGAGCACAGATAACCTGATGATTACACGAGGTAGCCTTATGGCCTTTTCGAATATTTTCCGTGTACTGCTTGGGCCTGGTGACAAGGTAATTGTTGGGGATGTGAGCTTCAAAGTGGCGAATGACATTATTAGAATTGCCGGAGGAGACTTGGTTAAAGTACCACTTGACAATGAGGGGATTGATGTCCATGCCATTGAGAAGGTTTGTCAAAAAGAGAAGATAAGAGCGGTATTTATCATGCCGCATCATCATAACCCTACTACCGTATCGTTGAGTGCAGAGCGAAGAATGAAGCTATTGATGTTAGCTGAGAAATATCAGTTCGCCATAATTGAAGACGACTATGACTATGACTTTCATTATAACAGTAGTCCAATCTTGCCCATGTCTAGTTCAGATCGGGCGGGTTCTGTGATTTATGTCGGTTCCTTGAGTAAAACGGTTGCCCCGGGCTTAAGGACTGGTTTTATTGTGGCTCCGGCCAATTTTATCAGAGAACTATCACGACTGAGTCGATTTATCGACTGTCACGGAAATATGGCCCTAGAGCGAGCTATCGCTGTGCTTTTTGAAGAGGGGGAAATAAGGAGGCATATGAAAAAGGCCCTTAAGGCCTATCATATAAGACGAGATCTTTTTTGTGATTTGCTAAAGCAAAAATTAGGGAATTTGGTAAGCTTTCAGGTACCAGAAGGTGGTTTGGCGGTCTGGGTAACTTTTGACGATACTATTGATTTACCGAAGCTACGAGAGGTAGCAATTAAGAACGGACTTCTGATTTCAAAATCGGTTTTCTCTGATGCGGAGGGAAACAAGCTCAATGCGATTCGCATGGGCTTTGCATCACTCAATGAGCCAGAAATTGAAGAGGCAATGAACCTGCTCGAAGCATCTGTTAAAGCTATTAGAGCTTAGTCAGGTTACTTCTGGAAAAAGGGCGGTGCATTTTCGACAACCTTTCCTTTCACAAACCAAGTCATTACATGGTTCTGAGGTCTTCTTTGAAGTACTTTGTGATTGGCCCTGTCGTACCAAACCGCGTCAAATTCTCCCTTGGTGGTAATCACTACTCTCCATTCTTCCGAAAGCTTGGTTGAATCAGCGTAGTCTGCAGAGAGGGTGTCCCAGTTGACACTAGACAGAACTTGAGGGTCTAAATGGGCAATCACCTCAGTTTCATCTAATATGGCAATCCATATTGGATCGCTTATATGCTCAATGCGGTGAGTTTTTCCTTCTGATCCCCAAGCTATTCGTACAGGATTACCGTTTCTAATGGCATTGATCAATTGTGCTTTACTGCCCGTGATTGTTTCTCCTTCCTTGTCGTTTTTATAAACTGCTACCCAAGTGTCGTTGGATGACTTGCAAGCCACCAAAAAAGCTGTGAGACAAATGAAAAATAGGAACTTGAAGTGTCTCATAGTTTTAAATTTCTGACTGAAAACAGTCTTGAACACGGCTCCGATAACTTCGACCTATCGGGATCTTTGTGCCTGGAATTTCGAGTGAGTCATATCGAATAGCGTTCACACATTTGGTATTTACAATGAAGGACTTATGTGTTCGCAAAAAGCCTTTATCCCCTAACTGATCTTCTAGGTTAGCTAAGGAGTGGAGGGTGATGAGTTTTTTATCCTTAGTATGCCAGCTCACATATTCCTTCATTCCTTGGACAAAGAGGATGTCTTCTATGGGTAATCTATGAATAACTTTTCCCTCTTTAAGCATTAAAGTATTTTCTCCCTCATCTTCAGTCTTTTCCAGTTCTTCACTGGCAAGTGTTTGATTTGCGTGGCTATTGTTCTCTCTTATAAGTCCAAATACTGTACTACCTAACAAGGCTATCGAGTAGGGTGCTGATCCAGATAAGACAGACCAGAAAGAGGTGACCCACCTGAATTTATAGGGGGTAAGATTTTTTATACTTGGGTAGGCTACTGAGAGGGTAGTATCAATTAGGGTATAAGCAATAGAGTAGACGAGATATACCAAGCTTATAGATATGAGCGAAAAAAGAATATACCTCTTAGTAGTAATAAGCCGAAACAAGAGATGCCAGTTGACATAAACAATGATGACTTGTAAACCGACTATGACTATGTTTTTCGCTAGGTAAAAGCCCAGGTGCTTTCCCCCACTGAAGAGCAGCGATTGAACAAACCAAAAGACTAACCAGAAGCCGAGGTGTTGATAAAACTTTTTATGTCTAGAGTTCATAGCAGATGCGAGATACCTAAAATACGATTTTGAAGCATATAAGGCTCGTGTCGTTTGTAGATGTTAACCGGTTGTTTGTTGAATTAATTTCTGAATAGCACTTGAAGAGCCCAGATTTCAACAAAAAAGAACATGAAACTCAGAAATTTATTAATCACAGGTTTGCTAATTTTTTGCGTAAACAGTTTACTAACGGCTCAAGAAGGTGGCCTGTACAAGGTCGTTTACGAAGCAGACAGACAGGGAAATAGAATCAGCGGAAGTCTGGAAGAACTTAATAAGTACGTCAGAAACGGTAATCCAATCAGGGTTGGATGGGAACTGGGTGTAAAGTCTGACTCTACTTTTTATTTGGAACATTGGGCCGATGCCGGTTTTATCACCCTCCATAAGAACCATGTGTTTGCCCAAATCAATTCCATTTATGGTCAGGGTACGACACATCCTATGATGGAAACTCCTGCCGTATTTCTAACCAATGGGAAACCTCATGGCTGGGTAGCAGTTTTTGGCACCACAGGTGAAGTAAAGCAGAAGTTTGAAAGGGATGAGTCGATGGTGAAATACTTCAAGGAACAAGGCTTAAGCGATAAGGAAATTGAAGATCAGTTTAAAAAACAGGAGAAGGCTCGCTATGCAACGAAGTGGGCGGTAATGGTCAAAGAATAATCAGAGATATGAGACAGCTATTAAAAATTTTATTACTACTTCTATCCATGCCGCTGTTAGGGCAGGAGGTGTACAATGAAGCCCTGGCAAAGGAGTTGGAGGCCATGCTCGAAAAAGATTCTAAGCATAGGCGTGAAGTAATTGCCTTGATTGACGAACTAGGAAATGATGATCCAAAAGTCAGGGCCAAATGGGATGAAATTAACGAAATTGACTCTTTACATACCATACGAGTAAACGAGATACTGGATGAGCATGGCTGGCTGGGAGTGGACGTAGTTGGCTCAAAAGGCAATGTGGCACTTTTTCTCATTATTCAACATGCAAAACTCGATGTCCAGGTCAGGCGATTGCCAATGATCAGGCAGGCAGTGAAGGACGGGAAGGCACGTTCAGAGAATCTTGCCTTGCTGGAAGACCGAGTGGCTACTAAAACTGGGAAGAAACAGATCTATGGGAGCCAACTATGGAATGACAAGGAAACGGGTGAGCTGTACGTGCTGCCTATGATAGAGCCCGAAAAAGTCAATGAAAGAAGGGCTTCGGTAGGCCTGGGAACCATTGAAGAATACATCGCATACTGGAACCTGAAATGGGATGTGGAAGCTCACAAGAAACGCGTAGCCGCCTGGGAAGCTTCGAAAGAGAATTAACCAAAAATGGCCCTCATTAGTCTGAACTAGAGGGCCATTTGCAAAGCTTTCACCAGAAGTTAGGCACAATTATCATCAATCTTAATACACTCTAAACCACTAACTAGCCGGTTTGCAAGAATAAGCTTATGTCATGATGTAAATCAGAGTGTTGATGTAAATTGTTCAAACTTGTTGTGCTTTTTTTCTTAACTCATCATAACACTGAATTAAGTAGCACTATTATGCCGCAAGTACTGCAAAATTGGTTTTGACTCTTACAGGTAGTGCCATTTTCAAGGTCTGCAAAACGATGCAACTCTTTTCGGTGGCGGCTAGCATGGTATGTAGCAGTTGCTCGGCTGTCTGCTCGCAGGAGACATTCACCGTTAATGTCATTTTCTGAAAAGCCACAGGTACAGATTTATCTACCATCAAAGTGCCTCTTACATCTACTTCGGCAGTTGCTTTAACCTCTGTTTCGACCAAGGTTATTCCCAAGCGATTTGCTACTAATCTCAATGTACTTTCAAAACACGCAGCCAATGCGGTGCAGAGCATATCACCAGGGTTGGGTGCATCATGCAAACCACCAACAGCTCTATGCACACCTATTTGTATGGGTGTCTCTAACTCGTCATTGGCGATTACTTCGGTGTGAAATGGGTCATTTAAATTTTGTCCTTTCACAATGGCCACATCTGTTACCCAAGCCTTTTCAGGTTCCATTAAGTAAGTGGTGATTAATGGCTTCTGTCTTTCTAATACTTCTGATTGATGTCTCATACTATTTAGATTTTAGTGAATGGAACAAGCATTGGAGTACTGGCTTTATAGCCTAGATAATCATCTCCAAAGTCATTGATGAGGTCCTTCTCTTCAATTTTGGCACCTATGACAAAGTATGCCGTTATGCCAACGGCAAAGACTAAGTGTGTTACTGTCATATAAGGCGTTGCCCAAACCCCGAGGATTCCTCCCGCATACAGCGGATGACGGATGTACTTGTAGAAACTATAGACCCTGAAATTTAGCTCAGTATAAGGCTTGTTTCTTAGTTCAAGATAAGTCTGTCTTAGACCAAATAAGTCGAAATGATTGATTAGAAATGAGCTGATAAATAGAATAGCCCAACCAGCGAAAAATAGGACATAGGAAATGTAGTAGGCTACAGAACCTTCCTGAATACTCCAAATTTGACCACCTAGTGGTTCCCATTCTAGGACTAGAAATGTTAGCAAGATTCCCGAGGCTAATACAAAGGTACTGCGCTCAATGTGTCTCGGGAAGAAGCGCTCGAAAAAACGTTTCACTGGCCTTCTAGCCATAATGCTGTGCTGAAGACCAAAAAGTAGAACCAACCCAAAATTCTTTAGGACGGCTAGATAAACCGGAAGTTGTGGCGTGCCATCAATAGAGACTTCCGGTACCAGGTTGCTAACAGAAGCAATCCACAATAGAATCGATGCAAAGCCAATGAGATAGGCAATGATCGAATACAAAAACATTAGTATTTTTTTCATGCCTCAAAATTATTTTAGGCAGGCATGATGGGATTTTCTCAGAAGTTCAAATGATTTGCTGAGAGGGCCAATGACTATTAAAGCTCACTTTTACTGAATTGAAAGCTCTGACTTGCGGAACTGATTCGGAGGTAAACTGAACTTTTCTTTGAAGGCCTTATTGAAATGGGATGAGTTGGCAAAGCCTGCTTCAAAGCCAACCTCGTTGGCATTCAGATCTGAAGTAAGTAGGAGAGTACGAGCATAGTCCAAACGCTTGTCTGTAAGCCAGCGTTGTGGTGTATCGTTGTAGACTTTTTTGAAATCTCGTTTAAATGTTGAAAGTGAACGGCCACTGAGTCTTGCAAAGTCTTCCATGCTTAAGTCGCAATGGAAGTTTTTCCGCATTATCTCATCTAGGCTGGTTTTTTCCACAGACTGGATTGATCTAAAGAAATCCGCAATCTCTGGATTGTCTTTGTCCATTAATAGGTTGAACAAGAGTTCCTTTAGTTTGATCATTACCAGTTCCTTAGGAATCCCACCCTCTTGCGTCATGTAGTTAAATACGGACATGAGCATTGATTCAAGTCCAGAATTGATATTAACCTCGAAGATCTGGCGGTCAGGAACATTGACACTTGCACCGGAAAGCTGATCTGTCTCCTTCATAAAGTTTCGAATGAAATTGTCATTCATAAAGAAGAGCATGGTGCAATAGTCCTCCTCCAAGTATTGCTTGGTATTATAAACACCCTTTCTAATAAAGAGTGCATCCCCTGCTTTGGTTTGATAAGTTTTCTCGATAGAGGTCCAATCTTTCCTTCCCTTAATAACGAAGGATAAAAAGTGAGACTCCGTCCATAACTTGAATTTTTCAACATCAATTGGGCACTTGTATTCTATCAAGCAGAAATCATCTCCTATAAGCTTGTTATAGCCGGGTGTTTCTCTAAAGTGTTGATATACATCGAGTATCATAGACTAAACGAATATAATACAAATGAGAAAACTCTCTGTAGATATTAGGAGGGTGATAAAGGGTTAAAGCTCCTTTAAAACCACTAGTGTTTCGTTTGATTCGTCAATCAGCCTTTTGATTCTATTGTTATAACTAAAAAGGAAGAGCTGTTGAATGGATAAAATATTATTCAATGCCTCAGTGCCATACAAGCGGCTTAGGTTTGGGACTTCACTATTAAATTGAAACATGGTGTTAATCAAACCGGTGCCGGCACCGGCTTCCAGTAAAAAAGGTACGGTTTGGTTATTGAATAGTTCATTCAAATAGTTGAGTTGGAAGTCTAATGCGAGATGCGCAGCATTCAAATCTTTGAATGAGGAGTTCAAGTCTGCGGCATTCTTGATTATGCGACTTGGGCCTAACTCTTGTTCTAGTGTTGGGTATTCGAGTATTCCCCAATTATAATTCAGGACATAACTAATGAATTGAGCTTTTGCATATGCATCAGTCTTGATTAATTCTCCCTTAAGGTAAAGTGTTAAACTATCCAGAATCAGATTATTATTTAAGAAGTCTTCGCTCATGGCACCCATGTTCTTAGAGATCTCATCTGACAGAATCTCAATGGTTAATTTTTCCTTTTTGTTTTCTTTGAGTCGTTCGCTCCAACTATTGAGACTTAAGGCGATAAGGATGCCGACTACCACGAGAAAAATCTCACCAATGGCATATTTGAGATAGGTACTACCTTTCATTTCTTTTTGTCTAAGTTTTCGGAAGAAGTTTGGCATATGTTTATTCCCCTTCCTGGAGGGGTTAGGGGTGGGTTGTTAAGTCTGTTATAGTCAATTGCAATTCTTCAATAACCCAACTGATGTCTTTCTTTATATCAATATCGTCAAATCTTATGAATCTAACACCAAGCGACTCCAGCCGTTGTTGTCTCTTTCTATCCTTCTCAGGCTGGCCATTGTGGTGATGACTTTCACCATCAATTTCAATGGCTAACATGAGATCTTTGCAGTAAAAGTCTACAATAAACTCATCAATTGGTATTTGTCTGCTGAATCGATACCCAAGCCTTTTGCCTTTTATTTCTTGCCATAAGAGCACCTCACTCAAAGTCATATTGGCTCTGAGCTTTTTGGCAAGGGGAACGAGCCTTGAATTATAGGGTATTATTTTTCTCATAGCGCACCCACCTCTAAATCTCCTCCTAGGAGGAGACTTTTAATGTTCGTTTTTTCTGTGGGTTGAACATTACTCTCAGGTTAAGACTAATGATCTTTGATAATCACCTCAGAAGTGGGCTGTAGAATATCCTCAAAGTTCTTTAGCCATTTACCATCCACAAGTCGTTGACCAAATTCATTGAATTCACCGTTTTCAGTTTTCTGGAAGGTCAATCGATAGTTGCCATTGATTTCACAAATAAATTGATCATCCTTTAGCTGACATTGAAAAGGACGTGCACCACTTCCGCGATAAGCATTGTAGTAGTAAAAACCATCTTCCTTGTTGTAGTACATGATCGTATGTAAAGCGAGTAGGGTGGTATCGTTCCTGGTTGACCTATGTTTTAACACCAAGAGCTCACCATCAAGGTCGTATCGCACCTTGCTCAATACGTTGTAAGGCTTGTTATCTTCCATGGGATAGCTGGTGCCTTGACCCTTCCAATCGCCAATAAGAAAGGAGAGTTTGGCCATGGCTTTTTGCTCCTCAGTTTGAGCACTCATTCCTAAAGCTTGAAAAGAAAACAAACTGATAAGTATGATTCTGAAAGTGGTGGTAGTGAGTTTCATTGATTCAACTTTAATTGAGTTGGGCATCCCACGCATTATCCCACTCTCCCTGTTCCTTGAGGTAGTTAATTACTACAGCTCTCTTTTTATGAACATCTTCCATGATTCGTCTCTTAAAAGCCTCATATTTGGGGTTACCATCATGAATCTTATAAACAGCTGCGCCATTTAGGCTTTGCCATGCACTGGAGAAGGCCTTACGCTCAAAGTACAGTTCTTCCAATGTTTCAATCATGCCATCAACGTCTCCAGTAAGTGACTGATAAGAGACATTACTGAACAGGCGTGGTGTAGATACTTTGGGTGCTTGTGTCAAGAGCTCATCTAGAATGTTCTTAGAACTCTGTGTTCGAAGGTCTGAAATAGAATCAAAATGGGCATAATATTTAGCCAGTTTGTTCACATACATCAAGCTTGAATCCTTTTTATCCTCCTCTTTCAATATAATCGAGTAACTTAAAAAAGCGTAACTAACATCATTTTGAATCTGTTCATCTAAAATTTGAAGCAAGTCGAAATCAAGATCTAGTACTTCAGGAAAACCCTTAAGAATGTACGATTTGGCCAGATCATAATCCCCTCTTCTCAGTGCAACTGATGCTCTTGATCTGGCAAATGGTTTCTCTAAGGCTCCACTCTGACCCCGGAACCTTTGTTCCATCATATCTGTGAAATTCAAAACAAACTCGTAATCCTTGAAGAACATTTTGGTATCGTACAACTCCATCATCATTCCGAAATTCTCGGGATAGAGGAGTTGATATTGATTCATGTACTTTTCTATCATGGGAGTCAAATCGAGGAATCTACTGAGCTCCACCAGGGTTTCTAAAAGTCGTATATCATTAGGGAATTCCTTAAGGGCTTTATGGGCCAACTTAAACGATTCGTCTGTCCTGCCGTAAGGCTCCAGTCTTATGAGGTCTATCAACTGCGCTCGCATAGGTGCAAAATCAGGATGGTCCTTAATCGCCTTTTCTAAGAGTTCAACGGCTTCTTTTTTGTTGCCCGCATTAGAATAAAGCCCCGCCACATTATGCGTGATGGCTGCATTCAATGGGTCTAATTCCCATGCCAGCAGTAATACCGAATCTGCCTCAATGTCCCGGTTTTGAGTTCTTAAATTGATCTGTAAATCATTAAAAGCTAAGGCGTTGTTAGGAGCCATACTAATGGTTTTGAGAAGATCCTCTTCAGCTTTAGCAAATCTTTCAGGTCCATCTGAAAACCTTGCCTCTATTAACCAGGATCTTGCTCTGAATGCCATAGGTTCATTAGCATCTAGCTCAAAAGCTTTTTTCACATGATACTCCATATTGGCAATCTTTTCTTCATGGGCGAGATTTGCCCTTTGGCTCAACCGGTCATAGGCAATAGCTAGGGTCGCATGAGCCTTAGCAAAAGTCGAATCTAGCTCAATCGCTTTTTTGAGGAGTTCTATTTCTAGTCGAATTTCATCTCCAGTCAGTCCCATGGTTTGTCTGGTTTGAATGTAAAGCTCATAGGCCAGTGGATTGTCTGTGGGCCTTTTGTTGAGTAGTGCTTCTTCAGACGGGAGTAGGTCTACACGGAGTTTTTCGGTAACTGCTTTGATAATGGTGGATTGGATGTCGAAGAGATTTTCAACCGTCCGTTCAATTTTGTCTGACCATAGCACCGATCCTTCCTCAGTATCCAGGAGTTTGGCTTCAACCACAATCGCAGTACCACGTCTACTCACTCGGCCAGTCAATAAATGCCTCACACCTAATTCATTGGCTATATCGGCATTGCTATTAGAAACCTTTGTAAAGCGGAAAGAAGAGGTTTGGGCAATTATCTTAAGCCCCTCAATACGTCCCATTTCACTGATTACTTCTGCCGAAAGCCCTTCAGCAAGTGAAACGTCCAAATCATCAGTGCTCTGGCTCCCAAATGGCAGGACGGCAATTGAAGGCTTTTTAACATCGAATAAATCACTCGCAAAGAAGATACGCTCAACCAATAAGAGTATGACAACCAAAGAGAGAGAGGATATGATAATTCTATTGAGCTTTTTGCCGGTAGTGGAAGTGATAGATTCCTCTCTGTCTACATCTTCCGTTTTTTGAAGCCCTTTGTTCGTCCATTCGTAGATCCATGCAATGATCAGCGCTAGTGGAAACCCGATGATGAGCGCCCAGATGACCACCGTGTCGATACCCTCTGGAATACCTAAGGGTTTTTCAATGGCCACAAGAACCTGAATAATCAGCCAGGCCGTCACGCCATAGGCAGTGGCCACTTTAAAGACATTGCGTCTTTTGAGTTCTTGAAAGAACTTATTCAGGTTCATTGTGTTAAGGTCGAGTTGATGGCCAAAAGATAGCTATTTCTGTTTAATTGATTCACCGACTTTTCAAATCCTCATCAATGGTGTGGATGATCTGATCTGCACTTTTGATAAGGCCAGCACTTCTGTCTTTACAGGCAATGTAGAGGAGTTCCAGTCGGGTGATTAGATTTTCGAGTCTGCGGTCGTTGAAAAGGCCTTTGTAATCTTTAGCAACCCTGGAATCTCTGGTTTTTGCCGGTACTCCGGGGAAGTCATAATGTTTGAACCAGTCATTCACCGAGGTATAACTTTGTGCAAAGGGCACCCATTCTCCATTGGTAATGGATAATATGTCTAACTCTCTCTCTATCAGGTTTTCTAACTTGGAAGGCCATGCTAGCAATAGGGCGGTCAACGAGTCATTGCGGAGCAAGTTGATCTTACCTGAGTTAACCAGTATGGATAGCGAGCTTGTGTTGCCGTTATAAGTGGGTGTGAAATTGGTTTTGGCTAGGAGCGAATCTATCAATATGGTATTCGAAAAATCACCCGAATTGCCAATGGCAACCAACTTATCATAGGCATAAAGCCCATCTTCTCTTAGCCCATCTAGTTGCTGAAGTGTTGCCTTGGAGCGTTCAAAGTCAACCTTGATGCTCCGTAACAATTTCGTTTCCTCTATTCGCTGCTTTCTGGCTTCATTAGCATTGTTGATTTGCAAGGCAATGAGAATTCCAATGACTACCAATAGTATTTCACCTAGTGCGTATTGAAGGTATTTGGTTCCCTTCATTTCGTTTCGTCTCAGTTTTCTAAGGAAGTTGAGCATTAGTCTTTAAGCTTTTGATCCAGTGCCTCTATAAGGTTGTGATTGACCACTAGCATGGAGTCGACCTGATTTCTACTGTTGCGCACTGCATATCTTACTTGGGCCACTATTCCAGGAAATTTTTTGGTCTTAAGGAGTTTCTTGGCATCTTCCATATTTTTGTTTTCTGTAAGAGGATAGTACTCAATTTGGAATGGATGCCAAAACGTTTCAATATTGTCTCTTAAGAGTCCGATTGACGTTGCTACGAATTCATAGGTGCCAAAGTAGTTCCGAAGCACTTCAGCGATATGTTCATCAGAGACTTTTTCAAATGCATCAGGATTGTTCTGCACTAATTTGGACTGATAGGCGTAAAACATGAAAAGATAGTCAGGTCGAAATTTAGTGGTATCTACTTTCTCATTATTTGACATGGCCAGGAGTATACTGTAATTAACTTCTGACTGATTCATACCGAAAATACGAGACTCATAGAAGACAGAATCGGTTCGGGCATCCTCTAGAAGCCGATGCATAAATTTTTCTTCTGCAATTCGGGCTTTACGTTGCTCATTCCAATTGTTAATTCCCAAGGCGATCAGAATGCCTATTACGACTAGCAGGATTTCTCCTATGGCGTATTTCAGATATTTTGTCTTCATTTCATTTTGTCCAAATTTTCGAAATAACCTAAACATCTTATTTGGCCAATCTTTCTATTTCTTGGTTGATTGCCTTCAAGGTCTGCTCGTTGATATCCATAAACGCATTTAGATTTAGCACCGTGCCTGTGATGTTCGGTAAAAGTCCTCTAGCATAGGTCTTAAGGGCTGACTCAAAACGTCTACTTTGTTGATTAGTGATTTGTACTTCACGATTGTCAATTCTTACGACATAGCCACTTTCTATAATTGAGCTAAACTCAGTTAGAAAGGCTCTCTCAATATCAAAAATACTGGCAGTAACACGTGTGAGCTCATTTTCATAGTACCTACCTAAAGCAGTTCTTAGGGGAGCATTGGAAACTTGAAAGCCTCTGCTTTTAAGTGCTTCGTAGCCATTCCTGATCGGGAAAAACCGCTCGAACCCCCAAATATTATCAATATCAGCTGCCATCTTCGCTGAATCATATGATGAAAAAGGTTGTGAAGAAAGATCTTCAATAGATGCTTTAGCGGTAGCATATTTTGATACAATACGACTGATTTGTTTGCGATCTTCCTGAAGGTTGTTTTCCACTTCCTTAAGTGTGAACAACTCGAATTCCCTATCCTTTTTGAATTGATTCCAGTCGCTGATTTGTAAGGCTAAAAGAATACCAATCACTACGAGAAATATTTCTCCAATTGCATATTTGAAATAACCGGTTTTATTACTGCGCTTTCTAAGTTTTCGTAGGAAGTTGAGCATGGGGTATTTTTTAAAATTCTCCTGAAATTAACTGCATTAGCTCTATGGTCTCTCCATCTGGTCCGGTGAAAAAAGCGGTCTTTGCCGATACGCCAACTGCTTCTACCAGGCCAATGGGGCGAACCGCTGTGCCTCCCGCGGCAAGTAATCTAGCACTTGCCTTATCAATATCCATCACATCAACTCCTAAATGGTTATAGCTAGAACTGGTATTGTTGGAAACAAAGGCTTCTCGCTCACCAATTTCCAGGACAAAGTTTTGACCAGGAAATTTCAGGAATGCCATATTGACTTCTACTGGAGTTCTGGCGCCATCTTCGTCTATTCTAATGAGCTGTGTAAGTTTTTTTGTCACTTCAAGGTCAAAGGCACTGGTGTAAAAATCGATTGAACGATCAAGATCAGAAACGGCTAGAAATACATGATTGAAACGAGGCGAGAGGAGTTCTTGCTTCGGTTCTTGACATCCAAGTGTGGAGACTAAAATGAGCATCAGAATCAAATATTTCATCTTCATTTGGGTCGATTAAGTTTTCTAAGGAAGTTGAGCATATGAATCAGTGAGTAATCTCTTCATGAATTTCATTCCTAACGGACTTCATTCTATCGACCGTAGCTTTCATCCTGTTTCTGCTAGAGTTGACAATGTTGCTTGTGCGTCTGATCATATCATGAAATTTAGGATTTTTTAAAAAGGACAGATCTGCTATGACCAGCTCTTCTTTCATGCGAGATCCATCAATACTAATTTTTGTGTTAAAAAGTTCGTCCATTTCCTGGTGCTTAATGAAGATGTGCTGGCGCTGTATCTCATTGACCCATATATCAAGACTAGGTAGATCACGACTGTAAAGCCTGGCAATGTCATTACGAAGCCGATCATTCGAAATTCTGTCCATTCCACTTGATTTCAGCGCTTCGTAGGGCCCATCGTTGTAAATGGAGAAAATACCGATCTGGTCGATGGTTTCTAGGTGATAATGAATTGAATCCCAGTGGCCAGAGGGTTGATTGGCCTGATTTACCTCTTTGGTCAGGTAAATAATGGATTTATTCCAGATGTTCAGAATTGAGTCAAATCGCTCTATGCTGGGAATGTCCTGATTCAGTGCATCTTCAATTTCATCCAGCATTTTAAGTTCATAAGTTCTGGCCTTTTTTCCTTCGTTCCAGTTGTTGATGCTGAGGGCTATGAGTATACCAATAACGACCAAGAGAATCTCACCGAGGGCATATTTTAGATACCGGGTACTACTCATCTCTTTGCTTCTCAGTTTTCTAAGGAAGTTGAGCATTAGGTTAAGTTGATAATTAGAATTTGATTGAGTTTAAAGTTAAGTTTGCGGATCATTTTGCAAGTTTTTTATCAATGAGTTTCCTGAGTTTCCTGCCCTTGTCAAGTAGCTCCTTGTAGCCGCTCTCAATAAATCCTGCCCTGAGACTAATACTGATAATGCTTGGGTGAGCAAAATTCTGCGCTATGATTTTTTGTTCCTTTGGATTGAGGTCGGCCGTTCTCTTCTTTAGATAAATATCAGTCACCATGATCATAAGCTCTGTTGAAGCTGCATTTTTTACAAATTCCAACTCCTGCGCTTCTACATACTGATTGTAACTCACTTCTGACTCGTGGATTTCGTCAAAATAGCTATAGTAGTCAAACAAGGCAACTTCAATGGGGGTGCCTTGAATATTGCTGAGGTAACCTGAGGACTTAAGACTCTCGAAACCATTGTCATTGATATTAAGATATTCTTCTTCAAACTGAAAGAGTCCTCCCATGAGAGCTTGAAACTCTGGTTTATTTTGTCTTACTGCAGCTATGTATTTTTCCCCTTGGCGTTTTTTTTCCTGACTTGTACTAATAAATCTTACAATCTCGAGGGAATCAGATTTTACATTATTGGCAATGGTGGCTAGATAGCCCTTTATCTTGTTGTTATCCTTCCTGGTTTCATTCCAGTTTTGGAAGGTGATGGCCAGACTGATGCCTATAAAGATAAGAAAGACCTCTCCTAAGGCATATTTCCAATTGAGCTTGAAGTTGGGTTTACGGATCATTGTTCCAAATATTCGTCTATTGCGGCCACCACCGCATCAATTTTCTCGAGCCCTTCTCTGTAGTGCCGTTTTAATTCGCGTGATGCGATGGTATGCGAAAACAAGTGACGGGCTAACTCTACATCATTTAATAGTGCATCAATATTTTTTAGATCCATCTGTGGATTGGTAGTCTTGTTATTTTTCATTTGCTGAACCTGTATCTCGGTGATCATAAACTTGCTGATGCGTGTTCGAATTTTATTAGTTACCAGATCTTTGAAAAAGTCTAAGTCTTCTTCCCAGGATTCGTACATGACGTAGAGAGATTGAATTTTAAGACCCAAATCTTCATCCAACCATTCAAGTCGACCAGATGATTTATATAGGTCAAATGCGGTGGTGTTTAGTTCCGGATTGGCGGTGCCATTAATGATCGGGATTCCACGGATAGCCATAGATATAGGTGCTCCTGTTATGACTCTCGCAACAGCCGTATCCATTTGGATATGAGCCTTAATGACCTCGTTTAAACTTGTGCTGTCTTGAATGAGATCAGCCCTGATCTGCTTAAGAATAAGGACCTTCTGCTTACTGATTTTTCTGCCCTCATTCCAATTTTGAAAACCAATGGCTAGACTGATACCGATAAAGATGAGGAAGACCTCTCCTAAGGCATATTTCCAATTGAGCTTGAAGTTGGGTTTACGGATCATTTGGATTGTTTTAGTACTCGCTCAACTTTGGCCTTGAACTCGTTGATATAATTGATCATGTAGGGATAAGTCAAGTGCTGCTCGTAGCCGGTGGCCATTTGTGAGCGAATACTAGCCTGAAAAGTTGGGCTCTTGTCTATTAAGTCAATGAGATATGACTCTGGTCGCATGTCTTGCTGTGCGATGCCTGCATTCTCCATACTTGCCGTGTACCTTTCCATAGCTCCTCTGAAAAATGTATTGGATTCCGCCCAATCTTCCATTTGCTCATAGACAGTCACAATTTCAGACCGCAGCTCATTGTCTTGTATAGCCTGTAGCTTTCCTGAAGAGGTGATTTCCTCAAAACCTGCTGTACGGGTATCAATCACCTGAACGGCCTTGAGGCTTAACAAATGCTTGGATATGGGTGATAAATGTGCCCCCCATACCTTGAATCGTACAGTACTGGCAGAATCGATAGTCATATCCTCCAATAAGAAAATATCCTGATGATTTGGGTCTAATCTATGAAGTATGTCATTGCCCGCGACAATTCTCATTTTTGCAGATTGTAGGGCCTCAGTGATGTCATCTGATGTTGCTTGCATATCTGAAATCACAAGCCCATAAAAGTGCTTTTCCAACTTGCGATCTTTTTTTTGCTCATTCCAGTTTTGGAACCAGATTGCTATGGTAATACCAATGAAGATCAATGTGATTTCACCAAGGGCATACTTCCAGTTCAATTTAAAGTTGGGTTTTCGAATCATGTTTTGGTTGAAACAACCAAAATACGATTTTTTCAAGATAGCTTTTGAAAATAGTCAAGCTGGTGGGTTTAAGAGGTGCTTTATTTCAAAGATATGATCGAGCTTTAACCTCTAGTCTGACTTAATTCGGTGGTTTGGTGCTCAGTATAATTACCAATGATAAAAAAAGATAAGTCTTTAACTTCATCCCCCTTAAATTAGAGTGACCGAAATCATAAACTTATGAAAACCAATATCCTAACCGTCCTTTGTCTGCTTATCTCCGTAACGGCTTTTGGACAAAAGAAAATCCTTGACCATCCCGACTTTGATATCTGGAATACCATAGAAAATCAGCGGATCTCCCGAAATGGAGAGTTTATTATGTATTCATTGGAAAAGGGAGAGGAGGATAACTTTCTGAAAATACAAGACGCGAATGGTAATGTGGTTTTTGAATATGATCGCGGATATAATGGCCAGTTTACTTTTGATAGTGGCTTTGCCGTGTTCACCATTAAGCCATGGCAGTCTGAGGTAAGGGAACTGAAAAGGCAAAAAACCAAAAATGACGATATGCCAAAAGACACTTTGGGCATCCTAAACCTAAAGACAAAAGCTTTGGCAAAGATTCCTATGGTAAGGAATTTTAGAATGCCACAAATGTGGAGTGGCTTTTTGGCATATCAACTGGATGTCAATGCAGTGGCTTCTGATAAAGGGGAAAAGCCCAGTGGCAAGAACGGTTATCATACCATCATTAGAAATCTAAATAGCGGTCAACAAGACACACTGAAGTATGTGAAGAAATATGCCTTTGCTAAAGAAGGCCATTTTATGTCCTATGCTTTGAGTCCTTTGGCTACTCAAACGCCTGGCGTTTATGTACAGGAATTGAATGCTGGAGAATCAAAGCAGATCTTTTCAGCCGAGAAGGCAGAATACCCACAAATGAGCATCAGTGCCTCTGGAGAGCATGTTTCCTTTGTAGCTGATTTGGATACTACTAAGGCTTTGGTCAAACCCAATGCATTGTATTCATGGTCAAAGGGTATGGGTATGGCCCAAAAACTCGTAGATTCAGAGAGCGCTCCTGATGGTTATCGCGTGTCAGCCGATCGAGGGATTAGCTATGCTGAAGATGAATCGAAGCTTTATTTCGGCTTGGCAACACCTCCGATTTTGCAAGACACATCTTTGCTGGATGAAGAAATTGTGAATGTGGAAGTCTGGACGTATGATGAACCGAGACTCTATACAGTTCAGGAATTGCAAGTGGAAAATGACCGGAGAAAGTCTTATCTCACGGCTATTCATTTAAATAAGGGTAACCAATTGGTTCAGTTGGCCAATCCTGAACTACCCAATGTGACGTTGGGCAATGAAGGCAATGCAAAACTAGCTTTAGCCAGTACATCCGCACCTTATGAGCTGCAAAGGCAATGGGAAGGTGGTTCTTACAGTGATTATAGCCTTGTAGATGTTGAAACGGGAGCAGTTACATCTGCTTTTTCCAAAGTACGAGGTCAAGTGCGTTTGAGTCCTGGGGGAAATTATGCCTATGGTTATAGTGCTGCGGATAGCGCTTGGTTTGCCTACAATGTCAATACCGCAAATTATCGCTCGCTCACGAAAGGCGAAGTTTTCTACAACGAATTAAATGATTCACCGAACTTTCCAAATGCCTATGGATCGGCCGGATGGACTGAAGACGATAAGAGCATATTGATCTATGATCGCTATGACATCTGGGAGTATAATCCAGAGACGGGCGAGGGGGAAAGAATTACAAAAGGTCGTGAACAAAGCATGACGTATCGCTATGTGGCTTTAGATAACGAAGCGCGATTTATTGACAAGAAAGAGAAATGGTTGCTGACCACTTTCAACAACGAGAATAAGCACAGTGGCTATTATGAGTTGAATCCAAGGAATGGTAGAGGAAAGCAACTGGTAGAAGGACCCTTCAGATACGGTCGACCAATAAAAGCTCAAGATGATGAGCAAGTGATGTTTACCAAAGAGTCGTTTGTAGACTTTCCGAATATTCACGTTTCGGACCTCTCTTTTGGCAAAACAACCCAGGTTTCAGATGCAAATCCGCAACAGTCAGAATACAATTGGGGTACTTCCGAACTCGTCCACTGGACTTCTTTGGATGGGAAGCAACTGACGGGTATGTTGATTAAGCCAGAAAACTTCGACCCAAATAAGAAGTACCCGATGATTGTAAACTTCTATGAGAAAAGTTCGGATGGTGTCTTTGGACATAGGCCTCCGGCAGCCGGGCGTTCTACGATTAGCTATAGCTGGTATACAAGTAGGGGCTATGTCATTTTCAATCCGGATGTACACTATCGTATAGGCTATCCAGGAGAAAGTGCCTTGAATAGTGTAGTGCCGGGCGTTACCTCTTTGGTAGAGAAAGGCTTTATTGATAAAGACAATATTGGTGTGCAAGGACATAGCTGGGGAGGCTATCAAATTGCTTACCTCGTTACCAAGACGGATATCTTCAAGGCCGCAGAATCAGGCGCTCCGGTTCCGAATATGATCAGTGCTTATGGTGGTATTCGCTGGTGGACAGGCCTCAGTCGTCAGTTCCAATATGAGCATACGCAAAGTAGAATAGGGGGCACGCCTTGGGAGTACCCAGCGCGATACATAGAGAACTCTCCAATTTTCAATATCGACAAGATCAATACCCCACTATTGATTATGCATAACGATGCCGATGGGCACGTGCCATGGTACCAAGGCATTGAGTTTTTTGTTTCCTTAAGAAGGCTGGGTAAGCCCTCTTGGTTCTTGAATTATAATGGAGAACCTCACTGGCCATTGAAGCGGCAAAACAGAAAGGACTTTAATGTAAGAATGGCTCAGTTCTTTGATTACTATCTAAAAGGTACTCCAAAACCTGTTTGGATGGAAAGAGGAGTTCCAGCACTTGAGAAAGGTATTAACCAAGGCTTAGAACTTACGAATCACAGGTAGATTGACTGAATAATAGACTCTCTAAGGCTAATGATAAAAAGTGAGTCTTAGGTACTTTTTTTACTAAAATGTGGGGTGGTCAAGTGATTATTCCCACCTTTTTAATTCTTCAGTTAGGAGGTCTTTGAGACGCTTTGCTTCAATTCTGCGCGTCTCCCATGCCCTAATTTGAACTCCCCCTCCAGCGATCTTAGCTACGAGCATTGATATATATTGACGGTTTCTTGCAATGTCTTTTAAGACAAGTTTGGGGGCACTCTTTAAATCACGACCGATAAGTTCGAGGGTCATTTCTCTGGTACTACCTACCATGTCTTTCCACACAGGAGTAGTTATTTCAGAACTTGTTTTAAAGACGACATCGTCATTGGTTGTGGTGCCCGCAAGTCTGTAGTATTGGAAGATGTGCTCTCTGATGCTTACATTTTCTAGAAGTTCGATTTTCCCTGTAGAGGATGCTTCCGAATAGGCTCCATCATTGGTGATGAAATATTCGTTGAAGAGCAATGAGAGCTGCAGGTCTATGAACTTAGGTAAACTTCCTTCGCTGGGATCATTAAGTATGTCAATAATGGCATGAGCATTTAAAATTGACGCCTCAGTGAGTTTGGTTATTGAATCAATCTGAGCAATATCGGCTTCGAGGTTTCCTTGAAAATTGTTCAGTAATCTAAGTTCCTCTTTTCTCTCCTTAAAAGCCTCGGCCCAGTTGTTAACTTGAAGAGCAAGTAGAATACCTATCATAACCATTGCGATTTCTCGAATGACCTTAACCGATTGTTGCTTGAATGTTGGTTTAGACAAAGTGTATTGATGTGTATGTTTGAAGCTAGTCATTTCCGTTCAACTTGTGATTGACTGTTTCAATAAAAATTGCTAGGTGGGTTTAATAAAAGATCTGTTGGCAAACCAAAAGGCTCTTTCTAACTTCCAGTCATGCAAATCGAATCGAAGCTACCTAACGTTGGTGTTACCATTTTCACTAAAATGTCGAAAATGGCCCATGAATATAATGCCATTAATCTGGCTCAAGGATTTCCTGATTTCCCCGTTTCTCCAGAATTGATAGATAGGGTACATCACTATATGCAGGAGGGTATGAATCAGTATGCGCCCATGCCGGGTGTGCCAATTTTAAGGGAAGCCATCTCGTCAAAAACCGAGCATTGCTATGGTTGGAAACCCAATGTTGATTCGGAAATCACAGTGACTTGTGGTGCGATTGAGGCGATCAATAGTGCCGTTTCGGCTCTGATCCATCCGGGGGACGAAGTGATCATCATGGATCCTGCTTATGATGCTTATGAGCCGATTATTAATCTGCAAGGAGCAAAAGCAATTGGTGTTCCGCTAAGGCAACCAGATTACAGTATTGATTGGGAAGGAGTAAGGAGTCAAATTACTTCGAAGACCAAGATGATTATGATCAATACACCACATAACCCTAGTGGTGCAACTATCAGTGTCAAAGACTTATCAGAATTAGAGCAGATCACTGAGGGAACCGGAATCATGGTGCTGTCGGATGAGGTGTATGAGCATATTGTTTTTGACGGTCAAGCGCATCAATCTGTTTTGAGGTCAGAAGCGCTGAGAAAGAGAAGTGTGGTTACATCTTCCTTCGGAAAGACATTTCACGCTACGGGGTGGCGAATGGGTTATCTTATAGCACCTTCGGAATTGATGATTGAGATAAGGAAGGTGCATCAGTACAATACCTTCACCATTCATACGGCTACACAATATGCGATTGCAGACTATTTGAAAGATACAGCACACTACGAAGATGTGGCACCAATGTATCAGACCAAAAGAGATTTTTTCTTGAAAGTGATGAAGGGCTCAAGGTTCAAGCCAGTGCCTGCTAAAGGAACCTACTTTCAACTGATGGATTATAGTGCAATTAGTGAGAAGGGTGATGTTGAGTTCTCTGAATGGATGACCAAAGAGATTGGGGTAGCGACTATTCCAATGTCTGTTTTCTATCAAGATAAGCAGGATAACAGAGTGCTTCGTTTTTGTTTTGCGAAAAATGAGAATACGCTGGCTGCCGCGGCTGAGAAGCTTTGTGCACTCTAGCTCTTACTATTGCGCCTTACTTTTCTTTGCTCGTCCAAAGAAAAGTAACAAAAGAAAAGACCGCCACCCTGCCTTTATCGGAACGGGTTCGTGCAGGCAGGCGTCAAAACCATCGAAGCAGCTTTTTTGTAATCAGGAATAGTTTTCGGTCGATGGTCACGCTGACCGTGGACGCCCTCCCGCCTGAGTGGATAACGGTGTGAATATTAAAATTAATTGTCATTCTTATGGAGAGTGGTGATCGAAGGAATCTTTTAATCAGGGGATTCTTTCGACTTCGTACCTCAGTCTCAGAATGACGTATTACCTTTGAACTGAATGCAAGACTTAAAACTCTCACTGATACAATCAGATATTTACTGGCATCAGATTGATGCGAACCTGGCTATGTTCGAGGAGAAGATCTGGCAGATCACTGAGCCTACGGACATCATTGTGCTCCCCGAAATGTTCCAGACGGGTTTTACCATGGAACATAAAGGCCATAGTGAACCGATGAACCTGACCACTTTTAAGTGGATGAAGCAGATGGCCGCTCAAAAGAAGGCTGTAGTTACTGGTTCCTATATCGTCAAAGAGGGAGGAGAGACTTTCAATCGACTGATATGGATGCAGCCTGATGGTGAGTTTAAAACCTACGACAAGCGACACCTCTTTCGAATGGCCAATGAGCATGATCACTTTAGCGGTGGAGAGGATCGTTTGATAGTTGAATGGAAAGGGTGGAAAATTTGCCCATTGGTTTGCTATGACCTCCGGTTTCCGGTTTGGTCTAGAAATGTCAATTTGGAATATGACCTGCTGCTTTATGTGGCTAACTGGCCAGCGGTAAGAGTTAATGCATGGGATACATTACTCAAAGCGAGGGCCATGGAAAATGTGGCTTATTCAGTCGGATTGAATCGAGTAGGGAAGGACGGCAAGGAGATTGCCTATAATGGTCATACAGGCGCCTATTCACCGAAGGGCGAAACACTGGCTTTTTCTGAAGAGGAGGAGATTATAAGTCTGACTTTGAGCAAATCGAACTTGATCGATTTCCGGGAGAAGTTTCCAGCACACCTTGATGCCGATCAATTTAGGATTGAGTAGTCAGGAAATCAGTAACCAGTTCGATAGTTAACTCTTTTGAAGTCACATCATGAGGGATAATGCCACTCAGTTTCAGGATTTTATCAATATTGGGATGGTTACCTTCGATGATACAAATGAGAGGTCGCCTGCTTCGTCTCAATGTCTCGAATACCATACTAATGTTTCCAATAGATGGCTCATCGTCAGTTACATCTAGATGTAAGACCAGCTTTTCCACGATCGGAATAACTTCTATGGCTTTTGTAATTACAAAGGACTCGGAGTGAGAATCTAGGTCAATGGAAGTGATTTCAGAACTAAAGTTTCCAAGGGCTTTGGTTAGGTCAGAACCAAACTTAATGTTCTGAAGTGGTTTGATTTGTAGGTAGAGGTAGAGAATCATCTATACACCAAAATTTTTCGAGTAGCAGATTCATTCTGATTATTGACTACCCTAAGAATGTAAAGGCCTACAGGTAGGCTGCCTAAGCGAAGGACTTTGCTCACGCCACTTTGAATATTAATGTTGAAGTGCTTTTTGCGACCAGTGATGTCATAGATTTCGGCAAAGCCATCAGTATTGGTCAACACGGTGATTTCATCGTTTGTAGGGTTAGGCGATAGTTCTATTTGAATTTCATTACCAGAACCACCACCTCCCTGACTTATGTTTTCAAGTAGGTAAAGACCGCCTTTGCCACTGCCGATAATCAGAGCTGGTCTACCTGTATTGAAAATATCGGCACTAGTAATACTATTCTGTCTTCCAAAACGAGTTGCAAAGGCAATATTATTAATGCTCAGCACTTCTGTACTCGGGTTAGTTGCCACGAAGTTTTGATTAATTGGCCCCGGGTAGATATTCATGAGGCCAGAGGCATCCAAGGTTACTAGTTCATCTTCTCCATCTCCATCGAGGTCGGCTACATGTGGCCACAGGTTTAATGCTTGAAAATTATTTGAGATACCTCCGAAATTTGTGATTTCGGCACCGAAGTTAAAGTTTCCTTCATTGACGAAGAGGGAAAGGCTGCCGAGTGATTTGCCAACTAATAAATCAAGATCGTCATCATTGTCGATGTCATAGAAGAAAGGATTGTCATCAAAACTGGTGTTTATAGGAACTTCGATTGTAGCACCTAATGTGCCTGAATTCATTTCTTGAAGAAAGATTCGAGTTTCATTGTTGCTTTGAGTTGCCTGATAAAAGAGGTCTAAGTCACCATCATTATCGGCATCTACAAATTGTGGTTTGACATTTTGATAGTTGAGCCCTTCTAAATTTTGAAAGTCCATATCCGTCAGGTCGAAGGAAGGAGTGAAACGATTGCCTACATTGTCTATGAAGGACAGGGAGCCCGCTACTTCAGTTCCGATCAGAAAGCCTTTGTTACCAACGACAAAGTCAAGATCTCCATCTCCATCTAGATCGTTGAATGCTGGGAAGGCATTCTCTCCCAAATCAATCATTTCGTTTTGTAAGAATGGTGAGGAGGCTTGGTCAAATACGGGTACCGTTGCTGATCCATTGTTGGTGTATACTTTTACATTATCTCGGAGGTCTATTTGGTTGCCAATGTTCTCGTCAGCATTGGTAGAAATGATTAGATCCATTAGCCCATCAAAGTTGATGTCTTCTAGGAATGCTCCAGGAAAAATTTTGAAGCCTGCCGGATTATTGAATGGGAAACTAGAAAGGGTCGTCATTTGGGCGTTGAGATTGTCTCCAACATTCTCCAGAAAATAGAGCGATTCACAAAATTCATCAGAGCTGATAAGGTCAATGTCCCCATCATTATCAGCATCAAATGGGAGTAGTGTTTTGCCTCCCGCATGAAGGATAGCTTCTCCACCATTAGTTCCAGAACTTGAAGATGGTGTAGGACATAAGGCCCCACCGAAGACGAAACTATCGCAGTCGCACTCTGTAAAACCACCCCACTGTCTTTCGACACGAGTAAACTCTAATGATCCGCATGCCCCTGTATTTTGGAAATAGTCCACCGTGGTGGAGGTTCCAAAACGATAGGTGAGAATGTCTAAGGCTCCGTCACCGTTTATGTCTGCAATTCCCGGTATGTCATTCGGACTTACCTGGATGTTGGTGCCAGCATCAAATCTTAAAAAAGGCTGGGCAACTTCCCAAGTAAGGGAGGCCCCTGCACTGGTGTTTCTATAAACTTTTATGCCTAGAGCGGTGCTGGTGAATAGGTCTTTTAGGCCATCGCAGTCGTAATCCTTTAGAATCAACCAGTGAACCACATCGTCCGGAAAGAGATAAGCAAAGTCAGGGCTCCAGATGTACTGGTCATTAACATTCAGGTAGGTGCTAATATCACGCGAAATCCTATTGTATAAAATGAGGTCTTCAGTCCCATCATTATTCAAGTCCATGGTTTGAAACTGGGCAGCATTCAGCCCTCCTTCCCAGGCCCTCTCGAGAGGTGTACCTTGGTTTGAAAAAGGGACATCCGTCTTGTAGCGAAACTGAAATTGCCCCATCAGGGTCAGCGGAAAGCTTAGGATGATAAGAAAAAGGGCTGATCTCATTAAGCAGGCAAGGTAATCTGAAAAAACTATCGTTTCAATTCTAATCAACGCAGTTTTTCTTCATACCTGTATTAACTTGTAACAACTTTATTGCAGACTTCAATGATTGAGCGATTATATCAACTTTACTTAAAAAGTACCGGGGTTTCAACCGATACCAGATCGATTAAGGCTGGAAATATTTGGTTTGCCCTTAAAGGGCCAAATTTCGATGCCAATCGTTTTGCCGATCAGGCGATTGAAAAAGGAGCGAGTATAGTAATAATCGATGATTCCGCTTACGCCAAGGATGATCGTTATTTTGTGGTGGAGGATGGCCTATTGGCTTTGCAGGAGCTGGGCAATCATCATAGAAATCAGTTTGCAATACCCTTTATTGGAATCACCGGCTCAAATGGTAAAACCACTACCAAAGAGCTTATGAGAGATGTGCTAGCTCAAAAGTACAAAGTGCATGCCACCGAGGGCAATTTCAATAATCATATCGGGGTGCCTTTGACGCTGCTTCAAATTGATGATTCTATCGAAATTGCCATCATCGAAATGGGCGCTAATAAGGTGGGTGATATTGCTGAGTTATGTGGTATCGCAGACCCTACCCACGGATTGATTACCAATATAGGGAAGGCCCATCTAGAAGGTTTTGGTGGTGTAGAAGGCGTTATAAGAGGTAAGTCAGAATTGTATCACCATTTGATTCAGAAGGAGGGTGTCATCTTTGTTAATTCTCAGAGTGAGATATTATCGAATATTGCCAAGAGGAGAATGAAGTCGCCTTTCTATTATCCTGCAAAAGGTGACTATTTGTATGCCGAACTGCTGGAAAGTCAACCGACTCTGAAACTTAGAACCGAAGATGGCAATGAAGCACAAACTCATCTTACTGGTGCTTATAATTTCGAGAATATTGGGGCGGCTCTGTGCGTTGGAAAATACTTTGAGGTAAATGCAGCGTCAGCGTTAAAGGCTGTAGCAGATTACGATCCAGATAACAATCGTTCACAAGTCATAGCGAAGGGAAGCAATACCATCTTACTGGATGCCTATAACGCTAATCCTTCTTCAATGTCAGCATCTTTAAGGCATTTCGCTGAGAAGGCGTCTGACTATAAAGTGGCTATTCTTGGAGATATGTTCGAGCTTGGGGATGATGCTCCCAAAGAGCATGAGATTATCGGAAAACTGACTGCTGAGCTTGGGTTGAATGAAGTACACCTTTGTGGCAAGCTGATGGAGTTTGGTAAACTGGGTAACCCCAAAGCACATTATTGGGAAGAGAAAGAGGCATTAGCATCCTTTTTGAAAAGCAATCCTATTACCAATGCCTCCGTCTTAATCAAAGGTTCTAGGGGGATGAGCCTTGAGACACTTCTGGAAAATTTGGGATAAAAAAAGAGGGACGGCACCACCCATCCCTCAACCTCAACCTAAGAATGGTGGCTCAAACTGCTTAATTACATTTAGCGCCACCTTATTATTAATTTCTTTATTTCTGTTTGATAATCACTTTGTCTCCGTCAATCTCAAAATTGAATCCCATAGTCTGGGATATTGATTGAATAGACTCTGTCAGATTATTTTTATCAAAGTCCCAAGTACCTACTCTGCCGAGTTCTGATGCTGAGAGCTCCTGTACAATCTGAATATTGAAAATTCTCTCTAATTCTTCGAAGCCTTCTTCTATGGAAGTGCTTTCTAAGAAGTATTCCCCCGATCTCCAGAGGTCAACATTTGAGACATTTAACTCTAATGGCTCTATGAGCTCACCGCTTTTGACTTTAGTCTTCAAGCCTGGAGTTAATATTTGTTGGGTCTCAGATAAAAACTCTGTCACTCTGACCCTACCTGTCTTGCAGGCCACTTCAAAATCTTGGGATCTAGAACGAACGTTAAAGCTTGTTCCCAATACTTCAACTTTGCCGTTAGCGGTATTGACCGTGAAATTGCTTCCACGTTTCACTTCGAAAAAGGCTTCTCCACTCAACATTAACACGCGATTAGTTTCCCAGCCCTTTTTCGAATATGAAATCTCTGTCTCAGCATTTAAATAGACAATCGAGCTGTCAGGTAAGTAGATGGTCTGTACCTCAGCGAGTTCGGTACTTACATTTACTTTTCCTTCAAAGGCTCCATCGAACAAGAAAAATGCGCTGACAATTAAGATGAAAGAGGCCGCTACTCCTGTCAACCAATATCGTCTATTGATTGATATTACTTTCGCTTTAGGTGATGCTGATATATTGGCCTCAATGCTGTTCCAGACATCTTCTTTTGATTTGCCTTCAGGCACTTTCAATGTTGATGCTGTCTCAATGTATTTGCTGAGTGCCTCAAAGGACGCTGGATCTTCGGCAAAAGATTTTGCCTCGGCACTAGAGATTTTACCCTCCAGCCAATCCTGCTCCCAATGGTTATGGCGCTCTTTTTCTTGCATTTCAGTGTTAATACACCGAATATCAAGCAAACCCTACTCGATTTGGAAAAATTTAAAAATAAAGATTCAAGAAAATTGAGGGGGTTAAATCTAGGAGAGCAATGTTCCTGTAAATGTTGGTTGGCAGGGTACCTCCAGGATCTTGATCAATGAAGCTTTCAAGTGCTTCGCGGTTGAGCCTTCGGCTTTGAACATTGAGTCTGTTATAGACATTCAAAATAGATAGCCCTAGCTCGCCTTTCATATATTCATTTTCGAACTTTCTAGCAACTGAAATGTCCAGTCTGTGATAGGCTGGTAGTCGAGTGATGGTTTTGTTGGTATTGATCACCTCAAAATTCACTACCTCGTTCAAGTTGTTTCGAATGAAGTTAATCTGGGGCTCCAAAAATGGTTTCCCGCTCCCATATGTCCATGTTGCAGCGATGTTCCATTCTGGGAGCTCAACAATGTTGACAAGTTTCAATTCATTTCGCTGATCTTCTCTGGAAGGGATTTCAGTACCGGCATTGATCACATCAAACTGGTTGGTCGCTTTACTTCTGGTGTATGAAATCCAGCCCTGATAAGGGCCTATTTCCTTCTGAACTAAAAAGTCAATACCAACAATATCGCTAGTGCCGAGTGCATCCACGATTTGAGCTCTTCTTACATTGGTATTAGGGTTGACAACATAGGAGACTATGTTTTCTGAAAGACCAGTGACAGTCTTCTTGTAGAATTCAACATCAAACGTGAGGTTGTTTTTTTCATATTGAAACCCTGCAATCCAATGGTCTGATTCGAGCACTGAAAATTGGCTTCCTGACCTGCTAGGGTCTTGATCTGCCAATATCCAACCATCTTGCGCATTTGTAAATGGGTCGTCAAAATTCTGCTCTCTGATAATTTGATAGTAGTTTCCTGTGGAGGCTTTAAGTTCGAATTCTGGTGTGACTTGATAAATAAGACCAAAGCGGTGGGAGAGAAAACTTTCGTCTGAAAGACTAGAGATATTATATCTCAGGCCTGGATTCAAAAGTAGCTTAGGAGTGATGTAGAATTTATCTGAAGCATATATCGAGAAAATGGAACCTGAACCATTAAATAACCTGCCGGTTAGCCTGTTGCGTTCATTGATCATTAATTGACTGTTGACATTGAGGTCAGAATAGTTAGTACCAAAGTCAATGCGATGCCTCTTTCCGACAAATATTTCATTGCGTAGGTTGACTTGATAATCTTCAACATCATTTCGCCTGTCAAGGTCATTGAACCTTCTGGCTAAACCGTTCCCGTCTTTGGTAGTATCTGAGTAATTGTACTGATAAAAGTGGTCGGAATACGCAAACTGAAGGCTGGAATTGAAGTTGCGATTCCATTTTCGAGACCAGACTAAACCAACACCCGTGTTGCCCCAGTTGGCCATTTCCTGCACTTCCTGAATGCTTCTTATATTGTTGTTAGGGCCTCTTTCAATCGCTTCAAAATTAGCATCGAGATTGTCCTGGCCATTATATAATGTTAGACTCAATAGGTCGCGATAGGAGACATTATAAGAGGCCTTAGCATTAATGTCATAAAAGTGAAAGTCAGGTCTTAAAACATCATTGGCATTGATCCCTTCAATGTCATTAGACTCTTCTCGGAAGTTCCTATATAGATTCTCAAAGAGCTTACTGCGGATAATGTCCGTATAAGCGCGTCTGGCACTTATATGAAGTGCGCCTCTGCCCTCGTTCAGTGGCGTATTGACACTAAAACGAGCACTTAAAAGGTTAACTCCAAGAGAATAGCTTGGCTCTTTAAAACTTCCCGTATTACCTGTCATATCAACAACGCCAGCAATTCTACCTCCGTACTTTGCACCAAAACCACCCTTGTAGATTTGAATGTCGCGGATTGCATCAGAATTAATCGCACTGTAGACTCCAAAGAAATGATCGAGTCTGTAAATATTAAAGCCATCAAAAAGTACCAGATTGTGGGCCGAAGGACTGTTCCGTATCGTGAGGGCTGAAGAAGTCTCATTAGTGCCTCCTATACCTGGTAACAGCTGCAACGATCGAAATACGTCAAACTCTCCAAGACTGGGCAAAGCTGCCAGGTTGCGAGGGTCTATTGTCATTTGAGAAATCTCATCTCCATAGCGAACTGTTTTCCTTTGATTTTCAACTACCACAAAATCAGACAATTCCACTATGCTCTCCTCCATCAGTATCTGAAGTGTTTTTCTGGTATTACCAGGAATAAGCTTGATTTCGGCCTTCTTATAACCCAAGTAGGAGATTTCAATAGTACTCGTGTCGTTCGGTACTTGGGGGAGAACGAAGTAGCCATCCTTGTTAGTAACCGTACCTCTCGACTCACCTCTCACCCTTACCAAGGCATTGGGTAGGTTTTCGCCTGTATTGGCATCTTGAACAGAACCAAAGACGGTAAGGTCGAAGAGGCTAGGGGTGGTGATGTCCAGATTGACCTGCTTGGGGATAAGAATGATTTTTCCATTCAGAATCTGATAGTCAATACCCTTGTCCTTTAAAATATTATCCAGAAAGTTGGGTAGTGTGAGCTGTGTGTAGGCTCCATCGATGATTATGCCCGTGATTAAGGCATCGTCATAGGCGATTTTGATGTCATACTTATTACGGAGGGTTCTAATTACCTTAGCTAAGGAAACATCGTCAAATCGCTCGGTGATACGCAGCGTATTGATATCCTGTGCGACAAGCCACGTTGTGATAAGCCCCAAAAAAAGACAGTAAATAAACCGCACTATTGCACATTTACTTGGTTTCCTTCTACTTCAATAGTCAATCCCATAGGGACAAAAACGAGTTGCAGGGCTTCAGTCAAATCAGTTTTGCTAAAGTACCCAGAATAGAAACGGTCTCTGAGGTCAATGGATACGTTGATTTTGATGTCGAATTGTCTTTCGAGTTCGTCAATGACTTTTTGTAATGGCGTGGTATCAAAGTAAAAGGCTCCTGTTCTCCAGGTTGCAGTTTCATTAAGGTTGAAATTGTCAATCCTCCAGAGTTCCTCCGTAGGTCTATAAGTCAATTGGTCACCTTTCTCCAGAATAACCAGTCTGTCTTTGTCTTTCACTTCGACTTTGCCGGTAAAAGTGGAGACGATCAATTCATCATCTCTAGAGAAGATATTAAATGAAGTGCCAAGCACACTTATTTCGCCAAGGTTTGTAGTTACTGTAAATTTGCTGCCAGGTTCAACCTCGAAAAATGCCTCGCCATTCAATCTCAATGATCTTGACTTGCCCCAATTTTCTTCAATTAAGGAAATAGAGCTTTGGGCATTGATGGTAACCATCGAGTTGTCCGGAAGTGTGTGCGTGATATTGTCGGCAAGATCAGTGCTATATATCGATGGCTCAGGTGTGCCTTGCATTCCAAAATACCCGATAAGGAAAAGTGCAGCTATGCTAGCCACCCATACCATCCATTTCCGGTTGGTTTTATTCTCTGGAACAAGGATTACTTCATTGTCGGTCGAGGCCTCATTGATTTTACCAAGTACATCTGTCCAAGCTTCTGATTTAGGTTTCTTTTCAGGAATTGATAGCTTTTCCGTGAAGGCAAGGATATGTTCCATTTCGGCTATTTCCTTTGCCGAAACTTCATTTGTGAGCCAGTCTTGAATGAGTTTATCCTCTTTCACGATTTCAAATTAGTCAAATTTTGTATTTAATATGCTCACGCAGGTGGGCTAATGCACCATGCATACGCTTTTCTACTGCTTTTACGCTCAGTTCTAGTCTTTCGGCTATCTCTTTGTAAGTCATTTCTTCAATTCGATTCATAAGAAATACCTCACGTTGTTTCTCTGGAATACTACCGATTACAGCTTCGAGTTCTTGTTTGAACTCCTTTTCTTGAAGCTGGAATTCGGGTGAATATTCTTCTTGCTGGTTTTTGTTGCGCTCGGCAAAATTGACCACCACCTTGTCATGTCTAATCTTATTGAGCAGCATGTTGTTTGCGATGGTATAGAGATAGCTTTTGACTGTATCCAGCTGAACCTCTTCGCGCTTGTCCCAAAGCTTGACAAAGACATCTTGTGCCAAGTCTTCACTTTGATCAATGTCTCCAGACTTATAGTATAGGAAGTTTTTGATCGGGGTATAGTATTGATCGAAAATATCCTTGAATTCCGCGAGGGTCATTTAGCAGCCGAATGTTTTGGTTAGGGAAAGATAAGTAAAAATCGGATTTCAGTCTATTAAGAAGGGTTTTTGAGTGTGCTTTCTTTTTTTTATAAATAATTTGAAGGAAGCATTTGCAATAATGAAAACGCTAATTACCTTTGCAAACCCAATTACAAGGGCGCTTAGCTCAGTTGGTTCAGAGCACCTCGTTTACACCGAGGGGGTCGGGGGTTCGAATCCCTCAGCGCCCACATTAAAGGCTGTCATATGACAGCCTTTTTTTGTTGGTATGCACTACGTTTATATTCTTCACTCTACATCGCTCGGCCGTTTT
>NZ_JAGFMD010000008.1 GCF_017592825.1 Roseivirga sp. E12 | reverse complement strand
TTGCGCTGATGGTACTGCCTTTACCGGTGGGAGAGTAAGTAGTCGCCAGATTATTATTAAAACCCTTATCATAGACGATAAGGGTTTTTTTATGCACAAGAGTGGCTAAATCTTAGTAATGGCTAGAAAGGCAGCTTTATTGAGACCTCAATTCTTACCTCATTGGAAACGAGGTCATTCATAGTTCCAAAATCTAAATCAAAATCATCCCTTTTAATTGTGCAGTTTCCTGATAATACTAAGGATTGACCTTCTTGCTTCGTTTCATATATTAATAAGGCAAGGTTAGAAGAGTTTTTAATGCTTAAGGTACCTTCTATAGTATGTGGATTTTTGTTGTCATTTGATTCGTAACGAATGACTGGATAGGCTTCAGGGTTCAGAAAAACGTCCGTCTTTAAACTTTTATCACGATTCTTGTTCCCAGTATTGATGGTATTTGCATTGATTTCTACTAATACCTTCTTGACCAAACTTCCATTCAAGACGATTGAGCCTTTAAATTCTGTGAATTCTCCACTGACATTTAATATTCCAAAATGCTTGGCGGTAAATGAAATTTCAGTGTTAGTTGAATTGATATCAAAAGTTTTAGCAGACTCCTGAGAGTGTGCTAAAACTAAGGATAGTATTAACTGCACTAAGGTGATTATCATCCTCTATTCTTCTATGGCAAGTACATTCAATTCGATCTTAACTTCATTCCCAATAAGTGGGTTTCCATTAGGAAGTTTTCTGGAAAAAGTAACACCATAGTCTTGTCGGTTAATTATCAAAGTAGCAAACACAGCCATTGTATTGAAGCCTCTAGGTCCTTTAGCAGGTTCAACTAGCTTGAAGGGCAACTCAACGGTATTAGTAGTTCCATGAATGGTCAATTCCCCTTTCATTATGAATTGGCCTCCTTGTTTCGTAACGGATTGACTCTTAAACTTGATGTGGGGGTAGTTAGAAGAGTCTAAAAAAGCCGGGCCTTTAACCGCTTGTTCACCACCCAAACTATTGCTCGTATAGCTATCAACAGAGATTGTGACATCAGCTGATATTTTGGAAGGATCTGAATCGTAGGTAATAGTACCTTCAACTTTATTAAAGCGACCTACTACATCGACTGTTCCAAACCGTTGAACCTTTGAAGTAACAGCGGTGTGCTCGTTGTCAATACTGAAGTTTTGGGCATTTGACTGAATGAGTATTCCACAGAATAAAAGACAGAATATATATTTTAGCATAGTGATAAATGTTTCTCAAGGTTTACTGAGAAAGAGGAGTGTGGTTGGAAGAAAGGGTCCTTATGTGTAGAGTATGTGATAAAGTGCCCGATTCTGGTGGAATGTTGTTAGTCTAAACTGACAATCATCTTAAGAGCACTTTTATAGGATCTGCTGAGTTTAAGTTGATGACCATTTTTCAGTATCACCAAATATTCACCATTGAAATAGTTCTGTAGTTCTTTAATCTCGGTTTTTCTAACAATGCTGGATCTGTGAATTCTGACAAAAAGCTCAGGGTCCAATCCTTTTTCTAATTGACCAATTGTTCCTCGCATGAGATACTTTCTATCAGTCGTATTTACTTCTATGTAGTTTCCAGATGAAACTAGATATATGACATCCGAGAGAGGAACAATCTCAATTTTCCCCACCGATTTAATGGCAAATTCAGTTCGATATTTTCTCTGTGGTACTTGATTAATAGAATTTAGATCACCAAGTGACCGGACAACGCCATTTGATCTGCAATGGGCCTTAGCCTTATTTAAACTCTGATAAAATCTCTGATCTGTATAGGGTTTTAGCAAGTAATCTAGGGCATTTAGTTCAAAAGCCTTGACAGCTTGGTCGTCAAAAGCAGTTACAAAAATGAAGTAGGTATTTGCCTGATGGCTTAGTTGTTCCACTACTTCAGTACCCAACAAATGGGGCATCTGAATATCCATAAATACTATATGGGGTTCAAGTGTCAAAATTTGATTCAAAGCATCTTTTCCATTGGATGCTATGCCAACAATATTACAGTCCTTCACTTTCTCCAAGAGTATCTTGATAGAGTCTTGGGCAAGAGGTTCGTCATCGACAATTAACACTTTGTAATGGAAATCATTCATTGAAAGCTGGACTTATTGGAATTTCAAATTTGGCAATAGTATTTCCTTTCTCACTTTCCAGCAAAGAGAAACTTGCCGAAACTCCATAGACGGTAGATAGTCTTTGTCTAACATTCTTGATTCCCATTCCGGCATGAGTCACTTGCTCCCAGCTACCTGAGAGATTGGAACCGTTATCTTCTATCAGAAGTATAAGTTGAGAGCCACTCAATTCCGCTGAAATTTTCAATGAAGCATCATCTGTTGTTTTAAAGGCGTGTTTGAAGCTATTCTCTACAATAGGTTGTGAAATAAATGCAGGTATCGGCACATTCTTAGCGTCTTCATCAATGCTGACTTGGATACTCAACATATCGCCAAACCTAATTTTTTCTACTGCCAAATACTTGGCGATAAGCTCCATCTCTTCTTCTAGGCTTATCATATTCTTTTCCTGATTTCGTAGAGTGGCCCTTAGGAGTTCGCTTAGGGTAGCGATGGTTTCTGTTGCCAATGTCAGCTCGTTTTTCCTAATCAATGAGGCTATAGAGTGTAAGGAGTTAAAAAGGAAGTGTGGCTGGATTTGTGCCTTTAAAGTCTCTAAGTGAGCAGACAAGAGTTGTTTTTCCAAGGACTGAACTTCTAAGTCTAGCTGTAACTGTCGCTCTTTGCCCAGTTTAGCTTTTTGATAAAAGATAATCAGCATACTAAAGGCAGCTATGAGTAGGTAAACCAACAAATTGGCAGCGGCACTGGTAGTTAGGTTCATTTTTATGAAATCTAACATAGGAGTCTCAGGATTGAAAAATATCTGACTGAGCACGCTTAGAATGACCGAATAAACCAATGTAAAACCAACAGCATAGCCGAAGTGGATTAAGCCACTTCGCAGACGGTGTTCGTTTTTAATCCGCTTTACCAAGTAAAATATAAATGGCGTGAGAACTGCCCAGCCAACCCAAACAACAGATTGCCTCCATACAAAGTTTGACCAACCGCCATCGTAGCTATCCTGGAAACGGACGTATAGTTGCGTTGCCGAAATCAAGGTGATGAATAACCAGAAAGTAAAGTTGATTAGGAGTAAGCGAACGCTATGTGAATTAACCTTCTGAAAAAGCATCATGAATTATGAATGTGTATTCCATTCGAAGAATTTTCGCAAATTCTTGAACATAAAGTTACTTAAATTACGTAGTTATGTCTTTAGAGTTGAACCTCAAAGCCTTTCAAGTTCCTAATGCTTGCAGTCATCAATTTTCTTAACCCCAATGTTTTATGGGGTCTCCTTGCGGTAGCAATTCCGATAATTATTCACCTGTTTAACTTAAGAAGGGTTAAAAGGGTTGAGTTTTCCAATACTTCATTATTAAAAAGGGTTAAGGAAGAGAGCTCTGCTAAAAGAAAGCCTGTTGAACTTTTGATACTTATTTCAAGAATTCTGGGAGTGATTTTTTTAGTTCTGACATTCGCTAGACCTGTCTACAAGAACAAGGAGAATGACCTTAGTTTGCAAGATGAAGTTCTTATTTATCTGGATAATTCGCTCAGCCTTTCTGTAAAGGATAATGGCCAACAAACGGCATTTGACAATGCCTATAGCCTCACGCAGGATTTAGTCAACGCCTATCCTGACGGAACAGTTTTTCGCTTTATTGAGAACGCATACGCCAACTCTATTGCCACCGAGTTTACAAGGTCAACCTTAACTGATAATCTTACTGAAATCCAGCAAGTTGGGGTTGATCGAAGTTTTCAGGAGATTGCCAACAGGCAAACCGGACAGGGCATCAAGGGGGACGTCTACTTTGTATCGGACTTTCAGGACAATACAGGTTTAAGTTCTTTGCAATCTGACACTACAAGTAATTATTTTTTAGTTCCGGTATCGGGTTCTGAGTATAGCAATGTCTACATAGACAGTGTATATCTCCAAAACACTTTTCTGTCGGGCAGTGTGACAAACCTCTTGCGCATTCGTTTGAGAAGAAATGATAGGAGTACCGATCGAGTAAACGTGAAACTCTACCTAGATGATAGACTTTCAGGTACCAGCCAGGTGAGTTTTGAGGATAATCTTTTAGCCAATTACGATTTTGAAATACCTGCCATAGACCAAGGCATGGACAGAATAAGGATCTCCATAGACGATCCTGGCTTGGCCTTTGACAACGACTACTATTTGGCAATTAATCAACTGGATAAAATTCGAGTACTTGAAGTATATCAATCAGGAACACCATCATATGTGTCGTCATTGTTTGAGGACAACGAGTTGTTTCAGTTTGAAAGAGTGAATGCCAATTCATTGGATAATCAAAAAATAGAAGCAGCGGATTTTATTCTCATCAACCAACTGTCTTCATACACAAATCAATTGACTAACGCTATCTCCAATTCAATCGATGATGGTAAGACGGTTTTGGTAGTTCCTTCAAGGCAATCGACTTCCAGCGAGCTGAATAGACTTGGTTTGAGAGTTACAGGCGATACGCGACAGAGAGTCGACTTGGAAGTTCCTGATTATGAGAACCCATTTTTCGAAGGCGTGTTTGTGGAGAATTCTCAAAATCTAGAGATGCCTAATGCAAGAGTTTATTTTAGGTTGATTAATGAAGAGCTCCCTTATTTAAGCTTCAAAAACGGTCGCTCGTTTTTGTCCAAGGTATTGAGCAATGGCAGCTTATTCTTCTTTTCGAGTAGTTTCGATGAAAGCATTACTTCATTTCCGAATCATGCACTTTTTGTTCCAGTATTGTACAAGCTAGCACTTGGTAGTAAGGCGAACCTGTCCAATTTATACTATAGCACGGATGATGAAACCATTGTATACCCCATTAATGGTCAGGATAGAAGTAATATTTATGAATTACGAAGAGGGGAAGTTTTACTAATTCCTGACCAAAGACAAGAAGAGAACCGGTTGATTATGGAAATCCCAAAGGACCAAATATTGGCTGGGCACTATGAATTGGTGTTGAATAATCAGGTAGTTGGCACTTTGGCCTTCAATATACCGAAGGAGGAATCGAATGTTCATACCATAGATTTTGATTATCTAGAAGAACTCAGTGCCTCGCCCAGCATAACCTTGTTGAATGGGGATGGAGGCCAATCTGTTAGGGAGGAAATTCGTTCAGGTATTGACGGAATACCACTTTGGAAGTATGCGTTGTTAGGGGCTTTGCTTTTTCTTTTTTTAGAAATAATATTAATCCGATATTTGTAGCATGGAATTTTTGATTCGTGCTGCTGAAATTCTGCACCCTGATTCTCCCCTTCACAAATCCACCAAGGACGTACTAATCTCAAATGGAAAGATCAAGAAGATCTCTGACCATATTGATTTTGATGGTCAAGTGGTGACTTCTGAGGGTTTAAAACTGAGTATTGGATGGTTCGATATGCGTGCCCATTATAATGACCCAGGTTTTGAACACAAAGAAGATGTGGATAGTGGTACACAATCGGCATTATCAGGAGGGTTTACAGATGTAGTCCTATTGCCAAATACAAACCCAGTAGTCAGTACAAAGAATAGCGTTGTTTACTATCAGAAGCACAACAAAGTATCGCCAGTGAGCCTTCACCCTATGGCAGCTGTTACTATTGATTGTGAAGGTAAAGAGCTAACAGAAATGATAGATTTATATCACGCTGGGGCCATTGCATTTACTGATGGTTTGAAAACCATTTGGCATACTGATATACTATTGAAGGCACTTCAGTATTTACAAAAGTTTGATGGCCTTTTAATCAACAGGCCAGAGGATCAGCATTTGACAGCATTTGGCCATATGAATGAAGGCCATGTGAGTACCGTACTTGGACTTAAGGGAATGCCAGCTCTTTCAGAATCAATTATGATTCAAAGAGATTTGAAATTACTGGAGTATGCCGGTGGAAAGATTCACTTTAGCCTAATCTCGACTAAGGAGAGCGTGGATTTGATTAGAAAGGCTAAGGCTAACGGACTGAGTGTGACTTGTGATGTAGGTGTCAATTACCTTAAGTTTACTGATCAAGACTTGGAGCAGTACGATACAAACCTAAAAGTTAATCCACCCTATAGGCTGGAAGAAGATAGAGAAGCACTTATTCAAGGTGTTTTGGATGGTACCATTGATGTTGTGGTTACGGACCACAACCCTCATGATGAAGAAGGCAAGAAACTAGAGTTTGATCTCGCGGACTTCGGGTCAACCAACCAACAGGCTTTTTATAGTATTGCGAATGATGCACTGGGTAATAAACTAGATAGTGTCATTGATCGGTTTACTACCAAGCCAAGAGAAATACTCGGCTTAGAAGTGCCTAAAATTGAAGAAGGAGCCGATGCCTGCCTTACGCTTTTTAGTCCAAAAAAGAAGTGGGCATTGAATACGAAAACCAACGCTTCTAAGTCGGTGGCATCACCAGTTTTCGATCAGACACTTGAAGGAACAGTGATCGGTGTTATAAATAAAGGGGAGCTTTGCCTCAATAATTATGAAGATTAATCCGGTAATTCCGAGGATTTCATTTAGGTATGGATTGGCAGGTGGGCTCATGGCCATTGTGGCATTCCTTGTCTTTTTTTATTTAGGTCAACAGCCTTGGAGAAATCTCATCTCATTTATGTTGGACATTCTAATAGTGGGTCTGTTCTCCTTTCTTGCCATAAAGGACTTCAGGTCTAACTACAACAACGGTGAATTAAGGTTCTACCATGGGATGAGCCTTGGCTTTATATGTTATAGTACTATCGCATTTGTTTTTGCTGTGTTTTATCTTGTGTTTATGCAATGGATAGAGCCTGACTTCCTCAATCTGTTTATTGAAACCGCTAAATCAGATATGGAATTGAGGAAGGACATGATATTGCAAGGGGTTGAAACTGACCCTGAAATTTACTTTTCTGAGCAACTGGCCTCACTCGACAAAATCACTAAATCGAGCCTAATATTTGATTCCTTTTTAAAGAAACTCATTTTTGGAATCTTTCTCGCTCCAATTTTTTCAATTGTGTTAAGAACCCGCCAAGCTTAAAATCAATCGTTAATCCCTTTAATAATTCACTTAAGTAAAAAAGAATCGGTGATCAGTGATAAGTAGGTAAACTTGTGGAAAATAAGTATTTTTCAACTTGTCAACCTTTATTAGACTAACATGGAAGAACAAATAACTACAGGCCAAGTGGCCAAAAAATGGGGATTAATTTATGGCTTAGTGGCCACAGTAATTAATCTAGTTCCACTTCTGCTTGAAATACAAGCCTCTTGGTGGCCCGTGGTCAATATTGTGATTGCAGTAGCAATGTACGCACTAGCTACGAAGGAATTCAAAACAGAGAATGGCGGTTTTATGACCTTCGGAGAAGGTTTTAGAATCAGTATGGTTGCTGCTTTAATTGCGGGTGTCATGCGGAACCTCGTGACCTACGTATATGTGAAATTCATTGATGATACTGTAATGCAAAGGATTCAGCAGGCTGTAGAGGATAGTTGGAGAGAACAAGGAATGTCTGAGGAGCAAATCGAACAGATGTCTGGCTTTTCAGCCGGAATATCAAATCCAGAAATTACCTTGGTATTAGGAATTGTGTTTGTACTTCTTGGTGCATTGATTTGGGGATCAATTGTCTCTGCGGTGAATAAGAACGAAGCTGAAGATTTTTAGAAATTGACACAAATATCTATAGTAATACCCCTTTACAACGAAGAGGAGTCACTACCTGAACTCATTGATTGGATAAGCCGTGTAATGGAAAAGCATGGCTTTCTTTATGAAGTCCTGATGGTGGATGATGGGAGTACTGATGACTCTTGGGAAGTGATTGAAGGGTTATCTCAAAAGCATCCTATTAAGGCAATTAAATTTAATAGGAACTATGGCAAATCAGCTGCATTGAATGTTGGATTCAAGCATGCTGAAGGTGAGGTGATCATTACTATGGATGCCGATTTACAAGATAGTCCAGATGAAATTCCTGAACTATATGAAATGGTGAAGTCAGGGAGCCATTTGGTTTCTGGGTGGAAAAAGAAGCGTTTTGATCCAATTACTAAAACCATCCCTTCCAAACTATTCAATGGTGTAACCAGAATATTATCGGGAATTAAACTCCATGATTTCAACTGTGGGTTAAAGGCCTATGATAAGAAATTGGTGAAAACGCTGGATATCTATGGTGAAATGCATCGCTATATACCAGTGATTGCCAAAAGAAATGGCTTTACCAAGATCAGTGAGAAAGTCGTTGAGCACAGAGCTCGAAAGTATGGTCAGACTAAGTTTGGTATAGAGCGCTTTATCTATGGGTTTTTAGATCTATTATCAATATCCTTTGTCTCAAGATACAAGAAGCGTCCAATGCACTTTTTCGGCACTTTAGGTACTCTTTCGTTTGTGCTAGGCTTTGTTTTCGTTTTGGGGATCACTTGGGAGAAGGTCAGGGCTATCTATATCTTGAAAACAGATGATTACCGTCAAATAGTTGAGCAACCTTTGTTTTTCTTGGCTATTGCCGCAATAATCATTGGGGTTCAACTCTTTCTGGCAGGTTTTGTAGGAGAAATGATGGTAATGAATTCTCATAAGCGAAACGATTACATATTTGACAATACCATTGGCTTAGATCAATGAACTTCTATTCGGTTGTAATTCCAGTATATAATCGACCTGATGAGGTGAGAGAACTTCTTGAATCACTCGCTTCTCAGACCTTTAAGCATTTTGAAGTGCTGATCATTGAAGACGGGTCAAAAGATTCTTGTGAAGAGATCGTAAACTCATTTAAAACAGCACTGGATATTCACTATTACTTCAAAGAGAATTCTGGACAGGGGTTTACCCGAAACTATGGTTTTGAAAGAGCTAAGGGGGACTACTTTATCGTTTTTGATTCTGACTGCCTGATACCACCATCGTATTTTGAAACGGTAGACCAGTTCTTAATTAACAACAGTGTAGGTGCCTTCGGAGGACCTGACGCTGCCCATAACTCTTTTACAACCTTACAAAAAGCGATTAGTTATTCAATGACCTCTCCTTTTACTACTGGAGGTATAAGAGGCAACAAGAAACATGTTGGGAAGTTTCACCCTAGAAGTTTCAATATGGGGATTTCTAGAGATGTTTATGAGGCTACTAAGGGCTATAAATTGACTCGAATGGGTGAAGATATTGAGTTTAGTATCAGGGTTATCAATAGTGGATTTTCGACTGCTCTGATTGAAGATGCCTTTGTCTATCATAAAAGGCGGACAAGCATTTCGCAGTTCTACAAGCAACTCCACTTTTTTGGTCGCGCAAGAATCAATGTGAATCGTTTTTTCCCTGGAGAGCTAAAGACTGTTCATCTCTTACCTGCTTTTTTTACCCTAGGTTTTTTGGGATGGTTGACGACAATGCTATGGAATGAGGATCTTTTCAGATTAGGTTCGGCCGTTCTATCTGCTTTTTTCTTGTTGATACTCGTCCATTCATTAATGAAGACAAAAAGTCTGAAAGTAGGAGTTATTAGCTTGCTGACGTCCTTCGTTCAGTTGTTTGCCTACGGCATGGGATTGATTTCTGAAAAACTTAGTCCTCGAGGCAATCAGCCCTTCGCGCAAAAGTAAATAATCTCATTTGGAGGTAGAGCGTAGCGTTCGACTGTCTCTTTAGGAAGCTCCATAACGAATCGGTCTTCGGTGACTTTGAACCCTGCTTTTTCAAGGCGCTGACCGTAATCAAGTCCAAACAAGCGCACGTGATCGTCTTGCCAATAAATACGCTCTCTTTCTTTAGGGTCAGTGATCGTAGGATCTTCCAAAGTAGTTTCTCTACTGTAGTCTTGAGGGGACTGAATTATTGCCCATCCACCAGGTTTTAGGACGCGATGAATTTCGCTCATCGCTTTAATGTCATCTTCGACATGTTCCATAACATGATTACAAAAAACCACATTGAATGTGTTGTCATCAAAGGGAATGTCATGGACATCCATTTTGACATCTGCCAGTGGAGACTCAAGGTCCGCTGATGTATAGTCAATGTTGGGCATGGATTTAAATTTCTTAATAAAACATAGCTCTGGTGCTACGTGAAGCAGCTTAAGATCTTTAGTAAAGAAATTCGTACGTTCTTCCAAATAAAGCCACATAAGACGATGCCTTTCGAGCGACAGGGAGTCCGGACAAAGTGCGTTCGGCCTTGGATTCAATCGGCCATAGGGAAGAAATTTTCTATATGAGATTTCGCAAATAGGACATTCCACATTGTTTCCCCTCATGAAAAGACTGATAAACCGGAGGCCGTAGTGACTGAAGTACTGGAGGTACTTACGAGGAATGTTCCTCAACATGAAGCTTATGAGCTTTTTCATGAATTAAATTTCGACAAAGATAAAAATCCATCGTTAAGTATGTCTGACCATCTACATTATGATTGACCTTGTGGTCTTGTCTATTTGCCGTTCTTATAAATCGAAGAATTGGATTAAACGCTAGGCCTCTTCAAAACATCTAAATAAGTATGGATTTTTCCGTTTGTCGTTAAACATTTGCAGTAGGTAAGGGTTTACAGACTGGATTAGAGGAGTTTAGAACTATTGGAGTAGTTGTTGATTATTTCAGAGGCGTCAAACTTTTTTGGACGGGGAGAAACACAATGTTATAAAGTATAATTTCGCAAAGCGTTTAAAAGAAATCGAGTTTAATTAAACAATCATGAGAAATAAGTTAATCATTTTTGGTGTCATCATAGTGGTAGTGATCATTGCTGCTGTGCAGTTCTTCAATCCTTCGAAGGCCGAGGAGACCACATCCCTATATGCAAAAGCGGAGAAGGGTGAGTTTACTGTGGAAGTGACCACAACAGGTGAGCTATCTGCCGAAAGGTCAACTAAGATCATTGGACCTGCGTCAGCAAGAGACTTTGGTATTAGAACAATGACTGTTCAAAGGCTTGTGGCCGAAGGTACCCAAGTTAGCGCAGGAGAATTTGTAGCTCAGCTCGATCCAGGAGAACTCTACGACAAAATTCAGGCAGAAAAAGACAGACTAGATGCGGAGACTGCTGAATATGATAACGCAAAGATAGATACAGCACTAACACTTAGTGCCGAAAGAGATAAGCTTATTAATCTTGATTACAACATTGAAGAAAAGCAACTCCAATTAGAGCAGTCTCAGTATGAGCCACCTGCAACCATCAAGAAATACGAGAATGAGCTTGAAAAATTAAAGCGTGATAAAATGCGCGCTATTGAGAACTACGGTTTAAAAATAGAACAAGCCAAATCTAAGTTGATCGAAGCAACAGCGGACCTGAAGCGGGTACAAAATAGGTACGACAGAATGCAGAAATTGATCAGTGATTTTACAATCCTGGCACCTCAATCAGGCATGGTGATTTATACAAAAGGAGGTTTTGGAGGAGATAGAATCATTGAAGGTTCTTCTATCAGTCCTTACTCGCCTAATGTGGCTGAGTTACCAGATCTTTCGAGCATGATTTCAACAACATACATTAATGAAGTAGATATTAGGAAAGTAAAGTCAGGCCAGCCTGTAGATATTGGATTGGATGCATTTCCTGAGAAACAATTATCGGGCAGAGTGCTTCGAGTAGCTAGAGTAGGTCAGCAAAATCCAAACTCTGATGCAAAGGTGTTTGAAGTTGTGGTTAGGCTTAATGAAAGAGACGGTGACTTAAGACCAGCTATGACTACAAGTAATATTATTGTTACTCAAAAGTTAGATAGTGTTATCTTTTTACCGCTTGAATGTCTTCACGTTTATAACGACTCCATCAATTATGTTGTGAAAAAAGGTGGTGTCTTGCAAGAGGTAAAAGTGGGGCAGACTAATAGCAACGAGGCAGTAATAGAATTAGGAGTAAATGAAGGCGAAATGATTAACATGTCTCTGCCAGCTTCAGCTGAGGGGAAAGTGCCTAGGCTTCTAGCTGAGTTGGACGGTACTAGAATGCAGAAGTACCAATCTGCACCAGAAGAACTTCTTAATGGAGAAGGTGAGTGGCTAATGCCTGATGGCACCGAAATGTCACCAGAAGTGATCCAAAGGTTTAAGGATCGTGGAATGGATGCTAAACAAGCCACTGAAATGATGAAGCGGTTTGGTGGCGGTCGCGGAGGCCAAAGAGGCGGTGGTGGAGCCAGAGGTGGTGCTGCGAGATCAGGACAACCGAATAACTAATCTAGACCGCTGAACATGAATAAGAAGAGTTTATTGTCCAATTTTTATATCGCAATGGAAGCGGTGATTGCCAACAAGGTGCGTTCGCTGTTGACAGCACTAGGTATAATCTTTGGAGTAGCTGCTGTAATCGCCATGTTAGCGATAGGAAATGGTGCACAGTCCGAGATTCTAGAACAGATAGAATTAGTGGGAGTGAACAACATCATTGTGCAGCCAATGGTTGAGCAAGTAGAGCAGTCTTTGGGTGATGAAGAGGAGGACTCTAAAAAGTTTTCTCCAGGACTTAAGCTTCTTGATGTAGAAAGCATTAGGAAGAGTATTCCCGGCATTAAAAAGATGAGCCCTGAGATACTCTTGGAAACCTATATCATCAAAAATGGGATTAGGAGATCTTCAAAATTGGTAGGTGTCGAGCCTAGCTATTTTGAAGTGGCCAACTTTGAGCTTTATGAGGGCAAAATGTTCTCAGAGAAACAGCTTGAAAAGGGCGCTCCTGTTTGCATCATCGGTAAAGCAATTCAGTCAAAGTTTTTTGCGAGAGAGAATCCTATTGGTAAAAAGATTAAAGTAGGAAGCCAATGGCTTGAAGTTATTGGAGTTTTAAAGGAAAGGTATATCTCTGAAAAAGCGATTTCTAACTTAGGAATCAGGGATTATAACATGGACGTATATACACCTATACAGACCGTACTTATAAGGTATATCAACAGGGACTTAGTAACAGGTTCTGGTCTTAAAAAGAACTTTGGAACTAGCTTCAGGTTTGGTGGTAGAGGAGGTTTCTCAATCACCACGACAGCTGCTTCAGATGATGATAAACCGAGCAATTATCATCAGATAGATAGGTTGGTTGTACAGGTGAGTGAGTCTGTAAAACTGAACCCTACTGCTGATGTAATGGCGAGAATGCTTGAAAGAAGACATTATGGAGTGGTTGATTTTGAAATATCCATTCCTGAGCTACTATTAAAACAACAGCAAAGGACACAAAACATTTTTAATATAGTGCTTGCGGCTATCGCAGCCATATCACTATTAGTAGGAGGTATTGGTATTATGAATATCATGCTGGCTTCGGTACTGGAGCGTATTAAGGAAATTGGATTGAGATTATCGATAGGAGCCAAAAAGAATGATATCATTATGCAGTTTCTTTTCGAAGCTGTCGTTATTTCGGTTACAGGAGGCATAGTTGGGGTAATTCTTGGTGTTGGCTTGGCCTATGCTGTTTCTAGCCTGGCAGATTTCCCAACCCAAATTAGCTTTATGTCAATACTGATTTCATTTGGTGTTGCAGCAACTGTGGGACTAATTTTTGGTATCACTCCCGCAAAAAGGGCAGCCGAACAAGATCCTATTACATCATTAAGACACGAATAATCAAACTCATATGAAAAAGGTCATTTTTCTATCACTGGCGATTTTTTGCCTATCTCAAATATCACTTGCTCAACAAAAAAGAGTATTAACACTTGAAGAAGTTATTGAGTTGGCAAAGGCTAACTCAAGAAGTGCTCAGCTGGCTGAGACAAGAAGAAATGTAGATTACTGGAACTTCAGAGTATATAAGGCTGGTTTACAACCTCAACTACTTTTGAGAGGTACAGTTCCGAGTTATGTAGATAGGGCAATACCGACAACACAAAATAATGGTACTGTTGCTTTTAGAACGGTAAATCAGAATAATTCCGACCTAAGTTTGGGTTTGGAGCAGGTGCTTCCATGGACAAACACTACCGTGTCATTTGAAACTAACATTTCAAGATTCGATAATTACTTAGAAGGGGCTGAGCAAACACTCTATCAAGGAGACCCTGTGGGTATAACTATTACACAGCCATTGTTTACAGTGAATCCTTTTAAATGGGATAAGCAGATTGAACCTTTGAATTATGAGCAATCGAAAAGAGCATATGTTCAAGATATTGAATTGGCTTCGCAAGAGGCGGCTAGAAGATTTTTCCAACTCTTGATCGAGCAGAAGAATTTGGAGATAGCAGAACAGAATAGAGCAGCTAATGACACGATTAACAAAATTCAACAAGGTAGATATAACATTGGCACTACTACGGAAGATGAAGTCTTGAATGCGGAACTCAATTTAATTACGGCTCAGAGTCAGGCTGCCCAAGCTGCCATTGATGTCCAAACTCGAACGCTTGAACTTAGAAACTTTATTGGTTTGACTGACGATGTTGAATTAGAGTTGGTGCCACCTGCTGATGCTCCGGAATTTCAAATAGACTATGATGAAGCTCTGGAATATGCGAAAAAGAATCGTGCTGAGTTTTTGGACTTTCAATTGCAACGCCTGCAGGCTCAACGTACTGTAGCTGAAGCAAGAGCGAGGCGCTTTAATGCCTCATTGAGTGCATCCTTTGGTTATGTTAGTCCTCAAGTTAATGACCTTAGCGGTGTGTACAGTGGTAATAATTTGGCTGCAGGTTCTACCGTTAGACTGAATTTCAACATGCCAATTCTTGATGGTGGAAGGAATAGAGCTCGAATGAATCAAGCTTTAGAAAGTCAAAAAAGGGTCGAATTTAATATAGAACAGAATCAAGTCAACTTTGAGCAAGAGATTGCTAATTCAATTAGAAACTTTGAACAAATTCGAACGCAAATTGAGATTTCCTTGAAAAGGCAAGAAATTGCACAACGAGGATTTGAAGTTACCAATGGCAGATACCTAGCTGGTAAGGTAGGGATACTTGAGCTTAATAATGCTAGAGATACTAAGGACTCAGCTATTCGAAATTATATTGATGCCTTGCGACAGTATTGGAATGCATATTATGAATTGAGAACACTCACATTATACGACTTTAGGGAACGTAGACTTCTATACAACCCGTTACTAGAATATGATCCTAAGTCAGATTCAATGGTAGAAAGAATACAGAATAAATAAGAGACCGGCAGAAAGAAAAGGTCCTTCCGAATTTTGGAAGGACCTTTTTTATTGCCCTGTATAATTAAACGGACTAATTACCCTTAGCTCTGATTTGATCTCTTCCGAGACATTAAGCGTTTCAATAAATTCCTTAATGGTAGCTTCTGTTACTTTTGTATTCTTGCGCGTCAAACCTTTTAGTGCTTCATAAGGTTTTGGATAGCCTTCTCTTCTTAGAATGGTCTGAATAGCCTCAGCTACTACCGCCCAGTTGTCTTCTAAATCTGCATCAATGGCGGCTTGATTGAGTTCCAATTTGTTGATTCCCTTTACTAATGATTTTAGAGCAATTAAGGTGTGACCCAATGGAACCCCCACATTTCTCAGCACTGTAGAATCTGTTAAGTCTCTTTGCAATCTTGAAATGGGGAGTTTCGCTGACAGATGCTCAAATAATGCATTGGCAACCCCAAGGTTACCTTCAGCATTCTCAAAGTCAATCGGGTTGACTTTATGGGGCATCGCTGATGATCCAATTTCTCCTGCTTTGATTTTCTGCTTGAAATAGTTCATTGAGACATACTGCCATACATCTCTAGAGAAGTCAATCAAAATAGTATTGATTCGTTTCAAAGCATCAAACAGCGCTGCCAAGTGATCGTAATGCTCTATTTGCGTAGTAGGATGACTGCGCTTGAGCCCTAAGTACTCGCTGACAAAGTGATCTCCAAACTGAATCCAATCATTTTTAGGGTAGGCTACGTGGTGTGCATTGAAATTACCAGTCGCCCCGCCAAACTTTGCGGCAAATGGTACATCTCCTAACTGAACCAACTGCTCATCAATTCTGGCGCTGAAAACCTCCATTTCTTTACCAAGTCTTGTTGGAGAGGCTGGTTGCCCATGTGTTTTGGCAAGCATGGAGACATTCGCCCAAACCTCCGCCATATTTTTGATCAATGCATTCACCTCCAACAAAGCAGGTTCAATTACCTCATGAAGACCTCGTTTTAAGGTCAATGGAACGGAAGTATTGTTAATGTCTTGAGAGGTAAGGCCGAAATGAATAAACTCTTTATAATCGTTTAGCCCTAGCTGGTCGAATTTTTCCTTAATGAAATATTCAACTGCCTTGACATCATGATTGGTTGTTTTTTCAATCTCTTTGATAGAAGTAGCATCCGACTCAGAGAAATCTCTGTAAATAGCTCTTAAGGAGTCAAAGAGTTCATGATCTACCAATTCTAACTGAGGTATAGGCATTTCACACAGCGCTATGAAGTACTCAATTTCTACTTCTACCCTGTATTTGATTAGTGCAAATTCTGAAAAGTAGGCACCAAGTGACGAGGTGACTCTGCGGTATCTACCATCTACAGGCGAGATGGCGGTAAGGCTATTCAATTCCATTAAATCCGATTCATTTCTGAGAAAGGCCAAAGATACAAAATCAATAGAGTACTACTACCCATTGATGATGCTAATGCTCTTAAGATCACTTCCTTTCTTGTGATATAGTCCTTACTTTTGCGTGATCAAAAAGTGGTGATGGTATTAAACTAATACTGGCCCTTAAGAGTTAAGCAAAGAGTATTTGAATTTTAGAATTTAGACTATGGCGTTCGGCTTATTTAAGAAGAAAGAAAACAAGGTTCCAGAAGTGAAGACAGGCTTTTTAAACCTTAAAGTGAAGGAGGTAATTCGTGAGACAGAAGACGCTGTAAGTATCCATTTCGAACAACCAGAAGACGGTACACTTTCCTATAAATCAGGCCAGTTTTTGACGGTTGTTGCAAATGTTAATGGAAAAGAGGAGAGAAGAGCATATTCTCTTTGTTCATCTCCATTTGTTGATGCTTACCCAGCTGTTGCTGTTAAGAGAGTTGAAGGAGGAATAGTATCGAATTATCTGAATGATTCGGTAAGTGCTGGAGATATAGTGAAACTCATGGAGCCAAATGGCAACTTTACCACGGAGTTTACTTCTTCAAATGAAAGGCATGTAGTACTCTTTGGTGGAGGAAGTGGTATTACACCCCTTATGTCGATTGCTAAATCGACTTTAGATCAAGAGCCTAATTCAAAAGTGACTTTGGTCTACGCCAACCGAAACAAAGAGAGTATCATCTTTAATGAGGCAATTAAAGAAATGAGCGCTGACGATCGGTTTGATGTCATTCATGTGCTTGAAGCCGTCACTAGCGAATTCGAATGTCATGAAGGTTATCTGAGTCAAGATATCATAGGTGATGTCTTAAAGAGCATAGAAATAGGTAAAGCGGAAATCTTTATCTGTGGACCAACTCCAATGATGGACCTAACCCTCTCATCCCTTTCATCATTAGGCATACCAGACAGTCAGGTGAGAAAAGAGAGCTTTGTTTCAGCTGCTGCTACAAAGGAAGAAAATGTCAATGATGGGGAGTTGGTCGCGCGCGAGGTCACTATTATCTATGATGGCGATGAGTACAAATACACTGTTGAACCAAACGAGACGATTTTAGAGAAAGGCCTGGATGAAGATGTTGATTTACCTTTCTCTTGTCAAAGCGGGCTTTGTACAGCTTGTAGAGGTAAATGCCTAACAGGAAAGGTCAAGATGGATGAAGACGAGGGTCTGTCCGAGGCAGAAATTAACGAAGGATATGTATTACCATGTGTAAGTCACCCTCTCACCGATGACGTGGTCATCGAAATAGGCTAATCCCGAAAAAAGAAAGTTTGAGCCCGAAGATATTCTTCGGGCTTTTTTTGTCCCCAAAGTTGTAACACATCCGACATAGATATATCTAAGGCATAGTAAGTGATTTTTGCCTTTTAGGCATATTTTCATTAAATCAGAAAAATGAAGCTGAAGGAGCAGATTACAATAAACAACGAGGCACTCCTCTCACAATACCAAGAGGTAAGACGCATCACTGAAGAGGTGTGCGAACCTCTTCAGCCAGAGGATTTTGTCGTACAACCCGTGGTAGATGTGAGCCCACCAAAGTGGCATTTGGCGCATACGACTTGGTTCTTCGAGAATTTTATCCTTAAAAACCACCTCACGGATTACAAACCCTTTGACAAGGACTATCACTTTCTTTTCAATAGTTATTATGAAACAGAAGGGGACCGTTGGGTTAGGTCAGAAAGAGGTGCTTTGACCAGGCCTTGGGTTAATGAGATTATGGCTTATCGCAAATATGTAGATGACCATATGAAGCATTTTCTACAAGAAGAGAAGCTAAATGATGATCTAGTTTCAGTGCTGACCATTGGTATCCATCACGAACAGCAACACCAGGAATTGCTAGTATATGATATCAAGCATATACTTGGTATTAACCCCCTTTTTCCGACTTATAAACCTTTTAGCGACACCCAGACAAAGCCCAGCCTTAAAGAAAACTATTTGAAGGTTGAAGAAGGTATCTACGATATTGGCTATGAAGGAACTGATTTCCATTTTGACAATGAGGAAGGTAGACACAAAGTTTTCCTACATGAATATCAAGTCTTAGACAGACTGATCACAGCTGGCGAGTTCATTGAGTTTATAGAAGCAGGTGGTTATGAAGATCATAATTATTGGCTTATGGAAGGATTTGAATGGGCGAAAAAGGAGGCTATAAAAGCACCTTTTTACTGGTTCAAAGAAGACGGAGTTTGGAAGCACTACACACTTTCTGGACTTGAAAATGTCAATCCGAATGAACCTATTACACATGTTAACTTTTATGAGGCAGATGCTTTTGCCAAGTGGAAAGGCAAGAGGCTTCCTACCGAATTTGAATGGGAGGTAGCTTGTCAAAAACATCAACCAGATATCCCTGAAGCTGCGAATTTCCTAGATAAGAGACATTTCAGAACAATGCCTCGTGTTGGCAATGATTATCAGTTTTACGGAGATGTTTGGGAATGGACCAATAGTGCCTATCAGCCTTACCCTTTCTATCAAAAAGTTGAAGGCGCATTGGGAGAGTATAATGGCAAATTCATGGTTAATCAAATGGTCTTAAGAGGAGGGTCCTATGCCACAATGAGGAACCACATTAGACCTACTTATCGAAACTTTTTTCACCCCCATTTACGTTGGCAGTTCACCGGCTTAAGACTAGCGGAGACATTATAGTATGAGTGAGACAAAAGAGGCGCTAAATGCCTTTGCAATTGACATAAAAAGAGGACTTCAATCATCACCGAAGAGCTTGCCCTCAATGTATTTTTATGATGAGACGGGGGATGCCCTATTCCAGAAAATCATGGACCTGGATGAGTATTACCTTACCAGAGCGGAGTTTGAAATATTTGTTCGCCAAAAGGAGGAAATACTTGACGCCTTTTTAGGAGATGATCAAACCTTCCGGTTAGTGGAGCTAGGTGCCGGAGATGGTACCAAAACAAAAGTTTTGTTAGCACACTTCTTGAACAAGGCCATTTCCTTTACCTATTCTCCAATAGACATTTCTGGAAATGTATTGGATCAATTAAAAGAAGACCTCAATGGAGAGTTGCCTTCATTGAAAGTTGAGCCCATTGTTGGTGAGTACTTTTCAGCCTTGGAAGACTTAGCTTCCAATGACTCTTCGAAAGAGGTTGTATTGTTTCTTGGCTCCAATATTGGAAATTTTGACAGAGCTGCCGGAGTCAGCTTTTTGACTCATGTGGGAGAAAATCTTTCATCAGGAGATCTATTGCTTATTGGTTTTGATCTGATGAAAAACCCTCAGAAAGTACTATCCGCCTATAATGATAAGGAAGGTGTTACTAAGGCTTTCAACCTAAATTTACTGACCAGGATTAATAATGAACTGGGGGCGAATTTCAATATTGACAACTTCGATCATTTTCCAACATATGACCCGTTAACCGGAGAAACTAAGAGCCATATCGTCTCAAAGAAGGAACAAACAGTATACATCGAAGCCTTAGACGAGTCGTTTTCTTTCGATGCTTGGGAAGCCATTCACACGGAGGTATCACAGAAATATTCTCATAAGATGATACAAGAATATGCCGAAGAAGCCGGTTTTGAGATCGTAAGAAATTTCATCGATTCCAACCAGTACTTTGTGGACTCGCTTTGGCGAAAGCGATAGGAGTGTAACTAATCAATACTTTCTTCGTTGACTTTCTCGATGAAGAACTATTTGATTGTCATTCTCGCGCTAAGTTTCTCTACCTCATTTTCCAAGACTCCAGAACTTCAAGGGTCATTAAGTGAAAACCTGCTTATAACAAGCAATGTACTTGGTTATGACTTGTGGTATCGAGTTTATACACCACCCAACTATGATGAGCTTTCTGACGTACCCGTAATCTACTTAACGGATGGTCAGTGGTATATTCAGAATGGAAGAATGCACGAAGAAATTGACTTCTTAATTTCTCAAGGCAAAATCAAACCCATTGTAGCTGTATTTGTAGATAATAGAGATCCACATAACCTAAGAGATAACCGAAGGGTCAAACAATTCTTAGGCTACGATAACTATGTGGAGTTTTACAAAAAGGAGTTGGTACCTCATATAGAGGAAAGTTATAAAGTGAGCACTCGCCAATTAGATAGGGCCATTATGGGGCTGTCTTTTGGTGGTTTGAACGCTACCTATTTTGGTGCTAAGGCTTCAGATATATTTCACATGTTGGGTATTCAATCTCCGGCTTTGCATCCAGTACCCGATATATATAGGTACTATGAAATGAGGAAGCCTCTGCCTGTAAAAATCTTCCTTAGTACAGGATCCACAAACGATACTGAGGTTCATGCCCGAAGACTCAAAGAGAGCTTAGAACTAAAGAAGTACGAGTTTAAATACATCGAGGTAGATGAAGGACATAACTGGAGAAATTGGCAGCCACTGCTTGATGACGCACTTATCTATTTCTTCGGAACCTAGATTGGTTTGAACTGTTCGAATGCCTGTAGGCAACTGTGACAATAGTGCATAGAACGACAGAGGGTAGGACCGAAAGGAGTTTTCATTTCAGTGTTTTCGCTTCCACAATGAGGGCAATTGGCCCTTTCAATGATGTCAATGTCAACAATCATGTCATGCTGTGGAGGAGGGGCAAGCCCAAAGTCTTTCAAAGCCTTTCTACCCTTTTCGGAAATCATATTTGAGTTCCACTGGGTTTTGAAAGATATGTTCACATCATAGTCAGAGACACCTCTTTTTTCCAAAACATCAAGGACATCCTGTTTCATTACATCCATAGCTGGGCAGCCAGTAAAGGTGGGAGTCATGTCAACGGTAACCTTTCCTTGATGATCAATATCAATTCCAGTAATAACGCCTAGATCATTTAAGGAAAGAACAGGTATTTCAGGGTCCTTAACCTCATCGAGCCACTCTTTGACAATATCGTTAGTAAGACCTTTCACCTGTTATTCAATTACCAGTCTGCTGTAGGGTCTACTTTAAATACTTCTGACATTTCGTCCAACAATGGCTGAAGATGCTCGGTGTGACTTCCATATCTACCGCCAAAAACAGGAGTTATGCTTTCCATATCTGGCAATGTCAAACGAGTCTCAGATATGACCTCTGTAGTGGCATTCTTCCAAAGCGCTTTAAGTGCTTCTTCTCCTGCAAAGATTCCAGTATCGATCAGTTCTTGCTCAAATTTTGAAACTTCGAAGAGGCCAAAGGCATACGGCATGGCCTCATCTAAGGAACCCTGAAGTCTAGAAATACTCTCCTCTGTAGCTGAACCTAGCTGCTTAATCCAAATTTTGGCATGCATGCTGTGGTACTTGGTCTCGCCTTTGATTTTCTTGGCCAGGTTGGCCAAAGGCTCAAAGCTCGATTCAGAGAGCATTTGGAAACGAATTAATTCGGCTGTATCGAATAGAAAGTGCCTGATAAGACTGAAATCATATTCGCCATTAGGTAATTCAACGAATTGCGAATTATGAAACTGGTCTGCGTTTCTCATGAATGCCACTATGTCGGGATCAGATTCACCCAGTTCGTTCAGGATTTTATAAAGCTGCCAGCTTTGGCCAACTTTGTCCTGTGCCATAGAAGAAAAGGCAATGTCTTCTTCTAGTAGAGGACCAAAACCTGTCCATTCAGAATTTCTGTGACCAAGGATCAACTGATCATCGGCCATCTTGTACAATAGGTCTTTGATTGCTTCTTGATTCATCCTTGAGCTTGTTCTTCTTTAAACGCTTTTATTTTATCCGCTGCCCTATAATCAATGGCATCGCGGTATTTTTTTTCCTTCAACGTATTCCAAATGTCTACATCTTCTTCGTCAGACATTAAAATATTTTCTGATTTGGTAATCCAAACGTTGAGTACTGGTTTATCTCTAGAGTAAGTCTCCTTGGCCGCTAACAGACCATCTTCAAAATCTTTGGCTTGTACATTACCAATGTACTTATGCTGTTTTCCACGCTTTAAAAGATGAAATACTTCAAACGACTCAGAAGTCTCACCAGAGTAGTTGCCTTCCAAAGTGTCATAAACATCTTGTCCGTTGTCGGTGAATTCAGTTACCTGAATTAGTTCTGTCTTTACCACGCAAAGCGCATTGCAGAACATACCTCGTCTACTGAACTGTTCTTTGGCAAAAAGAAAGGCCATTTCCTCGTTAGGTGCATGAACGATTCCTGCATGTTCGAAGGGCTTACCTTCCTTCGTTTGAACAAACGCCTGATAGGTTTCAAACTGGTCCAATTGCTCTTTGCTAGCCATTGGAGCTTCGAACTCTTCTGGCAATGCCAATCTGTTTACTCTTGGGTCGAGTGATTTTAACATGGTGCTTATGCTAGTGGGGTAACGTATTTGGCTTGTGGTGCTAAGAGTGCTTGTCTCACCCAACGGCCTCTTTCTTCAGCCATTCTTCTTACTGCGAGACGTTCCTTATTGCAAGGCCCATCCCCATTGATTACTCTCTTAAACTCTTCCCAATCAGGCTCAGTAAACTCCCAAGTGCCTGTAGCCTCATTCTTTTTCAGGTTTTCATCAGGAATAGTCAATCCTAGCTCCCAAATTTTAGGCACATACATATCTAAGAACTGCTGACGACACTCGTCATTAGAAGCCATCTTAACTTTCCAACGCATTAAGATTTCTGAGTGGACAGAAATCTTGTCCGAAGGACCAAAGAAGTGCATCATAGGTGCCCACCATCTATTGACAGCAGCTTGCATCATTTCACGCTGTGTCTTGGTACCCGTTGCCAAGTGGATCACGCAGTGGTGCCCATACTTTAAATGGAAAGACTCTTCAGCACAGATACGCTCTAGTGCACGGCAATATGGTCCGTAGCTTCCTTTAGAATTGGCCAATTGGTTAACAATAGCTCCTGCATCTACCAGCCAAGAAATAAAGCATGAGTCTGCCCATGTGAAGGCAGGGTAGTTGAAAATGTTGGAATACTTTGACTTACCAGAAATCAAGTCTTCAATCATTTGCTCTCTGGGTTTGCCGAGTGTTTCGGCAGCAGAGTAAAGCAATTGTGCATGACCTACTTCATCTTGCACTTTGGCCATCAAGGCCAATTTTCTTTTGAAGCCTGGTGCCCTTGTGATCCAAGTACCTTCAGGTAGCGCACCGATAATTTCAGAGTGACCATGCTGCTCAATCATACGGATTAGCTGCTTTCTATAAAGCTGTGGCATCCAATCGGTAGGTTCAATTTTTTCGCCTCGATCAATTCGAGCTTCAAATTCCGCTAATTTGATCGGATCTTCCTCGGCCAAAGCCGTGGCTTTCATTGTTTCAAATACGTTTCCACCTCCGTACATATCTTATTTTTTTAAGCCGTTTAAAACTAAGTTCGAGAGTTTAACACCCACTTCTTCCGGTGTAAGAGAACCCTCTGGTTTGTACCAATTATGTGTCCAGTTTAAAGAGGACAGAATGGTCAGCATTGTAAATTTTTCGTCCACTACTTCGAACTCGCCAGAAGCAATACCATCTTTTATGATTTGGATAAATCTGCCTTCATAGTCATCGCGCATGGCCAAGAAATCACCGAGATAGGGCTCACTTAGATGACGCCATTCGTTAAAGAATACGGCAGATGCATCAGTATTTCTAGTTATCACCTTTACATGTGCGATGGCTGCCTTATTCATTTTGGCTGCAGCGCTGTTTTGCTCCGACTCAACACCTTTCCAAGCCTCAAAAAATTCATCCGCCATGCGAAAACATATTTTTTGAAGAATTTCTTCTTTAGATTTGATGTGAGAATAGAGACTAGCAGCTTCTATACCGAGTACTTGAGCAAGATCTCTCATGGAAGTTGCCGCATAACCTCTTTCTCTAAAAAGGGTTGTAGCCTTTTCCTCGATCTGCTGCTTACGATTCTTTTTGACTAGAATTTCCATTCATTCAAAGGTAAGCATACTAACGTTCGTTAGCAAATTATTGTTTTGACCAATATTGACTAAATATATGAAACTGAGCGACTCCGATTTCGACAAAACGAAGTTTATAAAATCTTTAGAATCAATCGTGTATCTTTTTCTTGTCCTACCCTTGGTGGCTTTTGGCTGGGTTTTTTTAGAAAAGGAGAAGGTAGGAGGGCTTAGAGCTACTTTTTTTGAGAATACCGATGTAATGTTTCATAGTGTGATGGCTATTGGAATTGGCTACATTCTAATGAGAACTACTGCTACCTGGAAAAGAGATATTCTAAGGGCCTTAGACAAAACTCAGGAGTTGGATGCAAAGATGTCGGCCGTGCGCAAGCCGATTATTTACAGGAATCTAATGTGGGCCATGGGTGCGGGTATTGGCGCTTATGGTCTATATGAGAAAGGTGATATGGTGTATGCCTTAGTATTTACCGTATTCTTATTGCTTATCACTTCTAATCGACCTAGTGAACGTTACTTTGTCAAATTTTTTAGCCTCAAAGGCGAGGAAAAGGATTGGATGTTGAAGTCCAAGAACTAGGTACGCCTTCGGATCTTAATTCTTTATTTATCTCTTAGACATATTCAACCAATTGGTGTTTGAACGAGATTCTGTATGTCAATTAGTTTTATTTAGATGTAATAATTATATTGAAAATTAATTAATTATAATTAATACCCTGCTTAGTGCTTGCTATTAGGTATAATGTATTTAGTGGAGTCAATGTATTCCCCTTGATCCTTTTCTGCTTTTCTGGATGTTCTGTTAAGAATGCCGAAGTAGAGAAGGATTTTGTTTTTTCAAAAAAAATGGAGGTGATCGATTCTCTAAGGATTAGCCTGCCATCAGATATCAGAGATCCGGATTATGAAGTTGCGGTTTTCTGGTCATATGATGACAACGGGTTTAGCTTTTTGACAGAAATGGAAGAACCGATAATGCACTTGAATCGCTACGATTTCAAAAATGAAACATGGTCAAGACATCGATTAAATAGAGATGGCCCCAATCAAGTCTATAGTAAGGGAGGATTCAAAATTGTTGGAGATAGTACAATGTTTTATTTTCCAATAGTAGGGAATCAGATAATAGAATTAGACCGAAGTGCACAAGTTTTGAGTTCACACAATTTTTCTCCCAGTGGGCTTGAGAATTATAATGGGCTGAATAAAAACCCTGAATTACTACGCATAAATGATCAGGTCTACTTTGATCTAACCGAGTACTATTCGCTTAGGGATAAATCTACATTTAAGAAATCTTATTTGATTGGGAGATTTGACTTGAGGAAGAAAAGGTTTGAGAAGATGGTTCGATTTCCTGAAGAATTTCATGGTACGACCTGGTCGACAAATGACTCTGATAGAAGTAGCGTATTTGCAAAGGGTAAAATTTATATGAATTTCACCAAGTCTCCATATGTCTATGAATACAATTTGCAGGGAGAATTACTGAATAAAAAATACGTTGGTACCAAGAAGATACGAGATGCTGGAACGCGGTCTGACAGTAGAGAGATCAATGCACTCAGGCAACAGAACAACGGATACTATCATAAACTCATTTACGATAAATGGAGAAATGTATTCTATAGAATCGGAGTTTACTTTGATACAGATCGCGAAATTAAGGATATGCAAGATATGGTCGAATTGGCCTCCAAAAGGACATTGGCCATTCTTATTCTCAATGAAGATTTAGAGTTGATCGGGCTCACTGAGTTTCCAATCAAAACAAGGATTTCTGAAAACTATTATTTTGTTAACGAGGATGGTTTGTATCTCAAGTATTACGGGAAAGGGCCTTCAGAAGAAGTTCTCGATTTTTACAGATTGGGTCTAGCAGATTTGTGAAAGTCGTTTTATCCAAATTAGGTACGTCCAAATAAAAAAGGCTTCAACAATAAACTGTTGAAGCCTTTTTTGGAGTGTATCTGTTTATCAGAATATGACACCAATACTCACTGGGTTGAGTTGAGGACCTCTGCCATCTTCGAAGAGTTCGTTCATGTCATAATTCACAAACATATCGAACCCGTCTATTCCCAATTGCAGTCTAAGACCATACCTAAAGTCATTCAGAAAGAAACCACCCTTGTCCTTTACTTTGTCTCTACCACCATCATCTTTAAAGATGTATTTCGCTTTGTTACTCAAGCGAAGGCCGACATATGGTCCAACACCTATCCTAAAGCCTTTCTTCGAGCTCACTGCGATTCTTACATCGTCTTCCTCATAAACTCTAACGAGCCTTTTGCCACGGCCAAAGTCAAACATAGGGACAGCTGTAAAACTTAGATAAGTAACTTTTAGTTTACTCTTGATAGCACTATTGATCGTAAGATCTTCAACAAAATTAAGCTGTCCACCATTTGGGTCTAACCTCGTAGCAGCATTTTCAAACTTATAGTTGTACCAGGTGAGTCCTGCACCCCAGTCTAGATATAGAGGGCCTGAGACATACGAAACGTGGTTCCAGCTCAGACCAACAAAGGTTGAGCCAATAGGTTTTACCTGATAGAGATCGCTCGATGATGGGAATTCTCCATCATTTAAAAGGTTGGCTAGACCATACTCAAAATTGAGTCCCTTAAGTGTACCGTGATCATGTTGCTCATAGTATTCTACATTTCTTGATCTCCTTCTTCTACTTCTCCAATCTCTATCCCAGTCGTCTTCTATTTCTAGATCGATGCCCAGGAATCCAAACCTCAAATAGAAGTCATTGTCTGAAATGTATAGGCTGTTGCTCTCATACTTTGGAATGCTAACGATGGTATCTAGTCGTTCAAAGTCATTATATCTACCCCAGCGCCATTGGGCATCCACCGTTTGAGCTGAAAAGCTCGCTATGATGCAAATGAGTAATATTCTGTATATGTGTTTCATATGTCTGAATTTTTTGTTGGCAAGACTTGACCTTCATTGGTTGATATGCTCCTACCTAAGTATGAGATATCAACCAATGGGTCTTGCCATTTTGAGTTATTGAAATGTTGTTTAAAAGATTACTCCGAAAGTGACAGGGTTTAGCCTAGGGGCGTTCACGTCATCTTCGAATAATTCTGTAAGATCATAGTTGAAAAAGAGATCAAAGAAATCCCAACCTACGGTGGCTCTTACACCATATCTGAATGGGTTGATAAACCAGTTATCCTTGATTTTCTCTTTTTGCTTATCACCTTCGGCATCATCGTATTTATACTTGGCATGTGCTCCAATTCTGTAACCTGCATATCCCCCTAATCCTATTCTAAATGATCTGTATCGCCCGAAAGAAATGGTCGGTACAAAGTGGAGGTTGATATGACTCATGCTAAGTTTGCTCTTTCTACCGGAGATGTTAGCGTCTTCGGTAAGTGTGATGTCATTTGCTCCTTTTTGCAGTCTCACACGTGTATTCTCAAAGCTGAAGTCTTGAATACTTACTCCTGCTCCCCAGTCTAGGTAAAGTGGACCGAATACATGGGTGACATTGTCAAAATTTAGTCCAGCATACCATGATGTAAGCGGCTGAAGGCTTAGTAATGAGTTGCTATTGGGCAAGTCACCATCTTGTAGGTAGTTATTAAGTCCCAAGTATACATTGACAAAGTTTTCCGTTCCTCTTCTCGGGTAATATTTGTCGATTCCCCATTCTCTATCCCAGAAGCCATTGATTCGTCTGCCCCTTCGGCTTCTTCGAGTGATTGAGATATCCGTATCTCTGTTTTTATACTCCTCTTTGTATAGGTCCTCTGTTTTCCAGTCCGTGACCTCTGTCAAAACAGAGAGTCTTTCCAGGGATGTATTAATCACCTGATCTTGTGCATTAACTTCACTCAGGCTGAATGCGACCAACATTAGCACCATGGTGAGTTTAGAGATAGTTTTCATTTTTATAGATTTTGAGTTATTGATTACTTTTTATTGATATCGTCTTCCTCTTTATCGAGATCCTCATCCAAGTCTTCCTCTTCTCCTTCATCGCTGCCATATTTCAGGTCATTATTGAAGAAGTCGTTTTTGGATTTTCTCATTTCAGAGAGGCCAATCTTTCCGCTGTTAACGCCCTTAGCTACTGTAACCAAGCCACTAAGAAGACTGAAGCGTTTCTTTTTCTCTGGTATGTCAGCAACTACTGTATTGCTGTTAATAAATGAATCTAAATCGATCGAAAGGTCGATCATAAGGTTCCTTTGTGCCATTCTTTCGGTGATGTAGAATTTAGGAGCAAATCTTTGAGAAATGCTGATCATTTCGATATTCAAAGGCTCTCTAACAACTATGTCTTGAATGTCTTCAGCAGGTTGTTCGTTTGACGAGACAACATGGTTGACAGCTTCTCTTGAAGGTGCGGATATTACTTCATCCTCTTTCTCAGGCTTAGATTCTTGAGTATTCTCTGCTACTAACTGTTGTGGTTCTTTTACTTCAGGAGCGATTATCGGTGATTGAACAGGTTCAGGAGATTTTTGTGCTGGCTCTAATTTTTCTGTTTCTGGTTTTACGTTCTGACTAAGGCCGTCTGTTGGGAGCATTTCGCTGCCAGAATTGGCAAGCATAATCCAGCCAAAGGCAAAGACTAATAGAATAGATGCAGCAATGCTGATCCAGAAGTATATGCCTTTCTTAGATTTTGTAGGGAGCTGTGTCTCAATCTTCTCCCAAGCGGTTGAAGGAGCGCTTATTTTATTAGATGAGAGTCCTTTGCGGAACAAGTCATCGATTTTATTACCCTTCATATCTTACTTTTTTATCATTCAAATAATCCTCAGCTTCGATCAAGAGTTTTTGTAAATGTCCTCTTGCTCTGCTCAATTGAGATTTCGAAGTGTTTTCACTTACTCCCAATTGCTCTGCTATTTCCTTATGCGAAAAGCCTTCAATGGCATATAGATTGAAAACGGTCTTGTAACCTGAGGGTAGTCGATCTATCAATTTCTGTAGATCTTCCACCTCTAGCTGATCTTGAACCTGACGGTAATCAGGCTCTCTATCTGCTTTTTCAATCTCAACCTCCAAATACATGCTCTTATTCTTGCGGATGTATGAGAGTGCTTCATTAACCATTATTCTTCGAATCCAGCCTTCAAAACTTCCTTCTGATTTAAACTGGTCGATCTTGGTAAACACTTTTGTAAATCCGCAAACCAAAACGTCTTCTGCCTCAGAGCTGTCGCTGATATACCTACGGCATACAGCGAACATCATGGACGAGTACTTTTCGTACAGGTCCCGTTGCGCTTTTCTGTCGCCTTTACGGCAACCTTCGAGAAGCTTCTCTTCAGTTTTTGACCGTTTGATTTGAAGCATTTTTTGGTTGACTACACAGGGTAGATGTATGAATGATAAAATGGGTTGCACCCTAAGAGAGATTTTTTTTCTCAAAGGGCTGCATCCCTATGTAAAAGTAATATTAATGATGGTTTAATGTGTTTTAAATAAGAAAGGAGACAAGGACAACCTTGCCTCCTTTTAATCATGACCTTTGGGTTAGTATTTACTAATTGTTGCTGAGTTTCCTTCTTCAACTATATCCACTTCGGGATTGCCTTTGTAGCGGATAGATGAAAAGCCCAGGGCTTGGATTTTCAGGTAATCGCTCACGTTTACTCTCACACGAGCTTCTGAGCCGGTTTCAATATCTGCTTCTCTAACAATTGCTTCATAGGCGTAAAGCCTGGCTTTTTTGACTACGAGTGCCTCAAGTTTGTCGACTGTTGCAGACATATCCACTCTGGAATTACCCATAATTTTTAAGTCCAGCTTATCTATTGAGCCATCAATCGAGAATCTAGAGTCTTCATCAGTTCTGACTTCAAGGAAATCCATGTCTTTGGCCTCCATGGTCAACTTGGCACCATTCTTCAGTGTGATTCTGTCCACAGCCGGGGCACTTATGTAAATCTTGACATTTGACCAATTTCCACCCGAACCGTCTTCATCTATAACGAGTTTATCACTTGTGACACTACCAAGAACTCGATCTATTTTCGACTGTGGGCCTTCGATACTCACCGAGTATTTCTCGTCAAGTGTAAAGGTCACATCCATGTTGTCCCAGATTTCAATGGTTGAAAAATCTTCGACATTCAAAGAACGACTGTAATTGTTGCTGTTTGCATTTGACCTTGCTCTTGACCCTGTTTCTTCACACGTCAAGCAGTTCAGTCGACCATTGTCATCAAACATCCAGGTGTTCCTGTAGATTTGAAACCACGAGTATCGGTAGCTAAAGTGATGGAGAACTAAGCTCATATCTCTCTCTAGCTTGAAAGGAACGTTTTTCGGAATGTATAGTGTTACGTCTGCTTCTTGAAATCTAAACTCAGCTCTGTCATTAAAGGTAAGTTCAGAATCAAAAGTGATTTTAGAGCCCTCAACAGTATATTCATAACTAACATCCTGAGCGTTCATTTCCGCATCTCTAGGATTGCGACCTCTAGCATGGAATCTCTTTTTGATACTGAATTCCCCATCTCGACTTGCGATCAAGTCCAGGTCGGTGAATTCTGATTCCCATTCGTACTGCGTATTAGTTCTATATCTTCTGGAATCAAAACCTCTATTTGTGATTACATTAATGTCTAACAATAGGGTATCTGCTTCGATGTTCAAGACTTCGGATTCCTCATAGTAGCCTTCATCCCTGAAATCTCTAATCACATTAGGAACAAGTGCGAAAGAACCTACCACTGCTATCATCCAAATGCCAAGAATACTCCATCCTACAGAACTGCTCATTACACGTCTCTTAGCTATGATCGTAATGCCCGCAATAAAGACATAGAGGAATGGAATGAATATGGCCGTGAGTACAAAAAGGACGCCTAATTCTGGGAAGGTATTTGTGAACACCTCATATGGGAAGTAGGTGAAATCATCGCCATGGAAGAACCAATCTCCATTGTATAAGCCCATTAGTACCCCAGCGGTGACCAATAATGAGAACATTACAGAGAGGCCGACTATTAGTACAATACCTCCAGTGAATATCCTGATTGCCGCTACGATGAAAAGCATAAGAGGAGCAAGTGCCTTGCCCAACGCACTGAATACTCTGCCCACCAACCTGAATGGAAAGAGCAATACGGTAGTGAATGTGTTCTCACCCTTAGGGTTAAGACTTTCTTCTTTGGTTTTCTTAATGTTTGAATCAATGTTAGAAAGCGTCACTTTCTGACCTTTCATCTGCATTTTGTCCGTAAGCGAATTAGCCTTTGGAGCGATGATCCAAAGGATAATGTATGCTAAGACTCCTACGCCCCCGAAGGTTAAAAGAATGAATATAATCCGGAAAACTATGGCATCAGTTCTGAAGTAGTTTGCCAAACCGGATGCTACTCCTCCCAGGACCCTATCATCCGGGTCTCGATAGAGTTTTTTTACATTCTCGTTAATCACAAGGTTGTCGTTTCCTGGAATTACAACCCATAGAATTACATATACAAAGAGCGATAGGCTTGTAGGGAATAGGATAATGAACAATACTCGAACCCAAATGGAATCAATATTGAAATAGTGTGCTAAACCAGCAGCAACACCACCAATGAGTTGATTGCTTGTATCTCTTTCAAATTTTCTAGGACCATCTTCAGGTCTTTGTGCTTTTTTCTTATCTGATGTTTTCTTTTTTGACTCAGCCTTAGCATTGGTCTTGTCATTACTGGCTTGAGCAAAGTCAGCTTCTTCTTCCATGGCTTCAAAGTCAGAGATTTGACCCATGGTACTGATCAAGGCATTCACATCGTCATTGGATATGACTTGCTTACCGTCATCAAGCTTCTCTAAAAAGAGTTCTGCAATCCGACTTTCTATGTCAGCTATAATTTCTTCACTGTCTTCATAAGAGGCGAAGTACTTGTTGATGGAATCAAGGTATTTTTTGAATCTATCATAACCGTCTTCTTCTATGTGGAAGATGATGCCGCTTATGTTTATGCTTATGTTCTTTTTCATGACCGCTTACTTAGTATTTGAGATGATTTGAGAAGTTGAGGTGACGAGTTCTTGCCAAGTGCTGCCGAGACTTGTTAAAAACTCTTGTCCGGAATCTGTAATGGTGTAGTATTTTCTCGGTGGTCCCGAGTTGGATTCTACCCACTTATAGTCGACCAAGCCGGCTTTGCGTAACCTCGTGAGCAATGGATAGAGTGTGCCTTCCACCACCATAATTTTGGCGGAGGTCAGTTCTTCTAGCATATCCGATGCATACACTTCACCTCTGGAAATAATGTTCAGAATGCAGAATTCGAGGATTCCCTTCCGCATTTGCACCTGAGTGTTTTCTAAATTCATCTTGTTTTTCTTTTAAGATGTTGACCGTTGTAATGCAAACATACGTAAAAAGGTACTATGTGTTGCATAGTACTATACAAAAAATATTACCTTGCAGTATATTTGGGCCGTTTGTCGAGAGAGAAAACTATGCTAATGACACCAAGAAGACGGTTTTTGATTAAAAATTCACTGATTCAATAAGTTGTCCAATAAAATTCGTTTGATAGAGTAGGTATATTTATTTTTGAAGTGTATTAGTGCTGATAAAAGCAGTTTTGAGATCAATATTCAGAGTTTTCTGGGGGGCACTACTCATCCCCATCTTATTTTATCCCCTTCATACTTTGGCACAAACTACGCCAAAGTACAGCAACGAATTTCTTTCTATTGGAGTAGGCGCACGTGCATTGGGCATGTCAAATGCCATGACATCCGTAGTTGATGATGTAACTGCCGCCTATTGGAATCCTGCTGCGCTTACCGACATTGAACATCGCTACCAGTTTGCTTTTCAACATGCCGCTTATTTTGCTGGCGTGGCCAACTACGATTATATAGGGGCGGCTATGGCAATTGATACTGATAGCCACTTGGGCTTGGCCATTATCCGTCTGGGTATTGATGATATTCCTGATACCCGATTGCTATTTGACGATCAGGGAAGGATTGACTATAGTAGGATTCAGTTTTTTAGTTCATCGGACGTGGCTTTCATTCTGTCTTACGCCAGAGGGGTAAGCTTTATTGGTGGTGAAGACTTTATAGATGGTGGTGGGCTTACTTTTGGGACTAGCTTCAAAGTGGTAAGAAGGAAAATCGGCCCCTTTGCTACTGCCTGGGGTTTTGGTCTTGATTTATCGGCCAAATACCGAATCAATGATTGGGATTTTGGCTTAATGCTACGCGATATCACTACCACCTTCAATGCATGGTCAATTGACAAGGAAGCTTTAAGGTCTTCTTTTTCTCAGACCAATAACTCACTCCCAAGCAATACACTGGAGCTCACACTACCGAAATTAATCTTTGGCGCATCGCGCACTTTTACGCTGACGGATAAGGTTACAATGTTGGCTTCGGCCGACCTGGTATTCACATTTGATGGTCGTAGAAACGTATTGGTTTCGAGCAAGCTCTCTTCTCTCGATCCTCAGATGGGCTTTGAGTTTGGCTACGAAAACAAATTCTTTCTTCGAATGGGCTTCGGAAATTTTCAAAGGGTAAAAGACTTTTCTACTGGAGATGCGAGCTCTGAAACCACATTCTGGAGCTTTCAACCCAACATGGGTATGGGTGTGAAGTTGGAAGATTTTACCATTGACTATGCACTGACAGATATTGGGAATGTAGCTGAGTCTCCCTACTCACACGTTTTTTCAATTAGATATTCCCTAGAGGCACTACCAGGAATATATGCGCGTAACAAGAGAAGGATAAAAAAGAAGGAAGCGAAAGATGAGAATTAGGCTGGCATTATTCCTCTTCTTAATGACTGTTGTTGTCTCTGGCTTTGCCCAGCGTCAGGGCAACGAATGGATTAGTTATAATCAGAGTTATTTCAAGATTAAGACGGGTTCGGATGATATTCATCGCCTGACACCGGCTGCCTTGCAAGCTGCTGGGATTGATCTGACAACCTTAAATTTGTCAAACCTTCAGCTTTATCACCGTGGAACTGAAGTGGCAATCCATGTCGAAGATGGAGGAGATGGTGTATTGGATGGCAATGACTACATCGAATTCTATGGTAGAAGAAATGACGGTACGCAAGACACTGAATTGTTCTATCGAGCGGCTGATCAAATTCATAAGTACTACAACCTTTTCTCTGACACCACTTCCTTTTTCCTGACACAGGCTAACGATCCGGGCTTGAGAATGGAGTCAGTCAATATTGATCCGACTTCCTTGACGCCTATCAATCTGCATACTGAAGAGATTCTAGATATACAAACCAACAAGTTCAGCTTCGGACAATACTATCCTATTGGAAACCCTTCCGGGGAAGTGAAGCGATCACTTTATGACCGCGGCCAGATGTTTATGAGTCGAGAGATTATGCGTAATGACTTTGGCCTATCCCGTGACCTTAACTTTTTGGACATACCGCTTAATGGTATATCATTACAAGACGAATCTCAAGGGAAACCACAGCTTACGGTTCAAATCATTGGCTTCAACAACGTGCTACATAATGCTTCGGTCTATGTAGGTCCGGATACAGATAACCTTAGATTGATTCGTAAAGATGTTCACATCAACTACAATAATTTTGGCACTGTAAATACTCAGATTGAGTGGACTGATGTGGCAAATGGTCGTGTGATTGTTCGCGTAGAAACCGTTGGTTTCGATGAGGTGGTAGACGATCGGATGGCTGTGGGATATATAAGTCTTAAGTACCCTCAAAGAATTGATGCGCAGTCAGAGGATAAAAGAATCCACATAAACCCATCGGCTGGAAATCAGCGAGTAGAGATTGCCAATATCAATGGTGATGTCGGACTTTATGACCTAACTGATTATCAAAGACCCAAAAGGATCGCAGGGCAAGTTTCTGGAAATTCATTTATTGCTGGCTTCGGGAATGATGCTAATGGTAAGGAGCTATTCTTGAAAAGAACAGGTGACATTATCCAGCCGACCATCGAACCTGTGACTTTTAAGTTTCAAGACCTTTCGGCATTCAACTATTATATCATATCACATCCATATTTGAAACAGGCTGTTGACGGTTTTTATGACGATCCCGTTCAGGCTTATGTAGACTACAGAGAGTCAGTCGAAGGCGGTTCTTACAATGTACTATATGCAGATGCTCCCGATTTGTATGATGAGTTTGGTTATGGTGAGTTCACTCCCCTGGCCATTAGAAGGTTCATGGTATCGGCATACGCTCAAGGCGTTCCGGAATACCTCTTTATCATTGGAAAATCGAGTAGGGTAGATATTAGATCTCAACGTTTGCAAGATCCATTGGCGACATCCAGAAGAGAACTAGTCCCAACCATGGGCGCTCCTGGTTCTGATATTATGTATGTCGAAGCACTCGATGGAAGGGCACATTTTCCGACTTTCCCAGTGGGTAGACTCTCAGTTACGGAACCAGCGAATGTTGCTTACTATTTGGACAAGGCCAAGGAGAAAGAAGCGACTTTGAAAGACTCACCATGGACCAAGAACTTTATTCAACTCAGTGGAGGGCTGAACACAGACGAACTTAACCGTTTCAGGTTTTTTATAGATAAGTTCAAAGACGTTGTTGAAGACGACTACTTGGGTGCGGCAGTAACTAACCTTTCAAAAAGCAATAACAATGCGGTTCAAAATTTTAATATCTCAGAGCAGATTAATAAAGGAACCGGCTTCGTTACTTTTTTTGGACACTCTTCAGCAAGGTTCACGGATATCGATATCGGAAATGTAACTGATCCAAATTCAGGCTATGATAACAAAGGACGCTATCCGGTTTTCATAGTGAACGGATGTAGGGGTGGAGAAATATTCTTCTTTTCATCTTTTGGTGAAAACTGGATAGGTGCTCAGGATAAAGGAGCTGTCAACTTCCTGGCGCATAGCGATGTAGGGATTCCAAATGTCTTGGAAGAATATACTGAGAACTTCTATAAGATAATGGCTGACACCTTGTATATGACGCAGTCTATAGGTGAAATTCAACAACAGACTATTTTGAGACAGCTTAATGGCTTTCTACCAGATGATGCTGATTTTGCCGCTGTTGAACAAACAGTGCTTCAGGGAGATCCGGCATTACAAGTTTTTGCTCATGATAAAGTGGACTACATTGTTCGTGAAGAAGATATTTTTAGAGAATCAATTGATGGCAGACCTATCACATCAACGACTCAGTTCTTCAATCTTGGGGTTGTTATTAACAATGCGGGTAGAACAACGACCGACCCGGTAACTGTAACGGTGAGAAGGACATTATCAGATGGTAGGGTCTTAGAGTTGCCGGAAATCGAAGTGCCGGCAATTAGAAATAGAGATACCGTTTATTATGAGATAAGTAATCAAGGGCTCGATGTGTTTGGAGAGAACAAGTTTGAGGTTTTCTTAGATCTACAGAATGAGGTAGACGAGGGAAGCGAGTTGAACAATACGGCAGAGAGTGTTTTCTTCTTTACAGCATCCGGGACTTTCAATACTGCTCCAGCGAATTTCTCAACTATCAATGAGACAGATATTAGTTTAGTCCTTCAGTCGTCAGACCTGAAGGTGAATGACAAAACATTCAGAGTTCAGCTCGATACTGTGAACACCTTTGACAGTCCCTACCTGCAAACGACAACCTTAACTGGAAAAGGAGTGGCAACCTGGGATGTTGAATTACTTCCGGCCACTGTCAATGATACTATACGCTATTATTGGCGAAGTATTTTTGAGGAAGAATTAGCAGATGATCCTCAGCCTTGGACCAATTCCACATTTACATTTATTGAAAACGGAACAGAAGGCTGGGCACAGACAGAGTTTGATCAATTTGAGGAACTTAGTCTATCATCTCTCAGTAAACGTGAGGATGCAGACTCATGGATTTTTGCAGGAACCTCAACTACAATAGACGTAGCTACATTTGGTGATAACCACCCTTCAGGAGGAAGGCCATTGGATGTTACTATAGAGATCGATGGTTTCTCATTGTTTAGCAATGAGCCCAATCGCTTTTGTGCTACGAATTCCCTTAACGCAATAGCTTTTAACAAGGATAGTGGAAGACCTTACTTGATCTTACAGACACCAGGGCAGGAGTTTGAAACGCAAGATCCCTTAAACTGCGGTGTCACACCTCAGTTTATCAATAGGTTCACTCCATCCATGTTCAACGATGTCAATACAACAGGTGATCAGAGACTTCTCCGTCAATACATCAATGGAATGGATGATGGAGATAGAGTGCTCTTCTTCACCATTGGATCTGCGTTATTTAGTAATTGGGACAATGAAACCAAAGCTGATTTTGCTAGAGTTGGTGTCTCTATTTTTGACCTAAATACTATTTCTTCCAACAGTGATCCTTTGATTATTTTTGGTACTAAAGGAGCAGCTGAAGGGAGCGCAGACTTTATTCAAGGAGTACCTGCTGGTGCCGAACCAGATGCCTCTACAACAGAAATTAATTTTTCAACAACCATCAACGCAAGCACCGATAGCGGTACTGTCTTTTCACCAGTGATTGGGCCAGTAAGTCAGTGGGGCAGGTTGGTAAAAAATATTATTACAGACCCGGCTGAAGACGAAGTAGAGTTTGAAGTAAGAGGTCGACAAGTGGATGGAACAGAGGTGACTTTGTTTACCGTCAATAGTGTGGATGAAGTAGACTTAAGTAGTATTGACCCTAATCAATATCCTTTTGTAAGGCTTTATGTCAATATGGTTGATAGAGTTTCGGCTACTCCAGCTCAGTTGGATCAATGGTCGGTCAGTTATCAAGGTGTTCCTGAAGGAATTATAACGCTGCAGAACGATCGCAATCAAGATATTGAATTGGAGGAGGGAGAGCCTTTCAATGCAGCTTTCCAATTCACTAATATTTCTGATTACGACTTTCAGGGTAACCTGAACATCCGTTATAAGCTCACCAATCAAAATACTAATCAGGAAAGCACAGAGACGGCACAAATTCCTCCCGTAGCTGCAGGTCAGACAGTGGCTTTCGATTTGCCAATTGCAACAGCAGGGCGCATTGGTCTAAATGACTTAGAGGTAGTAATTAACCTTGGAGATGAGATAGAGCAATTTACGAGCAACAATGTAATTCGACTAGAGTCATTCTTTAATGTGATTCGAGACGAGGTCAGCCCAGCTATGGATGTCACTTTTGATGGCGTGTATATAGTTGATGGTGATGTCATTTCTCCAACACCACTTATCGAGGTGGAGCTTCGCGATAACAACAACTTTATTTTCAAAACAGATACCCTAGGTGTGGAAATGACTCTTACTGAGATTTGCGAAAGTGGGTGCGAACCGCAGCGCATTAACTTCTCCGACCCAAGAGTAACGTTTACGCCAGCTTCGGAAAACGAAAACTTTAAAGTGCAATATCAGCCAAATGAATTCTCAGATGGGACCTACCTATTCCAAGTGAATGCCACTGATGCCTCAGGGAATCAAGCAGGGATTGGGCCTTACGAGATCAACTTCGAAGTGGTGAATGAATCGACTGTCACGCACTTCTATCCCTATCCTAATCCATTCTCAACGAGCACGCGCTTTGTCTTTACATTGACGGGAAGTGAGATACCTGACCAGATCAAGATTCAGATCTTTACGGTATCCGGTAAGCTAGTGCGAGAGATCACGCAAAACGAACTAGGACCACTGCGTATAGGTAATAATATTTCAGAGTATGCTTGGGATGGTCGTGATGAATTTGGCGACCTTCTGGCCAATGGTACCTATCTCTATCGCGTGCAAATCCAGCATAGTAGTGGCAACAGTCTGACTAGACGATCTACCTCCAAAGACAAGGCCTTTGATAATGGCTTCGGTAAGCTGGTGATTATTAGGTAATATTAACGCCACGCCTTGTTTTGAATTATTTCATTTTTATAGCTTTTAGCTCTAAATTATTCTCACTTGAGGTAAATATTAGAGTATCATTTCTCATTAATAAGATCCATTTACTATTATCTTCATCACCTGCATTACCAATAATATTCAATAGCTTTTCTTTGGGTTCGTACTCCCAATTCCCAGTCTCACTTTTATCAGAATCCCCATCATAGCTATCGAAACTACCATCCTCCTTTAGGTGCATCCAGTTATTTTTCAAAACAATATGTTGGTCATTTTCGACAACACTTAAGATTTGCCATTTACCGATAAAAAAATTAGGAGACTGACTTGAGCAACTGAACAAGCAGGTCACCAAAATGATTATTAAACTTCTGTTCATAAGGTCTTGTTTGCATGGGTTATAACTTGTGTATAAAAGCGATGTAGCAAAATAGCGCCCTATTTGCGATATCCAGTGTTGTGTACAGTTGTCTTTTCAAACTCCCGTTTGAGTTTGCTTAATTTTTTAACGATCACATCACGGTTTTTACTTGACTTCACCCACTGAGGTAAATTTGTTATCATCGAATATTTATGTCTGCTATCACCTTCTCTGAGTTTGGCATTGACATATTCGTTTAGATAATCTAAATGGTCAATATTGTACAGCCAAAGGACATTGTCTTTTATACTTGTTTGAAACCAAAGGTCAAACCCAAAGTAGGGATCAGTAGGCTTGTCATTTCGGTATCGATACCATTGAATCTCATATGCTCTGACATCCTTACATACTTCACAGGCAACATTTGATGTTTCATACGGATCTCTTGTAGGCTCTGTGGTATGTGAAATTCTACTTCCGCACTTACCACAGGCTCGGTTTACAAACCCTTGAAGATATCCTGACCAACTATTATGATCCGTTTCTTGAAACCCGCAGTGATTGCAGTTGCAGACCGATTTATGCCCCCAAGGAAAAGGAATCGTATATTTTGGTAGCTCAGTCTTTACCATTGCCGGCTCAGAACACTTTGGACACTTAACCCAAATCTCTTCACTAAAATATACTGTCGGATATGGTGGTTTATTAAATCGCATTTTCAATTGAACACAACTAGCATGTTAATGTAAGATAGCAAAATAGACCCCAATTGCTTATAGCCAACGTTAGCAGCTGGCTTTATTTCCTTAATTGTCTCAAACGACTAATAGCGTTTTGATTTTGCGGATTCAACTCTAAGGATTTTTCAAAACTTTCAATCGCCTTTTCTTCGATACCATTGAACAGGTATCCCTCGGCCAAACTGTCGTAAAGATTTGCAGAATTCGGATAAAGTCTTGTTGCTAATAGAAACACGTTTACTCCTTGTGATGCGGTATTGGGGTTGAAAACCAGTTGTAGCCCAAGCGTGTTTAAGTTGCCTTCAGCTATTTTAAACGAAGGATGTTTTTTGATTATTGAATCATAGAATTGCGATAAGTTTTCATAGTTCTGACCTGACGCCAAATCATTAAAATCTCGAAAAGTAAAAATGTCCTCTATTGAGGACTGTTTAATTTTTTGGGTAATCAAGTCATTTGCTATTCCATTAGAGGACGGATCATTTTCAATAAATGTAGATGCCTTGTCAAGTTGATTTAGCGCTGAGTTCAAAAAATTTAAGGTGTAAAGCGTAACCAGCTTATACGACTTCATTATTTCAATATCGCTCTTGTCCTGTCTCTTGTCTCTATCTGCGAAGAGCACACCTAAAGTACTGAAATAACTATGCGTCAGATTGTGAAATTTTAATTGATGTGTCCTACTATTTGTGATGCTGTCAAATAATTGGAATCTCGTGTTAAGTTCGGCATCTATCTTATCTTCTATCAAGACAGTTTCGGGAATGTCTTTTTGTGCCATATGCATGTATGGAACATCTATATTTTGTGCATCAAAAGAAGGTGACTGATTTAATATTCCATATTGGTACCTTTCTGTCCCATCAAGACTAACAATGGCTTTCACTTTGTCATTGCGATTTTGGACGATGATATTCGATAAGCCACCAAAACTAAACCCCATAATTGCAATCTTGTCATTATCTGCAATCGGAATTTTACGTGCTTCTTTCATCAAAAACTCTACATCTCTCGCTTGAGTTTCCATTTCCATTGCATTGTTAATGCTGAACCAGCGAGTTTTAGTTCCTCGACTTGGACTTGATATGACGACAAAACCATGACTTGCCAAATACTCGCAAAGAGAAAAGTTTTCAATTGATGATGCTTGATAGCTTGGTGCGTAAATAACTACAGGAAACCTTCCTTTTGAGAATTCCGAGTTATGGTGTGCCGTAGTTTTTTCGACAAGATGTTTTTGATTCGCTGGAGTGTTAGCGTAGTAAAACCAGTTTAAGATTTGTTCATTGGGCAAATGTTCCCATTCCTCTTCTTCTTTGAGAATTTCGAGGTAATCTAAAACCTGGAACGGTTCTAGGTCATCTAAATTTTGTTCAGATGGATACCACATACTAACAGGAATAGGTCTATCGACTTCCTTGTTTGTATAGTCATAGGCTCTACTGTAAGTTCTTGTGCTATCAGAAGTTGTATAGTGCTTGAACCCTACATTGTATTTCCCCTTTTCAAGGTCAATTTCCGCAAGTGATGTTTGTGCAACAATTAAATTGGCTTGGAAGAGTATTAGAATCGGTAAGATCGTCAATCGCATAATGACTGGGTTAGTGATTGTTTGAAAGATGCGATTATCCATCTATTAGTTGCAGTCAGCTTGCCGCTATCTAGAATATAGAAGTTGAATATCACCCCATTTGCGCTATACCCTGTTGTACCCTGTTTTTTACTTTTCAATCATTGATACCTGTCTTAATTGCGCTTCTTGAAAAATCTTCTGCGGCTATCGGGTTATCAGCCAATCTCTGCAACATTGCAATTTGTCCGATATGTGTTAGAACGTCCGAAAAAGGTCCTTGAAAGAGTCTTTTCGAATAGTTAACATCTAAGTCATTTGAATTCAATAACTGGTCGATTCTGCTTAATTCAGTTTTAAATCGCTCGACTTCGTTTTCAAAATTCAATTTCTCTATTCCCTTTTGCGGCATTGACTCATGTTCAATAAAGAACCTTGTTGAATAGATGACATCGTTCATATGATGAACTATCTCTTTGGCGCTTCTGCTACCCTTGCTTAAACTAAAATCACCGAAAGTCTCATGGCTTCCTTTTACCGACTTTTCAAATCGATACTTTATAGTCGAGATAATGTGTCTTAGTAGTTCGTTCTTCATTTTAATGGTGTACAGCTGGTGAATAACAGCAATGTAGTGAAATGACCTCCAAGCCTATAATAGTTATGCCATTATGGTTGGGTTAATCACAGTCATTGTTATGGCTTGGGTAGGCTGGCGATTATAAGATAGGGTTAACAGTCTAACTAAGCTCTGTCTGCTTAACCTTTCAATTATCCCAAGAGCCTTTTGCAAGTGGCTAAAGCTCAGTGTATGTTAGGATCCTCCGGAGTTGCACCTATTTGTGTTTTCTTTCATAGCGGTTAAGAATTTGATCATAAGAAATAACTTCATAATTATCTGGCAACTCGTAATTAACATCCTTTTTTATTGCAGGATCAAGATCAGTTGTTCTTCCGATGATGAGATACATTGTGGGTTTGTAAATCTCAATATCATATTTGCTCTTTACAATGTTTCTGTTGTTCGAATCTTGAAAATAATTTGAATATGTTCTGAGTTGTGCAATTCCCTCCGCAACATTTTGTGAGTATTTTATTCTGTTTTTATTCGTTCCAGAGAATATTTTCTTTGTAGGGAGTTTTAGTTCAACAAGGTCTGAGTAATAATCATCATATGGTTCGAGAACGAAATCTGGGATTAAATTACCCTCAGTACTTTCCAATACAATCTTTGACCTCAGCTTGTGATAGTTATCATTGAAAAGTAAGAAGTCTGGATTCTTTTCAAAGAAAAAGTGCAGTTCTTGTTCCCGCACATTCTTTTTATTAATCAGATATTCAAACTCTTCTATTTTTTCCTTCACTGATGACGAATAAGATCGATAAGTCCTTAGGATATCAAATATTTTCTCGCTTGTAGCTTCGACCACTTTAAATTGTCCATCTTGCTTCGATAATGATACGCAACTAAGTTTTCCATCGATCAGGGTTAAGCCCATCATAGCCTCATTATCATCACCAATTCTTAGGTCATACTTATCTTTGGCAGAATTAAGGCTTTCCTCTATTGAAAAAACTGCCTTTAGTTTAGTTATTTCCAAAAGTCTAGTCATGTGTTCAGAAGGTGATAACAAAATCAATTCTCCTCCATTATTCCTAAACTTTGTCAATAATGTAATAAGAACACCAAGTCCTGCGGAATTAACATACCTAACCTGTTCTATATCCACTATTCCAAAATCGTATAAAATCCCTCTAGAATTTAATTCTTCCATTAGTATTGGACCATCATTCTCTCCAATTAAATCGCCTAGACATTTTAAAATCCAACAGTTACCCTGTTCTCTAATTTCAAATTTTATGTGGCCACTATTGGATCTTATGATTTTCTTTGGATCCTCGGGATGATACAGAAGCTTTTTTTTTCGAAAATTCATAAACGGTCATTTGAGGCTAACTAAGCTTGAAAACAATATAGTAAAATGGCGTTTAAGAGCGGTTATTTCAATAGTGCTTATGACACGACCGTTAAATTATCGCAGGCAGTATTGTGTTTTTTGTTGAGATTTGATTGTTTAAAGGATAGGAGTAGTCATCTGTACTGTTGTTGGTGTTCTCACCAACAACCTGGCAAACAAAAAAGGCCCCTCTATGAGGAGCCTTTTGTTTCTAGTACCCAGGGCCGGAGTTCCCGATATCCGCTGCGCTTCATCGGGATAGACTTCTCCTCCGGCTGATCTATAAACGACAAAAGCTCCTCTTGTGGAGGAGCTTCTATCGCTTATGTACCCAGGGCCGGAGTCGAACCGGCACGCCCGAAGGCATTGGTGTTTGAGACCAACGCGTCTACCAATTCCGCCACCTGGGCTGGTATTTGTCCTAAGCAACGGCTACCCCCCGAAGCTTCGGGGCCGCCACCTGGGCTGGTGCTTGTGCCTGAGTAGCGGTCTACCTCCTGAAGGTTCGGGACCGCCACCTAGGCATTCTTGAATTGGGTGTGCAAAAATGAGTAAAGATTTTTGATTATCCAACAAGCCGACCTACGAAAATATCAATCGACTTGAACGAATTTCTTGAGTGAAAAAGCAACCGGTTTTGCCGCAAACTTGCTCTTGGTATTGGTCCATACTTCGGCAAATAAATCTGAGTTTCTATAAGCGTTCAGTGCCTCTTCGTCTTCCCAATAACTGTAAGTAGAAAATACATTGGAGTCGCTATAATCCTCTAGAAGTTCTAGGTGACTGCAGCCCGCGAAATGTCTGATATTCTCCTTCTTCTCATCAAATAGTGAAAGAAAAGCATCTCTTTCCTCGGGTCTGAATGTCATCCTTACGATTCTAATCAGCATCAGTCTTCAAAGTGTATGATGACAGGGCTGTCATATTCAAGCCCTAATAGTTGTGCTCCATGCCCCTGATTGATGCCGAGCATCAATCGGCCGTTGGAACTGAAGGTAAAGAATACCTCTCCTGCTTCGACCTCAGAAATTTGAGCATTGACTTCCGTCACCGCATCTCGCCCAAAGGTAATCCGGTAAGATCGGTTACGGCTTAGAATGTCGAAGTCCGTTTTTTCGATATTGGTAATCAAGTTACCGTAGTGATCCACATGAATAACATGCCCAGCGATTTCCTTCTTGGTAGCTCGTGCCTTACGCGGCATATATTGAACAAAGTTTTCGCAAGGCCCACCAAATGATCCAGCCGAATCTCCCTTGGCTAATTTGGCAACAATTGCAGAAAGTTTGGAAAAGCCTTCGCCTGACTCCAGACTAATTTCATAGACTTCGGTTGGAGCCTTTTCGCTAACCAGGCTCATCACGCCATTATTGGCACCTACGAATAAATGTTCTTCGATGGCTGCAATTATGTATGAAGGAGGCTTCTGAGTGCTTTCATTCCCAATCAAATGAACCGTGCCGGCTGGAAACTCACGGAAAGTGCCGTGGAGGATGTGAGACATATGCGCCAAATCAAATGGTTTGACCTGATGACTAATGTCCACAATTTGGGCTTCAGGGTACTCTTTTAGAATGCCCGCCTTCGTAAACGCCACGTAATGGTCACTTAAGCCAAAATCTGATGTAAAAGTGATAAGGGTCATGAACGACTATTGGCGTTTATTCTATAATTTAGACGCCAACAAAATTATTGAAATTTTAAGCCTAGGCAATCACTAAAATCGCTTCTTACTATTGGTAGAAAAGCTAATCACACTTGAAAACATGGCTATGGTAGATTTCCTTGGTGTAGGAAATCGAAATATAAAAGAAGTAGCCTCTGCATTTCCGAAGAGCAAAATCGTCTCGAGAGGAAATGAAATCTTGATAAAGGGGAACGCATCCGAGATCATTCAGATCAACGATGTGATACATGCCCTTATCCAACACTATCATAAATACGGTAAGATTACGCGTGATAATGTGGAGGCTTATATTAAGCGCGAATCAGAATATATGGCCTCTGATGATCGTGATGATACCCTTGTCTATGGCACGAGAGGCGCTGGTATTAAGCCGAAGACTGCCAATCAGCGAGCCTTGGTAAAAGCTGTCAAAGACAATGATCTGGTCTTCGCGATAGGACCAGCCGGTTCGGGAAAAACCTATATTTCTGTGGCCATGGCCGTTCGTGCCTTGAAGAATAAAGAGGTACAAAAGATCATCATTACCCGCCCGGCAGTAGAAGCGGGTGAAAACCTCGGTTTTCTTCCGGGTGACCTTCAGGAGAAAATTGATCCCTATTTACGACCGATCTATGATGCCTTGGGAGATATGATCCCCATGGAAAAGCTTAAGAACTATCAAGAACATAATATCATCGAAATTGCACCGCTGGCTTATATGCGGGGTAGAACACTGAACAATGCCTTTGTATTGCTGGATGAAGCGCAGAACACCACCGCCATGCAGATGAAGATGTTCCTGACCAGAATGGGGCCGAACTCTAAAGTTATCGTTACGGGAGACCGCTCACAGGTCGATTTACCGCATCATCAAAAATCTGGGTTATCAGAGTCTGTGAGGCTATTGAGTAACGTAAAGGGGATTGCAACCGTTGAACTAACCACTAAAGACGTGGTTAGGCATAAGCTGGTTAAAGACATTATAAACGCATACGACAAAGAACAATCGAAAAGTGATAAGAGTAAAAAAGATAGAGACTGACCAGGAACTGCAGCAGGCATTCAAGGTTAGAGAAGTAGTATTTATTGACGAGCAGGCCTGTCCTCCAGAGGAGGAATTTGATGGCTTTGATGATGAATCCATTCACTTTATTGCCTATATCTCGGGAGAACCTGTAGGCACTAGCCGCTATCGTACAACTGACAAGGGTGTAAAGCTGGAACGCTTTGCGGTATTGAAAGAACATCGTGGTAAAGGAGTGGGCAAGCGCTTAGTCCAAACGGCCCTCGGTCAAATTGAAACTACTTTCGAGTCAGGTACTTTGCTCTATCTACATGCTCAGCTAGATGCCATGCCGCTATACTCACGCTACGGATTCCAAAAAGTAGGTGAGAAGTTTGTAGAGGCCAGTATTGAGCACTTTCTAATGAAGAAGGTTTTGAGTTGATTCAGGTTTATGTATTGTAAAATGAATTTGGTTTATTGCTCAATAAATGGTCGAAAGAGTATATAGTTGTAGACCTCGAGAAAAACTTTCCAAAGTAGAAATCATATGAGTGACATTACACTAATTTTCGACCTGCCCGAAGATGAATTGAAATGGTGGAAGGCTACAATTCAAGGGTTTAGAAATAACATTGTAAGGAAACCGTCTTACTACGTGTTTAAGGTCACTGGAGATGAACTGGGAGACTCGTCTCGATTTAAAGACGATATATCCAGTTCTATAAGCACCCTACGTGAGAATTGTTGGAATATTTACTTAAAGGATGAGGTGAATTTTCATAAAGAGGTTATTTCCCATTTAGTTATGCACAGGGATATACCTAGAACTATTCTTGAAAAAGTTATAGAAAACAACCTCTTGTCAGAACTTGAAGAGAATCGATTTAATCAAAGTGAATTGTTTGCCAAACTTAGTCTGGTTGTAGGTGACTTTGCAGGGCGTATTATGCCTTATATTTATCAACTAAGTTTGAGCACTACGAACTCAAGAAGGTCAAGGGCGGGTTCGACTTTTGAAGCGCTAATAGACTTCTTTATAACAAGGGTTTATAATTACCCTTACGAAAATCAAGCAGTCTTAGGTACGAAATTTTACTCTGAAAATGGAGTGGGAAAGATGGTTGATGGTGTAATTCCGAGCCGGCAAGCCTATGAGCAAAATAGAAGCAAGTGTCTTATAATTACAATGAAGACTACTTTGAGAGAAAGGTGGCAAGAGGTTGTAGAAGAGTTGAACAGGACAAATATTCCTCACATTTACCTTTTGACATTGGATGAGGGGCTTACAGAAGGCGTTTTGATACAAATGAAATCTCAGAATATTACGGTTGTGACTTACCATTGGATTAAAACAAAATACGAGAATTACGATAACGTCATTGACTTTGACACTCTGTTCAAGGACGAAATACCTCATACCTTAAATTATTGGACTAGTAAATGAATGTTGTAGATCTTTTTGCAGGAATTGGTGGGATAAGAAGGGGCTTTGAACAAGCTTCAGAGGGCTTTAATTTCGAAACTAGATGTGTTTTTACATCAGAATGGGATAAATATGCTGTGAAAACTTATAATGCTAATTACCCCGATGAGGTTATTTTTGGAGATATTACCCAAGTAGAGACTCAGTTAATACCTGATCATGATATCCTTTTAGCAGGGTTTCCTTGTCAACCGTTCAGTCAGGCAGGTAAGAAACAGGGTTTTAATGATACTAGAGGGACTCTTTTCTTTGATATTGAGAGGGTCTTACGGAGTAAGTTGCCTCAAATGTTTTTGTTAGAAAATGTTAAACAACTAGTTGGGCATGACAAGCAGGACAAACGTGATAGGTTTGGACGGACATTCTCAATTATCTTGGAAACTTTGGAGGACATTGGCTACAAAGTTTACTGGAAAGTATTGAGAGCTCGAGATTTTGGCTTACCACAGAATAGGGAAAGAGTGTATATAGTGGGTTTTTTAAATCATAATGTTGAATTCCAATTTCCTACTCCTGACGAGAACAACACGACTAGATTAGGTGATATTTTATCCGATGTAGTTGATGACCGTTATACAATTTCAGACAAATTGTGGGAAGGTCATAGAAGAAGAAAAAGGGAGAATAAGTTAAAAGGAAAGGGTTTCGGCTACAGCCTGTTTAATCATGATTCACCCTATGCTAATACACTTAGTGCCAGATACTATAAAGATGGTAGTGAGATATTAATACAGCAAGACGGGCTTAATCCACGTAGGTTGACCCCGAGAGAGTGTGCTAGGCTTCAAGGCTTTCCAGAAGACTTTATTTTGCCCGAAGAAGTCTCTGATGCGCAATTGTATCGTCAATTTGGAAACAGCGTTGCAGTCAATGTTATAAGGGAGTTAGCCAATGAAATGCTTAAACACGCCAATTAATAAGGGTAGTGTGGCATTAACTCTGATGCTTTATAAAACTTAGTTTCACCTTGTATAGAATTTTGAATCCCGACAATTGTATCGGGCCCACCAAACTGAAAAATCCAGTCCAAGCATGTGCCACAAGGTGTAAAAAATTCTCTTTGTGCTACAATGGCAATTGCTAGAAACTCTTTCTCTCCAGCTCCAACCATGGTAGATATCGCATTCACTTCAGCATGAATATCTTTGTTTCTATAAGTTTGTTCTATATTACAGCCACCAAAAATGTTTCCTTGTTTTGTTATCAGTGCGGAGCCAACTTTTGTGTTTCCTAGAATGCTTGCATTCTCACGTGCTTCCCAAGCTCTTTGAAATAAGGAATCCCAATCCAATTTAATTGACATCTACTGCTATTTTTGTTTAGTTGAATCTTTTCTTGGCATTTCTTCTTCTTTAACTCTCCTTGCATCGGAAGAGTCATTGACCATTAAAGTTGGCTCAATATTAGATATATTGGTCAATTTATTTTCAAGAGAATCTATCTTTCTGTTCAACTTTTCTATGTTCCTCTCTTTATAGCTATAAATGAATGCTGGGGCTACATAGTTAAACATTAAAAAGGCACCAATCGAGATGGCGGCAGCAATCACACTAATCTTATTGAACCAAAAGGACATCCCATTTTTCAAATTGTCTGTTGCCTTATCAGTCAATTTGGTGAGTGCATCGTCAATATTGAGAAATTTATCACCAAGGTAGGCTATTGCCTCATCCCTTCTTTGAATCTCATAAACTTTTTCAGCAAACTGAAATACATTAGTGTCCTTTGAGACTTTCGGCATGTTCAATTTGTGAAATGTCAACCTGAGAAACGGCTCTCCTTTTTTTATTTTAACAGCAACACGACCGAAATTGATGAGATGACTTGATATTTTTCCTTTGTACCCAGAATCAATTATTCCAATGTTAATCGCCAATAAGCCTTTTCTGGACATTCCATTCTTAATGGTTGTATAGCACATAATATCCTTTGGCATTTCAAGGTATTCATCCGAAACAATCGAGACTATTCCCTGTGGCTCTAGAGATATTTCGTTGTACTCAATACCCTTATTATCGAATATTTTACCAATACTTAAGTTGTAACTACCTTGAGTAAGATGATTTTCTTTTAGATCCGAAATAATAATTTTTTGTCCATCCGCATCTTGATGGCTCTTTATCTCTTCGTGGTTTAAGATCATGTGTTATAGTGTCTATTGTTTCTTTTAATTTAGTGATTATTAGCTTCAGGCAATAGGGAAAAACCAACGTATCAGGAGTCGATTAATAACAGACAATGGAAAAGCAGGAATTTGTGAGATACATGGTAGCTGATCAGGTTGCTACCATAACCTTAAATAGACCAGAAAAGCGGAATGCTCTAAATGCACAAGTAGTCACCGAACTCAAGGAGGCTTTTGCTTTTGCTGCCAGTGATGATAAAGCGAAGGTCATTGTACTTGCCGCAGCAGGTGATGCTTTTTGTGCAGGTGCCGACTTGGCTTATTTACAAGAGCTTCAGCAAAACACCTATGAGGAAAATCTGGCCGATTCGAACCACCTGAAAGAACTTTTCTATCAAATCTACACTCACCCTAAAGTAGTGATCGCCCGCATTCAAGGGCACGCCATTGCTGGTGGAAGTGGATTGGCCGCGGTCTGCGATTTCTCTTTTGCAGCTGCTCATGCGAAGTTTGGTTATACGGAAGTGAGAATTGGTTTTATTCCGGCCATCGTAATGGTCTTTCTATTGAGAAAGATCGGGGAGGGAAAATCTAAGGAGCTTTTACTTTCTGGTGACTTGATAGATGCGCCACAGGCGAAAGCAATGGGGATGGTCAATGACGTTGTTCCATCAGATGAATTGGATGATAAAGTTTCTGCCTTTGCCCAAAAACTTGCTGAGAAAAACTCAGGTCAATCCATGAAGGCAACCAAGCAAATGATCGCCCAGGTTCAAGCCATGAGCTTAGAGGAGGGACTGGACTATGCAGCTGAGCAAAATGCTAAAGCCAGAGCGACAGAAGATTGTCAAAAAGGAATAGCAGACTTCCTTAACAAGCAGAAGTAACTAGACGTTTTATTGTTTCATGGACCAACAGATTGATATTCTTAAGCATTACTGGGGTTTTAACACCTTCAGAACTTTGCAGGAAGAGATCATTCAGTCGGTGCTTGATGGTCATGATACCCTGGCACTCCTTCCGACAGGAGGGGGCAAGTCCATCTGCTTTCAAGTACCAGCCATGGCACAACCGGGCTTATGCCTTGTGATCTCTCCTCTGGTCGCTTTGATGAAAGATCAGGTCTATCAACTCAAAGAAAGAGGAATAAGCGCCATTGCCCTGCATGCCGGACAGTCCAAAAGAGAGATTGATTACGCACTAGACAATGCCATAAACTCCGAATTGAAATTTCTCTATTGTTCACCTGAAAGACTCAAAACAGAGATATTTCAGGCGAGGATCAAAAGGGTACATGAAACTCGCGGTGTTTCATTAATCGCTGTCGATGAAGCACACTGTATCTCTCAATGGGGCTATGACTTTCGGCCTGCCTATTTAGAAATTGAAAAGGTCCGTGAGCTCTTGCCTGACACGCCTGTTATTGCTTTAACTGCTACGGCTACGCCAAAGGTTAGAAAGGATATTCAAGACAAGCTTGCCTTCAAGAAGCCGAAAGTCTTCACAAAGAGTTTTGCTAGGGCAAACTTGTCCTATTCGGTGCGATTTGAAGAACACAAAGAGCGAAAGCTTTTAGAAGCCCTCAATAGAGTGGGGGGCTCGTCTGTCGTGTATGTATCTACCCGAAGGCATGCGAAAGAAATAGCGTTGATGCTTGGTAAACAGGGGATTTCGGCTGACTTCTACCATGCTGGTCTTACCCACCAAGAGCGAAGTCAGAGACAGGAGGACTGGATACATAACCGTACGAGAGTAGTCGTTTCCACCAATGCTTTTGGTATGGGCATCGATAAGCCTGATGTACGTTTGGTAGCCCATATGGATCTGCCTGATAACCTAGAGTCTTATTATCAAGAGGCGGGCAGAGCAGGTCGTGATGAGCGTAAGGCTTTCGCATTGATCATTAGCAACCAAAAGGATATTGATGATTTAAGAAAAAAGACGGAGCAGTCACTGCCGGGAATGCCTCTGATCAAAGATGTCTATCAAATGCTAGGCAACCACTTTCAGTTAGCCAATGGTAGTCATCCGGAAACAAGCTTCGATTTCGATTTCCAGGCATTCTCGCAACGATTTGATCGGCATCCATTAGAAGTGTTTAATGCAATAAAGGCCCTACAAGAACATGGACTTATCCACCTGACCGAGGCCTTTTACAGTCCTTCGAAAGTGATCTTTTTACTAGATCAGCGAAAGATGTATGAGTTTCAAGTTTCGAACTCAGGTTTTGACGCTGTCATCAAAGGACTTTTACGCCTATATGGGGGCGAGCTCTATCATCAGAGTATTCAAATTCAAGAGACCAATGTTGCCGCTTTGCTAGGTACTTCTACCGATCAGGTGCGCGATCTGTTAAATGCACTGTCGGAACGTGAGATAATCGATTATCAGAGGCATAAGGATCAACCACAGCTTACTTATTTGCTACCAAAGCAGCAGATTGACCAATTGCCCATCGATCAACAAGCCCTTGAAGCCAAGAGACGGCTTAAACTTGCGAAGATGGAAGCTGTCATAGCCTATGTGCATGAGCGCAAGCAATGCAGAACTCAGCTTTTGCTATCGTATTTTGGTGAAACTGATTATGACCATTGTGGTATTTGCGACAACTGTATTGAGAAGGCTAAGCACCAAGATGATGAAAAGGAAAGAAAACATTATAGGTCACAAATACTTCAACTGTTGAGTGCTTCACATCAGTTAAATGAGGAAAAATTGGTGGAGACTCTAAAGCCAAAAGACAAGTCAATGTTTCTTGACCTACTTGCCGAACTGATCGACCATGGAGAGCTTCATTATGATGATTATGGCCATTTAAATATCTCAAGAACCCATAAATAGCCCTTTTAGACTGATGATAATTCATACATTTACATCATGAGTTTCTTCGATAGTATAGTAGATAAGCTTTTTAATAAGCAAAGCCCAAAAACGGCTTTTATTCATGAAGTACTCAAAAGGTCAAACCAAGAAGTTAAGGCCTACGAAAAGTGGAAAGGAACCGAACAGGCAGGTAGTCTAATGGCAGATATTGAGCGCGGCTATTTTATGAAGAAACAAGGCATAGTTTCAGCTGTAGAAGTTCACTTGTTAGACTCTCAATACTCCAATGGCTTTGCCATCAGTTTCAATGATCAGTTTAGCAAGGAAAGCTTTAATCATGTCTTTGACTTTCTGAAAGAGAGAGGTCTTGAGCAAGGCTATAAGCTATCGCAAGGTGATCGAAGAGTGTTGGATAAGGAAACCTATGAAGAGACCATCGAGAAGTGGTACCTGAAGCCGCAGGCAGAAGTTTTAGCCGGGCTAAGTGATCAGAAGTTTGGGAATATTTTAATTGAGAAAAACGAGATAGACCGAAAACCCAGTTACATAAAACTAATGGCTAACGTCTATCAGGATAGATTATATACAAAAGCGAAACCATTTTCAGAATTAATAGAACAGCTGTTCAAACCCATAGAAATATGAAAAGATTAATCCTATTAGCCTTTATTTCTTGCTTGGCCTTGGCCCAAACGCAAGAAGCTTCAGCACAAGTTTTTTCAACTAAGCTTAAGATCACAGTGCTCGATGATCTGGGAAATGTGGTCAAAGACGCAAGAGTAACCCTCTATGCGAGCGAGGCAGACTACAACAAAGAAGTGAACCCCGTGCAGCCTTATAAGCTTACCGATAGTAAGGGTAGAGTGACCTTCAAAAACTTGGATACAAAGTCCTACTATGTAATTGTGCGTAAAGGTGACATGGACAATTCGGAGGGCGGAGAGATCATTAGTGAATTGTCGAAGGGCAAGGTGAACAAAGCTAATGTTGTGATTTCGGATGGAGTCTGAAGAAAGGCGACTGCTAACACAAAATTTGGAAGATTATCAGAGTTCTTACGAAGCAGAGATGCTTTTTCGCAAGCAAATGATTGACTTGCTTAAGTATAAAAACTGTTTTGAAAGGAGTCTCTTACATGCCCACTTTACAGCTTCGACATGGGTCGTTGATGCAGGTTTTGAATATGCGCTTTTGACACATCATGCCAAACTCGACAGATGGCTTCAGTTAGGAGGGCATGCCGATGGTGAAGAAAACCTGCGCATTGTTGCAGAAACAGAATTGAGTGAAGAGTCTGGTTTAAAGAAGACCAGATTCTATTCTGAAAAGATTTTTGACATTGATATTCACACGATTCCTGAAAGAAAAGAGGTTCCTGAACATGATCATTATGACGTAAGGTTTTTGTTTGTGGGAGATATGGAAGAAACCATTCAAAAGAATCATGAATCGAAGGATGTCGCTTGGAAGTCTTTTAAGGAAATACCGACTTTATGCAATGGCAACGACTCTATTTTGAGAATGATTGAAAAATGTGAAACAATAAGGAGAAAAATGTGATTGGGAGGATGATACCTTAGCACATTCGTTCGTTATATTTAGACTTATGAGTAACCTAAAGCTGCAGAACTACTTACTGATTACAGTTCTCTTCTATGTCCTTTTTGCAATAACTTGGAGTTTCATTCCCGCACATGAAGAGGTTGCTATTGCTCAAATCATCGAAAATGATAAGTCTGAAATCGAAGGTAGAGAAGACAGGCAATCTCGCAGTGAGTATGAACGTCAACTATTAGCAAACCCCACTACAGGCCAAATACCGGAAGGAATAAGAGCCAAAGAGCTGAGTTTTGCAGCGAAAAACTATCGGACTCAATTATTGAATGATCAGCGTCTTCAAAGAAGCGGCAGTAACAGTGGTAGTGCTATTCAAGCGCTGAACTGGAGCCAAGTAGGGCCTAACAATTTTGGGGGACGTAGTAGGGCTGTAGTAATGGACGTTCGGGACGAGAATCTTATGATTGCTGGAGGAGTGTCGGGAGGCTCGTGGCGGTCGATAGATCAAGGACAAAACTGGACAAGAACCTCTCTAGCCGATGATATTCAAAGTGTGACGGCCATAACCCAAAACATTAAAGCTGGGCAGGAAGATATTTGGTACTATGGAACAGGTGAGCTAGTGGGTAATTCTACCCGAGCACCAGGAGCGCCATTCAGAGGTAATGGTATCTTCAAATCGACAGATAATGGTATCTCATGGAGGCCACTGACTTCTACACAATCAAACTCCCCAGGATTATTCAATTCACCTTTTCAATATGTCTGGGACATTACGACAAATCCTAACGGAACGGATGATGAGGTCATCGCGGCCGTTTATGGAGGCATCGTACGATCGGTAGACGGTGGACAGAATTGGACGACTGTACTAGGAAATGATTTGTTGAATTTCCCTGCCAATGGAGATCTGAATGACGTGACGGCTGTTTTCTATACTGACGTCCATCGTACAGCGAATAATGTGCTGATTGCCTCATTGAGTAGTGTTACGAATGTGGCAACAGTCGGGTCTCCTCAAGCCGGAGTGTACTCTTCTACAGATGGTCAAAACTGGACCTTGCTCCGCAACTTTGCGAATACAAATTCGAGAAGGATTGAAATTGGTTCATCGCCTTCTAATCCTGACATCCTTTATTTCATCATAGATCAAGGATCTGATTATGGGCTCTTTAGGTACACCATGTCGACAAGTCAATTGATCAACTTGTCGACCAATGTTCCTGATGGTAGCAACAATATTGAGGCGTATGACTCTCAAGGGTCTTACGATATGTTTGTATCTGTTCATCCAACAGATCCAAATGTAGTTTTCTTGGGAGGAACAAATATTTATCGATCGACCGATGCCTTTTCAACAAGTAATAATATTACCTGGATAGGCGGCTACGATCCTGCAGAGAATGGCGCCAGAATCTATCCTAATCATCATCCCGATCAGCATGGAGTTATCTTTTCTCCTTCTAATCCCGATCGGATGTTTTCATTTAACGATGGAGGTATTTTCGTCACTGAAGACAGCCGGGCGAACGAAGTTTCTTATGCCTCCTTGAACAATGGGTTTGTAACAACGCAGTTTTATACGGGTATTTTTAGTCAGTATCCACCAGACGATTTTGTGATCGGAGGTACTCAGGACAATGGAAGTATATTGACAACGAATACCGCTGTCAATGGAGCGGATAATGGCACTAGAGTTTTGGGAGGTGATGGTGCATTTGCTGCCACAACACCTATTGGCGTATTCTACTATATGTCATTTCAGAATTCCAGAATTTTCAGACTTGGTCTGGACCAGAATTTCGATATAACTTCATTTGCACGAGTGGATCCAACAGGTGGAGGTACTGATCCATCACAGCCTTATCAGTTTATTAATCCCTATACCTTAGACCCTAATAATGCCAATCGCATGTATTTGGCAGGAGGTGATTTCCTTTGGAGAAATAGGAACCTGTCTCAGATATTGACAGGATCGCAAAGTACTACCACTACCAACTGGTCACGATTGGATAAAACCGAGCTTTCTGATGGAACCATCACAGCAGTACAAGTATCAACTACACCAAAGAATATCGTCTATTATGGCACATCGACTGGTCGATTGTTTAAGGTCACTGATGCGAGCACTGAGGTGTATGAGGTAGAAGACATTACAGGAACTCTGTTTCCTGTAGATGGATACATCAGGTCCATTGCAGTTGATCCTCTTAATGCTGATGAGTTATTAGTCTCATTCTCAAACTACGGTATACCGAGTGTTTTTAGGTCGACCAATGGTGGTCAAAGCTTTGAGGATGTATCAGGAACTTTAGAAGAGAATCCTTCTGGAGAAGGAAATGGTCCTTCTGTAAGGTGGGTAACAATCGTTCCACTTGACGATGGATCTAAGTTATATATGGCTGCAACAAGTACAGGTTTGTACAGCACAGGCATAATGAATGGACAGTCGACCAATTGGTTGATAGAGTCTGCTGAAGGTATTGGTAATGCAGTGGTCAACATGATTGATTACCGCAGAGTAGATGGGAAAATCGTTGCAGCTACCCATGGTAGAGGAATGTTTACTTCGCAAATTGGAAATGTTGAGCCACCGGAACCGATCAGCGGTTCGGATAATTTCGAAATTAGCACTGTCTTTCCCAATCCTTTCAGCGACCTCGTTACGGTAAGGGTAAACCTTCCGGAAACTAACTTTGTACTGATAAGGATTTATGATTCATCAGGTAATCAAATTCGTACAATTTCGAGTGGTTTGGGCTTTATTGGGGAGAATGAGTTCTTTTGGGATGGCACAAATACTTTGGGTAATCCTGTTCCAGATGGTATATATCTTATCAGGATCACTCACTTAAGAGAAAATACTGTAAGACGGGTTATTCTAACAAGACAATAACCCTTTCAGGTCTAGTAAGCTTGCTTTATCTTTGCACGCTTAACGCAGATCGATGCAAAAAAAATTAAGCCTTCAATTCTTAGTGATTTTAACAATGCTTGTTTTGGGATGTTCTCCTTCAGAGGAAGAACTGCTCACCCAAGGCAGGTCTTTTATGGATGAGAATAACTATGCTCAGGCCATCAAGACTTTTAACCAGTTGTTGGACAAGAACCCAGGAAATTATTCAGCCTTGAACGCAAAAGGTGTGGCACTACTTAGGCTGGGTCAACTAGATGAGGCTATCGCTACTTTTGGAAATGCGATTAATGCGGATACCACAAATTATAGGGCGTTCTTTAACAGGGGCAATGCCTTCCGACTGCTAGGTAAGGACAATGAGGCGATGCTTGACTATGATTATGTGATCAACATTCAACCTGACGTTACTGACGCTTATATCAACAGGGGAGCTATTCTTTTCAAGTATCAAGAGTTCGATAGAGCCCTGTTCGATTTTCAATTCGCACTTCAGATTGAACCAAACAATGCCTTGCTCTACCTTAACAAAGGAAAAGCAGAATTGAGAATTAATAACCCTGAAGACGCGATCTATGACTTAAAGAAGGCCATTGAAATGCAGCCCGAATATGGAGAGGCCTTTTATTGGTTAGGTCTGGCCGAATTAGCACAAGATAATAAGGCACAGGGTTGTGAATATCTCTTCAGTGCCCAGACTTTCAGTTTTGAAGGAGCCAGCGAGGCCATCGGGCAGAACTGTGTTCAATAATGGCTGAAATTGGTCATGATATTAACCACGCGAAGGAGGTCCTCGAATCAGGGGGCTTAGTGGCAATCCCTACAGAGACGGTTTATGGTCTTGCAGGAAATGCCTTAGACAGTGCTGTGGTGACCAATATATTCAATGCTAAAAAGCGTCCATCATTCGATCCACTGATTGTTCATGTTTCCAGCTTAGATCAGGCGAAAGAATTTGTACTAGAAGTCCCAAAAGAAGCCGAAGCGCTGGCGTCTCGCTTTTGGCCAGGACCTTTAACCATTCTGTTAAAAAGAAAGTCGTCTATTCCAGATATTGTGACCTCTGGATTAGATACAGTTGCGATTCGAGTGCCCGCGCATGGCTTGACTCATCAGTTGTTAAAGTCGCTCGATTTTCCTTTGGCAGCACCAAGTGCTAATCCATTCGGCTACGTCAGTCCGACCACTGCAAGCCATGTGGATCAACAGCTTGGTCATGAGGTGGACTACATCCTTGATGGGGGCCCCTGTTCTGTAGGGATAGAATCGACTATCGTTAGCTTCGAATCAGAGATGCCAAAAGTCTTAAGGTTGGGAGGACTGTCGGTCGAAGACATCGAGGAGGTGATAGGAGAGGTAGAAGTCAATATTCATTCGAGTTCTAAACCCGATGCACCCGGCATGCTAAAAAGTCACTATGCTCCAAAGACAGAAATTGTTATTTCGGATGACTTGAACCCTGAGTTTAGAAAGGGTACTAAGGGAATGGGAGCATTAGTGTTTGATGAGTACTTTGATGGGATAAGTCTTGAAAACCAATTTGTACTGTCAGAAACTGGTGATATGAACGAAGCGGCCAGCCGCCTTTTTACCGGTTTAAGAACCCTTGATCAAAGACCAGACATTACAACTATAGTAACCAAATTTGTACCTAATATTGGCTTGGGAAGAGCCATTAACGATAGAATCAAACGCGCAACCGCAAAAGAATAAATAATGAAGAACATCAACGATTTCGATTTCAAAGGAAAAAGGGCACTAATCAGAGTAGACTTTAACGTTCCCTTGAATGATAGCTTTGAAATTACCGACTTTACTAGAATTAAGGCGGCTACACCTACTATTAAGAGAATACTTTCTGACGGAGGCGCTGTTGTATTGATGTCACATTTGGGTAGACCAAAAGAAGGCCCTGAGCATAAGTTTTCATTGCAGCACCTAGTGTCACACTTATCGGAAGTATTCGGTACTGAAGTGAAGTTTGCGGATGATTGTATAGGATCAGCAGGCAAGGAAGTTTCCTCCAACTTAAAAGGTGGTGAAGTCCTCCTTTTGGAAAATCTAAGGTTCTACAAAGAAGAGACCAAAGGTGATGCGGACTTTGCCAAGTCGCTTGCAGATCACGGTGATATCTATATCAATGATGCCTTTGGAACAGCGCATAGAGCACACGCTTCTACATCTATCATTGCGCAGTTTTTCGAAGACAAAGGATGTGGCTATGTAATGCAAGCCGAAATTGAGAATGCTCAAAAAGTCCTTGAGTCAGGAGAAAGGCCATTAACTGCCATTATGGGAGGGGCTAAAATCTCGGATAAAATATTGATTATTGAGCAGTTGCTCGAAAGAGTTGACAACCTCATTATTGGTGGTGGAATGTCATATACTTTCTTCAAAGCCATGGGAGGAAGTATTGGAAACTCACTGGTAGAAGAGGATAAACTTGATCTCGCTTTGACCTTGATTAAAAAGGCGAAGGAATTGGGTGTGAACCTCGAATTGCCGATTGATTCTGTTGTTGCTGATAACTTTAGCAATGAAGCCAATACGGCTATTAGCATGAACAATGCAATAGAAGAGGGCTGGATGGGTCTCGATATTGGACCACAGGCTGCGGAGGTTTTCTCAAGAGTGGTAAAGGAATCAAAAACCATACTTTGGAATGGGCCAATGGGGGTTTTCGAAATGGAGAATTTCGCCAATGGTACCAAGGCGGTTGCGGAAGCTATTGTAGAGGCTACCAATAATGGAGGTTTCTCTTTAATTGGCGGAGGTGATTCTGCAGCGGCTGTTAACCAGCTAGGTTATGGTAATGATGTCTCTTATGTATCAACTGGAGGAGGAGCTCTTCTCGAATACATGGAAGGCAAAGTACTGCCTGGCGTTGCAGCATTAGAGGATTAGAGCGTCCAGTAATCTTAAAAAACAAAAGGCAAGTTCTTATGAACTTGCCTTTTGTTTTGGTTAAACTTCTTTAGCGAACGACCGTTATCGCCCCTGATTGCTCGAAGGTGCCTCGCTCAGGCTCGAAACGTGAGGTGAATCGCATGACGTAAGGATAAGTGCCTAAAGGCACAAGCTCTCCATTGAAAACCCCATTCCACTGAAATTCCAGCGTAGTGCTTTGGAAAATCAGTTCACCCCATCTCGAGTAGATGAAGATCTCAAAATTGTCTACAAAGTCATTTGGTACTACTGAGAATACATTATTAGGTGGGTTGCTACTTGGAGCAAAGGCATTGGGAGCTACCACGCGAGGATCGCAACTTTCAATCACTCTTACCTCGTCAACCTGAACACAGCCAGTAGCGGTAGTCATGGTCACCTCGAAGACACCTGGCCCAGGTATTGTTAATGTCTGGCCTGCATTAGGGAATGGCACCCCATCGCGAGTCCACTCATAGGTTTCGAAGCCTCTACCTGCCAATAATATATCTTGCGTTGCTCGTGTCGGGCAATATAATCCAGTGTCAGGTAACAGTCCCGGAGGTACAGTCTGTCTTCTTATTTCAATACTCCGCTCAATAAAGCATATACCATCTGATATACGAACAGTATAACTCCCTTGACCATCCGGATCTGTTATGTTGATGGTAGGTCCACTTTGAGAAATGGCTTGCCCATCCCTCGTCCATGTAAAAGAGTTCGGGTTACCCGAGAGTACATCAACAGTCAAAGTAATGGTTGAACCATCGTCACAAGCTGGTGATGAAGATACTGTCGCTTGAATTTCTTCTGGGATAGTGACAACAATGCTCGCTGTTTCCGTACAGGTTAAATTGTCCGAAGGTCTAACAGTTACGTTGTATGTGCCACTTGCATCCACAGTGATGGTTCTAGTGTTCGCACCGTTGTCCCAATTGTAAACATAAGTTGTGCCCGCTTCTGGGTTGGTGACTTCGGCTTCGAGAGTGATTTGCCCTGTACAAACATCACCCACTTCATTAATTTGAATGATCGGCTGAATGGTCAAGTCAACAATCACTACCTCCGTCACATCGCAGCTTCCTGCTGCACTTGCTGTAACTGTATAAGTTCCGCTTTCAGGTGCATTTACATTGCCACCTGTAGCTGTGAAACCGTTAGGTCCAGTCCATGAGAAGGTAGCACCCCCAGTTGTAGAGGTGGCGGTGAGAGGTGCAGAAGTACCACAAATTTCAACAAAAGGATCGGTAGTCAGGTCGACAGGTGTTGGGGTATCGACCACAATTCCGGCTTGGAGTTGGGTGCATCCTCCTGCTACTACTGCCAAGTCATAAGTTCCGCCAGCTAGGCCAGTAATCTGAAAGTCAAATGTTGTCGTAGGAATTGCAGCGGCAGCACCACCGGTGACGCTCGTACCGTCAGTCGTGTTGGTCAAGGTGTAGGTAATCGGATATACATCAGCACTCAAGGTTACTGTTATATCACCTGTTGCATTCACACAGTCCGCGTTTGTGACGGCCACATTGCCGATTGTGAAACCGGCACCATCATTCTGGACTTCTATTCCTCCCAGTGTATTAGTACACCCACTACTATTATCGGTGATCAATACTGAGTATACATCAGGAGCTAGACCGGTGATTGTTTCTGTGCCAGGGCCCGTAAAATTGCTGCCTTGAGCCACATTGCCTGAGGCGTTTCCAGTTACAACATAAGAGTAATTACCAGAAGTGGTGATGGTAAATTCGAAACTACCATCGCTACTACCGCAGGTAGCGTTGACCACAGTGCCTAAGGTAGCTTGTGCCAATGGGTTGACAGTAACTCTGGTAGAGTCATTGACAAAACAGCCGAGTGTTATGGGGTCTTCTATTGAAACTACATAGGTGTAAAGTCCCGGTACGCTGGAATCAACCGTGGCCCGCCTATCATTGGCAAGAGGTCCTGTAATACTCCCGTCAGGGTTAATAACCGACCAGATATAGTTGTTGGCTGTGACGTTTGAATCTAAAATCAGTTCTTCATCCTGACATATGATCGCATCGTCAGGAAGGGCAATTTCAAAAGGCGGCCCAGCAAATATCTCTGCGGAACTACTACAGCCTGCAATATTGGTAATGGTGACGGTATAGATTTCGGGTTGCGTCACTAGAAAATTCCTGGTCGTACTGACCACTGCTCCCTGGCTATTAGTCCATTCGAAAATCAGGTTGGGGTCATCAGGCTGTCCCATGATGGCATCTAGGGGTGCAGTATCTCCCTCACAAACAGAAAGTGCTTGAGGTACTGTTGGCGGAGCGGGTATGTCGAGTACCTGTATCTCTTGAACAATGGTCGTGTCAAAACCACATCGATTGAAAATATTTACGGAGATATTGAAAAGTCCTGATTGTCCCTGTGGGAATGTATAAGCCGTGTCCATTCCAGCTGCACTAAACACGGTACTATTATCGGCTTGGTTGGTAATGGACCATAGGAACTCATCAATATCCGAAGTGCCTGAACTTGTCATTACAATTCGTTCATCCACACAAGTTAAATCTGGTGCAGACATAGATGGATCCATCTGCGGATTGGCGCTATTCTGAACAAAGTTGGGCAAGCCAAGTCTGGAATTTCCCGTAGTCAAAAGGACCGCTTGAGGATTTAGTGGAGAAACAAACAGGGTGTCGTCTACTGCTGAAATAGAACTTACAAATGCAGAACCAGACGGATTACCTGGTGTTTCTACTGCCATATAGATTTGTCCATCGGGACCTGTTTGCATTTGCCCGAAATTGACATTCATATTTAAACCATCTGAGATATCTGTTTTAGAAGCCAATCTTGTAGCAGGAGTAGAAAGACTGTCGACCCTGTATTCCAGCACTCTGCCTCCAGGTGTGCCAGTATTTCGATTGTTCATCGTGACAAACAGTTTGACACCCGCTTGAGAAAAATGGGCATCATAAACCTGGTCGTTTCCGCCACCGCCTTCGTTCAGGTCAATCCGATACTCGAAATCAACGATTTCCCCTAGAATAGGATCAAAATCGAAGAGTTCTACATAGTCTTCAGTACCCTCTATCAATGTCACAGCAACACGTTCCCCGTCTTCAGAAAACTTCATGCCCGCTTGACCGCTCAGTGGGTCGTTGAAAGAGTGGACAGCACCCGCAGACGATATAATTGGAGGCCCAATTCCCGCTGCAGTAATGGGGTATGTTCGGAACGTATTATTTCCATATTCATGAGCCAATAGCCAATGACCACCTCCACCTTCTAAAGCAACAATCTTTTCTGTACTTCTGGTAAATAGGACAATATCCTTCATGACAACATCTCCTCGACCGTTGTCTTCTTTCATGTCTACTACACTGTACTTTACCTCGAATGTATTATCACCATAAACCTGTTGGGTAGTAAAGAGGTAGTACATCGTTTCGTCATCAATAAAAGGAACGATAATAACTGCTTGGGCAGAGGTACTATCTCCGCCTAACTCTGTACCATTGGGCATTACGTCATTTTCACGATTCCAGGTTCTGGAACCATTAGAGTAGAACAAAACATCGCCATTGGCATCTGATATTGTAGAGGTACCGGCAGGGGCATTCATCGCATGCGCTGTTGTAATACTTCTGGGGGGAGGGTCCAGGCCATCCTCTTCATTGAAATCAATTCCTGCACCATCTCCGAAATACCAGATATTGGCTGTGGTGCTTTCATCGGCATATACATCCACTTGGGCTTCGGCATAGATAGGACAGCCGGTAGTAGGCGTAATAACTACCCAGTAGTCACCAGCTTCCGAAACATTAATGGTTGAACTTGTTTCTCCTGTACTCCAGAGGTATTCAAATGGTCCGCCACTGGCACCTCCTTGTTGACCTTGTCCACCTTGCTCAGGTTCAGCATCCAATTCTAAGGTCTCGCCTTCACAAATTGTGGTATCAGGTAAGGAGACTTGGAGGTCATTCTCCATAATTTGCCTCATTACCGTATTGGATCGAATAGTTTGGCCATTAATAGTCACCGACAAAGTGGCTGATAGTAGTCCTGCCTCTTCAAAACTCATGATTGGAGCATGCTCACCAGAAGTCAATCCAAAGGACTGGAAATCCCAAAAATAAGATGTAGGTATGGCTGTGGAGGGCTCGATCAGGGGGAAGAACTGAACAGGGTTGTTCATGCATAAATCTCCATCCTGAAGAACTATACTCACTGTCGGCATAATGAGAGCCTCTGGAATAAACTGACTGAAGTAGTCAGAATTGACATCAGTGCCATTAAAGAGAGCACTCTCATAATCGATCAAAGCAATTGCGCTGTCCGGTTCATTTACTTTAGCCATGAAACGACTACCGCCTGGAGTATCTCTGTAGATGTGGTATATGGTACTATCTGGTGCTAGTAATAAACTGAGGCTTTCTTCAATAGGCGTATTGAATACTGTATCCAAAGGGGCATCATCTCTGATGTCGTGCATATCAAACCGATAGACATTACCATTCGTTGCTGTATTTCTACTAAAGTAGAGGTAATGTCCTGTCGCAGACCAACCTGCCGAACCTCCAAAGGTATTGCCGGGGATGAAGGTATTGAGTAAGGTTCTTTCGAAGTCGAGGGACTGACCGGTTTCAGTGAATCTGATTATCTGAATATTTGAATTGTTGGAGGGGACGATAGCAATTTGGCCACTTAATTGATGGTGTGAAAAATGAAGTGCTTCAATCGGATTTGCCAATGTTAAGTTATCCACCATTGTGAATGTGCCATTTGGCTCGGGAATACTGTGTATCTCAATATCTCCATTGCTTGAATTCTGAGAGATCAACCAAAACTGGGTCATATCACGCGATCCAATAGTTATCATTCCATTACCTCTAGAGGTAATGCCAGATGCAATATTCCGACCGATATTAATGACCTCACCAGCAGGAGGCCCTGTAGCTCTGTTGCCTTGGACACTTCTGTCTACCACCGTGTACCTAATCTCACCCGCGGCATTTTTATGGAACAAGTAAAATAGGTTCTCATTCCCTGCACCAGGAACAGGGCTCGTACTCATTGCCTGAATGCCATTTAGATCCGTTAAGATGCCGCTACCATTTTGCATTACTTGGTTTGTAGCATCATAGATATTGATACCATCAGAGTAGAAAATGAGATCACCTGAAGTAGGATCTGTCGCGGTTACTTTTTCTCCGATGTTGTTCTGAGGGACTTTTCCAGGGCTTAAGGTCGCCCTTGCTGTTTGTCCTTTACCGAAGATCAGGGCTTGATCGTTACCAGAAAAATACCAGTTATTACGGGTAAAATCTTGACTCCTAGCACTAACGGAGACAAGAATACCAATGAGTAGTAGTACAACCTTTAGCTTTCTGTGCACGATAATTCTTTCTTTCTGGTAAACACCAAGGTAAATAGATACCCTTATTACGCGTTTGGCTCAGTTTTTATTATATTCAACGCCTTATATAAGAAGCCCTAAGATAACGGAAAACTTCTTTGAGGAAACGTTGTCATAATAAATAGATTCTTCAATTTTTGCGAAGGAAATATTATAGTGCAAGGGTCGTTAGGGGTTTAATTGTTTTAAAGAATAGATGAAGAGAATTTGTACACTGCTGATCGGTCTTTTCGCTCTTTGTGCTTCTATGGAGCTAAAAGCGCAAGACCCTCAATTTTCTCAGTTCTATGCTGCTCCTTTGTACATTAACCCAGCCTTCACAGGAGCCTCACAATTCACAAGATTTGGAGTGAACTACAGAAGTCAGTGGCCTAACCTAGATGCTTCTTTTGAAACCTTCTCTTTTTATGCCGACCACTTTATAGAAAAGTATAACAGTGGAATAGGACTCATTTTAACCACTGACCGAGAAGGAACAGAGGGTTTAAGGTCAACAAGCATTGGGTTTAGCTATGCTTATCAACTACAGCTTGGAGAAAACCTGATGTTTAGACCGGGTATTCAGTACAGTTTGTTTAATAGGAGTGCAGGCTTTCAAGACTTGGTTTTCGCTAACCAAATAGACCCAGTTAGTGGTGATATCGATCCAACAATTACTGACCCATCCATCATTGGTCAGGACTTACAGGTAAGTTTTGGTGATATAAGTGTAGGGGGTATGTTTTATTCCAGAAACCTATTCTTAGGGGCATCAATCCAGCATATTACTGAGCCCAATCAGTCTTTAATTGATAACGGAGATAGCCCTTTACCACAAAGATTCACTGTTCATGGGGGGTATAAGATATCCCTTGGTAGAGGCCCACTGAGAAAAGACCTTACTTATACCTATGCCGAAAGAAGCATAACACCAGTTTTCCAATACAAGTCGCAAGGGCCATTTACACAACTCGATATTGGAGCTTTTATACACTTAGAGCCCATCAACTTTGGCATTCAATACAGAGGTGTACCTTTCAATAAGTTTGAAAACTTCCCTAACAATGAAGCCTTGATCTTTACGCTAGGTGTGACAACCAATAACTTCAATATTGGTTATAGTTTTGACTATACGCTCTCTGATCTGTCTATTGACGCAGGCGGAGCGCATGAATTCTCTTTGTCGTATGTCTTAGACTTCAGTAAGCCACAAATTACACCTAGAAGTAGGTGGAGAATACCTTGCCCTAAAAATTAGAATCATGTCTCCAGACCAATTACTGTACCTGATAATTGGTATCGTAGTCCTTGATTATATCTTCGATCAAGTCCTTGATTTTATTAACCAGAAGCATAGCAAAGCTGAGATTCCCGAAAAGCTCAAAGGTATTTATAAGGAAGATGAATATGCTAGGTCGCAGGCCTATCAAAAAGTTCGTTCTCGTTTTGGGTTTTGGACTTCAGCCTTTAGCACGCTGATCACTTTAGGTATATTGTATTTCGGAGGTTTTGGATATTTAGATGCCATATTGACTCCTTATATCACTGATCCTATTTTGAAGTCGTTGGCCTTTTTTGGCGTGCTGTTCGTACTTTCTGACCTTATTAACTTGCCCTTCTCTTATTACTCCACTTTTGTGATTGAAGAACGATTTGGATTCAATAAGATGACCTTAAAGATTTTTGTCACTGACAAACTGAAAGGTTATCTGCTAGCCATTATTCTTGGAGGTGTTTTGGGTTATGCGCTGATGTGGATAGTGACCGAACTAGGACAAGATTTTTGGATATACGCCCTCGTATTGATTACTGCATTCATCCTCTTTATGAATCTCTTTTATACCTCACTGATTCTTCCGCTTTTCAATAAACTGACTCCTTTGGAGGACGGTGAACTGAAAGACAGTATCAATGCATATGCGAAAAAGGTAGCCTTTCCATTGGATAATATTTTCGTCATTGATGGCTCTAAAAGATCGAGCAAAGCGAATGCTTTCTTTTCTGGTTTGGGTAAGAAGAAAAAGATTGTGCTTTATGACACCTTGATCAATGATCATTCAAAAGAAGAACTGGTAGCCGTCTTAGCGCATGAGGTAGGACATTTCAAGAAGAAGCACATCATCACTGGGTTGGCATTGAGCATATTTCAAATGGGCATTACCTTCTATATTATGTCTCTTCTTATATTCAATAGTGACCTGTCCATGGCCTTAGGTGCTGAAGAGCTTTCAATTCACATCAACTTTATAGCCTTTGGATTATTGTATACACCAATTTCCAGATTGACGGGACTTTTAATGAATATGCTAAGCAGAAAGAACGAGTATGAGGCTGACGCCTTTGCGGCAAATACGTATGAAGCTAAGCCATTAATGGAAGCCTTGAAAAGACTTTCAGTCTCCTCTCTCAGCAATTTAACGCCACACCCTTTATATGTGAAGGTTAACTATTCACATCCAACCCTGTTGCAGCGACTCGAAGCGATGGAGCGCTTATAAGAAATCAATATCAATATTGGCTTGGTGACGCATTAGAAAATTCACACCATTTTCAGGCGTCATGTCTCCAAATAGAATTTTGTAAAGTGTTTCCGTAATCAGTGGTTTTATTCCTTGGCTATCGGCAAGCTGTTTGATGATTTTTATGGTGTTCAGGCCTTCAGCAACCTCATCCATTTCCTCGAGTGCTTGATCCAATGTTTTGCCCTGAGCGATTTTATAACCCAGCGTAAAATTTCTACTATTTGTACTGGTAGTAGTTGCTACTAGGTCTCCAATTCCGGCTAGGCCGATAAAAGAAGATATTTCACCACCTAGCGCCTGACCTAGGTAGATCATTTCTACCAAACCTCTGCTAACTAAGAGTCCTCGTGAATTTTCACCCATGCCTAGGCCTGACAGGATACCTGAAGCGATGGCGATAATATTCTTTAGAATGCCGCATAGCTCAACACCTCTTAGGTCGGCATTCCCATAAACTTGAAAGTTTTCAGATCTCAAGAGCGCTTTACCTTCCTGTATCACCTCGGTAAAAGGTGATGCAATCACAGTTGCAGCAGGGTGTCCTGTTGATAGTTCTGAAGCAAGATTAGGACCTGCCATACAACCGACACGTACAACGACAGTCTCCTTACGAATGATTTCGCTCATTGTTGAGACATGCTCTTTACCAAGTACGAAATTTGGGCCTTTGACCTCTGGGATTTGAAGATCCAAGCCCTTGGTGCCGTGGATCATCATGTGATAAGGTCGTAAATGAGGGGCCAACTGAAGGATTAGTTCTCTAAAGTTGGCAGAAGGGACAATTGGAAATATAACATTGCAGGCTTCTGCCACTTGTTTTAGATCATGAGTGACGGTGATGTCACTTGAAATTTGCTGTCCAGCAGATAATCTTGAGCTTTGAATTTCATCAGCGGTGGCCGGGTTCCGCGCATATAGCAAAACCTTGCTGTTCTTGGCTAGAATATTTGCCACGGCAGTACCAAAGCTACCTGCCCCTAAAACACCAACTATCTTATCAGACATACTTTTCGAGTTCATAGCCGTCAAGCCTGTTATGATAATAGAATAGCAAATTTAAGTCTTGCGTAGTAATGTCACCATTACGATTCCTGACCAATGGGCGCTTGGAATGATACATTCCTACGTTTTTTAACCCGTGTTTTATGATTTGATCAGGGTCTCCGGTCAAATACGGAGATACATTTAGTTTACCTTCATTATACAGACTATGGACCTTTCTCAAAACCTCTTCAAATGAGTTTCTAAACTCATCATATGAGATTATCAGGTCTTCTTCTGGCAACCTCAATAGGTTATAAAGGTCCAGTTTCTGAAATTTCTTTTTGATAATGACAAATGCTGTGAAGGCCACAAGGTGGCTAGCAAAAACTTTATTAATGCGATGGAATTCTTCAACAATACGCTCACTTAACATGCGCGTATATTCGTCCTCACGCTGTTCATTTTGTGAAATGACTTTGCCGTCTAAGGTGAAGTATTCCTGAGTGTCGATGACGCGATTATTCTTGTCATAACTTTCTCCCTGGTCATCCACATAATTGCCGAGCACATCCATGGCCCTTCCTATTGAGACTGAAATGTCCGATCCTTTGGTAAAGAACTTCACTAGGAAGGCAGAAATCTTATAAGACGTGGAATACTCATCATTTTCCACATAGTAGCGCTCCTGTCCCTGAAGCTTGAGGTATTGACGAATTAAACTCGGTGCCTCTAAAACAAAGTTATAATTAAGAGTAACTGGTACTACAAAGATTTTCTCGAGAGAGTCATGTTTGCCTTTTTGGTAATTGACGCGTTGCGCTTCAATAGCAGTGCTGAGTAATCCAAGTTTAAGGCGCTTCTCAATTTTACCCGATCTAGAACGGGTGCCCCCTGGAAAAAAGAGACTATGGCAGCCTCTTTGCATGGCTAAACTGGAATAAGACTTCAGAGTCTCTAGATATAGCATGTTCTTTTTCCTTCTATCGACTTTGTAAGCCCCCAGGCTATTCAGGAAGTAAGAAATAACTTTAATGTTGAATAGATTGAGGCCAGCACCATAGATGAAGGCCGGTAAGCCAAGGGCGTTGATTACCCAGCCAATTAATATGGAATCAAGATTACTAAAGTGTGTAGGGACCATGACAATGGTTCCCTTTTTTGCTAAGGTTCTAAGTTGATCTACTTCACCAGTGATATTGATTTTGTCCTGAAGTGTATATTGTGTACTGAAGATAGACCAAAAACCTCTGGCACGTGACGCATTCAGGAGTCGAGCAAAGCCAAAGGTTACTATCGATCTGGCCATACGATAGCGAGACTTTTTGAAGTTTCCAGCAATTTCACTGGCATAACGAGAGACAATCTCTTCGAGAATCTCATCTATCTTGAGATCTATTTCTTCATTGTCATCACTCTGGGATACCTCTAGTAGTTGTTCTTTTACCCGTTTAAGAAAATTCTCATCATCTTCTGGATCAACGGCCCATGGGTTTCTTTTGATCCTAAGGTTTTCTCTGAAAACGGTGGTTTCTAGCTCTTCAATGAGGGCATCTCGAGTAGGGGCTTGTTCTTTAATCCGTTTTATGCTTTCGGCAGCGACCTCCTCAATGAATTCATCTCGATTTTTGCTAAGTGCAACAACAGGCCACTCATTGATGCCGCCTCGCACAATGGGTTCGTATTTTTTCTTTACGTAGTCTGGTGAGATTGATTCCATCCAAATAGAATCTCAAAGATAATGGATTTAAAAAACGATTAACCCTATGTATTCTTCAAGAGGTCACAAATTAAGCTAATTTCTTTTTCCGTATTAAAGGTGTGAAGACAAATCCTTAGTCTTTCCGAACCTTCTTTGACTGTTGGACTAAGAATAGGGCGTATGTCGAAGCCCTCGTTTTGTAGTTTTTTTGCCACTGACTTTGTCTTTTCATTGCCGCCAATATGGACTGACTTTATTGCTGATGGACTGGCGAATTCTGGTAGTAGGGAATTGAATAGTTCAATTTTACTTTGAAGATTCAGAGATAGGCTTGGTTGAATTCTGAGCTGCTCGAAGGCCGATTGTACCGAAATCACTTCAAATGGACTGGGCGCAGTTGTGTAAATAAATGGTCTGCTGAAGTTGGTGATAAAATCTTTTAACCCTTGATCTCCAGCAATGCAGGCTCCATGTATACCCATGGCCTTTCCAAAGGTGTAGATAACTGCAAACACCTTGTTTTGGAGTCCCATTTCTGAGATTAAGCCTGACCCATGTTTACCAAAAACTCCGGTGCTATGTGCTTCGTCAACTATGACTTTTGCCTTATGGTCGTTGGCGAGCTTGATAATGCCTTCAAGCGGTGCAATGTCGCCATCCATTGAATAGACAGATTCACAGGCAATGAATATTTCGCCTTCGGCATCTCCAAGTTTCCTTTCTAAGTCCTTGAGATCGTTATGTTTGAATGATCGCCTGTGGGCCATGCTGAGCCGACAGCCATCTTTAATGCAAACGTGAGCATATTCATCGTAAATAATGGTATCTCCTCGCTGCGGCAATGCTGAAAAAAGTGCGAGGTTGGCTGTGTAGCCTGAATTAAAAAGGGTGGTCTGCTCAAACCCGAAGAGCCTGGCAAGTTCTTTTTCACAATTAGTCGTCAGCTCATTATTACCCGTAAGGAGCCTTGAACCAGTAGATCCGTTCGAATACTTATTTTTTGTATAACGATCAATCACAAGGTTTTTTAAGTCTTCAGATCGGGCCAGACCCAAGTAGTCATTGGAAGAAAAATCGACCATGCCAAGGGCACCTCTTCCCAAGGTTCTTAAACTCCCTTGTTCCTTTCGCTTAGTTAAAAGCGCTTCCAGTTTCGTTTTTTGACTCATTTCTAAAGTGAGGATCGTAATTGAAGTAAATTTTAATCATTTTTGCCCCAAGTCGTGAATATATGTATTTGAAGGGTTTTCTTCTTTTTCTTTCGCTTTTCTTATCTACTCAGTTGCTCTCCCAAGATGTTATCATGAATAGAGAATTTTCTATTACGAATGATAACGACTTTTATCTTTTGAATGATAGTGATAGGTACTATTCAAATGGATTGATATTCCATTATCGATGGAGCCCTGAGAGAATCTCGACCATAGATTCCACTAAAAGAATTCTCTCAGTAGGGGCTGCACATAGAATTTTTACTCCTCAAGATCTTCTACTCTTCGACTTCAATGATTATCATCGCCCTTATGCAGGCTTGTTGTCGAGTGAGTTCAGCTATTCGGAATACAAAACAAAGTCGACCAGAAGGTTACTAGGACTAGAAATTGGAGTGACAGGAAGTGCTTCTGGTGGGCAAGGCTTTCAGGAGTGGTACCACAATGCCGTAGGATTTCCCGCACCTAGAGGTTGGGAGTATCAGATACCAAGCGAATTTATAGTTAATCTCAAAGGAGCCCTTAATAGGCAATTCATTCTGAACCCAGGTAGCATAGATGTGATTTCAAGTACGGAGCTTTCCTTAGGAACTGGATTCACTCATGCGCTGCAACGGCTTGACCTTAGAATTGGAAAACTGCAAAGTCTTCGAAATTCGGCCTTTACCAACGCACTTATTGGACAAGGGAGTGATCAGACCCCACGCCACAATTACATTTTCTTGGGTTATGGTCTCCAATATGTAGCGCATAACATTACGATTGACGGCTCTATCTGGAACGATGATGCCGTACATACCGAAACTTCACAACCTTGGGTAAGGCACCTTAGGCTTGGCTTTGCCTCAAGTTCAAATAAGGCAACGTTTAAACTCACCTATAATTGGTCGAGTCCAGAAGTAAGCAATATTGGTAGACATGCCTACATATCCTTAGAACTGCTTCTAAGGTTTTCACCAAAAGGCTGAATGATGCAAGGTTTATTATTCGAAGCTAGTCGTTGAATCGATTTTACACTTATGTTTTTGGTGTTGGGTCATTACCTGTTAATATTGTAGCATCTAGTCCGAATGGCACTGAAACTGAAAGAAATACAAGCCCCAGTAGCTTCTGAAATGATCGAATTTGAGCAGAAATTCAGGTCGTTAATGAAAAGCAAAGTATTTCTGATTGATAAGATAATGAGCTACATCGTGAAGCGCAAAGGAAAGCAAATGCGCCCGATGTTCGTTTTTTTATCTTCTGGTCTTTGTGGTAACATATCAGAAAGGACCTACCGAGGAGCATCGCTAATTGAACTTCTGCATACCGCTAGTTTAGTTCATGACGATGTTGTCGATGATTCAAATTTTAGGAGGGGATTTTTCTCCATTAATGCACTTTGGAAGAATAAGATAGCTGTCTTGGTTGGCGACTATCTCTTGTCACGAGGATTACTTCTTTCAGTAGACCATGAAGATTATGACCTACTTAAGATTGTATCTGAAGCGGTGCGTGAGATGAGTGAGGGTGAGTTACTGCAAATGGCCAAAGCCAGAAGTCTTGATATCACAGAGGATCTTTATTACGAAGTTATCAGGCAGAAGACTGCATCATTGATAGCCTCTTGCTGTGCCGTGGGGGCGGCTTCAGCCGATAGAGATAAAGAGACGGTTATGAGAATGAAGGAGTTTGGTCTTCACGTAGGCATGGCTTTCCAAATCAAAGATGACTTGTTTGATTATGGCTCGCATGAAATTGGTAAGCCATTGGGTATCGACATTAAGGAGAAGAAAATGACCTTGCCTCTAATTTATGCGCTACAGCAATCTAGTGGTTCTGAAAAAAGGAGAATCAAGCGTATAGTGAAGAGCAATAGTCAAAACCAGAAAAAGATTCAGGAAGTAATAGATTATGTGAAGACTTCGGGAGGTATTGAATATGCCGAAACTGTAATGCATGACTATTATAATAAGTCAACCCAAATACTTAATGAATTCCCAGATTCTGATTACAAGACCTCCTTGGGGCAGTTGGTGAAGTTTACCATCGAACGATCAAAATAAGATAGACTGCTTTAAAAAAAGAACGCTCACTGGATTACAGCGAGCGCTTCAGACTAGTTTGTAGTTTAGTTGTATGAAAAGGAACAAACGTATGTTCGTACCGATTTCTAATATTAAGACAACCAGTTAGCCAAGTCACCTTACTCAATACTGATTATTTGTTCTATCTCTGTCCCAGAATCTGATTAGGGTACATACATAATGATTACCCATTTCCACTGTTCACTGACATTAGGCGAAGGCTGATAGAGGTATCGCCCAAACAATCCTCCCTGATTTAGAAAGATTTGTGTAAGGCTTAAGTGGTCAATTGCCTGCCATAGGGTTTCAAAAGATAAATTGTATGGCCCTTCAATGTCAAGAACACTCAGCTGACTAGGGTAACCAACAGGGCTCTCGAGTTCGAAAAAGTCATTAGGGGATAGTAAGACAGGGGTAAAAATTCGTGAAGTACCTTGTTCTGATAACTCTCCATCGAAAAGTTGGTCTCCCGTAGTGTTAAGTACGAGGCTCACAGCACCATTGAGGTCATTTGTTGGTTGAGTGATGCTTGCCGAAACGGGCAGTGATGTCAAAGTAGAGGACACTTTGGCAACATTCAACGTTGCTCCGAACTGAAGTTCGTTGCTGGAATAATCTACTATGTACATAGCAACTGCACCAACTTCGGTCGATACATCATCTGTAGCATCACAACCCGTGAAAAGGCAAGCAGAGATTAGAGTGAATAGGAATACTTTTTTCATAATTATAGGCTTGGTGCGAAACTAATCATTAAACGGATTTAGTGACCCATTTGGTCTGATATTCTTGTTTTCAGCCACTAGTTAGACACTGTAAGTCTGTAAAAGGATGGATTTTCTATTTGTCATGACACTTCACTCCACTTTCAAACATTTTTCTACCTGACGCCCAATTTTGTCAACCGAGTAAAAATTAAATATCTGTATTTCAGTGATTTATGTTTCTTATAGATCCATGTACGCATCTTGGCTAATAATCCAGAATACTTGTCTTTTAGATTGAAAATCGTCATTTTTAAGAAAAAGTGTGAAAAAGTGGAAAAGAGTGGGGCAATGTGGAGAGTTTTTATATCTTTGTATTAGTTCAGGTGTGTAATGTCTTTTTTTACTGGAGAATATGACTGCAAGCTAGATGCAAAAGGAAGGTTGGCTTTACCTGCAAAGGTGAAGGCGGCATTACCTGATGTGGCTAATCAAGAGCTCGTCTTAAGACGAGGTTTCGAGGCCTGCTTGATTTTATATCCTATGATCGAGTATAAAAAGATTATCAATCGTGTTCGGTCGTTGAGTGAATTCAATGAAGAGTATCGAAAGTTTCAGCGCAGTTTTTTTAGAGGGAATGCAGAAGTTGAGTTAGATAGTGCTGGAAGAATCAATATTCAGAAACGTATGCTGGAATATGCTGATTTGACAAAAGAAGTTGTGCTTGTGGGGTTGGGAAATAGAGTTGAAATCTGGAATCCAGACCTGTACGAAGAAAACCTCATCAATGATGCTTCAGAGTATTCGAAGTTGGCCGAAAAATACTTGGCTGATGACTAAAGAGAATGGCTGAATATCACGTGCCGGTAATGTTGCAGGAATGCATCGAAGGGCTGGCAATCAAACCTGACGGAATTTATGTAGATGTGACCTTTGGAGGCGGAGGTCATTCGATTGAAATGCTGAAGCATATATCAGATGTGGGCAGGCTTTTAAGCTTTGACCAAGATGATGATGCTAAGGCAAATGCCTCAAAAATTGATAATCGTTCTTTCACATTTATACAAGCCAATTTTCGACACCTGAGACGGTATTTAAAGTTGTATGGTGTCAATAAAGTTGACGGTATTTTGGCTGATTTAGGCATTTCGTCACATCAGATCGATGAAGTATCTCGCGGGTTTTCAATTCGCGGAGATGCAGAGCTCGACATGAGGATGGATAGAGGAGGTGAGTTGACTGCAGCAATGATAGTCAATACTTACGAAGAGAGAGAGCTTCATCGTATTCTGGGAATTTACGGTGAGGTGAAAAATGCCAAAACGCTGGCTGCGGCAATTGTTTCAGAACGATTTTCGGAGCCATTCAAAACCACCTTCGACTTGATTGCTTTGCTAGAAAAATATGCGCCAAGAGGTAGAGAGAATAAATACTACGCTCAGGTATTTCAGGCATTGAGAATAGAGGTTAATGATGAAATGGGTGCTTTGGAAGACTTCTTAACACAGTCGGCCGAAATGCTCAAGCCTGATGGCAGGTTGGTGGTAATGAGTTATCACTCACTTGAAGATCGGATGGTTAAAAACTTCATTAACAAAGGAAAGATTTTTGGCGATGTGGAGAAAGATTTTTTCGGAAACGAAATAAAGCCCTTGCGGGCTGTGAATAGAAAACTAATACAACCGAATCAACAGGAATTAAAAGCTAACAGTAGATCTAGGAGTGCTAAGCTCCGGATAGCTGAGCGAATATAAAGATGGCTGAAAACAGATTTAGAGTCAGAGAAAACGATAAGCCCAAGGGCAGAGGGTTCTTCGGCTTCTTGTCTGCAAAGCTAGGCCAGTCTTTAAATTCAGGACTTCCTGTTAAGCACTTGCCAAAGGTGGCTTTCACGGTACTGTTAGGTGTGTTCTATGTTTGGAACAATCACTATGCAGAGCGAACCGTGAGGCACATCGATAAGTTGGAAGACGAAGTCGAAGACCTTAGAGCAGACGTGACCACGCTGGAGGCTAACTACATGTACAGTAGTAAGCAGTCAGAAGTAGCCAAGAAGGTAAAAGCACTTGGTTTAGAGGAGAGTATGGAGCCACCGGCTAAAATCATTGTAGAAGACAATGAATATTAAGAAATCCATATTACTCAGGGTCCGGATCGCTTTTTTGGTAGCTGTACTATTCGTATTGGCCGTAGTCTACCGTTTGGTGGATATCCAGATAATCGAAGGAGATGTTTGGAGAGAAAAGGCCGAGACATTTAGTCTTGACTACCGAAAGATAAAAGCAACGAGAGGAAGTATTTACGCAAGCGGAAACGATCTGCTGGCTACATCACTGCCTTTCTATAAACTAGCATTTGACCCGTCACTTGTTGACGATGAGATATTTACGTCTAAATTAGACTCCCTTTCACACCTATTGTCGGCATTTTTCCGAGATCATTCTTCAGACTACTATCAGAAGAAGATCTCGGAGGCCCGGCAGACTAAAAGAAGATATCTAGTCCTAAATAACAGACTTCTCAATTACCAAGAAAAGCAGGAGCTCGAGACTTGGCCTATTTTCAATTTGGGTCAAATGAGAGGTGGTGTCATTTTCAATAAAGAAGATAGAAGACACAATCCATTCAGAAAATTAGCAGAAAGAACAATTGGCTACTTAAACGAAGACAATGTTGGGGTAGGCGTTGAGAGAAGTTTCAATAATTACCTCGCTGGTCAAAATGGCGAAGGGTTGTTTCAGAAGGTTGCTGGAAACAATTGGATGCCTGTCAATGCCCCATCTGATATCAAGCCAATCAATGGCTATGATGTGCATACAACCATTGATATTAATCTTCAAGATGTAGCCCAAAATGCGCTTTTAAAAACAGTTTCAAAGTACAATGCTGCTTATGGAACCGTTGTGCTTATGGAGGTGAAAACTGGCGAGATCAAAGCCATTTCCAACCTTAAGAGAACTTCAAAGGGTACTTATGCAGAGAATCACAATTTTGCCGTAGCAGAGAACAATGATCCAGGTTCTACTTTCAAACTAGCATCAATGCTCGCCTTACTCGAGGCAGGTAAAGTTGAACTAACAGATTCTATTGATACCGGTGAAGGTACTTTTGAATTCAGTGATCGCGTAATGACGGATGCCAATGCTCATAGAGGTGGTTATGGTATGCTTAGCGTGGAAGATGTGTTTATCAAGTCTTCGAATGTAGGCACTGCGCGCTTGGTTGAAGAAAATTTTGGTGATAACCCACAAGAGTTTATAGATATCATTAAGGGAACTGGCTTTGGAAAACCATTGGGCTTTCAATTAATGGGTGAGGGAGTTCCTTATATAAAAGACACTGACGATCCTTCTTGGTCAGATGTGACTTTACCTTGGATATCTGTTGGTTATGAAACGCAGTTAACTCCACTGCAAACACTAACCTTATATAATGCTGTCGCCAATGACGGTAAAATGATTCAGCCCATTTTGGTTAAAAGCATCAACCGAGCTGATCGGCCAGTAGAGGTGTTTGAGTCGAAGGTGTTGAATAAAAGAATTGCTTCTAAAGAAACCTTGGCCAAGTTAAGGCAGATGTTAGAAGGTGTAGTGGAAAGAGGCACAGCGAAGAATATTAAAAATGACATTTATAAGATTGCTGGAAAAACGGGTACGGCTCAAAAGCTTATTAACGGTAGATATACTAAGCAGAAGTATTATGCCTCTTTTGCGGGTTATTTCCCTGCCGAAAACCCGCTCTACAGTTGTATTGTAATCATCGATAGTCCTGATGGCTGGAATCGATTTGGTGGTGATGTGTCTGCTCCTGTCTTTAAGGAGATCGCAGATATGATCTACGCTCAGAACCTTGACATCCATGATTCATTCGAATCTAATCTTCTCGCTAGTGAAGGTAAGTTCCCATTTATCAGAGCAGGAAAGTTTGACGAACTCAACGAGTTGTGCAATCAACTTGGAATCTCAAATCATATTGGAGAAGATGTCCAAACAGAATGGGTTAGGTCGAGTGTGAGTAATAATGCCATCATTTGGAAAGAGAACCATGATAACGAAAACCTTGTGCCCAATGTGCAAGGAATGACATTAAGAGATGCGGTTTACATCTTGGAGAATTTAGGGTTAAAAGTTTCGATTACCGGCACGGGTAGGGTGCGTAAGCAGTCTGTTACGGCCGGTAGACGAATAAGCGAAGGAGCACAGATAAGATTGGAACTAGGTTAATGCCACAGTTAAAGGACATATTATATAAAGTATCGTTACAGTCGGTTGCCGGTAATATGGAAACCGAGGTGACTCAGCTTGCCTTTGACTCTCGAAAGGTAGATGTAGGGAGTGTCTTTATCGCTGTTTCTGGAACCCAGGTTAATGGTCATGACTTTATTGACAAGGCGATCGATCAAGGAGCCGTGGCAATTGTTTGTGAGCAACTGCCAGAAACAACCATTGATGATATCGCTCTAATTCAAGTGGCTGACTCTGCTGAAGCCCTTGGAGTAATGGCTTCCAATTTTTACGGAAACCCATCAGAAAAACTAAAGCTCGTAGGCATTACCGGAACTAACGGTAAGACTACCTGTGCAACCTTGCTCTATCAACTATTCAGAGCGCTGGGCTATAATACTGGGCTACTTTCTACTGTTGAGAATAAAATTAATGATGAGGTAATTCCTGCAACACATACTACGCCTGACGCCATCACACTCAATAAGATGTTGGCGAATATGGTAGCTAAAGGTTGTACGCATTGTTTCATGGAGTCAAGCTCGCACGCCATTGTGCAACGAAGAATCGCTGGTCTAAAATATGAAGGTGCGGTTTTCACTAATCTCAGTCATGAGCATTTAGACTATCACAAAACCTTCGATGAATACATCAAGGCAAAGAAACTATTGTTTGATGGCCTCTCCTCAAGCGCGTTTTCATTAATAAATGCTGACGATAAACGAGGCATGGTGATGCTTCAAAATACAAAGGCATCGAAGCACAAATACGCCTTAAAGAGTCTCGCAGACTATAAAGCACGAATTCTATCCAACACGCTGGAAGGACTTGAGCTAGATATCAATGGACAAAACGTCTGGTTCAAACTAATAGGTGATTTCAATGCCTATAACCTCTTAGCGGTTCTCGGTACCGCAGTCTTATTGGGCGAGGATGAGTCAGATGTTCTACAAGAGTTGTCAAGCCTTGATCCTGCTCCGGGAAGGTTCGAACAGGTGATTACTGAAACAGGAATCACTGCCTTAGTAGATTATGCGCATACTCCAGATGCCTTGGAAAATGTTCTTTTGACTATCAAAGCATTTCGTACCGGGAATGAGAAGGTAATCACCGTTGTAGGCTGTGGAGGAAACAGAGATACAGCCAAGCGTCCGGTAATGGCCAAAATTGCTTGCGACCTAAGCGATAAGGTGGTTTTGACTTCTGACAATCCACGATTTGAAGAACCCATGGCCATTATTAAGGACATGCAGGAAGGTGTTTCACCATCCAATTACAAAAAGACTTTGATCATCGAAGACCGCAAAGAAGCGATTAAGACTGCTGCTGCTTTGGCAGAACCAAAAGACATCATTCTTGTGGCTGGTAAAGGGCATGAGACTTATCAGGAAGTCAAAGGAGAGAGATCAGATTTTGACGACCGTGAGATTTTGAGTGAAATGTTAAACCTAATCCACAAGCAGAACTGATGTTATACTACTTGTTCGACTATTTGGATAGAGAGTTTGACCTGATTGGAGCTGGTGTTTTCCAGTATATCTCCTTTAGGGCGGGTATGGCTACGCTCATTTCGCTGCTGATTACCATTGTTTTTGGTCGAAGATTGATCAACATGCTTCAAAAGAAACAAGTTGGAGAGTCTATTCGCGACCTGGGATTAACTGGTCAAATGGAGAAAAAAGGCACCCCAACAATGGGAGGTCTTATCATCATTGCAGCGATTGTAGTACCGACCCTCTTATTTGCTCGGCTAGAAAACATCTATGTGATACTCCTTTTGGGTACCACAATCATTTTGGGAGCTATTGGCTTTCTAGATGATTACATCAAGGTCTTTAGAAAGAATAAGGCAGGTCTCGCTGGAAAGTTCAAAGTAGTTGGTCAAATCCTAGTCGGATTGATAGTCGGTTCTACGCTCTATTTCAGCGATGCTGTGGTAGTAAGAGAATTCGATGAAGTTACTGGGACTGACGCTCAAACTGAAGAGGTTACCCCAACTTATACAGATGCTAAGTCAACGACCACTACAATTCCTTTTGTAAAGGATAATGAGCTTGATTATAGCAAACTTAATCCAACAGAGAATGACCTGATAACGGCAGCTATCTACATACTGATCGTAATCTTCTTTGTGACGGCAATCTCCAACGGAGCTAACATTACTGATGGTATAGATGGCCTTGCTGCTGGAACTTCAGCCATTATTGGACTAGCCCTGGCCATTCTGGCTTATATATCAGGTAACGCGATTTTCTCGGATTATTTGAATGTAATGTTCATTCCAAACTCAGGCGAGTTGGTGATCTTCTGTACCGCATTTGTGGGAGCATGTGTAGGGTTTCTATGGTACAACTCTTACCCGGCCCAAGTCTTTATGGGCGATACGGGCAGCCTATCTCTTGGGGGAGTGATCGCAGTACTAGCTCTAGTGCTTAGAAAAGAACTTTTGATTCCTGTGTTGTGTGGAATCTTCGTGATAGAAAATCTCTCTGTGGTAATGCAGGTGAGCTATTTCAAGTACACAAAAAAGAAATACGGTGAAGGAAGACGAATCTTCAAGATGTCGCCTTTACATCACCACTATCAAAAGATGGAAATCCCTGAAGCCAAGATTGTAACACGATTTTGGATCATAGGAATTCTGTTGGCCATTATAGCCCTAGCAACACTCAAATTGAGATAGAAGATAAGGATTGAAATGAATAGAAAATTAGTCATACTCGGAGCCGGTGAAAGCGGTGTAGGAGCTGCCCTTTTAGGGAAAGCTAAGGGGTATGATGTGTTCGTTTCAGACTACGGTTCTATTGCAAATGAGCATAGAGCTGAACTTAAGGATGCGGGGATTGAATTCGAAGAAGGCAGACACTCTGAGGAGAGAGTTCTGAAAAGTGATTTGGTGATCAAGAGCCCTGGAATTTCAGAAAGCGCTCCATTGATCAAGGCCTTAAGGGCCAATGGAAACCTGATCATTTCGGAAATAGAGTTTGCTGGAAAGTTTACAGATGCCAAGCTAATCGGAATCACAGGTACCAATGGTAAAACCACAACGACCCTTCTGACTTATCACTTATTGAAAGAGGCAGGGTTCAACGTGGGCGTGGCAGGCAATGTGGGTAAAAGTTTTGCTCGACAAGTTCTGACCGAAAGCCATGATTGGTATGTGCTCGAATTAAGCAGTTTCCAGCTTGATGATACCTATGAATTAAAACTAGAAATAGGAGTCTTATTGAATATCACTCCAGATCACCTGGATAGATATGACAATGACTTTCAAAAATATATCGCATCGAAGATGCGCATATTTCACCTTATACACCTGGGACGTCATGCTGTCTATTGGCAGAATGATTCCCTTTACGGGGACGACATTGTTAAAGCCACTCGTGGCCTAAATGTACATCCCTTTTCGCTTGGCGGAGACGCTGCCGAGATAACACATATACAAAATGATAGGTTGTTTTATGTCCCTTTAGATATTGAGGTATCTGCCCCCAGAGCAGATATCTCAATCAAGGGACTACATAATGCCCTTAATGCAATGGCCGCTGGAAATGCTGCCTTGATCGCAGGTGTTGACGAGGCAAGTCTTTTGAAAGGTTTAAAAACCTTCAGAAATGCAGACCATCGACTTGAGCCAGTTCGAAACCTCGAAGAGGTAGAGTATATCAATGACTCAAAAGCAACCAATCTAGATTCTGTGAAATATGCCCTCGATGCATTCGATACACCAATTGTATGGATTGCTGGAGGTATTGATAAAGGAAATGATTACAGCCTTGTAGAGGCTTTGGTACAGGAAAAGGTGAAGGCCTTAATCTGTTTAGGAAAAGATAATTCGAAACTCATAACCTCATTTGAAAACATTGTCCCAGTGGTGAAAGCCACTGACGATTTGATCAAAGCAGTGAGATGGGCGAAAGAATTGGCATTGCCAGGAGATATCGTGTTGCTTTCTCCAGCCTGCTCAAGTTTCGACCTATTCAAGAACTATGAGGACAGAGGAGAAAAATTTAAAAAAGCGGTGCTAGCACTATGATACATCGAATCAAAGAATGGACAGATAAACACATCCAGGGCGATCCCGTCATTTGGCTGGTCGTGATTTGCCTCTCCTTGATTGGAATATTGGTGGTCTACAGTGCGGCAGGCTCACTGGCATACCGCTTTGCAGATGGCAATACTGAAAAGTACCTAATCCGTCATACACTAATGGTGGTCCTTTCACTATTTGTGATGTGGATTGCTCATAAGATTGACTACAGATATTATTCTAAGCTTACTAAATACGCGTTGATCGTTTCAGCACCTCTATTGTTATATGCATGGCAATATGGTTCTAGGATTAACGAGGCTAACAGGTGGATCGACCTTCCTTTTATAGGCCTTCAATTTCAACCATCAGATTTAGCCAAACTTGCTCTGATAGCTGCATTGGCAACTATGCTCGCAAAACGCCAGCAGAAAATTACGGACATAAAAGAATCCTTGATTCCAATGCTCGCATGGTGCGGAGGTATTTGTGGCCTTATCGCCATGACCAATATCTCAACTGCAGTCCTGCTTTTTATGACCTGCATGCTTTTACTTTTCATCGGTCGTGTACCAATGAAATACTTAGCAATGCTGGTTGTGGTGGGCTTCTTTGCTGGGGTCTTGGCCATCCAATTCGGACAAAGAGGCGGGACAGGAATGAGTCGTATGACCAATTTCGTTAATGGTGATACGCCTTATCAAGTAGAGCAATCTTATATCGCTATAGCGACAGGCGGAGTCTTAGGTAAAGGCCCTGGTAAAAGCGTTCAACGTAATAGGTTGCCAGAAGCATTCTCAGATTTTGTATTCGCGATTATCATCGAAGAATATGGAATTATAGGTGGAGTGTTTGTGCTCTTTTTATACCTCGTGTTACTCTACCGGGGTATGCGGGTTGTGGCGAACAGCGATCGAGCATTTGGAGGATTACTATCGGCAGGCTTGAGCTTCGCTATAGTAATACAAGCATTAGTAAATATTGGAGTAGTAGTGGGGTTAGGACCAGTAACGGGTCAAACATTACCACTTATTAGTATGGGAGGAACATCCCTTTTATTCACAGGGCTTGCGCTTGGTATCATTTTGAGTGTCAGTCGTGGTGAACAAGAAGATTTATCAGCTATTAACGGAGAATTAAGAAATACAGCAAGAGCTATATAGTGACAGCGCGTAAAGAACCATATAGAATCATTATCAGCGGAGGCGGAACTGGCGGACATATTTATCCGGCCATTGCCATTGCTAATGCCTTCAAAGCAAAATTTGAAGACACAGAGATTCTATTTGTTGGTGCCAAAGGCAAAATGGAGATGCAAAAAGTTCCAGAAGCCGGATACACTATTAAAGGACTTTGGATCAGCGGCCTACAAAGAAAGCTCACTTTGGATAACCTCTCATTTCCGTTTAAAGTGATCGATAGCTTGAATAAGAGTGCCAAAATCATTCGAGGTTTCAAGCCAGATGCGGTGGTTGGTGTTGGTGGTTACGCTTCAGGGCCTTTGCTCAGAGTAGCATCTCGCAAGAAAGTCCCTGCGGTGATACAAGAGCAGAATTCTTATGCTGGTCTCACTAACAAGATATTAGCCAAAGGGGTGCAGAAAATCTGCGTGGCATATCCCAATATGGAGAAGTTCTTTCCTGCAGAGAAATTAGTCATGACAGGAAATCCTGTTAGAAAAGATATCACTGATTTATCAGGCAAAAGAAGCTTGGGACTTTCACATTTCGGATTGAATGAAGACAAACCTGTTTTGATGATCCTCGGTGGCAGTCTTGGGGCTCGTACGCTCAATGATAGCGTGGTTGAGAGCTTACCTCAGCTTATTGAATCAGGTGTTCAGGTGATCTGGCAGTGTGGTCGATTCTACTTTGAAGAAATGACTCAGAAACTCGCCAATGTAGAACATCAAGGTCTTGTTCACCTCTTCGAGTTTCTCAAGGAGATGGATTTGGCTTATGCTGCTGCAGATGTTGTAGTAAGCAGGGCTGGAGCCCTTTCAGTCTCAGAATTGAGTATAGCAGGCAAACCTACGATTTTCGTGCCCTCTCCAAATGTTGCCGAAGATCACCAGTCTAAGAATGCGCAGGCCATGGTAGACAATGATGCCGCTGTGCTGGTAAAGGATAGTGATGCCCGTGACCAATTAATTGAGAGAGCCATGGAACTCATTAAAGATGAGGCTCAAAAAGATATTCTAAGTAAGAACATTAAGGCAATGGCTAGGCCCAATGCCGCGGAAGATATAGTGGAAGAAATTGTCAAACTGATAGCGTGAACCTAGATAGAATACATAGCGTCTATTTTGTAGGGATCGGAGGGATCGGAATGAGTGCTTTAGCCCGTTGGTTTAAGCACAATGGCAAAGCTGTATCTGGATATGATAAAACTAGAACAGCGCTGACGGATCAACTGATTGCTGAGGGTCTGCCTATTCACTTCGAAGATTCGGTCGAAGCCATTGGCATGTCAGTGAAATTATCAAACGAGGGAGTGCTAGTGGTTTATACACCAGCTATTCCTAAGGATCATATCGGACTAAACTGGTTAAGAAACAAAGGTTATCAAGTACTCAAAAGATCTGAAGTATTAGGTGTTATCACAGAAAACATGAAGAGCGTTGCGGTTGCAGGAACGCATGGCAAAACCACGACATCTTCTATGATTGTTCACTTACTGAAAACGGCTGGAATTGATTGTACAGGCTTCTTAGGGGGTATTTCAACCAACTATGAAACCAATATGATTCTCAATGACAAGCCTGAGAGCATTGCTGTGATAGAAGCCGATGAGTTCGATAGATCATTCTTAACACTTCATCCAGATGTGGCAGTTGTAACCGCTGCAGATGCTGATCATCTTGACATTTATGGTGATAAGGATGCGTTGAAAGATTCTTTCAGAGATTTCATCAAACAAGTCAAAAAGGATGGGCATCTTTTCGTGAAAACTGAGCTGTCCAAAGAATTAGTAGGGGAGACCATTTTAAGTTATACCGGATACAGTTTGACCGAAGGTGGTGTACGCTCTGAAAACCTCAGAATTGAAGGCTCTTCTTTTGTTTTTGATTATAGAAATGGGTCAAGAGACATCGATGGCATTCAGTTGAATGTTCCAGGTTATCACAATGTGGAAAATATGCTTGCAGCCATTGCAGTATGCCGATCACTGGGAGCTGATGACGAAAGTCTTAAAAAAGGCGTGAGGTCTTATACAGGGGTGAAACGCAGGTTCGAATACATCATCAAGAATGATGACTTGACCTTTATAGATGACTACGCACATCACCCTGTTGAAATCGAATCACTATTGAGATCGGCTAGAGACCTTTATCCAAACAAGAAGATTACGGCAATTTTCCAGCCTCATTTGTTCACAAGGACAAGAGACTTTGCCGAAGGGTTTTCTAAAAGCCTTTCACTGGCCGATGAAGTGATCCTATTGGATATATATCCAGCGAGAGAGTTGCCAATTGAAGGAGTTACATCCGATATGTTATTGGATGATATTAAAACACACAAAAAAGTAAAAGTAATTAAGGAAAATCTGATTGATCAGATACATGAGTGGAAGCCAGAAGTCCTATTGACTATTGGCGCAGGTGATATTGACAAATTAGTTGAACCCATTAAAAACGCACTGTCATGAAAGCCAAAGAAACATTTTTAAGAGTTATTGGAACCATCGGAGGCTGTGTAGTGCTCTTTCTGATGATCAGCTTTGTGGAGAAAAGAGAGCTCGGTTATCGAATAGATGATATCGATGTAGAGATCGAGAACGCCTTCGAAAACTTCTTTGTGGATGAGGAGGATGTGATGTCGCTTATCATGCAAAATGAAGGTGATTCAATCCTTGGAGACCAGTTCGGTAGAGTAAGCCTAAAAGAAATTGAAAAGCGAATCGAGTCACACAGCTTCGTGAAAGATGCAGAGGTGTACCGCGATCTAAAAGGCCATCTGGTTGTAAAAGCAAGACAGAATAAGCCGATCGCCAGGTTGATGGGGACAAGAGGCAATAATGCTTATGTAGGAGAAGATGGTGACTTGCTACCTGTTTCACGCAAGTATACGGCCAGAGTACCGGTGGTTACTGGAGCCTATGTAAATGAAATGATGAAGCTGAGCAATGTTCATGAGGGAGAGTATGACCTAAAAGTTTATGAACTCATCAACTATATCAATTCAAACAAATTCTGGACCATGCAAGTGGGTCAGGTAGACATTGATAGCAAAGGATATGTGGTGATGTATCCGCAAGTAGGCAAGCTCAGAATGGAGTTTGGCCAGATCGAAGACATTGATAAGAAATTTAAAAAACTAGAAATATTTTTTAAGCAAATACTACCGACTAAAGGATGGGATGCCTACCAGACGAAGGTAAATGTTGCTTTTAAAGACCAGATAATCTGTGACTAATTAATGCCATGCAACACGATAAAATTGTAGTAGGACTCGACATTGGAACAACGAAAATTTGCGCCATTGTAGGTACCAAAAACGAGTACGGAAAACTTGAGGTACTCGGGATGGGTAAGGCCGTTTCTGACGGTGTTATCCGGGGAATTGTAACCAACATCGACAAAACCGTAATGGCCATTGAGAAGGCGATTGCTGAAGCCAGTGAGCAATCAGGAATCGAAATCAATGTGGTCAATGTAGGAATTGCCGGTCAGCACATCAAGAGCTCGATCCACCATGGGAGTATTACCCGAGATAGAGTCGATGATGAGATTACGGTCGAAGATATAAATCGACTTACCAATGATATTCATAAAATCGTAATGCCTCCTGGCTGCGAAATCATTCATGTAATGCCACAAGATTACATCGTGGATTATGAAGATGGTATCAAAGATCCCGTTGGTATGTCGGGCGTAAAACTCGAAGCCGATTTTCATGTGATCACAGCACAGACAAACGCGATCCGTAATATTAACAAATGCGTAAAGCGTGCCAACCTTGAGATTGACGATTTGATTCTTGAGCCATTGGCATCAAGCATGTCGGTACTCTCTGACGAGGAGAAAGAAGCGGGCGTTTGTCTGGTAGATATTGGAGGTGGTACTACTGATGTGGCACTATTCCATGACAGCATTATCAGGCACACGGCAGTGATTCCTTTCGGTGGTAATATCATTACCAGCGATATCAAGGAAGGCCTGAAAGTGATGCAAAACCAAGCGGAACTGTTAAAAACTAAGTTTGGTAAAGCAATAGCTGAAGAAGCTAACCCTAATGAGATTGTATCGATCCCTGGGCTAAGAAATAGGCCTCCAAAGGAGATCTCTATCCGTAACCTAGCTCACATTATTGAAGCTAGAATGGAAGAGATTATAGAGTTAGTACATGCCGAAATCATAACCTCTGGTTATGGGAGTAAGCTGGCAGGAGGTATTGTAATTACTGGTGGTGGCTCTCAATTGGGTTATATCAAACAGTTGTTTGAGTATATGACTGGTATGGATGCTCGGATTGGTTATCCAAACGAGCATTTAGGAAAATCGAAAATCGAAGCAATCAAGAGCCCAATGTATGCGACCACAGTAGGTCTTGTACTATCAGGTTTCAGAGCGATCGATGAAAGAGAAAACAGGTACATGGAAAATCAAGTGAGCGGCACTGGTAAACGCATGACAAAAGGCGATAAGAAGGGTTCTGAATTCTTCAGTAAGCTGATTGATCGGACCAAAGGACTACTCATGGACGATTTTCATGATAAAAACGAGTATTAATAATCAAAAAGGTTGAAGGATTAAGGTGAAAGAAGGCATGGCGTCTTACCTGATTCAAAACCAAAGAAGAAGTAGAAACTAGAAAGAGATTTAAACCTTGAGGCTTGCCTCTTTCAACTAAACAAAAAAGATCATGGCAGATTCATACATGTTTGAACTTCCTTCTCATCACAAGTCAATTATTAAGGTAATTGGTGTTGGTGGTGGTGGAAGCAACGCAGTAAACCACATGTTTAATCAAGGTATTAAAGATGTGGAATTCGTAGTGTGCAACACGGATGCACAGGCATTAAAAAGTAGCCCAATCCCAAACAGATTACAGATTGGTATTGGCCTTACCGAAGGACTTGGTGCAGGAGCAAATCCTGACACAGGAAAAAACGCGGCAATAGAAAGCAAAGATCAGATAAGAGAAATGCTGGGCGATGATACCAAAATGGTATTTATTACAGCAGGTATGGGTGGTGGTACCGGAACGGGAGCTGCACCTGTCATTGCTAAAATTGCCAGAGATATGGACCTATTGACGGTTGGTATCGTAACAGCCCCATTCAGTTTTGAAGGGAAAAAGAAGACAGCAGCAGCCAATCAGGGTATTGCTGAATTGAAAGAGAATTGCGATACGGTACTTGTCATTTTAAATGATAAGCTACGTGAGATCCATGGCAATTTGCCAATTAGCAGTGCATTTGGCGAAGCAGATAATGTGTTGACCACGGCCGCAAAAGGAATCGCAGAAATAATTACAGTTCCTGGCTATGTAAATGTCGATTTCATGGACGTCCAGACGGTCATGAAGGGAGCAGGAGCAGCGGTTATGGGTTCTGCCCTGGCAGAAGGGGAAGGCAGAGCACTGCGTGCCGCAGAAATGGCTATTTCTTCTCCATTATTGAATAGCAAAGATATTCATGGAGCCAAGAAAATTCTATTATCCATAGTCTCTGGCGAAGAAGCGGAGCTTCAAATGGATGAGTTAACAGAAATTACAGAATACATTCAAGAAAAAGCTGGTGATGATGCCGAGGTTATTTTCGGGCATGGCATTGATCAAGAACATGGCCAAAGCATCAGCGTCACAGTTATTGCTACAGGTTTTGAGACTCCAGAGCTCAAAGCAGAATCAGTTGTAAGGAAAAAGGTAATCGATCTTGAGAGTAATCAAGAGATTGAATCAAGTCACGATGACTCCCTTTCACCTAAACACGAATCGCAGACACTCCTTTTTGACGCAACGGATGACGTTACGAGTGAGGAGACTCAGCCTGAAGTAAAAGCAGAACCACAAGATGAGCCTGAAGAAATGACCTCGGGATACTCTTTCTTAAGTCGCTTGGCAGAGAAGTACGAGATAGAAGAGTTTCCACCTGCAACCCCTCAGGAGTCTGAAATCGAGGAAAGAAATCAGGCTTTGGACAACGATTTTCAAGAAGAACGCAATAAGAACTTCTTAGAATTGAAGCGTGTGAAGTTGCAGGAGCAGGCGCGTATTCGTGAGGAAAGACTTAGAGGAACCAGTGGTCAGCAAATCGATCAAGGTGAATTCAAAGAAAAGTTAGAAATACCAGCATATCAAAGAAAACAGGTGAGGTTGACAGATAACCTTCCGTCTTCTGAAAGATCTGTCTCCAGATTTAATCTCAACGATGACGATGAGATTATGGGAGATAACAAGTTTCTACATGACAATGTAGATTAATTTCTTTTTTAGCCTACGGGTTGAAAGAGACATGTGAATTAAGACAGCCTACTGCCATGGGCTGTTTTTTTGTGTCCAAGGCTAAGTATTGAGTAAAAGACTAGTGCAGAAATTAATTATTTACTAATTTAATTATTCTAGATAATCGAGAAATAATTAAATATTATAGAAATATGAAAAAACTGTCAGTAACGCTCTTTTTCTTACTAAGTGGCTTTCTAGCTATTTCACAGACGCACGACCTAACACAGGGTCTGGTTGCTTATCTACCTCTGGATGGCAGTATTTTGGACCAAAGTTCCCTCTCGCATCAAGTCATTGTGCACTATGGGCCTACCCATGCTCCAGATAGAAATGCAGTGGCAAACAATGCGCTAGAGTTTAATGGGACGGTCCAAGCATTGGAGATTGATTATGCCAGTACTAATGCTAATGCGCTTGAATTTGGAAATGCTGATTTTGCAATTGGATTTTGGGTAAAGAAGCTATCATCAACTTCTAATTGGGATAATACTGCTGCTATTTCAAAATGGAATTCAGGTGCTTACGCTGGTACCAATGAATGGTCTTTTGGTATTGGGGGTGGAGGCGGAGCAAATTCAGATCAGCCTCAATTTACTGTTGCTATGGCTGATAACAACAATTACTCTGTAAAGAGCTTTAATAATGACATAGTTATTGGTCAGTGGACTCATTTGATGGCGGTGAGAGAAGGCTCGGACTTGAGCTTATATATGGATGGGGTGTTGCAAAACACCACAAACATAGGTACCGGTGCAGTGAATGATGCTCAACGAGATTTATTAATAGCAAGATCTTTCAGCGGCAGCTACTTTTCACATGCTGTTTTTGATGATATTGTTATATACAATAAAGCGCTGAGTGCTTCTGAAATAGCTGAATTAATGGTTTACGGTGTGACTACTGGTGGGCAAGGTAGTGGACTGCCATCATCTGGTTTATGGTCATCTGATACCAACTCTAATATTTTCTATAAGTCCGGTAAAGTGAGTGTAGGTGTTGAGTACAATAATTCCGGCTATGAGTTTGCTGTAAAAGGTAAGATTTTGGCTGAGGGTGTGAAGGTTCAAGGGTTTGCAAATTGGCCAGACTATGTTTTTGCTTCAAGCTTTAAACTAAGGCCATTAGCAGAGGTTGCATCCTTCATTAAAGCCAATCAACACCTACCTGAAGTGCCATCCGCTAAAGAAATTGAAACCGCTGGCTTAGACCTTGGTGCAATGGATGCTGTGCTGCTAAAGAAAGTCGAAGAGTTGACGCTCTATACGATCGACCAGGAAAAACGAATCGAGAAGCAGAATGAGCTGATAAACGATCTTTTAAAAAGACTAGATAAGCTGGAGAAGAAAGATTGATCAGTGAAATAGCTTAAAGAAGGTAGAAGTTTACCTTCATGCGCTGCTTTTATAGTAGACTTAATTATTCACTTTTGAATAGTATCATTTCTGATCATTTCTTTCTCCAAAGGTTATGTCTTAGGTTAAAACCAATCATTCGGGCTTTATATCCTAATAGGTCATTTTGCCATGAACTGATGCCCTGACTTATGTGAAGTTCGACTATGACTAATGACCGTTGTAGCGTGAAACTAGTAAGGTTGAAATAGCCATTTAGCGAGAGCAAAGAGGTATCGAAAGTACCAGAAGCAAATGACTTACTGTAGTCAATATTGAAACCTATGTAGCGAGTTGAATTAAGCTTAATCTCGATCCCAAGGTTTAAGCCAAGTCCGTAGTGATTTATAATATCGGTTCGACTCTCCGTTACATAGTAGGTGGGAGCAGATTGGTCATTTAATCTAATGTCTCCACCTACGATTCGTTTAGCTACATCAAAGCTGTTGACTCTAGAGAAATAGGAAATTCGAGTACCGCCCTTGAAGGAAAAGTTTTTAGTCAAGAGATGGTTGAGGCCAAACCCGAGTTTTATTCCCAAGTTGTTAGCTGACCATTCACCGTTTTGATTATGGGCAACAAAATTCTCTGGATCAATATCTCTAAGTTCAAAGGCAAGCGTGGTCAGTTGAATCTCATAGAAATAACTGGTTCGACTTCTTGTATAATAAGTAAGTTGTTCAATTTCCAGTAGGTTCTCAGGGACGTCCGTCAGTAATGATAGTTGTGATATTTGATTACTATCTGGTTTATAGGATGCAATAGCTTTTTTGAAAAAGACTTTACTGTCACTTGAGTCTTTGGGCCCGCTGACACGGCCAAATGAAGGGCTTTGCAGGGTTGAATCCAAAATGGCTATGCCTTCTTCAGTTGTAGATTTGTTCGCTACTTTGTCTATAAGCTTTTTGTTTACCTGAGTGTTGGGATTGTTTGATTCGCTTTGCTTAAGTGATTGTGGACTTGAGACCTTATTATTCAAACTTGTGTTTTGAGTTTTAGATAAAGCAATAATGGTTTCTTTCGAACCGACCCTCTTTGTTGGTGTTGAAAATACTCCCTCTGAAACAGGAACGGTACGAGCATTAATGGCTTGGTTATTTGTCTCTTCTCCAGGTCTACTGAGAACTGCATTTATGACCCTGTCAGTACTTTGACTTCCGTTCTGTCTCACTGAATCATTTTCGTTATTCTTTGTCAAGATGTTGTCAGACAATAAATCATTCTGAGCACTTCCAATATCGAGAGTATCCGATTGATCGGTCATAATAACCTCTGAGGCTATTGTGTCCTTTTGAGTTTTAGCTTGGGATTTGTCTACCCTTGGTTGCTTGTTAATCTGAGTTTGGTTTGCACTTGCTAAATTATTAGAGTCACTTATTAAATAGAGTATAGCTGTCAGTCCGGCAACGACAAGGACTGTGAGTCCTAGGGTCTTATAACCTGGTTTTGCTACTGCAGTTTGTTTTGACAGGCGTTGACTAATACGCTCATAACCATCGATAGGTGGTTGTTCATAACCGTCTTTAAGTTTGGTTTGAACCACTTTCCGAAGAAGATCTATGTCAGAAGGTCTTTTCATAACTTGTAGTTCTCAGCTGTTTTAAATATTCAATAACCAGTTTTTTACATCTGGTCAATTGCGATCTTGAAGTGCTCTCAGAGATATCTAAGGAAGTAGCAATCTCCTTATGACTGAATCCTTCTACTAGATAAAGGTTGAATATGATGCGATAACCATCAGGCAGTTTTTGAATGAACTCCATTAGTTGTTCATATTCAAGCTTGTCGAAAATGTTAAAATCATCCTGAGACAATTTTAATTGACTTCCCAGTTCTTCTTCCATTTGAGCCTCCCTTTTTTTACTCCGATAAAATGAAATGGCTCTCCTTAACGTAATTGTGTAGATCCAATTTTTAAGAGAATCTATGCTCTTTGTCTTTTTCAAGCTTGTGTATATGTCTACAAAAGCCTCTTGAAATACATCTTCTGCTTCTTGATAAGTCCCGGTATACCTTTTTGCGATATGCATTACAAGCCCGCTAAACATCTCATAAAGTTGTTTTTGTGCATTAGGGTGGTCCTTTTTGCATTTTCTGATTAGTGCCTTGTCCGACAGCATGGAATGATTTAAGCCAAAGAAGGAGGCTGCCCTGAGGTAACCTCCAATGCGAAAGCATTACAGAAACTTTATTCCGTTACATGGAATGTTATGATATTATAGCTGTGCCATAAGAACATGGATTCCCAGTCACCAGTGTAGTTGGGAAAAGTACCACTGCCTATTTCACTATTAGTGAGTTTTCCATTCACATCCGTTTTGTAGCGTCCCACTCTGTTGATAAACCGGAAAGTACCGGTCTTTCCCAGAGGTATCTTAAAAATCCAATTCCAGTGTCCGACCTTATCGACTGTAGGGTCAAATGGCCCCATGCCATCATCACTTTTTCGTGTTATGAATACATCATCGTCAGAACCGAGAAAAGTACAGCACCTGCCATTTGGAACTTGGATAAGGTTTTCGCCAATTGGATGAAGCTTAATTTGACCATATACTGGTCCTGCGTAATCCGAATTTTCATACAGGCATGGGATTGGGGTTCTGATTCCATCGATTAGGTATCGGTTTTCAATGTCGGGTATCTCTATGGTTTGACCGGCCCGAACATTGAACGTGAAGTTTCGAAGACCAAAGTTGTATCCACCGTCATTGTTGGTACAAAGGCCGTCTTTCACATCTGAAACCCTTGCCAAGACCCTTGTTTTTGTTCCAGAAGTTGTTGTCATCTCAATGAGCAGTTCATCTTCGGTGGTATTGGCATCTGGTGCTGTATATATGATGTAATGGAAATTCTCCCCTCGTTCTAGAAGGGTAGTAAAGGTCTGAGTAAGAATCTCGTATTGACCTTGAGGTGTATTAATCACTTCGATATTAGTAACCTTCTCACCAAAAACAATTTCGGGCAATTCAATCATCCCCATATTGTCATGGCTGGAAATCGGAAACTCAAATGAATCAACTACTTGTTCTTCAGCTATTTCATTGGAAATATTGTCACAAGCGGATGACAATATTGTGAGTGCGCCTATAATGAGGAGTACAGTGTTACTTTTCATAGTTTTAATGTTTTGGTCGTTGACTAATTGTAGCGTGTCGAGAGGAAAACGCTGCTTTGACCAAAAAGAAATCTTGTGAAAAGGTTAATTAGACTCTATGTCTATGGTGATTACACCATACTTGTGGATAGTTAATAACTCTGACCACTCCCAAGAAGATTGAGGGTAGAGTCTGAAGTTAGATAGAAAGCTGCCATCATCTAGTTTATGGACCAATACACCATAGACAAGCCTATGTCGGCCTAGGGGAGCATCCGCTGGCAGAGTACCTGTAATAAGCAATGGGCCGTCTACTCTGTCATGTGTAAAGCCAAGCCTGTCTTTTTCTACTAGTGGATTAAAGGTACCGTAAGAATAGGAGCAACAGTGAGACTGAGGAAAGAGTTTTTTCTTCCCAAGACCAATTAAGATGCTAGATCGGAAGCCGTAATTCTGAATAATATCACAATTTGGTAAGAGACTGCCTGAAGCATCTGATGTATCGTTAAGGCCATCCAATTGAATTCTAAACTCGTCTCCAGGCTTAAGTTTTAATCTAAAGTTTTGAATGGCGAAGTTATAGTGTTCAGAAGGATCGCTTCCTTCACATTGGCCATCTTTTAAATTTGACAGTCGACCTGTTACGTATTGATAATTTCCACTTGCTGTCTTCAACTCAAACTGTATTTCGTCATCCGTTGTAGTATCCGAAGGAGCTTCATATACCACATGGTTCATATCGAAGGAGTTTTGAAAATCCCCCATAAATATTTCGTAGCTACCCTTTGGTTTGTTGGTCACCTTGATGTCAATCACTTCCTCATTCCCAATTGTATCTGGTAATTGTATTAAGCCCATGTTGTCCTTACTTGAGATATGGAATTGAAAGTCTGCTAATTGATTGACTGCTTGATGTCTATTGCAAGAAGTAGCAAGAGAGGTCAAAATGAAGCATGTGATCAATAGGTAGAAGATTTTCATTTTGGTTGATGTGTGTATTTTTAAACGCCATATGACATATTGGAAACAGATTATCGATGGATAGTATTGATTGAGGGATGATATCACATATACATGTGATGTCTTGCTGCTAGAATAACATGCCATCAGATACGGTCTCCGAGGAAGATGGATGCTGGAATTGAAATACCTAAAGGCTATAGTAGACCTAGGAAGCCCTTTTGTCTATTGGCTTACTTACGAGAAATCAATCGGATTTTAGATTTGCTTAGATTAAAACTCAAGCAATTTTTCAGCCTGACTTTCCAAGAGTTGGTTGTAGAAGTCATTGGTGATTTTGCCTTCAGACAAATTCTGTTCAATAGCTGCTAGTTTCGGCTTAAGGGCAAGCACATGCATGCCTAGATAATTGAAGATATCAGTCAGGTGAGACATGGCGAAAACACCACCTTGAACTCCAGAAGAAATGCCTATTAAGGCAGCCTTTTTGTCCTTAACTCCTTCAGGGTATTTTAGGCCATCGATAAACGTCTTTAGTACTCCGGGGAAAGAACCATTGTATTCGGGCACAATGAAAACCAATTTATCCGCGGACTGAACCCGTTCTCTAATCTTATTAAAAGCTTCATTCTTACCATTATTCTCATAAAGTGCGCTACTGATGAAGTCTTCAGGTAGGTCTACAAGATCCACAATTTGACTTTCAGCACCTTTTGACTCAAGAATAGTCCGATAGTAATCAGCAATTATTCTGCTAATAGAATTTTTGCGATTTGTTCCTACGACAATAGTAATCATGACTTTAATTTGACTGCGAAATTAGGTGCATTTATCGAATTTTCAACTGATCGATAAATGTCACGACATATAAAGCAAATTGGATTGTGAAAGGTTCAGAAGATTTAAAAACTTTGCATCTTTACAAGCCAAAATTGGCCTGCCTGAAGGGGTATTTATTGACAAGCTTACTATGACTTACACGGAAAGAGTTTATCAAACAGTCGACTTTATCAACTCACAATTCAACTATGAACCTGAGTTTGGAATCATCTTGGGCACCGGACTAGGAGCCTTGGTGAATGATATTGAAATCGAAAAAGAATTGGAGTATGCAGATATACCCAACTTTCCAGTATCAACCGTGGAGAGTCATAGCGGAAAGCTCATTTTCGGAAAGTTGTCTGGTAGGAAAGTGATAGCTATGCAAGGCCGCTTTCATTATTATGAAGGTTATGACATGAGGGCGGTGACCTTTCCAGTGAGAGTGATGAAAAAGCTGGGTATCCAAAAGCTATTTGTTTCTAATGCGGCAGGAGGAGTTAATCTGAACTACAGAGTAGCCGACCTGATGATCATTGAAGATCATATCGATTTGACCAAAGAAAATCCCTTAACCGGTGCTAATCTAGATGATTTTGGAGGACGTTTTCCAGATATGAGTGAGCCATACGAGCGTAAGATGATCGATGAGGCATTGGCCATTGCTCAAGCGAATGGTATTTCCTGTCATGAGGGAGTTTATGCAGGGGTTAGCGGACCAAACTTGGAAACAAGAGCCGAATATCGCTTTATTGGCCGAATTGGTGGTGATGCCGTGGGTATGTCTACTATTCCCGAAGTGATTGTAGCAAGGCATATGGACCTTCCAGTATTTGCGATTTCGGCTATTACTGATCTCTGTGATCCGGATAATCTTGAGAAAGCAGAGATAAGCAAAATCCTCCAGGCCGCTTTTAAGGCTGAAAAGGGGATGACAATTATTATTAAAGAACTTATTGCTCAGCAATAAATTATTTATGTCCAATAGTGGTGATCACCCTCCGCCTAAAGGCACCTCCCTCAAGGGAGGACAGTAATGGTTTCCCCCGCAGGCGGGGGCGGGGGGGTGGAGAAGTCATATTTTGTAACTGAAGGAAAAAAATCTGATAATTTACTTTAGATGACGAACTCATTTCTTTTCTAAATGTTTTCTTTGAGTATGGAACTAAAAGGAAAGCTCGCCATAGTTACAGGCGTCAGTAAGGGGATCGGATTTGAAACGGTAAAAGTGTTGCTAGATGCGGGTATGGTTGTGGCAGGTTGGGGGAGAACCAACCCTCAAATTGATCACGAAAACTATCACTTCTTTGGAACCGATGTTGCCGATTGGGAGAATGTCCAGGGTTCTTTCCGTTTGACAAAAGAGAAGTTAGGCAAGGCATCAGTATTGATCAATAATGCTGGTTTTGGCTATCAGGGTCTAATTCATGAAATGCCTGTTGAAGAGTGGAAGGAGATGTTTGATGTCAACGTGCACGGACTTTTCTATTGTACGAAAATGGTTGTGCCAGATATGATCGAGGGCCAAGAAGGTCATATCATCAATATTGCTTCAATCGCAGGTACTAACGGTGTTGAAACTATGTCGGGTTACGTTGGTACAAAGCATGCCGTAAGAGGTATTGGTCAGTCAATTTTCAAGGAGTTGAGACAACATGGTATCAAGGTATCAACCATTTATCCTGGCTCTACAAATACAAACTTCTTTGACAGCATTGAATTTGCGAATGCAAACGAGAATATGATGCGTCCAGAAGACATTGCTTTGACTATATTGCAAAGCCTTGAAACACATCCTAATTACCATGTGGTAGATGTAGAGGTGAGGCCACTAATGCCTAAGGGCAGGCCCAATAAATAAGTCGGCAATACGTTAATTTTTCAATGTCCATTAAAGTCAACCAACTCACTAAGGTTTACGGAAGTCAAAAGGCGGTGAATGATATCTCCTTTGAAGTGAGTCCTGGCGATATTCTGGGCTTTCTGGGCCCGAATGGCGCTGGTAAATCCACCACCATGAAGATTGCCACTGGATTTATCCCACCATCTAGCGGTATTGTTGAAGTGGCTGGCCTAGATGTCACAAAAGAACCGATAAATGCCCGTAAGCAAATAGGTTATCTGCCGGAGCAAAACCCACTTTACTTGGATATGTATGTCCATGAGTACCTCGCTTTTATTGGAGATTTACACGGATTAAAGGGTCAGGCACTCAAGCAAAGAATTAGTGAAATGGTCGCCCTTTGTGGATTGACTGTCGAGCAAAACAAGAAAATTGGGACACTCAGTAAAGGTTATCGCCAGCGAGTTGGTTTGGCACAGGCGCTGATACACGATCCTAGTGTGCTGATCTTGGATGAACCAACGACAGGCTTGGATCCAAATCAATTGGTTGAAATACGAAACCTTATCAAGGAGATTAGTCGAGATAAAACAGTAATACTTTCAACGCATATTATGCAAGAAGTAAAGGCGCTGTGCAACCGGGTGATCATTATCGATAAGGGCAATATCGTTGCCAATGACACAGTTGAAAACCTCACGGAAAGTCAACAAGTTTTGAGAGTCGAGTTGCAGGCACCGGTTGATGCTATGGAGTTCGAAGCCTTTGGATCCGTACAATCCGTTGGAGAAAATATCTACGAGATCACGCATACTTCCAAAGATGACTTAAGACCAAAGATTTTTGATTTGGCTAAAAAGAACGACTGGGTGATACTAAGTATGCAGCAGCAAAAAAAAGACCTTGAACAGGTTTTTAGAAACTTAACCCAAACATCCGATGTGGGCGATTTATAAAAAGGAGATCAGACAGTTTCTGAATTCCTTGATCGCTTATGTGGTCATAGGAGTTTTTTTAACAGGGATAGGCCTGCTTACATGGGTCTTTCCGGAGACCAGTGTTTTAACATATGGTTATGCCGATATGGAAACCCTGTTTACCATGGGGCCATTCGTCTTTATGTTTCTGATTCCTGCCATTACCATGCGCATGTTGGCGGAGGAAAATAAGACAGGCACCATTGAACTGTTGCTGACCAGACCTTTGACGGATTTCCAGATTATCATGGGAAAGTTCCTAGCAGCATTCACGTTGGTAGTCTTTTCAATACTACCAACGCTGATTTACTGCTATTCGATTTCGGAATTGGGCAATCCTGTTGGCAATCTAGACGTACCCGGTATTGCCGGTTCCTACCTTGGGCTCATCCTACTGGGAGGAGTTTTTGCGGCCATCGGAATACTGGCCTCATCGTTGAGCGAAAACCAAATTATTGCCTTTATCATCGCAGTATTCTTCTGTTTTTTTATGTTCGCAGGGGTAGAGTCACTGGCGGGATTATTCTCCGGGCGAGTTTCGACCTTAATTGAGGAACTGAGTCTAAGCTACCACTTTGAGGCCATGAGTCGTGGGCTGATTGATACGCGTAATGTGGCTTATTTCGTAAGTGTAGCGGCCATTGTACTTTTGTTGACACACCTGAAGATGGCAACGCGACTCTTCTCTTTTAAACCTATTAGAAACCGGATATTAAGAGGCTTTGCGATGGGGTTGGTTACTATTCTTGTTTTCAATATCGCTGCGGCTAACGCCTATTTGCGAATTGACTTGACAGCTGATAAACGTTTTACTTTAAAACCTGCTACAGGCGATTTACTGTGTAAACTTGATCAACCTTTATCCATAGAAATACTTCTGGCTGGAGACCTTCCTCCGCAATACCTGAGACTTCAAAAATCATTGGTTCAGACATTAAAGGAATTCGAGAATAGGTCGGGCAGTGAACTGAACTACTTTTTCACGGATTTTAATGATGCCGAAAATGATCAAGGTCGGCAAGAGAATTTTGACTACCTGACTACCCGGTTAAGACTATCACCAACTCAGGCGATTTTCAATGAAAATGGTAATCAGGTGAGGCGATTCATTTTCCCTTATGTGATCATAAGCTATAATGGCCAGGCAGGAGCGATTTTAATCTCGGATGGTCAGAAAATTGGACTTACACCTGATGAGGCGATCAACGAGTCCATAGAGAATCTAGAATTCAACTTGGCCATAGGAATTCAAAGATTGGCAAAAGTGGATCGAAAGAAAATAGGCCTGGTAAGAGGTCATCAAGAACTAGATTCTGTAAATATAGCAGGGTTTAATGCCGAAATGATCCAGTACTTCGATCTTGAATATGTGGATTTGGCAGCGCAAGAAAAAGTAGAAGGTTTCGATGCTCTGATCGTCTCAAAACCACTAACAGCGTACTCTAGAGATGATAAGTTTAAGCTCGATCAATACATTATGCATGGGGGTAATGCCATCTTTCTGGTAGATGCTTTGAATGCGGATATGGCTTTGGCAGGGGGGGCAGGTACCGTTGGATTACCAATTGAAACTGGCTTAGATGATATGCTTTTTCGCTATGGCGTTCGGTTGAATAAGAATTATGTTCAAGACATTCAGAATTTTGGTAGATATCCGGTGGTGGTCGATGATGATGAGAATATCATAAATTTCCCTTGGCCATTCTATGCATCGGTGAATGACTTTACGAATCATCCGATTACAAAGAATCTTGATGCCGTATATGCCCGAACTTTTGGTACAATAGATACCGTTAAGGCCGAAGGAGTGAAGAAGACTCCTTTGATGTATACTTCGGAATTTACGAGGGTGTTGGCAGCCCCCGCTCCAGTTTCTTTCAATGATTACGCCAATCAGCCTGATCCCGCCCTGTTTAACCATGGTAAAGAAGCCATAGCCTATTTGTTAGAAGGTAATTTCACCTCACTGTATAAGAATAGGGTGTTGTCAGCCAGTGAAAAGCCCGAATTTAAGGGAACGAGCGAAGGCGGTAAAATCATTGTTGTTTCCGATGGAGATCTAATCAGAAATGAAATAGATCTGAGAAACGGCTCACCAATGGAGTTGGGTTTTAATCCTTTTCGAGAAGAAGGGGAGAAGGTCCGTTATGCCAATAAGGAATTTCTTTTTAATGCTTTGACTTACCTCACCAATGAAAATGGTTTGATTACTGCCCGTGCCAAAGAGGTGCTAATTCGCCCATTGAACAAAGTAAAAGTCCGAGCTGAAAAGACTTATTGGCAAGTGTTGAACCTCGTTGGACCGATTTTGGTAATCGTTCTGTTTGGTCTCATGAGAGGCTTACTGAGAAAGAGGAAATACAGCAATTTTGGCAACTAGTATTTCTGTACGCTTGGATCAATTTCATCTGCCCAAGCAAGAATGCCACCTTTTAAGTTATAGAGATTTTCGAAGCCGTGATTTGCTTCTAGCCAGCTGATCACATCGCCACTACGTTTGCCACTTCTACAGTGAACCACCACCTGCTCATCTTTGGAGAACTTGTCCACATTTTGAGGGACTGAATTCATAGGAATTAATTCACCACCGATTTCGGCAATCTCGAATTCGTTGGGCTCTCTCACATCAATCAATTGAAAATCGGTGCCAGATGATTTTAAAGCTTCAAGTTCTTTAACGGTAACTTCTTTCATGTTGTCAATATTAGTCCTTTTGTGCTAAAGGGCAACCTTCAGGACAAGGGTTATCATTTTGTCTTTGAGAAACTAAGGATTGGGTGATGTGGTTCAGTTTTTTCACCTTAAAGCCAAAGTTCCCTTTAAGCCGATCGCGAATATCCTTCATGTTCTGCAATAGACTATCAATCTCGTTGGGTAGGACATCGCTCAAGGTTTCTTTCAACCGTTTGGCAATGGTCGGAGATTTGCCATTGGTTGATATGGCAATCTTGAGATCACCTTTGGTGACAATGCTTCCGAGATAGAAATCACAGAGTGCTGGTGTATCGGCTACATTCACCAGAATATCCCTTGCCTTGGCTTCATTTCTGATTTCTAGATTCGTTTCATGGTCTTCAGTAGCTAGTATTACCATTTGCATACCAGTGAGGTCCTCATTGAAAAATGCTCGTTCAAAAAGGCTGACATAATTATAATCTTTGGCGAGTGACTTTATCTCGTCCTTGATTTCTTTCCCGATGAGAGTAACGCGAGCATTTGGACTACTCCTCAAGAGGAATGTCAACTTTTCAAACCCCACTTCACCACCTCCCACAATGAGCATATCGAATTGATGCACCTTTAAAAAGATTGGGTATAGCTCGTTTGCCATGTTATCAGCAGTATTGGTTGAGGTTTAATTCCTTTCTCCAGTTGGCATGTGATAGACTTACTGTTTCACCAATGATGATCACAGCAGGAGAAGAAATTTTTTCTGCTTGAGCCTGACCATAAATTGAACTTACTGTTCCTATAATGATTTTCTCATCAGGCATGGTGCCGTTTTGAATAATAGCAACAGGTGACTCTTGTTGCCCATGGGCAGAGAAGGTATCACAGATTTCCCTGAGTTTTCGTGTGCCCATTAAAATGACGACCGTGGCTGTCGATTGTGCTGCAAGACTGATGTCATTTGTCAAAGAGCCATCTTTTGAAGTAGCGGTGACTACCCAATAGCTTTGGCTTACTCCTCGGCTTGTCAGAGGTATCCCTTGCAAGGCAGGTACAGCATGGGCACTACTAATACCCGGGACAATGGCAGTCTCAATATTATGGCTGTTTACGTACTCAATTTCCTCATAACCTCTACCGAAAATAAATGGGTCACCGCCTTTTAAGCGAACAACATGACCTTTTTCTTGGGCAAAGTGTACGATGAGTTGATTGATAGTCTCCTGCGTATGGCTATGCTTTCCGACACGTTTTCCGACATAAATCTTTTCAGTTTTCGCCTTAGCGTAGGTCAATAGTTCCTTCGTAGCCAAGTCGTCATAGAGGATCACATCTGCGTCTGCTATGGCTTTGATACCTTTCACACTGATTAAATCCGGGTCGCCCGGTCCTGCACCGACAAGGGTTAGTTTTGGTAGGGTTTTCATCTTAAGCTTTATAAAAGTCAGTGATGATCAGTTTTTCATTATTTCCAGCTGCCTTGAGCTGAATGCCTCTGAAGACTCTTACACGCTCTAAGAAAGCCGAGGCATCCTTAAAATAGCTTTGTGCGAATTCGATACTCGGTTGTTGCAGTTTCATTCTCAGCACAAATGCTTTGAAACCATCATCTAAACTGAAGAACTGATGATCTCCGAATTTTTCCTCAAAGCTTTCGAGAATCCCTATTTGTGTATTGCACTTAACATCTTCGCTGAGTAGTAGTGCTTTGGCACCAATAACCATACTGCTATAGCTGTTGTAAATGGCATCTGCATAGGCATCTTGTGAAAGGCCTTCATTTGCCCAGTCGAGTCGTTCCTGAGATTCTTCGATAATAGTTCCAATTACATCGAGCATTACGCTAGCACATTCACCGACCCCGATTTCTGGCACAAAGTCTTCCGTTTTGCCCCAGTCCATGTAGTCTTCGTTTGCCAACGAAGGAATATCGGCAAGGGGCTTCAATAAGTGGTAAAAGTGCATTTTTCCTAACCGTTGATAGAAGTCATTGAAGTATTCTCCTTCTTCAGATTTGCTTTCATATTCTCTCAGGATTGTGGCCAGAGCAGTCGGAATTCTCTTGGTAGGAACCTTGATTACTTTTTCAGCAATAAAGCCCTGTCCTTTGGGAGATAAACCACCTCCAATCACCACCTGCATGGCAGGAATAACAAGTGCGCCATTTTTTATTGAACTACCATGGAAACCAATGTTTGCCGCCATGTGCTGCCCGCAGGCGTTCATGCAGCCACTAATTTTGACCTTAATATGTGATTCATCAATCAGATGCTTGAAGTCAGTTTTCAGCATCTCTTCAAGCTTGGTTGTTAAGGCCGTGCTATTGGTGACCGCTAGGTTACAGGTATCGCTACCTGGGCAGGCAGTAATATCATGGGTCGAATCGAAGCCAGGTTTATTAAGTTCTAAGTCGGATAGTGCTGTGTAAATGTAAGGCAGGTATTCCGGCCGAACATGTCTAAGTAGAAGTCCCTGATTAGCTGTGACTCTGATGTCATCAGCCGCATAGTCTTCAACCAATTCAGCTAATGCTCTGGCAGTACTTGAATGTATGTCGCCCAAAGGAACCCTTATCCAAATACCAAAGAATCCTTCTTGCTTCTGTTCAAATACGTTGGTACGTTTCCAGTCCTCAAAAGAGGTCCAGTCTTCAATTTCGAATTTTGGCAGAGACCTTTCTTCAGGAGCAGTAGATGAAACCAGATCATCTTCTACTTTGAAAAGCTGATTGGTCAGAGATGCTCGCTCTGCTTCTACTAAGGCGATGAATTCCTCAAAGCCCATTTTCTTGAGCAAGAACTTCATTCTGGCTTTACTTCTATTAGCACGCTCGCCATAGCGATCAAATACTCGAATAAGTGCCTCTGTAAAAGGAATAATTTGATCAGCTTCGAGAAATTCGTAAGCGGTTTGAGCAGGGATAGCTTGTGCACCAAGGCCACCACCAATTACTACTTTAAAGCCCCTGATCACTTCATTACCCTGGTGTTTCAGTTTTGGTATGAAACCGGCATCATGAAAATAGGTCATGGCCGTATCTCTCTCATCGGAAGCGAATGCGATTTTAACCTTCCGACCCATGTCCTGACAAATTGGGTTTCTCAGGAAGTAATGTGTTAAGGCATGCGCATAAGGACTAATATCAAAAGGTTCATTAGGGTTGATTCCCGCGTCTGGTGAAGCAGTGACGTTCCGAACAGTATTGCCACAAGCCTCTCTGAGGGTAACACCCTCTTCCTCAAGTTCGGACCACAATGCAGGGGAGTCTGCCAACTTCACATAATGCAATTGAATGTCTTGCCTAGTCGTAAGGTGGAGGTTTCCTGTGGCGTACTTGTCGGAACTGTCTGCAATCTTGATCAACTGTTGAGAAGTAACCTTGCCATAAGGCAACTTGATCCTAATCATTTGAACTCCAGGTTGACGCTGCCCATAGACTCCACGGGTCAGGCGGAATAGTTTGAACTTGTCTTCTTCAATTTCTCCATTATTGAATTTGTCAATTCTGTGCTGGAGTTCTAGGATGTCTTTTTTGGCAGCCTCACTGACCTTGTTCGATACGTTTATTGACATTTTTATGTTCTTTTAGCCCGCTCAATGCGATGGATTGAACGCAAAGTAAATGAAAAGGATATAAAATCTACCAAATTAGTAGGGTAATAATATTCAAATGGTTCAATGTTTATCTGAAAAGTGGTTTGAGAATGGTGGAAGGGTAGGACAGTCGCCATTGCCGAAACGCTATAATACCGCGTCAAAAAGGGACGATAAAGTTCTATGTATAGATTTTATTGTTAATTTTATCCGCTTAATAAAACCATCTCAAAAATCGACCATTTATGAAGTTTATTGTTTCTTCAGCCGAGCTTCTCAAGCGACTTTCTAACATTAATGGAGTAATTACCACAAACCCTGTGGTACCAATTTTAGAAAACTTTTTATTCGAAATTAACGATGGTCTTTTGACCATTACTGCTTCTGATCTACAGACATCAATGATCACGGAAATTGATGTGGAGGCAAAGGAGAATGGTAGCATTGCAGTTCCTGCGAGAATCTTGATGGATACTTTGAAGAATTTGCCAGAGCAGCCAGTGACTTTCAGCATAGATGGTGATACCTATAGTGTTGAGATTAATTCGGACAACGGTCGTTATAAATTGGCTGGAGAAAACGCTACCGATTTCCCTAAAGTGCCAGATGTGACTGATGCTTATTCTGTGGATATGTCTACGGACGTTTTGAGCAGCGCAATCAACAATTCGATTTTTGCTACGAGTAATGATGAGTTGAGACCTGCGATGACAGGAGTTTTCGTGAAGCTTGACGATACGAATACCACTTTTGTAGCCACGGATGGTCACAGGTTGGTGAGATATAGAAGAGTTGATGTAGCGACTGATTCAGGCATGTCGATCATCATACCTCGTAAAGCATTAAACCTCTTGAAGTCAACTTTGCCTTCAGAGAACTCAAATGTGATTTTGGAATACAATGCGTCAAACGCGTATTTCAATTTCAATAATATTAAAATGATCTGCCGCTTGATCGATGAGCGATTCCCAGATTATGAAAACGTGATTCCTAGCGAGAACCCGATCGAAATGACGATCGATAGAAACGAATTTTTAGGGTCACTGAAAAGGATTTCTATTTATGCTAACAAGACGACTCACCAGATTCGATTAAAAATTACTGGAAGCGAGCTGACTATTTCTGCAGAAGACTTAGACTTCTCGAATGAGGCGAAGGAGACTTTGGCTTGCGAGCACGAGGGAGAAGATCTAGAAATTGGATTCAATGCTAAGTTCTTGGTCGAAATGTTAGGCAACTTGCATTCGAAGTCTATCACGCTTCAGATGTCTGCTCCGAACAGAGCAGGACTTATCGTACCAGGTGAGAAAGACGAGAGCGAAGATATCCTTATGTTGGTGATGCCAGTAATGTTGAACAACTACTAAGCATAGCATCAATATTGATAAAATTAAAAGGAGCTTCGGCTCCTTTTTTATGCCCTCATTCGTACCAAATAGATAGTCATTCGTCACTCTATATGATTTTTGAGTAGCTATGGCTACCAATTCCATTTTCTTAGGGTCGACTTAGGTCAGTAACAAGGAACCTTCTGAATTCAGTCAGTTTGTGTCAGTTGTACCTCTTGTAGTCAGTCGGGGTATTGACCTATTTGCTCATTCTTTAACGAAAGAAGGCAATAGGTGAAAATCAGAAAGGTAATCCTCAAGGGTTGGGTGATGCTTTGGTTTCATTGCGTTGCCACCCTTGACTTCAGTGTTACTAAAGGCTGAGGTGCTTTACCCCGGTTTAAATCCAAATATGTTTTCGTAAATTTTAGACTAGAATTACCATCCAAGCTTTCGGGACGAGTGCTTAATTTTTTAAGGAAACCATATCCGTTTTATTCTTCCACTAGACAGGCGCTTTGGCTTGTATTTGTGATCTCCCTCTTCATCGGTGTCTTCTGCTATGTTTTCCAACCCTTCGGTATTGACAACTCTTCGATTGATCAACCAGGACTGATCTCTATTGGTTTCGGTGCAATCACCCTCATGACTTCTCTATTTAATATGGTCCTGTTACCTAAAGTCTTCCCTAAGCTCTTACAAAATGATGGATGGACAGTGGGCAAGGAGCTGGTTTGGGTTATCTGGATGCTCCTATGCATTGCTTTTGTTAACTGGGTATATGCTTTGATGTTCTACGAAGCACCACAGATGGACTTGATTTCATATTTAGTCGTAGCGGCATACACTATTGCCATTGGCTTAATGCCGGCCATAGGAGTGATTCTATACAAGCAGAGTCAATCCTTAAAATCTCAGATGCTGGAAGTATCCGTCAAAGTAGGCCAGTCTAGAGAAGGGGCGGCTAATTTCATTTCGGAGAATAAAAAGGATAAGCTCACAATACCGCGGAGTAGCATATTGCTTATTTCTTCGGCAGGCAACTACTCAGAAATATTCTATGAACGAAATGGACGACTGGAGAAGGTTCTTTTGAGAAATAGAATATCCAATTTAGAAGCCGCCTTGAGTGAATTTCCTGAGATAATAAGGTGCCACAGAAAGTATATTATTAACGTAGATAAGGTGATACACTTGGATGGAAATACCCAAGGGTACAAGGTGAAGCTTTTTCATATGGAAGATCCAATTCCAGTATCTCGATCATACGCGAAAGAGGTTAATGAGGCCAGGATGGCCTATGCTGAAGACGTATGAAATGCGGAGAAATAAGAACTGCTTGACAAAATTTTTCTAACTTCACCAGCAGTCCATTAAACATGTTATCTAAAAAGACCCAATACGCTTTTCATGCCTTGACCTACCTTGCGGAAAATCATAGCAAGGGCCCTATTTTGATTTCTGAAATATCCCAAGAGAGGCAGATTTCTCTTAAATTTTTGGAGAATATTCTGTTAGAGCTTAAGAAGTCGGGAGTGCTTGGTAGCAAGAAAGGAAAGGGTGGTGGCTACTACTTGATTAAATCTGCCGATGAGATACCTCTGGCAAAAGTGATTCGTGTTCTGGACGGCCCGATTGCCCTATTGCCTTGTGTTAGTCTTAACTATTACGAGAAGTGTGAAAACTGTCAGGAAGAGATTTGCGGTTTGAACCGAGTGATGGCTGACGTCCGAGATAATACCCTGAAGGTTTTAGAAAATAAGACCCTAAAAGACATTTTGAGGAACCGTTAGATTTTTTTTGCGTTATTAGTCTACAAAATAGGTAGGGAATACATAGATTTGCAAATGTAAGTCTACTGACCTAAAGTAATATGCTATTAGATACGACCATTAACAGAAGGATTGATAACACCACTAACAAGAGTGACAGCAATCTCAAAAGTATAGCCAAAACGATTAGTTGGCGCATTGTAGGTACGATTGATACCATACTCATCGCTTACTTTGTTACGGGTGAAGTGGCCATGGCTTTGTCTATCGGGTCAGTAGAAGTGGTTTCCAAAATGATCTTGTATTACCTGCATGAGCGGGCTTGGGCGAATGTAAAACTGAGGAAGTAGCAATGGATTTAGATGTATTAAATGATCGGATTGATGATAAGCCTCTGCATGAGGCTTTAAGTTTTTTAGCCGAGACCTTTCCCGGCCAAGTAGTATTCTCTTCTGCCTTTGGTCAGGAAGATCAGGTGATTACTGATGCCATTTTCAAGAATAATTTGGACATCGAGATTTTTACGCTGGACACTGGTAGGTTATTTAAAGAGACCTGCGATTTGATCGATCAAACAAGATCTAGGTATAAGAAAGAAATCAAAGTCTACTATCCGAACTCCGAGCAGGTAGAGGAACTGACTACTAAGAAAGGTATGCACAGCTTTTACGAATCAATTGAGAATAGGAAAGAGTGCTGTTACCTCCGCAAGGTAGTACCCCTCCAGCGTGCCTTGCAGGGTGCTAAAGTTTGGGTAACGGGTCTCCGTGCTGGGCAATCTGACAACAGACAGTCATTCGATAATCTAGAATGGGATGAGGGCAATCAAGTGATAAAATTCAACCCTATACTGAATTGGTCTTTTGACGAAATGATCGATTACCTAAAGACGAATAATGTGCCTTATAACAAGCTGCATGATCAAGGTTTCGTGAGTATTGGGTGTGCTCCATGCACAAGGGCAATTGAATCTAATGAAGATGCCAGAGCAGGCAGATGGTGGTGGGAGACCTCCAAAAAAGAATGTGGTTTACATCAAATCAAAATAAAAGCAACAGCATGAAGATATTCGATGGTCAGTTTCCAAGAGAATTGGAAGACGAGGCAATTTATATAATGAGAGAGGTGGCCGCTCAGTTTGAGCGCCCCGCTATCCTATTTTCGGGAGGTAAAGACTCCATAACCTTGGTGAGGCTGGCACAGAAGGCTTTTTATCCGGGCAAGATTCCATTTCCATTACTACATGTAGATACAGGGCATAATTTTCCTGAGACCATTGCCTTTAGAGATCATTTAGCCAATGAGTTGGGGCTGGAACTGATTGTACGCTACGTACAAGATGCAATTGATCAGAAGAAAGTTCAGGAGGAGTCTGGAAAGTACGCTAGCAGGAATGCCCTACAAACCGTGACTTTACTTGATGCTATCGAAGAGTTAAAATTTGATGCGTGTCTTGGCGGGGCAAGAAGGGATGAGGAAAAAGCTAGAGCCAAGGAGAGAATTTTCTCGGTCAGGGACGACTTCGGACAGTGGGATTCTAAGAAACAACGACCAGAGCTTTTTGATATGCTCAACGGAAGAATCAATGTTGGGGAGAATGTAAGAGTCTTTCCTATCTCTAACTGGACGGAAATTGATGTTTGGAATTATATCAGAGAGGAGGGGCTCGAGATTCCTTCAATCTACTATGCCCATGAGCGTGAGATTTTTGAACGTGATGGTATGATTTGGCCGGATTCTCCCTTTATCAATAAAGCTGAAGACGAGGCTGTTAGTAAAAAGATCGTGCGGTTTAGAACCGTTGGCGACATGACTTGTACTGCGGCAGTCGAATCTGAAGCTGATCATATTGACAGGGTAATTGAAGAGATTTTGAGCGCGACAATTTCTGAGCGTGGCGCAAGAATTGATGATAAACGCTCAGAAGCTGCAATGGAAAAAAGAAAGAATAATGGCTATTTCTAAGAATAAAGAAGTTTTAAGGATCGCTACAGCTGGAAGCGTTGATGATGGGAAAAGTACTTTGATAGGGAGACTCCTCTATGAGACTAATTCTATTACTACGGATAAGCTCTTGGCAATTGAGGAAAGTAGCCGGAGAAAGGGACTTGGCTATACTGATCTGTCATTACTAACCGATGGCTTGGTAGCGGAGAGAGAACAGGGGATTACGATAGATGTCGCCCACATATATTTCTCTACTCCAAAGCGTAAGTTTATCATTGCAGATACTCCAGGTCATGTAGAGTACACCCGCAATATGGTGACTGGTGCTTCAAATGCGGACGTATCAATAGTTCTTGTCGATGCACGAAATGGCCTTGCAGAACAAACACATAGACACCTTTATATCTCTCATCTTTTGAAGGTTCCAAAAGTAATTGTGTGTGTTAACAAAATGGACTTGGTCGATTATGATGAAGATAGGTTCAATGAGGTGGTTCAGGATTTCAAGAACTTACTAGGCAACGACACTTTTAAAAATCTTTCGATTGATTTTATCCCTGTCAGTTCTTTGCATGGCGAGAACATTGCAAATGATGCCAGGCAAATGGGTTGGTATAAAGGAGATAATCTCTTGGAGGTATTGGAAAATATTGAGGTTCATCCAGATACAAAGAATAAGCCCGCGCGATTTCCAGTGCAACTGGTTATTCGTCCGAAGTCTGATGACTTTCACGATTACAGAGGCTATGCAGGCAAGGTGGCTAGTGGAACCTTCTCCAAAGGTGATACCATTCGAGCCTTACCATCTGGTATGACTGCCAGAATTCAGTCGATCGATCAGTTTGAAGATTCGCTTGAACATGCCGAGGCTACAGAGTCTGTGACCATTAGATTAGATCATGATATTGATATTAGTCGAGGTGATATGCTTGTGAAAGACGAAGAACTCAGAGGGTCGAAGGACTTGGTTTCTAATATCTGCTGGATGGATAATGCGCCTCTGGTCAATGGAAAGACATATAAGCTTCAACACGGAGTTAATGAGACCAGGGTGAAAGTGGCGGGAATCAACTTTAGAGTGGAGACTTCTAATTTAATCAAGGATGAGACGGCCACGGAGCTAGGCCTGAATGACGTAGGTCAGGTTACTCTGAAATCTTCAAAAGCTGTATTGATTGATAGATATGAAGAAAATAGGGCCAATGGCGCATTCATTTTGATTGATGAGTTTACTAATAGTACGGTTGGGGTAGGTTTTGCGAGTTAGTCGAGTTTCTCTTCTATAATCTCTTCCAATATTAGGGATTGGCCATATACTCGGTCAAACAGGGAGTTGAGTTCAAGTTCGTTGGATAGTAGATTAACAACCAAGTTCTTGAATTCAACACTCTGAATCTTATCGAGTGAGATGATTTTTTCTTCTCCGAAGTCAACATCAGAAACGAGGAAGTCACTGTAGTACTTTTCCTTCATACGGACATAGTAGTCTACTACATCCCTAAGCTCTAAATAGTAGGCTTTGATTTTGATTAGCTCACTCTTAAGGTCGGAGTTTTTGTTTGTGTAATTGGAGTTCAAATAGAAGTTTAGGGCTTCCATTTGGGTGATGGGTTTATGGGTTCGATTTATGTCAAACAGATAATGCGAGATACTGTCTACCTCTAAGTTCTCACCTGCAAAAAGAAACCGAGCCAATTGTCTGGTATCCTCCTCAAGCTTTTTTCTACTTCCAATCAAACTCTCGAAAACATCTTTGTTGTTGGAGTTTTCGTCAGCTAGTCTTTCAATGGCTGCTTCCTCGAGCTTTAGGTCTTTTTGATCTTCGTAGTAAACATTGAGTTGATAGGCAGCAGTAATACCAAAAATCACAATGAATATCTCCATGAGATAGGTGTAGATATCATTGCGTTTAAGTCTTCTGGAAGTGCCGAATTTCACCATTGGGTCTGCTCAGTTAACATAAAGACACCTGAGCTATTCTCAAAGATGCTTAAGCTTTCGGTTTTTACAAAATATGAAGAACCCCAGTGCTTCAATTGTGTTCGGAGATGATGTTTGTGATAAGGCTATCCACTTTTACAAGTTGTGCCGAAGCCTGATCATACAAACGGTTTAACTCGTACTCATCGGTTGCCATATTCCAGACTATGTTTTTGAATTCAATTGAACGTATGCTGCCTAAGTCAATTACTTTTCTTTCCAGAAAATCAACACTGGTTCTGAGGTGCCCCATATAGTCTTGTTGCTTCCTATCCTTGTATCCTTCTGATAAGTCCAGGAGCTCTTGAAAATAGGTTTGCAGGGCTAGGAGTTCGTTTTTCAGTTCAATATTTGAGCTTCCATAATTGCTGCTTAAATATGAGGTAGTAGCCTGTTGTTGTAAATCTGGAGTAGAGGTTTGTACCAGACGAAATACATATTTGTTAGCAGTATCTAGAGAAACCGAGTTGTTTTTTATCAGGTAAAGAAAATGATCTGAATCCTTTGTGATCCTTTTTCTGTAGGCTTCTAGGCTCTTGAACTCGGCAATATTGATTTGAATTTCTTTGTCGAGGTTTTTAAGAATGTTGAGTTCGAGCTTATTATTAATGCGATTTTCATTGATAATGTTGAGTTGGTAGGCGATTGATATCCCAAGTATGACGATCACCAGTTCCATGGTGTATACTTTGAGATTCCGACTTTTCAATAGCCTATTCAGTCGCATGTTGGAGGTTTGTTTATTCTATTCGCTCGATTTTAGCACCTAGAGCATTCAGTCTACCGTCAATGTTTTGATACCCTCTGTCTATCTGCTCAACGTTGTCAATAACACTTGTTCCTTCTGCAGACAATGCTGCGATTAGCAAGGCTTGCCCAGCTCTGATATCTGGGGATGTCATGCGGATGCCCTTCAGTTTTTGAACTCTGTCAAGTCCAATTACGGTAGCCCTGTGCGGATCACAAAGAATAATTTGAGCTCCCATATCAATTAGCTTATCCACGAAGAAAAGCCTGCTTTCGAACATCTTCTGGTGAACAAGGACAGTTCCTTTGGCTTGAGTTGCCATGACGAGTACTATACTCAAAAGGTCAGGTGTTAAGCCTGGCCAAATTGAATCAGCAATAGTCATAATAGATCCGTCAATGAACGTCTCTATCTCATAGTGCTCTTGTGCTGGAATGTAAATGTCATCCCCTCTGAACTCCATTTGTACACCGAGTCTCCTAAAGGTTTCAGGGATAAGGCCCAATTCCTTAATTTGACAATCCTTAATGGTGATTTCAGATTGAGTCATTGCCGCCATTCCAATGAATGAGCCAATTTCAATCATATCCGGAAGCATCGTGTGCTCAGTACCTGCAAGTCCCTCAACTCCTTCAATATGAAGCAAATTAGATCCTACACCCGTAATTTTAGCACCCATTCTGTTCAACATCTTTGAAAGTTGTTGAAGGTATGGCTCACATGCTGCATTGTAAATGGTCGTCTTGCCTTTGGCAAGTACGGCCGCCATCAAAATATTGGCAGTTCCGGTCACTGAAGCCTCATCAAGAAGCATATAGGTGCCCTTAAGGTCTGATGCATCGATATGATACATACCAGTCTCTGCTTCATAAAGAAAGCGAGCACCTAATTTTTGAAAGCCCAAAAAGTGGGTGTCAAGCCTTCTACGGCCTATTTTATCTCCTCCCGGTTTTGAGATTTTTCCTTTGCCAAACCTGGCCAATAAAGGTCCAAGAATCATAATGGATCCTCTTAAGGAAGAAGCTTTAGTCCTAAATTCTTGAGTTTCGAGGTAGTCAATATTGACATCCTTTGCGCAAAACTTATAGCTCTCGCCACCTAGGTGTGTAACTTCCACCCCCATATCTGCCAATAGCTCAATGAGTTTATTGACATCCCGAATGTCTGGGACTTTGTTGATAGTAATGGGTTCAGAAGTCAGTAAGACAGCGCAAAGAATTTGGAGCGCTTCATTTTTGGCACCTTGGGGAGTAATTTCTCCCGAAAGCCTGGTGCCACCTTCAATGACGAATGAGGACATTTAGTTTCTGCGTCTATTGTTATTGTTTCTTCTTCTGTTGTTATTATTATTTCTCTTATCGCGGTCTCTGTTGTTCCTGTTTTGAGGTCTCTTTTCGCGAATATTGTTATCAAACAGACCGAATTCTTTTACCTCTGCTATATCAATATCAAGCTCGTTATTAGAGAGTTGTTTGATTTGCTTGAGAATAATCTCATCATCGATATTGTCCTTATTCCAAGTGTTATAAAAGCCTTTCATAAGTCGACCTATATGGATAACTGCTGATTTCTTTGTCTCAGGGTCTTCCATTTTAATGGTCTGCTCAATCATATGCTCGACACTACGGCCGTAATGCATGTATTTGATTTTGGAGTTCTTATACTCCATGCGCTGAGGCTTTTTACCAATTGCCGATTTTTCAGGCATTGGAAAAGGGGCTTCAATTTCAAGGTCGAAATTTGAAACGATATATAGGTCATCCCATACCTTCTGATCATTGTCTTGACCAACTTTTAGGTTAGGGTTGATTTGTCTCATAAGATCAGTCAAAGTCTGTGCATAGGCACTCCTTTTTTCTTCATCCTCGATAGTTCTGATATGATCTACCAGTTTCTGAATGTTGCGGCCATATTCTTTTAGCCTTACATCAGTTCTTTCTGTATTATATTCTAATCCCATTAATTCTTAAGTATAGGTCAAATTAACAATAATTATATCAAAAGAGGGCTATTCGAGCCCTTCTATTCGACTATTCGCAGCTTAGCAAAGGTCAGGAGCAGTGTTTTTTCACCAAAATCTTCGAAGATCACTTTGGCTTTCTTGTTAGCTCCCTCTACATCCATTTTTGAAACTTTACCAAAGCCGAATTTTGGATGCTCAACCTTCATGCCTTCTTGTAATCCAGAAGTATCACTCGGCTGAAAATTGGCCGAGGGTTGGTGATATTTCATAGGCTTTTTTGGAGCCGCCTTCTTACTCGCCATCAAATTTCTGGCAAAGTTCGAATTGAAACTCGGTGGTCCATCACTTCTTCCTAGTTTGGGTTCGCGACTTCCATATCGGGTGTTCACAAAAATAAAACTTGGGTCTACCTCTTCGATAAAGCGACTTGCCTCTGAATTGATCAGTCTTCCGTAACGATAACGTGATAATGCATAAGAGAAGTATAAGTTTTCTTTCGCCCTTGTAATAGCTACATAGAAAAGACGTCTTTCTTCTTCCAGATCGTCACGACTGCTTAGCATCATTTGAGAAGGAAAAAGGTCCTCTTCCAGCCCAACAACAAACACATTTTTAAACTCAAGACCCTTGGATGAGTGAATGGTCATCAGTGAGACGTAATCGTCATTGCCAGCATCATCTTTGTCCTGATCAGTTAGGAGTGCAATGTCTTGAAGGAAGGCACTTAAACTCTTGTCTTCTACTTCAGGTGTGTCTACAAACTCTTTGATCGCGTTCAAGAGCTCCTGAACATTTTCATAGCGATTGAGACCCTCTACTGTCTTGTCTTCATAGAGCTCTTTAAGCAGGCCCGAATTTTTGGCTATATGGTTTGCTGCTTCATAAGCATCTTTGCTCTCCACATATATTTTAAAACTCTTAATAAGGGTTACAAAATCCCTCACCGCGTTGGCGGCCCTACCCGGAAGGAAAGAGTCAATATTGGTCAAGACTTCCCAAAGAGGGATATCATGTTCGAAAGCAGCCACAACAATTTTTTCTACTGATGTGGTACCAATTCCGCGTTTTGGCAGGTTGATGATCCTTCTGAATGATTGCTCATCCTCAGTGTTCATGGCATAGCGGAGGTAGCCCATTAAGTCTTTGATTTCCTTTCGTTGATAGAAAGACAAGCCACCAAAAATCTTGTAGTGAATTCCTGCTTTTCTCAGTGCCTCTTCAATAGCTCTAGACTGGCTGTTTGTTCTGTAGAGGATGGCAAAGTCTTTATTTTTATAGCTGTTCTGACTTTTTTGCTCAAATATTGCTGAGGAAACAAATCGGCCTTCTTCGTTGTCTGAAACAGATTTGATCAATTCAATTCTATTGCCCTGATCATTAGAAGTCCAAACCGTTTTCTTAAGCTGACCTTTGTTTCGGGCGATTACTGAGTTGGCAGCATTTACAATATTCTGTGTCGAACGATAGTTTTGTTCAAGCTTTATGACCTTGAGGTCTGGGAAGTCTTTTTCAAAGTTGAGAATGTTCTCAATATTGGCACCACGGAATGCATAGATCGATTGTGCGTCATCTCCAACAACCGCTATATTCTGGCTAACCGATGATAGCTTCTTTGTAATCAGATATTGTGAGACATTGGTATCTTGAAACTCATCTACTAGCACATATTTGAATCTGTGCTGGTACTTGTTCAAAACATCAAGGTGATCTCTAAATAGTACATTGGTATTGAAGAGAAGATCGTCAAAGTCCATTGCATTGGCTTTGAAACATCTCAGACAGTAAGTCTTGTAAATACGACCCATTTCTGGCTTCTGGGCTGCAGTATCGTCCGCTTCATAGAGTGGATTAGCCAGATAATCCTGCCAGGAGACCAATCGGTTCTTAGCACCCGATATTCTATTGAAAACGACATTCGGCTTGTAAACCTTGTCGTCCAATCCAAACTCCTTTACGATGGTTTTGATCAGTGACTTAGAATCATCAGCATCATAAATAGTGAAGTTGCTCGGGTAGCCAAGCCTATCGGCCTCAGACCTTAGGATTCTTGCAAACACAGAGTGGAAGGTTCCCATCCACAAGTTGCGGGCATCATTGCCTACTACTTGCTCAATTCTATGCCGCATTTCTTTGGCTGCCTTATTGGTAAAAGTAAGCGACAGAATATTGAAAGGATCAACTCCTTTTTCTTTGATCAAGTAGGCAATGCGGTAGGTCAGGACCCTTGTTTTTCCAGAGCCAGCACCCGCAATAATCATAGAGGGGCCTTCAGTGTTTACAACACCTTCATACTGCGGTTCATTAAGGGAAGAGAGGTATTCCATTCAGCACAAAATTCGGCTCGACTTGAATGTGCAAGTTAAGAGATGAATCTAAATTTCTTTTATCAAATCAGAGAAGTATTGCTCATAATTTGAAATGGTGTTTTCAATATTGAAAGTTTCGAGAGCAGTCTTCTTTCCATTGGTGATTAGCTTTTCTCTCAAACCTTTGCTTTCCTTCATTTTGAGTATGTTCTGAGCAATTTGATCGATGTCATTGTCAGGGAAAAGAAGGCCGTTTTCTCCATTCTCAATAAGGTCTAAATTACCAGCATAGGCTGTTGCTATTACGGGAACGCCAAGGGCCATTGCTTCTAGCAAAGATTGCGATAGTCCTTCCATTGTAGATGCCAATATCTTGGCATCAAAAAGCTTGTAATAGTCAAGGATGGCGGGGGCCTCTACCTGCCCCTCAAAATAGATTTCATGGTTTGTCGAGAAGCGTTCGATCAGTTCTTTGATTTCTTCAGTCGGAGTGATACCACAAAAGATGGCCTTTATGGGTTCGTTTATTTTGGCCAGTGCCTGAAAAATTTGCACTTGGTTTTTCATACGTGAAACACACCCAAGAACGAATTCATCGGGCTTAATAGAGAACTTCTGCCTCAACTTCTCAACATTCTCAGTATTGATGTGACCGTACTTTGAAGTAGGCGTGCCATTGTGAATTACCTTAATATGGTCAGCATGAAAGCCCAAACCTGCCAAGCCTTCTTTCACTTGTTGGCTGACCGCTACTATTCCATTAGTCTTCTTATTATATAAAAAGCGCTGCAGCGGGCCTCCTACACTCAAAGGCATTTGCCTTCTGGTATGAACAATTTTGACACCAAGACCATATCGAATATTAGCAAAAATGCTTGTATAGCGATCGTGGCTTGACTGTGAGTTAATGAGTTGAATCTTATGTGTCTTTACAGCATCTCTAATTTGCCCCCAGTTGGTGAGATCAAACTTTCCTTTGAAAGTCATAGGGATACGGTTGACTTTAGACCCTTCGAGCAGTTGCCAAAGCAAACTTTCTTTTCTAATACCTACATGAATACTGTGGCCACGATCGGCAAGACCTTTAGCCAAATAGGCAATAGAATTGGTTGATCCAGCGACATCGCCCTGATAAGTAAGAAAGAGAATACTGAGTTTTTCCAAGTCCTTGATTTCACAAAAAACACCAAACACATCTTTATAAACAAGTTCTCATTTTAGGATTATATGAGAAAAGAGTTTTTAATGGTGCTGATCTGGGTAAACATCACATTGAAAAGTAGGAACTAGCTCTTTTAATTTATTAATTTTAGCCCATGTCGGAAGATGTATTACAAGACGAACAGGAAGTTCAAAGACAGAATTATTCTGAGAAGGAGAAGACTGAGATTTTTGACAGTGAATTCATGCCACACGTGGATTCAATGTACAATTTTGGTTACAGGCTTACTTTTGACGAAGACGATGCCAAAGACCTAGTGCAAGACACTTATTTAAAGGCATTTAGATTTATCAATTCTTTTCAGCGCGGAACTAATGCAAAAGCGTGGTTGTTCCGAATCCTGAAAAACAGTTTCATCAACGAGTTTAGAAAGAAGAGTAAGCAACCAGCCAAAGTTGACTACAACGAGGTTGAGCAATTCTACAATTCGGATGATGCTGGTGAAAATATCACTACTGATCTGCGAGTTGAGACTGTTCAACATATGATTGGTGACGAGATTTCTGGTGCGTTGAATGGCATACCAGTTGATTTCAGAACAGTGATTATATTAAGTGATCTAGAAGGCTTTACTTATGAGGAGATGTCTAAGATTTTGGATATTCCTATCGGTACAGTTCGATCTAGATTACACAGAGCGCGTAATATGCTAAAAGAAAAACTGGCAGGATACGCTAAGGAAATGGGATATAATAAAGAAGATTAAGATGTCGGAGTTTTCAGATTGGTTTAAGGACACGTTTAAAAATTGCTATTGCGATAAAGGAAATTTGGTCAATGAAGAGCAATTCTCTGAAATTGTGCAATTGGTACTTGACAATGAAGCAGACGAAGAGTCTCTGGCTATTTTTCAGCAGAAGATTAGCACTTGTGTAAAGTCTAATTTTACTTACGAAAAAGAGAAGTGCATGCGAGAAGAAATTCAAAAGAAGCTGGCTACGTATGACAAAGAAATCCCCAATGACCTGGCGCAAATGATCAGGAAAAGTGTCAACCTTTAGATAATGGGTCAAGGCAAGGCATTCATCTTTACCGCACCCTCTGGTTCGGGAAAAACAACTATTGTAAAACATTTATTGGCTAACAACCCTAAGCTGGGGTTTTCGATTTCTGCTTCCACTCGAGATAAAAGGGGGCGTACGGAAGAGAATGGTAAGGACTATTATTTTTTGCTTCGAGATGAGTTTAGGCAGAAGATTGAAGAAGATGCCTTTATAGAATGGGAAGAAGTGTATACAGGAAATTACTATGGTACACTGAAGTCAGAAGTCCAAAGAATTTGGGATGAAGGTCGTCATGTTGTTTTCGATGTGGAGGTGAAAGGCGCACTTAAACTCAAGGAGTATTTCGGAGATGATGCCCTGGCGATTTTTGTTAAAGTTCCGAGTATGGAAGAACTGGAAAATCGATTGACAGGCCGAGGAACCGAATCTCGAGAAAGTCTTTCTCAACGCTTATATAGAGCGAAATTCGAAATGACCTTTGAAAACAAATTCGATGTGACTTTGCTTAATCAGGAAATGGAAGTTTCTTTTGCTAAAGCTGAGAAGCTCGTTAACGATTTTATAAACTCTTAAGCATTGCGAGTAGGACTATTTTTTGGTTCGTTTAATCCTATCCACATTGGCCATCTGGTAATAGCAGATGTTATGGCTGATCAAACCGACCTTGATGAGATATGGTTTGTGGTCAGCCCACTGAATCCATTCAAAAGTAGCAGTACCTTACTCCATGAGTTTGATAGGCTGAAAATGGTTGAGTTGGCTATTGCCGATAATTATAAATTCAGGGCGAACGATGTTGAATTCAATATGCCCAGACCAAGTTATACTGCTGATACTTTAGGTTATTTGGCTGATAAGAATCCTCAGCATGAGTTCAAGTTGATCATTGGAGAGGATAATCTTCTACATTTTCATAAATGGAAGAATCATAAGGCAATTCTACAGAGCTTTGGACTTTATGTTTACCCACGTCCGCAAGTGGATAGATCAAAGATCAAAATTGAGCATGAGAATATTCGATATGTAGAATCCCCAATGCTAGATATATCCGCAACATTTATTAGGAACTCCATTCGCAATGAGCACTCTGTTCAATATCTATTGCCCCAGCCTGTGGTGGATTACATCAAAATCAAGAAATTTTACCAGTAGCTGAGCGTTCTCTGTATTTAAGAATCCTTAACTATTTTTCCTTTGTTAAGGGACTAAAACAATGAACTTTGAAAAAATTTAAGACAGTAGCGGACATTTTAAGCCTTTAGGTCGTCTATCAACTGTCAAATATGTTTTGGAGCATAGTGTCTTTTGGCGCGTAAATTGTTCTGAAGTCGAAAACCTCAACCAATGCAACGTATAACTTTATTTACGCTCACCTTTTTGATGCCACTTGGTCTCTTGGCACAAGGAATTAAAGGAACTATTAAAGACAATGAAGGCAACCCAATGCCCTTTGCTTCCATATATGTGAAGGAAATGGGGACGGGAACGTCATCTAACCTAGAGGGTAACTACGAGTTGCCACTGAAATCGGGAAGATATAACGTAGCCTTTCAGTTCATGGGTTATACCACCCAAATCAAGCAAATAGAGGTGTCCAATGGCTTCACAACCTTAAATATTGTGATGGTGCCACAAGTGATTGAACTTCAGTCTGTGGAGGTAATTGGGAAGGCCGAAGACCCTTCTTACACCATTATGCGAAAGGCTATTGCCAAAGCGAAGTATCACCTGCTTCAGAATGACAGCTATTCTGCCGAAGTGTATATGAAAGGAACCGGGCAGATTACCAAGGTACCATGGATATTAAGACGAACCCTTGAAAAAGAAGGCATAGACACTAGTCAAGTATTCACTTCTGAGTCGGTGAGTGAGATTTATTTTGAGCGGCCGAATACCTTTTCAGAAAAGGTGATTTCCGTTAGAGCTTCTGGGCAGGATATGGACAATGCCAATCCTAATTCATATATCAATAGTAGTTTCTATTTGCCCGAAGTGGTGAATGCCATATCACCGCTTAGCCCAAGAGCATTCTCATATTATAAGTTTGAGTATCAGGGAAGCTTTATAGAACGAGGCTATGAGATCAATAAGATCAAGGTAACACCAAGGTCAAAAGGAGATGACGTCTTTGAAGGTGAGATATATATTAGAGAAGACTTTTGGAATATCCACTCTCTTGATCTAACAACTAGCCTGATGGGTTTTAAAGTTGGTATTGAGCAGATCTTTGCTCCAATAGTAGGGGAGACATGGATGCCGGTAACACAGAAATTCGAGTTTGGAGGTTCTATTTTCGGCCTGGCTGGGACTTACTCTTACCTGGCTTCTGTGAGCAATTATAAGGTCACTCCAAATGATGACCTGGACCAGTCCGTGGTTTTGATAGACGAAAAGATTGCGCCAGCTCCAGAAGAGATTGCTGCTATTAAATCAGGAGATCTGGATATAGGTGTAAAAGAGGTTTTCCAAGAAGACAAGGAAGTCTCGCGTAAGCAGTTCAGAAAACTGATGCGGGAATATGAGAAGCAAGAAAAGGAGGAAGAAGAAGAGCCGGATGTTATTTCTGACTACAGTTTTAAAGTTGACACTACTGCCGCAAAAAAGGATTCTCTGTACTGGGCCAAACTAAGGCCAGTCCCTTTGACAACGAAAGAAATAGAGAGCTACGTAAGAGAAGACAGTACCTACTTTGCTGATAAAGCGAAGGCTGAGTCTGACACACTAAGATTACAAAATGGTGAGCGGTTTAAGCTGACCGACCTCCTCGGTGGAGGTTATTATAAGCTTGGGGAACGCCTTAGGTTTCAACATGACGGATTATTAGTGGGTACAGGATTTAATACTGTCGAAGGTTGGCAGGTAGAGGCAAAAGGACAGTTTTTCTGGAGACAGGACACCACCACGCGATTAAGAATCACACCGTTTCTTCGTTACGGCTTTGCAAGTGAGCAGGTTTATGGAAAAGTTGAGACTGTTTTTGGTGTTGGTCAGCGTGAGCAGCGCAATACATTCAGAGTTTCAGGTGGTCACTATATCAGTCAATTTAACCCAGACATAGTAAATCCGCTCATTAACAGCTATGTGACATTGGTGGGGAGAAGAAATTTCATGAAACTCTATGAAAAGACTTTTGTGAAAGCCACTTGGGCTAGAAGGATTAGATACAAACATACCTTAGGCGCAGGGTTTGAATGGGCGGATAGAAATGAACTCTTCAACAATACCAACTATAGTTTTGGCGATAGATCAGAAACCCTTTTTAGACCTAATAGACCGGTGAACTCAGAATTAGGCGCTGAGCCGGTTTTCTCTCAGTCAGTAGCTTCAAAGGCATATCTGTATTATGCCGTCAGGCCTTGGCTAAAATTTAGAAGGTATAATGGTCGTTTGATTCCTATTAGTGATACTTCACCTGAATTTAAGCTGACTTATAGAAAGGGTATCAATGGTCTTTTGGGTAGTAATGTCGACTATGATCATATAGAGCTAGGTTTGACTAGTCAGATCAGTTTGGGCGTGCGAGCTTTGGTAGATATTGAGATTGAGGCGGGAAAGTTCTTGACGAACGATGCGGTAGCATTCGCAGACTACAAGCACTTTAGTGGCAATAGGCTCTTGTTTGTTCCCCTAAAGGTGACGGGTGGTTTCAGAATGTTAGACTACTATGGCTTCAGTACTAAGGATGAATACTTCTCAGCATTCAACCACTTTAGATTTAGGAAGCTGGCATTTACTCATTTGCCGATGCTTCGCTTTAGCGGAATTAAAGAAAACCTATTCCTGAATTATTTGAGAACGTCTCAGTCCGAAGACTATGCTGAAGTCGGATACACCATCGACAATATCCTCAGGATATTCAGGCTTGAGTTTATCCAGTCCTTTCAAGGGTGGAAAGCTAAAGACTTTGGTGTTAGAATAGGAGTGGCGGCCATTATCGGAGATAGTAATTAAGCGAATTTTTAGGGGCTCATAAAAGAATAACTAATCACATAGTTGCTTATAAACTAATAAAATAGTTATTTAACTAAGATTTTAAACTTAGTTAACTATGGGCTATAACAAAAAACGACAAAGCCAGGAGGTAAATGCCGGTTCAATGGCTGATATCGCCTTTTTATTACTGATTTTCTTTCTGGTTACCACGCAAATTGCCACCAATAAGGGGCTGACAATGATACTTCCTCCGCCAAAGGAGGATAACATAGATGTGCCTTTGAATGAAAGAAACGTATTGAAAATTCAGGTCAACTCTGCCGATAAGGTTCAAATTGAAGAAGAACCAGTGCCTAACCTTGATGACATTGATAAAATCGTCTATGATTTTGTTTTGAATTTTGGAGAGCCTGATGACAAGAAGCGAGGGAAGTCTAACATGAGTGATCGTGAAACCTTTCAGACACTGCCTGCTACTATGAAGAATTACATTACCAGAAACTTGAGCCGTGATGATTCATCAGAAGGTCCAAGCAAAGCTGTGGTATCAGTGAAGACGGATAGAGGTAGTGGTTACGATATGTTCATCAAAGTAATGGATGAAATCAATGCTGCCTACTACAGAATCTATGGTGAACGCGTAGGTCTGACCGCTGAGGAGTATCGAAAGCTTAATAGGAATGACCCAAGACAGAGGCTCCTTTATGAAAAAGGGAAATTGGGTATCAATAAAGGCATATCCCTAGCTGAGCCAACTGCCGTTGGAGGCAGTTAAGAAGATTTTTATTTTCGTTTTGGCATTTGAATTGATAAGGGTTTCGGAAGAAACCCTTTTCTATTACTTTAGCGAAAAAAGAAGCCATGAGAATTCTTACCATCTGTTTAGTCTTGACATTAACAGCCGTGTCACTTCAAGCCCAGAAGACATTCCAGGAAGGGAAGCACTATGAGGTGGTTTCTCAGGAAAAGTCAATGAGAATTCAGGTGACGGAGTTCTTTTCTCTGTTTTGTGGACATTGTTTCCAATTTGAAGCCTTAGTGGATACCCTTGAAGCGTCTTTAGGCTCTGAAGCTATATTCAGAAAATCTCATGTCGATTACCTTCCTAGAGACAATGAAAAGGCTCAATTTGATATTGTGAAGGCTTTTGTCACTATGGGTGAATTGGATATGGAGAAGGAACTCACTAGGCAGTTTTTTGCTGCTATTCATGCCAAAGGGATGAAAATGGACACTCCTGAAGAGATTAAAAAGATCTTTTTGGCAAACGATGTGAATGAGGTTGAGTTTGACCGGCTTTTCAATGGGGAGGAAGTGGAATACCGCGCCAAAGAAATGGCAAAACTCTGGGAAGAGAAGAAAGTCACCAATGTGCCTACTTTAGTAGTCAATGGTATGTATAAAATTGAGATGGGCAGTGTGCGAAGTTTACAAGAACTCATTGACCTGACCAATTATCTTTTGGCCAAGTAGCCAAACTTCCATTTAAAAAAAAGCCTTTGATCCTTCAGTTTTCTTGTGTCAATTTAGATGCAAACCTTAAAACTGATGAAGAATCTTTACCTCTCCTTTCTATTACTATTTCTATATGCTTGTCAACCAAGTACTACCAGTGAGGCCGACCGTTGGGCCGCACAAGCTGAGCAAGTAACTATTATCCGAGATGACTATGGTGTTCCTCATATCTATGGAAAAACGGATGCAGATGCAGTTTTTGGGATGCTCTATGCCCAGTGCGAAGATGATTTTCCACGAGTAGAAAGAAACTATTATTGGGCGATCGGTCGATTGGCTGAAGCCGAAGGAGAGGCCGCTTTGTACAGCGACTTAAGAGCTCGGCTATATATGACCATAGATGAGGCGAAAGAAGCTTATGCTTCGGCTCCTGATTGGCTCAAAGAACTATGTCAGGCTTATGCCGATGGCATCAATTACTACTTGCATACTCACCCTGAAGTTCAACCGAAGGTTTTAACACGTTTCGAACCTTGGTTCCCTATGTTCTTTTTCGAAGGATCGATAGGCGGTGATATTGAGAGTGTATCAACACGAAGAATCCGTTCCTTTTACGGTGAGGGCAAGTCAATGGCATTTGCAGACATCACCCCGCAAGAGTCTTTTGAGGAGGAGCCTAGCGGATCGAATGGTTTTGCTATTTCGGGTGAGCATACCGCATCTGGTAATGCTATGTTACTTATCAACCCGCACACCTCATTCTATTTCAGGGGTGAGTCTCAAGTTGTGAGTGAAGAGGGATTGAATGCTTATGGTGCCGCAACATGGGGGCAGTTTTTCATATACCAAGGTTTTAATGAGAAGAATGGTTGGATGCATACTTCCACACGAGTTGACTTCATGGACGATTTCTTAGAGACTGTGGAAGAACGTGATGGGAAACTTCAGTATAAGTATGGTGAAGAATGGAGAGATGTAGAAGTAGACGAGGTGACCTTGAAGTATAAAGATGGTACAGAAATCAAAGAAAGAACCTTTCCAACTTACAGAACACATCACGGACCAATCACTGGTAAGATTGATGATAAATGGGTAGCCACTAAGTTAAATTGGGAACCTGTTGATGCCCTTATTCAATCGTTCACCCGATCGAAGACCTCGAATCATGAGGAGTTTTGGGAGATGATGAAAATCAGAAGAAACTCATCTAACAATACAGTCTATGCAGATGCAGATGGTACCATTGCCTATTACCACGGAGACTTTGTGCCAAAACGTGACCCACAGTTTGACTATCAAAGACCAGTCGATGGGAGTAATCCTGCAACGGATTGGCAAGGGATGCATGAACTTGACGAAATCATTACCATTGTGAATCCGGGTAATGGTTGGATTCAGAACTGTAACTCAACGCCATTCACAGCTGCTGCAGAATTCAGTCCAAAGAGGGAAGATTATCCTTTCTATATGGCACCAGACGCAGAGAACTTTAGAGGAGTACATGCTGTACAAATGTTGAGCAAAGCCAAAGACCTGACCATTGATGGCTTAATTGAATTGGCTCATGATCCTTACCTGCCAGCCTTCGAAAAGGTGATCCCTGGATTATTAAAGGCTATCGAAAGTAGTCCAGCTAAAATGAGATCCTTGAGAGGTCCTTATCAGGCATTGAAGAATTGGGATTTGAAGACTTCGAAAGAGTCGGTGGCCATGAGTTTGGCACATTTCTATGGTACTATTTACAACCGAAAAGGGAAGAATCCAGAAGGCTTAAGAGGGAACGAACGATTCGACTATTTTGGAACAGGATCGCCTTATGCTGAGCGCATCTCTATTTTTGAAGAGGCTGTGGCTGCAATTACCGAAGACTTTGGTACATGGGAGACTCCTTGGGGAGACTATAATCGCTTCCAGAGACTTTCAGGCGATATGGACTTACAATATGACGATAATGCGCCAAGCATTCCTGTAGGAATGACCACTAGCCGTTGGGGAGCTTTGGCGGCTTATGGTGCTAGAAGCTTTAATGGTAGCAAAAAGATCTATGGTTATAGAGGTAATAGCTTTGTGGCCATGGTTGAGTTCGGTGATAAAGTAAAAGCAAAGAGTATGTTGGCCGGTGGTCAAAGCAATGATCCTAACTCACCTCACTTCGTAGATCAGGCGCAGCGATATGCGGATAAGCAGTTCAAAGATGTAGCATACTACAAAGAGGACGTGGAAGCTCGGGCGCAAGAGACATATAGACCTGGGTCCAGGAAATAGGAATCAATAAACAGTTAATTAGGTCGTTTCCGGATTGTGAAACCCTCAATCAGAATTAGAACGATGAGCTGATCGAAATAAGCGATCAGCTCATCGTTGTTTTTAGACATCAGAAGACAATTTTGTAGGACTAGCGCCTGACGGAATTTTCGTGGTAATTCAACTGTTGACCAACACCTACTCCGTTCTCAGATTCTTTACTGGGTTAGACATCGCTGCTTTAATCGAGTGATAGCTTACCGTCAGCCAAGCTACGGCAAGAGACACAACTCCCCCAATGACAAAGGAGATCCAAGTGTCGATCATGTTGATACGATAGGCAAAGCCTTCGAGCCATTGACCCATTACCCAAATGGCAGCTGGGATGGCCAGTAACACAGCAATAAAGATTAGCTTGTTAAAGTCGCTCATGAGGAGAAAGACCACTCTTGCTGAAGTGGCACCCAACACTTTTCTAACCCCAATTTCTTTGATCCTGCTGCCGATAATGAAGGTTGCTAATCCAAAAAGGCCTATGCAAGCAATCCAAATAGCTATACCTGTAAACACTAAGAAAAGATCTCCGGACTTCTTTTCAGCTTCATAAAGTTCAAGGAGTGAATCATCGAGAAAGCTATAGACATAAGTTTGATTCGGTGCTTGCTCCCTCCAGATTTCGCGTATAGACTCTACTATGCTTGCAGCTTGATTTGGATCGATCTTGAGTGCAAGGTTGCCCACATTTCCTCCAAAGGCACTTTCGGCACTAAAAATAGCCATCGGTGTGATTTCAGTATGAAGTGATTTATAGTTATAGTCTTTAACGACACCGGCTACCTGATAGACCACATCACCACCAGGGTTGTTGCCACCTTGTACATTTACAACACTTTGTCCAACAGGGTCGCCTTGAATTCCAAGGGCACGGACGGCTGACTCGTTTAACATTAGAGAAAGTGTGTCTTGAAATTCTTTTGAAAAGGAGCGACCGGCTAATACATCCATTTGCATTGTCTCCTGGAAGTCATCAGCGAAAACGACACAGTTCAGGGCTATTGATTCATTTACACCCTGAAGCCTGAAAGAAGCACCAAAATAATTTCCGGTCCCGGGCATGGCACTGGCTGCTCCCATGCCATTGACACCAGGGATTTTACCAACTTCTGTTTTAAAGGTCTCCATATCTGGTACGCTAAAGGCTCTTTCGATGACTAAGACATTGTCCTTTTCAAAACCAAGGTTTCTATCTTGCATATAGCGCATTTGTTGACCTACAATCAGCGTGCTGCATATCAGCACTATGGAAATGAAAAATTGAAAAACCACGAGTCCATTTCGAATCCACGCACCGTTTTTGCTGTGGATCATTTTACCCTTGAGTACAACAACTGGTTGGAAGGATGACAATACAAAAGCAGGGTAAATGCCAGCTATGCCTCCCAGTACAAGACTGAAGATGGTCAGGATGCCAATGTTGGTGGCAGTAGTAAAATTACTGAGCAGAATCGACTTATCTGTAAAGCCATTAAAAGCTGGAGTAATCAGGAAGACTAAGCCGACTGCGATTAACATTCCGGCAAGACTCACGAAGATTGATTCTATCAAGAACTGGCTAATAAGTTGCTTTTTCTCTGACCCTAAAACCTTTCGAATACCAACTTCTTTCGCCCTTTCTGTAGACCTAGCTGTGGCCAAATTGATAAAGTTGACAGCGGCTAAGGCAACAATGAACACCGCTATCGATAAGAAGATATAGATATAAGTGATATTGCCATTGGCTTCAAACTCTGCTTCTAACTGAGATTTCAAGTGAATGTCTGTTACAGGTTGTAGGAAGTAATTGTACCCATTACCACTGGCTTTAAACTCTTCGAATGAGATTTTTTGATTTCTTTCGATTTGCCCAGCAGCATATTGCTCTACTAGATCTACATATTTCTTATTGATTAATTCTGGGTCCACACCTTCTTTGAGCAAGAGATAATTATGCACCGAGAAGTTTACAAAGTTGGCCTGAAGAAAGGTGAGTAATTCTAGGTTGATTAAGAGGTCGAACTCGAAGTGAGTGTTCTCGGGAGTGTCTTCGGCAATACCCGTTACAATTAAATCTCCTAAGTCTGATTTTAGAATTTTTCCAACTGCTTCATCCTGACCAAAATATTTTAAGGCAGTGCTTTCGGAAAGTATAACTGCGTTTTGGACATTAAACAGTTCTGATTTGCTTCCGCTTAATAATTTGATGCCAAAAAGGTCGAAAAAATTCTTGTCAGCTGCCCTCAGGTCGTTCTCTAAGAAAGTTTCATTCTCGTAAGTCACATTGATGCCAAAGCCAGGAAAGATTCGACAGAATGCCTCCACTTCTGGAAAGTCGATGGCTGCCTGTTCGGCCATGGAATATGGAGTAACAGCGTAGTGAGAAGTGTGATCTGGATAGAACCTATCCAGTGCTACACGATAAAGCCTGTCTTTATTGGGATGGTAATTATCATAACTTGTTTCGCTTTGAACGTAGAGTAAAATAAGCATGCAGACAGCAAGACTTATGGCAAGCCCTCCCACATTAATAAAAGTGTAAAGTTTGTGCTTGAATAGGTTTCGGAGAGCGAGTTTAGCGTTAATTCTGAACATAGCTGAAAAATTTTGGTTGTTGCTGAGTTTGACTTTTTTGAGTACTGAAGGCCTGATCATTTTCAAGACTTCTTTTTTATATAATCGAGCGGCAATGGGGTATCCATGTTCGCTCAGGTTTTCAGAGAACTCCTCTTGAAGATCTCCCTGTAGTTCTAAAAAATATTCCTCCTTGCAGAACCATTTGAAGAGTCTGCTAAAAAACTTCGGAGGTGCGTCATTCTTATGAGGCATAATTGAGTTCTAGCCTTATGCTTGGGATTTTGTTCCAGAGATTATCTCTCATTTCGCGCGTTTCATGGAGCGTCTGTTTCCCTTTATTGGTTACTTCATAATAGCGTTTGGGTCTGCCACCGCGTTCTTCGTTGGCTTCTCCCTGTCTAGATTTCAAGAAACCCTTCTCTTCTAACCTTGTAAGTGCCGTATGTAAGGCACCGCGACTAATACTCCGCTTAATGTTTTTGTTGATTTCTCTCTTGATGCTGACACCGTAAGCATCGTCACCCAAAACAAGAATGGTTAGGAGGGCGAGTTCCTGAAATTCACCTAAATGAGTCCCTTTCATAGTGTGCTAGTTCTATTTTGAAGACTAATATAGAAAAACTTGTTCTAGTTTGAAGACTTGATGGTTGAAATTATCCAAGTTCTTGATTGTATCAAGTTTTTTACTCGTTTTGCAAGGAATCTACAGGGTTTTGGCTGGCTGTTTTCCACGTTTGACTAGAAACCAGTGTAAATATGATGAGAGAAAACAGTAAAAATGCCCCAGCGAAATGGTATGTGCTAACAGACAGTGGAACTGCAAAGTCCAGAGGTAGTTCTGAGAATAACAAATATGCCACAGGACATGCAATCAATGCAGCAATGATAAGTTGTAGCAGTGTAGATTTTAGAATTAGTTGTACAACCTGCCGTAAACTTGCTCCAAGCACTTTTCTGACCCCAATTTCCTTCTCTCGGGTCTTGGCTTGGTACATGGCCATGCCGATTTGTCCCATAAGTGTAATGGCCACTATAGCGGCAAAGACAAATATCAAAGCGCGAACAATACCTTTAAACTGCCTCATTCGATTGGCCAATACATCGTCTACAAATACTGGTTGAAAGTCAATATTGGGATAGCGTGTTTTATATAATTCACCTATTTCTCCCAGAGTTCTGGCAAATGATGCTTTGTTAAGTCGCAAGATTAATGTGCCTAATGGATATTCATGGGTGATCATGATAGCAGCAGGTTTGGCTGCCTCAACCGGGTCGGTGAGATTCAAATCACTGATCATACCCATCACTGGATAATAATCAAGACCTAGGGAAAATGTAGTTTCATTAAATCTCCTGATAGAGTCGCTCATACTTGTTGCAAAAGCTCTATTTACCAAAAAGTATGGGCGGTCTTTTATCATTTTCTTATCTGCCAACCATTCTATGGACTGGCTGAATGTAGAAAGGAATCCACTGTCTGCTTGAAGAATTACTGCTGAATGCCGATGAGTCGGATCGTCTATGTGTTGTTTCCTTACACCATAGTATCCGAAAGAGCCAATGAAGGGTATGGCTCTAGTCCCTGCTACTGACTCAATCCCGGTTAATCTCTCAACTTCAGTTCGAAATACAATACTCAAGCTATCGGAGGGAGGTAAGTCCAAGGCTACCAATTGCTCACCACTAAATGGAGTTGTTTGGTTCAAGATCAGGCTGGATTGAGATAGTACCAGTATGCCTAGCGTAAAAACCAAGAGACTAACTGTAACTTGTGTTGTCATTAAGCCTTTCTTTAGAAAGTCAATGGATAATTTGTTTCTCCCAGTCGATTTTCTGAAAAGGCTCATGATTGAGATTCTGGAGAAAAATAGCCCTGGTACAACCCCAGAAATAATTCCAGTCAAGAGTGAAAATGAAAAGAAGAGCAAGACTTGATCGAATGCTAGATGTTCTTGGAAGTTAAAATCTGTAAAAGAAGCCACGCTCGGAACGAGTAACTTGAAAATCAGTAAAGCAAGACCAAAGCCCAGTAACGAGAGTATAGTAGTTTCTATCAGCAGTTGGTATACCAAAGAGTATTTCCCAGTGCCTAAGACTTTGCGAATGCCTACTTCCTTGGCTCTGGATATCGCACTGGCCATTGCGAGGTTGGTATAGTTAAAATTGGCTATGATAAGAATCACAATCATTAGAGCGATAAGCATATTTTGAGCATCACTGCTTAGAAGTGCACCTTTATTTAGACTTGCATTGGACTGTGCTACTTTGTCTAAAGGTTCGAGTAGGTAGTTGTATTCAATTCCCTCATCTTCATTGTTTAATTCTTCGTTGATCTCTTTTGAAAGCTGCGATAGTTTTTCTTGAACATAGGTCGCTTCTATGTTTGGTAGGACTTTGATATATAAGATTTGCATAGTGTGGACTTTCCAGCTTGTATAAAATGGCGAGCCAGTGTGGTCTTCATATTTGCTGTGCAGAAATTCAAAATCTAGATGGGAGACTTTAGCAGGGTCTTCTATTACGCCACTAATGATATAATTGCCAAGACTAGAACCTATGACGGTTTCTTCCTGATAGTATTTGTCCATCACTTTCTTCGTGATAATGATATGCTTCGGATTGTCGAAAAGACTTTCAGCGCTACCCAAAACCATTTCATAGTCGAATATTTTAAAAAAGTCTCTATTGATACCTTGACCGAGGAGATTCCTTCGTGCTCCTTTTAAATAAGCGGCAGTGTACATGACCTGATTTTGAATCAGAGCAATGTTCTCAGCCTCAGGAAGTGCTTCTTGAATTTTTTGATAAAGTGCTATCTGGCTTGTTGCGCTCAGACTAGTACCTTCCAAAGTCTTAGATTCTAGGTTTACTCTGTAGATTCTGTCACCATCTGAAAACTTCTTGTCCAGTTGCTGATTGGAGTAAATGGCATTGATACAAAATAGACAAACGGCAAGAGCCGCGGCAAACCCTATGACGTTAAGTAATGCATATGAAAAGTTTCTTTTCAGGTTTCGAAAACTGATTTTGAAGAAATGGAATAGTAGGGGAGTGCGCATGGTATGATTGATTGAGAGCCTTTTTAAAACAGAAGGTCTCATCATTTTGAAGACCTCCTTTCGGTAAATTCTTTTGGCATGTTGGATACCGAATTTTTCAACGTTGATCTTGAATTCTTCATCTAGGTCGCCTTGCAATTCTTCATAGAGTTCTTCCTTACAGATAAACTCTAGAACCTTAGAGAAGAAGTTGTTGGGAGAGTTTTTGTTACTTCCCATAACCTGGATAGAGTTTTATTTTTGGGATTTGTGACCAAAGTTCGTCTCTGAGCGATCTTGCCTCATGAAGTGCAGTCAAACCAGTATTGGTTACTGTATAGTATCTTTTGCGTCTTCCACCTCGGTCTTCATGTGCTTCGCCTTGTTCTGATGTAATAAATCCCTTTTCCTCTAAGCGGCTAAGGGCTGTGTGTAAAGCCCCTCTGCTTATATCTCGATTCACCTTATTCATGATCTCTTGCTTAATTGTGACACCATAGGCGTTACTATCGAGAGAAAGTATTACTAGTAGTACAACCTCCTGAAATTCTCCTAAATGAGTTCCTTTCATCTAACCTAGTTCTTATATGGAGACAAATATAGAAATATTTGTTCTTAAATGGAGACGAGGTAAAAATTAGATTATAAGACTGCGTTTCTGTTAAAGGCTGGATATGAGGTAGTCTTCCTTCTTATCACCATAAACGGATTCAAACTGAATGTCTATTCTTAAGTTGCCATCCCTTCTTAAACCTTGTACATAGGAGACTAAAGTCAGCTTTTCATTGGCGGCTAAAGTGTAGGAACCAAAAGTGGTGCCTCCAAGACTTTTAATAGTGGGATCGGCAAATGCAAAGGCTTTTTGCCATGCACCAAAGGTGCTGTCGTTGACACTGAAGCTATAGTTTGTAATTAGTGCTGGTCCGGCACCCTTGTTCCAAATCTTTACGCTTATAGTATCTCCTATAGGTTCAACTTCCCAACTCACATAAGGCATCATTGATATTCTGTCATGGTGGCGTTGATGATTGACTTGCCATATTGAAACAACGACTGCTAGCAAAGCGATTATCATTAGCGCGTAGGAGTCTAGCTTGGTAATGAATTTTCGGACCATGATTCGGTTTTTAGTCGTTTCTCAAACTGTTTGCTGGGTTGGCTTTTGCTGCTTTTCTTGCTTGAGTGCCTATGGTAATAAGGGCAATGAAGGATACCAACAAGGCCCCACTCGCCAATTCCCAGAACCCGACTTCTATCCCGTATTCCACGTCTTGTACCACCTTGGTCTTGAACAACTGCATACTGAGTGGTATGGCAACGCCTGCTGCTATGACAATGATGACAAAAAAGTTTTTTGACAGAAGGATTAGCAGGTTGTAAACTGTTGCGCCCAGTACTTTTCTTATAGTGAGCTCTTTGGTGCGAGCCTCTGCCGCGTAGGCGGCCATACCCAGAAGACCTAGCATGGAAATAGAAATGGCTACAATAGCCAGCATGCCGTAAGTTTTCATCGAAGAAGACAAGGTATTGTAGGTGCGTTCTATGGATTCTGAAAAGAATGTGGCATTGAATTCATGGTCAGTGTCTATGCGCTCCCAAGCTTCACTCAGTTTGCTCATAGTGGCCACCATATCGTTACTAGCCACTCTTAAATTCACATTATTAAAGTTGTTGGTCCTTTGTACAAATGAGAAAGGCTCAATTTCGTTGTACACGGTGCCATAGTGGAAGTCTTTTACTACGCCAACAATCCTGAAAGTATCATTATAATAGAAAATGCGTTCCCCTAAGACTTCATCATTGGATGAGTAACCCATTTTTTCAACAAACTGCTCGTTGACAATCATTTGATCATTCACCAGGTCGGTATTGAAGTTTTCTCCTGCCAGTAGTTTATGGCTCATGTTATCAAGATAGTTTTCATCAACCATGATACTGTAGGTATTAATTGAATCGCCATGATTAAGTCGGCTTGCTATGTCTGAATTGAGTGATCCCGTACTTGGGATCATGGATGAAAGCGAGGCTCCTAAGACCTCTGGCACACTCTCAAGAGCGTTCTTCATCAATTTAGGGTCGTTGTCCTGCAATGCAACATTCAATATGTTTTCGGTGGTGTAGCCCAAGTCAAAATTCAGGGCAAAATTATATTGCTTATAGGCTAGGGTAACCAAAATGGCAAAGCCCATTGAGAGGGTGAACTGAATGCCTATAAGGATCTTTCTGATGCCAAATTTACGATTGCCTCCCAGATTTACTGCGCCTTTTAAAATACTAACTGGTTTGAACTGAGTCATCAAAAAGGCAGGAACCATTCCTGATAAAATACCTATGGCTACAGCAAAGGTGAAGAATTGCAGATAAATGTTGGTAGTGAGGTCTAGCGCCACAGTACGTGAGATATAAAAGTTCAATTCTAAAAACTCCGGTCTTATCAACCTGAAAAGGAGGTAAGCAATGCCCAGTGATAAGATTGAAATTAAGATGGCTTCTGCTATAAACTGAGTGAAAATCTGTCCTTTTCGTGCGCCCACAACTTTTCTTACCCCTACCTCTTTGGCGCGTTTTAACGACCGGGCCATAGACAGGTTAGCATAATTGAAGCAAGCAGAGAAAACAACAATCAGCGTTAAAATGATCATTGATCTTACGTTTTCCTTAGGCATCACGGTGTTGATTTGGTTGTATTTACCGTCTCCCGGAAAAATGGATGCTAGAGATTCCATTTTCATTTCGATATTGAATCGTGGACCCTTATTGTTCTCGTCAACAGAAAGCTGATCTAGCCATACTTGAGCTGTTTCAGAAGTAGTGCCTTCTGGCAGAAGTAGGTACACATAGCTGCTCCACATGTTTGTCCAGTCAGAAATCGATCGCCTACCGCGCTCAGAAGTTTGGTAGGTAGCTAAAGAGCCCAATGCCTGAAATTTGAGATGGGAATTGTTAGGAATGTCTTTGAGTACCCCTGTTATCTGAAAAGACTCATGATTGCGCTCCAATATTTCGCCCACTACGTCTTTTCGATTGAAGATGCGCATAGCCGTTGTCTCAGTAATCACTATAGAGTGGGGCTCGTCCAATGCCGTCTCGGGGTTTCCGTAAAGGAGTGGAAAAGTGAATACCTCTAGAAACTCGGCACTCACAAAATATCCCCTAACAGAATGTGTTTGGCCGTCACTTATTATGTCTCCGTTGAGGCTGTTATAGACAGATACAACTTTTTCAATACCTGGAAATTCGTCTCTTAATCTTTGTCCGGCCAGTATTGAGGAAGTTGCATAATGACCAGGATCTCGGTTATCATAAAGGCGGTCGTTGTTCACCCGATAGATGCGATCTCCTTTTTCATGAAATGTATCATAATTATTGATTTCAGTAACAAAGGCAATGGTTATGAGTGCAACAGCCATACTGATGGCAAGCCCAACAATATTGATGGTTGAGAAAAGTTTGTTCTTTAAAAGAGTGCGAAAAGCAACGATGCTGTAATTTCTGAACATGGCAATGTTGTTTAAACGAGTTCGAGTTCGAGTTTTTTTGAGTACTGAAGGCCTGATCATTTTGATCACTTCCTTTTTATATATGCATTTAGCTTTTCTTGACCCTTTCTCCTGGGCATTCATCACATATCTCTCTTCCAGATCACCTTGGAGTTCCTCATAGAATGTATCGTTACAGAGCCATTGAAATAGCCTTGTCCAAAATTTGGGTGGTTGGGATGAGTTATTCAATGCTATGATCTTTGAAGTGTGACTTTTGGTACAGAATTCCATAGATCATCTCTCACCGACTTAGCTTCTTGAAGAGCATTCTTACCCAGGTTGGTGACCTGGTAGTATCGTTTTCTACGTCCACCGCGTTCAGCAGTGGCGCCACCGTATTCTGATGATATAAAGCCTTTTTCATTAAGACGAGTTAGCGCAGTGTGCAAAGCACCCCGGCTTACTTCTCGACCTGTGCGTTTTGCAATCTCATCCTGAATTGTGATGCCGTAGGCGTTTTCGTCAAGAACCAAAATGGTTAAGAGTACTATCTCCTGAAACTCTCCTAAGTAAGTGCCTTTCATAATTTGTTACTTAAATGAAGACCTAATCTATTTATTTAATTCTTAAATGGAGACGAAATAGAAGAAATATTATTACACGGATATATAAAAAGCCCTCTAAGTAGTATGAAAGGGCTTTTTCACTGGGAGGAATTGCGCGTATTATCTTGAAGCAACTTGTCTTGCCCGAGCTTTTGCTTCCTTCTTCACTTGCTTAAAGTTATTCTTAGTAACCTTTTCATCTGTACGTAAGTGATGTTCTATAGCTATAAAGTAATCACTGATAAGTGTCTTGAAACTGCCTTTTGCAATTGGCCCCATAAAGGCTGGTTTCGTGCGGTATTGCATTGTAAATGTCAGCATACTTGTTCCATTTCCTAGATCGTCCACATTGTATACAGCTTTGGTGTATTCAGGATTTACTGGGAACCTTCCTGCTTGCGAAATCTCGTTTGTGAATGACATGGTTTCTGGTGAGTAGTCCACCATTTTCTCCTGTAAATATTGAGTGTGTTTTTCATTGAAGTAACATATTCTTTCCGCCCCCTCACCGGCTTTTAAACTTCCGTTTATAAACTCGGACTCAATAACTTTGGGGTGTGAGTAGGCGACTGCACCATAGTCCTCACCTACCAAAGCCCATACCTTTTGAGCTGGAAAAGGTATGACTTTGGAGATTTCAAATTTCTGGACCTTTTTCATTTTCTTTTTTCTTTTTAGATAATGATAGGGTGAAGGTGTTACAGCTTAGTTCAAATTCAGTAGAGCAATTACTCGTTCATCATTGATAAAATCATCCAGAAACTCCTTTTTGCTGAATTCTTGCTTGTATGGCAATTGACTGTGGAGCTGCATGTATTTTTCTTCCATCAATTCCGACAAGTTGTCTGGGTTCTCAGCGATGTGCTCTTGGAATGTGGCATATTCCTTTTTGTTGAAAAGCAGGTTTTTGCTATCAAGAATCTTTTTCTCAATCACTGCGGTCACCTTTTTATGGCATCGGCATGGGTTGGCTTTGTTGACAAGACCGCACTGATTGTTCATAAAGTTGAAAAGGTCTTTCTTAGCTCTAGAAAGCCTTACTCTGAAGTTTCCTTTGCTAATCCCGAGTATTTCGGCACCTAGGGTATGGTCGGCATTGAAGAGGCCTCCGAGTATATAAACTAGTCTCTGCTCTCTAGTTAGACATAATAGCATGCCTGACATACAGGCCAAGTTCATCTCACGAATTTCACTGGCTTTCTCTTCCTGTTCTAGGATGGTCATTTCAACATCCGCGATGCTATCCAGTCTTTCAGTAAACCCGCCAAAACCCTCATTGACAAGGGTCTCTCTTTTTTGCTTCTTCATTTGAAGGAAGTGGTTAGTCACGATTCTGTATAGCCAGGTCCTGAATTGAGATTCCCCTCTAAACTTCGAAAGGTTGGTAATCACTTTTACCATTACCTCCTGAGTAATGTCTTGAGCATCATCGGGCATTTGTACCATCTTCCAGGCAATATTGTATATGTATGGCTGATGCTTTTTTAGTAGTTTCTCTAATGCACGCTTGTCCCCAGAAAGGGCTTTTTTGATAAGAACTTTGTCGTTTTCATCTGTTGTGTAGTCTGTCAGGAATGGGTTCATCGCTTTTTGCTTTAAGCTATGATGGCAAAACAATGGATGTGTTACAGCTTTTGTGAAAGTAAATAAAAAGCCCAATTCAAATGTGAATTGGGCTTTTCTTTATTCCATTTTCTAATTTACTCAGCCCTCAGGCTTTTAATAGGATTGGATCTAGCCACTTTAATGGTTTGGAAAGTAATGGTTATAAGGGCTATGAACATTAACAATACAACCGGAATGATGAATAACTTGGCCGTGATAGGGATTTTGTAAGCAAAGTCTTGAAGCCAATACTCGATACTAAAGTAGGATAGTGGTATTGCTAGTCCGTTAGCAACCAGAATGAGTACAAGATAATTCTTAGAGAAAAGGTAAGTGATGTGGCTCATTTTGGCCCCTAGAACCTTCCTTATGCCAATTTCCTTAGCCTTTTGTAGCATGCTGAAGGCGGTTAGTCCAAATAAACCCAGGCACGCGGCAACAATGGCAAATACAGCAAAGCTGTTGAAGATTTGACCAAACTCTCGATCTGCTTTGTATTGTTCATTGAAGAAATCATTCATGAAATGATATTCAATTGGATTACCAGGAAAGTTTTCGGCATAAAAACCACTAATAGCACTAATGGTTTCCTCCGTGTTCTGCATGTTGAGTTTTATAGAGAAGTAGTCTTTTGAGGCAACCGTATACATAAAAACACTTGGCGTAATTTTGCTGTGTAGTGACTTCCAATTATGGTCTTTCGTAACGCCTCTGATTGGCATAGTCGTACCGCTGATTACTAGTTTCTCACCGAGTGCTTCTTCGGGCGTTCCTAAATTGTATGCTTCTAGAGTGGCTTCGTTAATGATGGCACCATTAGCCACATTAACATCCTCCGCCTCGTTGATGGGGTCTGAGAAGTCACGGCCGGCAATCATTTCTAGTTCATAGGTGGGTATAAATTCAGAGTCTACCCAGGTTACACTTACGCTCTTTCTACTCGACTTGTCTGCTCCAAACTTGTACATTTCAGTACCCCAGTTATATCCAGCTCCTGGAATGCTTCTAGAGGAGGCAAAACTTTCAACGGCAGCTAGTGCTGAGGTTTCATTTCTAAACTTTTGAAAACTCTCAAACTGTACCCTTGTTCTAGGCCCTTGAACGATGAGTATCTTCTCCATCTCGAAACCAGTAGACTGGTTACGCATGTAGTCGAGCTGCTCTGATACCACATAGGTTCCCGCAATCATCAGTGTGGATATGACAAACTGAAATACTACGAGCACCTTTCTCAACGGGACTTTGCTAGTGCCGAGGTTCTTGTTGCCTTTCAGTGAATCAGTTGTTTTGAAGGCTGACATAACAAAAGCTGGATAGATACCTGCCAGGAGTGGGCCGATGAATATCATACTGCCAATAAGGATTAATGTGACCTGGTTTGTTAAATCAAGTTTGAACTCCTCTCCAATGATGTTACCCATCTTTGGAAGCAGCAAGAAAGCCACGAATACTCCTAATATGGTTGCAAACAGGTTTAGCCAAAAGGACTCCGTAAGAAATTGCTGTATAATCTGTTTCTTAAGGGCACCCATAGCCTTTTTTACACCAACTTCCCGGCTCCTTTCGGCAGCCTTGGCAGTGGAGAGATTAATGAAATTAATCCATGCAATAACCAAAATAAAGGCTCCGATAAGGACTAGAAAATAGATGGAATTCATAGCACCTTCCTCTCCAGTAACATCTGATCTTAGGTGTAAGTCTTGGATGGATTGTAGACTTAGAACCCTCTCTTCGCTGTTTTGCTCCATTTCCTCACCCACATATTTTTGCATAAGCCCAGATACTTTTTCCTCGACCAGACCTTCGGTTGTCTGAGGTATTAATTGGACATAGAGTTCGAAGTTGCTCCATCCCCAAGCTGCTCCATCTGACTTGTATTGACTGTCTTTCATCAGATTGCTCATGGGAAGAAGTATGTCCACTGCTAAATGAGAGTTGTCGGGAAAGTCCGCTATGACTCCAGATATGGTAAAGGCTCCTCGTTCACCCCATGAGCCATCAATATTTAGTATTTCGCCTAGAGGCAATGAGGCGTTCTCTCCAAAGTACTTCCTCCAAATTGACTCTGTTATGATAACAGAATTTGGATTGTCTAAAGCTGTTTTTGGGTTTCCTGATAAGAATTCCAACGAGAACATATCTATGAAAGCAGGCTCTACGAAGATAAGGTCAGTTTCTTGGAATGGGGTAGAGGCAATAGAGTCTTTTACCTTACTCACAATGGCACCATCGTAGTAAAAATGAATGAGTGACGCCTTTTCAATTTCTGGAGCTGCCTCTGTAATTGCAGGGCCTAAGCCAAAGCCTACATTGGGGTCGGTTCCTTGATTCACCCCACTTTGGTGACGGGTCATGTGCACCCGATATAGCTTATCGGAATGCTGAAAGCTGGTATCGAAGCTAAGTTGAAAGGCGACATAATGTGCAATGACCAGGCAAGCGGCAATGCCGAGTGCTAAGCCACTGATATTAATGAAAGAATAAAGCTTGTGCTTGCCTAAATTCCTTAGAGCAATTCTTGAGTTGATACTAAACATACTAATGTTGATTTGAGTTTTGAATAATTTTCGAACCGCGAAGGGCCGAAAGAACCTGATCACATCTAGGGTGTACTTGACCCGGGCCGACCTTGACCCATGTGACGTGTATCTTTGATTAAAGTCTTCTTCAATGTCTCCTGAAATGTCCTCATATAAATCAGGTTTACAGTACCACTTAAGGAACCGTTTGGCATACTTTGGGGGTATATAGTTTTGTGAAGCGCCTTTCAAACTTGCCAGTTTACATTAAAAACTTGCTCAGGAATGGCATTCCACAATTGTTCACGCTGCTGTCTTGTTTCCTGTAGGGTTTTAAGACCGTAGGCGGTGATGGTAAAAAAGCGCTTTCGCTTACCACCCCTGATTTTGGTGGCTTCACCGAAGCTGCTGGTGATAAGACCTTTTTTCTCCAGTCGATTGAGGGCTGCATGTACTGTACTCAATGTCACCTTCCTACTGGTAGTTTCTCTAATCTCATCTTTGATCCCTACTCCATAGGCATTGGGATACAGGGTGCCAATTGTGAGTAAGACCAGCTCTTGAAATTCACCGAGGTTCGTTCCTTTCATAGTTATATAATTCGCATTTGACGATAATATTATTAATTAAATTCGTATTTGACGATATAATAGGTCCAGATTTGTAACTGAACCGTTAGAATTCTGTACTGAACCTGATATAGAAAAGAAAAAGCCTGTCAGTTAAGGACAGGCTTTTCATAAAGATTATTCTGAACGCAGTGTCTGGGCTGGGTTGGATTTAGCCGCCTTCCAGGTTTGACTGCCTATGGTGGTAAAGCCAATAACGAAGATGACCATTACTCCTAGTATGAGTTCCATCACTCCAATGTCTGCCCTATGGGCTTGATCTGACAGCAATACACTATCGAATAAATAGTAAGTACTCGGTATGGCTATTAGGGACGCAATTAGCAATAGCCACATAAAACCTCTTGATAAGAGTCTTATCAGACTACCTTCACTCGCACCTAGCACTTTGCGAATGCTTATCTCTTTGAGCCTTGTCTCAGCGGTATATACACCCATTCCCAATAAGCCAAGTGCAGAGATGGTGATGGTTATGAACGCTAAGAAGCCAACTACTGTGAACATTACTTCAAATTCTGAATAGGCAGCTTCAATGCGATCATCATAAAAACTACCTCTAAATTCGTGCACTTCGTCAAATTCTAACCAGGCTTCCTCAATTTTGCGTCTTGTATCTATGATGTTCTCACTCATGATCTTCAGGTTGAGCATCTGCGCGTTTTGAGGTTGATGTCTAAAAGCAAAGCTCTCAATTTCTGAATCAAGCGTAGCGTAATGGAAGTTCTTGACAACACCCTGTACAATAAGGGAATTGGTAGGTCCAAATTTCAACACTTTACCTATAGCTTCTTCTGGAGTTCCTAGTTTGAATTTATTCAGGATTGTTTCATTGACAATTACTGTTTCTTCCTTTTCAACTCTGTCTTTAGCCACGAAATTGGTTCCCGCCAGTAATTCATGACCCATTAAGGGTATGTATTTGTGATCTATTTGAGATAGATACACGGTTGCTGAGTCAAGACCGTCTTCACTCTTAGCTTGGTTGGCATATCTGTTTCCTGTACTTAGTACGTGTGACGACATTGATATGTCGGTGATTTCTGGAATCTGTTCGAAAACCGCCTTTGTTAAATAAGGGTCGTTACCTGCAAGACTTATGTTGAGTACGTTTTCTGTATCGAAGCCTAGATCAAAATTTAATGCATACTTGAATTGTCTATTGGCTATGCTTGCTGAAATGATAAAGGCCAAAGACAAGGTAAACTGCACCACAATCAAGACTTTTCGCAGATTGATTTTCGAGAATAACCTAGTAGTTGAAGCATCTTTTAATACTTGGATGGCTCTGAGTCGTGAGAGAAATAAAGAAGGAATAAACCCAGCGGAAATACCCACCACAATCGCAAACAACAAGAAGTACAGCAGCATGATAGGCTCATGTTCAAGCTTTAAACTGCGTTGCATTTCAGGGCTCAGATTGAGGAATAATGGCTTCAACAAGAAGAAGAGCAGGTAGGCGAGTATTAAGGAACAAACAGAGATGATGCAGGCCTCGATAGTGAACTGTGTAAAGACTTGTTTCTTACTAGCACCTACTACTTTCCTCACTCCAACTTCTTTGGCTCTTCTTAGTGATCTGGCTATTGATAGATTGGTGTAATTAAAGCCTGCTGACAGAATAACAATAAATGCTAAGACGCCTAGAATCCAAAGGGCTTCGTTTCCAATGCTTTCTCCAAGTTGATTACTCAAATCTGGACCCGACATGATATTGGTTAAAGCCTGAGTGCTCAAAAATATTTTTGTTTGACCCTGTCTTGAATTCTCATCATCTGCTATTGACGTAAGGCGGGCTTGTACCTGATCTATGGTTGTGTTTTTATCTAGTTTGAAATAAGCATAATTGGACCACATGTTATGCCAATTTAACCACCAGTCTTCTTCCGTCTGTTTCTGCTGTTGCTCATAGGTGCTGAATGAAATAAGTGCTGAAAACTTAAAGTGAGAATTAAATGGAGGCTTTTCTACTACACCTGTTACACGATAGCTTTGTTCATTCATTAGTATGGTCTGATCCATCGGGTCCTGACCAGGGAAGAATTTCTCAGCAGTTTCATCCGTTAAAATGACCGAATAAGGTTCTGAAAGTGCTGCTGTCGCGTCACCTCTTAAAAGGTTGAAGGAAAAGACCTTAAAGAAATCGTTGTCTGCCCATGGGGCATTAAATGGGAAAGTGTTGTCGCCAATTTTTGCATCTGCGCTAAAGCTTCTTGTGATGATGGTAGCAGCTTCTAAACCTGGGACTTCTTCCTTCAGCCTGCGACCTGCGAGAATGGAGGTAGAAGCGAATAGGTTAGGTTCGTTGTTCAAATACTTTTGTGCGTTAGTCACTCTATGAATCCTGTCATGATCGGCATGAAAGCGATCATAGTTTTTGACCTCGGAAAACATGGTGATCATTAAGAGGCATACCGACATGCTAATAGCAAGTCCGAAGACATTGATTGCGGAGAAGAGTTTGTTTCGACCGATACTTCTAATTGATGTTTTGAAATAGTTTTTAAACATGATGAATTGAGTTAGTTGACCTAATATTTCTAGTTTTCTGACTGTGTAGGGCTTAAAGAATTTTAAGACATCCATTACATAATTGAAGCGAGCCCTACGGCTACCTTTCGCTTCGAGATTTCTTTCGAAGTATTCATATAAGTCACCCTGAAGGTCTTCGAATAGTTCTGGCTTGCAGTACCATTCCAATAGCCTATTGGCCCACTTGGGTGGATGAACACTTTTGTTTTTCATATAAACTTCAGATTGAATTCTGGTATGACGCTCCAGAACTGGTCTCTTTGCTGTTTTACTTTGGTAAGAGCCACCTTGCCTGCATGAGTAACGGTGAAGAATCGTTTTCTTCGACCGCCTCTTGTGCTAGTCGGGTCTCCCAGATGCGACTTAACAAATCCTTTTTTGTCCAATCGATTGAGCACAGCATGCACTACGCTAAGTTTTACCTTCCTTTCTGTGACCCTTTCTATCTCGTCACAAATGGATACGCTATAGGCATCTTCCATTAAAGCGGCAATGGTTAGCAGTACCACTTCTTCGAATTCTCCTAGGTTAGTTCCTTTCATAAAATTGATTTATTCTCTAAATGTATAAGAAATAGATACAGAAGGACTCATTTATTATACAAAACATGAATATATACTTAGAGTACATTTCGTAGGATAAGGTTACAACCAGAATTTTCCTTGCGAAAGTGTTTGGACTTGAATCGGGATTATGTTGTAGTCAACCGTTCGATTTTGGGTATAAAAAAAGAGCATTCAGTTTTTGAATGCTCTTTTAGAGTTGACAAGTCTTTAAACCGTCATAATGTCTTTCTCTTTAAGCTCAAGCAGATCGTCCAGCTGTTTTACGTATTGATCAGTTAAAGTTTGGACGTCACTTTCGGCTCCTTTGACAGCATCTTCAGAAACTCCTTCTTTCAAAAGTTTCTTGAGCTCATCATTGGCCTCTTTTCGAGCATTTCTGACACTGACCTTAGCATCCTCGGTTACAGCTTTTGACTGCTTTACCAATTGAATCCTACGCTCTTCTGTTAGTTGAGGAACATTTATAATGATGTTTTCACCATCACTTTGGGGGTTGAAGCCTAATCCGCTATTAATAATAGACTTCTCTATTTCTTGAATTGTGGATTTTTCCCAAGGCTTGATAAAGATGGTTCGTGCATCAGGCGTAGTCAAAGCAGCCACTTGATTAATAGGAGTTGGGGTGCCATAGTATTCAACCATTAAGCCGTCAAGCATACTAGGCATGGCTTTGCCTGCACGAATCTTGGCTAATTCTGTTTTGCTACGGACAATGGCCTTGTCCATCATTTCTTTAGCTGTCTCTAAGTAAATCTCAATCTCTTCCATTGGGGTTAGCTTATAAGTGTACCAACTTGCTCGTTTCCATTAACTAGCTTTTCTAAGTTGCCAATTTTATTCATGTCGAAGACAATGATTGGCACATTATTTTCCTGGCATAAAGTAAATGCCGTCATATCCATTATGTTATATCCATTGCGGATAACTTCTTCGAAGCTGAGCTTCTCGAATCTTTTGGCATTAGGATCTTTTTCAGGATCTGCTGAGTAAACACCATCTACACGAGTTCCTTTAAGCACTACATCTGCTTCGATTTCAATAGCCCTTAAGCTTGCGGTTGAATCAGTGGTGAAATAGGGATTACCTATGCCGGCTCCAAAGATGACTATTCGTCCTTTCTCTAGGTGACGGACGGCACGCCTTCTAATGAAGGGTTCGCAAACGGCTTCCATCTTAATGCCAGACATTAAGCGGGTGTACATCCCATGTTTTTCGAGCGTACTTTGAATGGCCATGGCATTGATCACTGTTGCAAGCATGCCCATATAGTCGCCTTGTACTCGATCTATTCCAGAGGCTTCTGCCTGAACACCTCTGTAGATATTGCCACCGCCAATGACTATGGCAATTTCCACTCCAGTATCATGGATTCTTTTAATGTCCAAAGCATACTGCTCTAGTCTAGCCGAGTCAATACCATAATTTTGTTCACCCATTAGGGCTTCACCGCTCAGCTTTAACAATACTCTTTTATAACCCATTTCCACTTTCTAAAATTTTATCAGGATTTGACCCTTTTCTACACTATTTCCTTTTTCAATTTCTATTGAACTCACAGTACCGTCCCCTGGTGCCTTAAGTACGTTTTCCATTTTCATTGCTTCTAAGATCAAGAGTTGATCGCCTTTCTTTACTTCCTGACCGGTCGTGACTAGGATATCTAAAATCAAACCAGGCATTGGGGCCTTCATTTCATTTACTTGAGCAGTATCGAGGTTAGAGATCCCCATTTTCTCTAATAGCATATCCATCTTGTCTTTCAACTCGATTTCAAAAATTGATTTCTCAATTTTAATAGTAGCCGTCTTGGTTGAAGCATTGATATTTAAGATTTCGGCACGGAAGCTCTTATGATCTTTTAATATTAAGAAAGTGCTGTTGCTTTTTTGATTGAGAGACCAGTTGAAGGGTTGGTTATTATAAATCAATTGATCGCCTTCAAATGCTATTGAAACAGTGTCTCCAGAAGAGGATGTGGTCTGATACATTCAGTAGATTTTATTGCTTTGATTGTTTAGAGGAATTAATGATAAACACCTCGCTCGAAATCACGCAAATATATAGAACTATTTTGAATCGTTTGGTGTCAAAGAGAGCCTACTTTTACTAGAGTCTAAAAAAGAAGATGAATGTATTAAAAGGGCAATAGCACCCTTGTGAGGGCTATTTTCGGCCACAGAGAAAAAGGTTCATCTTTTTATTGCAATTATTTGAATAAAATAAAAAAGGGTCTAATTTTGCAGTCCCTTTCGCAGAGAGGGTTTTTTGTGCGCTCTTTAACGTTCTGACAATCAAGGGGGGATACCAAAGCGGCCAACTGGGACGGACTGTAAATCCGTTGTCTTATGACTTCGCAGGTTCGAATCCTGCTCCCCCCACAATGGCTTCCGAAGCTTTTAGCAGAGGAAGTCGCAACTTAGCGAATACAGGTGCTTGCACTGATGTTGAAGTTAAGGTGCACAAGCGGGTGTAGCTCAGTTGGTAGAGCGACAGCCTTCCAAGCTGTAGGTCGCCGGTTCGAACCTGGTCACCCGCTCTGAATTTGAGTTACAAGTTAAAAGTTCAGCACTACAAGTAGTCACTTGAATTAAGGGCTTTTGGAATGTTAACTTAAAAGCCGATGTAGCTCAGGGGTAGAGTGCTTCCTTGGTAAGGAAGAGGTCACGAGTTCAAATCTCGTCATTGGCTCTAATAAAAGAATTAATACGTTGAACCGAAGTACGGTTCATGGCTTAAGAATAGATTATAACATTAATATTAACTAAAATTAATCATGGCTAAAGAAACCTTTGACCGTTCCAAGCCGCACGTTAATATTGGTACTATCGGTCACGTTGACCACGGTAAGACCACATTAACTGCTGCAATTACTACAGTACTGGCAAATGATGGGCTTGCTGAAGTAAAAGATTTCTCTGCGATCGACAACGCTCCTGAGGAAAAAGAGAGAGGTATTACTATTAACACTTCTCACGTTGAGTATCAAACAGAAAACAGACACTATGCACACGTTGACTGTCCAGGTCACGCGGATTATGTGAAAAACATGGTTACGGGTGCTGCACAAATGGATGGCGCTATCCTTGTAGTTGCGGCTACAGATGGTCCAATGCCTCAAACTAGAGAGCATATCCTTTTGGCACGTCAGGTAGGTGTTCCTGCTTTGGTTGTTTTCATGAACAAGGTTGACCTTGTTGATGATGAAGAACTTCTTGAGCTAGTTGAAATGGAAGTAAGAGAATTGCTTTCTTTCTACGAATTCCCTGGTGATGACATTCCTGTTGTTCAAGGGTCTGCTTTAGGTGGATTGAACAACGAAGGTAAGTGGGTAGATAAAATCAAAGAGTTGATGGCAGCTGTGGATGATTACATTCCACTTCCTGAGCGTTTGACTGACAAAGATTTCTTGATGCCTGTAGAGGACGTATTCTCGATCACAGGTCGTGGTACTGTTGCTACTGGTAGAATCGAAAGAGGTGTAATTAACTCTGGAGATCCTGTTGACATTATCGGTATGGGTGCTGAAGACATGAAGTCTACAATCACTGGTGTTGAGATGTTCCGTAAGATTTTGGATAGAGGTGAAGCTGGTGACAATGTAGGTCTATTGCTTAGAGGTATCGAGAAAGCTGATATCAAAAGAGGAATGATCATTTGTAAGCCTGGCTCTGTGAATCCACATGCTCACTTCAAAGCTGAAGTGTATGTGCTTTCAAAAGAAGAAGGTGGACGTCACACTCCATTCTTTAACAAGTACCGTCCTCAGTTCTACTTAAGAACAACTGACGTAACTGGTGAGATCATGCTTCCTGCAGATATCGAAATGGTTATGCCTGGTGATAACGTGACTATCGATGTTAATTTGATTAACAAAGTAGCACTTGAGCCTGGACTGCGTTTCGCGATCAGAGAAGGTGGTAGAACAGTAGGTGCTGGTCAGGTAACTGAAATCCTAGACTAATACTTAAAGTCTTTATAGATTTTTATTACAAACGCGTTTTCGATTTTTCGGAAGCGCGTTTGTTTCGTTATAAATAATTTTCTACATTTGCAGCCCGTTTCGGGCTTCTGTTGCATTTGAAGCGCTTTTTAGAAGATTTTTTCATCCTTCGAAATAGTGTTTTAACTCTTTGACAGTCAAGGGGTTTCAGTAGGAGTCTGGATGGAGTTGAATACGGGTGTAGCTCAGTTGGTAGAGCAGTGGTCTCCAAAACCAAAGGTCGTGAGTTCGAATCTTACCACCCGTGCAAAAAAAAGAAGTAAAACCGATGAGTAAATTAAAGTCCTTTATTACCGCTTCTTATGACGAGATGAGGCATAAAGTAAGCTGGCCAAAATATTCTGATCTTCAGAGTAGTTCTGTGTTAGTATTAGTAGCCTCTTTAATCTTCGCACTCTTTATTGGTGTGATTGATTTAGGGTTCGATGAAATAATGGACTGGTTTTACAAGCTATAAGAAACGATCGAACGATGTCAGAACTAAAGTGGTATATGGTTAGGGCCGTATCAGGCCAGGAAAGAAAAGCGAAAGAATATCTTGAAAACGAGATTGACCGTGAGCAATTCACGGAAGAGATTCCTCAAGTAATGATTCCTTCGGAGAAAGTGTACGAGATCCGTAATGGAAAAAAGAAATCTCGTGACCGTAACATGTTTCCTGGGTACATCATGGTACAAGCTAATCTTGCCAATGGTGAAGTCGTTCACATGATCAAAAATATTCCTGGAATCATAGGGTTCTTAGGTCAAAAGGCTGGCCAAGCTTCCACACCGCCAGTCCCATTACGTCAAGGCGAAGTAGACCGTATCTTAGGTAAGGTTGAAGAGATTGATGATTTTGACGAACAACTAGATTCTCCATACATAGTGGGAGAGACCGTAAAAGTAATGGATGGTCCTTTCAGTGGGTTTACAGGAACTATAGAGGAGGTATTTGAGGAACGAAGAAAACTTAATGTTATGGTTAAGATCTTTGGCCGAAATACACCTGTTGAATTAAGTTACATGCAAGTAGAAAAACAAGATTAATATGGCTAAAGAAATAGCTGGTTATCTGAAGTTGCAAGTCAGGGGTGGCCAAGCCAACCCTTCTCCACCGGTAGGTCCGGCATTAGGTTCGAAAGGACTTAATATCATGGAGTTTTGTAAGCAATTCAACGGACGTACTCAAGATAAGATGGGTCAGGTATTACCTGTACTTGTTACAATCTTCAGTGATAAGTCTTTTGAATTTGTTATCAAAACACCTCCGGCACCAGTAATGCTACTAGAAGCTTCTAAACAAAAGAAAGGTTCAGCTGAATCTAACCGAGTTAAAGTGGGTAGCGTAACCTGGGATCAGGTAAAAGAGATCGCAGAGGTTAAAATGCCGGATTTGAATGCTTTTACTATCGAGTCTGCTATGAAAATGGTGGCTGGTACAGCTAGAAGTATGGGGTTAAGGGTGAGTGGTAAAGCACCTTGGAATAACTAAAGATTTGTACAAATGGCAAAGTTGACAAAAAAGCAAAAATTAGCTTTTAGTAAATATGATCCAGCCAAACAATATGGATTGGACGAGGCAGCAGGCATTGTTAAGGAAATTAACGGTGCTTCTTATGATGCTTCAGTCGATATCGATGTGCGTTTAGGTGTGGATCCTCGAAAAGCTGACCAAATGGTAAGAGGTGTAGTTGCACTTCCCCATGGTACAGGTAAAGAGGTAACGGTGCTTGTGCTTTGTACTCCTGATAAGGAGCAAGAAGCAAAAGACGCAGGTGCAGATTACGTTGGGTTAGACGATTACATTTCTAAAATAGAAGGTGGTTGGACTGATGTTGATGTAATCATCACTATGCCTACTGTAATGGCCAAAGTTGGTCGTTTGGGTAGAGTTTTAGGGCCTAGAAGCCTTATGCCAAACCCGAAAGCAGGAACTGTTACACTTGATGTGGCAAAGGCAGTAAAAGATGTTAAAGGCGGTAAGATCGACTTTAAAGTAGATAAAGCTGGTATTATTCATACAAGCATTGGTAAGTCATCTTTCTCTCCGGAGAAGATCGCTGAGAATGCTAATGAGGTACTTCAGATTATATCTAAGTTAAAGCCAGCTTCTGCAAAAGGTACTTATTTCAAGAGTATCAACATCTCTACTACGCAGAGCCCTGGAGTGAAAATAGATAAGAACTCAATTTCCGGACTATAATCATGAATAGAGTAGAAAAAGCAGCTTTAATTGAAGAGTTGGTACAGAAGTTTTCGGCTAACGACAACTTTTATATCACTGACGCATCCGGAATGTCGGTTGCTCAGACCAACGATTTGAGAAGATTGTGCTTCGAGCGAGGAATCGAGTACAGAGTAGTTAAGAACACTATGGTACAAAAAGCATTGGCTCAGTTAGATACTGACTACGTGCCTTTTGACGACAGTGTATTGAGAGGTTTTACAGGCGTTATGTTCTCAGGTGAGGATTCTAATGCTCCTGCAAAATTGATCAAGGAATTCAGAAAAAAATCAGGCGGAGAATCTCCAATATTAAAAGGCGCTTCCATCGATACAGATCTTTTTATTGGAAACGAGAATCTCGATATGCTAAGTAAGCTTAAGTCTAAGGCTGAGCTAATTGGCGAAGTAATAACAATACTTCAATCACCTGCTAAGAATGTTATTTCAGGACTTAAAGGTTCTGGTGGCAAATTGGCTGGTATTCTCAAGACTTTGTCTGAGCGTGAAAACTAATAATTAACAAGATTTAAAACACTTTATAACAAATAATACAATGGCAGACTTGAAAGAATTTGCAGAACAGTTAGTGAACTTAACTGTAAAAGAAGTTAACGAACTTGCTGACATCCTTAAGGATGAGTACGGTATCGAACCTGCAGCTGCAGCTGTTGCTGTTGCTGGCCCTGCTGCTGGTGGCGGAGACGAAGGTGGTGCTGAAGAGAAATCTGAGTTTGATGTAGTTCTTACTGCAGCTGGTGGTTCTAAACTAGCAGTTGTGAAACTAGTTAAAGAATTAACTGGTCTTGGACTGAAAGACGCTAAGGAAATCGTAGATAGCGCTCCTAAAGCAATCAAAGAAGGTGTAGCTAAAGATGAAGCTGAAGCACTTAAAAAGCAGCTTGAAGAAGCTGGCGCTGAAGTAGAGCTTAAGTAATTTGATTAGCCATTTTTAAAATGGCTTTGGAATAGGCCCTGGTCTCTCGAGATCACGGGTCTTTTCCTGTTTGTATCAATTTAGGGAGCAATCCCTTTTTCTGCATCCTTAGGATGCAATCAAGAATTATTCAATAACAAAAAATATAAGGCCTTGGCTATTCTAGCAAATCAATCAGAAAGAATAAACTTCTCTTCGATTAAATCAATCTTAGATTATCCTGATTTCCTTGATGTGCAGGTAAAGTCTTTTGAAGACTTTTTCCAATTGGAAACACCCGCAGATAAAAGAACACAGGATGGTTTGTTCAAGGTTTTCTCTGAGAACTTTCCTATTTCCGATTCAAGAGAGAATTTCGTTCTTGAATTCGTAGATTATTTGGTTGATCCTCCAAAATATGACGTTGCAGAATGCATCGATCGAGGACTAACCTATTCTGTGCCTTTGAAGGCTAAACTTCGCTTGACTTGTAATGATGAGGATAACGAAGATTTCGAAACTATTGAGCAAGAGGTATTCTTAGGGAATATCCCTTACATGACTGAGAAAGGTTCTTTCGTTGTCAATGGTGCCGAAAGAGTTATTGTATCTCAATTACACAGATCTCCAGGTGTATTCTTTGCGCAGAGCAAGCACACCAACGGAACTCCATTGTATTCAGCGAGAATTATTCCTTTCAAGGGATCGTGGATTGAATTTGCTACTGATGTAAACAGCGTAATGTATGCTTACATCGATAGAAAGAAGAAGTTCCCAGTAACCACTCTTTTAAGAGCGATCGGTTACGGAACTGATAAAGACATTTTAGATCTATTCGGTTTATCTGAAGAGATCTCGCCAAAGAAGGCCACTTTGAAAAAAGCAATTGGTCGTAAACTGGCGGCAAGAGTGCTGAGAACATGGGTAGAAGATTTCGTGGATGAGGATACTGGAGAAGTAGTGTCTATCCATAGAAATGAAGTGTTGCTGGAAAGAGATTCAGTACTTGCTGAAGAGCATGTGGATATGATTATCGAAGCAGATGTTGATTCTGTGATTCTTCACAGAGAAGATATCAATATTGCTGATTACACGATTATCTACAATACGCTTTCAAAAGATAATTCTAACTCAGAAAAAGAAGCTGTAGAGCAAATCTATCGTCAGTTGAGAAATACTGATGCGCCAGATGAGCAAACTGCGCGTGACATTATTCAGTCACTCTTCTTCTCTGATAAGAGATATAACCTTGGTGAAGTAGGACGATACAGAATCAACAAGAAACTAGATCTTGATATTGATTCTGAGAAGCTTGTTCTTACTACTCAAGACATCATTTCTATTGTGAAGTATTTGATCGGTTTGATCAACTCAAAAGCAATTGTGGATGATATTGATCACCTTTCTAACAGAAGGGTAAGAACTGTAGGTGAGCAGCTTTATGCTCAGTTCGGTGTTGGTCTGGCTCGTATGGCTAGAACAATCAAAGAAAGAATGAACGTTCGTGATAATGAGGATTTCAAACCTGTTGATCTGATCAACGCGAGAACCTTGTCTTCTGTAATTAACTCTTTCTTTGGAACCAACCAGTTATCTCAGTTCATGGATCAAACAAATCCACTAGCCGAGATTACTCACAAAAGAAGAATGTCAGCTTTGGGTCCCGGTGGACTTTCAAGAGAAAGAGCTGGTTTTGAGGTACGTGACGTTCACTATACTCACTACGGTCGTCTTTGTACTATTGAGACACCAGAAGGTCCAAACATTGGTTTGATTTCATCTCTTTGTGTACATGCTAAAGTAAATAGCATGGGATTCATTGAGACGCCATATAGAAAAGTAGAAAGCGGTAAGGTTAACATGTCTGACGATGTGATTTACCTAACGGCTGAAGAGGAAGATACTCACAATATTGCTCAGGCAAATGCTCCTATTAAGGATGCGGGTAACTTCTTAAACGATAAAGTAAAAGCGAGATACGAAGGTGACTTCCCTGTAGTAGAGCCAAAAGAGCTTAGTTATATGGATGTTGCACCTAACCAGATTGTTTCGGTTGCTGCTTCATTGATTCCATTCTTGGAGCATGATGATGCGAACCGTGCTTTGATGGGATCGAACATGCAACGTCAAGCTGTGCCGCTATTGAAGCCTGAGGCTCCAATTGTGGGTACAGGTTTAGAGGCAAGAGCAGCTCGTGACTCTAGAACTTTGATTATTGCAGAAGAAACTGGAGTAGTTGACTTTGTTGATGCTACGAAAATTGTGATCAAATACGATCAGTCGAAAGACGATCAATTGGTCAATTTCGATACTGAATACAAAACTTACGATCTAATTAAGTTCCAAAGAACTAACCAAGACACAACTGTTAACCTGAAGCCAATTGTGCTAAAGGGTGAGAAGGTTGTGAAAGGCCAGGTCCTTTGTGAAGGTTACTCTACTGAAAAAGGTGAGTTGGCACTAGGTAAGAACTTGAGAGTGGCTTACATGCCATGGCAAGGTTACAACTTTGAGGATGCGATCGTAATTTCTGAAAGAGTAGTAAGAGACGATATCTATACTTCGATTCACATCGATGAGTATGAGTTGGAAGTAAGAGATACAAAACGTGGTCAAGAAGAATTGACTTCTGAGATTCCTAACGTAAGTGAGGAAGCTGTCAAAAACCTTGATGAGAATGGTATTATCCGAATTGGTGCTGAAATCAAAGAAGGAGATATCCTGATTGGTAAGATCACACCAAAGGGAGAAACTGATCCAACACCAGAAGAGAAGCTTTTAAGAGCAATCTTCGGTGATAAAGCAGGTGATGTTAAAGATGCTTCATTGAAAGCTTCTCCTTCGTTAAGAGGAGTGGTGATCGATACGAAATTGTTCTCTCGTCCTAAGAAAGATAAAGATCTACGTGCTAAGTCTAAGAAAGAAGTAGAAGTACTAAAAGCACAATACAGTAAAGACTTACTAGCTGTTAGGACTCAGATCATTGAAAAAATGTCTCAGTTACTTGACGGTAAAGGATGTAGTGGCGTAACGCACAAATTTGGAGATGAGATTATCTCTAAAGGAGTGAAGTTCAATAAGAATAACATCTCTCAGAACCTTTTCCCTGAAAAGAATATCTACAGAGATGAGAGTAACTATAGCGTTCAGGAAGAAGTAAACTTGATCTCTGACCTTAACCTTGATGGTTGGACAGAAGACAAGAAGACGAACGACCTGATCGTGAAGATGGTTAAAAACTATAACCTGAAACGTAATGAAATCACTGGTGAGTTTAAGCGTCAGCGTTTCACAATCGAAGTAGGTGATGAGTTGCCAACAGGTATCGTGCAGTTGGCTAAAGTCTATGTTGCTAAGAAGCGTAAGCTGAAAGTTGGTGATAAGATGGCGGGTCGTCACGGTAACAAAGGTGTTGTTGCAAGAATTGTAAGAGAAGAGGATATGCCATTCTTAGAAGATGGAACTCCAATGGATATCGTATTGAATCCACTAGGTGTACCTTCTAGGATGAATATCGGTCAGATTTATGAGACCGTATTGGCATGGGCTGGTTTGAAACTTGGTAGAAAATATGCTACTCCGATTTTTGATGGGGCAAGCATGGAAGAAGTGGAAGCTGAATTGGCTGAAGCAGGCTTACCAAGTGCAGGACGTGAATACCTAAATGACGGATTGAGCGGACAGCGTTTCGACCAACCTGTAACTGTAGGTATCGCATACATGCTGAAACTAGGCCACTTGGTTGATGATAAGATGCACGCAAGGTCTATTGGACCTTACTCATTGATTACTCAACAACCACTTGGTGGTAAAGCACAATTCGGTGGTCAGCGTTTTGGAGAGATGGAAGTATGGGCACTCGAGGCATTCGGTGCATCACACGTTCTTCAAGAAATTCTGACAGTAAAATCAGATGACGTAATCGGTAGAGCGAAAGCTTACGAAGCGATTGTTAAGGGAGATTCTATTCCTAAGCCAAATATTCCTGAATCATTCAATGTATTGGTTCACGAGCTTAGAGGTCTCGCATTAGAAATCACTTTAGACTAATTACAAAATTTGAGTTTGGTTTAGGCCACAATTAAGAATCAAAAAAAGCTATGGCATTTAAAAAGAATAGAAAACTTAACAACGACTTTAACAAAGTCACTATTAGCTTGGCTTCTCCGGAATCTATCCTTGAGTCTTCTCATGGAGAGGTTACACAACCGGAAACCATTAACTATAGAACCTACAAGCCTGAAATGGGTGGTTTATTCTGTGAAAGAATATTCGGACCTGTAAAGGACTGGGAATGTCATTGTGGGAAGTATAAAAGAATTAGATATAAAGGTATCATCTGTGACAGATGTGGTGTTGAAGTAACCGAGAAGAAGGTTAGAAGAGAGAGAATGGGACACATCGAATTGGTGGTTCCTGTTGCACACATTTGGTACTTTAAGTCACTTCCCAATAAAATAGGATACCTTCTTGGTTTACCGACTAAGAAATTGGATCAGATTATCTACTATGAGAGATATGCTGTAATCCAACCAGGTATCAAGGAAGAAGAAGGTATTAGCTACATGGACTTCTTAACAGAAGACGAGTACCTAGACATTCTTGACAAACTTCCTCGCGAGAATCAAATGCTTGATGATGATGATCCGGAAAAGTTCATCGCTAAAATGGGTGCTGAAGCACTCGAAATGTTATTAGCGAGACTTAATTTGGATGAGATGTCATACGCTTTGCGTCACCAAGCAGCTACTGATACTTCTCAGCAAAGAAAAGCAGAAGCTTTGAAACGTTTGAGAGTTGTTGAAGCATTCCGTGATGCAAAAACTAGAATCGAAAATCGTCCTGAGTGGATGGTTATCAAGATGGTGCCAGTTATTCCACCAGAATTGAGACCATTGGTTCCTCTTGATGGTGGTAGATTCGCAACATCAGATTTAAATGATCTTTACAGACGTGTGATCATCAGAAATAACCGTTTGAAGAGATTGATCGATATTAAAGCTCCTGAAGTGATTCTTAGAAATGAGAAACGTATGCTTCAAGAAGCTGTTGACTCACTATTTGATAACTCAAGAAAAGTTAACGCAGTACGTTCGGATGGAAACCGTGCATTGAAGTCTTTGAGTGATATGCTTAAAGGTAAGCAAGGTAGATTCCGTCAGAACCTATTAGGTAAGAGGGTTGATTACTCTGGTCGTTCAGTGATCGTAGTAGGTCCTGAATTGAAACTGCACGAGTGTGGTTTGCCTAAGAATATGGCTGCTGAGCTTTTCAAACCTTTCATTATCAGAAAACTGATTGAAAGAGGTATTGTAAAGACAGTGAAGTCTGCAAAGAAAATTGTTGACAGAAAAGATCCAGTAGTTTGGGATATCCTTGAAAATGTATTGAAAGGACATCCAGTACTATTGAACAGAGCTCCTACACTTCACAGATTAGGTATCCAGGCCTTCCAGCCGAAACTAATTGAAGGTAAGGCAATCCAATTGCACCCATTAGTATGTACAGCATTTAATGCTGACTTTGATGGTGACCAAATGGCTGTTCACGTACCACTAGGGCAAGATGCAGTAATGGAAGCAAGTATGCTTATGCTTTCTTCGCACAACATTTTGAACCCTGCCAATGGTGCACCGGTAACAGTACCATCTCAAGACATGGTATTGGGACTTTACTATGTGACCAAGGGTAGAAGATCTACTGACGATCATAAAGTAGCTGGAGAAGGAATGCGTTTCTACTCTTCTGAAGAAGTATTGATTGCAATGAATGAAGGTGTACTTTCTAAGCACGCTTACATTCATGTGAAGACTATGGTTCGTGAAAACGAAGAATTAGTTGAAAAAGTAATTGAGACAGTAGCGGGTAGAGTATTATTCAACGAAAGTGTTCCTGAAGAAGTAGGTTATGTAAATGAACTACTTACTAAGAAGAAACTTCAAAAGATTATTCAGAGTGTAGTGACTATTTGCGGTATCGCAAAGACTGCTCAGTTCTTGGATGATATTAAGGAGCTTGGTTTCCAGATGGCTTATAAAGGTGGTCTGTCAATGGGATTGAATGATATTCACATTCCAGATGTAAAAGATGAATTAGTGCAGAGTGCTAAAGAGGAAGTTGATGCTGTATGGCAAAACTACTTGATGGGACTTATCACTGATAATGAAAGATACAATCAGGTAATTGATATTTGGACACGTGTAAATACACGTTTGACCAACGGATTGATGCAAGAGATGGAAGAAGACAATCAAGGCTTCAACTCTATCTTTATGATGATGCACTCAGGAGCTCGTGGTTCTAGAGAGCAGATCCGTCAGTTAGGTGGTATGAGAGGTTTGATGGCTAAGCCACAAAAGAACCTTGCAGGTTCTGTGGGAGCTATTATTGAGAACCCAATTCTTTCAAACTTTAAAGAAGGTTTGGATGTATTGGAGTACTTTATCTCTACTCACGGTGCACGTAAGGGTCTTGCTGATACAGCATTGAAAACTGCGGATGCAGGTTACCTAACAAGACGTCTTGTTGATGTTGCACAGGATTGTGTGATCAACGAAGAAGATTGTGGTACACTAAGAGGGCTTACAGTTTCAGCGTTGAAAGACAATGAAGAAGTAGTTGAGCCATTATCTGAGAGAATTTTGGGTAGAGTATCTGTACATGATATCTACGATCCAATCTCTGAAGAACTAATTGTTGCTTCTGGAGAAGAGATCACTGAGAAGATTGCTGAGCAAATTGATGAAACAGCAATTGATGATGTTGAAATCAGATCTGTATTGACTTGCGAAACTAAGAGAGGTGTTTGTGCTAAGTGTTATGGTAGAAACTTATCTACCAATAAGATGGTACAAAAAGGTGAGGCAGTTGGTGTAATTGCAGCACAGTCAATTGGTGAACCAGGTACACAACTTACATTAAGAACCTTCCACGTTGGGGGTACTGCTTCAAACATTGCAGTAGACGCCACAGTGAAAGCTAAGTTTGCAGGTGTAATTGCCTTTGAAGAATTGAGATCATTGCCTACTACAGACAATGATGGCAATAAGATAAATATCGTGATGGGTAGAACTGGTGAAATCCAGATTATTGATCCGAAAACGAAAAAAGTACTTATCTCTAACCACGTACCTTACGGTGCCATCCTTGAAGTGAAGGAAGGACAAAAGGTAGAGAAAGACGATCAGCTTTGTAAGTGGGATCCGTATAACGCGGTTATCCTTTCAGAATTTGACGGTACTATCGAGTTTGATGCTATCGAAGAAGGTGTGACTTACAAAGAAGAGTTTGATGAGCAAACTGGTCACAGAGAGAAAGTAATCACAGATACAAAAGATAAGGCGAAGAACCCAGCAGTGGTAGTAAACGCTAAGTCTGAGTCTAAAGCTTATAACATTCCAGTAGGAGCTCACTTAGCCGTAGATGCAGGTGATAAAGTGAAAATTGGACAGCCATTGGCTAAGATTCCAAGAACAATGGGTAAATCAAGGGATATCACAGGTGGTCTTCCAAGAGTAACTGAATTGTTCGAAGCACGTAATCCATCGAATCCGGCAGTAGTGTCAGAAATTGATGGTGTGGTGACTTACGGAGGTATCAAGAGAGGTAACCGTGAAATCTTCATCGAATCTAAAGATGGTGTGAAGAAGAAATACATGGTGCCATTGTCTAAGCACATCTTGGTACAAGACAATGACTTTGTAAGAGCTGGATACCAGTTGTCTGATGGAGCGACTACTCCAAATGACATCTTGAATATTCAAGGACCAACTGCAGTTCAGGAATACTTAGTGAACGAGATTCAGGAAGTATACCGACTTCAGGGTGTGAAAATCAACGATAAGCACATTGAAGCGATTGTGAAGCAGATGATGCAGAAAGTTGAGATCATGGATGCTGGTGATACACAATTCCTTCCAGGTCAGGTGGTAGACAAATTCTTCTTCAGAGAAGAGAATGATGCTATGCTTGATATGAAAGTAGTGACTGAAGCAGGCGAGTCTGAGAACTTGAAGCCAGGTCAAATTGTATCTCCAAGAGAGCTTAGAGATGAAAACTCAAGCTTGAGAAGAAAGGATATGAAGTTAGTGGAAGTTAGAGATGCACAACCTGCAGTTTCTAAACCAAAACTTCAAGGAATTACTCAAGCATCATTGGGTACAGAAAGCTTTATTTCTGCTGCATCTTTCCAAGAGACCACTAAAGTATTGAGTGAAGCTTCTATCAGAGGTAAAGCAGATACACTGAATGGTTTGAAGGAAAATGTGATCGTAGGTCACTTGATTCCAGCAGGTACAGGTATGAGAGAGTATGATGATCTAATCGTAGGTAACCAAGCGGAATATGACAAGCTTGTTGCCGCAAGAGAGGCTTATCAGACACAATCAGAAGAAGAAAGCGTAGAACTATAAGCAAATGGCTGAGCAGAACGAGCAAGAAAATCAGAACCAACTGAACATTGAACTTTCGGAAGAAATTGCGGAAGGACAATATGTGAACCTGGCAATGATCGCTCATTCGAACAGTGAATTTGTGATCGACTTTATTAAAATGATGCCTGGGGTTCCTAAGGCAAAAGTGAAGTCGAGAATAGTAATTACGCCTGAGCACGCCAAGCGTTTGCTATTTGCACTAAAGGATAATATCGACAAGTTCGAAAATAACTTTGGACCAATTAAGCAAAGCGAGGAGCCACCGAAATTCCCAATGAATTTTGGAGGTACTGTTGGCGAGGCTTAGCTAAGAATAAATATCATGAATTAGAAGGGTTGCTTCGGCAGCCCTTTTTTATTGTAAAGGCCCAAAGGTCTATACCTTAGAAGCCCTCGAAATGAGCGACATTTTATTTGAGATGTGGTGTTTGTTTCGAAAACTTCTTTTGCTACCTTTGCAGTCCGAAATTTTAACTAGGAATTAATAAATCTAAAGAATTGTAAATGCCTACTATAAACCAACTAGTACGTAAGGGCAGAAAGAAATTGACTTCAAAGTCAAAATCTCCAGCATTAGATAGCTGCCCACAAAGAAGAGGTGTTTGTACAAGGGTGTATACGACTACTCCAAAGAAACCTAACTCAGCTATGAGAAAAGTAGCAAGGGTAAGGTTGACTAATGGAAAAGAAGTTAACGCATATATCCCAGGTGAAGGTCACAACCTTCAAGAACACTCAATTGTATTGATCAGAGGAGGTAGAGTAAAAGACCTTCCAGGTGTGAGATATCACATCATCCGTGGTGCACTTGATACTGCAGGAGTAAGTGGTCGTCTTCAGAGAAGATCAAAGTATGGTGCTAAGAGACCAAAAGACAAAAAATAGACAATTAATAAGTAATGAGAAAAGCTAAACCAAAGAAGAGATATATTCTTCCCGATCCTAAGTTCCATGATACTTTGGTGACAAAGTTTGTGAACTACCTAATGGTCGATGGAAAGAAGAGTATTGCCTACAATGCATTCTACAAAGCAATTGCTTTGGTAGAGGAGCGCACTGGTGAGAATGGTCTTGAAACTTGGAAGAAAGCATTGAGTAACATCATGCCGTCAGTCGAAGTGAAGAGTAGAAGAGTAGGTGGTGCTACTTTTCAAGTGCCTATCGAGGTAAGACCAGGTCGTAAGACATCACTTGGCATCAAATGGATGATCATGTTCGCGCGTAAGCGTGGTGAGAAAACCATGACTGAAAAACTAGCTGGAGAAATAATTGCCGGTTCAAAGGGTGAGGGTGCTGCCGTTAAGAAGAAAGACGATACTCACAGAATGGCAGACGCAAACAAAGCATTTTCACACTTTAGATTTTAATTCCTAAACTAAAATGGCAAGAGATTTAAAATTGACTCGGAACATTGGTATTGCTGCCCACATTGATGCGGGTAAGACAACTACCACCGAGCGTATTCTATATTATACAGGTGTATCTCACAAAATAGGTGAAGTACATGATGGTGCCGCTACCATGGACTGGATGGAGCAGGAGCAAGAAAGAGGTATTACAATTACTTCTGCAGCTACTACTGTTTTCTGGCCCTATAAAGACAACGAATATCATATCAATATTATCGATACTCCTGGTCACGTTGACTTCACAGTTGAAGTAAACAGATCTTTAAGGGTACTTGATGGTTTGGTTTTCTTGTTCTCAGCTGTAGATGGTGTTGAGCCTCAGTCTGAAACTAACTGGAGACTTGCAGACAACTATAAAGTTGCCCGTATCGGATTCGTTAACAAAATGGACCGTGCAGGTGCAGACTTCTTAATGGTTTGTGGTCAGGTAAAGGAAATGCTAGGTACTAAAGCTGTGCCTTTGCAATTACCTATCGGTGCAGAAGAAGGATTTAGAGGAGTTGTTGACTTGGTTGAAAACAAAGCGATCGTTTGGAACGAGGCTGATCAAGGAATGACTTTCGAAGAGATTGATATCCCTGCGGATATGGTCGATGAGGTTGCTGAGTACAGAGAAGGTCTTCTGGAAGCAATTGCTGAGTATGACGATTCTTTGTTGGAGAAATTCTTCGAAGATCCTGATTCAATTACTAAGGACGAGATTCTTGCGGCCTTAAGACAAGCAACTATCAACTTGGACTTTGTTCCAATGATGTGTGGTTCTGCTTTCAAAAATAAAGGTGTTCAAACGCTTCTTGACTATGTGATGGAATTACTTCCATCTCCTATGGACAGAGATAATATTGTTGGAACAAATCCTGATACTGAAGAAGAGACTACTAGAAAACCTTCTCCAGATGAGCCTTTCGCTGCATTAGCATTTAAAATTGCTACTGACCCATTTGTAGGTCGTCTTTGCTTCGTAAGGTCTTACTCAGGAATGTTAGACTCTGGTTCTTATGTATATAATACCAGGACTAACAAGAAAGAGCGTATCTCTAGAATCTTCCAAATGCATGCTAACAAGCAGAATGCTATTGATAGCCTTCATGCAGGAGATATTGCAGCGGTTGTTGGATTTAAGGATATCAAAACGGGAGATACTCTATGTGATGAGAAACACAAAGTTGTTTTCGAATCAATGGACTTCCCTGATCCAGTAATTGGATACGCTATTGAGCCTAAAACTCAGGCGGATGTTGATAAGCTAGGTATGGCCATTGCCAAACTAGTGGAAGAAGATCCAACGCTAAGAGTACATACAGATGAAGAAACTGGTCAGACGATCTTGAGAGGAATGGGTGAGCTTCACCTTGACATTATCATGGATCGTATGAGAAGAGAATTCAAGGTTGAGGTGAACCAAGGTGCACCACAGGTAGCTTACAAAGAATCTATCAACTCACTAGTTGATCACAAAGAGGTTTATAAGAAGCAATCAGGTGGTAAAGGTAAGTTTGCTGATATCGTATTCGAACTTGGTCCACAAGACGAGGATTACGAAAAAGAAGGACTTCAATTCGTGAATGCAATTACAGGTGGTGTTATTCCAAGAGAATTCATTCCTGCAATTGAAAAAGGTTTTGCATCGGCTATGGCCAATGGTCCTTTAGCTGGCTATCCTCTAGAAAGAATGAAGGTGAAATTATATCACGGATCTTTCCATGATGTGGATTCAGATTCTCTCTCTTTCGAATTGGCTGCTCGACTTGGTTTCAAAGAAGCTGCTAGAAAAGCTACTCCTAAATTGATGGAGCCAATTATGGCTGTTGATGTGGTAACTCCTGACGAGTATACTGGTAGTATTACTGGTGACTTGAACAGAAGAAGAGGTATCATGAAAGGAATGGATACTAAGGGTACTTCTACTGTAGTTAAGGCAGATGTGCCACTTTCAGAACTTTTCGGTTATGTAACTGACTTGAGAACAATGTCTTCAGGTAGAGCTACTGCTTCATTGACATTTGCTCACTATGAAGCCGTACCGAATAACATTGCCGAAGAGGTGATCAAAAAATCAAAAGGAGAATAAGCTGTAAATTTTACTATAATGACACAGAAGATTAGAATTAAATTAAAGTCATACGATCACAACTTGGTGGATAAGTCATCAGAGAAGATTGTGAGAGCAGTAAAAACTACTGGAGCTGTAGTGAGTGGTCCTATTCCATTGCCAACAGTGAAAGAGAAATTTACAGTGTTGAAATCACCACACGTGAACAAGAAAGCTCGTGAGCAATTCCAGCTTTGTACTTACAAAAGATTAGTAGATATCTACTCTTCAAGTGCTAAGACTGTTGATGCCCTTATGAAGCTTGAATTGCCTTCAGGTGTTGATGTAGAAATCAAGGTTTAATAGAACCTAAAATCATAAATGGAAAGGCTCACTGAAAAGTGAGCCTTTTTTGTTGTCAATGAGGTTAAAGTTCATTATATTATTTAATAAATAAATAAATATAATTACTATGAAAAATATAATTTATGTAAAAAAATTGAGTTTAACTGTAGTAGCTACGCTCATAATTTTAATTAGCAATGTCACTCAGGGGCAAACTGGAAACCAAAGCTGTGAGGCAGGGGGAGAAATGTGGGTGTGTGGTAGAAATCAGATATTACAAGCACATTCTGATTGGAACAGCAATTGTGACGGGCCGGTTATATGCGGTGCTGTTCTTAGAACTATTATTGACGTATGCTCACCCGATGAAACGACTTCTGAAATTCTAGGTGGTGGTCCTGGTTGTTTTAATCGTATCTAGTGTTTACCGTAAGTTTTCTGGGTTCTATAAAAGGAGCGTTGTTTGTTTTTATAGTTCTTTTTTTTGGCTCTTGCAGTAATCAACGTGCTCACCTATCTGATTCAATTGAAACGGATACTATATTGATTGAATTACCAAAGAGTACTTCATCAACTTTGAGCAGGCCTGCTTTGATTGAAGTTGAGGGGGTGGAATACTTGATTTTCTATAATCGGCTGGATCATAGTTTGTCTCTCATCAATCTTTCAAAAAGGAAGTATGTAAAGAAAATTGATCTTACTAGGGAGGGACCGAATTTCATATCTGATGTGAGAAGCATGACATTTCTGACTGAGAGTGTTGTATTAGTTGAGAGCCATAACTATCTAACAAAAATAAACATTGAAGGAACTGTTCTGCAGCGGTTATCGATTAATAGCCAAAGCCGAGACATGAATGGACTAGATCAGGGTGTTTTCGAACTTAGAGGAAATCAATACACAGGACTTCAGTACTCTCCGTCTGACAGTTCTATTGTGATGGAGATAAATTCTTTGGAGAGGGTGCAGCCACAAAAATATAGGGGAAGCAAGCTAGCTAAAGTGTATCTTGATAAAAGGCTTATCGTTCCTCTTGATATAGGTTTTCCGTTAGATTACTCTAGACTGGATGGAGACTACGGGGCTATGGGAGGTATAGGTTATTATCGGAAGGGCCAAGATATAGTGTATAATTTCGAAATGTCGTCCGATGTTTTTCTAAGTACTAATAAGACGGGGTATAAGTTAGAAAGTGCTTATACTCAAAATTTCGCCCAGCCAATCAAGGACTTTTCTTCAGGGTTTAATATGTCTAGGGTTGAGCACCAAATAAAGTCATTAACATTCTATCCAGTAATATTTGACCCAAACAGGAAGTTATACTATCGTTTACATAGAGGTGAAGTCCTAAGTGTAGATGATGATCCGGTCTTTTACTTAATTTTTTCTGATTCGAATTTTGAAAAGGTAAGGGAAATTCAATTTCCTCAGAATTATTATATCTACCCTATTGTTTCACGCGAAGGTTTGATGTTTGTTGCTTTTAATAAACACGATGACAAACTCGAATTGTTGAGCTATAAGTTCGAACCTTATGAAAAATAAGAAGGTTAATTGCTCCTGGTGTTTTTACCTACTATTTATTGTAGTATTTCTTAATTCTTGTAGCCAGGAGGATTTAAGCATTGGAATGGGAGTTTTTCATTTCTCACCTGATCAGTCAAGTTCGATTAAGGTTTACGAAAGCACAGAATTAAAAAGTTCTTTATATGATGTAAGGGCTCAATTCAGTGATGGTCAAGGCAGGCTTTACCTTTCTTCTCGTGCCCGAGACTTAATGGACTTCAGACCTCTCCGTTACGGACAGCTAAGAGGTTTTATGACCTTAAGAGTAATTAAGATAAATGGAAATAAGTTAAAGGTCATTGTTAATGAAGATACCCTGGAGGAGGGCTGGATATACGGTACTGAGAAGGACGTTGAGGGTTGGGAAGATTTTCTTTACTCCGTTCATCATTTAATTAGTCTTGACAATAGAATTTATAAATCACCTAGTGGGTCATCGAAATCTACCAGTGTATCTTCTAACGATTGTCTTAATTTAATGGATATTCAAGGTGATTGGATAAAAGTCCGTCATGACCTGTCTAAGTGTAATGACCCAAGAGTGAATTCTTCCGGTCCTGCTGGCTTTATCAGGTGGAAAAAAGCAGGGAAAGTCCTCATAAACTTCAGAATGTGAGCTTTCAGAATTGGGCTGAAAATATTAGTCCTTTTTTTAATTAGACGTCTTGTAACAAAATATTAAATCCCTATCTTTGCAGTCCGTTTCGCGGGAGCACTGTATTTATGGTGCTTAAAATGAATTGAAAGATGTCTGGAATTATCGGAAAAAAAGTCGGAATGACTAGCGTATACAGTGCCGATGGACGTAATGTCGCATGCACAGTGATAGAGGCTGGTCCTTGTGTGATAACGCAAGTAAAAAATGAGGAAACAGACGGATACCAAGCTGTTCAATTAGCTTATGGAGAGCGTAAGGAGAAAAATACTCCCAATGCGTTGAAAGGCCACTTTAAAAAGGCCAATACAACTCCAAAGCAAAAGGTAGTTGAGTTTCGAGATTTCCGTGAGGAATTTGAAGGAATGGTAGAGTTGGGTAACCAGATCACTGTCGGAGATGTATTCAAAGAAGGTGATTTTGTTGACGCTATCGGAACCTCAAAAGGTAAAGGATTTCAGGGTGTAGTAAAGAGACACGGCTTCGCTGGTGTTGGACAAGCTACGCACGGTCAACATAATAGGTTGAGAGCTCCTGGTTCTATCGGTGGTGCTTCATATCCTGCAAGAGTATTTAAAGGTACTCGTATGGCAGGTAGAATGGGTAACGATCGAGTAACTGTTATTAACCTTGAAGTAATGAAGGTTGTACCTGAGAAGAATCTTATTGTAGTGAGCGGGTCTGTACCTGGCGCTAAGAATTCAATCGTAGTACTAGAGAAATAAGAAGATGGAGATTGCAGTATTAAAAAACAGCGGAGAAGATACAGGAAGAAAGGTGAGCCTTTCTGATGATATCTTTGCGATCGAGCCAAACGATCACGCGATCTACCTAGATGTGAAACAATACCTAGCTAACCAACGCCAGGGTACTCACAAGTCGAAGGAAAGAGCAGAGATCTCTGGTTCTACTAGAAAGATAAAGAAGCAAAAGGGAACTGGTACCGCCAGAGCTGGTAGTATCAAGTCACCTATTTTCAGAGGTGGAGGTCGTGTATTCGGTCCAAGACCAAGAAACTATGGTTTTAAGTTGAATAAGAAACTTAAGGCTTTAGCGAGAAAATCAGCATTGGCTTATAAAGCCAAGGATAATAGCCTAATGGTTTTGGAAGACTTCTCTTTCGATGCTCCAAAAACTAAGGATTTTGTAAATGTTTTGAATAGCCTTTCTGTTGCCGACAAGAAAACACTCTTCGTGGTTTCTAATGAGGACAAGAACGTAGTCATTTCAGGACGTAACTTACAAAACACTAAGGTGATCACTGCAGACACATTAAGTACATACGATGTATTGAATGCAGATAGCTTGTTGATCAGCGAGAGTTCAGTTGAGAAAATAGAAAACCTACTAAAGTAAGCGACATGAGTATTTTAAAGAAGCCTTTAGTAACGGAGAAAGTATCAGAGCTTAATGAGAGCGGCAAGTACGGCTTCATCGTAGATGAGGACGCCAACAAGGTCGAGATCAAGAAAGCTGTTGAAGATATGTACGGTGTTACAGTAGAAAATGTAAACACTATGAGATATCAAGGCAAAATGAAGTCTAGATACACTAAGTCCAGAATCATTTCTGGTAGAAAGAATTCATTCAAGAAAGCCATCGTAACTGTTGCTGATGGTGAAGTAATTGACTTTTACAGCGGCATTTAATTAGAGAGCAATGGGCGTTAAGAAACTAAGACCAATGACACCAGGAACCAGGCACAGAATTGCGCCTGATTTCGCAGATGTAACTACGGCAACTCCTGAGAAGTCGTTGTTAGCTCCTCTTAAGAGATCTGGTGGTAGAAATAACAGCGGTAAAATGACCATGCGCTACATGGGTGGTGGTCATAAGAGGAAGTTGAGAATTGTCGACTTCAAAAGAGAAAAGTTTGATGTACCAGCAACTGTAAAAAGTGTTGAGTATGATCCATCAAGATCAGCAAGGGTAGCTTTGTTATTCTATGCTGATGGAGAGAAAAGATACATCATTGCTCCTACAGGTTTACAAGTTGGACAGACAGTAGTGTCTGGAGAGAATGTAGCTCCTGAAGTAGGCAATGCACTACCACTAGCTAAGATTCCATTGGGTACAATTGTACACAATGTAGAGTTCAAGCCAGGTAAAGGTGCAGCTATGGCGAGAAGTGCAGGTTCTTATGTGCAGCTTGTTGCTAGAGAAGGAAAGTATGCGACTCTTAAATTGCCTTCAGGCGAAATGAGAAACATTCTTACTGCTTGTATGGCGACTATCGGGTCTGTTGGTAATGCAGAGCATATGAACGTAAGACTTGGTAAAGCTGGCCGCAAGAGATGGTTAGGTAGAAGACCAAGAGTAAGAGGCGTTGTGATGAACCCTGTCGATCACCCAATGGGCGGTGGAGAAGGTAAATCTTCTGGAGGTCACCCAAGATCTAGAAATGGTATTTTTGCCAAAGGTCAGAAGACACGTACTCCTCAGAAGTACTCGAACAAATTGATAATTGGTAAAAAGAAGAAATAATCAACAATGGCACGTTCATTAAAAAAAGGACCTTATATCGATTTCAGACTTGAAAACAAAGTCGATGCTATGAATAACTCTGGCAAGAAATCAGTGATCAAAACATGGTCCAGAAGATCAATGGTCTCCCCTGATTTTGTTGGTCATACCTTCGCTGTACACAACGGAAACAAATTCATCCCTGTCTTTGTAACTGAAAACATGGTAGGTCACAAATTCGGAGAATTTGCACCAACTAGAAATTTCAGAGGTCACATTGCTAAAAAGGATAAGAGAAGATAATGGAAGCAATAGCAAAACTAAATAATGTACCTACCTCAGCTCGTAAGATGAGAATGGTTGCTGATATGATCAGAGGCCAGCAGGTAAACAGAGCATTGAACATGTTGAAGTTCGAGGCTAAAGAAGGTGCTGCAAGACTTGAAAAACTGTTGCTTTCCGCTATTGCCAACTGGCAAGCTAAAAACGAAGATGAGAGACTTGAAGATGCAGATCTTTATATCAAAGAAATCAGAGTAGATGGTGGCCGTATGCTGAAGAGATTGAGACCTGCTCCACAAGGTAGAGCTCATAGAATCAGAAAGAGATCTAATCATGTGACTATGGTCATCGCTTCTAAGAACGATACCAACGTTACCGCTGAAGTAGTAGAAGAAGTAAATAACGAAACTGATAAATAACAGATGGGACAGAAAGTAAATCCTATTGGGTTCAGGTTAGGTGTCGTAAGAGGTTGGGATTCCAATTGGTACGGTGGCAAAGACTTCCCAAATAAATTAGTGGAAGATCAAGAGATTCGAAAGTATATAGAGGCTCGTATTCCAAAGGGAGGAATCTCTAAGGTAATCATTGAGAGAACTATCAAGAGAATCACTATCACGGTACACACTGCCAGACCAGGTGTTGTTATTGGTAAAGGTGGTCAGGAAGTTGATCGTATTAAGGAAGAGCTTAAAAAATTGACTGGCAAAGATGTTCAGATCAATATCTTCGAGATTAAACGCCCTGAACTAGATGCAAAGTTGGTAGGTGAGTCAATCGCTCAACAACTGAAAGCAAGAATTTCATATAGAAGAGCCATGAAGCAAGCAATTGCTTCCGCTGTAAGAGTTGGTGCTCAAGGAATCAAAATCAAATGTTCTGGTAGATTAGGTGGTGCTGAAATGGCACGTACTGAAATGTACAAGGATGGTAGAATTCCTTTGCATACACTAAGAGCTGATATCGATTATGCTATTTCTGAGGCAGATACTGTTTACGGAAAGATCGGAATCAAAGTATGGATCTTCAAAGGTGAGGTATTCGGTAAAAGGGACCTTTCTCCTAATGTAGGCGCCAGCAATCAAATGGGTGGCGACAGAGATAGAAGAGGCGGAGGAGCAAGAAGGCCTAATAGAAACAAGAAGAAGTAATCACCTTTTTAAACAAGAGAGAAGATGTTACAGCCGAAGAGAACTAAGTTTAGAAAGATGCAAAAGGGCCGTGTGCGTGGTATCGCACAGAGAGGTCACACTTTGTCTTTCGGAACGTTTGGTATTAAGTCGCTTGAGCCAGGTTGGATCACAAGCCGTCAAATAGAAGCTGCTCGTATCGCGATGACAAGAGCGATGAAGAGAGAAGGCCAGGTTTGGATTAGAATTTTTCCAGACAAGCCAGTTACAAAGAAGCCTGCTGAAGTAAGAATGGGTAAGGGTAAAGGTGCACCTGATTATTGGGTAGCATGTGTTAAGCCTGGAACCGTATTGTTCGAATCTTCAGGAGTTAGTGTTGAATTAGCTAAGGAATCATTGAGGCTTGCAGCCCAAAAGCTTCCTATTTCAACAAAATTTGTTGTTCGTAGAGATTACGTAGGAGGATAGTTATGAAGAATTTAGAAATAGCAGCCCTCTCTGTTGAGGAGCTAAACGAAAAAATCGGAACTGAGGTAGAAAGCCTTCAGAAATTGAATTTTGCTCACTCTATTTCTCCTATCGAAAATCCTATGAAGATCAGACAGGCGAAGAAATTGATCGCAAGATTGAAAACAGAATTAAGAGCTAAGGAATTAGCTAAATAAGATGAGCATGGAGACTAGAAATCTTAGAAAAGAAAGAGTCGGGATTGTGACTAGTAACAAAATGGATAAAACCATTACTGTTGCTGTAGAAAGAAGAGAGAAGCACCCGATTTATGGAAAGTTTGTTAAGAAAACTTCCAAGTTTGCCGCTCATGACGAGAAAAATGATTGTGGTATCGGTGATACTGTAAAGATCATGGAGACTCGTCCGCTGAGTAAGAATAAGCGTTGGAGACTAATTGAGGTTATTGAAAGAGCTAAGTAATTATGATCAGGCAAGAATCAAGACTTAATGTAGCGGATAACAGTGGTGCCAAAGAGGTGCTTTGTATCCGTGTGCTAGGAGGTACTAAAAGGAAGTACGCCAGCGTAGGAGATATGATTGTAGTTTCTGTAAAAGCAGCTCACTCTTCAAGTAGCCTTAAAAAAGGTACTGTCTCTAAAGCGGTAGTGGTTAGAACCAAAAAAGAAGTAAGACGTAAAGACGGCTCTTACATCAGGTTCGAAGATAACGCTGCTGTATTGCTGAACCAGAACGATGAGCCGAGAGGTACTCGTATGTTCGGTCCAGTTGCAAGAGAATTGCGTGAAAAGCAATTCATGAAAATTGTTTCACTAGCTCCTGAAGTACTATAATCATGGCTACATCAACAGTAAAGCTTCACGTGAGAAAAGGAGATACCGTTAAGGTGATCTCTGGAAACTCTAAAGGCAAAACAGGTAAAGTACTAGAAGTACAGCCTGGAAAATATAGAGCGATTGTAGAAGGTGTTAATGTTGTTTCTAAACACATCAAACCTTCAGCAAGCAATCCAAATGGTGGCATCGACAAAACTGAGGCTTCCATTCATTTGTCAAATCTTATGGTGGTAGATCCTTCAAGTGGAGAAGCATCAAGAGTAGGTCGTAAGGCTGATGACAAAGGTAAATTAGTTAGATACGCTAAAAAATCTGGGGAGGTAATCAACAATGGCTAGTCCGAGATTAAAGGAAAGATATAACGCAGAGATTGTTCCGGCTTTAAAGGAAAAATTCGAGTACACCTCTGTAATGCAAGTACCAAAGATTACTAAAGTGGTAGTCAACAAAGGTATTGGTGCTGCTGTAGCAGACAAGAAATTGGTAGATATTGGTGTTGAAGAATTAACAACAATCACAGGCCAAAGAGCTGTAGCTACAATAGCGAAAAATTCAATCTCAAACTTTAAGTTAAGAGAAGGAATGCCAATTGGTGCAAGAGTTACATTGAGAGGTGATAGAATGTTTGAATTCATTGATCGTCTTTTGAATATTGCACTTCCTAGAGTAAGAGACTTCAGAGGTGTTAAAGACAAAGGCTTTGACGGACGAGGTAACTATACATTAGGGATCAAAGAGCAAATCATTTTCCCAGAAATCTCAATCGATAAGATTAACAAGATTTCAGGAATGGATGTAACGTTTGTTACGACTGCAAATACAGATGAAGAAAGCTACGAATTGTTAAAAGCATTCGGTATGCCTTTCGCAGGTGGTAAAAAAAATAACGACTAGAAATGGCTAGAGCAGCAGTAAAAGCTAGAGAAAGAAAAAGAGAAAGACTTGTAGCAAAGTATGCAGCTAAGCGTGCAAGACTTAAGGCTGAAGGTGACTACGTAGGTTTAGATAAACTACCTAGAAACGCTTCACCGGTAAGACTTCACAATAGGTGTAAGCTGACAGGACGTCCTAAAGGATACATGAGAAAATTTGGTATCTCTAGGGTAACGTTCAGAGAGATGGCTTCAGCTGGTAAAATACCAGGTGTGACCAAGGCAAGTTGGTAATTACTTTTCTTTTAATAACTAAATTAATTTAATACCTTTGCAGCCCGCTTTCGGGCGGAAGGTATTTAACTTTTATAAAATATTGCTTTCTGGGAGATATCGCCAGAAGTACAAAGTGTTCTAGAGTGATCTAGAACTCACAAAAAATTTAAAATGACTGATCCAATAGCAGATTATTTAACGCGACTAAGAAACGCAATCACTGCGAATCATAGAATAGTCGAAGTTCCATCTTCGAAGGTGAAGAAGGAAATCACAAAGGTGCTTCATTCAAAAGGGTTCATCCAGAACTTTAAGTTTGAAGAGACTGGACCTCAAGGCAACATTAAGATTGCATTGAAGTACAATCCCTCTACTAAACAACCAGCAATCGTTAAGCTTGAAAGAATTAGCAAGCCTGGTTTAAGAAAGTATGTTGGTGCGAATGATATGCCAAGAGTTTTAAATGGCCTTGGTATCGCTATCGTTTCTACTTCTAAAGGCATTATGACCGATAAGGAAGCTAGAACTGAGCATATTGGTGGTGAAGTTTTGTGTCACGTATACTAAAAACTGAGAAAGAATGTCACGAATTGGTAATCAACCGATAAATCTTCCTGCTGGTGTAACTGTAGAAGTTTCTGCTGAGAATGTGGTAACTGTAAAAGGACCAAAAGGAGAATTGACTCAGGAAGTTAATCCAGAGATCAAGGTTTCAGTAAATGAGGGTGTGGTTAAAGTTGAAAGACCCACTGAGCAAAAAAGACATAAGGCACTTCATGGTCTTTACCGTTCTTTATTGAACAATATGGTAGAGGGTGTAAGCAATGGTTATACAAAAGAACTAGAGCTAGTAGGTGTTGGATATAAAGCGGCAGTTTCAAACAACGTTTTAGAACTTAACTTGGGTTACTCACATAACATTTATATGTCAGTGCCTGCAGAAGTTCAGACTGCTGCTAAAATGGAAAAGGGTAAGAACCCTATCGTAACCTTGGCAAGTACCGATAAGGAATTGATTGGTCAGGTTGCTGCAAAAATAAGATCACTGAGAAAAATTGAGCCTTACAAAGGTAAAGGTATCAGATTCGTTGGTGAGCAAATTAGAAGGAAAGCTGGTAAAACTGCTGCTAAATAAGAGATCATGGCTGTTAGAAATAGTAGACTTAGAATCAAACAAGGTATTAGAGCAAAGATCTCTGGTACTAGTCAAAGACCTAGAATCTCTGTATTCAAGAGTAATGCGAAAATTTATGCTCAGATCATTGATGATCAGAAAGGGCATACTTTAGTAGCAGCTTCATCGACTGAGCTTGGTGCGAAAGAAAACACCAACGTTGCAATGTCTAAAGAAGTAGGGAAGAAGTTAGCAGAAAAGGCAGTTGCGAATGGAATTACTGAGGTAGTATTCGATAGAAACGGATATATCTACCACGGTAAAGTGAAGGCGTTAGCTGATGGAGCAAGAGAAGGCGGTCTTAAATTTTAATCGAGATGACACAGAATATGAAAGCAATTAAGGCTAGTGAAATCGACTTGAAAGAGAAGGTTGTAGCAATAAAGAGAGTTGCCAAAGTGGTAAAGGGTGGTAGAAGATTTAGCTTCTCTGCAATTGTTGTTGTTGGTGACGGAAATGGTGTTGTCGGTTATGGTTTGGGTAAAGCCAATGAGGTAACAGATGCGATTACCAAAGGAATAGATGATGCTAAGAAAAACTTGGTGAAAGTTCCAGTATTCAAAGGAACAGTTCCTCACGAAGTACTTGGTAAATATGGTGGAGGCCTTGTTTTGGTGAAGCCAGCTTCTGAAGGTACAGGAGTAATTGCTGGTGGTGCAATGCGTGCTGTGTTTGAAAGCGCAGGAATTCATAACGTACTAGCAAAATCAAAAGGTTCTTCTAACCCACACAACGTGGTGAAGGCGACTTTTGATGCCCTATTGCAAATGAGAGATCCTTATGCTGTTGCACAGCAAAGAGGCGTTGAATTGAGTAAAGTTTTTAACGGTTAAGAGATCATGGCAAAGGTTATTATCACGCAAACAAAAAGTACCATCGACAGACCGCAAAGGCAGAAGAGAACTATCCAAGCTTTAGGTCTAGGTAAGATCAACAGATCTGTAGAAGTTGAATTGACTCCTCAGATTGCTGGAATGGTAAATAAAGTAAATCACCTTGTATCTGTAAAGGAAGCATAAGATGAGACTGAATACATTAAAACCTGCAGAAGGTTCTACTAAGAGTAGTAAGAGAATAGGACGTGGTCAAGGTTCTGGTAGAGGTGGTACTTCTACAAGAGGGCACAAAGGTGCTAAGTCAAGATCAGGTTATTCACGTAAGTCTGGTTTCGAAGGCGGTCAAATGCCTTTACAGAGACGTGTACCTAAGTTTGGTTTCACAAGTCCTAACAGAGTAGAGTACAAAGCAATTAATCTTGATACACTTCAGGATTTGGCTGAGAAGACAGGAGAGTCTGCAATAACCAATGAGTTATTAATAGCTAATGGTTTAGCAGGAAAGAATGACTTGATCAAAGTACTCGGAAGAGGAGAATTAAAAGCTAAAGTAGAAGTAACGGCCCATAAGTTTTCTGCAGCTGCTACAGCGGCAATAGAAAAAGCAGGAGGAACAGTTACAAACCTTTAATCATATGAAGAAATTCTTTACCACCATAAAGAACATTTTTTCCATCGAGGAACTAAGAAATAGAATCCTAGCTACGCTAGGGTTCCTTATCATTTTCAGACTTGGTTCTTTCGTTGTACTTCCTGGAGTTGACCCAGCAGCGCTGAGTGATACAGATGGTGGTATACTAGGTATTTTGAATACATTATTAGGAGGTTCTTTTAGTAGAGCGTCCCTTTTTGGATTAGGTATTATGCCTTATATATCTGCTTCAATTGTAATTCAGTTGATGACAGTGGCAGTTCCTAGCTTCCAGAAAATGCAAAAAGAAGGCGAATCTGGTCGTAAGAAGATTACTCAGATTACAAGAGTACTAACCATATTGGTGACACTAGCTCAGAGTTTTGGTTATATCAAAGTGACCATCATTCAGCAAGGTGCAGTTTCTCCAAATGTGGACCCTACACTTTTCTTGATCTCTTCAATGATCCTATTGACTTCAGGCACAATGTTCTGTATGTGGTTAGGTGAAAAGATCACTGACAAGGGTATTGGTAATGGTATCTCAATGTTGATCATGATTGGTATTATCTCAAGCTTGCCAGGCGCTGCTTGGTTTGAGTTTGTAGAGACCAACGGAATCAGCAGAGCTTTATTTACAGTTGTTGAATTGATCGTGTTATTCTTTGTAGTGGTGGTTACAGTTGCACTAGTACAGGCAACAAGAAGAATACCGGTACAATATGCAAAGCAAGTAGTAGGTGGTAAGGTATATGGCGGACAACGTCAGTTCATTCCACTTAAAGTGAATGCCTCAGGTGTAATGCCTATCATTTTTGCACAAGCACTAATGATACTTCCAACATTGCTTGGTCAGATGTGGGCAGATACAAACGACTTTGCATTGAAAGTCACAACGATTTTTGCTAATCCATATTCATGGCAATACAATGTCGTTTTCGGCATATTGATTATAGCATTTACATTCTTCTATACTGCCATCACGGTGAATCCATCGAGTATGGCTGATGACTTGAAGAGAAATGGCGGATTTATTCCAGGTATCAAACCAGGAAAGCCTACTTCAGACTTTATTGGAGATGTAATGGATAGAATTACATTACCAGGATCTATTTTCTTGGCAATCATTGCAGTACTTCCTGTGTTTGCTAGAAATGCTGGTGTTGGTGATCAGTTTGCGTTGTTCTACGGAGGAACGTCCCTACTTATTATGGTAGGTGTAATATTAGATACTTTGCAGCAGATAGAAAGCTACCTTCTTATGAGACATTATGAAGGTATGATGAAGTCAGGCAAGATGAGAGGAAGATCTCAGAGTGTAGCTGTTGCATAATGATCTTTTATAAGACTGAAGAAGAAATTGAACTGATTCGTGAAAGTGCCCAAATTTTAGGGAAAGCACACGGAGAAGTAGCCAAGCATGTAAAGGCTGGCGTAAAAACAAAAGATCTGGACAAGATAGCTGAAGAGTTTATCGCAGATCATGGAGCCAAAGCTTCCTTTAAAGGATACAATGGATTTCCAGCAACGCTTTGCATATCTACGAACGAAGTAGTCGTTCATGGATTTCCTAGCGAATACGAATTGAAAGACGGTGATATAATCTCTATAGATTGTGGAGTCTTCTACAAAGGTTTTCATAGCGATTCCGCTTATACGTACCCAGTAGGAGAAATTTCCCCAGAGACATTATCACTTCTTAAAGCAACGAAAGAGTCGTTGTATAAAGGTATTGAAGAGGCCAAGTTTGGTAACAGAATAGGAGATGTAGCCTATGCCGTCCAGAAGTATGTGGAAGACAGAGGTTATACAGTGGTGAGAGAGTTGGTAGGTCATGGTTTAGGCAGAAGCCTACATGAAGGACCAGAAGTACCAAACTACGGAAAACGTGGAAGGGGCCCGAAATTGAATGAAGGTTTGGTGATAGCCATTGAGCCGATGGTCAATTTGGGAACTAGAAACATTGTTCAAGAAAGTGACGGATGGACTATTAGAACGAGAGATCGTCAGCCATCGGCACATTATGAACATACGGTGGCCATCTTCAAGGATAGAACAGAAATATTGACAACGCATAAATACATAGAAGAAGTAGTAAAACTTTAATATGGCGAAACAAGGATCTATAGAGCAAGACGGAACTATCATTGAGGCATTGCCCAATGCGACATTTCGTGTTGAATTGGAAAATGGACATGTAGTGCTAGCGCACATCTCAGGAAAAATGAGAATGTTCTATATCAAAATATTACCAGGTGACAAAGTAAAGCTTGAAATGTCGCCTTATGATTTAACAAAGGGTAGAATTACTTACAGGTATAAATAACTAACGATGAAGGTAAAGGCGTCCATCAAGAAGCGTAGCGCTGATTGTAAGGTAATCCGCAGAAACGGAAAGTTGTACGTGATTAACAAGAAGAATCCTAGATTCAAACAAAGACAAGGATAATTATGGCAAGGATTGCAGGAGTAGATATTCCAGATCACAAGAGATCCGAAATTGGTTTAACATACATTTTCGGTATTGGTCGTAGCTCGGCTAACTATGTGCTGAACAAAGCAGGTATTGATGTCAACACCAAAATTGGTGAGCTAGACGATGACCAGCAGAAAGCGATAAGAACTATCATTAGTGAAGAGTTCAAAATCGAAGGTGTGCTTAAGTCTGAAGTACAATTGAACATCAAGCGATTGATGGATATCGGTTGCTACAGAGGTTTGAGACATAGAAGAGGCTTGCCTGTTCGTGGTCAGCATACTAAGAACAACTCTAGAACCAGAAAAGGTAAGAGAAAGACGGTTGCTAACAAGAAGAAAGCTACTAAGTAATAACAGCTTAATAATATTATAAAGATGGCTGAGAAAAGAAAAGATAAAGCAAGAAAGAGAGTAGTACAGGTGGATGCACTTGGACAGGCGCACATTAAGGCGTCTTTCAACAACATCATCATCTCTTTGACCAACCAACAAGGTCAAGTGATCTCTTGGGCTTCGGCAGGAAAGATGGGCTTCAAAGGCTCAAAGAAAAACACCCCATATGCTGCACAACAAGCAGCTCAGGATTGTGCTCAAAAGGCATATGAATTGGGTTTAAGAAAAGTAGAAGTCTTTGTAAAAGGACCTGGTGCAGGTAGAGAATCTGCTATCAGAACTATCCAGAACTCTGGTATCGAAGTAACACTCATTAGAGATGTGACTCCATTACCACACAATGGATGTCGTCCTCCAAAAAGAAGAAGAGTTTAATTTTAGAAATTATTAGTAATGGCAAGATATAGAGGTCCAAAGGCTAAAATTGCAAGGAGATTTAATGATCCTATTTTTGGTCACAGCAAAGCATTACAAAAGAAAGCTTATCCTCCAGGCCAGCATGGCAGGAGTAGAAGAAGAAAGCAATCTGAATATGCAATCCAATTGATGGAGAAGCAAAAGGCTAAATACACTTATGGTGTTTTAGAGAAGCAGTTTGCTAACCTTTTCGATAAAGCTTCGGCAAAGTCGGGAATTACCGGTGAGATCTTACTTCAGTTATTGGAGGCAAGATTAGATAACATCGTTTTCAGACTAGGTATTGCACCTACAAGAAGAGCTGCGAGACAGTTAGTGTCTCACAAGCACATCACCATCAACGGTGAAGTGTTGAACATCCCTTCTTACCAGGTGAAGTCAACTGACGTGATTGGTGTAAGAGAGAAGTCAAAATCTCTTGAGTTGATCACTGATAGCTTAGGCGCTAATTCTGTACAGAAGTACCCTTGGTTAGAGTGGAATAAGTCAGAAATGACTGGTTCGGTAATCAATACGCCTGCAAGAGAAGATATTCCTGAGAATATCAAAGAGCAGCTTATTGTCGAGCTTTACTCTAAATAATACATTTAAGAACCTTTTAAATTTAAGATATATGTCAATACTAGCATTTCAAATCCCGGAGAAGGTGGTGATGGAGAAGGCAGACGATTTTCACGGTCTGTTCACATTTAAACCATTGGAAAAAGGTTACGGGGTAACAGTTGGTAATGCACTAAGAAGAATTTTACTTTCTTCTTTAGAAGGCTATGCAATCACAGGAATCAAGATTCCTAGCGTACTGCATGAGTTCTCTACAATTGAGGGTGTAGTTGAAGACGTATCTGAGATCATCTTGAACCTTAAAAAAGTAAGATTCAAAAAGATTTCTGACACTGTTGACAACAAGATAAATGTAGTGATCGAAGGTCAAGACAAATTCACAGCTGGTGACATTGGAAAATTCACTAGTGCTTTTGAGATTCTGAATCCAGAAGATGTGGTTTGTTACTTAGATAACGGTATCAAGTTCGAGATTGAATTGACAATCGAGAAGGGTAGAGGTTACCTTCCAGCGGAAGAAAACAGACCTTCTGAGCAAGTGTTCGGATACATTCCGATCGATGCCATCTTCACACCAATCAAAAATGTTAAGTACAGTGTGGAAAACACAAGGGTAGAGCAGAAAACTGACTACGAAATGCTTGTGTTGGATATCAAAACTGATGGTTCTATCCACCCTGAAAATGCATTGAAAGGTGCAGCTCACATTTTGATTCAGCACTTCATGCTATTCTCTGATCAGAACATGATTTTAGAAACTGGAGCACTAGATGAGCCAGAGCAAGTAGATGAAGAAATGCTTCACATGCGTAAGCTATTGAAAACTAATTTGAATGATCTTGATCTTTCAGTTAGAGCTTACAACTGCTTGAAAGCTGCTGACGTTCGTTCATTGGGCGATTTGGTAAGATTAGAAATTTCAGACATGATGAAATTCAGAAACTTCGGTAAGAAGTCTTTAGCTGAGCTAGAGCAACTTGTTGCTGATAAGAACCTGACTTTCGGAATGGACTTGGCAAAATATAAACTCGAAGAGGAGTAAGAGAAATGAGACACGGGAAGAAATTTAATCACTTAAGTAGAACAGCGCCTCACAGAAAGGCAATGCTGTCTAACATGGCTTCTTCTTTGATTCAGCATAAAAGAATCACAACTACTGTAGCGAAAGCAAAGGCGTTGAGAAAATATGTTGAGCCATTGATCACGAAGGCTAAAGATGATACAACACATTCTAGAAGAATTGTTTTCTCTTACCTACAAGACAAGGATTCTGTTTCTACACTTTTCAACGAGATCGCTGAGAAAGTAGCTACACGTCCAGGTGGATACACAAGAATTATCAAAACTAACAACAGGTTAGGTGATAATGCTGATATGTGTATCATCGAGTTGGTTGACTACAACGAGTTGTTGTTAGAAGAAGCAGCACCTAAGAAGAAGAGCACGAGAAGAAGAGGTGGTAAGAAGAAGGCAGCTGAGGCTGTTGCAACCGAAACTGTAGTTGAAGAAGCTGTAGTAGAGGAAGTAGCTGAGGTTGTTGAAGAGGCAGCTCCTGAGGTAGAAGAAGTAGTTGAGGCAGAAGTAGAAGAAACTACTGAAGCTGCAACTGAGGAAGAAGCACCAGCTGCAGAAGCAGATGAGGCTACTGAGCCAGAAGCTTCTGCTGATGATTCTGAAGAAGAAAAGAAGGACGGAGAATAGTCCATTCTAATAAATTTTAAAAGGGATTGAGCGGAAGTTCAATCCCTTTTTTTGTGACGTATGTTCACTCTGACAAAATCAGTTTTGCTCGGTAAACTTTTGAGCTTATTTTTGCACGATGCGAAAAGTCGCACGCCCATCAACATATGTCGCATAACACATTGAATTTATCTCAAAAGAAAGCAGTCCTCTTGCTAGAAGACGGATCTCGCTTTGAAGGAATTGCCATCGGAAAAATAGGGACTGTAGGAGCAGAAATCTGCTTTAATACAGGTATGACAGGTTATCAGGAAATTTACACGGACCCTTCTTACTACGGTCAAATCGTTGTAAACACCACTTCTCACATCGGAAACTATGGTGTTGAAGATTCTGAAAATGAGTCTGACTCACCAAAGATCACTGGACTTGTTGTCAATACTTTCTCAGAAGACTATAGCCGAAGTATGGCTGACGGTTCTCTGCAAGAATACCTTGAGAACAACAACATTGTCGGAGTATCCGAATTAGATACCCGTTTGTTGGTACGCCATATCAGAAGTAAAGGTGCAATGAACGCCATCATCTCTTCAGAAGATTTGTCTGATGATGAGCTACAAAGAAGGTTGGCAGAAGTACCTTCTATGGAAGGTCTAGAGCTATCATCATTTGTCAGTACAGTAGAACCATATTTCGTAGGCGATGAAAATGCCAGTCATAAAATTGCGGTGCTTGATCTGGGAGTAAAAACCAGTATTCTTAATCACTTGGCAAGTCGAGGTAGTTATTTGAAGGTTTTCAATGCGAAAACACCTTTCGAAGAAATGAAAGCATGGAACCCCGATGGTTACTTCTTGTCTAATGGTCCTGGAGACCCGTCTTCTATGGATTATGCCATCAAGACAGCTCAAGATATCATGGCGGCTGATAGGCCATTATTTGGGATCTGTCTAGGGCATCAAATTATCTCATTGGCATGCGGTATTTCTACTTTCAAAATGCACAATGGCCACAGGGGGTTAAATCACCCGGTAAAGAATTTGGTATCTGGTAAGAGCGAAGTAACCTCTCAAAATCACGGTTTTGCCGTAAGCCGAGAAGACGTTGAAAATTCAGATGTAGTTGAGTTGACGCATATAAACTTAAATGATGATACTTGCGCAGGAATTCAAGTAAAAGGTAAGAAAACGTTTTCCGTACAATATCACCCAGAGTCATCACCAGGTCCTCACGATTCACGTTATTTGTTCGATCAATTTATCAACCTTATCAAATCGTAAGACAAACAAATTATGAGTTTAATAGAAAGTATTCACGCCAGACAAATTCTGGACTCTAGAGGTAATCCTACAGTTGAAGTAGATGTAATCACTGAAAACGGAGTTCTTGGTCGTGCTGCCGTTCCTTCGGGCGCTTCTACAGGAGCACACGAGGCTGTCGAACTACGCGATGGCGGTAATGAATACCTTGGTAAAGGAGTTAAGAAAGCGGTCGAGAATGTAAATGATATCTTGGCTGATGAGCTGATTGGCTTTTCTGTATTCGAACAAAACCTGATTGACAAAATCATGATCGAAGCAGACGGTACGGATAACAAGAGTAAGCTGGGAGCCAACGCGATCCTTGGTGTTTCTTTAGCTGTTGCTAAAGCTGCTGCTGCTGAGTTAGGACTTCCACTTTACAGATACGTTGGTGGGGTAAGTGCTAATACACTTCCAGTGCCTATGATGAATATTATCAATGGAGGTTCTCATGCTGACAACTCCATCGACTTTCAGGAATTCATGATCATGCCTGTAGGTGCTGATACTTTCTCTGATGCGATCAGAATGGGTGCAGAGATCTTCCATAACTTGAAGAAGGTACTTTCAAGCCGAGGTTTAGCGACAAACGTTGGCGATGAAGGTGGTTTTGCTCCTAACCTTGGTTCTGATGATGAGGCACTTCAAGTAATCTCAGAAGCTGTGGAAAACGCAGGTTATAAGGTTGGAGAAGATATCGTATATGCGCTGGACGTAGCTTCTTCTGAGTTCTATTTGGAAGACGAAAAAGTGTATTACTTCAAAGATTCAACTGGCAAGAAGCTTTCTCCTGTAGAGATGGCCGATTATTTGGCCGATCTAAGTGAGAGATATCCAATTATTTCTATCGAAGATGGAATGTTTGAAGATGATTGGGAAGGATGGAAGGCATTGACCACTAAGATTGGTGATAAGGTGCAGCTTGTCGGTGACGATCTATTTGTGACGAACGTAACCAGACTTCAAAGAGGAATTGACAATGGCATTGCCAATTCAATCTTAATTAAAGTAAACCAGATTGGTACTTTGACTGAGACTATTGAAGCAGTGAGTCTTGCCAACAGAAATGGCTATACAGCTGTGATGTCGCATAGGTCAGGCGAAACTGAAGATAATACGATAGCTGACTTAGCTGTTGCTTTAAACACGGGTCAGATTAAAACAGGTTCTGCTTCTCGCTCTGATAGAATGTCCAAGTACAATCAATTGATAAGAATTGAAGAAGAATTAGGTGAAGTAGGAAAGTTTCCTGGAAGCAATTTCAGAAACGCTTACTAGAGCAGAATTTACAAGAAACGGAGCCCCTTCTGTAAAGCACAGAAGGGGCTTTTTGTTGTTTGACTGACATCTTTCGATTAATTGAGAATTATTTATGAAATCATCGCAGCCTTTTTCGCTTGACTAGGTATAGGCTACAAATGATTGATTATGAAAACTAAACTTCTTTACTCGCTCTTAGCACTTGCCCTCATTGTCTCTGCCTGTGGTAGTGATGGAGGAGGCGATGATCAACCCGATCCATGCGCTGTAGCCGTTGCAATTGCTATTTCAAATAACACAAATGCGGCCAGCGGTCAATCCGATGGTAGCTTCACTGCTTCAGCTACTGGAGGGAGTGGTACTTTTGAATATAGTATTGATGGAAATACGTTCCAATCTTCAGGCACATTCACTGGTTTAGCTGCAGGACAATACACAGTAACTGCACGCACCAGCCAAGGTTGTTCTGGAACTACACAAGTGACTATTGTTGATTCTCCAGCCTCAGTGCCTTCATTTGCAAATGATATAGCACCGATCTTTACAGCGAGATGTGCAACTTCAGGTTGTCATGTGGATGGTGGTAATGCGCCTTTTGCGATCAACGGTTTTGGTGATGTGCAACCTAGAGCTGCTGCAATCAGAAACAGAGTGGCCGGTAGAACAATGCCTCCAGGCGGGTCTCCAGCCTTGTCTGATGCTCAGATTACAAGTATTCTTGCATGGGTTGACGGTGGTGCGCCAAACAACTAAGAATACTCTTTTTGGAATCTTGGTGAAAAGTTGATTACTTTTATACAATGAATCCTTTCGCCAAGATTCCAAAATTCTTTAAGAACTACTATTTCCTTTTCGGAACCTTCTTTATCGTATGGATGCTCTTTGTTGACTCCAACGATGTAGTTTCTCAAATTAAAATGACACAAAAGTTAAACGGGCTGAAAGCCCAAAAAGCCTTCTATATAGATAAGAAGGTCGAAGTGTTAAAGGACAAGGAAGAGTTGAGTACAAATAAGGAGCTCCTTGAGAAGTTTGCAAGGGAGAATTATCTCATGAAAAAGCCCTCAGAAGATTTGTACATCGTAGTCAGCGAAGACTAAGAAAAATATTCAAGAATTATAGTCCTCTTTCGAGGACTTTTTCGTTTACAGTGCATATGAAGAAGCTTTTACTCACACTAACGCTGGCATTTGGACTTGTTTCACTATCAAATGCTCAGGTCTATTTCGAAGAAGAACCTGAATCTCTAAGCTTTAAAGAAAGAGTCTATTTTGGAGGAAACTTCTCTTTCAACCTGGGCAACAGATTCACCTTTATTGATGTTTCCCCACTGGCTGGTTATATGATTAATGATGACTTTTCTGTGGGCGTTGGAACTACGTATCTCTACTTATCGAGAGAATTCCTGGCTAGACCCTCAGGCAACCAATTTAAAGTAACCAATAGCGTCTATGGCGGAAGGACATTTTTGAGACATAGAGTATTCGATAATATCTTCGCCCATGCTGAGTTTGAAACGCTGAATACTGAATTCCCATCATTTGATGGATCCCAAGGAACAGTGAGAGAGTGGGTGCCAGGTTTGTTTATAGGTGGTGGTGTGTTTCAACCAGTTTTCGGTAGAGGTGGTGTTAATTTGACGGTACTCCTCAACCTATTGCATGATGACCTCAGATCTCCCTATAACAGTGCGATCGTAATTCGTGGGGGTATTACCCTTTAAGGCTTACACCAAATCGATCTCCAAGTTCTTTAAGATCATTCTCTACAGCATCTAGGATAGGAATACCGTTTGCTTCACGCTCTTTCTCCATCGCTCGTTCTGGATCACCAGGAATAAGTACAGGTTCTTCTTTGTGAACAGGTTCTGAATTTCTGAATCGCCTAATCCATTTGTCCATATGTATTTTGAAGTCATCAGCAGGTCTGAAAGCATCCACACGCATGGCGCCAAAAAAATGACCTAAACCTTCGCCAACAGGATCGCTTACAGGATCCATAAAGCTGACAAACGGAGGTGCCCACGGACCGTAGTTGGCTCCGGAGAGTACAGCCGAGAAAATATCAACCATTGATCCAAGGATATATCCTTTGTGACTACCATTCGATCTATCTCCACCGAGTGGTCTCAAAGCACCACCTTGTTTTACCCCATAAGCATTGGTGGTCACATTGCCTTCCTCATCCTGAATCCAACCCTCAGGTGCAGGTTCATCTTTTCTTTGTAGAATCTCGAGTTTACCATTTGCAGCCGTTGTAGTAGCAAAGTCACCTACATAAGGAGGTTCTTCGTTAGCAGGAATGGCAACGGCTATCGGGTTAGTTCCTAAGAGTCGCTCTTTGGAAAAAGTAGGAGCTACCAAAGGACTAGCATTTGTCATTGACATGCCAATCATGTCATGACTTAGAGCCTTCATAGCATGATAACCAGCTATACCATAATGGTTGGAGTTTTTTACAGCAACCCATCCTGTTCCAGCGTTTTTAGCCTTTTCAATGGCTACTTGCATTGCAAAAGGCGCAACTACCAAACCAAGTCCAGCATCCCCATCAACCACTGCGGTACTTGGAGACTCATGTACAATCCTAATGTTGGGAGTAGCATTGATTCTTCCTTTATCCCACAACCTGACGTATCCGCTTAGTCTTGCCACTCCATGCGAATCAACACCTCTAAGGTCTGCTGACAATAAGGTATCTGATGCGATGGTTGCATCTGTTTCAGAGCAACCTATTTTTATGAAAATGGCATGAGCGAAATCGTAAAGCGCTTTATGAGTATAAATGGCCATGAGCTTAATTACTTTCTGAAGTTTCGTTTAAGGCTTTGTCTGAAAAGAGTAAACCTTCTTTTAGGGCATATGTGCAAGCGGTGATGTTTTTCACATCTAAATGTTCAATCACGAAGGAGATCAAACAACTAGCAACTACAATCATATCGACTCGCATACTTACCATGCCCGGAATTGCTAATCGCTCTGCCTTGTCTTTAATGAGTAAAGAACGATGAATATCGTGGTAGTCCTTAATCGGCAGTTTGAAAGTCGTGCTCGTAGCCTTCCGTTCTTTTTTAATTTGCTGAAGGTATATCTCAGAGAGCGTGTCAAACGTACCTGAGCAACCAATAATGCCTATTGGTTTATGGGTTTCTAGTGCTTCTTTAAGTTCTAGAAGCTCTTCGGAAAGCCAGTCAAACATTTGATCGACATTCTCAGCTGGCATAGGATCACTTTTGTGAAACTTGTCCAGTAGACGTTGAGCTCCTATTTCAAAGCTTCTTTTCCAAGATATTTGCTGATTGTTACCGATAATGAATTCGACACTGCCCCCACCAATATCCATCACCAGCTGGTTTTGATTGGTCAGATTCAGAGCGGCCTTCACACCTCCAAAAATCAGTTCGGCCTCTAAGTCTCCTGAAATAACGTTGATACGAATACCTGTTTCTTGCTCAATCTCGTCAATCACCGATTGGCCATTCCTTGCGCTGCGAATTGCGCTTGTGGCGACACCTTTCACATCGGTTACTTCGAACTGATCGATGACGGTTTTAAAGATTTTCAGTGTATGTATGGCTCGTTTGATGGCATCATTGGCGATTTTGCCCTTACTAATACCATTCTGCCCAATTTTAACTGCGATTTTTTCTTTATAAAGCGTGTTGATCGTCCCTTGATCGATTTCCACGATAAAGAGATGAAAGGTGTTTGTTCCAAGATCAATAACTGCTTTACGCATACTCAGTAGGCCTTTTATAAGGATGGCCGAATATAAGGCATATTGATAAATAATGAATCTTCCGATTGTGGAATTACTAGTGCTGAAAATTCTTTTTTGAGTCTATCTATATATCTTTGGCTACTTAACAAAGTACCTATGGGAGATCAGCAAAACGGGCCATCTGAAGCACGGATTTTAAGCAAAGAAGAGAAATATGCTTTGCTTCAATCAAAGAACGACCAAGCGATGCTCGGTGGTGGAGAAAAGCGAATAGAGGCACAGCATAAGAGAGGTAAACTTACCGCGAGAGAGCGTATTACGCTGTTAATAGATGAGGGCACTTTTGAAGAGATTGGAAAGTTTGTAGAGCACCGTGCGACTGATTTCGGGCTCGACAAAGAAATTTACTTGGGAGATGGTGTCGTCACTGGCTATGGTACTGTCAATGGCCGTTTGGTTTACGTCTATTCTCAGGACTTTACTGTATTTGGTGGTTCCCTGTCTGAGACGCATGCTGAAAAGATTTGCAAGCTGATGGATTTGGCCATGAAAAATGGCGCCCCAATAATTGGTTTGAACGATTCGGGTGGTGCTCGTATCCAAGAAGGAGTTGTTTCGCTAGGTGGCTATGCCGATATATTCTATCGGAACACAAGAGCTTCAGGAGTGATTCCTCAAATATCTGCTATTATGGGGCCATGCGCTGGTGGCGCTGTTTATTCCCCAGCCATTACGGATTTTATCTTTATGGTAGAGAACACATCCTATATGTTCGTAACTGGTCCTAACGTAGTGAAGACCGTTACGCAAGAAGATGTGACTGCTGAAGAACTAGGTGGTGCCAGTACCCATAGTACTAAAAGTGGAGTTACGCACTTCTCCTCTGCCAACGAGGTACAATGTTTGAACGATATTAAGAAGCTGATCTCCTATATTCCTCAGAATTGCGAGGAAGATGCGCCAGTTTATAGCTATAGTGCAGATAATGAGATTCGTACAAAACTCAATGACATTATTCCTGACAATCCGAATCAACCTTATGATATGCATGAGGTCATTGAGCACTTGATTGATGAGGATACGTTCTTTGAGGTGCATAAGAACTATGCAGAAAATATTATTGTTGGCTTCGCTAAAATTGGTGGAAGATCGATAGGTATTGTTGGTAATCAACCCGCATCCTTAGCAGGTGTATTGGATATTGATGCCAGTGTGAAGGGTGCAAGATTTGTTCGTTTTTGCGATAGCTTTAACATCCCACTATTAGTGCTCGAAGATGTTCCTGGGTTCTTGCCAGGAACTGACCAAGAGTGGAGAGGGATTATTACTAATGGAGCCAAGTTGTTGTACGCGTTTGCTGAAGCCACTGTACCGAGAATTACGGTAATCACCAGAAAGGCATATGGAGGTGCTTATGACGTAATGAACTCAAAGCATATTGGTGCTGATATGAACTATGCATGGCCAATGGCAGAGATTGCGGTGATGGGAGCAAAGGGAGCTGCAGAAATCATCTTTAAAAGAGAAATTGCTGCGGCAGACGATCCTGAAGCAAAACTTCAAGAGAAAGTAGATGAATATACGGCTAAGTTTGCCAATCCTTATAGAGCAGCGAGAAGGGGATATGTTGACGAAGTGATCACACCAGAGACTACCCGCTTAAAGCTAATAAGAGCTTTCAGTATGCTGGAAAACAAGGTAGATACTTTACCTAAAAAGAAACACGGTAACATACCATTATAAGATGAATAAGACGAGCGAAGACTTCCTTGTAAAATATTTAAATAATGCCTCTCCTACTGGATTTGAAAGTTCAGGACAGCAGATTTGGCTAGACTATATCAAACCTTTTACCGATTCATATTTTACTGATAAGTATGGTACAGCCGTAGGAGTTATCAATCCTGATGCACCCTATAAAGTGGTTATCGAAGCCCATGCCGATGAGATCAGCTGGTTCGTTAATTATATAGGGGATGACGGCTATATCTATGTCGTTCGGAACGGTGGTTCTGACCACCAAATTGCTCCCTCGAAACGAGTGAATCTTCATACAGAAAAAGGTATGGTCAAAGGAGTTTTTGGCTGGCCAGCAATTCATGTAAGAGATAAAGCGCGTGAGAAAGCACCTACTCTGAAAAACATCTTTATAGATGTGGGAGCTTCTTCCAAAGAGGAGGTTTTAGATATGGGTATTCACGTGGGCACAGTCATCACTTTCGAGGACGAGTTATTCAAGCTGAATAACAAGTACTGGTGTGGAAGGGCACTTGACAACCGTATTGGTGGTTTTATGATTGCCGAAGTTGCCAGGAGACTTAAAGAGAATAATGTGCAATTGCCTTTCTCGCTTTATGTAGTAAATGCGGTGCAGGAGGAAATTGGACTTCGAGGCGCTGAAATGATCGCTGCTCGAATCAAGCCTGATGTGGCGATTGTCACCGATGTCTGCCATGACACTCATTCCCCGATGTACGACAAGAAGTTTGATGGCGATCAGAAAGCTGGCCTAGGGCCGGTGCTAACCGTTGGGCCAGCTGTGCATAACAATTTGCTCAAGATGCTTATGGAAGTGGCTGATGATAAGAAGATCGATTTTCAGCGGTCTGCTTCTTCAAGGTCTACGGGTACTGATACTGATGCTTTTGCTTACTCGAACGAAGGAGTACCATCAGCATTGATATCGCTTCCGCTGAAGTACATGCACACTACTGTTGAAACGGCTCATGAAAAGGACATTGAAAAAGTGATCGATTTGATGTACGAGTTTCTTGTACAACTACCGAATGATCATGATTTCAGTTATTTGAAGTAGTATGGTAGAGGTGATTGATCAAATGGGGCGGCATGTAAACGTCCCGAAATTGCCTCAACGCATCGTTTCACTAGTTCCCTCACAGACTGAACTGCTATATGATCTTGGTTTGGCCGATCGTGTAGTGGGTATCACTAAGTTTTGTATTCATCCCAAACAGTGGCGTTCGGAAAAGACGATTGTCGGTGGCACTAAGCAGTATCATTTCGATAGAATTAGAGGCTTAGCACCAGATTTAATCATTGGTAACAAAGAGGAGAATGAGCAGGAGGGGATCAAAGCCTTAGCGGCTGAATACCCTGTATGGATGAGTGATATCAGTGATTTGAGCGAAGCACTTGATATGATCCAAAAAGTGGGACTCCTAGTAGGTCGTTCAGAACCTGCGATCCAAATGGTTCATGACATCGAAGAGAGGTTTTCCAACCTTAGGCTCTCGTCAAAATCAATTTCAGCATTATACTTAATTTGGAAAGATCCATTTATGGCTGCGGGTAGCAGCACATTTATTGATCATATGATGACCTTGGTTGGATTTGAAAACTGCCTAAGCCAATCGCGTTATCCAATCTTGAGTATTGAAGAAATCGCTGAACTAAGACCTGAAGTGCTGCTCTTGTCTTCAGAACCTTACCCATTTAAGGAGAAACATGTAATGGAATTGAAAGAAAATTTGCCTGATACTAGAGTGCTTTTAGCAGATGGAGAGCTTTTTAGCTGGTATGGTAGTCGCCTATTACAATCACCGCTCTACTTTGAAAAGTTGTTGTCGGAAGTTATTGTTGAATAGAGAGAAACGGACATAGGGGAGGCTCCAGCAGCCTCCCCGTCCTTACGTTACCTAAACACGGCAAATGCGTTGCACACTTGCATGTCGTAACACTCCCAAATCTCTTTTTTCTTAAAAGGATATTTTTTGCCTGATTTAGACTTGAGTGGAAATTTGAAGGAGTCCGAAGGCACTTTTCTTGATTTGTCCTTCTTGGCAACGTGATAGAAATATGTTTTTTCGTCTGATTTCCCCATGAGTTTTCTTTCACCAGGGGCCAGTTTAACTAGACCATCTACAGACCAGTCTCCATCGAATGCCTTATAACGGATGGCTACCTTTAGTGGCGCTGAAGACTTGTTTTCAAAATATATATGGTATGCTTTTTTAGGTGCTTCTGAATTGAAACCGGTGCGCTCACCAGGCAATGAGTAGTAGCCGGTGAGCTGAACTGGAGATTCGAGTTCTATCGATTCCAGCTGGGCAAAGTACGATGGCCTTTTTTCCTCTTTTTGAGAGAAATAAGTAGCCATCATGCCGCCCAAGAACAGTACGTATACTGCTATCGGTTTCATCTGTTTAGGTTAAATGTACCTAAAGATGAAAAACATATATGAAATATTCAACATATATTCATAAAAAATTATCTACCTCTCAACAATTGAATACAAGAATGGTGCTAAAAATGCCTCTTAGGGCATTCAGAAGTGTATTTTATGATTGAATAAAGTTTTGAAAAAAATTAAGGTTTAATAAGAAATGGTCGAATTTGCTCAATCCAGATGTCGTAACCATCACTATTCACGTGCAGTCTACCTTCAATAAGCTGACCCTTTTTTAGTAGTCAATCTTCATTGAACATAGTTAACTGTACATCTACAAATTTCGATTTTATCAGCAAACCTACTTGGGTCTTGAGCAAAGCATGCAAGTGATAATAATACTAGGAGGGAAGCAAGCCCGAATTTTGACATAATTCTAAAATAAGGCTTTCGGGCAAAAAGTTTGGTACTGTTGTTATAGGAGCTTATTAAGCTGAGCGTATTGGATGAGCATTATGGTTTTGGCATCTTTAATTTCGCCTGAACTTACCATTTGAATGGCCCTTTCAAATTCTAATTCCAAAACTTCGAGGTCTTCTTCTTCATCCGAACCACCGCCTTCATTGACTTTCATATTGTCCTCATATTCGGCTACAAAAAAGTATAGGATTTCTGTAACAGAGCCTGGTGACATATAGCTTTCGAAAACCTTTCTCACATTAGCGATTCTATAACCGGTCTCCTCTTCAGTTTCCTTGCGAATACAATCTTCGGCATTGTCTTCTTCCAGAAGTCCGGCACAGGCTTCGATTAAAAAGCCATCTTCATTACCGTTTAGATAAGTAGGCATTCTGAATTGCCTTGTTAATACGATGGTGCCCTTGTCCTTATTATATAGAAGAATGGTTGAACCATTACCACGGTCATAGGCTTCTCGTTCTTGTCTCTGAACAGAACCATCCTTTTTCGTATAGTCGAAGGTGATTTTTCGAAGGGTGTACCAATTATCTGATAAAACCTGTTTGTCAATAATATTAATTCGCTTACTCATCGATTAAATGCGGGCTTGGTAGGTGTACAATTGATAGTATCGTCCTTCTTTGGCAATAAGTTCGTCATGCGTTCCTCTTTCAGCGATACGTCCTTCTTCGATTACTAATATCTGGTCCGCTTGGCGAATGGTACTTAGCCTGTGGGCAATTACGAATGTAGTTCTACCCTCCATTAGTGTGGACAAACTTCTCTGTATGAATGTCTCACTCTCTGTATCGAGGTTAGAAGTAGCTTCATCCAATATTAAGATTTTAGGGTTGGCAAGTACAGCTCTGGCAATAGCAATCCTTTGCCTTTGTCCTCCAGAAAGTTTCACGCCTCGCTCTCCTATTAAAGTGTCAAGGCCATCTTCAAATCTGTCCGTAAACTCGTGTACATAAGCGCTCTCCACGGCAGTTTTGAGTTCTTCCTCAGTAGCATTAGGTCTTGGGAATAGAATGTTGGCTCTAATTGTGCCTTCAAAAAGGAAATCATCTTGAAGCACGACACCCAGGTTTTGGCGATAGCTCTTCAGATTGACGGTAGAAAGATCTATACCATCGAGTGTAATCTTACCTTCTCGTGGATTCAAGAAGGTTGCTGATAGTCCGGCAATAGTAGACTTGCCAGAACCGGAAGTTCCAACGAGGGCAGTTACACTACCCGAAGGTGCTTCAAAACTAATATTCTTTAATACCTCCTTGTCCTCTTCGTACGCGAAACTCACATCATCGAATATAATATCTCCTTTGATTCCTTGTAGCTCAACTGTTCTCTTGGGGTCCTCATCCTCGGTAGGCGTCATCATGATCTCTTCCGTTCGGTCTAAGCCAGCAAAGGCTTCTGTGATTTGGCTACCAATATTTGACATCTGAACAATCGGTGCAATCATTACTGCTAAGTAGGCTATGAAGGCGACTAATTCTCCAGCGGTCATGTTGCCCTGAATTATATAATAGCCTCCAATACCGAGAATACCTGTACTGGCAACGCCTGCCAACAAGAAGGTTGCTGAGCTGGTGACAATGGCAGTAGCGGTCAGTGTCTTTTTTACATTCTGGTAGAGTTCATCAACACCATTTTCGAATGTTTCGATCTCTTGAGTTTCAGCACCAAAACCCTTGATAACACGCACTCCATTAAGCGTTTCTGTCAAACGCCCAGTTACTTCTGCATTCAGTTGACCTCTTTTTCTAAAGATTGGGCGCAGATAAGCAAAAGCCTTCATGGCAACCAAACCGAAGATTACCACAGGAGCGATCACGAATGCAGTCAACTTAGCGTTCATGTCGATAAGTATATACAATACACCTATTGATGTCAGAAGTCCACCTAATAATTGGACTAGTCCTGTACCCACCAGGTTCCTTACGCCCTCCACATCAGTCATGATTCTTGATACAAGTGCCCCGGACTTTGTGCTGTCGAAGTAATTGATAGGTAAGGAAAGAATATGTTTCTGAACTTTCACTCGAAGTTGGGCAATAAGCTTTTGAGCCTGTACACTGAGTAATCGAGTAAGAGCAAACGAGGTACCTGCTTGAGTAATGATGGCGGCAATGGTGACGATGATTACCAGCCATAGCTTCTGCATGTCTTTATTGACGACTACATCATCTATCAAATAACGAGTAGCTCCAGGTAAGACCAGGCTGGCTGCACTTCTGAGTAGGATCAGAACTAATCCGATTAGGAGCAATCCCCGCTTTGGCCAAATGATAGTTTTAAATACCTGACCAACAGTAATATTATTAAGCTTTTTCTTTTTCGACATGTTAGAGTAAGATCAATGAAGGCTAAACGATGAGCACACTGAATTGATTCCAAGATATGGAAAGTAATTTAGCCGACATTTGATTTGAGTCAATTTAGCCCCCTATGGCATCGGAAACATGATCCCAGAAACTAGGATATGACTTATTGACCACACTAGGGTCTTCAATAATGATTTCTTGCTGCGTGCAAAGTGGAGCAAAAGCCATGGCCATACGATGATCTTCATAGGTATGAATGCTCACTGCTTCCTGACCTGGTTCGAACTTGGACTTCACTTCCCAAACCCCTTCTTCGCCTTCTTTTAGCTTGATGGAAAACTTCTTTAACTCCTTTTTTAGGGCTTTGATCCGATCAGTTTCTTTGATGCGGAGACTCTCCAGTCCTGTAAAGCGGCTTTCAATCTTTTTGACACCACAAACAACGGCTACCGTCTGAGCGAGATCAGGGCAGTCGGAGAAATCTATCTCGACAGATTTTTGCTCTGGAATCTTCTCCAAAATGACGCCATCTTCTTCGAAAGTGCTCATAACTCCGAGCTGATTCATTATCCTCACAATGGCAATGTCACCTTGAAGTGATTTTTGTCTTAGACCAAGAAGTTTGATTCTGGCTTGGTCAGCCAAAGCCACAAAGCTGTACCAATAGCTAGCGCCCGACCAATCTGATTCAACCACATAATCATAGGTGCTATATGCCTGCGGTTTAATCTCGATGGTATTGTTCGTCCATGAGGCACTAATTCCAAATAAACGCATCATGTCAAGTGTCATTTGGATGTAAGGGCGGCTCCCAATTTTTCCAAGAAGATTCAGTGTCAATCCATCGGGAAGACGTGGGGCAATCATCAAAAGAGCGGAAATAAACTGGCTGCTTACATCACCTTTTATACTGATAAGGTCCTTCTTTTGAGAAGATAGGGGATGGACCTTTAGTGGAGGGTACCCATCTTTCTTTAAGAATTTAATTTTAGCACCAATTTGTTTTAAAGCCTTGGCTAAAATCTTAATTGGTCGCTGTTGCATCCGCTCTGTACCAGTCAAAGTTCTAGGTTCATCACCTAGAATGGAATATGCGGTTAGAAAACGCATAGTAGTACCCGCATCTAGAACGTCAAGTGTACTTTCTTCACTCGCCAAAAGGCGGAGCATAGTCTGAGTATCTCGAGCATTAGAGAGGTTTTTGAGGGTTGACAGATTTCCAGAAAGCGCATTGATGATCAGCGCTCGATTGCTCTCACTTTTAGAAGCTTCGAGTTGAACCTGTGAGCTTTGAATAACCGGACTGTATTTCAGCGTTATACTTTCCAATTTATTGCTTTAGGGTTAGATAAAAGAACAAGGCATCCATCACATCTTTTTCATCTACAGCCACATCGTATCCTGCTCTCCCTATTTCATAGATTAGCGAGTGATTAAGAAAATTATTGACATTCTTTTTGTCCTGATACATCAATTTGATAATGGCCGTAAAGTCTTTCTTGTGAATGTTAATATCAGGGTAAATGTTTAGAATCGTCTCACAAATTTCTTTGAGGTCGATTTCTTGAAGGCTTAATAACTTTTTGGACACATAGGCTTCGCAAATCATCCCAATGGCTATAGCTTCACCATGCAATAGGTGATTATCAGTATCGAGATAATGGCTTTCAATAGCGTGGCCAATGGTATGTCCAAAGTTCAAAATCTTTCGCAAGCCAGCTTCTCTTGGGTCTTGCTTTACCACTTGGTTTTTGATCTCCACCGAATGGGCGATGACAGCGTGCCAATTGTCTTGATCGAGACCCACTTTCGCCACTTTTTCGTAATAATCCTTATCGGTTATCAAGCCATGCTTAATGACTTCAGCAAAGCCTGATCTTAACTCCTTATCTGGGAGTGTTTCGAGAAAAATAGGGTCTATCAATACGGCATTGGGATCTTTAAAGAATCCGATATGGTTTTTAAAACCCTGAAAGTCAATCCCAAGTTTGCCTCCTACATTAGCATCTACAGCTGCCAATAGGGTGGTTGGTATATTGATAAAGTCAATGCCACGTTTGTAGGTAACCGCACAAAAGCCTCCCATGTCGCCAATAACACCGCCTCCCAAGTTGACTAAAAGAGATTTTCTATCGAAACTGGCATTTGTAAGAGCTTGCCATATGATCTGACAAGTATCAAGCGTCTTATTGATTTCACCAGAAGTAATTTCTATCACCAAGTGCTCAGGGAGCAAACCCTGAATAACTGGGTAACAGAACTCGCGCGTTTTTTCATCAACCAATACGGCCACTTTGCTGTGACTGCTCGTATCAAAGAATTGCTTGAGGCTTACTTGTATATCATCGATAGTGATTTGACTCATCTTGGCTTATACCTTTTCTTTCAGCTGGGCTTCCTGCATTTTAACAGATTCCTCATGTACGGCAAATAAAAAGCTTTTCATGAACTTTTCAGTCATGTTTTTCTTAACACCAGAATTGATTCTTGACTCCATAACGTCATGCCATCTATTGGGTTGGTAAACGGCCAAATTATGCTCTCGTTTATATTCACCAATCTGCTTGATCATTTGGAAACGATCGGATAGCAGTTCTATGATTTGGGTATCTACCAGATCAATCTTCTGTCTGAATTCATCTAGCTCACTTATGGCCTCAGGGTGCTTGTCCAGCGTTTCTCTGAAGTTGAGGTTTTCATAGATGATCTTTAAGGTATCGGGTGTGACTTGCTGTTTAGCATCACTCCAGGCATTATCTGGATCATGATGAGTTTCTATCATCAATCCATCCAAACCGAAGTTGATAGCTCTTTGGCTTACGGATGCGATGATTTCTCTTGTTCCGGCAATGTGACTAGGATCACAAATAACAGAGATCCCGGGGAGCATCCTTTTCAAGTGAATTGGCATACTCCATTCAGGCTTGTTTCTGTAGCGTTTTTCGTATGGGTCCGAGAATCCACGGTGGATGCCTGCGATCTTATTGATTCCAACCTTGTTCAATCTCTCAATAGCTCCAAGCCATAATTGCAGATCAGGATTGATCGGGTTCTTGACCATCACTGGAATATCCGTCCCTTTTAGAGCATCGCAAATCTCTTGAACCGAGAATGGATTGACCGTAGTTCTGGCACCTATCCAAAGTACATCAACCCCTGCTTTCAAAGCAGCTTCTACATGAGCCGTGTTCGCCACTTCGACCGTCACAGGGACATTCAATATTTCTCTGGCTTTGTCTAACCAACCAAGTGCTTCAGAGCCGACTCCTTCAAAAGAACCGGGTCTTGTTCTGGGTTTCCATACACCGGCCCTGAATATTTCAATGTTACTGCCCCTAAGTCCTTTTGCGATGCTTTCGATCTGTTGCGGGCTTTCCGCACTACATGGTCCGGCAATCAGAACATGTTCCGATAAGCCAAGTCCCCAGTCTTTGATGTCTACAATTTCCATTCTTTTGCAATAAAAAAGCCCGATTCTTGTGAACCGGGCTTATGTTTTAGATAGTTAAATTTCTTTACAAGCAGCGGCTCACTTTGTTCCAGTTGAAAAAGTAAAAAAAGTAATAGTAAGCTGCTGATGTTCTTTTCACGTGTTAAACATATGTATCTTATTCAGCAGTCAAAAATTTTCTACTGAAAAATTTAGTAAATCGATTGAATTACTTCTCGATCAGACTGAAAGTTGTTGAATTGTTTGGCTCATCCTCGATGTTCTGAGAAATAACATGTAATGCATTGTTCTCAATAGCCTCCAAACTCGAGATTACTGCGCCATGCGGGTCTCTATTGTTCTTCAATTCATCAATAGCCCCAGCTGTACTGGTACTTGATATAAAAGTGATATGGCTATACTTTCTAAAGAAACGCTGTGTCTCCTTTATCGCCATCGGATGAGAATAGATTTTCTTTATAGAGTTTAGAGAGTTGGGATGTATACTACCAAGACAAAGGTGAATTGGTAGGTCAAACTCTTCTACAATCTTAAAACCACCTTTCTTGATTTTCTCCAAGTTGTTGCTCACAAAACCTGAGGTGCTGTTCTTAATAGCCACGAGCGCCTTATTGATCTTGCCTTCCTTTAAGGCTGAAAATACTTCATCAAAGTTTTTGTAAAAAGTGGGGTTTACATTCGGTAAATACCGCTTTCTGGCAATATCATGATAGGTGTCTTCTGGTCCCAGTAATCCTAGATTAGTCATTGGAGTAGTTTTGTTCTTCTTCTATCGTATTAAACACCTCAGTTTGCTTTTTCACTGACTGCTGATGCAATAATCTTAATAGGTCAACGATAAAATCGTCATCAAGATTCAATTGTTTTCCCCAATCAGGTCTGGATTTGAATATTTCTTTCCACCTGCTGATCTGAAAAATAGCAACGTTGTTTTCCTTTTTAAATTCACCAATCTTTTCTACCAGACTCATTCTGACAGCGATCGCCTCTAGTAGCTCTCTGTCTGCTTGATCGATTTGCTCTCGGATAATTTCCAATTGATCGAGATAACTCTTTTTTGTAAAGCTGGCATCTCTAGGACTGAGCCTACTGATAATCTCTAATAATGAAGCCGTACTCACTTGCTGCTTTGCATCGCTGAGTGCTGCTGATGGGTCGCAATGTGCCTCAATCATTACACCATCATAGTCTAGATCAAGTGCTCTTTGTGCCAAAGGCTCAACTGAATCGCTAGAACCTCCAATATGGCTAGGGTCACAGATAAGCGGAAGGGTAGGGAATTCGCTTTTCAATTCCAGAGGTATCTGCCAGAATGGAGCGTTTCTGTATTTCTTTTTCTCATAAGTATGAAAGCCACGATGAATAGCACCCAGCTTAGTGATGCCGGCTTTTGAAAAACGCTCTAAAGCACCTTTCCATAAGGAAAGTTCTGGGTGGATCGGATTTTTAACAAAGACGGGAATATCTACACCTTTCAGGGAAGAAGCGAGTTCGCTTACATTAAAAGGGTTCACGGTAGTTCGTGCACCAATCCATAGCACATCTACATGATACTTAAGGGCTAACTCTACGTGCTCTGGAGTGGCAACTTCAGTAGCGAACTTAAAGGAGACTTCTTCCTTCAATGATTTTACCCATTGAAGTCCTTTTTCCCCAACACCTTCAAAAGAGCCAGGTCGCGTTCTTGGCTTCCAAATGCCACCACGGATAATGTCTACATTATCGACAATCGGGAGTACCGAAGCGCGAAATTGCTTTTCGCTTTCAACACTACAGGGGCCAGCCAAAACCAATGGTTTCTTATACTCTTCTATCCAATCCTTTGGTGCTGTTATTTGCATCTCCTCTTTGCTTAATCTTTGGTGTAACAAATGTAAACCACTTACGGTTTGTTAATTATATTTGCCCCTCTAATTCATCCTATGGATCTAAAAAAGTTTGTTGATTTCGATCAGATAGAAATCGCTTTCAAGGCTAAGTCGGACAAAGCATTAAAGAAAAGACATTTTATCTTTTCTACCATGAAGTGGCCCTGGATGGTTTCAGCAGGCACTTCTCTTACCAAATTCAGCTTGGGAATAGGTTTGCCAGTCAAAGGCATAGTCAAATCTACAATATTTGACATATTCTGCGGTGGAGAAACATTGGAGACCTGCTCTGAGACTTGCGATGAGCTGGAAGCTTATGGAATTGGGGCTATTTTTGACTACTCAGTAGAGGGAGAAAAGACCGAAACGGGTTTCGATGCTACAACGAGTGAAGTGATTGAAACGATTAAGGCAGCCGCTAAGTCGGATGTAATGAAGTTTGCTGCTTTTAAGATCACTGGGATTGGTTCCTTTGACTTGCTAGCGAAAATTCATAAAGATGAGACCCTAAGTCCTGAAGAGGCAGAGGCCTATCAGCGTGTCGAGAATAGAGTTGCCAGAATTTGTGACCTAGCAGCGGAACTGGGTGTTACAGTATTGATTGATGCCGAAGAGACCTGGATTCAGAAGCCAATCGATGACCTGACCATCGCAATGATGGAGAAACACAATAAGGAAACAGCGGTGGTTTACTATACTTTCCAGATGTATTGCCACGCGATGTTAGAGAACTTAAAGAGACTCCATGCTAAGGCAAAAAGCGAGGGCTATATACTCGGGGCTAAATTAGTGAGAGGTGCATACATGGAGAAAGAGAGTGCAAGAGCAGCGGAAATGAATTATTCTAATCCTATTCAACCCGATAAGCCTTCAACAGATCGTGACTTCAATACCGCTTGCAGTTATTGCATAGAACATATTGGAGAGATCGGTTTATTCGCTGGATCGCACAATGAAGAGTCAAACTATAGGCTAACCTTATTGATGGACGAATATGGCTTGAAGCCAAATGATGATAAAGTTTATTTTGGTCAGCTATATGGAATGAGTGACCATATCTCTTTCAATCTTGCGCATGGTGACTACAATGTGATCAAATACGTTCCTTACGGACCCATTAAGGCTACAATTCCTTACCTGATCAGAAGGGCGGCTGAGAACACTTCAGTAAAAGGCCAGAGCGGGCGTGAACTAACTTTAGTGACTAATGAGTTGAAAAGACGAAGGGCATAAGGTGATTTACTATAAACAAAAAGAGCCAAGTGAATATTCACTTGGCTCTTTTTGTTTGCTCTTAGATTTAGTTTTTGCGACCGTCTTTCCTCTCGACAATAACTTCTAAAGCTTCTTTGGCTTTCTTAGAAGATTCATCCTCTGGGAGCCTTTCAACAAATGTGTTGTAACTTCTCTTATAAGATTCGTGTAGGTCTCTTTTTAAGTTTGGAGCGCTTTCATCAATATATTCTGCAAAAACATTGGCTTTATTTCCTTTGGCCTCCTCTAGACTTTTAAGTATAAACCTCGCCTTATCGATTTCAGTAAGCTCAATCTCACGCTCTTCATATTCCACAATTGCTCCATCAAAGTGTGACTTTACTTCATACCTTGATATACCTGAAGCATTGCCTTTAATAACTCTCATTGAGTCAATGATGGTTAGCATCCTATCAGTCAAAGGACTGACAATACCAGAACCGGCAGGTACTTCTTCGATAATATCCAATAGTTCCGCTTCAGGTTCTGCAGTTTCAGTACAAGCAAAGCCAATAACCAACAAGGCGAGTACGGGTAGGGCAAATAGTGTTTTGAATTTTTTCATAACATTTGAGTTTAATTTTTGAATCATTTTTAATCTTGTTTCTATAGGGTGTTCATTAAAATTGGAGATCAGGCTGCTATTAACTTGTGATAGCGTCAATTCGAGCAATGATCTTTGATAACTAGCAGGAGTAGTCATTTCCAAGGCATGTTGATCTGCTATATATTCATGCTGCAGCTTGATAGACCTGGCATAGAGATAGCTGAAAGGGTTAAACCAAAAGACACATTTGAGTACTTCAAAGAAGAACAAGTCTAAAGAGTGCATCCCTTCTATATGAGCTGACTCATGCGCTATGATATGCTCCTTGAGTTCTGAGTTTTTGCTCAGTTCTTTGCCGATGAATATGGTGTTTAAGAAACTGTATGCTCCCAAGCCCTCCGTTTCTGTAATCTCAATGGGCTTGGCTTTAAGCGATATCTTTTTACCTATTCGCCTTTTGGCATATACAAACTTTACTACCAATAGTACCATGGCTATGCCTAAGCCGATCGTATAGATCAAACCAATGGATACTATGGGAGATTGACCTGTGACTTCGGCACTATTCAGTCCACCCTGTATCAAGGCAGGCTGACCAGTCGTTGAAGCTGGCGAAAACAAGTTCAAGCCAATATCAAAGCTCAGCAATGGAATGATCAGGGAAATAATTGCCGTTGACAAGAGATAAAACCTGTTGAGTGACAGGAGTTTCTCCCTGCGGAGAAAAAGCCAATAGATGCTATAAAAGCATGCTAGGCAAACCGATGCTTCTACTATGTAATTAATCATTGTCTTTCAGTTTTTTCATTAAGTCTTCTACCTGTTTCAGGTTTAGCTTCTTCTCTTCTACCATAAATGAGAAGAGTTTTTCAGCTGAACCTTCGAAATAATTACTCAAAAAGCCATTCATAAAGCTTTGTGTATAAGCCTTCTTTTTTACCGAAGCCGAATAGGCATAGGTGTTGCCAATCTTAACACGGGTGACAAATCCTTTGGCTTCTAGAATCTTTAAAAATGTACCAACAGTATTATAAGCAGGCTTGGGGTCGGGCATGTGATCGACAATGTCTTTTATGAAGAGCTGATCATGCTCCCAGACTACTTGCATTATTTGTTCTTCTGCCTTGGTTAATTCTTTCATCTCCTAATATTTTCGGAAATGTCCTAAAGATTTCGGACTAATCCTAAAAGTTTAGGAGAAAATATTTTAGAGTATGTAGATGTGAGGGTAGAAATGTTTAATTAATCTCTTCTAATCACTATCTTTGCGCACTTCAAAAAAATCGTTAAATGCAGGTTTTAAGCGAACAGGAATTACTAAGAAGGCAAGAAAAGGCTGAACTTGAAAAGCTAGGGATAAACCCATATCCATCAGAAACTTTTGAGGTTTCTGCGTTCTCAAAGGAGATAAAAGATCAATTTGATGCACAACCTGAGCGCTACAAGGAAGTGACTTTAGCCGGAAGACTCATGAGCAGAAGAATCATGGGTTCTGCTTCTTTTGCTGAACTGCAAGATGCTGAAGGACGAATTCAGATCTACCTCAGAAGAGATGACCTATGTCCTGAGGAAGACAAGACGCTTTATAATACTGTCTTCAAAAAGATTTTAGGCATTGGCGATTTTATCGGAATCAAAGGCTATGCCTTCAAAACCCAGGTAGGAGAAATATCTGTACATGTTACTGAACTGAAAGTTCTATCAAAATCACTTAAGCCATTACCACTTCCAAAAACGGATGCAGATGGTAATGTACACGATGCATTTACTGATCCTGAGCAAAGGTATAGGCAGCGTTATGTCGACTTGGTGGTGAATCCACATGTTCGAGACGCTTTTGTAAAAAGAACTCAATTGGTGAATTCAATGAGAAACTTCTTGGCCGATAAAGGCTATTTAGAGGTAGAGACACCAATTTTGCAACCACTGTATGGTGGGGCAGCAGCTCGTCCATTCAAAACGCATCACAACACCTTAGATATGACTTTGTATTTGCGAATCGCAAATGAGCTCTATCTAAAGCGTTTAATCGTTGGTGGTTTTGATGGTGTTTTCGAGTTTTCTAAGGACTTCAGAAATGAAGGAATGTCTAGGTTCCACAACCCTGAATTTACTCAGGTTGAACTCTATGTTGCTTACAAGGACTATGATTGGATGATGAACTTAGTAGAAGCCATGGTTGAAAAAGTAGCTATGGATCTACATGGTACCACTGAAGTACAAGTAGGAGAGCATAAGATTAACTTCCAAAGACCTTGGAAGCGTTTCACTATGTTTGAGGCAATTGAGCACTTCACTGGAGTGGACATTTCAGAAATGGATGAAGATCAATTGAGAGCGACTGCCAAGGACCTAAAAGTGGAGATTGACGAGACCATGGGCAAAGGCAAGTTGATCGATGAGATTTTCGGAGAGCATTGTGAAGCGAAGCTCATCCAGCCGACTTTCATTACTGATTATCCAGTTGAGATGTCTCCTTTGGCTAAAAAGCACAGAGATAAGGAAGGCCTTGTTGAAAGATTCGAAGCCATTTGTAATGGTAAAGAAATATGCAATGCATTCTCTGAGCTCAATGATCCGATTGACCAAAGACAACGATTCGAAGAACAACTGGAACTAGGTAAGCGTGGTGATGATGAGGCCATGGTGTTGGACGAAGACTTCCTAAGAGCCCTAGAATACGGTATGCCTCCAACGGCTGGTTTGGGTGTTGGGATTGACCGATTGTCGATGATCATGACAAACTCTAACTCCATTCAGGATGTCCTGTTCTTTCCTCAAATGAAACCAGAGAAGAAGGCTGTTACTGTTGAATTGAGTGATGAGGCAAAAGGAATTCTGGAAATGTTAACCAAGTCTGGAAGGGCCGAATTACCAGCTCTTAAAGAGAATGCTGGTCTGTCTAATAAAAAGTGGGATAAGTCCGTAAAGGAGCTGACTCAAAATGGACTGGCAAAAGTCGAAAAAACTGAAGAAGGCTTATTTATTGAAGCTATCTAGTTAGCTGAGATATTTGTATCAAACTGGCTTCTGCGTCTACTGATCTTAAGGTCTTTAAGCGCAGAAGCTTTTATTTGAATATCTATCGTGTAAGAGGTGAAAGTGCCAAAAGGAATCCAGTTGGCCCTCATTTCCCAACATCCCAAATCTCTATAAAGGCCTATCGAAGTCTGCACGAAGTCTTTGGCATCAAAGTCATAACCCGTGTTATAGGTTACCTGCCACTTAGGCGTCAGTTGCAATTGCCCATTGGCCCGCACGGATTGTCTCGTTGTTGTGCCTGTGGTTGACCAACGATAACTATAGTCATAGCTTAGTCGGATGTTCCACGGGATATTGATGTCAACATAGGAGTTAGGGTCATAATAGTATTCTGGCAAAATGCTATTACCTCCGTTGTTCAGAGCTCCGAATTGATTGGGGTCTTCTCCGGGAAAATCTCCCAAGGCGTTCAAGCCCTCACCTCCAATGGCCGTATTGCTTCTCTGGTTACCTGAAGAGTTTGCTCTTGAATTCAGGTTGGTACTTAATGAAAACCTGGCGCTCGTCAATCGACCTAGACCCTGTCCTGATTTAATCGCAAGAGTCGCTCTCCTCTCTGTTGTACTCACACCTTCAGTGGTAGTTGTTATATAGGTGTATGGGTCGAGCGAGGCATTCATGATAATATTCAGTTTTCTGTCGAAAAGAGACGTTCGTGCAGCGATATTGATATTGGAAAGTTGAAAAGAGTCAGCCAAAAAATTGTAACCACCCGTGAAAGAAAGGTTGTCAAGAATGGTCACTTTTCTCGACTTAGCTGTATCGCTCCTGACTTTCATTTCAAGCTTGTTGCTTACTGCAAAACTTAGTGCCGCAGACTCACCAAGCGAGGGCGACCCAAAGCGGAAGCCATCGTAGATGGATAACTGTCTAAAAGTACCAGCTCCGGTAGTATCAGTCTGAACTGTCTGGTAGTAGCCAAACTTAGGATCGCTAAAGTCTGGTCTATAAGTAAATGAAATGGTCGGAGTCATTATGTGCCGGATGGCCTCTATCTTTTTTCCTTCTTTGAAAGGAAACATTCCATAGATCTGAGTAGATAAACCCATGCTAGTGCTATATGTCATAGCGCGGCTAAATCCATTGAGCGTATCGATCCTTACCGCATTTTCATCCGGTAGAAATTCATAGTTAAGTTCTTCTAGGTACCAGAGTTCTTCCACATTGAAAGATGGGGTGAAAGTCAAGTTGTCCAAGAAGGAGAAAGAAGTAGATAAGTCGAAATTATGACGTGCTCCATTTTTCGCATTGTCAAGCAGCTCAGAAAGACTGCCGAAAGTAACGGCTATTGTATCCGTGGTAACGGCTTTATTGGCAATGTTGAAGCCGGCTGTTCCAGGTTGAACAACGTTGGTAACACGGTTGGAAGCATTAAAACGCCAACCCAAATTCAACCTTTTAAGTATTTCACCTTTTGCTCTTTTAAATGGAGTTACCCGATTCATGGTCAGCGAGAATTCTGGCAAAGAAATATCTACGACCCCAGTTTGCACATTTTGATTGTGCCTACCACTAATGGCATAACTAAAAGGAGAACGAGGAATGACACCACTAAAATTCACATTCGACCTAAACTCTGAACGAACGTTGTTTTGAAAGTTGACAGTCGAAAGGTTGTTTTGGTTGAACGTACTAGTTCCAGCTGTTACACTGGCAGAGAAGTTTGAATTCCGACCTTTAGAATCCGGTCTGTGCGACCATGATATCCAAAAATCTCTCGAATCAAGTGGCACTTCGTCTGTCTCGGGTGTTCTGTTCCGATTATATGTGATGTCCAACGATCCACTGTACTTATATCTATTGTTGTAAGCTGTTCTTAGTTTGAGACCCCAACTACCTTTTGAGTAGATATCTCCGGTAATGGCGGTATGAATCTTCTCGTTCCAAGCTTGATACCAGCCGCCTTCTCTTAGAAAAAGACCCCTTCGCTGCTCATCACCATATTTTGGAAATAAAATACCAGAGAGGTTAGACTCATTCGTGTCTGGGAAAAAGCCAAAGGGTAAACCCAATGGTGTGGGGATATCTCCTACATAGAGCAGGAATGGTCCTGTGATAACACTCTTTCCAGGAATCACCTTTATCTTCTTTGCTTTGATATAAGTTGTTGCATTTGGATCATCCAGACAGGGAATATATTTACCCTCGGATATATAGGCGGACTGATCGGCATTTCTTTTGATAATATCTCCAGTGAGCTGCCCATCAGGCTGTTCTGTAGCCACGCCCTTGATCCTGGCGCGCTGTGTTTCGAAATTGTAGCGAATCTCTTCAGTTTCGTAAACACCTCCCGGATCTTTAAAAATCGGCCTTCCTTTCCATAAACCTGTAGAATCTTGAACTCCACGGGCAGTCAATTCGTTAGTATTTCGATCGATAATGATTTGTTCAGCTCTTAGGTTAATCGCTCCATATTCAATTTTAGCATCACCATAGAGATAGGTGATGTTAGATTGAGTCTTGGTGATGATTGAGTCTTTGGCGAAATATTTAATTGTTGTTTCAATGCCATTGACGACTACCTTCGCTGAATCTTGGATGCCCGGAAGGGTATCATTCTCTAGGGCCAATTCAGTATTTAAAGAATTGGTACGATTTTGAAGGGTATTAAGCGAATCTAGTTTTACGGCATTCACTTGTGCCTTCACATTGAAAACTAAAATGAAGAAACAGAACGAAAAAAATATAATCCGTTTTGAAAACACGCTATTTTTCGGTTTTTCGGAAATTTTAAGATTTTTGCGTAAAGTTATTTTAATCGATCGGTTCATTCGCATCAAAGTGAAAAATTATAGCCTTCTGGTCATCTTTCTGATTATTTCTTGCTTGCAAGTCAATGCCATGCAGAATCCAAATGGCGGAAGTAAGAAAAAATATAAGGTTGTACTTGATGCAGGGCATGGTGGTAAAGACCCAGGTACTCGTGGAAAGAACCTTAAAGAAAAGGACGTTGTGCTGCCTGTAACCTTACTGGTTGGTAAATACCTAGAAACACTTACAGATAACATTGAGGTTATTTATACACGTAAAAATGATGAGTACAGTCACCCCAAAGTTCGTGCCATCATGGCCAATGATGCAGAGGCTGATTTGTTCGTTTCTATTCATGCCAATGCAATGAACCCAGGTTATGAGTCTGTTTCGGGAACGGAAGTCTTTGTAATGGGTACTAAAAATGAAGGGCGGAATTTCGAAGTAGCTAAGCGTGAAAACTCTGTAATCTTGCTTGAGGACAACTACGAAGAGATTTATCAAGGGTTTGATCCAAATGCCCCTGAAGTAGATATCATGTTTTCAATTCAGCAAGAGGCCTATCAAGAGAACAGTATTATACTGGCCTCAAATATTGATGAACAGTTTAAAAAAAGGGCAGGAAGGAAAAGCCGAGGCGTAAAGCAATCTAGTCTTTGGGTGCTCTGGAGTACCTATATGCCTAGTGTTTTGGTGGAATTAGGCTATCTTACGAACCCTAAAGAAGAAAAAGACTTGGGAAACCCTGAGGTACAGGACTATTTAGCATCTGCTGTTTTTAGGGCAATTAGAGATTATTTTGAATATTTAGAGTCAACAGGAAACTAAGCAAGTGGCAAGAGGTAAAGAATTCAAGGTGGGGTTATTTGTAGTGCTAACAGCTTGTGCGCTATATATTGGCTTTAATTATTTGAGAGGGCTCGATGTATTTTCTCCATTGACTACTTACTATGTTGAGTATGAAAATGTAAGTGGACTAAAAAAAGGAGATAGAGTCATTCTCAATGGACTTGATGTGGGGAGCGTGATCGACAGAGGTTTCAGCGATGAGAGTTATAACAAAATTCTTGTTACCCTAGCGATTGACAATACAATCAATCTGACAGATAGTACCATCGCAAGATTGACAAAACCGGATTTTCTAGGAGGAATAGAGATTAAACTTGTAATGAACCCAGGCACACGTGTACTCGAACCATTCGAGACATTGATTAGTGATATAGATGGTGGAATTACAGAACTACTGACCGAGGAAGGCCTTTCAGCAGCAAATTCACTTTCAGCACTTGTCAATAAAATTAATGATGTGCTTGAACCATTCGTTGAAAAATCAGATAGCATTGGAAAAGCGATAGACAACTTTACTGCTGCTTCCGAGAATGTAAAGAACTTAACTGGAAGGCTTGAGGGCTCCCTGGACCTTGTGGAAAATCGTATCACTTGGTTAACCGACTCCATTACTTACGCAATGAGCGGTTTAAAACCATTGACAGATGAGTATACTAAGTTGGGAGAAAAGTTAAATGCTGTTGATATAGAATCACGGTTGGTAAGTATGGATTCATTGTTACTGGGCACACGTTCTTTCTTAGAGAAATTGAATTCTAATGAAGGCACATTTGGTAAGTTGATGTCTGACGATTCACTCTATAATACCCTGACCCAAAGTATGGCCGATTTAGACAGTCTGTTTATCGATTTGAGATACAATCCTAAGCGCTATATGCACTTCTCTGTATTCGGCAGAAAGAATCGCCCACCTGCAGATGGAAGAAGCACTGCTGACAAAAAGAAAAAGAACCGATAGGCTTTTCAAGCTTGAAAAGTCCGCTTCTAGGGTCTAATTTTAGTCACAAGTAAACTATGAGGAATTGCCAGTTCAATTGGCATAAATAAGACTTAATGGATATTGAATTCAATAAGAATCAAGACGAATTACAACAACTGATTTTTCAGTTAGATACAAAGCTCAAAAAAGTCGAACTGGGTGGAGGTGAGAAGAAAATTGCTAAGCAACATGAAAAAGGGAAGCTCACTGCCCGCGAACGTATTGACTATCTAATAGATAATCCTGAAGACTTTCTGGAAATAGGCGCTTTTGTCGGAGACGGCATGTACAAAGAATATGGCGGTTGTCCTTCAGGCGGAGTTGTTACCGGGATCGGTAAAGTGAAAGGAAGGTCATGCGTCATTGTGGCCAATGATGCCACTGTTAAAGCAGGTGCATGGTTTCCAATCACGGCCAAAAAGAATATGCGTGCCCAAGAGGTGGCTATGGAGAATCGGTTGCCTATCATCTATCTTGTTGATAGTGCTGGAGTTTTCCTGCCAATGCAAGACGAAATTTTCCCTGACAAAGAGCACTTTGGAAGACAATTTCGCAACAATGCTAAGATGACTTCTATGGGCATTATACAAGTAGCCGCGATCATGGGAAGTTGCGTTGCCGGAGGTGCCTACTTGCCTATCATGAGTGATGAGGCTGCCATTGTAGATAAGACGGGTTCTATCTTTTTAGCTGGCTCTTATCTTGTGAAGGCTGCCATTGGGGAGGATATAGATAATGAAACTCTGGGAGGTGCTACCACACACTGTGAAATCTCTGGAGTCACCGATAATAAGTTTCCTAATGATCAAGCTTGCCTTGACTATATCAAGAGCATTTTTGATAAAATAGGAGCTTTCGAAAAGGCTGGTTTCGACAGGGTGGAGTCTAAAGTCCCGAAACTTGATCCGAAGGATATTCTTGGCCTGATGCCACTGGATAGGACAAAGCCTTATGATGTGCGAGACATCATTACGCGCTTTGTAGATGACTCTGAATTCGATGAGTATAAAGAGAAATACGGTCAGACGATTGTTTGTGGTTATGCCCGGGTAGATGGTTGGGCTGTAGGCATTGTTGCTAACCAACGCATAGTTGTCAAGTCCAAGAAAGGTGAAATGCAAATGGGCGGAGTCATCTATTCGGATTCGGCTGACAAATCAGCTCGTTTCATTATGAACTGTAACCAGCGAAAAATACCATTGGTTTTCTTGCAAGATGTAAGTGGTTTTATGGTGGGTAGTCGTGCCGAGCATGGCGGTATCATTAAGGATGGTGCAAAAATGGTGAACGCCATGGCCAATTCAGTTGTGCCGAAGTTTACGATCATTACAGGTAACTCCTTCGGGGCAGGCAATTACGCCATGTGTGGTAAGGCCTATGACCCGAGACTTATCTATGCATGGCCTACCGCGCAAATTGCAGTAATGAGTGGAGCATCTGCAGCTAAGACATTGCTCCAAATTAAAGTATCCACTCTAAAAGCCCAAGGCAAGGAGATTTCTGCAGAAGATGAGAAAAAGCTGCTGGACGATATCACTGCCAGCTATAATGAACAAATGAGCCCGTACTATGCTGCATCCAGGTTGTGGGTGGACGGGATTATAAACCCTCTGGAGACGAGAACAGTAATTTCAAAAGGTATTGAAGTGGCCAATCAGGCCCCAATAACTGAGAAGTTCAATGTTGGCGTGATCCAGACCTAAGTATGTCAGAGAAAGAACACCTGAATAATAAAGAACTCAAGGCAATGGTTTCGTTGCTCGATGATGACGATTTCGAAATCGTTCAACACATCGAAGACAAGATCAAAGAGATGGGTACCTATATCATTCCCTATTTAGAATTTGAATGGGAGAACAGCTTCAACCCAGTGGTGCAGAAACGGATAGAAGACTTAGTACACAATCTTCAGTTTGAGTTGCTTAAAGAGAAGCTTTATGCCTGGAGAATTAATGGCGGCAAGGATCTTTTGGAAGGGGTATGGCTTGTGAATACTTACCAGTACCCAGACCTTGAATACGAACAACTGAGTAAAGAACTTGAGCAGCTATACTACGAAGCTTGGCTTGAGTTCAAGGCCGATATTCATCCTGTAGATCAAATCAAGATTCTTAATTCGGTGCTCTTTGGAAAGCTCCACTTTGGTGCTAACACGAAAAACTTCCATTCCCCTGGAAATTCTATGCTGAGCGTGGTGCTGCAGACGAAGAAAGGTAACCCTATATCGCTTTGCATTGTCTATATGCTGGTGGCCCAGAAGCTAAAGATGCCAGTGTTTGGGGTCAACTTGCCCAATCTCTTTGTGATGACGTACAAGCAGGACGAAGTCCAGTTTTACATCAATGCATTCAATCGGGGACTAGTATTTTCTAAGAAAGAAGTTGACGAATACATTGCCAATCTTAAACTCTCACCCAACGATCGGTTTTATGAACCTTGTTCACATGTAGATATTGTGGCGCGTATGCTAAGAAACCTAATCAATTCTCATGAAAAGCTGGGGCATACTGAAAGGGTAGAAGAGATCAGGTTGTTACTAAACATTGTTGAAAAAGGAGTCGAATAGATTTAATAGGCGCAGCAGAGATGTATAGGACTTAAGTGATCATAGATCAGCTTGTAATCTTCAGTAATACCATTTTCTAGAATTTGACCAATCACCTGATTGTCATTCGAAAAATCTGAAACGATGAGTTGTTCGGCAAAGGTGAGTTGAGTTCTACCATGAAGTTTATAGAGGGCCTCTTTTGCAGACCAGATTTTAGTGAGCTTTTCTCCATGTCCTTTGGCCCAGGCCTCTTCAGAAGGATGTAAGAACTTATGTGCAATCCGGTGGATTTGTGCTCTTTCAGTTTCTATATCTATCCCTACTTCTCCTTTTAAATTGATTGCCGCTGCACCAAAGCCCCGCGCATGTGACATCGAAATACCAATGCTTGTTTCCTTTAGATGAGGTTTTCCAAACTCGTCCTTATAGATGTAAAATTGACCATGTTCATTCACCAAGTGTTTTAGTGCCGTTCTGGCGCCCAGCCACTCTAGTCGTTTTGAAGGAGCCTTGACAGTATTCAAATCATCAAATTCTTCATCATTCAGGTTCAAATGTTGAAGTAATTCATCTTCTGTTTCAGTGATGCTCCACACAATGTATGCGACTTCAGGAGTGATCGAAGATTTGTGAGCAATTGGCATGAATAATTAATGAATGCTGGTTATTGATTGACTAATTTTACCTCAAATCGAAGATACTAGCTTTTTCATTGATGCCTAAAATCGAAGTCAATAAAGTAAATACCGTAGGAGGGCACTCTGACTGTGTTTATACACTTGAAAAAGGCCCCGAAACCAACCAGTTTTTCTCGTCAGGAGGCGATGGTGTTGTGGCACTTTGGGATCTCAATGAAATGGATAATGGTCGCATGATAGTGAAGGTACCGAGTTCGGTTTATGCCCTCTTTTATTATGCAGAAAGAAATGTGCTTGTGATAGGTCAAAATTTTGATGGTATCCATCTGGTCGACCTTGCTAAAAAAGAAGAGGTAGGGTCGATCAGTTTAGGCACCAGCGCCATTTTTGACGTCAAAGTAATCAAGGATCGAATATTTGCTGCCTTAGCAAATGGTGAAGTGCATATACTTGATATCACCACGCTAGAAACCATTCATGTCATTCAGGCATCAGAGAAAAGTGCCAGAACCATTGCCATTTCAGAAGATTTAGGACACCTGACGGTGGGCTTTAGCGATAATTATATCCGTATCTATAGCCTAATTGACTTCAGTTTGGTCAAGGAATTCGAGGCACATAAAATATCGGTTTTCACTGTACAATATTCACCCGATCAGCGTTACTTAATCAGTGGAAGCCGTGACGCTCACTTAAAAATCTGGGATACTCAAAAAGGTTATGAATTACATGAGTCCATAGTGGCCCATATGTTTGCAATTAACCATTTGGTTTTTAGCCCTGATGGCAAACATTTTGTAACTTGTAGCATGGACAAGTCCATAAAGGTCTGGGATGCCGAGACTTTCCAACTCCTGAAAGTCATAGATAAGGCAAGACACGCAGGCCATGGTACCTCAATCAATAAGGTGCTTTGGACAAACTTCAACAACCTGTTATTGTCGGCCAGTGACGACCGGAGTATATCAATCTGGGATATCAAATTTTAATTTTCGGTAAGTATGAACATTACACCGCTTGAGATAAGGCAAAAAGAATTCGAAAAAGCCTTTCGTGGTTATGACAAAGATGAGGTCAGCGCATTTTTGAACTCACTTTCCATTGAATGGGAAAGACTCTATGACCAAAACAAAGAGCTAAAGTATAAACTCGAAGCTTCAGAAAATGAAGTGAAGAAATTACGTGAGGTGGAGAACTCCCTGTTCAAAACACTCAAGACAGCCGAAGATACGGGTGCCAACATGGTGGAGCAGGCAACTAAAACAGCCGAACTTCATATGAAAGAGACCGAGATGAGAGCGGATGCTTTAATGAGTGAAGCTAAGTCCAGGGCTAAGTCTATTATTGAAGAAGCTGAAAATAAGTCTAGGATTATCATTGACGATATGGAAGACGAAATTCGTCAACTAGAGCAGGTCTTTAGAAGCATGGATGCGAGTAAATCATCTCTCATGTCTGATCTTAAACTTCTTGCAGAGGACATTTTGGGTAAAATTGAAAGGCACCAAGATTTCCCCAGCGACATTAAACCTCATTTAAAGAAAGCACGGGACTTAGGCCGAGAAGTAAATGACAATACCTCTAAACCTGTTGATGTTGAAAGTATTCTAGTTGAAAACGAGCAGAAAGCTGCCGAAGAGAGTATTGACGAAATGGTCGATGCTACGGCTAATGAAGTTCAAACTGAGCCAATTGCTGAAGCATCACCCGAAGTAGAAGAGGTGATTTCTGAAGAGCCTGTTGAGGAACCTGTTTCCGAAGTAGTTGAGGAAGCACCGCAAGCCGAAGAAGAGCCGAAGACTGAAACCCCTGAAGAAGAGCCACAAGCTGAGGCGACCACAGAAGAAGATAAAGAGAAGAGTTCCTTCTTCGATAAGTTCGAGTAAAATGAACAAAGATATTGTTTCACTGGAAGGCATGGAATTCTATGCCTTTCATGGTTTTTATGAGGAGGAAAGGGAGAAAGGAAATGAATTTGTGGTTGATGTTCATGTCACCACCAACTTCACGATAGCTTCAGAACATGATGACCTTGACGGTACAGTCAATTATGAAACCATCTATGCCATCACCAAAGAGGAGATGGCCGTCCCCACGAAACTTCTGGAACGTGTGGCACAAAGAATTCTGGATAGGCTTTTTGAAGCTTTCCATGACATCTCTTCCATTGAGATTTCTGTTGCTAAGAAGAATCCTCCTGTAGGCGGGCAGGTGAAGCAATCTCGAATAACCATGATCCGTCACAAATAGTACTGCATCCACCTACTTTCTAATGACCGAAGCGCAGGCCACCATTCATCGTCTTAAAGAGTTACTTCGAATTGAAAAAGACGAAGATTATGCTCAATACCAACGAAAGATGCTTCATTCATCTATTGATGAACGGAGGCAGAAGGGTGTCACCTGGTATCCGGTTCAGCTGATCAACAGATACATTAGCACTGGAGACCGTTACACACTAGAGCTTGACAGAACATCTCATTTAGAGCAGAATCATGCCTTTCAGGTAGGCGCCATTGCAAGTGTATTCTCAGGGCATGGAGAGGATGCTGATGCCGTTTCAGGAGTAATCAGCTACGTGCGCAAAGATAAAATTCGCGTGGTTCTGAATTCTGAGGTGCCTGACTGGCTTAAAGATGGTAAGCTGGGAGTTAACCTTCTATTTGATGAAGGTGGCTATCGCGAAATGCAAAAGGCTCTCAAAGAAGTGCATGGTGCGGAAACAGGACGACTTGCTGACTTAAGAGAGATACTCTATGGGGCTAAGCAAGCATCATTTAAAAAGGGCTTCGACTTTCAATCGATTAATCTTAACGAAGGCCAGAATAATGCACTAACACAGATCTTCAATGCTAAGGATGTTGCGATTATTCATGGACCTCCGGGTACAGGAAAAACCACTACGCTAGTTAATGCCATCAAAGAGGTGGTAAAAACGGAAAAGCAAGTGCTGGTTTGTGCGCAGAGCAATGCCGCAGTTGATCTCTTGGTTGAAAAGCTGGATAGTTTGGGTATTGAGGTATTGAGAATCGGTCACCCGGCAAGACTGACTCCGGAGGTAATTGAGAATAGCCTTGATGTTAAGATTTCGAAACATCCATTTTTCAAAGAGCTCAAAGACATTCGAAAGCGTGCCGATGAGTATCGAAAAATGGGGCAGAAGTATAAACGGAACTTCGGGTATGAAGAACGCATGCAGCGGAAGTTGGTGATGCAAGAAGCCCGAATGCTGAAAAACGATGCCAATCGCATAGAGTCTCAGATTACCGAAGATTTGATCGATCAGACACAGGTAGTCGCATGTACTTTGATCGGATCTACACACAGACTGCTTCAAGGCCGAACTTTTAAATCTGTATTTATTGATGAGGCATCTCAGGCGTTGGAACCAGCTTGCTGGATTGCCATTCAGAAGGCTTATCGTGTGATTATGGCTGGCGATCATTTGCAATTGCCACCAACCATCAAGTCTCGTGAAGCTGCAAAAGATGGGCTTGCCAATACATTGTTCGAAAAAGCCATTGGTAACATTGAAGAATCTGTCATGCTCGAAACCCAGTATCGCATGCACCCAGATATCATGAAGTTCTCAGGCGATTACTTCTACGATGGGAAGTTGAAAACAGCCGAGGAGGTTTTGTTACGAGAGGAAGTTAATGAGATTGATCATTTCTTGTTTATCGATACTGCAGGTTGTGGGTTTCACGAAAAAGTGAACAAGGAAACCTTGAGTACCTACAACGAAGAGGAAGCAGACTTATTAATTAAGCATGTAGTCAACAATCTTACCCCAGAGAAGTCTGTGGGCATCATAGCGCCTTACAAAGCACAAATTGAATTATTGAAGGACTTGGTGATGAAGAACCCTTCTTTTGATGCTGTCCGTGATCAGATCTCAATTAATACAGTTGATGCCTTTCAAGGACAAGAGCGAGACGTCATTTATATCGGCCTAACGAGGAGTAATGAGCAGAATGAGATTGGGTTTCTAAAAGAGTATCGCAGAATGAATGTAGCGATGACTCGCGCTAAGACACAGTTGGTAATTATAGGAGACTCGGCAACCCTAGGTCGAGATGCCTTTTACAATTCAGTCATCGATTACGCGAATGAAGTAGGCGGTTATAGGAGTGCTTTTGAGTTTTTGGATTACTAGACTTTAGCAAACCAACGAGCAATCCTACCCGCATTGCCTAGAACTATGATACTCATTAGCACTTGGACCACATAGTAGAAGAGATTCTCGTCATTGTTGTAGGTGATATTATCTACGCTGACATCGGCTTTAAATCTAAAATAGACTTGAGTTATGAGTTCAGGTGAGTTTGTCATAAGAATGAAAAGACAAATAATGATGAGTGCAGCTCTGTAAATGCTTGACTCTTTCATCCCTGCAAGGTCAATTTTCTCTTCCTTGAACCCTTTCGCAAGTCTTAAATTGTCCACAAACCATGGTGTGAAATAGATGATTAACCAAAAAACTAACAGGACGGATAATGCGCCTAAAACTAGATGACCGTACCCAGTTGAGTCAATGTTTATTGTATGATTAAACATTACTTGTTGAGGTATGGCATAGACTAGGTATTGAAACATAGCGTAAGTGGCACTTAGCTTAATGGTCAAGATAATTATGTCTCTATACCTCATGGAGTTCTTCAGCGGGCTTGAATTGAAATTAGATACCTAAAGCGATTTTGCCAAAACCGTAGCCGCCTTTGGGTTTAACCTAAACCAAAGTTCTGGTTCAATTAGCTCTAATTCTATTAAGGCAAGTTTGTTGTCATTATCTCGGATAATGTCTACTCGAGCATAATCAGGATGTGGGTCACAGGCTACTACAGCTTTTTCGGCAAAAGAGATTTCCTCTGGAGAAGGGTGATAAACTTCAACTGTTCCGCCAAAGTCATCCTGAACTCTGAAGTCCCCAGGTTTGGCAACTTTTAGAACTCCGTGAGTAAACTCTCCACCCATTACCATCAGGGAGACTTCACCTTTCTCAACAATATTCTTTTGAAAGGGCTGAAGCATCATAGCTTCCACGGCAATCAATTCCTGAAAGATTGACTCGTGATCCTCAATGTTACCTAAGTTGAGTTTGTAGGTGTGTCTTGAAGCTCCTGAAATACAGGGTTTTAGAATGCAGTTGGTCCAGCCTGTTTCGTCAATGAGCCCTTTTAGACTCGTGCGCTCTCCGATTTCAATGTATCTGGTAGCAGGAATATTCACGCCCTTTCTTTCAAGATCACCCAAATAGTGCTTATCCATGTTCCAGTTGATCAACTCATATGGATTGATCATTTTCGTAAGCTTACTTGTCGTATTTAGCCAGTTTTTCCATTCTTCGAAACGGTCAAAGTAATCCCATGTAGTTCTGAAGAGCACTGCTTTTGTGCTTGACCAATCAAATTCTGGATCGGACCAACTTTTTCGAGTAACCCTATAGCCATTGGCTGCTAAGGCATCTACTACTAGGCCGTCCTCAGTCAAAATGTTTTTGACATTAGTGGTGGTCGGGAGAGGGTTAACATAGCGATCATCTGTGAGCACCACTACGTCATAGGTATAATGACTCATTCTGACGGTACGCTATTAGGGTTTACAAAAGTGAACCCTCGAGCATCGCTACCTTCATAAAAGTCTACTTGGAGCCCAACAAGGTACATGGTCTGGCGTTTTTCAACGTGGACAGTGATGCCTTCTATCTGATATGTAATGTCCCCATCTTTTGGTTTATCGAAACCAAGCATAAAACCATGCCCACCACAGCCTCCACCACCTTTAACACCAATGCGTAGGCCATAGCCCTCAGGTATGCCCTTGTTATTCATGATGTTTTTTACTTCCTCAATAGCCTTTTCAGAAAGGCTTACCGGTTCAATGGTCATAAGAATGAGAATTATTTCACGTTTTCAGATGTAAACTTAAATACCTATTCGAGATTCTCACTAATTTCAGTTTTTAAATGAAAAACGCGAAGCTGTAAAGTCAATTTATGGATTATGTAACCGAATTTTTAAAACTATTAGTTCCTGCTGCCTTGGTGATGTATGCCATGTATTTGGTAACCCGAAACTTCTTGCAAAAGCAGTTTGATCACAGATTACTAGATCTAAAGGTTAAAAACAACGAAACTGTTCTGCCGATTCGTCTTCAGGCCTATGAGCGCATTGCTTTATTGTTAGAGAGAATATCTCCTAATAACATGCTGCTTAGATTGAGCGACCCGTCTATAAGTGCTTATGACTTTCAACAATTATTGCTCAAAGAAATTAGAGAAGAATTCAATCATAACCTGTCACAGCAAGTTTACATGTCGGACTTGGCTTGGACCAAGGTGAGGGCAACAGTGAACGATATTGTAACAGCGGTGCAAGAGTCTGCTCAAAAGATGGATGAAAAGAAAAATGCTATAGATTTAGCTGAGGCCATTTTTGATTATATGATTAAATTGGACAGAGATCCGGTGGGCGAGGCACTAAAGCTTGTCAAAGAGGAAACAAGACAACTATTCTAATACTGTATACATGGCCAAAGAACCATCTGCTAGAGAAAAGAAATATTTCAATCGTTTCAAGACGAAGGCAACCGATATTGTCAATGACAGTGAGTCTTTGAAAAACCTTTTGACCAAGCTAAAGGCTAAATTGGACGACTCAGAAAAGGACGATTCTCTGCGTGAAAAACTAATAGAATACCTAAAGCTTGTTTCCAGAATGGTAACAAACACAGTGAGTGGTTCTTACAAAGATATGCCTTGGCAGACTTTTGTGATGATTATAGCAGGACTCCTTTATTTCATTGCTCCTCTAGATGCCCTTCCAGATTTTATCCCTATTGCAGGCCTATTAGATGATGCTACAATTCTGGTCTGGCTAGGAAAATGCTTCCGCGAAGATCTCGAAAATTATAAAACTTGGGAACAAGCGAACTTTTCTGAATAACAATTGTGTTTACTCAGTGTTACAACATTGAATAAAGCAATATGTCACTTTTGATCAATCATTCACTTATCAACGAAGCATATGATTATGCTTCATATCGAGAGTTTTTAGATAATCTTCTTGAAGAGGGGAAGACTACCGGAGCAAACCAATCAGAGAGTATGATTAACTACGCCACACTTAACCAGAGGCGTATGAAAAAGTGGGAGAAGATTGGAAAAATCACTCCCGAACTCATGAAAAAGATGAGGTCTATTGATCAAAAAATGACCTGGTTGGTAATTACAGAAGGATGGTGTGGCGATGCTGCACAGAACCTTCCGTTCTTAAATAAAATGGCGGAACTGAACTCCAATATTGATTTGAGGTTTGTTCTGCGTGATGAGAACTTGCCATTGATAGACGCCTTCCTTACTAATGGAGGTAGGTCGATCCCCAAATTAATTGCCTTGGATGACTCTCTCGATGTACTCGGAACTTGGGGGCCTAGACCTGAGCCAGTGCAAAAAGCTTTTTTGGCTAATAAGGTTAGTCAGGAAAGAACAGGCAAAGAATTTACTGAATACTTGCATCTCTGGTATGCCAAAGACAAAGGACTTACACTCCAAAATGAATTTTTGGCTATTTTAGATGTATGGAATCAAAAACTGCAATCATTGCCGGTGCAAGCGGGCTGATTGGTAAGTCACTAACTCAATTGTTACTTAATAGCAAAGACTACGGTCAAGTCATTGCGCTAGTGAGAAAACCACTCGGAATCCAGCACGATAAGCTGAAAGAATTAACTGTAAACTTTGATCATTTGGCTGAGATGGAAGAATTTCCTCAGGCCGATGATATTTTCTGCACACTTGGGACTACCATCAAAAATGCCGGTTCTCAAGATGCATTCTATAAGGTAGACTTTACCTATCCAATGGAACTGGCCAAACGAGCCTTGAGGTCAGGAGCAAGTCGGTTTTTCCTCGTTTCTGCTATGGGGGCTAAGCTCAACTCTCGTAATTTCTATAGCAGGGTGAAAGGTGAGCTGGAAGATAAAATCTCGTTCCTTAATTACAGGACTATTTACATTTTTAAACCCTCCCTTTTAAGGGGTGATAGGAAGGAAAATCGTCCTGGGGAAAAGTTTGCTCAAGCGATTACACGGATTGTTCCCTTTATTGGCCCTTGGAAAAAGTACAGGCCTATTCATGCCGATAAGGTAGCTGACGCTATGATGAAGGTAGCCCAACAGGAAGACAAAGGCTGTTACTTCTATCAGTCAGAAATCATGCAGAAAATGTAATCCCATTTTCTATCCCGAGCTTGTCGAGGGAACTCTAGAAAAACGCCATCTGAAGTTAATTCAGATGGCGTTTTTCACTTTTCAGGAATCGTTCTATATCACTTAATCGCCTTTTCTAGTGCAGCCTTTCCTCCAACGACTGGAATGGAAATCGATGTGCCATTTAGATCAATCATCAACTTTGTGCCCGGTTCAGGATGTAGGGTAAATTCACTGTCACTGGAGAAAATCATCAAGCCAATTTGTTGACCTGCAGGAATGATTTGATCATCTGGCTGTAGATCGAACTTGAGTTGAACAAACTTGCTTGGAGTAAGTGGAGTGCTCTTGCGTAGCGATTTGCTGTTTTGAGGGTCGGCCCAACCGCGAGTGATAATGTTATCAGTGATTTTTGTGCCGTCTCCCTCATTCCATGGTAAGGAAACCATCCACACCGAAAGGTTAGCAGCAGCTTTGTCACTGGCCACTTTGATAGTTAAGGTTGAAAGGCCTGAAAGATGTAGATCTTCCTTCAGAGTAGGAGTCACAAATAGTAAGCGATTTTCAGAAGTCTTGGCTTTTGCCAACTCTGTACCCGACTTGTTATAGTCGTCAACCAGAGTTTCTGTCTTCTTAGCTTTTGGTTTTGACGTTGTCAAGCTTCCAATATTAGGTGCGTTTCCACCTAAATATAGCTTTACAGATTTAGCGGCAGGATTCGGGTAATCGGCATAAGGGGTTGGCTTGGTTCTTGAATCTGACTCTCTAACGACCCAAGCTTTCGGGTCATTCTCAACACCATTCTGTACACCATGCAGGTAGCGTGTAAACCAACGGTTCATCATTTTCATTGGTGGAGGTCCACCATGTCCATTTTGATGGTAGTAAATCTGTGTAGGAATTCCTTTTTTCTTAGCAGCCTGAGCAATACGGTTGCTATGTTCTGGCATTACATTCCAATCATTGAATCCATGAGACATAAGAAGAGCAGCCTTCATGGGTTTCATGTCATTGATATAATCTCGGCCAGCCCAAAAGTCATTATAATCACCAGTAATACGATCCATATTATTGGCCATTTCAGTGTCTCTGACCGTCTTGTTGTTATAAGGTCTCTTGTCTTCCGCACCAGAGTGGATAAAGTCATATAGTACGTCAATATCTTCTCCTAGGTATCCTCCTGGACTACGAACTAAGCCATTTGATCTGTAATAGTGATAGTACGAAGTATTTGGTGCTATGGGGATGATGGCCTTAAGGGCATCTACACCAGTAGTAGCTGCTGCGAGTGGTAGTGTTCCGTTATAAGAAGTGCCTGTCATACCAACATTTCCAGTAGACCAATAGGCCTGTATTTTCTCATCTCCGTCAGGTGTGACATAACCGTTGTCCTTACCAGATAACCATTCGATCACCGCTTTTGGCGCTAATGATTCGTTGTCGCCTCCAACGGTAGGTGCTCCTTGTGAAAGGCCGGTGCCAGGAGATGAAGAGTGGACAACAATGTACCCTCTAGGTACCCAGATGCTTATCTGTGAATTTGATATGATGGGTCTTACTCCTCTTCTTTGAACCTCTACATGACTTCTAGGAGGAGGTGTGGCTCCAAGCTCATGTTTCACATTCCAGAATAGCCCAGGTGCGGAGCCGGCTGTGCCTGCATAGTAGGGACTTGATTCGTAGACCACAGGCAGTTTTAGCCCTTCAGTTTCGGTTTGTTTGGGCCTTGTAACCGCCACATGCACACGATCCATTTTACCATCTCCATCTGTGTCAAATTCTGTTTCTACCCAAAGATCATGACGTATCCAATCTTCCGATTTGCTGAAAGCTTCAACAATCTGAGCCTCCCCATCTTTGAAGACGGGAACTGCCCCTGACTGAGCAAATGCGGGAGTTAGTGCGAAAGAGATAATAACAATTGCGGAAAGAAGAGCAGAACGCCTCATATGGATTATTTACGGTTGATATTTAATGACTAAGATAAGAAAGAAAAGACTCTCATATCACTTGCTTACACTTGATCTCATCATCCTGTTTAAGATAAAGGCCATGACTAATACATAACTTAGAACTACTAACACAATACCCGACTCAGTAAACTCCGGATACCAGCTTTGCCAGGCATCCCATTCAAATGCAGGGTTGGGAATATTGCTAAAGAGCATCATTAGTGGCAGTGAGAAAAGACCGATGATCAGCAATTGCTTGGTCCGAACTTCCCGAAGCTCATAAATGATCCAAGTAGCGATAAATGGGAAACCTAAATAGATGATTCGAGTCATGTCACCACCAGCCAGAATACCAAAGGCGAGGTAAACCAAACTGAAAAGTATTAGCAAGTTTCTGGTATTGTCATACCTAAAACTTCGCGTATAACGTCCAAAGGCAATGAATAATGCAGGTCCAAAAGCCATGGCCATTGCAGCTAGCCATCGAACAAGTTCAAAAGGGTTGAGAATGGCCTCTTTCGCATGATAGCCTAGTGTAATTAGAGCACCCTTTCCCGCTTCAGTGGGAGGTAGGTTTCCATTAACCAATGAGTTGGCGACTACCGATAAAACCAAGGAGGCAGCAATTAATGGCAGGTCATAAAAACCCTCCTGGGTCTTTAGATTATGCCACCAGGCATAGACCATTAATACAATCAATAGAGCGATAAATGATTCTTTTTGGACCGCAGCAATCGGAGCTAGCCACAACAAGTGGATAAATTTTCTTTTCAATAGAAGCCATATAAAAAGGGCTTGAAAGAAGTATAGAGGGACGTCTACCGTAATGGGGTCAAAGGCATTTAGCCTAATAAGACCAGTCCAGTGAAATAACAGCCAGATAAAGCCAGCAATGAACCATTTTAACTCGAAACCCAATTGTCTCCAAAGAAGAAATGTGATCCATACAGAGAGTAGCGTAAATATTAAATTCACTACCTGAAAATCGAAAAGAACATCCCCTGAGTTGATCAACGAAGCTAGCACTGGAACTAGAATACGCTGGTGGAATGGAAATGCCACTTCAAATTCACTTTGCATGCCGGTGAAATATTCATAGATATTCCTGTAATCGTTGCCATCGAACTCAGAAGCAAAATCATAGCTAATGGGTTCCTGAAAATGCTGGTAGCCAAAGAAAGCAACAGCGGTTATACCTAAAAAAATAAACAGCCAATAAAGCCGAATTCGCATGAAGTGAAAATATGCAATTAATACCATATCGAACATACTATGACGCTCTCTTTCTACCAATTTCTCCTTGAAAGGTGTTGATGATACTCGTTATAGCGATGCTATAACTGCGTTTCTCGCCTTTTTCAAAAAAGAAATTGCAAACGGAATATTAACGCCATACTATATTCAATAGGGTATAACTTGAATCCTAAATTATTTATCGGGTTTTTTGCATCCCCATGATCGCAGTAGTTCAGCGTGTTAAAGAGTCTTCGGTAAGCATTGATCAGCAAGTTAAGGCCAGTATTGGTGTGGGCGTAATGATACTTTTAGGTATTGAGGATTCAGATGATCATTCGGATATCGAGTGGTTGGCTAGAAAAATCGTCAACATGCGCATATTTCCGGATGATCAGGGTGTGATGAACAAAAGCCTCTTGGACATCGATGGAGAGGCCCTGGTTATTAGCCAGTTTACCCTTCACGCAAGTACGAAAAAAGGCAATCGTCCTTCTTATATAAAAGCGGCAAAACCTGAGATATCAATTCCGCTTTATGAGGCTTTTAAAAAACAATTGGTATCAGATTTAGGTAAGGATATAGGCTCGGGAGAATTTGGGGCCGATATGCAAGTTTCATCAGTCAATGATGGTCCAGTGACCATAATTATTGACTCTAAAGACAAGAAATAATGACGATAGAAAGCAAACCCTTGGAATCTGTTCAAGCCGAAGTAGATGCTTGGATTAAAGAATTTGGAGTGCGTTACTTCAATGAGTTGACCAATATGGCACAGTTGACCGAAGAGGTTGGTGAAGTAGCACGAATTATTGCCAGAAGATACGGTGAGCAGTCGGAGAAAGAATCTGACAAGTCGAAGGACCTTGGTCAAGAATTGGCTGATGTTTTGTTTGTAGTGGTTTGCTTGGCTAATCAAACGGGAGTAGACCTTCAAACAGCTTGGGAGAACCGAATGATGAGCAAAACCTCAAGGGATAAGGACAGACATAAGAACAATGAAAAACTCCAATAATTGAGTGATATGAGATTAAAAAGAGAATTTTTGGCCTTGGTAGGCCTTTTAATAACGCTGAATATCTCAGCCCAAAAACCGACAGAATATAAGCTACAGAAAGGTGATCAATTCAAGGTTTCAGTGGTTGTGAAGCAAGATATTGAGCAGAATATGTTTGGTCAGACCGTAACCACTACGCAAGAAATCACTTCTACAGATTTGTATGAGGTGGTCGAGGCTAATTCCGATGAATACCTATTGAAAACTACAGGTTTATCAAGGACATTACTGACAGAGTCACCTCAAGGATCAATGAGTATGGATTCTGATTTAGAGGGAGATGAACATTTGGCCTTTAGAGCACTTAGTGGAAAGAGTTATTACATCCGAATGAATAAATATGGGAAAGTGATGTCAATTGAGGGGCTAGATGAATTAAGCACGGCTGTTAAAAATGACCTTGAAGGTACTGTGTTAGAAGGATCTGCCGATCAATTATTGACCGCATATGATGTAAAGACACTCACAAGTGCTTTTGACGGTCAGTTTTATATCTATAAAGAACCTCGCAAACGTTGGAATCGGGAGACCAATATGGTCGTTAACAACCTGCCAATTAATATCACATACGATTTTTCTTACTCTGGAGATTCGGAAATCACAGCTGAAGGAGATATGACGTTAAGCGGTGATTTTGAAACTATGGGACAGCAGATGAGTGCTGAAATGGCTGGTAACCAAAAAAGTGTCTTTTCTCTAGACAGTCAGACTGGATTAAGTACAGATATTTCGACTGTTCAAAAAATGGAAGGTTCCTTAAGTATTCAGGATACATCGATACCAATGTCCTTTACTACTGAAGTGACGGTAAGAATTATTAGATAGTCAACATAATTGAACAGATGAAAAGATTAAGAATAGTTTTAGTAGCCTTGATGATAAGTACCATTGGGGCATATGCTCAAAAGCCAACGGGATATAACCTGAAGAAGGGTGATGTCTTTATTATGACAGCGAATATAAAACAGGATATTGAGCAGGAGGTTCAAGGCCAATCGCTATCAACCGATCAGACGTTGATTAATTCTGATAGACTAGAAGTACTAGCGGTGAATGGAGATGTGTATACCATTAAGATTACTGGTATCAGGAGGGCTGTAAATTTACGGTCGCCAATGGGGTCAACTGATATGGATTCGGACAAGGATGACGCTGCTAATATGCCTCTGAGAATTATGAACGGAAAGTCTTATACAGTTGAAATGAATAGACTTGGTAAAGTTCTTAATGTTGCTGGTGGCTCAGAGATGAGAGAGGCTATGAAAAGTGAGTTTTCAAATGCAGGTATGGGGGCAATAGCTGATCAGATGCTGGCTAGTCTCACTGACGATCTGTTGATGAACTCAATGACATCACAAATGGGCATTTATGATGAAGTTAAGGGCGATAATTGGACCGTAGCAACTGCTTCAGTTGTGAATAATATTCCAGTTGAGTTGGTCAACAACTTCAGATGGGATGACGACAAGACCATTCTGGCAGAAGCCAAGATTGATATGAACGGTACCATGGAAACTATGGGGACGCAGGTTAAGTCAGCAATGGCTGGCGACCAACAAACCATAATTGATTTGGATGTTGCCACAGGTATGCCGACAAAAGTTCAGGCTGTACAAACTGTTAAAGGGAATATTGAGGCGCAGGGATTGACAATACCGATGACCATTGTATCAGAAACGACTACGACAATTGTAAAGCAATAGACGCGTAAAATTTTGACTAAAAGAAAGCCCATCGCATGAACTGTGATGGGCTTTCTTTCGTTTTGCTGTTGAGTTACACATTAAACACAAACTAAACTTAGCAGACCAAAATGATTATTCTTCAGGTATTGGGGAGTATTATAGTAGTCTTTCTCCTCCTAAACGTTGTCCTATATTTTATTGAACCTAGCTTAATCGCGATAAGTTTCTCTCTCATCCTTAGGTTGTTCAACAAGAACCCCCCTATTGTAGATTTGGATACTCACTTCAAAGCACATGAATTATTAAGAGATAACTGGGAGCTTATTAGGGATGAACTTACTGAGGTGATGCGGGTTGAAAAAGATATACCCAAGTTCCACGAAGTAGATAAGATTCAAAGGTTCATCAATGATGGAGATAAATCAGCCTGGAGGGTTTTCATGTTTATGGCCTATGGCAATTGGCAGGAAGAGAATTGTGCCAGGGCTCCAAAGACTGCCGAATTGCTAAAGCAAATCCCTGGTATTACAACAGCTATGTTCTCCATTCTTGGACCTCATAAGCATATACCTCCGCACAATGGATTCTATAAGGGTGTCTATCGATATCATCTAGGTCTGGTGATTCCGAAAGAGGGAGAGTGCTATATTGTTAATGGCGGTCAACGTTACGATTGGAAAGAAGGAGAGGATATTCTTTTTGATGATACATATAAGCATGCGGTGTGGAATAAAACGGAGGAGACAAGGGTGGTCCTCTTTTGCGATATCTTCAGAACTGATATGCCGAAAGTTTTTCAACCAATCAATCGGTGGGTATACGGCTTGAGAGAAAAGAGTAAACGTCTCAAAAGTGTAATTAAGAATGCTGAGGTTCAAGTAGACCTAGAAGCTCGTCAAGGTTAAATGGTCAAAGCTCCATTATTAAGCTTTGGAACCACCTCAAATTCATCCGTTCTAGAGCAGTATTCAATATCCTTCAGAATTCCGAATTTGGAGAGCCTAGCCGCATGATTGCTTCTACTGATATAGTAGAAAAGATCTTTTTGCATGGACTCATACAAGTAGAAGGCAGCGGTTACCGCATCGGAGGTGAATTCAGCATGCTTCTTCAATCCATCACAAATGGCGCCTGCAAAGAGACTATCTTCCAAGTTGTAACGGCCTTTCCATCCAGCACAAAATAGAAGTATATCTCTGCTCTGAGATGCCAAGTGGTCTACAATTGCCGATAGATTAAGAAATGAGCCGATAATTACTTCAGGAGCTTCTTTTGAAAGCTCAATGGCTCGGGTACCATTAGTTGTAGTGGCGGCTATATCTTTGCCTTTGAATTGACTCTGCATATAGTCAAAAGGTGAATTGCCAATGTCAAACTGATCGAGTTTCTTACCACCTCTTTCACCTGCCATCACATAGCCCTGAGCTCCAAGCGCTTCACATTCTTCTACTGTAGCCACAGGTTTGATGCTCTTGACACCAGAGCCAAGCCCGGCAACCATGCATGAGGTAGCTCTTAGCACATCAATGACTACCACGCATTTATCCGAAACATCAAACTGATGTATAAGTTCGGGAGTGTAGCAAATGTCTATCTTCATTACTTATAGAAAGGAAGTTTGATCACTTCAGCCTTCAGTCTTCGGTTACGAACGGCTACGAATATTTCGGTGCCGATTTTGCTATTTTCTTTGGTTACATAGCCGAGAGCTATGCCATAGCCCAAGGATGGTGACATAGTTCCCGAAGTAACTTCCCCGATAGTGTTTTCATCACCATCTAACAATTCATAATGACTTCTAGGAATGCCTTTGTCTATCATTTTGAAGGCGACCAATTTAGTAGTTACTCCTTCTTCTTTTTGTTTTTGAAGGGCGGCAGAGTTAGTGAATTCTTTTGTGAACTTTGTTACCCACCCTAAGCCTGCAGCTAGAGGAGAGGTCTCATCAGTGATGTCGTTTCCATAAAGACAGTAGCCCATCTCCATTCTTAGGGTATCCCTAGCACCAAGGCCGATTGGCTTGATATCGAATTCTTCACCAGCTTCGAAAATCTGTTTCCAGACTGCTTCTGCATGATCATTATGCAAGTAGAGTTCGAAACCACCAGCACCTGTGTAACCAGTGGCAGAAATGATGACGTGCTCAACACCTGCGAAAGGACCAACAACGAAGTTGTAATACTTAATTTCAGAAAGGTTTACAGACGTTAGTTTTTGTAGTGCTTCTGAGGCTTTCGGCCCTTGAACGGCAAACAGAGAATAAGAATCGGATACATTTTTCATGTCAACACCTTTAGTGTTGAACTTTGACACCCAATTCCAGTCCTTCTCAATGTTGGAGGCATTGACAACCAACATATACTTCTCCTCATTGAATCTGTAGACAAGTAGATCGTCTACTACGCCACCGTTCTCATTTGGAAAGTAAGAGTACTGCGCTTGCCCATCGACAAGTTTAGAAGCATCATTACTAGTAACTCGTTGAATTAAATCAAGTGCATCAGGACCATGTAAAACGAACTCTCCCATATGGGATACATCGAACACACCAACACCATTTCTTACAGTGTTATGTTCTTCAATATCAGAAGAGTAACGCACTGGCATATTGTATCCAGCAAAAGGGACCATTTTGCCTCCAAGTGTTTCATGAAGATCGTTTAATGCTACTTTTTTTAATTCCATCTTTCCATAAGTTTCTGCTGACAAAAGTAACCATAGCCGTTAATAATTAGGGGTCTTCCAATAAAAAACTTGAGTCCCTATTATTTGAACTAAATAACTAGTTGTTTAATGTTTGAATTTAAGCAACCTTTAGGGCCAAATTGGTATCTACTCTTTAACAACTCAAACCAAAAGGTCATATCATGTTTAAGAACTTTTTCAAAGTAACTGTAAGAAGTTTGCTGAAGAGCAAGCTTTTTGTATTCATCAATATCGTAGGTTTAGGCTTAGCATTAGCATGCTGTATAGTTGCTTTTTTGAACTACGATTTCGCAACTTCATTTGATGAGCAACACGAGAATTATGATGAACTCTACGCCATCTCAATTTACCGCGATCAGGCAGGGGCCAATATTCCATTCACCATGGTGCCTATGCCTCTTGGGGCTAACTTGAAGTCTGATATTCCAGGCTTAAAAGGAGTTTCACGCTTTCATAGAGCGGGTATAACAATTAAAAAGGATCAGAACGTCTTCGATCGAAGAGTCGCCTTTGTGGATGATGACTTTCTGGACATGTTCACTTTCCCGTTGATTCATGGTGATAAAGATTCCTACAAAGAACTTTCTAGTGTGCTTATTTCTGCTCGAACAGCTATATCTCTTTTTGGAAAGGAAGATGCCGTGGGTGAAACATTGGAAGTAGTGCAAGGCGAAGGTGCTAACCTATTTCTTACTGTTGGAGGTGTTTTTGAAGATGTTACTCGAAAGAGTACAATGCAATTTCAGCTGATTGCTGATTTTGAGAATTATCATCGATTCTTTGGAGTTGAAAAAGGTGATTGGGGCCATTTCTTAGATGGACTATTTATTCAAACAGAAGATTCAAATGTCATTAATACCGCTCCTGCTTTGATTGAGAAGTATGCAGCAATCCAGAATGAGGCGCGCAAAGATTTTCAGGTAAGTAGCTTCTGGCTACAAGACATGAAGGACCTACCCTTCAATCAAAGAGATATGAATGGTAGAAGCATGGGGGCTGAAGCCCTGAATGCTGCACACATGATGGCACCGGGTATTATGGCGATTTTAATACTCTTGCTTGCCTGTTTTAACTTTACTAACACGGCAATTGCCATGTCAAACAAGCGCCTCAAAGAAATTGGTATTCGAAAAACTGTAGGAGGAACCAGAGGGCAGTTGGTATTTCAATTCTTAGGAGAGAATCTTTTGCTTTGCTTATTGGCACTAGGTGTGGGTCTTGTTTGTGCTATGTGGTTAGTGCCTAAGTACAGTGATATGTGGCCTAATATGGACATACTTTTGAGTCTAAAGGAGAATCCAAAGCTTGTAATATTCTTGACGGGCGTACTTTTAGCAACCGCACTCCTAGCTGGAGGGTATCCAGCACTCTTTGTGAGCAGGTTTAAGCCTGTGGCAATACTAAGAGGAACTTTAAAGGTTGGAAGCTCAAGTATACTTTCCAAAGTCCTTCTCGGCTTTCAGTTTATGATTTCTGTATTGGCTTTGATCTCTGGTTTCGCTTTCCTACAAAACTCAGCCTACCAGAAAGCCATCGATCAGGGTTATGATAAGGAGAGCATGGTGCTTGCCTTTTTGAGTTCTCCACTTGAAGCGGAGCGCTTCAAAGCAGCCATTATGGAGAACCCAGCTATTGAAGAGATATCATTGACTCGTCATCACGTTGGATGGGGTGCTAATGGCGCAGCTATTAAAAGTGGAGGCCAAGAGTATGAGGTATCCATTATGGATATTGGCCTTAATTATAGCGAGGTAGCCGGGTTCCAAGTTATTGACGGTCGAGGCTTTAATGAGCAAAATCGTCAAACGGATAGAAGTAATAGCATCCTAGTTAATGAGAAAATGGCTGCTCAATATGGTTGGGATAATGCCATTGGTCAGCAAGTGACACTATATGATACCATCCGCTACAATGTGGTGGGCGTGGTGAAAGACTTCTTCATCTTCGGACTTTGGGAAGAGCTTGATCCGATGATGATTAGGTTAAGAGATGATAGTGAACTTTCTAGATTAGTTGTGAGAGTTTCGCCAGATGAGATACAAGAAGTTAAGTCTTATATGGAAGGCAAGTGGGGTGAGTTAATCACTGATCGTCCAGCGGAGATAATGATCCATGAACAGGATGTGTTGGGTGAGGCCAGAACAGTAAATGATAATATTGTTGCCATATTCTTGTTCCTTGCAATAATTGCAGTGGTCCTTTCGGCTATCGGCCTCTTTACACTAGTATCAATTAATATTCAGAGCAGAACGAAAGAGATTGGGATTCGAAAAGTGCTTGGTGCTTCGGTATCCAGAATAGGCGCCATAATAAACAGACCATTTCTAATAATCGTGGCAATCGCGGCTGTCTTGGGTGCAGTCGCAGCATATTTATTAACCGGTATGCTAATGGATATGATATGGAAGTATCATATGGATCTAAACCTATTCAGTTTCTTACTTCCAATTATTGGAATGTTGCTAATATCATTGTTTTCAATTTCAGGGAAAGTAGTGAAGGCGGCAAGAAGAAATCCTGTGGAGTCATTAAGATACGAGTAGATTGATCTGAAGGTATTTACAAGGAGTCGGCCTTAGGTTGACTCCTTTTTTTGTAACCTATAGCTGTATATTCAAGTCTCTAATATGTAACCGCTTACAAAAACTAGAATTATGAAGAAAACTCAAATCACCCTAATCGCAGCAATCGTACTTGTTTCTGCAAGTCTTGCCTTCACTTTTAAACCTTATGAAGACGAAGCTGCAAAAGAAGAAGTAAAAGAATTGGTCCTTAAAGCTTACGTTAATGGAGCATTTAACGAATTAGATGTTGATGCTATGCGTAAGGGCTTTCATGAGGATTTTGCTATATACTCACCAAAGGGTGAGGCCATTGGTAAGTACCCAATTAAGGCTTGGGTTAATGGAACGGCCAAAAGAAAAGCCAATGGCTATGATGCAAGTGCAGAAAAGAATAAATGGGATCACAATTTTGCATCAGTTGATGTAACAGGAAATGCTGCTCAGGTCAAGATTGAATTACACAACCAAGGCAAACATGTTTATACTGATTATCTCAGTTTGTTGAAATTTGATAGTGGATGGAGAATTGTTGCTAAGGTCTATCACGAGCACAAATAGAATTTATAGAACTAAAAACAAAGCCGCAGTATTTCCAATACTGCGGCTTTGTTTTTTAGAATAGATCCAATTGCTCGGGTAGCAGCCTGAAAGATTTCCTATGTAAAGGAGTAACACCGAGTGCTCTAATGGCATCGCGATGTTTTTTGGTTGGGTATCCAGCATTCGTTTCCCAGCCATATCCGGGGTATTGCTGCGCTGCATTGGTCATAAATCTATCCCGATGTGTCTTGGCTAATATCGAGGCTGCAGCGATAGACATATATTTGCCGTCACCTTTAACCACACATTCATGGGGAACCCCTGAATAAGGCTTGAATCGGTTGCCATCAATCAGTAGAAGCTCAGGTTTCACTTGAAGTTTATCAACTGCCCTATGCATAGCTACGAAGGAAGCGTTAAGAATATTTATTTCATCAATTTCTGTGTGGCTGACTTCTATTACCTCCCAGGCGATTGCATCCTTCTTAATCTCAATTTCAAGTTGCTCCAAGATCTTTTTGGTCAGTTTTTTAGAGTCATTTAGCAAAGGATTTACATAGTCAGCCGGTAAGACTACTGCAGAGGCCACAACAGGACCTGCCAATGGTCCTCTTCCTGCTTCGTCACAGCCAGCTTCAATTTTTCCAGATCCAAAACTTGATTTTAACATGGTGATGATAAACTTAGGCACTAACCTTAAGAACTTGAAACCTTTCTATAATTTTGGACCATGCCGAATGAAGATAATCCTTGGAAAACCCTCAGCGGGAAACAGATTTATGAAAACCCCTGGATGAAACTTGATGAATACCAAGTAATCAATCCTTCTGGAGGTAGAGGTATTTATGGTAAGGTATCCTTCAAGAACAAGGCTATTGGAATCATTCCTATTGATAAGGATCGGAATACATGGTTAGTGGGTCAATATAGATACACTCTGAACGAGTATAGCTGGGAGATCCCTATGGGAGGGGTTCCAATGAGAGAAAACACTGAAACTGGTGCTTTAAGAGAATTGAAGGAGGAGACAGGCTTGATGGCTAATAAGCTTGAGTTTTTGTGTAAAATTCATACCTCTAATTCTGTTACTGATGAAGTTGGATTGGTATATCTTGCCAAGGAACTTATTCAAGGAGAAACGGAGTTTGATGACACTGAAGATATAGTTGTTAAAAAAATGCCATTTAAAGAAGCTCTTGATTGGGTGTTAGATGGAAGAATTACCGACAGCTTGTCTGTGGGGGGAATCCTAAGATACGCCCGAGAAATAGGCATATAAAGAATGAAGCCGCTTACCTATAAAGTACATTTTAATAAGACCTTCAATTTGGCATACCCTGTAATGCTGAGTCAGTTGGGGCATATCATGGTGGGTATGGCTGACAGTATTATGGTCGGCCAGCTTGGACAGACTCCTCTGGCGGCAGCCTCCTTTGCCAATGGCTTTCTTGCTGTATTTCTAATGTTTGGGATTGGAATTTCTTATGGAATTACCCCACTAGTTGCACAAGCAGATGGCCAACACGATGATAGTAAGATTACGAGACTGCTAAGACATGGGATGATCCTATGTGGTATAGTAGGAGTTTTATTGTTCTTTATCTTATTCGGATCCACATACCTGTTCCCTTACCTGCAGCAGCCAGAAGAAGTGATCAGGCTTGGCACTCCGTATTTGCTGATCATTGCTGCTTCCCTAATCCCTCTAATGGTCTTTCAGAACTTCAGACAGTTTGCTGAGGGACTCTCCGTGACTAAGCCCACGATGTATATCACTATTGCGGCCAACCTGCTGAATGTTTTGTTGAACTACCTTCTAATATATGGTAAGCTGGGTTTACCAGAACTTGGCTTGAATGGAGCGGGTTGGGCTACATTTATTTCTAGAGTCTTAATGGCTATTGGACTTTATGTCTTTGTGATAAAATATGAGAAGTTCAAGGCATACAGGTCAGCATTCCAATTTTCTAAAATAAAGGCAGACTTTTTTAAACCCATGCTTAAGATTGGAGTACCTAGTGGGATTCAATTTGTTTTTGAAGTAGGTGCTTTCACTATGGCAGCTATTATGATGGGTTGGTTAGGTACAGGGCCATTGGCTGCCCACCAAATTGCGATAAGCCTGGTATCTTTAAGTTATATGATGGCTTCTGGGATTTCTGCTGCTTCTACTGTCCGTATTGGAAATCAAATGGGTGCTAGGGATGGCTCTAACCTTCAAAGAGTGGGCAATACGAGCTTCTTAATGTCACTCATCTTCATGGCTTGTTGTGCCTTAGTATTTGTAAGTTTGAGTAGCTTTTTCCCAACATTGTACGTTGATGAGCCTGAAGTAATCTCAATTGCCACAACATTGATTATTGTGGCTGGGTTTTTCCAGTTGTCAGATGGTATTCAAGTTGTTGGGCTAGGAACCTTGCGGGGGATGTCTGATGTGAAAGTACCAACCATCATTACATTAATAGCTTATTGGGGCCTTGCCATACCTATGAGCTATGTACTTGGTTTTACGTTTGATCTTGGTCCTGAAGGTATCTGGTATGGTCTGTTAATTGGCCTTACCGTGGCGGCCATCGCCTTGTTTATTAGATTTAAAAGGTTGGCAAAGAAAAAGGCAGCCAGTTTTGTCAAAAAGGGTGAAGAGAATGCAACCCTTGACCTTTCAGTTAGTCTTTAACATGAAATAAAAATACTACGATAATGAAAACACTATTCGCTACATTCTTAATGCTGGTTACATTGTCAGCCTTCTCGCAAAACAGAGAAACGCGAGACGTTGCGGACTTTGATGAGGTCGTAATGAGACTATCAGGGAAGGTCTACATCAAGATAGGCGATAAGAACGAGGTTATTCTTGAGGGAGATGAGGATGTTCTGGAGAGAGTAGAAACTGACGTACGAGGAGGAAGGTTGTCTATCGGAGAAGAAGGAAGAAGCAGGTGGAGCTGGAGAAGGTCAAGAACAAAACTCAATGTATACATAACGGTTAAAGAATTAAACGGAGCCTTTATAAGTGGTTCCGGGGATATTATCGGTCAGACCGCATTTAAATCAGATGACTTTCGGGTTTCGGTTTCAGGTTCGGGTGATATTGAATTAGAGCTTGATGCCAAAGACGTAGACTCAAGAATTTCAGGTTCAGGAAACATCGAATTATCGGGCTCCGCGCAATACGCAAAACTGAATATCAGTGGTTCAGGAAAGTATCTAGCAGAAGAGATGAAGGTTGACGATTACGAGATTTCTATCTCTGGTTCCGGAAGGGGTTCAATTAATGCTCAGGAGAAGCTAGATGTAAGAATTTCAGGTAGTGGAAGCGTATATTACCGCGGAAGACCTTCAGTCAATTCTAGCGTTGCTGGGAGTGGTAAAGTGAGAAGGATCAATTAAGAGAATATCACTAGAATCTAAGATCCGGCTCCAGGCCGGATTTTTTGTATAAAGACAATTAACCCTTGAACGATTAAGAATTGAGCAAGAACATAAGTGGTCATAATGAAGAAGTCGGCCGATGCGAAATTCTCGTTGAACTTACTATATGCCAATATCGAGTCACTGATAAGGAAGAATGCGGCCCCAGTCATTACCAGCCAAAAGCTTTGTTTGTCAGTTTTCGTCCAACGCTTTCTGGCTGTGACAGCCATCATACAAACTACAACAGTGTAAATCAGTGCTGGGATGTACATGTCGCCAAGCGTCTCATTGATTACTGAGAATATTGCAAAGCCATAAACCACGAAAATCAAGTCCGACCATTGAGGCTTAATACTTCTGTCTTCAGTGGTCACTGCGTTCATATTAATGATGATGTAGAGGAGGTGAGCTATCAAAAAGCTAATCAACCCAGCCAAAAAGAACGTTTCCGACCTAGGGACTAGCATTAAGAGAACATCTCCAAGGAATGAAAAGAAGAGCGCAGCAAATACAAACTTGTTTAAGGGCGTGGTTGGTGCGCTTTTGAAAAAGTAGAAGATCAGCGCAGGCATAAGTAGAGGTTTCGTAATACCAACCAACTCATCCATGTGATTCAAGCGAGCCGCTAAATCCAAAATGGTGATAACGATGAAGGGAAAAATGGACTTATGAAGTTTCATCGATCAGATATCTTTTAAAGACCCTCTGGGACCAATCTAAACCAAAAGTTAGGAAAAGAAAACCAATGAGCGAAGCGCCTGCACATACTATGAAAGCAGTTCTAAGGTTCTCAATTTGATTACTATAGATATAACCTGCGATGAAGGCTCCCAGGCCAATTCCAATTTCCAGAGCAATGTACATGGTGGCCAGTCCCTTTCCGCGGGCTTTGTCCAAGCTAAGATCAATCGTCCATGCATAGATGGTAGGGGTGTTCATGCCCACCGCCACACCGAAGGCCACAGAACTAGCAATTAGCATTGTCTGAGTTGTGGTGAATGCTACCATCAGATCTGCAATGACAATAGCAATGGCGGCATATTTTAATACAATCACCCGCCCAAATTTGTCAGAGGCTTTGCCTGCCAATACTCTTATTATCAATGATGAGAGTACGAATACCCCAAAGAAAATGCCTTTGTTAGACTGACTGAACCCGACATCTATTGCCAAGTCCGGCATTAAAGTAAGCGCTGCGCCAAATGAGAATGACGTTAGCAGGAAAAATAAGGATGGATTGAAAACTCTTGGTTCGAAGATTTCATTCTTTTTGACTTTTAGCAAACGTGGGTGAAAGCGCTGCTTGTTCGTTAAGGTCTCTTTCATACCGATAAGAATGAGTACCGAAAGCAAAGCCAGTGCTGATGACGTATGGAACATGGTATCTAAGCCGAAGGCCTCGGTGATCTTAGGACCAAAACTAGGTCCTGCCGCCATACCTATACTTCCAAAGAGACCAGAATAACCCATTGCCTCACCTCTTCTGTGTGCTGGGACAATATCGGCTATATAGGCAGAAGTACCCGTTGGCTTGAATCCCGTGGAAAATCCATGCAGAAAACGAAGCAATAGGAATGCCCAAATGCTTCCAACCAATGGATACATGAAGCCCATTATAAAGCAAACGACTGCTCCAAGAATCATCACCGGAATCCTACCTATTGTATCAGCTAGTTTTCCACTAAAGGGTCGAGATAGGCCTGCCGTTATGGTAAAAAGCGAGATTACGTAACCTTTCATTTCTCCGCCACCCATTGAAGTTAGGTAGTCATAGAGATCAGGCACGATCATATTAAAGCTCGCGAAGAAGAGGAACGAACTGAGGCAGAGCAAGAAAAATTGAAGTGAGAAAATATTCTTTTGCTCTGTCATCAATTATTGTTGCATCAAGAATGCTTTTATAAAGTCATCTAAATCCCCATCCAAAACATTCTGAACATCAGTTCTTTCTACTGAAGTCCTATTGTCTTTTATGAGCTTGTAAGGGTGGAGTACGTAGTTTCTAATTTGAGATCCGAAGTCTACACGCATCTTTTCGCTCTCTACTTTGTCGCGTTCTTCCATGCGTTTATCCATCTCTAATTGATAGAGTCTTGATTTTAGCATTGACATGGCGCGTTCCCTATTCTCTAGCTGCGACCTGGTCTCAGTGTTTTCAATGCTTATACCAGTAGGGGCGTGCTTAATTCTTACACCAGTTTCTACCTTGTTCACATTTTGACCACCAGCCCCGCCAGAACGGAAGGTATCCCAAGAAATATCCGATGGGTTTACATGAATCTCTATGGTGTCATCTATGATGGGGTAGGCAAAAACAGATGAAAATGAAGTATGTCGTCTACCTCCCGAATCAAAAGGCGAGATTCGTACCAGACGATGGACTCCAGACTCTGATTTTAATTGCCCGTAGGCAAAGTCACCTTCAAACTCTAACGTGGCAGACTTTATTCCAGCGACATCGCCAGGTTGGTAGTTGACTTGTTTGACCTTCATGCCCTGCTTTTCGCCCCACATGATATACATGCGCATCAGCATTTCGGCCCAGTCATTGCTTTCGGTGCCTCCAGCTCCAGGGTTGATCTCAATCATGGCGTTGAGTTGGTCCTCTTCGCCACTAAGCATTTTCTTGAACTCCAGTTCTTCAACAATTGTAGTAGCATTTTGGAATTCCTTCTCTACCTCTTCAGTGTCACCTTCACCCATTTCCAAGAACTCATTGAGGGTCTCTAGGTCTTCAATTGCATCGTTGGCTTTCTCAAAACCGGTGGTCCATACCTTCTTTGTCCGAATGGCCTTTAGTACTTTTTCGGCTTCTTTAGGGTCATTCCAGAAATCTGGTTGAGCAGTAACAAGCTCTTCCTCTTCTACTTCCCGTTTCTTGACATCGTAGTCAAAGATACCCCCTCAAGGCTGAAACACGAGCCTTTAAATCCTTCAGCTGATCTGCTGTCATGATGTTGAAATTTTGAAGATGCAAAGGTGGCGAAATGGGCCGGATATTTCAAGGTCTGAGAGAACCTATGTTTGAAAGAAATTGGGGCCTAATAGACTAAAAGGATCCTATAATGAATGCCTCGAATTTTGGGTTGGTAAGGTCTACCTTTTTACGCCTCATCCACCTTAGGCTATAACCTGTTAACACCAATGCCGCACTTGTGGCTGTGGTACCTGTATCGAATGTGAAAGGATTTCCTTCAATAACGCTATTGTTAAATAAGTCAATGGCTAATAGGCCATAACCAGCCACTGGTAATACGTCTTCAGCACTTCTGAGCAGGGGAGATCGGTTAGAAAAGGCATTAGAAACATTCACCACTTCTATCTGATCAAGTGTGATGATGTTGTTCTCCAAGACTATTGTACTATCGGCAAACTGGGTAATACGATCTGTGAAAAAATCTAGCTCTCCTTTTTGCTTATAAATCAGATAGTTGCCGACACGATACTCATATCTACGGGTAGTTCCCTTCTTCCGAAGTACCATGTAAGCTTGAGCCGATACTGTTTGAAAACAAAAAAGCAGCCCCAGAACGAAAAACAGTTTTTTCAAATTCATATGAGCCGCTAAGTAAATTAAAATCTTCGTTAAGTAATGTTAAACTTTGTAAGTCCAACCATATCTATCCTCAATAACTCCAGTTCGGATATCATTAAGTTCTTTCAGGATTTTCCCTGAAAACTCTCCTTGTGCTGGGTGATTGATTTCGAATACTTCGTCTTCAAAACCAATTTTAGCGATCGGTGCAATGGTGGCGGCAGTTCCAACACCAAATGCTTCTTGAATTCTTCCTTCTCTGGCAGCTGAAATAATCTCTTTAACCGCAATTGGTCTTTCTTCGACAGTCATGCCCCAGTCATTAGCAATGGTCAGTACACTATTTCGTGTGATTCCATTCAATATGGTGCCTGAGGTAGGAGCAGTGATTAGGGTACCATCTACCACGAACATGACATTCATAGTACCTGACTCTTCTATATACTCGTGTGTTTTTCCGTCAGTCCAGATCAACTGATGAAAGCCTTTTTCTTGTGCTAGTTTTGCAGGGTATAAGCTTGCCGCGTAATTACCGCCAGCCTTAGCAAAGCCAGTTCCACCTTCAAATGCTCTTGAGAATTTAGTTTCGATTTTCACATTGACCGGCTGTGAGTAATAAGCACCAACAGGACAGGTAATGATCATAAAACGGAAGTTTTGGGAAGGTCTAATTCCGATGTATTCATCTGTTCCAAAGACAAATGGCCTAATGTAAAGAGACGTATCTGGAGATGAAGGCACCCAACTACTGTCTAACTTTATCAGCTCTGTGAGTGCTTCCATAAAGAGTGCTTCCGGTACCTCAGGAATACACATTCTTTCAGCAGAAACATTCAATCGTTTTGCATTGGCCTCAGGCCTGAAAATCATCACTTCACCTTGAGGGTTTCTGTAGGCTTTCAGCCCTTCGAAAATTGTAATACCGTAATGTAAAGCACTATTGGCTGGGCTTACAGAAATGTTTTGATAGGGCTCAATTCTGAGATCATGCCACTCGCCATCTTTATAGTCGGCAATAAACATATGGTCAGAGTAAAGTTGACCGAATGGAATATTGCTTTCATCTAATTCGTCTACACGTGATTCATTAGTCTGTTGAATGCGAATGGTCTGAGTATCTATCATGTATTCAGTTTATTAAATTTTGGAATGCAAAGGTACACCGAAAACGCTCAAATTGCAAACGTTGTCAAGAATGTAAAATATTAGTATTCAACTACTTATGATCCTTAAGGACCAAATAATATTAAGGAGAATGTGCTTTTTAGGAATGGAATGTTTCGTCAGAAAATTATCGAACCCAATTATTTATGGAATTCACTTTTTCGACTTTCTTGGTTCCCAAAGTACTTCTTCTGCCTTTAAGTCTTGGGCCATTTTGCGGCCTAACACGAATAAGTAGTCAGAAAGTCTATTAAGGTATCTAACGACTAGCCCGTCAATGGGTTCAAGTTCATTTAGACTAATGACGAGCCTTTCTGTTCTTCTACAAACACATCTTGCTATATGAGCAAAGGAAACTGACTGGTGGCCTCCGGGTAAAATGAAATTGGTCAGGGCAGGAAGTTCACTGTCCATCTGATCCATTGCTTCTTCAAGCTGGACAACATCTTCTTCGAAAAGATCGGGTTTTACTACCTTGTCTTTGCCAGGTTCAGTAGCCAGTTCAGCTCCAAGCGTAAATAGTCGATCCTGAATATTTTTGAGCAAGTCTTTTCGACTGGCGTTTACCTCTTGATCACGGAGCAGACCTATGTAGCTGTTTAGCTCATCAACGGTTCCATAGGCTTCAATTCTGATGTGTGCCTTAGAAACACGAGCACCACCCAATAATGAGGTGGTGCCTGAATCTCCTGTTTTTGTATATATCTTCAAACTTAAACTTCTTCGCTTTGTAATCTCATAGGGTTCACCTTGGTAGGGTTTTCATTGATATCGTCCTTCTCGACAAGACCATCTCTTAACCTTACAATTCTGTGAGAATATTGAGCAATATCATCTTCGTGCGTTACCATAATAATGGTATTCCCTTTGTCATGAAGTTCCGCAAATAGCTCCATGATGTCATATGAAGTCTTAGAATCTAGGTTTCCTGTTGGCTCATCCGCGAGAATAATGGACGGATCGTTCACAAGTGCTCTTGCAATAGCAACTCTTTGTCTCTGTCCCCCTGAAAGCTCATTAGGTTTGTGGTGAGCTCTATCGCCTAGCCCCACACCTGTAAGTGCTGCTAATGCTTTCTCTTCGCGTTCTGACTTGCTATAGCCTGCATAAATCAGAGGGAGCGCCACATTCTCTAAAGAAGAGGCTCTTGGTAGTAGGTTAAATGTCTGGAAAACGAAGCCAATTTCTTTATTTCTGATTTCAGCGAGTTCATTTTCAGTCATGTCACTCACATCATTTCCGTTCAGGATATATTGTCCACCAGAAGGCGTATCTAAACATCCAATCATGTTCATGAGTGTAGACTTACCAGAACCTGAAGGTCCCATGAAAGAAACGTACTCCCCTTGATTGATATTAATGCTCACGGATTTCAAAGCTCTAATGGTTTCACTACCCATTTGATAGATCTTTGAGATATCTGATGTTTGAATTACAGTTTTGCTCATACTCGTTTGACGTCAGTAATTGACTAAAAGTTTAATACACTACTAAATAATTATGCAAAAGGTTTAATACTTCAAAAGAATCAAAAAGAAGACAGTGTTTAAAACCTCTTTACGTAAACGGGTAACCTAACGGATTATAGGCGCATTGAGCCATTAAACCATGACTAACGATTGAGCAACTCTTGTCTTCTGGCATCCATTAGTTTATTAAACTTAAGTGAGACCTCATTATGAACGGTGGCGTCTACCATGCCCTTAATTCTTGACAAAGCTGTTCTTCCGAAGTTGCTGAGGCCTGTTTTGGCGCATTGGTAGATATACTCCTCCAAAAGCTTAGAGGAGTTGGCATTCACAGTCACAGTCTCAAGTAGCAAATCATAAATCTCGCTCTCTGCTACTTCACTGTTGCCAAGAAGGTCTATTGATTTTAATGTGGTTTCTTCATCGAAAGCGTTAGTCAGTGCAATGGATTTCAGGCGTTCGATATATTCGATGTTGTTTAAATCCGCCTTTTCATTCTCTAATGCTGTTAGTAATCCGCTAATGTCAGCTTTCTCAGTGTAGTTGGTTAGACTTTTTATGGCATCGATAAATTCCTTCACCTGTGGTTCACTGTAGCCGTTCTTTTGTGCTCTGTCAAGGCTTTCAATGGTGAGTTCGACCTGCCCCTGGTGAAAAGCCCAAATGGCTTTGACAAAATAAGGGAAACCTGCTGATCCTTGATTTGAAGATATAGTAGTCTCTATCGTCTTAAAGGCATGATTGATCGCTCCACTATTATACAAAGCCATTGCCTTGGCAATTAAGAGAAAGCTAGAATAGATGCCATTTTTATCGCTACTTAGGTAGTAGTCGATGGTATTCAGAATTTCTGATCCCTGTTGAGTAGACTGATTCAGGGCAGCATTGTAGAGATAGAATAAGTCTTCTCTCAGTAACAAAGTGTCCTTGTTAAGCACTAAGTCAAACGGTATGTCAGTTTCCTGGGCATTGGCAAGTGCCTGACGATTGATCATCACATGGATATTGTCCGTGTGATTGTATGTTACGGTAGTGTCAAAATTCACATCGGCCGCAAGGTCATAGTTCAATGCCGCCAGATTGGCCTCGCTTACCAAAGAAGACTTACCGTTGTTTCCGGCAAAATATCTGTAGGCAGAATCGTAATTACTATATCGATAATGGGATAGACCTAAGTTGTTTTTAACCTGACCACTGGACAGTGTCTCAGGCGTATTCATTAGAGAAGTTAACTCGCGGTAAAGGAGGTCACGATCGGCATAGTAATTTGCATAAGCAATTCTGGCTTTCGGGTTTGTCGAAGCCTCCAGTATGCTGTTTAACTGACTTGGTACCTCATTAAGCTCACGTTGACCTTCGGCAATTCTAGTGAGAGAATAGTTTGCCTTGAAGTTATAGAAGTCGAAGTATACGCTCTGCTTATAGTACTGGTCGGTTAATAGTTCGTTATCTATTTTCTTCGCTAGAGAGGCCAACATGGAATACTGACCTGCTTTGACTTGATAGTATGGTCTATTTTCTAAGTAAAAGATACCACCCAAAAAGAGCACAAAAGCGAATAGCCGAACCATTAAAATGGGGGCGAGCAGTCCCTTAAAGAATACTGGCCAGACCTCGAGGTTTGATAGCAATGGAGGAATGAAGTTAATCAGGGCATAAGCAAAAAAGGCCAGACCAAAGGTCATGTGACTGATGATGATTACCCATTCAATAGCATTGACAATGGAGTCATTGACCGTTAAATGAGCCCAGGCTATCAAGCAAAATAAAAGACTCGCACCAACCGGGTAGAGCCAGTATCGAATGAGTTTGAGATCAACATTGCTTTCCATACCCTCCAATTTTTTTTCAAGGCTGAAGAAACCGGAGATGACTGAGAAGACCAGCAACACATACGGGTTTAGAAAGTAAATGTCGATTTCGGTATAACCCGTTCTTTGTAGAAAAAGAAGAATCGCAAGGAGTACATAGATACTTCCGATAATCGCGAAGTGCTTCAGGCTATTTTTACCATTGGAAGATCCTTGTGTGGTAAGTTTAAAAAGGCTGAAAATATTATCTCCAGCAACGAAAACGATAAAGATGGTACTAAAGATAATGGGACTCAAAACACCATAAGAAATATTAAGTAACTGAGGGTCGGCTGCATTTGTGAGCAACATAATAATGGCGATCAGGCTACCATAGAGTACTAGACTGGCCGTTAGACGCACCCAAAGCTTGGTTTGTGGATAGAAGCTTTGAAAAAGATAGGTGAGCACAAAGTAGCCTCCAATAGCACCATAGGTGAGGTAGGGATCTGATATACCGAGTTCTTCTAGCCTCAATTGAATCAAACTAAAGACAACCACACCTGATACCATGAAATAGGAGAATCGGTCAAAGTAGCTGACCAGGGTCGTAATAGTGATCAGAGACAAGTAGAAAACGATGAATAGGGCAGTCTCCGGCCACTCTAGATAGGCGATGTCACCAGTGGCGTATTTCTGCCAACTGATGATCTGATCGATGTAAAGGCCTGCGGCTTGACCATTGAGTTGAAAATACTCAAGAAGTAAAGGCCTCGTCTTGAAGGTGGTTTCTATTTCCCAGGGTAGTGCCAGATTGTCTCCAACAACCAAGGCGTAGATAAAGAGTACAAAACAAGCAGCAGTTAAAGTATAACCGAGGATTTTAAAGGAACTGATTACTTGTTTGTTCAATGAGTTGAATTGTTGTAAGACTAATGTAAAGCTATGAATTACGTTTCATTACATTCGGTACTTTGAAGAACTGATCGTTATGCTCTGGAGCATTTTTTAATCCAGAAGCTGTACTGATGGTCTTTTCGGCTATATCGGAACGTAATGCATTCACTTCATTTGTCATGTGCGTCAATGGTTCTACTCCGTCCGTATCTAGTTCCTTTAGCTTGTCAACCCAAGCCAAAATCTCTGTCATGTCTTTTTGAAGTTTCTCTTCCTGCTCAGGTTTGATGTTCAATCTGGCGAGATGTGCCACCTTGGCTAAGCTTTCCTTATCAACCTTCATCGTTATAGAATTTATCCATCTGAGCTTCCATTGTGCTACGCACCTTTTGCTTAAGCGCTTTTACTGCCTCGTCACTTTGACCTTCCGGCCAAATGGGTGCATGAACATGTACTCGCACCTTGCCTGGATGCATGGTCAATGGCATGACGTCAGGCAAAAGTATGTGATTGTACGGAATTGTGATGGGGACGATTGGGATTTGTTCTTCTACCGCTATGCGGAAACTGCCCTCTTTAAAAGCTACCATTTTTGGTGGCTCTTTTGAAAGAATTCCACCCTCGGGGAAGAATACGATACCAAACCCTCTAGCAATGGCTTCCTTAGCATTCAACCATGTATTGTGTTTGCTCCGCATGCTTTTACGATCTACTAAGATGTGAAGCTTGTTATACATGTAGCCCCAGAGGGGTACTTTTTTGAGCGAGGCTTTGCCGATAAATTTAAAGTTATGACCGATCAAACCGATGGTTGGAATGTCTAAGTATGAGGTATGGTTTGCGCAGAAAATATAGCGTTGTTTTCTATCAAGCTTTTGGTCAAAAGTAATTTTGGTGCGGTTTAAGAATAGGAAGAAAAAGAAGACCCTGGCCCAAATGTAGTTGAGCGTAGCAGCCATTTTTTCTAGAGGCTTAATGAAGATCGCTAGTAAGAAAAACGGAAGGAGAATAATGAATACTAAGGCGAAAACTATGAGCCCGTAGACAGAATAAATTAGTAGTAGTCTCCTTTTCATTTACGGCAGCGAATATAGCAAGTCTATTTATTAATCATATGCAGTGCAGCCTTGTACACATAATCCCAAAACTCATCTTTCTCTTTTTCAGCAAAAGTGGCTTTCTCTAGTGCATTGTGCATATGCTGTAGCCAGTGCGTAGCTTCATCTTGGCCAATCTTCCATTGAAAGTGTCTGCGTCTAAGCATAGGGTGCCCACGTTCATCAGTATAGGTCTGATGACCTCCCAATGCCTGAATAAAAAAGAGCTTCAGCCTGTTCTTAGCCGGTAGAAGATCTTCGGGGTACATTTTTCGAATCAATTCATCACCTTCAACACCTTCGTAAAAATCATCTACCAATTGAAGAATGTTGTCTTCACCGATTCGCTCATAAAGGGTGGGAGTTTCAGCCATCAGATTTGATTCAGGGCCTGGTCGAAGTCCGAAATAAGGTCATCAGGATTTTCAATACCTACAGAGATTCTAATCAGGCTTTCGGTAATGTTGTTCTTAATCCGATCTTCCTCATTCATATTGGAACTGCTCATGGTATAAGGATGAGAAGCCAGAGTTTCAGTGCTTCCTAGGGAGACGGCTAGCTTAGCGAGCTCCAAGCTGTTCAAAAACTTAAAAGCCTCCGTTTCTAGTCCCGTCACTTCAAAAGCCATCATGGCACCGGCAGAGTTCTGCTGCTTCTGGTAGATGGCATGTTGTGCAGTACCTTCTTCTAAATGTCCTAAGAAGTAGACTTTTTCCACTTTGGAATGGCCTTTCAAAAAGTCGGCAAGTTTTTCGGCATTCGAAGCCTGCTTTTCCATGCGGAGCGCTACTGTCTCAAGGCTTCTGGTTACTAACCAGGAAGTAAAAGGAGAAGCCATACAGCCAAGCGTAGTCCTTAGGCCTTTGATAGCCTGAATCAGGTCTTCTCTGCCCGAGCAAGCACCTGCAATCACATCACTATGGCCACCAATATATTTGGTAGCAGAGTAGAGGTTTAGGTCTGCACCTTGAGAGATCGGCTTCTGAAAGATGGGTCCTAAATAAGTATTGTCAATCGCAATAACAGCTTCTATTCCATTAGTTCGTAAATCTTCACGGAGATTAGCGATCATCCCAATGTCAGTAAGCGATAATGTTGGATTGGCTGGGGTTTCCACATAGATCATTTTGAGCTGCTCAGCTCTAGGGTGCTTGAGTACCTTTTGTTCGATGTCTTCTTGCGTACTTTCCGAGTCGAACTCGATCCACTCCACATCATAGTGATTGAGCGTACGCTTGATAAAGGTATCGGTACCACCATAAAGTGGCGATGACATCAGGATCAAGTCACCCGCCTTGCAGAAGGTCATGATGGTGGTAGAGATGGCTGCCATGCCGCTTTCAAAGAAGGCTGCATCTTCAGCACCATCGAGCTGTGCCAAGCGAAATTCCGCAGCCGTGAGGTTGGGGTGGTTTAGCCGAGTATAGATCAGGCTACTGTTTCTTTCTTCCAGCGTATCCGCTCCTTTGTATTGATCGAAAAAGGCTTTGCCCTCCTCGGCAGTATTGAACATAAAGGTGGAGGTCTGAAAAATCGGATTTTTCAACGAGTTTAAAACCCCCATAGGATCGTGTCCGTCAGCTACTACGAGGCTTTCGGCACTAAACTTTGCTCTATTTTTTTTATCCATTATTTGATGGCTCTGACTTTCAGCGAGCTGCCTTCCTGACTAATCACAACAACTTTTTCGCCTGCTTCTACATATTCTCCACGAGTATAGGCATCATAGATTTCTCCATCTATGTCTATTCTACCACTGGGTCGGAGAATAGTATTTGCGGTTCCTTGCCTACCCACAAGGTCCTGAGTATGGAAAGTGGCGACATAACCATCCGCCTTTTCTTGGCTAGAAGTAAGCGCAACCCGATCGAACATTTTTGATTTTGTAAACCGATAGCCAAACACAAAGAGTACGACAATAGAGCCGACTACACCCGCCCCGACCACTCCTGCCGCGGTTGATATCTCACCGACAGGTACGTTGTCAAAGTTGAAGTTATCATTGCCGAGCATAATGAATATCAGTGCGCCAACGGTACAGATGATGCCCGCAACGCCTGCCACCCCAAAGCCAGGAATTACAAAGACCTCGAGCGCGATTAATGCAAAACCAATAAAGAAAACGGCAATCTCCCAGTTGGCTGCTAAGCCATTGAGGTAATAAGGTACCAGATAAAGTACCAGTGCAATCCCAGCTGCCGCAAGGGGAAAGCCAACTCCAGGTGTCTGTAATTCAAAAAAGATTCCAGCGGTGATTACAAGAATCAACAGACCACTGACAAAAGGATTCAGGAAAAAGGAGATGACCTTTTCCGTACCAGATAGTTCATATCGGATCAATTCGTAATCGACAATATTATTCTTCTCCAGAATGTCTTGAATACTGGCCACTTCTCTTTCACAATAGCCATTAGCAATCGCCTCAGAAGTAGTGAAAGTGATGATTTTACCCGATTCTGTTACACCTTCAATCTCCACTCGGTCATCGACCATACCTTCGGCAATCAGTGGATCTCTATTATTCTCTTCTGCCGTTGATCGCATAATGGACCGCATATATGATTGGTACTTGTCAGGAGCCTGCGTGCCATCTGCACCATTGACTACTGTGGCAGCACCAATGTTAGCACCAGGCACCATATAAATGCTGTCACAGGCAATAGAGATTAATGCCCCTGCAGAGGCAGCATCGTTATTAATATAGACCCACACGGGTTTCTCATATTCAAGTATTCTCGTCCGGATATCGTTGGCATCATTGACAGCGCCACCATAGGTGTCCATGTCAATAAGCACAATGTCGGCACCGACATCCGTAGCTTGGTCTAGCGCCAAGTCTACATAGCGGTTCATCCTAGGGTCAATGTCATCGCGTATTTCCATCAAGAAAACTTTCAGGGTGCCCTCTTGGTATTTGGATTGCTCTGAGGCCAATGCGACCACGGCCAGTAATAAAATACTGCTTAAGACAATTCCTCTGACTACGTTTCTAATTCCTTTGATCCTCACTTGAATAGCTTATTTTTGCTTCAAATTACGAATAAAGGACTTGTCAAAACAGTTGCAACACGATTTTTCACATGGCTTCGATGCTGATATATGGGAAGTGCTTTCTCATGGCGATCAGCTCTTGATAACCACTCGCGACAGTGAAAAATTGACTGTTAGCTTTTCCCTATTTAATCTGGTCACTAAAAAATTTCTTTGGAAGGAGATCAGTTTTGAAGAGTCTTGGTGGATTAGTGTTTATCATTTTACTAATGGCATAGTAGTCTTCCAGACCTATGATGATACACAGAATATTGAAGCCAGATCGGTATTTGGTTTTGATACAGAAAGCCTGGAGGCCATCTGGTCAGTTGATGGTGTGAAGTTGTTTAATGTGAGGTCGGATGTGTTGACATTAGCATCAATGGAAGCTCCAGAATCACAGCTTAGTATCGATATTCGGACTGGCCAAGAGACAAATGAATCTAATAAGGTTTCAGAAAGTCCTACGCTTTCGGAAGCATCTTATCCGATCCAGTATGATAGTGAGAGTCCTCACTTCGCCACTATCTCTAGATTTTTGAAAGAAAGGCAAAACCTCACATTAGAGGGGAGTTGCGACTACCTCGAATGGAAGGATCATTTTGCAGTTACCGTAAATAGTAAGGAGGACGGAGGCTATAACCTTGATTTGTTCGTATTTAGTTTGGAAGGTGACTTGCTGTTGAATCAATCCTTAGATCGAGGATTGAAGGGCTTGGCAACTGGCACGTTTTTTATAGTTAAGCAAGACCTTATATTTGTTGGGGGTAAGCGAAATTTAATGATCTATGGCTTTTAAGCATATGAAGAAGTATTTCGGAGTATTTGTAATTTTTCTCTTGATAACATCCACGGGTTTCGCCCAAACCGACTCTTTGGGTATTGAGAAAAAAGGTGACCAAGTGTTTGTGGTACACAAAGTATTGACCAAGCAGACACTCTTTTCATTGGCCAAAAGGTATCAAACGACAGTCACAGAAATCAATCAGGCCAATCCAGAATTATCTAATGGTCTTCAAGTAGGGCAAACGCTAAAAATACCTTTCGGGGGTACTCTACCTACTGAAAAGAAGGAACTAAAACTGACTGTCACTAACACTGCGACACACCAAGTTGCTCCGGGTGAAACACTCTTTGCGATAGCCAAACAGTATAACGTCAGTATCACGGATTTGAAAACTTGGAACAACCTCTCCTCCAATTCGCTTTCTCTAGGGCAGGAGTTATTGGTGAAAGTTCAAAGTGAAGTTGACGCAACACCTGATAATGAGACAGCAAAAGTAGTAGTGCCTGTTACGGTGAATACAGCATCTGATACTGAGCCGATACCCGTGGTTGTGGTAGATACTACAAAAACCGAAACAGTTGCAACTCCAGAGCCTGAGGACTATGGAGGCACCAAGTTGCAGCCTTTTAAGGTGGAGGGTTTAGCAGAAGTGATTGATGAAGAAGAGCCTACTACCAAATTTTTCGCGCTACATAGAACGGCAAAAGTGGGCACTGTGATCAAAGTCAAAAACTTAATGAATGACCTCACGGTCTATGTGAGGGTTGTTGGGGCCATGCCTAGTGTAACTGATGAGAAGGTGATCATCAAGCTCAATCAAAAGGCATATGATCATCTAAAGGCCATTGATAAACGCTTCAGAGTTGAGCTGAGCTACTTTCAGTAAATGACTCATTTTGATTACGAATTACTTTAGACTCTAGTCATCGAAAGAGAGTCGTTGTAATCAATATTCTTTTATAAATCAGGTGAAATAGATATACAGACTCTGTGATTACTTAATTAGAGTAGATTAGTGTTAAATCATTGCTGATTTAATAAATGAAGAGTATATTTATATATATAATATCATTAAATAATCATACAAATGAAAGGTTGCTTATTCATCGCCTGTATTCTTTTTACCACCTTTAGTTTGAAAGCATTTCAGGCCCCTTCGAATGACAATAAAGTAAATGCTCATCTGATCACTTTTGATTCCAATGGAGAATATCGCTCTGTAAATGCTGAGTTTACCACAATCGATGCCACTGGAGATGGTGTTCGACCCTCGAATTGGTCTACTGATCCCAATGCTAACGTATGGTTTAAGTTTATTGCTCCATCAAGTGGAGCGGTTGAGATAGAGGTTAAGACGTATGGTTCTGAAGGTTATGGACAATACCATAGACTAGCCTTATTCGATGATCAAGGCACTGAGGTGAGTAGCACAAATCACGTTCATGGCAA
>NZ_JAGFMD010000007.1 GCF_017592825.1 Roseivirga sp. E12 | reverse complement strand
GGCGGCACTCCGCTCGCGGCCATAGATACTGATAATGACGGCATCGAAAACAGAATAGATCGGGATAGTGACAATGACGGCATCATAGATTATGTAGAAGCCGGTGGAACAGACAGCAATGGCGATGGATTAATAGACGGTGCTTTCACTGATAAAGACCGGGATGGTTGGTCAGACCTCTTTGATTCTGATAATGGCGGAACGGCACTTTCTTATAATGATTCAGATCAAGATGGGCTTCCCGATCGACTAGACCTAGACAGCGATAATGATGGTCTACCTGACCTGATAGAAGCCGGTGATATAGATGCCGATTTGGATGGAAGAGGTGATAACCTCGTTGATACTGATGGTGATGGTTGGACGGATGCCTACGATCCGGACAATGGTGGTACCGCCTTAGCCGATGAAGATGAGGATGCTGATGGCCTCAAAAACAGGGAAGACACCGATAGCGATGGAGATACCATACCAGACATAATCGAGGCGGGCGGAACGGACACCAATTTTGATTCCGTAGTTGATGATCCCGCGGATACAGATGGTGATGGCTGGGCAGACACTTTTGATGTTGACAATGGCGGCACCGTATTGGCCGATTTAGACAGTGATACAGATGGTAAAAAAGATCGATTCGATGTGGACAGTGACAACGATGGTTTACCGGAAGGTGAAGAAGGCTGTACGCTATCTGGCTCCCTAGACTATCAATATTTTGCCAGTGCACCTTCAGGCAATACTGTAGATAATATACCCACCACAAACCCTGATCATACGGGAAAGTCCACCTCACTAAATATCGAAGCTCTTTTTAGATCCATCGAGGGGCCTACAGCCCCCATAGAAAACCTCTCTTTTAGATTTACGGGCTTTATCGATATTCCTGAAACGGAGACTTTCTCCTTTCTTATGTATTCCAGTGACGGAGCCAAGCTCTATGTAGACGGAACCATACTTGTAGACAATGATGGCTTACAAGCCGGAGTGGGTAGTGCATTTGGCAGTCGCTTACTATCCAGCGGTCGGCATTCCGTCACCATAGAATTATTCTTTACTACGGGAGTAGACCCATTTTTGGAGCTAGCCTATTTCTCGCCTAGCGTGAGTTTCACCACTTTTCCTTTCACTTCCTTTTCCTCACCCTCCTATGTTTGTGACTCAGATGGTGATGGTATTGCCAATTACCTTGACTTGGATAGCGACAATGATGGAATAACAGATCTCATTGAAGCTGGCGGAGTTGATACCGATGGCAATGGACGAGTAGATGGCACATTCAATGATACCGACAATGATGGATGGGCAGATACATATGACCCTGACCAAGGCACTGCCCTAGCCAACCCAGACACCGATGGCGACACTTATGACAACCGCTTAGATCTTGATAGCGACAATGACGGACTACCCGATAATTTAGAAGCTCAGCTCTCAACTGACTTAGCCAGTTTCACTAACAATGACAGTGACAATGATGGACTCAAAGACTCATATGATGGTGATGCGGGTGGTACTCTCCTAAACAATCCTGTCAATACAGACGGAGCTGACAACCCGGACTATCTGGACCTTGATTCTGACAATGATGGTACTTTCGACATTGATGAGTCTACCGGACTACTGACCGACAACAACAACGATGGTATGACTGATGGGTTTATCGGTACTAACGGGCTCGATAATGATCATGGTTCTGATAACTATGCCCATCCTTTGGGAAACTTCCAGGCCGTAAACCTAGCTCAGACTTTCGGTGATGCCGATATGGACTACCTGGTTTGCCCTGCGGGCGAAATTAACTTTAGGGATGGTCCATCTGATGGTGACTGTTTTCAAGCCCTTGACGATTTTGATGGTGATGGCATTCAAAACCAAATTGACCTTGACAATGATGACGATGGACTGATGGATATTGAAGAATTTACCAGAACCACGGCTTCAATAAACTATGAGTTCTACAGTGGGCTTCCTTCAGGCAACACTGTGGATAACATCCCTACCACTGGCGCCCTCAGTGAAGCTAACTCTTTAGACTTCAATATTCCAGCACTACAAGCTGCTATTTCAGGTGCTCCAGCCACTAATTACGCCATCCGGTTTACCGGTGGCATTGTCATTCCGGCAGCAGATACATATACCTTTTATACCGAATCAGATGATGGGTCCAAACTGTTTATTGATGGGGTTGAGGTGGTAAACAATGATGACATACATGCACTTCAGGAGCAACAGGGTACAGTTACTCTATCGGAAGGAATTCATGAATTCATGGTTTTATACTTTTTTGAAACACAAGGCACGGCCAGCTTATCCGTTTCTTACCAGAGCTCCACAATTACAAAGACCTCTCTGCCATTTTCTCTTCTTTTTGCAATAGATGATCCGGCAACTGACTTAGACAGTATAGATCCTTCCTTTGATCTAGACAGTGATGACGATGGCATACCTGATATTGTTGAGGCCGGAGGCGTAGATATCGATAATGATGGTCGAGTAGACGGAACCTTTACCGATACTGATAATGACGGATGGTCAGATGTTTTCGACCCTGACAACGGAGGTACACGCCTGGTAGATATCAACAGCGATAACGACAATATTCCAGATCGACTGGACATAGACAGTGATAATGATGGTATTGCAGATGTTGTTGAAGCCTCGGGCACAGATTCAAACAACAATGGTCGAGTTGAAGATTCATCCCTTACGGATGTCAATGGTAATGGATGGTCTGATACAATTGAGCCTGCAGTTGGGGGTTCACTATTGGAAGATCAAGACATTGATAACGATGGCCTCAAAAACAGAATAGACGTTGATAGTGATCAAGATGGAGTGCCTGACCTTTTTGAAGCTGGCGGGACTGCGCTCATCGACAGTAATGAAGATGGACAAGTTGATGACACAACAGACACTGATCAGGATGGCAGAGCCAATGCCTTTGATGTCGCCAATGGAGGCACCGCATTAGCTGACCCAGATACAGACCTTGACGGTTTAAAGAATCGATTAGACCTAGATAGTGACAATGACGGGCTCCAGGATATGGACGAAGGCTGCATAATCATTGGACAATTAGACTATACTTACTTTAGCAACTTTACCGATACTAGTGTTGATAACATACCCACTATCAACCCTACAGCAATAGGTACTTCAGTTGGTTTTGGCATCCAGACCATTGCACAAGCAGTCGAGAGCGCTTCAAACCCAGAAAACTATGCATTAAGGTTTACAGGCTTTATTAACATTCCTACAACTGACACCTACACTTTCACATTACACTCTAGTGATGGCTCCAAGTTTTATGTAGATGGCACTTTGTTAATAGATAATGATGGCTTAGCACCAGCCGTTTCTAGCACCAGTGGATCGCGTTTATTATCTGGTGGGCAGCATACAGTTACCTTTGAAGTTTTCTACAATTCGGGCTTCGTAGGTATCTTGGCTTTGGCTTATTCTACAGCCACACAAAGCCAAATTAACGTCCCCTTCGATTGGTTTTATATTGCCTCAAGTAGCTGCGACAGCGATGGGGATGGGTTAGATGATAGAGTAGACCTAGATAGCGACAATGATGGTATTGTTGACATTATTGAAGCAGGTGGAAGTGACACCGATAACAATGGAGTTGTTGACACATTTCAAGACAATAACAACAACGGCTGGTCTGACTCATATGAGTCTCCGGGTGGCGCAAACCTACTTCCAAGGCCAGACACAGATGGCGACCTAATTACAGATGTCACAGATCTGGATAGTGACAATGACGGCATTCCTGATATTATTGAAGCTGGTGGCACAGATGCTGGTGGGCTGGGTAGAGTAAATATTGCTACGGTGTCAGATAGTGATGGCGATGGATGGTATGCCACATTTGACCCCAGTGAAGGAGGTACTGTCTTAGCAAATCCCGATACTGATGCAGATGGCCTGAAAAATAAATTTGATCTAGACAGCGATGGCGATGGCATTCCTGATATTGTTGAAGCAGGCGGTGTAGACATAGATTCAAATGGCCGAATTGATGACATAACTGATACAGACTCAGATGGCTGGGCCAATCTACTGGACTCAGACAATGGCGGCACCGCACTTGCTGATGCCGACACTGATGGTGATAGCCATAAAAATAGAATTGATCTTGACAGTGATAATGATGGCATTTCAGACACCATAGAAGCACAGCCTACTAGTACATACATCAGTCCAAGCAGCACCGACACAGATGCAGACGGTATTAGAGACAGTTATGATATTGATAATGGAGGAACATCATTGAGCAACCCCGTAAATACTGACGGCACCGACAACCCAGATTTTCTCGACCTAGACTCCAACAATGACGGAGTATTCGACATTAGTGCCGTCAACACAAATTTAGGTGCAAGCTCAGGTCAATTCAACATCGGTTTATTACAAAGTAATGGAGGGGCTATCATCATCTTTGCCAACACCACTGACTTCAGCGATCCTGTAGGAAGCTATTACCTAAATTCTGGAGGAGGTGTCTTCACCTTTGATGATAGAATCAAAGATTTCGATAATGACTATCTCCATGCTGGAGACTTAGACTACCGAGATAACTTTCAGGGGGTTCCTGGCGGTGTACCAGAAAACCTGATGCTTTGGCTAAGAGGAGATGTATCCTCACCTGACTGGAATGACCTTTCAGGCAACAATGTAAACATTACATTCACTGGATCTCCAACACTCAGCACTGCCATTAACTATCAACCCGCCTATACATTTACCGGGGCTCAGTCTGCCAATACTGATTTAAGCATTAATGCAGCTGCCAACCCAGACCTTGCCGTATTAGCCGTATACCTTCCCTCTCAAGATAATTCTGGCTCGGTTTGGGGAGAAAAATCTACAACCGGCCGATATATGATCGATGCCGTAGGAGCTACCCAAAACCAAGCCGTGAGTACCGGAAGCGGTTTTGAATCTGACATCGATCAACTCTATGGCACGAACACACTGAGCATGGCAACGATTATCTATGACGATCTGACTAGCAACGGTTCTCAGGTCTATGTCAATGGCGAAGTGAAAAGAAGTTTTACCTCCGGCTTCAGTGGCACCACCAACGCCCTCCAAATCGCTGCCTCTGGTGACAATGGCGACTACTTTAATGGTCAGGTAGCAGAAGTCATTGTATACAACCAACTGCTTAGTAACAGCAGCGAAAGGCAAAGCATTGAAAGCTACCTCGCCTTAAAATATGGCATTACGCTGTCAAACGATACTGATGGCGACAATACAAGCTTCGAGAGTGGAGAAGGTGATTACATCATTAGGCAGAATGCGCCTGAAACTGACCTTGTCATTTGGGATGCATCGGCCAACACCCAATTTCACAACAACGTAGCAGGGATTTTCAGAAACAATTACACCAACATAATCCAAAGACAATCAAAAAGTGCCAATAGTGATGCAATAGTTACCATAGGATTAGATTCTGATTCCGATGGTCTGGAGGCTAGCAATGCAGATAATCCAAGCACCATGACTGATAATCTAGCTTTGCTTTGGGGTCATGATGGCGAAGCGCTTTATGATCAATCTGAAAATATTGATTTCGATCCACTCCAAGTAATCAGTCGACTCAATAGGGAATGGAGAGTACAAGAGTACACTAACAACAATAGCCAATCCATTGGGGAAGTGATTGTTCAATTTGATGTCTCGGGTCTACTCGGGCCAACGGGTATAGGCACCAATGACGAAAGTCAAATCGTGCTTTTAGTAGACCAAGATGGAGATTTTTCTGCCGGAGCAACCATGGTCAGTCAGTCATTCGTTACCGCTAGCGACAATCTGGTCAATTTTCAAGTCGACTTTCAAAATGGCAACTATTTCACGCTAGCCTCAAATGAAGATAATGCCTTACCGATCACGCTGCTTTCCTTTGACGCTACAAGCACGGCAAACGGAGTGCAATTAGACTGGGCTACTGCCGATGAAGAGAATAGCAGTCACTTCACAATTGAAAGATCAGGAAATGGCAGCACCTATTCGGCAATTGGTCAGGTATCAGCAGCCGGAACAAGTGAGATAACAAGGGCCTATACCTATGAGGACAAAAACCCCTTAGCAGGAAACAACTACTATCGCCTCAAGTCACATGATATTACTGGAGAAACCGAATACTCAGAAATCAGACACATCAAACATTCAGGAAGTCTTAGCATAGAAAAACCATATCCGAACCCAGTTCAGATTGGAGAAAAAGTCTATCTAAAGCTACCTGAAAACTCGAGTATCGAAGCAGCTCACCTGTATGCCGTGGGTGGACGACAAGTATTAGGATCAATGACAATAAACAGTCAAAACGAACTGTCCATAGATACCCAAAAGCTGAAAGCGGGACTGTATGTCTTATCTATAAACTTGGGTCAGCAGATTACCAAGTTCAAAATCTTGGTGAAACAATAAAGAAGCGGTGGATATGAAAAATTTAAAAAGTCGGATAATGAGTTTTGTTAAGTATTATGAGTTCGAGAATGACGGCTGTACTTGGATCTATAGCGTAAAGAAGCCATGGGCAGTACTCTTCAAGTTACTAGGTTATACCTCAAGCATACGCCTACAATTGAATACGGTGCTCGATTACAAATTAAAAAGAGTACCCTTTGGAAGCCGGCTTGAACTGACGGCTCATCGTCATAAAATCAATAAAAGTCTGAACCTAGAGATACTCCCGATCTGGGGATTGAATAAGCTTGACCAAAATCAACTGGTTGGTAGTTTGGATAAAATGATTGTGCTCAGCAAAGCTGGGTTGAATGTCGGACTCATAGGCGTAGACGCGCAACAAATTGAAGATTTCTATAGTCAAAAAGTGAGACCTGCTTCACAAGAAACTTCAGTCAGCCTACATCAGAACGCATCACCTAATCGCAAGATTAGTCTTAATACTCCTCAATCTAGTTTTAACTAAGGGTGCTATTTATTGATATGATTAATGAAGTTGTGGGGTTTTTGAAGGGAATTAAAAATTTACAGGAGCCTAGCGATTTGAGGTTTGGAAATAATCCAAACTCCAAGGGATCAGGCAATAATTAATTGGCTGGCGGAAAGTAATAATTGCCCCTCACTTGCCCCATGAAATCTCATGAGTCAATTCAAGACTAAGCATCCTGTAAATCAAGGAATGATCGTTGTCCAAGTATCGACACTACTATATTGACTACTGTAAAAGATTGTATCTAACAGTCGATCATTCCTAAGCTGGTTGGAGGGTTGGCAAACAGAAGTCTCTCCTCAGAGATTCTCGAAAATGACCTAAACATCAAATCACTTATTTCGACTGCCTATTCTCCAACCAAGCTTAAAATCGTAATCCGTCTGATCTCGATAATCGAAGTAGACAAAATCACTCGGCATAGGAGTGCGATAAAAAATTCCATGGTTCGAATTTGGGATGAATACCCAAATTCGTACTGTGTTATACAAAAACTAGGGTCTCAAACGAACCACCTTCATTGGGCGATCGAAGTAATTGCTTAAATAAGCATACAGGTCCTGATCTTTCTTGAGTTCTAACTTCTCGGAAACAACACTTTTGTATTCAGACAGCTCTTCTTCCCTTACATTTAAAAAGGTCAAAACTTGATCATCATCGTTATTGAGAGAAACAATTGATCCGCAAAGAAGAATATCATTTTTCAACAGATGAGAGTGATCCAACCAGAATTGATCCAGCCTTTGATTAAGAATGTGATTGAATCTCGAACCAACATTAGTGGTGTAGAATTGATCTATTAGGTTAGATAATACTTCAATTTGCCAAACGGAATCACAAGTATCCGAACCTAGCTTGTACTTCATCTCCTCAAGCTTATCGATTGCCTGTTCTATAAAAACCTGCTCTAGAATGCCATTAAATCTTGAATCCATGGGCTAAGTATTGCGTTGCTTATATTATTTAGGTGAGATTTCAAGGGTCACAAAATAAGGACCCACTCAAAACGCCATCGCTCAATTAATGTAGTGCATACTGATTTCACAGATCGTCCTAGAAAGTGTATTGTAGTACGGATTTGGCAAAAAGAATAAAGTCGCACTCCTAAGAAGCTTTCTGGTCGATCGAAATTATATATTCCCCAGGGGTGCAACCCACAAACTCTTTAAACGATGCGAAGAAAGTAGACTTTGAATTGAAGCCCGCTTCATAGCCTATACCCGCAATATTGAGGTGCCTATGATCACCGTTGTCAAGTTTGTTAATGACTTGATTGATTCTCAACCGCGCCAAGAATTTGCTAAAATTGGTTCTCTCACGCGTATTGATAACAAAAGAAATTTTTCGCTTTGGAATACCAAGGTTTTCTGCCAGAGAAGCCAAATTCAAGTCGGAGTCTGCCAAGCGATTGTCATCCACCAAATACCTCACTATTCGATCATATACTGAGTCGATTTCAAGTGGCTCAAGGACAGGACTCTTATTCGAACCAGAACTTAACTCAATGAGATTTAGCCTGACGGAAATCTTATGCAAAGTTCCTATGGTCAGGTATTGAAGGTCGCCATCCATCAAGTCTTTCAACTCAACAAGTTTTAGCAAATAACTCTTAAAAGCTCCGGGTTTAGGCTTTATCCATTCTCTTATGGTTTCATCCTCTACTGATGAGCCTTCAAACTGAAATTCAATTCTTAACCCATCGTTGGCATTGACATCGATTGAGAGCGTCTTTTTTACCAAGTTCTTTCGGCCATGCTCAATGAGCGAGATAAATACAAGCTCGACCAGCTTCCGATCGGCCAAAAAAAGTAAGTCCTCTTTCATATTAACCTCTAACTTCGATTCATAGAGTCTTAGGCTACTATCCATGTTCTTTTTGACATCTATTACAACATCATTAATCGAAACTCTTCTGATGTCAATATCATGATCATCAAGAATCGAATTCAGAGAAATCATTTGATCAATAGATGAACGTTCCTCCTCTATCAATTCAGTAAGGCGTTCAAAATATTTAAGTTGTTCGCTATTCAGCTTACCCGCCTCGGGAATAAAATTTCTGAGCACTTTCAGGCTATTGAACATCTTATTGAGGTGAACCGTGAGCTGTCCGAGAATAACATTTTGAGAGAGTTGCGCAGTTTTCAAACTAGCTTCACTTTCGCTTAATTCTGAATTAGTCAACTGCAGCTCTTCTCGCTCCTTAGTCAGCTTGCCAAAAAGCCTAAAATTTCTCTTTCTAAGGAACTGGAGTCTCACTAAGAAGAAGCCTATTATCAAGATACTGAAGACAATAATCCCGATAATAATACGCTGCCTAATAATCAATTTTGAATTGGCCAATTGCTGAGCTTCCAGACTCTCATTAATTATTTTCTCCCTCTCCAGATCTCTCATCACTTCATATTCAGCCAGCAGATTGAGCGCTCGTTGATCGTCCTCGGCCCTTATGTTTTCGGAAATGAGATCGAACTCCTTAAGGGCCTCTTCCGTGTCGCCATTTCCTATGTGTGCACGCATCAAGAGCTGATGTATCTTAATCCTATCAGTAGTATTGACTTCATCAGTTAGAAGTCCCGAGGCAAGTGCTATGGACCCATCGAATTTGTTTTGCAAAATATAGAGCTCCGCTAGATATATACTGGCCCACCATCTTCCATTGTAATATCCTTCAGAATTTGAAGAAGCGATCGCACCATTTAATAGGTTTTCTGCCGTCCTATATTGTCCTGTCAAGGTTAAAAACCTCGCTTTTATGGCATCATAGTCGATGGCAAGGAGGGGTAGGTTGGACGACAGCAAGATCCGCTCCTCTTCTAACAACAAGTCTCTGACTTTAGCCAACAAACCCTGCTTCTCCGAAGGATCAGAAGCAAGCTCCGAAGCCTCTAACCAGGTCTTATTAAGACTTGTCATTATTCTGATGATGTCGTTTTTGAACCTTTCTCTATCCAGCATTTCCATGGCTTCCATATAATACTGTTCTGCCAAAACGTACTTCTCCTGATATCTATAGTAGTCCGCAAGGTTCTGTTTGAGCATTGCCAAGGGCTGTATTTGTTTCTGTCTGGCAAATATTTCCTTCAGCCTCAAATTGTAAGTTATCGCTGAATCGTATTGCGCAATTGCTCTGTAATATGACTCTTGTGATGTATAGTAGAACCTGACAAAGTCGTCATTGTCCAAGAGGTTATTTGAAGCAAGGAATTCCCTTGTGTCATTGATTGATTTTTTGGCCTCGCTGATTTTGTTCAAATCAAGCTGAGCAACAACTGCCACATAAGTGGAATTTAAGCGATCACTCAAAGTCATTTCCATCGCTTTCAGCTGGCTCTGAGTCGATAGTACGCTATCTAATAAATCCAGTCTAACCAAAGTGAACATATGCAACAGTAGCACTCTACCCTTTAAAACATCGGGAATTGGAGGTTGACTTGTTAAGAGGGATTCTAAAGTCTCACTATAGGATTCAGGTTGGCGAAATGGGCTAATCATACCCCACTTAAAAGCTTCGATATACTGTAGGTCATGTGTATTCTGAATGTATTTGGCCGCACTGTCCAGAACCTCTATTTTCGTTCTGTTAAGCTCATAATAGCCCAATAGGTGCTGACCAAAGTAGTCTTGATTCGCCTCATTTACTTCAGCCTCACCCCAGTATTCCCGAGCGCTCAGAAAGTACTTTCTTGCATTTGTAGTATCATCAATATGGTTATAAAAGATACTTAGGTAGATTGAGTAGTGCGCTACTAAATCTGAGTCAGAAGCATTCTCCATTGATGTTAGAATTCCTTCAATCGCATCCTCTGACTGGTTATTAGCTCGTATCCTATAGGTGTCCAGTATGTTTTTTGGAACATCCTGACCGAATAGCGAACCATTTATACCGATAAAGCAAAGGACTATTAGTTTAGCTTTTAAGCGAAGCGTTTTGACACACTCAACCCTAAAGCAGCCTAATGAATCGAAAACGTTATGGATTCTGGAAGGGAAACGAAAGCGCATAATATTATAATGATTTTTATAATAATTATGCCAGCCAGATCAAATATACGAAAGATCCTTTTTAGTCCGAATGGTTTGGAAGAGTCTTTAAGGTCGGTTCATTTCCAACACTTCATCAGGAAGCTTTTTTCTCCAAAGAAGAGACATATTCCCCCGGAGTACACCCCACAAACTCTTTGAACGAGGAGAAAAATGTGGACTTTGAATTAAAGCCTGCCTCATAGCCAATGCCCGCAATGTTAAGACGTTTATAGTCTCCATTATCGAGTTTCTTAATCACCTGATCAACTCTTAATCTGGCAAGTAGCTTACTAAAGTTTGTCTTCTCCCTAGTATTAATGACATACGACACTTTCCGCCTTGAAACACCAATAGTTTCCGAGAGTACTGCCAGATTTAGGTCCGGATTAGAAAGGCCATTTTGATTCACCAGAAACTCGATCACTTGATCATAGACCGCATCAATTTCGACCGGTTCGAGTTCACTACTTTTGGTCTGAGAAGACTTCAACTCTATTAGGTTGAGGCTTACGGAGATTTTGTGAGTTTCTCCGACACACAAATACTGCAGGTCACCATCCATCAAGTCTTTAATTTGTAAGGCTTTTGTTAGATAGCTTCTTTCACTTCTTGGGTTGTAGTCCAGCCAGTGGCTGATGATATCTGACTCCACTGGTGTACCATCAAAGTCAACCTTTACAACTAAGCCATCTTCAGCGTCCACCCCTATATTGATCTTGTTATTTTTAATCTGCTGCTCAAAACCATGCTCTATCAATGAGGTAAAGAGTAGTTCGACCAAGTATTGGTCAGCTAAGAAAACCAAGCCATCATCTATTTTGACATTTAGTCTGACATCATTTAAGTCAAGGCTACTAGCCATGTTTTTCTTGACTGTATCAAGTACACTGAGAATAGAGACACGCCTTATGTCAATTGCCCTGTTGCCTAGTATTGTTCCGACAGACATCAATGAGCCTATTGATGCTTCTTCTTGCAAAGTGAGCTCAACGAGTCGATTGTAATATTTGGATTGTTCTGTATTTAACTTTCCCAACTCTGGAATAAAGCTACCCAAGCCTTTAATAGCTTTGAGTATCTTCTGAATATGCACCGAAAGTTGATCAGTGAGTTTGTTATGGTCGGCTTGCATGGATACCAACTCATTGACACTCCCTTCCAATTCATTGTTGGTGGCTGACAATTCTTGACTTTCCAGTCTCAACACCTCTAAGAGTTCTCTATTCTTTTTATTCAGAAGTCTTGTCCTTAGTAAGAAAAGTAGGATCAAGATGATACCAACCAAACTGATGGTTAACAAAAGCCGTTGCTGGCTTAATGCCCTATCCTTTGCGCTCTGGACTATCTGCAAATTTTCGTTGGCCAATAACTGCTCATCGAGCTGATTCTTGATCTCATATCCTGCTATTAATATGTCAGTCTGGACTCTTTTCTGCTCATCTTTTAGTGATATGATAGAATCTAGATAAGCCTGTACTACTGCTCTCTTGCCAAGTCCAGTGTTAGAATTAATGACCAGCTTCTGAATCAAAATAGTATTCTTAGTATTCCAACCATAGGACAGTGCCTTAATGGCCGTCTCACTCGCCAATTGATAGCGTTCAGTTCTATAATATAAATCAGCAAGAAAGTATGTTCCCCATGCAAGAGGAAATGCAATCGCTTGAGACTCTGCTGTTGAAAGTATGCCCTTTAGTTCATTCTCAGCCAACCTATACCTAGAATTGAGCGTGAGATATCTAGCCTCAATGAGCTTGCTTTTCAGCAGTTGTAGTGGAGAGTCCAAAGTAAGTGAGATCTCATTGTGCTGTTCCATAACCGACCTTACCTTATTGAGTAAGGTTCGCTTTTCGGCCTGATCATCAGTAAGTTCATGTTGTTCAAACCAGACGAGAGCCAAACCGTAGAGGTTCTCAGCTTTGTCATACAAATACAACCCTTCTGGTAAATAACTCATGGACTCATAGTAGAACTTTTCTGCATTCTCATATTCCTCCAACTCTTTTTGCACATTGGCCATATCGGTTAATGAAACAGCTATTGATTGTATTCTTGTAGTGTCTTCCTTTAAATAGGCGATGTGTTCGAACTGATAAACTAGTACAGAATCTAGCATATCCACTTGTTTGAAAATCGCACGTTTTACGGAGTTATAACGCGTGAAAAATTTCGGTACAGTATCTAAGGAATGAGTACTTAAAAATTCTTTGAACTCAAGTGACCTCTTTTCGGCCGCTCCTAAGTCATAAAGATCCAGGTATGCCAAAATTGACCCATAGTAAATGAAGTTTTGTCTAAACAGAGTGTACTGAGATCTATCCAGATCGTTAATCATAGAAACCATGCTATCTAATCGATTGGATCTAAAGAGTGCACCCATATGAGTAGTTACCGCCATCCCCTTGATTGCTTCAGGAACATCAGGGTTAAAGACAATTTGGTTGAAAGTCAGGCCAGTATATTCGCCATTGTTTCTTGACGCTGGCGACAAACGATATTGCTGGTACTTGACATAATTGATGTCAGCACTATTCTTTAAATAAATGTCAGCACTATCCAGATAAACCCTGTTTCTGGAATGATAAAACTTAGACAAAAATTGCTGACCATAGAGGTCAGATGACTCAGAATCAACCTGATTGTTTGTCCAAAAGGCCTCTACCTTATCCAGGTAATGTTGTGATGAATCTTTGTTTTCAATGAGGCCATAGATTAATACTATTTGACCGTTGATTTTACATTCTGCAAGGCTGTTTTGTTTGGCCCTATCTGCCCTCAGTTTTAGCTCATCCAGCAGTTGCCAATGCTCATTGTTTTCATAAGCAATCACAACATCAAGAGCGGTGCTAGGTTCTTCCTGCCCATGAGCGCTAGGTATAACTATTAAAACAAGAATGAAATAGAGAAGTAGGCGATCTATCATAAGCGTTGATTGAATTGATCATCTCGTAGGAATCAAAAGATTCTCAAGAATCATTAATTACATAAGCTCATCATTCATCGATTCTCCCAAAGTCAGTAAAGTAATTTTTGGGGCTCAGTCAGAATCTAAACAACAAAAAGACTGATATAAACTACGAAAAATTGATTGTAGAATAAACTCATCAACAAATTATTTGGGTCAGTATGACCTACCCATTTTCTATTCTTTACGCTATGTCCAAAAACAAAAAGGCCTGTTTGATATCTCAAACAGGCCTTCCCTATTGTTAGAATCTTTTATTTATTCATGGAAATCAAGAACTCATCATTACTACGAGTACCTTTCATTCTGTCCAGTAGGAATTCCATTGCTTCAACAGAGTTCATATCACTCATGAACTTGCGGAGTATCCAAACACGCTGAAGTTCTTCTTTGCTCATTAATAGATCTTCTCTACGTGTACCAGAAGCAGGTACATCAATAGCAGGATAAACACGCTTGTTAGATAGTTTTCTATCCAACTGAAGTTCCATGTTACCCGTTCCTTTAAATTCTTCGAAGATAACTTCGTCCATTTTAGAACCAGTTTCGATCAAGGCAGTAGCAATGATTGAAAGTGAACCTCCATTCTCTACGTTACGTGCCGCACCGAAGAAACGCTTAGGTTTATGTAGTGCATTTGCATCTACACCACCTGAAAGGATCTTTCCTGATGAAGGTACCACAGTGTTATATGCTCTAGCTAGTCTCGTAATCGAATCAAGAAGGATCACAACATCATGACCACATTCCACCATACGCTTTGCTTTCTCTAGAACGATGTTCGAAACCTTCACGTGACGATCGGCCTGCTCATCGAAAGTTGAAGAAATGACTTCTGCTTTTACGCTTCTTGCCATGTCAGTAACTTCTTCCGGACGTTCATCAATCAATAATATGATCAAATAACACTCAGGGTGATTTTCTGCGATAGCATTGGCAATCTCTTTCAAAAGAACCGTCTTACCAGTCTTAGGCTGGGCTACGATCATACCTCTTTGACCCTTACCAATTGGTGCAAACATGTCTAGAATTCTAGTAGACATCATGCTTGGCTTAGTACTCAACTTGATCATCTCTTCAGGGAAGAGTGGCGTTAAGTATTCAAAAGGAACTCTATCTCTAATTTCTTCAGTAGTCTTGCCATTTACAGACGCAACTCTTAGAAGGGCAAAGTACTTTTCTCCTTCTTTCGGAGGCCTGATCTGACCTTTAACAGTATCTCCAGTTTTCAAACCAAATAGTTTGATTTGAGATGGAGAAACATATATGTCATCAGGGCTTGCTAGGTAGTTGTAGTCAGAAGATCTCAAGAAGCCGTAGCCATCTTGCATCATTTCTAATACACCTTCGCTTTCAATCAGTCCATCAAAATCCTTGATGTTCTGGTTATACTCCTGGCGCTTGTTTCTTCTCTGATCTCTCTCTTTTCTTTCTTCTCCGCCCTCTTTATCTTGTCTAGGCTCTCTATCTTGCCTTGGCTCACGTTTCTCGGATTTGTTATCCTTACGCGGTGGTCTTTCAGGTTTTTCTTCTGATTCTTTTGCTTCAGCTACTTCCTCTTTCTTTTCTTCAGCAGGAGCATCTGTTACATTTTCTCTTTTTGGCCTACGCTTAGGCTTTTCTGTTTTAGCAGGTTTCTTATCAGTAGTTTCTGATGCTTCTGCTTCGTTAGGTTCTTCGGTTTTTGTGGGTAGTTTATCTTCTGGGGTGATGGCTTGCTGATCTAGGATAGCATAGATGATATCTTGCTTGTTCAGCTTTTTGAAATTTTTTACCCCCATTTTCTCAGCTATTTCTTTTAGCTCAGAAAGAAGCATGAGCTTCAATTCGTCAATGGTGTACATATAAATAATTGGGTTGGAATCCTCATTTAGGAGGATTATAAAAATGAATTATAATTTAGTGATAGTTGCTCGAGATGAACGTTGGACATGCATCCCATCATCTTAGGACTGCACAATATTAGACTAAACAATCCAAACTGTCAAAGAATGCCGTCTATTTTTATGCGCTATCCGAGGTTATAACCCGTTTTTCAACATAATATTGAATGGAATTCACTTAATTTGTCGCCTCAAATCCACAAGTAAAATGCTACAAGTAGCCAACATCATTGCCGAAAAGGAAAGATTCATCAAAGGACTCGAAAAAAGGGGTATTGCCGATGCTGAGGCATTATTGAACGAGGTAATCGCTCTTGATGATGACAGAAAGAAGACACAACAACAATTAGATACTAACCTTTCGGAAGCCAATAGCATTTCAAAACAAATTGGCGCATTGATGAAAGAAGGGAAGCGCGGTGAGGCCGAAGTGGTAAAGTCTCGCACTGCAGAGCTCAAAACGCTCAATAAGTCTTTAGGTGAGCAACTGAATGATTTTCAAGAAAGGCTTAAACAAGCCCTCTACAACATTCCCAACATTCCGCATGATTCAGTTCCAGTTGGTAAAACTGACGAAGACAATGAAGAGATTGAGCGTGTGGGAGATTTTCCGCAACTCGCTGACAATGCCCAGCCTCATTGGGACTTGATCAAAAAGTATGACATCATCGACTTCGAGCTGGGTATAAAGATTACGGGGGCTGGCTTCCCGGTATATAAAGGTAAGGGGGCTCGTTTACAAAGAGCTTTGGTTAACTTCTTCCTAGATGAAGCTGTTGCGGCAGGCTATGCTGAAGTACAACCTCCAATCGTTGTGAACGAAGCCTCAGGTTATGGCACCGGCCAATTGCCTGATAAGGAAGGCCAGATGTATCATATTGGATCAGAGAACATGTATCTGATTCCTACGGCCGAGGTACCCATTACTAACCTTTATAGAGACGTCATTTTAACGGAAGATGCACTGCCCGTAAGGCATGCTGGCTTTACACCATGTTTTAGGAGAGAAGCAGGTAGCTGGGGTGCCCATGTAAGAGGCCTCAATAGACTGCATCAATTTGACAAGGTTGAAATAGTTCAAATCAGAAAGCCTGAAGAGTCTTATGACGCACTACAAGAAATGTGTGATCACGTTTCTCGCATTTTGACAAAGCTTGAACTTCCCTTCAGAAAACTCAGACTGTGTAGCGGAGACCTAGGCTTTACCTCTGTACTTACCTTCGACTATGAGGTGTACTCAGCTGCACAAGAGAAATGGCTAGAGGTGAGTTCTGTTTCAAATTTCGAAACTTTCCAGGCCAACAGATTGAAGTTGCGATACAAGGATGAAAACAAGAAGTCTGTTTTGCTTCATACTTTGAATGGTAGTGCTTTAGCATTACCGAGAATTATGGCGGCAATTTTGGAAAACAATCAAACTGAAGGAGGCATTAAAATACCTGAGGTATTGATTCCATATACTGGCTTTGATCTTATTGATTAGGCCTACAAAATAATGATGATACCTTTATAGGTATCGGACAAATTCAATTCCCACATAGATTGGCTAGACGCGCGCCATTTCTTGAGGTAATCCTTATTTCGGTCATATGCCTATTGTTTATGACAGAGGGGCTATCTGCGCAAACCATTCCGATTGTAAAAGCAGAAGACAAATTTTGCTTTGAGGCGTCACAACCACTTTCTCTAAACAATATTGTCACTATTGATGGAACGGGCACCGACCTATTAGATGGTATTCAAATAGCCATTTCTCAAAGTTATGATGCTACAACAGATCAGCTATCATATACCGATGCAGATGGAATAACTGGCGTCTTCGACAGTGCCAATGGAATTTTAACGCTATCTGGAAGTGCCGATTTGGACACCTACAACCTTGCTTTGACCAGGGCAACATTTACCACAAGCGCAACCGATAATTCAACGGGTATAAGGGCCATCACTATATCTCTTTCTAACCTAGATTATTATCCAGAAACGGGTCATTTCTATAAATTCTTTTCCGACCCCGGAATTCTATGGACGGCTGCAGCTACGGAAGCAGCCAATAAGAACCTATTCGGTCTAAACGGATATCTGGCTACAATTACCACAACGGGCGAAAATCAGTTTATACTCGACCGTGTGAGCGGCACAGCGTGGATTGGGGCAAGTGATGCAGCGGTCGAAGGTGTTTGGAGGTGGGTGACTGGCCCTGAAGCATTACAAAACAATGGTGAGGGACGACTTCTATCTGATGGCTTTACCAACTGGGAAAATGACGAGCCTAATAATCTCGGCCCCGAGCATTTCGCCCATATGATGGACTGGTCAACTCCTCCCGGAAAATGGAACGATCTTCGAGATGAAGGTGGCGGAGGCCAATATGCTCCAACAGGTTACATAGTAGAATACGGGGGACAATCAGGCGACCCGGATGTATTCTCTTCCATCACTGGCACTACTACTTTGGACCTATCTCAAAACCTTGAGGTTGTGGGTACCACATCAGTCTGTCCTAATCTTATGGGGGTTACTTATACAGCTCCCGACCTCTTTGGCTATACTTATGAATGGACCGTTGTCGGTGGAACAATTGACAGTGGTCAGGGTACTTCAACGCTGCTAGTCAATTGGGGACCAACCAATGCGAATGCCAGCGTTTCTTTGAAAGTCAAATCTGCCGTGATTTGTGAAAAGGTTTTCGACCTACCGGTCAAGGTCAATGTCAAATTGGAACCTCCACTGCCATTAGGACCAGATGCCGTCTGCTTTATGGACTTGATGAACCTGCAAACATATAACACCCCTTCGACCCCGGGCTCTAATTACAATTGGCACATTACTAATGGTACAATAATGGGTGGCAATGGTACAAATGAAATTACCGTACTATGGGATGGCCCTGGTACTGGCCAACTCTATTTCACGGAGTCAACCACAACTGCCACGGACATCTGTGATGGTGATTCACCTTTACTCACCATTGATTTAAGAGAGCAGGTTATTCCCACCTTTGATATTGAAAACGTCAAGTGCTTCGAAGGGTCAGATGGAAGCATTAGCATCTCTGCCATTACAGGACTCGCCCCCTTTTCTTACCAATGGAATGTGGATAATACGGCTACCGTTATCGACAATTCGGTTAGTGACTTGAAAGCTGGAACCTACTCTGTCGACATTACGAGCGCTGGCTGCGTAGTCAATATACCCTTCACAATTACCGAGCCTCAACCTTTGATGGGCTCTATTAATGTTCAAGATGTTTTGTGCTTTGGTGAGGCAACCGGTATGGCCGAAGCCATGATAACAGGTGGCACAGGAGCCTATCGTTATGTTTGGAGTTTTAATCCCTCGGCCAATCAAGCCATTCTGACGAATATTCCCAGAGGTGACTTTTCAGTCGATGTATACGATGAGAACAATTGCGTGTTGACTTTGGACTTCACGATCAATGAACCGGAACAACTCGTTATTACCGATGTCATCTCCACTTTGGTTTCTTGCCCTGAAGGCGATGACGGTACAATAGAAGCATTTGTCACAGGTGGTGTCCTTCCATATTCTTATGCTTGGCAAAGCAGTTCTGAGGCTACAGCGCTGGCTACAGGTTTTTCAAAAGGCACTTATCGACTTGTGGTTACAGATGCGAACGGCTGCACAGTAAGTGCGTCACAAAGTGTCGATGAAGCCATTCCAAAAGTCAATTTCCCCACAGCATTCAGTCCCAATGGGGACAATATGAACGACACCTTTGGCCCCACCACACCTTGCCAAATTGAATTCAATATGGAGGTCTACAATAGTTGGGGTGAAGTGATCTTTTCTACTCAGAATGCTCAAGAACAGTGGAATGGTCAGCTCAATGGCCAGCCATTACCACCTGGCAAGTACAGTTACATCGCAGTATGGACTGTTGAAGCTAACGGAAAACTCCTCCCAGGTCAATCAAAAGGTGTCATTCGGCTGATCAGATAAGAAAACAGCCAAAATGATAATCGTTGTGCCCCTCTGACTTAAGCAGAAGAGGTTAACTTAGCTCAAAATTGTGTTCAGATGAATATTAGAAAAGGAACTCCCTCAGATTTGGAAGCCATATATGACCTGATCATGGAATTGGCCATCTATGAAAAAGCACCTGAGGAGGTCAATAACTCAGTAGAACGAATGCTTGTCGATGGCTTTGGTGAAAAACCTGTTTTCGAATTCTTCGTGGCAGAATTAGACCAAGAAATTCTGGGCACAGCCATTTTCTACTACCGCTATTCTACTTGGAAGGGTAAGGCCATTTACCTCGAAGATTTGGTAGTAAAAGAGTCGGCAAGAGGAAAGGGTTATGGGAAGCTTTTACTTGACGCGATTGTCATGGAAGCAAAAGACACCAATTCAAAACAGGTGAGATGGCAAGTGCTGGACTGGAATGAACCAGCAATTAACTTTTACAAAAAACTTGGTGCTGATCTAGACGGAGAATGGATTAACTGTACTCTTTCTGAGGAACAAATTCAGAACTATCAGACAGACTGAAGCAATGTTCTAAAGGCAGCCATTTGATTAGGAAACTTCAGCAAAGCCTTTTGCTGTAGCTCTGGGGCAAAAGCAGCCATATACATTTGAATGTTCTTCATATCAGCGGCAAAGTATTGAATACTGTAAGATGAAGATTCCGGATCTTCCGTATTGAGCACTTTAAAGAATTTAAACTCCTCAAATTGGTTCGTGTCCATCACTTCTGGAATATGAACCTGCTTCATCCAGGCGATCCACTCGGTCTCAACTTTCTTATCTATAGCAACTGTTACGTTATAAAGAATCATCACAATATATTTGTGGCAAAGCTAAGGGATATGAATTCAAACATTTACGAATCGACCAAGTTTTGAAGGCTATGCTCGATAAAATAGATGCGCTTCCTTTTGTCAACCAAAAGAACGCCTTCCGTCTCATGTTGGCCATGCATACTGCAGGGGTAATTGGTTTAGCTTTGCCTGAAACCAGAGAGCTATTTCAACTATTGACACCTTTCAACCTGCTCGCCACTGCAGCCATAGTATTACACTTTGAGAAAGCCAAGAATGCACGTTACGGGTTGTTCATTACCATTACATTCCTTGTTGGCTTCTTTGTAGAGGTTCTGGGAGTGAGTACCGGAATGATTTTTGGTGAATATAACTACGGAGGTACACTAGGTATTAAATTTCTAGATGTGCCTTTAGCGATTGGGCTCAATTGGGTTATACTTATCTATTGTACTGGACTACAATCCAAAAAACTATTTGAAAGTCTCCCTTTGAGGATCGTGATGGGCGCATTAATGATGACAATCCTGGATTTACTAATTGAGCCAGTGGCAATATCCTATGACTTTTGGTCATGGGAAACTGTAAGTATACCGCTTCAGAATTATGGTGCATGGTTTTTAATTAGTGCCGCACTCCATCTATTATTCAATAGGCTATTGCCAGATTCAAACAATTCACTGGCTATTAGGCTTTTATATATACAAGCAGGCTTTTTCTTGATTTTAAATTTTATTTGAAAATTCCTCAAACAATCTTAACCACACAGAGTTAGGGAGCAGAACAATGATAGAAGCAATTGCATGGACCCTTTTGGGTTTTGGAATAATGGAGGCTTTTTCTTGGTGGGTGCATAAATATGTTATGCACGGTGTGTTATGGAAAATTCATAAATCACATCATGAACATACAAAAGGCTATTTTGAACTGAATGACCTGTTCACTTTGCTCTTTGGAGGTTCGGCCATTGTCTTGATATTCCTAGGAGTCGAAAGTTTTGATTATCGTTTTTGGATTGGTTGTGGGATCAGTCTTTATGGAATGTTGTACTTCATTCTTCATGATGTTCTAATCCACAAAAGACTTAAATGGCTTGGTCGTCCCAAATCAAAATATTTAAAGGCCATAACTAAGGCACATAGAGAGCATCATCGAACAATGGAAAAAGATGACGCTGTTTCTTTTGGGTTGTTTTTTATACCAAAAAGATACTTTAAGGACGAAGGAGAAAAGATATAAGCGTGGCAAAATATTCAATAAAAGACTTAGAACACCTGTCAGGCATCAAAGCGCACACATTGCGTATTTGGGAGCAGCGCTATAACCTTATCAATCCTAAACGTACAGACACCAATATCCGCTATTATGATCAGGATGATTTAAAGCTGGTGCTCAATGTATCTCTATTAAAGGACAACAATTACAAAATTTCTAAGATAGCCAGTATGTCTCGTGAAGAGATGACTGAAGCGGTTTTAATGGTAACGGATAAGACGACTAGTCATGCCGATCAAATCTATGCCCTTACATTGTCAATGATTGACCTGGACGAACAACGCTTCGAAAAGATCATTTCCTCAAATACCCTAAAACATGGCTTCGAAAGGACCATGCTGAATATCGTATACCCTTTCTTATCTAAGATAGGTATCATGTGGATGACGGATTCAATCAATCCCGCACAAGAGCACTTTATATCTCATCTCATTAGGCAAAAGCTGATAGTAGCTATAGATGGCCAATACCCTTCTATTGATGTAAATGCTAAAAAGTATATGATGTTCTTACCTGAGAACGAGCTACACGAACTTAGCCTCTTGTTTGCAAATTTCTTAGTAAGGGCAAGAGATAGTAAAAGTATTTACCTGGGCCAGAACATGCCGTTTCATGATCTTAACGTTGCCTATGAGTTATACAAACCGGATTACTTGTTGACAATTATTACCTCTCGAGATTCTAATACCTCTCCTAAAGACTATATCAACAACCTGTCTGAAAAATTCCCCGAATCTAAAATCTTGGTTTCTGGGAGTCAGATTATAGGCCAGGACTTAGAGCTGAACGACAACATCGTCCAAATCGCCAACCCTAATCATTTGATCTCATTTATTGAGGACAACGTGTCCGAACCTATAGGGCGCTAGTGTAAACTTAACTTTACAATTTTGTTAAACACTTTTCAACACAGTTGAAACAAGCCTTCCTTTTTCACTCTTCAGACACTCATTAACATTTTCCTTTGTCTAAGCCATATACCTATTTTTGAATCAAGAAAGAGGTATTTCTAGTGAAACATTCATTTTTGTTTAACGTTAGATCAAAATAATTACACAAACGAATTTGTTTTTTGTTTAATCTTTCTCAATATTTGTTTAACAAAAATCTCTAAAACATGACCACTTTAGAATTCAGTTACTCATTATCTCAGATGACAAAGTCATTAAAGCCCTTTGCCATGAAGCTTACAAAGGACACTGACGATGCTAATGACCTTCTTCAAGAAACATTGATGAAGGCATATAATAATAGAGACAAGTTTTCTGAAGGAACGAATCTAAAGGCTTGGCTTTATACAATCATGAAAAACACCTTCATCACTAATTACCAAAGAATGGTGAGAAGAGGTACTTTCATTGATACCACCGACAATCTTCACTTCATAAACTCTAGTGATACTCGCATAGAAAACAGAGCGGGAGGCAATTTTGCTCTTAAAGACATTAATCAAGCAATTGACAGATTAGAGGATGTTTACAAAACTCCTTTTATGATGTACTTCAGAGGCTTCAAATATCATGAAATTGCAGATAGGTTAGAGATCCCAATCGGCACTGTAAAGAATAGAATTCACATTGCCAGAAAACAATTAAAAGAAAAGCTACGAACATATAGAGCCTAAGGCTAGTTTAGCCCTCATGCACAAGAAAAAGGCGCTAGTTATAGGTTCAGGTTTTGCAGGACTATCTGCAGCCATTAATCTGGCATCAAAGAATTTTGACGTTACTGTTCTAGAGAAAAACAATACCATTGGAGGTAGAGCTCGACACTTTAGTGAGTCGGGCTTTTCTTTTGATATGGGGCCAAGTTGGTATTGGATGCCCGATGTATTCGAATCCTTTTTCAACAAGTTCGGCAAGTCGGTGACAGACTATTACGAGCTCATCAGGCTAGACCCAAGCTATCAAGTGATTTATGAAGGAGGTGATTTCATGCCCATCCCAGCAAAAATGTCGGAGCTTGAGTCACTCTTCGAATCAATTGAACCCGGGGCTGGTCTTCAGCTTCGTGCCTTCCTCAAACAGGCAGCCTATAAGTATGAAGTTGGCATCAATAAACTCGTCTATAAACCTGGGAGATCGCTGACTGAATTTGCCAGCTTAAAGCTGCTTGTCGATGTAGTTCGAATGGATGTCTTCCAATCCATGAGCAAGCACGTTCGCAAGTTCTTTAAACATCCAAAGTTGATTCAGTTGATGGAGTTCCCTGTACTTTTTCTAGGGGCTCTTCCAGAGAATACACCTGCCTTATACAGTCTAATGAATTATGCAGACATGTCTCTCGGCACTTGGTATCCCAAAGGAGGAATGCACAAAGTCGTGGAAGCAATAGGCGCTCTGGCAGAAGAGCTCGGTGTAAGCTTACTTACCGATCATGAAGTCACAAAGATCAATCATAAAAACGGTAAAGCCTCTTCTGTTACCACAAATCATGGAGAGATTGTTGCAGATGTAATCATTGCTGGTGCAGATTATCATCACGTTGAGACTAAGCTCTTAGATAATGAAACCCGCAACTACTCAGACGACTATTGGGACAAGCGGGTTATGGCCCCATCTTCGCTGTTGTACTATGTGGGACTCGACAGGGAACTTGATGGCCTCTTACATCATAACTTATTCTTTGACACGGATTTTGCGCCTCACGCACATGACATTTACACCAATCCGAAGTGGCCAGAAAAACCACTATTCTATGCATCGTTGACCTCTAAGACAGATGATACTGTTGCTCCGAAAGGCTGCGAAAACCTATTTCTACTTATTCCTGTGGCTCCTGGTTTGGAAGAAACAGAAGAGATACGAGAAAAGTATTTCGATATGATTGTCAAAAGAATGGAAGAGCATACTGGGCAATCCATTAGTGAGCATATCATATACAAGAGAAGTTTCGCCCACAGGGACTTTATAAAGGATTATAATTCTTTCAAGGGAAATGCCTATGGCCTTGCAAACACATTGACCCAAACAGCCATTTTAAAGCCTTCTATGAAGTCAAAGAAGCTCAAAAACCTCTACTACACTGGTCAGTTGACAGTTCCAGGACCCGGTGTACCACCAAGTTTAATTTCTGGAATCGTTGTGGCTGATGAGATCGCGAAAGACATGATTTAAACCAGAACACCTTTTATTAGTTACTTTTAAATGATGGAATTATTTGACCAAACGACCCTTGAGTGCAGTAAGCTTATTACACAGCTATACAGCACTTCATTTACCTTGGGCATCAAAACACTCGGCAAGAAATTCCATTACCCTATTTATGCCATCTATGGCTTTGTTCGCTATGCCGATGAAATTGTAGACACTTTTCACAGTCATGACAAGGCTGAGTTACTAGCTCGCTTCAAAAAAGACACCTATCAAGCGATTGAGGAAGGAATAAGTCTAAATCCCGTTCTTCATTCTTTTCAAATGGTGGTTAATAAGTATAAGCTTGATCATGCACTGATTGAGGCATTTCTGCACAGTATGGAAATGGATTTGGATGAAACCACATATGACAAAGCGGGCTATGAGGAGTATATCTATGGCTCTGCAGAAGTAGTTGGACTAATGTGTCTTCAGGTATTTTGTGAAGGAGACACAGCGATGTATGAAGACTTATTACCGCCTGCCAAGAGCCTAGGTTCGGCATTTCAGAAAGTCAATTTTATTCGAGATATCAAAAGTGATTTTGAAGATCGAGGTAGGGTGTACTTCCCTGGTGTAGACTTTGAGAGTTTTTCGCAGCAGAGCAAGGAAATCATTGAAGCCGATATTCAAAAGGACTTTGATGACGCACTTATCGGCATAAAAAAATTACCAAAAGGAGCACAAACAGGGGTATTACTCGCTTATAAATACTACCTCAAACTCTTCAAGAAGATAAAGAATTGTCCTTCGGCCAAAATCAAAGAGCAACGCATCAGAATTCCAAATTCCAGAAAGATGAGCATACTCCTAGAGACCTATTTTCAGCAGGCACTCAAAACTGGCTAAAATCCAAAGGACCGCTTCAACTCGTATTTAGCTTAGAAATCGTGAAGGAATGCAAACATAATTCCCTTCTCAATGTTATTTCTTTATGTTCAACCTCAACGTTGATATCGACATCAATTCTGGCTTCTGCTTTGGAGTGGTTTACGCCATTGAAATGGCCGAAGATATTCTAAAGGAAGATGGTCAATTATACTGTCTGGGTGACATAGTTCACAATGACGAAGAGGTAAAAAGACTCGAGGAGCAAGGCTTAGAAATTATCAATCACGAACGACTTAAGGACATTAGAGATAGCAAAATCCTTATTCGTGCCCATGGCGAGCCGCCAAGCACTTATCAATTAGCGCTTGAAAATAATATTGAACTTATTGATGCCTCCTGCCCTGTGGTTCTGAAGCTTCAGAATAGAATCAAAAACTCATACGACAAAGAAGAAACTATATACATCTACGGCAAGCATGGTCATGCTGAGGTAGTAGGTCTCTTGGGCCAAACCAGCAATAATGCCGTGGTATTTCAAGATTTAGAGGAACTCGACTTGGAAGAGTTACCTAGGGAAATAACCCTCTATAGCCAGACGACCAAGAGTACTGATAAATTCTATGAGATTAATGAGGTTCTTCGTGAGAATGGAATCTCGGTGAAAACGAATGATACCATTTGCCGCCAAGTCTCTAATCGTGATAAGGAGTTGAGAAATTTCGCGACCAATTTCGATGTGATTGTCTTTGTCAGTGGCACCAAATCATCCAATGGCAAAGTGCTCTATAAAGTCTGCAAAGAGCAAAATGAACGTACGTATTTCGTTTCCTCGATTCAAGATGTCAAGGCTGAATGGTTCGGAATGAACGAAAGCGTGGGCATCTGTGGTGCAACCTCCACTCCAATGTGGCTTATGGAGGATATTAAATGCCACCTTGAAAAGCTTTAATCCGTAAATTCGAGTGTGAGTAAGTCGAAGCCACATCTTGGGGTAATCATTGCATTGGCTATCATTGCACTATGGTTTACATGTCTAGTATTTGGCCTCCAGTGGACCATTGACTACCGATCACCACTACTCTACATCTTAATACTAATACAAACCCATTTGTATACCGGCCTTTTCATCACAGCACATGACGCTATGCATGGGACTGTATCTAAGAACAAGATCGTGAACAAGACGCTGGGGCAGGTAACAGCTTTACTGTTCTCTTATAATTTCTACGGTAGGCTTTTTCCAAAGCATCATGAGCACCACAAGTTTGTAGCTACGGATAAAGACCCTGACTACCATAAAGGGAGCTTCTTCCCCTGGTATTTCAGTTTTCTGAAGCAGTACATCACTTGGCAACAAATTGTCTTAATGGCGATTACTTTTAACGTCCTAAAACTATTCCTACCTGTAGAGAATCTGATTTTGATCTGGATGCTACCGGGTGTTTTGGCCACTTTTCAATTGTTCTATTTTGGGACATACCTTCCTCACAGAGGCAGCCACAAGGCGGAAAACATACATAAATCGCGTAGCCAAAAACTTAATCATCTATGGGCATTTTTGACCTGTTACTTCTTTGGTTATCACTATGAACATCATGCTTCACCTGGCACACCTTGGTGGCAGCTTTATAAAACTAAAGAGGAGTTCAACGAAAAGACTTACGCTTTCAAGGCATAAAAAAAGTCATCTCGATATGAGATGACTTTTAATTTTTTTGGCTAGACTCTAGTGCCTATCGTCTCTATCAAGTCCGCCATCCACTAAGTTGATGGTTCGCTTTCCATACGATGCATTCTCTTTAGAGTGGGTTACCTGGATGATTGTCATTCCTTCTTCATTCAGTTTCTGGAAGAGTTCCATGATTTCTTCAGCCTGATCTGAATGCAGGTTACCGGTAGGCTCATCGGCAAGTAAAAGCTTAGGCTGACCAATCAATGCCCTTGCTACACCTACTAATTGTTGCTGACCACCCGAAAGTTGTTCTGGAAAAAGATCCTTCTTCGCTACCATTTGGAAACGATCCAGCATTTCTGCGACTAGACTTTTTCTTTCCGAAGACTTTACTCCCTTGTACAAGAGAGGTGTCTCAATGTTTTCATAAACCGTCAATTCATCAATCAAGTGATAAGCTTGAAATACAAAGCCGATATGATGTTTATGTAACTCAGAACGCTTGCGTTCCTTCATTTTATGGATGGGTTCATCGAAGAAGTAATACTCTCCTTGCGAAGGTTCGTCCAACATTCCAATGATGTTCATTAAAGTTGATTTACCGGCTCCACTAGGCCCCATGATGGTTACGAACTCACCTTGTTCAATTTCTAAGTCGATCCCCTTCAGAATGAAAGTTCTCTGATACTTAGAATCGATGTATTTATCAATGTCTTGTAGTTTTATCATTTGTCTTGATTAATGTTTTGACCTCAATGCATTTACCAATTTATATGCCAATAGCGAATATATTGATTTTAGGCTTTAGGCGAAGAGTACACTATTGAAATATGTACAATTTCGATCACCCTTGTTCGATTATGACACTTTTATTCTGATCTCAAAGCCTTCACTGGATTGGATATAGCTGCCATGCAAGTTTTATAGCTCACCGTCAAGAGGGCAATCACTAAAGCGCCCAAGCCGGCCACCAAAAAGGTGGTGACAGTCACCTCTACGGCAAAGGCAAAGTTTTGAAGCCACAAGTTGGTCAAATAATAAGCCGCAGGCGAGGCAATTAGAATAGCCAATACAATCAGCGTTGCAAAGTCTTTGGACAGCAAGAAAAGCACTTGTCCTAGTGTAGCGCCAAGCACCTTACGCACTCCTATCTCCTTAATTCGCTGTTCAGTAGAGAATGAGGCAAGGCCAAAAAGACCAAGGCAAGCAATACCAATCGCTAGAAAAGCAAAATAGATTATGATCTGGCTGAGCTCTTCTTCAGAGCTGTACAAGGCATTTAAATCATCGTCAAGAAAAGAATACTCAAAGGGTTGAGCGGGTGCAAACTTCGCCCATAACTCCTCTACATGTTGTATTGTTTGCGATGCATCCTCCTCTCCTAGTTTGATAAATAGGTGTTGATAATTCGGCAAGAAGTTGGCATAAAAACACGATTCTGTTTTCCGCTGTAATGGCTCGAAATTGATATTGTCAATTAGGCCTATAATTCTTTTCCTCTCCCACTGACCCTGGAAGTTTCGGACCTCGATCATCTTACCTACAGGGTCTTCGAGGTTCAGTTCTTGAGCAGCTTGTCGGTTTACAATGATAGCAGCGGTAGAATCTGTAGGCGTTTGTGAATCGAAGTCCCTGCCGTCAACAATTTCAATCTCCATGGTACTCATGTAGTCAAAATCAATATTGATTCCAGCAAGGTTGAGCCCTCCTTCGTCATCGATAACTGTTTCTGACTTTACAAACATTATTGGTCTAAGACCTCCAGGCTTACTTAAGGTGGCTGTCACTGCCTCAACATTCGGGTGATTCACCAGCTCATTCTTGAAAGTGTTGAGCTGAGGTGTGATGGCCTGATTGGTGTTTGAAACAACAAGGATATTGTCTTTTCGAAAGCCCAATGACTTGTTCTTCATAAAGCTCAACTGATTGTAAACCATTGTGGTGCCAATCATCATCACGATCGAGATAACGAACTGAAAAACAACCAGAGCCTTTCTAAAGAAACCCGAGCTTCCCATTCCTGGAACGAGCTTCCCTTTTAATACAATAGCTGGCCTAAAGGCAGAAAGAAACAATGCGGGGTAAATCCCCGACCCAAAACCGATGATTAAAAGGACGCCTCCAAGTAGACCAATCACTTCCAAATCTAGCAGCATATCCAAGGTCAAGGACTTATTGATATACACTCCGAATGGTCCCAATAGCAAGGCTACTATTCCAACAGAAAGTAAGGTAGCTATCAAGGTCAGCATAATTGATTCGCTCAGAAATTGACTAACCAACTGCTTTTTATACGCGCCTAAAACCTTACGAATACCCACTTCCTGGGCTCTTCGAGCAGATCTGGCAGTAGCTAGGTTCATATAATTGATCCCTGCGATCACCAATACAAAAACGGCTATGGCAGAAAAGATATAGACAACATCCATGCTGCCGTTTGGTACTATTTCATTTCTCAAATTCGACTTCAGGTGAATGTCTTCGAACGGGGTTAGGTCCGGGTTTACAACATTCTGCTGCTCCTTATTGACATTCTTGTCCCTCAGGTCCAACATGGTTGTCATCACCTTTTCAGCATGAACAGGATCGGTCAACCTGATGAAAGTATAGAAGCCCTGAGCATTCCAATTATTGAGTCCATTGCCTCCGTTTCTTAATGTCTCAATAGACAGTAGGATTTGAAATTGAATATGAGAGTTTTGGGGAATATCTTTCAATAGACCTGTGACCACATAATTGGTTTCATTGCCTCCTTTTACCTTAAATTCTTTACCAATCACATCCCGTGTACCAAAGTATCGCATGGCTGCTGACTCGGTAAAAACAGCAGTATTAGGGTCGTCCAAAACCTCAGATTTATTACCACGCAACAAGTCAAAATTGAAAAACTCAAGGAAAGTGCTATCAGCAAAAAAGTGATTCTCTTCTTTAAATAACTCTGTTTCTACCTCAATAATGATTTGTTGGCCTGCTCCGCCCAGCCGGGTGAAGGCAGTCACTTCAGGCATTTCGTTTAGTAAGCCGGGTCCAAAGGCCGAAGCTGTTGTCGGATACTTATAATTACCACTGGATAATCTAAGCTCATTATTGATCCGAAAAATCTTCTCTGTTTCTGAATGAAATTTATCGTAGCTCAGCTCATACCTAACCACCAATACGATCATCAAGAAGGCAGTGATACCCAGTGTTAACCCGAGAATATTGACCCCTGCATAGCCAGGATTTTTTCGAATGGTGCGGAGAACGATTAAAAAGTAATTCTTTAGCATAGCCCTGAACTTAGGCTAACTAAGCTAAGCTTTTTCTAAAAAGTGTAAAAGCCCGTTTGTTCCTGCGGTGGAAAGAGTAGCATTGCGCACACAAAAGCGATTATCGACAGGACAAAGCCTATCATAAAGGTGGTGTAGCAAAGTCTAAGCAGTTTATACTTTTTACCCAGTACTACTCCTAGAAAATAGATGTCTTTGATCATGCTACCATAAAGGTATTCACCATCTTTCATCATCTCTTTCATAGCCCAGTCATACCGATCTAGCTTCATCTTATGGAAATTACCAAAGAAGAGCAGGTTCGTTTTTCTGCCCAAAACGTCATCTTCCGTAAATACACCTGAAGAAACATTAGGTCTAGTGGCCAGAATAGCCAAGACAATGGCGGTCAAACAGACAATGATTAACATGATGGTAGGTAGTACCAAATTTGGGTACTCATTGAGCTTTCTGATCAAAACCGAAACGACTACAGATAGAATAATAGTATTGACGGAAATCATAATGTTGGCCTTGTTATCAGCCATACCACTCAGTTCTAAGTGATTCTTTGAAGTGGTTCGAAACATAGTCTCAATACCTCTATCAGGTTTTAACTGTACTTTTCCTTCTAGCTTGACAATTTTGGCTTCAAGCGTCTCAATGTACTTTTTATCTTTTTTGGCCTTCTTATAGGCTTTCTTTATGGAAGCTAGATTCTGCTCTTTAATAGGCTGCAATTGTGTTTTAGCATAAGGGGTGAAAAACTCATGGTCTTTGAAGAACTCAAAATTCATCTCATTCCAAGTGTCCGTATCAATGGACTTTTCTTTCATCATCTCAATCTCCTTGTGCATTTTCTCTGACATCTCATGATAGTCATTGCACGCTAAGTGATGTAGATCGGCATCGCAAAGCACCTGCTCAATGAGGCTTTTGGGGCTCTGAGGCATCTTAGTTGCCTCAATACAGCCTTCAATAATTGCAATCTTTTCTTCTTGATATGACTTTGATTCTAGAAAGGACTTGGCGATTTCTCGGCTAGTCGCCTCATGGTTAGCACAACCGTCTTTGTATCCGGTATCGTGAAACCAAGCGGCTATCGTAACAAGCTCGATCTCATCCTCGGAAAGACCACTTTCACGACCGATCATTTTTGCGGCACTCACCACTCGTTCGGTATGATAGTCATCATGGTACACAAACTTCTTAGGAACATCGTTTGTCAAGATTCCTTTTGCGTACTCTTCAACTTCAATTAAAATATTCTCGCTTGCCACCAATTTTGAATATAAAGCTTATAAATATAATGGGCTCATTTTAAATTACATACAATGACCAATTTTGTTATTCCATAAGTCATTCTACTTACATGAATCATTACATGTGTATTTTTGTTCCATAAGTCATGAGAGAAACGTTAAGGATCATCTTTATTTTACTCACAGCAGGAATTTATTCTGAGTGTTTTGGCCAGGCAGATAGCGTATTTGCCTATGACCTAAAGAATCCGGATGAGATTTTTGTGCTCCCCGAGTACTTAGAGGAAGTCTCAGCACTCTCATATTATGACGACAATCAATTGGCAATGCTCAATGACGAGCAAGGAAGAATGTATGTCTATGATCTTAGATCAAGAAAGATTGTCCACCGAGTAAGGTTTCATGGGGATGGAGATTTTGAGGGAATAGAACGAGTAGGAGATTATATCTATGCTATAAAAAGTAATGGCAAGCTCTATCGCTTCAATGTTCAAATGGAAGGTGTGGTGGAAGAAATAAAAACACCCTTCGATTCTGGCAATGATGTGGAAGGGCTAGGTCATGACCCTCACACTGAACATCTTCTTATTGCCTTGAAAGCCGATGGCGACATCAAAAATGTCGATGTTAAGGGTAAAGCAATTTACGGTTTTCACCTGCCTACTGGGAGTTTTAAAAAGACTCCCCTCCATGTAATCCAAGACAAAGAGCTCAAGCGCGTAGTCGGTAGCAAGTTCAAGTTTAAGCCATCAGCGGTAGCTGTTCATCCGACAAGTGGAGAAGTCTATGTTCTGTCTTTCGTACAGCGTTCACTCTTAGTGTTCGGTACTGATGGTAAGCCCAAGCACCTGACCAAACTAAAAAGCAGCCTATTTCCACAACCTGAAGGCATTGCATTTATGCCCAATGGAGACTTATACATTTCAAATGAGGTAGAAGGCGAGGGTGGTACAATTTTAAGGTTTACAGCTAATTAAACTGGCTTCACAGCCTCATTCCAAATTCACTTCGATCATAGAAAAGTAGGCCTTCTTTACGATAATTACTGATTACGTTGTTCACTGTCTGGCGACTGGTAGATGTCAACTTTGCGATATCGGAGTGTGAGAATACAGTCTTTGAGCTAAAGCTTCCATCGCCTTGCTCAATACCATATTCGCGCAGATGATCTTTTAAGAAATCTATTATCCGAGTCTTGGCATCTTTGTATAAAAGTCCATTCAGTCGCCTCTCTAGCTTGCTTACCTTTTTCCATGAAACCTTAGTAACAGAGTTGTTCAGCTTGGGATATTGCTCCATTAGATTTTCCATCATATCAGCAGATATATAGCAAATCTGGGTTTCACTCTGTGTTTTAGCGAAGTATTCAGGTTGTGAGTCTCCCATAAGTCTAGATTCTCCGAAAATATGACCCTTACCAAGGATGTATCGGAGAGTTTCATTCCCTTCAGCATCAAAGCCTCCAATTTTCACCTGCCCCTTCTTGATAAAGAATATGGTATCGTCTGGTTGATCCTCCGTCTTGATATACTGACCTTTGCGATAGCTCTTCATCACTAAAAGCTCGCAAAGATTCATCATTTCACGCATACCAATTCTCTTCATCATATTGAAGGACTCTTCCAAATACCAGTAGTTTACCAATCTCATTAGTTTAAGGGCCTTACGTGAATCTCCAATTTAATACTAATTGAACACGCATGGACGAAATTGGTTTTGTGTCTCATTTTCAGCAAGTACGAAAATCCCAGTTTGTACTTCAGGCTACACTCCCTGATAGTTTTGACTTCTAGAATACATTCTGTCCAAAGCAGTCTCATTACCTTCACCTACCACCAATTCATAGTTTATGAGTGAGAATAAAGAAAGCCAGAAACTTCAAAACACCTTGATAATGGAGGAGCTCGGCATTGACAAGAAAAAGTTAAATGAACTCATGAAAAAACTCTCGAAAGTAGCTCCGAGAGCCGAAAGAGGGACTGAAACCTTATTTCGCCTGACTTCTAAAAATCATTATACCCTCAATACTATGGTAGATCGCAAGGCCAATATTATGATCTCTATCAATGCCATAATTCTTTCCATTATGATAGGAACCGTAATGAATCAATTAGATGCGGACCCACACTTAGTCTACCCTCTGATACTGATTACATTGACTAACATAGTTGCAATCACATATGCAGTATTAGCTACCAGACCTGATCTGAGCCATGGCACAGATCATGAAGCGTCTGGCCTGCTCTTTTATGGTAATTTTCAAGATATAGACGAGCGGACTTATGTCAGCGGCATGCAAAAGTTAATGTATGGAGGGGACGACTTGTATGACGCCATTTCAAAAGACATCTACCATCTCGGAAAAAGACTTAAAGTCAAATTTGGATATTTGAGAAAGGCGTTCAACATCTTTGCAATCGGAATCTCACTATCAGTAATCGCTTTTATCCTTTGCCATATCTTTTTTTCCTAATCGATACTCATCAATGAGCGGTTTCAAAGTTTATACTCTAGACTACACTAAAACACCATTCAAATACTATCTTAGGTATTCATAAGTATTTTTGATAGTGAATTTATTTTCTATGATTTCCGTTAATAAACAAGCCAAAAACCTCAGTGCCATGAAAAATAGATTTCTCACGATACTTATTGCTCTACTCCTTACTAATATAAACTTGATGGCCTTCCAACAAGACCCAGTATACTCGGTTTTTCTAGTTGGTGATGCCGGAGAACCCATTGAGAATCCTGTACTCACTAAGCTTAAGGATGAGTTGGCCAAAATTGGCGATAAAGGCGCAGTCATTTATTTAGGAGATAATATCTATCCTCAGGGGCTTCCACCAAAAGGACATCCCCTAAGGGCTGAGGCAGAGGTAGCCATCAACGGTCAGATCAACGCAGTAAAAGACTTTCAGGGTAGGCGAGTATTTATTCCAGGTAATCACGATTGGGCACAAGGTAGAGCGTATGGTCTCGAATGGCTGAACATACAGGAGGAGTATGTTGAAAATGCACTTGATAGTGCAGATGTATGGCTACCGACTGGTGGATGCCCTGGGCCATTCGAAGTTGAGCTCACTGATAAAATCACACTGATCACCATAGACACCCAATGGTTTCTTCACAAAGGCAACAAACCCACTGAAGCTTGCGGGGTAACGAGCATCACTGATGTCGCGGCCCTATTTCAAGATGCACTGTTAAGAAATGCTCACAAAAAAGTGATCGTAGCTTCCCACCACCCAATGTATACTTATGGCATTCATGGAGGGGTGTTTAGTGTTAAAGACCATATTTTTCCATTAACTGCCTCCAAAAGCATTCCTACACCGATCTCGTACCTACCTCTCCCCGTGATAGGATCGATTTACCCACTGTATAGAAAATGGTTTGGTAATATCCAGGATACTCCCCATCCACAGTACAAAAGATTCAGAGACGGTATGGTTCAACTTATGTCTAAGCACCCTGACATTATACACGTGGCAGGTCACGAACATGCCTTAGAACATATAGAAAAGGAGGGAATGCACTTTGTGGTGAGTGGTGCTGGCGCAAAGAATAACGCGCGAGTTAAGAAAAAGGGAGATGCGCAATTCGCCTCTAATACCATGGGCTATGCACGTCTTGATTACTTCGCCAATGGTCAGACCAAATTGAGTTTCTTTACTCCTGACCAAGGAGATGTAAAGGAATTATATACAGATATAGTTTCTGAAAGGCCATTTGCACCCGCTCCGGAAGATTTGATGGCCCGCTACAGCCGAATCTCCTTCGCAGGAAAGGACACTCTCTTTTCTGCCAGTAAGAAATATATCGGAAGATCGAAGTTTCATAAATCATTGCTCGGTGAGAATCACCGTCAGGAATGGGCTACTGAGTTAAGGTTTCCAATCTTCGATATTGCCACTGAAAAAGGTGGGTTGCGTATTCTTAAGAAAGGTGGGGGCCACCAAACGACATCCCTTCGACTAGAGGCCTCTGATGGCAAACAGTACGTCCTACGTTCCATGGACAAAAATCCGGCATTAACACTGCCACCTGAACTACGGAATACTTTTATCAAAAGTGTGGTTCAAGATGGAATTTCAGCATCTCACCCTTATGCACCTCTTGTTGTTCCTGCCTTGGCCGATGCCGCTGGTATTTTCCATGCCAACCCGAAAATCGTTTATATACCAGATGATCCTCGATTCGGTATTTACCGCAAAGAGTTAGCGAATTCATTAGCCCTGTTTGAAGAAAGAGTCAACAAGAAACAGGTAAAGGAAGAGATGTTTGGGGCCGGGGACGATGTTATCTCAAGTCCCGATTTGTACATCAAACTGAAAAAGGACAACGACAATAAAGTTGACGAAAAATTTGTGGTTCGGAATCGACTGTTTGACATGTGGCTTGGCGACTGGGATCGACATGATGATCAATGGCGATGGATTGAATACGATAAGAAAGACGACAAAAACATCTATCAACCCATCCCACGTGATCGTGATCAGGTGTTTTTTGCCGGAGAAGGTTCATTCAAGAAACTCGCTGCCTCCAAGTGGGCACAACCTGCGTTCAAAGGCTTTGAAGAAAATATTAGCTATACCCCTGCCTATGGCTTCTATCGCATCCGGTGGTTCGACCGCTATTTTATGACCGAACCGTCATTGGAAGACTGGGTCAATCAAGCAAATGAGTTAAAAGCAGCGCTTACGGATGAAGTAATAGAATCGGCTATTGGTTCATGGCCAAAGGAAATTTTCGATCTGAGAGGAGAAGAAATTATCAGAAAGCTGAAGAACAGAAGAGATAAGTTTCCTGAGTGGGCAGCAGACTATTACAAGTTTATTTCTAAAGGTGTAGACGTTAGAGGAAGTGATAAAAGAGAGTACTTTCTTGTCGAAAGGTTAGATGATGAAAACACTAAGGTTACCATGTACAAAATCTCTAAAAAGGGCAACAGAGATGAAGTACTCTACCAGAGAACTTTTAAGACATCTGTCACCGATGAGGTGAGGTTATTTGGCTTTGGAGGAGAAGATGAGTTTGAGCTTAGAGGAAATACCGACAAGGGTATCCTTATCAGAATAATTGCCGGTGAGGACGATGATAAAATTATAGATGAGAGTAGCGTAAGGAAGGGCAAGAAGAAGACAATAGTATATGATAACATCGCAGGAACTGAGCTTACGGCCAGTAAAGAAACTAAAGACCTAAGATCGGATACAGATCCTGCGATCAATAGATATAACATGGAGGAGTTTGATTTCGATGTTCGAATGCCACTTCTCTCCTTCAATTTCAACCCTGATGATGGACTGTTCTTAGGTGCTGGATTTATGTTTAAGAAGGATGGATTTAGAAAAGAGCCCTTCGCTTCGCAACAAAGCTTCACTGCCAATTATGCCCTAGCTACATCTTCTTACAATCTAGAGTATAACGGAGAATTCATTGATGTTTTTGGCAAGGCCGACTTCCTTCTTGATGCTAGCCTCAAAGCTCCCAACTTTGTCAACAACTTCTTTGGCCTGGGCAATGAAACTGTCTATGATGATGATATAGAACTGACCTTTTACAGAACTCGATTTACCGAGCTACTAGTAAATCCTTCAGTTAATCTCAACTTAGGAGATAAGGGTAATATCAACATCGGTGCCCGTTATCAGAGCATAGATATTCAAAGGAGCAATGATCGCTTCATCGCTGATTTTGTTAACAACGGTCTTGACCCTAATGGCTTATTCCAAACCAAAAAATATGCTGGGGCCAGTATTGGGCTTCACTTCGATACGAAAGACAATGCCATCGTCCCAAAACGAGGAATCACATTTAATACAGAAGTCGTCTACAACGCTGGGCTCAATAATAATTCGAGTAACAGCACTCAGTGGAATTCAGATGTAACCTTTAGGTGGGCTTTAGGCGCCTTCAGCAGGACTTCGATCGCCACAAGGGTGAACTATCAGCGAAGCTTTGGTGACTTTGAGTTTTTCCAGGCCAGCAAGCTAGATGGCTTCAATACGCTTAGAGGGTTTAGAAGGTATCGATTTGCGGGTGAAAGTAGTTTCTCGCATCAACTGGATTTAAGGGTAGACCTTTTTGAATGGAACAACTACATATTGCCTTCAAAAGTTGGTCTAATACTTTTCAATGATTTGGGTCGTGTTTGGGTAGATGGAGAAGATTCTAACACTTTACACCATGGCTATGGTGGTGGGATTTACCTCACTCCTTTTAGCACGTTTGCTGTCAATATATTATTAGCTAAGTCTGAAGAATCCTTCGCACCACTAGTGAAATTCGGTTTCTATTTCTAATTCAAATCAGGAATAACTACCGTGAAAATTGTGCCTTTATTCACTTTAGACTCATAGGAGATAGTACCACCGTGCATTTCTACAAACTGCTTGACAATCACGAGCCCTAAACCAGTGCCTTCTATATCACCAACATTGGAAGCCCTTGAAAAAGACTCGAAAAGTCCCTCTTGGTCTTTCTTAGGTATACCAATTCCAAAGTCCTGAACCTGAAGCTCAATATGGCCTGGCTCATATCGCATGGTCACTTGAGGATCTTTGCCTCCTTGAGAGTATTTCAAAGCATTATTAATCAGATTAGAAAGCACATGGCTAATCAATTGACTATCTAACTTCACTTGTCTCTCATCACCCTCTGTATGTATGCTGACTGCTCTTTCTTTAAACGATACAGAATTCTCTAAAACCACCTGCTTAACAATCCCCGAAAGTGAGGTGATATCTTTGTTCAATCTAGCCTTACCAACATCCAGCCTACCTAAGGTAAATACGTCTTTCAATAAAGAGTTTAGGCGTTCAAGCTCTGTTCTAATCCTCAAAACGTGCTTTGAAAGCTTGGTATCAACAGGCTCTCTGGTGCTATCCAAGTACATGCTAATCAATTCATTACTAGATTGGATGGTCGTGAGTGGCGTTCTAAACTCATGTGAGGCCATGGAGATAAAACTCGACTTAAGCTTATTCAACTGACGCTCCTTTTCGATCACTTTCATGATCTCCGAAATATCTCGTGTGGAGGTCTGAACAAACTTCGTTCTCCCATTTTCATCAAGAACAGCCGAAAGCGACACACCAACCCACAAATATTCTCCCTCGGCACGTTTTAATCTGACCGAAGATATAGTATCCTTTCTAGTGTTTTTTATAGTATCGATAAAGGCATGCTTGATCTTCTCTCTTTCATCAGGATGAACCAGACCAACAAAATCCTTAATAGCCATGGTCTCTTCTACAGTCAATCCAAGCATTCGGTAACATGAAGGTGAAACAAAAGTCAATTGACCATGTAAATCGTGAAGTGCAATTACATCTCCAGAGTTTTCCGAAACCAGTTTATACTGCTCTTCCTGCTGTTTAAGTTTGTCCTCAGTCAGCTTACTCTCTGTAATATCAGTTTTGTTAGACCTGATATAGATTACATTATCATCATCATCCAGTATTACACCACCTGTCGCTTTAATCCAACGCCACTCACCGGATTTATGCCTTATTCTAAAAATGACGGAATCTTCTTTCCTTTTTGCTTCAACTACCTCCCCAATGATGTTCGCAACCAGTTCCTGATCATCAGGATGAATAAACTCTAGGGTATTTCTACCTATTAATTCTTCAGGTTCATATCCCATTTTATCTTTGATCGATGGGGATAAGAAAAGATACTTCCCGGTGGGGTCCATCAACGAAACTATGTCATTAGAATTCTCTGTGATAAGCTTGTAGCGTTCCTGGCTCTCTTTAAGTTTTGTTTGAGCTTCAATTCGATCAGTAACATTTCTGGTGGATGTCTGAACATAAATAGCTCGACCCGTTTGGTCATCGAAAATGGCGCCCGCGATGGTTTCTAACCATTCTGGCTTGGCTCCCTTGCTGTATGCCTTATAGACAATAGAGGCTGTTCTTTCATTGCCCTTAACAACCTCCACAATTTTTTGCTTCAGCAGTTGTTGGTAATCTTCATGAATAAATTCCCTAAGGTTTATATTCCTCAATTCATCTGGAGAGTATCCCAGTACTTCAGTAGATGAAGGGCTAACAAAGACGAACTCTCCGTTAACTTTTTGGAGGCAAATACAGTCACTCGAATTTTCGGAAATTAACTTGTATTTCGCTTCACTTTCCTTGAGTTGAGACTGAGCTTCCTTTAAAGAAGTAATGTTGGATAGTGATCCTACTCCCCTTTGCGGTTTGCCATTATGATCATAGAGTATTCTTGCCTTGAAGAGCACCCAAATAATACGTTCGTCACTTGCTACAAAGCGTATCTCAAGAGTCATATCACCTACTTGATTCTCGAATGCTTCATTCAGATTTTTTAGGAAGTCTTCCTTTTCTTCTTCGAACAAATACTTGGCAACCAGTTCATCATCCAGAGGATTATCAACAGGCTCTAGTTCCATTCCTGCCCAAAACTGTGGTGATAGGTAAGAGTGTTTTGTTTTAAAGTCATATTCCCATATAACATCATTGGTCCCTTCTACAGCGAGCTGGTAACGCGCATTACTCTCTTGAATCTCCCTTTCAAGATTCTTACGAACAGTGACATCCTGGAGGATTGTGATGAAGCAATCCTGATTCTGAAAGTCGAGTGGCATGGTGGAAGCACTCACCCAAAAGGATTCACCCTTCTTATTCTTTAATAAGAGTTCGTGGTTTTGAACATGCCCATCTTTTCGAAGGTGTTTTACATAAGACTTTCTTCCTTCAAAATTTTCATAAAACTGAACCGCCTTTTTCCCAAGAAAATCAGCAGGGGTCATCTCATAAACTTTGAAGAGTATTTCGTTCGCGAAAATAATCTTGCCCTCTTCTTTCGTGGAGATAAATACAGGATCGGGTAACGCATCAACAATGCTTTTAAGTCGCTGTTGACTTAATTCTAGATTCAATCGAGATCTTCTGATACTGTCTATATCAATACTGATCCCATCCAGTCGAATTGGCTTTCCTTCTTCGAAAAGTACACTTACTCTATCTCTGAAATATTTGTATCCATTGCCATTTCTTTTGATTCTGTAAGAGTAGCTGGCGGCACCAGAACCCAGTGCATTTACCACCTCTTCTAGTACCCTGTCTCGGTCTTCCGGATGTATTAATTTCTGCCAATCTTCAAAGGTGTGAGGCGATGGCTCATGACCCTCTACAGCTCCAAATTCAAGCAATGGATCATTATGGTAGTGTATTTCGTAAGGTTCGTTGGTCAAATTGATGGACCACACGGTTTCACTCAGATTTGAAACAACAGACTGCAAATCCATGTCTCTGACCTTTGCATCTGCAAAATCGTTTAATGTATCTTTAAAAATGTTTTCCATCACATTATTACCAGTAGAGATATGAAATTCAGTATTTTTAAAATACTATTTTAATGGTATTAGGCCAATTAAAATATTAATTTCAGATATTCACCTAAACAAAATTACTGATATGGAACAGCCATACAGCCAAAGTCCTCGGATCTTGATCGTTGAAGATGAGCCATTTATTGCGGAAAATCTGCAAGAAATGCTAAGTATTTTCGGATATGACGATACAGAATTAGCCAATTCGGCCAACCAAGCGATTAAAGCAATAAAGAGCTCCAGACCTGATTTGGTACTCCTAGATGTAAAGATTAAGGGAGATCAAGATGGAATCGAGCTTGGATCAATTATAAAAGAACAATACAAAGTACCTTTTGTATATATCACCTCGTATTCTGACAAGGAAACTATCAACCGCGCTAAGCATACGCAGCCTTTAGGCTTCATTGTAAAACCATTTACGAAAGATGATGTTTACGCAGCAATTGAAGTAGCTCTTTTCAATAAAAACAGGCTCGCTGCCAATTTAGGTGCCGACCGATTGATAGCAGCGAATCCTACTACTTACAGCAATGACTCTATTTTTGTCAAAAAGAAGAGCCTTCTAGAAAAGATTAAATACGAAAACCTTCACTGGATAGAGGCTGATGGAAATCATATCACCATACATGTGAATGATGGTCGGGATTATACTATTAGAAAGTCCTTAAAAGAGATCACTGACAAACTACCTAAAGATCGCTTCTTAAGGGTTCATAAGTCTTTTGTGGTCTTAGTTGATGCTGTAACGGCCATTGATACAAACTTTGTGTATCTGGGAGAGAAAAAGATTCCTATCGGAAGATCTTACTACAACGCATTTACTGCCACTCTCAATACGATCAGCGCTAGCTAATCAATTACGTGTGTAATTATACAGAATGACAGGTTCATTGTTACCTGCTTCGCTTAACGTGAAGTAGGTACTTGAACTGCTATGCCAGGCGATTGATTCACCCTGAGGCTCTACCGTATAGAGAAGCCTGGAAGGGGCCGTGCCGAGCAAGTCAGAGATACTCTCTGTGCCGGACTTTGACCAATGATAAACGTTCAGATAATTCTTAATAAGTACTTCATTACCATTGGGTGAAATATCAGCAGCCGTTACCATGGTAAATGGCAACACTCTCAGTCGATCCGCAGTATCTAGTTGTGCGGTATTCTGTGGAAAGGGAAGAATGTAGAGAATCACACTGGCCTCTCTTTTAGACACCACATAGATATCACTCGTATTTGGGTCAACCATTATTGCTTCAGCATCTCGGGCATTTCCATCATCATAAACGAAGTTTATTGCCTCCACTCCAGAGAGTGTAGATGTGGCAGGTATATCTGCCACTGTCAAATCTGGCTCTGGTACTCGGTAGATAGTATAATTATCTCTCACAGCACGATTATCCCCGATATCTGCGGCATATAAGTAGGGTTGACCTGCTGTAGGACCTGAACCAATAGCCATATCCTCCCAATCGATGTTTTGAGCACCATCAAGTACAAAACGACCTGAATCAGCACCAGCCTGGGTCATCAGATAAAGCTGTGGGGCTCCTCCGCTATCATTATGTGACCAAATATAAATTGGATTAGATCTGCTACTGGCCAAACCAGAAGCCTCATTTAGATCCGTGATCTGAATTCCTCCTAATGACTGCCGATCGGTAAAAAGAGTTGAAACCTCCTGATTATCGACTTGAGGGTTGGTATCTTCAGAAGGACTCTTACACCCATTGGCGCAAAGCATTAAACAGAAAAAAGCAGCTAATAATTTCTTCATGATGATACCGATTGATTTAACAGAAACTCTGTACATCATTCCTTTTATTAACTGCTCTCTATAAAGATTATTATGACCTGCCTAGTCTAAGCTTGCTCTTACCTTGGCAACTTTGTCTTTTGTAAGGGTTGACTTCGCTTTGTTACCCCATGAGTTCATCACGTAGTTAAGAACATCAGCAATGTCTTGGTCATTTAAGCCACTCGCAGGCATTACTTGGTTGTATTTTGTCTTATTGACCGTGATTTCACCTGACAATCCTTCGATGAGATTGGCTATAGCTCTGTCGGTATCTTCCATTAGATAGTCAGACTTAGCCAGCGGAGGAAAAACTGATGCTATACCCTGGCCACTATCCATATGGCATGCGATACAAACTGCACTATAAGTGCCTTTTCCTGCTTCCATGCTCTTTTTAAGAGCAGCATCTTGATCCTTCATACTGAAAGACGCCATCATTATACCTAAGAGAAAGACAATTTGTATGGGTTTCTTCATGACTGTTTCGATTATTCTATCGCTTATTTCTGCTCTGCTAAAATACTGATTTATCTATATGAACCCACAAGGGCTCGTCTCAACGAAGATTAAATATCTATCTCGACCTGATTTCTTGTTAAGTCTTCGAAAACTTCCCGCTTCCTAATTAAATGAGCTTCCCCCTCATAGATCAGTATTTCGGCAGGCCTCAAACGAGAATTGTAATTAGAAGCCATACTAAAAGCATAGGCTCCAGCATTCTTAAAGGCTAAGATATCACCTTCTTTCACTTCCCCCAGCTTACGATCTAAGCCGAAAGTATCCGTTTCGCAGATATAGCCCACAATAGTATACACACGCTTAGTACCAGAAGGATTAGAAAGATTTACAATTTCATGATAGGCATCATACATCATAGGCCGTATCAAGTGGTTCATCCCAGAATCTACCCCCGCAAAAACAGTTGCTGGAGTGGTCTTCACCACATTTGTCTTCACTAAAAACAGTCCAGATTCACTCACTAAGAATTTACCCGGCTCGAACCACATTTCTAACTCCCTTCCGTATTCTTGGCAAAAATCTTGAAAGGAGGCGCTAAGCTTTTGCCCAAGGTCTTCAATATCTGTGGTAATATCCCCTTCCTTGTAAGCCACTTTAAAACCGCTTCCAAAATCAATAAACAGAAGATTTTCAAAGTTTTTCGCTGTGTCAAACAAAATATCAGCAGCCCTCAAGAAGACTTCAGAATCAAGGATGTCTGAGCCGGTGTGCATATGCAGACCCACAACATTTAGGTCATAGGTTTTAACAACCCTCAAAACGTGAGCTAGTTGGTAAATAGAAATTCCGAATTTAGAATCTGCATGACCTGTAGAAATCTTCTTATTACCACCAGCCATAATATGTGGGTTAAGGCGGATACAAACCGGTACCGATCCATGATATTCGTGACCAAATTGTTCGAGCAGAGAAATGTTGTCTAAGTTGATCATCACACCAATCTCAACAGCCTCTTTAATTTCATCGAAAGAAACGCAGTTGGGAGTATACAAAATCTGATTGGGCTCGAACCCGGCTTTCAAACCTAACCTTACCTCTTGTATGGAGACACAGTCCAACTCAGAGCCATAGTGCTTCAACAACTTTAGAATAGACAGGTTTGTCAATGATTTGGTGGCATACTTAACCTTGAGCCTAACACCGGAAAAGGCGTTTTTCAGTCTATCAAATTGCTGATGAATTTTATCAGCATCATATACATATAGTGGTGTACCATATTCACTGGCTAAGTCAATTAAATCGACTCCTTGAACCTTGTATCTGTCTTTCTCTAAAAGCATGGTAATAAATTGAAGGCCAAATATAAGGGCTATTAATACAAAAAGAGGAAGCTTTCTGACAACTTCCTCTCCTCAACCAAAATGAAAGTAATAATATTATTCTATAATCACCCTCTTAGTCAGGGCCTTGTTGTTTTGAACTACTTTCATGATGTAGATTCCCTTGCGCTCATCGCTAAGGTCAACACGAAAATCGTATCTGCCATCCCTAGGTGTTCCTGTTCGATTGTAAACTTCATTGCCCTCTGGATCAATAATTGATATTTGAATAGCCGAATCATTTCCCGTTTCAAGTTCTACATCAAACCTGCCATCACTCGGATTTGGGTAGAAATTTATATCTCTCAACTCCAAGCCCTCCATTTCGTCTGTACCCGCAGCTTCTTTGTCTTCATCTCTCGCTGACCTAACGAAAACTTTGACCCTGGAAATCACCCTCACATCATCATCATCCCCTCCAAAACTAAATGAGCTGAAAGCATCATCATCTCCAAAATCAAAGTCGAACATCATATTGCCAAACTTGTCTTTCAAAGCGGCTCTTAAGGAATCTAAATCCTCAATTTCTTCTCCATTGAAAGAAAATCGCCCATTGTTATTTCCGAAACTGAAACGCTGCATCAGCGAGTCCATATCAAAAGTATCGTCATCATTAAAACCGAAAGAGAATGACCCTGGTCCAAACCCGCGCATCATCCCTCTAATACTACTTCTTAGTGAGTCAATATCCATATCGAAGTCATCGTGATCCCAGAAGCTTTTGCCTGGGCCATTGTGGAAAAAGAACTTAGGCTGACCCCCAAACCCTCTTCCAAATCCAAATGAGTCGACATTGATTCCGTATTTCTCCAAATCCGGATCATTCTTCATCTCATCATGTGAATCATAGGTCTTTTCGAAGGTTGTTTCGTCATTACCCTTCTTAATAATAACCTTCAGTTTGACTTTGCCATCCTCGGTATTGGAAATTGAGACAGACTGGCTCTCCTTGATATTTTCATCCTGTGCACTAGCACTGTGGAGCACTCCCAAAGTAAGGACGAGTGCCAACCCGAGTGGAGTAATTGCTTTTTTTAGTTGTTTTGACCAATTCATATTTGACATCTTTTAAAGTACTGATTCAAACTTAGTTAGAAGTACTGCAAAAGGATGTTAAAGGGTGGTTAAACGATGTTAATAATTGTTAACCATGCATCTCTAGGTAGTTATTTAGAGTACTTTTGGGCATGAGCCGTGTGCGAATTCGTTGGTTGATAGGTTTACTGAGCTGCGCCCTACTTGGGTTGGTGGCCTTTCAGTACTATTGGATTACCGAGGTAAACAAGGTAAACAAAGAGCGATTCAGCCAAAATGTAAATGAGGCACTTAATGAGGTGACCCAAAGATTAGCCATAGAAAACGACATTAGTTTTCTGCAACGGGGAATGGCTTCAAACACTCGCCCCGGACCGAGAAGAAATGTGATTGACACCATGGGTACTTTGGTTAGCAATCGAGAGGCCATGCCTCAGGGAGAAATCGCTCCTTCGGAAGAGTTCATGAAAGGTTCCTTTCAATTGGTTGACGAGACCACTGGTCAAGTTGTTTTTGAATTTGGCTTTGAGTCAATAATGCAGCAAGGTGGCTTTAACTCAAGTCAATTTGGTAATTCTCCAGCTAGGCAGATTGATATGGAACGTCAAATGAATAGACGGGTAGAACTAATGAAAGAAAGTTGGTTCAACCACCTCTTAGGTAGCAACAACCTCTTTTCAAGAGTTAACCCTGATGTTTTAGATACGCTCCTTTCAGAAGAACTCACAAACAGAGGGGTTGATATACCCTATAACTATGGCATCATACATCGGCCCACTGATGATATTAAGCTTTCAATTATCGAGAACAAGAGTGATAAAGAAGCCTTGAAGAAATCTGAGCTAATGGTAAACCTTTTCCCTACGGATCTAAACCAGAAAGAATTTTACTTGGCCATTGACTTCCCAGGTCAGAAAAAGTTTTTGATGCGTCAGGCATTGGTTCCTCTTTCAGCCTCAGGTCTTCTATTAATCATTGTCATAGCCTGTTTTGCCTATGCCATCATGGTCATATTAAGACAAAAGAAGTTATCAGAAATAAAGAATGACTTCGTCAATAATATGACGCATGAATTCAAAACCCCCATTGCTACCGTTTCTCTTGCCACCGAGGCTTTGCAAGATGATGATATCAAGAGTAACAAGGCGATTGTAGACCGTTACGTTCAGGTGATCAGAGATGAAAACAAGAGACTGGGCATGCAAGTGGAGAAAGTACTCCAGATTGCTAGTCTCGATAAGAAGGATTTCAAGTTGAAGTTCGAGTCAACAAATCTCCATGAAATCATTGAAAAGGCATTGGTTAACATCAATATCCAAGTAGAAAAGAAAGGAGGGCAAATTACAAGTCAATTATCTGCTTCTGACGCCATGCTTGAAGCAGATAAGGTACACCTTACTAACATTATCTACAACCTTCTCGACAATGCCAACAAATACTCTCCAGATGCTCCTGAAATTCACATCCGGACAGACAATATATCCACAGGAATAATCCTCAAGATTTCTGACAAAGGAATTGGCATGTCCAAGGAGTCAATTGAAAAAATATTCGATAAGTTTTACCGAGTTTCCACTGGCAACGTCCATGACGTGAAGGGTTTTGGATTGGGCTTATCATACGTAAAAGACATTGTGGAAATGCACCAGGGCACCATCAATGTGAAAAGTGAAGTTGGACAAGGAAGCACATTTAAAATCTACTTACCCTTTAACTATGGCTAGTTTCAAATTATTACTGGTAGAAGATGATCCGAACTTGGGTCAGATTTTGAACGAATACTTATCATTGAAAGGGTACGAAACGCGACTCTGTCGCGATGGAGAAGAGGGGCTAAATGCTTTTAAAAGCGAGCCTTTTGACTTATGTCTTTTCGATATTATGCTGCCAAAAAAAGATGGTTTCTCCATGGCCAAGGAAATTAGACGGAACGATTCGGTTACACCCATCATGTTTCTGACGGCAAAATCTATGAAGGAAGATACCATCGAAGGTTTCAAAATAGGTGCGGACGACTATATCACGAAGCCCTTCAGCATGGAAGAACTTTTACTCAGGATTCAAGCCATTCTCAGGAGAACTGGGGAGAAGAATCCACAGTTTTCCGATCAAAAAGATTTTGATTTTGGGTCCTTCCATTTTGACTATGACAAGCAATTACTTCTTGAAAACGGCAATCAGACAAAATTGACTTCGAAGGAGTCTGAACTGTTAAGGTTACTGTGTTTACATGTCAATCAGCCTTTGGATCGCTCAACAGCTCTGAAAATGATCTGGAGAGATGACAGTTATTTCAATGCCAGAAGTATGGACGTCTATATTGCCAAATTGCGCAAGCACCTTAAAGTGGATCCTACTGTTCAAATCATGACCTTACATGGTTCGGGCTTTAAGCTAATCACCAACGCTCAGCCAGAATAACATCGAGGGCTTTTTTGGGAAGCTCATTAAGTTTTTGTATTTTCATAAGCTTCGGTTATAACAAAAATTTAAACCCGACACTCAGCTCGGAATCTTAAATTTTACTAGTTTAACCCCTTTCATTTTTCTGGCAATACTTATGATTCAAATAATACCCTCTATATCTATTATTGATGGCAAGCTTACTAGGCTCAAGCAAGGAGACTATAAGAGTGAGAAAGTCTATAAAAACAGTCCTGTGGATATTGCCAGACAGTTTGAAGAGTATGGGATTGAAAAGATTCATATCGTTGACCTTGATGGTGCCCTCAAAGGAAGCCCAATCAACTACCACATTCTTGAGTCCATTGCCGGATATACGAATTTGAAAATTGATTTTAGTGGGGGTATCTCCACTGATGGAGACATTAGCAAAGCCTATGAGTATGGGGCTACTTCAATTACAGCTGCTTCTATTGCAGTAGATAGGAAAGAACTATTCTCTTCCTGGATGCTCTCTTATGGTCGCGAGAAAATTACATTAGGCGCTGACTCTAAGAAGGGTAAAATTGCCATTAGAGGATGGCAAAAAAATACGAGAACCGAGCTTGATGATCATATAGACTATTTCTACATGCGTGGCATCAAGTACGTGAAATGCTCGGATGTCGACAAAGATGGTATTCAAGAAGGCCCGAATTTCGAACTGTACGAAAGACTTGTTGAAAAATTCCCTCACATATTCTTCCTAGCCAGTGGCGGTGTAAGATCCGTTGACGACATCAAAAGGCTTGAAGATATTGGTGTGAAAGGCGTAATCTTTGGTCGTGCTTACTATGAAGGCAATCTCACGCTCAAGGACATTGAAGCCCTTGTGAAGTAGTTGATTAGAAAGTATAGCTTAATTTAATACTTACATTTCTTCCCAAATCATCTGCATAGTATCTAAATCGGTTTAGATAGTCTCGATAACTATTATTGAACAAATTGTCTACCGACATAAAGACGTTCAAACTGTTTTCATTTCGAAACTTCAAGTCGAAGCCTCCACTTAGATTAAAGTTGACATATCCTTCCGGTGGAGCGACAAAGTCAAAAATTGAGGGGTCATTGGCGAACAAGTCTAGATCGTTATTATTGGCATCCAGTACCTCCGAAATTGAAACCACTCTTGGGGCGTTACCCTGACGACTCACAGCTCTGAAGCCAGCAGAAACAAATGGCTTTGCAAGCCTACCCTCTATAAAATTGTAAACTAATGCCCCTTCTAATTGACTAGATGGGATATTGATGAGTGGACTATTTAAATCTCTATCTTTTGCCCTAATCAAAGATAGTTTGGCAGTAGCCTCTAATTGGTCCGAAAACCTATACTCCAGATCAGTATCCACACCATAAATTAGGGCATCTGTTTGTTGATATCTAAATACTGGGAAGGCTCCACGGATGGTTAATTCAACACTCTCAGGCCTTAGATATATGTAGTCCGTAATCAGGTTATAGTAGGCCGAAACACTCACACTGAAGCGATCTGTATACTTTTCTAAGCTGTTAATCCATTTAAGTGACCTTTCCGATTTCAGGTCAGCGTTCCCTTCTTCAATCGCTGCCGCACCATGATGAAGGCCTTCACTATATAACTCATTGACGTGTGGTGCCCTCCATGCAGTTCCTAAATTGGATCTGAAGGTCCAGTCATCTGATAAAAAGAAGACTGCCCCTACGGAGCCTGTGACATTGTCAAAATCAAACTCTGGCTTTTGAAGCACGTTGTTTTGATCGAATCGTTTGACTAGGTAGTGCCTATGATCATACCTGACACCAAACTCAAGTTCGTATTTCGTTTTGATGAACCGTCCAATAAGGTGAGCACCGGCCGTCCAGTTCTCAAAATCAGGAATCAATGGTCTGATTCCAGTTTCCGGGTCGTTCTGGTTAACCTGAAACAAGAAGCTTGCCCCAACGTCCCATTTCCAATTACCCTTAGCGCTCATATCAAGATCAACGTCAAGTGTATGAGTCACTAAATCCAATGAAAGGGCAGGGATAGTTGATCTGCCAGCTCTTCTAATGTCAAACTCCTTTCGCACATTATTCTGAAGACCATACTGGATAGAAAAATCACCCAGGTCTTTCAATTCAATATGACCATTGGCCTTTAACAACTGATGCTTAACATCCTGAAATGGGTTATTAATGTCGTAACTGAAGTCTTCAATAAATAGCGGTCGATCACTATCTATGGCAATCGCTAAATCCGTAAGGTTCCCGATATGAGCACTTCTAAGTACTCCAAGCTCAGCATTGAAACTGCTATAAAATACCTCAAGACCCAAGTTGTCTTTGTGATAGCCGAAACCTAGTGAAAAGTTTTGCTCCTCAGTCCCAGTGTTGGTGAGTCTGTAATCTGCTGCTTGTGCATCTCCCCCTTTTTTGAATGTTCCTTGTACACGCCAGCCGAAGCCATCCAATCCATTAATACCTCCTTCAAAAAGAGCCGAAGAGGCATAGAGTCTGCTATTTGAGGCTCCTAATAAATTTACTTTTCCTGAAAATGACGGGCTATTAGGTAGTTCAGCAGGGTTGACAAGGATAACCCCACCAATGGCATCCGAACCATATTTAACGGCTGCGGCCCCCTTGATAAGTCTTAAATTGTTAGCGACAAAGGGATCAATTTCAGGAGCATGCTCTTGCCCCCATTGCTGTCCCTCCTGACGAATACCATTGTTCAATATGAGTATACGATTGCTATGCAAGCCATGAATTACTGGTTTTGCAATTGTGGGCCCAGTCTGCAACATATTCACACCTGTGATTTCCGTTAGTGCTTCACCAAGAGAAGCTCCGGCAGATCGGTTCAATGCTTCGGCATTAATCTCGCTCCGTTGAATGGTGACAATTTCAGCCACTTTTTCATCTTCAATTGTAACCTCACCAAGGTTTTTCACATCTACAAGCAGTCGGATCTCAATGGTATTAAGACCACTATTAAGGACATACTTCTGTTCGAAATCCTGAAAACCAATAAACCTGACAAGTATCGAAACTTCTTTTTGGCAAATGCCAAGCATCTCGAAAGTACCGTCTGATTTACTAGCTAAAGCCTGTCTATTGTTTTCTGTAACAACCTCGATGGTGGCAAAGGATATCGCTTTCCCATCCTCTGCAGAAATCACCTTTCCCTTAATATCATACGCACAGCCTGTCTGGGCAACAGCGAAGTCGGTGATAAGAACAAAAACAAGAAAACTCAAGAGGTAACCCCTAATCATGGAGCAAAAGTATATCTTTTTGCAACAGCATTGCAAGTAATAATTACGAACGGGAAGTTAGGAAAGAGAATTAACCGTCTACTTGCTTAAACTTGTAGAAAAGGTAATAGAAGATATTAAAGGAAACATCCGATTTACCATCTTTTACTTTCTTTTCGGAATTAACAGGTGCGGGAATTGTTTTTGGCGCTATACCTTCAATCACTATTGGCTTAGATGCACTCGGAGAATCCTCTGATGGTATCTTGAATACATCATTAGTTGTGGGTTCAGGCTTACCTTCTTCCAACAAAACCTCTGTGTTTGAAGAGTCTGACCTTACTACTACTTCTTCCTCTGGATCTTCTTCTCCACCTTCCTGTGCATAAGCTGCAACGTTGGTGAAACACAATCCAATAAAACAAGTTACTACCAATACTGTGACCTTTTTCAGCATAGTTTACTCTTTAAAGGGCCATAAAAATAACAAAATTTTGTAACTAGCTTAACGCCAAGCCAATAATTTTGTTTGGTAATTATCGATAAACTTCTTTCCAAAGGCATTTATGAGCACAATCACATGGCAAGATTTTGAACAGGTTTCACTGAATATTGGCACCATAATCAAAGCTGAAGAATACCCCGAAGCACGCCATCCTGCTTATATTATACATGTGGATTTAGGTCCATCAATAGGAATTAAAAAATCGAGTGCCCAAGTAACCAAACACTATCAAATCGATGAATTGGTAGGAAAACAGGTGATTTGTGTCACTAATTTTCCACCCAAGCAGATCGGAAAACTAATGTCTGAAATCCTCATTACAGGCTTTCCTGATAAGAATGGAGATGTAGTTCTTTCAACAGTTGATGCTCCTGTTCCCAATGGAGCCAAACTCTTTTAACTTTTTTGATTTGAAGATTGGAGAGATAGCAAAAATTGTTGAAGCTTCCACATGGAGCGAAGGGTCCAACTCAGACATTTTTGATCTGTCGGTTGACAGTAGATCAGCTAAAGGCTCATCGAATGAACTATTCATAGCCATTAAAGGTCCTAATCATGATGGTCATCAATTTATTAATGAGCTGGCAAAAAAAGGCACTCGAAACTTCATAGTTGAAGAGGGTGTAAGACCAATTCCTGATTGTAACATTCTCAAGGTAAACTCATCCATCGCAGCTCTTCAAAAAATTGCACATGCGAAAAGAATTCAGTTTAAAAAGGAGGTCATTGGGATAACCGGTAGCAATGGTAAGACGATAGTGAAAGAATGGCTGTCTACCATCTTATCAAATAACCTTGATGTCCTAAAAAGCCCGAAGAGTTATAACTCGCAAGTAGGAGTTCCCTTATCGGTATGGCCTTTATCGACACACCATGATCTAGCTGTTTTTGAAGCCGGCATATCTATGCCCGGTGAAATGGAAAACTTGGCCAAAGTGATTGAGCCAAGCACAGGCATATTCACCAATATTGGTACGGCTCATGATGAGCACTTTGGCTCACAAAAGGAAAAGATCGAAGAAAAGCTAAAGCTATTTGAGAAGAGTGAGTCCTTGGTCTTTCGAGCAGATCATAGCGAACTCTCTGAAGTAATTAATAAGGATTATAAAGGAAGTAAGATAAGCTGGTCAACCGAGCCAGACATCGACTCCCTTGTGAAGGTAGAGGCAAGTAGTCCTAAAAACATCAAAGTTTTATTCAAGGGCGATCACTACACTTTCCAATCAGAGTTCACAGATGAAGCTTCGTTGGAGAACTTGATACATAGCATAGTATGTGCTCTTCATTTAGGACTGACACCCGCTCAAATCCAAGTAGGCATCGCCATGATCAGTCCGATCAAAATGAGACTTGAGTTAAAGCGGGGTGTTAACAATACGTATCTGATTGACGATACTTATAATAATGATCTGGCAGGCCTAACTAAGGCCCTTGACTTTATGGATCAACAACAGCAATTGGCTAAAAGGTCAGTTATTCTATCGGATTTCGTTCAAAATAAGTCTACCAACGAATTCTACGCAGAACTGAATCAACTGCTCTTACAAAAGGGCATAGATAAGCTAATTGCCATTGGACCGGAGTTGTCAGCACACAAGAAACATTTTAGTCTTGAGAGTAAATTCTATGACAACACCGAGAGCTTCCTTGCTTCTCTTTCTAAACAATCTTTTCAGAATGAGTTGATCCTAATAAAGGGAGCTCGTCAGTTCGCTTTTGAGAGAATTTCTAAGCTGTTAGCCGACAAGGGTCATAAAACGGTCCTTGAAATCAATCTCGATGCGGTAACGCATAATTTGAACTACTATAAGTCTCTTCTCAAACCAGAGACCAAAGTGATGGTGGTCGTTAAAGCCTTGGCTTATGGGGCTGGTAGTTCCGAAATCAGCAAACTCCTAGAGTTTCACAAAGTGGATTATCTGGCTGTTGCATATGCCGATGAAGGAGTTATGCTTAGGCAAGATGGGATTAAACTGCCCATCATGGTAATGAATGCCTCGATGGACGATCCATACAAGTTGATTCAATATAACCTGGAACCCGAAATATATAGCCTCGAACAATTGGAGGCATTTCTCCAAGCATACCAATTTGCCAATAAGATTTTGCCGGCCCATCTGATTCTCAATACAGGAATGAATCGCTTGGGCTTCAACGAAACCGATCTTAATCCCTTGATTGAAAGAATTCACAATAATCCACACATCCGGATAGAGAGCGTTTTTTCACATCTTGCTGCATCGGAGGAAAAAGCCCATGAGAGTTTTACAAAAGAGCAGATTACACAGTTCCGTCAATATGCAGACCAGATTGAGAGTGCTCTTGATTATCAACCTATAAGGCATATACTAAACTCCGGGGGGATCATTCGTCATAATGCCGATCAGGAAAATATGGTGAGACTGGGCATTGGCCTACACGGTATAGAGGTAAGTGATCTTCATGCCGACAAGCTCCAAAACACGTCAACGCTCAAGACTGTGATCTCACAACTTAGAACCGTAAAAGCTGGAGAGACCATTGGCTATGGACGAAGAGGAAAAGCGATCAACGATATGGCTATTGCCACCATAGCTATTGGTTATGCGGATGGCTATCTAAGGTATTTCGGCAATGGGGCAGCTTATGTTAGCGTAAATGGTCAAAAGGCAAAGACTATCGGAAACATCTGTATGGACATGACTATGATTGACGTCACTGGTTTGTCTGTGGAAGTAGGAGATGAAGTAGTTATTTTTGGTAGCGATCCTACCGTAAGTCAACTTGCTAAATGGGGTGACACCATCCCTTATGAGGTTCTGACCAACGTCAGCAATCGAGTTAAAAGAGTTTTCTACTCGGAATAGTTAGCCCCCACAACCAATGTTTTTCTTCAAAGAAACATCTTTGGGAAAGCCTCCAAAGTCAAAATCATCTTGATCACTAAAATCTGAATCCTTAGTTTTTTCAGCTTTCACAGCCTTCTCAGCTTTGGGACTTCCAATTGGTTTCTTTTTCTTTTCGGGCATGGTTTTATAACTGTAAATTAGATGAATTGATTCAAATTGAGCGATTTGATCTGGATAAGAAAACAGTTTCAGCCTGTAGATAACGCACCATTGATTCTTTTCAGAATCATTTTTGGCTTCCTTCTCTTCGCGGAAAGCTTCGGTGCCATTTTAACCGGATGGGTGAGAACAGTTCTCATAGAACCCGAATTTAATTTTACCATAATCGGCTTTGAATGGCTTCAAGCACCAGACGGCTATGGCATGTACATTCACTTTGCTGCAATGGCCATTTGTGGATTAATGGTTATGCTTGGCTTCTATTATCGGATAGGAATTGCCGGTTTTACTATTTTATGGACACTCGTTTATTGGATGCAAAAATCGGCATACAATAACCACTACTACTTCTTAATACTCCTTTGCATTTTCATGCTCATTCTGCCCGCACATGCCTATGCATCATTTGATGCGAAGAGGAAAAATGCAGTGGTTTCTACAACCTGCCCTCGTTGGTGCCTCAACATTTTCATACTGCAGATGTGGATCGTTTACTCCTTTGCGGCCATACACAAACTTTATCCTGGTTGGCTGGAAGGAGAATTCATCGCCATGAATTTTTTGGGCAAAAGTGACTATTGGCTGATCGGCAGTCTGCTGCAAGAACCTTGGCTACAGAAGGCTGTCGTTATAGGGGGCATAGCCTTCGATGGATTGATTGTCTACTTCCTACTCTATAGAAAAACACGAATTCCAGCTTTCATAAGCTCTATCTTCTTTCATCTTTTCAATTCCATTGTTTTCCAAATTGGCATCTTTCCTTATTTGATGATTGGGCTCACAGTCTTTTTCTTTGAACCAGAGTTGGTTCGAAGGATTTTCTTCAAGAAGAAGCCGATTATCAATTATCAAACACTCGCCATACCACATATTACTGTTAGGAGACTTTCAATCGCATTCGCTTTTCTATGCTACTTCATCTTACAGCTCTACTTGCCATTAAGACATCACTTGTACAAAGGAGATGTCTTCTATACAGAAGAAGGCCATAGGCTGGCATGGCGAATGATGCTTCGTTACAAGTCAGGAAATTCAACTTTTAACATTAAATCCACCACGCTCGATTCTACCTGGACAGTAAGGCCTAGCGAGTTTCTCACCAGAAAGCAATCCAGTGCTATAGTGGGAAAACCCGATATGATCTGGCAGTTTGCTCAGTACCTTAATCGACACTATAAAAATGAAGGTTTAGGCGATGTCGAAGTGAGAGTAGATGCCTTTACTCGCTTGAACAATCAACCAACGGTAAGGCTAATTGATAGCCAGACTGATCTGACACAAGTAAAATGGCAGTCATTAAAACATTCCGATTGGATATTGAGTCCAGACAAAAAATAACTATCACTTTGTAAAGCCAAACTTGGCTGCTAAATTGCGCTCTTTATAATTAATCTAAATAAAGATTGAGAAATCTAACCCACCTCAGAATCCACGAAAAAGGGATTATTAAAGGTTTTACTGACGAAGTACTCTCAGTAAAATTGATGGAAATGGGTTGCCTCCCTGGGACTGAGGTTTCTCTTGAACTTATTGCTCCTTTTGGTGACCCAATAGCCATTGAAGTTGCCGGCTACCAACTCTCACTTCGAAAAATAGAAGCTTCGAGTATTCTGCTTGAAGAAGTTTAAGATGTCTATCAAGAACGATTTGAAAATAGCGCTTGTAGGCAATCCAAATTCCGGAAAATCTACGCTATTCAATCTACTCACTGGCCTGAAACAAAAGACTGGGAATTTCCCTGGAGTAACGGTTGATAAAAAGTCGGGTAGGATGAAGCTGCCAGATGGCAAACAAGCTGAACTGATTGACCTTCCGGGTACCTATAGCATCTACCCAAAGACGCTCGATGAGCAAATCGTCCAAGAGGTTTTATTAGATGCAGACCATGATCAACACCCTGACATGGTCATTGTGGTTGCAGATGCCTCCAACTTAAAAAGAAACTTGCTCCTATTCACGCAAATTCGAGACCTCAACATGCCGATGGTGCTGGTACTCAATATGATGGACGTGGCAGAAAGAAGGCAACTAAAGATTGACTTGAGGGGACTCTCGATCGACCTGGGAGTAAAAATTATACCAACCAACTCCCATACTGGTGCTGGAGTAGAGGTCTTGAAAAATGTACTCGCCCAGCCGTTAGTCAAATCCAAAAAGCCGTTTTATCAAGTCAAAGGTCTTGCGGAGAAGACTATTGAGGACATCAAAAGTGAGTTTAGCTTAGATGAGGACTACCGAGCCTACCAATATGCCCAGCAAAATGTACGTTTAAAGTTTCTTCCAGAGTCGGAAAAAGAAAGAATTGAAACCATTAAAAAAGAGAATGGCTTCTATGATGTACCTACCCAATCCCAAGAAACACTTGGCCGATATGCATTAATCTCTGATATCGTAGATCGTAACATCAAGCAATCCACCGAAGGCAATAAGGCCACACTTTCTCAGCGGATAGATAGAATCACTACCCACAAGGTATTTGGCTATGTCATTTTCCTATCTCTGCTAATGCTCATCTTTCAATCAATTTTTGCATGGGCTGAGGGGCCGATGGACCTGATTGAAGCTGGTCTTGCAGGTTTTAGCGATTGGGTAAAAGGAGCACTACCTGAAGGAGTAGTCAACGATTTAGTGACCGATGGCATCATTGCTGGACTCGCTGGGGTGCTTGTCTTCATTCCACAAATTGCAATCCTTTTTGGCTTCATATCACTGCTCGAAGAATCGGGCTATATGTCCAGAGCGGTCTTCCTAATGGACCGTGTAATGCGAAATTTTGGATTGAATGGTAAAAGTGTCGTCCCATTAGTTTCAGGGATGGCTTGTGCGATTCCTGCCATCATGGCAACGAGAAATATTGACAACTGGAAAGATAGGTTGATCACCATCTTTGTTACACCATTTATGAGCTGCTCGGCTCGACTTCCTGTTTATACCCTTCTGATCGCTTTGGTGGTTCCGGATGATTATGTCTTCGGTCTATTCAATTTGAAAGGCTTGGTGTTGACAGCACTTTATTTACTCGGCTTTTTCGCAGCAATCCTATCGGCATGGGCCATGAAGTTTATCCTGAAGACCAAGCACAAAGGCTACTTCATAATGGAGCTTCCTGGTTATAAAGTACCACAATGGAAAAACGTAGGTTTGACCATTTTCGAAAAGTCCAAAACCTTTGTGGTAGAAGCAGGAAAAGTAATCATCGCGATTTCCATTTTACTATGGGTACTGGCTTCCTATGGCTTCAGCGATAATTTTAAAAATGCGGAATCCAATGTGAGGCAAGAGCTTCCGACCAATGCCTCCGAAGAGGAATATAACATTGCCTTAAATGCATACAAACTTGAACACTCCCTTGCGGGATCGTTTGGTAAGGTGATAGAACCAGCCATTGAGCCTTTAGGCTATGATTGGAAGATTGGTATTGCCCTCATCACCTCTTTCGCTGCGCGAGAAGTATTTGTAGGCACCATGTCTACCATCTACAGTATAGGGGCAGATGAAGACGATGAGCTAACCATCAAAGAGAAGCTGAGCAAAGAGATTAATCCGAAAACCGGAAAACCAATGTATACCATGGCGCTTGGGTTTTCACTAATGGTGTTCTATGCCTTTGCCATGCAATGCATGAGTACTGTGGCAGTCGTATATAGAGAAACAAAGGGCTGGAAGTGGCCTTTGATCCAAGTTGTATACATGACGGCAGTAGCTTACCTTTCTGCCTTGCTTACCTATAATATTTTCTCTTAGTCCGGCTTATAATTAAGCGGCAACCAATCTGAGAAGGCTCCCCATCGCCACCATCCACCAAAAAGCACATCCCTTGGGTTCTTGAATTGACCTGGGTACCCAACAGGGGTATCGTAGTTAATAAAGAAAATGATCGATTTCTGAAAAAGGTCCACATCCGTGACATCAAGCCCGAAAACCTGGTAGCTAGACAAACTTTGTCCATCGGTTAGTGAAATGGAGGTTCTTACTTTTTTATCGGTGTACTTATAGTTACCACTTTTTGAGGTGCTACGATAGAGCTTTTTATAGGCGCTTGCTTCATATTCTCCTTTATAAGTAACCTCTACATCCGAGGTGGCATGTAGTGTATATAAATACTCCTTATCGGTTTTTTCTAAAGTAAGTATCTCATTAGCGGGAGGCGGATTAAGTGGTGTGGTATACTCTGATGTCACAGAGTCATATTGTACCAAATTGAGCTCGAAGCCCTGCTCTTCTAGTGAATTATTAATCATCGCGTTCAGAAAGTGTTGAGCGGACCCATTATATGCTCTCTCGCGCTCCATCTCCCATTTTTGGTACTTCTTCCTGGATTTAGTTTCTAACTCTTGGAATTTGGCACTTCCAATATTCAATTTTAAACCGTTCTGAAAACGAAACTCTTCGAGCAAATAACCAATTCGATAACCCAAAGCTCGGTTTTCTACATAGAGAATATCATCAGCGGTAACCCTATAGTTATCATTATCATCGAGGTATTCGAAATTCAAGACTTCAGGATTTACGATACGACATTGCTTTGCATTATTAGATCTACCCAAGAATTCCCTCCGAAAACGCTTCAGTAGTTGCCTATCAGCCCTTTTAAACCGCTTAGGTGCCTTTCCAAAAACCTGAATACTCTCGAGTACCACTGGATCAATCTCCATTTCAATAATGTACTTGGAGTTCTCAACATCATGCTTGTAGTTAAAGGGGATTACCTTCGTTTTATAGCCTACATAAGAGACCACCAGATTGAACCCAATGTCTGGGATATCATCAATTTCAAAGTTTCCCTCAGAATCGGTGGCAGCTCCTAACGTACTTCTTTCAATAAAAACATTGACATAGTGGAGCGGTGCTCTCGTCTTAATATCAACGACTTGTCCGGTAACCTTGCGTTCACTATAAATCCTTTTCAGTATGATCACTGTAGACCCTACTTCGCGAAAGTACAGATTGGCTTCTGAAAGGATTTCAGTAAGAATTGTTCTGATTGGTGCGTCTCTATAGGCCTTAGCTATCTTGACATCTCTCGGAATGATATTACTGTTATAGGAGAAATTCACTCCTGACAGCCTATCTAATTGCCTGAGTGAGGATACTATTGAAACGTTATTGAATTGTATAGAAATGACATCATCCAGCGCAGATTCACTGGGATCTTGTGCCGAAAGTTGATAGAATGATAGGAATAGAATAGAAACTAGAAAGCTCCTGACCATGCACCAATTTAATTAGCGCATGCCTTTCCTTCTAATTTTATCTGATTTTCTTTGCTGCGAATGACTTTTAATTGGCTGTTAACGAATGTGTCTTGTACTAACTTTAGCACCTCATCCAGCGACTGATTCTCATAATTGGCCGTTAATTGGCAATTGCGTAGCTCTTCACTAAAATCAATTTCTACCCAATATGTCTCTTCAAGGTTTTTGATCACTTTCTCAAAAGATGCATTCTCAAAAACAAGTTTACGAGTCCACCAAGCAGCATAATTCTGGTCAGCGACTGTACCTCGCTTAATATCACTACCATCAGCAGAAAGCATTGCCATCTCACCTGCATTCACTATTTCAGGCTGAAGTTCGTCATTTACGGAAGAGAACTTAACGGTTCCTTCTGTAACATTTAATTCAATGTCTTTTCCATCATAAGCCTTAACATCAAAGCTAGTACCTAGCACTTCTACTTGACCATTATTGGCCTCGATTACGAATGGCAGAGATTCATTTCTTTGGACATCAAAGTTAGCACCTCCACTCAATGTGATATTTCTATGAGATTCGCCAAAACCTTTGGCATAAGCCAGTGTAGAGTTTGCGTTCAATTTTACCGTAGAACCATCAGGCAATACAACTTCCTTCATTTCGGAACCCGTTGTTACTTCAGTCAGTGAAGAAATACCGATTAGATCATTGACTCCATTTCTACCGCTTTCAGACAAGAAATATCCTGCTGTCAGTACTATCAACAAAGTCGCGGCAATTTTTAAGAATGTATATTTTGGTCTGCGTTCTATTGGAACTATCCTAGTCTGTGGCTTTATCTCTTGGGCAACGGCATTCCAAGCCTGTGATTTGTCAAAAGACATATCATCAGACTGAGAACCTTCAGTCCATAAATTGAGATAATCTTCAAGTTCGATTCTTAACTCCTCGCTTTCAACGAGTTGTTTCTCAAACTCTGCTCTCTCTTCTTCGCTTAACTCATTGGCCAAATAACCGGCCATTAGCTCTTCCATCACCTATTTTTTTCTATTCACAAACTTAACAACCAACCCCATAGACACCCCTACATCAATGTGATAATCGGCAGAAAAAAGACTAAATAATCCTTTAAACTAGCTCTCAACAACTTTAATGCCTTCCCCATGTGTACTTCAACGGTTTTTTTGGAGATTCCCAGCTCTTCAGCAATCTCATGGTACTTTAGTCCTTCCTCACGGCTAAGCCTGAAAACCCGCTGACACTGCGGAGGTAAATCATTCAATGCGTCCTTAATCCTTTTTTGAAGCTCGAAATCGGGTTGGTGACTTACAAACTCTCGCTGTATTTCCACAATACGGTCTTGTTTTTTAGACACGTAAGTAGATACAACCTTTCGGTGCTTGATATAATTCAAGGCTGTATTATAGGCCGCTCGAAAGACATAGGACTTAAAACTTATGTCAGAACGAATCATTGCTCGTTTCTCCCATAAGTTCACAAATGTGGCTTGCACAATCTCTTCTGTAGTATCACTGTCTCGAATGATTCGAATGACATACCTGCAGGCAGGCTCGTAATACATATTAAAAAGTTTCTCGAAAGCCGCATTATCACCATTGGCGAAGGCTTCTAGCAACTCACTCTCTTCTATTGCCACAGACAGAATTTTCAGTAAAAGCCCAAGATATAAAGAAATTCTAAATAGAAAGCATGTATCATTTTACTAGCTTAGCGCACCTTAAAATCCATCTGTGGATTTATCCGTATGCACATGGAGTAAACCTCATATTTATTGAAAAATTCCATTCAAAGTACTTTCGAAAAAAGACAAGCTGATTTTCAAAAAGAGGCCTCCGAAGCAAAGAGCAATTACACTTCTTTATCGTGGGTGCGGGTAGCTCTGTTCGTATTCTCAGTAGTCAGTATTGTCTCCCTTGTGAACAATAAAAATGGTGAGGCTGCAGGTGCTGTTCTCATAATTGCGTTCATTATTTATCTAGTACTACTGAAAAGGCATTCTGTATTACGCTTTAAGATGAAACAGTCAAAGGCTTTGGAAGAGATTAACTCTCATGAGGTCAAAAGACTGCATAACGACTTTAATGGACTGGACGAAGGAAGAAAATACTATCAAGCCATTCACCCATATCATGAAGACCTGGACGTCTTTGGAAAACATTCTCTTTTTCAGCTCATCAACCGCACCTCAACCTTCATTGGTGAAAAGGTATTGGCCAATTGGCTGAGCAACCGAGGGTCAACCATTGACATTCTAAGTCGCCAAGAAAGTGTCAAAGAACTTACCCCAGACATCGAATTTAGACAACAATTCCAGGCTTATGGCATGGTGGGTTATGGCGCTGAAATCGATCATCAGCCCTTGCTCAATTGGCTCAGAGAAGACTCAAAAGTCAAAAACACTGCTTTTTACAAAGTGGCACTGGCCGTTTTGCCCTTAGCCACAATCGGCACCATCATTATCAGTAGCATGGGCTACTTGCAGTCTGGCGTCCCTATATTACTTGCTTTTATCAACCTTGGTGTACTTGCTGGACTGTTCAATAAAGTTCAGGACATTAGCAAAAAGACAGAGCAGGGTTATAAGTCACTTAATTCCTTGCGCTTTCATATCGACATGATCGAAAAGGCAGACTTCAAGAGCCGTCAATTGAAAGCACTGAAAGAAACCGTTGAGCATGGTAATGTCAAAGCCTCCAAAATCATCAAGGAGCTTCAGCTGGTACTAGACAACTTGCAGAACCGGTCTAACTTACTCTATATCATTTTCGATGTGCTTTTGCTATTGGATGTCTATTGGTACATCAGGGTCAATGCCTGGAAACGCGAAAATCAGGCAGACATTGAAAAGTGGTTCCAAACGATTGGAGAACTTGACGTTCTGATCAGCATTGCTGGTTTTGCTTATTCAAACCCCGATTTTTCTTACCCGACAATTAGTGAAGAGCATTTCGATATTAAAGCCGAAGGTCTTGGCCATCCATTGATCAATGCTCAGAATAGAGTAATCAATAACTTCGAGTTTCATGGCCAAGGAGGCATATGCCTTATCACTGGTTCTAACATGAGTGGAAAGAGTACCTTCCTAAGAACAGTCGGTGTAAACTGTACATTAGGTCTAATGGGTGCACCAGTTTGCGCAAAGACAATGACCGTGAGCGATCTCAGGATATTTACAAGTATGAGAAGTCAGGACGATCTCGAAGAAAATGTGTCGTCCTTCTACGCTGAATTGAAAAGATTAAAGCAACTCTTGGCTTCCATCAATGATGAAACACCTGTGCTCTTTATGATTGATGAGGTACTAAAAGGAACCAACTCTGAGGATCGTCACAAAGGGGCATTGGCATTAATCAAGCAACTGAATCTGGCATATGCTTTTGGCTTCGTATCTACTCATGATATAGAGTTAGGTAATATCACCAATGAATTAAAAGGCGTTAAGAACTATAGTTTCAACAGTGAGATTATCGGTGATGAAATCAAGTTTGATTATACTTTAACCCCGGGGATTTGCAAGAGTTTCAATGCCACTAAGCTGATGCAAAAGATGGGAATTCAAATTCCTGATTGAGTCAAATAAGGAGACTTATCGCCAGCGATAACTTTGCCATATTTAATTAACTTTGGCCTTTCATTGCCTTACCCTATGTCATTCGATCCTAACCTGAAAATTGGTGTACTCGGTGGCGGTCAGCTTGGCCGCATGATGATCCAGTCAGCCATAGATTTTAACCTAGATATTCATGTCATTGACCCAGATGCCAATGCACCCTGCAAAAACATTGCGACAAGCTTTCAAGTAGGTGCACTGACGGATTATGATGCGGTCTATAACTTCGGTAAGGACAAGGAATTGATTACTATTGAAATCGAGAACGTCAATACCAAGGCCCTTGCGCAATTGGCATCAGAAGGAAAAAAGGTGTTTCCTCAACCGCATATCATTGAATTGATTCAGAATAAGCTACATCAGAAGCAATTCTATCAAAAGCACGGAATTCCGACTTCTGAATTCATTGAAGTGAGTGGTAAGGCCGAAGTTGCAAACCACAAGGACTTCCTTCCATTTGTGAATAAACTTGCCACAGGTGGCTATGACGGCCGTGGTGTACAGATGGTCAAAGACGAAGAGGCAATGGACAGGGCATTCGAAGCGCATGGCTTCATCGAAAAACTTGTTGACTATGACAAGGAGCTTTCGGTAATCGTTGCCAGGAACGAAACTGGAGATATCACTACATTCCCAACAGTAGAAATGGTCTTTCACCCAGAGCACAATCTGGTGGAGTACCTCTTCTCTCCTGCAGAGATAGATGCTAAGGCGGAAGAAGAAGCTCAAGCATTGGCAAAAGACTTAATCCAAAAGCTCGATATGGTCGGGCTTTTAGCGATTGAAATGTTTTTGACCAAAGACGGGAAACTTCTTGTCAACGAGATCGCCCCTCGGACTCACAATAGTGGTCATCAATCCATCGAGGGGAATGTAACATCGCAATTTGAGCAGCATTTAAGAGCCATCTTGAACTGGCCTCTGGGTGATACCGATTTGGTACTTCCATCAGCTATGCTCAATGTACTGGGAGAGGCCGATTTTACAGGGGAGGCCATTTACGAAGGGATGGACGAGGTTTTGAGAACCGATGGAGTACATGTTCACCTCTATGGCAAGAAATTAACCAAACCTTTCCGCAAGATGGGCCATATTACCATTACAGACACAGATACGGATCGGTTGAAGGAAAAAGTTAACTTCGTGAAATCACAACTAAAAGTAAAAGCATGAGCCAGCCAGTTGTAGGAATTATCATGGGAAGTCAATCTGACTTACCTGTAATGCGTCAAGCAGCCAACGTTTTAGAAGAGTTAGGTGTAGAATTTGAGTTGACAATTGTCTCTGCCCATCGCACCCCAGAGCGCATGTTTGAATACGCTCAGAATGCACGAAGCAAGGGACTAAAAGCAATCATTGCTGGCGCTGGCGGAGCAGCCCACCTTCCGGGTATGGTGGCCTCACTCACGACACTACCTGTTATTGGTGTTCCCGTTAAATCGAGCAACTCTATTGATGGCTGGGACTCTGTTCTATCGATTCTGCAAATGCCGGGTGGTGTACCAGTGGCAACTGTTGCCCTAGATGGTGCTAAGAATGCCGGCATTCTAGCAGCACAGATTATTGGAAGTTTTGATGATACTATCGCTGAAAACCTTCAACAGTACAAAGCTGAGATGAGATTAAAAGTCGAAAGCAGCATACATCAAGTGGCCGAAAACGGCTGGAAGGCTTAAACAGCCTCCATCACTTAGTCATTCCGAAGTATTAGAGAACAAAGCTACCCCATCTGACCGCTTGAAGCGGTCGGACGGATAAAATCAAGTTCAGCACTCACTTCAAGTGGGCGCTAGATTGAGAACCACAAGGGTCAATACAATTCCACCAAAAGTAAATAGCCTGGACTAAATAAGTGTAAAACTACTCTTAAGGCCCACTGAAAACTCTCTGGGTAAGTCCTGAACTCCAAATATTGACCTAGAATGAAGCCCCTTCTCCCCAAGTACATTTACAAAAAGGTCAGAGGCACCATTTACTACTTTAGGTGAATCATCCCAATCGGCTGCTCCTCGATAATAGGCGTCTATATGATTCAACCCAAGGATATTTTCAAAACCAAGCTTTCGATTGATTTGCGCCACAACATTTGTCGCACACATTTGCATCGCTTTATATCCGTCCTCAGTAGTCAATTCTTCTCCGAGTTTACCTTGGTAGAAGTATTGTTCATTAAGAATTGGAAATTGGATGGCTACATAGGCAATATTACCTCTGACATTGACCGAGAGATAATTGCCCCCAGGCGTTGAAATTTCAGGCAGGGTAAGACCCAATGCTTCTAGTTTTGATTGAATATTCATGATGCGAAAACAAGACCTAGTTATTCTTTTTCTTCTTCTTTTTGAGAAGGCCTTTAAGGGCTCCCTTAACATTATCAAGAGTTTTGTTCACACTGTCTTTCTTGAGACCAAGTTTATCAGCAGCTAGGGTAGCGATAGAATCTTTCTTTGCCTGAACTAAGGTATCCACTTTAGCTTTTAGCGAGTCTTTTTGCGCTTCTACCACTTTGTTCGCAGAATCCTTAGCATCTGAGACTTTACTTTCTATTTCTTCCTTGACTTCCTCTTTCTTCTCCTCCACCTTAGCTTCAACAGTGGCGGTTACGGTTTCCTTAACGGTACCGCCATCCGCGGAAGAAACTGACTTCAAGGCAAATTCTGGTTTGCTAAAGACACCTCCCATACCAATGTTCAGGATGAGATTATCGCCCGCTAAGCTTTGGTTGCTTCCGGTTAAAGAAGAGACTAGTGAATTCAATTGCGAGCCAACTTGCCCAGCAGGCACATTCATTTTTAAGAGGTAGTCTACTGAGCCGTCAATACCCGTGCTACCAGCGATAGTAGTTTTATAGTCACCAAGGTTTACATCGAAAGGTTTAATGAACAGGCGACCATTTTTTATCTCAGCCTGCATTTTCAACTTATCTAAGGTGGCGGTGGAAACCTTCGCTAATTTGGTCACTGAACTAAGTCCAGCCATTAGGTCCGACTGGCCTAAACTAGCTTGCAGAATCTGAATCAGACCTCCTCCTGTCAGTGTCGAATAGTCCGGCATCATATCAGCACCTAACGCACCGTTAATGCTGAAGTCCGTTGAAAAGAGCCCAGTCATCTTTTCGGTGACAGGAGCGAGCTTCTGAACCATATCAATAGACTGGAATGAAGAGGGAATCGAGATTTCTTTGGCTCCAATCTTAAAGTCGAAGGTCGGTTGCTCTGGCTTGCTATTATACTCTCCTGTTAAGCCTACAGTTCCATTCATGGCCTTAAATCCAGAGTCATTTAACTTAACAATTCCGTCTTTGACCATCACTTTGCCCTTCATGTCATTCATCTCAAGGCTATTGTAAGTCACTTTGTCTACAGCAGCATTCAAGTTGAATAGCACGTTCTCGGGAATTCTAACCACTTCCATGGCTTCCGAAACGGTTTCTACTTCTTCAGCCTCCGATTCGGTCATCCATTCACTGATAATCAATTGATCCGCCTGCGCAGTAAGCGACCCTTTCAGCACTTCGTTATTTAGAGCGAAGCCCAAATAATTGGTGATCTCTCCACTGAGGGAGTAAGTTGTCGATCCGGCAGTGCCCTCGTACTCCGTAAGGCTCATCTTGTCATTTGTAAATGATGCCACCATTTTGCTTATGGTAATTGGCTGATCAATAACATCACCTTTGTAGTCAAAACCAGTTAGTGACAGGTTTCCTTTGGTCGGCATTCTAGCGTAACGTTGAGCCTCCAAATCACTCATTTTCCCTTTGCTCGAAAGGTCCGTGCTAATCTGTCCTTTGAGACTCATTCCTTCCATCGGATAAAGCTTCATTAGCTTCTCCAGATCCAGGTTACCTTCCACATTAACATCCCATTCGAAATTCTCAGGGTTTAGTAAGGTCATAGTGCCTTTAAATGGTTGTCCGTCTAGCTGCAATGCCAGATTGCTTACTTCAATTCGCGTGTCTCTAAGCCTTCCACTTTGGTTGGCCACTTGGGCTTTTATTACAAAGTCCTCAATTGGACTGGGTAAGTCAGGCGTTTTGATTCGTCCATTCGTCAAATCAACATTTAGATTCATTTGAGGAATGATGTTCTTGATACTATCATACACTCCATTCGCCTCAGCATCCAGATTTAGCGTTCCATTCAGCTCATACCCCTCCATTGGGAAATAGTTGGTGAGTTCTTCTAGAATCAACTTCCCTTTTACATTCGCATCCATGCGATAGTCCTTAAGGTTTTCTACTACCAATTTGGCATCAAGCGGGTTGGAACCCATTTCTAAGTGAAGTTGACTAAGATCTATTCGCGTGTCCTCAATCACACCTGTGGCATTTTCAACGGAAAGGCTCATTTGTACATTCTTGATGGCATCAGGAAGGTCGGGGTACTGGAACATCCCATCGTTTACTTTCAGGTTTAAGCCGAAAGCTGGCATACTGTTTTCATTGTATTCACCAGTAACGTTACCCGAAAAACTCAGCGTGCCATCTGACTTTAAATCATTGAAAGACTCGGTATAAACCCCAGGAACCAGAGAGAGTAACTGCTTAAATTCAGAGCGCGGAGCACTGAATTTCAAGTCCATACCAAAGCCATCTTCTAACAATGCGAAGAAGCCATCAACCCTCAATGGAAATGAATTGATGCTAATCTCGTTTTCCTTGAATGTGTATTTCGAATTAGGAAGATCCATAGAAAGTATCACATCCATATCTACCGTTTTATCTGTGACATAGTCGGTACCTGCATAATTCATGTCGACCAAATCCAGTTGTCCTTTGGTGATTAGGTCGAAAATATCGGCTTCGAAATCGCCAGAGCCATCGATATTGATGTTGGCCATTTGCATGAAGTATTCAATTCCTTGATCGTAGTATACAAAGTCTCCGTCTTCTATGCTGAATGATTGTATACCAAAACTTACAGCGGCAGATTCCTCTGTAGACTCAACAGGAGTTGCCTCAGATGCTTTGGCAATGTCATAGTTTGCGGAACCATCGGCCAAACTGATAATAGTGATGTTTGGCTGAGTCAGACTTATGGACTTAAGACTAATTGTCTCACCGAAAAGAACCTCGTTTAAATCGACCGATGCACTGAGGTTTTTAACACTCATCAGTGTGTCACCTTCAAATAGACCTTTCCCAGTAATTCCCATATCGGAAAGCCCTAAAGTGAAATCCGGAAAGTTCTTGATTAGGTTTAAACTGAAGTCACCGAAATAGAGCTCCGCCTCAGTACTTTTCTCAAATTCACTGATTACTAATTCTTTGATCTTGTCTTTGAATAAAACAGGTATTAAGAGGATTGCGATGATCAAAACACCCAGAAATGCCAACAATATCTTTCCAACTTTCTTCATGCCAAACGTGCGTTAATTCAAAAACGAAGTTAGCCAATAATAAAGTGTGAGACAGTTAAAGAATGGATTCTTCAACAAGAATTAACATTAAAGGTCCTTTTTGATGGCCCTGATTTTCTTGGGGCCCCACCAGAGCCAAATGCCGGTAATAATCAAAAATAGAAGACCAATCCCCAGGAAGTTCATAGATATCAACTTGAAGAAATCGGAAATAATAGAGCCGTCATGAAGGCTTTCGATCCAATCGGAATGTCTCTTGGCCACCGAAAGTACAGCTAGGTTAGTAGCGTCAACCTGAACTTCCCACGACCCTGTATCAAAAATCACTTTGGCAATGCCCTTGGTCGGTCGATACTCAATTCGATCAATATTGCTCGCACTAAGACCTAATGAGTCAACTGCCGTTGCTGCAACATTAGCCAGGGACTCAACTGGTTGGTATTGTGCATAATCGAGTTGTTCGCCCTTTTGTGTTGGGGGCTGCAGCAAATCGATATTCTTTTTCCACCCTAACAGAACACCTGTTATGGCACTAATAATCAATAATATGGAAATAGAGAGCCCAAGATAGCGGTGGATCTTTCTGTAACCTCTGACGGACTTCGCGACTGACCTTGTACTCATTCTGAATTATAAGGGCGCAATAAGTGTAAAATTGGATTTTCTCGCAAGCATAAACTATATGTTATCTCAATGTTACGCTAATCGTTTTAAATTCATAACCATCAGTTATAAACATGCACTATCTACATGTTTTTTGCTTTATGTTAACTTAATGTTAATTTAGAATTATCTGAACTTTACACAAAGAGCGCTAATCGCTCATTAAAGAAGATTGATGAAAGGCACAAAGTTCATTTCCCTCCTACTTCTTATCAGCATATCAAGTGTATGTCTGGGACAATCGAATGTGCAATCTTCTTTAACATTAAGTTCTTCTGAGCATCCCATAAGTCAATTCATTATTGATGAGAAGCTTTTACCAGAAGACGCTGAAAACTTGATTTTCACCGAAGAGTTTGACCGTATTATTGAGCAGTTGGAGCGGATTCAAACGCGCAAAAAGAGCAACGTAGCGTTTATAAGATCCATTTTTTATAGAGTCCATAAGAACATTCTAGTAGACTATAAACAAATGGCCACTATGAATGAAACATTAAAGACTGGCCAGTTCGGTTGCCTAACAGGTACAGCCCTCTATGCGCTTATTCTAGAGCACTTTGGCTTTGAATATGAGATCATTGAATTAACAAACCATGTATATGTTCAGGTGGAGGTTGACGGAAGGTTAATGGTCATGGAATCGACTCTTCCAGAGGAAGGGTTAATTAACGTAGGTAAAGAAATAATGCCTAACTCGGAACAAGAAGGGCTTGATCCACGTAATATAAGAGCACTCACTACAGTAGGCGGAGGAAGTGATGAATGGGATTTAGTGCAAGGTTTCAATAAGATAACCTTAAAAGAGCTATCAGGGCTGCAATATTTTAACGAGTCAGTCAAGCTTTACAAAGAAGAAAGATTTACCGAAGCGATGGAAATGATTAATGTGGCCTATGACCGCTATCCATCCAAAAGAAATGAAAAACTTATGCAATTAGTCATAAACAAAATATTGAAATACGATTTGATAAAGGAAGAGGTTAAGAACAAGTACTTAACCCAATATGTGAAGTTGGTGAAGCGTCAAAAACTCAGTCAAACGAAATAGTCTACTCCAACTCTATTATCTGAAATTCTACCCTTCTGTTAAATGCTCGGCCTGCCCGAGTTCTATTTGAAGCTATCGGTGATTTTTCTCCCACCCATTTTATTCGAAGCCGTTTCGGGTCGATCCCCAAAGTAGTTACGCCTTTTTTGACCGCCTCTACCCTCCTTTTAGAAAGATTGATGTTATACTGATCTGTACCATAAGAGTCTGTATGCCCAACCAATTCTACAATAGCATTCGGATAGTCATTCATGAATTCGACAAGTGTACGAATCTCAGTCCATGATTCTTTCTTCAGCACCGCCAGGTCAAAATCAAAGAAGACATTTCGAATAATGAAGTATTGCTTTGGTGCTGCCCTGATAATCTGAGGTTGTGCATCCAAAGTTGGGGCTTGAATATCACTCAGTATGGCATTAGGACTTAGTTCTGGCAAGCCTAGCTCTCTACGTTGCGCATTCAACACTTCAAAAGTATCTCTCTTAAGTTCTGGAAGCGCCAATGTAATAGCTACTGCTCTCACAACATCTTCTGGCACCTCAATAGGTTGGCCCGCTTCTAACTGGGTACTATCCAAATCAAGCCTGTCGAGATTCACGGCATAGATATTAAGGTCAGAAACGTCCAGAAGGTCAATTGTCGATCCTACAGGGATAAAACCAGGAATTACTGCTTTATAGCTGTATATCTCATCGGCTGGTAATTCTATACAGTAATTACCTCCTAAATCAGTTCGTACACGTCCTACTTCAACGCCATCTCTTAAACGTGAGAATACCACCTCAGAATCTAATGGCTCTCTTGTCTCCGGGTCTACTATCTTACCACAAAGGGTGACCAATCTAAGCTGTCTGGTAACAAGTGGTAGTGTTAGCGAATGAATATCAAGGTCATTTCCTTCAACCTCTCTACAGAAGTATCCGAAAGAACCGTCCTTCGGTAAGAAAAGAAACATATCATCTTCTTCCGAATTGATCACTGGCCCAAGGTTTTCTGGTTCGGTCCAGCTCTGCCAAGAATTGTCAAGTCTTCTTGTCATAAAAAGGTCTTTCCGGCCATAACCGCTGTGTCCGTTGGATGAGAAAATCAATGTCTTTTTATCGGGCATCAAGAAAGGTCCTTCTTCTTCACCTGCCGTATTTAAGGTCTCGCCCATATGGATGGGTTCTGTCCAGAGCCCATCGCGCTGTAAGAAACTCACATAGAGATCTCGAAGGCCTTCCGTTCCACGACCTTCTTCCGAGATAATCAGCACCTCACTGTCAGTAGTCAACCAGAAGTTTACATTTTCATGAACGTTAAGGTCATTATAGATCCTCATGTTTTGAGGGTAAGTCCAGGTGGTTTTGTTAAGCCTTCGACTTTTGGAAATCCCATAGTTCATCCTTCCAGACAAATACTCATTTCCCAATACTATATATTCTTCATCCTCCTGAAGAAAGCCACTAATGAAGTTTGGATCGAGGTTATTAAGAGGCTCTCCAATATTCAGCCCAAGACTCCAATCTTGGGTAATATTGTCGAAATCTGAGTACCAAATGTCTTCCAAGTCATCGAGTCCACCTACATTATCTTGGTGCCCTCTTCGGCTGTAGTAAAGGGTCTTCCCATCCTTAGTCAACAGTGGTTTGATTTCACGTTTATCGCTATTGATTAAGTCATTCAGTCGGTATACCTGAAGCTTCGTGTTAATGTCAGGCATTAAATTAATTCTAGCTTCTATCGGTTCTTTATCATTTGAAACACCAATACAGTCAATATCAGAGAAACCATCGATAGCAGAGCCCTCCATAACCAGCTTAACTGATTTGACATTGTAAGTGGTCTTTTCAAAGAAAATTCTGAATAGCCTAAACTGTTCTCTTACAGGGCCGGGTTGCTGCTCAAAAACTAAGTACTCTTTCCCGTCTGGGTCGTAAACATATACTTTGGAAATGGACCCTGGATTGTAAGTTTCCCCAATGGCTATTTGCTCGATTGGCATCGGCAAATCGAATTCTACTTTTATGTACTCAGTTGTGTTGGGTTTGTAAGGTCTCCAAGCATTCGGATTATCTCCCCCGCTTGGTAGTATATTAGGTTTATCTAAGGCTTGTCTGGCGGAATGACCGAGTTCCGTAAACTCAGAAGAGACCTCTGCAACCCTTGTAGCCCACTGCACAGTAGTCTGCGCTGATGCTCCTAAGGTTAAAAAGAATAAGAAAATTAGTGTAAAATATTGCCTCATAGATGAAGCGTTCAGCTAAACGCAATTCAATAATAATTAAAAATCCGCATTTCAGGTATCTCTAAGTAACGATTGAGGCAAAATCGGGTTAATCGTACGATTTAGGGTTAAATATAAGATAACCAAATGACAACATCAGTCCAAACTGCACATTGTTATTCTCAATATAATTCAATCTGAAGGTCAAAGGTCCCAGAGGAGTCTTATATATCAAAGCCGCCATTCCCTGAAAAGTGGGCGATTTAAACCCATTTTCAACAATCGCCTCTTGGTTCAGGTTAGTCCTAATACGCTTAAAGGGGCTATAAGCGTAAAGCTCAAATCTGAAATCCAGATTCTTTCTAATATTCAGAATGTGCTTCATGCCTACCGACAGATAGCCCGGAGCGATAAAGTCTTCCAAAAAGTACGTTTGCGCATCAAAAAGAGGCCCAAATGACGGGAGATAAAGTAAAGTGCTCCTATAATTGTCCAATGGATCAATGTTCGAATACTCACCCTGAAACATCCACCCAAAAGTGTAGCGTTCTGACACTTGTGAATACTCATCAAACCCAAGTCTGAATGAAAACCAATTTCTATTGCTTGATAACAGTTGTGCGTTGATAGGGTTAAAAAGTACTGAAGTCGTCCCGGGTTTGTAATCTGATGAGCCGCTAAAGTATTTGAAAGAAGAGTAGAAGCGAGTACCTATAGTCGGAAACTGCTTTTTGTTCAAGCTATTCCTTTCGTAGGCCAATTCAGCCTTAAAAGCAGTTAGCTCTAGCTCATCTAAAAAGTCAGTCGAAGACAACTCTACCTGATTTGCAAACTCATCAGAGTTTCTAATTCCATTGACACTCACTGTCACAACACTTCTCTGACCTAGGCCAAGTCCCGCTGTCACTCCAATCTTTCGGTCGATCCGGTTAATGATCACAGGCTCCGCAGACCGATCGAACACGTCATCAGTACTGAGATAATCCCAATGGTTGAAGGTGAACGCAGGCTCAATAAAAAATCGATTCTTTGGATTGATATTGAATCTGGTTGCCAGATTGACTCCTTCGTAAAAACGACCTGTCGAAAGCCTCGCTTTATAGGTGTTGAGCTTTTTCCGAAATGAATTGAGCGTCATCCCCAACTGCAAGGTACTAACTCTCCTTGTGGAGAGGTTTCCTCCAAAATCCACGGAAAGTGCATTCTTTGCAGTCGGCTTTAGGTAAAGCTCTAAAACATAATATCCTGCCTCTTTATCATAGTTAAAGTTGGGGTATATGTTTTTAAAATATGGCTCGGAAACTAGTTGAAAATAAGCCCCCTTGATCTCCTCCAAAGACTTCGTCCCCTCATTAAAGTCGATCAGCTTCCTCATAAAACCTTGCTGTTGCGAATCAAAACCAAACAGGTCAAGCGCACCGAAAGTATAGCCTTGAAAACGTTCTCGAAAGGCAGCTCTTTTATCCGTAAGAGATGAGCCCGTATTTGTTGAAAGCCTTGTTTTTAGATTTGAAATCTGCTCTTGTGCTGCCTTATATCCTGCATCAATAAATATGTCAGCCTTATCAAAATCAGTTGCATTAAACTGAAACACTTCTGGTTCAATATAAATATCACCTTCGCCTAATGTCGTTGAGTCCGTTTTGTCGAGAAACATATACAGTAAGACGTCACTAATTAGTTCTTCATCTTTTTCGAAGGGGTAAGAAGGACTTTTTTTGGTGGCCACATTGGAACCGATGATAAGGTCAGGCGAAAAATCATCTCTCATTATATCCACCGGAAAATTGTCGTAAATACCTCCATCGAAGAGGTACTGGTTTTGATACTTTACAGGCCGATAGAATAACGGAACCGCCATTGACGATCGCACTGCCTGCATGATAGAACCAGAGTCTATGGCGATCGTTTTTTGTGTAAATACGTCTGCGGCCACTGAGCGATATGGAATCAACAACTTGTCAAAATCAAAACCGGCACTTTGAGCAGCTTGTGTCAAATATTCGTTGAGTACAAAGTTCAGAATGATATCATTGGCCAGAGGTGTGTTGATTGTTGGTCCCTTGTTGGCATTTAGAAGAAGGTCCAGCGACAGCCAAGAAGCGTTGTCCTCCGCCTTGGTATAATTGTATTGATACTTTTCAGTGGATGTTCCATTGATCCAATCTTGGAAGGAAGGGTTCCGCACAAGTAATTCAATCTCTTCGGGGCTATAGCCTGCAGCATAAAAAGCACCAACAACCGCTCCCATAGAGGTCCCAACTATATAGTCAATCGGTATGTCATTCTCCTCCAGGGCCTTAAGTACACCGATATGTGCTATCCCTTTGGCCCCTCCTCCACTCAAAACCAAACCCACGCGCTGTCCGAAGGAGCTTAGGCTAAAGGTGACTAGGAAAAAGATAGTTAGAAATCTCATCCGGTTGAATAAACGAAAAAAAAGCAGGACGAATACCCTGCTTCAAAATATGTTTTCTTTAAGGTTACTCGTTGCTTGCCGAAATGGTTTTATCAGCCCAAGTATTTGGAATATCATCTAACCTTTTGTTGGTCAATTCCATGGCAACTTCAAATTGAAGCAATTGGTCTGCGCTCAAAGGCTTTTCGGCAGGCAACTTTTCTTTTAGGAAGTCAACTTGTCTTCCATTCTTCCAAAACCTGAAGCAGAGGTGAGGTCCCGTTGTATATCCTGTATTACCAACATAACCAATGATGTCTCCTTTTCTTACCCGCTGACCATTCTTGAATTTACCAAACTTACTCATGTGGAGATAGCCAGTGGTATAGGTACCGTTATGCTTAATCTTAACATAGTTTCCGTTTGGCTTAGTGAAGCCTCTTGCTACAATAACACCATCACTAGCTGCCTTAATAGGCGTCCCTATTCCTGCCGCAAAATCGGTACCCAAGTGTGCCTGTCTACGGCCATACATCTTAAGGTACCTGCTTGGGTTGTACCTAGATGAGATTCTAGAGAACTCTACCGGCCACCTTAAAAATGCCTTCTGAACGCTTTCTCCATTCTCATCGAAAAACTCTATTCCATTACCTTCATCATAACCATAAGTCATGTAGGAGTTTTTCAAATGGTTAAACTCAGCACCAATGATATTACCTATTCCAACAGACTGCCCGTTAACCATTCTGTCCTCATAAATCAGTTTGAACCAATCTCCTTTGCGTAGCATTTTCATTTCGATTTGCCATCCATAGACATCTGCCATCGCACTTACCAACGCTGCCGAACCTCCCTCTGATCTAATCGAATGATCGAGGGTTTCGGTTATTACACCAGCCATGGTACGTTCAATAATTTCCACTTTGCGTTCTTCGCGGAAAACTCCCAAAGAGTCTGTTAACTGATAAACGATATACTCTATATCATTTGGCTCATAGATGAAATAGGCCGCCTTCTTCCTATCCAATGAGTCAGTATTATAGAAAATGCTATACTTTCTTTTAGGCACAAAGCCCCTTACACTAAACACCTGCTTGGAAATTTTATCCATAGTGAAGATGTCTTGTCGGCTAACATTGTAGGGAAGCAAAATATCTGCAAATGTCTGATTACGCTTTATTCTGCCCTCTTGGATGTCAAACAGCTCAACCGGAATACCAAACTTGAAAAGTGGTTCTTCCATATAAACTTCATCGGCCAGTTCTTCTGGGAAAACCTCACCTTCATCAATGACAAGCGAAGGCCTAGATATGAAATAGATAGTAACAATGATTGCTACCAGACATGCCGCGACAAGAGCGGATAAGCGTTTGTTCATGAACTAATTTTTGCCTTTAAACGCTAAAATAACACATTTTAGGTGTAATTGGTTGAAAAAATTTGCTGGCGCCTATTTCATGGCTTTTAGCCTCAAGCTATTCAACACCACACTTAGTGATGAAAAAGCCATTGCCGCACCTGCAATCATAGGGTTCAGCATGAACCCATTAACCGGAATTAAGACTCCAGCGGCTACGGGAATAGCCACTATATTGTAAATAAATGCCCAAAAGAGGTTTTGATTCATGGTGCGTACGGTCTGCACAGAAATTCGAATTAAATCAGCGATTTTGGCCAGATCTCCGGACATCAAAGTAACATCGGCACTCTCTATAGCAATGTCAGTTCCTGTACTCATGGCAATACTCAAGTCAGCTTTGGCCAAAGCCGGAGCATCATTGATTCCATCACCAGCAAAACCTACCACATTGCCTTTTTGTGATGCCTCTACTATAGAAGCTTTATCGGCAGGCATCAGACCCGCTTGGTATGCATCAATGCCAACCGCATAGGCAATGCTGGCAACGGCCGACTCGTGATCGCCAGAGAGAATTTCAACCTCTAGTCCTTTTTTCTGAAGGCTTGATATGACTACTCTCGAATCACCTTTTAGGGTGTCCTTAAGTCCAAAAACAGCTTTCAACTGGCCATCCTTCCAAAACAAAACAATGGAATGCCCTGCTTCTTGATATGATTTGATCAGTTGTGATTGGTTGTCTGATAACAACTGTCTTCTCGATTTATCGAGGCCAGTTACTTCAAAATGATGTCCGTCTATCTCTGTACTTAGTCCCACACCCGGTAAAGTATCCACCTTTGCTATCTGAAATGGAAATAATCGGTAATTCTGATTTAGGTCATCAACAATGGCCTGCGCAATCGGATGGTTAGAGCTAGATTCCATTCCGTTCAGAATGCTCATCAACTCAAGTGTTTCATCTTCCGGAAAGAAACGTTCGGATGATACCACTTCCAGTTTACCCTTCGAAATCGTTCCTGTCTTATCCAAAAAAAGCTTTTTGATCTGCTTGGCCATTTCGAGAGCAATGGCATTCTTGATCAGAATACCCTTCGATGCTGCCTTGCCAATACCCACCATCAATGCGGTCGGAGTCGCTAAGCCTAACGCACAGGGACATGCTATAATGAGAACATTAAAAGTGTTAACAAAGGCAAGAGTTAGTGATGAATCAGGCATAACAAAGTACCACACACAAAATGTGATTACAGCCAAAAGCAAAACGATCGGCACAAAGACACTAGCAATTTTGTCAGCAAGCTTTTGAGCGGGTGCCTTTGAGCCCATGGCTTCACTCACCATTTTAATAATCTGACCAAGAACAGTTTCAGCTCCCAACTTTTCGGCCTTCACGGTAAGTATACCTGTTTGGTTGAGTGTGCCTGCCTTTACGAATTCACCCTCAGTTTTATCAACAGGAACCGACTCGCCAGTAAGCATACTTTCATCGATCGTGGAATTCCCTTCGATCACCAAACCATCCACGGGGATTCTTTCTCCGGCTTTAATCAAGAGTAAATCTCCATACTCAACCTCCTCAATTCTAATGGTCGTTTGAGAGTCTCCAACAAGCTTAATGACCGTTTTTACATTCAGGCTGTAGAGTTTTTCAATGGCAGAAGATGTCTTGCTTTTCGCTCGTTCTTCCAAGTACTTACCCAGAAGAATAAAGCTGATAATAACCGCTGCTGATTCATAGTAGACATGCGCTGCTTGACCTTGATCCGTAAGCCAATGAGGAAAAAAAGTTACGATTAAACTGAATACAAATGCCGATCCAGTACCCGTGGCGATGAGTGTGTCCATATTTACACTCAACCTTCCCAGTTGATGGAAAGCGCTTCTGTAAAACCGAAAACCTGACCAAAAAAGAACCGGAAGGGTAAGTATTAAAAGCACTAAGTTCTTATAGGCAAAAGGGCCTATGAACATAGAAAGGACCACAATGATGGCCGTTACTGGCAGCGCTAAGGTGAGTTGGTTCCTCAGCTGTTTTAGCTCAGTTCCCTTGCTTTGATCATCATTTCCTTCTAAAAGAAGGTCATAACCAGATTTTTTTACCGCCTTTTTTAATTGAGACAGTTTGACCTGATCGGAAAGCGAAATTAGAACCGTATTAGTGGCGTAATTGACCTCGGCCGAAGCCACACCCGACTGCTTGTTCAGGGTTTTTTCAATGCTAGTGGCACAAGCAGCACAAGTCATTCCCTTAACGGGCAATGTATATGTCTGCCGCTGTTCACTCATCTAAATGTCATCGTCTATTGAATTCCTCCTTAGCTTCATCTAAAAACTGGACGAAACCTTCCACGCTAGGGTCATAAGCTTTCGGGGTTACTAAAGGTTGCTCGTTGTTGTCTAACAATACGTAATAAGGCTGTGCATTGCCATTAAACTTCACAATCTGGAAGTCAAAATTCTGCTTTCCGATTGTCTTCTTCACTTTACCATCGAAGGTCGATGTATACCACTCCGACTCTGGCAGCTCAGTTTTATCATCCACATAAATGGCTACCACCACAAAGTCTTCATTCAGTCTTTTCAAGACACCAGGATCAGACCAGACGTATTGTTCCATTTTGCGACAATTCACACAGCCATGGCCAGTAAAATCAATAAACAAAGGCTTATTTACCTTTTGGGCGAAAGCAAGTGCCTGATCATAGTCGAAAAAGCCTTTCAGTCCATGTGGAAGCTCAAGGAAATCGGCATGCCTCACTTCACCATCAAATCCTTCTGGGGTAACATCGTGTTTTTCTTCTGGTTCCACTAGGCCCAATGCTTGCTGAAAAGAAAAGTCTGTTGTCTTCTCTGGCGGCAAATAGCCCGCCAAAGCAGTGAGGGGGGCATTGCCAAATCCTTGGAAAAGGTAGACTGCAAAAGCAATACTACTGATCGCCACCACAAGTGCGATCGGTTTGATTCTTTGTCCTTTACTATCATGCGGAAATCTGATAACTCCAAATAAGTAGAGGGCCAACAGAATGGCTAGAATGAACCAGATGGCAATGTAAACTTCCCTGTCTAACAGTCCCCAGTGATAAGCTTGGTCGGCTACACTTAGGAATTTAAAACCTAGTGCAATTTCAATAAACCCGAGCACGACTTTTACCGAGTTTAACCACCCTCCAGACTTCGGCAAGTCCTTCAACATGCCCGGAAAGAAAGCGAAAACAGTAAATGGAATAGCAAAGGCTGATGAGAATCCCAACATGCCAACAACCGGTTTAATCACCTCCCCCTGAAATGACTGAATCAGAACAGTACCGACAATTGGACCCGTGCAGGAGAAAGAAACCAAGACAAGGGTAAAGGCCATAAAGAACACGCCCAAAAACCCGCCTTTTTCAGCCTTCTTATCCATTTTATTGATAAAGCCAGTAGGCAAATTGATCTCGAAGTATCCGAAAAATGATATCGCAAAAATCACGAATACGAGAAAGAATATGATGTTTGCTACAGCTCCTGTCGCCAAATCGTTGGCCAAGCCAACACCAAAAAAGCTAGTGAAGATAAGCCCGATCAATATGTAAATCGCGATGATGGAAATGCCATAGCTGAGGGCTTTAATTTTCGCCTGTGATCTTGATTGAGAGTTATTTGTAAAGAAAGCCACCGTCATAGGTATCATCGGAAACACACAGGGCGTCAACAGTGCTGCTAATCCAAAAAGGAATGCAGCGATAAAGAAACCCCACAAAGAAGCTCCACCTTCTGCCTCGAGAAGTTTGCTGTAGTCACCAGAAGATGCTACATCCTCTCCACTGACCTTGGCCAGGTTAAATTGTAAATCCGCTGTGCCTAATACACACAATAAGGTAATATCTGAACAGGTCTGATAGGATACTTCACCCCTGATATCCAGGTTCGACTGAAGAACTTTTATCTTCTGTCTAAACTCTGCATAGCCCTTGAAATAGGTAACGTCCATTTCAAAGGTCTCGTCATATTTCTTCTTAGGGTTAATGGGTATTAAACTTCCAACTACTTCGAAGGTAGGGCTGGGTTCAAAGAACACCTCTGCAGGAATAGGGCCTCCTTCTTCATTGTCGCTGGAGTACAGGTACCAGTCAGCATCGATTTTGGCTTTCAAAATTAGCTCTATCTCATCGCCAGTATTTACCTCATTTTGAGATGTCTCAAAAGTCCATTTCGCATGATTCTGAATTCCAGAATTACCGGGTCTCGGCCTTTGATTGCCTCCCCCTTCAACAACCTTGATAAAGTTGAAATCAACATCCTGGAAACCTGGAATACAAAGGCCTGTTAAATCTGTACATGTTTGAAAGGATAGTTCTCCCTGTAAATTAAGGTCCTTTTTCAAGACCCTAATCCGTTGTCTGAACTCACCGATTCCTTCGAAATATGTGACGTCAGCTTCCCAAATTTTGTCGTACTTCTTCTTCGCATCGACTGGAACCAAATCACCTATTAACTCAAACGAAAGACTATCTTCAAATACAATTTCAGTAGGCATTGGCCCCACGTCTTCTCCAATGTCACTCGAGTAGAGGTACCAGTCATCAATGATTCTGGCTTTGAAGATTAAATCAATTTCATCACCAACTCTCACCTCTTTTTTAGAAGCATCAAAAGTCCACTCGGTGGTTTTCCTCAATTGTGCTGCAGCATTGAAGCTGACAAAGAGAATGGCTAATAGGATGAATGACTTTTTCATAAGCTTTTTACAGAACGAATTCAATGATGTTTTGATTCAATACATCTCATCGAATTTCACCCTACTTCATTTCTGCATAATTCTGAAAGAATAACGGAATTGTCTCAATCCCTTTGTAATAATTGAAAAGGCCATAGTGCTCGTTTGGCGAATGAATTGCATCTGAATCCAGACCGAAGCCCATAAGTACTGTTTTCGAATCTAAAATTTGCTCAAAAAGTGCAACGATCGGTATACTACCACCTCCTCTATATGGAACTGGCTCTTTACCGAAAGTGGTCTCCATGGCCTTGGCAGCTGCCAAGTAAGCTGGTGAGTCTGTAGGCGTCACTGCAGGCTGACCTCCATGGTGAGGGGTCACCTTAATACTTACTGATTTCGGAGCGATACTTTTAAAGTGCTCTTCAAACAGCTTGGTTATTTTATCTGGATCCTGATTGGGTACCAATCGCATCGATATTTTCGCATAGGCCTTTGATGGAATCACCGTTTTGGCACCTTCACCCGTGTAGCCTCCCCAGATACCGTTAACATCCAATGTCGGTCGAATGGCGGTGCGCTCCATGGAATTGTACCCTGTCTCTCCTTCAATATCACTTAGCCCTATAGAACTCTTGAACTCTTCTAAGTTAAAAGGTGCACGAGCCAGTGCAGCTCTTTCTACTGCGGTTAATTCAACTACGTCATTGTAGAATCCCAGTATCTGGATCCGTTGATTTTCGTCTTTTAAAGAGGCTATCATTTCTGAAAGGATGTTGATCGGGTTAGGTACCGCACCACCATAAAGGCCTGAGTGCAAATCTCTATTTGGACCCGTTACCTCTACTTCTACATAGCTCAGTCCTCTAAGACCAACTGTAATAGAAGGCACATCATTCGCAATAATTCCTGTATCAGAAACCAGAACGATGTCTGCCTCTAGTTTTTCTTTATTGTCTCTCAAGAAATCTTCGAGGTTGTCAGAACCAACTTCTTCTTCTCCTTCAATAATGAATTTGACATTACATTCTAGCGTATTTGTTTCCATCATGGCTTCAAAAGCTTTAATGTGCATATACATCTGACCTTTGTCGTCACAAGCCCCTCGGGCGAAAATGGCGCCATCAGGGTGTAGCTCCGTTTCTTTAATAACTGGTTCGAATGGCGGGGAATCCCATAGTTCATAAGGGTCGGCAGGCTGGACATCGTAGTGACCATAAACCAAGACAGTGGGTGCCGATGGGTTTACCATCTTTTCGCCATAAACGATAGGATGACCGCCAGTTTCACAAATTTCAACTTGCTCAGCACCAGCCGAGACAAGTTTATCTTTAATAAAACTCGCAGCCTTGCGAACGTCATCTTTGAACTTACTATCAGCACTTACTGAGGGAATCCTCAACAAGTCAAGAAGTTCATTTAGAAATCGATCTTTATTATTAGTGATGTAGTCGTTAATGAGGCTCATTCATTTCTATTTGCAGCAATTTAATTCAAATAGCGCAAAATGAAGGGCTGCTCATCAGAAAGTATCCTTACTTCAGTAATTCCTTGAGCTGTTTTTTGAGGGTGCGCTTCAAATTACTTGAATAACCCGTTTGTGAAAAGACCACGACACCATCTTTATCAAGGACAAAATGGGTTGGGTAGGCATAGACATCGTAGTCGTGGGCAATCGTTCTGCCCTCTGGGATAATGCGATAATCAAACTTTTCATTCGCCAGAAATGTGTCGATCGATGAAAGTCTATCCAAACCAATCGCCAGAAAGACGATATCTTCCTTTTCGTACTCCTTGACCAACTCATTCAAGTCAGGCATTTCCATAATACATGGCTTGCAGCCAATAAACCAGAAGTTCAAAACCACCAGTTTTCCTCGGAAGGCACTTAGCTCAACTTTATTTCCGGCAAGGTCTGTTGCTTGAAAATCGGGAGCCACTTTATTTAGCAGTGGGTCTTCTCCATTTCTGCGGTTATATCGCTTTCTTTTCTCTTCAACCAATTCTGGCGACTCTTTCTCAAAGACGATCGCTTTCAACTTCCACTTGCCTTCATTCACACCAAAGAAACTTATCTTCAATTCAGGATTGAACATATATTCTTGGAGTTCCCTAGGCTTGATGGATGTACCATCATAAAGAAAGGCAGGAGCCGTTAATCTAATTGAGCCACCAAAAGCCGCTGCTGGTACACGTTTGAGATCCTTATCCAAAAAGTCATACTCCTGAGCATTTGCCAACAGCGTAGTACAGAATATTAGTAGTGTAAGAATGAATCTGTTCATGGGTACTTGACTAGAAACCATCTCCTTCGATGGTGGTCTTCTTTTTGAGGGATTGGTTAGAATCAGAGGCCATAACTAGACGGTAAGGCTCATCGACTCCATAATAGAGTTTCTTGAAGTCTATAGCCCATCTGGTAATCTCTTCTATTGTGGTCATGTAAGTTTTAAATGACCCAATTTTGGTTTTGCCGTTGTTGCTATTCAGCACCGTTGCATTATACAACTCATTTGAAGAGAATGAACCGAAGCTAAAACCATCATAGTTGAAGTGATACCAAGTACCATCTGTCATCTCTAAAAGCACCGTAATGATATCGCCTTCAGGGGTTTTTCGGATTTCTATAAAGCCATCCAACTCCATATTGAGATCAATGTTTGATACATTGGATACACCGATCTTTCCAACGCTATAGAAAGCTTTGCTCTGCTTCGACCATTTCAAATGGACATTGGAAATCACCAGGTCCTTGATCAATTCCCCAGTTTCAGTGGCTGCAGCCAAAGGAATCGGGACGGTCTCGTAGCTTCTATCCCAAGCAATGGTCGCATCATTACCGATAAACTCAGCCACACGATAGATCATATCTGACCGATCTTGATGTGCTCTAGCCACACCCAATTGCTCGCCCATTTCTTTCAGGTTTTGGCCCATGGCTGCGAGCCCTTCTACTGGCAAACCAAATGAGAATGTCATAGTGGCGTCAAGCTCATAGTTGGCAGAATCAAGATTTCCCCTACCCTTACCAGCAGCCTGAATATTACTATTGCGTTCTCCTGAAAGAAAATTCAGTTTGCCTTCAAAACTGACATCTTGAGTGTATTCATTGTAAGAGAACATACTGCCCGCCAAATAGACGTCAGGACTAAGAGATTTTTGAGAGTTTTCAATTCGATAAGCCTCCTCATCAGCATCATAAAACAAGTTACCTCCTCGGGGCACAAAGAAATCATCATCTCCCGGATCGCGCTTCTCTGTGATAAAAGACATGTAAGGCTCTTGCTTAGCATCAAAATGAATCCCCGCATTGAGCGGTAATCCATCGCTAGTCAGTGCCTGATCGAAGGGAATGATTACTTCTTCTATATCATCATTGGAAGCGTACTCGATCCAGATATTACGTTCCTTGATCTTTTCTAATTCCAGCTTAACTGCTCCCTTAAGTTCAAGTGCTTTTTTATAAGCATACATGGTAACCTCGCCCTGGTAGATAAATCCCGGAGAAATCCGGATGTTACTAGCCGGGCTCACAACACCGCTTGACATAGTATGAGGGCCATTGACTTCATCTTTTTCTACAAAGCGGAACTGATCAAATTCAATAGCAAAAGTGTCTTTCACGGTAACTAACTCGTAAGTGCCTCGGCCTCGAAAACTGGTTCTAGAAAGAATCTCTATCTCCGCATTAAAGAGTCTATGATAAGCATTGGCAGTATCGATGAGGATCACAGCATTTTTCAGCGTCTCAATCCTTGAGTTTTCCAAAATGGTCAATTCACTGCCCTCAGGAGTAATCTTGGCATCCGCCACCTTGATGAAGGGTATTCCTTTCACATTGAGTTCCTTTTTGGCGATGTCATAAAAGCCATCGGTTCCACTAAATGCCAATGAGTCTAAACGCTTGTTAGTGGAGTAAAAGAATGACTGCTCTATAGGTACATTCTCTGGCTTGCTCATGGTGACCATATTTCCTTTTACATCCCAAACAGCCGAAGGTATGGACGTCTTGAATTGAGCAAACGGGAATTCTAGGGCTGCAGCTCCTTCTATCTCAGGACCAATGTTGGCAAGTTCGTTGGCTACATCAAAGTCTACCCGAGCATCAGTAGTCGTAAGGATAGGTTTTCTAGAGTTAGGTGCTTTCAGTGTTAAGCTTGAATGCGAAGCTATAAATGATTGATTCTGGAAAGCCATTGAATCACTGATTAGTACGGCACCATCAATATCCATTTCACCCGCACCATAAAGGCCAGCCTTCCGCAAAGTCATCTCACCCTTTAACTGGGCTTTTTTATTGAAAATCTGGAATGGTTTGTTGATATCCAGGTTTGTTAAAACCATGCTATCTCTTTTGGCCAGCCAGTTCATACTATAAGCCTCGACTTCCATCGATGGATAAGAAACAGTATCTACAAAACCCTCTTGCAGCACCGCCTTTATCCCTTTGGGTGCCACCAAAGAATCAAGAAAAAGGGTTGACAATTCGACATCAAAACTACCCGTTAAGTAATCCATTTGACCGGGTGAGGTAATCCCTTGCTTATCTAGTTTCACCTCTCCAAAGAGTCGACCTCCAGTCTTATAAAGGTTGTAGCCGCTATCGGGTATGGCATGAACAAAACCAAAACTCTTGTCTGGCATAAGTCTTAGGCCCTCTTCAAAATCAGGAAGTATGTTCCCGGTTGCAAATATTCCTTTAAACTCATATTTCGAAGGGTCTTCATCAGCTACACTGTCGATTTCGAAAGGTGGGATATCAAAATACACTGTACTGTCATAAGCTCCTTTCAATACATCATCCCCACCAAAATATACATTGGCACTTTCGAATGAGGTGAAAATCGGATACTCCGGTAATGACCTCAGTCCCGTTTTATTATCCGGCTCATTGATTTGAATTTTTCCTGATGTACTTACCAGTTGGTTACTCAATGCTTCTCGCTTACCATTAGCCACTTCAATCTGTAATCTGATGAAGTCGATTTTTTCCATGTCAACATAGAAGCTATCGTACTTGAATTTGAAGCCTGAACCATTGAATTGGAAGTTACCCGCATCTAAAGCACCATTGAACTCTATATCCCTATTCTTCAAAATCTTTATTTGCCCATCACTTGGAGCAATCACCACATCGAGCGAATCGCTAACTAGGAACCTTTGAACTCCTCGCACTGTCAGTACTGAATCTTCAAAATTTAATGTAGCGTTGGGAGCATTACCAATAATGGATGGGATAAGAATATCGTCATAGTATGGATTTTTGCTTCCAGACTCTTCATAGTGATACCCTTTTTCTAAAATCTCGACCAGACCACTCGTTCTGTCATATTTGACCATACCCCGTGCCATCAACAGTTCCATAGTCTTCTTCACCAGACCTTCATCTAGGTTTTTATCTCTGGCCATTTGACTGGTATAGAATGAGCCGCCATAGGTTTTGGCCATATTCACCGCCATGATAAGTGGGTGAAAACTGAATATCTGGGCCATATCCTGAAATTTCTGATTGCTGTAGAAATCCTTGGATTCTATCATCAGCGGAACATCGGCTCGAGCAGAATTAATGGTAAGGTCTAAAGAGTCCGCATTCAAGTCCCAGGTGAGCATATCTCCTGAAATATCCACGTTGTAAAATGACGACCGGAACGGGGTGGTTTTATAGCCTGGCACACTGGTCTCAACTTCCATCTGATCAACTTTGTAATCATATGTAAATTCTATAGCTGGGTGAAAGATTGAGTCCCCTTGGTGGTAGATTGTCAGTTCGGCATCTTCGGAGGTCAAAATAGAATCTTCTATATCAAACACGAAGTCTTTACTTCTAGACCTAAATCGCATCTTGCCATCAAGCGTCCCAGTCACCGTAGAGGTTTCCTCGTAAGCCGATCGAGAATAGAAGTTCGTTCCCTCATAGGTGATCCCTCCAGTAAAAGTCAACTTCTCGGAACCTAGCCCTTTAATCGGGGTATCCGCATTGTATGAGGTAAACCGTGGGTAAGTTCCTCGTTCGGTTCGCGAAGGACGGATATTCAACTTCAACTCTCCTGATACTGGCTGATCAATTTTTTCCGGTTGACTAAAAAGTACATTTTCAAATTTGAACTCACGCTGATTAACGCCAAACTCGTAGTTACTCAATCTCGATTTCATTTGATCAGCAGGTATTCCGAGACTGGACCAATCCACGATACCATCTTGCCCTCTGAACAGTTTCTGATCGAAGAGCAAATAGCCTTCCGTCTGGCTAATCTTGAAAGTATCTTGGCTACTGGCAAAAACCAGGTCTCCCTTCTGAAGATGAATCACGGCACCCATTTCAGGGTACATTGACGGTATTTCTTCCTCCATCTTATCTGTAGGCTCTGGTTCAGGTTCTTTGTAATCACCACGGGCTCTAGCCTTAAGTTCCTCTACAGAAATAGACTTTGCAGGGGTGTAGACTATCATCTCTTCCCTTTCAATATCCTCTCCATTAAATAAGATTTCGAAGGACCCATTGGTCATTGTTATGGACTGATAGCGATCTTTATAAATCGCGTTTTCTAGCATGAAAGTGTGTAGGGTCTTTATATAAGCCTGTAGATTTATCCGGTCATAATTTTCTGTAGCCTTACGCATGGCATAAGTCAGCTTTTTCATCTTGTCATCATCGAAACTGTGCTTCTCTTTCGCTAGCTGAAGTATCTCCAGATACTCTCGTAAATCATAGCGCAGACGAATATTGAGTCCATCGAGGTTCGTGAGACTCATCAGCAAATCTCTCTTCATCTCTAGTGAAAAGCCATTGCCTTGATAGTTCTGAATAAAGAAACCGTATTGAGGAGGGAAACTTGACGGATCGTCTGTTTCTACAATTTGTTTTACATCTGGGGAGACAGGAATAGAATCAAGAGGATTATCCTGTGCACGTAAAATTGTGCACAAAAAAACCAGTGAAAGGATTGATATGATTACTCTTTGACCCTTGATCATAAAGTATTGTTGTCTGTCTTGACCTATTAAAAGAACGAAGAAATCGTCAGAATAGTGAAAACTTATGATACTTTCTGAAGGACCATTCCCACCCAGTTTTTTCGGGTAGTATGCTTTACCTCTTTCAGGTTATGACCTGCAGTTACCGCCAATATCTGATCTAAATCCTTTTCGTAGAATCCGCTTAAGAATAGATACCCGCCAGCCACGAGCAAGGTTTCATAGGTTGGTATTTCTTCCAATAGGACATTGGTGTTGATATTGGCCAATACAATGTCATATTCATCCTTGATGTCCAAATCTCTGATCACCCCCTTTTTAACAAAGTCAGGTGTCACCGCATTCAATTCAAAGTTTTCAAGAGAGTTTTCAATACACCAGTCATCAATATCTGTAGCCGCAACTGAAGCTGCTCCCAACTTAGACGCCATGATGGCTAAAATTCCTGTGCCTGAGCCAACATCTAAGACTTTCTTGTCTTTATGATCAACTTCCGACTGCAATGCCAATAGTTGATGAGTAGTTTCATGATGGCCCGTTCCGAAAGACATTTTCGGCACAATGACAATCTCATATGGGTACTCAGGTTTGGCCTCGTGAAAAGTCGCCCTCACATAGATTTTTTCATCGACCAAAATGGGATCATAGTTCTTCTCCCATTCCTCATTCCAATTCACTTTTGGGATCTTCTTGAGCTCATACCATATCCTGGTCTGCTTTCGATAATCATTGAAAAGCGTTTGTAAAGCAGGATGGCTAAACTTTTCTTCAGAAATGTAGGCCTCAAAGCCCACCTCGGTTTCAACAAAGGAATCAAATTCCAGATAGCCCATTTCGGCCATTAGAATATCTCTGAACGGAGGATCGCAATGAACATTGATCTCAATAAAATCCATTAGTAGGATTTTGCGATATCTATAAAGTCTCGGGCTTTTAGAGAAGCGCCTCCGATTAGACCACCGTCTACATCCGGTTGGGCTAACAATTCTTGAGCATTCGCTGGCTTCATGCTACCGCCATAAAGAATTGAGATCTCATCGGCCACTTCCTGACCAAACTGCCCTGCCAAGGAGTTTCTAATGCTTAAGTGCATTTCTTGTGCCTGATCAGAACTTGCGGTTACACCTGTACCAATCGCCCAAATAGGCTCATAAGCGATCACAACTTTCTTCATATCTTCTGCGGAAAGATCAAAAAGACTTTCCTTCAGCTGGTTATTCACGAAACCCACATGTTCGTTCGCCTCGCGCGTTTCCAAAGATTCACCACAGCAGAAGATTGGTGTAAGGCCTTTCGCTATCGCCAGTTTTACACGATCAGCAAGTTGCTGATTAGTTTCAAAATGATACTCTCTCCGCTCACTATGCCCAATAATCACAAATGAAGCACCTGCCGATATTATCATCTCAGCTGATAAATCGCCAGTATATGCGCCTGATTCATGCTCACTCATATTCTGAGCTCCTACAGTGACATTCGTAGCATCCTTAGCTATGCCTGAGACGGCTGATAGATGAATGTCTGGCGTGCACATAATCATGGTCACTTCAGAAGAAACTTCATCGGAAGCCATATTGGTGACCTCAGAAGCTAGCGCCAAGCCATCTTCCAAAGACTTATTCATTTTCCAGTTACCTGCGATTATCTTTTTTCTCATGTCATTTTGTGTTGGGGCTCAAATATACTTGAGTTGAAAAGATAAGCCTTAGAACAAAAGGGAAAATTCAATATTCAATACGTGAGTTTGGATTACTATGACAGAATCTTTTTCACAATTGAGAAATACTTAAATGGAGGATAACGGAAAGGAACATCAATCCATGTGGGAGACTTCATGATAGCCCGAGCATTGGAAAAGGCTTCAAAACTATGCTTGCCATGATACCTGCCCATTCCACTGGACCCAACTCCACCAAAAGGAAGGGCATGGTTAGAAATATGAATTAGGGTATCATTAATACAGACACCTCCTGAAGTGTTTTCTTCCAGAAGTCTTTTGGCTTTGGTGCTTTTACCGAAGTAATAATAAGCCAGTGGTTTCTCTTTACCGTTGACAAACTTGATGGCCTCTTCAATGTTCTCATAGGTGATCAGAGGTAAGATCGGTCCGAAGATTTCCTCATCCATAATTGATCCACCTAGGTCTACATCATCCATTAGTGTCGGAGCAATGTACTTGTCCTCTCTATTGATTTGTCCTCCATGGACTACCCTGCCCTGACTTAGATAATTCGTTACGCGATCAAATGCTTGCTCAGTAACCATTCGGGGTAAAAATTCACTCTTTTGAGGATCATCTCCGTAAAAAGTTTTCCAATAACCTATGATTTTGGCTTGTAGTTCTTCTTTTATATTTGTGTGAACAAGTAAGTAATCAGGAGCAATGCAAGTTTGCCCAAGATTGACAGTTTTTCCCCAAGCGATTTTTCTCGCTGTTGTTTCCAAATCGGCACTTTCATCTATAATACAAGGACTTTTACCTCCTAACTCCAGAACAGTCGGAGTCAGTCTCTCAGCAGCGGCCTTAGCGACAACTTTTCCAAGCATAGTACTCCCCGTAAAAAATATCATGTCGAATTTTTCCGCGAATAGGGCTTGATTGGTTGGTTTACCTCCATGAACCATACTTACATGATCAGGTTCAAAGACATCCTGAATGATCTCATCCATCACGGCATTTATGTGAGGCGAGAATTCAGATGGTTTGAGCATGGCACAGTTTCCAGCTGATATAGCACCAATAAGTGGTGTCATTATCAGTTGAAAAGGGTAATTCCATGGCGCTACTATCAGAACCGTACCCCTAGGTTCGTACTTCAAATGACTAGATGATGGCAACAGATAAATGGGCGTATGTACTCTTTTAGTCTTCGACCACCGACCAACATTTTTTATATGCAGGTCGATTTCTTTGATGACAAGACCGATTTCAGTGATGAAGGCCTCTTCGGGTGACTTGCCCAAATCCGTATGGAGAGCTGACGTAATCTTCTCTTGATTCGCTAAAATTGTAGCTCGTAACTTCTTTAAAGAACTTCTTCTGCCATCAACAGATCTGGTAGTTCCCTTTTTGAAAAACGCATTTTGCGCAGTTAATCTGTTTCTGATAATATCACTACTTGTCTCTGTCATTAATCACTCTCATGGTACGAGTGTTTTTAAGGTACAAAAACTTAAGATGTATCAAAATGGCATAGCCTAGACTCAGACTATGCCATCAATTTGAAACGGACACTTAAATTTAGACTTATGGGGGGTTTCCGTCCTAGGGCTTTTCAAAAAGCCTACTTCACAAAAACCTTTCCTTTCATAACAACATGGAGGCTACAGAAATAATCCGTATTCTCTTCAATAGCCATTTTATAAATTGCTTCATTTTTCATAACTCCTGATGACCATTCCCTACCCACTTCTTCGGTAACATCATGATCTAAAAGGTCTTTATTAATCCATTTTACCGTATCTCCTTTACGAACAGTTAATTCATTCGGAAGAAATTTCAAGCCCTTAATTACAATGACATGAGTTTCAGGGCTATGCGAAGACCCGCAAGCATTAGTTCCTAGTATGCCGAATAATACAATAAATGAGCCCAGGAAAACTGACCTTAGTTTCACTTTTGTGCTAATCACTTGGATACTTTTGCTTGCACAGATTTGGCATGAGCTAAGTGCGTTTTAAAAATTGGCACTGCAGTTTTTAACAAATCCCTCAATTCCTTGTTCTCCGTTTCGGGTATAAGCAAGTCCTCTACAGCCGCTATAACTGCCTCATGATAAGCCACCTCATTATCTATATAGAAACTATCAAAATCCTTACCTCTCTTAGAGTTCAGACTCTTCTCGATTTTTTCGGCCTGTTCAAGTAGTGATTTACTAACTGAGTTTTCCTTAGGAGTTACTCCCAGTTTTTTCGCTAGATCGCCAGCCAAACCCAGCACAGAATTATGATCGCTAAGCATGGTCTCGGCAAACTTCTTCACTTCTTGATTTCTCGCCTTTTTCTTAGCGATTTCTGCATAACTAATGTCAATCTGATTCGCTACTACTGCCACCATTGCTACTTCAGCATCTGATAGCTTAGTCTGAGTCATTGCTATGTTGGCACCTAACACAATCCCAACTAGGGTCAATACCCCTCTCTTCATTTGATTTTTTACGGTTTTCATTTTTTTTACTTAATGGTGAGTCTTTTAAAACTGTTTTTTCAAATGTAAAGAATTTAAAAACATTAAACCAAGTATTTACTTTGTTTAATAAACAATCAATTTTTCTTCTTACTTTTATTTCGTCTCAAAAACCTTGAAATCCACTAGATTAATGAGTGTTGATCGTAACAAGAATTTATTTGGCCAATCTCGCTGGCACATTATTTCTCTCCTAAGAAAAAAATCCATGGGTGTCAAGGAACTCTCCTCAGAGTTGGGAATGACTCCAAATGGTATTAGACCCCACCTAGCATCATTGGAAAGAGATAATTTGGTGCGTCAAGTTGGTGTCAAGCTCAGTGGAGGCCAACCAGCACACATTTTTGAATTGACCGGAGAAGCCGAACTCTTCTTTCCAAAAGCGTATGGTGTATTGCTTTCTCACATGCTCACGGAAATAAGGTCTTCTCTAGACGATTCAGACTTTCATAAGCTTCTGACTTCCACAGCCCTTAGGTTAGCAAGAAATTGGCCAAAGGCCACCGGTAACAAAGTCAATCAAATACAGACTGGTGTTGATGTGTTAAATGAATTGGGAGGATTAGCGGAAATCTCTGAAGAAGACAATAAATATTTCATTCAGGGGTATAGTTGTCCCCTGTCTGAAGCGACCAAAACTCATCCTGAAATTTGTTTCTTGGCACAAATGCTATTAGAAGACTTAACGGATTTGAAGTTCGAACGATGCTGTACTTATGGGGAAAAGCCTAAGTGCCGTTTTCAGGCACTCTAACTCACAGAATCGTCACCGGTGTTTTCGCAATCCAAGGGAGTTGGAAATTTTTACCAACTTTAATGTATCATTTGACTTTTAAACTTCATCTGACATGAAAAAGAGCGCCTATTTATTTCTAGCTGTCCTATTTGTTGCCTGTTCTAGCGGTGGCGATGATTCTACAACTCCTGATCCAGACCCAATAGTCATTTCAGGTACCTTGTCTGGAATCCAAAGCGTTGCAACGGTGGATATTGGTTCTACTACCATCAATACTTCTCAAAGTGGTAGCTATACTTTAGAAGTTGACAACGGTTCCTATACAGTGATCCCTTCTAAGAATGGCTTCTCTTTTAACCCGGTAGGTAGTACGGTGAATGTCAATGGCTCAGCACAGAATAACATTGATTTTGCGGGCACGGCTACACAAACCACAACTGCATTTTCCAACAGTTGGGATTTATTCAACCCTACATCCATAGCTATTTCAGAAAACTCTGATACAAGACTCAACCTCACCATGGCACAAAATGCTCTGTGGTTTGAGGGCAATCGGGGAGGACTCGCTTATCAAAATGTGACAGGCAATTTCACTTTCACCGCTACCGTCTCCGTTCGAAAGACCAGTGACGCCAATGCCGCTGTTGATTGCAATATTTGTTTGGGAGGCCTTATGGCCCGAAGTGCTGACAATAGGTCGGGAGAAGACTATGTCCATATTGTTTCAGGCAATACGCCACAGGGATTGGGATACGAGACAAAAAACACCAATAATAGCTCTTCTCCTTTCGAACCCATCTCAGATGGCATTACAGACCATGAGCTTAGAATCTGTCGTGATGGATCTACCTTCCGACTCTATCAAAGAGCTATAGGTGCTAATGCATGGAACCTTGCTGCCACTTATGACCGACCTGATCTTCCTCCGACATTGCAAGTAGGTTTTAATATATATACCGCTGAGTCAGGAAGTCTGGCAGATTTACGCGTGATATATGAAAACATAAGTCTGGATACCTTTCCAGGAACAACAGGTTGTCAGTAGAAAGCGGGAGCTTCTTGATCAGAAGCTCCTACTATCCAATTTACTCAGACCTTAAAGATTTGATTGGGTTACTCAGGGCTGCCTTCATACTCTGATGGCTCACTGTAAGAATCGATATCAGTACTGCTACGGCTGCTGCCATCGCGAAGACCAGCCAACCTATCTCTATTCTATATGAAAAATCTTGCAACCATCTGTCCATGGCAAACCATGCGAGTGGCAGCGAAATGATGATCCCGATGACCACCAACTTTAGAAAGTCCGAAGAAAGCCTTAGGGTAATTTGAGTAACCGTTGCCCCTAATACTTTTCGAATACCTATTTCCTTTGCTCGTCTCTCAGCATTGAAGGCAGCTAAACCAAAGAGTCCGAGGCAAGCTATAAAAATGGAGAGCGTGGTAAATGTGATAAAGATACTGCCCAATCGTTGTTCGGCTTTATAGACCTCATTGAAAGAATCGTCCATGAAGTAGTAATCAAAAGGTTGTCCAGGTGCTAATTCACCCCATAGGGCATCGATTTGATCTATGGTCTCAGAGAAATCGGAGGCATTTAATTTGATCATCATGAGATTAGCTTCTCTCCTGCCGATGATCAAACTCAGGGCATCAATATTATTTCTCATTGTTTCAAAATGAAAGTTCTTCACCACTCCGATCACGGTATAAAACTTCATTTTAGCCTCGTCTGGATTTCTGAAATCATCTGTGATCCTCATTCCTAAAACCTCTTCGGGAGTCTTCCCAAGCATTTTGATTGCCGACTCATTGAGTATTACTCCTAAGGAGTCAGTTGTTAAATCCCTATCGAAATTCCGACCAGATACAAGGTTAATATTGAGTGTTGGTACATAATCAAAATCAACATGCCACTGATCGATAATAATAGCAGAACTAGCTTGGAAAACTTCCCCCTCTGGGAAATAGGTAACCCCACTACGGTCCGAAGGCGTAGGCAGATAACTACTTAATGAAGTGTGCTCCACTTTGGCCAGCCGATCGATCTCTTGCTTAAAGGTCTCAATCTGTTCGCCAACAGCACTAACGTCATTGAGCACTAGGATCTGATCTTTCTGGAACCCAAGGTCCTTTCCTTGGATAAAGTTCAGCTGTCTAAACACCACCAAAGTACTGGCAATGAGAAAAACCGATACTGCAAACTGAATGATGACCAATAGACTACGTGTTTTTGCTCCACCTACGGTTTGTTCGCCACCTCTTAGCCCTTTCAAAGGAGAAAACTTGGACATCAAAAAAGCCGGGTAACTTCCAGAAAAAAGACCTAGAAGCAATGAAGCACCCAATACAATCAACCAAAACGAGGGCCGATCAAATGGTAAAGTCATTGACTTTCCTGCGAGCACATTGAAGTAAGGCATTGCTAGTGACGCCAAACCAATAGCTAAAACCAAAGAGAGAAAAGTGACCAGAATTCCTTCTGTCAAGAATTGCCCAATTATAGCAGACCGTACTGAACCCAGTGTTTTTCTTATACCCACTTCCTTAGACCTTTTTAAAGACCTGGCAGTAGAAAGGTTCATGAAATTTACACTCGCTAAGAGCACCAGAAAAATTCCTATGAACGACAATATATATACATCCTGTATGTCACCATTGAGATTGAAGTCTCCTGAAAGGTTTGGCGAATACAAGTGAATATCTGTCAGTGGAATAGCATCAAATACCATGTAATTTCCTGAAGCCTCCTGTTCTTTAACACTTTCCATGGTAAGCCCTGGAAATGACTTCATAGCCCAAGGCAACAGGTACCTGTCTTTGACAGAGGCGAGATAATCTTGAAGGTCTGGTACACTAGCCCCGTCTTTCAGCTTGATGAAAGTTGGGAAATTCCAGTTATTCCATGCCGGACTATCATGATCTGCAAAACTCGTTATCGAAAGAAAGAGGCTATAATCTTTAAGAAAAGAATTGTCAGGCAGATCTTCAATTATGCCCGTTACCAGAAATACTTCGTCATTGTCGAGCAACATTTGCTGTCCGAGAGCATCGTTCAGACCAAAGTGTTTCTCTGCTGCAGATCGGGTCATTACCAGTGATTTTGCTTCACTTAAGGCTGAATTCTTGTCTCCTAAGATCAAGTCAAAACCAAACATGCTGAAGAAGGCCGGGTCTGCTCCAACCACATTGTCTTCTTTCACATTTTGATCTGCTTCCAACTGCCTGATAAGTCTACTTCCAGTATGCTTAAAACGGGTTAAATTTTCCAAATGAGGATAATCCCTTCTCATTATCTCAGCTAAGGGACCAGAGACGGCAGCATATTTATTAGCCTCACCCGCAATCTTATTATCAATGTTAACCCTGTAAATCCGATCAGCATCAGCGAACATTTTGTCATAAGTGAGCTCGTCATAGAGAAAGAGTGAAATGAGTAATGCACCCGTCATACCGATGGCAAGGCCGAAGGTATTTAGTGCAGTAAAAAAGGGTTGTCTTTTGAGGTTTCTCCAAGAAACCTTGAGATAGTTTTTGAACATGGCTGTTGTATTTGAGTTGTTGATTTTTTGAAATGATTTGATAAACGCTGGCCTGAAATATTTGAGAACACTCCAGGTAAATGACCTTTTTGCCTTTGCAGGAGACCATTCATACCTTTTTTCAAAGAGCTCGACTAAATCGCCTTCTATCTCCTCTATGAAATCCTCTCTGCAAAACCATCGCAGAAACTTAAGTGAGCGCTTTGGTGGCTGAATTTTCATTGACCAAATGAAATGTTGGGTATCTGCTTATAAATACTTGTTCGCAATTCGTATTGCCGATCCAATACCTTCTTGCCAAGCGCTGTTATGGCATAGTATTTCTTTCTTCGCCCTCCCCTTTCGTTGGTGATTCCTCCATAACTCGATTCGACAAAGCCTTTGGCCTCGATTCGTTTCAAAGCCATATGTACAGCGCTGATGTTTACTTTTTTATTGAGCTTTTCCTCAAGGTTCTCCAGGATCAGAACACCATAAGCTTGCCGATTATGAGCTGCTACCATAAGCAAGATGAGCTCTTCAAATTCCCCCAGTGAGTGATCAGACATAAGTGATTTATTTACTTAACGAAAGTAAAAGTAATAATTATTTTCACTTTTGTTGAGTAAATGAAAAAAAATTGATAAAATCTGCCTGAACAGGACCTATTTCTTCTGAATGGAGGCCTTTTGGATAGCTAAGTTGTTTGGGTAAGAGGCAATTCGGCCATCTTCTAATTCAATTTCGATATAGAACATTTTGATATCGAGTATTAATCCCTCAATCGAGTTATCTCCGTCTTGAATTTTGATATGAGAGCCTATTCTGTACGGAAAAAAAAAGAACAAGATGACTGAAGCTGTTAGATTGCTCAATATTGACCAATGTGCAAATAGAGCCACACCAACCACAGTGAAAATACTGGCGAAATAGAACGATAGTCCCGAAAGGGAAATCTCCCAAGTAAATCCTAGTAGCGCACCAAAGACGATACTGTTGCCTAAGCCGGTAATCTTCGAGATGTAAAGCATTCTGGATTTATCAAAGTCATGTTTTGTACCATGCTTTTTGACAAGGCTCTTAATTACCTTTCTACTTATCAAATAAAGAATAACAATGCCCAAAGAAATAAGCATACTCAATACATGGGTACTAAACCATAATTCAATACTCTCCAAGATCTTCTCGTATTCCATATGGGCAAGTTAACAATTGTTGAGCTTTGTGATATTAACTATTGCTCATTCTTAGATGATTTCGGGCTATTCTTTAAGAATATTCTCGACCTTCCTCGCTCCTCAGGTGGTCAGTTATTTCAAGCATGATGACATTAGAGAAAAGGGAGGCCCCTGACCTGTTCAGGGGCTATTCCCATCGATTGATTGTATGAAAAAGTGTCCTTAAATAATTGCCGACACGAAGCATTTCTCTTTTAAACAGCTATTAAAAATTAGTGATTTTAAATACCCAAGCATCCTTACTCTTCAATTGACTGAATTTGATGTCATCAGTATTGATTTTCATTTTTCCATTCGCATAGCTCCAATCCAGTTCCCCTTCATAGCCTAAAAGGTTCACTTTTGCCGCTCTATTGGGTTGGTCAATATTCAAGACAAGCTCATCATCAGGCCACTCCATGGTGATAGCATACACATTTTCATTATTCAGGGTATAGGCAATATGCTGTTGCATAGAACTGTAAATAGCATTTAAGCCATGAACCTCTCCTTCGGCAGTGGTGTAAAGTCTAGAAGAGCGGACGATTTGCTTTTCCAGACTGGCACTCGACCAAAATAATCGGGCACTGGCGTTTTGTTTTCCCTCGAAATACTCCACCCTGATCTGATATCGCTCGCCTGCTTTTAATTCTATGGAGTTGGTGACTGAAGAGGTCGTATTGCTTCCCATGACAAAACCATTAGCACCTTCGGGTGCATTCTTCCAACTATTAATGATTAGTTGGTCATTAATCCAAACGCGAATGCCATCGTCAGCCTGAACTTCAAATTGATAAGTTTCTGAGAATTCCGGGGCAATGAACCCTGTCCATATTGCCGTGAAATCGTCTTCTTTGATGGGATTTCCAGGGCCATTACGAACCCAGTTAAAATCGATGTTTGGGTCTACTCGCGATAAGTTTACGCGCTTCTCTTCACCAGTTTTCTTCCAAACTGTAGAGCCATATATGGCTTCATCATTTATCTGGATCCAATTTCCCAGTTGTACAAGTCTATCTTGTTGAAGCAATGGTATTTGGCCGTCAGCTGTAGGTCCTACATTAATAGTTACACCACCGCCATTGGCCACGGCTTTTATAAAGAAGTGGATCAATTCTTCGCTCGTCATGTATGCATCGAGCTTCTCAAACCGATTGAGTCCAAAGGAGCGCCCAAGTCCCCTTACCTCGGCCCAAGGTCTATCTGTTGCTTTTATTCCTGCACTGTATTCCGGTGTCAGAAATCCCATTCCTTGGCTACCAGCACCCCAGCGATCGTTGACCACAGCATTGTCACCCATGAGATTGAAATACCATGATATCAGTTCGGCCGAATGCCATTCTTTGGCCGTGTTATTCCACTCACCATCGGCAAAAATCAAGTCTGGTTTGTAAGTTGAAATCAGTTCTTTGAATTGCGGAATCATGTGTTTTTCCACATACGGACCAATATTTCTATCTGGGTCGGTATCCCACCTGTGCAGTGGGTTATTCCATTCAGGCAATGAATAGTAGAGCCCCATATGCAAGCCAGCTTTTTTTACTGATGTTGTTAATTCTCCTACCAAATCGCGCTTGGGTCCCACCTCCATGCTGTTCCATTTTGGAGCGTACTTACTCGACCAGAGTGCATATCCATCGTGATGCTTTGATACCATTACCACATATTTCGCGCCTGCGCGTTTGAACAGGTCGGCCCACTCATCAGGGTAAAAGAGCCGAGCTTTAAATAAAGGGGCAAAATCTCTGTAGGTGAATTCTTCTCCGTAGTGGGTACGCATATAAGATGTTCTGAGAGAATCACCGAGCATAAGTCCTCTCAAGTACCATTCACCATAGTCTTCTTTGTTGCTATATGCGGGCACTGAATAAACACCCCAATGAATAAAAACACCGAGCTTGGCGTCCTTGAACCATTGTGGATAGGGTCTTGATTTTAAGTCGTCCCAATCTGCTGCATATTGCTTCTGAGCGCTTAGCGAAAAGCTAAACAACATTGCTAAAACAATGCTTACAAGTGTCGTAAACAACCCTCTCTTCATTGCCATTCTATTGTTTAAAAAGTACTTCAGAAGGAACTTCATTCTTCGGGATATTTGGGCCTTTCCAGCTAACAATTAAACCATCTCCTCCGCTTTTTTCAAAGAAAGTTACACGGATCTTATGATAACCTTTGGACAGTGCCGTTAATCCATTTTCTTCCACCATTCCGTGTAAACCGTCATTATCAACCACCAACTGATCGTTTATAAAAAGTTGGCTTCCGTCATCCGAAGAGGTATAAAAGCGGTATGCCCCATTCTCAGGAATATTTATATATCCATTATATTCAAAACCAAAATGCTCGTCTTCAATTCTTGGACTGAAATCAAAGTCTGGTAAGGTTCCCTGTTTCTTAGTCTTTAGGGTTTTAAAATTGGGTAATTGATTCCAATCACCTTCATAGTACCTGTAAGCAAGGCCTTGTTTAAGGTTCCTTGGACTACTACTCTTTTGCATTTCAACTTTAGTGAGTTGCTGACCTGAGACACCACTGAGTGCTAAGCTATTTTCAAAAAGCCTTGCATTTATAGTGACACTCCTGTCTATTGAAAGCTTTTCTGAATAGGCTGGTGATTCCAAGGTCGGAAGGCTTCCATCAAGTGTATATCTGATGGTCAAGTCCTTGTCATGTCTAAGTTCAACTGATATTTCATCCACAAAATGCTCTTCTTCAAATATAATCTGAGGTGGTAATACTACTTCTGGTGTTCCCTCAATGTCTACAAAAACTACTGCATTAATTGGGTCGGGAGATGTTTCTGGAACAGTAATTACCAAGGCATCATTATCTCTTTCGATCTCAAGCATGGTTGAAGGGCTCGATAGAAGTCCAGCCCTGAGGCCATTATTTCTAATGCCGCTTAGTCTAAGTTTACCATCCGTTGGCCAATCAAACACATGCAAATAAAGCCGAGTGCCACTTGGCAATGCTTTCTGCGTTACTCTACCCCATGACAGATGTTCAAATGGACTTGCACTTGTACCATAAATTGACCCACTATTTACTTTCATCCAGCTGCCTATGGCCTTGAGCCGATCTATGCTTTCTTGCGGGAATGTACCATCGGCTTTTGGTCCAATGTTGAGTAAAAAGTTACCTCCTTTAGAGGCTATATCTGATAGTTTTTGAATTAGATCTTTCGCAGACTTCCAATTATCATCATTCTTGTTATACCCCCAATGATCGTTCATGGTCATACAGCTTTCCCAATCGATTCCTGGTAGTCCCATGTCTGGAATTTCTTGTTCTGGTGTACCAAAATCTCCTTTAAAATCTCCTTCAGCCGTTAGCCCTTGCATGCCCTGACGTCCTTTATCAACCCTATTATTTATGATAATATCTGACTGAAAGCTTCTTACATAATCGTATAACTCTACACCATCTTCATGTGTCCAAGTGTCTTCCCATTCTCCATCGAACCAAAGGACCCCTATGTCTCCATATTCAGTTAAAAGTTCCTTCAGTTGGCTTTTCATATAGTCTACAAAACGAGGGAATTCCGCACCTTCCGCAGATCTCTCTTTTTCCCAATTTCTTCTTGGTAAATAATCTGGATGATGCCAGTCCATTATAGAATGATAAAAGCACAGTTTGATATCCGCTTTTCTGCAGGCTTCTGCCAACTCTTTCAGAATATCTCGTTGAAATGGGGTTGACATGACGTCATAGTCCGACACTTTGGAGTCATAGAGCGCAAAGCCATCATGATGTTTACTGGTAATGGTGATGTACTTCATGCCGGCCTCCTTAGCCATGCTTACCCAGGCATCAGCATCAAATTTTACTGGGTTAAATTCTGGTAAGAACTCATCATAAGTATCTAGAGGGATTTCAGCAGTCGTTCTTATCCATTCTGCGTGGTTTGTTTGTCCATTCCACTCTCCGGCAGGAATGGCATATAGGCCCCAATGAATAAACATCCCAAATCTGGCTTCGCGCCACCATTCCATTCGAGCGTCCTCACTCTGAACGGTGCTTTCTATTTGATCTTGAACGCTACAGGACATTAGGGTGCCCAAAAGCATCACTACTAGGAAGTAGGCTGTCGACCTTTTCAAACGCATTTATTTAAGGTTTAATCTTCCTCTAAGGTATCGCAGATTCACTCTTATTTCTATCAGTTCGTTCACCTAGTCCAACACTATAATTGCAGTTAATTGAATTTGGAAGAGAATGAATGCAAATAACGTGTCTTAATTGTGAGAAAATTACGCTGTCAAGAGTGACTGGCTATTGCTGATCAAAGAATGTTGGTTCGCTTTCTAGCTGTTTTTGATGAGCCGTTATCAGCTGTTGCAATTCGGCAACTACTTGTGGGTTATCATCAGAAACTTCATACTTCTCAGAAGGATCTATGCTCAAATTGAAAAGCAGTGGTAGCTTCCCTTCAAAATAGTCTTTACCTGTTTGGCTATAAGTGACAGAGTGCAGTTTCCAAGGTCCTTTTCTCACTGCCATCAGCCTATTGTTTAAACCATAGTAGAAATAAGCCTCATCTTTTTGCATTGATGCATTTTGGAGTAGATCTGAAATATTTCGCCCATCCACGGGCCTATCTTTCGGAACCTCTTGACCTGTAAGACTGAAAGCCGTATGGTATAAATCTAGGGTACTGGCTCGCTGGGTTTGTATGGTCCCTGCCTCTACGGTACCTGGCCACCAAGCAATTCCTGGTACGCGCATGCCTCCTTCCCAAGTACTCCCTTTTCCATCTCTGAGCAGGCCTGAAGAACCTCCTTTTTCATCTTTTATAATCCATGGCCCATTATCACTGGTAAAAAAGACCAAAGTGTTCTCAGCAATCCCTTGGGCCTTTAGTGACTTCATAATTTCTCCCACTCCCCAATCAATTTCTTCTACTACATCTCCATAGGCTCCTCTTTCTGAATCATTAAATTCAGCCCCCGGCATTAATGGCACATGGGGCATGGCATAAGGCACATAGAGAAAGAAGGGCTCATCGCTCTTTCTTTCTATAAAGTCTACAGCCCTTTCTGTATACATTTTAGTGAGTTTCGTTTGATCCGGGTTATGCTCTAATGTGTCATTCCCATCAATCAACGGAATGTCTTTCCACTTTGGTGGAATCATATCATTGCTATAGGGCAATCCAAGAAATTCATCGAACCCATTTTGGAGGGGTAAATACTCTGTCTTCGTAACACCCAAATGCCACTTCCCAAACATCGCGGTACTGTAGCTTGCATTTTTCATCCCTTCAGCCAAGGTGATCTCTTCAGGATGCATTCCTCTGGGCGATCTAGGTGACAGTACCCAACCGAAGCCTGAACGAACAGGATAACGCCCTGTCAACAGGGCATACCTGCTTGCGGTACAGGCTGGTGACCCTGAATAGAAATTAGTGAATTTCATTCCCTCAGAGGCCATTCTATCTAAGTTGGGTGTCTTAATAGTTGGGTGCCCGTAGCTGGTTAAATCTCCATAGCCCAAATCATCGCAAAATATGATGACAATGTTGGGTTTCTCAGCTTTTTCAACTTTAGGTTCACCACATCCAAAGAGCACAAACAATGAGGTGATAAAAAATATACCTTTTAGATTGTTTCGACTCATTTGTTAGATTCTTTGTATTCCGGGTTCAGTTCAACTGGTATTGGCGCATTCACTTCCAATCTCCATTTGGTCAATGCCTTAAAAAGCTCTTCCCTTTTCTCTGGTTCTCTTTCGGCCAGATTGATTGACTCACTCATGTCTGTTTTAAGGTTGTATAAGGCAAGTGCTCCCGTTTCGAAATTTTCAATCAACTTCCAATCACCCATACGAATGGCCGAAGCCGGAACTTGTCTCCACTTTTCCTTCATTCCACCGTAGGGCTCTAGGTAGGCCGGGAAGTGCCAGTATAAAGCTTCTCTTTCAAGGCTTTTGCCGGCTTCCAAAAGGGGTAAAAGACTTTCTCCATCGAGGGTAAGTTGCTTGTCTTTCTTTATACCAGCCAAATCTAAAAATGTAGGATAAAAGTCCGTACCAATAACTGGTTCGTCAATCACCTTACCCGCAGTTGTATGCCCTTTCCAGTAGATTACTAATGGTTCTCGGATCCCTCCTTCGTACAGCATGCCCTTTGAGCCTCTTAATGGTGTCGCTTCAGAAGCGCGGAAGTATGGACCATTATCGGAAAAGAAAACTACTATGGTATTTTCCTCCAGCCCAAGTTCTGAGAGCTTATCCATTACCCTTCCGACACTTTCATCTAGGCTTTCGACCATGGCTCCATATTTAGGGTTATGAATGCCGTCTGGCCGAGGTTTTTTGTCATACTTATCAACCAACTCCTTTTTTCCTTGAAGGGGGGTATGCACCGCGAAGTGGGTGAGGTAAAGAAAAAATGGTTTTTCTTTATTGTCATCAATGAAAGACAATGCCTCATCGGTTAGTCTATCAGTGAGGTATTCTCCCTCCGGCCCATCGGGTAGTTGTTCATTCTTATATGGGCTAAAATAGCTTCTTGGACTGCCTCTTTGATCTCCACCGATATTGACATCAAACCCCTGGGCTAAAGGGTTGGTTCTTGGACTGCCTCCAAGGTGCCATTTACCCATACTAGCAGTAGCATAGCCTTCTTTTTGTAGCAATTCAGGGAAAGTGACAAAGGCCGGAGCTAAAACGTGCTTGTTGATGGGAGGTATTAATTTCCTGTTTTCACTTTTTCCTCTTTCAGCTGTCGCTACCGTGAAAATGCCATGTCTAGGCGTGTACTGGCCCGTCATTAGACTCGCTCGAGTGGGGGCACAGTTCGGAGCGTTTGCATAAGCATTGGTAAACATCGTTCCCATCTTAGACAACCTATCGAGGTTGGGTGTTTCATGATATGTATTGCCCATAAACCCCGGATCTTTCCACCCCATATCATCGGCTAGAATAAAGACAATGTTGGGTCTTGAGCCTTCCCATTCTTGAGCGTTAGATGATTGTGTAAGAATAGAAATAAGGGCTAGGCAAAGGACAAAGAAGTTTTTCATAGTTACTTGACGGTTATTTCATCCACAAAGAGCCAAGCCTTTTCTCCTGCCCCAACGTGCCAATCAGGGCACTTTCCTACATTCTTAGCATATACTTTAATATATCGAGCCTGAATCTTTTTTTCCAGTCTCAAACGTTTCATCAATTGTCCGAATTCTCTTTGAGAAACACCATGTTCCATGCGCTGTGGCTTATTGAATGACTTTCCGTCTTCTGACCATGATATCTCCACATATTCGGGAAAGAATATCCAAACACCCACATCCTGTAATAGCCCGATGGAAATATTTTCTAACCGCTGAGAACTGCCCAAATCTATTGTTGCAGCCAAATCTGTCTCTTCAAAACCCAGCCAAGACTCATCATCAAAATATTTACTTCCTGGTTTCTGGTCAATAAGGCTTCTAGCACCTTTTGCCCTGTACTTATCACTTGGCTTATGGGTAATACTGATTTTACCCTTAGTTGCTTTAGAAAGCAACCTCACCTCTGGGGCGTTCATATCAAAAATCGCCTGTGCAAATCGTTCCCCTAGATCGATGTAGGCCTCGCTATTATAGTGTGCTGCATCGGAATGCTTGTAATGCTTGGTTTGTCGGACTATCGCAGCGTGGTCATCTAGCCTCACAAACTTCTCTTGCCCATACTGAACCAATTCTCCAAAAGCCCAAACTTTACCGCTTCGTGATTGCCCCGAATCTGATATTTTTCCGATTACCACAGGCAAATCGCTGGACCTAAACGTTGCTCGAATTAGGCCCATCAGTTTCTTTAGGTTCTCATAATATCGCATGGCGACATCCTCTCTTTGCGCATCACTTTCTCCTTGCATCCAAACAATTCCGGAAGGGACCAAGAAGTCTTCAGTTCCGTCATTATCAATGTCCTTTTTACTGAATGCATTTCTCACTGTATTTAAAAAGTGATCATATTGGTTTATACCATTCTTTCCTAGGTAATCAACATCCCAAGTGCCTGCGCTAGTGGCGGCTGTATCTATCGATGTTCCCCCCAAAGAATATTTTATAATGGCAATTTTTTCATCGGGATATAAGGATTGCATCTTACGGGCAAAGGAGAGCTCCGCACCAAACCTTTCAGACAACTTGTTTATCGGGTCATTAGAACTAAAGCCTATACCATGTCCAGGGCTCATTTTTTTCCAAAGTCCCTTTCCTCCTTTTTCAGAATCATCTGGAGCCGGGTTCCCGTGAAAAATCCAGACATCATTGAGCTCCTTATTTAAATCGTCTGGTAGGTCTTTATTAAAACCAAAGCCATCCATATTAGACTGTCCTCCTAGGTAAAATACTCTCACAGTATCCACCTTCCTCTCTTGAGAAAATATCATCTCAGGTAGAAACAGGACTAAGCATATGACTAGTAACCTTGTCATCTTTCTTGTAGTTTATTGAACTGTAATTTCATCTACAAAGAGCCAGGCTTTTTGACCAGCTCCCATGTGCCATGTGGGGCATTTTCCAGTATTCTTTACCAATACTTTAATGAATCTGCTATGAACATTTTCCTGCTCCACACTTATTCGTTTAATTAGTTTTCTCCCAGCATCTTTCAAAGCGCCTACTTCGATTCTTTTGGGTTGAGAATAGTTCTTGCCATCAACGGACCATGACACTTCAACATATTCAGGAAAGAATATCCATGATGCCGCATCCTGCAAAGTTCCTATTACTACCCGTTCTATCTGTTGTACCTCACCCAAGTCGATGGTTGCAGTTAGATTGTCCTCTTCGAAACCCATCCAAAATCCATCATTGAATTGACGGCTTCCAAGTTTCTCATCATGCAGGCTCTTTGCGCCCTGTGCTGGATATTTGTTACTGGGTTTTTCTGCTAGGCTTAATTCAGCAGATCTAGCGATCGAGGCTAACCATTCCCTCTCTTTAGGAATGTCTTCTGTACTGGCAAATTCCCATTTCATATACTCTCCAAGTAACTCCTTTACTTTTTCCGGGTACTGACTCGCTAGGTTTTCGACTTCTCTTACATCCTCCGCAAGGTTACTTAGAAAGAGCACATCATTTTCGGGATCTAATACTGCTTTTTTGGTAGGGTCTTGAGGAAAGCCAATGAGTTTCCAATCTCCTTTCCTAACGGCCCAACTTACACCCTGTTTCCACCTGAATACTTGATGTTCCGTTTCAATAGATGGATTTTCAATTAAAGGCCTCAGACTTTTCCCTTCTAGATTTTTAGATTCTTCTCCCACATAATCCATGATGGTTGGGAACCAATCTATGTTGAGTGCCACTTGGTTTCGTTCCTCATTTACTGGGATTTGTTTTGGATAACTAATAATGGCAGGAACTCTAATTCCTCCCTCAAAAAGTGACATCTTGGCTCCTCGATATGGCCCAGAATTTCCTCCACCCCGGAAGGCTCTATCTTCTACCGAATGCCCATGATCGGATTGGAAAACTATGATAGTGTTCTCTCTCAAATTCAGTGAGTCAAGTGTATTCATTAAGTGCCCTACGCGCTCATCTATAGTTGAAACAAAGGCAGCATAGTCCTTTCTTGGCTTAGATAAATCAGCATAGTACTCTCTCCATTTGGCAGTTGGTTGCAATGGATAATGAGGAAGGTTTATAGCATAGTATAAAAAAAAGGGTGTGTCTTGATTTTGGGCTATAAACTCATCAGCTTTCTCCGTCATTAGGTCAGGAAAGTAGTGCCCGTCCTCCCATACTTCTTGACCATTTTCAAAGAGGTCATGGCGATTTGGTCCGTTCCAGTAAAAGAAATGTGAGTAATTGTCGATACAGCCACCCATATGGCCAAATGAATAGTCGAAACCTTGACCATTTGGCATGGTTTCAGGAGTAAAGCCCAAATGCCATTTCCCTATATGTCCGGTTGTATAACCAACTTCTTTCATTGCTTCTGCAATAGTGAACTTCTCGGTTGGCATACCGCGAGTTCCTCTCATGGAAGATGCATTACCCGGTAAACCAGCGGCATGAGGGTTTAAGCCGGTAAGCATAGATGCTCTAGAAGGAGAACAAAGTGGTGCTGCGGCATAAAACTGAGTGAACTTCACCCCTTTACTGGCCAATTCATCAATATTGGGGGTATACAGGTCTTTAGAGCCGTAGCTGTTCAAATCGATTGAACCTTGGTCATCGGTTAGAATGATGATAACATTCGGTTTCTGTTGGGCTCTTACCAACTGAAATGTGAGGCAAAGACAAACTAACGATATGAACCTGGTTTTTCGCATCTAAGGAATTCTTGATACGTCTACTGAGCTTTGGTTTTGAATACTATCACCATATTGCTTCTGAAGTTCTCTGAGTTCTTTCATCAGTGTGCTTTTAACTGATGCATAGGTTTCATCTTCAATCAGGTTCTTCATCTCTTTGGGATCTTTCTCGAGGTCATACAATTCCCATTCATCTATGTCATTATAGAAGTGAATTAGTTTGTACTGTTTCGTTCGAACCCCATAATGCCTTTTCACAGCATGAACTCCAGGGTATTCGAAGTAATGATAGTAAGTAGATTGCCTCCAATCACTTGGCTCTTTTCCATTGTTGTTCATAATGGACTTAAGAGATGCTCCTTGCATATCTTCAGGAACATCAACTCCAGCGTATTCAAGTAGCGTAGGAGCAATATCCAAATTCATAGTCATCGCCTCAGTTGTAAGGCCTTTCTTAATAGATTTTGGATAGCTAACTACCATTGGTGTTTTGTAAGACTCTTCGTACATAAAGCGCTTGTCGAACCATCCGTGCTCACCTAAATAAAAGCCTTGGTCTGAAGTATAAACAATCAACGTGTTTTCAGTCAGTCCTTCTTTTTCCAAGTAATCCAAGACTCGTCCTATATTATCATCCACGGAAGCAACACATCGTAAGTAGTCTTTAATATATCTTTGATATTTCCACTTCGCCAGTTCGTCCCCTTGCAGATTGGCCTTGTGAAAGGCAGCGTTTTCATCCTTGTAGGCGTTTATGAAGTTTTCCCGCTGCTCTGGTGTCATCCTTTCTAATCGCTTCAGCATAAACTCATCATTACCATTTGTAGGCGTTGCATCCAATATTTTAAGGTCATATACCGGAAACATGATTTCGGATATGGACATCTCCTGAGTTTTTGCGGCTGTACCTCTGTTCTCATAATTATCAAAGAAGTTATCTGGAATGGGTATCTCCTGATCATTATAAAGATCTAAATGGTCTGGACCGGGCATCCAATTACGATGTGGTGCCTTGTGATGAAGCATTAAATAGAACGGTTTTTCCTGTTCCCTTCGATCCAACCAATCCAGTGCAAAATCAGTCGTTAAATCTGTTACATACCCTTCGTGATTTTTTCTCTCGCCCATCTCAATAAAATCTGGGTTATAATAAAGTCCTTGGCCGGGCAGAACGTTCCAATAATCAAAACCTGTTGGGTCTGACTTCAAATGCCATTTTCCTACCATTGCGGTTTGATAACCTGCTCCTTGAAGTAATTTGGGGAATGTTTGCTGTGAGCCGTCAAAGCGTTGGGCATTGTCCAATACCCCATTGAGGTGACTGTATTTACCTGTGAGAATAACAGCTCTGCTTGGTGCACAAATCGAATTGGTGACAAAAGCATTGCTAAACCGAATCCCAGCATTGGCAATCCGATCCATGTTTGGGGTCTTGTTGATGATGCTACCATAGGCACTCATTGCCTGTATGGTATGATCATCGGTCATAATAAAAATGATGTTAGGCCTTTCTGCAGTCTCACTCGATTGAGCACAACTCATCATGAACAGGTTCATAATAAGCAATAACACAAGGGCATTAATTATGATTTTATTCTTTGCCATAAGCAATTCCTTTTTGGCTCCAGTAGTTCTTTAATTTAGTCAAAACGAAATCAAAGTGATCGAAATCTTTTTGTTTCAATTGCGTCCATCCTACTTCAGCATAGGCTGCCAATCTTGGGAAAACTTGAAAATCCATTCGCTCAACGGTAGGAATCCACTCTCCCCACATCTGTGCTCCCGTTCCCAAAACCTGACTATGATATTTGGTCTCTAGGCCTTCAGGTATGGGGTCGAACTCATAAGCTGCTTGAACAGAAATGTTTTTATAACCATAGTCCAGGTACGTTTTTGAATGAAGCGAATTGACTATGTCATACCCTTTTTCTAGCGCAGTTTTAGCCAGTTTAAGTTCCCCTTTCCAAAAGTGAATAATAGAACTAACTGCCAATTCTTCCTTTACTTCAGTATCCTCAGATTTTTGATAGGCGTGTACATTGTGTCCTAATATCTCATTCCAGCCCATCATTCTCTTTTCCTTTGAATCTAGGTATTGAGAGATTTGATTTGTGAAATAGATTTGTAAGTCCGCTGGACTACTCAAGTCATTCTTATTCATGAAAGCTTGTACATCGGTAGATTCTTTCCATTGATCATATTTCACTTCATCACCGCCTATATGAATGATCTCTGAAGGAAAAAGAGTCATTACTTCGTCAAGCACATGGTGTAAAAAAGTCAATACTCTTTGATCCGTCACTTTATAAGAATCGGGCATCTTCCCGAAGACAACCGGTACATCAATTGACTCTCCAGAGGTACCTAACCAAGGGTAGGCTGCTATGGCAGCACTCGCATGCCCTGGCATTTCTATTTCAGGAATGACAGTAATATGTCTCGCGGTGGCATAGGCCACTATTTCTTTGATTTGTTTCTGAGTATAAAACCCCCCATGTGATTCGTTTGAGCGCTTTTCGCTATTCCATCCTCCGACTTGGGTATCACTACGAAAAGCTCCTACCTCGGTAAGTTTGGGGTATTTTTTTATCTCAATCCGCCAACCTTGATCATCAGTGAGATGCCAATGAAATACATTCATTTTTAAGAGTGCCATTTGATCCAATAGCTTCTTAACCTGATCCCCTCCCTTAAAATGTCTAGACTCGTCCAACATGAAGGCACGCCATCCAAACCTTGGGTAATCTTCTATGGTGGTAGCTTTTAGGGTCACTTGATTACCATTTCTTTCACCAAAAAGGATCATTTGCCTAAGCGATTGAACACCATAAAAAAGCCCTGCCTCCGTGCGGGCAGAAACATCTATCCCTCTATCCGTAATTTTGAGTAAATAACCCTCTTCTTCAACCAGGTCAGTATTCAAACTCAGGTGAATCCCGCTTTTCTTCCGTTTACTCAGTGATAGAGTAATATCCAGATCTTCTTTCAGAGACTTTTTAAGAAAATTGGCGGTGGCCTTTGTGAGATTATCATGGATAATGGAGGCACGGTCAGAAAGGACAAACTGACCATTACTCGAAACCGATAAAACTGGCTTAGGAATAATGGCCACGGATTCTTGCCCGACCGAAATATTAGATAAGGACAAACATAAGATGCAGCCTATCAAATTGATAAATGTGCGTTTTAATATTCGCCTACTAGCAACCATTTCCCGTTATTAAAATTCGATGTAATCACTCGGTCTTTTAATAGCAGCTATTAAAAGAACCTTGTCTTCCCTGGAATAGCTACTTCATAGTTGCCTTCTGAATCTGGTAGAATTGGCGCTTGATCCTTAAATGATGTGAGATTATCCGGCACCAATTTCAAGTTGCTTGCCATTGCTTCATCCCAGGTAATTTGCTGACCTGAATAGGTTGCCATTCGACCCAAAATGGCAGTCATAGTACTTTCAGCGCCATATTCAGTATTGTCTAGTCGATGTTCTCCAGCTTTTATAGCGGCAAACAGCTCATTATGCTCTTGCTGATATGGGTTTATGTCGTTTTGCCCTTTATAATCCAAGATTGATTGACCATCATATCCCTTGACAAGACTCCTATTTCCACTATTTACTTTAATGCTTCCTTTTGTGGTTTGGAATACTTCCTCTACTCGATTCATACATCCTCTTTGGTGCCTACATTGACTGGAAATGACCTGACCTTCTGGGTAGACAAACTCTACAAAATGATGGTCGAAAATATGACCGTGATCTTTACCTTTTCTTGTCTCGCGACCTCCCATTCCTTGTGCAGAAACTGGTCTTGATCCTATATACCAATTGGCTACGTCAATATTATGAATGTGCTGCTCAAGGATATGGTCTCCACAAATCCATGTGAAGTAATACCAATTCAGCATTTGATATTCTAGTTCTGTATGTGCCGGTTTTCTTGGACGAACCCAAACGCCTGCACTGTTCCAATAGACTTGACCAGAAACTATGTTTCCTAGACTACCATTTTGAAGTAGTGTCTCAACTTCTCGATAGTTCTTTTGATAGTGTCTTTGTAAACCAACAACAACATTCAATTTCTTCTGACGTGCCATCTTCCCAGCCTCCAAAACTCGCTTGATACCGGCAACATCCGTAGCTACGGGTTTTTCCATAAACACATGCTTACCCTGCTGCACGGCATATTCAAAATGAAGTGGTCTAAAACCTGGAGGTGTTGTGAGTATAACTACATCTGCCATATCAATGGCTTTTTTATACCCATCGAAATCAGTGAACTTGGAATCCTCCTTTACCAACACTTTCCCCTTTCCTTCATACTTGGTGGACAAGTTCTTAAAACTGTCTTCCAGTCTATCGGCAAAGACATCAGCCATAGCGACTAACCTTACATCTGGATCGGCCTCGATTGCCTGGGCAGCAGCTCCCGTTCCTCGACCTCCGCAGCCTACCAAAGCCACTTTTATTTCACCCGCGGCTCCAGCATATGCGCTTATCGGGATTGGGAAAGCACTTAAAAGCGCGCCTGTTCCAGCAACCTTTGCTGTAGTTTCTAAAAACTTACGTCTTGTTTTTGGATTAGTATCGTTTGAAGGTTTCATAGACTTTGGTTTTAATATTCTCTAATTGGTTTACCCCAGTATTTTTCCCATTCAGATTTTGGCGGTACTTGTACAGGTCTAACAACTCTAAACCCGACATGCAATGCATCCGTGAGCCACCAGAGACTCTTTGGTATTTGGGGATCTCTTTTTTTCCAGCTCTTATCAGAAAACTGCCTTGCTGTTGCTCTTATATTTTTCAGTGGGTCATTAAACGATCCTCCGCGCACGACTCGTGGATATAGTTCTTCAGTGGTATAAACCGGATTTTCAACGATCTCTCTTTGGCCATAGGTCATGTCGCTATAGGCATCTAACACCCATTCTGCTACATTTCCATGCATGTCATACAAGCCCCATGCATTTGCTTTCTTCTTACCTCCTTTTTGCGATTTACCGTTACTATTTCCACCATACCAGGCAAAGTCGTCAATATGCTTTTTATCAAATGAGAATGGTGCATCCCCTCCAGCCTTACTGGCATATTCCCACTCTGCCTCTGTGGGCAAGCGATAAAAATGACCTGTTTTTGCACTCAGCCATTTGCAGAAAGTTGAGGCCGCATATTGCGTTACGTTTACCAAAGGATAACCTGGCTTATTGAAATTCACATAGGGCATGGTGGCTCCTGCAATGCCATCTACTTCCAAGGTGAGTTCTCTATTCTCTTTTACAACCTCTCCATCCGTTTCACGGTAAAGGAAAAGTTCGAACTGGTCCCAAGTAACTTCGAGTGTACTCATCCAGAAATCGCTAACGACTACTTCATGTTGAGGCCCCTCATCTGGGTTCCTTCCTGCTTCTGATTCAGGGCTTCCCATGTTGAACTTACCTCCCGCAATGGGAACAAAGTCAAATGATAGATCTGACCCAGGAATTTCCTGACTATAGGCCACAAAATTTTGTGTTTCCGGTCGATCGGAACTCATAGCCATTGAGAGAGCGATTGATATTATCATAAGAAGGGCTCTTTTTCTACTGCTCATACCTTCAATGCTTATTGTCAATTTCTCTATAAAGATGATTCGGCAAATCCGTAATCCGTTCACAGCAAACTTGCTCCATCACTTGTTTCAATTGTGTCTTTAGTAGGCCTATGGTATGCTCTCCTCCTCTTTTTCCTAGGGCCCCAACCCCATACATAAAGCTCCGTCCCATAAATGTAAACGCAGCTCCACTGGCAACAGATCTGGCAATATCTGGCCCAGAACGCATGCCTCCATCCATCATCACTTTTATCTGATCGCCATACTTGGCAGCGATTCTGCTTAATGGTTTAATGGTCGATTCTCCTGCATCCAGCTGCCTACCTCCATGATTCGAGACGATAACGCCATCAAGTCCTAAAGCGATTGCCTTTTGGGTGTCTTCTTCACTCGCCACTCCTTTCAGTACAATTTTCCCCTTCCACTGGTCGCGAATACGGGCAATTTTATCTTTATCCAGCCGTCCAGAGAACATTTGATCCATAAAGGCTCCCAAACCACTCAGCCCTAGTTTTTCCGACATGTAAGGCTTAAGCGTTTCAAAATTGGGCTGCCCATGTTTGAGCGTTTGTAATGCCCAATGGGGACTTGTTAGAACTTGACCAACATTTCTCAAAGTCATTCTTGGCGGCATAGAGAGTCCATTCCTTATATCACGTGGGCGAAAGCCGAAAGTGGGTACGTCACAAAGCAGTACTAAAACCTGACAGCCGGCACTTTGAGCTCTTGCCAGTATATCGTCTCTGTATTCCTCTTTTGCAGGGTGATATAATTGGAACCAAGCATTACCTTCTGTGATTTCTGAAATGCGTTCGATACTACTAGTGGTAACCGTACTTAGAACAAATGGTATGTTATGGGCAGATGCAGCTTTTGCTAAAATTTCAGGCGAATTAGGCCACATGAGGCCTTGCAAACCTACAGGGGCAATGCCAAATGGAGCGTCATAGGTATGGCCGAATAATTCTGTTTTAAGGCTGCTTTTCTTATATGGAGCCAAATACTGTGGAATTAGGCTTACATCTCTTATTTCTGAGGTATTGCGGTGTAAGTTGACATCCTCATTGCAGCCACCATCAAGGTACTCAAAGGCAAACCCGGGCATCTTCTTCTTTGCCCTTTTTCGGAGGTCGTCCATTGATGGATAATTTCTGTTATACGGCCAGCTCATGATGGTTGAATACCATTAAGTTCGAAAATCTTTTCCATCACCAGCCACTTTTCACCAGGTTTCGCTAACGGTAATGCTTGCTGATATTGCCACATCAGTGCTTCCCACGCTTGTACCTTAGTATTTCCTGCGTCCTTCTGATTTTTCATCTCAAATGAGAAAGTATCTTCCGCTTCTAAGGTCATGCAAAGCCTGTTGCCTAGGAGATAGATATCCATATTTAAGATACCTGCATTCTGAATGCTCTGAATAACTTCAGGCCATACTCTTTCATGATGTGCTTTATACTCTGCTATTAACTGAGGGTCGTCTTTTAAGTCTAATGTAAGGCAGTACTTCTTCATAGAAAACGGTTACAAGACTTCTGTTGATTGATGTTTTTTATATACCTGATGCCCATACCATGCTATGTACACAAAACAGATGAATGGAAGGACAAACGAGAAGTTGACCTCCGAAACGCCTGTGATCTGAGTGTCATTAACGGCTGCTCCACCCATGTCGATAATCATGCCTTGCCACTTGGGCATTAAGGCACCTCCCACAATGGCCATTACCAATCCGGCCGCTCCGATTTTTGACTGTTCTTCATTAAGCCCATTTAAAGCAATGCCATAGATAGTCGGAAACATTACGGACATAAAAAAGGAGATGGCAACAAGGGCATATAAGCCGTTAGTTCCTTCCATATAAATGGCCAGAAGGGTACTTATACCGGCCAGATTAGCAAAGTACATGAGTAACTTTCCTGCGTTAATAAACCTAAGCAAGTAGGTGCCAACCGCCCTACCGATTAGGAATACAATAAAAGCGGCAAACTGGTAATTGGCAGCAACTGTGCTTGATATTCCAATGGCTTCGGCATATTGATAAATATAAGTCCAGCACATGATTTGTGCCCCTACATAGAATACTTGTGCCAACACTCCAAGGACATACTTTTTGTTCTTTACCAGAGAGTCAAAGGTTGCCTTTAAGCTCGGCATCTTCCCATCTCCTTTGGCCTGGGGCATTTTGCTAACAGCAATTAAAATGAAGACACCTATAAGTACCAAGCCAAGGATAACGTAGGGATTGCGGATGACTAACAGGTCGGAAGTCCGGATCAAGATTTTCTTGGCCTCATCTAGTGTGGCGTAATCTGCGATGTCATCTGATTGTAGGTTTCTTAATACAAATTGTTGGGCGACCAGAAGACCACCAAGGAGGCCCACCGGATTGAAGGCTTGTGCTAGGTTGAGACGTTGAGTAGCCGTTTCTCTGGCTCCCATAGCCAGAATATAGGGGTTGGCGGTTGTCTCCAAAAAGGCCAGGCCGAATGTGAGTACATACAGACCTAAACAGAAAAACCAGAACTGCTCGGTAATAGCTGCAGGGTAGAATAAAAGGGCTCCTACTGCGTAAAGGGCTAGACCAATCAGAACACCTACTTTATAGGAGTATTTCCTTACAAATAGAGCGGCCGGTAGTGCCATGCAGAAATAGCCTCCATAAAAGGCCATTTGAACCCAAGCTGCTTGTGAGTTAGATAACTCAAGTACTTTTTTGAATGCCTGAACCATAGGATCTGTAACGGCATTTGCAAAACCCCATAGGGCGAAAAGTGATGTAATCAGAATGAATGGAATCAGGGCTTTCCGTTCAATTAATTTGGGTCTAGTCTGAGTGTTAGAATTCATGTTTCAGGTCAAATAATGCGGTCTAAATGAGTATAGCCACCATCCACGTGCATGTGCTGACCGGTAATATGACTTGCCCTTTCTGATAACAGAAATACTGCGACATCGGCTATCTCACTAGGTCTGGTCATTCTATTACCTAAAGGGATTCTATCGGTAATTGCCTTTTCTTTTGCCGCAGAGTCGTCAAAGGTTTCAAGCCAGTTCTTATAAAGAGGGGTCATTACTTCTGCTGGTACAATTGCATTTACACGGATCCCACTCTCGAGTAATTCCACTGCCCATTCTCTAGTTAAAGCCAAAACACCACCTTTAGCGGCTGCATAGCCTGAGGTACTACCTTGACCCGTTATGGCTGTTTTTGAGGCCATATTGAGTATGACTCCGTTCGATTTCTTTAGGTAAGGAAGGCAATAGTGCGCCATGTCATAATAGTGACTCAGGTTCTTTTGGAGTGATTGCCGAAATCCATCTGGGCTTCCATTTTCAAGCCCAATACTATCATTTACCCCAGCATTATTGATTAGGCCGTCAATTCTGCCAAACTCATTAATAACCTTTTCAATTGAGTCTTTACACTGATCAGCAATGCATAAATCAGTTTCCAGAAACAGCGCCTTTCCGTTTTGTTGAATAGAAGAAATCAACTCATTGCCAACAGTAGCATCCTTGTCCAAAACAACAGGAATTGCTTTTTCATCAGCCAATTGTTTGACGATAGCCCTGCCAATACCCTTCGCTCCACCGGTAACAATAAAGACTTTATCGTGTAGATTTAAATCCATTTTCTAGCCAATCTTTGTTATTCAAATTAGCATTTATTCCTCAATCTCTTTTTTTGTGATTACATATGATTCATCCTCATTGAGGTCAATTGTTTTCACACTGTTTTTGTATTTGAACTTATAGCTGCCAGATATCTTAGGCAGCACTTTTATTTTTTCCAAAAGGCCATCTTTCCAATAGATATCTATGGTCAGATTCCCTCTTGCCTTTAACCCGTTTACGCTGCCTGATGGCCAGTTCTTTGGCAATGCAGGTAGTAAGTGAATATTGTCAGTGTGTGACTGCAGCAGTGCTTCAGCAATGCCTGCCGTAAACCCAAAATTTCCGTCAATTTGAAAAGGTGGGTGCATATCAAATAGATTTGGGACTATGGATTTTTGCAGGTGTAAATCCACATGCTTTTCTACTTCATCAGCATCCTGAAGTCTCGCGGAAAGATTGATGAGCCACGCACGACTCCATCCTGTACCTGCCCCGCCATTGGCCAGACGGTATTCGGTCGACTTCTTAGCTGCATCAAACCAATCGGGAGTCCCTTCCCTGGTAATTGTATTACCAGGATAAATGGCATACAGATGAGACATATGTCTATGGCCTTTTTCTGCTTCATCATATGGCCTATCCCACTCTAATATTCTACCATCAGGACCTATCACAATACCCGGGCGGAGATCTACTAGTTTCTCACGTACCTCCTTAACGAACTCGTCTTCAATATTCAAAATACTTGCTGCCGCAAGGGCATTAGTAAACACCTCTTCAATAATCTGTTGGTCTATCGCTGTTCCTAAAACAGTAGCCGCAGATTTACCATCTGCGGCTATGTAGGAGTTTTCTGGCGATGTAGCAGGTGCCGAAATCCATTTCCCATCACGCGGGTCTTTCATTAACCAATCTAAGTAGAAAAGTGCCGATTCCTTGATGGCGGGATATGCCCGATTTCGCAAAAATGATTCGTCCTTTGTGAACTGATAGTGGTCCCAAAAATGCTGCATTAGCCATCCACCTCCACCAACCCATGCACCCCAGTATGGCTGCTCCGCTCGCATCCATGCTGGAGCCCAGAAATCAGTAGCCTGATGTGCTACAAATCCTCGCATTTCATATTGCTCTTTTGCAGTGATTTTGCCTCTGTCCATCAATCTTTCGGTAAAGTCGAACAGGGGTTCATGCAGCTCACTGAGGTTGGTCACTTCAGCAGGCCAATAGTTCATTTGTAGGTTAATGTTCAAATGATAATCTGCATTCCAGGGGGCTTGCAAGTACTCATTCCAAATACCTTGCAGGTTTGCCGCATTAGTGCCTGGCCTGGAACTTGAGATGAGCAGGTAGCGGCCAAATTGAAACTGCTTAGCAACGAAGTCGGGGTCTGATTGACCGCTTTTTATTCTCTCAAGCCTAACGTTGGTGGGCAAGCTGTCTAACTCATGCCCTCCCAAATCCAAGTCGACTCTTTTAAACAATTCTTGGTAGTCATCTACATGTGCCTTGAGTATTTCATTAAACGACACATTCGAAACGCTTTGCAAGTCAGCTTCATTCTTGGCTTTAAAATCATCGTGATAATAGGAGGTTGCTGCGACAATGTATATCGTTGCTTTTTTAACCCCTTTCAGTGCCAACCTTCCTTCTGAAGCGGAAACTGTTCCTCCCTCATTGTTGACTTTTAATCTGGTTTGAAATTTTACTCCATAATCTATTGGCTCTGCTTTTGAAAAGTGTTTCCCTTTGTACTGAGTTACCTCACCTTCCATTAAAATCTCGTTGTTCGATGGTGTAGTTACAACTACCGTTGGCCTTCCATCGTCTTCTGGCCTGCTCAAATGAAGACTCAAATCAATTCCAGTTGCATCAGTGGTAGCGAGTTCCAAAACCATGGCATTATGAGGAGAACTGGCGAATATCCGTTCCGTAAAACGTCCTGCTCCGGTATTGTATGACACGGTAACGAGTGAAGAATCTAGGTCTAACTGACGTCTATATTCACTGATCTCCCTATCGCCAAAATCTAGGAACAAATCACCCATAGTCTGATGAGACCTGATGATACTTTTGTGGGAGAATTGACCAACCCAGGCTTTATCGGCTTCATGTGCCTTTCCTGCAACCAAAAGTGCTCTTACCTTCTCAAGATCGGCTCGATTTCCCTGAGCGTTACCCCAATCTGGCCCTCCTGGCCACATGGAATCCTCGTTTAACTGAATTCTTTCATGTGCTGGGTCTCCAAAAACCATTGCTCCGAGCCTTCCATTGCCTATAGGCAAAGCTTCAGTGGACCAATCTGTGGCTGGTGAATTGTACCAGAGCACCATTCCGCTACCAGATTCTTCGGCTGATTGACAGCCACAAAGGGCCAAAAAGATGATTGAAAAAGCAAAAATCCTCTGCACAAATAAGCGTATTCTCATGATCGGACTTATCTAAATTTCAATGGTTGAGCAATGGAAATAAAACTACTTCTATTGGTCAAAACATTCTAGTAAGACATTCGCCTCAATAGACACTATATTTGCCTTAATCAAATAATCAGGACAGAATAGTGTAAATAAAATATCTGTTTATCTCTAATTAAAGTCCACTTTGAGAGTTTCGATATTCTGGACATCCAACCCTCGGAATGATTGCACTACCGCACTTCCCGAATAATCACTGATAGTTACAGTGTACTTATGGGTGGTTTCAAAAACCTTCGGCACAAATCTATTTCCTTTAATTCTCAGCGTATAGATTATCTCCTGATCTGTTTCGTCATAGACCTGAATCACCGGATCAACTATGCCTGAAACTCGAACTTCTGGTAGGTGACCTTGTGCCTCGCGACCATAGTTATCTTCTTGGTTAATAATTACTGGCCACCCTTCATATGGTTTGTCTCCTTTTGATGGGTCGGCCCAGCGCGGCCAGTTCTCAAATGTGATGGTCCTGGCCGTTTTATTAAACCGTGCAACGCCATAGCCTGCTGCTCTGTCATGAAGTTCAGCTGGGGGTTTATTGCTGATATAGGGATTAGAAACTGCATGCACTGTCATTTTATTCCCAAATCCATCCTCGTGATCTCCGGTATATATAGGTGAACCTTCCACTCGGTTACTTCCAGGTTCCTTTGGAAACCATCTTCTAGGATAGAAATTAGCAATTGAAGGGACGCAAAGTGCAAACCCAGCATCATTATATTCATCTACACCATACTGGATCGTGCTTCCCAGGTGCTGATCTCCAGCAATATGTACGGCAAAGGCTTTTCTCAATTTCTTGACTGCTTTGTTCCTTCCTGTTTGTGGCCAACCATTGGAATCCATGTCAGCAGCAGGCACATCGTCCGGTGCATAATCTCCTTTTTCATAAATCTCTAATCCTGGAAAATTGGCGTCATTAATCTCAGTCGAAGGCAAAGTGACCACATCAGCAAAAATGGTTTGAGAGAGTACTGCTTTCATTTCGGTTTTTTCTGACCAGTCGGCTGCCCAGTTTTCTAAAAAGTCTAATTGTCTTTCTCCTAGCAATATCGCGCCATCAACATCTGCGCTCTTTTTTGGATTAAAGTCCTTATTTCTAGCCCATCCGTTGCCAACATTGGCTTTGGGAAGAAGTGCTCTTGGGGCAGATTTAAACTTTCGATCTTCTAGCACAGCGAAACTCACCCCTCCGTAGGTAAAGTCTGTATAGTAAACCCCTATCCCTTGTTCCACAGGAGTTGGGTCGAAGGAGTCGGGCATGTGACTGGTCTGAGTTCGTTCTACCATTTTAACCCAATCAGCAGGCATTCTATATCCGCCACCATCTTGTGCTGTACCTCCCAGAGCCCCTGGTTTGGCGAGCCTTCCTCCAGCTCCCCAAATGTTACCGTGGTATACATCATGATCGTCTGGGATAGTTATAGTTGGAATTTCTGCGGTTAATTCTCCAAATGCCCAATACCAGAGATACCATTTGTATAGATAGTCGAGTTCTCCATTTTTTCTATCGGCCCAGGTGGGGCTGGCACCTTCATATACCTGGTCACCACTAAAGAACAGAACATCGGGTTGGTGCTGCATGAAATTATTTATCAGATCGGTATGGGGAAACCACAGTCCCCAATCCCAAGGGAATTTGCCCGTATCTACCCCTCCCCAACGGGTTGGGTTTGGCCTGACGTTATTATGATTTCCGGTAAAGGCCGCAACGACAACTTCTTCCTTGTTAGTCGGGTTCTTTTTGATGACACCTTCCGAATAGTAGTCTTTACCCTCTAGATGATAGCCAATCCTGTAGATCTGATTTTCAGAATCATCCCAATTCTCAGATCTGAAGTGGGCTGTATACCCTGGTCTGATCACTTCCGTTTCCTGAATTCTCTTCCAGTCTTTTCCCTGTTTTAATTCCATCCAGGCTTTACCCTTGTTAGTAATGGCTAGTGGCATCAGTTGGGCTGTTAGTTTCACGGTATTATCATGAAGTGTATGCTGAGTCCCTATGATTGGCCCATTAATTCGGTCTTCATGAAAATCAATTTTATCTCCGGAAACGCTCCAGTTGTCAAATGAGAATCGACCTTTCTTTGTTTCGGGGTCTGGGTTAGAAACGAGGGCAATACTACCTATCAATCGGTCCGCTTTAATTGGAATTTTCTCAAGTCTTCCAAGTTCTTGACTTTCCGATTTGGCGATTGCCGTGAGCCTACCTTCTTCGTTAATTTGTATTGTCAAGTTGACTTTACTTTCAAAAACCTCTGACACGAGCGTCACCTCTGCTATGTGAGTGTCTTCAGTCTCAAAATCGCGAAGGAAAAGGTGGCCGTCACTCCTAATACCTACATACAGTCCTCCGTTTTTACCATAGCTATGATGTATTAAGGCTGCCTGCCGGTAATCTTGACCAGCACCTGCTCCAATTAGAATGCCTGCACTGGCTTTTCCCTTTACCAAGTCAACCATGTTTAGCTCTACTGCTAAGTCAACATTGCCTTGTCTATCGGATAGATTGTGTGTCAATAGATGAACTGTGCGCATTGGATTGGTTTCATTTAGGCAAACCAATTGCCCACCTTCCAATTTCCAGTCTTGAAGCCGGTTTGCCCAGAAATCGGGCCCAATCCAAGTACGATCTGCATTCGAAAATTCAAATACGGCCGGTTCTTTATTAGTACAAGAAGCGGTTATGAAAACAGCTGTTGCTATAAGAATCTTCAAATAGGTTCTAAGTCTCATTTTTTAATTCAATAAATCCGAAATCCTGACTTTCTGAAAAACCAAATCGGCAAAACTGCTTTCATACAGAATACCTATGGTTTCTTCATTTATGGATGTCATACAGGAATATCCACGGCCAATGCCTTTGTCTAAAAGGAGTTGATGTGCTTCAGGCCATGTGCTTCCCATATCACTGCTTAGCTTGATGGTCATATTTTCTCTTTTCTCTACTGAATTTGGGTTGGAAAAGAGCAAATATTCTTTACCTCTATAGTTATGTTTGATAAGGCTGGCCATACAGACGGGCTCTACAAGCGCACTCCTGGAGGTGGGGTGTTCGGTCCACGTTTTACCCATATCTTGGGTTGTATAAACAGATCTGGACCCTCCGCGATTATCTCTCATGTTGAGCATTAGGCTTCCGTCTTCTAACTCTACCACTTGAGATTCAGTTGTATTCGGTTTTGCTCCTGTCCCAATCTCCCATGTTTCTCCTCTGTCTTGGCTATAAATGATGGTGGAGTGTGGCATTTCGTTTTCGTCTTTGAACTGCGCAGGAAAAACTAGCATGCCATTACTCATGGTAATGCCTTTACCCGGACCTTGCAATAATAAATGCCACTTGGGCTCTTTTACTTGGCTTGTTATGTTAATTGGCTGAGACCAGGTAAGGCCATCATCTTCACTCTTGGTAAGCATAAACTGACTGGTAGTTTTAGGTGACATGCCCGGTTTTGATGCCCACCAGTTTCTTTCTCCCGGATGCCCATGCGCCCAGACGGCTGCCACCCAGATAGTACCTGTTTGCTCATCTACCAGAACAGATGGATCTCCAATACCATTTTGATTTTCTGGCAAGCCTCCCCATTCGCCCATATCCATAATTACCTTCATTGGCTCCCAACTATCTCCTTTATCGGTACTTCTGCTCATACCGATGTCTACATCTTCCTGTAGATCGACTGCCCCATTTCTACGCATGTCGTACACCGCAATCAGGGTACCTTTTTTGGAGGTGACCAAGCCAGGAATTCGATAGGTATCTACTTCACTATCCCCATGATTTCGAACTATAACAGCTTGATATTTTTCGTCAGGGGCAGCCTTGCAGCAGGACAATAAAAGGAGTAGCCCAAGTAGAATTGAGTCTCTAATAATTTTTGCTTTGGTGAAGAGTTTTAACAAATCAATTACCGGTCATTACATCCCCCAGTTGGGTCATTTTAAATCGATCAAGGGTTGCAGAGGTGTGCTCCTTTACCATGATATCTTCCATCTTTTTAATGATGTCTGGATGAGCCGAGGCAATGTCGTTTTGTTCTGCTGGATCGTCTTTGAGGTTATAGAGCTCTAGGGTCATATTGCCTTTCTTAATCTCTTTACGAATGCCTTTCCAATCGCCCATTCTCACAGCTTGTTGACCTTGATATTCAGGGAATTCCCAATAGAGGTATTCCCTGTCTTGCTGCTTTCCTTGGTTTAGTAGAGTCGGTAAATAGCTGACTCCATCCGTATTGTCTGGAATTTCAGTCTTTGCTATTTCGCCAGCAGTCGCCATAAAGTCCCAGAAAACTGAGATGTGATCTGTTTTAGAACCTGCTTCTATTTTACCAGGCCACGCGGCAATCATCGGTACGCGAATACCTCCTTCATACGTAAACCCTTTAGTACGTCCATAGGCCGTTTCAAAAGGTCCGGCACTGTTAAAGTAAGGTGCATCCACCCCGCCTGTATAGGTCGGGCCATTATCGCTCGTAAAAATGATGAGCGTATTCTCATACAGTCCAAGTTCTTTGAGTTTAGCGATCAGCTCTCCTACCTGATCGTCCAAATAGGTAATCATGCCGGCATAGGCTGCTTTCGGATATCTATGTGGGAAATATCCTCTGTTACCAATATATGGTTCTTCTTCGCCCCAGAGCTCTATATACCGATCGGTATATTCTTGTGGCACTTGAATGGGTAAATGAGGAATTGGAGTGGCGTAATAGAGAAAGAATGGATCGTTTTGGTTTTCTTCTATGAAGTTGAGGGCTTCTATTTGCATGAGGGCTGGTGCGTAATCGGGTTGCTTATTGAACTTGTCATAACTGGCTGGGTCCATAGGGTCAGCACCTTCTTCTAGCTTTTGTCTTGGTGCTACCAGTTCATTTTGGGTCCAAACTTTCTCTTCATTTTTCCAAAGATGCCGTGGATACAATTGATGTGCCTGACGCTGACAGTTGTACCCATAGAAAAAGTCAAACCCTCTATTATTGGGTATTCCTTCAGTGAGTGGAGCTCCTAGGCCCCATTTACCAACAACACCTGTCTTATAGCCTGCATTTTGTAGTACGTTACCTACAGTCATTGTGCCATTTGGAATGGGTCGTTGCCCTTCCAAGTTTGGGTCGTTAACTGCTTTCTCGTAATTCCAAACTTCACCGCGAGATGCCCATTCATCGTTCCCTCTAATGTGTGCATTACCAGGGTGTTTTCCAGTCATTAGCATGTAGCGTGCAGGGGCACAAACTGGCGCTCCTGAATAATGCTGGGTAAACATCATTCCAGATCTGGCAAGGGCATCTATGTTAGGCGTTTGAATCTTGGTCTGTCCGTAAATACCTAGTTCACCATAACCTAGGTCATCGGCCATTATATAGATAATATTGGGCTTTTCAGCCGTTTTTTCAGTGTCCGAACAGCTAACAAAGATGAATGTTAGTAATAGGAAAATGGAAACTCTCTTCATGCTAGATTAAGGTTGAATAACTGGGTAATAATTTACTATAATTAATTGACACGTAATCATTTAGTTTCTACTAAGAGAGTTGACAAATGACTGATCATAGCGCTTTCTGGAATGTGCTTTCCATATGGTATCAGTTCGCCAAACAGGCCTGATCAATTCAGACTCCCATTGATGGTATGATTCCAGCATGGCTTGGGTAAGTTCAGGTTCTTCCCTACTTAAGTCAATTTGCTCTGCTATATCACTCGACAAATTGTGTAAACGGGGAGGCATATCATCAAACCATATTAATTTCCAGTCTCCTTTTCGCACTGCTCCATGATGTCCCAGCCTCCAAAACAGTTCTTCATGAGGCACATTACTCGACTGTCCAAGGTATGGCATAAAATCTACCCCGTCTAAATTATTGGGGACCTGACCGCCCGCTGCAGAAAGTACGGTGGGCAGAATATCCAATGTGATAATGGGTGCGTTATAGCTCGATCCTTTTTCTATTTTACCCGGCCATTGTGCCACAAAGGGTATGTGAATACCTCCTTCCAAAAAAGTGCCTTTTGTGCCAGAAAAAGGAGAGTTGTCAGAGGCATTATAAGGCATTGCTCCACCGTTGTCATTTGTAAATATGACAAGTGTATTTTCTTCTAGGCCTTGTTCTCGAAGTGCTTGCATTACTTTACCAACATTTTCATCCAAAGACCTTGTCATAGCAGCATTGATAGCCCGAGATTCCGTTTCAAATTGCCCTCGCGCCTCCGCCAAGTAATCATCTCTAGCGTGCATTGGTGTGTGAGGTGCATTGAATGACAAAAAGAGGAAGAATGGTTTTTCTCCTTTGCTTTCAATAAAGTTCACCGCCTCGTCTCCAAAGGCATCAGTTAGATAGGGCAGGCTCATTGCCTCCACTGGCACTCCATTCCTTTCAATATTTTTAGCCTTTCCAGATGTATATGCACTACTTCCTTTGAGCATTCCAAAGAACTCATCGAAACCTCTTTGATTTGGATGGAACTGGGGCTTCTCTCCTAAATGCCATTTTCCAATTAGGGCGGTACGATAGCCATCATTCTTTAAATAATCGGCTATGGTTTTTTCGCCAACTGCCAAGCCAATGGAATCGGGGTCTGTATTTGTGAAGTTTCCTCCAATATTATACTCATGGCCAAAACGTTGCTGGTACCTTCCAGTTAATAAACCTGCCCTTGATGGGCTACAAACTGGGCCACTTACATAAGCATTCATGAACTTTACGCCATTGGTTGCTATGGCATCAATATTTGGTGTTTGAATCTGTTTGTTACCATTGAGGCTAAAGTCTGCATAGCCTGCATCGTCAGCAAAGATTACGATAATGTTGGGTTGGGATTCATTCTCCTGAGCACAGGATTGAAGCACTAGCAAAATTAAAATTGCATAGCTTATTCTTTTCATTTTAGAATGATTTGGAGGTTCTGGTTAACACCTTATAAGATAACAAATCAAAAAGGAGCCAGGGTTATTTCCTGACTCCTTTTCTCTTAATTTTCTATACTTTTCTCTTTCTACTTTTCCTTTGTCCAAGCGCCCAGTATTATACCAGCAATTGTCAAGGCCGCCATATCAAAGCCACCAACAATCCAGGAAAGTTCGTAAGGGTTTTGGGCAAACATATCGCTTGTCATCTTGCTTAAGAACACGAAGGAGAAGGCGATAATCAATCCTATTTTTGCTCCTTTCAGTGCTGAGTCTACATTTAGTTTCGTGAAAAGCCATGCCAGCACATACATTGGTATTACTGTTGCGACAATGTTAGTAATCCAAACGCCTGCTCCTGGAGGATCAGCTTCTACGGCTACTGGATCTAGTCCCACCAAGGCCATCCATTTTTCACCAAAAAGGGCACCATACCAGAGAAATCCTAAACCTGTAAGTAAAATTACGGACACCCACACGGCTCCGTGGTTGATTTTCAAATTGCTCATCTTTTAATTTAGTTAAGGTTGATAATAACTTGAATACTAGCTGTAATGTGCTGGTATTCAAGCAGAAGATAAGAATTTTTATCAAAACAATCTATCAGTCCAATAGATCTGAAGGGTACTCGACCACCTGCCCGGTTTGCTTATCTAATGGCATTTGAGCATTTACTTGTTTTAGGTAATTGGTCAGGACGAGGGCAAGTTCTTTAAGCTTTTCCCTGCTGTCTGATGCTCTGTTTCTAGTTTCTCCAATATCATCTCGAAGGTTAAAGAGTTCAAAACTTCGATCGCTGTGGTAATAGATTAGCTTCCAGTCGCCTAAACGTACCGTGCTACTGGCACCAATTCCCGGACCCAATGGCCCCCAACGATTAGGGTAATGCCAAAAAAGTGGCCGGTCTTTTGAAGAAGATACATTTTGATGTGTTAGCAATGGAACGAAACTAACCCCGTCAATGGGTTGTACTGTTTGGTAATCTGTTATTGACGCAATCTCTAATATTGAGGGAAAGAAATCTTCAATAATGAGGTAGTCATGTGTTACACTATTTGGTTTTACTTTCCCTGGCCATTTTACAATCATTGGTTCCCGAATCCCTCCTTCATGGGCTGATCCTTTGCCACTACTTAGGGGTTTGTTGTGCGTGTGTTTTTCGCCACCGCGTGCAACGGCACTCAGCCCACCATTGTCAGACATAAAGAGAATTACCGTGTTTTCTTCAATCTGCTTTTCGATCAAAAAATCCATGATGTCGCCTAAGCTTTTGTCCATTCCTTCTACCATTGATGCATATTTTGCCTCTGTAGGCAAAAGCCCTTGATCTAGGTATTTCTGAACAAACCTATCATCACCTTGAATAGGGGTATGCACTGCGTAGTGCGCCATATAAAGGAAAAATGGCTGGTCATTATTTACAGCACTATCCATGGCATGGGCTGCTTCGCGGGTAATGGCTTCTGAGAGATAAATGTCTTTTCCGTGATACTTCTCAAGACCTGGCACGGCCCATGTTGTTCTATTGGGATCATCATTTCCAAAAGACTCTGTTCCATAGTAACTACCTGGTGCTCCTGCAGCATGACCGGCAATATTCACATCAAATCCGAGGTTTAGTGGGTCTGACCCTGGTGTCCCAATAGCACCCAAGTGCGCTTTTCCGCTATGAATAGTGAAGTAGCCTGCGTCCTTGAGTAGTTGAGGTAATGGGGTGGCATAAATGGTATTGGGAATACCTTCATCGGGACTCATACCATTTACATTCCAATCGGGTTGCGCCAGTTTATCATCATCAGCCACTGGCTGCACGTCTTTTCTCAATGTCCAATTAGTCACTCGATGATGTGCCGCATTCATTCCAGTCATTAAGCTCACGCGAGTTGGTGAACAAACTGCACAGGCATAGGCTTGTGTGAACTTCATTCCTGCCGAAGCCAGACGCTCCATATTTGGTGTTTGATAAACGTTATTATAGGGGGTTCGTTCGTTCCAAAATGGCACAGAAGTATCTTGCCAACCCATGTCATCAACAAGAAAAACAATGATATTGAGTTTTTCTTTCTGTTTGATACTTTGACAGCCAACAGAAAGCAGCAGCAACACTGTCACCAATAAACCTTTTAAATTCTTCATTCTTTATTTCCTTGAAAGACTTCCATCACCGGTCTCCCTGTCCAGAATTGCGGTTGGTTAAGACCAAGTAAATATGCAATCGTTGATCCCGTATCATAGGTAACTATGCTTGACGAAAGTGCACCGTTTGCTGATACAGCTTTTCCATAAATTATCCAGGGAATTTCTACTTCCAGCAGTGACTTTCCTCCATGACCTTTATCTACTCCACCATGGTCGGAGCTTAAAATGATTATGGTATCATCCATCATGCCTGCTTTCTCCACTGCATCCATTACTAAGCCTACCAGACGATCTATTTCTTCTACTGCTTCATAATATTCAGGGGTGTCATGTCCAATTCCGTGCCCGGCACCATCTGGTTGATCAAAGTGAATAAAAGTTAGGGCTGGCTTTTTCTCTACAAAGAAGTCAATCGCTGTTTCAGCCGTTTCTTCATCTGTCTTTCCATTATAATCGAGGTCTACCAATTGCTTTTCAAACAGGTATCCAATGCCTCCCCAAGTATAGGAGACACCCATTTTCTCTTCTGGTAATTGCTCATCAATCAGGCTAAAAATAGACGGATAGATTCCTTCTTCTCCGACAATTCGGGATGGTAATTCGGGCGTTTTACTCCCCCATTCGGTATACCCATGCAGTTCTGAACCGGAACCCATAATCATAGATGCCCAATTCACGGCACTGGAGGACGGCAGCACGGCTCTGGCCTGAAGTGAATAACTCCCTTCGGACATCATTCTTCTAATATTTGGAATCTTAGCTTTATCGAAGGCATATGCACCTAGTCCGTCTGATCCTATAAGTATTACATGCTTCGCTTTTCTGGTTTCTTCCTGTTCATTGGTTGTGCACCCGAGGAGTAAAATCACTATAAAGAGGCTCGAAAAAATGGATTTCGTCATCGTTTTCTATTTAAGCGCGCTCACTTTAATGGTCCACACATAATCGGCAGGTGGGTCTTTTCTCCATTTTTCTGGAATGGTCACCACAAAGCCTTTGTCACTTTTTCTCCATTTAAGCTTCCCTTTTCCTAGGAGGCTGACAGATGCCTTTGCATCTGGTTGGAGTGACTTGACTGTGATTTCTGATGGCATCACCTTTTCATTTTCGTCTGCCATATAAAAGAAGTATGTCGTTCCGTCTGGCTTCTGAGTAATGGCGACCTTATCTTCTTTGTAAGGTGCCAAGGCGTGCGTTTCATAAATACCTTCGCTATTTACTTCCATCCAGTTAGCGTACTCTTCAAGTAAATCATAGGCGCCTTGTTGCCATGTGCCATCAGGACCAGGAGCAATATTGAGGAGAAGGTTTCCTCCTTTTGTGACTATGTCCACTAGCAAATGAATGGCTTTGTGTCCACTCATGTATTTAGCATTGAAGGTGTGAGACCAGCCTCCTCCAGAAATCATTGGGGACTCCCATGGGAACGGAAGTGGCTTTTCTGGCACCCTATTTTCAGGTGTTAAGTAGTTTTGGTTTTTACCGTGTACTGCACGATCGACTACGATAAGACCGGGTTGTTTCTTTCTGGCCTTTTCTACCAACTCGTCCATCTTAATGTCTTGGTTGACTATGCGGTGCTTGATATAGCCGTTCTTATTATTATCACCAAGTTGGCCGCTATACCAGTCCGTAATTTCCCCCTTAGGGGTTTTAGCCACCCAACCCCCGTCTAACCAAAGGATATCTACTTTGCCATAGTCGGTCATCAGTTCCAAGATTTGATTGTGGGTGTAGTCTGTGAACTTCTGCCATTTTTCAGGGTTGGCCTCTGGCTCATAGTTTACATTTCTATCTCTTGGCGGATAATATGGGTCCCAGTAATATTCTGAATGCCAGTCTGGTTTAGAAAAATAGGCACCAGTCCATAAGTCTTGTTGTCTAAAGGCATCGAATATTTCCTTAGTAATGTTGGCCTTCGGATGGTTTGCAAATAGGCTTTTACTTCCAGTGACTTTGTAGTCGGTGTATTTCGAATCGAACATCGTGAAGCCATCGTGATGCTTGGTTGTGAAAACCATGTATCGCATGCCTGCTGCCCTGGCCGCTTTGGCCCATTTTTCGGGATTGAACTTTACGGGGTTAAATGTAAGGGCTAGGTTTTCATATTCTTGTTTGTAGGTGTTGTAGTCTTGAGGGTTAGACCCTTTTGTTCTTTCACACCAACCGTATTCTTCTGGACAAAGGGACCAAGACTCTACGATACCCCATTGACTATAGGCTCCCCAGTGCATCAAGAGTCCAAATTTCAACCCCTGCCACTGTTTGATTTTGGCTAGTGCTAAAGGGTCGGTTTCGGCAACATAGCGCTCTTCTTCGTAGACTGCCTGCGAAAAAGCAGGCCCTGACAAAAGGATCAGGCATATGATTGGTAGAAGTTTCTTCATTATAGTTTTTTGTAATCTGATTCTTTAATATCTCTTACACATCTAAAACCGGTGTGCATTAGACTGGTCTCTGGAGTGGATTCACTTTTTCCCGTGATTTGGTATCCATGGCAAAATGAGGGTTCACAGAGAAATGATCCTCCTCTGAGCACTTTTTGACTCATCTGATTGACTTGATAATCTTTTTGAGAGGTGCCTTTGGGTATATCCCAGTCGGTGGTCCATTCCCAAACATTACCTGAGATATCGGTCAGGCCGAGTTTGGTTTTACCAAATAGGCCAACGGGCGAGGTGTACTCAAAACCATCTTTTAATGTGTTTACAAAGGGGAAGGATCCTTGCCATACATTTGCCTTATACTGATCATTTACGACAAGGGTATTCCCCCAATTGTAAATGGTATTGACGTCTTCACCATCCTTTGCGGCATGTTCCCATTCCGCGGCCGAAGGCAGACGCTTACCGGCCCAAAGGGCATAGGCCTCCGCATCGTTATATGATATTTGTGTCACAGGATGATCGTCTAGGGCTTTTGGAAAGTCCGGCCCCATAGGATACTCCCAATAGGCTCCTTCTTTTAAAAACCAATTCGCTTCTACAGTAAATACTCCTGCGTTTCCGAACATCTCCGCTTCAGTCGCATAGTCAGTTGCCTGTACAAAAGCTCTAAATTGCGCTACGGTGACGGGAGTTTCATCCATGAAATACGCATTCACCTCAGCACCTTTGGGCACATACACCATACCCTCCGGTACTTGTACATCGGTTGCTGATTTACACCCTGGTAAGAGAAAGAGTAACAGAACAAGAACGAGATATGGAAAGCCGCTTTTCATGTCGATGTCTTATTCCAAGTTATAGAATTTTTGCGCGTTAAGCCCAAAGACCTTCTCTTTGTCCTCCTCTGCAAATGACTGCATGTAGTTAGATAATAGCTCATAAGCCGTTGTATATCCTCCTGCGAGAAGACATACAGGCCAGTCAGACCCATACATGAGTCTGTCTGTTCCAAAAGCTTCAAATGCTATGTCCAAATAACTATGAACGTCTTGAGGTTTCCATCTATGCCAATCAGCTTCGGTGGTCAACCCTGACACCTTGCAGTAGACATTCGGCATTTCTGCCAGCATCATGAGTTCCTCCTTCCAAGGCGAAAAGATTTGATCTTTGATTTCGGGTTTTGCCAAATGATCTAACACAAAGCGCTGTCTTGGAAACCGGTGAACCAGCTCCAAAACAGCACCCAAGTGTTTAGGTAAAATCAAAATGTCATATGTCAAATTAAATGCTGATAGTGCCTTTATACCTCTCGTAAAATTATCTCCGAGCATAAAATCAGGAGTCTCGGCCTGCAAAATATGCCTGACTCCTTTGAGCTTTTTGTTCTGCACGTAATGAGCCAATCGATCTTTTATATTATCGGCTTGAAGATCTACCCAACCCACAACTCCTTTGATAAATTGGTTTTGAGAAGCCAGTTCTAACAAATAGTCTGTTTCTTCCTCTGACTGGTCAGCCTGAACAACTATGCATCCATCAATACCGGAATTTTTCAGCTCTTTTTCCAATTCATCCGGTAAAAAGTTCCGCTTAAGAACGACCATGGATTTATCTATCCAGGTGTCCCGCCCAGCATCATATTGCCAAAAATGTTGATGTGCGTCTAGTCTCATTGGTAGGCAATTACTTTTTGCTTGCCAACTCCCATACCATCAATGCCTAGTTCCATTACATCTCCTGGAACCAAATAACGTTGTGGATCCAACCCAAGCCCCACTCCAAAGGGTGTTCCAGTTGAGATTACATCACCTGGGAGTAAGGTCATAAATTGACTTATATAGCTTATGAGTTCTGGGATTTTGAAAACCATATCGGAGGTATTGCTATTCTGCATGGTTTCCCCATTGAGTTTAAGCCAAAGATTGAGGTTGCTTGGATTATCAATTTCATCTGCCGTTAAAATCCAAGGCCCTAGTGGAGCAAAAGTGTCATTACTCTTTCCTTTTACCCATTGGCCTTCTCTTTCTAATTGGAATTCGCGCTCGCTGACATCATTATGAATTGTATAGCCAGCAACAAAGTCCATGGCTTCAGATTCTAAAACGTAAGAAGCCCTTTTTCCAATCACCACTGCCAATTCTACCTCCCAATCTGTTTTTACACTGTTTTTAGGAATAATTACATCGTCATTTGGCCCACAGATTGCGCTCGTTGCTTTGAAGAAAAGGACTGGTTCAGTTGGCAATTGCATACCACTTTCTTTGGCGTGCTTGGCATAGTTTAAACCAACACATATAATTTTAGAAGGTCTACATAGTGGAGGACCTAAGCGAGTTTCCTTTGACACTTTCGGGCAATTGTTTGCCGATTTTGATAGCCAAGTGCGTAATCGACTGATGCCATCCGTTTCGAAGAACTCTTCGGTAAAATCCTCACCAAAGCTACTGACGTCTATGCGGTCGCCATTACCATCTATTATTCCTGGTTTTTCCTGACCTGATTGGCCAAAACGTATGAGTTTCATGTATTCAATTTTATAAATCCACCATCAATTGGATAGTCTGTTCCGGTAATAAACGCTGCTTCATCAGAACACAGAAATATAGCCAAATTGGCAATTTCTTCAGGCTTTCCCATGCGGCCAATGGGCTGTGTAGCCGAAAGCTTCTCAAACATTTCGGCCTCTTTTCCTGGGTAATTTTTAGCAATGAATCCATCGACAAAGGGGGTATGTACTCTACCTGGAGAAATACAGTTGCAGCGAATGTTATCTTTTACATAATCTTTGGCCACGGAGAGCGTCATGGTTAGTACAGCTCCTTTACTCATAGAGTAGGCAAACCTGTCTGATATACCTACGGAAGAAGCTACGGAGGCCAGGTTGAGAATAACTCCTCCTCGGCTCTTCATATGCGATATGGCGGCCTTCATGCCATTGTAGACTCCTTTTACGTTGACGGCATAAATTTTATCAAGATCCTCTTCCGAAGTGTTTTCAAGATTCCCGATATGTGCGATACCGGCATTATTGATCATAATATCAACTCCTTTACTTGAGGCTATTTGATCAATAATTTGTTTCATTTCATTCTGATTTGAAACATCACATCGTTGTCCTTCTATGCCATTTACCTGAGTTACTTCTTCGATTGCTTCTTTGTTGGAATCAAGTACGTGTACTTTGGCACCTGACTCTGCAAATGCAAGGGCCATTGCCTTTCCAATACCGCTACCTCCTCCTGTGATAATGGCTGTTTTTCCTGATAAACTAAACCTGCTCATATTCCTTGATCCTTTCGTTTTCCCAATATTCTCCCCTTGGGTAAGAATATGTCGAAATTGATTCTTCTTTCATCGTTATGCTATATCCATGGTCCATCGGAATACTGTATGCCGCATTCTTAATTTTCACTGGTGCTTCAAAGTGTTCATGAAGATGGTCTACATATTCCACAACCCGATTTTCGAGTGTGCCGCTAATGCAGATGTAGTCTATCATGGCTAAATGCTGAACATACTCACATAACCCAACTCCTCCTGCATGAGGGCAGACCGGAATATCTAATTCATGCGCCATCATTAAGACAGCTAGCACCTCGTTTACACCTGCCAATCGACAACTATCTATTTGGCAAATATCCATGGCACCTGATGTCATAAATTGCTTGAACATAACTCGGTTCTGACAATGTTCGCCTGTGGCTATTTTGACCGATTCGAGTGTGTCGCCTATAGTTTTATGCCCAAGAATATCGTCAGGACTGGTTGGCTCTTCTATCCAAAGTGGGTTGAATTGCCTAAGTGTTTCCATATTCTGAATGGCTTCGTTCACATCCCATTTCTGATTGGCATCCATCATGAGGCTTCGCTCATCACCTATTTCTTCGCGGATGATAGTGGCTCTTCTGACATCATCTTCCAGGTTACTCCCCACTTTCATTTTTACATGGTTCCAACCTTCTGCTACTGCTTCTCTACACAATCGTCTGATTTTATCATCTGAGTACCCTAGCCATCCAGCGGATGTGGTGTAGGCTGGGTATCCATTATGTTTGAGGTTATCAATTCGATTGGACTTAGTCTCGGCTAGTTCGGTTAAGTTTTGTAATGCTTTTTCAGGTGTAATTACATCAGTGATATATGTGAAGTCTACACATGAAACCAGTTGCTGGGGACTCATGTCGGCTACTAATTTCCATAATGGTTTTTCCTCATATTTCGCCCATAGGTCCCAAACAGCGTTAATGACAGCACCCATTGAAATGTGTATTACTCCTTTTTCCGGCCCTAGCCACCGGAGTTGGCTATCGCCATTAAGAGACTTCCAAAAGCCTCCCATATCAGTTGTAATATCAGTGAGATTTTTCCCAATAACCAGTGGCATAAATGCTCTGATGGCTTGCACGCATATTTCATTGCCTCTGCCTATAGTGAAGGTGAGTCCATGTCCTTCCAACCCTGGAATATTCGTTTTAAGCATTAAATAAGCAGCAGAATAGTCGGGGTCAGGATTCATAGCATCCGACCCATCTTGGGTTTTACTAGTGGGAAAACGAATATCTTTCACCTCATAGCTTACAATGGTGCATACGGAGTCGATGCCATTTTTGAACATAAAGCAATCTCTCAAATTAAGGTCTTCAATACTACGATGAAGTATCCCCTTACTTACACTATTTTTGCGATAGAGTAATGAATTCTTGTTCTTCTTGCTAAATTAATGTCAGTGAAAGCAACATTACTAAAAAGAGGTGCCACTCCTGACCACTCATTTTCCGTAGCACGTCATGACTTCCCATACTTTCTTAAGGTGTGGCATTATCATGTTGAGCTTGAATTGGTTTATATCGTTAGGAGTGAGGGTACACGTTTTATTGGAGACAATATTGACCGGTTTCAGGCAGGTGAATTGATTCTTATAGGCAGTAATCTGCCTCATATGTATCAAAACGATAATGCTTATTTTGAGCCTGACTCTAAAAAGCGGGCTGAGGCTCATGCTATACACTTCAACCCGACTTTCCTGAACACTACTTTCTCGGACATTCCAGAACTAGTTGAATTCCACACGTTGATGGAGAAGGCAAAACTTGGGTTGAAATTCTCTGCCAGGACTGTTGAATTGGTGGGGCCTAAGATAGAAGCTCTTGATAAAGTTGATGACCTATCCCGTATGCTGGGCTTCTTGGCCATTCTGGCGGACTTATGTAAAGACGGTGATGCGAAAACAATCGCTAGCTCTGGTTTTGTAAATCATTTTGAGCAGGCTGGAGATCTTAAGCTTGACAAGGTGTATGATTATGTAATGCATCATTTTCAAGAGGACATTAATGTAGATGATATTGCTGATTTAGTAAGCATGAATAAGTCTTCGTTTTGCAGGTATTTTAAACGAACCACGCAGAAAACTTTCACGGAATTTTTAAACGAAATAAGGATTGGTTTTGCTTGCAAAATGCTTGTGGAAAGGCAGATGGGAATTCTAGAAATAAGCTATTACTGCGGCTACAATAATATTTCGCATTTCAACAGGCAGTTTAAAAAGAAAATGGGTTTGTCGCCTTCGGCCTACCTATTATCACGGAAGGCCTAATAGTAGAATATCAAAATCTACTTTGTCTAAAAGTACTTTGAATTAGCCCCTCTTCCTCAAGCATTTTTCTTGTCGCTTTATGATCTTCCCAAAACTGATCGTCAATTTTCTTCATCGTTGGTGCATAATCAGGATGAACCTGAAGTGGTTTCATAATAGGATCATCCTTCATCATCATTACCAACCAATAAAAGTAGTCCCTTTGCTCTGAGAATTTCTTTAAGTATTCAATGGCCTCTTCAATATCACCCATATAAGCATAGTAGCTCGAGAACATGAGGTCCTTATAGATAGAATTGTCATTTTGAGCGTATGCGTAATATATTTTCATTTGCTCTTTTGCCTCCTCTTCTCTACCCAATTGGTCATAGATATAAGCAATCTTTATTGACTCACCATCAAATATGTTTAGCCCATACTGGGCCTTTATGGTGTTGAAAACATCGTAATAAAATGCAGCCTCCTCATACCTTTCCATCGTATAATAGAGCTTTGCCACCTCTTGAATGATATCCAGGCGTGTAGTGTCTTTATTCAAAACTTCCTTTACTAGACCCACTGTTGTTTGCAGGTCGTTACCTTGAGCCATTTTAATGTATGGATACAGGTATTGTGAAAACAGGTTTGTTGAGTCGAGGGCGATTGACTTTTCGGCAAATGCTTCAGCTTCATCAAAAAAGCCAGTTTGAGCCAGCGCATTACTCAGATGTAGAAAGGATATACTTGTGAGGGTAGAATCTATATTGGTATTATCCAACCTGATGGCCTTGAGTGCATGCGTCAAATACCTTCTCGTATTCGGCAAATAAACATTGTAAATTTCTGACAGGAAATTGTGGGCGCTTACAGCGTTAGGGCTGAAATTCAGTGCCTTTTCGAAGTATTCTATGGCTAGGGTATATTGGCGATCCTGCATATAAAAAAGCCCTTTCGCCACCTGGCTAGCAAATAGTTCAGGGTCTAGGAAGAGGGCTCTGTCAGAAAGCTCGCTTATCTCTCTAGCAAATTGCTTTTCAGCAGCATAGAGGTCTAAATAGTAGTAACAGATGGCCATATGCGCATAGCCCAGTGCAAAGTTAGGATCCTCCTCTACTGACTTTTTGAAGTAGTCCAGTGCTTGATCGAGATCTGAGCCAAAAATCTCATTCAGAATAGTCAGCCCTCTAAGAAAGTAATCGTAGGCCAATGCATTTTCTGTCGGTAATTTTTCAATTCGCCTGATTTCATCTGGAGAAATATAAACCTCGATCCTTTGCGCAATGTCTTTAGCAACCTCAGCCTGAAGCTCAAAAATATTGCTTGAAGATCTTTGGTACTGCTCGGACCACAAGTGATCATCTTTAGGTGCCTCAATCAATTGAATTGTCAACAAGATTTGATCTCCGACCTTTTGGCCACTGCCCTCTACTATATAGTCAGCATTAAGCTCCTCGGCTATTTCACCAATTGACTTGGCATTATCACGATAACTCTCTACAGAAGTCCTGCTGACTACTCTTAAGTTTTCAATCTTTTGCAGGTTGTTTAGAACGGCTTCCATCAGGCCGTTGACTATGTAAATATTGCTGGAGTCATTACTGTCATTTTTAAATGGCAGAACGGCTATGGATTTCTCAAGACTTGGATTCCTCGATTGCTCTTGCTTGGGAAAGAAAATAATTGCTAAAACGATAACTAACATCACCGCTATTGGTACAAGCCATCTTTTCGAAACTACATTATGGCTATCGTCCTTTGGAGGGTTTGACTTGGACTCCAAAAACTTTGGTCTTTCTTCCCCAGGGGGATAACCATAATGCTCTCGGTAGCATTTTGTAAAGTAGGAAACGCTATTGAAACCTACCTTGTAGGAAACTTCTGAAACCGTCAGCTCATCACTCCGCAAGAACTCCTGTGCGTGATGAAGTCGTGTCTGTCTAATCAAAACACTCACCGACATGTCCGTCAGTTTCTGAACCTTCCTAAGCAGATTAGATCTACTCATATCCAAACTTTCGGCCAATTCAGAAACACCAAAGCCTTCATCCGACAGATTCTCTTGAATCTTCAAGATTGTCTTATCAAGGAAGTCACTTTCTATGTTCAAGAAGTTCGACATCTAGTCAGTTTGCACATTTAATATTGTTACAAAAAAGGGCAGGATAGTTACCAATTCCAAACCCTTTAAATTTGATTTAAACAGGGGTTTGCGTCATAGTTTATAGTCATAAGTCATAATTTCAAAGTTTTTAGCATAGCTGATATAATCCGCAACATTCCTATATGCGATGGCCTAAAACATTTGAGGACCTTTGTATTATCAGAAAAAAGTAAAACTCAAATACCATTATCATGAAATACAAAAAGACAAATTTTTTAAAAGTCGGAGTAGCCATCTTACTATTGACAATTGGTTTTTCTCTTCAGTCATGCAATGCTGAAAAAAAGGAAAACAGTGAAGATAAATCGGCAAAAGCCCCTACGCAAACACTATTCGAATCTGCCTTTTTAGGAAAGACTGATTTGGTCAAACAACACATTGCAGCGGGAACAGAACTCAATCAAAAAGACGATTTCGGTTCTACAGCATTAACCATTGCCATTACATTCGATAAAACTGAAGCCGCGAAAGCCCTTATAGAAGGGGGTGCAGACATTGAGGCTACCAGTGCTGATGGATCAACCGCTCTACATTCAGCTGCATTCTTCGGTAGAACAGAAATTGTGAAGGCGCTTCTTGCAAAAGGTGCTAACACAAATGCCCGCAACAGCTTTGGTTCTACAGCTTTGGAATCAGTACAGGCACCGTTCAAAGATGTTAAAGCTATATACGATCAAATAAAAAGAGATTTGGCACCACTCGGGTTGAAATTTGACTATGAAGACCTTGCTAAGCAACGTGAGGCCATAGCCGCACTCATCAGCCAAAAACAGTAATAATGGAATCCAATAACTCCATAGATCAGCGAAGGTATGATATTGATTGGCTAAGAGTCATCGCCATTGGCCTTCTACTCATTTACCATATAGCGATTGGTTTTCAACCCTGGGGTGGCTTTATCGGCTTTATTCTGAGCAACGAACCAATGGAATCTATTTGGGTTCCTATGTCAGCCCTCAATATTTGGCGCATTCCTCTACTCTTTTTCGTATCGGGAATGGGAGTTGCTTTTGCCATGCGTAAGCGCGGCTGGGGTCAATTGATGAAAGAAAGAGGACAGCGAATTCTAATCCCTTATGCATTTGGGATTTTTGCGATCGTACCGTTACATTTTCTAGTCTGGCAAAGTTACTATGACATTCCACCCTCTTATGTGTCTAACCCAGCACACCTCTGGTTCTTAGGTAACATCTTGATTTACGTAGTGGTTCTTTCACCACTCTTCTACTACCTAAAAAGAAACGAGCAAGGCAGGTTTCACAAACTTTTGGTCTCACTTTTCAAAAATCCGTTTGGCTTGTTGATAGTAATCATACCCTTTGTTATTGAATCAATGGTTGTCAAACCGGCTAGTTTTGAAACTTATGCTATGACCACTCACGGCTACTTTATCGGGTTTCTGGCCTTCTTTTTTGGCTACTGCTTTATCTACGCAGGAGAGACTTTTACAAAAACGGTAATTAAATGGAAGTGGGCTTTACTGGCCGTGGCTTTTGGTATGTATCTCTACAGACTATTCAATTTTGAGCTTTTGGGACCCAACTACCTGAAATCAATTGAGTCTAATTTATGGGTATTTGCCGTGCTAGGAATTGGATTTACTTATCTGAACAGACCGAGTAAGGCACTGACATATTTAAGTCAGGCAGTCTACCCTATTTATATCATACATATGGCCGCGCTATACCTTGGCTCATTGCTGATTTTTCCATTGGACATACCGGCTTTTGCCCAATTCATCTTATTGATTCTCTTCACGGGAATTAGTTGCTTACTCACCTATGAGTTCATAATTAGACGGGTGTGGTTTTTGAGACCGCTTTTTGGGTTGAAGAATAATAAAAGGCCTAAGGATAAGAAGGCTCAGTAGTTGCCATGTAAACTTCAATATTTGAAATTGTCGGACAGGCTTTCGCGTCAAGAATGGTGACCTTAAGCTTGTCCGTTTTTGTATCCGGAAGTCTCAGAATTCGCTTGTATCCAATTGTGGACTGACGGGCAATTTCATTGTAACCTCCATCAACATAAGCTTCAACTTTGAAGGAAATTACTCGCTGACCCAGTGCAATATGTTCTTGCAAGACAAGCCTGTTCAAATCGATCTCCTTTCCAAAATCAAGCTCTATCCAACTTTCAATTATATCATCTTCGGTTGCCCAATAAGTGGACTTTTCAGCGTCAGTAACCAGTGATGGTGAGAAATTCTTCCCACGTGAATTTGAGGCAATGACTTTCGCTTGTAATGCAACGTTTTCGGCAAAAGTTTGATCCAATGCCTTTCTCAGTTCCTTAAGGGCTTTCACATCATTTTCATGAACCCGTCCTCTGCGATCGACAGGCAAATTCAAAAGCAAATTGGCATTTCGGCCTACAGATTTATAGTAGATATCCAAAAGGTGGCTCAGTAATTTTACCTGATCATCTTGGCTTTCATGATAGTACCAACCCGGTCGAATGGATACATCGCACTCAGCAGCAACCCAATGTGTACCATCTATTTGGCCCGTGCCCAAAAGCTTGCTATCTGCCACTCCCGGGGCAAAATCGGCTCGTTTTAACAAAGCCCAATTCGTTTCGGAAGCAATACCTCGTTCATTCCCTACCCAACGTACTTCAGGACCGCCATCACTAAACGACACGATTTCGGGTTGATATGACCTTGCCAAAGCAAAGGTACTGTCCCAATCATAATAGGTAGTTCGATCAACATTCCGCGTTTCGTTTGCTCCACCATAGTAACCGTCACCACCATTAGCCCCGTCCACCCAAAACTCAAAGACCTCACCGTAGTTGGTCAAAATCTCTTGCATCTGGTTTCGGTAGTAAGTAAGGTATTCTGGGCTTCCATAGTCTGAATGGTTTCTATCCCAAGGGGAGAGATAAAGCCCCATTTTTAGACCATATTCTTTGCAGGCTGCAGCCAACTCTCTTATTACGTCCCCTTTTCCATCCTTCCAAGGACTGTTCTTAACAGAGTGCTCTGTAAATGCTGACGGCCAGAGGCAAAAGCCGTCATGATGTTTGGCCGTAAGGATTATAGCCTTCATTCCTGCTTCCTTCGCCACCCTCGCCCATTGTCGCGTATCGAGTTCTGAGGGATTAAAGAGGCTTGGAGACTCACCTCCTAGTCCCCATTCGAGATCGGTAAATGTATTCATATTGAAATGCACGAAGGCATAGTATTCCATTTCATGCCAGGTAATTTGTTGAGGGCTCGGAAGTGGTCCTATTGGTGCTGGTGGTAGCTCTGCCTTTTCGCATGCAATGGCTGCTGTCATACAAAAAATCAATATTAAGGTCTTTGTCTTCATCTTGTCTCAGGTGATTCTAAAAGTGCTCTTTGAAGATATGAAAAAAGCCAATGCCTATGGCAGGTATATAAAAACTTCGATTTGTATAAAATACTTTTGGCAATGAAATTGAGGATGATTTAGAAGATGAACCCAGTGGACTCTTTGCGAGATGAGTAAGAATCTAAATTGATGTAAAACGAAAAAAGCCCCGACATGTCGGGGCTTTTTATGTACCAGAGATGGGACTTGAACCCATACGCTCAGAAGAGCACAAGATTTTAAGTCTTGCGTGTCTACCAATTCCACCACTCCGGCATTGACTACTAGGTAGTCCTTATCTTAAATGGCTCTAAACTAAAAAAGCGTGATCGCGATCACGCTTCTTCATTTATGAGCGGGAGACGGGATTCGAACCCGCGACCCCGACCTTGGCAAGGTCGTGCTCTACCAGCTGAGCTACTCTCGCTTATTTCAGTACTGCAAATTTCGCGCTTGTTGCGAAACGGACTGCAAATTTAGTGAAGGCCTTTTAATTTGCAACGGCTTTTGAAAAAATTTACTCTTTAAGTTTACCCTTAATTTCATTCAGTTTCAAGAGTGCTTCCACAGGAGAAATAGTATTGATATCAAGGTTCTCCAAAATCTCCTTGATTTCATTGAAGGTAGGATCCGCCTCAAATAGATTGAGCTGGAAATTGTTCTTAGGAACATCCCTGAGTTTATCCTCTGTCTGATTTCGAATCTTATCTTTTTCGAGATGACTCATGATTTCGGCTGCACGAATAACTACTGGATTTGGCATTCCTGCCATTTGCGCCACGTGTATACCGAAGCTATGCTCACTGCCGCCCTCTTTCAGCTTGCGCATAAAGATCACCTTGTTGCCTACCTCTTTCACCGAGACATTAAAGTTTTTGATGGCAGGGAAGTCTTCCTCCAATTGATTCAATTCATGGTAATGTGTCGCGAATAAGGTCTTTGCCTTGAACTTGTCATGGTTGTGTAAGTATTCCACGATAGACCAAGCAATGGAAATACCGTCATAGGTACTCGTTCCTCTTCCAATCTCGTCCATTAGGATCAAGCTTCTTTCCGAAAGATTATTGAGAATACTCGCAGTCTCAGTCATTTCCACCATAAAAGTAGATTCGCCCTTCGAAAGGTTATCGGAAGCTCCTACACGGGTAAACACCTTATCGGTAATGCCCAACTTAGCTTTTGAAGCAGGAACATAGCTGCCCATTTGCGCCATCAATACAATTAGGGCGGTCTGTCGCAATAAAGCCGATTTACCAGCCATATTAGGGCCAGTGATGATTAATATCTGGTGGGTATGATCGTCAAGCAACACATCATTGGGAACATAACTTTCACCAACTGGCAACTGCTGTTCAATAACCGGGTGCCTCCCGTTCTCGATATCGATTAGCATTTTGTCATTTAACTCAGGTCTGCAGTAATCGAACTCTTTCGCGATGTTAGCAAATGAAATCAAGCAATCAATGGTGGCTATGACACCTGCATTGCGCTGAATCTGAGCAGTAAATTCGGCAGCGAAAGCCACCAAGTCTGCAAACAAGCGTTGCTCAATGACCTTATACTGATCTTCCGCATTGATAATTTTTTCCTCGTAAGTCTTGAGCTCCTGAGTTATGTATCTCTCGGCATTCACCAAAGTCTGCTTTCTAATCCATTCTTCGGGCACCTTGTCTTTGTGAGCATTACTCACTTCCAAATAGTAACCGAAGACTTTGTTATAGGCAATCTTAAGAGAAGTAATACCGGTAGCCTCACATTCGCGCTGCTGAATTTGAACCAAGTAATCTTTCCCGCTGAATGCAATGGATCTAAGCTCATCCAATTCCGCATCCACTCCCTCTGCAATTATTCCTCCCTGATGCACAAGCATTGGGGCGTCTTCCTTCAATTGCAGTTCAATCCTTTCAAGAAGCTTGTCACATTTATCCAATTGCTTCGACAGGGCCTGAAGTGACTTTTGCGAAGAATTAGCCATCGCCTCCTTGATAGGTCCGATGCGTTGAACAGCATTCTTCAGCTGATTAAGTTCTCTAGGATTAATTCTTCCTACCGCGACTTTCGAAATCAGCCTTTCCAGATCGCCAATTCCATCCATGGCCTCAGCGACACTCTCCGTCAAGTCATTATTAGTATGAAAAGCATCGACAATAGACAGGCGTTCCTCAATCTTCTTACGCTCTTTAAGAGGTAATACCATCCAGCGCTTTAGCATTCTCGAACCCATTGGAGTTAGGGTTTTATCGAGAATCTGAATTAATGGAATTCCACCCTCTTGCTGAGGATAAACCAGTTCCAGGTTTCGAATGGTAAACTTATCAAGCCATACGTATTTGTCCTCCTCCAGTCGGCTGATGGCAGCTATATGACCAATTTCTTTGTGCTCCGTATCTTCTAGGTAATAGAGAACAGCGCCTGCCGCAGCAATGGCCAAGTTCATCTCCTCTATACCAAAACCCTTAAGCGACTTGGTTGAGAAATGGTTGGTCAGTTTTTCATAACCATAGTCGAAAGCATACACCCAATCATCAAGGTGATAGGTGTTGAAGTTATCCTCGAATTGCGCTTCAAATTGCTCTTTTTGGGCACGCGAAAAAATGAATTCAGAAGGGTTGAGACCTTGTACAAGCTTATCGATGTAGCCTGGCTTACCCTGGGCAGTGAGAAACTCTCCAGTAGAAAGATCTAGAAAAGCAGCTCCAATTTCGTCTTTACCAAAGCTGAGCGAAGCGAGGTAATTATTTCTCTTTTGGTCTAGTACATTGTCGTTGAATGACAGACCCGGGGTTACCAGCTCGGTTACTCCACGTTTGACAATACCTTTTACTGACTTCGGATCTTCTAACTGATCGCAGATAGCCACCCTATTTCCGGCCCTAACCAGTTTTGGTAGATAGGTATCTAAAGAGTGGTGTGGAAACCCAGCTAATTCGATATGACTTGCTGCTCCATTGGCCCTTTTAGTAAGTACAATGTTGAGTACATTACTGGCCTTGATGGCATCCTCTCCAAAGGTTTCATAGAAATCCCCTACCCTGAACAAAAGCAGTGCTCCTGGGTGCTTTGCCTTGATGGCATTGTACTGCTTCATCAATGGAGTTTCCTTCGCCTCTTTCGTCTTGGCCATAGTCAAAAAATGATGGGAGTTCGATTTCTATTAGGGTCAAAAATAGTAAATAATTGATTGGTTTTCTTCAGTAACTCTCAGAATAAGAGGGCCTAAGAATATGTTCTTATTTTTATTTGGATTTATTCTAAATAAGAAAGACTTTTGTGCCCTCAGATTATAAAAACAAAGAAAAGATGAACAGTCACCTCAGAAAACTAACTATATCCCTTGTCTTTTTGGCACTGGCGGGTACCTCAATTCTAGCTCAAAATTCGGCTACAATTAGGGGCAAAGTAAAAGGCAAAGATGGAGTCGCCATTCCCTACGCTTCTGTGATACTAGAAAACACACCCCTAGGGAAAGCTACAAATGAGAATGGCTCCTTCAAACTTGCTGGAGTGAAGCCTGGAGAATACATACTCAAAATTTCATCTGTAGGCTTTATCACCATTAGACAAAACATCAAAGTTGATGCAGGGGACCTCCTTACACTAAGCTTCGAGTTTGAAGAAAGTGTTTATGAAGTGCCTCAACTTACAATCATCGCTTCTCGTGATCAATTATTCACAAAGATTCCGGGTTCTGCAGACTACCTCAGTCAGGCTGAGCTGAAGTTACTCAGTCCCATAAGTGGTAATGAGGCGTTTAGGCGAGTTTCTGGGGTTCACGTGGTAGAAGAAGAAGGACTTGGCCTTAGAGCAAACATTGGTATTCGAGGCCTTGACCCAGACAGGAGTAGAAATGTTCTTGTACTTGAGGATGGAATTCCAGTGGCCTTAAACCCCTATGGAGAACCCGATGCCTACTACACGCCTTCGATCGATCGAATGGCAGGGGTTGAGGTACTAAAAGGTAGTGGTCAAATCCTTTATGGTCCTAGAACCATAGGAGGAGTAGTCAATTACATTACAGCAAATCCATCTGAGGATGAAACTGTGAGCCTAAAGTTGCGAGGTGGACAAAATGGTTATTTCAGTGGCCTTTTGGGCTATGGAAACACCTTCGGAAATACTGGTGTACAATTCAACCTATTAAGAAAACAAGCTGACGGACTTGGGGTTTCTACATTCGACATCAATGATTTTACAGGCAAAATCAACTTCCGTATGTCTGATCGCTCTCAGCTCGGATTGAAGTTTGGTTTATACCGAGAGACTTCTAATTCTACATATGTCGGCATTACTCAGGTCATGTACGATCAAGGGGGAAATGACTTTACTAATGTTGCTCCAGATGATAGACTAAATGTGAATAGAAACTCTATTAGCCTTACGCATAATTATCGTATAAACGATAGGCTTAACCTTCAAACCATGGCCTACGCCTATAGCACAACGCGTAACTGGAGAAGGCAAGATTTCTCATATAGTCCAACGGCTAGCAACCTATCAGGCGTAGTTTGGGGAGATACATCTATACCAGGAGGAGCCATTTATATGAGAAACGGCACTGGTAACAGAAACAGGCAGTTCGAGGTAGCTGGCTTCGAGCAACGCATAAACCTAGAGTACAACCTCGGTTCCATCAACAACGAGCTAACTGCCGGATACCGTTATATCTATGAAAAAGGGTATGAACAAAGGGTCAATGGTAGTTTCCCGACTTCGGATTCTGGTGACCTAATTACTGATGAAGACAGAACTGGCAATGCAATCAGTGCCTTTGTACAAAACAAATTCAAGCTGAGTTCAAAGTTTAGCATTGATGCTGGCTTGAGAGCCGAGTTCTATGATTTCGAACGCCATGTATTTAGAAATAAATTTGGCGGAGAGGTAAGAGACACGAGTATTGTAAACGGATCGAGCGTATCGGAAATTATCCCGGGTTTAGGCTTCAATTATCAACTGAATAGAGATATTAACCTCTTTGGTGGTATTCATAGAGGATTCGCCCCTCCACGCGTGAAAGACGCCATCACATCTGCTGGTGTTGTACAGCAATTGGATGCTGAACTTAGCTGGAATTATGAATTAGGCCTTAGAACGTCACTTACGAAAGGACTTTATGCTGAAGTCACTGGCTTCTACCTTGACTTCTCGAATCAGATAATTCCTGTATCTGAGTCTGCCGGAGGCACTGGGTCTGGTTTGATCAATGGTGGTGAAACCACTCATGAGGGTATTGAAGTCGGCTTAAGCTTTGACTTATCAGAAATTCGTGATGTGCAATATAATGTCTTGCTTGATGTAACAGCGACTTTTCAAAATGCCACCTTTGCTGCCGATAGATTCCAAAATATTGGCACTGAATCTGTAAACCTATCCGGCAACCAAACTCCCTATGCTCCTCAAACCCTACTTTCGTCTGCTCTTACCATTGCCTCACCTTTTGGCCTAACGGCAAGAGTGACTAATACTTTTGTAGGAGAACAATTCACTGATCCTTTGAATACGGTGGTGCCTTCTGCCAATGGTAGAATAGGTAAGCTTGACAGCTACTTCTTAACAGACCTTCAATTGATCTACGACTTCCCAAAAGTCGAGAATCTGTCGATTAATTTGTCTATAAAGAACCTTTCCAATGAGCGATATATTTCATCAAGAAGGCCACAAGGAATAAGAGTTGGCTTGACTAGGTTTACAAGTTTGGGAATTGATTGGACTCTTTAAGCATACAACGCTTTGATGGCAATTTGCCATGAAGATATTACAAGAGGAAGGGGCTATTTTTGGTCCCTTTTTCTTTGTGTAAAAAGTTTTAACTAATTTTTTCGTTCACTCGTACAATATCAACTAAACTTCTCGTTATAAAGTCGAGAATCATCACAAACCTATTCTCAAAACCACCGATCTAAACCTTCCGCTATGCGTCACAAGAATCCGTCCTCACGGGTCTGATTCAGCATATTTTTTAATCGAATTTTTAACATTAAAACCTAAGGAAGATGAAACAAACATTAAAAGTGAGCATGGTATTGCTCGGAGCATTAACTATCGCCATGTGGTTCGGAATTTCCTCCACCAACAAAGAAAAAGAGGTGCTGGAAGGTCAGTTTGCGAAGCTGGAAAAAGAAGTCATTCGCAAGGAGTCAGCATTTGAAGAAGTCATGGGGCTTATCACAGAAGTCGAAGACCAAATCGGGACCATTGTCGAAAAAGAAAACCTAGTCCACGGACAGAGTCAAGAGCCACTGAATAGTGGAAAGAAAGAAAACATCATGAGAGAAATCGCCATGATTGATGACTTGATTTTACGATCGAATGAGAATATCAAAACTCTCTCTGATAAGGTTAAAAGTACAGACTTAAAACTGGGTGTATTCCAAAAAAGAATCAACGCACTTCAAGCCGACTTAAGTGATAGACAAACCATTATTGGTAATCTCAAAACTGAATTGGTTAACAAAGACGAGGCTCTGGCATTATTAGCCAGCCAAAAAGATTCATTGAACACTACGCTCAATGCCAAAGTGGAAATAATCGGTGAAAAAGAGCTTGAAGTAACACAGCTCACCGCGCTTAATGATGAGTTGAACAAAAGCTACTTGGCCGTTGGTACCTTCGAAGACTTACAGGCCAAAGGAGTAGTAGACAAGGAAGGTGGATTCCTCGGGTTCATAGGTCGCAGCGTTGCTCTTCAAGATGATGCCGATAAAACGCAGTTCATGGAGCTTGACAGGCGCAGAGTCAGCCAACTCAAGATTCAGGCTAGCACGCTCTCTTTGGTCAGCAATCACCCTAGTGGATCATATCAAATCCTTCCGGGAGAAAATGAGAGTACAAAGATCCTCGAAATCACAGATCCAGAATCATTCTGGCAAATCTCTAAATACCTGGTGATTTCCAAGAACAGCCGAGCTGCTCGCTAATACATCATTTGACAAAATTATTGATTGGTGTTGTTTTGGGCTGTCCACTCGCAAGGAGTGGGCAGTTTTTATATTTTTGCCTTAGATGCGGAAACTCAAAAACGAAGAACTAAACAGACCAGACCTTAATCAATTCAAGGAATCTGAAAAGACACCCATCGTTTTGATACTCGATAACGTACGAAGTATGCATAATGTGGGGTCAGCCTTCCGCACTGCGGATGCCTTTGCCATTGAAAGTATTGCACTTTGTGGCATCACTGCCCAACCGCCACATAGAGAGATTCATAAAACGGCATTAGGAGCCACCGAGTCTGTAGAGTGGACCCATTACGAAAATACTATGCAGGCTTGTAAGGCTTTAAGAACTCAAGGTTATACTCTAATGGCCGTGGAGCAGGTAGAAGATTCCATTTCTCTTGAAGCTTTCGAGCCAGTCGCAAATCAAAAGTTAGCGATAGTTTTCGGCAACGAGGTCTTTGGAGTCGAAGAGGAAATTGTCGCTTATGCTGATGGCTGCATAGAAATCCCCCAGTTCGGTACAAAACACTCTTTAAATATCTCAGTGAGCATAGGTGTAGTGCTTTGGGATCTAGTTTCGAAAATGAAGTTCGGATAGTTATTCAAATCGTGTAAATTCACCATTAGAATAATAGGTCAACATGAAAGATATCAACAACAAAGGCAAGGTCAATCGATTCAAGTTTCTACTCTACTTCTACGGGTTATTTGTCGTCTTTATATTCATATATAAATTCATCATAGCGCCCGAACTACCAGGGCTAATACTCCTAGCAGCTTTCGCTCCAATCTTTGGTTTTATGTCTTCGGTCATCAATTGGCCGGTATATATCCATGCGACCGAAGCAGATGGCGGAATGGTCATCAATTCTCAACGTTTATTCTCCAAAAAACAGGACTCTTTGTTGATCAACAAGTACAACTTTGACAGCTATTTCGAAACTGATCATCTCCACATTGGGCTTAATATTTTGAACACCGAAGAAGAAATGCTGCAACACAAGATAAAGGTGAGCTGGATGAAGCTGAAAGACCTGAGAGCTCTTGAAGAAAAGCTGCGCGAGATTAATCCCCATGCTCCTGTTAATACTAATTAAATCTCACAAGAAAACTTATAAGGCATATCAGGTAGTGAAATGATCCTAGCTTTTAGATTATGTTCATCAACTTGTTGGTGACAACACCAACAAGGACGGAGGATTAATCCCTTGGCATCTACCAAATAGTTGAGTGGGTTAACCACCCCTAACCCCTCCTTTAAAAGGAGGGGAACTTATTCACCTTGGTTATTGAAGACTCTAGTCTACTCCTCCCTTTTAAAGGGGAGATGATCGAACGTTTACGCTGAAGCTCCAGCGAAGGCGCAAGACAGGAGGGCTTTAGGCCAACAAAAGCAGAAGCATTAAAACGGCAAAAGCCATTAAGTAATACCACCAGGGCAATTTATTCCATGGGACGGTAGGCATATCAAAATGGAAGTTTTGCCAAATCAACATTTCCTCCTGTTAAAATCATTCCGACTTTTCTGCCAGCAAAGACTTCTTTGTTCTTAAGCAAAGCTGCCATTGGAACTGCACAGGAAGGCTCGATAATGATTTTCATACGTTCCCAAATCAAGCGCATGGCTTCAATGATTTCTTGATCAGTGACTAGGAAAACATCTTTTATTAAAGGCTTAATTATACCGAAGTTCTTTTCTCCCATACTCGCCAAAAGGCCATCTGCAATAGAATTCGGGTGATCTACTTTTGTAATCTCTCCTGTCTGCATCGAGAGGTAGGTGTCCTTAGCTCCTTCCGGCTCACCGGCATAAACATCAATTTTATTGTCCATATAGTGGACTGATAGCAGGGTGCCAGCCATTAAACCTCCACCACCAACCGGAGCAATAATTGCATCCAAGCCAGGCTGATCTTCCATCAGCTCCTTAGCACAACTGGCCTGACCTGTGATTACCGAATAGTCATTGTAAGGTGAAATGAAAGTAGCCCCTGTTTCATCTTGGATGCGAACGGCATTTTCTTCCCTTGACTGTTGAGTGGGTTCGCAAAGTGTGATTTGAGCACCATAACCAGCCACAGCCTTCCTTTTTACTTCGGGTGCAGTTTTGGGCATAACGATATACGCAGGAATTCCAGCCATTTTCGCAGCCATCGCAATGGCCTGAGCGTGATTTCCAGAGCTATGGGTAACAACTCCCTTTTTCCTTTGTTCCTCAGGTAATGACAGCACTGCATTTACCCCTCCTCTAGCTTTAAAAGCTCCAACTTTCTGAAAGTTCTCACACTTAAAATAGAGCTCGCAACCCGCTATTTCATTGACACTTTCTGATGTCAAGATAGGCGTTCGGTGTACATAAGGCACTATTCTTTGATGAGCTGTTTGAATATCTTGAAGTGAAACAGGAAACTCCATAGGTCTGGTTAAAGTCTGATTCAAACTTATCGATTTTTATACATTCATTGGTAGTCCTGTTAAACACAATTCTTTCAATCTCCATTTTTATTGGAACCTACATAAACATGTGGTTTTTGCAAAATTGACGCTGCTTTTCTCCTTGATCTCGTTTTAGCTGCAAATACTTACTGATGCTAAAACCAACCATAACCTCAATCCTTTGCTTAATAGTAATCTTGATCTCATCTTTTTCATGTGGAAGTGATGAAGGTGGCGATGATGGAGGAACTCCTGAACCCTCAATAGCAGTGGCCAGCCTAGTCATCACAGACCTTAATAATAACGCCAATGCCTCAGATTTCAGAGTATCATTTGACGTTTCAGTCAATGAAGGTTTTGTTCAAGAATACCGGGCAATTATCACCAAGCAATCTGCTATTAGTAACCTATCTCTAGCCTCGATTGAAGCATTACCTGCGAGCAGCTACTTCCGGATTTCAAAGACAGGAGGTAATATTAGTACAAACCTAAATGCTGGGTTATTAGACGTAGAAGGAAATGAAATTGTTGAAGGAGAGACATACAGTGTGTTCGTCTTGGCCATTGGAGACGGCACTAATGTGACAGCCAACAAGCTGAGTAACCAATCAAATCCCGTTACGCTTGAAAATGCAGATGTGCTAGAAATAATGGCTGAATTGCCCATAGGTACAGGTGGTTTAGAGGTAGATAGCGAAGGCAATATCTATTGTGCAGATTTTGGGCAATCACTCGGCAGTCCTCCAGGTACGTTGGTTTACAAAATTACTCCTGAAGGTGAAGCCAGTGTATTTGCTAATGGTCTAGTAGGCGCTTCTGGCAATACCTTCAATGCTGATGGCTCTCTACTCTACCAATCAAACATTCAAGGAGGCAGCGTGAGTACGATTAATTCTTCGGGACAAGTATCTCCTTTCGTTTCAGGAATGTCATCTCCAGTAGGTGTCGTATTCGACAATGCTGGAAATTTGTATGTGGCCAACTGTGGTGACAATACAGTCAAGAAAGTCACACCTGGAGGTGAGGTAAGCGTTTTTGCTAGTGGAAATCTATTCGCCTGTCCAAACGGAATCACAATAGACAATGATGGGAATTTGTACGTGGCCAATTTTAGTAGTGCTAACGTGGTCAAGATTGACCCTCAAGGAACATCATCCGTGCTAGTAGGATTCCCAGGGGGCAACAATGGGCACTTAACATTCTATCAAGACAATTTGTATGTGGTAGCCAGGGCATCAAATCAAGTGTACAAAGTCGATTTGGACGGCAATAGTGAGTTAATAGTAGGTAGTGGTAATAGAGGCCATCAAGAAGGAAATGCATTGCAAGGCGGCCTGTCCCTACCAAATGACCTTGAGTTCAGTCCTGATGGACAGTTTTTGTACATCAACGACTCCAAACCATTAACCGGAACTCCCGCCAATAGTGATATCAAACCTACTTACTTAAAAAGAGTGCGTTTCAAGCGTCAATAGCTAAACAAGTCGATCTTTGAGGGCTTTTGCGACAGCTTCCGACTTTGAGTTGACTTCTAACTTTTTGTAGATACTCTTAATGTGAGACCTTACCGTGTCTTGGCTTATGAAAAGAGCATCTGCAATTAGTTTGTAGCTCTTCCCTTTACAAAGTTGATCGAGAACGTCCATTTCTCTTTCGGTGAGGTCTGATTCAGTCTGTTTTCTAAATGACTTCACCACCATACGCGCAATGCTCGTACTCATCGGTGCACCACCACTCATTGCCTCACGAATGGCTTCAATGATTCTTTGTGGAGGCGTACTTTTGACCAAATAACCCGATGCACCGGCACACAAGGAATCAAACACTAATTGATCGTCTTGATGAACGGTGAGCATCAGCGCTTCTATGTTGGGCATCTTTTCCTTCATCTTTTCCACCGCCTTAATTCCCGTAATACCGGGCAATGAAATATCCATCAGTACAATGTCTGGGTTCTGAAGCTCAAGGTTTTCGAGAAAGCTTTCGGCATTTTCAAAAGTCCGGTCGCAAATCATCCCCTCACTGGTATTAATAATCAGTGCCAAGTTGCTCCTAATCTCAGGATCGTCTTCAACAATATTCAATCTTATGTTTTCACTCATGATTTGCTTTCAATTATTGATGGCTTTCCTTCGAATCTTATTTTCGTTCCTGACCCAATCGTAGTGTCAATTTCAATCTCTGCGCCCAATTCTTTTACTCTTGATCTCATGTTTCTTATTCCATAACCTTCATGATGTCCTCCCAGATCAAAACCCTGACCATCATCTAGCAAAAGAATTTCAAGCTGATCATTTTCATACTTGAAACTAAGCGAGACATTCTCTGCATCAGAATGCTTTAGCACATTGTGCATCGCTTCTTTGAATGTCATGATCAAATGTCGCTTCCAATCCATCGTCAGATTGATACCTTGGAGGTCAGTAGGTATCTGATCAGCAGAGAAAGCAATGGTTGTTTTATCGAAGAGCTCTTCTCCAAAATCCTTCAGCATAGTTGCCAAGTCGTAAGCCGAATCCTTCTTTGGGTCTAGGGCCCAAAGAAAATCGCGCATTGAATTATTCAGATTTCTTGAATTGTGTTTGATCTTCTGGACATAGGCTGTTGCATCAGGGTTTGAACCATTCATTTGCCGTTCTAACACTTCCGAGAAAAGCGCTATTCTCGTGAGTTTGTTACCCATCTCGTCATGAAAGTCAGCGGCAGCCTTCTTTCTAATAGACTCCATGAAAGAAAGTCGTTGAATTTTCTGTTGAACTCGAAAATGATGGATACCATACAGAACTGAACAAACCAGTACGAAAACGATGGAATAGAACCACCATCTCTGCCAAAAAGGACTTAGTATGTTAATTATTAATGTCTTTTCATTAGGTCCCCAATCACCAGAATCCCTTCCTGCTCTAACCTTAAAAGTATAAGAACCCGGGGAGAGGCTGGCATAATTGACGGATCTTAGCTTCGTGCTATTTGACCATGTATCATCTACCCCTTCGAGCATATAGGAGTAAACAATATCGTTAGGGTTGAGATAGTCGATTGCGATAAAGTCAAAGCCAATAAAGTTCTGATTATACCTAAACTCTAGTTCATCCACTTCTTGAATTGGTGCTTCTTTCTGAACCAATTCATCAAACAGCCTAACACTTTCGATTTGAACATTTGGATAGGTCATTTGATCTTTTACTTCCATCGGATCGAAATAGGTAATACCCTTTGTCGAACCAAAAAACAGCTTACCAGAATGCGTTTTGATGGAAGACTGGAGTCTAAATGTGTTGCCTGGAAGTCCATTGCGATTTGTATAATGCTTAAACTGTCGTTGGTCGGGTCTATAACTATGCAAGCCATTAATTGATGAAATCCACAAGACTCCATTATCCGCCTCCTGAATGGATTGAATGTTTGGTATAGGCATGGACCCCTGAGGGGTGTGAGTAATCCATTCTTCATTCTTTCGATCAAATTCTATCAAACCACTACTAAAGCCTCCAACCCACAAACGACCTTGGCTATCTTCGAAAACATCATTGACTGTTTGGCTTTGAAAACCCGACACTCTGATACCTGAGTACTTAAACTGCTTTATCTCGTAGGAACCATTATGCTCAATGATGCGAAACATCCCTTCCCTGACCGTTGCAAACCATATTGTTTGCTCTGAATCAACAAAGAGGCGCCTTCCCGTAGCAGATTTGAACTGTTGGGGAGCACTCTCCAACTGTTTCAAGTCTACAAATTCATCCTTTGTTTGTTTGACTAATCGCTCATCATTTATGGTCCAAAGATCTCCCTTGTTGTCATATAAGAAGTCCAATATTCCTCCAGAAACTTTCAGGTCAGCCGCTTTTTCAAGCGTTCTAGTCTTTTTACCCAATCTATAAAAGCCATCGCGCGTACCAATTAAGATATCATCCTGATTATCCCATACCATTGTAATGGATTGATCAAAACTTTTAGCCGCGTACTCAAAAACCGATATGGGGTTCTTGGTAACTGGATCAAGCGCTATCAGCGCCTTTGTCGTTGTCAGATAAATCTCGCCTTCGGATGACTTTCCCACAATAGTCGCATATTTGGAACTACCCAACCTATCTTCCCCCTTCCAGTTGACAAGCTCGAAGTAGTCCAAGTTATTCGAAGCCTGAATTATACCACCACCTCGTGAGCCAAGCCACAAACCATTCTCCAAATCACCCAAATAGAGTGATGAAAAAATGTAATTGGACCTCCATAAAGATTCCAGTGAACCATTTGCCCTAAGCATCAACGCCTCATTATTCATTGTAATAATTAGTAAATCGTGGTTTTTCGAATTTCCATGAGCTACTAAAAACCTCTCTTCCTCTAGGCCATTAGTTAGGCTCTTTAATTTATTACCATCCACTAACTCGTAGGCTCCTTTTTGGCTCAGCGAAATAATCAATGCATTATCGTTCCGTCTGAAAAGATTAGTAATGAAAGTACCTTTCAGGTCAATATCAACTTTGGCTACTTGCTTATCAGAGAGACTTATGTGATAAAGCCCATTGTCGAAAGTAGCGAGCCAAAGTTCTTTATCAATTTCGACTAATTTAGTACCGTTGATTATAGGAGCTTCTTGATACAGTATCGGCTTAAACTGCCCCTCTGATGCGTTATACAGAAAAAGTCCCTCTGAAGCTGTCATCCAGACATCACCATTTCCACTCTCGAAAACACTTATGACGTTCACCTCTTTACTGCCAAGTACAGAAACAGGAATGAATTTTCTGGTCTCCTCATCTATCAAATTTATGCCTTCACTTGTACCCACCCAGGCCCTACTATGGGTGTCGAAAATCATTGTTGTAACAAAGTTGTTTTGGTCCTCAGGTTTCTGACTATCGTAGTTGTAGAAAAAGAACCTTCTAGAGGCACGATCATACTTATTTACCCCTCCAATATCCAGTGTCACCCAAATATTACCTTGCAAGTCTTCAAACAGTTTCCCTTGGCTATTGGCTTGGAGTGAATAAGCATCTTGCGGGTTATGTCGGAAAACCTCGAAGTTATATCCATCGAATTTGTTAAGGCCATGCCCCGTGGATATCCATTTATAACCAAAGCGGTCCTCATGAATGTCTCTGACATCATCGGTAGATAAACCTTGTTCGGAAGTGAAACTTTGGACAGTAATTGTCTGCGCAACTAAATGATGTTGAAGCGATAATAACGAACCGAAAAGGAAGGCAAATAAGAGTAGAATGGAACGCGTCAAAAGTCGCAAAGACATGGTTCAAGTTAAGGAATTCTAACTTGAGCCAATTCACATATTCATGTGATAATGTTAATGTGCTTCAAGCCAATTTTGGCCAACGCCTACTTCTACGTCCATAGGTACATCTAACTCAACGGCTCCCATCATTAATTCAGGGATCTTTGTCTTCATGATTTCCAGTTCAGAATTATGAACATCAAAGACCAATTCATCATGCACCTGCATGATCATCTTCGACTTCATATTGCCTTTCTTCATCCAGTCATGGATATTGATCATTGCCACCTTGATCATATCTGCTGCACTTCCTTGAATTGGAGCATTGATAGCATTTCGTTCTGCGTGCCCACGAACTGTCATGTTTTTAGAGTGAATATCTCTCAAGTAGCGTCTTCTACCCAAGATAGTTTCCACATATGTAAACTCTCTGGCTTTATTTACCTGAGCATCCATATAGCTTTTCACTCCTGGGAACTCATTAAAGTAGGCAGTGATAATTTGTTGGGCTTCAGTTCTTGAAATACCAATATTCTGTGCCAGCCCAAAGGCAGAGATTCCATAAATAAGTCCAAAGTTCACCTCTTTTGCCTTTCTACGCATATCACGGTCTACATCTTCCAATGGAACATTAAAGACTTTTGAAGCGGTGGTGGAGTGGATGTCTCTACCAGATTTGAACGCCTCTATCATACTTTCATCCTCGGCAAAAGAAGCCACAATTCGTAATTCGATCTGAGAATAATCAGCTGCAAGAAGGGTGAATTCTTCTGACCGCGGAACAAAGGCTTTTCTTATTTCTCTTCCCTTCGGTGTACGAATAGGAATGTTCTGAAGATTCGGGTTATTTGAACTTAACCTGCCTGTAGCAGCTACGGCTTGCCTGTAATCTGTATGCACCAATCCGTCCACAGGGCTAATCATGGTAGGCAAGGCATCCACATAAGTAGACTTAAGTTTTTGGTACTCTCTGAATTCAAGAATAAGTCTGGCGATATCATGTTCCACAGCGAGTTTGGAAAGTATATCTTCCCCAGTTGCATACTGTCCTGTCTTTGTCTTTTTGGGTTTATCGACAAGTTTTAGGTTATCGAACAACACTACACCCAATTGCTTAGGCGAGGCAATATTGAACTCTTCACCTGCCATCTCGAAGATGGCTGCCTGTGCCTTACGGCTTTCTTCCTCCAGTTCTTTGGACATAGCAGCCAGTGTATTAGTGTCGATTTTAACACCATTATACTCAATATCCGCCAGCACATGCATAAGTGGCGTTTCAACTTCATTTAAGAGTTTCTTAAGCTGCCCTTCTTCCAACATAGGCTCAAGACAGTTTTTGAGCTGATAGGTTATGTCGGCATCCTCACCAGCATATTCGGCTACTTGGTGGACAGGCACATCCCTCATGTTACCTTGCTTCACTCCTTTCTTTCCAATCAGTTCGGTAATGGAGACCGGAGTATAGTTCAGGTAATTCTCGGATAGGACATCCATATTATGTCGTGTATCAGGGTCAATCAGATAGTGAGCCAACATGGTATCGAAAATGGGACCTCTCACCTCCACGTCATAATTCTTCAAAATCTGGACATCGTATTTGGCATTCTGAGCGATCTTAGCAATGCTTTCACTTTCAAAAACAGATCGAAACTCTTCAACTATCCGTTGGGTTTCTTCCCTGTCGTCAGGTGGTGTTGGAACGTAATAAGCTTCTCCCTGACGATACGAAAATGCCAAACCGACCATATTTGCCTCGATAGGCTCCAGGTTGTCGGTTTCTGTATCGAAACATATCTCGCTTTGGAGTAGCAAGTATTTCACAAGGCGTTGCCTTAGCTCTGGAGTGTCTATTAAATGATAATCATGTTCCGTACTGGCTAGGTTACTCTTTTCCTGAATAGCCATTTCCTCCGAAGAAGATTCTAGCGTTGGTGCGTCATCAGCAAACAGTCCCATCTGCTCTGAAGCTGCTGGTTTAGGTTTGGATGTCCTAGGCGCTGGGGATGTTGGTTGCCCCAGTATTCTCTTCAGTGTCGTTCTGAATTCAAGCTCTTCAAATATTTCTGTCAGCTTTTCAACATTTGGCCCTTTATAAACCAAATCTTCCTCTATGAATTCTATAGGCACCTCAATTTCAATACGTGCCAGCTCTTTTGACAGAATTCCTTGTTGTCCGAACTCAGCAACTTTTTCGGCAAGCTTCCCCTTTAATTCATGGGCATGCGCCACAATGTTTTCTACTGTGTCGTATTCCTTCAACAATTTGGCTGCAGTCTTAGGCCCAACACTCGGGATTCCAGGGATGTTATCCACAGCATCACCTTGCAAACCAAGCATATCTACCACTTGATCAATCCGTTCTATATCCCATTTGGCTAACACTTCTGGGATTCCCATAATGTCTACGCCATTGCCCATAAAGGCTGGCTTATACAAGTAAACATGCTCTTCTACCAGCTGACCATAGTCCTTATCTGGTGTCATCATAAAAACCTCAAACCCTTGACGCGCAGCCTTTTTAGCGAAAGTACCGATGACGTCATCGGCTTCGTAGCCATCTAGTTCCAAAACAGGAATATTGAAGGCTCTCACGATGTCCTTAATGATGGGTGTACCAATCTTTATGTCTTCCGGAGTTTCTTCGCGATTTGCCTTATATGGTTCGTATTGCACATGCCGGAAAGTCGGGGCGCTGGTATCAAAAGCCACTGCTATGTGTGATGGCTTTCGCTTGTCTATTATTTCGTACAGGCTATTGGTAAAACCGAAAGGTGCTCCTGTATTGAGACCTTTTGAGTTAATTCTTGGGTTTTTACTAAAAGCAAAATGGGCTCTATAAATGAGCGCCATTGCGTCTAAAAGAAAAAGGGTTTTTTCCGGTTTACTCATATTATAAAGGTAAGTATTCCGGAAAACTGAGAAAGAGGAATTTGCTTAATTCGAACCGAAAGAATTACGCTGACTGATTAAACCAATCGTATACTCAAAAACTGAGTCTCTCTTTTCTATAAGGTCTTCAAACGTTGTCTGCACGGAGTAGTCCGGGAATGTTCCTCTGCCTGCATTGTCAGCAGATACGTTCACAAACTCTTCATAAATAACTGGCACCTGTAGTGTTGAGCTTGTGTTCGGCAAGCTGTAGTTTACCAACATGTTGGCTGCTCTACCTACATGGGCTCCTCCAGTCTCTTCTCCAATTAAAATGACATTATCCATCTGGCCTAATATTCTAGCAAGGTCAGCTGCTGCAGAAAAGGTTCTACCTGAGATTAGAACATAAACATTGCCTTCGAACCTAGCGCCTTTGTAATCGACCGTTCCTTCAAATTCATCATACCAGTTAAGCAATGGTGCTTCGAAGCGATCTTCTTTAGATGAATTGAAATATTTCTGAATGTAGTCCTCAGCTCCCTGCAATGACTCATCGCTTTTTAAGCGGCCATTAATTGAAGCTACATATTGCTTCATTTCGATGTTTTGAGATCGGGTGTACGTTTTTGACGGATCGTTGAGTCTATTACCAGTTAAAAACTGATACATAGTGTTCAACAATCTGCGATCGCCCCCCTCGTTTATTCTCAGATCAATAACGAGATTTTCAAAGTCGAACTCCTTGTCTTCCTCATTGTAACGTGATCCTAACTTTTGATCAAACCAGTCCGGGTTAGCCTGGAATGTATTCAATGTTAAAACGAGCGTCTGAAGGGAGTCGATCGCATCAAGGTTCGTAAACCGATTGTATCGCTCATGCGACATGTTGATTGGTCTGTAGTAATTGTTCGCCAGCATGGTATTTCCCGCCACGCCTTCAACAACCACTTGTCGAACTTGACCAATAGGGTCCTTATAGCTTACTGAGAAGCTAGAAGAAGCACCGTTTTTTAAGAAGTAATAATAGCCAAATTTGCTTTCTACTTCTCTTAAAGGTTTTGTTTCACTGAAACCATCAGTGACTGTAAGGTTTATGAGTTCCGGTAAAAGACTTGGAATGTCTTCATCATTAATACTCAATAATTCGGCACCATGAGGAATATCACTACGCTCAAAGTCAAGGTAAGCCTTGCCCTGAATAATCTTTATTGGCAAAGGAAAAAACTGAGGTAAATCAAAGTCTTGGCGAACAACGGATCTGTCCATTCCCACTTTTGTATGTCCACAACGAAGCGTATTGTTGAGTTCGGCAAGTAGCACTTCAAATTGTTTGAAAGTAATAGCATCAGGAAGAGAAGCCACTTGATCCATTACCAATTTTTGAAAAGCCTGGCGGCTGATGTACTGGTAAGGATTACCGTGCTGCTTGTCGATGATCTGAAAGTAAACTTCCAGATCATCAGCAGCCTCTTTACGAGTAATTGTTCGATTATAGTTGTTAGATAAAAGGGAAAATGTATTTGTCAGTACTAACAGACCGACCAATACTACCTTATTGATTGTAATTAAATTTCTTTTCATAACCCCGGTTTTTAAGCCAGGGTGACTTCATCGTAGATCTTTCAATTGCCCGTTCGACTTGGCTTTACATGAAAGTGAGATTTAAAGAGTTCGGCAATAAACCTCCAATGATCACCCTGAGAAATCAGGGCGTAGGAAAAATTATGAGGTAGCGCTCGTTCGACTTAGCGCAATAGGAAGTATACAGGTTGTTTTAGCGAAATACCTGAGGGTAGATTATAAGAAGATAGTAAGGAGGTGTTCTTGTGAAAGAGTTCAAACATACAGAAAAAAGTCGTTCGTCACAAATTTTTATGCCGTTCACATACATTTCCCTGCTCTTTATCAATGCATGTATATACTCTTAAATTGAGTATCTTCTCTAAGAATCAAATTTGACAAAATACTCTTTGGCCAAATATCTATTTGACCATTAAAAAGAAAGATTCTGCCAATATCTCACGAAATCCGTGGTTTACATAAAATAATCTGCTGTACTAGTCGTAATTTTAAGGTAATCCCTAATCATTTTTGGTCATTATAAATCGGAGAGTACTTTTTTTATCCCTAATTCTCATCGCCCCAAACCTTAGGGCTCAAGAGTTCAATGGGTTTATAACATCTGACTTCTCGGGTGTCCTGGGTGCCAGAACGCAGCCTGCATCTATCGCAGATTCTCCCTATAAATTCGATTTCAATTTGATCAATGCCAACTACTACTTAACCAATAATATTGGATTTACCAGAACCAACGCAGAGGGCACGAGCCTTATAAGGTATGTAGATTTAGACCCTAGATTTTTACATGCAAATGTGGGCTTAGGAGGACTATCAGCTATGCTTTCTTTACCAAGAAATCAGGGAATTGCCTTACAGTTTCGTTTAAGATCAGTGAGCAGTGTCAATGATCTTTCACCCCAGTTTATTACTCAGGTAAATCGCTTTACCGACTCGCGCTTCCTAAATACGACCGTTTCCAACCAGAAGGGTGACTTTGCTACTAGCCTGTGGCAAGAAGTGGCTTTCAGTTATGCCTTTGTAAAAAAAGATGATGGCTTTCATCGCTGGAAGGTGGGCGCGACATTCAAATTGATCAACCCTTTAGCCAATGTGTGGGCTACTGTACAGGATATTGATTACAACATTACCGGTGCGGGACTTGCACAGTTTACGAATTTAGAGGCTGAGCTCGGTTACTCATCTACCCTTGATGATTTCCAACAGTTTGATGGTACACAAAGCTTCAATAGACTACCAAAGGGTACTGGTTTTAAGCCTGGAGGAGATATTGGAGTAGTGTATGAGAGAGTCGCGTATCGAGAAGACCCTAGTGGAAACAGAGAAACAAGACTCAAGCCTGATATTACCTATGAGTTCAGACTGGGAATTTCCATCACCGACATCGGGGTCATGAGATTTGAACAAGGATCTGCTGCTTTTGCGGCCACCGGTATACTGCCAAATCAAGGTGACATCAATTTTGACGACCTTTTTGGAAACCTTGATAGCTTTCGGCAAGTCCGGGACTCACTCGAAACGGTATTACAAATTCAGGACAAATCTGGAGCTTATACGGTTACCTTACCGACTTCCCTAAACCTTAATTATGACTACAATTTTTGGAATAACTTTTATCTCAATGTAGCTGGTAGGTTTGATTTAACCGGCCTTATCCCGGCAGATTATAGAGTCAATTACCCAAGCAGTATCACCATTACTCCTCGCTATGAAACTGGTTATGGGGGGTTCTACCTTCCTTTTTATCGCAATTTAGATGGAGACTCAGAGCTTGGAGCTGCCCTACGATATGGCGCCTTCACTATTGGTACTCACAGTTTAGGGTCTATATTTTCCAAAGAGAAAAAGTCAGGAGGGGCATTCTTTAGCATCAGCTTGAATCAGTTAAAGGCGAATTCAAAAAAGACTTATTGCTTTGGTTCTTCGAGAGTGGGCAGTGGGTTCACCAGATCACAAAGAACACCCCTTTATAAGCGAAAGAAGTTTCTCTTTTTCTAAGCCGCCTGTTCCACAGCGCTTTTTGCCTTCTTGTATGCAATCGCCCTAAAGCCCATAAATACCAAGAAAGGCACCCAAATACCATCGTTCATTAATAGGTGAAAAATGGCCTTATCTCCTACTTGTTGTTCAAGAATACTGAAATAGAACCATAGACCACCTGCCACCTTCGTAAAGGCTGCAACAAACAAAAGGTACCAAAACCTACCCGGATGGATGGCACATGTTAAATAAACAGCGGCCATTAACAATACAAATTTCCCTTGCCATTCGATTATACCAGGTGCTGTAGCGTCAGACTCAGTGACCCACTGAAAGAACGTCTCAGTAAAGTAGCCAATGAAGATACCCCAGAGGATATTGTATGCAGCTGAAACAAGTAGAAAACCACGCATCCAGTTAGGGAAAATGGTTTGTGGTGTCTTGATGGAATTCATAACTTATCTTTCAATTATAGTCAGGGCAAAATCTCCCTCAAATCTATAAAACACTTCTTCAATGACGATACTCAATACAAAGTTTAAAAAGGCACCAGTTGTTTTAATTGGGTTGCTGGTAATGGCTGGTTTTTTGGCTGGCTTCAAAATGGCTCAGAATATGGCCATAGAAAAAGAGGATATAAAAGCTGCTCAGAAGATCCTAGACCTTGATTTTGACGATCAGGAGATTGCCCAAATGCTACCCAATATCAATCGTAATTTGAGGGGATTAAAAGAGTTACATCAGTATTCGATTGATAACAGTGTTCCACCAGCCCTATGGTTTAAACCCCAGAAAGGAACTCGACCTATTCCGACAAAGCAGGAACGCATTCAGTGGGAACTTCCAAAAAACGTCAAGCTCCCTGAAAACAAAAATGATCTGGCTTTCTATACAGTTGCTGAGTTATCGGTGTTGATAAAGGAAAGAAAAATTACTTCCGTTGAACTAACCGAATTCTTCATTGGCAGACTAAGGAAGCATGACGATTCATTGAAAGCTGTAATCAGCATCACCGAAGAACGGGCGATGGCTCAGGCAAGGCGCGCTGATGATTTATTAAAAAATGGTACTTATCTAGGGCCACTTCATGGCATTCCTTATGGTGCTAAAGATTTGATGTCTGTTCCGGATTATAAGACTACATGGGGTGCTGGCCCTTATAAGGAGCAAAACCGCGGGAGTGAATTGGCTACAGTGGTAAAAAAACTAGATGAAGCCGGGGCGGTCTTGATTGCCAAACTCACACTTGGCGCTCTTGCCATGGGAGATGTGTGGTATGGTGGTACTACCAAGAATCCATGGAATCTAAAACAAGGTTCTAGTGGTTCTTCAGCAGGTTCAGCCTCGAGTACTTCTGCCGGACTTGTACCCTTTGCACTCGGCACTGAGACCCTCGGATCAATAGTCTCTCCATCTACCAGGAATGGTGTTACTGGCCTAAGACCAACTTTTGGCCGGGTAAGCAGAGCTGGAGCAATGGCACTAAGCTGGAGCATGGATAAGATTGGTCCAATTACTCGAAATGCCTTTGACTGCGCTCTCGTTTTTGATGTGATTCGAGGCGAAGACGATATTGACTTGACGGTCGAAGATCACCCCTTTAACTATATTGGGAAGGTTGATCTTTCTAAGCTCAAGGTAGGTTATCTCAAATCTTACTTCGAGCGAAACCGGCCCAATCAAAAGGCCAATGATGACAAGTCTCTTGAAGTATTAAGATCGTTAGGTGCCGATCTTCAACCAGTAGAATGGGTTTCTGACTTACCATTCCCGGCCATGCAAGCTATACTCAGTGCGGAAGCTTCAGCAGCATTTGATGCACTTACTCGATCTGATAGGGACACCCTCTTAGTGAGACAAAGTGCAGGAGCCTGGCCCAATTTGTTTCGCAGCGCTCGATTTACTTCAGCGGTTGATTATATCAATGCTAATCGCGTGAGGCATGAAGTTGTGCAAAAGGTGAATGCTCTTATGGAAGACTATGATGTAATCATAACACCAAGTTTTGGAGGCAGCCAGCTTTTGACAACTAACCTAACCGGACACCCTTGTGTAGTCTTAAAGAACGGCTACAACCAAAACGGAGGCCCAACCAGTATTTCATTTATTGGCAACTTGTTTGACGAAGCCACAATTTTGGCAGTAGCAAGGGCATACCAAGAAGCAACGGATTTTGACGAACAACATCCACCAGGCTTTATCAATTAAAAATTAAGGTCATTATCCACAAATGGCTGGTTTTTGGTGCTGTGCTAAATGATGAAACGAGTTCAGCATAACGACTGGTTATGGAATAATTAATATCTTCAAACATGCTATTAGCAATTGATGCGGGCAACACCAACATTGTATTCGGTATTCATGATGGAAACTCATGGATTCAAGAATGGCGCTTTGAAACCGTACCTATAAAAAACCAGATTGAGTATGAGCTATTTCTCAGGTTGAACTTTTTGGAGGCAAATCTGAAATTGGAAGATGTCAATCGAATAGTTATTTCTTCTGTCGTTCCACAATTGAACGACATTCTTTCAGAGTTCACAAAACCACTTATTGACAAAGAGCCCGTTTTTGTAGGACCAAAAATCTATGGGGACTTACCTATCAGCACCCAAAACCCACATGAGATTGGCACTGATTTAATCGCCAACGCCATGGCTGGGCACGTGCTTTACAAGGAGGATATTGTCATTGTGGATTTTGGCACGGCCCTGACTTTCACAGTTGTAGAAAAGAGTGGAAAGATAAAAGGAGTCAATATAGCGCCTGGGCTAAAGACGGCAATTGTGGCATTGGTTGGTAATACGGCTCAACTACCAGAAGTTCCTTTGGAGCTCCCAGATTCCGTCATTGGAACAAATACGACAACGGCTATACAAAATGGTGTGCTTTGGGGTTATGTCAGTATGGTCGAAGGTATGCTAGATCGGATTCAGGCTGAGTTAAATAAGGAGGTGAAAGTAGTCGCCACGGGTGGTCTTTCTTCTATCTTGCATCCACTCCATGATCGATTCGATCAGGTGAATCGTCACCTCACGTTAGAGGGACTCAGGTTTATTCATAAAGCAATAATTAAGTAGGTATGAAAAATTACGGTTGGGTTGTAAAAGGGCTTGTTTTTGGCGGATTAGTTTGGGTTTTGATGTATGTTATCTTCCCGCAATTTAGCGAAGATCAGATTGGAGAACCTGAGAAACACCTGACAGAACTATTCTTTGCTGTTCCGGCAGGATTGCTTTGGGGTTACTATCGCTTTGTCGTTTTGCCTAAAAAGATGGCACAAAGGGATAAGGACAAGAAGTAGTTGTTTAAACTTTAGGGCTTTTGAGGTTATCAGAAATCACTCATAAGGAATTACATCATCAGGCCCATAGCATATAGATTCTTTGTCACAAGGACCATCCTCAACAATATCTTTACACATCGCACCGTCAAATGTATTCCCCTCAGGGTCAATACCAGTACAGGTTTTGAGTTTGTAATAATTGGTCTCAGACTGTCCATTTAAAGTCGTGCTAAAGGCAAACATTGTGATGATGAATAAAGCTTTTAATAAGTTTTTCATTTTTTGAAGTTCTAATATTACATAAGAATTTTACTCTGGAATAGGCTGCTCACATTTCACCTCCTTAAAACAAGGGCCATCTGCAACTTTTTTAGTACATATTGCTATCTCCACAGGACCTTCTTCATCGATCAATGTACAGGTACCAGGTCTATACCTATCCCCTTCGCCATACTCTCTAGCGTTTACATTACTAGGCTGATAAATAGTCATTGCTATCACAAATGATAATGACAGTACGCTCGCTAATAGTTTTTTCATTTCTTCTAATTAAAGGTTCGTATAAATCAATTTATTTCCATCAAGTTCAACAAGCATGTCTTTGTCTTGGAAGAAGCCATAAGACAGCAATGTATTTATGCTTATATATTTTAAACTTTCTTGCTTCGCTTGAAGCTTCGGGACAGAAAAGTGTGAGCGTTTATTAACTACGATTATTAGCTTACCTTTTGTCTCATCAAAGGCTCTAATTCTGTCCAAAGTTTCTTCTGAACACTTGCATTCCGCGTTTTGAAGAAAGAATATAAAAGTCTTTCCTTCCTTTCTTATTTCATGAGACATTTCGTTCTCAACAATCGATTTAATTATTACAGAACTGTCATCTGGCTCATTATTAGTGCATGAGCAAAAGAGCAATAAGAAGACAAAGCTCAATGCAGAATTCTTCATGGTTATAAAAATTTATAAAGGTTAAACCCTAATACATTCTCACTTCCCCTTGGTTTTAAAATATGTAGTCCGGCTTCGTCCACAAAACACCAAGCAGCTCCTTGCTTTCTATCTACCTCCATTTCCATCAACTTTTTGAGCTGATCATCAAAGACTGTCAAGAATAGAGGTTTATCGTTGTAAGCATTGAATCGCCCATCTGCCCTATGTTCTGGAACATCTCCCCAATGAAACCTATAGTAGAGTTTCCTATAAGGGTCCTGTAACAAATGCATGAACTTAACATTCAGCAAATTATGCTTCATTCCAAGCGGTGTATCGGGGCAGTCTTCAATTTGTAAAGCATCGGCATGGTTCCTTGTGAAGTCACTAGCACCACCAAAGGAGGATGTTTTACCGGTTTCTAACGAATATTGATAAATATTCGAACTGATAGAAAAGGTGTAGTTAATTAAGCCAGATGGATCGAAGGTCACTGCAGGAATATCTCGAAAACCAAATGATAGTTCTCGAAACTCTGGGGGGTAGCCAATGTTCAATTCCCTAAATGAGAGATTAAACAAGTCTAACTCGCCAATAAAATTCTCATTATAATAGCCAAGTTCTGTGTCACACCAAGCGAAGCGTGGAAAGTGAAGTCTTGCATAAAGTTTCTTTGTTCTATTATCAAAGAAAATATTGAATGTTTCTTCAGTAGTTAAATTATGATCCTGAGAACTAAATCCTTGAAACTCATTCTTTTCATTAATACCCCATTTGGAAGTAACGTTGGTATTAGAATCAATCAAAGTCAAGTATTGAGATGACAGAAAAAATATTGAATCAAAATCTACCACTGACAATCCTTTCACATCACCGATGCCATTCGGTCCATTGACCTCATACTTAATGGATTTGTAATACTCTGATTTGTCTAAGTTGACTATATCAAGTGAAAAAGTCGTATGGTTCCAGCCAAAATAGAAACGTGTCCCTTGAATTTCAGCTGTTGTACTTAACGGATAATAGAATAACCCGTAATCTCCTACATCGATTGAGATGCTATCGACCTCCAAGACTAAATTCTTTTGACTAGAAAATGTAGTCTCCAAAAGATATTTCTCTCCGTTTTGATTAGAACACGAGCAAAATGCTACAACCGAACAAAGTATGATTATAATTTTCAACACAAAGAGTGTTTTACATTTTTTACAACTTATAAATCTGTATATTCATTAAATATAACAATTTTTTAAAATACGTATTCAGTATACTACTAGAAAGATTGACAGAAAGACAAAAAATAAGCCCTCCGTAAGAGGGCTCCATTCTTTAGTACTAGGAAGTCTAGTCGGTCAATTCACCCCATAAAGCTTCTTGCCTGTTTCGTAATACTTATCGCCTTCAATCCAGAAAGGTCTTTCTGCAGCGTTACCAATCATTCTTGAAGCCAAAACATAACTCTTAAAGAATTTCTCTAGGTAGTCATAGTCGACAGTGTTGGGATTATCTCCAGGTTGGTGATAGTACTTGGTAATTTCATTATCAAAGGCACGGAAACCCAAACTGTAGGTTGGAGCAGGGATTCCCTTTCGAGCGAAGCTCACATTATCAGATCTATCAAACAAACCTTGTTCTCCTGCAGGGTCATCAATTGCTTCTAAGCCGAAAGCTACATTTGCATCTTTTATGTATTGAGAAACAGTGGTTCTTTCAAGTCCGATAATGGTCGAAATCGTTTTGTCATTATACCCTCCGTTATCACTATTCCAGCAAAAGACGACCTCTTCATTAGGAATGATCGGGTTATTCGCCAGATAGCGACTTCCTAATAGGCCTTTTTCCTCACCGGTAAACAACACAAACAATGCTGATCGCTTCATTGGATATTTGGCAATATTCTCAGCAGCAGAAAGCACCGTAACAGTACCTATGGCATTGTCTCTTGTGCCATTGTAGATTGAATCTCCCTCGGCATTCGGTCTACCCACACCCACATGGTCATAGTGTGCGGAAAACATAATAAACTCATTCTTCAATTCAGGGTCTGTTCCCTCTACTATTGCCAGAATGTTCTTGTCCTTAGTGATTTCATTGGTCATCCCTTCAATCTTCAAAGAAGCTCTTTTGATGCTGCGAGTCCTCATAAAGCGCTGATTGGCATTGTCGAGATCCTTGAGCCACAAGTGCGGAATAATCTCTTTTTCATTGTCGAAGCTATCGAGTGTCAGATTGACTCGATTGAAGGTGAAGCCTAGTTGTGCCCAAGGTGTAGCTGGTGAACTATAAAATTCTACTAGTCCTGCGGCACCATTCTCTCTCGCAAATTCATATTTCTGTCGGCTGAGCCTAAGAATTGCTCTTCGGTCAGCGGTAGTTCCATCACCCGCTTTGGCAAAAACAATTTTACCCTTAACGTCTTTTCCTTCATAGTCCCCTTCAAGGGCATACTCCAGGTAGACCACCTCTCCTTCATACTCGCCACTTTTCCCATCTACAACAAGAAAGTCATCATTAAGGTTGAAGTTTCTACCGGAATAGCTGAAGCTACCAGCGGTCGCAGGTGTCTTCTGCCTAAATGGAACAGGCTGAAAGAAACCATCAGCACCCGGAACCGGCTCTGCGCCATAACTTTTCAATTGATCAGCCAAATAGTCTGCGACCTTTAAAATTTCTGGCGACCCTGTATTTCTACCTCGCATCTCATCTGAAGCTATATAGTAGATATGGTCCTTGATGGTCTGTTGGTTAACCGTATCGAGAGTTTTCTTGAGGTCAGATTTTTCGGCACAACCAAAAGTGGCTACCAAAACGACTATAGATAATATGTTCAAATGCTTTCTCATGGCTACTTACTTAATCTCGAAATACTTAAAAATTGGGTACTCAACTGGTTTTTCAGCAATTCCATTGCTGTCGAAATGCTCATCAAAGAAATTCCAAGTGACAAGGCCGTCATCTGACTCAGGCTCTAACAAATAGAAAATCAAATTGGCCAATGGCTGTGCCATATCTACCCAGAAATCGCCTTTACCAAACTTCTTGTTTGATGCAGCATAGCTACCTTCTATTGTAGCCATTTTATGTTTTTCAAAAGCTCTGTTAGATCGTTCCAGCTTAGTAGCCGTAAAGATTTCTCCTTTGGCTCTCTTATTCTTCGTCAGTTCAGTCACCTTTACACCATGCATTCTTAGGTGTTCGGCAATAGAGGCAAACTCCTTTGGAATGAGGTACCCTTTTGGTAAAGTTGCCGTCTTAGTCGCTTCGAAGGCGCTATAGTTTACCACATCCTTTAGCTCGATGATTTCGGGCTTCCTTAGGTAAGTCTTTTGACCACGTTCATTCGTGGTTTCCATATGATTGTAAGTTCTATAAGCAGTAATTGGGTCATCTAGAGCAGCCATTTGGAAACGAACGCCTTTCTGTACTTTACCTCCCTGTTCTTTGACCAAATTGATAGCATCTTGTTCTGCCTGTGCATTGATCTTCAACATTTCACTTCCGTTCTTATTGGTGAACTCAAGGATCTCACTCACAAATGCATAGGTAGAATTAATTCGCTGATATAGCCTTTCATGAGCGAAGGCTTCGCTTAGTATGGCCATCCGGTTTCTAAGACCAAACTGATTGACTAGATAGCGAGGGTGGTGATTGTACGTGTAAATTGACTTGATTGGCCAGCCTTCTCTTCGGGTATAGTAGTAGCCATATGGGCCTAAATGTACATTATGCTTATCTAAGGCCTTCTCTGTGACTTCTGGAAGAATTCTATCCCAAGTAAAATCATAAGGGGCTTTCTCTCCAGCAGAATGATAACTAGGAGCCCAGGTCAATGAATAGCCATGCCATGTTCCATTGGTGGTATGTAAATCAACAAAAAGCGTTGGGTCCCATGGAACGATGATATTTTGGATCAAACCTCTCGACTCGATGGTTTCCATTTTCATACCATCTCTGTTCAAATCCCATCCTTGGCTATTTGATCTGATGCCCGTTTCGATAGGACTTCCTTCTTGAGATGGTCTTCGGCCCGCTTCCATTTTATCGTTACTATCGGTATTGTAGATGGGTACAAAAAGAATGATCTGGTTATCTAACAAGTAGCCCTTGTCTCCTGTGAGGATATCTCTCATCAGAATTTGAACTACTTCCTTCCCTTCTACTTCGCCCGAGTGAATATTTCCCTGAATGTAAATGACAGGTTTGCCACTAGCCTTTGCCTGTTCAGGGGTTTCTATTTTCGGGTTAGCTAAAACGAAGACGGGAATGTCCTTCCCTTCTAAACTAGTAGTCATACTGACTTTAGAGACGTATTTACTGTCTTTGGTCACAAGGCTGGTGAAGTCAATCACCTCTTGGTAAGTGGAGGTTTCACGATAGTTGGTTCTCTCCGGCTTGATGAGCAGACTGCGGTCTACTTGTTGTGCTAGGGATTGAAATGTGAGAAAACAACTGAGAATTAGAAGAGCTGATCTTTTCATTGAATAAACTTTGTCCACCAAATTACAAAAAGCCCTAATAATCCTGAGCAGTCGAACTTTCATTTACATCAGTGGTTAGTAGTTCAGGCCTAAGGCTACTAAATTTCAATAAATTAAAATGTCATGACAAATCGCAGATCATTCATTAAGCAAAGCACAGCGCTTAGTGCACTTTCTATTTTACCAAATGCTTCGCTTTGGGAGAGCCTCTTTCAAAGCGGATACAAAATGGAAGCCTTGAGAAATAACGTTGGTATTTTCACCGAAAGGGGAGGCACTATTGGCTGGATGATCTCTGATGGTGGCATTGTGGTAGTTGACTCTCAGTTTCCCGCCCAAGCCAAAAATTTGGTGGGTGAAATTCAGAAGAAATCTGACAGACAGATTGATCTATTGATCAATACGCATCACCATGGTGATCATAGTGCAGGTAATGTTGCTTTCAAAGGAATAGTGAAGACCGTAATGGCTCATGAAAACTCATTGAAGAATCAAAAAGCAAATGCCGAAAGAGCAGGTAATGCTGATAAACAACTCTTCCCAGACACGACATATAAAAAGGGAAGGTTCAGACAAAAGGTAGGCGATGAAAGAATGGCTTTACACTATTTTGGAGCAGCGCATACTGATGGTGATTCTTTCGTCCACTTTGAAAATGCAAACATTGTACACTGTGGTGACCTGCTTTTTAATAGGAGGGCCCCATTTGTAGACAAGTCCGCTGGCGCCAATATGACCAACTGGCAAGTGGTAATGGAAAAGGGTTACAAAGCGTTTGACAAAGACACTCAATTTGTATTTGGTCACTCAGGCAATGGGTTTGGAATTACAGGAACCAGAGAAGATTTAAAAGCTTTCCAAAATTACTTAGGTAAAGTAATGGAGTTTGTGAAGAAGGGGCAGGTCGCAGGCAAAACTAAAGAAGAGTTAGCGAATGCCACAGAAATCCCTGGCGCTCCTGAATGGAAGGGAAGACAAACCCGACCCGTTAATGCTGCGTGGACGGAGTTGTTTGATGAGTAAGCAAGATTAAAGAACTGAGGAGCCATTCTTAATAAGAGTGGCTTTTTTTATGCCTCTGCATCAATAATTGCCGCTTCGTAGAGTAAGCTTCTCAGCTTTTCGAAATCAATCTCCTGAACTGAGTAGAAAGTTTTTGTTCTAACATACTTCCGTTTTCCCGCATCTAGAAACCCGTCTTCGTTGAGCATTAGATGTCCTCTTACAAAGCCAAATTGTACTCCTTCGAAAGTCCCACCCCAAGGCACTGAGCCAGGCCAGATAAAACAGATCGTTTTTCGCCCCCGAAAGAATGGCACATTATAAGATAGTTTCTCTTTGACCTCGGGGATGCACTCATATACCAATCCTCTCAGTAGTTTTACAACATTCAATTCATCTTCAGGCAGAAATGCGTAAAGGTCGTCTAAGTCTTGAAAATCTACAGGTTGGAATTTGTTCATCAGCAATTCGCGTCATATGCCTTTTGAAGCCAAGCGGATAGGTTAGCATCTACTTGACCTGGTTCTGTAAGCTTTACTCTATGGGTAACCATACCATTCCAACTTCCTGCGGCTTGCACAATTCCTTCCGGGTCTACACCCTTTAAATTCAGTCCCACATCTACCCTCGTTTTAGTACTAGGCTGCAATAGGGCAAACTGCTTTTTGGGAGTTCGAAGACTGATATAAGTCTTTTTATATGAGAACTCTACATCTCCATTAATTGATTCAAACTGGGCTTTGACACTTTTAAAGATATCTGCGATGGCCTCTTTCCCATTGAGTAATACCTCATCCTCATTACCCGAATTAGTTTGTGGTGCCAATAATTCTGGCTTCAAATAGAGCTGCGAAATAGTATTTGCAAAACCATGGGTTACTCCATACTCTCCCTTTAAGAGCTTCATAATGTCACCATGTTTAGCAAGATCAGTGGTGCCAAGCATTGCCTTCCATTCGTCCAAAGACTTACCAGTCTTTTCAGGCATATTATTAATCATGGTCTGTAGCATTTCTTCAGGAGTAGCCATATCGGATTATTTTGATTTGAAATGAAATTATATAAATCAGAGGCAAACCTCCATCTCTCTGGTCAAAAAATATTTATCTTTCCTGCATGCAAGTGCCTTTTCTGGACCTTTCCTTAATACATGAGCCCATCAAGAATGAGCTTGAAGAGGTGTATCGAAAAGTACTTAGAGAATCACAATTTATTAATGGATCCGAAGTCACAACATTTGAAAACTCCTTTGCAGAAAAGTGCGGTGTAGACCATTGCATTGCTGTTGCCAATTGTACAGACGCACTTTACATTACCCTGAAGATGATGGGTATTGGCCCTGGTGATGAGGTGTTGGTGCCCGCCATGACGTGGATTACAGATGCCGAAGTGGTTACACAATTGAAAGCCAAGCCTGTCTTTGTTGACATAGACCCAATGAGCTATACTATTGACAGTGGCCAAATCGAAGGACTGATCAACGAAAAGACCAAGGCCATTATTCCAGTTCATCTCTATGGTCAATTAGCAAACTTGGAAGTGATAAAATCCATTGCTAACAAACACGATTTGAAGGTGATTGAGGACTGTGCTCAATCCCATTTTGCACAGAAAGAGGGAAATATGGCGGGCTCTTTTGGGGACGCAAGTGTTTTCAGCTTCTATCCTTCTAAGAATCTAGGAGCCCTTGGTGATGCCGGTTGTATTCTGACTAACAATGAGGAATTGGCCACTCGATGTCGGAAGCTTGCCAACCATGGAGGTATTGGAAAAGATGAGCATGAATTTCCAGGGGTCAACAGTCGCATGGACACGTTACAAGCATCCATTCTCTCCCTAAAGCTCCAACACATTGATGGATGGACGGCAGAACGTCAGCGGATTGCCAACCGATATTTATCTGCTTTGCACGGTGTTGGTGATTTAACGCTGCCATCGTTGGGCGACCCTTCTAGTCACGTCTTTCATATCTTTATTATTCAGACTGCAACCAGAGATGAAATTCGAGCATTTTTGGAGGAAAGAGGTATTCAAACTCAGGTTCACTACCCTAAGGCTATACCCTTTACTAAGGCCTATTCCCAAATGGGTTTTGGTAAGAGCGACTTTCCCCACTCCTATCAACTTCAAGAAAACTGCCTTTCTCTGCCAATATTTCCTGGCTTAACAGAGGCACAAATAGATCATGTAATCGACTCAATCAATCTTTTCTACAAAAAATAACCGGCCCAATTTACATTGAAGGCCGGTCGTTAGTTTTAGTTAAGTCGTCTTTAATTATAAATCATACATCACGCTGAAGAGCCAGTATCGCTTTTGAATAAAGTACTCGAAAGTGCTGATCAAGCTTTCACTAAATGAGTCCCTTCTGATTCCAGTAGTATTCATTAGGTTCATCCCTTCTATTTTGAATTCCCATGGACTACCATCTTGACGATAGGTTAGGTTTGCATCTAACAAATCATAAGTACTGGAGTTACTTCCAGAGCTTATATAACTGTTGTATTCGTACTCAACCTCTAGCTCAAAACCCTTAAGGAACTTCTTACTCAAGCTCGCAAACGGCTTGTGATTTTCAAACTGGCTCGAGACGTTTCTTCCTTCATAAGTATTGAATGATACATCATAACCTAAGTCCAGAAACAAAGATTTGAACAACGTGGTAGAGATTGTTGCTCTGTAGGATTGTAAGAAGCTAGTATTCTCATTAGGGGTGTCACTAATAATATTGTTGCTGATGCTTTTAGACCAATTGGCTCTGAAATTAAATCTCCAGGCATCAAATCGTTTATCAGTACTAGCAAAACCCGAAAGCACCTCATTTGCGGTATTGATATTAATCGGACTATTGACACGCTCAAGGTTATTAAAACTTACAATGTTGGTGATATCATCAAAGCGTTTTGAATAGGTCAAGCCACCATATACATTGAAGAAGTTGTACATATTAAAGTTGAAGTAGTTCAACTGCACACTGTGATAGAGGCTGTTTTGCAAATTGGCGTTTCCTCCAAACAAGGTGTTGTAACCCCTTACCAAAAGTCCTTCTGCAATATTAGCCACATCAGTAAATTCGGCCGTCACTCTATAATCCAATGTCAAGGAGTGGGAGCTTCTAAAGGTATACTTGGCATTCACCGAAGGTAGTAACAAGGTCTTATCAAAGCCTTCCTCAACTCCATTTTGCTCATTGGCTATATCATAGTAATGGAGGTTCAAAGCAGGCGTAAGTACCAGTTTACCCAGTTTGGTTTTGTAAAGCAGTCCCAGATAATAATTCTGATAAGTGTAGTCCACTAGGTTGACCAACGTTGGATCGCTAAACTGATTGGTAGACAAATCACTCAACCTTTCGAACATATTAGAGGTCAGGGTCTGCGTTGAATAAGTATTTCCAACCTTAAAATTGATATGGTTGGTTTTGTTAAGAATGCGATAGTAGTTTAAAACTGCCTCCTGCTTCTTGGTTGTCACATCCCTCAACTGTGTCAAATCGTAAGGGCTGCTTGCCGTCATTGGGATAATACTTGCAAATGGTTGACCTGTGGTAACTAAGTTATAGGATGGATCCTGATTTTGATACTGATAGGAGGCTTCAAAGGAGAAAACATCTCGTTCATTTGGAGCATAAAACCCACGTAATTGTTGCTCAACTGACCTTGGTTTTTGATTTCTCAAACCTGAAATATCATTGGTTAATGCTCCAAAAACAGATGTTTGAGCATCTGAATTCGAAATATCCGAAAGCCTTCCAAAAGCGCTGTAGTCTATTTGTAAGCTCGGATTAGGTGTGAACTTACCCGCAAACTTGAACAACCCTGAAGTGCTGTTGACCCTTTGTGTAGAACTAAGCGTTTCCTGATCACTGTTGGGCTGAAGGATGTAAGTTCTCTGTTGCACTGAGCCCAAGGTATTATCTACTTTAGAACCTATGGCAAAGCCTGAGAAACTCCACTTATTTGTCGGAGTCAGGTTATAGTTGAATGCTCCAACAATATTCTTAAGGTCACGGGCATTGTTACGTTCGGCCATGGGAATACCAAGGTTATTCGAACTCACTTGAAAGGACGAACCTGCTCCTCGCGCAAAGCTTCCTAGTCCGCCAGTAAACCTGAAGTAGTCACGCATGGTGAAGGTCAGCTCACCCACATTATTTAATCCTGCGATTAAGTTGAGGTTAGTTTTCGGGTTATAGTAGAAAGTATTGGCCTTGGCTTTATAGCGCTCCTCAGGACCCGCTCCAGCAGAAATATCTCCAAAAACGATGTTCTTTTTGTCCTCTTTCAGCTGAATGTTCAAAGCAATCTGCTCACTATTATTTACTCCACTGAGCGGACCCACATTATTATAATTCTGCAAAACTTGGACCTTATCTACCACATTCGCTGGAAGATTCTTGGTCGCCAACTTAGTATCTCCTTCAAAAAATTCCTTGCCATCGACCAGTACTTTGCTCACATCTTTACCCTGAATTTTGACCCCGCCATCTTCATCTACTTCGAAACCGGGTAGATCTTCAAGCACATCTTCAAGTTTTCGTTCATTTCCCTGAGTAAAGACATCTGCTTTGTAAGTAATAGTATCTCCCTGAATGAGCACTGGCATTTCAGAAACCACCTCAACATCACCCAGTTGGGTTACATCTGAACTCAGCACTATGCCATATGGGATATCATTGCTTTCACCGGGTGTAAAAACTCGCTCAAAAGGCAAGAACCCTATAAAGCTCACTTTTAAACGGTAGGTAGTTCCTCGATCCAATGAGAGTTTAAATCGCCCTTGCTGATTGGTAACACCAAAGGCGGCCATTGTATTTTTTACCGTATCTATCGCCAAGACATTGGCAAATTGAAGCGGGGTACCCAGGGAATCTCTTACTTCACCATTGAAGGTGACTTTTTGTGCATTGGCAGTAAAACATAAGCATACCAATGCCACTAGAATCAGTGAAAATCTGTTCATAATTGAGTTGTTTTTGACCTTAAATGATTACTGATCTCCGCCTATTCTAAAAGTAGCGCCACCTTTTCCTCCTTGCTTGAACTTCTTGGACATTTCCTCCATCTTGGAATCCATTTCCACTCTTAGTTCCTCTCTGGTTACTTTTTTCCCTTTGCTTGGTCTTTTGATTTTGATTTCCTCTTCTGGATTTAGAACAACTTTTGTACATAAATAAGTAGTACTACCATCACTCAATTCCAAGATTAATCCAGGCAATCCCCAATAGTCTTCTGGACCTTGAGAAACAGGAATTTCAGGAGTATACCAAGCCGAGACACTGATAGTATCCATAACAACTGTTGACTCACCAGAATCCTTGTCCTTATCATCACTATCAGAAGTGAATGAAATCGATCTACTCTCTCTGATATCTTTATAAACGGCTTTATATGCAGTGTAATTTCCGATAGTTTTAGTCTCATCGGTCATTTGCCATTCGTAAGCCTGCAGTTCATCCTTCACCAAAAATGGCTTACTGAAAACTGTAGTTTCCTGAATGTATAAGTTCTCTGAGGTGTTCTTATAAGTCGTACCTCCACCAGCAGTTGAAAAAGATATTCTCATACCTCCGGATGAAGCAGTAGCCGGTCCGCTATCCAGACTCTCTTCTTCTTTCCAACTAGATTCGGTCAAGTTGAACTGTAATTCATATTCTCTCTGGAACTGTTTTTTCATCTGTTCCATCAATTGTTTTTGCATTGCTTCAGTGACTCCCTCAGCCTTAATCTGCATGTTCTTCATATTTCTTGAAGACTGATAGGTAGCGATCCCCTGAAAGTTTTGAGCATGAATAGTCCCTATGGTGACCAGTAAGAGACCTACTATTAGTGAAATTCTTTTTTTGAGTGCTGTCATGTTTCGAAAAGTTTGATGGGTACAAATAAAAGTGGAACTCTGCAAACGATGGGTTAACCAGTGTTAACGAGTGTTAAGTCACAATACTGAACTTGTCAATGTCCGTATATTTGAACTGTGAAAGCATTGAAATTCAAACGTATAAGCTATCTGATTGCCCTGACGGCTCTGATTACTGTTGGTATTCAGGTATACCGCAATATTCAAAACTATCAATTGAATAAGCAGCGATTTATGAGCGACATGCAAACGGCATTGGACACTAGCGTAGAATCTTACTTCACGGATCTGGCAAGAAATGATCTTATCATCTTTTCATCACAAGACACCTTGTTTAATCGACTGGGCGGTAGGTCATGGTCGATGGTAAACCGCATGGGAGGTGACACCGCACACCTTCTCTCGGGGCTTACAGACAGTAGTACAAGGAGGTTTCTGTCCATTAATGGTAGAGCTACCAATGCCACTACCTCTGTGAGTTTTAGAAATAATCTCCCAGCTCTGGACAGTCTTTTTCTTAATGAGAATTCGCTCACAGGTATAAGTGTTAAGAGTGAGATTACAAATTTTGATTCTCTGAACGACATCAAAGGCTTCTTTAAAAAAGTGATGTTCTCTCTTTCTCGTACTGACCTTGACCATGACAGGCTCACTGAAATAATGGTCACCGAGTTAGATAGAAAAAATATAGATGCTGGCTTCGTGCTATGGCATTATGTTGATGATTCGCTAATCTCGGAGCCCAATCACGATTACTACAACCTAAGAACTGTTTCTCAATCTAATTATCTACCGAGAGACCAAAAACTGGTCATGAATTATGAAAATGCCTCTCTGAATATTTTGAAACGAGGTGCTTTGGATTTGTTCATTTCCTTACTCATTACTGGAGCAGTGATAGGTTGTCTATTGTATCTATACAAAGTGATCTCTGAACAGAAACAATTGGCTGAGATTAAGAATGACCTGATCAGCAATATTACCCACGAATTTAAGACACCCATAGCAACAGTATCTACCGCCATAGAGGCAATCTCAAGTTTTAATCAGGCCAACGACCCTGCCAAAACAGCGAAATACCTAGACATATCAAACAACCAGCTGAAAAAGCTTAATGGTATGGTAGAGAAGTTGCTTGAAACGGCATCCTTGGACTCCGATGAGCTTGAACTCAATTTAGAGTCTGTGGAATTGGTCAAGTTTACTCAACAGATCTTCGATAAGTTCCAATTGATAAAAGGAAATAAGAAATTATTCTTCCAAACGGCCATTTCGGAGCAATGGAATAAGATAGATCCTTTCCATATGGAAAATGCTATTTCCAACTTGATTGATAATGCTATTAAATATGGCGGTGATGAAATAAGCCTGAAACTTAGTTCCGAGTCTGATCAGTTAATCTGGCAGGTTGTTGACAATGGGGGCAAGATTGACAAAACTCAGCAGCAACGAATTTTCGATCAATTTTACCGAATCCCTACTGGTAACATTCACGATGTAAAAGGTTTCGGAATAGGCCTATACTATACCAAAAAGATTGTTGAAAAACATGATGGGACCATTACGGTTAACGTTGCCGAGCATATGACAGACTTTACCATTCAGATCTAACATGTCAGAAAACGCAAAAATATTGCTAGCCGAAGATGAATTGGCACTTGGCACCATTGTGAAAGAAAGCCTTGAAACAAGGGGTTTTGAAGTAAGCTATGCGATGGACGGTGAAGAGGCAAAAAAACTCTACCAGACGGATAAGCCAGAACTTTTGGTACTGGATGTAATGATGCCCAAAAAAGATGGCTTTACGTTGGTGAAAGAAATCCGGAAGGTTGACGACCGTATTCCAATCATTTTTTTGACGGCCAAGTCAAGAACCGAAGATGTTGTTGAAGGCTTTGGCTATGGCGCCAACGACTATCTTAAAAAGCCTTTCAGCATGGAAGAGTTAATAGTAAGGATCAAAGCCCTTTTGGATAGAAAGCCTGGCAAATCCGCTTCCGAAGATGTACAAATAGGGCAGTATACCTTCAATTTTTCAAAGCAAATCCTGAGTTTTGATGGTAATGAAATAATGCTGACTCATAGAGAAGCACAACTACTGCATGAACTCTACAGGCATAAAAACGAGTTAACCGAACGCACGCTTATCCTTAACACCCTATGGGGAAATGATGACTTCTTCAATGCCCGAAGCATGGACGTATTTATTACCAAGTTACGTAAGAAGTTGACCCTTGATCCAGAAATACAGATTATGAATGTGCGTGGTTATGGTTACAAACTCGTCTGCTAATCCAATCAGCCTTCTTACATTTGTTCATGGACGATTTCGATTCTCGAAAACGCAAAAAACCGCTTGATCGAAAAACAGCGCTCTTAAAAGCCGCTGATTACTGCGCCTATCAAGAACGCTCCCAACAAGAGGTAAGAGATAAGCTCTATGGCTATGGCTTACACCGTGATGAAGTTGAGGAGACTATATACGAGTTAATCACCCAAGGGTATATCAATGAAGAAAGGTTTGCCAAGGCCTATGCTGGCGGAAAGTTCAGAATGAAGGGTTGGGGGAAAAGGAAAATTCTTCAAGGTCTTAAGCAGCACAGAATCTCTGAGTACTGTGTGAAAAAGGGAATGTTGGAGATTGACTCTGATGATTATTTCAATACAATCATCAAACACTTGGAGAAGAAAAGGCCTTCGATAAAAACTGACTCACAGTACATTCTTAAGGGCAAACTCACTCAGCATTTAATTGCCAAGGGGTTCGAAATGGACTTGATTCAAGAAGCAATAAAACAAGTCCTCAGCGAGGAAAACTAGCTTTTCGTTAGTCCCTTTTGCCACAGATAACCATACCTAACTCCAAGTAATACCATTATTGGAAGCATGGCCGTGTTAAACACTTGGAGCCTCAGTATCCAAACAAAAGCCATTGCTATTAGTAGGATGAACAGAAACCTTACATACACCCTCACCCACTTAGGAGTTTCTCTTTTAATGAGGTAAAAAGCAACCACAATATTGGGAAGGAATGCCCATAGTATATTCAGGTTATTAACTGTGGTTTTGTGATAAGTAAAGAACCATAAAAAGATCAAAAAGGCTCCTAGAAGCCCTGTTAGGAACATAATACCAAAGTCAAGAAATCTGGAACGCCCTCCTTTCATGTAGTCCCTCACAGTAAATACAATCAGTACAACTGCCACAACAACAAACAACAATGTCGGAGACATTTTCTCCTGCCTGACTTCATAATAATCCGATTCAAAAAGTTTGTTAGTCTGTTTAACAGCAGGTACGGCTCGGCCATCTCTCAGAATGGTCGCATTTGCATAAGCGGCCAGTACGTAGTCTGGCAAATACATGTACTGTTCTGGCGTAGCTTTCTTATCGATAATCGTACCGAGTGCTACATCAATACCGAAGTCTACCCATGGATGGTTATAAGAGTTTTCATCGACTAGCGATCGGATGGTAGATGTTTTCGTCAAATGATCGCTATTATACAGAATGGCATCACCCATCACCTCCTTGACAATGTCACGCATTCTAGTGGCGCAATTATCGAAGAAGGGATCGTAAACATATTTTCGATTCTCTGGAAGATAATTTGTCTCCAAAGCTTCATAAATCGCCTGTTTCTCTTCCAGGCTCAGGTTTAAGACTTGCTCCGTGAGCCACCTGTTTTCTTGTACATAGTTATTATAAAAGCGCTCGAAGGGATATGCACCCAATCTATACTGTGCAACGCCCATGCTAAACTTTGCGACAAAGCCACCCTCGGTAAAATCGAATTGTCCATAGTTGTAGGCTCTGTCTAAACCTTTACTCGGGTCTATAATGCGAAAGGCACTGTGCCCGAAGCAGTCGTACAGATTAGCACCAGGCCCAACGGTGATGATGCTTACCTCGGCTTGATCCGAAAGCCTCCCAAATTGGGCTGAAAGCTTAAACGAAAAAATCAGAAGGAGAGAAAAAATGAAATACTTCACAGTTTAAAGCTATGATTTTGAAATGATTTTGATGCAAATGTAATGATCAATTTTGATGCCTACCTATGTGCAGCTAACTTGAGCACATGAACCGAAATTGGAGGGATGGATTCAACTACGTGTCTAAACTGACACCGCTGCGAATATTCAACATGGTTCAGTTAGTTGGAAGCTACTATCTATCTAAGCTGACAGGCAGACCGGCTCACTATGGTATGCCCACCAGTATCTCTTTGGAGCCTACCACTTCTTGTAACCTAAGGTGTCCTGAATGCCCTAGCGGACTTAGAAACTTTACAAGACCTACTGGCATGCTCCAGGATGATACTTACAAAAAGGTAATCGATGAATTAGCGCCCAGCCTGTCCTATCTGATTTTCTATTTTCAGGGTGAACCTTACTTAAATCCAAACTTTCTAGGCCAAGTAAAGTATGCTCATCAAAAACGCATTTATACGGCTACTTCTACCAATGCGCATTATTTGGATGATCAACTCGCCAAGGAAACAGTAGAATCTGGTCTGGATCGTCTGATCATATCGATTGATGGAACAAGTCAGGAAACTTATGAACAGTACCGCGTAGGCGGAAAGCTCGAGAAGGTAATTGAGGGTACGCGCAATGTGATCAAATGGAAAAATGAATTGAAATCAAGTACTCCTCATGTCATTTTTCAATACTTAGTTGTTAAGCCAAACGAACATCAGCTTGAAGAGGTTAAAAGCCTTGCTAAAGAATTAGGGGTAGATGAGGTCGCTTTCAAAACCGCCCAAATCTATGACTATGAAGATGGTTCTGAATTGATACCCACCATTGAACAATATTCGAGGTATAAGCAACTACCTAACGGTAAGTGGAAGATCAAGAATAAACTTGTGAATCACTGTTGGAAGATGTGGCACTCCTGCGTCATTACTTGGGATGGAAAGGTAGTCCCTTGCTGTTTCGACAAAGACGCTCATTACCAATTAGGCACTATGGAGGGTCAATCATTTAAATCAGTTTGGCGGGGGAAAGCTTATCAAAACTTTCGGGCATCACTAATCAAGTCACGAAGCGAAATAGAAATGTGCAAAAACTGCTCTGAAGGCACCAAGGTTTGGGCCTAGGGTTTTAAATGACCAGGTAGCTTAATCTCCTTTTTTGGTGGAGCACAAGAATCGCAACCAGAAGCACAGCCACTTTCAGCTTTGTACTGTTTGTAAAGCTTTCTACCCATATAGATGGCTGCTGCTAAAAACAATATGATGACTAAAACTTCTTGCATTGACTATTAAACTAACTTTTCGAATTCTTAGTTCTTAAAATCATGGCAAAAGTAACAAAACGTTGTCGATTCAATATTAAAAAACTACTTCCAGTGCTTTTGAATTGTAGATAACATCCGTGGTTGAGTGATATTGCCTGCCACAATTTCTCTTCCAAATAGAAAGTCTTCTCCCCCCTTAAAATCAGTCACTGTCCCACCTGCTTCTTGGACAATCAGTGCTCCCGCAGCAACATCCCAGGCATTCAAATTGTATTCAAAAAAGCCTTCAAATCTTCCGCATGCTGTATAAACTAAATCTACAGCAGCGCTTCCCATACGCCTTAGACCGTGAGTGGTTTGCATAAACTCATTGATAATGGTCAAATATTGCCGCATCTGATCAAAGTTGTAATATGGAAAGCCCGTAGCCAACAATGATTTCTCTAGCGTTCTGGTTTCCGAAACCTTAATAGCCGTGTGGTTCAAAAAAGCACCCTCTCCCTTGATGGCGTGAAAGCATTCATCTCTATTGATCTCATAAACTACCCCAAGGGCTAAAACTCCGCGTTTCATCAAGGCCACTGACACTGCATACACTGGAATGCCATGCGTAAAATTGGTTGTTCCATCCAGTGGGTCGATGATCCAGTTATAGATATCTGACTTATGTGTTGAGGTGCCCTCTTCAGCAATAAAGCCACTCCCTGGTAAGATATCCGACAGGCCTTTAACCAGCTTTTGCTCAGCTTCCTTATCTACGTATGACACCAAGTCATTTTTTCCTTTGTACTCAATCTTCGATTCATCGAATTTGCGCGATTCTTGGCGAATAAACTCTCCGGTCTCCTTTACCAAAACAATGACATCTTGAAGCAATTTTTGCATGCTTCAAAATTACATGAATGGCCGAAAGAACGCCTATATCTGACACTTACATTTTCATTAATTCACTAACTTGATGCTATCATGAAGAGAGTTTTTCTGCTTTTAGTCTTACCTACATTGCTTTTTTTATCCTGTCAAAAAGAACCTCCAAAGAATGAAGTGATTGTGATGGGTATGATACATAGTGGGCATCGCACAAACCCAAACTATGATATCGAAACAGTAAAGAATCTCGTAAGGGCCATAGATCCTGACTACATCCTGACTGAAATTCCACCAGATCGCTATCCGCAAGCAAGAAAAGAGTTTGACGAGCTGGACACCATTATGGAATCGCGGGTCCGAGTGTTCCCAGAATATGTAGATGCCATCTTCCCACTAACCAAGGAAATGGATTTTGAAATTATTCCTACTGCTGGTTGGACCAAACCCATGAATGATTACAGGAATCAACGCCTAAGAGAAATCAGACAAGATACTGCTTGGGCAGAAAGATGGGAGGAGTATCAAGAAGCTGGTAGAAAATCAAGAGAGGCAATGAATTCTGCAGGCGACAGCAATGATCCTTACTTTATTAATTCAAATGCTTATGACGAAGCAGGGGAAATAAGGTATGAGGCATATAATCGAATTTTGAACGAGACACTGCTCTTGGGCGGCTGGGACAACATCAACATTGCACATTATTGGCACATCGAAAAAGCTATCGAAAAACACCGTGGCGAAGGGAAGCGATTCTTAATTACTTATGGTGCGGGTCATAAAGGCTGGTTTCTCAGAGAATTAAGAAAGCGAGATGATATCGTCATCAAAGAAATGACACCTTACTTGGATCAAGTTTTGAAATAAAATGGATAGAAGAAACCTTTTAAAGTATTCGTTCTCCGGGATTGCAGCGTCCTCGTTGCTCGCTAGTGGAATGAGAACCTCCTTTCTTGAAAAAATTGAGAAAACAGGTTTCGACCTTACTTCAAATGATAATGATGAAGATTATTGGGAGCTTGTTAAAAGTGAGTTTTCGATGGCAAAAGGACTCTATTATTTCAATAATGCTTCCCTTGGACCATGTCCCAAATTAGTGGTTGATGCTACTAATGAGTTTAGGGCACTTCTAGATGGATTCCCTTCGAAGTATATGTGGGGTGGCTGGCAAGATGAAAAGGAAGCGACTCGTCAAAAAATTGCAGACATGTTCTCTGCGGATAAAGAAGAAATCGCGATGGTGCATAATACCACCGAAGGGATGAATCTTGTCGCACATTCTATAGAATTAGGACCTGGTGACGAGGTGATCTTGGCCGATCATGAGCATCCAAGCGGTACCGTGCCTTGGCAACATTGGCAAGAGATTAGAGGCTTCAAAATCGTTAGGCCAAAACTTCCCATTCTACCAGAAAGCAAGGAAGAGTTGGTGGAAGTTTACCGAAAAGCAATTACCCCCAACACGAAAGTGATTTCTATGGTGCACGGCACCAATACCAATGGCATGATTCTTCCGGTCAAGGAGGTAAGTGCTATGGCCCATGAGAGAGGTATTCTCGTTGCTGTGGATGCTGCACAAACAGCTGGCACCTTCAAGATTGATTTACATGATTTGGGCTGTGACTTTTATGCTGGCAGTGGTCATAAATTTATGTTTACCCCTAAAGGAATGGGCGTATTCTATGCTAGAAAGGAATCACAAAAGCACTTGAAGCCACTTATTGTTTCTCGTGCTCATTTCAGAGACAAGTCCATCAGAAGACTGGAAAACTATAACACCCGTAACTATCCTGAATTGCTCGGTATGGGTACTGCTATAGATTACTATAACTTGATTGGTGCCGAAAAACGTGAGGCCAGGCTTCGAGATTTGAAGGCTTACTTCAGAGGAAAAATTGAAGCGGATGATCGTTTCAAGTTAAAAACGCCCGGAGCTGCTGATCTTTCTTGTGCCATTCAAAACGTAGAAGTGATCGGCAGGAAGGTTGGTGATGTTAAGAAGGCTTTGTTTGACAACCACATGATCGATTGTCGGCCTATAGGAAGCCACGGTATTAACGGAGTTAGGATTTCTCTATCGGTATTTACAACCAAAGCCGATGTTGACTATTTGGTTGAGGCTTTGAAATCGGTTTAAGACTTTCCGTCTATAACCAATACAAATTCTCCTTTGACACCTTTTTCCGTGAAGTGAGCGACTACTTCAGTGATAGTACCTCGGACTGTTTCTTCAAACATCTTGGTCAATTCTCTAGACACGGAAACTTGACGATCACCTAAGAATTCCTTTAGCTGCTCTAAGCTTTTTATGAGCCTGTGAGGCGACTCATACAATACAATGGTCCTTTCCTCCTCCGCTAACAATTTCAGGCGTGTTTGGCGTCCTTTTTTATGTGGCAGAAATCCTTCAAACACGAACTTGTCTGAGGGTAGACCTGAATTCACAAGAGCAGGAACGAAAGCCGTTGCTCCTGGCAGACAATTCACTTCCAAACCCGCTTTTAAAGCTTCTCTTACCAAAAGAAACCCTGGGTCTGAAATAGCAGGCGTTCCTGCGTCTGAAATCAGCGCAAATACTTCACCGCTCTCCATACGCTCAACCAGCTTTTCAGCAGTCTTGTGCTCATTAAAGATGTGGTAACTCTGAAGCGGCTTGGTAATGTTGTGATGCTTTAAAAGCTTTCCTGATGTGCGGGTGTCTTCCGCGAGAATTACATCTACTTCATTAAGCACTCGGAGTGCTCTAAGCGTAATGTCTTCGAGGTTCCCAATGGGAGTTGGTACTAAGTAAAGGTTGATCTTTTCTGGCATTAGGCCAAGGTATCAATGACTCGCGCTAAGTTACGATCATTATCTGTAACCACATTTCCTGCATCATGTGTAGTCAATTCGATAGTGACCTTATTGTATACATTTGACCAATTGGGATGATGATCCGCCTTCTCTGCTGCTATCGCAACGCGTGTCATAAAGCCAAATGCCTCGACAAAATCTTTAAACTCAAAAGTTCTTACCAGTTTGTTATCTACTTCATTCCACATGGCTTATTTCTTTTCGGCTGTAATAATGTATTGATACTGTAAACTTTTTTCGTCAATGTCGATCTTTCTGAAAGAGGACTTTCTTAAAAAAGACCTGACATCACTTGGTTCTACCTTGTATTCGTCTGCTGGCCCCACTGGAATCTCACCTTTTTTGAAATCAACGATAACTAATCGACCTCCAGATTTCATACCATTCAAGAGACGAGGGAAATACACCTCTTTATTGGGTATATAGCCGTAGGTATTTACGATGAGGACAATATCCACTTCCCCCTCCAAAAGATTAGGCACGTCAGGGGGAGTCAATCTGGACTCGATATTGTTAGACCATTCTCCAACAATCTCTTTTTGGCTATCGATGTATTCTAGGGCCTTTGGGTCAATATCTAAGGCAATGACCTTGGATGCATCTCTGGCAATTTTAAATGTAAAGTATCCAGAACCTGCACCAATATCCGCCACAGTTTTATTCGTCAGGTCTCCTATTCGATCTAGGATCAAGTCTGGATTTTGCCATTGTGTTCTTTTGGGATCTTCAATATCAACTTGGATTGCCTCTCTTCCCGTGGATGCCCGTTCAGTAACACTAGGTGTACTATCAGAAGAAGGATTGCTTTCCTCTTTTTTCTCCAGGTTGCTACCTCCACAAGACAATAGGAGTATTGGTACTATCAGTATGAAAAGCTTTCTATTCATCAAAGGGCTATAATACCATCTATCTTCTGTGCTTTCTTATAGATATCAATAACATGATCACTGGACTGCATCATTACTCTGGCTGTCACACTTGTATATTTTCCTTTGCTAGAAGGCTTATAGTTCAACTCGCTAGAAGGGAAGAGCGCTTTTACTTCACTTTTCTTGTCTTCGGTTACTATGAACTTAAACATATATAACGTTGGAAAATCATGGATATCGTCCAGCTTCTTTTTGAATTCTTCGGTTGTAAATTGACTCATGGATCAAAATAACATCAATAGCCTGAAAAAAGTTACGCAAAAAAAAATCGGCCAATTGGCCGATTCTTAGTTAAAAGTATTTGTATCGTTCATCGACAACTTCTACTCGATCAATAACGGCTTGCCTTAGCTTGCCTTGAATCGCAGCAAACGCTGCTTGTAGAATCTGGTTTTCGTAGGATGTATAGTCGCCAATTTCGGCAGCGCTAGAAATTGATTTCAACTCTAGCACAACCACACCTTGATTGTCCACAACATATGGTTTAGTCTTGTCACCAACATTTTGAAGAGCAAAAGCAGCACCGATAGCTTCAGGGGCAACACCAGTATTTGGCAAACTCACATCTGCCAGTTTTAACGCGTTGCTACTATAAAGGCTGGCTTCAGGTCCGTAAGCAGTTGCCATAGCACTAACATTTCCTGATAGTCCGTTGATTTTAGCTTTGATGAACTCAGCTTTCTTCTCGTTCATGAGTTTGGCTGCAATCTGAATTCTGACATCTTCTAGAGGCTGAACTCCTTCTTCTGTCTTGTCTCTGTAAACTGCTACAACGTATTCATCTTCCAAGTCAAAATCTTTAACATCTCCCACTGAGGCCTCACCATATAACCAAGAAACGATTTGACGAGCATTAGTCAATCTTCCTATTGAGATTGCGTTCTTGTCAATTCCATTACCATTGAATACCGAATAACCATTCTCAGCAGCATAGTCATTAAACTCCTGAACGTTATTAACATCGCTGGCAAAAAGGCCTGCTTTTCTATAGACTTCATCAATGGTTTGAGTTGACGGGATGAGCTCCACTATTACTTGAGCTACTTTGTATCTGTTTTTGATTTTTGGCTCAGTTACACTTACAATGTAAATGTTATTGTCCGTTTCGATCAGTCTTCTGATCAAGCCTTTTCTTGTAGTACCAAATACTGCTGCTTCGATGTCTACAGTTCTTGTATCACCTTTCTTCATCCAACCGGCATCACCTCCAACATTGTTGTAAGCTCCTTCGCTATGTTGTCTTGCCATATCAGCAAAATCAGCACCATTTCTAATTTGTCGCAGAATATCATTTGCATTAGCCCTTACACCCGCAATTTCAGAAACTGATTTTCCAGCTATACTGAAAACGATTTGACTTGCTCTCGCAAATTCGCTATCAGCAGTAGGAACAATTTCTGTCAATTTATGAATCGTGTAGATACCATTCTCTAGGTTAGGACCAATGATATCACCCTCTTTAAGAGAAGTCAATTGATCGGCTACAGCAATTGGTAGTGCGGTAGGATCGTACTCCATGAAACCATTACCCTGCTCTGTAATGCTCGAAGCATAAATTGAGTCATTGTCTCCCGTCTCAAACCTTGCCTTGATGTCAGCCATTTGCTGATCATACTGAGCAGTATCTTGTGCCGAAGGGATAACTGGGAATGAAACAAAGTCAATGGCTCTTGTCTCGTCTACAGTAAACTCATCTTCGTGACTGTCTAGGTATGCTTTAATTTCGTTATCTGGAATCGTCCCTATCTGATCATTGCTCACACTTGAAAAAGGAACTGATAGATATTCTACAGACCTGAAGCCTAATTGCTCTTGATAAGCTTTCTGTGCTTCTGCGAGCGTCACATATTCCGTTTTAGCCAAAAGGTTTTCAAACTTCTGAATAGTTCTTTGAATCATAGCCTGACGCTCATAAGAAGCAAAAAGGTATTGCTCATTCTGATCGAACTGAATACTCGACAAGTATTGCTTGATTGCTGTTGGGTCGTTAGATCCAATTCTTTGCAAGAAGAAATTGCTCATTTCAGACGAAAGGTTTCGGCCCTGAACCATATCAACTCTTTCATTAGGACCAATCTCCAATCCTAATTCGTCTAATTTATTTGAGTAAGCTACGTCAGCGATGATGCTGTTCCATACTTGATCTCTCAAGAACTGCATGATTTGCGGGTTGCCAGAAGGGTAGCCAGAATTTCGCTGAGCATTCTGCACCATAGTAGCAAAGTTTTCCTGAGTAATTTCTTCTCCGTCAATCTCTCCTACGTTTCTGCCATTACCTAGCAAAGTCGAATTCTGGCCTAAAAGGTCGCCTAAGACGAAAGCCACAATTGACAATCCAACTACTACGATCAGTAGTTTTCCCATTTTCTCACGAAGCGTATTAATTATTGCCATCGGTTATTTTTTAAACAGGCGCAAACATAACGGAATTATGGCCTAAAATCAAAGGAAAAAGGGGACAAAACTCCCTAAAAATCAGATGTCTCCGTGTTATTTGATGGTGAACAAGACATTATCGATTCTTGCATCTTCCATTGTCTCAATTTTAATCTCAAATGGTGGATATTCGATGATGTCTCCAACTTCAGGAATATTTTCAGTTATTGATAAAATAAACCCTCCCAAAGTGTCATACTCCCCTTCTGGAATATCCCAGTTGTAGGTATCATTTAGATGGTCAATTTCATGCCGTGCACTGAGCTTATACTTGCCCTCACCTAGCTTAACTTCGACCCAATCTTCATCTTCATCATGTTCATCTTGGATTTCTCCGAATATCTCTTCAATCACGTCTTCAAGACTGACGATACCTGAGGTACCACCAAACTCATCGACAACCAATGCAAGACTTTTTCTCTCTTGAATGAATTGGATCATCAGCTCATTGGCGAGCATGGTTTCCGGAACAATTAGTATAGGGGTGAGAATGCTTTCAATGTCTTGGGGTTTTTTGAATAGCTCAAGTACATGGCAGTAACCAATTATTTCGTCAATGCTCCCTTTATGAACCAACACCTTTGTATGGCTGCTTTCATAAAATTCTTTCTTCAGTTCCTCAATGTCGTCTTCAACATCGACTGCCGAAATCTCCGTTCTAGGAATCATGCATTCTCGAACTCTTACGGTCTTAAACTCAAGGGCATTATTGAAAATCTTAGTGTCTACTTCAATCTTAGCCTTCTTCACATCCTCATGTGTATTCCTCTTGATATAGTTACCAAGATCTGTCAAACCGAAGACCTGACGATCTTCTGCATACTTCTGCCTCAGTACATAGATGATGATGAACCGAGACATTTGCTCTATTATCCAGACAAATGGAAACATTAGGCCAAAGACAATGATCAGCGGAATGGACAAAATATTCAGCAGACTATTGGGGTTAATCAGAAAAATGCTTTTAGGTGTAAACTCTGCTGTCACTAATACAATAATAGTAGACAATATGGTTTGAGATAGAACTACCGTGCTTGTTGTGTTAATCGATTCGGGCAGTCTTTCGGCAATCCATGGCTCCAAAAGGGTTGCCATATAGATACCATAGATAACAAGAGCAATTGTATTACCTACAAGTGCCGTATTGATTAGACGAGAAGGCTTTTTGGTAAAAAAAGATAAGATTCTACCTCCCAGTTTCCCCTGCTGACCTTGAAGTTCAATTTGAAGTTTACTTGCACTGACAAAAGCGATTTCAGCTCCGGAAAAAAATGCTGAAAACACCAAGCATACGAGAATGATCGTTAACTGAGTAGGGTCCATTAACGTTTTTTACCCTTTTTAGATTTTGTCTTTTTAGCCGCTTCCAATTTTTCTTTTTCCTTTCGTTTGGCGATGCGATACCTATATAAAAATAGCAAACCCATTGAGACCATGAAAATGAAATAGGCGTAACCAATGCCAAAGGTCATGGTTTGGTGCACCCCAATAATAAAAGTGACAACGGTCAAAGAAAAGATTATGGTGTCTCCTAGATTCTTCAATTCTCCTGTATTTCGAATTTGCCCTCTTTAGCTTTTGTAAACTCGTAGGTAGAAAAGTCTTGAGGAGCTGTTAAACCTTCAGCCCTAATGAGTTCAGTCGGTGTTTGCACTGTAACAAACTTATTAGTATAAATTTTGGCAGTTTCAGGGTTCCAAAAAAGTTCCTCAGTTCTCAGTGTTTCCTGTTTTTCTAAGTTGCGAACCACCACGTCACCATTGGCGCGATATACATTTTCTTTAGCCGATTTAAATCCCTTTTGGGCAGTCAATATTGATGTCTTTTCGCCCAACTCATCAAAGAAAGTAACCTCAATACCTTCCGGAAATTCTATATCATCATTTTGATGTCGAAGCTGTTTTTTCCCCTTCATGATCACCTTAGTAATGGTAGACTGGCTTAAATTGATTTCGACATTGTCCGATTCGAACAAAGGGCCAGTATATTCTTCCATCTCTGATAGTTTTTGGTCATCGGGGGAACAAGCATTGACTAGCAGTACTAAAACAATCAGAGGGTAATATGTGAAAAGCTTTTTCATTTAAGTAAAACGGTCTTCCCCGAAATCGAAGAAGACCGTTTCTAATATTTTGTTCTCGTTTCTATTGGTCAGGTCTCTTCTTCAACTTAACGTTTTGCTGAATCCAGCACCCAACAAATACCGACTGACCTTCTTCCTTATTTGCAGTAAAGATGTCACCCATTGTAGGGAATTGTTCGCTAGCTGAACTTGCCTTCATTGTGTTACCGCCTCTCATGTAGTAGTCATAGGCAAGGATGTATCTTGCTCTATCGTCTACCTGACTCTTCTTGGCGTCACATTCTAAGCTACCCATGATCATATCACCGATTAAAGTGAACATCTCTTCTTTCAAAGTAGGGTCTACCTCGGCTGCTTGAAGAGCATACTTCTTAGCCTCAGGGAAGTTCTTTTGAATCCTTTCTGTAACGGCTACTTGCTTGATTGCCTTGGCTTTATCGGTATTATCATCAGTAACCTCCGCGGCTCTCATGAAGTAATCTTTCGATTTATCGAAATTCTTTTCAGCTCCAAATTTCGCTCCCAACAAATAACCGACACCATATTGAGGATCGCTTTCAAATACTCTTTCTGCGGCAGTAACAAACCACTCGGCATCTGTACAACCTCCCTCGTAGGCATAAACGAAAATTTTATTGGCCAATTCAGCATCGTCCGGGTTTTGCTCAAACTCGGGAACTAACTTTTCAACAATGAATTCACAATCAATCAAGTTAAGATCAACCAATTTTTTATCTATAAACTCCTTAATAGAAACATATCGCTTTAAGCTCTTATTTTCAGATTTAGCTTTTGCGGTTTGAAAGTCAATATGACGGGTGCATGTATCATAAATCTTCAATATTTCCTCGTCAGTAATGCCTGTATTTCTAGTGTAAGCCAGTGCAGCTATATTCATATAATATCTACCCAAAGGGTAATAAGCATTATTTCCCTTCATCTTATAAGCTTCAGAAAAAAGGTCTAGCAGCTCTTGCGTTTTGGGCTTTGCCAAGTAGTAATATTGAAAAGCATCAATTGCCTGTCTGTCAATTACCTTAGCCTTCTCATCAGGAAAGTTCTTATATCTCAATTCATACAGCTCCATGATTCTATCGGCAGCTGCTGCTTTTAGACTAGCATCTTTTTCATTCCTGTAAGTATCTTTCCACACCTTAATGGCATTGATATACACCGCTGTGCCTAAGGTTGGATACTTCTCAACAATTTTTTCCAGAAAAGGCTTGGCAGCCTCATAGTCGCCCTGACCATAGGTATCGTCAAACAACGTCCATAATGTCTGAGCATCTGACCTTTGCTCTGGATCTTCAGGCCAAAAGAACTGGGCTTGTGCTGTTGTGCACAACGCCAGCATGGCAGTCAATAGTAGAGCTTTAAATCTCATAGTAATAGTAGTTTAGTTAAATCTTTGTCTAGTAAACCAGGTAACATCCTGCAAGCTAAATCCTAAATGGACTTTGAAGTAATTCTCTCTTACCAAGCTATTGGAGACACTTCCTCTTCTTCCAATAGTTGCTCCTAAGTTTATATGTGCCTGTCCCCAAACAGCATTTAAAGGGAATGACGCACCTAAACTAAGCCCAATATCGTCAATCGTTTCGTTATTGACCAAAAAAGGTGTCTGTTCGTAGTGAACTCCGAAGCGAAAAGTTGTCAAACTTAACAGTTTTCTTGATTCATAGTCTGGAACGAAGGTTCCTCCCAGTGCTAATCGGTAAGAATTTCCATAAGCGGTTTCTGCCGCACCATCTTCATCTCTATATGATGACCAATCTTGTGAAAGAAAATCCAAGCCTATGGTAAGCGCTCTAGTTTTTTCATATGAAATACCAAATCCAAATTTCTGAGGAACGAGCACCGTCTTTTTATCCGCCTCATCAAACACCAATGTATCTGTGCTGAAAGCCACACCACTCTGTGTTTGATTCTCGAAAGTAGTTAGTGTATTTTGTCTTACTTTAATCTCTGGATGATAGAAACCACCAATATTGAGTTTAGTTCTTTCGGCCAATGGTAATTGGTAAACTGCACCAACGCCAAGAGACAGGTTATGGAAACTTTGTCTTCTAGCTACAACTGTATTACCAAAGCCTGCCTGGGAGAGTCCTTCTAAGAAGAAGAGGTCTTCCTTTTGAATAGAACCAAATAGGAATTGGGCATCAATGCCTATCAATAGATTATTCAACTTAAATGAGTTTGTTAGAGAAAGCTTATCAATACCACCAGTACCGCCAACTTCTACCACAGTAGTAGATCCCTCTGGCCCTCCGCCTTCATTTCTATTGATAAAACCGTAGTTAACCGCTGAATATGGACTTAGGCTTAAACCCATATTCCATTTACCTAGTTTAATAGGCAGGTTTAGACCAAAATCTTTGAACCCTCCAGTTGTAGTGTTGTGTACTGTCTGACCTTGGGTGTACTGTCTGATATCTAGAGAGCCGCCCATTTGAAAGACTGCCTCCAAGTTGATGGCGCCTAATGCCGGGTTAAGCCCATTGCTCAAAAATAGTCTGTCACCATAGGAAACACCAAGCCCACCCATGGCAGCATTATGGGAGTAACCACCCCAATTGACAGTTCCAAGACCGATTATTGAATAACTCGACTGATCGTACTGAGCAGAAGCCTCATTAAACAAAAATAAGCTCGAGATAAGAGCTAATGAAATTCTGATTTTACTCCACATTGTATTCCAAAACACGATTCATTCCAACGAGCACAATTTCGAGGGCTACAAAGATGTCAGATTTTATTTTAGATTCAAATATTTTGGCTCCACCACCAGTCATAATCACCTTTAAATCAGCATTATTTAACATAAATTGTGAGATATGTGATTCTATTTCACCGATGATTCCATTGACCACTCCGCTCACCATACTTTGTTCAGTTGACTTACCAATAAGTACTTCACTTTCTCTTTCATTAAGTAATGGAAGGTTCTTGGTATAATCGTTCATTGATTTGTATCGAAGCTCTACTCCGGGACTAATAATGCCGCCTTCATAAACGCCCTTGTTTACAAAATCATAGGTAATACAAGTACCGACATCGATTACCATTAGTGGCTTGTTAGGAAATATTGTGTTTGCACCAATAGCTGCGGCCAACCGATCCATCCCCAAAGTCAGTGGAGTGTCATAGTTAATTTTCAGCGGGGAAGGCGTGTCATAAGATAGGAAAAGTGCGTTTTTGAGTTCAGGGACAGCTTTTAGTATGTATTCTTTCGACTGATTCACCGAACAAACACCCATTTGATAGTATATATCTTTATTGATAAAGTCTCGGGCTTCACGCAAATCAGCAAATGTCAAATAATTTATAAGACGGTCAGCGTCAAATACGCCACACTTAATATTGGTGTTTCCAAAATCGATTACGAGATTCATATCAAATGAATGGCAATTATAACGAAAAGTTTAGTTTTGTGAATACCTAAACCACCACAAATGCAGTATAAAATTGTTGGTATCATGTCGGGTACATCCCTTGATGGCTTGGATTTGGTCTTAGTGACTTTCAAGAAGGTGGGCAAAGGATGGCAATTCGTGATCGATAAATCTGAGACTGTCGCTTATCCACAAACCCTACAAAGTAGCCTTCGGGCAGCTGTTGACCTTACCAAGGTAGAAATACAAAAGTTGGACACCTTATTAGGCAAATTCATAGGTCAGGCTGTAAAGACATTCTTAAATAACGATGCTAACATTCATTTTATAGCATCGCACGGTCATACTATCTTTCACCAACCTGAAGAAGGCATAACTCTCCAAATTGGTAGTGGAGCACACATTGCAGAATCATCAGGCTTTCCGGTCATTAATAATTTCCGTGCTAAAGATGTTTCGCTCGGTGGTCAGGGAGCACCACTGGTACCAATTGGTGATAGAGACTTGTTTTCAGAGTATTCTTACTGTCTAAACCTGGGAGGAATAGCGAATGTTTCTTATGATTTTAATGGACTGCGATTAGCTTATGACATTTGCCCATTTAATATGGCACTCAATGTCTTAGCGAATGAAATAGGTCTTGATTTTGACGATAGGGGAATTTTGGCTAGCCAAGGCAAGGTTGACAATACTCTACTGGAAGCACTGAGTGACATCCCATATTTATCAGCGGCCGCTCCAAAATCACTCGGTATAGAGGACTACAGAAAGTTTTGGCAGCCTATTGTTAGCTCGTCCAAGGTTTCTATTGAAGACAAAATGTGCACTTTTACCGAACATGTGGCAATGGAAATTGGCAAAGCACTAAAAGGCTCGCAAAGTGATAAAACACTGATTACCGGTGGAGGGGCTTTTCACGACTATTTCATTCACCGTCTAAAATCACACACTTCAACAACGATATCAATTCCAGATCAGCAAACGATTAATTTCAAAGAGGCACTTGTTTTTGCATATCTAGGTCTTTTAAGGCATTTGGATCAACCAAATTGCCTATCCTCCGTTACGGGGGCAAGCACTGACAGCAGCGGGGGTGACCTTCATAAGGTCTAAATATTTGCTCTTGTTGGAATAACTTGGTGTTGTGATAACATTCAAAAAAATTGAGTAGTTAAATTCTAATCGAATTATCGAATAAGAATTTTGACGAACTAATTATATATTAGCAACTCACATCAACCTTCATGCTAAAGAGTCTTCACTTCTTGGTAGTCATAATAATGCTTGGGATTTTCTTGCCCAAAGCCACTTTGATTGCTGAAAACTCTTCTGAATTGAAAGGCGCTAATCTAGAGTTTGTCCAGGACCATGACACTCCTGATGATCATACCCCTCAAGACACTCATGGCAAAACAGATGACGGCCATGGAGAAGTTGAGGGAGAACATCACGGAGCGCCTCCGGGTTGGACGGTCATTCCTTTTGTCCTTCTATTGGGCATGATTGCTACTGGACCGTTGTTCTATGAACACTTTTGGCATAAGAATTACCCCCTTATTGCTGTCTCATTGGCCACTTTGGTGGTCATATACTATTTGTTTGCGCTACATGATACGCATGCACCCGTTCACGCCTTAGCCGAGTATGTACAGTTTATAGCACTGCTTTCATCCCTTTACATTGCCTCTGGAGGCATTATGATCAATGTGGATAAAAAAGCGACCCCAATGGCCAATGTTGGACTATTGATTGTTGGTGCTGTTATTTCAAATCTTATCGGAACTACAGGAGCATCGATGCTTTTAATACGTCCATTTATACGACTGAATAAAGGACGCATCAGGCCTTATCATATCATCTTCTTCATTTTTATGGTAAGTAATATTGGTGGTGCATTAACGCCAATTGGCGATCCTCCACTTTTCCTTGGATTCCTAAAGGGTGTCCCATTCATGTGGACACTGACTCAAAACATTTTGCCATGGGCAGTGGCATTGTTAATACTTGCCGTATTATTCTACTTCTTTGATGCTCGTAACAAAGACATAGACCTTGATTTAGAACCTGAGGTACAATTCACTAATAAGACAACCATTGTAGGCAGTAAAAACTTCTTATGGTTGGCAATCATTATTGGTGCCGTTTTCATTGATCCCAACGTAATTGAAGGTGTTCCGGCAATTGTTTATGATGGTCAGAAATTCTCCTTTATCAGAGAAATTATTATGCTTTCTGTTGGCTTCCTCTCTTTTAAGTTTGCCGATAAAAAGGCTATCGATGGCAATGAATTCAATTTCGAGCCAATAAGAGAAGTAGCATTCATTTTTGTTGGCATTTTTGGTACCATGATGCCAGCACTCGCCTTGGTTAGTGAATTTGCACAATCGCCATCCGGTGCTGATTTAATTGGTCCAAATTCATTGTACTGGGGAACTGGCATCTTATCAGGCTTCCTAGATAATGCTCCTACTTACTTGAATTTCTTAGCAGCCGCATTGGCTTCTCAAGGAGGAGACATCAGCGTGATCGCGAATGTTCAGGATTATGCAGCTGGCGGAGTTTACGAAAACTCTGTTGTCAACCTTATGGCCATTGCAGTTGGTGCTGTCTTCTTTGGTGCCATGACCTACATTGGCAATGGGCCAAACTTCATGGTTAAGTCAATCGCTGAGCAAACTGGTATCCACATGCCTTCTTTCTTCGGCTACATTCTCCGGTACTCGATACCAATTCTATTGCCAATCTTCTTTGTTATTTGGCTTATCTTCTTCGTTTTTTAGCCATCCAGCGCAACTATTCTCTGCTACTTGAAGTATATTGGTTTAACAGAACCTATGAAATCATTCTATTACGATATCTTTCTCAGTGGGCTGACTTACGTGCTATTAATCTACTTGACGTTTCGATTGATGAAAAAGAGAAAGTCAAAAGGTTCGGATGACGATGGAGGGGAAGCCATTTCAAATTCTCCAAAGATTGACTTGCCCCCTGGTATTATATGGCCTGATGACCCTAAAGTGTTGTCATCTAGCAAAGAGGAAGTTTTGGTCTAGTTGCACTTATCGCAAGTACCTGTGATAAGGTAATTGCTCTCTGAAACCTTAAATCCATTGGGTAATGCAACGTCTGGTATATGGACGTTGTCAAGGCAGGTTGTTTCATTGCAGACCTGACATTTAAAATGGATATGGTTATGTTGATGACTCACCTCACTACAATTGTCGCTGCAAAGAGCATATCGTGTTGCTCCTGAATCATCCAGCACCTTATGGATTAGTCCCTTTTCAAGAAACGACTTTAAGGTTCTATAAATAGTTACCCTATCATATTTACCATCAACATCGGATTCAATATCCCCATGTGATATAGCTATGTTTCGATTTAAGAAAATAGAAATAACATCAGCTCTACCTTGAGTGAGTCTCAATGAATGTTCCTTCAATAAATTCTTAACCTGTGCTTCCACGCCTAAATATAATTAAAACCGACTTTAAGCCTTCTTTGATGCCCTGTCTTTTCTACCACGACCTGTCATTCTGTGGACCATCTTCTTCTCCCATGCCCAGAAAAACGCAAACTGACCGAAAATAAATCCATAGATCAATATCAAAATTTGATAGAGGGGGAATATCATGACTATGTATAGCAATATACCTGCTATTCCTTCGATACTATCAAAACCGATTAGATCAAAGAGAAATGGTTTGATAAAAAGCACAGTACTTCCCGTACATGCAAAAACAATTAGGACCATGATGGTCTGAAACAGAGATTTTAAACCCCACTTGTCCTGTAATCTCTTTAAATACGATTTCTCTTCCACACTCACTCGGTTTAAAGGCTGCAAAGGTAATTAAGCCAGCTGTTTATCTAAAAAAACCTTCGCTTTTTGGGTCAAAAATTTCATCAGGGGGTGGAATAGGCGTGATTAATTCAATAAATTACCGTACAAACCTAACTTCAGCCATGCATGATTTAAGTAAGTTTCGAAGAATGTTAGTCGCACTTGATCTTTCGGATATGGACGTATTCGTAGTCAAGTATGCTTCAATGATCGCTAAGGTTTTTGGAATTGACGCGGTTTACTTTCTTCACGTGACCACCTCTCTTGAGCTACCTGAAGAGATTCAGGAAAAATATGGGAATGTAATTGCTCCTGTCGATGAGACATTGATGAAAGAAATGGAAGTGGTTATTAACGAACACTTCGTGACACCTGAAAACTGCGACATCAGTCTTAATGTCTTGGCTGGTACTGTCACAGATGAAATACTCAAGTTTGCAAAGGTCAAAGTGGTAGACGTGATGCTCTTAGGCAGAAAGGAAACCCTTACTGGAAGTGGGCTTAACTCTAGAAAAATTGCCAAGGGAACAGCCTCCTCAATCATTTTTGTACCTGAGGAGCCAAAAAACAAGCTCGGAAAAGTGCTTGTCTCGATCGACTATTCTGAACACTCTCAAATGGCCTTTGAAATAGGCATTGATATACAGAAGAAATCGGGCGCTAAACTTTTGAGTAACAATGTATATCGCGTGCCTGTGGGCTATGCCAAATCAGGAAAGAGTTACGAGGAATTTGCAGATATCATGCTTGAAAATACCAGAGCAGAGTGTGAGCGGTTCTTCAAGAAAATAAACCTGGAGGGAGTTGAATATGATCATACTTACGCTCTGGATGATGACCCTCACCCGGCCGATAAAATCTATAAGACGGGCGCTGAGCTTAATGTAGATATGATCATTTTAGGGTCAAAAGGAAGGTCTAGTGGCGCTGCTTTCTTAATTGGCAGTGTGGCGGAGAAGTTATTAATGGAGGATCGGGATATCCCTCTCTTTTTAGTCAAGAAAGGAAAGGAAAACATGAGTTTTCTAGAAGCACTGTTCAGGCTATAAAGACCTCACTATCGCTCCCTGAATTTTATAATTCAAATCTTTCTTTAGTCGCATCGACTCTTCTCCTTTTATGTCAAAACTGCTCAAGCCGTTTTCATCAAAGTAAAGGCTCAACTCTTTAGTGACACTATATATGGCATTGATTTCTTTGACCAAGAGACGAACTTTGGTCATGGATTCATTCTCATAAAAACACTCCATCACCTGCACGGGATGCCTCTGACTCTTGGAAGTATAAATCACTTTAGAAATACCACTGATAGATGGTAATTCTTCTTGGAAATATTCTCCTATGAACCCTGGCTTGTTGATGTCTGCTTCGTAAAATAGCATTAGTTGTTCATGCCATTGGGCAGAATCAGGGCTAAGTGTGATCTTTTCTTCCTCATCATTTGTTTGAAGTAACTTTTCTAAAGTCGCTCCTTGACTGGTTAGTTTTTTGATCTCTTGATCAAGCAAGCCACCTAAATCGAAGTAGGAATTGATGTCATCCTTATCTCCTTCCAATTGGGAAGAGCAGTTGGTCACCAAAGCGAACAGGAGTATAATTAAAGTAATCGGAAGTCTTTTCATAGAAGAAAGTTGCCTGTCATTTCTGAAGGAATTTGAACACCCATCAATTTTAGTATAGTCGGAGCCAAATCTCCAAGCTTACCATCCTTCATTTCAGGTTTCATATCCTTATCAACTAGAATACAGGGTACAAGGTTTGTGGTATGCGCAGTATTTGGTGAGCCATCAGCATTAATCATAATGTCTGAGTTTCCATGATCCGCAATTACAATGGAAGTGTAGTCATTGGCGAGCGCTGCTTCCAACACTTGCCCGGTACATGTATCGACTGTTTCACAGGCCTTGACCGCTGCTTCAAATACTCCAGTATGACCTACCATATCTGCATTTGCAAAATTCAGGCAGACAAAATCAACCTCTCCGGCATTCAATTCTGTAACAATTGCACCTTTGATGTCATTTGCGCTCATCTCAGGTTGCATATCATATGTGGCCACCTTAGGCGATGGACATAGTATTCTTTTCTCACCGTCAAACTCCGTTTCCCTTCCGCCACTAAAGAAGAAAGTTACATGCGGATACTTTTCTGTCTCTGCTATTCTTATCTGCTTTTTGCCCGCCTGAGCTAGTACATCACCAAGTGTGTTCGTCAAATTGTCTTTATCAAACATTACTTCAACTCCATTAAAGGAGTAGTCATAATTAGTCATGGTCACATACTTTAAGTCAAGCTTAGTCATTTCTTGATCTGGAAAATCTGACTGTGTCAATGCCTGAGTAATTTCTCGGCCTCTATCCGTTCTGAAGTTGAAACATATTACTACGTCACTTTCTTCAATATTGGCACCCTCCGTATTGATAATGGGTTGGATGAACTCATCGGTCACCCCTTCATCATAAGAAGTTTGGATGGCTGAAATTGGATCGTCAGTTTTCAAACCTTCACCTTTGACCATGGCGTCATAGGAAAGTTTAACGCGTTCCCAACGGTTATCTCGATCCATTGCAAAGTATCTACCGATGATTGAACCTATTTTTCCGGTAGTCTTCTCAGCATGGTCCATTACATCTTGTACGAAGGCCTTCCCACTTTTTGGGTCTGTATCTCGGCCATCCGTAAAGGCATGAATAAAAACCTGATCCAGCTTATAGTCAGCACAAATAGACAATAGGCCTTTCAAATGGTTGACATGAGAGTGTACACCACCGTCAGAAACCAGACCTATCAAGTGGACTTTCTTTCCTTCAGACTGAGCATAGTTCAAAGCTTTCTTGAGCGTTTCATTATCTCCTAAAGTCCCTTCTTCAACGGCCTTATTGATTTTAACAAGGTCTTGATACACCACTCGTCCGGCACCGATATTCATATGGCCCACCTCCGAATTACCCATTTGGCCCGCTGGTAAACCAACAGCCAAACCCGATGCTTCAAGTTTTGAACTAGGGTAGGTTTGAAAAAGACCATCTAAGACAGGTGTTCTAGCCTGATCAATAGCAGAAACCGACTTATCTTGTGCCAGTCCCCAACCATCAAGGATCATCAATAAAACGCGTTTGTTCATGCCTCAAATATAAATATTAAAGGCTGGTTTGTAAGTGGAGGTGCATTGTATTAATTTCAATTCATTATGCTCTGATGCATACTATTTGGCACAATTTTCGTTCAAGAATCGAATACAAGCCTTAGACATGTATAACCTATTAAGAAACACACTTCTAGTACTCGCCCTTTGCGTTGCGTTTTCCGCAAACGCACAGGACGCTGAAAGCATTATTGAGAATGTAGAAGAGGCATTAAAGGCAAGTAGTTCCAAAGAGTTGACCAAGCATCTGCATTCAAAAGTTGAAATCAAGCTCGATGGTGTCCGCAAGGAATACAGTGTCAACCAAGCGGAGATTGTCTTGAAAAAATTCTTTCAACAACATCCTGCCGATAGTTTTGAGTTTATCCATGATGGCGATAATGACTCTGGTGCAAGAATCTATGCCATCGGTACCTACAAATCAGCTTCTGGAAAGCACCGCGTTGTCATTCGAGCAAAAGAATACAACAAGGTCTACAAGGTCTATCGCTTAGAATTCACGAAAGACCGCTAATTCCCCTAAAATCATTTATTGAACTCCTCTTTTGGCTACTTTTGTACCATGAGACCTGCTTACGTAACCCAAGAGGGATTAGAAGATTTTATAGATCGTGCATTCAAGGAAGATCTTGGAGATGGTGATCACTCTTCGCTCGCGTCAATTTCTGCTGATGCAGTAAAATCAGCCTACCTAATCATGAAAGAGGATGGCGTGATAGCAGGAATGGAGTTGGCACCACTCATTTTCAGCAGACTTGATAGAGAAATGACCATTGAGCGTTTGGTAAAAGATGGTGATCATGTAAAGACTGGTGATGTCATTCTCAGACTCCATGGAAAGGTTCGTGCCATTCTAGGTGGAGAACGATTACTGCTTAATTGTATGCAGCGAATGAGCGGTATCGCCACTAAAACTGCGCAACTCACAGAATTGATCTCAGGTACTGGGGCAAAACTTCTCGACACCAGGAAAACCACCCCTAATATGCGTATGCTGGAAAAGTGGGCAGTTGTTATAGGAGGGGGTGTAAACCACCGATATGGTCTCTATGATATGATCATGCTCAAAGACAACCATAATGACTTTGCCGGAGGCATAACGGCATCTGTCAATGCTACCAAGAAGTACTTATCAGAGACTGGTCGCAACCTAAAGATTGAGGTTGAAACAAGAAACTTAGAAGAAGTACAGGAGGCCCTGGCCGTTGGTGGCGTAGACAGAATAATGCTCGACAATATGTCTCCCAAAGAAATGACAGCAGCGGTTCAGCATGTGGCAGGCCGTTCAGAGACAGAAGCATCCGGTGGAATTACCGAAAAAACCATTCGCTCGGTTGCAGAGACCGGAGTTGACTATATTTCCGTTGGTGCACTTACCCATTCTATCAAAAGTCTGGATATCAGTCTAAAAGCAGAATAACACTTTGGCTCGAAACAAACGCAATTTTTTAGTTAAGATGATTGAAGCCTTCATTTTGATCATTATGTTTGTGTTCCTTTTTCGACACTGTGTATAGAAAGGCTTTAAGATGATAGTAAAAACTAAAAAATACGCCTTAGATAAGAAGGCTTACAGACGCGCAGGTATGCGCAATGTACTGAAAGAACAATGGTGGGTTGGTTTGATAGTTCTTGCCATTTCTTCAATGACTTTCGTTATACCATCTAATTGGTGGTGGATCGGAGCACTTATCGCTTTCACACTTTATCTACTTTTCTGGTTAATCCAATTCGCTGGTGTAACTCAGTTGGAGCAAAGCAAAATGCTTTTTGAAAAGCTCTCATATGAGATCAACAGCCAGCAGATCTTAATCAAGATGAATTCCAAGCAAGGAATGCCTATGAAATGGGATCAAATCAAAAGAGCCTGGGTAGATAAAAAACAGATTGTTCTTGTTGTAAGTAAGGCGCAATTGATGCTCTTTCCTTTCAACGCTTTCAAAACACAGAATGAAGTCAAGTTTGTAGAGACGATCCTAAAGCGTAAAGGCTTACTAAAAGGAGATAAGTCTGAAGACTAGGCACCGAATTTTCTGTGAAATCTTTCTTGGTGGAAATCAACATTGTGCTTCATAGTGCATCATTGAGTTTTCAATTACATTTGAATTCTTGAACTCCCGTTATTATACCGAAGGCTTAATCGCTGTATTTCTTTTTGGAATCACACCCGTGTTTATCAAAGAGGTTTCTGCCAATGCATTTACCATCGGTATTGTTAGGCTGGTCATCGGGACGGCTTTCTTATTTACTATCATCAGGACCGGCAAGCTAAAAAAGCTTAGCAAAAAGGACTGGAAGGGCCTATTGTATATCGGCTTACTCTTTGGAGCACATTGGATTACCTATTTTATTAGTGTTAAGCTCGCTACACCTTCCATTGCGATACTCTCAGTTTCCTCATTTGGGCTTCATATGATCTACTTGAACTGGATTATCAATGGCCAAAAACCTGTTTTATCAGACTTGATTGCAGTAGCGGTAGCCTTGTTCGGTATATTCCTTATTGTACCCGAGTTCAACTTAGAAAATGACCTTACGGCCGGAATTTTAGTGGGTTTGGTCAGTGCATTCTTCTTTGCTGTTCTGCCCTTTGTACAAAGAAGAAATCAGCATATAGACTCCATGACTAGGGCTTTTGGCCAATATGCTTTTGCATTATTGGTTTTTCTGACATTTACATCAGAGTCCAACTGGGACTTAAGTCAGCAGGACTGGATCTTCCTCGGTATTCTAGGCGTAGTATGTACTGTTGGCGCACATACACTTTGGCTTAGGGCATCTACCATGTTGGCACCAGCTACCACAAGTCTTATCTTCTATTTGGGAACACCTATAGCCATGGTTACGAGTTACATTTTCCTGAATGAAGAGATGAATTCTTCTAAGCTTATTGGTGCAGCATTGATCGTCTCGGCCAATGTATTTAGTGCTTATAAAAAGCGCTTTAAGAAGTCTAATTGAGAGCCTCTTTCAGGTAGCTGGCTGTATAGTTATCCTTTAGCTTTATCATTTCTTCCGGAGTTCCGACAAAGCACAGGTCACCACCGTTTTCTCCACCTTCAGGACCAAGGTCTATAACCCAGTCCGCACACTTGATTACCTCAGTATTATGTTCAATAATCAATACTGAGTTTCCCTGCTCGATCAGCGCATTGATGGACTTCATCAACTTGCTGATATCATGAAAATGAAGGCCTGTCGTTGGTTCATCAAAGATGAAAAGAATATTGTCTTTTGAAGCTGCTCGAGACTTTGGAGACCCCTTACCAAGGAAGTATGCAAGCTTCACTCGTTGAGCTTCCCCACCACTAAGTGAGTTAGAAGATTGTCCTAACCTGATATATCCCAAACCTACTTCCTGCAATGGCGCAAGTTTCGAAATCACCGATCTTTCACCTTCAAAAAACTCCATGGCATCGTCAATGGTCATATCCAACACTTCTGCAATATTCTTATCCCTATGAGTGACTTCTAAAATCTCTTGTTTGAAACGTTGCCCCTTGCAACTTTCACAGGTCAAATGGATATCAGCCATAAACTGCATTTCAATCTTAACAATGCCCTCTCCCTGGCAAGTCTCACAACGACCACCATCCACATTAAAAGAGAAAAATGCAGGCTTATATCCGCGCTGTTTAGCCACTGGTTGATCGGTAAACAATTGCCTTATGGCATCGTAGGCTTTGACATAGGTCACTGGGTTTGATCGCGATGATTTTCCAATCGGATTCTGGTCTACAAATTCAATTTGGGTAACTGTCTTAAGTGAACCTTCTAATGCATCCATTTTACCCGTTTGCTCACCTACCGTTCCGAGCATCTTACCCAGAGCTGGGTAAAGAATACGCTTAATCAAAGTTGATTTTCCAGATCCACTGACTCCAGTAATGACAGAGAGCACACCTAAGGGAACTTCAACATCAATATTCTTAAGGTTATTCTCACGCGCCCCTTTAATGGATATACTGTCTCTCCACTTTCTTCTGACTTTTGGAACTTCTAACCTTTCGGTGCCATTCAAATATTTAGCGGTGTAGGTGTTTCCAGCCTCCTTCAACTCATCTAATGAGCCTTGGAAAACTAACTCACCTCCATTTGACCCAGCATCTGGTCCAATATCTATGATCTGGTCGGCAGCTTGCATTACCTTCTCTTCATGTTCTACTACAACAACAGTATTGCCTAAATCTCGGAGGGTTTTTAATACTGAGATCAAGCGATCGGTATCTCTAGGGTGAAGACCAATACTGGGCTCATCCAGAATATACATAGAACCCACTAAAGCACTTCCGAGTGATGTCGCCAACTTAATTCGCTGGTACTCTCCTCCTGAAAGTGTATTTGTCAATCGATTCAGCGTTAAGTAGCCAAGGCCAACACGATCGAGATATTCGAGGCGATTTCTAATTTCTTTCATCAACCTGCCTGCCACCTTTTCTTCAAAAGAAGTAAGTTCAAGCTGATCGAAGAACTTCAACATGTTATTAACTGACATTAACACCAACCCGGTAATTGATTCGCCTGCAATCTTCACGTAAGAGGCGTCCATTCTAAGTCGTGTGCCTTTGCATTCTGGACAATCAGTCCTACCTCGATACCTTGATAGCATCACTCGGTACTGAATCTTGTGCATTTTCGACTCCAGAAACTGAAAGAATTGATTGATGCCCTTGAAATACTTATTGCCTTTCCAGAGCAGCTCTTTTTCTTCGGCAGTCAGCTCACTAAATGATCGGTGAATCGGAAAATCAAATTCAATACCGTGTTTTAGCAATGGTTCAACCCATTTTTTCATGGTTTCACTTCGCCATGGAGCGACTGCACCTTCATAAACGGAAAGTGATTTATCAGGAATGACAAGGTCTGGGTCTATACCTAAAATCTTTCCGAAGCCCTCACAACGCTTACAAGCACCGAAGGGATTATTAAAAGTGAAAAGGTTGACGCTAGGCTCTTCGAATATAATGCCATCGGCCTCAAATCGATCTGAAAAAGAGAACCGTTCTTCTCCTGGAAAATCGATTATGCAGTCTCCTTCTCCCTCAAAAAGGGCCGTTTGTACTGAGTCGCCAAACCTGAATTGTGTGTCTTCATCTTTCTGAACAACGCCCCGATCGATTAAAATTTCAAGAGGCTTGCCTTCCCCACTTTTTAAGTCTCCTAAAAGGTCTTCTATAAAATAAGGTTCGCCTTCAGAAAGTACTCTCGTATAGCCTTTTTGAAGCAGTATGTTTAATTCTTGTTCTAGTGTTCTGTCATCCTTTTTAACCAAAGGACACAAGATCATTACCCTTTTTCCCTCTTCTTTGGTGAGTATAAAATCGACTATTCCACTTACACTATCTCTCTGAACTTCCTTGCCACTTACAGGAGAGTAAGTCTTACCAATTCTTGCGAAAAGTAATTTTAGGTAGTCATAAATTTCAGTGGAAGTCCCAACTGTCGATCGAGGGTTTCGTGTACTGACTTTCTGTTCAATTGCAATGGCCGGAGAGACTCCTTTGATATAGTCCACCTCTGGTTTTTCCATTCTACCCAAAAATTGACGGGCATAACTGCTCAAACTTTCCACATACATACGCTGACCTTCGGCAAAAAGGGTATCGAAGGCAAGAGAAGATTTTCCAGAGCCTGACAGACCTGTGACTACAACCAATTTATTGCGTGGAATGGCCACACTAAGGCTTTTGAGGTTATTTACCTTAGCCCCTTTTATAATAATGAACCGCTTAGGGTCAAGCTCATCGATAGGGGTGTTTTTCAGAACAGTTGTTAAATTCATGAGAGTGCAAAGATAAGAGAGCTAATATGTTTTGTGACTTTAATTTTATCTGGATCTCTCAGAATATTATTTCACTTTTTGGCACTATGATTGCTTTAAGTTTGGAGTGAAATGAAAATGACAAAAGGAACTAATCTGGATTTGATAAAAACAAATGGATATTTGCTTTGTAATTGAGATTTTCTACTTTTGAAACTATTGAAAATAATTCCAACCCTAAAAACCGGCACAATATGATATAAACCTCTACGTTAACCTAACAATTACTGACATGAGGAAATATGCTGTAAGCGATAGTCAATTGATATCGCAGTATAAAAATGGTAGCGAAGAGGCTTTCACCACGCTGGTAAAACGTCACACTAAAAAAATCCATACAACCATCTACTTGATCGTTAAAGATCAATATTTGGCTGAAGACTTGTTACAAGAAACCTTTGTAAAGGTGGTTAACACCATCAAATCAGGGCGTTACAACGAGGAAGGTAAATTTTTACCATGGGTGACAAGAATTGCACATAATCTGGCGATTGATAATTTCAGAAGGGCAAAGCGCTACCCAACTATTGTCATGGAAGATGGCAGTAGCGTATTTAATTCATTAGAATTTTCGGAGGACTCAATTGAGTCCAAACAAATAAAAGAAGACACCCACGCTTTGTTGCGCGACTTGATCAAAGAGTTGCCCGATTCACAGCGTGAAGTGCTTATGATGAGACATTATATGCAAATGAGCTTTCAGGAAATTGCTGATACCACTGGTGTGAGTATCAACACTGCTCTGGGCCGTATGCGTTATGCACTCATCAACCTTAGAAAAAAGATGGACAAAAAGAACATTGCGTATGATCAAAACCTTTACCCAAGATGACCTAGTACGTTACATTTACAAAGAAACTACCCCTGAAGAAAATTCGGAGATAGAAATCGCAATGCTCTTCGATGAGCAGCTTGCGGAAGCCTATACCGACCTTTTCAGTGTAGTAAATGATTTAGAAGCATCAATGAAGTCTCCTTCAGAGAAGACCATCGATGCTATTATCAGTTATTCTAAATCTTACCATTTACATTCCGTGGATTAGGCTATTTTAGCGTAATGACACGGAAGGAACGGTACGAGAAATTTGTAGCCTATTTTAGCGAAAATCAGCCAGAGGCTGAGACAGAACTCAACTACGACAACCCGTTTGAATTACTGGTTGCCGTAGTTTTAAGTGCTCAATGCACTGATAAAAGAATCAATTTGGTGACTCCAAAGTTGTTTCAGGATTTTCCTACGCCTGAACATTTGGCCGCCACCAATTTTGATGAACTATTCCCGTATATCAGATCCGTTTCCTACCCCAATAATAAAACCAAGCATCTCATAGGCTTGGGTAAGATGTTGGTGGAAGACTTTGGTTCGGAAATCCCCCAGACAATAGAAGATTTACAAAAGCTACCAGGCGTTGGCCGGAAGACGGCTAATGTTATTACTTCCGTAGTTTGGAATCAGCCTTCAATGGCAGTTGACACCCATGTTTTTCGGGTCTCCAAAAGGCTTGGTCTAGTCAATCAAAATCTAACCACTCCGCTTGCTGTAGAAAAGGTTCTCGTAAAGAACCTTGACAAAGAAGTTATTCCTTTGGCCCATCATTGGCTGATTTTGCACGGACGGTATACCTGCCTAGCACGAAAACCTAAATGTGAAGAATGCAATTTGATTCACTTCTGTCGTTATTTTGAGAAGAAGGAGAAAATCATTCGATAATGTGATTTTCGTAAATTTGATCTGTGCCATCACGCATTTTATATATTCACCAATACTTCAAAACGCCCCAAGAAGGTGGTGCCATTCGGTCTTATTACCTCTCCAAAGGCCTTGTAGATAATGGGTTTGAGGTAGAAATGATTACGAGTCACAATGACTCTATTTATACAGTAAAAGATATCGATGGTGTAAAAGTCCATTACCTCCCTGTGAAGTATCACAATGACATGGGCTTCATTAAACGTGTTCTTTCATTTTTCAAATTCGTTAGAAAGGCCAAAAAACTGGCTAAGAAAATTGACAACATAGATCACGCTTACATCACCTCAACCCCACTAACAGTAGGTTTGATAGGGCTTTGGCTAAAGAAAAAGCTAGGCATAGATTATACTTTCGAAGTTAGAGACCTTTGGCCCACAGCTCCTATCGAAATTGGAGCTATCAAGGGTCGTTTTTTCAAGAAACAACTTTATAGACTAGAAGCCAGAATATATCGTCATGCCGATCGAATTGTGGCATTGTCTCCGGGAATGAGGGATTGGATCAAAAAAGTAGTTCCTGAAAAGGATGTTTTTATGATCCCGAATATGGCGGATTGTCAGTTCTTTAAGAAAGAGCTGAAAGACCCAAAATTGGTTGAGTTCTATCATGCCGAAAAGCCATTCGTTGTTACTTATTTGGGTAGTATTGGCATGACAAACCACCTCGAGTTTCTACTGGACATAGCCAGTGAGGCAAAGTCGGCTAATCTCAATGTTGACTTTAAAGTGGTAGGTGAGGGTTCACAGCTCCAAAACATCAAACTGAAGGCATACCTAAAGAAGTTGACCAACATAGAATTCATTGGTCATCAAAATAAGGAAGGAGTCAGGAGAATACTCAATGTAACGGATGCAACTTATGTGAGCTTTGCTGACCTACCCGTATTGGCAACTAACAGCCCTAACAAGTTCTTTGATAGTCTGGCTTCTGGAAAACTCACCATAGTAAACACTCCTGGCTGGACAAAGGACATGGTTGAACAGTACAAGTGCGGTTTCTACGCAGACCCACATCAACCTGATCAGTTTATTGAAAAACTCAGACTTTATCTTGAGAACAGAGAGTTAATGGAAACTGCGAAAAACAATGCGCGTACGATTGCGGAATCACTCTATTCCAAAAAGCTTCAGATAAACAAGTTAGTGAAGGTATTGAATAACGAAAGTCAGATTAAGGCTAACGAGAACGAGGTCTATATTTTGACCGCGTAAGGATTTTTTGAGCATCTGTTTCTTCCATCAATTCCTTTATATCTACACCTGACTCTTCGCGATAAGCTTTTACAATTTGCCAACCTAACCATTGACCAATTCGCCCTGGACAGTTTTTATCTATCTCTGGAATGTTTGGTCGTTCATCAATGTATTTAGTGATATCTGAAGGAATATCACTGTACAAAAGCTTCCTTTCTAGAAAATGTGACCAAATAACTCCTTCGCTTACCATGGCATCGGCAATCTGCTTACTGGAATAGCCCATGATAATGCTATCAGCCACGCAAGGCAACATCTCACTGGTAAACTCCATAGCCTTACCATAATAGATCATATCCTCCAAAATCGTTCTTTTACCCTTTTTGGTTGCATTGAACTTCAACGAGGTAAACTGAATGAGTTGGGGCACCAAATGATCAGGAGTCAGTCGTACTCGTAGATAATCATAGACACTTGGTCTAAAGGATGCATTCTCTCCCAAATAATAGTCAAGTCCAATGATCAACAGAGAATCAGTGAGGTATATGTCCTTACCAAACCCAGAGTAAACAGTCTGAACTTTTGGGGGAGTAAAGTTCGGATAAGCCTTCTTTACTCTCTTGTATGCCCTATCTAGCTCATAACTCACCATACCCGCATCAATGAGACTCATTGTTTCTTGGTAAAGAGTATCTACAAAAGGGTTCTGCAATAGTTCGTAGTTATCCTTCAATAATTGGTCATCCGAGCGATAAGCGAAAATTGTATAGTAGTAATCCTTTTCTTTTGGGTTAGCATTGAGGTAATTCCTCAATGGTTCTACACTGGTGCTTTCCCTTCCGGTTAATGACATGATCCGCGAACCAGATATCATCTCATAGAGATGCTTAAGGTTTTTTCCCTTGTTAACTGAGAGATAATCATAGCTCAAAAACTCCCTTAGGTCTCTATTCTTGTCCAATACCTCCTCAAAAGCACTGTAGGAGTTTGTCTGAAACACTGCTTTGATTTCAGGATTTTGAACTAGTTTGGATAAGTCCGTAAGCACTTGTTCCTCTGTTGGTCGACCACCATACTCGAAGAACTCGTCTCTGATCACTGGGTGTTTCTCAAAAAAGATATTGAGTGCTTCTGTACTTTCTATCTCGTTTAACGTATGCGTGAGGTTCTCAAATTCAAAATCAAGACTGATATCTGATAAGTCTATATCACTATCACAAGAGTCATCATTAGAACAGGCTACCAAAGCCGATAATAAAACTAGAATTAAGCACCGTTTAAGCATCTCCTCTTTTTAAATGACAAATGTATTTATTTATTTTATCGAACATGAAGAAATACATTTTCTCAGCCATCATTCTGATGGTTATAGGTCAATTTGCCACTGCTCAGCAGGACTATAGAATTGGCATCAAGGTAGGTCCATCACTTTCACTTTCTCGTACTTCTACAGATGGGAACAATACTGACATTCAAAAAGACGGATCCGCAATTAAATTCCTGATCGGTGCTTTTGTCGATTTACCCTTTAAAGAAAATTACATTCTTCATGCCGGATTGAACTTTGCTTCTAAAGCGACTCGCATAAGCCTTACAGACCCAGGTGTTCTGGCAGGCCAAACCGTGTCAGAACGTTATGATCACGAGTACCTTCAACTACCTCTGCTCCTAAAATTATATACCAATGAAGTTATATTGGACACAAAGGTATTCTTCAACTTTGGAGTTGTTCCTGAAATTAGGTTAAACACCGATAACGAAACCCCGGGAGTTGGTTTTGTAAGTGAATTCCAGAGTGTCGATCTATCAGGAAACTTTGGAGGTGGACTCGAAAGGAGTATTGGAGTCAACACACGAGTTTATGCCGGCCTTAACTATTATATCGGCTTTCTGAACCAAGTCAAGACTCAGAACCCTATATACGATGACTTTAAAGTGAAGAGCAGTCTCTTCAGTCTAGAATTCGGAATTAAGTTCTAATAAAAAACCCCGACAAGTCGGGGTTTTTTATGTTTAAGCTTTCATTTCGATCTCTTCTCCCATCTTATTGTAGAGGGTATAATCGGAGAGTCCCAAAGAACTGTCTTTCTCAATTTTCACCCAGGTATGATACTTTCTGTACCACTGCCATCTTTTAGAAAAGACACCTTTAGTGAAGTAAGCATGTAAGAATGGGTGCAAGGCTACTGCCACACCTTTCTCGTTCTGAGTACTCAAAATGTATTCTATATTCTTTTCAATCTGATCTGAGACCAAAATAGTCGCACTCACTTTACCAGTACCATTACAAGTAGGGCAAACTTCGCGAGTAGCAATATTCATCTCAGGTCTAACTCTTTGACGAGTGATCTGCATCAGTCCAAACTTAGATAGTGGTAGGATGGTGTTTTTAGCACGATCCTCACTCATCTGTTCTTTCATGAACTGATAAAGCTGCTTTTTATTCTCAGCTCTTCTCATGTCAATGAAGTCGATGACAATGATGCCTCCCATATCTCGAAGTCGCAATTGGCGAGCTACCTCCTTGGCAGCTTCCATATTGACTTGTAATGCAGTCGACTCTTGATCAGCACCAGCATTGGACTTATTGCCACTATTCACGTCAATAACGTGCAGGGCCTCCGTATGCTCAATGATCAAGTAGCCTCCTTTTGGCAGACTTACAGATTTACCGAAGAGTGATTTCAGCTGTTTTTCGACATCAAAAGACTCAAAGATTTTCGCTTTGCCATTGTACAGCTTAGCGATCTTTTCCTTTTCAGGCGCAATCTTCTGGATGAAACCCTTGATCTCCTCATGAATCTCTTTGTCATCTGAGACAACACTGTCAAAAGATTCATTCAGAATATCTCTCAAAAGAGAAGAAGCTCTGCTCACCTCGCCAATAACCTTATCTCTCGGCTTGACTTGATGTAGCTTCTTTATACCCTCTTTCCAGGTTTCCTGAAGATTACGAAGATCTTTGTCTAATTCTGAAACGCTTTTAGTCTTGGCTACTGTTCTAATGATGACGCCAAAACCTTCAGGCTTAATAGATGAAATTAAACGCAAAAGTCTTTTACGCTCTTCACCATCGGTGATTTTTTTCGAAACGTTGATAGCATCAGAGAAAGGCACTAAAACCATGTAGCGCCCCGCTATCGACAACTCACAAGTGAGTCGTGGCCCCTTAGTTGAAATGGGTTCTTTGACAACCTGAACAAGTATTTTTTGTCCCTTTGTCAAAACCTGGCTCATTTTGCCAAGCTTATTAATGTCTGGTTCGTTCTTGAATTTGCCTAAACCTCCAGTAATATTCTTATTGGTTAAGGCTTGTTTGGTATACTTGTTCAAAGACCTAATCTGTGGACCTAAATCCAAATAATGCAGAAAAGCGTCTTTTTCGTATCCAATATCAATGAACGCGGCATTCAAACCTGGTACAATCTTCTTGACTGTACCCAAGTATATATCTCCGACATTGAATTTGGTTTCATCATTATCATGATGAAATTCAACTAAATTCTTGTTTTTAAGAAGGGCTATACGACATCCACTCTGAGTTGAATTAATAATTAATTCATTACTCAATGTGATAGTATTTTATGTTAAAAAAGAACTGTTATTCGTGTATAGCACATAAAAATGAAGTCAATTACTTCTTCTTATGTCTGTTCTTTCTTAGCCTCTTCTTTCTCTTGTGAGTAGAAATCTTATGTCTTTTTCTTTTTTTACCGCAAGGCATAATTGTAATTTTTTAATGTTTTAACTTATTCTTTCCAGGTACTCGTCTACAGCAGTAATGATCTGCTCATCGGCACCTAATTCTTTAACTTTATTGAACTGTGCTTTTGCTTTGACCATCTGGCCAGTTTCATAATAGCACACTCCTAAAAAGAAAATTCCTTCGATATCCTGTGGGTAATATTGCACATAGGCCTCAAATCGCTCTACGGCATTTCCAAACTGATTGGTTTGAATTGACATTCTACCCATGCTCATCAATGTTCGTTGGTTATCTGGATCTTGCTCCAAAATCTCCCTTAACATCATTATTCCTCGCATTGGGTTCGATGAAGACACATAAGTCATTGCGACATTGTGCTTGACATCATAATTGTCTGGCTGCTTTTCGAGTATCTTTTGATAAATCTCTCGTGCTTTACCTCCTAGGAAATCAATTTTTGGCTTATCCAAAGCAAAAGTAAATGCTTCGAAATAAGCATCTCCGGCCTTCTGCCAGAGTGGTATTTGATTAAGTTCTTCAGCATATAAGGCAGCATAATAGGCTGCACTGTCATATTTATTTATCTCTATGAAGACAGCCATGAGCGAATCAAGTGATTCAATGTTTGGCTGAATTCGACCGTTGCTGATCAATCTGTCCTTCCAAAAAACTATCCGAGGTTGAACCTCTTCCGGAATTTCAGTACTATGATCAACTATTCCACCTGGAATGGTCTCATCGATAAACGCTGCTTCTTCGGTACCCTCATTGTTTACTACCACCTTAGGAAGGCTGTAAATGCCCACTATAAGTAGAATTCCAATAACAACAAGTAATACCTGAAACTTATTCATAAAGCCTATTTAGGCTTATAATATTAATTATTAGCAGCTTTTACTTTGTCGCTGCCTTTCACTTGTTCGATAAAAACCTTTGAAGGTTTAAAGCTTGGTACATAATGCTCGTCAATCACGATTGCCGTGTTTTTCGATATGTTCCTAGCAATTTTTTTAGCTCTCTTCTTGTTCACGAAGCTTCCGAATCCCCTCACGTAAATGTTCTCTCCTTCCGCCATTGAGTCTTTCACTACCGCAAAAAGGGTCTCAACAGTTGTAGTAACATCAGACCTGTCAATTCCGGTCTTTTCGGCTATCTGATTGATAACATCTGCTTTAGTCACTGTAACTTATATTTTTAGGTTAATAAAATTGTGTAAAAAACTTATTCCCAGTTATTTTGGCCTGCAAAATTAAGGGTTCGTGACTAATTAAAAAACGTATTCCCAAAAAAAATGGAGAACCCTTCAGCACCGACACCTAATAAGCCCTCCACATCTGCTTTGGAAAGCGAAATATTTGTAAATCAATTAATTAGCTGGTATGATCATCAAAAAAGGGATTTGCCATGGCGGCAAACGGATGATCCTTATAAAATATGGCTATCTGAGATCATCTTGCAGCAGACGAGGGTCAAGCAAGGTATGCCTTACTATTTGAAATTTATAGAACAGTATCCCACTGTGAATGACCTTGCGACAGCTCCTGAAAGTGAGGTATTACGCCTTTGGCAGGGTTTAGGCTATTATTCGAGGGCCAGAAACCTGCATGCCTGTGCTAAAACTGTTTCTAATGACTTGGGAGGAGAATTTCCATCGAGCTTCGAGGAATTACTGAAACTCAAAGGAATTGGGCGATACACTGCGGCAGCGATTGCCTCAATCGCATTTAACAAACCCAATGCAGTGGTAGACGGCAATGTCTATCGGGTACTCAGTCGTGTTTTTGGCATTGAAGATGATATCTCTAATAGTAAAACCTTAAAAATCTTCGAAACAAAAGCCAATACGCTTATTGATAAAAAGGCTCCAGGAGAGTTCAATCAGGCCATCATGGACTTTGGTGCCATACAATGTACTCCGAAGAGTCCTGCATGCGCAATTTGTCCAATGAGCAGTTTCTGCTATGCTTTTAATACTGGCAAGCAGGAGGTGTTGCCAGTTAAAACTAAAAAAGTCAAAGTCAGAAATCGCTTTTTCTATTATTATGTCTATGAGTTTGGTGACAAGCTGCTCATGAAAGAACGAGGGCCAAAAGATGTTTGGCAGGGGTTATATGATTTTAGCCTTTTGGAAAGCCCTGAATCACTTTCAGAAGAATCTGTTTTAAAAGAGATCAGTATAGAAGGGCTTGTAGTGATCGATTTTTCCGAGGAGGTGAAACATGTGCTAACACATCAACGAATTTTCGCCCGTTTCATTAGGGTTAAGGTCAAGGATTTAGGTAACTTTGAAGCGCTTTCTAATAGCAAAAAACTGAAGGCATTTGAATTAGGCAAGGTGCAGGAATTACCTAAACCGATACTGATTCAAAACTATTTGCAAAAAGAGATTTTTTAATTAGATTCATCCAGCTCAATCTTAAATTAAGTAAATAACATGGCAGGAGTAAACAAAGTAATCTTGGTTGGTAATTTGGGCAAAGACCCAGAAGTACGTCATTTAGACAATGGCAGAGCAGTGGCTAACTTCTCGTTAGCAACAAGCGAAACCTATAAAAACAAGCAAGGCGAACGCGTGACCAATACTGAATGGCATAACGTAGTACTTTGGACCCCACTTGCCGAAATTGCAGAGCGATTTTTAAAAAAGGGAGGTCAAGTGTATATTGAAGGTAAGTTGACAACTCGCTCTTGGGACGATCAGGATGGTAATAAACGCTACACTACTGAAGTAGTGGGCCGTGAATTGACTTTACTGGGCGGCCGTCCAGAAGGTGGAGGTGGAGCCGCAGCTCCTCAAGGTAATGCTGCCGCCAACCCAGCCGTGGAAAGTCCCGTATCTAGTATTCCGGAGGATGATACAGACGACTTACCATTCTAATGTTGGACTAAAAAGTACAATTTGGACTTACCCGCAGACGACCCCGAGCCTAGTTTAGTGCTCCTTTCCCAGTTCGTAGAACTCTCCAGTAGTTATGTGATAATTAATGGAGTTGCCTTCATTTTGCTTATTCTCGCGTCCGCACTTATTTCTGGGTCAGAGGTAGCTTTCTTTTCATTGGACAGAACACAGCTTTCTGAATTCAAGGAAGAAAACACTCCTTCAGGAAATGCCATCATAAAACTGCTAGATCGAAAGCGGTACCTACTGGCTACTATATTGATCATGAACAACCTGATCAACATCGCCATAGTAACTTTAGCCACCTTCTTTACTTGGACACTGGTCGATACTAAGACCCCAGAAGGGGCAGTCGTTCTGACCTTGACCATCATTGTCACATTCATTATTCTCTTTTTTGGTGAAGTAGTACCAAAGAATTTCGCAAATCAACACAATGCAACCTTCGCTAAGACCACTGCAAAAGGACTGCTCTTTTTAGAACGAATTCTCAGGCCTTTCTCTTTTCTCTTAATCTCAGTCACTAATGTGATCGAAAGGAATGTAGAGAAAAAGGGACAAAACCTTACGGTAGATGAATTGAATCAAGCATTGGAAATCACCACGGGCGAAGACACGACCGAGGAGGAAAAAGGCATTCTCAAGGGCATTGTAAACTTTAGTACGCTTGGAGTAAAGCAAGTGATGAAATCCAGAATGGACATTACTGCCGTGGACATTGAATTGGACTTTCACGAATTGATGGACAAAATCAACAAGTGTGGCTTTTCCAGAATCCCAGCCTTTAATGAAACAATAGATAAAATCGAAGGAATCTTGTATATCAAGGACCTGATTTCGCACATAGACAAAGAGGAAGACTTTGCATGGCAGGCATTATTGAGGCCTGGTTTCTTTGTGCCAGAAAACAAAAAGGTCGATGCCCTACTTAAGGATTTCCAAGCGCAGCGAGTCCATATGGCCATAATTGTCGATGAGTATGGCGGTACTTCCGGTCTAATCACGATGGAAGATATCATCGAGGAAATTGTTGGTGAGATTAATGATGAGTTCGATGACGAAGATGTAGCGTACAATAAACTTGATAACTCTACGTATATCTTCGAAGGCAAAACCACGCTAAACGATTTCTGCAAAATTGTGGAAGTAGAGCCCTCTCTCTTTGATAAAGTGAAGGGGGAAAGTGAATCGCTTGGAGGCCTGTTACTCGAAATAAACGCCAAGCTTCCAAGAGCAGGAGAAAAGATTGAGTTCGAAAACTTTCTCTTTACGATAGTCGCTGTGGACGCAAGGCGCATAAAACGAATTCGTGTTTTGATCAAACCAACCGCTTAACTTGAAGCTTCGCAGAAGATACATTATCCAATCCTCGCTAATACTTATGCTGATCATTTCGGCATGCGAAGAGGTCTATCTTCCAAAACCGAAGGGTTACAACCGGATCGATCTTCCAGAAAATGCCTATCAGGCACTTCCAGATACTTTTCCTTATCAATTCGAATATTCAAGCTATGCCCAATTATCGAGCGACTCTAATGCCAATGCAGATCGTTATTGGGCCAACCTGTACTACAAAGATTTTGAGGCATTATTGCAGATCACTTACAAAGACTTGGCAGAAAATAACAATGAGTCGAGCACTTTGCTGAATGAGGCCTTTGCCTTATCCATGAGACATGATGTCAGAGCCTATGGTATAGAAGAAACGCTGGTGGCAATGCCACGAGGTCAGGTGGCTAGTTTAACCCAGTTAGAGGGAGAAGTACCCACGCAATTGCAGTTCTTTACTTCTGACTCGACAAAGCACTTTTTTCGAGGTGCTTTATACTTCAATACGGCTACCAAAAACGACTCACTGCAGCCAATCATCAACTTCATCAAGAAGGATGTGTTGCAAATGCTCAACTCTTTCGAGTGGAAATATTGATCCAAAATCCACTTCTATCCGTTGAACCTATTCACTATCCTACATCTTTAGAAAATAAGACAACACAACGATCGCGGAGAAAATCATCAACCCTAAAGGCTCTTGAGAAGATTTCATAGGATCGTCTACACCTTTAAAAAGGCCAATAAAATAAGTCTTAGGCGACCTGAAAACTTCATAGGTTTTCCAAAGAAAAACCATCGACATAACAACTACTGCTGCCAAATCTATTACTTCTATCGAAGCATTAAGTATGAAATATAAGGGTAGCCCGATTAGTGTCAGTATAATGATGACCAAGTACATCCCCTCTGATTTTGTCTCGTCCTGAGCCTCTTTAAAAAGCCCATTAAAGTATTTCCTTGGATCAGACAAAACGTTTATGGTAGAAACCAAAACCGCGATGCCTATTAGTATAATGGTACGACTAATCATGTTCTATCTTCAACAGAATCAAAGGCACTCCTATTTCCCCAATATCATTGAATGAACTCACCTGCTGCTAAAGCACAACCAATCCAGCCAGAGTTAGTGTTGCTCTTTCCGAAAGAATCTAAAGGCCTGCACCTTAATTATTGTGTCATTGACATGGAATGCATTTTTTAGGTCATCCAATACACTTTCTATATCTCGCAGCCTATATTCTAGATCATATCTAAATGCACTATTATGCACGTCTATTCCAAAAAATCTTCCTGAGTAATTAAAGCTTAGCGATTTCAATAGATCTTCAGCAGTTGCTCCCTTCAGGCCTACACTAGAACTAGAACTGACTGATGAGAAATATAATTCTTCAGACAATTCTTCTACATCACTCTTTGCTCGAAGCCAATAACCTTCTCTCTGAATCGAGTCTCTTTCATAATCCAGGCCATAGGCATCAAGGACTTCGTGGAGTAAGATTGAATCTCGACTTACAAGACCCAGATTTTCGAATGTGTTGAAATCAACTGAAATGATTTCTGGTGCCATCTTCAGGTTCTCGAATGAGGCCAAAGTCTTTATTGATTCAAGGCTAGTTTTAATTACTTCTTTCAGCTCTTTATTCAAAAACCTTAATGATTGTGGCCCCTCAGAAGACCCTGTTTCTTGAGTACTCTTACTCTTTGTAATTAATATACCATAGCTAGAGTTAGTGAAGGTTCTTATGGTGTCTGATTTGACTGCCCCCTCATGGCCTTTTGTCTGCTCAACCCCACAAGACTGCAATGACAATATGACTAGAATAAATAAAGCGATTGTTCTCATTTCATTTTAGATCATAGGTTACAACATAATTTCTCCCATTATTAACTACCTCATTGTATATATCAATGCCCTCTAATTCATTGTAGAAACCTTGTTCTATTTGGTATTCGTCAATAGCTGCTATGAATCTCTCTTTGTGATGACCAACAGGAAAGGGAACAAAGTTGCCTTCAAAGCTTATAAAATTTGAAATGAATGAATTACCCGTTTCCTTATCTAAATAAAAGTAATGAGGACCCCCGTTATAAACGTATTGAAATGATAAGAACTCCGATTCCTCTAGAAAAAAGCAAATGCCAGAAGCAAAGGCAGTAGGGTCTGCCATGAGCTTCTCCTTAACTTTTTCAGGGTTTTGCATTAGCGAACCTCTTGCTTTCTTCTCTCCAAAATCAACTATGTATGCCTTTTCTAAACCGGATTTAGTGGCTCGGAAAATGGTGTCAGTCAACCATTGCGTATAATAAATATTATCAGAAGATCGGCTGAAAGACTCTTTTACCGACAGTCTTAATTTGGTCCCTAATTCAATCGTGAACGGATACTTGGTGTAAGATATGCTACCCTCTAAATCCGTATTAATGTAATTATAGAAATAGCTCTCATCTTCTAAGTTGTAAGCAAATTCATTCCTGAAAAAATAGAATTGAGTATTGCTAACAGCTAGTTTATGTGCGGAGAAACTGAAATGGAACCTATTTCTAATTTTTAGATCAGAATTAAGTTCGAAAACCTGTTTCCCTTCTGAATCAAGTATGAAAATAGATTCTTCAAGGAGATAGAAGTCGTCTATATTCTTAAGGTTCAAAGTATCTGAATCATATACACTAAAACTACTTTGTAACTCCCCCTTGAAATTGTACTTATTGATTCTTCTGCTAAAAACTCTATCAAGCGCATAAATGGCTCTGCCATCAATATCAACCTTGGAAATTATAGCAAGATTATATTCACTAGGGCTCTTGAGCTCAAGGACTCTGAGGTCTTTGAATAAACTAGCAAATGGAGTGACATCTGCCTTATTCGGGTCTACCAAAAGCATACCCTCCTCAGTTTTTTCTTGCCGGACAACATTTTGCCTAGAATCACAACAACATAAAGAAGCAATACATAGTGAACACACCAAGAAGATTGCGGTCAGTGGTTTCATAAACTGTTTTCTACAACATGTTGAAGTCAATCAAAGCAAAAGTCTGAGGTTATGTTTTATCCACAATTTGGCCTGGTCCTCCTACACCCGGTAAGTCGATATTGTCAGGATGACATTTGTGGGCTGGATTATCAGAATAGCGCGTTATACACTTTCCATCAGACTTGGTACAACATGCATATTGACAATCACCACAGGAAACTGTGTAGGTCTCCCCAATGAGTCCCCAAAAAAATGTATAGCCATAAGTACAACCTTTTGATCCTGGACCACCTGTTCTACAAGAGGCAGCATCTAATTTTGCCGCACTAAACATTATTATACCCAGAACTAAGACAATTTTCAGTTTTCGATATTTCATAGCTTAAATTTTAATTCCCTATGAATCTACAAAATCAAAAATCTCATTCATAGTGTTTTATCAAGATTTTAGTAAATATTAAATATTATTTTATTTGATATATTCAATAAATACTTTGATATGATGTTCTTTAAGATCTCAAGACATAAGGCCTTCTCCATTGAGAAACAGGTTATATTTTGCCTTTGTTACTTGGGCCTCTACCACGATTTTACTGATTGAATACTTAAATTGGCACATGCCTTCATTCTTCGATACCAGTATCGAATTTCTTAAAGGAGTTGGTCCGCAAAAAGCTGCCCTGATCGGTAAAGAACTTGGCTTGTTTACTTATGGGGACTTAATCCAACATTACCCTTTTCGGTATGAGGATCGAACCAAATTCCAGAAAATATCAGAGGTACATGCTGACATGCCCTTTGTGCAAATGAAGGGTCGAATCACAAAGCTTGATACCGTTGGTGAGCTTAGAAAGAAACGCCTCGTTGCTCGCTTTTCTGATGATACTGGAGAAATTGAATTGGTTTGGTTTAAAGGCATACCCTGGGTGAGTAAAAAGCTTAGGCTTGGGGTAGACTATGTGGTATTTGGTAAACCGGCTGCTTTTGGAAGAAAAATCAATGTCGCCCATCCCGAAATAGAAGTCCTTACCACTCAAAATGAGAAAACTTCTTTTCTACAACCTGTATATCATACTTCCGAAAAGATGAAGGCCAAGTTTCTGGATAGTAAGGCACTTTCCAAGTTGGTTCGCCAAGTGATGGTGCTTGCAGAACGCCACATCTATGAAACACTGCCACAACAACTCAGCGACCAGTTCGGCTTAATCGAAAAACACTTCGCCCTATGGCATATTCATTTCCCTTCCAATAGTGAGCTGCTACAAAAGGCCATTTTTCGATTAAAGTTTGAAGAGCTCTTCTTTATTCAACTGAAACTATTGACTCTGAAGGTCTCTCGAGTGGAGAAATTTAAGGGACAGGTTTTTAGAGATTCAAGCCTACTTACTACATTCTACAACGACCACTTACCCTTCGACCTAACAAACGCCCAAAAGCGAGTAATTAAGGAGATTTACCAAGACATGAAGTCTGGTCGTCAGATGAATCGCTTGCTTCAAGGTGATGTAGGTTCTGGTAAGACCATTGTGGCATTTATCTGCATGCTATTGGTTGTTAGCTCTGGCAGCCAAGCCTCTATGATGGCCCCTACAGAAATACTGGCCGATCAGCACTACGAGGGGCTCAAAGAATACGCGGATAAGCTCAATATCGGGATAGCTAAGCTCACTGGTTCGTCAAAGACTAAAGAGAGAAGAGTTATACATGAGGGCTTACTTTCAGGCGAAATCAAAATTCTGGTAGGTACTCATGCCTTAATCGAAGACACCGTTCAATTTAAAAACCTTGGCCTTGCCATCATCGATGAGCAGCATCGTTTTGGTGTAGCGCAACGTGCCAAGCTCTGGAATAAAAACGTGAGCCTATTTCCGCATATTTTGGTAATGACGGCCACGCCAATCCCTCGAACACTTGCCATGACGTTATACGGGGATCTTGATGTATCGATTATTGATGAGATGCCTGCTGGCCGAAAGCCAATCAAAACGCTTCATCAATACGATGCCAAGCGCCTTGAAGTCTTCGGTTTTATGAAAAAAGAGATTGCCAAGGGAAGGCAGGTTTACGTGGTCTACCCCTTGATTGAAGAGTCTTCAAAGCTCGACTTAAAGGACCTCATGGATGGCTATGAAAGCATAGCCCGAGCCTTTCCTGAAAACCACATCAGCATTGTCCATGGTAAAATGAAACCTCAGGATAAGGACTTCGAAATGCAACGTTTTGTGAAACATGAGACACAAATCATGGTGGCGACAACAGTGATTGAAGTTGGTGTTAATGTACCGAACGCATCCGTAATGGTGATTGAAAATGCCGAGCGTTTTGGACTAGCCCAATTACACCAATTACGAGGAAGGGTAGGTCGTGGTGCAGATCAATCCTACTGCGTGCTGATGACCGACTACAAGCTGAGTAAGGAAGCCCGAACAAGGCTAGAAACGATGGTACGCACCAACAACGGTTTCGAGATTGCTGATGTAGACTTAAAACTCCGTGGTCCGGGTGACATTACAGGCACACAGCAAAGTGGCGTACTTGATATGCTGATAGCCGATATCGCCAAAGACACTAAAATTCTTCAGGTTGCGAGAAATGCAGCCAGTGACTTGCTGGATGAAGACCCAGAGTTGTCCAAGCCAGAGAATGGCAATATCCTCAGGCACATTAAGTCCCTAAAAAAAACAGCCGTAAACTGGGGAAGAATCTCCTAAGCTACAGACGCCACAAATAGCTGGCCTTAAAGAAGAATCCACTGAAGGTCTGTAAGTAGTTATCAGCAGGTACATATTGACGGCCATCCCATTGCGTTCTCTCCAGTACAGTGCCATAGCCAAGGTGCACGACCGTGCCCGGAATGTAGGTGAAGGAGGCCAAGAAGTTGGGGCTCCACACCTTTGAAAGGCTATTGTATTGACCGATCGCTCTGAAAAACAAATACTGGTTGGCTTGATACACCAAACGACCACGAAGTATATGGAGATCATAATACTTAACATCCGTGGCCTCACTGTAAAGCGACACAAAATTGTGGGACAGCTGAAAGTTAAATTTATCGGAGGCTTGATAATCGATGAAGTTTCTAATGCGCTTACCATAACCCTGTTCAGCCGATTGATAGAAAATACCATTGTCCCAATCATAATTAGTGCTTACGCGAAGCCTTTTGTTTAATTGAGAACTTGCCGAAAGGCTTATTGACCCATCTCTAAATTCAACGCCCTGAAATATTTCAGAAGAACGATCGGCAGAAATACTCAATCTCGTATTCTTGGGTAGATTGGCCGCTATAGATCCATAAAGCACGCTCTCATTCAAGCCGCTTGGTTTGTCTTTGGTGATAGATCCATAGAGGGTAAAATCCCATCTTTGAACCAAACTCTCTTTGGGAAATAACTTGGGAGAAACAGACCCCGACAGCCTTGTGATTCCTGTTCTCGTTATAAATCCTACCTGAGATTGAAAGTCCTGAGCAATATCTTCGATATTAATATTACCACTAAAGCTTCTCGTGTTTCTGGCAATCCTAAATGCCATTGAATTATTGCTTGTGGCATTGCTGCTTTTATCTACTTGGGTAGTTGAGTTTAAGAAATTACCACTCACTACATTGGCCTCGTTAAATCGATATTGACCATCGAAGCCAAGCACAGAATTGAAACCTCCATTCCTAGACCTTCGGGTGCCAATGAAGCCCAGATAGCTGTCTTGAGTAAAAGAACGCATATATCTGATGATCCCTACATCGGCTGTCTCATCTTCAGAATAATCAGCAAGGGATTGATCTGCCCTATCCAGCGCATAGATTGTCGAAATGATATTCTTATCTCCAATCTTCCCCGTTAGCTTCGTGGCGCCTCTTGGTGATACAATGGTCCTTGTATTCACCACCTGCCTCACTGGTGAGAACATAGAGGTAGCAGCAAAATTAAAGTTCTGACTTCCTTCCAAAAAGAAAGGTCTGCGTTCGGGGTAGTTGACCGCAAAGCGCTGGTTTACCTCCACTTGCTGAGCGTCCGATTCCACCTGGCTGAAATCTGGGTTAAGGGTCGCATCTAAAACAAGTTCTGATGTAAGGCCAATTTTGGCCGTAAGGCTTGGTTCAAAATTATCTTCACTAACGGACCGCCCTTCTTCTTGGACAGTATTATTACTATACGTGATGGCAGGCAGCAGTTCTAACAATGTATACTTTCTAACACCTGAATAGTTCAAGGGCATCATTTGGGTAAGAAATGCGAACCCTTTTTCAGGATCTAATGCCGGATAAGAAACCTGAGTAGAAAGTCTGGAAATTCTTCTTTCAAAAATTACGCCCATTTCTACATCGCCATCATCATCGCTATATCGAATACTTTTAAAAGGGATCTTGATTTCTACGTTGTAGCCTTCGTCATCAATTTTTGCAGCGCTGTACCATATCAGGTCCACACCAATATCTTCCGACCCCGCAGCAAACTGGGTGTCCATTTGAATACCATTAGGGTTTACATAAAGACCTAACAAAGATTGACCACCATTAAAGGTGTCTAGGTTGATGCATATCCAGTCATCAGCCCTAATCCTGTCTCTTGCAGCAATAGATGTCTTGATTAGATTAGGCTCGTCAAAACACTTAATCGCGAAATACAGATTCTCTGAGTCGTGCGCTACATAAGCAATCGTCTTGTAGGGTATGTCCTTGCTAAAATCTGGGACGAAAGTTTTAAAACCAGTCACTTGAGGACTCTTCAACCAGATATCATCGTCCAGAATGCCATCAATTTCTGGAGGAACATCTGTTTTGACTGATTTGACCTGTGCTTTGACTGACTGTGCTAAAAGTAAAGTGCAAACAGTCAAAAGCATTATTGAGTAATACTTCAACCTTAAAAAATTTTGACAAAATTAAGGGTCTCGACAGACAAAACGTAACCACTTGCATATTTTAGTCAGCATTAATACAATCATACGAACTCAAGTCATTTAACTTCGTTAAGCTTAGACATGAATCTTATGAAAGCCTTTTATACATCCATTCTCATTCTGACTGCCTTTAGTATTTCAGCCCAAGACTTAAAAGTCACCTACATCGCTAATGAAGGTGTGCTTTTAGAGGGAGGGGGAAGTAAGGCTATAATAGATGCCTTGTTTGATGATTTTTACAAGGACTACCTGAGTCCAAGCGAAGCAACCGTGAAGCAAATGATGGAATCGAGCAGCCCTTTTGATCAAGTAAATCTGATCCTGACGACTCACTTTCATAGAGATCACTTCGAGGCAAACCTAACAGGCAACTTTCTCAAGAACCATCGGGAAACAAGGCTCTTAAGTTCTGAACAAGTAAAGGGGGAGCTAGAGTCCAAGTATGTAGATTATTCGCAGATCACATCACAGATAAAAGCCCATAAACGTGGGGTTCAGACTTTGGAAGACAATATCAATGGCCTGAAAGTTTACTCTTTTTTCATCAACCATGCTGGTGGTGAGCGCACAGCCCATATAGAAAACATGGGGTTCATCATTGAGATTAGTGGCAAGCGCGTGCTTCACTTGGGTGATGCAGATATGAACCCCGAAAGGTTCAAGGAGGTAGACTTAACAAAGTACAATATTGATGTGGCCTTAGTGCCCTATTGGTATATGAGCAGCGAGGAAGGAATGGATATTATCAACAATCACATTAAGGCTAAGCACCTAATCGGAATTCACTATCCGAAAGCTCCATCAGCATCCGCTTTGGAAGCCATCAAAGAGAACTATCCAAAGGCAACGGTTTTCCAGAAAACACTCACTGAAGTTCAATACTGACAGAACCAACCTTTGTCTCTATGACCTAGGGAATCAAACTTTTCTTTTTGAAGGCGAAGCATTTCAATTACCTCATTAACACGTCTACTTCGAGCAAACGCCTTTGTTTTGGATTCTAATTTTCTCACCCTTCTCCATTTACCAATCGATGAGCGATCGTCTATTACATAGACAATAAGTTTTTTATAAAACCAGAAAAGTCGCTTGATTCTGAAGTCACAAATCTTATCTGGTGACAAACTGGAAAATTGAAATTCTTTTCGAAAGAAGTCATCTAAGCTTGCTCTCTCCCAAGCAAATGACAATGACTGTTGTGTGGATGTATTTGAGGTGAAATTCATTGTTCGACTAATGAATACTAAAGGTATTCAGAAGCGAGATAACCTACATGAAATCAGAGTAGACAAACTGTCGACAATGGATTACTCTCCATCAAACCACTTCTTAAAGGCATTCACCTTCTCGCGGCTTACAATGATCTCACGGTCAAATTCCATATTGAGAATGATCTTCAATCTGCTGTTTGAGTAAACCAAAACGTCTTTAATCGCATTGATCTCAATGATAAAGGTTCGATTCACCCTGAAGAATGTCTGTGGATCGAGCATTTCTTCCAGTGTCTCTAACTTATAATCGATGATAAGCCTTCGGCCTTGATCTGTTACGATATATGCGTTCCTACCTTCGGCATAGAAGAGCTCGATTTGGTCAGTGGTCACAGACTTTATGTGCTCCCCGATCTTCACCATAAAACGGGTCTTATACTCTCTCTTGCTCAGCATTTGTAGCGCACTCTGCAGATCAATTACTGAAGTGGCTTCAGACTGTCCGGGCTCCGAAAGTCTAGTTTTCAGGTTTTTGAATTTATCCAAGCTTTCAGTCAAAGCTTCGAAAGTGATGGGCTTGAGCAGATAGTCAATTCCGTTGGCCTTAAAGGCTTCAATGGCGTATTCATTATACGCTGTCGTAAAAATCACCGGAATATCGAGTTGAACCTCTTTGAAGATGTCAAAGCTCAGACCATCGGTAAGTTGGATGTCCATCAATAGAAGGTCGGCATTGCCATCGGTATTCACCCAATTGACAGTTTCCTTGACACTCATCGCTCGACCGACTATCTCTATGCTTTCGTCATAGCGATGTAAGAACCTCTCGATTTTCTCTGCTGCGGGTATTTCGTCCTCTATGATAAATACTCTCATACGTTCTCTTTAATGTCTAGCAATGGCAGTTTAATAAAAGTGTCACCATAGGCCTTAATCTGAATCACGGGTTTGTCTGTGAAAAAGGCAAAGGCTTCATGAAGGTTCTGGTAGCGATTTTTAATGTACTTATTATTACTCAGTTTGTCATTCTCTTTGTGTTGGATGACAAGGTAGTCGTCTTCTGCAGCACAATCAATCACTAAGTTCATAGGCTGCCATGGAGAAATAATACTACCATTGATCATACAATCCAAAACCATGGGTATGGTATTAGGCACCATAAATTTCCCAGTGGCGAATTTCTCGTTCTTTATCTCCAATGAGATCTGCTCCGGGAACTTCTCTTTAAATAGATAAATGAGGTTTTTCGAAGCCCTAAGTTCCTCATCCAAGGAAACCACCTCTTTCTTTCTATTATCCAGAATGTAGCGGTAAACAATAGCAAGTCGGTCGACAAAGTCCTCTGCCTTATCAAGGTTGTGATGTACCAATGAAATGAGTGTCTCTAAACTCTGAAATAGCAAGTCTGGATTGATTTCATTATTAAAAATCTCTAACTGATGTTCGAGGTTCTGTCGCTTCAAATCTTCCTTCTTTAACTCAGAGTCGTTCTTAATAGAAAGCAAATGAATACTGAGAAAAAACAGCGTATAGAGCATAGAACTGACACTGTAGGTAATAACGATGGTATAAAGAGTGGTGGCGTAAGAAGAAAAATACTGGAAGTCTTCAAAATATCTGAAGTAAGCATCGACAGTAAAGAAGTTAATCACTGCTCCGGTCAGCAAACTGGCACCAAAAAGCAGCACAATGCTCGAAGTCTTTCTCAAATCCTCCTGAAACCTTCTCTCAAACAGAACGATCACAAAACGAACAGATTCTGAAGTGAGAAAAGCCAATGCTGCGCATAACATTAGTTCATCATTCAGAATAGTCTCTGAGAGTTGACCAAGGTTATTGTTGATCATTAGGATCAGCAAATACATCATGATCCCATAGATGGGCGGAACCATCAGACGGAAAATTGGCTGACTTAATAGATTCCTTTTCATGACGTGATCATTGGGAGTTTAACTTCGAAATAATCATCGTCCGAAAGCTCAATGTTCTTAGATGTAAAGAAGGCATATCGCTTTCTAATATTCTCTAGACCAACCCTATGGCTTGCGGTTTTCGAAGGAGAACCTGTCTTGTTGTTCAAAACAATCACCTCATCTTCCGTAGCTCGGATGTTGACTTTGAGCGGATTGTCATTGCTAATGATATTGTGCTTCACAGCATTCTCAACCAACAACTGTAAGGTCAAGGGTGGGATAGATCGATCATGGTACTGGCTGTCAATTTCAATCCTTAAATCGACCGCAGCTGCATATCGAATATTCAAAAGATAACCGTAATCCTTTAGTGCCTCTATCTCTTCCCTGATGGTTACAACTTTTGCTTCCTTAGTATAAAGCACATAGTTAAAGGTGTCGGCTAGATTCCTTATAAAGTTTTCGGCCACGTGCGGATCGCGATACACCAAAGAAGAAATGGTGTTCATACTATTGAACAGGTAGTGTGGACTAAGCTGACTTTTTAGTGCCTCAAACTGTAGTTCCAGTTGCTTTCTTTCGGCACGAAGTTTTCTGATTTGGCCAACAGAGTATTCATTGTAACTGAAGGTGTTGAACTCAACCAAGGTCACCACAAACATGGTGAGAAAGCAGAGCACGATCAGTTTGATTTCGATCTGTCGAATGAACATATCTTCAGCAAACATCTCGTAGGTAACTATCCCAGTCAAGTTTGCCAACCAACCCATCATAAGTAAAAGGCCACCTAGAAATGTAAAGTCAAGTGCAAAGCCGGCCATGAAGCGACCGAAGATATGCCTGCGCCAGGGAATCCGCTGATTCAGCCACTGATTGATATAGAATATTCCAAAACCAGTAAGTGTCGAAGCGATAAATGTGAAGGCATAAATATTGAAGTGCCTCGACAAATTGGGCAATACGTCATACTCTCCATAAAAAAGATAAAAGAGAAAGAGTAAGCCGATGATTGTAAAAAGTAGCAGCCTAAGCAGCTTGGCCATAACAGCGAGTTTGGATGAAGATAATAAATACGACTCCCAAATTTCTAGGGGAGAGAGAATTTATAAGGAAGTAAAAACAACAGCCCCCGGAGCGGAGGCTGTTGGTTGGATAGAAAACATTAGTCTACACAACGGGCTACTCGACCGTAGTAAGTGTCAGACCTAATTCCTTTTGCTACTCTTTTAAACTGAGACTTGACAGTGTCATCCGCATCTTGAACAGCATTACAAGCACCTTTCAAAACTTCAGATTTGTAGTAATCAGACCCAATTGAGTCCGCAACTTTTAAGATGCTCACTAAGTGATCCTTTTTCAAGTTTCTTTCCTTCAATACATTTTTAAGAATATTCACTTTGTAGTGATCTGAATCAATATCTGCAACGCGACTCAGTACTTTTGCATACGCATCTGAATCCAAGTCTTGATCTTTCAATACTTTGATCAAAATCTGGCTTGCATAGTGATCAGAACCAATGTCATTTACTGTATTCAGGATATTATCGAAATACTTTGAAGAGATGGCCTGATTATCAAATAGGTCGTTGATAATTACATTTCTGTAATGATCCGAATCCATATACTCTAACTTATTCATTACAGCCTCCACCACTTTGTCAGACACCTGGCGAGAGTTCAACATAGACTTAAAGGTCTCTGTAGTATAGTGGTCTGAGTCGATATTAGATACAGCATCCATCAAATTCTCAAAAGCTTTGTCAGAAAGGTTTGGACGATCCAAGGCCTTCTTTAAAACGATAGTAGCATAGTGATCAGAGTCAATATCTGCAGCAGACTTAACGATTTGATCTATTAGATTATCACTTAGGTCTCTACGCTTTAACAGGTCTTGAAAAACATTCGTTTTATAATGATCAGAGTCCATAATCTCGGCAGCAGAAAGCACTTTAATGGTAGCAGCTTCGCTCAAATCTTCTTTCATTGCTCTCTTCAAAATGATGGATACATAGTGATCTGAATCCATACGATCGATGGCGTTCAAGAAAGCTTCTGTAGTCTTCTCATTTTTGAAAAACTTGTCACTGTGATCTTTGAATACTTCAGTGATATAGTGATCTGAATCCAATTCTCTTGGCACATAGGCCGCCAGCTTTTCAAGCTCGTTGTCATTTAAATCTTTCTCATCCAAAAGCACCTTCAGATAGATCTGGCTGACATAATCGCCTCTGATTGCACTAATTTCTTTTAGTACACCGTCAAGGCCTCCTTCTTTATAAAATCTGTTTACTCGAGATTCTGCACCGATTCCGGTAGTTCTGATAACCTCAAGTAGCATATCAGCCAAGAATTCCTCGGCCTCTTTGCCCCACTCTTCTTTTCTTCTACCTACTCTGTATTCGTACTCTACAGTACCATCAGAATTAGGCTCTGCTAAAATTTCTCTTCTCTTACCGAAAGAAGTCTTTCTAATAAAGAGGTATCCTCCTCTTGAAATTGATTTTATCGACTTATCGTCATCAGCGAACTCGATATCACCATCATACTCTACATTAAGTCTTTGCGACCCTGAGTTATGTGTAATCGTGCGAGCACCATTTCTAGATGACGAAATTGTTGTTGAGTTCCTTTGGGCCTGTGCATCGTTGACCAATGTGAAAATCGCTAGTAAGGCGATCGCCACTCCCATAATTATACTTTTGTTCTTCATACTTTGAGCTTTCATAATCGTAATGTTTTTGTTGTCTGCCTCAGGCTTTTGGTGGGCGACCAACCCACCACCTGAAACTTGAGTTTTTGATCTTCGGCAAATCCGCTTTGTTGTTATTGGCGGATTGACAATACAATGATGAAAAGAATGAATACAACAAAAAACCCAAGTGAAATGAACTGTAATCTTTCTGGACTGAACTGTAGAAACAGTGTCAAAATAAGTTTTGAGCATAAAAAAAGGCCATCTCAATAGACGGCCTCTTGCTATAGTTTAAAACCTTATTCATACCGCATCGACTGAATTGGGTTAGCCATGGCTGCCTTTGCCGTTTGAATGCCTACCGTTATCATAGATACAGCAAATGTTCCTAATAAAGCCACCACAAAGACCAATACTCCTATATCCGTTTGATAGGCAAAGTCGGAAAGCCATAGGTTCAACCCATAAACTGCCACTGGGACCGAAACGATAAAGGCCAACAAGACCATTCTTGTAAAGGAAGTGGATAATAGTCTGACAATGCCGAATACTGAAGAGCCCAGCACTTTACGAATGCCTATTTCCTTGGTTCTTTGAGTAGTCATCAACGAAGAGAGACCAAGCAGTCCTAATGAGGCTATAATAATGGCAACAACAGAAAAAGCCCCTATTGCCCCTGTTAGTCGATCCTCCTGTTCGTAGAGCTGTTCAAACTGATCGTCTAGAAAGTAATAATCGAAAGGAACATTAGGCAGAGCAGACTGCCAGGTGGTTCTGGCCAACTCAATGGCATCTTGGCTACGCCCTTCTTGAACACGTGCCACGGTAAAGCCGTGAATACCATTGGTCGGTCTTCGGTAATAATGAATCACCGGAGCCACTTCATTCGCTAGCGATTGGTAATTATAGTTTTCTGAAACCGCAATTACCTTCATTTTCCTACTTCCAAAATTCAGATATTTTTCATCAATATCTGTCCAGCCAAAAGCATCCATTGCCGCTTGGTTTACAATGGCAGAGCCCGTTCTGTCTTGTTCACTGTCTGGCAAGAAGTTTCGGCCTTGCTTAAGGTTAATCTGAAAATTCGAGAAGAAATTATGGTCTACGTAGGTAAACCTCATTCTCAGTCTTTGATCAGGCGTGAACCCATCGGGAACGACAAAAGTAAATCGACCAGGAAAATTGCCGGGCAATGATGAGGTAGCATTCAATGAAGTGATAGCGCTATGGTTTCTCAGGGTATTTCTAAAGTTGGTCAGTTGATCTGCACCTTCTTCCTCATTTGGAAAGTCACTAAGGCTAATGGGCAGTACCATCAGGTTTGCTTTGTTAAAAGACATGTCTTTATTCTTCATAAAGTTTACCTGCTTCCTAATAACCAGTGTTCCAACAATCAGGAGGATTGAAAAAACGAATTGTAATACCACCAGACCATTTCGAACCAATTTTCCCAGTGGGCGTGCTTTCAAAACCTTCCCTTTAAGTGAGTCGACACTTTTTAGTGATGTCAAATACAGTGCTGGATATAGTCCGGAAGAGAATCCGATAAAAAGACCAATCCCTATCAGCAAGCCAAGTTGGAGTGGGTTTTCTATTAAATTGAGAGTCAACTCCACGTTATAAAACTCATTAAAGCTTGGCAGCAATAATGAGGCAAGAATAATCCCGAATGTCAATGAGAAGAAGGTGATTGTCAATGACTCGATGAGGTATTGAGCTATCATTTGTCCCCTCAATGCTCCCAGTACTTTGCGCATTCCAGCCTCCTTAGCTCGCTCCATAGATCTGGCCGTGGCAAGGTTCATGAAATTGATGGAGGCAATTGTCAAGATGACTATGGCCACTGTCAAAAGAATGTAGGCATACTGCCTGTTTTCATTGAAACGATCATAGACATCCAACAAGTTTAGTAGTCTAAAATTGGTATTAGAGGCCGTTTCCTCGTTCCAAATTTTCGTGATAAAGTCTTCAAATCGACTCTCAAGGGCTTCGATATCCGTTCCTGGCTGGAGCAATAAATAGGTCTCCATAAATGACGAATTCCAATTGCCTGCAATGCCTTCGTACTGCGGATGACTTTGAATAGGTATGACCACCTCGGGTTGAAGCCTTGTGTTATAAGGTATCTCCCCTAAGATTCCGGTTACGATATACTGGTTATCTAAGGATTCTGCGTTGATAGTCTTTCCCATGGGGTCTTCACCGGGAAAAAGACGATCGGCCACTTCTTGACTGATTACAATTGCATTAATGTTATTCAAAACAGACTCCCGACTTCCTTCTTTAAGTGAATAGTCAAAGAGGGTGAAAAAAGAAGGATCGGTTAAAGTCACATCTTCTAAAAACCTCTTGTCACCGACACTTAACCACAGAGGATTACTTGTTAATCGAGTTCCTCCCAACACCTCACTGTAATCGGCCTGAAGCGCCTCCAATGTCGGTGCCCAGGTGTCATAAGTATCCTGTGTACCGGTAGGTGTAACGCGCTCCTTATAGAGAAGCTGAATCTGTTCAGCTTGGCTGTGCATTTTATCATAACTGAGCTCACTTTGAGCATAAAGCAAAATCAGAGTGGCAGCAGCAATGCCTACTGTTAAACCAAAGATGTTAATGAAAGAATATCCCTTATGCCTTATAAGGCTCCTTAGGGCGATTTTAAAGTAGTTTTTGAGCATGACCGTATAGTTTGAGTTAACGAGCAATGTAAGTGATTACATAATCACCTATCAAATAGGATGACACCAATCGGCATAAGGTTACAGTCAAAAGTCTGATCAATGGATTGAACCGTAAAGCGGATCTTCCTAACTTGATCGAAAATCAAGCATTATGAAAATCAAGCACTTCTTCTTTCTCCTGGCAATGATCACCATTGGGTTTGTGGGTTGTAATACCGCTACTGAGAGCAATACTGAGACCGTATATGGCAACCCTGCTGCCGAAGGATTCAATAATAGTGGCTCTGATGCTAAGGCCATCGCCATTGCAGATGAGGTAATGGAAGCCATGGGCGGAAGAAAGGCATGGGACGATACGCGCCATATCTGCTGGAACTTCTTCGGTAGACGTGAGCTGATTTGGGACAAGTGGACAGGCAATGTTAGAATCGATTCCGGTGAGTCTACCTTTTTGATTAACATCAATAATGATACAGGGAAAGTGTTCCGTGGTGGAGACGAAGTTCAAGTCAGTGCCGATTCAATGCAAGTGTTAGTCAATAGAGGCAAAAGCATCTGGATCAATGACTCCTACTGGCTCGTAATGCCTTACAAGCTTAAAGATTCTGGTGTAACGCTTAAGTATGTAGGAGAAGAAGCCACCGAAGACGGTAGAGTTGCGGATAAACTGAACCTAACATTTGAGGGTGTTGGAAGAACTCCTCAAAACATGTATTACGTCTGGGTTGACAAAGAAACAAAGCTCGTCAGCCAATGGGCTTATTATCCTAACACATCAACAGAGAAGGCACAATTCATAAACCCTTGGATTGAGTACGCCAAATATGAAGACATTATGCTTTCAGGCAGCAGAGGCCGAGGTAAAATGGAAGACATTATGGTTTTTGATGAGTTACCAGAAAGTGTTTATACCTCTCCTGCAAAACCAGATCTTAAACCAGCCGCAACTTCAGAATGAAGAAGCTCTTTTCACTAGCCATCGTTCTTCTCCTAATTGCTTGTAGTAGCAAAAAGCAAGAAGAAAAGGAGGTTGCATTAGCACCTGCTTGGGAGCCACAAACTTCAAATACTGAGGCCAGCCTTAGAGGGCTATCTGCCGTATCGGACCAAGTAGCCTGGGCCAGTGGCAGTGGTGGCACAGTCATTCGCACGGTTGACGGTGGTGCAACCTGGACTGATGTAAGCATTCCCGGTCAGGAAAATATTGATTTCAGAGATGTTGAAGGCTTTGATGCCAATACGGCCATCGTTCTTAGTGCTGGCTTGCCTGCACTCATCTTCAAGACCACCGATGGTGGCCAAACCTGGGAACAGAAATACTTCAGTGATATAGAAGGTACTTTTTACGATGCTATGGATTTCTGGAATGACCAAGAGGGTATTGCTTTTGGCGATGCTATTGATAGTCGATTACTGATCCTTAAAACTTCGGATGGTGGTGAAACATGGAATGAATTGCCTTTCGAACAAAGACCTGTATCAAAACCCAACCAAGGAGGCTTCGCAGCAAGCGGAACTTGCCTGAGGACGAATGGTGAAAGTAACGTATACATCGGTTTAGGTGGGCCAGAAGCCAGTCTCTTCTACTCTTTTGATAAAGGAGAAACATGGTCCAAAACCATCACCCCCCTCCAGTCTGGTGAACCAACCCAAGGTATTTTCTCTATTGACTTTAAAAGTGAGGAAGAAGGCTTAATGGTAGGCGGAGACTATCGTGGAGACTCGCTCACCAGAATAAATGCTGCCTATACTACTGATAAAGGAGAGAGCTGGTTTCCCGTGATGGCTGACTTAAGCCCTAGCGGCTATAGATCTGGCATTGCTGTCTTCGATGAAACCCTCATCTTGGCTGTTGGCCGCGAAAGCTGTGACTACTACCGTGTTGGAGACGATGCTTATACTCCAATGGAAGGACAATATTATGCCGTATCCGTGAGCAAACAAGGCAAATCAGCCTGGACTTCAGGACCAAGCGGTAGTGTTGCGAAGTTGGTTTTCAAGTAGATTACAGCCCAAATAAGTGCTCATTAAGTCGCTTGAGTGCCCGTTCTTTATTGGCACTGTCGGTAAGCAATGAGATATTATGTCGGCTTCCACCATAGGAGATCATTCGGATAGGAATATCCGTTAGTGATTCGAAAATCTTATTCACAATTCCCTTTTGCTCAGCTACGAAATTGCCAACGACACAAATAATCGTCTGATCCTTATCGATTTCTACCTGGCCAAATTGACTCAACTCGTCCGTGATCTTCTCAAGGTTTTCGTCTTCGTCAATCGTAACTGAAACCGCTACCTCTGAAGTGGTAATCATATCGATCGGTGTTCGGTATTTTTCAAAAATCTCGAAGATCTTTCTCAAGAAACCATAAGCCAGCAACATACGTGTCGACTTGACCTTAATGGCCGTAATTCCATCTTTTGCTGCTAAGGCTTTTACATCTGCAGAAATAGTCGTTTTGCTGATGACCGTGCCTTTGGCATCGGGCTGCATGGTATTCAAAAGCTTTACAGGAATTCCATACTTCTGGGCTGGCCAAATGGAAGCTGGGTGCAGAATTTTTGCTCCAAAGTATGCCAACTCAGCCGCTTCATCGAAGGACAGCTCCGCGATCGGATAGGTTTTATCCACCACCCGAGGGTCATTGTTGTGCATACCATCGATGTCCGTCCAAATCTGGATTTCATCTGCTCTCGCTGCAGCACCAATCAAAGAGGCAGTATAATCACTCCCTCCTCGATGTAGGTTATCAATTTCTCCCTTATAATTCTTACAGATGTAACCTTGAGTAATCAGTAAAGGGACGTCCTTATACTCCTTAAGCTTTTCCTTCAACCTTTCGGCAATGAGGTCAAGGTCAGGCTCTTCTTCCTCGTTTGTACGCATAAACTCCAGTGCCGGTAATAATGCCGCGTTGATACCTGACTCTTGTAGATATAACGTGAAAAGTTTAGTAGACATCAGCTCTCCTTGAGCCAGAATATCTCTATTGAGTGCCTCGTTAAAAGAGATTTTCAAAGTGATACCAAAGAACTCAAAATGCTCTTCAATGATTGCCTGCGCTTCTTCTTGCTTATCCTCTGTAGTTAACAGCTCTTTAATAAACCCATTGTAATGGGTTCGAAGCATATCAATTTTGTCTTTCGCTGATCCTTTATCATCTGCTGCAAGCGATTCACCAATACCGACTAAGGCATTGGTCGTTCCCGAAAGGGCCGACAACACCACAATCTTAGATTCATCATTACGCGTGATGATTTCTGCAACAGATTTCATACGGTCAGGCCTCCCAACAGAGGTGCCGCCAAACTTCAATACTTGCATGGTCTACCTAATTAGAAGCCTAACATTTTGATCGCGGTAATGGCAGCCTCGTCTCCCTTATTACCATGTTTTCCGCCTGCCCTATCTAGAGCCTGTTTCTGGGTGTTCGGTGTGAGTACACCAAAGATCACCGGCTTATCATACTTCAATGACACATTAGTGATGCCATGTGCCACTGCATCACAAATAAAATCGAAATGTTTGGTCTCGCCCTGAACCACACAACCAATACAAATCACTGCATCAATTGCTTCTTCCTTGGCCATCCATTGAGCACCAAGAGACAGTTCGAAACTTCCCGGCACACTCTTTCTCACAATGTTAGCCTTCTTGGCTCCATGGCTTACCAAAGTTTCAAAGGCACCTTGATAAAGAGCTTCTGTAACTTCTTCATTCCATTCAGACACCACTATCGCGAAAGTGCTTTCGCTTATGTCTTTAACATTCTTACTTGTGTAATCGCTGAGGTTTTTTACGCTTGATGCCATAGTTCTATAAACAAAAAAAGGTAAGACATTACGCCTTACCTTCTAATTCAATTTTCTTTTAAAATCAATTTCCGGCAAGGACTTCTAGTCGGGCCTTATGTTTTCGGGCCTCAGTGTACTCTGAAGCTTCCTTATACTTTTCAATAATTTGATCCAAAGCCTTAATAGCTGCCGAAAGATCAGAAGCTTTTTCGTAGGCCAAAGATGCGCTTAACAAATATCCAGGAGCGAAAAATTCATCATCCACTGTTTCTGCCGCATCTAAATAGTTTTTAGCAGCCGTTGAAAAGTTTCCTTGCTCCATGTAAGCGTCACCCAAAAGCTTATTCGCTCTCGCCTGAACAATCTCCTCTGAAGTACTGAACTTCTCGAGATACTCAATAGCCTCGGCATAATTTCTTTGCTTTAAGTAAGCAGCGCCTGCATAGAAGTGTGCAAGGTTTGCTACTTCAGTACCACTGTAAATGTCAATAATATCTAAAAACCCTAAGCTTCTACCATCACCAAGAAGTGCAGATTCGATACTATCGTTTTCGTAATAGTATTGTGCTTGGAAAATCTCGTTTTGAGCGCTGTCGTTCTTTTGATCTTTCTTGTAGTCAAGGAAGAAAATCGCAGCTGCTCCTACCAAAACGATTAAACCTATAATCGCTCCAATAAACCCAATAGGGCCCACCTCTTTTTTGAATTGCTCAACTGTGTTAGCTGATTTTTGGGTGGTTTTTGTCTCCTCTGAAGAATTATTCTTCGCCATCTCTTGAAAATTAGGTCGCAAATATAAAGAAAATGTTGAATAACAAGGCTTTAAAACCTACTCCATTATATAAGGATAGTCGTCTTGGACATATACATCTTTGTAAGCTTCCGAAGGATCTGGGTATGGCGACTCCTCACCAAACTTCACACATTCTTCAACTTCTGCCTTGATTTTCACGTCAATTGCCTTCAAATCTTCAGCAGATGCCCATTTGTTATCCAAGATTTTAGCTCTTACAAATTCAATTGGGTCTCTGTCTTTGTACTCAGCAACTTCTTCTTTACTCCTGTATTTCGCAGGGTCAGACATAGAGTGTCCTTTATATCTATAAGTTCTGAACTCCAACAAGGTAGGTCCGTCACCTCTTCTTGCCCGATCAGCGGCTTCTTCAACTGCGACATGAACATTCTCTGGGTTCATCGCATCTACGGGTGCTGATGGCATATCGAATGCCTCGCCCAATGTATAGAGCTCTCTAACGTTAGAAGTTCGCTCTACGGAAGTACCCATGGCATAGCCATTGTTCTCAATCACAAAGATCACTGGTAGTTTCCAGGTCATTGCCATGTTTAAGGCTTCATGGAAGGCTCCCTGTCTTACAGCACCGTCTCCCATCATGCAGATACACAAGTTGTCTGTCTTGTTATATTTTTCGGCAAAGGCAATACCAGCACCTAATGGCACCTGACCACCTACAATACCATGTCCGCCAAAAAAGCCTTTCTCTTTGTCGAACATGTGCATGGATCCGCCTTTTCCCTTAGAAATACCAGTGGCCTTGGCCATTAACTCGGCCATGACTTTCTTAGGATCAGAACCTAAAGCCAATGGTTGACCATGATCACGATATGCAGTTATCCACTTATCCCCTTCTTTCAAAGCACTAACCGATCCACTAGAACATGCCTCTTGTCCAATGTACAAATGGCAAAATCCTTTGATCTTTTGTTGTCCGTAAAGCTGACCTGCCTTTTCTTCAAACCTTCTCTGAAACAACATATTCTCGAACCAGAACATGTATTGGTCTTTAGAAAATTTAGGCTTCTTAGTCGCCTTTGCTTTGCTTGTTCCTTTCGTTGCAGCCATAGCCTTATATTTTCGGAGGATTAACCTCTTATCTTCATTTATTAAAACAGGAGTGCGAAAATAAGACAAAAACCCTCAACTTTGAAATTAATGCACCTGGAATCGTTAAGGCTATCCAATTTCAAAAATTACCCTTCTGCTCAGCTTGAGTTTTCAAGCGAAATCAATTGTTTCTTGGGGAAAAATGGGAGCGGAAAAACAAATCTCTTAGATGCCATTTTCTATCTCTCCTTTACCAAAAGTGCCTCTCAATCACAGGATCAGCAATGCATACTTCACGATGAATCCTTTTTCTCGGTTCGCGGGAATTTCGAACTAGAAGAGAAATCTCGAACGGTGATTTGTGGCCTTCAATTAGGGAAAAAGAAACTCGTTAAGCTTGATGACAAGCCCTACAAACGAGCCAGCGAGCATGTAGGCAAATTTCCGGTCGTGCTCATCGCCCCGAATGATACAGACGTTATCCGAGGCACAAGTGAGGACAGACGCAAATTCTTTGACGCTATAATTTCGCAAGCAGACAGCCGATACCTTCAGGTTTTAATTCAATACAACCATGCCCTAAAGCAGAGAAATAGTCTGCTAAAGCAATTTGCTGAACGCGACTTTTTCGATGCCGACCAGTTGCAGCCCTTTACTGAAAAACTGATTGAACTGGGCAGTGAAATCTTCAAAACCCGCCAGAAATTTCTGAAAGCATTCCAAAAATTAGTCAATGGACATTATGCCAATCTTTCTGAAGAAAGTGAGGTAGTTGACCTTCAGTATGAATCCCATTTCTCTGATGATATAAGAGCAAAATTTGACGAAAGTCTTAAAAAAGATCTCATCCTCAAACGGACCAACATCGGTATCCACAAAGATGATTTTCCCTTCTTAATGGATCATAAGCCCATTCGAAAGTTTGGATCTCAAGGGCAACAGAAGTCATATTTGATTGCTCTAAAACTGGCGAACTTCGACTATCTGCATAAAAAGAAAGGTATCAAGCCCCTGCTTTTGCTCGATGACATTTTCGATAAACTAGACGACTTTAGAATTACCAAGCTCGTTGAAATGGTTGCTTCAGAAACTTTCGGTCAAATCTTTGTGACCGATGCCAGACCTGAACGGACCCTCGGTATTTTCGAAGAAATTAATCAAGACGTAAAGCTTTTTTCAATCGATCAGGGCCAGGTGCAAGTCCTTTCATAGGACAGGTTTTGACAATGAATATTATGACCTTGGACAACTAAGGGGCCACTGTCACGTAAAAAGTTGAGGTTCAACAAAAACAACTACCATGAAAACTACCTTAAAACAATCAGCTGTGGCGTTAACGCTCATTTTGTCAGCTACCCTTTTGTTCACCTCTATGAAATCTGCAGATGATGGCGGATATGACTGGATGAAAAACCGACTTAATGCTTCAAAAGCCTTTACCGTTGAAGTTCTGGAAGCAATGCCGGAAGACAGCTATGACTACAAGCCAAATGACGATCAGCGTACATTTGCGGCTCAGGCTTATCATATCGTGTACAGTATAGATTATTTCAGAAGGGCTCTCGAACAAGGTGCAGGTGCACAATGGGCCCCCGGTGATGAAAACTCAAAAACGAAAGAGGAGTTAGTGACATGGGCAAACGAGCAGTTTGATGCCATCAACACATTCATAATTGACCATGAATCTAACGATGCCTTCACCGCTGGTGTGATGTCTTATCTAGACCACAATGCTCATCACAGAGGCCAGATTGTAACTTATTTAAGAATGAAAGGAATCGCTCCTCCAAACTACAGATAGTCAATAACACCACTTATTAAAAGCGCCATTGCAGTCGATATTCGAATTGCAGTGGCGTTTTTTTATGATCAAATTTCGTAAATGTAGATTTTGTTTATATGTTTGTTCTACAAATACGAAATTTGAATTATGAAAGGAACTCAATTAGGCGAATTTGAGGAACTGGTTTTACTCATAGTAGGCGTTTTGCATCCAGAAGCCTATGGCCTCAACATTCGTGAAGAAATTATCAGCCAAACCAAAAGAAAGGTAGCTATTGGTGCAGTGCACTCTTCCCTTAGCAGACTGCAAGAAAAAGGCTTCTTAAAATCAGAACTGGCAGAAGCTACCCATGAGCGTGGCGGAAGGCGTAAGCGTCTCTTTAATATAACTGCTACTGGAAAAAGAGCCTTAGAAAAGAACCATGAATTAAGAAATGGTCTGTTCAATCAAATCCCAGAAATCGCACTTAAAGGATTGAATTTCGGTGGCATCTAAAGACCTATATAACCCACCCACACTAGCCGATCGACTCTTAAGAGCTGTTTGCAAAAACAGCTTGTTAGAGGAAATCGAAGGTGACCTTTTTGAGCACTATCAGGTTGAACGTGCTGAAAAGCCAAAGTGGAAAGCCAATCTGGCCTATTGGTTCCACATGTTCAATTTTCTCAGGCCATTCGCAATAAAAAAACTCGGTCAACACTCAAGTATCATCATTATGTATAGAAGCTATTTAAAATTCGCCATGCGCAATATGTGGCGTCAAAAAATGCACACCACTTTTAACCTACTGGGTCTTATTCTGGCTTTTACGGTCTGTGGTTTGATTTATCTGCATGTTCAACAAGAACTCTCCTACGATCGCTTTCACAAGAATTCTGAAGACATTTATCGTATTGCATGGATGAGCGAGAATCCCCAAACAAGAACGCCCCATCCTCTGGCACAGGCAATGGTTCAAGACCTTCCTGAAGTCGAGGCTGCGGTAAGTTTGTCCCCCATCTATGGTGCCGGACTGACCAAACAATCAACCAAACTGACACTTGAAGCAGAGAACATCAGCTTCAATGAACCCGATGGCTATTTCGTGGATAGTACTTTTTTCGATGTCTTTGATTTTAAGTTTATAGAAGGCAACCCAGAAACAGCACTCAAAAATCCCTGGGGCGTGATATTGTCCAAGTCAACGGCCGAAAGGTATTTCGGAGACAAACCGGCAGTCGGCAGTCGGCTTTCCCTTGATGTCAATATAGACATGCTTGAGGTGGTAGGTGTTGTAGAAGATGCACCAATCACTTCGCATTTTCACTTCAACTTTCTGATTTCTTATGTATCTCTTAAATCACTCAACTTCAATGATCCTTGGATGTCGTGGGCGGATTTTGGACACTTCAACTACGTCAAGCTTCGACCCGAAAGTGATGCGAAAGGATTGCAAGCCAGAATACCAAATTGGGTAGAGGGCTATTTAGATTGGTCTGAGGAGGGGCTAGAGCGACTTAGAGCAGGCGAGCTACGTTTTGAACTTCAGCCGATCCATGATATTCATTTACATTCTAATTTGCGATGGGAGCTAGAGTCAAATAGCAGTTTTTCATATCTTCTTATTTACGGTATCTCCGGTCTATTTATACTTCTGATATCCATCATTAATTTTGTAAATCTCAGTACCGCTCGTTCTGCTGAAAGGCTTAAAGAAGTCGGAGTTAAGAAAACATTGGGAGCTCAAAGGAAGCAACTCTTGGCGCAGTTTCTTTTCGAATCTCTCATTATCTCTTTTGGATCAATGGCCTTGGCAATCTTTGCCATTTATGGCCTAGAACACCCATTTAACCAATTGGTAAATGGTAACATTGTCGCTGATCATGTCTGGCAAACGTCCCCGATGATCTTTATGATTAGTGCCACTGTTCTGACTGCGGTTCTTGCAGCAGCCTATCCTTCTTTCTATCTAAACTCCCTAGATCCGGGCCGGATTTTACAAGGCACATCTAAAAAGAAAGTTGGAGGTGCGGCCATCAGAAACAGTTTATTGGGAGTACAGCTTGTAGCGGCCATTGTGATGGTCAGCGGCAGCCTAATTATCAATGGCCAGATAAGGTTTTTGAAACAAAAGGACCTGGGCTTCAAGCAGGAGAACCTCGTTATAATTGACCTGTCTAATTATGAAAACAGGTCTGAACTTCTGAAGACATCTTTCAGTCAAGCCGCGGGAGTTACATCGGTTGCAGCCGTCTCCAATGTCCCTGGCGGTCAGTTCAACCAACACCCAATTTACACTGAAGAAAATCCGTCTTTAACAATTGATGCAGCCGAAGCCTTCATAGATGATGATGCCATGGAAGTATTAGGCATAGAGCTTGTTGCTGGCAGAATGCTTGATGAAACGATGGCGGCAGATTCTGCAGGCGTTTCTTTTCTAATCAATGAAAGCGCTGCCAGAGATTTGAACTTGGAAAACCCTGTTGGCAAAAACCTTTTTTGGGTTGACAATGAAAATCTCGTCAAGGGTCAAATTGTAGGGGTAGTCAAAGACTTCCATTACAAATCGTTGCACGTACCAATTAGACCTCTAATCATGATGAGCAGGCCAAGAGGTTTCAACTATGTAGTTGCTAACATTGATGCTCAAAACCTGAGTAGTACACTGCCTAAACTGGAAGAGGCATATAAGGAGATATATCCTCAAACTGACTTTGTCTATAGGTTCTTGGATGATGAAATAGCGGCTCTTTATCAAGAGGAATCTAGGACCTTGGTATTAACATCCTTACTCTCCGGCATATCAATTTTCCTAGCCATTGCAGGTCTCATAGGCATAGTGTCAATAGCCATTAAACAGCGCATTAAAGAAATTGGAATTCGCAAAATACTTGGAGCAACAGGTAAGCAAATTCTTTTACTCATCAACATCCGATACATCATTATTGGGAGCGTTGCCAGCCTTGTGGCTATACCGGCTGCCTATATTTTTATGAACCGTTGGCTCGATAATTTTACATACCAGAATATAATCAACCCATTTGTATTCATCCTTACGGCAGGAGCAGCCTTGGCATTAATCTTTGTGACAATCAGTGGCATATCTATCAGGACCATCAGAAGCAATCCGGCTGATGCCTTGAGAAACGAATAATGTCACTTCCAAAAACATATTCAACACCACGCTTGGTCAGCTCTCTTCTCAATAGAATCTGCAAAGACGAACTGCTGGAAGAAATTGAAGGGGATCTTTTTGAGCACTATCAAACCTTGAGGTCAAAGAATCCCAAATGGAAAGCCAATATCTACTATTGGTTCCATGCCTTCCATTTCTTACGTCCATTTGCACTCAAAAGAATAAGTCAAAACTCAAATTTCATTACCATGTATAGAAGTCACATAAAATTTGCTTGGCGCAATGTCCTAAAGCATAAAGGCAGCACAGGTATCAATGTAGCTAGCCTGGGCGTAGGCATTGCCTGCTTTATTTTCATTTTCATTTATCTGAAAGGCGAACTCTCCTATGATAAATTCCATCAAGATTCTGACCGAATTTATCGAGTCGCTATCGATTTTGTAGACGGGACTGGACGAAGGTTGCCTGATGCCACTACACCTCCTGCACTCGCTCCGGCCTTAAAGAGTGAGTTTCCCGAGGTTGAATCTTCTGTCAGACTATACCCGAGCTGGGGCTCCAAATTCCTAATAGGAGCGAATGAGGAGAGTAAATTCTACGAAGAAAGATTTTTGAGAACTGACTCCACTTTCTTTGATGTTTTCGATTTCAAAGTGCTTTACGGTCAAGCAGACGGAGCCCTCGATGACCCGAGTCAAATAGTCATCACAAAGAGTATGGCCCAAAAGTATTTCGGGCGTGAAGATGTGATTGGTGAATCGCTCACCATCTACGCCTCAGAAAACAGAGTGTTAAACATCTCAGCGGTCCTCGAAGATGTGCCTGGCAATTCCCATTTCAAGTTCGACTTTCTCAGCAGAATTACTTCTGACAATATTGATCAAAACTGGGGTTGGTTTAACTATTACACCTACATGAAACTGGTGGCTCAAGCAGACATTCAGAACATGGAGACTAGACTACAACCATTTTATGAATCAAACCTAAGACCTGCAGAATTCTATAATATCATTTATTCACAACCCATTACCGACATCCACCTAAGGTCAAATCTAAAATGGGAATTAGAGGCGAATGGAGACATTAACAACATTTATATCTTCGCTGCGCTCGGCATTTTTGTACTCCTAATTTCTTGTTTGAATTATTTGAATCTTACAGTCGCTGGTTCCCTCAGGCGTTTTAAAGAGGTTGGTGTAAGAAAGGTTTTTGGCGCACACAGACAGGCACTTGTTGGCCAGTTTATTGTCGAGACGCTTTTGGTTACAATCATTGCTTTGGTGCTGGGCAGCCTTTTCTCTGAATTTCTATTCGTCAATCTCAGCGATATACTTGGTAAAGAGGTCTCACTACTTCAACCGGAAAACACAATCGTCTTCTTGATTATTGCAGCTATGATTATTGCAATTGGATTGATCGCTGGACTATACCCTGCCTTGCACCTGTCATCCTTTAAGGCGGCCAATGCAGTAAAGGGGATTTTTAAAAATTCAGGGAAATCAGTTCTGGGTCTTAGAAAGGTGCTTCTAGTGGTACAGTTCGCAATTTCAGCCTTCATGATCTTTGGTACTATTGCTGTCTACCAGCAGCTACAGCACGTGAAAAATAAGGACAAGGGTTTTGGTCCAGACCAAGTATTGGTCATTGAAAATGCCGAAAGTGTGGCCAACCAAGATGTTCTAAAAAATGAACTTACTAAAATCCCATCTGTCGCTCAAGCCGGTATTTCGAATGGCATAGTAGGTGGTCTTAACTGGACAACTGGCATTGGTTATCCTGATCAGTTTACGATGAACTATGTAGTGATCGACCCCGACTTTGTCGAAGCCATGGACTTTGAGCTGATTGCTGGGAGAAACTTTTCCAAAGAAAGGCCAACGGATACTGAAGGCCTCACAATGATAATTAATGAAACCGCATTCACGGAGTTGGGGATTAGCCTTGAAGACTTGGAAAAAGAAATTCCAATGGCACGTCAAAATGACTCAACCACCAGAAACGGAAAAATAATTGGAGTGGTTAAAGACTTTCATTTCACAGATTACAAATCTTCCATTAAGCCTTTTGCCTTCTTCTATAGACAAGAGCCAATGGATTATCTGAACGTTAAAATTTCTACAGAGAATGTCTCCGAAACCTTGAGAGCAATAGAGGCTACTTGGTCAGAAGTCAGTAACGGTGCGCCTTTAGAATACTTCTTCTTGGACCAGACTTTCTCCGATTTATATGCCCAGGAGAGTAGACTATCAAGTATTCTTCTTTATCTCACCGTTTTGGCATTGTTCATTGCAGCAATAGGCATGTTCTCCATCGCTAATATGACTATCAAGGACAAGAGAAAAGAAATCGCTATTCGAAAGGTGCTCGGAGGATCCGTCTCTGGAGTATCAAACCAGATTATAAAGAAGTTTATTGTCTTAGTGCTTATCGCTAATCTGATCGCAGGCCCTATTGCCTACTTCATTATGCAAAATTGGCTTGATGGCTTTGCCTATAGAACTTCCTTAAGTGTATTCCTCTTTGTGGTAGCCGCTGGCTCAACATTACTTGTAGCATGGGTTACAGTCGGTGCGCAATCAGTCCGAGCTGCAGTATCTAACCCTGTCAAGAGCCTTAGAGCTGAATGATCATTGACAGGCCAAGGAATAACCCTTTCGATATTATGAGTGGGTTATTTCCTGTTATGGGCTATTGACTTAACCGCCACTGCCTATGATTTGATAACCCTCTGCCTCAGTGGGTATCTTAAATTCAATCGGATCAATTTCTGCTAGTATTATTTCAGTAACCTCTACCAATGCCTCAATTTTTCCTCTTTCGTTCAATAGCTCTCTCCTTAACACCAAACCATCATCTAACTCATGGGCATAAGAGAGATAAGTCTCCCAGCCAGAAAAAAGTGAAAAGGAGCTGAGATTGTTAATTTTTATCTCATCCGTCACCCACAGAACAAAGGTTTCCTTGATGGCAAAATTGGCATTCTCCTTTGTCACAATGTATTTTCTACACCTATAACCTAAAAAATCTTTCCATTCGTCTGTAATTTCTACATCCGACTTATTGTTTTCAGTAACTGGTTGCTGAGCTAAATACTCAACAGTTGATCCCCCTAAGTTAATTCTTGCACGCTTTAGGCTCTTAGTGTTGAACACTACTTCTGGTATTTCAAAACCTCTTTCATTAGCGAATAAAGGATTGACAAACTTTATCCTAAACTGATCTCCTTGAAACAACATCTCTGAGACCATATGAAGGCGACCGCCATTCGAATGATTAACCTTAAGTCTTCCTTCAAAATAACTAGTACCCTTTTCTTCAACTGAGCTTTGAAAAGCATAGAGTGGACTGATAAAAGCCATTAACAATATAATTGACATTAAGTAAAAACTTCTTCTGGGTGGATGGTCTATAGATGTTGTCATCCAATAAATATATCCAACTTGAAGGAATATATTCAATTAATAAATCTTAGGGAACGTGGTTCTTATTCTACACAATGGTACAAAAACACAGGATAATGAGATAAGTGAATGTCCTCATTTTCTAATTAAAACTACATTTAGGAATTTTTAATTTGACTTTCTGTTTTTAAAAACTACATTTAGGAATTAAATTCTACTTGTAATGAAAAAATATCAGTTAGGAGAGTTCGAAGAACTCGTCTTGCTTACGGTTGGAGTACTCTATGGTGAGGCTTATGGTGTTGCCATTAAAGAAGAGATCGAAGAACGCCATAACCGTAAAGTTTCTGTCGGGGCATTGCAATCTGCCCTTAGACGCATGGAAGACAAGGGGTTTCTGACCTCTGAATTAGGTGAATCAACCAAAGCTCGTGGTGGCAAAAGAAAGCGATACTTCAAAATAACTGCTCACGGCAAAAACGCGCTTGACCACAACATTCAAACGCGTCTCGAACTCTGGAATCAAATTCCGGATATAGCGTTTGATTTCAAGCTATGCTAAAAAGACTTGGTCTTTGGATTTTTAAGAGTTACTGCCATCCTGATTTCCAGGAAGACATTCTTGGAGACCTCGAAGAATATTACGAGTGGAATTCGGAGGAAAAGGGTTCCAAATATGCCGATCGGAAATTCCTTGTTGATGCGATCCTCCTATTCAGGCTCTCACTACTCAAAGACAACTTACTTACTCAAAATATAATTTATACAACCATGGTCAAAAACAATTTAAAAATGGCGTATAGGAGCATGATGCGTCATAAATTCTATTCATTGCTCAACCTAGCAGGCTTGGCTATCAGTATGACGGTCTGTGTATTCATTGCTATATACGTTCAAAATGAACTCAGCTTTGACAAACACATCAATGACTCCGAAAGAATTTATAGGATAGCAACGCATATCAAATATGCTGACAACCTCTTTAATATTCCAGCGGCTCCAGACCCAATGGCAAAAGCACTCAAAGAAGACTTCCCTGAAATTGAGTTTGCGGCTAGAACACATAATAATTCAACCAACCTAGTCGAGGTGGATTCTAAATTTTTTAGACAAAGTGGAGTTACTTATGCCGATCAATCATTTTTTGATGTTTTTGATTTCCAATTGCTTCGAGGAGATAAAGAACACCTTCTAGATGAGCCCAACACGACTGTTCTTGAAGAAAGTACTGCCAAGAAACTTTTTGGAGAAAAAGATCCAATCGGCCAAATCATCAAGTATAATGAACAATTCGACCTTAAAGTAACAGGAGTCATTAAGGACATTCCTGAAAACACGCACTTCGATTATGACATGTTCATAACAACCCTGAATGATCGAAGTGCCTCACAAAACATCTGGCTCAGCAACAACTTCATTACTTACTTAAAGCTGGCTGAAGGGCATACAAAGGAATCCATGGAAGCAAAACTCCCAGAGTTTATTGAAAGACATATTGGTCCTCAAGTAAAGCGACTTATGAACGTGAGTTATAAGGATGCCGTGGCAAGTGGTGGTCTGTCAATCAACTATTATTTACAGCCCTTGGAAAGCATACACCTGCACTCAAAACTCGACTTTGAATTGGGCGAAACAGGGACCATCAGTCAGGTTTACATGTTCAGTATTATTGGGCTTTTCATACTATTGATCGCCTGCATAAACTTTATGAATATGTCTACCGCTCGAGCTTCTGTTCGAGCCAAAGAGGTGGGCGTAAGAAAAGTACTCGGTTCACTTCGCAAACAGCTTATCAGCCAGTTCTTAACGGAGTCAATCATCAACGCGGGTTTAGCATTGATATTAGCTGTGGGTATGGTTTATCTGATTCTACCCGGGTTTAACCAGTTGACAGGCAAGTCTATAGTCGACCCAATTTTTGGAACCAATGGTTTGTGGCTCTCCCTCTTGATAGGTACCGTTATTATAGGAATTCTAGCAGGCATTTACCCGGCATTTATCCTTTCTAGCTTCAGACCAATCAAAGTAATCAAAGGGGAGCTAACGAGTGGTAAAGGATCTACTTGGATGAGGAATATTCTAGTTGTGATCCAGTTCGCAACTTCCATTTTTCTGATCATTGCTTCAATCGTCATCTACAGTCAACTCGACTATCTGCAATCAAAAAAACTAGGGTTCAACAAGGACCAAATTCTTATCATTAACGAAACCCAATTATTGGGCAATCAGATAGAAGTCTTTAAGAATGAATTGGAGAAGGAGGCCATTATTGAAAGCGTCTCTATCAGTGGCTACATACCAGGCACAAATATTAATAGCGACACTCCTCTTTTAAGAGAAGACGCAACATCACCTGAAGATGGTGTGGCTATTCAACATTGGTCTGTGGACTATGACTATATCGAAACATTTGATATTGAATTAGTTCAGGGGCGCTTCTTCTCTGAAGAATTCGCAAGTGACAGCACTGCATTAGTCGTCAACGAGACTGCCTTGAGAAGATTTGGGTATTCAGAAGACCCAATCGGCAAAAAAGTGAAGACACTGGCGGGTATAGCTGGCAATACAGCACAGACCTTTACGATTATCGGAGTCATGAGAGATTTTCAATTTAAATCCATGACAGAATCTATTCAACCTCATGCACTATTATTAGAAAGAAGCACAGGTGCCGTAAATGTGAAGTTTAACAAAGAAGCTGCTGGTGAGGTGATTAGCAGTGTGGAGAACATCTGGAATAAATTTGCTGAGGGACGGCCTTTCGAGTATTCATTCCTGGATCAGATATTTGAGTCCTCGTTCCGTGATCAGAATAGAGATAAGACCATCTTCGCAATTTTTGCTGCCCTTGCCATTATCATTGCCTGCTTAGGCTTATTTGGCCTAGCTGCCTTTATTACAGAGCAACGAAAAAAAGAAATCGGGATTCGTAAAGTGCTTGGTGCCTCTACTCAGACACTACTTAGGTTGCTGTTCAGCAATTTTACCGGCCTAATCCTAATCTCCTCGGTAATCGCCATACCAATCGTTTGGTGGTATCTAAATGATTGGCTGATAGACTATCCTGAAGCAATAACTCTGAACCCCATGTTCTTTTTTATAGGTGTATCCATTGTATTAATAGTGGCTATGCTAACGGTAGGCTTTCAGTCATTCAAAGCCGCTAAGAAAAACCCTATAGACAATTTGAGGTATGAGTAATCCCCGTTATAAAAAGCATCCCACTTCGTCTCTAACAACACCATGTTAAAACGATTTGCCCTTTGGCTATTCAGAGGATACTGTCATCCTGACTTTCAAGAAGACATTCTTGGAGATCTGGATGAATACTATGAATCAAATTTTTTGAGGAAAGGAAAGCGCTATGCCGAGGCCAAATTTTTGGTTGATGTCATACTGCTCTTTCGACTTTCGCTACTACGAAAGCACCTCAACACTAGACAAACAATCTATACAGCTATGGTCAAAAACATATTTAAAACAGCATTGCGGATCTTTTGGAAAGAGCGTGGTTATTCAGTCATGAATATAATGGGGCTCACTGTAGGCATTGCCGCCAGTATGCTTCTACTCCTATATGTGCAGTCCGAAAAGTCTGTCAATCAATTCCATAAAGACATTGATAATATTTATCAAGTCATGGAACATCAGACGTATCCAGGAGCAATTTACTCCTACGAATCCAACCCTGGCCCTTTGGTTACCGCATTCAAGGGTGACATGCCAGAAGTAGAATACATGGCAGCATTTACATGGCCAGAAGAAATGCTTTTCGTATTAAATGGTCAAGGTTATAAGGAGACAGGTCGATGGGCCAGCGAAGATTTCTTCCACATTTTTGATGTTGATTTCCTAGAGGGTCAAAAGGAGAATTCACTAACAGACCCCACCAAAGTCTACATTTCAAAAAGTTTTAAGGAGCGAATATTTGGGAATCAAGCAGCACTATCACAGACAATAGAGATTGACGGCTGGGGACAATATCAGGTTGGAGGCGTTTTCGAAGATGTACCTAGCGAAACCACCATTGATTTTGATTTTATTATGCCATACGAACCATGGCGTGTGAGAAATAATTGGGTAGAGGAATGGGGTAATAATGGCATCAGGGGCCTTGCGAAGCTCATGCCCGGTGTAGATATGCATGATTTTAATGCCAAGATAGAGGGTTATGTAGATGGCAAAATGCCCGATGAGGAATCTATAATAAGAATTTTTGTTCAGCCTTTTAAAGACCGCTATTTATACAACAAATATGAAAATGGAGTCATTGTCGGTGGAAGAATTACATACGTCAAGCTCTTTACGGCAGTCGCCTTTTTCATTCTACTAATAGCCGTAATCAACTTCATGAATCTCTCTACGGCAAGGTCAACCAAGCGTGCCAAAGAAGTCGGTGTTAAGAAGGTGGTAGGCTCTACTAGAAGTCAATTGCAGTTTCAATTTATGTTAGAGTCGGTACTATTGGCTCTGATATCGACCCTCTTAGCTGGATTCTTGATATCCATTGTCATCCAACCCCTTAATCATTTGGTAGGAAAGGAAATGACTTTTTCGCTTATCCAATGGGATCAATCTCTTTTGCTGGTATCCCTTGGTCTCGGGGTAGGCATTTTAGCTGGCATTTACCCTTCGTTTGTTCTATCTGGCTTTAAAGCCTTGAGTGTTTTAAAGGGATCATTTAAGAGTTCAGGATGGTCTAATGGTATGCGGAAGGGTTTGGTGGTTTTTCAGTTTACCATCTCTACTGTACTAATCATTTCTACGCTTATTATTCGTAGCCAAATGGATTACATAAAGGGTAAGAACCTCGGCTATGAGAAGGAGCACCTTGTAACCTTACCAGTGGAGGGCGTTCTCCAAAACGAATCAATACGCGAGCAATTAAAAACCTCTATTCTATCCAACCCAAATTTTACACATGCCTCCTTTTCGTCAGGCACGCCCATTGGTATTGAGAGTTCTACTTCAGGCGGTTATTCCTGGGAAGGAAAAGAAGGTGACCATGATAACAACTTTTACATCATCAGATCGGACGCTGACTTCACTGATACCTATGGAATGGAAATTATTGAGGGAAGAGGTTTTGATAAGAACCTCGCCACCGACACTATGAATCTGATCATCAATGAACAGACCGCCAAAATCATGAACTTGGAAGACCCGTTTTCAGTGCCGGTTACTTTTTGGAACAGAACCGGCCGTGTAATAGGCATCGTCAAAGACTTTCACTTTAGCTCACTACATGAGAGTATCGAACCCATGTTGATCTCCTATCGTCCAAATTTTACTTCTACACTGACCTTGAGAATCACTGGTCAGAACATTCCAGAGAGTCTAGAGTACCTAGAGGGTTTAGTTACTGAACTCAACCCGAATTATCCTTTTGACTACAGTTTTGTAGACGAAAGCTATGAACAGCTTTACCAAAGCGAATCCACCATAAGCATTTTGACTGATTATTTTTCAGGCATAGCAGTTTTCATATCCTTGCTCGGTCTATTTGGCCTATCAAGTTTCGCTGCTGAGCAGCGCATAAAGGAGATAGGGGTAAGAAAGGTTCTAGGAGCCAATATTTTTAACCTGATCCTTCTGATGTCAAAGGGCTTTCTTTTCTTAGTCGGGATAGGTTTTGTACTGGCAGCTCCCCTGGGCTATACATTCATGAATAACTGGCTCGAATCCTTCGAATATAGAACACAAATAGGGGTCTCGGTTTTTATCCTAGCGGCCAGTATTTCATTACTGATTACCATTCTCACGGTGAGTTATCATGCACTGAAAGCTGCTTATGCCAACCCGGTGAAGAGCTTGCGCTATGAATGAGAGTAAATAGATCTTATTGTAATGATTGACCATTGGGCTCGTCTTGGGGGTAACCTCGAAACTCAAATCAAAGCCCAATGGTCAAAAATATCCTCAAAACAGCACTCCGAGTCTTTTGGAAAGAGCGTGGCTATGCGCTTTTAAACGTATTAGGTCTAACGGTGGGAATTGCATCAGCCACCCTACTCTTACTTTATGTTCAGGGCGAAAAGTCGATGAACAAATTTCATCAAGACATCGGTAGCATTTACCAGGTATTCGAAAATCAACACTATGGTAATACGGTTTTCACTACAACGGCCAACCCTGGACCATTAAAGGATGCCATAAAGGCTCAAATGCCTGAAGTTGACTATATGGCTCAGTTCACATGGGAACAAGAGCGACTATTTATTCTTGCAGACCAAAGCTTTAAAGAAAAAGGACGTATTGCTAGCTCGGACTTTTTCCAAATTTTTGATGTAGACTTCATTGAAGGTGAAAAGGAGAATTCGTTAAGTCAACCGGACAAGGTTTATATTTCTCAATCACTCAAAGAGCGCCTTTTCGGCACTGAAACTGCCTTGGGTCAAGTGGTTACAATTAACGGTTGGGGAGAGCATAGCATTGGTGGCGTTTTTGAAAACGTTCCGAATAACTCAAGCTTACAGTTTGATTTTGTGATGCCGTATGACCCTTGGGCCAAAACCAATACATGGTTAGAAGATTGGGGTAACAATGGAGTAAGAGGGCTCATAAAACTTCAACCTAACGTGTCTGTAACTGACTTTAACAAGAAGGTTAAATCATTTATAAGAGAGAACAGTGAGGGGTCAAACATTGACTTGTTTTTACAAAATTATGGAGAGACATACTTGTACTCCAACTATGAAGATGGCATTCAGTCTGGTGGCAGAATCGTTTATGTGCGCCTATTCATGGCAGTGGCCTTCTTCATCCTGATAATTGCTAGTATCAACTTCATGAACCTTGCGACTGCTCGTTCTACCAAGCGAGCGAAAGAGGTAGGTGTAAAAAAAGTTGTCGGTTCATCCAGACGATTACTGATTTTCCAGTTCATGGGGGAGTCAATACTTATGGCGCTCATCTCGTCATTGGTCGCCATGCTGCTCATACTATTAGTCCTTCCAGCACTAAATGAATTGATAGGGCGTAACATTGAGTTTTCACTTACGAATGGAAGTCAAGTGACTCAGTTAGTAGGCATTGGCTTGTCAGTAGGCCTTTTGGCAGGCTTATATCCTTCTTTGTTACTTTCGGGTTTCTCTCCTATTCAAGTCTTAAAAGGTACTTTTAGAATTTCAGGTTGGTCTCAGGGAGTTCGAAAAGGACTGGTGGTCTTCCAGTTTTTGGTTTCGACTTTTCTAATCATTGCGACATTGGTAATCCATCAGCAAATGAGCTTTATCAAAAGCAAAAACCTTGGGTACAAGACTGAAAATATAATCTACATTCCACTTGAAGGGGAGTTGAGAAATCCTGACAAGCAAGAAATTCTATTGTCACAAATAAAAGACAACCCAAATTTTTCAAATTCTAGCCTTGCCAGTAATGCGCCTATATCCATAAGCACATCTACATCTGGCGGCTATCGGTGGGAAGGAAAGGCCGACTCTCAGGAAACACTATTTAATGTGTTACAGGTTGGTCACAATTTCATTGAAACCCTAGATATGGAAATCATTGAAGGCAGGTCTTTCGATCCAAACTTACAAAGTGATACCGCCCATGTGATCATTAATGAGCAAACGGCACTCAAAATGAATGTGGAAAACCCTCTTAATCATCCAGTGACTTTTTGGGGAAGACAAGGCAAAGTGATTGGCATAGTCAAAGATTTTCATTTTAGCTCTTTACATACAGGCATTGAGCCTATCGTGATAAGCCTAAGGCCCGAGTCTAGCGAATTTGCTTTCGTTAAAATATCTGGTGGCCAAACCGCTGAGAATATTTCTTACTTAGAGGGTATCGTGAAAACCTTGAATCCCAACTATCCATTTACCTATAGGTTTTTGGATGAAAGTTACGATCAACTCTACCGTAGTGAAAATACGATTGGACAGCTAGCCAACTACTTTTCAATCATTGCCATATTCATCTCATTACTTGGCCTCTTCGGCCTTGCCAGTTTTGCTGCAGAGCAGCGCATCAAAGAAATCGGCATACGGAAAGTTCTGGGTGCCGGCTTAATCCACTTGTGCCTTACTATGACCAAAGGTTTTGCAGGTCTGGTAGCCCTGGGGTTTCTAATTGCTTCGCCCTTGGCTTACTTTTTCATGAGTGACTGGCTGAATGCCTTCGAGTATAGAGTAAATATTGGCGCTTCTGTATTTTTAATAGCTGGGGCTGCTTCTATACTCATTACAGTTCTAACCGTGAGTTACCATTCACTAAAAGCAGTATATGCCAACCCAGTCAAGAGTTTGCGCTATGAATAGTTAAAAGACCTCTTCTAAGCAGAGGCTTTTTTAATTCTTGAATAGATGCCTTTTTCGAAAAACTGGCTAAAGAAATTGTCCCTTTCAAGGAGTTGATCGGGTGTACCATGAACCTCCGTTTTCCCTTTTTCTAGGAGATAAACATAGTCTGCCTGAGAGGCTACAACTGGACTATGGGTTATTTGCAAAATTGGCATGCTCAGCTTGGCTTTCTTCAGTATTTCCGTAACTAGGTTAAGGCAATTTTGGTCCAGCGAAGTGGTCACTTCGTCCAGCAGCAAAACGCTTGGCTTGGTGTAAAGGGCCCTCATTAAGCCCAAAATCCTTTTTTGTCCCCCAGACAATTTCACTCCGTTTTCCCCCAACACAGTATCTATACCCAAGGGCAAAGCATCTACAATAGGGCCAAAGCCATGTTGATCGATCAAGTGTTCTACCCTTGTTCGAGCCATATCATTTTCCTCTCCAATTGATTTCACCCCAACATTTTGCCAAAAAGTAGTATTGAAAATCTTCGTTTCTTGTGGGACCAAGCCTATCACTCTACGCCAATTTGTTGGGAATTCATGAACGTTCTGATCATTGAACATTATCACTCCTTGGTCGGGCTGATATAGCGTGCTAATCACGTTAAGCAAGGTGCTTTTACCACTACCTATTTCACCCAACAGCACGCATATTTTACCGGAGTCCAATTGCATGGAAACAGACTTGAGGAGTTCCGCTTGCCCAGGAAATGAAAAGGACACCGACTTGATGAACAGTGAGTTTTTAGACCTTAACAAAAGTGGTCCTGGGTCACTAACATCCTCGGTTCTTTGACCAACCAGTTCATGCATTCTTTCAAAAGAGATTCTTGCTTGCTCAAAGTCGATATAGGCGTAAGCCAAGTTTGTCGTATTTATTGAAGCAATTGATGTTATAGAGATAATTGCCAGAAAATTTCCCATTTGCAGACTCCCATAGAGCACTTGAATACTAGAAATTGCGATTACAGCGATGGTAATACTAATGGCCAAGAGTTGTACCAATAAGCCAAAGTCCATATTCACTCTTTCGGCCCGAAAGACTTTGTTTCTAAAGGATCGATAGAGCTTCAAGGCATGTTTTGTAAATCTTACTTCTGCCTGCCTCAATTTGATTGTATTCATGCCCGTAATGGCATCTATATAGTTTGCATTATTCGCGGCATGACTGGCCATGGCCTGACGTTGCGACTTCTTTATTCTCCCCTTTAAAAGAAGGATTACTCCAAAAAGCAAAGGCAAAAGCACTGAGTTAATCAGTGCGATTTGAGTACTATAAATAAACAGCAGACCTAATGCTACCAAGACAACGAGCAGACTGATAAACCCATCTTCAATCCATTTGGAAGCCGATTCCTCAATGTCCTCCACATCCTCGAGCCTAACAACTAGGTCTCCGGTCTTTTTACTATCAAAAAATGGTTTGGGTAGATATAAGAGCTTTCCGAAGAACTCTTTGATCAAACTAGCGTTTACCTCCCGGCTAAAAATGGCAAGGCTATAGTTACGCAGATATGAAACCCCTAGGGCCAAAAGAAGTAAGAATGCCCACAATAGAATGCTTTTTACAATTAAGCTTTTGTCTTGTGAAGGGAGTAATTCATCTACTAGTCGCTCGGTAAAGATGGCAGTCGTAAAAAGTAAGATGGCATGAATAATACCCAGCCCCACGATCAATATTAATCGCGTTCTGTGCTTTTCAAAAAGTGGCAAGACCCAACCCTTGAAAAGATGTCTTCTTCTCTTTTCAAGATTCAGTTTTGTTGGTTTCTCTAACCTCAAGAATATCCCCTGCTCCCATTCTTTCATCAACTGCTTGTCGGTGTATGTCTTTACCCCATCATCGGGGTCAGCTATCAACCATTTGCCGTTCTCCTTTCCAAGACATAAGACAAAATGGTTAAAGGCTCCTTTTTTGGTTACGTGCAGGATGCAAAGTTCTGGGATTAATTCTAAATCATGCAGAGATGCTTTGAAAGCCTCTGCATTAAATCCTACTTCTATGGCTGCTTGTTGGAGACCCAGCAGGCTAACGCCATCTCCATTGGTTCCAGAGAGAACCCTTATATGTTCTAAGGCATCATGATAGCCATACCACTTAATGGCCATCAATAAGCAAGCAGCTCCACAATCTTTATGATCATGTTGGAGCACCAGTGCTTTTTTAAGCAGCGCTTCTTTATTCACTTGTTGGAAGTCAATTCTAAAAAGGAAGAGTAGAACAATCTAGCATGGCCATTAGCAGACCCTTCGATATTTACGCATGTTTCTGATATACCTTCTAGACATAGGTTTTAGCTTTAATCTCCTACGGTATAAACGGGCACAACGGTCGCCTCCGATGACCTGACTAGATTCAGTTTCTGTAAGCTTTATCATGGTGAAAATGATTTAAGTGATAGTGTCGAATCTTTATACAACCTAGGGAATAAAACTGGCTTCAGCACAGCCTTTTGACGAACAGCAATTTTCTATTATTGAACTACTTATTTTGAGAATTCAATGCACCAGTCGCCCACCGTTTTTGATGAAACTCTGGTAACTGTCTGCATGAATCAGTTTTATAATCCTCAAAATTTTCTCAATTTATCCCTCTGTAAATTCTCTCCCTATGAGCAACAAGATTCAGACCCTGTCAGGGTATTTTCATGAATACCAAAAAAGTGTTTTAGACCCCGAGACTTTCTGGGCTAGAATAGGAGAATCTTTTCATTGGAGAAAGCATTGGGACGAGACATTATCATGGGGTTTTGATGGTCCGGATGTCAAGTGGTTTATCAATGGTAAGCTCAACATTACCGAAAACATTTTCGAAAGACACCTACACACTAAAGGTGACACTCCTGCCATTATTTGGGAACCAAATGACCCGAATGACGCAAACCGAATAGTAACCTATCACGAGCTATATGAAATGACCAACCAGTTCTGTAATACTTTGGAAGCTCAAGGTGTTAGAAAAGGAGACAGGGTCATTATCTATATGCCTATGGTGCCTGAAGCAGCGGTTGCCATGCTTGCTTGTGCAAGAATAGGTGCTATCCACTCTGTGGTATTCGCTGGTTTTTCTTCTTCGTCATTGGCTGATCGAATTAATGACTGTGAGGCCAAGGCTGTGTTGACTTCGGACGGTAACTTCAGAGGAGCCAAGCAAATTCCGGTGAAAGCCGTGGTTGACGAGGCCGTTGAAAATACTCCAAGTATTGAAAAGGTAATTGTACTGAAGCGTACCGGTGACCAAGTCACTATGAAAGACGGTAGAGATATTTGGTGGCATGATGCTATCGAGGGGCAATCGACAGCTTATAAAGCACAAGAAATGGATTCCGAAGACATGCTCTTCATTCTTTATACCTCTGGTTCGACTGGTAAGCCCAAAGGGGTGGTCCATACTACTGGAGGTTATATGGTGTATGCCGAATATTCCTTTTCGAATGTCTTTCAATATACGCCTGGTGATGTCTATTGGTGCACGGCAGATATCGGTTGGATTACTGGCCATTCCTATATCGTCTACGGGCCACTTTTGGCAGGAGGTACAACCTTAATGTTCGAAGGGGTACCGACTTTTCCCCATGCTGGTAGGTTTTGGGAGATTGTCGACAAATACAAAGTCAACCAGTTCTATACAGCGCCAACAGCCATTAGGGCATTACAGGTGTTTGGCTTGGAACCTATCGAACCTTATTCTCTAGAATCTTTAAAAGTCATTGGCTCGGTGGGCGAACCGATTAACGAAGAGGCTTGGCATTGGTATCACGACCATATCGGCAAAGGCAAATGCCCATTGGTTGACACTTGGTGGCAAACAGAAACTGGTGGTATTATGATCTCGGCTTTGGCGGGAATTACTCCCAACAAACCAGCACATGCTTCTCTTCCGCTACCCGGTATTCAGCCCATTATTGTTGATGCCGATGGCAACGAACTAAAAGGAAATAATGTGGAAGGAAACCTCTGCATTAAATTTCCCTGGCCGTCTATGATCAGAACCACTTATGGAGATCATGAAAAATGTAAGAACGTTTACTTTTCGGCCTATAAAGGCATGTACTTTACGGGAGATGGTGCTAAAAGAGATCACGATGGCTACTTAAGAATCCTCGGTAGAGTTGATGATGTGATCAATGTATCAGGTCATAGGATGGGCACCGCAGAAGTCGAAAACGCCATCAATGAGCATCCAAAAGTCATTGAATCGGCAGTAGTCGGCTATCCACATGATGTCAAAGGACAAGGCATTTATGCCTATGTCATCTGCGATATGGAAGGTCGCTCTGAGCAGAGTTTAAAAGATGAAATCAAGGATACGGTTAGAAAAATTATCGGGCCGATCGCTAAACCGGATATGGTTCAAATCGTTCCTGGCCTTCCGAAAACGCGTTCAGGTAAAATCATGAGGCGAATTTTGAGAAAGGTGGCTAGTGGTGACATTTCAAGCTTAGGTGATACCTCTACCTTGCTCAACCCCGAAGTAGTGGATAAAATTATTGAAGGGGCGGGTATTCAAAAATGACTTAGATAACTCCATATGTCAAATACTGGTTTAATCATTGAAGAACGCAGTCGCGACATTGGCGACTTTTTGGTAGGTAGACTAATCCCATTCCGTAAAAAGCGCATGGTAGGGCCATTCATCTTTATTGATCATATGGGTCCCTCCACCATAAAGCCAGGTCATTATATGGATATTGGGCAGCACCCTCATATTGGTTTGTCAACATTGACCTACCTACTTGAGGGGCAAATTATGCACAGAGATACCCTAGGCACTGAGCAATTAGTAACTCCGGGATCGGTTGGCTTTATGACTTCTGGTAAAGGTATTGTTCATACAGAAAGAACGCCTGCTGCCCTTCGAGATGGAGGCGAATATCCAGTTCATGGTTATCAGATTTGGGTGGCTTTGCCCAAGGCCCTGCAAAAAATGAAGCCTGAATTCTCATTTACACCAGCCGATGAACTATCGCGGTGGTATGAGGGTGGCATTGACTTTACTTTGGTGGCGGATAAGGGCTATGGAAAAGAATCTCCCGTTCCGGTTTTCTCTGATTTGTTTATGGTCGAAGCCAAAGCAAAAGACAAGGCCGTACTTGATGTAAAGGGCAAAGTCAAAGGTGAGGTAGGCATCGTTATCGTTGATGGCTACATAGAAGCTTGCAGCGAACGTATTGAGAAAGGAAATATGCTGGTATCCAAAGAAGAGGATATCTGCAAAATAGTTCTTGGTGAAAACACACACGTCTTCTTGTTTGGAGGAGAGCCGTTTGCAGAAGAGAGACACATTTACTGGAACTTCGTTTCTACTGAAAAAAATCTTATCGAGGAAGCAAAACAAGACTGGAAAGACCAGAAATTTGAGATGGTGCCGGGTGAGTCTGGATATATCCCTTTGCCCGGTTAATCTTTCCAGTTTTCAATCCTTTTTGTGGTGTAGATTTACTAGGTTAGTATGCTGTTAATATCCTCAATTTAACTTCATTAGCCATTTCAAGAGAATATCTATTTGTTTTCAGCCTGCTTGGAGTCTTCAATGGAGTCTTTTTGACAAGCTACTTCCTCTTCAGTAAGAAAGGTAGATCTTATACCAATATCTATTTGGGACTCTTATTAATGGCGCTCGTCATTAGAATCGGGAAGTCCGTATTCTTTCATTTTGATAGTGGGCTTAATGAGAACTACATCCTTATAGGCTTACTCGCGTGCGTGGCAATTGGTCCAATGTGCTTTTATTTCACAAAGTCGCAGATCACAGGGCAGAAATCATTTGACCCCAAGAGTCTTCTACACCTGACCCCAATGGTGCTTCTGGCTGCCTATGCCATTTTTTATGAGTCTTATGGTGAAAATCGTTATTTCTGGAGTTTAAAAATTGTAAGAGGCATTTATTACTATTGGGCGCTATACCTCCTTTATTCTATTTATCTATTGATTAAGCAAAAGTTCATAATCAAAAAGTCTTTTCCAGAAGAGTATTGGACTTACGGAGTGGTCTTAGGTGTCTTTCTCATTTGGCTGGCCTATTTTACATCAAGCTTTACATCTTACTTAACAGGCTCAATAACCTTCTCCTTCTTAGTTTATTTATTGGCCTGGCTCCTTATAACAAATCGCAAACAGATAGTTGCTTCCAAAAAGTCAAAAGCCGAGATCAAACTGATGCCTCAAGCAGAAATCGATCGGCTAAGAGAAAAAATAAAAGCTACTATCATGGAGGATGAACTGTACAAAGATCCCGATTTGAAAATGCCTGCATTGGCCAAAATGGTCGGTTTGACCTCTCATCAATTTTCGGCTTTTATCAATGAACAGCTAGGACAGAATTTTGCTCAACTTGTCAACTCTTTCAGAGTAGAAATAGCGAAAGACCTCTTGCGTAGACAGCAACACCTTACTGTAGAAGCCATTGGCTTTGATTGTGGTTTCAATTCACCCTCTACATTCCATACTACTTTTAAGAAAGCTACAGGCCAAACCCCTGCTGCTTACCGCGATCAAGCTTCAGATTTATAAATCTGAAGAACCACTCTGTTTTTAGCATAGACCTTTCCAAATTCTTTTTGGTAATTGAGCGCTATGAATGAGATTAAAAACAAAAAATCAACAAACATGAGAAGAACAATTCTAACACTGTCCGCCTGCCTGTGTCTTAGCTTTATTGCCTTTGGCCAATCAGACAAAGAAGCCGTTGAAGCCACCCTAATGGATTATATGGATGGGACATCAAAAGGGCAAGTCGCTCGAATTAAAAGGGCCTTTACTGAAACAGCGGCCTTGTATTCCGTAAATCCGGATGGTAGTCAGAGAAGGCTACCGATTGCCGAGTATATCGGTTACTTCAAAGAAGGTCAGGCTAGGGATAGAGTAGGTAAAATAATCTCGATAGACATTGTCAACAATGCGGCCCATGCCAAGGTTGAAATCGTTTCAGGGAACACAAAGTTCACCGATTATATGCTTTTGCTAAAGCTTAAAGATGGATGGAAGATTATCAATAAGTCTTTCACCCGAGAAGCGATTAGGTAGTGAAATAAAAAAGGGGCTCAATGAGCCCCTTTAATTAGGACCAATCTCAATTAGCCCATTCCTTTGGTATCGTAATAGAAGCGTTCGTGGACAACCTTACCGTCTTCCCATTTTTTGACGGAAACCTCCTCCATTTTCATTCGCTGACCTCCTTTGAAACTAAAGTCTCCCCAAGTTTCAGTACAGGTATGGCCTGTTTCCTCATTGGAGGTCATAGCGGTTACACCGCCTCCATGCATTCCTTCTAGTGACTCAAGCCACTTAATTTCAAATTCTCGGTTATAAGCTTTCCCTTCTCTGACTTCGCCAGTGGCTTCAACCATTACCACATTATCAGCATAAAATTTGTCAAAAGCCTCCAGCATTTGACCCTGACCCATCATGGTTTGTAATTCTTGTTCTAAAGCGAGTATACTCATAGTGTTATTGTTTAAAAAGTTTCGAATTGTGAACGATCTATGTTAACGGAAAGGGACAGAAATGGATGTATTTCTTCCTTTAAGGAATTGATGAGCATTTGCTAACTTTAGTACGATGTCGAGTCTTAGAATCAGGCCAAGATTTAAAGAAGAAATACCCGGAAACCCCGAGGTGTTTAGAACGCGAATTCAAGAAGCGATTGATACTGAAAATGAATTCACAGGTTTGGTATCGGATCAGTATTGCGTCATCAAGATCAGACCTGAAGAACGGCACTATTGGTCTCCCCAACTCACGCTGACTTTAGAAGAAACCTCAGAAGACAATTTGGAAGTGAGAGGCCTTTACGGACCGAAACCTAGTGTCTGGGCAGTGTTCTTTATGTCTTATGCCGCACTTGGTGTCCTATCCCTCTTCGCTGGTGTCTTTGGTCTTTCTCAGCTGATGTTGGATAAGCCCGCCCCAATATTATGGGCCATACCAGTTATGGGCGCAATTGCCTTGGGTTTGTATTTGATTGCCCAAGCCGGTCAGAAGGTTGGTGCTGAGCAAATGTTTCGGATTCACCATTTTTATGAACAGGTGATAAAGCACAGAGTAGCTTTGAAATAAAAAAACCCGAGGTTAACTACTCCTCGGGTTACTAAACAAATAAACTACTAACTATATATGAAGAGAATTACTGACTGTAATTCTGAAAATTCAATTGTGTTTGTGTCTTTCAATAATCATACCAACTGCTCCTACACAAACCCTACTATATAGATGCAAATTTGGCCCAAAAGTTTCATTGATGAGGTTATTTTAACCTTAATTAACGTTAAGATTTCTTAACACTGAGGAAACACCTAATTTTTTAGTAATGGTTTGATGGTAGACCTGGATACTTTATTTTTAACGAAAGATTTAGTTATAAAAGTATTCGGTCATGCTCAAATTTGCACTTAGGGTTTTATGGAAAAACCGACTCTTCAGTTTTCTTAACATTTTTGGTCTTACACTCGGTTTATCCGCGGTTATCTGGTTAGTCCTTTTTCTCCAGAATGAGCTGACCTACGATCAGCACCATCCAAACCATGAAAGGGTATATCGTGTAAGTCATCTTTTTCAAGCACCAGGAGTAGAATTCAACACCGCATATACAGCCTCAGAGCTGAATCCAATGCTTAAGGAAGAGTTTCCTGAAATAGATGGCTATGCACGCTTCAGGCCACTAGATGCTTCGCAGATTGAGTACAATCAACAGATATTCATTCAAGATCATGTTTACTATTCTGAACAGGGGGCATTTGATATATTCGGTATAAACCTCCTTTCGGGAAATCCAGAAAGTGCATTGATAGCTCCTAATTCGGCCATTATCTCCAGGACTCTTAAGGAGAAGCTTTTTGGGAACGACACGGGCCTGAACAAAGTCATCAAGGTAGAAGGCAACGACTTTAAGGTAACCGCTGTCTTTGAAGACATTCCTAAAAACTCACACTTCAAATTCGAAATACTACTCAGTGGTGTTGATGGCAGAGAATGGGCCACCCAAGATGGGGTATTCAACTCTGAGGTCTTATGGAATTCAGATTGTGCTGGCTATATCAGGTTAAGCCCCGGTGCGACCAAAGAGGGCCTTTTGGCCAAATTCGGCCCATTTAATGAAAAATACTTTATGCCTTTCGGCAACCAAATCGAAGGGTCTCATCGCATAAGGCTTCAAAGGCTTTCTGAAATACACTATGATGCAGAACAGATTGATGACGACTTCGCTAAGGGCAATCCTACCAACCTTATCATATTCTCTTCAGTTGGCTTGGCGATTCTACTATTGGCTTGCATCAACTATATCAATTTATCCACTGCTGGTGCTGGTGCTCGTGCAAAAGAAATAGCTATTCGAAAGGTATTAGGCACAAACATCCAACAGCTAAAGGTCTCCTTGCTGATCGAATCTTTAGTGCAAGTCTATCTGGCCTATGGCCTATCCATATTGATGGTTTGGCTTATGATTGAACAAACGCCTTTACAAACGTGGCTGGGTGTTTCATTTGACTTTACGCTGCTACAAAACATTGAGCTTATTCTCGCATCATTTGCAGTTGCAAGTGCCACGGGTCTCATTTCGGGGCTTTATCCTGCACTATACCTTTCAAAAATCCAGACTGTTACAGCCTTAAAGGGTAATTGGGTGGCCAATAAAAGTGGAAAGGCGATCCGTCAGGGATTGGTACTCTTTCAGTTTGTGATCTCTATTGGAGTGCTACTGAGCACGCTATTGATGCGTGATCAGATCGAGTTTTTACAAAAGAAGGATATGGGTTTCTCTAAAGACCAGGTACTCTTGATCAACACAGCAGATTCTATTTCCCAATCTCGCACACAGGTATTAAAAAATGTCCTCGAAGCCAGTTCAAGTATTGAAAAAGTTACCTCTTCTAATTTCATTGCCGGAACCAATGTAGGCCAGATCGTTTTCACAGTAGATAAGGATGGTGAGATGGTCCAGCAGGAATTCAAATTCATTCATGGAGACGAGGACTATCTCGAAACCTTTGAAATACCACTTGCCGCTGGTCGGACCTATTCTGGAGAAGAGACACGAGGCAATCAGTATTTTGTCATCAATGAAAAGGCTGCCGAAAACCTTGGTTGGGATGATCCAATAGGAAAGAAACTCGGCTTCTTTCATCAAGAGGTACCAGGCCAAGTGATTGGCGTGATGAGAGACTTTAATTTCTTCTCATTGCATAACCCGATTGAACCTCTTGTTTTTGTCTATAATCCACAACCTGGCCGTAACCTGATTGTTAAGTTCAATCAAGACCAACTGTCAGAAGCACTGGAGGTCATAAAGGCAAAATGGGACGAGGTATTACCAAACTATCCCTTAGAATATAGCTTCTTAAATGACCAACTAAAGGCTCAATACGAAGCTGACCAGACACAAAACAAGCTTATCAGTTCCATGACCCTTCTGTGTATCCTAATCTCTCTAATTGGGTTAACAGGCCTGACTTCTTTTAACATAGGCCAAAGAAGAAAAGAGATCGGTATACGGAAAGTTTTGGGTGCCATGTCTGGCCAAATCGTATTTTTTATGTACTCAGGTACATTAAAGTTGATTGCTTTGGCTGGGGTCATTGCAACACCATTGGCTTATCTGGCAATCTCTAACTGGATGCTGAACTTCGAGTATCAGGCGGCTATAAATATCACCTTGATCGTTGTCGGCCTGTTCGCTGCCTTATTACTCACCTTCTTATTGGTAGGTAGTCTAGTAGTCAAAACCGCCAGAAAGAACCCCGTAGATTCACTGCGATACGAGTAGGGACTTCATCCTTATTGCTAGACAAATCTATGTCGCATAGATCATTTCGTCCTTAGGAGAAATCTTAACCATTTAGAAATAAAACGATCCAACCGCTTTGAGCGATCGGATCGTTCATTTTAGAATATAATTAGCATTAACCGTCAGACCGCTTGAAGCGGTCTGACGGTTACTATATAAAACCTATCTCTTTTTCTTGAGTGTCATTGACTCTGCAAGTTTCACTGCTTCAGCGGCATTGATGATCCCGCCCGAAACAGAGAGGTCAGAAAACTTAACCTCTTCACCAGAGCCCGGAGTTGGTACTCGAAGCCCGTCTAAACTGCGAGAAGATCTAATCAGAATATCTTTGACTTGCTCAGCTTTCAGATCAGGAAAGTAGGACAGCAACATGGCTGCAACTCCAGCTGTGACAGGAGATGCCATGCTCGTTCCTTGAGCATCTTGATAGTCATTATCCGGAGCGAGTGAGTAAATAGCCACTCCTGGGGCAAAAACATCCACATTTTTCTTGCCATAGTTGGAGAATACACCAACGTAATTTTCATCCAAACCCGAATCTGAAGCACCTACTTCTATCCAGTTCGACATGTTCTTTCTCTTCCCAATGTAATCGTTCGGAAAGTTGTTAGCTTCATCGATATTCTTAGAACTATTGCCCGCTGCATGGACCAACAGGACCCCTTTTGATTCGGCATATTCTATGGCTTCATAGACATAGTCTAAGTGTGCTGAATAGCTCTTTCCAAAACTCATATTAATTACCTGAGCTCCATTGTCAACAGCGTAGCGAATTGCATTAGCCACATCCTTATCACGCTCATCACCGTCTGGAACGGCACGAAGTGCCATGATTTTAACATTGTTGGCTACACCGTCAATACCAATACCGTTTCCTCTTTTTGCCGCTATAATTCCTGACACATGTGTGCCATGAAAGTTCTTAGTACCAATACCGATGACATCATTGTTACCATAGCCCACCTCACCTAGCTGGTTCGGATCATCTCCTACTATTCCTCTAGGGTCAAAGTCCAAGTCATAAGCACCCGACTGAGATGTCACCTGCTCTAAGTCCAGACCCAAAAAATAAATGAGACTGTCGAGTGGGAGAGCTTTGTCAGTGGCCTCATAGACGCTGCTTAAAATTGCCTTCCCTTGAAGTACCGTCTGATCAGTAGAATTTACTTTTTGCACTATGTCATAGGTGATGGTATCTATCATAAAGTAAGCCTGAAAGAGTTTGTTAAACCTTCTCAACTGCGTATCTATACTTTGCAATAATTGCATTTGACCAGCAGACTCATTCGCTCCTTTTTCAAACTCTGTTTTGACTTCCTCCCAGTATTCGAAACCTTCGAGCTCTTTCTTTTTAAAGTCATCCTTGGTCTTTCCCTCATAAATGGGTTGTAATCGCTTATATTCCCTTGCCAAAGCATAAGAATCCTTATCTACATTGGTGCCGTCTTTGCCACCGATGAAATTCCATCCGTAGACATCGTCTACATAACCATTGTTGTCATCATCAATGCCATTATCCGGAATCTCACCTTCGTTTATCCAGACTACATCTTTCAAATCTTCATGAAGGATATCAATTCCTGAATCGATTACTGCTACAATTACAGTCTTCGATTCCTTTCCTTTCAAATACTCGTAAGCTTTTTCAGTGCTCACACCATTCACTCTGTTTTCTACAGGATCGAGGTTAAACCAGTTTTTAGGGGGAGTGGCATTTTGAGCGCTTAAAGACATGGCAAGGCACAGAAGCGCCAATGAGAAGACCTTTTTCATATTTCTTAAAATCATATTATTCCGTTTCGAACAACCCGGTTTTTGGATGCTTATAACAAGTTTCGGGCTGCATTACCTTACCATTCATGGCAATAAACGTGCCTTCTGTTAAAACATTCAACGCACCTACTGCCACACCGATGTTAAAGTCAGCATCAGATTCGGCAAAGCGTTGTGGCCTATACGAGCCTGTGAACAGGATTGTTTTGTCTTTTACATTGCCGATAAGCTGAGCGGTTTGAATCATGGTATCGGACCCATGGGTAACGACAATTTTGGAGTATTCGGTTGTCAGCAATAAAGACTTGAGCTCCTTACGATCGTCATTGGTCATGTCCATGCTGTCCTTCTTAAAAAGACTTGTTACTTCAAATTCAAAGCCTGGGAAACTCTTTTCTAGAATACGAGAAACAGCGGGTTCGTCTATTTCAAATGCATAACCGACATTGGTTTTAGGGTAGTCTTTATCTATGGTGCCCCCAGTTTGAATGAAAAGTATTTTCATTCAGCCAATATAAAGAGAAGGATTAATACTTGAAACAAGGCAAAATCGTATCTCTTCGCGTGCGTTTCACGATTTTTCCGAAGGAAAGCGTCAATGAGAACTCGTGTGCGCCTCCCGTAACACCAGCGAGCTGTGAAACGGTAAAGTCATAGCTATAGCCAAAAGAAAGGTCTTGGTTTAGCTCCAGCCCAAAGAGTCCTATGATTGATTCATTCTTCGCCACCTTATTCACATTCTGAATCGGTATGCCGCGATACCATGCTCCAATTACAAGCGGCTGAAAGTAAAGTTGGACACCTGCATCCAGTTGTCTGAAACCTCCTTGAGACTTGTAGTTGACAGCGAATGTTGCCGATCGCTCTTGAAACTGATAAGAAACTGTTCTCAATCGCCTGCCCTTGGAAAACATAAGCTTATATCCGGCATGCAGCGAATACTTTCTGTCAAGCCGACTTTCCTGATCTAGAAATGACTGATTTGGCCTATTAATATGGTGAATGGAAAAACCTATCCAGGTATCGCTAGAATAGAGAAGCGTTCCTGCGGATGCACTTAAAAAATCGACCCTTGCTCCTCTGTCAAAAGCCTCTCCACTCGGCCCGATCACTTGCCCGTTATCAATATCTATCTGATTTCCGAAGACAAGTTCTTCGAAATTGAGGTTCTTATTGAAATACGACATTTGCATTCCTGTCCTCATAATCAAGGCGTCTGAAATCCTCAGTTTATATGAATATAGAAGGCCAACTTCACTAGACTTAAAGTCCAAAAAACCTTCTTTATGCTCAGTGATAATTACACCAATCCCGCTTTCTGCTGCCTTTGAAAAATAGTCCAAATAAGCAGAGATGGTGGTGAAAGAATGCGTCAAAGAGGGCCATTGATTTCTATAATTAACGCCTACTCTTGCCCGGTCGGTAGAACCAGTCAGTGCGGGGTTTAGGTACAAAGGAGAGGCATAAAACTGCGAAAACTGGGGGTCTTGAGCCTTTGCTTTTTTGCCAAGGCAAAGAATTACCATTACCAATAAGAGGGGTAGACATTTCTTCATACGCTATTTCATTAGAGCGAAGATCCCTTCGCGTTCGACTTTTAGACCATTGAAGCTGACGCCTATGAGTTTGAAGACATAATTGCCATTTTCGGCTCTCTTTCCTTTGACGGTACCATCCCAGCCTTTGGTTTCTACATCATCAGTGCTAAAAATTACCTCTCCCCAGGTGTTATAGATGATAAGCCTCACCTTGGTGAGTCCAAGCATTCTCGGTCTGAAAAAGTCATTGTTTCCGTCATTGTTAGGAGTGAATGCTGTAGGTACCATAATCCTATAGCCTTCGGTGATTTCTAGGGTGGTAGATTTAACCGTCTGACAGCCTGTTCTATCGGTCACTGTTAGAATCACTTCATAAGTGCCTGGAGCATCATAGGTATGAATCGGATCAATCTCATCGGAGTCGAAGCCATCGCCAAACTCCCATTTCCAGTCTACAACCTCTCCGATAGACAAGTCAAAAAAGCTAACCGGATCATTTGAAGCTAATTCACCCGTCAAGTCGATCGATTCAGCGTTATACTCAAAATCGGCCGTGCCTAATTCAGGAATGTCAATGTCAATCGCTCTGGTACGGAAACAGCCTCGACCGTCAGAAACCTCCACCGAAATTCGACCTCGATCAGTAACTAGAAACTCAGAGCTTGAACTACCTCCTCTTGACCATCGGTATCTATAATTGCCTACTCCTCCCTTCACATTGACTTTCACCAAGGTTCCGGCAATTCTATTTTCGCAATCAATATATGGCTCGGTACTAAAGCCGACTTGTAAAGGTTCCGGCTGCAACACAGTGTAGGTGCCTTGAACAGTACAGCCATATCGATCAGTGACCTCTACCACATATGTACCTGGCAGCACGTCAACTAAAGAAGCTTCCGTGGCACCATTTGTCCACCTGTATTGATAAGGTTCTGTACCCCCCGATACAATTACATTAACCCGACCACTTTGAGGGTCATTACATCTAGTAGCATCCTCAATATAGGCGTCAAGGGTTAATGGAAGTGGATCAAAAATATTGAAGGAGTTCTGAATCGTACATCCGTTCTTATCAGTTACCAAAACATTATATTCGCCAGGGCTCAGGTTGGTGAGTGTTTCTGTGCTAGCCCCAGTGCTCCAACGGATGGCAATCGGTTCTATCCCTCCCTCAATATTCAATGAGATTGATGCATCATCTGCCCCAACACAACTTATTGGGGATACCTCAGGACTGATGCGATAAAGTTCAGGCTCGGCTAATGTATAAGTGCCTTGAACCTGACAACCATTGGCATCGGTCACAAGCACATCGTAACTACCTGAACTTATTCCTATTAGATTTTTTGTTACTGCTCCCGTACTCCATTGGTAGGTATAGGGTCCTGTTCCTCCTTTAATGTTCAACTCAATGGATCCATTCCGGTCATCATAGCATTGACTTTCATTCACCACCGCATCTTCCAGACTTAGCAGTTCTGGTTGTGTTACTGTAAAGATCCGCTCAACTACACAGTCATTTGCATCTTTTACTCTGATCGTATAATCCCCAGCGCTTAGGTTGGCAATGGAGGTTCCTCTATCTCCTGTACTCCATAGGTATTCGTATGGTCCAGTTCCTCCTGTGACATTGATATTGATGCTTCCATCTGCATCATCTAAACATGATAGGTTCAGTTTTCCAGTTGTGGCAATTGTAATTGGGGCCGAAGGCTGCGCGATGGTTACTGATTGCTGAACGAGGCATCCATTAGCATCGGTGACGGCCACCGAGTAGGTTCCTGCACCTAAGCCAGTAATTCGGCTGGTCCGTTCGCCATTGCTCCATAAATACGTGTAAGGACCGATCCCACCTTGTGGCAAGGCACTAATGATTCCTGATTGATCGCCAAAGCACAACAAATCCTCATAATCAGCGAGGGCAACCGTTAATGCTTCGGCAGGCTCGGAAATGACAATAGAGGCAGTGGTCGAACACCCTCCCGCATCTGAAACTAATACTTCATAAACACCGGCATTCAAATCGACTAGTTGATCTGTGGTTTGACCGGTATTCCAGGTATAAGTATAAGAACCACTACCTCCTGTGACATCTAACTGGATAAATCCGGTCGATGCTCCCTTACACAAGACATCCTGTTTTTGGATGTCTACGGCAAGGTCTCTGGAATCTCCAACCTCGACCGACCTTGTAATGCTACAATTGTTTGAATCGACTATGGTCAGGTTGTAGGTTCCGCCACTAATGTTGACAAGGTCTTTACTCGTACTTCCGTTGGACCAGACATAGGAATATGGTCCGGATCCGCCCGAAGCAGTGGCAATGATTGAACCATCAGAGTCCCCAAAACAGGATGTACTAGTGGTATCAAAAACAATATCTAGGGCATCTGGCTCACCCACGACATAGGTTTCGGTAAACACACAGCCAGAAGCATCTGTAATGGTGACAGCATAGTTGCCGGCAAATACATTGACTAAGTCTCTTTGGTTTGAACCGTTGCTCCATAAATAGTTGAATGGTGCCGTCCCTCCTGTGACAGCCAGTTCCACAATACCATTAGGCTGACCATTACAGAGCGTATTGGTAATAGTGGCTGTTGCTGTTAGTGCTGCTGTCGGTGCACCAATCGCAATGTTGGTGACCAACTGACACCCTCTCGCATCGGTGACTGTTAACTCATAGTTACCTCCTGACAAGCCAGTAATATCCTCGGTACTCTCCCCATTATCCCAACTGTAGGTATAAGGCAAAGTACCTCCACTAACCGTCACATCAATGCTGCCATCATCAGCACCAAAGCAAGTGACATTCTGTGCCAAAAAGTTGGTAGAAAGCTGTAAAGGTTCGGTAATGGTATAGTTAGCAGAATAGGTACAGCCACCAACATCCGTAACCAATACCGCATAGGTGCCTGGAGTGAGGGTATTTAAGTCTTCGGTGGTACTTCCATTACTCCACGCAAAAGTAAACGGCCCGGTACCTCCGGCAACTGTTAAATCAATACTCCCATCTCCGGCACCGTTACAGCTGATTGTACTGACATTAGCAGACAAACTAATCGCTGAAGGGCCTGAAACGGTATAATCTTGTTGTATAGAACAGCCATTACTATCAGTGATTGTTACCTGATAAGTTCCTTGTGAAAGGCCGAAAATGTCTTTAGATGAAGAGCCTTGATTCCAAGAGTAGGAGTAAGGTGCGGTTCCCCCCGTTACATTTAATACCACCGCACCCTGATTGTCTCCAAAACAAGTCTCATTAGTAATAGTAGCACTCGAAGAAAGTGCTGCTAATGGCTCATCCACAACTATGGTCTCAGAAGTTTGACACCCATTATTATCGGTGACCGTGAGCGTATATGACCCTCCCGAAATATTGGTCAAATCCTTAGTTGTTTGACCCGAACTCCAGGCGTATGTGTACGGCAAGGTTCCTCCAGTTACCGATACAGCAATGCTCCCGTTGCCATCGCCAAAACAGTTAACATCATTAGCTGTATACCCTATGGTGATGGAAGCGGGCTCTGTAATGGTATAATTTCTAAAAGTCGAGCATCCATTGGCATCAGTTATCGTCACACCATAGTTAGCCGGACTCAATCCACTTCGATCTTCCGTAGTTGCCCCATCTGCCCATAAGAAAGTATAAGGACCCACTCCTCCCGAAGTTGATAAATCGATAGAGCCGTCACCAATGCCATTACAGGTTACATCATTTACTATGGCGGTTGCTGCAAGGACTGCAGGTCCTCCGATCGTAAAATCTCCTTGAATGACACAACCGTTATTATCCGTTACAGTGACTTGATAGGTTCCTCTTCCCAGACCAGAAACATCCTTGGTGGTAGATCCTTGATTCCACGAATAGCTATAAGGAGCTGA
>NZ_JAGFMD010000006.1 GCF_017592825.1 Roseivirga sp. E12 | reverse complement strand
TATATTCGTCAGGCCGAAGAGCGAGGTTTGACCCAATCACAACTGGAGGACTTAGCGAGACAGCAGGGAGTTTCGGAAAGTGAAATCTCAAAACTGAGAGCTAGAATTGAAACTATAAGAGCCAGAACGGCAAAGACAAACGTCAACTTGACCGGAGGGAGGTCTACAAGTAGATCTGCTCAGACCATTACACAGGGCGATATCTTCAATTCATTATCAGGACAGCAGAGTCCTAATCTTTCTGAGTTGCAAAAAAGAATTTTTGGTTTTGATTTATTCCAAAAGCAGACGATATATTTTACCCCCAACCTAAATTTGCCGACACCAGCAAACTATGAATTGGGTCCGCAAGATGTTTTGATTGTAGATTTGTGGGGCGCTACACAACAGTATATGGAGTTTGAGGTTTCTCTAGAAGGAACTATCAGACCAAACAACTTAAGCCCTATTTACGTGAACGGGCTATCCATAGAAGTTGCCTCTAAAAAAATTATTGATAGGTTGAGTGAGATTAATAGTGGCCTGAAGCCCCAAAATGGCAAGCCTCCGACAATATTCTATCAGGTCAGCCTTGGTAACATTCGTACAATCAATGTTAATGTTGTAGGGAATGTAGCCAAACCGAGCGCTTATGCTTTACCATCGTTGGCTACGATATATACAGCTTTACATGCTGCAGGTGGCCCCAGTGAAAAGGGTACATTTCGCGATATTCGTTTGATAAGAAACAATAAATTAATCAGTTCAGTTGACGTTTATTCTTTCCTAACCGATGGCATTAGGTCTGGTGATATGCGTTTAAAAAATGGAGATGTAATTATTGTAAAACCATTTAATACAAGGGTTGAACTAGTGGGTGAGGTTAAGAGGCCTGGTTTTTTCGAGATTAGTAAGGGACAGAATCTTCGAGATTTGTTGGCTTATGCTGGTGGCTTTACAAGTAATGCCTTTAAATCTACAGTTACCGTTAAGAGGAGAGGTGAACGAGAGCGAGAAATAATTGACATTCAGTCGGATGAATTTGATCAATTTAAGCCAGTAGATGGTGATTTAATTGAAGTAGGTGCAATTCTCGATCGATTTTCAAATCGTGTGATTATAGATGGAGCAGTGTTTCGAACAGGAGAATACCAATTGACAGAGGGTTTGAGTGTCAAAAGACTTATTGAGAAGGCTGGTGGATTGAGGGGTGATGCCTTTTTAACTAGGGCTACTATTTACAGAACGGATGAGGACTTTTCACAAAACACTATTCCATTGGACTTGGAGAAGCTGATGGATGGCACTATTTCGGATGTTCCATTGCTTAGAGAGGATGTCTTAAGAATTACTTCCATATATGATTTGAGGGAAGAGTCTTTTGTTCAAATTTCTGGAGAAGTTCAAGAAGAAGGTGTTTGGCCTTTCTTTAACCAAATGACTGTGAAGGATTTAGTGATTTTGGCAAAAGGGTTAAGAGAATCTGCATCAGGCGCCCTAATTGAAATCTCTAGAAGAAACAAAAACAGCACTTCAAGCTCAAGGGCTGAAATAATTCGGTTGTCGATAGATAAAGATTTATCCATTCGGAACAGCGAACAAGAAATTGAACTACAGCCTTTCGATCAAGTCTATATAAGGAAGTCACCAGGCTACGATGTCCAACAACAGGTTACAATTGAGGGGGAAGTCGTGGCACCTGGATTATATACTATTAGTAGAAAGGATGAGCGTATTTCTGACATCTTAAAGAGAGCCGAGGGGCTTACCCAATATGCATTTCCTCAAGGTGCAATTTTGATAAGGAGGACTGAGTTCTCTGATGATAAATCCAATGATGAGATCAGTCAAAAATATCTACAACAACTGAGACAGAAAGTCTTAAATGATGAGAGTAAACTAAAGAGCAGTAGTCAGGATCGACTGATTGAAAGATTGAATAAAATAGGTGGTAAAGGGAGAATTGATTCTGGTTATGACAGAGTTGGTGGAAAGTTTAAGAGAGATTTAATTGAGGACATTACCAAACAGGATTCATTAATAAAGAATATAGTCATTAAGGAAAAGGAACCAGTTGCAATGGATTTACATAAGATTCTTGAATCTCCAGGTTCCAAGTATGACTTTATAGTAAAGTCAGGTGATATAATTTCAATACCTGGTAAATTGGAAACGGTTCGAGTAGCCGGAGAAGTCACTTCTCCTTTAAATCTGCGCTATGATGCTGAATATAGTTTCAAAGATTACATCCATAAGTCTGGAGGATTCTTGGTAAGTGCAAAAAAATCTAGAAGCTACGTTCAATATCCAAATGGAGCTCGAGTAGGCGTGAAAAGGTTTTTATTTTTTAAAAAGTATCCAAAAATTGAACCTGGCTCTACAATTTTTGTAAGTAGGAAGCCTGAAAGACAGGCGGTTAATTTTCAGGCCATTATTACTGCCGTTGGATCTGTTGCCACATTGGCATTGGTTGTGGACAGATTGAGCAATAGGTAGACTATTTCATAATGGCCGATAGTAGAGTAAGACACTTAGCAAAAACAATTACTTGGCGTGCCGTGGGAACTGTAGATACAGTGATTCTGGCTTGGCTTATTTCAGGGAATCCTATGACTGGGTTTAAAATAGGAGCGGCCGAAGTTGTGACTAAAATGGTTCTTTACTATTTCCATGAAAGGGTTTGGTATAAAGTCAACTTTGGACTTGATCGAAGAAAGGAGAGAAAAAATAGGCAAGAAAGGGCAGAGAAGGTTTCGCAGAATATCATTCATCAGAACTTCAAGATAGACAGTAAAAAAAGACAATCACTTTTAAAACAGAAGCCCCTTCTCATATGGTTTACGGGTCTTTCAGGTTCTGGTAAGTCGACCATGGCCAATTTGCTAGAATCTGAATTGCATGCTAGCGGCTATAAAACGTATCTTCTAGATGGCGATAATATTCGTAGTGGTTTATGCGAAGATCTTGCCTTTACCGAAGATGACAGGGTGGAAAATATTAGAAGAATTGGTGAGGTGTCTAGGTTGTTTTTAGATTCTGGAATTATTGTGCTTTCAGCCTTTGTTTCTCCTTTTGCTCATGATAGAGACTTAGTTCGAGAGCTTGTTGGGAAGGAAAATTATGTCGAAGTTTTCGTAGATTGTCCATTGGAGGTTTGTGAGGAGAGAGATGTAAAAGGGCTCTATAAAAAGGCAAGAGAGGGTAAGATTAAGAACTTTACTGGTATTGATTCTCCGTTCGAAAGGCCTGAGAATGCTGATATTGTTTTAAAAACGGCAGAAGTTGATGCGAAAATACTTCTATCTAAGCTGCTGAACTATGTTGAACCAAAAATTGGTGAAGAAACGAATGTCGAGGTATAATTTGACTCATCTAAAAGAGCTTGAATCAGAAGCCATCTATGTGATTCGTGAAGTTTTCGCTCAATTCGAGAAGCCAGGAATACTGTTTTCCGGAGGCAAGGATTCTATTGTAGTCACTCATTTGGCAAGAAAGGCTTTTTGGCCTGCGAAAGTGCCTTTCCCTCTCGTTCATATTGATACTGGTCATAATTTTCCAGAGACAATTAAGTTCAGAGACGACCTTGTGAGCAACCTTGAAGTTGATTTGGTTGTAGCCTCAGTTCAGAAGTCTATCGATCAGGGCAGGGTAAGAGAAGAGACGGGCAGAGATGCGTCCAGGAACTGGCTTCAAATAACAACCCTTCTAGATGCAATCGAAGAGAATGGTTTTGATTCTTTGATGGGTGGAGCCAGAAGAGATGAAGAAAAAGCAAGAGCTAAGGAGAGATTCTTTTCTCACCGTGATGACTTTGGTCAGTGGAACCCTAAAAACCAACGTCCGGAGCTTTGGAACATCTTCAATGGTAAGAAGAATTTTGGAGAGCATTTCCGAGTGTTTCCAATTAGTAACTGGACAGAAATGGATGTATGGCAATATATCCTCTCGGAGAATATTGCGATACCCTCTCTATACATTGCGCATCACAGAGATGTGATTAAAAGAGCAGGTACTTGGTTGCCAAATTCTGAATTTATAACTCTTAGAGAAGGTGAGCAGGTAGTGAACAAAAAGGTTAGGTTTCGGACACTTGGTGATATCACTATTACTGGTGGAGATGAATCTAATGCTGATACTTTGGAGAAAATTGTAGCAGAAGTAGCTGCAGCTCGACAAACAGAAAGAGGAAACCGTGCAGATGACAAACGATCAGAAACAGCAATGGAGGATCGTAAAAAAGAGGGATACTTTTAATGGACAATACTTATTTAGATATGGAGCTCCTCCGCTTCACAACTGCTGGAAGTGTAGATGATGGTAAGAGCACCCTTATCGGGAGACTGCTTTACGATAGTAAGTCCATTTTTGAAGATCAACTTGATCAGGTTGAAAACTCAAGTAAGAAAAGAGGTTTGGACCATACAGATTTGGCCCTTCTTACTGACGGTTTGAAAGACGAAAGAGAACAGGGAATAACAATTGACGTTGCCTATAGGTATTTTGCTACCCCAAAAAGGAAATTTATAATTGCTGATACTCCTGGACATATCCAATATACGAGGAATATGGTCACTGGAGCGTCCACCGCAAATCTTGCACTTATTCTAGTTGACGCTCGCCATGGAGTTGTAGAACAGACCTGCCGCCATAGTTTTATCGCCTCTCTTTTGAAGATTCCGCATCTGGTAGTTTGCATTAATAAGATGGACTTAGTTGATTATAATGAAGAAGTGTTTGAGAAAATCAGGGCTCAATATGAGTCTTTTGCTTCCAAACTTGATGTTCAGGATATCAGGTTTATACCCATTAGTGCTTTGAAAGGAGATAATGTCGTAAATAAGTCTGAAAAGATGGGTTGGTATGAGGGAGCGACTCTGCTTTATACGCTAGAAAACATTCATATTGGCAGTGATCAAAACCATATTGATTGTCGTTTCCCTGTACAAACTGTTATAAGGCCTAAACAAGATCGGTACCATGATTTTAGAGGGTACGCAGGTCGTGTGGCAGGTGGTGTTTTCAAGAAGGGCGATGAAGTTGCAGTATTGCCTTCAGGCTTTACCTCCAAGATACAAGGCATCCATACCATGAATGGTGAAGTTGATGAGGCATTTGCGCCTATGTCAGTAACTATTACACTGGAAGATGACATTGACTTGGGGCGAGGAGATATGATAGTACGAGCTCATAACCGACCTGATGTAAGTCAAGAGATAGATATAATGCTTTGTTGGTTTAATAATAATGGACCAATGCCAAGAGCAAAGTTCACGCTAATGCATGCATGTAATGAAGTCAAGGCTATGATTAGTAAGGTTCACTATAAGTTGGATATTAACACACTGCATCGCAATGAAGAAGATTTAGAGTTCGGAATGAATGATATATTGAGAGTGTCGATTAGGACAACTAAGCCTTTGATGAAAGACGCTTATAGGAAAAATAGGTCTACAGGCTCTATAATCTTGGTAGATGATGCTACTAACGAGACTGTTGCAGCCGGTATGATCATTTGATAATGGGGAAAGACGAACTTTCGAGGTTATCGAAAATAGCTAAAGAAGCGAGTCTACTTGCTGGTCTGAAGATTATGGATATATATAATTCGGATGATTTTGAAGTAGCACTTAAAGGTGACAATTCTCCTCTAACAAAGGCAGATAAGGCGGCTCATAATGTGATTATGTCCTTTTTGAATTCCACGGGAATTCCCGTGTTGAGTGAAGAAGGTAGGGACATAACTTACGATGAGCGTAAGGGTTGGGAGTATCTTTGGATAGTAGACCCCCTTGATGGCACCAAGGAGTTTATTAAACGGAACGGAGAGTTCACAGTGAATATAGCTCTGATTAGGAGAAATGAGCCTATCCTCGGAGTAGTTTACGCTCCAGTCTTAGACAAACTCTATACTGGTGCTAAGGGATTAGGTGTAACCTTGGCAATAGGCTCTAACATATCAAAACTTGCAAGAGGAAAAGAGTCGGATTTTTTAAAACCTAGTTTAAGGGTTGTGGCCTCGAGATCCCATCTGAATATTGATACTCAGGCTTTTCTGAACCAACTAGTTGAACCGGAGATTGTTAGTATGGGAAGCTCTCTAAAATTCATGATGATTGCCGAAGGAATGGCTGATGTATATCCTAGGTTTGCTCCGACTATGGAATGGGATACGGCTGCGGCTCATGCTATATTGTTGGAATTAGGTGGAAGAGTTACTAATCCTAGTGGTGAGCCTTTAGTCTATAACAAAGTCAATTTGTTAAATCCGCATTTCAGGGCTGAGTTGTAACTCTTTATAAGGTAATTAGTACAAATTAGACTGTTTGAGTCTATTTTGGTTAAAGCTTACGAGTATGTATATGTGTCGGTTTTTAGCAAAATTATAGTTATTTCGATAATCAATTAAGATTTCAGATGTCATCATTTATACATGAAACGGCAATAGTAGATGAGGGTGCTCAAATAGGCAGTGGAACAAAAATTTGGCATTTTTCTCACATAATGACCGGATGTACTATTGGTAAACTGTGTAATATTGGTCAAAATGTTGTAGTCAGTCCCAATGTCAAGCTTGGTAATAATGTTAAGGTTCAAAATAATGTTAGCATCTATACAGGGGTGACATGTGAAGATGATGTCTTCCTGGGGCCCTCCATGGTATTTACGAATGTAATTAACCCTAGAAGTGCCGTCAACCGGAGGGGTCAATATCTTAACACACTTGTGAAAAAGGGAGCTTCAATAGGTGCCAATGCCACTATAGTATGCGGACATGATATAGGTGAATATGCATTCATTGGAGCTGGTACTGTAGTTACCAAAGAAGTATTACCTTATGCACTAGTCATTGGAAATCCTGGTAGACAAGTTGGGTGGATTAGTGAATATGGGCATCGCTTAGACTTTGACTTGAATGGAGAAGCAAGTTGCTCAGAGTCAGGAGAGAAGTATCTTTTATCAGATAACGTTGTGAATAAAATTTAGTGAAGAACTTTGCATTAATTGGAGCCTCAGGGTACATAGCTCCACGTCATCTCAAGGCTATAAAAGAAACAGGAAATAATCTGGTGGCTGCTTTGGATCCATTCGACAGTGTAGGGATAATGGATTCCTTCTTCCCAAATGCGGATTTTTTTGTTGAGTTTGAGAGATTTGATAGACATCTTGAAAAATTAAGGTATGAACGGGGTACATCCCTTGACTATACCAGCATCTGTACTCCCAACTATCTGCATGACGCACATATTCGCATGGCATTACGTGTTGGTTCAGATGCCATATGTGAAAAGCCACTTGTTCTAAACCCTTGGAATATTGATTCACTCAGCAAAATTCAAGAGAGCACTAGTCAAAGAATTTGGAATATTCTTCAATTGAGAGTTCATCCAAGCATTATTGCTTTGAAGCAAAGAATTGATAAGGCTCCCAAGGATAAGGTTTTTGAAATAGATCTCACCTATCTTACTTCAAGAGGGCACTGGTATTACACCTCTTGGAAAGGTGATGTCAAAAAATCGGGGGGCATAGCAACGAATATTGGAGTTCACTTCTTCGATATGCTAATATGGATTTTTGGTGAGGCGAAATTAAATCAGGTACATTTACATGAACACGACAGGGCTGCTGGGTATCTTGAATTAGAGAAGGCTCGAGTTAGGTGGTTTTTATCCATTAATGAAGAACTGTTACCGACTGATGTTCGGGAACGTGGGCAAAGAACTTTCAGGTCTATTAAGATTGAAGATGAAGAAGTAGAATTTAGCGAAGGTTTCACGGACCTTCATACGACTTCATATGAAAGGGTTTTAAGCGGGCATGGTTTTGGAATAGAGGAGACAAGACGGTCAATAGAGGTTGTTCATAATATTCGAAACACTCAACCAATAGGTCTGAAGGGAGACTATCACCCACTAGCACGTGATCCTTTAAGTCATCATCCATTTGCTAAATTTTAACTGAATAGTATGGGCAATTTGAGTTTGAAAGCTTTTCTGAATCTCATAAAAGAAAAGAGGAAGTTGGTAATCATTGTGACCTCTTTATGTATTCTTTTGGGCATTTTTATTGCTATGACTACGCCACGAGTGTGGAGCTCAAAAATTCAATTATTGGCAATTGAACAATCTGGCAGTGGAAATGGACTTGGAAGGTTGGGTAGCTTGGCTGGAATAGCTGGAGTCAACCTAGGTCGTTCGGAGGGAGGAGAATTAAATCCTGAGGTTTATTTCGATATTATTCGTTCCACTCCATTTCTCATGGCATTGAATGATAAAGAATTTTATTTTCCTCTGAACAAAGACTCTATTAAACTGCTGGAATATCAAGCTGAACATGCCAAAACGGCACCGCTTTCTCGGGTTCTGGGCTTACCATCGAATATTCTAAAGCTCGTAGGGCAACTGTTTTCAAAGAAAAATACCTCGGCAAATAATAACTCATCGATAACAGAAGCAATTGCACATGACAATGAAATTCTCAAGTTAACGGTTGAAGACAGAGTCTTTTTAGATAATTTGATGAGTAAAATTGCTGTCAATTTTAATGAAGATACTGGTATTACTACTATTTTTTCCTACCATCAGGATGCTCAGATTAGTGCGCAAATGGTCATTTTCACTTATGAATATTTGAATAATTTCCTCAAGTCCTATAAATCCTCTCAGGTAAAGAGGAAGCTTGATTTCATAGAGAAACAGCTTGAGAAAAAACAAAATGATTTTAGAAACAGACAGCAACAACTTGCAGAGTTCAGAGATAGAAATATTGGTGCTCTAAACAATCGAGCCCGAACAGAACTGGATAACTTGCAATCTGAATTTAACCTAGCATTCAACCTTGTTAATTCGTTAAGCCAACAAAGAGAAGAAACCGCTATTCAACTGGAGGAAAACTCTCTTGTATTTAAAGTACTTGAACCTGTTGTGGTCCCAGTAGTTCCAAGTAAGCCAAAACGTAAGATAATTGTTATGGGATTCTTGTTCTTAGGGCTCTTCCTAAGTGCTTTAATAATCTTTGTTAAAATGTATTTGAGCGATCAGGAAGGAAAAGCACAAGCCTCATAAGCTTTTATCTCGTACCTGTTTTTTTAACCCAAAATATACTATGAGTTCTAAATTGATTGATGCCAAAGTCCTTGTAATAGGAGGCGCTGGTTTTATCGGAAGTTTTGTTGTAAAAGAGTTACTTAAACACGAAGTAGGCGAGGTGGTTGTTTACGACAATTTCGCTCGTGGTCAAAAAGAATATCTCGATGAGCCACTACAAGACCCGCGATGTTCTCTTTTTCCAATAGGAGGGGATATACGTGAAATAGACATATTGAATGAAGCCATGAAAGGGAAAGACTATGTAATTAGTCTTGCCGCAATGTGGTTGTTGCATTGCAAAGACTACCCCAGAACGGCATTTGATGTAAACATTGCGGGCACTTTCAATGTGCTGGAGGCCTGCGTTAACAACAACATAAAAAAACTCATCTGGTCATCATCTGCTTCGGTATATGGCGATGCGGTAGAGCTACCCATGACCGAGTCGCACCCCTTTAACAATAAAAATTTCTATGGTGCCTCAAAAATTGCCGGTGAAGCCATGGCAACCGCGTTCAATGATCGGTATAATTTGTCAGTCATTGGCCTTAGGTACATGAATGTTTATGGGCCTCATCAAGACCAGACCGCAGCGTATACAGGAGTAGTCCCGATCATGCTTAATAAAATAGAAGCCAACGAATCACCTATCATCAATGGTGATGGAAGTCAGGCTTATGATTTTATTTATGTTGAAGATGTTGCCAAATGTAATGTGGATGCACTCTTAAGCGATCAGGAATTCGGGATGTATAACGTGGGTACAGAGATTCAAACTTCTATAAAGGAACTCTGTGATACTATTCTTGACCTGAAACAATCGGACCTGAAGGTGATCTACAAGCCCTACTCTGAAGATGACGCCAGAGCCCTCGTTCAAAACCGTATTGGGTCCAAAGTTAAGGCTGAAAAAGAAATTGGCTTCAAATATCATTTTGAATTACGAGAAGGGCTACAGAAGCTGATTGATTGGAGAATCGAGACTGGAGTAGACGAAAAGAGATGATAAAGAAAAGAAACATAGCCATTTCCCTACCAGTTACTGGTGAAGAGGAATGGGAAGCCGTAAAAGAGCCATTGATGACTGGCTGGATAACTGCCGGCCCAAAGGTCAGAGAATTTGAAGACCTATTTGCTGAAAGGCATCGGGTAAATAATGCATTGGCTGTAACCAGTGCTACAACGGCCCTTCATCTGGCCTTGGTGAGCCTGGGAGTAGGCCCAGGTGACGAAGTAGTGGTACCAGCTTTTACATGGGTTTCTACAGCCAATGTGGTTTTATATCAGGGAGCGAAAGTAGTTTTCTGCGACATTGACCCAAAGACTTTCAATATTGATCCTAATGATTTAAAGAAAAAAATAACAGGTAAAACCAAAGCCATCATGGCCGTTCATCTCTTTGGACTCTGCGCAGATGTCGATCTAATCAGAGAAATTGCGCCAGGCGTTGCTATTGTTGAGGATGCCGCCTGTGCTTCAGGAGCAGGCCTTAGGGGCAAACCAGCCGGAAGCCTAGGAGATATAGGCTGTTTCTCCTTCCACCCACGTAAATCCGTAACTACGGGTGAGGGCGGAATGCTCACCACCAATGATCCGGTTCACGGAGAGAAGCTCGGAATGCTAAGAAACCACGGTGCATCCGTTTCGGAAGAACAACGTCACCATGGCCCTAAACCTTATATACTACCCGACTTCAACATGATTGGGTTCAACTACAGAATGACAGACTTGCAAGGGGCAGTTGGATGTGTTCAGATTAAAAAACTTGATACCCTTATTGAGGAAAGAAGAAAATGGGCAGTTTTCTATAATCAGGAATTGAAAGAGCTGGATTGGTTGACATTACCTGATTATGGTGCTGACTTTGAACATGGTTGGCAGTCCTATGTGACCATGGTTGACGAGTCAAAATCACCTTATTCTAGAAATGAGATCATGGAAAAACTGCAGTCCATGGGTATTTCAACAAGGCCCGGTACACATGCAGTGCATATGCTCGGTTTTTACAAGGAAAGGTACGGGCACAAGGCCTCCGATTTTCCTGGTGCTGAGCTAGCCAACAACTGTTCAATGGCGATCCCATTACATAATAGGATGAGCGCTGAGGATTATCAGTATGTTGTCGAGTGCCTAAAGTCTATCTAAAAACTCCTAATATGTGCGGTATAACCGGAATATTCAATCTTAATCGGCAGCCAGTGTTTCAGGGAGAGCTTGAGAAAATGGTTGATAGCCTTGCCCATAGAGGCCCTGATGGTGAGGGTGTTTTTGTTAAGGAAAATATTGGGTTAGGACATAGGAGGTTGGCAATTCTTGATGTATCCGAACGTGGGGCCCAACCGATGACGTCAAAGAATTTACGTTGGACGATTACGTTTAATGGATGTATTTATAACTTTCAAACCTTAAGAGAAGAACTTAAGGCCAAAGGCCATCTGTTTAATACTAAAACTGATACAGAAGTTATTGTTGAGGGATTGTCTGCATATGGGCCTTCGTTTTTTGAGCGTCTCAATGGAATGTTTGCAGTAGGCGCTTGGGACAATGAAGAGAAAGCCCTGTATTTATCTCGCGACAGGTTTGGCGTCAAACCTCTGTACTATTGGTTTGGAGGTAAGACACTGCTATTTGGATCGGAGATAAAATCCTTCTTCCCACATAGAGATTTTAAAGTAGGATTGAATGTATCGGCTCTAAACGAATATTTTACATTTCAAAACCTATTTAGTTACCAAAGTCTTTTTGAAGGAGTAACGCTGCTACCCCCGGCCAACACTGTAAAGGTCACTTCAGATTCCACACATGTTAAGCACTATTCATGGTGGGATTATGACTTCACCAAACCGGATGAAAAAATGACATTTGAGGAGGCGAAAGATGAAACTGAGAGGCTCTTCAAATTATCCGTTGCTAAACAAATGGTTTCTGATGTTCCGGTCGGTAGTTATTTATCCGGAGGGATGGATTCAGGGTCAATCACAGCCATAGCTTCTTCCCATGTGCCGCGCTTATCCACATTTACATGTGGTTTTGATATGAGTGAAGTTACTGGGGTTGAAGCAAACTATGATGAGAGAAGAGATGCAGAACTCATGGCGAATTACTTTAAAACAGAGCATTATGAACAGGTAATGAATGCAGGTGACCTTCGGTGGTCATTGCCAAAAGTGGTCTATCACCTCGAAGATTTGAGAGTCGGTATGTCCTACCCTAATTACTACATCTCACGCCTGGCTTCTAAATTTGTCAAAGTTTGCCTGCAAGGGACTGGAGGAGATGAGCTTTATGGAGGTTATCCTTGGCGTTATTATAAAGTATTTGATTCTATTAGTCAAAAACAGTTTTTTCATCAGTACTATGATTTTTGGCAACGATTGGTACCTGATAAATCAAAAAATGATTTGTTTCAGAATTCTGTTATGAGCCAGATTGATATTGATCGACCGCGTAAGACGTTTGAGAATGTTTTTCTTTTTAATGAACAACTAAAGTATTCAAGCCCAGAAGAGCATATTCAAAACTCTCTTTATTTTGAGATTAAGACATTCTTACCAGGGCTATTCATGGTTGGGGACAAACTTTCCATGGCGAATGGTCTTGAAGAGCGGTTTCCGTTTATGGACAATGACCTTGTGGATTTTGCCATGAAGATACCAGTCAAGTATAAATTGGGGAATCTACAGGCCGAAATTGAGCGGATAGATGAGAATGCTACAGCCGAGACAAAAAAGAAAATGTCCTATCGCTCATACAATGACGGGAAGAATGTCTTGCGAAAAGCGATGCAAGGCTTCATCCCTGAGAAGATAATTAATCGTCAGAAACAGGGTTTTTCGGCTCCGGATGAGAGTTGGTACAGAGGAGAAAATGCAGAGTATGTCAAAGAACTTTTACTAAATAAAAGAACAGTCAGCTCGGAATTCATCAATCCCGATTACATGAAGAAAATGATAGATGAGCACATGCACCAGAAAGTCAATCACAGGCTGCTCATTTGGTCATTTATGAGTTTTGAATGGTGGTGCAGAATATTCCTTGACAATCAAAAAGTTTGAAGACTACAACCAACTTAGTAATAATTGGATCAGGCTATGCCTACTGGGAAGTTTATGATCTAATTCTGGACATCAACCAGTCAGGCCGGGAGAATTTTAATATAGTAGGGATAGTAGATGACAATGAGTCCTTATGGGGTGAGGTATTCAATGGGGTTAAGGTCATTGGACCTCTGGAAAAGGTTGAAGAATATGCTACTGATGTGAAATTTGTTATGGCCATAGGTTCTCACAAAACCTTGAGTTTAAGACATAATCTTATAAAGAGACTCAGATTAGATTCTTCTCGATTTCAAACTTTGATTCACCCTTCGGCCAAGGTGTTTTCTACAGCCTCCGTTGGAAATGGCTGCATTATCCATTATGGATCTGTTGTTTTTAGTTTTGCTACGCTAAAACCATTCGTAATCATCTCTGCAAATTGCGTCATTGCCGTTGAAAATCTGATTGGGCAAGGGGCAATGCTCGGCTCGAATATCACTCTGACAACTGGTGTGAAAATAGGAGCTTATGCATTTATTGGATCAAGTACTACTATTGCAGAAAATGTGGAGATTGGGCCATGTGCCAAAATAGGTATGACATCAAATGTTTTCAGAAAAATAAAACCTGGAATGACTATATTTGGTAACCCATCTAAGTACCTAGGTGCTGTTCCAGTCCAGGAAGAAATTCTGGAAATTTGGGAGCAGAACAAAATCAATTAAAAAATGAAAGAATTTGCATTAAAGGTTGTTTACTCATGTATTGATGAGCTAAACGAAGACCTGGAAGAAGACGAGAAAATAGCCAAAGAGGCCTCCGCTGTTCTTTTTGGTTCTGGTAGCATGCTCGATTCTATGAGCCTTGTAAACCTCATCACGGCAATAGAGGAACTCATAGAAGATGAAAAAGGTGTCTATTTAACGCTGGCCGATGAAAATGCTATGTCGATGACCGATAGCCCATTCAAGACGGTTGATACATTATCAGATTACATTGTCAGACTCCTTAGCAAGTAAGGAAATCATAGAATGGTTGTCTTAATTACAGGGACCAGCAGAGGAATAGGACGCTACTTAGTGGAATACTATTGCTCAAAAGGTAATAAGGTAATTGGTTGTAGCCGAAATGATTCGATATTTTCTGCGGACAATTATCAGCACATCCAATTGGATGTTTCCGATGAACCAGCGGTTCAAAATATGTTTCGATCCATTAGGAAAGAATACAATCAATTGGATGTGCTGATAAACAACGCAGCTGTTAACCTTACACTTTCTCCGGTATATGCCTTGACAAAAGACTCTGTGTTAAGAACCATGGAAGTCAATTTTGTTTCTACAGTCTTGATGTCAAAAATGGCTGTCAAGTTGATGTCAAAAAATACCTTTGGCAGGATAATTAATATAGGCTCCATGGCTTCGAAGTTAGAAGTGAAAGGGGAGTCGATTTATTCAGCCTCTAAGGCAGCCATAAACACCTTTACTAGGGTAATGGCCAAAGAGGTCCATCGCCTCGGAATTACCTGCAATGTTGTAGCTCCTTCAGCCATTGAGACAGAGCTGTCCAAGCAAATAGACCCAGAAGCATTGAAGGAAGTACTGAGCAGAAATGCTGTTAGTGAATTTGGACGGTTTGAAGACATCAGTAATACCATCGACTTCTTGTTAAGCCAAGAAAGTAATGCAGTTACTGGTCAAATTATTTACCTGGGAGGGGTTTGATGAGTACTGAAATCGAAAAAATCACCGTTGGTGAATGGGATGAAAATACATACCTCGTCTATGGAGACAAGGATCTCGTAATCGTTGATCCGGGAGATGACTATGAGCGCCTGAGGTTACAAATAGATCAGACCGGACGAAAGCCTCTAGCAATATTGATAACACATGGTCACTTCGACCATATTGGTGCGATTTGTCCATTGATGAATTATTATGATATCCCTTTCTACATGCATTCTGCAGACAAAAGACTTCTCAGACAAGCCAATTTCTATAGAAAGATGTCGGGTAGTAAAGTCTTTATCCAAATTCCGAAAACCGATAAATTTTTGGACAATTGCTCACTCCTTGAATTAGGCGAGTTGACCATTGAGGTGATTCATGCACCCGGACACACCAATGGAAGTGTTTCTTTTAAAGTAGGAAATGACCTTATCTGTGGTGATTTGATTTTTGAACAGGAAGAAGGGAGAACAGACCTTCCTGAAAGTGATCCAACAGCATCCAAAAATTCCATCAGAAAATTGATAAATGAGTTCAATGGATGTCGAATTCATCCTGGACACGGTAATTCTTTCATGGTGAGCGAAATAGATCAAAGTAAAGAGTTATGATCAAGATTGATAACATTGAGTACTATTTGCCTGCGAATAAAATCGCTAACCAGGATTTAGCTGACAAGTTTCCTGAATGGGACATTGAAAAGGTTTCAGCCAAATCAGGTGTAATGCTCAGGCATGTATCAAACGAAGATGAAACCGCCCTCGATTTGGCAAAAAGGGCATGTGACCAGCTATTTGAAAAAGAACCCACATTGAAAGATGAAGTTGACGGGATAGTTTTTTGCACACAGTCACCGGACCATATAATGCCTTCAAACGCCTTTCTAATGCAGCAGTATTTGGGTTTATGCAATCAGGTACTGGCCTTTGACTATAACCTTGCTTGCTCGGGTTATGTATATGGTCTTTCTATTATCAATGGACTAATTTCTACTGGTGTTGCCAATAAGGTGCTTTTGATTACTGCCGATACCTATTCAAAATATATGGGAGAGAAAGACAGGTCCACCCGGGTTCTGTTCAGCGATGCCGCAGCAGTAAGTTTGATTAGCAAGGGAAAGACTAATGCCGTTATGGACACAGTCCTCGCCTCTTGTGGTAATGAATATGAGTCTTTCTTTATTCCTGCTGGTGGACATAAAATACCCAGATCAGAGGAAACCTCCATGGAACTGGAGACGATTGGTGGAAACATCAGGAGCCTTGAAAATATTCACATGAACGGTTTCAATGTTTGGAAATTCATAGCAACAGCTGTGCCTAGGCAGATAAAGGAAATATTGAAAAAGAATGAGCTTACGTCCTCCGACATCAAACTTTTTCTATTCCATCAAGCCAGTAAGTTGACATTGGATTCTTTAATTAAGGCACTTAAACTACCAGAATCGAAAGTTTACAGTAACTTAAAATATGTTGGTAACACCGTTTCTGCATCCATACCAATTCTTATAAAAGATGCAGAAGATGGAGGTAAACTTGAAAGAGGGGACCTTGTTTTAATATCTGGATTTGGAGTGGGCCTTTCATGGGGCTCCATAATTCTCCGCTATTAAGTAAAGAATAATGAAAATTGAATTCCTTTTAAATAAGTTCAAGGAAAAAGAAAACGAGCCGGCCATTGTTTGGCAAAATCAATACTATAACTACAATGAGTTAAGTAATCTCATTCGGGAAACAAAGGAAGCAATACTCACGAATAACGTTGCATCAGGAGAAGTTGTAGCACTAATCGCAGATTATTCACCTCGATGTATTGCGATTTTGCTGACCCTGATTGAATTAAATGCAATTGTGGTCCCCTTAATGAGGACCATAGGGCAGGAAGAAAAAGATAGCAAACTTGCCATTGCAGGAGTTCAACACTCCATATTTATTGATCCTGTAACAGATGAGTTTACCTGTGAACGCCTGGACGAGACAGGAGATAGCCACCCACTCTATCAGGAATTAAAAGGCAGTGATACAGCAGGACTTTTGTTGTTTTCTTCAGGTACATCTGGTGAACCAAAGGCTGCACTACACGATTTTTCCAAGTTACTGTTCAAATTCAAAACTCAGAGAAAGTGCTTAAGAACAATAAATTTCTTGCTTTTTGATCATTGGGGAGGGCTTAATACACTATTTTATACGTTGTCCAATGGAGGTATAGTTTTAACCATTGAGAACCGAAGACCTGAGGCCATATGTGGATTTATTAAAGAACATAAAGTAGAATTACTGCCGGTTTCACCCTCATTTCTCAATCTACTTTTGCTAAGTGAAGCATACAAGTCGTTCGATTTAAGCAGTCTTAAGCTCATTACCTATGGAACAGAACCAATGCCCGAACATACGCTGAGACAGGCGAAATTGGTTTTTCCTGATGTAAAGTTCCTTCAGACTTATGGCCTTATTGAATTAGGAGTACTTAGGTCAAAATCAAAGGAGGACGATTCCTTATGGGTTAAACTAGGTGGAGAAGGGTTTGACCTCAGAATTGTTGAAGGTATTTTACAAATAAAGGCTGATTCGGCTATGTTGGGTTATTTAAACGCTCCCAGCCCATTTACTGATGACGGGTATTTCATAACTGGTGATATGGCACTAGAGAAAGATGGGTACTACAAAATACTTGGCCGGAAATCAGAGATCATTAATGTAGGCGGAGAAAAGGTATATCCTCAGGAAGTTGAAAATGTAATATTACAATTAGACGAGGTTGGAGAGGTAACTGTCTTTGGAGAGAAAAATGTGATTATGGGCAACATAGTTTCGGCAAAAGTGGTTGCCACCAAGCAAAATATTGAGAGAAGAGATTTGATAAAATTGATTAAATCACATTGCAAAAAAACTCTTCAATCATTCAAAGTACCGGTCAAGATTGACATTTCTCAACAATCACTAACTGGTGCCAGAATGAAGAAAAAAAGAACTTAAATCATACTCCTTTGAAATGACAAGCACAACTGAATATAAAACCAAAGGGCAGATAATAATTGACAATGATTATCAGGTTTGTTCTAATTGTATTTATGACGAAACCATCCCGGCCATCAAATTTGATGAACAGGGTAAGTGCAATTACTGCGAAATGATTGATGAGCTTAAGGAATCCTATAATACAGGTACTCCTGAAGGTGAGAGACGCTTTTTCGAAATTATTGATAAAATAAAGACTGCTGGAAAAAGGAAAAAGTACGATGTAATTGTAGGCTTGAGCGGAGGTACAGATTCCTGCTATCTGGTGGCTAAGGCAATAGAGTGGGGGCTAAGGCCTTTGGCGGTTCACTATGATAATACTTGGAATACAGCCATAGCCACAGAGAACATAAGGAAAGTCACCTCAAAACTAAACGTTGACCTTTATACACATGTGGTTGATAACAAGGAGTCTGACGACATTTTTCGTTCATTCTTTGAAGCCAACGTGCCCGAAATAGATGGTCCAACTGATATTGCTCTGGCAGAAACGCTTTACAGAGCAGCATCAAAGTATGGCGTTAAATACTTGTTTGAGGGTCACTCTTTTATGGCAGAAGGTGTTTCACCATTGAGCTCTGCCTATGTTGATGGTAAATACATCAAATCTGTCCATAAAAAGTTTGGTGAGCTAAAAATGAAGACATTTCCCAATATGAATTTTGTCTCGTTTATGAAATGGACTGTTTTCAAAAGGATTAGAAAAATTCGCCCGTTGTGGTATATACCTTATAATAAAAAAGGAGCCCGTGAGTATCTTGAAAAGAACTTTGACTGGCAATATTATGGAGGACACCATTTGGAAAACAGAATGACTGCCTTCAATCATTCAGTATATTTTCCCCAGAAGTTCAATATTGATCAGCGCAACAACTCATTATCTGCTGAGGTTAGAGCTAAACTTAAGACAAAAGAAGAGGCACTGGCGGAGTATGCCAGCCAGCCAAAATTGGAAGATGGACTAGTTGACTACTTCAAAAAAAGATTGGGTTACAATGATGCTCAATACGAGGCTATAATGAAAGGAGAACGAAAGACCTATAAAGACTACCCAACTTATAAACGAAGATTTGAACGTTTAAGACCACTTTTCTTCATTCTGGCCAAAGCCAGTTTGGTTCCAATGAGCTTTTATATCAAGTATACCTCCAAATCAGAAATCTGATGATTACCATAGTCGATTATGGTATGGGCAACCTGGGCTCTATCCTAAACATGTTTAAAAAAATAGGAGTAGCCTCCCAGATAGTTTCTAATCTAAATCAGATCGAAGCAGCTTCCAAGTTACTGTTACCTGGGGTAGGTGCATTTGATGCAGCTATGCAAAGGGTCAATGACAGTGGTCTAAAAAGAGTGTTGGATAAAAAGGCACTGGATGAAAAAGTACCTGTTTTGGGTATATGTCTGGGCATGCAATTGTTGACTTATGGCAGTGACGAGGGAGAGCTTCCAGGGCTAGGCTGGATTCCTGCATATACTCATAGGTTTAACCCTGAAATTGAGCTCCCCGTGCCACATATGGGTTGGAACGAGGTAGAGATTTCAAATTCTCATCGAATTACAGAAGGCATCAATGGTCTCGCTTTGGAAGGAGAAAAACCTCGCTTTTATTTTGTTCATAGTTTTCAGGTTCAGGTAAAAAACGAAAAGCATAGCATACTCAAGACGGAATACGGTCAGACTTTTGATAGTGCTATTGCTCATGAGAATATAATTGGCTGTCAGTTCCATCCTGAAAAAAGCCATAAATTCGGAATGCATCTTTTGAAGAACTTTGCAGAAATTTAGAACATGCTGAGAGTAAGGGTAATCCCATGTTTACAACTGCTGAATGAGAATTTGGTGAAGACGGTTTGCTTTAAAAAGCCAGGCTATATTGGAGATTTCATAAATACTGCCAGAATTTTCAACGAGTTGGAGGTAGATGAAATGTGTGTGCTGGGCATTCGAAACACAAAGCAAAATAGGGCCCCAGACTTTCAAGTTCTGCAACACCTCGCCAATGAGTGTTTTATGCCACTCTCTTATGGTGGAGGTATTAACTCTTTCGAAATGGGGAAAGAGATTTTGGCCATGGGCTATGAAAAGCTTGTGGTGAATTCTCACAACTTCCAGGACCTGAAGCTTATCGAAAGACTGGCCGGTCATTTTGGAAGACAAAGTGTGGTAGTCTCTATTGATGTAAAGAAGAATTGGAGGGGGAAGCAGCTTGTTTACTCTGAATCGGGTCAGCGGAAAACAACTTTAACAGCCGAAAAATGGGCCATGGAATTAGAATCGGCTGGGGCAGGAGAGATTTTGTTAACCTCTATTGATGCAGAAGGTACATGGGAAGGATTCGATGTTGAATTGACCCGTAATGTCACAAAATCGGTGTCTATTCCTGTAATAGCACATGGAGGTGCGGGTAACATCGATCACGTCAGAGAGGTTGTAAAGAAAGGAGGAGCTTCTGCTGTTGCTTTGGGAAGCATGGTAGTCTACCAAAAAAAGGATATGGGTGTGTTGGTAAATTTCCCTGACAGACAAGAATTACTCAATGCTTTATCAACCTGATTAATGTCGGATTTTAGATTTACATGGAAGAACCTTGAGTCAGAGTATGAGTCGCTGTTGGCTGCCGGGTATACGGTGATGACCTGTGAAAATTATGTTCATCAAAAAGGAAACCTACCAAAGAAAACAGTTGTAAACAGAATTGATATAGATCTTTCCGTCAAGAAAGTATCCAGATTATTAGACATTTATAACCGCCTACAGATAAAAGGCACCTTTTTCGTAAGGTTGCATGCCCCAGAGTACAACCCTTTTTCATTTGAGAATTATAAAATTCTGAAAAGACTTTTAGATGAAGGACATGAATTGGGCTATCACTCTGAGGTGATAGATCAGTCAAAAATCTGGAATGAAGATCCCGAAACATGCTTAAGAAGAGACTTAAAAGTTTTGGGTAGTATGTTCGATTATGAAGTGAAAAGTGCGGCTTCTCATGGAGGCATGACAGGATTTAACAACCTGGATTTTTGGAAAGAAAGAAAACCTGCCGAATTCGGTTTGCTTTATGAAGGTTACGATCACGAACCTCAATACAATCTTTTTCAGGAAAGTTTTTATATATCAGATTCAGAATGGACTCAATGGAAATGCTATAACAGAGGGGAAAAGGTAGATGGGGATCAAAGAAGCCCCAAAGAACATATCGTAGATGGTCATAAATTGGTGCACCTACTGATACATTCCGACACCTATTTTGACCATCACTTCTATGAATAGTATTCCGCGAATTACGGTACCTGTTTTTAAGGAGCAACAGCACCATGTAAATCTGGCCATTCAGCGAGGAGAACTGGTTGTAGGTCGGGATTTAGATGGCTTTAAAACCGAATTGCGCAATACATTTCAGAGGCAGTATGTGGCTTTGAGTAATTCTGGTCATTCTGCTTTAATGGCTTCCCTAAGAGCAATGGGTCTTAATGGTAAAAGAATCCTTCTGCCAGCCTTATCCACATGCTTTGCGATAACAAATGCGATTAAATCAAGTGGCAATTTTCCTGTCTATGGAGATTTAGAGCTTTCTACTGGCAACTTAGATGTCACTGCAGTTGCTAAATTAAGGTATAATTTTGATGCGATCTTATCTCCGAACTATTTCGGGATAGCCAGTGATATTGAGTCTTTCAAATCTTTTGATGTACCAGTTATTGAAGATGCATGTCAGTCTTACCTGACATCCATGGGTAAGGAATCCTCTGCAGATGCTCAGGTATTTTCATTTTACCCAACCAAGATTTTAAACGCAATAGATGGTGGAGCTAGCTTGGTGAAACAGGAAAGCATTTATCAGGAATTGAAAAACATCACCTATTACGATCACCAGGAAGCGGTGGATGATGAAACGCGCTATAACATTAGGATGCCAAATCTTCATGCTGCCTTTGGCCTTGGCACAATGGCAAACTTAGACAAGATCATTCTGCGTAATTCTAAGATTATAGAGATTTACGATGACTTGTTTGCTAATTGTCAGGTTGCCTCTAGGCTAGGGCCATTGTCTAATAAGACTCTAAGCAGATACGTTTTGAGATTCAACTCGATAGTGAAAAGAGAATTGTTTATGAATAAATGCTTAAAGGCGGGTATTGGTGTATCGAAAGAGTTCATGGCGTTAGTCAAGCCAGGCAACTCTTATCCAAATGCTTCAAGAATTTTAGACACCACTTGCTCTATCCCCCTTCACTATCAACTCACTGATAACATCCTTGATTATTTGATGACTACGTTAAATCAAATCATCAAGGAACTTGTATAAATGAGATGAACTTTCTAGAAAAATTTAATGAGTCTCTGACATCCCTAGAGGATAGTCTCTACAAGGATTATGAAGAGGTTTTTCCTAATATTTTTGTTTTGGGTCTTCCCAGGTCAGGTACAACTTTGTTAACACAAGTCATTTACAATAACCTTGATGTGAGCTGCACCAACAATTTAATAGCAAAGTTTTGGAGAACTCCGCTGGTAGGTACTCGACTTGCTATGGAAGCCTTTGCTGGCAAAGCTCAAAAGATGAGTAGCTATACTTCTGACCATGGGCAAACTGAAAGTATTTCTGACCCTCATGAATTTTCATGGTATTGGCAAAGAATGATGCAGATTGATGATATTGAAAAATATGATATTCAGTTGGCCTCAGGTAAGATTGACTGGTTCAGGCTACGAAATGAATTACTTGGGATGTCACATATCATGGAAAAGCCACTGGTTCATAAACCTTTGGAATTAATCGGTTACCATTTGGAGAACTTCTGTCAGCTTTTTTCAAAAGCCATCTACATCAGCATAAATAGACCATTAGATCAGGTAGCCTTGTCATTAGCCCAGGCACGATTAAAGAAATTTAATGATTTAAATATATGGTGGGGTTCTTATCCTCCAAGTAAGGATTACGAACAGATTAAGACTTTGTCGCCTGAGAAACAGATTGCGGGACAGGTTTATTTTTTGAACAGGATGTATCAGAGAAACCTAACATGGATCAATCCTGATTCAATTGTCAATATCGACTTTGCTGATTTATTGAAGAGGCCCAATGATATATTGACCCAAATAATAGAAGTAGCTAAAAAGAAAGGTTATACGATACGTCAATTGAACGAACCTCAACCATTTAAGAGTGTAAAAAGAGACTTGTCAAATGACTTTGGTCAAAAGATTATCAAAGAGTTGAATAGCTTTTATGAGCAAGATAGTAACAATACATCAGCCTGATTTTATGCCATGGTTGGGTTTCTTTAACAAGATCAATAATTCTGATTGTTGGATTATTCTTGACCATGTTGAGAATAACCCAAGAGATTCTGCTTTTTGGTGTAGAAGGGTCAAAATTATTTTGAATTTTCAACCCACATGGTTAGCAATATCACTGAATAAGCCGGATGACGGACGCTTATCTCAACCTATCAACGAGATGGTGATCAATCAACAAAATAAAAAGGAAATCAGGAAAAAAGTTAAAGGGATAAGGCAAAGTTATGCCCAGCATCCGTATTTTAATGATGCATTTCCATTGATTGAGGAATATTTTGATTCTGATGAGCCGTTGGTTTGCAGGCGAAATATAAAGTTCATCAAGTCAGTGCTCAATGAGCTGAATATCAAGAAAGACATCGTTTTAAGTAGTGATTTAGAATGCGAAAAAAGTTCTACCGAGCTGTTAGTTGATTTGGTAAAAAAAGTTGGCGGTGATACATATTTGGCTGGAGGAGGAGCAGCCGGTTATCAAAAAGATGAATTATTTAGGGAAAACGATATTCATCTGGCTTACAACAATTTTGAACACCCCGTTTATCCGCAAAGACGCGTTGATGAATTCATAGCAGGAGCATCAATCATTGACGCCATAATGAATGTCGGCTTTTCAGGGGTGTCGGAGGTTTTAAAAGGTGCAGAATGAAAGTAGCGTTTGTCGACAATTTGAACAATAATTTCTTTTCGATGGTTCGTTATTTCAGGAATGAAGGTGTGGATGCTTACCTATATACAACATCTAGTACTGCCCTTGACTCTACCAATGCACATTTTTCATGTGAGAATGACACTTTTCAAAACGTAAAAGAACTAGATTATATTTTAAAGTTTCCATCTGATTATAACTGGGTTAACCTGTATAACAGAAAGGTACTTTCAGGTATCTATAACGAATTAAAAGATTATGACCTCATCTTTGCCTGTAGTTTTTCCATGGCATTTCTCTATAGAGCGAATTTACCTGTAGATGTTTTTATTCCAACAGGTTCAGATTTATTTCGTTTGCCATTTCGTGCAAATAACTCAATTCAAGAGTGGTTGAGAGACATTGCTTACAAACGTATTCTGAGAAAATCTATAAAAAAATCTAGAATAATCATAGCGAATGATAGTAATCCAATTTTTGGAACCGCATTGAAAAAACTGGGTGTATCTGGAGTGAACCTGGCGATTCCAATGGTATTCACTGAAGAAGTTTATGAAACAGACAAATGGGATTTCCTTGATGCCTATGATTTTGTTGTGTTCAATCATTCCAGACAAGTTTGGAAAACCTGCCATGGATTACCAGACTGTGCAGAAAATGGGGGCAATAAGAGAAACGATAAAACCATTAGGGCTTTTGCCCGGTTGATGACTTCTCATCCCGATCTTTCAGGCCTTCTGGTGCTTTTTGAGTATGGACCAGATGTCAATCATTCCAAAGCGCTCATTTCCGAGCTCTCAATTGAAGCCCGTGTTCGTTGGGTACCCAAAATGCCTAGAAAAGAAATACTGGCAGGGCTAAAGAAGGCTACGTTTGCCGTTGATCAGTGCAGGAAAAATGTTGTGGGAATAGGAGGCACCTCATTGGAATCAATATCGATGGGAGTTCCGACCATCACCAACACCCATGGATGTGTCTCAGAAGAAGATAATTATTACTATAAGGCACCTTTTATTGATATTCTTGAAGAAGATGAAATACTAAATGAATTTGAGGAATATCTAGCCAACTTTCAAAAGTATGATCAGATAGGGGTTACCTCAAAAAAGTGGTTTGATAACAAGGCAGGGGTCGGTGTCATCAAGAGATATCTCACTATTTGTCAAGATTTGATGAATGACAAAAGTTAAGTTGAGGGGCGCCATTATTGATTATCTACTTACGGTTTCTGGAATTTTTGAAAAACTGAGCTGTTGGGCTTAAGGAAACTCGTTCTTAAAGGTCTTAAAGACTCCACCTATTACCTCTTTGGTGACACGGGTGTTAAGTTAATAAGAGTATTTGCTCTTCCTGTTATTACTTCATTGTTGACAGTAGAGGAATTTGGACAATATGATCTGCTTCTATTGTCATCCGCGATAATCGAAATTACAATAGGTTTTGGTTTAGATTCGGGATTTGCAGTTTTGGTTGCTGATAAAAACAATAAGTCCCGTGATCTCAGAAGCATGTTTACACTAAGCATGTGTTTCGTAGCACTTTTGGGAACAGTTGTTGGTGGTATTGCGATATTATTGAATAATACTTTTGATTGGTTCAGCCAGAATACGTTACTCTTAGTCGTATTTTATACTGTCTTTATTAGTCTATCGCGCTTGATTTTCAATTTTTTGAGATGGAATGAAGAGGCAAAAAAAGCCGCCATGGCTAATTTTGTTGGTTCTGTATCTGGCACTCTGGCAGGGTTGGCTCTAATTTTCTGGTTAGATTCAACTGTCTTTCTTTTGATCACTGGTCTCCTCTTGGGTAGCGTCCTGGCCTTGGCGATTAATCTGGTCTTGGTTAGAAACATTTTGGTGACAAGGTTTGAACCTGGAGCTTTGAAAGCATTTAAGGCTTACTTGCTTCACTCATTTCCTTTTGTACCTTCTTATTTAATGAACTATTTTCTCAAGTCATCAGATAGGTGGTTGATTGTAAGCTTTATTGGATTGCAGGCACTTGGGGAATATGCTGTCATAAGTAGAATCTCTCAACTGGTACTTTTTGGTGTGAACCTCTTTGGTAAGGGATTTTTGCCTATCATGTTTAAAAATTATACCAGTCCGGATGGTCGTAGACTAATTAAGAAGGTATACGACTATTTTAACCTTCTTATAATCCCTTTTATTTGTTTGGCATTCTTTTTTTCACCTTTGATCCTTCAGTTATTTGCAGAAGATTATGAGCATTTGTCCCTTCAATTAACAGTAATGATTGGCGCAAATCTGGTAATAGGAGGTATGTCGTTGAGTGGTTTTGGATTTACAATTATGAAACGTACCATATGGATTCCAATGATCACCGGAGCTTCTATATTGATTAATGTCATCATCTCCTATTTTCTAATTGTGGATTTTGGAATTAATGGAGTGATTGTTGGAACTTTAATTGCTGCTGTGGTCACAGCTCTTATAAGAACCTGGATATCTGAGAACATGTATAAATTCGGATATTCATTCAGGTTGATGGCAATGATATTCACATTGCTGACCGGGGCTTCACTATACCTAATCCTTATCAACCCTGTTTAGATGCTTAGCAAAACGAATTGTTTCAATAGAAAATAAAGACGAAGGCGCTTTTATTGATTGCAATTGCCAGACTATAATACCCTTGCCAATTCGGTAATACCATAGAAAGATGAAAGTATTTTTGATAATTGACAGCCTGGGTTCTGGAGGTGCACAGAGACAAATGATCAATCTGGCCTCTGGTTTTGCCAATAGAGGGATTGATATTAAGTTAATCTCTTTACATAAACTCAATGTTTATCAAGAAACACTGAAGAATTACAACTTGGAAAGTGTTAGAACCGTGCATAGTCAAAATAGTCTTAAAAAGCTCCTTAAGTTAGGCCTTATTATTAGAAAAGAGAGGCCTACACATGCAATAGTCTTTCTTTTCAATCCAAGTTTGTATACTCTTTTGGCGGCTTTGGTGTTTCCAAAAATGAAAGTAATTCTTTCAGAACGCACCTATGAAGAATGCGTGCCCAAATTTCATAGGCAGATTACTCGAAGGCTGTACTGGAGAGCCTCTTTTGTGGCAGCCAATTCTTGGAGACAGACGGATATCTTAAATCGGTTGGGACATAAAAATGCAATCTGTATCCCAAATGGCGTTCATTCAGAAATGCTTTCTAAAAAGAAGAACTTTGAAAATAGCAGAATCATTGTATCCGTAGGAAGAGTGTCCAAGCTAAAAAATCCCATGCTGCTTTTTGCTGCTTTGGAGAGGGTAAATAAGATTGTAAAAATTCCATATAGAGTCCTTTGGCTTGGAGACTATACGGAACATATTGGCTTCTATAATGAATGTAATGAGTTGTGGGAATCAAGTGCTGCACGAGAATTTTGGACTTGGGTGGGAAGAACAGAAGACGTGTCCTCTTTTTTGAATAGGGCCTATTTCCTTTATCATGGTTCATTCGGAGAAGGTTCGCCAAACGCAGTGTTTGAAGCCCTAGCCCAAGGATTGCCGGTTTTGGCTAGCGATATTTTTGACCATGGTAGAGTTGTAATGAACGGTAAAAATGGTTTTTTATTTGACCCATCTAACGTAGATGATTTGGTGAGATGCATACAGAATATGGATAACTTGTCTGAGAAGGAATATCAGAATATGACATTATCAGCATACAATACTGTTGCAGAGAACTATACTCACGAAAGGTTTACTGGTGCATATCTTCAGCTTGTTAGAGATTCAAGTAAATAAAGGCAAGTATGCTTGATGAAATTGACCTAGCTATCGATTCTTTAAAACAGCTAAATTTTGGAAGTAAGACTACGTGCGTGAGTTATAGAAAAAATAAGTGAAAGAGACTAGCCTTTTGAACAAGCGATTAACAGTTATGCCATTGGGGGTTATTTCCTTTTTGGTAATAGGGCTGTACGTTGGGATTTGGTCTATTACCATCTCAGACCTCTCGCTACTTTTCACTTATATTCTCTTTGCTAGCCTATCAATGATTGTTCCTGCAGATGTGAGTAAGGGGAGAAGCATTCTTCATTTCTCAGTTTATACTATTCTCGGGCTTCTTTACTATGGGTACTATATTCATATTAATGAGAAGCCCTTTATAGGTGGAGGAGATGATGAGGTTTTCTGGCTTTTCGCAAATGAATTTGCAGCAGCAAATTTCAATTTTGATATACAATTCAGCAATAAGTTTTTTTTCTGGGCTATCGAATTTAAGTCCTACATTTACTTTCTCGCTCTTTATGTGAAACTACTAAACCTTCTTGGGTTTGAAGGTGGGCATGTATATCACCTAGTTATGTTCAATGTGTTTATTGCCACGCTGAGTGCTGGGTTAATATTCAGATTGTTTAAACAGTTGTACCCTAAAGTCAAACCAAATTACTTTTTTCTTGTAACACTCTTCCCGATTATAATATTTCACAGCGTCACCCTACTTAGAGAATCCTGGATTATGCTTTTGTTTCTTTTCCTGATTGCTGTAATTCAATGGAAAAGAACATACTTGAAATTTATACTCGTCCCACTAATTTTGGTATCGGTATTTTTTTTTCGGGTAGCACATGGTGGCCTTTTTGTTATTTTTTTGACAACATATTTTTATTTTACTCTTAAAGGGAACAAACAAAAAGGTCTGCTTCTTTTGGGCGTTTTTTTGGGGTTTATGGTTTTTTTGAGTGCTGGAGGTATGCAGTATGTGGAGATTCTTAGTAGAACTTCAGAGTTTTATATGGAACAGGCCAGCAAAAACTCATCAGCCAGCAGTTTAGGTAATATTTTTTATTCTAGTAATAACCCAGTGTTTCTGGTTATGAGACCAATTATGTTGCTTTTTTCTCCATTGCCTCCTCCTGTATTGGTCCAAATGAGATTAGATAGTCTCTTTTTCAGCATAGGTTCTTTGGTGTGGTACTACCTTAATGGACTGAATATCTTGGCCTTATTTTCACCTTCAATTAAGAAGAAAGGTCAGAATTCTTCTCCCTTACTTAAAGCTCTGTTTGTGACGGTTATAATTTCATTAATTCTTGTCTCTTTTACGAGTAGAGATCCTCGTCATTTAGTTTATTTCTATCCCTTTGTTTTGGTTCACGGTATTCATAATTACTTATCACATAAAAACCTCAGAAAATCATTCCCTTTACTGGCAATAGTAGCTTTTTTGGGGCTGGTTTCTCTTTACATTTTGCTAAAGGCATTTACCTAGTTCATTGAAATGAAGGCTCCTGTTAAACTCAACAATTCTTTTTTCCCTAAGTGGCTGAAATTCATCATGCCCATGTCCGAGGACCCTACTAGCCTAGAGGTATTTTTTGAGGGTACTGAGGAGTTTATAGCTGATCACTCTACTGCTATATCAACCTTAAAGTTTGGAGATACTTTTAAAACGACTTCTGCTGGCCGGCATAGTGAGGCAAACAACTTTGTCAAGCAATACCTGAAGGATACAAGCAAGCGAGCAGACATACTTGATTTAGGTGCTTCAAATGGGGTTACTTCTTTGGATCTTATCGAACTTCTTGGCGATTGCCTTGACCGCTACTATGTGACCGACTTGAACCTTAAAGTTTGGATGACACGTCATGAAAACTGGTTAATTTTCTTCGATTCGTTCAACAAGCCTATTTTGAAGGCGAGCAAATACTTTGTTGTTTATAATGACCCTATGGATTCTTCTAGTTTCATAACCAGTAGAATTAGAAAGACATTTGAAAGCATCAATTCACGCAATTTGACAAAGGAAGAGATTTTACTAATCGATCCGAGGTTGGAAAAACTTTCAAGGTCAAATGACAAAATCAGTTTTTCTGAACATAATATTTTTGATTTCTGGGATAAATCTACTCCAAACGTAGTCAAGGTATCGAATATTCTCAATCGTGCCTATTTCAGCGATGACCTCATCAAGTCAGCAATTCAACAGATCAAGAACTATGTTGAGGATGGTGCTCTCATAGTATTTAGCAGAAATGATGCTGCAATGGAAAAGGTGAGTACTTTTATAAAAAAAGGTAAGAGTTTGATTGCACATGAATCTTTAAATGGTGGTGTTGAAATTGTTGATTTGATAGATTGAGGAGTTTAATTATAAAAGAACAATCTTGAATAATCGTCTTTATATCTGGGGAAGTCCACCACCTCCACTTGGTGGTATGTCAGTCCATATTTCAAGATTGGAGGTATATCTAGCTGCCAAAGGCATCGATTGTGTAAAACATAATTTTAGAGGCAATATACATCCTGATCCGACAGTTGTGAACGTGTCCTCTTTTGCTTCATGGTATCTTAAGGTCTTATTCAACCGAAAAATTCGAGTTCACTATGTGATTACAAGTAATTATTTTGTAAGATTCTTGGCAGCCATGTTGGCTTTTGTTGCTGGTAAAAGAGTCATTATAAGGGTTGGAGGTGAAAGTTTAGAGAAAGCAATGGAAGTGGGTGGCTTTGCTAGGCTTTTGTCGAAATTTGCGCTTAGGTATTGCACCAAATTTATTGGAGTGAACGAAGAGATAGTGGCTATTGCCACAGAGGTTAAAAGTTTTGATGACGTGTATAAAGTTCCAGGATTCATATTTCCAATACTTCACAACAATGAGCAAGATTTAGATGATGATATATCACATTTTCTAGAGGATAAGTTCAGTATCATATTCAGTGGTCGAGTTTTCGAAAGAAGCCAAAGGGATATCTATGGAACATGGTTGCTATTAGAAGCTGTTATCAACCTGAGAAAAGAGGGATTCACAAGTTTAAGGTTAGTGTTTTGTCTTTATGAACAGGATGACACTGATGATATCGAAGGGTTCAAAAGATTTGTAGTCAAAAATAAACTCGAGGATTTCATCATGATCCTTGAAGATGTCGATAACTTGATTGATTTCTATAAGGTAGGCCATTTGTATGTTAGACCAAGTATTACGGATGGTGATTCCAATGCACTTAGGGAGGGGCTCTACTGTAGAATTCCATGTCTTGCTAGTGATGTTGTAAAAAGACCAGATGGATGTATTCTATTTAAAAATGCAAGCATAGAGGATCTTCAAAGCAAGATTATAGAAATTTACGAGAATTATGAGTTGGTAAAATCCAGGTCCTTGGAGACAGAGATAGAGAATAACGGACCGGTATTGGCAGAGATCGTGAGCTCACTGTTTGAATCAGATAAAAATTTTTCAAGTAAAGAGAAAAAGAGTGAAACAGCAGATATATAATAATCTTCCGGTTTGGTCTCAGAACGTTGCTTGCTCCTTATATGGGTACAAAGAGAAAAGTATCCGTTATGGAAAGTTATTTGAGGAGAAACTCAGGTTCCTCAGAGAGAGTCAATGGTTCTCAAGTGGTGAGATTGAGGCTTATCAGAATGAACAATTGCAAGGCTTGATAAAGCATGTCTATCAAAGTGTTCCTTATTATCGTGATTTATTCAAGGATAAAGGCCTTCACCCTCAAGACATATTAACAAAGAAAGACCTACAAAAACTTCCAGTGTTAACGAAGGAAACTGTAAGACAGCACTGGGAAAGAATGGTTTCTAGTGAATTCTATGGCAAAAAGTATCTCTCTCATACAAGTGGTAGTACAGGTAAGGCCCTCGACTTCTATCTTTCTAAGGACTCTATTGAGTTCCAATGGGCTGTATGGTGGAGGTTTAGGGAACGATTTGGAGTCCGTCCGGGAGATAGGAGTTTAAATTTTACTGGTAAACTGGCTGTGCCAATCGAGCAGAAAAGGCCTCCTTTTTGGAGGTTCAATCAACCTTTTAATCAGTACATCGTGAATATGCAGCATATCAAAGAGGAGAATGCAAGTTATTTTGTAGACTTTATCAATGATGGTGGCTTCAAGTTCTTTTCGGGTTACCCATCTATTATCTATAGATTGGCAGAGATAATTCAGGCATTGAATCTAAACATCACAAATGGTCCTGAAATTATTATGACTGGTGCAGAATCCCTTTATGAAAATCAAAAGAAGACGATCGAAGAGGTCTTTAAATGTTTGGTCGTAGATCAATATGGGTTCTCCGAGGGTGCGGGCAACGCATCAAAGTGTGAATTAAAATTATTTCATGAAGACTTTGAGTTTGGTATTCTAGAAGATACGCAGTCTGAAATAATCACTACCGGTTTTGCAAACTATGCTATGCCATTCATTCGGTATGAAGTGGGAGATACAGCTTCTTGGACACATAAGAAATGTGGTTGTGGTAGGCAATCCAGGACAATTAATAAGATTGAAGGGCGTACCGAGGACTATGTTATGACACCAGAAGGCACTAAAATTCTCAGGTTTGATTATCTGTTTAAGAACATGGAACAAATTGTAGAATGTCAGGTCATACAAAGGAAAATGGGAGAGGTCGTTTTTGCTATAGTTCCAAGACCTGATTTCTCGCTTAAAGATGAAAGAGTTTTAAGAAGACTTGTTTCGGAATGGATAAGCCCAACTATAGTAGTCAAGATTGAAAAGAGAACATCGATAAAGAGAACGACAACCGGAAAATTTAAAGCGGTCGTGTCTGAATTATAAAACATCACATTAAATAAATGAAGCAAATAATCCAAGACCTTAAGTCAGGGGAAACCATACTTGAAGAAGTACCTGCACCGGTCGTAAGAAGTGGTTCGGTACTTATTAAGACCACCAAAAGCCTAGTTTCGCTCGGAACTGAGCGTATGTTGGTCGAGTTTGGCAAAGCCAACCTTATAGCTAAGGCACGTCAGCAACCGGATAAAGTGAAAATGGTTTTGGATAAAATCAAAACGGATGGCCTTATGCCCACTTTGGAGACGGTTTTTAATAAGCTGAATCAACCTTTGCCTTTGGGTTATTGTAATGTGGGTGAGGTTGTAGCTGTTGGTAGAGGAGTTAAAGAGTTTAAAGTTGGTGACAGGGTAGCGTCAAATGGAAATCATGCTGAGTATGTTTGTATTCCTGAGAATTTGGTAGCCAATATACCTGATCAGGTATCTGATAGTGAGGCTGCCTTCACTGTAATTGGGGCCATTGGTCTCCAAAGCATTCGTTTATTTAATCCTACCATGGGAGAAAAAGTGGTAGTAATAGGTCTCGGGCTTATTGGATTAATTACTGCTGAACTGTTGATGGCCAATGGATGTGATGTTATAGGGTTCGATTTTGATCAAACCAAGGTCGGCCTTGCTAAGAAAAAAGGTGTTCATGCAGTAAACCTTGCTAAAGGAGGAGATCCTGTAAAGATTACAGCAGATTTAACCAATGATGTGGGTGCAGATGGTGTTATTATCACTGCTTCCAACAAAAGCAATGATATTATATCCAATGCTGCTAATATGTGCCGTAAGCGAGGGAGGATCATCCTCGTTGGGGTAATAGGTCTTAATATATCTCGAGCTGATTTCTATGAGAAGGAGCTGAGTTTTCAGGTGTCTTGTTCCTATGGTCCAGGAAGGTATGATGATGATTATGAACAAAAAGGTCATGATTATCCGTTGCCATATGTTCGCTGGACGGAGAAGAGAAATTTTGAGACAGTATTGGGAGCCATAGCTAACAAAAAGTTGGATGTTACTCCACTAATTACTGAAGAAATTCCATTGCCCGACTACCAAAAAATATATGCTGACATGGGTGCGTCTCGCTCCATTGCTTCCATTCTATCTTATGATGACAATAAAAATGAGCCTTTAAGGAAGGTTAAAGTAAATACTGCTAATGGAGACGCAGGAGCACTTGGCGTCATAGGAGCTGGTAATTTTACCAATGCTATGATATTGCCTGCCTTGAAGAAGAATGGTGTAAATGCTAAGTATATAGCAAGTTCCGGTGGGTTGAGTGCGAAAACTTTGGCTAGCAAATTTCAAGCAAATTATGCAACAAGTGATTACAATGAGATTTTGAAAGATGAGGATGTAAAACTTGTACTCATTACCACCCGCCATAATATGCATGCGAGTATGACCTTGGACAGCTTGGAAGCAGGTAAGCATGTTTTTGTGGAGAAACCACTTGCATTAAGTCTTGATGAGATTGAAGCTATATCTGCCAAGGCCATAGAAAAATCCCTTTCGGTGGTGGTCGGCTTTAATAGACGTTTTTCCCCTCATATAGTCAAGATTAAAAAGGCCTTGGGAGAAAACGGAGGAAGCATGAACATAGTGGCCACTATGAATGCTGGTTTTATCCCTCCGGAGGTTTGGGTACATGATATGAAGGTTGGAGGAGGCCGTATTATTGGTGAGGCTTGTCACTATATAGACCTTATGGTTTATCTTACTGGTAGCCGTGTTACTTCTGTTTGTATGAATAGTATGGGCAAAAACCCTGAAGAAAACACTGATAATGCTTCTATTCTGATCAAATTTGAAAGTGGTGCAATTGGTACGATTAACTATTTTTCAAATGGCTCCAAGTCTTACTCGAAGGAACGTATTGAGGTCTACTCTCAAGAGAGAACTTTTATTTGTGACAATTTTAGAATTACTAAAGGCTATGGAGCTAGTGGCTTTGGGAAACTAAAAACTAAGCAAGACAAGGGTCATGTTGAGCAATTCAAGCAATTAAGTGAGTTTGCAAAAAATGGAGGAAGCCCTATCATACCTTTTGATGAAGTGATTAATGTTAGTAAGTCAACAATTTTAGCAATAGAAAGCCTCAAGTCGGGTCAATGGGTGAATGTGGTCTAAGCTCAAGCTAACATTTGGAACAGTTATTCATCTGAAGTTTGTACAGATTTTCTATCAGGTTTTCTATAAACTTCGTAACCGTCTTAAACAACCTCAATCTCTAGCTAATCTAAAGGGGTATCAAACACTAAACGAATCTTTAGATCTGCTAGATTACCCTCTTGTACCTGCTTCTTCCGGCCTGAACTTTGACAATGTAGGTAATATCAATTTCACATTCCTTAATGATGAATACTCCTTTGAAGGCATAAGTGTAGACTGGAACTATGAAGGAAAAGGTAAATTGTGGAATTACAATTTGAATTATTTCGAATTCCTTTTTTGCTCCAACCTAGAGAAAGAAAAATCCCTTCAACTAATTCAGGACTTCTGCCTAAAATGGGAAACTCTTGAAGGCGGTCTTGAACCGTATCCGATTTCCCTTCGTGGAATTAACTGGGTGAAATATCTTTCCAATCATAAGATTCGGAATCATGACATCGATAAGTGTCTCTATAAGCAGTATCAGGTTCTGCTTTCCAGTCTAGAATATCATTTGTTGGCTAATCACCTTCTTGAAAATGCATTTTCTCTTCTTTTTGGTTCCTTTTATTTTCGGAATGAAGTCTATTATAAATATGCAAGTAAGCTACTCAGGGAGCAATTGAATGAGCAGGTTCTTCAAGATGGTGCGCACTTTGAAAGGTCTCCAATGTATCATCAGATAATCCTTTTTAGGCTTTTAGATGGTATTAACCTAGTAAAGCATAACTCATGGAAGAGTGATGGTTTGCTGGAATTTTTGGAGGAGAAGGCATCTCATATGCTCGCTTGGATGAAAAATATCTGTACTGTTAAGGGTGAAATTCCAATGGTAAAGGATTCGGCTCCTGGTATTGCGCCTGATGCTTTTGCTCTGTTTGAGTACGCGAAAATCCTCGGGCTTGAGAGCCTACAACACCTTCCGCTGGGTGTCTCTGGTTATAGAAAACTGTCCTACAGTAATCTGAGTATGCTAATAGACATAGGGGAAGTATCCCCTGCTTATCAACCTGGACACTCTCATGCTGACGAATTAAACTTTCTTTTATGGGATGAGGGGAGACCAATTTTGGTAGATACAGGCATATCAACATATGACAAAAATGAAAGAAGACAACTTGAGAGATCAACTTCTTCGCACAACTGTGTATACTTAGAAAACGATAATTCATCACAGGTTTGGGGTGGCTTTAGAGTTGCTAATCGTGCAAAAGTGGATTTATTGTATGATAGGCCAAGTGAAGTGTATGCTAGTCATACAGGGTTTGTTCATGAAGGGTTGACCATATTCAGATCTTTCCATGTCAATGAGCAGGGCATGGAAGTAAAGAGTCATTCAAAGGGCAGGCGCGACGGTAAACTTAAAATGAATTTACATTTTCATCCAGATGCCAATGTGAAGCTCCAAGGAAACCAAGTCTTTCTAGATAATATTCAAATGACCTTCAAAGGTTTTAATGAAGTTTTGGAAGAAAAATATATGTTTGCCAACGGTTTTAATAGATTAGAGTCGGCAGTAAGGTTAAGCCTTAAGGCATTTAGTTCGAATTCAATTTTAATTACATATGCTGATTGATATCATAGCAGGGGCAAGGCCCAATTTTATGAAGGTTGCTCCCATTATCCATGAGATAAAAAAAAGGCAGTCTCTGGGCTCCTCAATTGAGTTTAGACTTGTACATACTGGTCAGCACTATGACAAGAAAATGTCGGACGACTTTTTTGATCAATTGAACATACCTCACCCTGATGTAAATCTGGAAAGTGGTTCAGGCACGCAAGCCGAGCAAACTGCCAAAATTATGGTGAGATATGAGCAACTGCTCATGGAAAAACCTTGTGAGATCACTTTGGTAGTTGGCGATGTTACTTCAACAATGGCATGTTCTATAGCAGCAAAAAAACTCAATATAAGAGTTGCGCATGTTGAAGCGGGCATTCGTTCATTTGATTTGAGTATGCCTGAAGAAATAAACCGAATGGTGACTGATAGCATAACTGATTATTTCTTTATTACTTCCGAAACTGCAAGGGAAAATCTCCTCAAGGCAGGCGTTGACAGTGGAAAAATATACTTCGTAGGTAATACAATGATTGATACATTGTTAAAAAATAGATCTAGGTTTCAACAACCAGAAGTATGGAATGAGTTGAATTTGAGTCCGAAAGGCTATTTGGTAATGACAATGCATAGACCGGCCAACGTGGATGCAGAGCATAAGCTCAAAGAATTCATGTTCAAAATATTGGATCATTCAGGCGATCTGTCAATTATTTTTCCTATTCATCCCCGTACTGCGAAGGTCTTTGATCGGATAGGTTTATTTCATGATAGGCTCCATTTGACAGAACCTATGTCCTATCTGGAATTCAATTACTTGGTTGAAAACGCTATGGCCGTAATTACAGATAGCGGAGGAATAACAGAAGAAACAACAGTCATGGGAATACCTTGCCTTACTCTTCGTGATAACACAGAAAGACCCGAAACCTGTGAGATAGGAACGAATGAGCTAATTGGTACCGATCCATTGAATATTCCTCCAGCTTTGGAAAGACTCTTATCAGGTAACTGGAGGAAAGGCGAAATTCCAGCACTTTGGGATGGAAAAACATCTCCGAGAATTGTTGATGTTTTAGAACAGATATAGTGAGATTACTCTTTGTTTCCGATAATTTTCCTCCTGAGGTTAATGCACCAGCAACGAGGACTTATGAACACTGTAAAGAGTGGGTAAAAGCAGGGGTGGATGTGACTGTAATTACCTGTACACCGAATTTTCCTCAAGGGAAGGTTTATAAAGGCTACGAAAATAAGTTAGTAAGTCATGAGGTTGTAGATGGAATAAAAGTTGTTCGCGTATGGAGCTACATCAGCTCGAACGAGGGGTTTGTTAAGAGAACTTTGGATTATGTTAGTTTTTCAATTACAGCTTTTCTAGCCGGTCTTACGATCAAGACTGATGTCATTATGGCAACTTCCCCACAGTTTTTTGCTGCAATAGCTGGTAGGTGGTTGGCATTTTTCAAAAGGAAGCCATGGGTGATGGAGGTAAGAGATATGTGGCCAGAGTCGATTAAGACGGTCGGGGCTATGGAAGGAGGAAAAGTATTTGACTACCTTGAATGGCTTGAACTCAGGCTTTACAAATCAGCACGACTCATAGTTCCTGTAACAGATAGTTTCAAAGAAAATATGATCTCAAGAGGTATAGATGGCTCGAAGATCAAGGTGGTAAAAAATGGAGCAAACCTTAGTCTTTACAGAAATCAACCTGTACAGTCGGAACTATTAGAGGAACTCGGTTTCACGGATAAGTTTATTATTGGTTATATCGGCACACATGGTATGGCGCATAAGTTGGATTTTATTCTGAACTGTGCCTCAAAGATAACTGATAATAAGATCCAGTTTCTATTCATTGGTTCAGGAGCAAAGAAACCTGAACTAATCAATCAGGCAGAAACTATGGCACTTAAAAATGTTCTTTTTCTAGACTCAGTAGTTAAGTCGGAAGTGTGGAAGTATATAAGCATTTTAGATGCGATGGTGGTTCCACTAAAAAGATCAGATTTATTTAAGACTGTTATTCCTTCAAAAATTTTTGAAACTGCAGCAATGAAAACACCAATTCTTCTTGGTGTAGACGGAGAAGTAAGAAAATTGGTTGAGACATATGGGGCGGGGCTCTATTTTGAACCGGAAAATGAGAAAGAGTTTTTAAGGTCTGTAGACTTGGTAAGACCCAAAGGCAGACTGTATTCTGACTTAAAAGAAGGGTGTGAAAGATTGGCTCAAGATTTTGACAGAAAGAAACTTGCAGCTCAACTATTGAGTGAGATAGAGTGTTTGAATAGTTAAGGGCGTTTTCCCTCTATTTTTTGAGCTAATACTTTGTATCTTTGACTGTTAAACGTAAAACTTAATGGAACAAATTTTTCTAGTAGGGGGCACGGCTTTTTTGGTGACGTTCCTCATGTTTCCGGTTTTCATCAAGTTTTTCAAAAGAAGAAATTTTTTAGATGATCCTGGCGGAAGGAAAATTCACACTGCAAAGACTCCTGCAATGGGAGGGCTGCCTATTTTTATTGGCTTTTGTATAGCCATTTTGATTTGGGCTCCATTCGATACTTTGAGAGAAATTAAATATGTTCTCAGTGCACTATCCATAATGTTCATTATTGGCTTCAGAGATGATTTAATAAACCTAAGAGCCTTTCAAAAATTATTTGGACAAATTGCTGCTTCGCTTATTATAGTGACGGTTTGTGATATTCGATTAATGTCCTTGTATGGGTTATTTGGTATTGAAGAAATACCTATAGCGCTGAGTTATTTGATTTCAGTGTTTACCATAATCGTTATTACCAATGCCTATAATCTAATTGATGGAATTGATGGTTTGGCTGGTTCTGTAGGAGTTATTACTTCATTGTTTTTAGGGACTTGGTTTTTTCTAAATGGTCAGAGTTCATTTGCTCTTATCTCTTTTGCTTTTGCTGGAGGACTCTTAGCTTTCCTAAACTTCAATTGGGCTCCCTCAAAGATTTTTATGGGGGATACAGGGTCATTGTTAATAGGTTTCTTCCTTTCAATTGTGACCATAAAGTTTATTGATTCTAACTCAAGTCTTCAGCATTCTGAGTTTTCATTTGGCGGTTCTATTGGAACAGCAATAGCTGTGTTGATACTCCCTTTAGCTGATACGGCTAGAGTTTTTGTGAAACGAGTGGCAAAGGGGAAATCACCCATGCATCCGGATAGAACCCATTTCCATCACATCCTTTTAAGGTTAGGTTGTAACCACGCACAATCCACGGGAATTCTTGTAACAGTGAACATTGTTTTTGTATTACTGGCACTTGTGCTGAAGAACTTTTCTGACGCTATTGTGATTCCTGCCATTTTGGTAACCGTTTTTGCACTGGGTACAATTCTCGAGCTCATTTTTAAATCAGCTATAGATAAACGGAAGGAAGAGCTTAAAGAGCGTAACCGTGCTAAAAGAAACGAAGCCAAAGTCGTTTCCATCTCTAAGAATGCGGGTTAGCCCCATTCGTTCTCATTAAAACATCTTTTATGCAATTATCTCTTATCTTGCGAAGGATTAGTATATGTTGCTTTATGCCTAAAAATAAAATAAAATGGACTCTGGCTCTAGTCCTGCTTTTCTTGACTTTTCTTGCGTTAGGGCAGACCATCCCCGATTTTTCATCGATAAACGTTTCTCAACTTTCGGATAATCAAATAGAACAATTACTTAAACAAGCTAGTGCCTCAGGCTACTCACAAGAAGACCTCCTTCAATTGGCAAAGTCTCAAGGTGTTTCGGTTGACGATATAGCAAAGCTAGGCTCTCGAATTGGTGAAGTAAAGAGTAAACGTATGGCTGCAGCGTTACAAAGCCCCATAAATGATAGTCGCCTGCGAAAGACTTATAGAGATTCTCTCTCCATCACAAGCTCAATTGAATCGGATATTTTTGGGTTGAACATTTTCAAGAATAGCTCCTTCCTTTCCTTTCAGAGTAACCTGAATGTTCCAACACCAGAAAATTATATTCTCGGGCCTGGAGATGAGCTCTTCATAGATATATACGGTCAGTCTGAGAGTTATTATCAAGCAGAAATAAATCCCGATGGGAATATATTACTTGAAAACGTAGGTCCGATAAGCGTTTCGGGGCTTTCTATCAAGGAAGCAAAATCGAGAATTAAATCTAAACTAGGGAATACGTACTCAGATTTGAATAGTAGGGAATCTAGTACTTTTTTGTCATTGACGGTTGGCCAACTTAGAACCATACGAGTAAGCATAGTAGGCTCGGTACAAATTCCAGGAACTTTTACCATGAGTTCATTGGGCTCAGTCTTCAATGCGCTTTATACGGCTGGAGGGATTACTGAAAATGGGACACTTAGGGAAATTAAAATATATAGGAACAGCAAATTAATTAGTGTTGTTGATATCTATGATTTCATTGTCAATGGAAATTCAGAGAAGAATATAACACTCCAAAATGATGATGTGATTATCGTTGGGCCTTATACAAATAGAGTCACATTGACTGGGGCTGTTAAAATACCCGGTAGATTTGAATTAAAACCGGATGAAACCTTAAAGACACTTATTGACTATGCTGGTGGATTTTCTGATGCAGCCTATTCTAAGACTATAAAGGTTAGTCGCATAGTAGACGGTGAAAGGGTTATTGCAAATGTACATACCGATCAATTTGAGGTCTTTAATCCTAGACCTGGTGATATCTTCGAGGTGGAAGAAGTATTGGACCGATATAAGAACAGAATTGTTGTGAAGGGCGCTGTATTTAGACCAGGTGATTTTTCAATTACTGAGGAAACAACTGTTAAAAGTATTATTGAAGAAAGTGAAGGTATTAGGCCAGAAGCATTTCTAAACAGAGCTTACATAATTAGAACTGCTCAAGATTTAAGTACCGAGACAATTTCATTTGATCTTGGAAAACTCTTGAATGGTGAATTAGCCGACATCAAGTTGCAGAGAGAGGATGTTCTCAATATTCTTTCTGGGAATGATTTGAAGTCCGAGCGTTATGTGGAAATTTCTGGTGAAGTTAATAACCCAGGAATATATCCATATTCAGAGGGGATGAGTCTCCAGGATGTGATTTTATTTGCTGGCGGTTTTAATGAATCAGCGACTGGCAAGCGTATTGAAGTAACCAGAAGAGTAACAGATGAAAAAGAGGATAATTTTGACCTCTCCGAACTCATTGTCAAAGACGCTAACTTGGACTTTTTAAATCAACAAGATGAGGATCCATTGTTACTCCGGCCCTTCGACAATATTTTAATTCGAAGAAATCCTAATTTCCATATTCAAGAGTTTGTGAGTATTGAAGGGCAAGTAGTTTATCCAGGTAGATATGCAATTAAGAATCAAGGTGAAAGGATCTCAGATTTAATTGAGAGATCTGGAGGATTGAATGACTATGCGTTTATTGAAGGAGCAACACTGATTAGAAGGACAGAATTCTTTGAAGAAGAAACAGATATTGAACAACAAATCGATGATTTAGTACAACTTCAACAAAGACTTCAGTTAGAACCTGAGGCCTTGACTGAGTCTGAGTACTTGTTAATTAATAGAATTGAAGAGAATCTATTGAGACTTGAGGAACGAAATGAGAACAATCAATCGCTTTCAAGTTTTGCCAAAAGAGAAAGGTTAAAGGAAATACTCGAGAAGAATTCACTTCTTGGTAATAACCAATTTAAGCAAGCAGAGGCCATAGGAATTAAATTGTCTGAGATCTTAAGAAACCCTAGTTCCAATGTAGATTTGGTATTGGAAGAAGGGGATGTACTAATTATTCCCAAGAAAACCGAAACTCTTCGACTAAGAGGCAAACTTTTATATCCTACAACGGTGAGGTTTGAAGAAGGGAAATCACTAAAACATTATATAAATAGTGCAGGAGGATTTGATAACCGTGCAAAGCGAAACGGAACATATGTCGTCTACGCAAATGGTGAAGTTGCCAGAACAAAGAGGTTCTTATGGTTTAAGTTTTACCCTAAAGCAGCTCGTGGAGCTGAAATAATCGTTCCATCAAAACCTTTGAAAATTCCTTTGAGAATTCAGGATGTTGTGGCAGTCACAAGTGGTCTGGCAACGTTAGCCCTTGTTGTAAGTCAAATTGCAAACAATAATAATTAGTAATTGGGACCGTCAAGTAAGTATAATATTGAAGAAGATAGAATTAGCCTAGGTTTAATGCTCAAGAATGTCCAAAAATGGATTGAATCTATGCTTCGTGCTTGGAAAGTCATTTTAGTAGGTTCATTTATTATAGGTGGCGTGTACTTTTCCTACCAAATGCTTAAGAAAACGAGTTATAGGGCCGAAACTACATTTGTTCTACAGACTGAAGGTTCTAGTGGTTTTGGTGGACAACTATCCTCATTGGCCAACCTGGCAGGTGTGAATATAGGGTCCTTAACAGAGAGTAGCGGAGTCTTTCAAATTGATAATATTATAGAGCTATACAGATCTTATAGGATGCTGAAAGAAACATTGCTCTCAAGGGTTGAAGATTCAGAAAGGCTTATTACACTTTATGGAAGGGAGGCTAAACAGCTTCAAAAATGGCAAAACGCAGGCGTGAATTTTGAAATACCAGAAGATAAGTTGATAGTTAGACATGATAGTGTTTTAAAGGAGGTTGTGGAAAAAATACTAGAGAATAACCTTGTAGTAGGTAAACCAAGTCGAAAACTGAGCATTTTGAGTGTGGCATACACATCAAGAGACGAGGGTTTTGCAAAAGCCTTTAATGAAAGCCTTGTGGAGCATGTAAATGACTTTTATCTAGAAACTAAGACAAAAAGGACGAAAGAAAATTTAAGAGTCTTAAGGATTCAAGCTGACAGTGTGAAAAAGGTTTTGGACAAGGCTTTGTTTGATTTAGCGTCTTATCAAGAAGAGAATGCCAACCTTAATGCAATACGCTCCAAGGCAAGGTTGCCTATACAGAAGCTACAAATCGATGTACAGTCAGCTGGCATTGTTTATCAAGAAATTGTAAAGAATTTAGAAATTGCCAAAGTAGCTCATCGAAATAACCAACCTTTAATCCAAACGATTGATGAACCTACCTTTCCGCTGGCAGATGATGAAATGAAGTGGTATAAAGCTATTGTTTTTGGTCTGTTTATAGGTGGAGGGCTTATGATATTTTCTCTCTCTGTTCGATCAATCTATGTTTCCGCATTGAAGGAAATTCCCTGATTTTTACTTTTCTTTAGTCCGTTTCTCCAAAAATGTTTTCCTTTGATCTGAATTTCAATTCATGGTCTCCAATTGATAATTTGATCAATTCACTAATCACAGCTAACCCCAAGATCATAGTTTGAGTCGATTAAAAGAGTTCTCTAAAAATATTTCCTTGAGGAACTTTTTTCATTTGTCCTTGAATCAAGGAGTAAATGTTGTTGTCGCATTACTGATTACCCCATACTTATTTCAAACCCTTGGAGAGGCAGAATATGGTTTAGTCAGTGTTGCTTTAACTGTGGTTTTACTCTGCGGTATGATGGTTAATTACGGATTTAATTTGAACACGCCTCAGAAGCTTACTCTCATTCGAAATGATGTTAATGCCAAAGAGATACTTATTAATGAAGTGATTTTCACCAGGGTATTTCTGAGTGTTGTTTTGGCAATACTATTGTTAGTTTGCACAAATTATTTGGGTTTATTCGAAGGTTATTCAGCCATACTGGCCTTTTCTGTAATCCAACTTTTCAATGATGCACTGTTTCCTATGTTTATTTTACAAGGGTTCGACAGACTCTCTTGGATAGCCAAAGCAAATGCTATTTCCAAGCTAATGTATTTGGCCTTAGTGATTCTGGTTGTTCATTCTGTCGCTGACGCAAAATGGGTTAATTTCCTTTTAGGGAGTACCGGGGCCCTGATTCATGGCTTCCTGTTGATCAAAGTATATCAATCAGAATCTATAAGATTGAGATGGGTTGCATTTGAAAGAATAAGACATTGGCTATGGCATAATTTTCAGTTTTTCTCCTCAACGATTGCTTCTTATATTCTGATCAATGGTGGTTTCATATTACTAAAAAACTTTGTAACAGATGCGGAATTGGGCTTTTATGCTTTAGCGCAACGGGTAGCAGTCTTACTCCGAATGGTACCGGTTTTTGTCACTCAGTCAATTATTCAAAAGGCTTCAAGGCTGCATGAAAAAGACAAAGATAAATTTGAATCTTACTTGTTTCAAGCTAGTAAGATAGGCATTCTGATTACTCTAGCCACAGGATTGATAGTAGCCACATTCTCAAAGTGGATTGTGAGAGTATTAGCTGGAGAGTTTATCCCGCTTAGCGCTGAACTCATGGCAATCCTCGGGTTCCTGCCATTTCTAAGTATGCTGAACGTGCCAAATATGATTAGAATCCTTGTAAAAGAGCAAAAGTATGTATTGTCAAAGGCAATTTGGATTACCACAACGTTTATGTTAGTTCTGAGTATTGTAGGAAGTTATTTTTATGGTAGTTACGGCCTGTCTGTGGCACTTCTGATTTCCGAACTCATCAATTATTTTGTACACAGATGGATACTAAACAGGGCAAGAAGAACTAGCCACATTACCTGAAACTACCTACTCTGAGAACCTGTAGGGTCTTCCCAATAACTTTTTTAATTAGAGCTTTATATTTTGGTGGGCTATTCTGATAAGTGCTTTTGTAGCTTTCTATTCCTGTTTGTTCGTCAAAGGGAGGCTGCCTTTTTTGTTTTTCAATTACTACGATGCTATCGTAATAATGAACCGAGTCGACACTTTTAGTAAAAGAGTCAGGCTTCAAAGAACGCTGCTGGCTATGAAAGGCATGAATGTAATCTATAAATCGCTTAGAAAACTCAATGAAGGTCCCTCTGCGCCTATATCCGCCACCGTATTCATACATATAAGAACTGTGAGTGTCTTCGCATAAGTAAATGCCATCTTCCTTCACATGATCAAAGAGTTCTTCGAAGGTCACTTTTTGCTGTTTCATAATGTGTCCTCCATCATCTATGAGAATATCCACGGGTGGAATTTTCTTTTTTAATTGCCGCAAGAATGATCTATCAGTCTGAGAACCAATATGAATTTCTACTTGATCTTCTTCCAGTTTTTTACATTCTGGGTTAATATCGACACCATAGACTTGAACGGATTCCCCAAAATAGTCCTTCCACATTTGAAGACTGCCACCATGAAAAACCCCAATCTCTAGTAATACTATTGGTCTGTTTTTAAAACGGGAGAAATGGCGTTCATAGATGTCAAAATAATGATTCCATTTGTGAATAAGTCGCTTGTCGTTATTCTTAAAATATTTCTTGAGCTGCGACTTACTCATTTTTTTTTCAAAATTCATAAACAAATTTCAGAGCTAAAAGCGCTCTGTTTACTAGATTATCTGTTTGTTCAAATTTAGGCGAATAAATGATTGTTGGCTTTTCTTTGAGGCTTTTTATCGAAGTCACCCACAATTGATGGAGATTGAGTAGAGAATTAGGGATTTAGCTATATTTTCGCAACAAGTATTAACTTATGAAACAAAGCATCATCATCACTGGAGTCGCGGGTTTAATAGGAAGTCGCATGGCTGATTGGATAGTTAAGCACTATCCTGAATATGAGGTCGTGGGTATTGATGACTTGAGTGGGGGCTATAGAGAAAACGTAGTCAAACAGGTTACATTCTATCAGATGGACTGCGCAGATGGATCGTTGAAGGAAGTTTTTGAAAAGCATGATCCTCTGTATGTATTTCATTTTGCGGCTTATGCTGCCGAAGGACTTTCTCCTTTTATAAGAAAGTTCAATTACCAAAGTAATCTTATAGCAACAGCCAACATCATTAACGAATGTATAAGGTCTCAAGTGAAACGCCTGGTTTTCACAAGCTCAATGGCTGTTTATGGAAGAGGTACCCCCCCATTTGATGAAGAGGATCAACCAGCTCCCATTGACCCTTATGGTATCGCTAAATATGCCTGCGAACTTGATATCAAAGTAGCAGCCGAGCAGCATGGGCTTGATTGGTGTATAATAAGGCCCCACAATGTCTACGGTATAAATCAGAATATTTGGGATTCGTATCGCAACGTTTTGGGAATTTGGATGTTGCAAAATATGACTGGCCAACCAATGACAATCTTTGGTGATGGGAGTCAAAAACGGGCCTTTAGCTCTATCGATGACTGTCTCAAACCATTGTGGAATGCAGCAACCTATGACGGTGCCTCGAAACAAATTATAAATTTGGGTTCAGCTATTGAATATTCTATTAAAGATGCAGCTGAGATTTTGAAAGAGGTAATGGGTAGCGGAGAACTTTTATTTTTAGAACAAAGACATGAAGTTAAGGATGCTCATCCGACTTGGCAAAAGTCAATAGAGCTACTTAATTTTGAAGACAAAACGAATCTACACACAGGTCTAAGTATCATGTGGGAATGGGCAAAACAACTGCCCAAAAGGGATCGTTTTGTTTGGTCTTCTTACGAGTTAGAGAGGGGTTTGTATGGGTTTTGGAAGTCAACCTCCCTTAGTAGGGATTAATCTGTGCAAGGCTCTAACAATATGGCCTCAGTTGCGATTGTAATAGTAAACTGGAATAGTTATAGTTTTACATGCAAATGTCTTAAATCTATAAAGACACTTGAATACCCTTCTTATAAGGTCATAGTTGTGGATAACGGTTCTGATGACGGTTCAGGAGAAAAGCTAAAATTGGAGTTCTCTAATGTGATCTTTCTTCAAAATGATGAAAACCAAGGGTTTACTGGAGGGAATAACACTGGAATTCAATATGCGCTGGATCACTCCTATGATTATGTGATGTTATTGAATAATGATACCATCATCACACCGAATTTTCTTTCCCCACTTGTGAAAAGAATGGAAGGGGAAGATTGGGCTGCGATTCAACCTAAAATAATGTACAACTATGATCGGGGTATTATTTGGAATGCAGGGGGTGTTTTTAGAGCTTCAATATCAAAGCCAATTACCCGAGGAGAGGGAGTGGTTGATAATGGTCAGTTTAATAACATAACAACTACTGAATGGATCACAGGATGTTGTTTTTTGATTAAGTCTGATCAGGTTAGAAGTATAGGTTTGCTAGATGAAAGGTTTTTTATCTATTACGAAGATTTGGATTGGTCATTGAAGCTTAGGCGAAAAGGCTTAAAACTGGGTTTTGAGCCAAAATCAGTCATTTATCATGAAGCAGGTAGGTCTGATATAAATAGAGACAAGTATGGAGAAGGTAATGTTTCTCCTTTTTCTCATTATCAAAATGTTAGAAACCATCTGTTTATAGTAAGACGATATGCAAGTGGATTTAATGCCATAGGTTCTTGGTGTTATCAAGCGTTCAAGTTACTCGGATATATTACTTATTTTTTATTAAGGGGTAGATTTAAAAAGGTTCAATATACAGTTAGAGGAGCATTTCACGGATTGATTCAGTAACTAACCAAAAGGAATATGAGAATTCTTCAAGTTCATAATATCTATATTGGAAAGACTGGTGAAGAAGCTGTGGTCAATGAGGAAAAGAAGATATTGGAAGAGAATGGGCATCAGGTTATCCAGTACATTAAGAATAATTCCGATATCAATGACTCCTCTAAATTGGCAAAAGCTAAGCTTCTATTATCATTAACTAGCTCGAAGACTGTGGCATTGGAGTTCGAAGAACTTCTTAATACTGAATGCCCAGATATTTGTCATGTGCATAATACTTTCCCTTTAATAACTCCCGTGATATATCAGGTTTGTAAACGACTTAATGTGCCTGTGGTACAGACTTTACACAACTATAAAATGATTTGTACCAACAGTCTTTTATTTAGAGATGGAAAAGTCTGTGAACAATGCTTAAATAAGAATTTGTACAATTCAATAAAGTTTAAATGCTATAGAAATTCTCATTTGGCTACAGCTGCTCAAGCACACGTTATACAGTATCATAGGAAAAAGGGTACCTGGGATAACCTAATTGACAAGTATATCTGTTTAACAGAATTCCAAAGAGATAAGCTTGTATCAGGGGGGTTGAAGAGAGAGCAGACTGTAGTAAAACCTAACTTCTTATCTTATGAAGGTAGAAATATTCAGAGAGAGGACTTCTTTTTGTTTGTGGGTAGGTTGAATGATTCCAAAGGCCTTCAAGATCTTCTTCACTTATTTAGACATAATAAATCTTCACAATTCATTTTAATTGGAAAGTCGGACAATCCTGAAGTTTTCAGAGAGTTTGACAATGTGACTCATCTCGGTGAACGAGATAGAGAGGATGTATTGGAATATATGAGTAGATGTAAAGCAGTTATTTTTCCATCTATTTATTATGAAGGAATGCCAATAGTAATCCTTGAGGCATTTGCTCATAAAAAGACCGTTATTACCAGGAATACGGGGGCGATGTCGACCATGATTGGTGATGGTTTTAATGGCTTAAAATACGAACAAATAACCGAACTGGTCGAGAAAGTAGAGCATTTACAACATGATGATAAATTGGCGGAGCAACTTGGAAACAATGCGTTTCAGGATTATTGCAATAAGTATTCTAAGGAGCGTGGTTATGAAAACCTATTGAAAGTATATGCTTCAGTATTACACAGTTGATATATTTATTGAATTAAGTTTGGTTTAAAGTGACCTTATGTTTCTAGTTGCGGCTCTGCTTTTGGTACTCTACTTCGTCTTCTTTATATATGTCATGAAGAACGTACTCAGCGGAAAGTTACAAAGTGTATTTCTCTATGCTGTTGCTTTTTTCCCTGTTTACGCACTTTTCATTACGATTAATTTTGACTTTTTTGAGTCTCCTATCATGGTGAAGTTGATCCAATACTCTAAAGAGGTTGTTGTTTTTACTGCGCTTGCAATATGGATATTTGGCCAAAAAAGTCTTGAGCAAAGATCTTGGCATTTTTCTTTTCTTGATAAGTTAGTTTTATCCTTCATCAGCCTTGCGTTTGTCTTTTTTATTATTGGCCTAGGGGAAGCCACTTTTTTTAACAGGGCCATATATCTAAAGAATATATTGTTGATAGGCGTATTTTACTTTTTTGGTAGAAATGTAAAAATGGAATTCCATCACTGGAATAATGCTTTTAAAGTTATAATGGTCACTACGGTTCTTGCCTGTGGATTTGTGATTATTGAAAAAGTTGTTGGTATACACTTTCATACAATTGCCGGCTATGCAAAATACAATACGTTCATGACAGGAGAAGAGCCTCAAGGTGTCTATGGTTTATCTTGGACGTTTGAGGCAGAAGGAGGTCAACCTCGCTATGGGGCCTTCTTCGCACATCCATTGGAGCTTGCTGCATCTATGTTTGTCATTACCTCTATTTGCATTATTTACCTTATATCGGTACCGCATAAAGTGAATAAGTACAAATACTTGGGGATACTTTTTTGTGCCTTTATCTGTATTCTTTTCGCATACTCTAGGGCTTCGTTCGTTGCTTTTTTTATGTTGCTTGGGTTCATGGCATTTTTACTGCGTTACTATAAGCTCCTAAAATTTGGAGCGTTCGTAATAGCCGTTGTCACTGGTTATGTCATTTTTTTTGCCGGAGACGAGATTCTATTCTTTGTTTTAGACACTATTTCATTTGAAAACTCTTCAAGTGTGACTCATATAGTTGACTGGCTGAATGCAGTAGAGAGTATGTTGTCTAGTCCTATGGGTATAGGATTGGCTATGAGTGGTAATGCAGGAGGAGTCGAAAAAGACCTAATCGTTGGAGGTGAAAATCAATACCTAATATATGGAGTGCAAATGGGATTCCTTGGGATGCTACTCTATATTGGGGTCCTCTATTATGGGATAAGAAACTCTTGGAGAGCATTTCGATTGAGCACTACTAGGATAGAAGGTATTGTACCTTTTGTAGCTGCGGCTGTCAAATTCGGACTCTTGTTGCCTCTATTCACAGCTAATGGCGAAGCGTATATCTACGTATCCTTGACGTCTTGGTGGCTCATTGGGAATGCTGAGACTAAATACCAAAGCCTTAAGGTCGAGGATTCTAGACCACGCCTGAGGCCTAGACAAATTGAATTGAGCTCATGAAGAAGAAGCCGCGTGCACTGATTGATGCTTTCCATCTGTTTCAAGCCTTGACAGGAATAAGAACCTATACCACTCAGCTTTTAAAAGGAATTGAGGCACTAGATTCTGAGGAAATTGAATACAAAATTTACCCCAATTGGAGATGGGTCAATGAGACACAGTTCCTTAGGGGAAAAGTCAATGTATTCAAGAAAGTATTAAACCATGTTATATATTTTTGTTGGAAACAGGTCTGTATCCCACTACTAATTCTTTTTAAGCGGATAGACGTTGTTATTACTACTGATTACCTTTTACCTTTTTTTAAGTTCAATGCAAAGAGTGTTACTGTAGTTCATGATACATTTTATTGGGAGTTGAAAGGAAAGTATAACCCACTTTGGAGGCAGTATTTTATTACTTCAATCAGACTTGGGCTTGATAGTAGAACCCATATTATTACGACAACAGAATATATAACTGAGAAAGTGAAGAAACATGTTACAAATCGACACGAGCTTTCTGTAGTATATCAGGCCCCCAATGATTTAATTAGGGTTGAGAATAACAGTCTAGATTATCAGAAGATCGGTCTTCCAATGGGAGCAAAATACTTTCTGCATGTTGGAATATTTGAAGAGAGGAAGAACTTAAAGTTATTGATAAGGTCGTTTGCCAAGCTTCTAGAAAATGAATTTTATGAAGATTTTTATTTGGTTTTAGCGGGTGCGAGAGGTGTGGGTATTTTTCATGATGATTTCCAAAATCTGGTTAGGCTATCCAAGGAATTGTGTATTGTAGAGCGAGTCATTATGCCAGGTTTTGTTCATTCAGATGATCTAGACTCTCTTTATCGGTCATCTTTTGCATATGTCTTTCCTTCTAAAGAAGAGGGTTTTGGAATACCCATCGTAGAAGCTATGAAGACCGGTACTCCACTGATTGTATCGAACCAACCTGCATTAGTAGAAGTCGCTAAAGGAGCTGCATTAGTCTTTGAATTGGAGAATGAGGCATCACTTCATGATCGTATGATTGAGCTTTCAGACGTAGAAACAAGGAGTGAGCTAATTAGGAATGGTCATTTAAGGGCTCAAGATTTTACCCGAGAGAAGTTTACAGATCAATTTAGTGAAGTAATCTTCAAGGTGGTTGAAAAGTCAATATCAGGATGACATCTAAATTTGTCAGTAATGTCCATCCACTTAAGTCTAAATGAAGGAGAATCATCAATGGACTTGTGATTAAAACAGTTAGAACAATCAAAGAATTATTGTTGGTATTAGTCCTTGAAAGTACTAGACGTAATTAAACTGGAATAATTGCAGCGGGGAAATGGAAAGAATTCTTATGTTAACCCATGAAAATAGTGATGACGAAACTATATGTTGTTTTTAGTATAAATGCCATTTAGCTACACAAAACATAAACTCTTTATACCTGAGTATGCCAATGTGAATTACGATTCGGCATCAGATATCATCCTCGAAAAGGCAATAGAGAGAAGAAGCTTCGGTGTCTCTGCCATGGCTGTTCATGGTTTGATGGAGAGTATCAAGAATCAAGAGTTAGGAAAGATTATCAATAAAATCGATTTGATAGTTCCGGATGGTCAGCCGGTTCGATGGGCACTTAATAACTTCTACAGGTTGGGAATGCAGGACCGTGTATATGGACCAGAATTGACATTACATGTTCTGAAAAAGGCGGATCAAAAGTTTCTTAATGTGTACCTATACGGTAGCACTCAGACCACATTGGAAAAATTTGAAAATTTTATCAATACTGAGTTCCCAAATGTCAGGGTTTGCGGAATTCATGTGGATAGATTTCGGGAGGCAACACACGAAGAAGACTTAGAAGATATAAGGAGGATCAATGAAAGTGACGCTCATATTGTCCTTGTTGGACGAGGTTGCCCTAGACAGGAGTTTTGGGTGGCTAATCACAAGGGAAAGGTGAACGCTGCAATGATGGCAGTGGGAGCGGCATTCGACTTCCATGCGGGAACGCTAAAACAGGCTCCTAGTTGGATGCAAAGACATGGCCTAGAGTGGCTGTTCAGATTATACATCGAACCGAGAAGACTTGCTAAAAGATATTTTGTTACAAATACCCGATTCATTTTAATTTTTTTGAAATTCAAATTATTCTATAGACAACCCTATAGGAGCAATTAATCACCTATATGAAAAAACTTTTGGTAACAGGTTCTGCAGGCCTTATAGGAAGTGAAGTTGTATCTCATTTTGCTAAGAGAGGGTGGCGTGTTATCGGAATTGATAACAACATGCGTTCTGATTTTTTTGGTGCTGGGGGAGATACTACTTGGAACGCAAAAAGGTTAGTTGATCAGTACAAGAGCTATGAACATCATGAGATCGATATAAGAGACAGGCAAGAGCTTGTTAGATTTATGAGGACTCATAGACCAGATGCCATCGTTCATGCCGCTGCTCAGCCAAGTCATGACTTGGCTGCTACTAGACCCTTTGATGATTTTGATGTTAATGCTTTAGGTACTATGAACCTTCTTGAAGCAACAAGAAAGTATTCCGCCAAAATTCCGTTTGTTCATATGTCTACCAATAAGGTTTACGGAGATGCACCCAATCACTTGAGCTTGATTGAAAGGGATACCCGTTGGGACTATGGAGATGTTGAATTTTATAACGGAATTAGTGAAGGTTTCACAATTGATCAATCAAAACATAGCATCTTTGGAGCATCAAAAGTGTCGGCTGACGTGATGGTACAAGAGTATGGAAGATACTTTGATATGCCGACTTGCTGCCTGCGTGGAGGTTGTTTGACCGGGCCTAATCATAGTGGTGTAGAGCTGCATGGCTTTCTGAGCTATCTCATCAAATGCAATTTTATAGGGAAGTGCTATACGATTTTTGGCTATAAGGGGAAGCAGGTCAGGGATAACATTCATTCGCATGACGTTTCAAGCTTCATTGAGTATTTTTTGGAAAATCCCAAGTCTGGGGAGGTTTATAACTTAGGAGGTGGAAGGGAGAATTCAATTTCTATTTTAGAGGCTTTTAACCTAATCGAATCAATTTCCAATAAGGAAATGATCTATCAGTACAGTGATCAAAACCGATCTGGAGACCATATTTGTTATATTTCAGATCTTACTAAAATGAAATCGCACTATCCCGATTGGAATATTAAAAAAGATCTCAAAACCACATTTCAAGAGATTCATGACTCCTGGAAATCACGCCTAAAACAATGAATAGGAAACCTTGATATCAAGGTTCCAATTATTTCTGTCAACCCCTGGAGTATCTGGAAATACTGATGGATCATCAGGGTCGAATAGTGCTTCCCATTGATAGTTGAGTGAATAGGTATAGAATATAGATGCGGTCAGCATTATTCTATCAAACCTTTGTTCATAGAAGCCATGCAGGTTAAAATCGACCCAGTATCGAGTAAAGTCGCCCTCGAAGGCAGAATTGTTAAAGTCGTTGTTGTGAACAAACCTTTCTATAGCCCCACCAATTCTATTGAACCCTTTTACTTTGGCCACCTCCAAGTATTGAGCATTGCCACCAGGGCCAAGGGCTGAACCCAATACATCACCATTATTTGTATATCCATGACGGACCCTGCTGTGTATGTACCAGCTTAGAGAATTTCTAAGAAGTCGGCTTTCAGTTTGAGATGTCTGCGTCCATTCAAAATTGAATTGCCAGTACTCATCCTTTTTTGACGTTGAAAAAAGCTTGTTGATTCCAACTGTCAATGCTCTGGAGTGATCCGTATCGACCAATAGGTCTCTAAAATTGATTGATGCATCATTCTTTGCAAATTCGAAATAGAACTCAGCATTAGAATCAAACCAGACCCACCTTCCAAAGATGCCAGCCGCTTGATCTTGGTCCAAGTTAAACCCAAATTCTTCTTTGTCATTTTTTCGAAGGAGGTTTTGGAAAATTGGAAAGAAACTATTCGTCTCTTTCGCATTTTCACCATATTGCTGGACCCACCGAGTAAGCCCTAAGGATAAACCTTTTATCCACTTAGGAGAGTAGGAAAGAGTTAACGCCTGGAAGTATCTCCAGTCATCAGGTTTTGGGACAAATAAAACACGACCTTCAAAAATTTGATCTGTAGATGGTGGGTCAAATCCAGATGCTCCTAATCTTCCTGTTAAAAATTGCCATTCAAATGAACCAATGCCAGTTTTGATAGGCCTTTGAGTATTGAAAGTAAAATGAGGGAACCCCTGAGCATTGTTACTCATCATTATGCTGTTTCTAACGGCTGGCCCCCACCAAATATTCTCAGTAGAAAGCCCCAAAGACATACCCCATTTGTTAAGTCGAATACTGGATTGCCCAAGAGTAAGCTTAGTATATTGGTTTGTTCCATATCTTTCAGGTAGATCAATTCTGTTGAACCAGACATACCTTGTTTGCCAAATACTTTGATAATGTCTTGGCCATTCGGGAAATCCCTGATAATCTCTATTTTCGGCCCAAATGAATTCAGGCTTAAGTTGGATTGACAAAGGGCCTATCTCTCTGTAAATACCAGCACTTAAATAGGCCTGCATACCTCTAGAACGAATCATGGCCCCGTCATTTCGGCTATCTGGGTGGTTTTTATCAAAAGACATCCTAAACTCCAAAGGAAGTATTGAAACTTTGCCCTTATCCGATTTTAGTTCTTTGAAATATTCTGAAGTGTTGAAAATGGAACTGTCAACATCAAGACCATTTTTTGTCAAAGTAATGGGTCTGTAATTGAAGGTAAAGGAAGAATCAAATTTACCCAAAAGTTGCTGTCTTCTAAGGTAGTTTTCTACGCCTGGAGACCCGAGAGGTACTGTCTGTCCATAAGACATAAGAGAAAGAGACGCTCCAATAAAAATTACGAATAGCTTCTTTAGCATTGTTTATCTCTTGATTAATGAAATTGTTAAGTTGTCTAGTGACCAGCTCTCTTCACAAAGCTTGTCGAATGGAGCATCCTGTTTCAGTCTGTCATAGAAAGCAATAACCACAGAACTTTTGTTATGAGGAAAAATTTTGTCAACTCTATATAATGATGTTCCTGTGGGTGTGTCTTCATATAGACACCTGCCATAAAAATCTTTTGGATTGGCTTCCGTTCTGGCTCTGTTATTAGACGGGAATTCATCTGGATAGGACTGAGTGAAACACCAGCCAGGGATGCAAGGGCCATTCGAAAAGGTTGTCTCAAAATAGACCTTTTCATGGGGCTTTACTTTTAAGTGAGGGTCAAATTCAATCATCCATGCATCATGGTCTAACAATCCATTTCCAGAATCATTGCTATTACCTTCCCAAGTGTCATGTATGTAAAGATTAAAGGTCAATCTGATATATTGGTGTTCGGGTAGATTATCCCAATGAGAAGAGAAGCCTGAATTATTAAAGGGACCTAAAACCCGGGTGTTATTAAACTCTGAAACAAATACACTATCGATGTTGGTATAGTCTGATTCAAAATCATAGAAATACAATCGCTCTTCAACGATGTCGAAATTAGAACTACACCCTAAAGTCAACAATAAGCAACAAAGAAAGAAGAATTCTTTTGATTTTGGAATTGCTTGTTTTAGCAAAGCTTTTTTTGATTTTTTTTGATTTGGGAAGGTAATCAAATTTCTTTTTTTATTAGCTCCAATTTGATTGTGACCTTTATGGACTTCTTCTAAAAAGTGATAGTGTAGGGTTGAAATGAGGTTGAAGAATTATTTATTGGTCAAGCATTCCAGTGAAAGGCGAGGGTTTTTAAAAGGAGTTGAACGCTGACTATTTCCTTAAAGTGACTTATACTGCAACAGACAGGCAACATGTGCCAATTAGTCTTAAAACCGAACGGATTGTATGAATTGACGAAGTAAAAACTTTAATTTTGGCAGGAGTAGGCAACGAAAAATCTGTTAAGAATAAGGGCTCTATCTGGAAGAGTACTTTTTAGGGTATTGAAGACTGGGAAAGCTTTTTACTATGCAAAATTTTGAAACCGAGGGGTTTTTACAAAAAATATCATTGACAATTTGTCTTGTTTTCTCAAGCCTCTTGGCTGTTTCGGCACAAGAGAGAGACAGTTTGAATTTAAGTATTGGCCTTGGTACATTGGTTAGTTCAGAGACAAGCTTTTTACCTTTCCATCTTGTTAGTAATCAGTGGGGAGAAGTAAAGCAGGAGGGTCTGTTTGTTCGAGGCGATCTAACCTATATGGTACCCGTACTTGATAAAATGAATTTCGTCACTGGGTTTTCTTTTAGAAACAAGTTTCTTTCTTCGCATTTTATCAGGTTAAAGTATAGAGAGATAGAAATCAGCGTTGGGCGTGAAAAATGGTCAATTGGTGGGCTTGGGAATACTCTTTCCAGTGGATCTATGGGCGTAAGTTCAAACGCGCGGCCTATCCCAATGGTCAATTTAAGAGTTGCTGATTATATTAATGTGCCCTTTACAGGAGGTTACTTTAAGACCAAAGGACATTTAAACCATGGTTGGTTTGAAGAAGACCGGTACATATCAAAGGCATTGCTGCATTCTAAATCATTCTATTTAAAGTTGGATTTGGATAAGGAAATTGGCTGGACCGCTTCATCAGGTTTAGTTCACTTCGCCCAATATGGAGGGATTTCTCCTCAGGGTGATAAACAACCAAGTTCACTTTCAGATTTTTTCAGAGTGTTTGCTGGTTCTGGAATACCTAACCTTAACAGCACAACTGAAGGCGAGAGCAATGGCTTGGGAAATCATTTGGGTATTATAGATACGCACGTAACCCAGAGAGTGGGGGAGCATACTCTTACTTTAAATTATCAAAAGCCGTTTGAGGACTTTGGGGGTCTTCAATATATCAGTTTGACGGATTATCTGATTGGCTTGGAGTGGTCATTGCCGAATATAGGTTCATTGATTAATACCATATATTTTGAATATGTCCAGACTAAATGGCAAGGAGGCCCAGGTCTGCCAGATGCGACTTCAAGTGTGCCGACTGAAGTAGAAAATTTTGGTTACTCTTTCGGGGGGCGAGATGACATATATAACAACTGGCTGTATCGATCTGGCTGGACATATGATGGGGATGTTATCGGAAACCCATTGTTTCTAACTCATCAACGTACCCTAAACTTTTTTGAAAACTATCCTGATTATGATGTGGCTATAGCGAATAATAGACTTAGAGCCGTTCATCTCGGAATCAGAGGTGAAATAAAGCGAGTTTTGCTTTATGAAGGATTGTTTACCTATACACAAAATTTTGGGACCTATGCAGGTCTTTATGAAGGAAGGTTCGCTTGGGATGGTGTAATTAATGATACTAGTTTTGACTATGTGTTCAGACCGATGAGGGAGCAGTTCTATATGCAATTTAAATTTCGATGTGAAGAAGTTTTAAAGGAATTACCAATTTCTCTTGAACTCAAAGTCGCTTATGACTTTGGGGATTTGTACCATGCCTTTGGATCTGAGTTTTCGTTATACTATGATTTAACCAAAGGATAAAGTACCATAAATTCTAATTGTCAACTAGGTTTTGTAGTTTTGAAAGTATCATTTATTTGATGTCAATTTTCAGTTTAGGTGTTTTTAAGGAACATTGAAGAAGAGGTTTAATAAATATTTCCCATCACTTTTCATCTCGGGCGAGTTGCTAATTGTTGCCGCCCTTTATTTTATTTCGCTTTACATAGCTTTTGGCTCATTTAACCTTAAACAGCCATATACCACAGCCCTAGTTGCTTATTTAATAATTTGGCCAATCCTATCCTATGTAAGTAGAGACTTTAAAATAGGCAGGGCGGTAAGCTATTATAATACATTTAAGAGGGCTTTTACAAGTGTGTTTATTTTTGTTTCTCTAATCTCTCTTCTATGGTTGTTTTTGGCTGAGAGTGCAATTGACAGACACTTCATAATGTCTCTTATATTGTTGCTTTTTGTTTGGCTTACCATCTATCGTGTATCGGTCCACTTAGTTCTGGATAGATATCGCACCTTTGGTGGAAATATTAGAAATACTGTAATCATAGGCTATGATCGACTAGGGTTTAAGCTATACGATCTTCTCATTAGAAAGCCCCATTATGGAATAAGGTGTAAAGGTATTTTTTCGATTGACTCAAACGTACCCCTGAACGAGAATTACCCGATAAATGGAACTCTGAGTGATTTTTTCAGGCTTGATTTAAGTGAACTGGACTCAATTTATATAAGTGATCGAGTCGATAAAGTTACTAAAGATCAGCTTGTACAATTTGCAGATGGTCATGCGAAACGTGTGAAGCTGTTACCTGAGATTAAAACAGATCTCCTAAAAACTTTTGTCCTTCGTAGGTATGATTCTGTAGCTGTAATTGACATTAACAACCTGCCATTAGATGGTCTACTTAATAGGGTTATAAAGCGTTCGTTTGATCTAGTGTTTGCTCTAATGATAGTTGTATTTGTGCTATCCTGGATGTGTCCTCTGGTGGGCTTGATGATTAGACTTGAAAGTCGAGGGCCGATATTTTTCAAACAGTATAGAGAAGGTAAAAATGGATCAAGGTTTGTTTGTTTAAAATTTAGGACTATGATCCAAAATGAAGATTCCGATACGATGTGGGCTGCCAGAAATGACCCTAGAACAACAAAATTTGGTTCTTTCTTGCGTAGAACCTCATTAGATGAATTCCCACAATTCCTAAATGTTCTTATCGGTCAAATGTCTGTGGTTGGACCTAGACCCCATCCAATATTACTCAATGACACTTATAAATCAAGAGTTGAAAAATTTGCAAAAAGGCATGAATCAAGACCTGGTGTAACAGGCCTAGCACAGGCTATGGGCTACAGAGGTGAAATAAGTGATTTCTATCAAATGAACTCTAGAGTAAAACTCGATAGGTTTTATCTTCAAAACTGGTCTTTTCTTTTAGATATCAAGATTGTCTTCCTTACAATTTTTGGTATTATAAAGGGCCAAGAAAAGGCCTATTAATCGTTGACTCAAAGATTAATATACCCTCTATAATTGATTTGCAAGCCGAAGTTTTTTTGAGATTGAAAGTTTGCTTCTTGATAGCTCATCCTCGTACCTAAGCTTGATTTTTTTGAGATCATATACTCAAGAGTCACGTTTATTGCCTTCAATCTAAGCGATGGAGAAATAATTTCTGATTTCGTTCCCTTGTTTTTAAAGTCAACATAATTGATCTGGTATGCCAGCTCTCTATACTCACCACTGACGCCAATATTAACAGCATTGATACTATTCTTTATCCTTGACGAAGAGCTAGACTCTTCATTCAGAATCAAAAACATTGGATTTCCAATAACCTGATTGTGGTATGACCAGCCAGTTCTGTAAACTCCATTATTAAAAAAATTGTCAGGTTCGAATATGGGAGTACCATCATCTGCGACTTTTTGAGCGTTTTGATTGTTGGTTCGAACCACTTCTAGAACCACTTTATTTATTGATTTGCTATTCTTGAACTCTATTGAAGCCCCCATCAGTCCATCACGCCAATTGAAAGGAGTTAGGCCGGATTTGTCTTCCCAAAGAAATTGCCAATAATGTGACACTTTGAAATTTTCGAATTGATATGAACCTCTTAAGTCATAACTGCCGAGATGATTTCCCAGCGCATTTTGTTGATCGGTCGGAAGGGCGTCACTGCCTCCAGAGGAACCAGTGAAAATCTTCAAATAATTTTTAAGCCCGGTCGGTTGAGTACTTTCATTTGCCGAATTACCACCTCCCCACTGCGCATTGTGATTAAGACCACCGATCAATGAGAGTCTCGTTTTTAATAGATCAATTTTAATGTAGAAATACTTCTGATGTAGAAAAGCACCGCTTTGAAATCTGTTTTGCTCAAACTTACCGTGGGCCAAGTAGGCTTGGAAAGAGACGTTATTTTTTAGAAATGGGCTACTTTGCCAACCATTAGTGGAGATAGAGAACTTGGGGATTGGCCTGGCATTATTTCCATAGACCAAGTTTCCAATTGAAAGTGTGCTATCATTCAGTCCAAAGAATTCTTCTTCATACCCTCCCCGAACCCTTAAGAAATTTGATTCTAGATAAAAGTTGGTTTGGACAAACTTACCGTTAACTCTCTCTCGGATATTGACAATGGATTCAATCTCTCCTCCAATCTTGATATTATCCAACAACTGATAATTTGCTTGATAGAACAGAATATGATATTGGGAGTTCGCAGATTTATCATTAAAGCGGTTTGAAGTGTTAGACTTCATCCAAAAAGGCAGCCCGTCTTTAGCGCTTATGAGTATTCCGCTTTCTATTTTTAGACTGCGTTCAACTGTTCTCGTACTGTCATTGACAATTTCTTGACCGTGAAGACTTGAATAAGCAATAATTAATAAAAAAATAAGTCTAATTTTGATCATATACATTAGACTTCACAAACGTCAAAAAGGTTGTAAAGCTACTTAATAAATGAAGAAAAGTTTTTGTGTTCCGTTTTATGGAGCTTTTCTTTAGGTAGTGATTTGAAGTAGTCATATGTTATTTTCAACCCTTCTTTTCTACCAATTTTCGCCTCCCAGCCAAGAATTTCCTTGGCTTTTGCCGTGTTTGGCTGCCTTTGCATTGGGTCGTCTTTCGGCAGATTTTTGAAGATAACTTTTTGTTTGGTACCGGTAAGCTTAATAATTTCTTCAGCAAATTGACGAATGGTTATTTCATCAGGGTTACCAATATTAACTGGATAAGCGTAATCTGACATAAGAAGCCTATATATGCCCTCCACCTGATCATCAACATAACAAAAAGACCTAGTTTGACTACCGTCACCGAAAATTGTCAAGTCTTCTCCTCTAAGTGCTTGGCCTATAAAAGCCGGAAGAACACGACCATCGTTTAGTCTCATTCTAGGGCCATAGGTATTGAAAATACGGACTATTCGAGTTTCCAGCTTATGATAAGTATGATAGGCCATGGTGATAGCTTCCTGAAATCTCTTAGCTTCGTCATAGACACCACGAGGGCCCACAGGGTTGACATTGCCGTAGTACTCTTCAACTTGAGGGTGAACTAATGGGTCACCATACACCTCAGACGTTGATGCGATAAGCATTCGTGCACTTTTTGCTCTTGCGAGGCCTAATAGGTTATGTGTTCCCAGGGACCCTACTTTGAGTGTTTGAATGGGTATCTTCAAGTAGTCTATTGGGCTTGCTGGTGAAGCGAAGTGGAGTATATAATCTAGTTTACCTGAGACATGCACAAAGTCTGAGACATCATGATGATGAAACTCGAATGCTTCCAAGGGCATTAAGTGCGAGATATTATCAAGGTTTCCTGTAATAAGATTATCCATACCGATTACATGGAAATCTTCTTTAATAAACCTGTCACACAAATGTGAGCCTAGGAAACCTGCTGCTCCTGTAATGAGAACTCTTTCCTTCATAATCTCTTAATTTAGACCAATACCGTAGTAAGTGTAACCTAAATCGTTCATTTCGTCTTGGTCATAGACATTCCGACCGTCAAAAATGACCTTGTTCTTGAGTAGTTTGCTGACAACGGTGAAGTTAGGAATTCTAAACTCAGGCCATTCCGTAACCAGTAGCAATGCGTCTGCATCGACAAGTGCCTCATACTCATCTTTGGTATAGGTTATTGAATCCCCTAAATCCCTGTGGGCTTCCTCCATGGCGACAGGATCAAATGCTTTGACTTGAGCCCCAAGAGCGAGTAATTGATTGATGATTACAACGGAAGGTGCTTCTCTCATATCGTCCGTTTTGGGTTTGAAAGAAAGCCCCCATACAGCGAAAGTCATTCCGCTCAAATGATTCCCAAAGTGTTTCTTTACTTTGTTAACCAAAACTGACTTTTGGTCATTATTGACATCTTCAACAGACTTAAGAACTCGCATTTGATAACCATTGTCTTCAGCAGTTTTGATCAATGCTTTGACATCCTTTGGAAAACAAGAGCCTCCATATCCAACCCCTGGGTAAATAAATTTTGTTCCGATTCGGGAATCGCTACCAATACCTTTGCGAACCATATTGACATCCGCACCCATGATTTCGCATAGGTTGGCAATGTCATTCATAAAGCTAATCTTGGTAGCTAACATTGAATTGGCTGCATACTTGGTCATTTCTGCAGAAGGTACATCCATAAAAATTGTTGGATGTCCATTCAGTAGAAAAGGCTTGTAAAGCTTCTCCATAATTTTTTGAGCTCTTTCTGTCTCAACACCGACCACAATTCTATCAGGTTTAAGAAAGTCTTGGATCGCGGCTCCTTCTTTCAAAAACTCTGGATTTGATGCAGCATCAAATGACAGATCTGAATTTCTGTCTTTAAGCGCCTTTGTCACCGTATTTTTTACCTTTTCCGCTGTTCCGACTGGTACTGTGCTCTTGGTGACCACCACTAAGTAATCGTCCATGTGTGCACCAACTTCTTTAGCTACTGCCAGAACATATTTCAAATCAGCACTTCCATCTTCTCCTGGAGGTGTTCCTACCGCTATAAAAACAGCTTCTGAACCTTTTATACTTTCACTCAGACTGGTTGAAAAGTTAAGTCGACCTTTCTCCACATTCTTTAATACCATTGTTTCTAGGCCTGGTTCATATATAGGCATGATGCCTTTTCTCAGCCCCTCGATTTTTTTCTGGTCTATGTCTACACAGGTCACATCTATCCCGACTTCCGAAAAGCACGTTCCAGTGACTAATCCAACATATCCAGTTCCTACTATTGTAATTTTCATCTTTGAATTGTTTGACTCAAATGTATTGTGAAGCTTTACTACTCTCTTTAAATATCGCTCAAAGGTAGTATTGATTCGTTAATTGACAGATGATGCGTGTTAAATACTGGACAACTTTTTTTGCCAGTTCCAAGCATCCCTCATTGCATCATCCAATGTGAATTGTGTCCTCCAATTAAGAAGCTCCACAGATTTGTCCACTTGGGCATAAATTTTCTCTACATCTCCGGGTCGTCTAGGGCCCAATTGATAATTTAACTTTTTACCCGACTGATTTTCGAAAGAACTAATTGCGTCAAGAACCGTGCTCCCTGTTCCGGTGCCAATATTCATGAAATCAAAGTGGTTTGGGTTGTTAATGTTCTCTAGGTACTTTAAGCATTGGACATGAGCATCTGCCAAGTCCATCACATGAATATAGTCTCTTATGCAAGTTCCGTCTTGTGTATTGTAATCTTGACCAAAGACTGTTAACGAGTCTCTCAAGCCGGCAGCGGTTTGCGTGATAAATGGAACTAGATTGTTTGGAATCCCTAGAGGTAACTCACCTATTTCTCCAGATGGATGGGCCCCAATAGGATTAAAATATCGTAGGGCTATTGACCTCAAGAATGCTCCACTTTTCACAGTGTCCTCAATCATTTCCTCACCAATCTGCTTGGTATTTCCATATGGAGAATTAGCTGGCCTTATGGGTGAATCTTCTGTGACAGGTAATGAGTCTGGCTGTCCATAGACAGTACAAGAAGAAGAGAACACCAAGTTCTTGATCTTATTTTCTGTCATTGATTCAAGAAGTGTAATCAAACCAGTGACATTATTCTTGTAATACAACAAAGGATTGTCCACTGATTCTCCAACAGCTTTTTTGGCTGCAAAGTGAATAACACCTTCAATTTGGTTTTCGTGAAATATTTTTTCGAAAAGGGATATGTCTAAAATGTCACCTTCGTAAACTCTGAAGTCTTTGCCAGTTATTTTGTGCAAGCCTTTGAGTACCGATTTGTTCGAATTCGAAAAATCATCGAGAATGATTGCGTTATACCCTTCTTCATGTAGTCTAACAATTACATGCGAACCAATATAACCAGCACCTCCAGTTACCAGAATGTTCTTCATATTATTTCAAAAATAGGAGTATCAACTCATTTAATCGTGAAGTACTGTTATTTTTGTCTTCTCAAAGATTTAGGAATACCCATATGTCCGATAGATTCAAGGAAATAGCTGAGGAGATCAAGGTTTTTAAGGCATCGAATGCTGATGAGCTTGAACAGTTCAGATTAAAGTTTATTAGTAGAAAGAATGTCATAGGAGAGCTTTTTACACAAATGAAGGATGTTCCGAATGAAGAAAAGAAGGTTTTTGGACAATCTGTAAACGAACTAAAGAATCTAGCACAAGAGAAGTTTCAGTCATTAATTGACAGTTTGAGTTCTGGGGGAACTGATTCAGAAGATTACCCTGATCTAACTTTACCCCCTACTGAAGAAGACTTTGGTTCTATTCATCCTTTGACGGCCACAAGGCAACGATTCATCCAGATTTTTGAACGTATTGGTTTTAATGTGTCTTCAGGACCAGAGATAGAGGATGATTGGCATAATTTCACTGCTTTAAACTTCCCAGAGAACCATCCTGCTCGTGAAATGCAAGACACTTTCTTTATAGAAAAGGATCCAGATATCGCCCTTAGAACACATACTTCAAGTGTTCAGATAAGAGTGATGGAAAACGAGAAACCTCCAATTAGAACATTATCTCCGGGACGTGTATTTAGAAATGAAGCGATTTCTGCTAGGGCGCATTGCGTTTTCCACCAAATGGAAGGTTTGTATATAGATAAGAATGTTTCTTTTGCAGATTTAAAGCAAACGCTTTATCATTTTGTAAAGGAGATGTTTACAAAAGACACTCAAATAAGATTCAGACCATCATACTTCCCATTTACTGAACCTAGCGCGGAAATAGATATATCATGCCAGATTTGTCATGGGGATGGTTGTAATATCTGTAAATACACAGGTTGGGTAGAGATAGGAGGTTCAGGTATGGTAGATCCTAATGTTCTGGAGAACTGCGGTATTGACCCGAATGAGTATTCCGGTTTTGCTTTTGGTATGGGTATAGAAAGAATCACAATGTTGAGGTACGGAATAAAAGATCTCAGGCTTTTTACTGAGAATGACGTCCGGTTCCTAAAACAGTTTAATTCGCTTTGATGAAAATTCATGAAATATCTAAGATTGCAGTAATAGGTGCGGGTACCATGGGACAGGGTATTGCCCAAATCTGTGGCTTGGCTGGATATGAAGTGCTTCTTTATGACCTCAAACAAGAAGCTTTGATCAAGGCTGAGTCTATTATCTCAAAGAATTTGGATAAGGGAGTTGATAGAGGTAAGTTGACGAAAGAAGATAAACAAACCACTCTTGAAAGAATAAGTTTTTCGGATGCCGAGAATTCATTGGTAGCTGATTTTATAATTGAAGCAGTCGTTGAGAAGCTTGATGTGAAAAAGTCGCTGTTTCAAAAGTTAGAGCAGATTAATAGCCCGAATGCTATCCTGGCGTCTAATACTTCGTCAATTCCTATTACAAGAATTGCTGCAGGTTTGAAACATCCAGAACGGTTTGTTGGTATGCATTTCTTCAATCCGGCTCATATAATGAAGCTCGTTGAGGTCATATCTGGAGTGGCTACGGACCAAGATGTGGCTGATACTACAGCAGAACTGGCTCGGAAACTGGGTAAAACCCCAGTAATGGCTGCAGATGCTCCCGGTTTTATTGTAAACCGAGTTGCTCGGCATTTTTATGTTGAGGGTTTAAAGGCTCTGGAAGAGGGGGTAAGCGATGTGAATGGGATTGACAGATTAGTTGAATCTTCCGGTTTTAGAATGGGTCCGTTTAGATTGATGGATTTGATTGGTGTAGATACTAACTATTCGGTCACCGAATCTATGTTCAATGCTTTTCATCAAGACGCCAAATTTCGTCCATCACGAATTCAGCAGCAAAAGGTCGATGCCGGCCATCACGGAAGAAAATCTGGAAAAGGTTTTTATACCTATGACTGATTAGAGAAGATCTTCGATCAATTTATCTATTGTAATCCCCTCAGCCTCAGCTTTGAAATTCCGAATGATTCTATGTCTTAGAATAGGTTTGGCAACCGCCTGAACATCTTCAATATCTGGAGAGTACTTACCATTAACAAGGGCATTACACTTAGCTGCGATTACTAAGTTTTGAGAAGCTCTTGGTCCTGCACCCCATTCAATATATTCTTGAGTCGTGGATGGCGCCATTTCGCTTGCTATCCTAGTTTTATGAACCAGCTTAACGGCATATTCAACCACATTATCTGCAATAGGCACTCTTCTTACTAAATGCTGGTAATTCATTACAGCTTCCCCGTCTAGAACATGGCCAACTATATTTTCAACATCTGAAGTTGTATTTTTTACAATATCTACCTCTGACTGGAACGAAGGGTAATCTAATGTGATATTAAAGAGAAACCTGTCAAGCTGAGCTTCAGGGAGTGGATATGTGCCTTCCTGCTCAATTGGATTTTGAGTGGCCAAGACAAAGAATGGCTTGTCCAGATCGAAGTGCTGACCCGCAACAGTCACCGAATATTCTTGCATTGATTCTAGCAGGGCCGCCTGCGTCTTAGGAGGCGTCCGGTTAATCTCATCTGCCAAAACAATGTTGGCGAAGATGGGTCCTTTGATAAATTTAAAGTTTCTGTCTTTGTCTATTGTCTCAGCTCCGAGAATATCTGAAGGCATTAAGTCAGGAGTGAACTGAATTCTTTTGAAGCTTAAGTCCAAGGCTGATGAAATAGTTTGTATCAAGAGTGTTTTGGCAAGACCAGGAACACCCACGAGTAGACTATGCCCTTTACAAAAGATGGAGGTCAAGAGAAGGTTGACTACTTCATCTTGACCAATAATTACTTTTGAAATTTCAGCTTTAAGTCTCTTAAAATCTTCAAAGAATTTGTCGGCTAAAGCGACATCAGATGTGTTTTCACTCATACTTATTGATTCTTGATAATGCCGCAACGGTTAAATACTGGATCGATCTCAAGATAAACTTCTTGCATTTTCTCCTTTATGTATTCTGCACGTTTCAGTGACTTTTTCATTTGGGTAGTAGCGGCCTTTAACTTCTCATAGTCATCCGTCAGGTTTGCTCTATGAGGAGGTAGTTTTTTCTTGTAATAAATGATTCTAGCAACTTTTGCATCAGTTCCTACTTCGATTAACTGAGGCATGGATATATCCCCCTCCTTCATTTTATCAATTTCAAAAAACAACTCAGGTTCTAATGAATTCGCAGGAATTCTAAGTGAACCGAATTGATCAGCATAGAAGCCACCATTTACCTTTGTACTCTCATCGTCTGATACAAGTTGCGCAGCTTGCTCGAAACTTATGCTGTCGGTCAAAATTTTGTTTCTAAGGTCCTCCAGAATGGAAGATGCCTTAGCCAAATCATCTTCGTTTGGTTTTGGAGACATTATAATATGCCTTGTCTGATATTCATTTCCTCTTTTTTCAACTAACTGGATTAAGTGAATACCAAAAGAAGACTCAACTGGCATAGAGATTTCCCCAGGCTTTAGAGACAAAGCGCCTGCTTCATATGCAGGGTCCATTGTTCCTCTAGAAGCAAAACCTAGGTTTCCGCCATCTTTAGCGGAAGGACCTTCAGAATTGAAGGTTGCTAAAATTTCAAAACTCTCTCCATTAAGTGCTCTCTCTCTTATATCAAGAAGTACTTTTTTTACTCTTTCTTTCTCAGCATCACTCACGTCTGGCTCCTTTACGATTACACCTATTTCGTATTCCATTGAATAAAGCGGCAAACTGTCTTGCGGAAAGCGGTTATAGAATTTTCTAACTTCTTTCGGTGTTACAGTGATATCGGCCAGTATGTTATTCTCTTGTTCCTCAATCCTAATTTGCTCTTCTATTGAGGGTCTGAGCTCGTTCATTATTTGATCTAATGACTTGCCATATGCCTGTTGAATTGCCTCTTCAGAGCCAAAGCGCTGAATTATTTGCTGGCCTCTACTTCTGATTTCATAATCTAATCTGGATTCTCCAACTTCTACAGAGTCTATCTCAGACATAATCAGCATCACTTTACTTTCAACGAAGCTTTGGAGTAATACGCATTTTGCATCACCTTGAAAACTTTGGGCCTGAGGACTTGTTAGAAATTGTATGTAGGCAGACTCTAACTCACTCTTTAGAATGATTTTGTCATCAACCTTGGCGATGATCTTATCAACCACCTGTCCTTCCTGAGCGGAAGCAACTGTGGGTATCAAGATGGATAATACCAGAATTGCCTTAATAATATATTTTGTAGTCTTCATTTTCCTTCGCACGTTCATAAATATCATTCTCCAAACCTTTCGCCAACGCCACTTTTCTTTTGTTAAGAATTATGTTTCGAATCTCCTCTTGCACAAACTCTAACGGTGAAGCTTCTTCTGAAATTTTGTATTCCTGAATTTTGAGGAGGTAAAGATAGACAGAATCCACTTCTTCTACATATCTGTTTCTTCGAAGAAATTGGACTTTGTTTGAAACTGTCGATAAGGGTGAGTTCTTGATAATGTCATCAAATTTGATCCATGTTGAATCTTCTAAAGAATAATTGTCTGCAAACTGAAATGCATAAGACTTGAGAGATTCCAGATCTTGAGGCCGACTTGATTTTATCCATCGCCTTATGTCATTCTTCTTTGGAGCATCGTTGGAGATTTTCAAGTAACGCCCTCTAAAGATGTTTTGGCGTAGTGAAAAATTCTCTCGGTTATCTTCGTAATAGCTTCTGATTTCCTCATAGGACACGGCTGTGTCGAGGAGTTGCTGAATCATTTGTTTTTGATACTCATAGGAGAGCAGCGTGTATCGATAGTCTGAGACCTTCTTCTCAATTTCAGATTGATTGACCTTGATACTGCTATTGGCCTCTTTAACAAGAAGCTCTTTTTTTATCCAATTCCTCACATATCGCTCTACTATCAAGGTACTGTCCTCCTTATTTGTTTGTACCGACACTAGATTTGCAATGTCAGACTCAAATAGGAAAGAGCTGCCTACACTAGCCACAAGCTCCTTACTATTGTTGACACTTGACTGGTCTGAGGTACCCAAGTAATCACAAGAAAGAGAACTCAATAGGATGGTTAATATGGATATGTATTTCAGTTTCAATTTTTCACTATCTCCTTTAAAGCACTATCATAAATTTTAATACTGTTCTGAGCCCTTAGTTGTCTTATCCATTGCTGTTCTAAAAAATCTTGGTAACCGGAAAGTACTTGACCTTTGATCTCCTCATATGAAAAGTAACCCGAGGGAATAATTTTATTCAAATAGTAGTATTCTGGTGTGTCAGAATCTTTTGCCCAACTGCCTGATTTTAATTCTGTTGGGTCAAATTTATTCATTTCGGATGCCTTAATAGTTCTTTTTACAATTTTTAACAGCGATTGCTCTTTGTTTGTGAAGATTGACTTGGCCAATTCTTCGATCGATTGAGCTTTTACTTCTGATTTCATAAGTCTTTCGACCAATGAAACTTCTTCACTGCTTATTATCGTTACTTCAAGACGCTTTTCAGCTTTGTATTGATCAAGGTGGTTTTCATAATATACTTTGGACCCGACTGAATCCTCAATCGCTTTATTCCATACTTCTTTTTGCATTATCTCGAATAGCAAAAGACCCTCCTTGTACTCCTGTCTCAAAAAGCCGTATTCAGGATACTTGATGGGTGCAATCGAATCTTCATAGGCTATTATGCTTTTACGTTCAAACTCCAAATAGAGAGATCTGATGATGTTGTTATTGAGTACTATTTTTTGAGAAGGCAGAGTTTTGATGAAGTCACTCAACTGAAATTGTCTTTGCCCGATTCTGAAGATGGTTTCTCTTTTGATGATTTCATTCAGACTTCCTTCACTCAATGCACTTAATTGAGCATTAAGCTGTGTCTTATTCTGCTGAAAATTATTTTCTGTTTTGAGCTTGTTGATTAACTGGTCATTGTTAAGCACATTTCTTCCGGACCGTTTCAACTGTTGTTCAATTGCAGAGCGTTCTTCGGATAAAGGTCCAATAGGCCTTTCGTCATCCAACTTTACAATATGCCAGCCGAACTGAGTTCTTTGAGGTTTGGAAATTCCATTTATCTCCTTAACTCCATATGCTATATCATAAAATTCATCAGGAAGCTGCTTTATTCTAGCCCATGGTAACTGACCTCCATTCATCTTAGTTCTATTGTCATTGGAGTATCTCCGGGTCATGGTGTTCCAATCTGCACCATTTTTTAAAGAGTCATATATAGCCTCTGCTATCCTTTGAGTCGCATCTCGACTACGTCCTTGAGTGCTAAAGAAAATGTGTGAACTTTTCAAGCTACCCCGGGAAGGTCTGACCTGATTGATATATAGTATGTGATATCCAAATTGCGTCTTCACCACTTCGGACACCTGATTTTCTTCCGTATGGTAGGCAGCATTCTCAAAAGGGCCTACCATATCCATGGCACTGAACCATCCCAATTTACCTCCATTTTGAGCAGATCCGTCTTGAGAAAACCTTTTGGCCAACGCTTCAAACTCCTCTTTTGACTTAACAGTTTGGCGAAGACTATCGACAAGTTGGTATGCTCTCAAAGTGTCCGAAGGAGATGCATTGGGAGCCACTTTGATTAACAAATGTGATGCGTCAATCTCTATCTGTTTCCTTCTGTGTATTTCTGAAATGAGCTTTTCCTCTGCTTCGGGGTTGTCCAAGTACGGCTTCCTTATTTGGCTGAGGTAACCGGCTAGCTCTTGCTTGAAACCGGCTGTGGTATCATAGCCTTGTTTCACTGCCGCCTGAACTTTCAGTTTGAAATTGATGTAGTTCTCGAGGTATTTCTTCAAAGAATCAATATGTAGCTTGCCTTGATCATCACGATTTTTCTGGTAACCATAGAGAAGCTCAGAAGAGCTGACTTCGTAATCGTTGATTTGGGCCACAATGATTTGCTCTGACTGGTACGCCAAAACTGTCGAAGAGCACAGCAATCCAATCAGTAAAGTGCAAACACCTTTCATATTAGGTTTTATTTGGTGTATTCCACCTTTTTGTAAAGAGTAAGCGTGTTTTTAGATGGAGAAGACTTGAACTGGATGTCGTCCATGATTTTTTTCACGAGCATAATCCCAATTCCTCCTTTGTTTTTATTTCTCACCAAATCTTCGATGACTGGTTCTTGGTAACTTACAATATCAAAAGCATTGCCTTGATCAATGATTTCGAACCAAACGCCTTCGTTTTTGAAGCTAATTCCGAGCTTTACTTCGCTCATGTCATCTGACGGGTGACCGTGAATAATAATGTTTGCACAAACTTCGTCAACAGCTAGCACCATCATATTGATCTCAATATCAGAGACATCATGATCTTTCAATACGTCAGTTACGAACTTACGCATCAAACGAAGCTTATTTTTGCTACTTGGTATGTCGAAACTATACTTCACGGATTGCTGCTATTGCTGCTTCTTTATTTTCTTTAATAGTCAATAATTGGTCCAATCCGAGAATCCCAAAAACCTTTAAGACCTTTTCGGACAATCCGAATAGGATAAAGTCGATGGATTTTTCGGATATCTCTTCGATGTAAGACATGAAAACTCCAAGCCCTGCAGAAGAAATGTAGTTGAGATTGGTACAGTCAATAAGAATGTGCTGATGGCCTTCCTCCATTGCTTCCTTGATCGCTTTGTCTAAGTGAATGGAAGAACTTGCATCAGCTTCTCCATTTACGACAATGTTCAGGTAATTGTTCTCAGTTTCTTTCTTTATTTCTATCATAGTCTACTCTTTTCTACGGCAATTAATTAAACTTGATCACCAACATTGTGTAATCATCGTCAAGGTCTTTGCCTCCACAAAACTCATACAGTTTACTTATGAATACTTTCTGGATCATCATAGGATCATAATGCGCATTCTGCTGCAGAAGGTTCTTCATTCGGTCATAACCAAACTCATCATGCTCTTCATTGGAAGCTTCAGAAATGCCATCTGTATATAGGACCAGAATATCATCCTTGTCAAAGGACATTTTATTCACTTGAATAAAATTCTTGTAGGTCGAATTTCTGATTATACCCAGGCCTAAACCCTTGTCCTGAAAGTATTTTGTTTCTTTTTTCTTTTTGTCGTAATAAAGTGTTGGGCAGTGCCCTGCACGTGAAAACTCTAGTGTTTTTTCTTCTGTATCGATAATGAAATAGGTCAAAGTAATGAAAGATGTTCTTTCAAGGCACTTGCTCAAAGCAGTGTTAGCATTGATCAAGAACTCCTCGGCAGACAGGTCTAACTGGACTAGACTTTGAAATATTCCTTTCATTTGCGACATATGGAAGGCCGCAGAGGTTCCTTTTCCAGATACATCACCTATTACTATTGCAAATCGGTGTTCGCTTAGTTGAAAAGTATCATAGTAATCACCTCCAACTTCCGCTGCGGCTTCTGTAAATGCATGAATGGAGAAAGAAGAGTTATGATCTAACTCTTTGGGTAAAAGAGCCCTTTGAACACTTTTGGCAATGTTCAACTCTTCTTTGTAGCGTTCATTGAGAAGTGCTTCACCCATTAACCTAAAATTCTCAATAGATACGCTGGCTTGGCTTGCAAAAGTGTTAATGATGCTAATCATCTCCTTATTGAAGCTATCCGATACTTCATTAAGGAGGTACATAAACCCCTTAACTTGGTTTTGAATTGTAAGAGGCACTACAAATACTGATCGATAATTGGACTTTTTCAATCCTACTAAGACCCTATCTGAATCTGTATTGGTAGCCAGAGGATTCTTAATGACAGACCTATTTTTACTGGTCATTATCTGCTCCTTAACCAGATTGATATTCTCACGGCTAATATGCTTCGATAAAATCTTGGCCTCGTCTTGTTCAAGGGTTACCTCTATCCAGCCGGCATCTGCATATACTGCATTCATCGATGAATTAAGCAATACATCAAAGATTTGATCTTCATTTTCACCCTGCTGAATAGACTGACTTAAGCGCTGAAAATTGATTGCCTCCTCCATTTTCTTTTCAAAAACTGATGAGGTTGGTAGGTTGAAAAGGATAACGAGTAGTGAAAAAATGCTGTAAAAGAGTAGAAATGTAAAGACAACAATGATGAACAAATCATCTATAGCGTTGAAGTTTGTAATGGCCTCTTCTGGTGAAATGTATAGGTAGGTGAAAAAGTAGAAGATGTATATGGTAATGAGCACGATGATCAAGACACTCTTCCATTTCTGTTTGAAATTCAGATATGCCACCCATTTGAGATTGGCTGAGAGAATGATGGCCATGATAGCCAGAATCGCAAACAGAATCTCAAAGATTAAGTGCTCCTGTAATGTAAAACCTGTGAGGTTAAAGAATATGGAAGCGAATAGGGCTACCTCAAATACATTCCAATAAACAATGAGCTTTCTTGATTTCTGGTAAAGAATCAACTTTTTCCAAACGGTGAGCGTGGAGATCAGAAATACAGAAATGAGTGCTCTGTTAAGGCTATAAAGGAAAGTATCCAAAAACTCATTCTCTGCCAACATGGTGTCGGCTATAGAGTCATAGAAAAGTCTAATTGATAATGAAATAACAGTTGTTACAAGGCCTGTTGCAAAGACTTTCCAGAGTAAGTCCACGAAGTTGCCGCTTTCGACCGCTCGAATTTTGAACCTGTAGTAGACCAGAATGAATACATAGAACAGGTCTTGTAAGAGTATTGGTAGGTACCTTGATATCTCTAAGTCTAATCCACTTTTAGTTGCCAGGATCTCCAATATCCGAATAGACGTGGCAATGACCCATATAATTATGGCCATTGTGATACTCGCACGTATGTAGAACTTCGGTGTAAACTGGACTTTCAAAGGCATAAACTAATCCGAAACTACAAAATAAGCTATTGGTTGATGCTATGAAACGAAGAGTTTCACAATCTCATTGTCTATGATAGCTTGATTCCAAGCTCTTTTAACTGGTCATTTGCTACTGGTGACGGAGAATCTATCATAACATCTCGCCCTGAAGTGTTTTTTGGAAAGGCGATGTAATCCCTAATAGTTTCAGTTCCACCGAACATTGCGCAGAGCCTATCGAAGCCGAAGGCAATACCTCCATGAGGAGGAGCACCATATTCAAAAGCATCCATTAGGAAGCCGAATTGAGCTTTCGCTTCTTCATCGGTGAAGCCCAAATGCTTGAACATGGTTTTTTGCATCTCGCGATCATGAATTCTTATTGATCCACCCCCGATTTCGACTCCATTGATCACCAAATCATAAGCATTTGCTCTGACTTCGCCTGGTGCAGAGTCAAGTTTTGCTATATCATCGTTTAAAGGAGAGGTGAATGGATGGTGCATCGCGTGATAACGTTCTGTTTCTTCATCCCATTCTAGCAATGGAAAGTCAACTACCCATAGCGGTTGATATTCATCACTTTTTCTAAGCCCAAGTTCAGTGCCCATGTGCAAACGCAATTCATTCATTTGTTTGCGGACCGTATTTGTAGCACCTGATAACACCAGTATTAAATCGCCAGGTTCTGCACCTGATTGCTCGGCCCAAGCTTTAAGATCTTCTTGAGAGTAAAACTTATCAACTGAAGATTTAAAGGAGCCATCGGGGTTACATTTTACATAAACGAGACCTTTTGCACCAATTTGAGGTTTTCTCACAAAATCGGTCAGTGCATCTAATTGTTTTCTGGTATACTCAGCGCATCCTTTGGCACAAATACCCACTACCAGTTCGGCTTGATCGAAAACATTAAAACCTTTGTTTTGTGCTACCTCATTCAAATTGACGAACTCCATAGCAAAACGAATATCTGGTTTGTCGCTGCCATACTTTTCCATGGCTTCCGCATAAGTCATATGTGGAAACTCTCCTAGATCAACATTCATGATGTTTTTGAACAGGTGCTGAGTCATTCCTTCGAATACACCTAGGACGTCATCTCTATCAACGAATGACATTTCACAGTCAATCTGGGTGAATTCCGGTTGTCTATCTGCCCTTAGGTCTTCGTCTCTAAAGCATTTAACAATCTGGAAGTATCGATCGAAGCCAGATACCATCAACAATTGTTTAAAAGTCTGTGGAGACTGAGGTAGTGCATAAAACTCTCCTGGGTTGATTCGTGAAGGCACCACAAAATCTCTAGCTCCCTCTGGTGTTGATTTAATCAATACTGGAGTTTCAACTTCCAAGAAGTCGATTTCTGCCAAATAGTTTCTAACGGCTATTGCCAGTTTACTTCTTAGGGCCAGTTTTTCTCTAACCTCATTTCTTCGAAGGTCGAGGTAGCGATATTTCATTCTTAGATCTTCGCCTCCATCAGTATCATCTTCAATGATGAAAGGAGGCGTTTGCGAGGCATTGAGCACATTGAGTTCTATGGTTTCAATCTCAATTTGACCCGTAGGGATTTTGTCATTCTTGGAATAGCGCTCAACAACTTTTCCCTTAACCTGAATCACAAACTCTCTCCCAAGGTTTCGAGCTTGATCGACAACAGTAGCATCGCTTTTGCCTTCTTCAAAGGTGAGTTGAGTTACTCCATAGCGATCACGCAAATCGATCCACATAAGGCCGCCTTTATCACGTATACGTTGCACCCAACCAGAAAGGGTCACTTCCGTTCCTACATGTTCAATTCTTAACTCTCCGCAAGTATGTGATCTTAGCATCTCTGCACCTTTTAAAAATGAGTGGCAAATTTAGTAATAGTTTTAGCAATTGGGTTTAATATTACAATGAAAACCGAGGGTAAAATGGAGCTCAGTGTCTACAAAGACGAATATTTTATGGAACAAGCCTTGAGGCAGGCAGAACTTGCTTTCGAGGCAGGCGAGGTTCCTGTTGGGGCCGTTGTAGTGGCTGATAAACGAATTATAGCACGTGCTCACAACCAGACGGAGCAATTAACGGATGTAACAGCTCATGCAGAAATGCTGGCCATTACTTCAGCGTTTAATGCTATAGGCTCTAAATATTTAAATGAGTGCACACTTTTTGTAACGCTTGAACCTTGTGTGATGTGTGCGGGTGCTTTGTACTGGGCACAATTGGGTAAGTTGGTTTACGGGGCAAGTGACATGAAGCGGGGATATAGCTTAAATAAGAAAAATCTACTTCATCCAAGAACAGAAATAGCTTCTGGATTGTTAAAAGAAGAAAGTGAAATGCTGATGAAACAGTTTTTTGCTAAGCTTAGATAGAATCACAATTTTTGTATAAATATTAAATAATTCAATTATGGCATTCGAACTACCTCAACTTCCATACGCACACGATGCTTTGGAACCACATATTGACACAAGAACTATGGAGATCCACCATGGGAAACACCATGCTGGGTATACTAATAATTTGAATAACGCAATTGCCGGAACAGAGATGGAAGGCAAGAGTATTGAAGACCTTTTGGCTAATCATACCGACAACGGAGCTGTCAGAAATAATGGTGGGGGGTTTTACAACCACAGCCTTTTCTGGTCTGTAATGTCTCCGAATGGTGGTGGAGAACCTACTGGCGATTTGTCCAATGCCATCAATGAGGCATTTGGATCATTTGATGCTTTTAAAGATGCTTTTGCAAAAGCGGCTGCAACGCGTTTCGGTTCTGGCTGGGCTTGGCTTTGCGTACATGCAGGTGGCAAAGTGGAAGTTTGCTCAACTGCAAACCAAGACAATTCGCTAATGCCAAACATTGGCTGTGGAGGAACACCGATTTTAGGTCTTGACGTTTGGGAACATGCTTATTACCTGAACTATCAGAACAGAAGACCTGACTATATCAATGCTTTCTTTAATGTCATTAACTGGGATGAAGTGAGCAGAAGGTACTCAGAAGGAAAATAAACCGTATTTCTAAGTCAAATGAAAAGCCACCCCGACATATCGGGGTGGCTTTTTTGCCTTAATTATATTTACATTTTTTTGCATTTTAATTGCGGTCTTTATTCTGGCTGTTTATCTTATTGGTTCAACCTTAATAACACAGATGAAAAAATTTACCATTAGTTTTCTGACCCTATTCTTTATAGTCTCTCTTCAAGCGCAGGTTAAGGAGTTTAAGTTTGGAGATGTTTCAATTGAAGATCTTGAAATGACTGCTTACCCTCTAGATTCAGGTGCAGAGGCTGTCTACCTCCTTGATCAAGGAGAAGCAGTTTTTACAGAATACAACATGGGTATGAAATCTACTATTCATGTGAGACTCAAGATTTTAAAAGAAAGCGGTTTAAGTAGAGCAGATATTACCTTGAGGTACGCAAAAGGAAATGCCCCTTCAAAGATTTCGGCCGCTACACATAACATTGAGAATGGAAAGAAAGTGACCAAAAAGGTTGGGCGAAAAGAATGGGTAGACGAAAAGGTTAGTGATAACACAAGGTCGAAAACCTTGTCCTTTCCTGATGTCAAAGTTGGTTCTATTATTGAGTATACATACGAACAAACCACAGGCAATCTTGGAAATCTTCCGGGATGGAGCTTTCAGTCATCAATTCCTGTTCGGTATTCAGAATATTGGTTGCAAATCCCGCATTATGGTGTTTATCAACCAAGTATCCAGGGATACCACCCTGCTACCAAGCAAGATATTACCAAGAAGTACTACCACATCATAATGGAAGATGTTCCTTCATTAAAGAAGGAACCATACATATCTACATTAGAGAACTATAGGTCCAGAATTGGATTTGAAATAAAGGCTGTCAGAGCTCCAAACTATTCGGAGACTTTCATGGAAAACTGGGAGGCGATTAACAAAGAATTATGGGAGTCTGAGACGCTCGGTGAAGTAATCAACGATACCAAACAACTCAAAAAGATTTATCCCACTGATAAGAATTGGACTAACAATACGGAGAGCCTTATTGACATATATAATTACGTTAGAGACCATTTTGAATGGAATGAGAGATATGCTTATGCTGTTGTTGATCGATCCAAAAAGCTTTGGGAAGAAGGAGAAGGTGATAACGCGGACATTAATGTGACTCTGGCTCAGTTCTTAAAACAAGCGGGCATTCAGGTATATCCTGTTGTGCTCAGTACACGAAGACATGGGTATTTGAAGAAGTTTGTTCCACTGGTCAAACAGTTCAACTATATGGTCGTTTGTGCGATAATTGACGATAAGAAGGTCCTATTGGATGCTACGGAGAAATTTAGGCCATATAATGTTTTGCCAGCCCGGGCCATGAACGGAGAAGGACTTATGGTCACAGAAGCTGGGCCGGTTTGGATTGATTTGCGTGAGAATGGTGAAATGGATTCCAAGACTGTTTCTGGAGAGTTTGGCTTTAATGAAGACCTCGATGGTTTGGAAGGGAAGATGCAGATTGATTTCAATGGAATGGCCGCTAGTAGTTTGAGGTCAAGCATATTTGAAGAAAGAGAAAAGGTCGAGAATGATGTAGAGGAGGAGGAAGAGACAACGGATGATGAAGAGGAAGAAGGCTTGGATGACTATAAAACTGGTGAGGTAGAGAATTTGGAGGTCATTAATGTGGATGAGATTGACAAAACATTAAAAGTACAATATGACTTCAAAACTGAGGGTGATATCAATGCGATGGGGGATAAGATTTTTCTTTCACCCGTTTTGATGAAGTATGTGGATGAAAATCCCTTTAAACTAGAAAATAGGCTATTCCCTGTGGAAATCCCGGCACCGATAGCCGATACGTATATTTTTAAAATTAAGATTCCAGAAGGGTATGAGGTTGAAGAGCTACCGAAATCTCAAAACATGGTGCTCCCAAATGCCGGAGGTAAATACATGTTTATAGCCGGTCAACAGGATGATACCATTCAGATAATGATTAGGCTTAGTTTATCAAAAACACAGTATACTCCAGAATCTTACCCTGCATTAAAGGAACTCTTCAATCAAGTCGTTGCAAAACAGCAAGAGCAAATTGTATTAAAAGAGAAGACTAACGAATGAGATATTTAATAATCATGATTTCGGGCTTCATGGGATTGACTATGATGGCCCAGAATTATCCGGTATCAGATATTCCAACAGAGGTTAGAAAAGGAGCTAATGCAGTCGTTAGATCCAGTCATCAAACTTTTGAAATGATTGACTACTCACAGGGCACTTATAATATCAAGAAAGTTGTGACAATTCTTAACTCTGATGCTTTTGGAGAGGCGGTTTTTAATCCGAGCTATACTAAGCTTATGAAGATTAGTGGCATTAAGCTGAGTTATTTTGATGCTGATGGAGAATTGCTGAAGCGAGTCAAAAAAAGTGATATTGAAGATTATAATGTTAACTCTTCGGGTACTCTTTTTGATGATGTCCGCCTTAAGTATTACGAACCTGAAGAATACGATTACCCATTTACAATAGCGTATGAGTACGAGTATGATTATCGCACAATGGTGGGGATGCCAGCTTTTAGGCCAATCTATTCTGATAAGCTGGGTATACAAGATGCCCAATACACCGCTATTGTGCCAAAAGGCTATAATTTAAGATATAGGGGCGTCAATGGAGCAGAAGACCCAGAATTGACCCATGGAGAAAAGGATTCGTATCAGTGGAAAATGTCAAGTATGGCTCCTGTGGATACGGAGTATCGTGGCTTGCCCTCTAGGGATTTAGCGCCATATGTACTGATTCAACCTTCGGACTTTGCTATGGAAGGATACTCAGGAAATATGTCAGACTGGAGCAGCTTTGGCGAATGGGTGGGTAAACTTAAGGAAGGCCGTGACGAAATTAGTGATGAAGTCAAGGCTGAAATAGATGCCTTAATTGAAGGTGTAGAAGATCCCAGAGAAAAGAGTAGGTTGATCTATAAATACATGCAGTCCTCAACAAGGTATGTTAGTGTCCAGCTCGGTATTGGAGGATTTCAGCCTTTTGAAGCGATGGATGTAATCAAAAATGGATATGGAGACTGTAAGGCCCTGACTAATTACATGTACAGCTTGCTCAAATACGCAGGTGTTGATTCAAACTATGTAGTGATTAATGCTGGTGATGGCGAAGAGGACATTATAACTGATTTTCCTAGTTCTCAGTTTAATCACGTGATTTTGGCTGTGCCAATGGAAAAAGATACGGTTTGGTTAGAGTGTACTAGTCAGACCACTCCCTTCAACTTTTTAGGTTCATTTACTGACGATCGGCATGCTTTGTTAATTGATGATGATGGGAAAGGGTCTCTTGTGAAAACGCCCAAATATGAGCTAAATCAAAATACCCAAGAAAGGAGAATAGATGTAGAAATAGACAAGGAAGGAAATGTAGTGGCTGATGTAGAGACAATCTACAAGGGTTTGCAGTATGATTGGATTTATCGTCTAGTTGATAGAGGAACTGATGAGCAGCGTAAGTATTTTTTGAATGCAATTGACCTTCCAGCATTTGATCTTGGGGAGTTTTCTCTTAAAGAGGATCGAACTACCGAAGACCCTTTTGTCACTGAACGGATCACTATAAAGGCGAGAAAATATGCATCCAAGAGTGGTAAAAGAATATTCGTGACGCCTAATTTCTTAAACAGAATGAATGCTAAGCCTCCGAAGGAAGATGAAAGGAAATCTCCCGTAGTCTTGAAAACCTCATACTTCGATACCGATCATGTGAATATCAAAATGCCAGAAGGCTATCGTCTGGAGTTTGATTTGGAGGATGTTGAGTTGAAATCAGACTTTGGAGAATATAAGGTTACCTATAATTTTAACCCGGATTCAAATACGTTAGAGTATGTCAGAACTATAAAGATGAGGGAAGGAAAGTACTCAGCAGAGGATTATAATAACTATCGTGATTTTATTCGAAAGGTGGTGAAGGCGGACAAAGCCAAGATTGTATTGGTTGGGGCTACTTGATTCTATTCGTTTAACCCGTATAAAATAGGCCTGCTCATGTTATATAAGCGGGCCTATTTTTTGCTAACTATGAACTAAGAAGCCTTCTTCATCATTTCTGCAATTTCTTGGGGAGTCCGACTCTTTGAAAGGCTTTCTCCATGCTGACTAATATCCAGGCCAACTTCCTCAGAAACTTCGTTGACCCTCATCGGAATGATCAAGTTGGTAACCTTGAAAAGAAGGTAAGATGCCCCGAAAGTGAATCCGCCTACAAGGAAGATTGCCGCCATATGTCTTAGAAATGTAGTTGGATCTCCGTAAATGAGACCCACATCTTTTGCGAATACTCCCGTTAAAATCATTCCTGTAATACCACCTACACCATGACAAGGGAAAACATCTAGCGTATCATCGATGCCTGTTTTGTTCTTATAGTAAACCACTATGTTGGAAACTATGGCACTGGCCACACCGATGAAAACGCTTTGTCCAATCGTGACAAATCCAGCAGCTGGGGTGATGGCTACCAGGCCAACAACCGCTCCGATGGAGGCGCCTAGACCAGAGATTTTTCTACCCATCAAAGCATCATAGAATACCCAAGCCAACATAGCCGCTGCTGAGGCCACTGTTGTGGTAGCAAAAGCCATTGCAGCATCTCCATTGGCTCCGAGTGCTGAGCCAGCATTAAAGCCGAACCAACCAAACCAGAGCAGACCTGTCCCTAGTAAAACAAATGGGACATTCGCTGGTTTATGTACAGCCCCATGATTCTTTCTTTTACCTAGGATGATGGCTGCAGCAATTGCCGCAAAACCTGCTGACATGTGAACAACGGTTCCTCCTGCAAAGTCAAGTACGCCCCACTTTCTTAAGAACCCCTCTGGATGCCAGGTCATATGCGCCAATGGGCTGTAGACAACTATGCTGAAAAGAATGATGAAAAGAATAAAGCTTGAGAACCTGACCCGTTCAGCAAAACTACCAGTAATCAGTGCTGGAGTTATAATGGCAAACTTCATCTGAAACAATGCGAACAGAATGAAAGGAATGGTAGGAGCCAGGTCTGCTTGGGTAGCGGCACCGACTCCTTTAAAAAAGGAGAATGTCCTTGGGTCGCCAATAAAACCTCCAATAGAATCTCCAAAGGCCAAACTGAAGCCTCCAACTACCCATACAAGTGTAATTACACCCATGCAGATAAAACTTTGGAGCATTGTAGATATGACGTTTTTACGGCTTACCATTCCACCATAGAAGAATGAAAGGCCAGGCGTCATTAATAATACCAAGGCTGTTGCGGCTAACATCCAAGCTGTGTCTGCTCCGCTGATGTTAGGGTCGGCTAAAAACTCCTCGCCAGTTGGCATATCGAGGAGGCTAACAAGGGCTACAATAATTAATAGTGCAAACCCTGGGATCCATTGTTTTCTCATTTTATGTAATTCGATGTGAATCAGGTTAAAAATTGACCTGAAAAAATGATTGGTTACATAAAATAGAGAAATATTGGATTAAAAATTATTCCATTTAATTCGAATTCAGTGAAATCGATTGAAATGAGTCTAATCGCTTATGACTTACTCTTCAAAAGTTCCTTGAGTTCATTTAATTCATCCCGCATCTTAGCAGCTTCGATAAAGTCGAGTTCTCTGGCAGCCTTTTCCATAGATTTTTGAGTCTTCTGAATCATTTTTTCTAGTGCTTTCTTGTCCATATAAGCGACTACCGGATCTGCTGCAATAGAATGTTCTTCGCTTTCGACATAGTATGACTTGTGACCTTTCTTGGAGTCAGCGATACTCGTTTGTCCCATGATGGCCTCTTTCGACTTTTTGACGGTAGTCGGGGTAATGCCATGTTCTTCGTTATAGGCAATCTGAATGCTTCTACGTCTATTAGTCTCATCGATTGCATCGCGCATTGAATCAGTGGTCACATCAGCATACATAATCACACGACCGTTCTCGTTTCTTGCAGCTCTACCTATCGTTTGGATCAATGATCTCTGGTTTCTTAGGAAGCCTTCTTTGTCAGCATCTAAGATTGCCACGAGGGAAACTTCAGGAAGATCGAGTCCTTCTCTAAGCAGATTTACACCAACTAGGACATCGAAAATACCCAGCCTAAGTTCTCGGAGTATCTCCACCCGGTCCAGCGAGCTGACTTCCGAATGGATATACCTTACTCTAACGCCTGCACGTTCCAGATACTTTGTCAGTTCTTCGGCCATACGTTTCGTTAAAGTAGTGACCAGTACCCGTTCTTCTTTCTTTACTCTTATGTCAATTTCCTCGAGTAAATCGTCAATCTGATTAAGTGATGGTCTAACATCAATAATTGGGTCTAAGAGACCGGTAGGTCGAATAATTTGCTCCACCACCTCTCCCTCGGTTTTTGTCAGTTCATAGTCTGCAGGGGTAGCACTTACATAGATTACTTGATTCGTTAAACCCTCGAACTCATCGAATTTCAAAGGTCTATTGTCTAGCGCTGAAGGTAATCTAAAACCATATTCGACAAGGTTTTCTTTTCTTGACCTGTCGCCACCCCACATTGCACGGACCTGCGGAAGCGTAACATGGCTTTCGTCAATGATAAGTAAATAGTCTTCTGGGAAGTAGTCTAAGAGACAGAAGGGGCGCTGACCTTTTTGTCTCCTATCAAAGTATCTAGAGTAGTTCTCCACGCCCGAACAATAGCCCAGTTCACGCATCATCTCTAGGTCGAATTCAGTCCTTTCTTTCAGACGTTTGGCTTCTAGAAATCTTCGGTCTTGTTCGTACTGATCAACTCTTTCCACAAGGTCATCTTGGATTTCAGCGATGGCTTGTTGGAGTACATCCTTTCCTGTCACGAAAAGGTTTGCTGGGAATATGGTAATGATTTTTTCTTCTGATATTTTCTTGCCTGAGGATGGATCGATCATTTGGATCGACTCGATTTCATCTCCCCAGAAGTAGATGCGATAAGCGAAATCACCATAGGCAATATAGATGTCCACCGTATCACCCTTAACTCTGAAATTACCTCGCTTAAACTCAACCTCCGATCGGCTATAAAGTATATCAACCAATGCAAAAAGCAATTGATTTCTTGGTACCGTGTCCCCAACCTGAAGGCGGACCACATTTTTCCCAAATTCATCTGGGTTTCCTATACCGTAGATACAAGAAACTGAAGCAATCACGATGACATCACGTCTACCAGTCAGGAGGGAAGAAGTAGCACTTAGCCTTAGCTTTTCAATCTCTTCATTGATTGATAAGTCTTTCTCAATATAGAGGTTGCTATTTGGGATAAAGGCTTCAGGTTGATAGTAATCGTAGTAGGAGATAAAATACTCTATGGCATTTTCTGGAAAGAATTGCTTGAACTCACCATACAATTGGGCAGCCAGTGTCTTATTATGACTTAAGATCAGAGCTGGTCGCTGGGTCTGTTGAATCACATTGGCAATGCTAAAAGTCTTTCCCGAACCTGTAGCCCCTAGGAGGACTTGTGCCTCTTCACCAGCTTCCACTCCTTTCACCAATCCTTCTATGGCTTTAGGTTGATCGCCCGTGGGCTCAAATTCCGAAGTGAGTTTGAATTCCATGATTTAAAGCTAATAGGAAGAAGTTAGTACGGAAAGATTAGCGGATGGTTTTCCGACTTATTTATTCCAAATCTCCCAAGATTTTTCCGCCTGGCCATGGAGCATTTCCAGACCATTCTTTACCCAGCATTTAGCGTCAATCCCTTTTTGCATAAATGTGGTTTTCGTAGGATTGTACACTAGATCATAAAGGAGGTGATCGGTAGTTAGCTGCTCATAAGGCAGGGCAGGTAAAGAGTCTTCATTCGGAGACATGCCCAGCGGAGTAGTGTTGACAATCAGTAAAGAGCTGAGGAGGTGATTCGGTGAAGAGGCAATGCTTTCATAAGAGAGCTCACCTTCTACTGGTTCTCGAGAAACCAATTGGTACTCAATCGACAGATCTTCCAATGCAGCTTTTACAGCTTTTGAAGCACCACCAGTTCCAAGAATCAGGGCTTTTTTGGGAGTTGGGTTGGGGCCGATGAATTTCGTTAACGAATCTTTGAAGCCATGATAGTCTGTATTGTAACCTGTTAATTTTCCACCTTCTATTTTTATTGTGTTTACCGCCCCGATAGCTTCTGCCTTAGGGTCAATAGTATCCAAATAAGGAATGACTTGTTCCTTGTAAGGGATGGTAACATTTAGGCCAACCAAATCAGGATTATCGGAAAGTAACTTGGGTAATTCGCTAATTGATGTAAGTGGAAAGAGCTCGTACTGGGTATCGTTTATCTCTTCCTTTTCAAACTTATTTGTGAAATACTTTTTTGAAAAGGAGTGACTTAAAGGGTAACCGATGAGTCCAAACTTTCTCATGTTAGTCCTTTTTTAACCAAACAGACAGTCGATCAATAAATAGTACAATCAAAAAGCCGGCAGCTGCGTAACCAATGGCCTCGATAAAATGCGGCTCAATTCCTGTCTTTGCTAGATACTCATTGGGTAGTACATTGACCTCATATAAAGGTTTGACCTCACCATGGCGATCGACATAAGTTTCAATGGTCTCTTTCCATGGCCAAACTTTATTCAAGGCACCAATCATAAAACCGCTCAGCACCCCAACAGTGATGTTGTGATACTTTTTGAATAGCCAACTGATGACTCTGGCAAAGCTTAAAATACCAACAAGGCAACCAGCTGCAAACACTAGGATGTCAACTATCCTTCGTTCGTTTAGCGCAGCCATCATGTATTCGTATTTGCCGAAAAGCAAAACGATAAATGAACCAGAAATACCTGGCAATATCATGGCACAAATAGCCACCGCACCTGCGATGAATAAGAACCAAGGCTCGTCTGGAGTTTCAGAAGGAACCGCTGAAGTGATAAAGTATGCTATCAGTCCACCTAAAATAATAGCGATGAAAACCCCAACATTCCACTTTTTGATTTCTCTAAGGACCATTAAAGCTGAAATCACAATAAGGCCAAAAAAGAATGACCATAGTTGGATAGGGTAGGCATCAAGTAGGTAGGTGATTACTTTGGACAGCGACAGAAAGCTCGTGACAATACCCGCAAAAAGGACAATCAGAAAATTCCCATTAACGTGCTCCCACAGGGCCTTAATTTCAAACTTCTTAAGATAATTAAGAGCTTGCAAGTCCACACTTTTGATAGAATTCAACAGTGTTTCGTAAATACCGGTAATAAAGGCGATGGTTCCTCCCGATACCCCTGGAACCACATCTGCGCTACCCATGGCTACACCTTTAAGGAATAATAGCAGAGGCTTGATAATATGATTCATCCTAATCTTTCAGATTAAGGAAATGACTAAAAGTATCTCCCCTTAAGCCCAAACGGATGGTCTCCAATGGAATCACATCTGAAGGTGCGATGTTCCCTAGGTTAACGTTGGCACCCATAAGCTTTATGAAAAAGACCTGTTGAGACTTTTGAGGTGCCTCCCAGATGATTTTCTCAAACGGTATTTGAGTCAATATTTCCTGTACAAGACCAGAACGAACTTCTCCAGTAGAACGGAAAAGACCAACGTTGCCACTTTCTCTCGCTTCACCAATTACTTTCCATGCTCCGGCATCTAATTCTTTTTGCATCAATTCAATCCATTTGTAAGGAGGGATAATCTTCTCCTCATCTTTTGAACCTACCTCAGACAAAACGGTCACCTGTTCTTTAAGCTGAGTGATGTATTGACACTTTTCATCATGATCCATTTCCAAAGATCCATCAGATACTTCGGCAAATGGGACATCATATTTATCTAAAAGCTTTCGATAGTCATCGAACTGGTTTCTTGCGATGAAAGCTTCAAATAGAGTTCCGCCAAAATAGAATGGAATTCCGGCTTCCCGATAAACATTCAGTTTTTCATCAAGATTAGGAGTAACATAAGAGGTTGCCCAACCCAACTTCACAATATCAACATATTCACTCGAAACGCTTAAAAAGTCTTCGGCTTGTCTAACGCTGAGGCCTTTGTCCATGGCCATGGTGAATCCCTTGTCTCTAGGCTTCTGTGTCCTTTCGGGCACATCTTTCAAAAAATAGTGCATCTAATTTTTTTCTCTGTACTGATCAATGATCTTGTAAAGTGCCTTCTGGGTTTCCAGTTTAGGAAAGAACTCAAAGAGCACCTCGTGATTTTCAAAGTCCAAAATTAACGCATTTTCCAGATATGTAAATGCTTCTTTGTATAGACCTGCGCTGATTTGATAAACCACCATTCTATAAAGAAGGTCAGAATCGTCTGGAGACTCTTCTAGGGCTCTTTCCATCAACTCAATGGACTTCTGATGTTCACCTTGATCATGATAAATAAATGACCAATCTAACCAGATATCCGAATTATTGGGCTCTAGCATGGCAGCTTCTTGATAGGCCTCGGCCGCAGAAACGATATTGTCAATGTGAAACTCTGCATCAGCAACGGCCATCCAGTAGTTGGCATTTTCCGGATCGAGTTTCAAGGCTTTGTTCAAGAAATGGATTGCCTCATAGTATTTGTCTTGTGCTGCAAGGCAGCAACCTATACCATACCAAGCATCTTCATAGAATTGATCGAGTTTGGAGGCTTTTCGATAGTACTTTATGGCATATTCGTAGGCCTCTTGTTTTTCGTATGATGCCGCAATACAACAATATACTTCCGAAGAAGGTCCCTCATTGGAAAGTGTGTTTTTATATGCTTCCAGAGCATCTTTGAATTGCTCAAGGTTCATATAGGAGTTACCTAAGTTGAACCAGGCCGATGCAAAGGTATCGTCAATTACGAGCGCATAGTCATAGGCTTTTACAGCCTCTTCGAACTTTTCAAGCTTATTATAAACGATACCCAGATTATACCATGCATATGATGAGTATGGGTCGCGATCAATAAATGCTTTATAGTAGGAAACACTGTCTTCAAGCTTTCCTGTGACATCAAGACAGTAGGCCAATTCATAGAGAGCACTCTCATGATTCAAGTTAGCTTCTATTGCTTGTTTATAATAGTCTATTGCTTCCAGGAATTTGCCGTTAGTTTGGTAGGTCAAACCAACATTATAAAATACTTCAGATTTATCTTCCGCCAGATCAAGGGTACTGAGCAGCACCTCGATGGCTTTGTCAAACTCTCCGATGATTGACAGAATATTTCCCTTAACCAACAGTAACTCTGCATCGTTGGGGTGAAGGTTTTCTGCATTTTCGATGACTTTCAGAGCCTCGTCAAACTGTTCTTTTCCTAAATAGCACTGAGCAGCCAGCATACTGATTTCCATGCTGAACGGGTATTGTTCCAATGCTAGTAAAGCGGCTTTTAGTCCTTTTCCATACTTCAGATGATCCAGATAGTACTGAATGATCGTCTCGTATTCCGTAACATCGAAAAAATTGAATGTATTGTTCTTGAGTTGTTCCTCGAATCTATTGACCAGCCCACGTTCCTCTTCTCTACTCGGATAATCTTCCTGCATTGATGTCAATTGGTTTATTTAAAGTACTCAAAACCTATTTCTAAAACCACTCTGAGACGCGAAATTACCAAAGATCCTAGACTCTGATAGTGTAGTGCCTTGAAAAAGAAATAGTTAACTCTCTTTAGAGAGAATGCATTTGTTTTAATTCGTTGACAGACCATGCTATGCTTTCATCCAACGGTCTAAATTCAAAATTGAGGTTTTCTTTCACCTTGTCATTTTGAAAATGGAAGTTCGACCTAGAAAGAATAGCTGTGTCTTTGGTAATCATTGCCTCATTGCCAGTAATCCTAGATCGGATATACTCAAAAGCAACTGCGATTTTCAGCATCCAAGGTTTGACTACCTTCTGAGGTCCCTCTTTATCGAATGCGTTGGCAATTTTTCCAAAGAACTCTTTGTAAGAAAGTGTTCCGGCATTGAGAATGAATCGCTCACCGGTGATATCTGATTCCAGAAGCTGAACTATTGCTTTGGAAACGTCTCTGACATCTACATAATTGACAGTCCCTTCCGGGTGAAATGACTTCTCGTCATAGGCATATTTGAAAACAGACGTACTGCCACCTTGTCCCCAAAGTCCGGGACCTAATATTACCGAAGGGTTCACAATTTTGACCTCAAGTCCTTCTTGGGCTCCGCGCCAAACTTCGAGTTCCTGGAGGTATTTTGAACGGGCGTAAATGGAATCAAACTCTGTACCTTCCCAACGATCGGTTTCTCTTAATTCTATTTGCCCGGCCTTTCTGCCAATGGCAGCCACCGAGCTTACATGTAAGAATTTCTTAACGCCAAGTTTTAGGCATGAATTAACGAGATCTGCTGTCCCCAAAACATTGGTCTTATACATTTTCTGTTCCCAACGTTTGTCAAAGGAAATGATGGCTGCAGCATGAATTACGGCATCGATGTTCTTGAGTGATTCCTCTAAGAAATCTGTATCGTTCATGTCTCCAATAACCCATTCGATTCGTTTTTCAATGTCTTCCAGCAAAGTCATCTTGCTAGAGTTCCGCTTTACTGCACGAACCTGATGTCCGTTTTCTAAAAGCTGCCGACAAACAAAGCTGCCAACCAAACCTGTGGCACCGGTAATAAATACTTTCATTTATAGTGAATTATTGAGCAAGTCTAGGTCCAACAGTTTTTTCCAGTATTTGGTTTGAGTCGCTTCTTTGAGCAAATTAATGTGTCCCATATTGTGACAGTCAGTACCTACCAAACGGGGTATTTTCATATCTATTAGCCTTTCTGCGAACTTCTTTACTGGTTTTGAGTAACAGCCCGTTAAAGAGACTGCATTCAATTGAAATATTATATCCCGGTCAATCAGCTCTTCCAGTAACAACTTATCTTCTAGGAGGTAGATGTATCTTTCTGGGTGTGCAAAGATCATTTTATAACCTTTCATTGTTAATTGAAATGAAGCCTCTTTTAGCTGTGGCGGAGGACTGATGAAAGATGTTTCGACTAGGACATGGTTCTGACCAAAAGTCATTAGCTGTTCATCCTTTTCAAGTCTTTCCATGAATGTTTCGTCAAGAAAATACTCTGTGGCGGCCTCAAGTTTTATGTTAAGCCCTTCTGAAGTAATACCCTTTCTTACTTTGTCTAGACCAGCATTAATTATCTCAGGTGTATTATCATAAGAGCCAGACATGGTGTGAGGGGTGGTAATAACTTTCTCATAGCCCAGAGCTTCCATTTCCCTTAATATGTCAAGACTTTCTTCAAGAGATTGAACGCCATCATCGATGCCTGGAATCAGGTGAGAATGGACATCAGTCTTTAAATGACCTATATCGGGTGCCGAAGTTTTTGTGTTTTTTAGAAATGAGAAAATGCTCAAAATGCTGGTGCCTCCTTGTATACTGCAAAGGTAGGTAAAACTTGGTCTTTGTCAGATACTATAGGGTTCGAAACCTGCCAATCAATTGCCAGTTCGGGGTCATTATACATTATCCCTCCTTCTGACTCTTTATCGTAATAGTTGGAGCATTTATAATTGAAAATACTGTCTTCTAAGGCTAAAAATCCGTGAGCAAAGCCAGCTGGAATTAAAAACAGATTATGTCTGCTTGCCTCAAGCAACACTGTGTGATGTTTACCAAAAGTAACAGAGTCTTTTCTAATGTCTAATGCTACGTCTAGTACCCTGCCTTTTGAAACCCTTACAAGCTTTGCTTGAGCATATTGTCCTGTCTGATAGTGTAAGCCGCGCAAAGTCCCTTTTACTGAAAAGGACTCGTTGTCTTGAACAAAGTCTTCCTTAATCCCTAATTCCCTAAAGGTATTTCTACGATAAGATTCAAAAAAGTAACCTCTTTCATCCCCAAAAACATTGGGTTCGAGTTCATAGAGCCCCTCAAAACCTGTTTCAATTATTTTCATTCCACTTTCTTAAAGATCCAAAGATTGTGACTTTTTTTAGGAATGTCACAGCCTTTAGGTCAACCTACCGATAATTACGTTGAATTTCCATTTACCTACGATTAATTGTAGCTTTACGCCCTATTTTATGGGGGGATACGAGACTAGATCATATACAAAGGAGACTGCTGTTTTAGTGGCCTTAATCACACAGGAACAATCCGAGCAGAAGGTTGTCGAGTACCTCGATGAATTGGCTTTCTTATCAGAGACTTTAGGGGTTGAGGTTGCGAAGTCTTTTACACAAAGGCTTGAGAAGCCCGACACTAGGAGTTTTGTTGGAAAAGGTAAACTCGAGGAGATAAAGACTTATATCACTGCTGAAGAAATCACGACTATCATTTTTGATGATGACCTTACACCATCTCAGCTGAGAAATCTGGAGAAAGAACTCAAGGTTAAAATCTACGACCGTAGTTTACTTATTCTTGATATATTCCTGCAACGCGCTCAGACGGCTCAAGCAAAGACCCAAGTTGAGTTAGCCAGATCAACATATTTATTACCTAGACTAACCCGTATGTGGACCCACCTTGAAAGACAAAGAGGGGGTACAAGTACACGTGGTGGTGCTGGTGAAAAAGAAATTGAAACAGATAGAAGGGCGATTCGAAACACCATTACAGTTTTGAAGAAGCGACTTGAAAAGATTGAAAAGCAAAACGCTGTACAAAGAAAGTCTCGGCATAACGTAGTTAGGGTTGCACTTGTTGGTTATACCAATGTAGGTAAGTCAACGATTATGCGATTGTTGACAAAGGCAGACGTTCTGGCCGAAGACAAGTTATTTGCAACAGTTGACTCTACAGTAAGAAAGGTCGTTTTTGAAAACATTCCATTCCTACTTTCGGATACTGTGGGTTTTATTAGAAAGCTTCCAACACACTTAATTGAATCATTTAAATCTACTTTAGCTGAAGTTGTAGAGGCGGATGTGCTGCTCCATGTGGTGGATGTTTCTCATCCCTACTTTGAGGATCAAATGAAGACGGTGGATGAGACATTGGCCGATATTGGGGTGAAGGACAAGCCTACCATTCTGGTCTTCAATAAGATTGATCAATTCAATCATATTGATCCTGAATTGGCTGAGGAGATGGAGGAACCACCTCTGACACTCGAAGAATTAAAGAACACCTATATAGCTAAAGGTGCGAATACCTCCGTTTTTATATCTGCAGTTGAGAAAAAGAATATTGAAGAATTCAGGTCGGTTTTAATGGAAAAAGTCAAGAAAAGGCACTTTACCATCTTCCCGAACTACCTGAAGGATTCTTATTATTAATTACATTTGTAGCCCCTCACGGCATTTTCTGGCCTCGTAGTTCAATGGATAGAATAGAAGTTTCCTAAACTTTAGATCTAGGTTCGATTCCTAGCGAGGTCACTTATTTGATTCTAAAGAGATCCAACTCTAGTGAAGGGTTTTCCATATAAGTCTTTATACTCAATGTGCAAATCCCAACCTTCAATGTTTGAATCAAGGTTCTTGTGCTTATCTAAATCTAAATTTAAAGCAAGCATATGAGCTCCTGGCTCTACAGCTGCTGTGAATCCTGCCGAGAAGTTCCAATTGGATGGTTTTTGACGAATCTTTGTAATTCTATAACAAAAAGCGTCATGGTCTAATGATTCTCCATACTTTTTGTACTGAATGTTGCTAATTAAAGCTGGCCCAAGACCTTTGTTCTCGATTTTAACCTTGTATCTGCCTTTTTCCTTGTACCTGGACAAATTGATTATTGGGCGAACAGAATTTCTGTTATGTGTTCGTTGGATCCATAAAGATATCATTGACAGCACCAATGCTAACACTGCAATTAATCCTTGCCAATATTCTTGAATGAAATATGTTTGCTCCGGATCAATTTTCATTTTGGATAAGTACTTTAAGCAATATAATGCTCTAGTTTTATTAGCGCTATTTCAATACCTACTTCTGGGTATTTTTAATTTTACTCAAGACTAAATTGTATGAACAAAGAGTGTTGATTCAAGTAAACTTATTGCAAACTTGATGAATTGAGGGTAATACTATTATCCGTTATCTAAATTGTTTATAGCAATGTTATAAGCAACTGAAAATTAGTTTGTTAAAAACCTCTAGCGAGGTCACTTATTATCATCAACTAGTTATTCCTTACTCACGCCTTTATCAAAGAACCCTGGTTGTTTAATAAGAGTCTTCGCTTTTTGGTTCGGCTATCGTTCGTTCTATGTGTTCTCACTAACGTTTGCCAAGATTGTGCTTTCATAATATTAGCCTATAAAGAATTGCCAATTGAAGAGTCGGAAGAAAAGGAAAAGCCACCTTATGGCAGCCTTTCAATGGGAGTCTATTCCCTTTCCGTTCTCTCCTCACGGACCAATGCACTAAGTAAATTGAACAAACCGGTAATGACAGCCGCAATAACAATTGCTTCAGGCATTCCCAGTTCTAAGTATATAAACATGTCTCTTTATTGAGATTTACCTTGCTAGACTAGCAGGGCACCGGATCTCATCGGATGATACACCGTCTCATGGGACTACCATTTTGGTAGATTATAATAAAGATACTAAAAGGGCTTAAAATAGAGAAGTTTTCTGAATCAAAGAGGCAGGTTGTTGAATTAGCGTTCGACCATCGCTCTATACGTTCTCACGGGCATTCAATAAGGCAGTGCTAAATACAAAAAGGAGATGTAACCCTAGTTCCTTCAGCCCAAGTTCTGTGGGTTCCTTTTGAGTAAGCTGATTGTTCCAAATTACTAATGTGTTACTCACATTGTTTTATGCTAATTAAGCAAGTCACTGATTGTCAGGAATCAAAAAATTCCTAGCGAGGCTACTTTCTTCAATTACGGCATTTCAATATCTATCGGAAGATTGATTATCAGCTTTTTTAATCATTAGAATCAGATTTTTTTGTACTTTTGGTGAGAATATTTCAATTCGATTCTCAACTTGATCATTAATTGTTTAATGACCTGAATTTTTCAGGTTCCCATTTATGCTGCTTAAAGGGCAATATTAATAGGGAGAAATACGCTTAACGTGTATCAATATAAGCTCGGGCTGGATAGGGGCTATTCATAAAAGTTAATTCTATAGCGATTTCCAGTCTCTTGTATTGGCATATGTCAATACCTAAACATTTGAGACTAATTGCTCAGGATTAAAACCATACTATTCAGTGTGCTTTTGCTAGTTCCATTTATGGGAGTAGCACAGGAACCTACTACCCAGGCATCTGGTTTGTCAACAGCAGATGTTGGGTCAGGAACCCTTACACTTTCCTGGACCCGGGGCAATGGGGGGAACATCATTATCTTGGCAAAATCTGGTTCTGCCGTAGATGCGAACCCATCAGATAATACTACCTACACGGCCGACCGATTTAGTCTAGGAACTCAGATAGGTACAGGTAATTATGTGGTATATATTGGAACCGGAACCTCCACTACTATTCGTGGATTGAGTGCCAGTACCACATACCACTTTGCTGCCTATGAATTCAACACCGGTGGCTCTCCCAACGATCCTGACTATCTGCTAACCTCAGTTCCGACTACAAGTACGGCAACCACAGCGGCTCAGACCTATTACAGTTTCCAAAATGGCAATGCAGAAAGCCCTGGTACCTGGACGACTAATTCATCAGGAGTGACTTTAGTCAACTCGGCAGTTCCTAGCCCAGTTGATGATGTAGTAATTTTGGCCAATAGAACAGTGACAATTTCAGAGAATGACTTTGATGTCAATTCAATGGATGTCAATGCCAATGGTACCCTAGATCTTGGTGCAACCAATGGACATACGTTTACGACAATTTCGGGTACTGGATTAATGCGTAGCACTGCGGAGTTTCCAGGCAGTACTACTAATGACTTTGTTACAACCTCTGGAGGTACTTTTGAATACTACAATGCAGGAACTGCCACCCTGACTACTAGCGATCAAACAACCTATAACAATCTAATTTTTGATAACTCCGATTTGACCTTAGGCCTTGACCTGACAGTTAATGGGACATTTACACTCGAAAATGATAGTGACATTACTATAGGTGATGACGCCACCGTACGAAATATCACATGGTCAGGAAATGTTACTGTGGATGCAACCTCAAGCATTATAATAAGGACCGGTGTTGCATTAACGGAGCATAATATTGAGGTGGGTGCTGACTTTACGAACAGTGGATCAGTACGGTTCACCGCACAGGTAACACCTAGCTACACGGTTGATCCCTCTGTAGGTGTTGCTATAGTGACATTCACCGGTGCTGCTGATAACGTACTTGTCTGTAATGGTACAACAGACTTCTACAGGCTTATTGTCAATAAAGGAACAGATAAGACTTTCTTGCTTACGGTCAGCGCCAATGCTACAGGAAATTTTGAACTGTATGGAACCACCAATGATAATAATGAAAACACCGAGAATCCGAATAATGTGACCAAAGCCCTTTGGATAAGAACAGGGACGCTCAAACTAAATACTAACATTGAGATATTTTCTCTAACCGAAGGCACCAAACACTTTTATGTACCGAGCAATGGCGGTCTTTGGATAGATGGAGCTACAGTTGCGTTATCCGAAGATACTGGGAGCAATGGAGGTAATCAGGGAATTGCCATTTACGGACTTTTCCGATTGACTAGTGGTACTGTTACTGGGGGAGATGGTCCGGGAATTAACTATAGAGGTAATGCCGAAATATTGATTGAGGGAGGAACTATGACACTTGCACAGTTTAGGCGTGCTAACTCAGGATCTACGAATAATAAAGCCTCTTATACGCAAACCGGAGGCACGGTTACTTTTAATAATGATGGAAGAAACAACGGAAATGTAGCTAGGTTTGACATGGAATCGACCAACTTATCTGAAGCCCAGAGCTCATTTACCATGACCAATGGAACGTTGATTGTAAGTGATGCAAATTCGGCAACAGGTGGTATAAGCATCCAAACTAGAGCGCAGGATTTTTCCGTTACCGGTGGAACGATAATCGCGGAAGTTACTGATGCAAATAATTTTGGAATAACAGTTCCTGGGCCATTATATAATCTAACGGTAAGGGAAGACCTAGATGGAGCCACAGCAGATGTTCGTCCTATGAATGATGGCATCGATTTAACGAATCTAGAGGTTCAAAATGACTTGGTTTTGGACCAAAATGTTGTTCTCAATATGGATAATGACAACCTAACTGTAGGGGGCAATTTTACCATCAATTCAGGAACGACATATACTCCAGGAACCAACACTACCACATTCAACGGATCGGGAACGCAGACTTTGACCATTGAAGGGACTGTGACTACGGGTTTCGATGATTTCACAGTCAACAAAAGCACAGGGACTTTCAGTCTATCAGCATCTTCTCCAGCGACTATTACGGTAATAGATCAACTGACTTTGACGAGCGGAACCTTTGATGACAATGGCAAGACCATAGCTGTGGCAGGCAATGTCGTAAATAGTGCGACACACAGCGGTTCGGGAAGTATTCAGTTAAATGGTGCGAATACCCAGACTGTCTCGGGAGACGGCTCCGGTATCTTTCAAAACCTGACATTGTTCAATACTAACGCTGCTGCTGCTCCGGTTTCTACTTCAGCTAACATGACGATCAATGGGACACTTACTTTTTCCAATGACAAACTTTTTAATATTGGAACGAATAACTTGGCACTAGGAACTTCAGGAGTGACAAGCGGGCAGACTTCTGCTCGATACATTCAAACCGCTGGTAATGCCTCGGATGGAGGAATCACAAAAACTTTCTCAGGTAACGCCACGGCTTACGTACTACCAGTTGGCACAAGTACAGATTACCTACCAGCTACCTATACTTTCACCGCCAGTGGCTTTGGAAGTATCACAGTCAAGCCTCTTTCCATAGACCACCCTATACTGGGAATGAGCAATACCGGTGTTGGTGCCTATTGGGTCGTATCAGAAAGTGGTTGGACATCCGCCACAGTTACACACACCTATGACTACCCGACCAATGGAAGTGACGCCAGTTATAGGGCGGGCCGATATCTTGGATCAAGTTGGACAGACTTAGGAGATTCAGGAACTCCGGGTCAGGTGATTGAAGGAAGCGATCAGTTCACTGTCACTAATGTCTCTTACTTTGAGGGGGAATTCACGGCTGCGGATGCATTTTCTGATCCACTTACCTATTATGCTAGAGCGAATGGCGACTGGGGAACAACAACTACTTGGTCTACAGTCGGACATGGAGGAGCTGCTGCCACAGGTGTGCCTGGAGCTCAGGATGTTGTTTTAATTGGAGATGGAGGATCCAACAACTACACCGTTACAGCGGAGGCCAACATCAAAGAAGCCGCTGCTTTGACCATAGCCTCAGGCTCCACTTTAAATCTGGCTGAAACGACCGGCCATATTTTTTCAACTACGGATGGAACTGGAACCTTGCGTATCGCGGGAGCTAGTTTTCCGAGTGGTGACTTTACAAGTTTTTTGGGAGCCTCTGGTGGTACGGTTGAATATTTCAATACTGGCACTGCTGATGAGGCATATACAATTCCAGATATTTCCCCTGCAACATTTTACAACTTGACGATTAACACAGGTGGACAGAACAGAATAACCACACCCGACCAGTCAATCACTGTCTTCAATGATATGACAATAGGCAGTGGTACAGATCTCAATAGAGTTCAAACTTCACAAAATGCTTCTGGCGGAGACATTACAATCAATGGAGATCTCACTGTTCAATCAGGAGGCTTTCTTAGAATAAGAGAAGGGGCCACGGCAATAACCAGGAACATTATCATTATGGGAGACCTCTCTGTGGAAGGTGATATTCGAATGAATAATACCGCTGTCTCTACTGGGCTGACAATGACTATTCATGGAAATGTGGTTAACAATGGTTCACTGGATTTGTCAAACACAGATGCATTTATTAGAACAGTATTCACTTCGGCTGCCAACACCAGTATTTCAGGTACAGGAGGGACTACCGAATTCGCAAGTATTGAAGTAGATAAGGGTACTTCGGCCACCTCAATTCTAGAGGTAACTTCGAGTAATTTTGCTATCGCAAGAGATCCCGGTTTGACATTGACTAACGGGACTTTCCGATTAACCACAGCAACCACAATTACAGCATCTTCCACCACTCTCACTATTCCTTCCACAGCGGCTTTGTCTGCCAATGGAGGAACAATCAATATTGCCACAGGAGCAAGCAATGCGAATGACCTGACTTTAAATGGAGAATTGGAGATCATTACAGGGACAGTTAACATTGGAACCTCTACAAATGCCAATAACAATGATATCGAATATGCCAGCATAGGGACGCCTACGATTGACGTCCAAGGAGGAACCCTCTTCGTTAATGGACAGATTAGAAGGAGTGCAGTGAATACCAATGGATCATTAACTTATACCCAGTCTGGAGGAACCGTTACCATAAATGGTAGATCCAATTTAGCGACAAGAGCTAAACTGGAAGTAGCCAATAGCGGTGTATTCAATATGTCGGGTAGCAGCACTTTGAATATTGTTAGAGGTGGAGGTACCACCTTTGATGACTTGCACTTGAGGCCAGGTTCCTCTACGGTGTCTGGGGGTGCCATCGTATTTGCTCCAGGTACCGCGGGTAACCAAGCTTATACAATGGATGCTAATGTCACTCTGAATAATCTTACTATCACCGGTAATGGAGGAAGCAATACCGCCACTCTGGACTTGGATATTTTTGGTATTACGTTGAATGGCGCGTTAACCCTATCAGAAGCCAATAGTGTATTTGACACCAATGGACTTGATGTCACAATAGGTGGAGATCTCACTAATTCAGGAACCTATACAACAGGATCGAATACCACCACTTTCAATGGTACCGGTGCTCAGGCTGCAACTTTCAATACGACCACCGCCTTCAACAATTTCGTTGTCAACAAGAGCTCAGGGACACTTACTCTTGGTGGCACAAACGATGCCACAATAGCCGGAGACTTAACATTGACAAGTGGCACCATGGAAGATGGGGGGCGTACTTTGACTATTACTGGGAATGTAACGAATAACGCAACACACACAAGTGGAACTGTCGGTACCGGGGGGATTTCCTTTACAGATGCAGACCACAACTTAACCGGTACTGGCCCCTTTGGAAATATTACGTTAAATGGTACTAGTAGAACCATTACAGTAGGTAGTGCTACTACAATCAATGGAGATCTTGATTTCAATGGATCGGTAGTTTATAGTATAGGTAGTAATGCGCTCACTTTCGGAGATGCTAATACCATTACGGGTTCAGGTTTTTCAGGAACCAAAATGATCCGCACGTCATCTAATAATAACATCACTAAGAACTATCCGGCCAGTGCTAGCAACTTCACATTTCCGGTAGGCATAAGCACCGATTATACACCGGTAACCGTCAATTTAACTGCAAATTCTGCCACCGGATCGGTGACTCTCGCTTTGTTTAATGAAGCCCATCCATTGACCACAGATGCTGGTGCGACTGAGCTGCTATATTACTATCGACTGAGTAGTACGGGCCTTTCTGGAGTGACCTCTACACTCATATTTAACTATGTCGAGACTGATGTACAAGGAGCTGAAGGCTCTTATTTTGCTGGTCGTGTGGTAGGTGGCGCATGGACACCTAATGGCGGAGATGAATTTGATGTTGGTATTACTAGACGAGTCAATGACACTAATAATACAATTACCTATACGGGAGTCAGCTTTGTGACGGGTGATTTTACTGCCGGAGAAACCGCAGAATTCGGAACACCTCAAACCTACTATAGCAGAAACGCCACAGCAGGCTCTGGAGGAGGCAATTGGGAAACCGCGGGTACATGGACTTTTAATAGTGATGGAACCGACAGTGCTCCATTACCCTCTACAGCGCCCGCGGGAAATAACGTGACTATAAGGTCAGGGCATGAAGTTACCATTACGGCTAACTCCAGAAGTACATTTGCGCTTGTCCTTGAGGGCACCTTAAATCTAGTTTCTACACTCAGTCATACCTTCGGAGATATTACCGGATCGGGAGAGCTCACGCTGGAAGCAACAGCAAGTAATAACTTTAGCTTTCCATCAGCTGACATCTCTGGGTTTACCGGAACAGTTAATTATACAGGTGATACTAATGATGGGACATTGATTAATACCCCTGACGGTTTTAGTGCATTGATTTTCACCGGAACGAGTGCCAAGAATCTCGCAAATGTGGATTTGGATATAACCGGTGACTGGGATTTATCGGCTGGCACAGTCAATCAAACAAATAATACTACCACCAATTTAAGGGGAGACTTCAACAATACAGGGGCAACCTTCAACGCCACTAACGGAACTTTCATTATAAGTGGAACAGGTGCACAAAATATTATCACTTCTTCAGGCTCAAGCACTTTTAACAACCTGACCATTTCCAATACGTCTGCCACAGTGGTTGTACAGAATAACATTACAGTCAATGGTACGCTAACACAGGATGCTTCTAATACTTTGGACATGAATGCAAGCGTCATAAGCGGAACGGGTAGTGCTGTGATTAATGGATCCTTGACCACGTCCAATGCCAATGGATTATCTGGTGGTGCGGCAACTGCTTTTGCCAATACACTAAGTAGTGTCACAATTGGTGCGGCATCTAGCATTACATATGACGCAGCAGGGGCGCAGACAGTAACGGCTAGAACGGACTATAATAATATGGGAGTCGGTGGTAGCGGAACTAAATCAATGGATGGCGCTCTTACGGTTGGAGGAATTTTGAATATATCCGCAGGTGACCTATCTATTGGCTCAAACTTACTCACCTTGAATGGAACGATTACCGGGGCCGGAACGATCACTGGTAGCAGTACCTCCGATATCTCAGTAGGTGGAACAGGCGCTTTAGGAACTATAGACTTTACTACTGGTGGAGAAACTCTAGGCGACTTCACGATCAATAGAACTGCCTCTGGAACAGTGGACTTTGAAGAGAACTTTACCATTAGAGATAACCTAACACTCACTGAAGGATTCATCAGAATAGCGGCAAGCACAACCGTAACACTCGGTTTTGATGGAAGTGCAATTAATATTGTCGGAGGCAGTGCTACAAGCTACATCGATACAGACCTAGATTTAAATGATAACGATACAGATGATGAAATTGGGGTTGATTTTTTCTTAACCGGTAATGACCCACTCACGATTCCCTTAGGTTATAACCCATATAGACCTGTTGTAGTAAGTTGCTCCTCAGGTTGTTCTGGGGCTAGATATACTTTGAGGGCAAGAAGTGGTCCTTATACGAATCCTACAACCTCTTCCGGCTTAATCACTGATGATGTGGTTAGAAGCCAATGGCGCATTAGGTTGAGGTCGGGTACTGCGCCTGTAACTGTGACTGTAAGAATTACTTGGGATGGCACCGATGAGGACGATACACTTGGAGATGATGTTGGGATCAGTATTTATGATACCAACCTACCATCAATGGATCGTTTCTGGGATGTTGGAAGTAACATTGCCACTAAAAGCGGTAGTGATCCTTACTTCAGAGAAAGAACAATCACCCTTACAGGGACTAGTCGTGTTTACATGGCGGTAACTAATAACATTTCTCCTTTGCCAGTCACCCTGGTTTCTTTTACCGGAGAGCTGAATAATTCAAGGAATGTAGAGCTAAATTGGCAGACTGCTGCAGAGACAGATAACAATCATTTTGTAGTCCAAAGATCAATTAATGGAGCAGATTTCACCGATTTAGACTTTGTTGCGGGTAATGGAGATTCTGACGTATTGATCAACTACTCGTTTGTGGATGATCAAGTACCGGACATGGCTGGCAACTTGTTTTACCGACTGAAACAGGTGGATTTTTCCGGAAGTTTCGAGTACAGCCCTATTATCTCCGTAGCTGTCGACCGTGCCCCAAAACTTCGAACCCCAAGTTGGAAATTCTTTCCCAACCCTACCAATGGTGACGATTTCGAATTAACACTAATTGACCCTTCTGTTGATCGATTTGGGAAGTACCTTTTCCAAATTATTGATGCAAGAGGGCGCAATACATATCAGGAGGTGTTGAGTATTGAAGATGGAGTCGACTGGGTAAGACAGCGGTTGAAATCTTCCGCTGATGGCATTTACATTCTGTTGATTACTACTGAAGAAAAGGTTGATCGGTTTAAGGTGATCAAGAAGTAGAGTCGCTAATTAGCCTATTTGACATCAAGCACCATTACTTGGAAAACCAAGACCGAGTTGGGAGGAACATTTCTGCCTCCTTCTTCACCATAAGCTAGGTAGGATGGAATAATGATGTAACCATTGTCTCCCTTTTCAAAAAAGCCCAAACCTTTAATAAATCCATCGATGAAGTTGTTGCGGAAGAGATTTAGCTTAATTGGTTTCTTCCTCCGAAACGAGCTGTCTAATTCTTTGCCGTTAAAGAGGTATGTAGCATAATGCAGAGTCATCTCTGTTCGGCCTATCAAAGGCTGATAAAGGTCTGAACGACCCTTGAGTTTCATATAGCGAATACCACTCTGTCCGTTGACCCATTTAAAGTCTTTGAATTGCTGGTTTCTTAGTTTTTCGAATGCTTCTTCTGGGTTGGAATCTTCGGTTAGGTTTCCGGTTTCGTCCCAAACCTTTAATCTTACATGAATGCCCTTGTCATTATAAGTCTCCTCGCGCTGTTTTTCTCCATTTTCGAACCAGAAAATATGCTTGCCGACTTTGATTCCATCCTTGGTTTTACCTTGATATTTCTTGTTACCATTTTCATGCCGTTCAGTCACTTTTTGTGCAAGAACAGTGTTAGAGCCCGATATTATCAGCGCTACAAAGGCAATACTAGAGATGAATAACCGCATAGGAATCTGAAATTAGTAATCCTAGACTGAAGTTTTATACGCAAAAGTGTAATTCTTGACAACTGATTGTAACTAACTACATTGAAGTACAAATTTGATAGTTCTAAGTCTTTGATCGAAGCAAATACCGAAGGTAGGTTTGTTGAAATGGTTACTGAATCTCAGGGAATCATTCACAAGGTGTGCAATATCTATTGTGATGATAGAGAGCACCGTAAAGATCTTTTTCAAGAGATCCTGATTCAACTTTGGAAGTCATTTGGATCCTTTCAAGGAAAGGCGAAGTTTTCTACTTGGATGTATCGTGTAAGTCTGAACGTTGCTTTGCAGTATGTAAGGAAGGAGCGCAAAAAGCCAAGTCAAACGCACCTCTCCGATGAGGTAAAGAATCTTTCTGATACCATACAGGATGATAATTACGAAGAGGACTTAAAGCAGCTCTATGCAGCCATTAGCCAACTAAATGATATCGAAAAGGCGATAATTATGCTCTATCTGGAAGATAGGGACAATGAAGAGATTGCTGAGATTATAGGGATATCTCAGAATTATGTCCGAGTTAGAATGAACCGGAGCAAAGAAAAACTCAAAAGGATCTTAAACACTCAATAGGATGGAAGTCAACGACCTAAAAGCCATATGGAAAAAGGCCAGTGACCGAGAGAAATCGGGTTATTGGGTGAGCGATGAAGATTTGAGGACAATGCTCAAAAAGAAATCGCATGCGGCCATAGCTGATGTTCAGAAGGAGCTCAAGAACAAAATATTGATGACTACGATCTTCAGTGTTTTTGGACTTGTGATGGGGTGTTTCATTGTATTTAAACCGCCAGCAGATTTAGATCTGGGAGACTTTGTGCCAACTGGTTTGGCCTATGGAATTACCCTTATCATAATGGGAGTAGCTGTAGGAGTGATTTCCATACATACAAGAATTAGGCACAGACAAGTGCGACAACTGGTCGAAGCAGCACAACCTTTGAAGGCATCGCTGACCCAAACGCGAGGTATTTTTCAAAAAATAATCGGTGCGGGTGTATTGAGCGATACAATTGTAACACCACTGGTGATGATCTTAATTATCGCTGTCCAGGTTTATAATAAGGAGCCATTTGCTTTCGATTTGAGACTCCTTTACCTTCTGTTGGCCGCAGTGGCTTTGGTATATGGATTTTACTACTTAGCAAAATTTATGATGAACAGAAAATTCGGACGCTTTGTCAAAGCCCTTGACGATCGTTTGAATGAGCTAGAAGCGATGGAGACTGAGGATTCCGAAATTATTTGATCCAAAGTGTAATTCTGCATGTCTCTTCTCCACTAACCATATAAACAGTAGAATTATGTGGAACGCTGGAACGGAAAGAGGTATTTGCTATATAGGTATTACACTCTCATTTGTTGGACAGATATCATTTACAAACTATCCGCTTGTGGGAGATATAGTCACGATGGTTGGTATAGTAATGATTCTCACAAAGAAAATTATCCATTGGAGAAAAAGGACAAAAATTACTTGATATGAAATACATAATGAAAACCATATACTCAGTAGCTATCATTTGCATGTCAATTGTGGCGAGTTATGCTCAGGTAGATTATTCAAAACAAGTTGAAGCATTGAAACTTAGTTTTGGTGCTAAGAATAGCGAAGCAATAAAGCCTTATGTAAGCGAAAGCCTGTCTTTTGGAACATATCCGGCAGGTGTTACAATTCAGATTTTGGGTCAGGTATTTAATAATCTACCTAAACTCAATAGTCTGGACATTGTAAGTCAAAAAGAGGGAGAGGCAAGCGTCAAATATAATTTTGATGGCCTCGGTGATCGCTCATCTAAGTTACTTTTTGATCAGGAAGGTAAGATCACTAAACTTGAATTAATAGATAACCTCTTAAGAGAACAGGCCGAAGCTCAAGCCGCCCTTGCCCGACAAAAGCAGACACCGACTCCTGGCCCACTCGCAGAAAAGTACACTTACAAACAAGTGGGCTTCAAAGCTAATGACGGCTTGGAAATTGATGCTAATCTGTATGACGTAGGCTCTGATAGACCCGTGATATTACTTTGTCATCAGGCAGGGTATAATAAATATGAGTATGCCGATATAGCTCCTAAATTGAATGAAATGGGCTTCAATGTCATGGCTTTGGACCAGCGATCTGGAGGTAGTTTTGGAGGCCAAAATAACGCCACTTTCGAAAGAGCAAAAGCCGATGGTCTCGAAACCGGATTCTTGGATGCCGAACAAGACATTCAGGCGGCAGTTGATTTTCTTTACGAGAAGTATGGTAGAGAAGTGATCCTTTGGGGCAGCTCCTATTCATCTAGCCTAGCGTTATTCATTGGAGACAAAAGTGACAAAGTCAGTGCTATCATTTCATTCAGCCCTGGTGATTACTTCGGAGAAAGGAAACCGTCACTCTCAACGGTATTTAAGTCATTAAGAAAGCCATTCTTAGTAACGTCTTCCAAGGAAGAGGCCGAAGTGTTAGCTGGACTAGTTGATGCAGGTAAACTCTCCAATGCACAAAGCCAATTTGTGCCAAAAGGAGATGGATACCATGGCTCACGAGCCTTATGGGAAGGTCAAGAAGGTGGTGAAGAGTATTGGAATGCCATTAATGCGTTTCTAAGGAACTTAAAGTGACGTCATCACATGAATATGTGAATTTTTTTGGCAGGCAGATGTGATGCGGAAGTTATACGTTGTGGAAGTATGTCAATTTCAATCAGCCATACTTTTCGAATGCTCACAACATTTTCTCTATTCTTTGTCTGTCATCTGAGTCAAGCTCAGGATATATTAATTATGGGGCGTGTATTCGATGATTCCAGTGAAGAACCATTGTCCTATGTCAATATTGGATTAAAAGGTAAGAACATTGGGACAGTCTCAGACCGGAACGGTTTTTTCAAGCTGACTGTACCCTCGAGCCTTAGAAGTGACACCCTGTTCTTTTCCTCAGTAGGCTATCTGGAAGAAGGGTTGAGTATAAGTGATATTAGTTTCGATGAAGAACTAGAGGTGAGACTTTCTCAAGAAGTTATTCAACTGGATGATTTCGTTGTGATGGCTGACGGAAAACGGAAATACAAAACTTATGGTGATCGAAAAAAAACTAACATAAGGATGCATACGCCAAAGTTCTATAAAGGAGCACAAATTGCGAGGAGAATTAGCTTGAAAGATTATCCTGCTGCTTTGGCAAGTGTACAGATAGGTATCTACATAAATGATGTAGATTCTTTGTTCGTTAGGGTCAGAGTCTTTGATATAAACGAAAGGAGTGGAGAACCGGGAGAAGAGCTACTTAAAAGAAATGTTGTTGAAAACATAGGTCGGAAAACTGGTTTTGTAAAAATTGATCTTCAGGATCAGGGTGTAATGATTGAAGGTGATTTTTTTATTTCAATTGAGTTTTTAGATGTGAGCTTGAAAAGTAAATCAAATAACTTCACGATCTACGCTAGACAAAGTAAGCCGTCAGGGTTGAAAAGAGTACAATTTATTAGGTTTGGCAGTTATGGAGACTGGGTACCCCGGAAAGAAAGAGGAATAACCTCTCTGGTTTATGCACTCGGAGCAACCATAAGTTATTAGGCATAACCAAGCCGATCAGGTCGGGAGGCTGCATGCAATCCACAAACTTTTCATACCTTTACCGGCAGTTCAAAGGTTCTCTTGGTGTAAAAACCCTGAGATTAATAGGGAATCAGGTGTAAATCCTGAACAGTCCCAGCTGCTGTAAACCCATTTTTAGGTTTGCTGAATTTTGCCACTGCCCCGAATTATGTCGGGATGGGAAGGCTCAGTAAAACCGGGAAAGTCAGAAGACCTGCCTTTGTTTTTGATCACTATGACGCTTTCTGAGGAAAAGCTACTGGTATGAAAAGACTGAGAAACAATATTACCCATCGCAGGGCGGATTACACCCTGACATGGTTTCCCGCATTACTGATCGCCCTTCTTCTGGGGTGTCAAGATTCCAAAAATAAAAACGCTGTTGACGAAGGTTTCGACCCGAGCAAAGACTATTTCTCAGAGAAAACGTCAATCGATCATGCCATCGGCTTTGATCTGATCTATCATAAAAACTGGAAAGAAGTCCAGCTTTTTAGGCACTATAATGATTTTGTAGATACAGTAAGGTTTGCTCTGGTGCAAAGAGGAACTCCCTCTCCCGATGGGTTCTCCGAAAACCGAATTGTTACAATTCCTTCACAGCGTTTGGCCTCGATGTCAACCACCCACTTAGGCATGTTTGAGAAACTAGATGCTTTGGATGTACTGAAAGGTATTGAACGAGCAGAATACGTTTCGAGTCCGAATGTAAGAGCTTTGGTGGAGGAAGGAAAAATCACGGAATTAGAGCCTTCCGGAACCCTGAACACGGAGTTGGCGGTGAATGAGGGTATAGAGCTATTGCTGGGTGTTGGATATCCCAATTCACAAAACGACAGCTATCAAGAATTAGAAAATGCTGGGATACCCGTCCTTCTCAATGCCGATTGGCAGGAGAAAACACTTTTAGGTAGAGCCGAGTGGATGAAATTATTGGCAGCCCTTGTCAATAAAGAAGAACTCGTCAATGAGCGGTTTGGGGCTATTGAAAAGGAGTTCAATGAAGTGTTGCAACTAGTAGAGGCAAGTGTAAAGAAAGGGCCATCTACTATTACGGGTATCGCCCAGGGAGATGCCTGGTTTGTAGCCGGGGGCAAAAGCTTTGCCTATTACATTCTCGATTTGGCCAAGGTAGAATACCCCTGGAAGAACAGCGAGAATACCGGAAGTCTTAGACTCGATTTTGAGACTGTTTATGCCGAAGGACTAAAAGCCGATTTTTGGATGGTACCGAGTACTGCGAAGACATTGGACGAGATTATTCAAGCCGATAGCCGATACGCGGATTTCAAGTCCTTTAAAAGTAGAAATATCTATAATATCTATGGTAGGTATACCGAAGGTGGAGGCAACGATTACTACGAATCAGCAGTGGTCAATCCGCATTTGGTGCTCAAAGACAACATCAAGGTCTTTCATCCTGAGTTATTGCCCAATCATGAGTTGGTTTACTATAACCGATTGAAATAAACCCTTGTCCAGTTCCCAGACTATATTGAATCAATCAGGCAAAGGCTTGACGAATTTGAGGCTCATGGTCATTCTGATCGTGGCAGTCATTCTATTGATTTTGCTCGATTTAGGCCTAGGTTCAGTTCGCATACCCATCACGGAAGTAGCAAAAATCCTTACTGGAAGTGCAGTCGAAAATGAGGCATGGCAAGCGATTGTCTTAAAGATCAGACTACCAAGAACGATCACCGCAGTGTTGGCAGGTGCAGCTTTGTCTGTTGGCGGCCTTCAAATGCAGACACTCTTTAGGAATCCATTGGCAGGACCATCTGTATTAGGAATCACAGCAGGAGCAAGCTTGGGTGTAGCAGCAGTTATGTTGGCCGCTGGCAGTGCCACCACTGCCTTCACCATCCGTTCACTAGGATTAGGAGGTAGTTGGTTAATCGTAATTGCAGCATCCATTGGTGCGGCACTGGTGTTATTGGCTATTCTCGCTATCTCTTATCGGATTAGAGACAATGTTGTTATGCTCATCGTGGGCATTATGGTAGCAAACATTACCATAGCCATTGTCAGTATTTGGCAATATTTCAGCAATCCAGAGCAAATTCAAGAATACATCCTGTGGACCTTCGGAAGCTTGGGAGGAGTAACCACAAGTCAGCTGCAAGTCTTAGGATTAATTGTTGGTTTTGGAGTCATTATGACTTTTGCCCTGAGTAAAACATTGAATGTGTTATTACTCGGTGAAGACTATGCGCAGAGCATGGGACTGAATATTCGAAAATCCCGAATTGCCATAATTGGAGTGACAAGTATTCTAGCAGGAGCTATCACAGGATTCTGTGGACCCATAGGATTTGTAGGAATTGCTGTGCCGCATTTAACCCGCAGCTTGCTCAACACCTCCGACCATAAGGTGCTCATTCCGAGTTGTGTTTTGGTGGGTGCCATCCTCATGTTGGTGTGTGACATCATTTCTCAAGTACCAGGCAGTAACACTGTTTTACCAGTGAATGCCATCACTGCAATGATTGGTTCTCCAATTGTGATATGGATTATTGTTAAACGTAGAAATCTTAAGTCCTCATTTTGATGGGTAATGGAAAAACCATATTGAGGGCTATTGATCTAGCAGTTGGCTATAAGGAAAAGGAAGTTCTGTCAGGACTCAATCTGGTTCTGAACGAAGGTGAATTGACTTGTCTACTCGGGCCTAACGGTTCCGGAAAGTCAACCCTTATCAGATCCATAACGGGTATACAAAAGCCATTGTCAGGTAAGGTACTTATTCAGGAAAGGTCACTTTCTGAGATTACTCCTAAGGAAATGGCGAAGACCTTGAGCCTCGTCCTCACCGATCGTGTAACGCCAGGTAATCTGACGGTATTCGCTTTGGTGTCACTGGGCAGATTTCCATACACCAGTTGGATGGGCTCGTTGAATGGTAAGGATAAGGAACTTATTCAATGGGCACTAGAAGTTACTGGAACATTACACTTTGCCGATCGCCATGTTGGTGAGCTTAGTGATGGCGAAAAGCAAAAGGTAATGATAGCCAGAGCCTTGGTTCAAGACACGGACATCATAATCCTAGATGAGCCCACGGCTCACTTAGATTCACCCAACCGAATTGAGATCTTCCACTTGCTCAAGGAACTCACCCAAAAAACGAATAAGACTATTCTTATTTCAACGCACGAAATAGACATGGCAATTGAAAACTGTGACAGCATGTGGTTGGTCATGCCTGGCAAACATATAGAGACGGGAATTCCAGAAGAATTGGTACTAAACGGTTCGCTAGAATCGGCTTTCGGCTCTGAAGAATTGACCTTCGATTATCTCAAAGGTCGATTTGGTAAAAGTGATGAGCATACCAACCTAAGTTTAGAAATCGCGGGCGATCCTATACTGACAAAATGGACAAGACAGGCGCTAGAGCGAAGTCAGGTCTCGAATAATGAGGAAATTAAAATAGAAATAACGGGTGGCCGAGACGCCCCCCTTTGGCATATTTCAGGCACGGACAAAACATTTAATTCACTTTCACAACTTATTAACTACTTAAAACAAAATGACGAAAATTAGAATGAGGGGAGCAATACTTTTAGTGTTGTTGAGTATGGGGTTTCTTTCTTATGCACAAGAAAGAAATGACACAACTGACTTAGGTGAGTTTGTAGTAACAGGAACACGGTTCAGGACTCCGGTAGAAAAGTCAGGAAAGACGATCTACAAGTTGACACGAGCTTTCATTGATAAGTCACCTGGTAAAACTGTGGCCGATTTACTCAATGAAGTTCCAGCAGTGCAAACCGATGGAAACTTCGGCACACCGGGTACTAACATAGAGTATTATGTGAGAGGCGCTCGTAGCAAGTACACCTTAGTGCTTATCGATGGTGTACCTATGAATGATCCTACCGGTATTAGCTTATTCTATGATCTAAGATATTTGCCCGCGAACCAAGTCGAATCCATTGAGATTTTAAAAGGTGGACTAAGTGCGCTTTATGGTAGCAATGCCGCTGCTGGGGTTATAAATATTACGTTGAGAGATAATGCCCAAGAACCAATTCGAGGGAGTGTTGATGTCAATGGAGGTTCTTTTGGTGCTCTCGGTATCAATGCCAATGTGAATGGGACACGAAATGATTTCAACTATGGTGTTTCATTCAATAGAACTTCTTTCGATGGATTTAGTGCCGCAGCCCAAAATGATCCAACTGCTAGTTTTGATGACGATGGTTTCGAAAAAACTAATGTTCTGTTCAAAGGAGGATATCAGGCAAGCGATCAGTTTGATATTGATTTCACTGTAGCTTATGATGATTTCAAGGCCGATATCGATGCCTTTTCCTTTACTGACGAACTAAATGCTTTTGCGGATTATCAACAATTTAGGTTTGGTATTAGACCTCGGTTGAGCTTCAAAAATGGTAGATCAGCTTTAAATATCAGCTACATAAACAATGAGCGTATTTTTCAAAACGCCTTTCCGTCAACTTTCGAAGGAGTGAATTTTCAGCTTGATCAAACCAACGAGTTTGAGATTTCAGAGTATGCTAAAGCTCTTTTTGGAGTTAATGTGCAAAGGTTAAAGAATAATTCTGAGAACCAGGAAGGTGATTTTACCATTGTAGATCCGTATGCCTCGATCGTTTTGGAGAGCGATCATGGTTTGAATTTTCACTTTGGATTAAGGCTAAACACCCATAGCGATTACGATAACCAATTGATGACAACAGTCAACCCCTCTTGGTTAATAGATGTCAGCAATGACATTTCGATAAAACCATTCATGTCTATTTCCAATGCCTACAATACGCCTTCGTTATTTCAGATCAACTCTCCATTTTTCGGAAATAGTGATCTATCACCAGAAAGTACGAACAGCTATGAGTTTGGTACGGCACTTTATGCTAAAAGTGGCTTGACATACAACTTTGCTTTCTTCAGACGCGATGAAGACAATGCAATTGACTTTCTATCAATTTTTGACAACGGGGGTAACTTTATTGGAGGTAATTATATCAATCTCGATTCACGAAGAGAGGTTCAAGGTATTGAAACAGATGTAACCTGGGAGATTAACTCCAAGGTGACCTTGACCGCCAACTACTCCAAACTTGCAACCAACAATGACGCCTTGTTCTCAAGAATACCAAAGGAGAAATATGGTGTGGGGTTACTTTTCACACCGATTGAGGCATCTTCTGTTAATATCAGGTATAACTATACTGGAGAAAGACGAGTGTCACCTTTTTCAGACAATCTGTTGGATAGCTATAGTTTGGTTGATATCGCTTTGCGGAAGCAGTTCTTGTCTAAAAAGTTGACTGCCTATGGCGCTATAAACAATATTTTTGATGAGGAGTTTGTAGGTGTCGTGGGCTTTACTACCATGGGTAGAAACTACACCATAGGGTTAAACTTCGACTTCTAGTCATTTTATGAATAAGGCAGTTTTCAATTGGAGCGGAGGTAAAGACAGCGCATTGGCGCTCTATCATATCTTGAATAGTTCTGAGTTTGAAGTTAAACAACTGCTGACGAGTGTAAATACCCATACCAACCGAATATCAATGCATGGTGTTCGGTTAGATATGCTTGAGCGGCAGGCCGAAGCGGTCGGTCTGCCGCTTAATTTACTTGAGTTGCCGAAGGCACCCTCAATGGCTGAATATGATCAATTAATGAGGTCGAAGTTGGAAGGTGTTTTAGAAAGCGGTATCGAGTATTCGGTCTTTGGAGACATTTTCCTAGAAGACCTAAAGAAGTACCGTGAGGAAAGACTATCGGAGGTGGGCCTGAAAGCCATTTTTCCACTTTGGAAAAGAAACACCAAAGAGTTGATTGGAGAATTTCTAAGCCTTGGTTTTAGAACAATCGTTGTGGCTGTAGATGGGAGTAAGCTTGATAAATCTTTTGTTGGTAGAGAGTTGACCGATGACTTTGTGGCAGACTTACCGCAAGGGATTGACCCATGTGGAGAGAATGGAGAATTTCACACCTTCGTGTTTGATGGACCTATTTTTAAGCAACCTATTGATTTTAAAAGAGGTGAAGTGGTGGCCAAGTCGTACAGTCTATCACAAAATGATTATGATAGTGTCACATATTGGTTTCAAGACTTATTGCCAGACTAAAACTAAGTCAACGAGCCGACCTTTGAGGTGTAGCCTAATATTCCATTGCAACTTTTTCTACCATGCCGAAGTTTACTTGGAGCAAACGTTGAAACCATGAGAACAAGAATAAATAGTATAGTTGTCCTTGCCATGTTGTTGGTATTCGGCTGCTCTAACTCCAAAAATACTTTTGCAGGTAGTGTAACTGATGCCCCTAGCCATGACAATTGGACTAAGCTATTAGCAAAGCATGTGCGATCAAATGGACTTGTCGATTACAAGGGGTTTATCGCTGATAAGTCAGATCTCAATGCCTATGCTGACTTTTTGAGTGAAAATCCTCCTGCAGAGAATTGGTCGGATAATGAAAAGATTGCTTACTGGATTAATGCCTATAATGTCTTTACAGTTAAGCTAATCGTTGATAACTACCCGGTTGAAAGTATTAAGGACCTCAATCCTAGACTCTCCATTCCCACGGTACGTAGCATTTGGACAAAGGAATGGTTTCAAATTGGTGGAGAAGACTTTAGCCTCGATCGTATTGAACACAAGATTCTAAGAAAAGACTTCGAAGAGCCAAGGATTCATTTTGCCGTCAATTGTGCATCAATATCTTGCCCTGTACTTAGAAATGAGGCCTACACTGCCGAAAAATTAGATGCTCAATTAGATGAGCAAGCTAGAAAATTTTTAAATGATACCTCTCGAAACAAAATCACACCACAACGAGTTGAGGTGTCGAAAATCTTTTCATGGTTTGGAGGAGATTTCAAAAAAGGCCAGTCTCTGATCCAATTTTTGAACAAATACTCAGAGGTTCAAATTGAAGAAAAGGCAAAAGTGCGTTTTGCAAGCTATGACTGGAATTTGAATGACGTTAAATAGTAGAGTGTAAATAAACCCCAAAAGCCGTCCCAATTATTGGGACGGCTTTTTGTTATCTATTTCTTATAATTGTAATCTCAATTATAAGGTCAAAATATTACAATGCAGATTCGGACAAGACCATTCGCGGTCTTATGCTTCTTAGTAATTCTCATTTCTTTTACCGGAATAGATAAGGGTGAAGCGATTAATGAGGAGTTAAGGATCGAAGAGGCTACTGTCGATAGACAGCCTCTGATCAATAAAATGTCTGACTTGGCTGATTTCCAGCCCATCGACTCCATGATTAATCGTGCCATGCGAAGTCTTCGACTTACAGGGGCTAGTGTAGCTATAGTAAAAAATGAGAAGCTTGTATATGCCAAAGGCTTTGGCTATGCTGATAAAGAGAAAAAGGAGGAAGTACAACCATATCACTTGTTTCGCATTGGATCTGTTTCTAAGCTTATTACCGCTATTGCTGTTTTAAAGTTGGTGGATGATGGTAAAATCGGCTTGGATGATTATGTTTTTGGAGAAAATGGAATTTTAAAGGGAAGAACCTATAGCAACATTTCTAATAGGAATGTTTATCGGATTAAGGTTAAGCATTTATTGAACCATACGGCAGGGTGGAGTTTAATCACTTATGGTGACCCCATGTTCATTCCTCATAAAATCCATAATATGGACAAGGTGAGCTACCCTATCGAATTTGACGATGTGATCAAGTTTGTGCTCAAAAGACATTTGCCCTATAGACCAGGTACAAGGTTCAACTACTCCAATTTCGGTTATAGCTTGCTTGGTAGAGTGGTAGAGGAGGTCACGGGTGACGATTATGAAGATTGGGTTCAGAATGAGATTTTAGAGCCTAATGACATTCATAAAATGAGGATCGCGGGGAGTTTCGAGAAAGACAGGGTCAAAAATGAGGTAAAGTACTATGACTATAGTGCCGATAATGAGCAGTTGGCCTTCAACGGTTCTGGGAAGAAAGTTTATAAACCTTATGGCGCGGACGATATAGAAATGCTAGGTCCAGCTGGTGGTTGGCTAGCCACAGGTGTTGACCTCATGCGCGTTTTGGTATTGGTCGATGGCTATTCAAAAAGATACGAAGACATTTTGAGTACAGACCTGATCAACAAGATGGTCAAGGGAGTAGGTGGAGTGCAAAGGCCCTTAGGTTGGAGAAGTGTCAAAGGACAGCACTGGTGGAGGACTGGAACACTTTCTGGAACTTCCGCTTTGTTGACGCGCGATCTGAATGGCTATTCTTGGGTCGTTATTTCAAATACAACTCCTCGCAGAGGAAGCTTTCCTGGTACAAGCCGATGGGCGATTAGGGAGGGAATCAAAAGGGTCAGGTCATGGCCATCGCAAGACCTTTTCGAGGTTTCAGACTAGGCAAAAAAGAAAGCCGATCGTGTGACCGGCTTTACAACCAAAATTAACCCTAACTATGTACTATAGTTTTTTCTTACTTAGAAAGTCTGTAGTATTTGTTGCTACCCAAGCTGCTTAAGTAATCTGCTTGGTTTACTAACTTTCTTAATTCTTTGTCATTAGCTGGGTTTCCAGAAGCGATTAGGTTATCGTTGCTGTCAAAAACATTTACGTCTTCGATTGCTTCTGTTTCCATTTCCATGTAGATCTCTTCTTCGATCCCCATTTCTTCTTCCTCTTCTAAGAACTGCTCAATTTCAGCAATAAGTTGAGCTTCCATAACTGAAACTTCGCGATTCAGATCATTTGACTTGACCGTACCTGCCTGAAATAAAGTGACCACTGCAAGCATGATAGCGATAATAGCGCTTAAGTTTCTAACCTTTGGGCTGTTGTTGTTTTTTGTATTGACTTTCGGGCTTTTCATTTTGTTGTTGTTTTGAGTTATGACCTTATTTAACTGACCTGCCATTCTATATTCAATGCCTGTGCCAAAAACTATAACTAACTGACAATCAGTATAATAAAATAAGGTGACCGATTATGTACAAAAAAAGGTGTACGATTTTCGTACACCTCTTGCCTAGTTTTAGAACACTTTTACTCGTAACGAAGCGCTTTTACTGGGTTGGCCGTTGCTGCTTTGAATGCTCTGTAGCCAATTGATAGGAGTGCAATCAGAATAGTGAGCAAGAAAGCACTTACAAAGACAAGCGGACTTACTTCAACCTGATACACAAAGGAATTGAGCCATTCTCGTGTACCATAGAAGCCAAAGGGTACCGCAATCACTGTGGCAATGGCTATCAACCAAATGTATTTGCTCGAAAGTAAGAGTACAAGGCTGTTTGTATTGGCACCTACAACTTTACGAATGCCTAGTTCCTTGGTCTTTTGCTGTACCACGAAAGCGATCAGGCTATAGAGCCCAAGACATCCTATTGCAATTGCCAAGATGGCTGTAGCGTTGATAAAACCAAAAAGCGTTCGGTCAATTTCATAGTCAATCGCTATTTCATCAGTGAAACTTTTGTAGTTAGCTACAAAGTCTGGGTTCATGGAAGCCGACACTTTATCAATATGCTTGGCTACTTCCGAGTAATAACCCTCCTTTACCTTCACAAAAGCTTGATTGTAACCCGAATAATCCCCTTCGAAAACAGAAGGCTTAATTTCGTTTCGCAGGTTATCCGTATGGAAATCGGCTAGCACACCGACAATAGTAGCATTATCCGAGTAACCATTGATGTTGACTCTTCGTCCAATGGCACTTTGAGGATCGTCCCAACCAAGCTTCTGAAGTGCCAATTCTGTTACAACAATCTCTCTATTCTCACTTTGGTAGTTGGCCGCAGAGAACCATTTACCTGCAATCACTTTTAAATTGAAGAGTTCGGCATAGTTGACATCAACATGTTTGAAGTCACAATTTACCTCGATTCTTTCAGTGCTTTCAGGATCGACTAGGGTCGTATTCCAAGGGTTAATAGCATTGGGGCCTCCTGTCCCAAAAGTCACGTTCTCGATAAATGGACTCTCCATTAATTGACTTTTAGCACTATTTAGAAGTGCTGCATCTACTCTATATCCACCTGGAACAAAGTTGCCCATGCCAATGATGTTCTTTGTGTCATAACCCAAATCCTTGTTTTTGATGAAGGAAAATTGACTATTGAATATCAGAACGGAGATTACGAGGATTTGAGCGACAACAAACTGTACAGTTAAGAGTGTGTTCCGCACTACCGCCTTGCGACCTCTTACTTGCGTGAACTTGCTTCGTATTACTTCGAGTGGTTTGAAGTTCACGAGCATTCCCACAGGATAGAGGCCCGCTAAGAATGTGAGGATAAGACCAAGGCCTATCGCAAATAGAATTGATGCCATTTCCAATTTCAAGTCAATGCTAATCACAGACATTGCTTCATTGATTTCATTCAAAAGAACCTCAGCTATCCAAATGGAAAAGAATGTGGCTATTGAAGTAACAATCGATAGTTCTAGAAAGAACTGGTTGGCCAATTGGCTTTTCGCACAACCAATGATTTTCTTAATCCCGACCTCCTGACTTCTTTTTAAAACCTGAGCAGTGGATAGGTTCACAAAGTTGATGGTGCAAGTAGCTAAAACGATAAACGCGATAATGAGTAAACCATAAATGGTATCATTGGGGATGGTATAGTTGAGGCCGCTATATCGATCGTCTGTGTGCAAAGACTTCAATGCTCCCAGTTCAAAAGAAATTGTTTCAGCAGCTTCATCACCTAGGTTGTTAACAACAATGTCATTGAATTGACTGGCTAAGTTTACTGGGTCAACATTTTCTGGCAATAGAACCCATGTGGTGCCCATACTCGTAATGCTCCAAGTATTTCTAACATAAAACTCTTGCACCTTAGGCATCATGGCTACATTGGCCAGCATGGTATAGGGCAAGTTGGTGTTCAACCTAGGGTCGACAATTATACCTCTTACAACACCCTTAGCTCTTCTTGCGAAATCTATGGTTTGACCCATCGGATCTTCATCTCCGAAATACCTTTTGGCAGTGCTCTCAGTTAGTATCACTGCTTGAGGGTCAGAAAATGCTTCCTCAGGATTACCTCTAAGCCACTCTTGGTCGAACATTTGGAAATAATTCTCATCAACAAAGAGTGCTTTGCTTTCATCGAACTTTTCCTCCTCAATGAAGACTCTTGTTTCAATAGGACCAATGGTGCGCGAAACAGCTTCAATTTGAGGGTAATCTGTTCTTAGTACTTTATGAAGAGGCTCTGGAGTTTGGCTACCATAGTTGGCACCCCATTGTGTTTTTTCAACAAAGTTCACCCGATAGACTCGATCAGCATTTGTATGGTAGTGGTCAAAAGTATACTGATACTTGATCAACGTAAAGATCACTATGCTCACAGTCATACCGATCGTAAGACTTAGGAGGTTGATTCCTGTATTTGCTCTGTTTCTGAGCAGGTTTCTAAAAGCCGTTTTGAAGAATATCTTGTTCATGGCGATATCAATTTAATCGTTAACTGTGAATAATGTTTTAAATAGGTATACTGACCCTTCCACCTCTTTTTCCAATTCATGTGCCATCGATGTAAATGTCTTTTAATCAATTAGTTAAGATTTTTCATAAACTAACTTCCCTAAATGTTGTTCCGATATGAAACAGATTTCTGTTCCGCTCAGGAACATTTTTTAAACTTGAGATCATGAAGCAGAAGGAAAACGCCCATATCCTTATCATTGATGATGACTCTGATGTCTTGCTGACTGGAGAGATCGTCTTAAAGCAAAGGTTCAGCAAAGTCTCTTGTGTTGACCACCCAAAGAAAGCAGGCGAGATTTTAAAGTCAGGCGAAGTAGAAGTTCTTCTATTGGATATGAACTATTCACCCGGTGCCAATGATGGAAAAGAAGGTCTGGAATGGATTACAAAACTGAACAGTGCTCACCCTGAAGTGAAGATTATCATTATTACCGCTTATGGAGAGGTCACACTGGCCGTGGAAGCAATGAAGCGAGGTGCCATTGATTTTGTGACCAAGCCTTGGGAGTATGAAAAGATTCAGGTTTCAGTAAGTAATGCGCTCAAGCTTGCCAGATCGGAGAAGGAGATTCAAAGGCTGGAGACAAAACAGCAAGGCCTAAAGCAGCACTTGGTAGCCAAATCAGATCAGGTTATCGCAGAGTCAACTGAAATGCAGCAAGTTTTGAAGATGGCTGAGAAAGTGAGCCGTACCGATGCCAATGTGTTATTGCTTGGTGAAAATGGTACGGGTAAAGGCCTGATGGCAAAGCTTATTCACGAAATGTCGCCTCGAGCGGATGAAGTCTTCATGTCTGTAGATTTGGGCTCGATCACCGAGTCCTTATTCGAGTCGGAGCTCTTTGGGCATCAGAAAGGAGCCTTTACTGACGCGAGAGAAGATCGAATGGGTCGATTTGAGGCTGCTGATGGCGGGACTATTTTTCTAGATGAGATCGGGAACCTCACACCACAAATGCAGTCAAAGCTATTGACGATTATTCAGAATAGAGAACTGACTAGAGTAGGGGAAAACAAATCGAGACAGTTTGATGTCCGAATTATTGCTGCCACAAATGCTAAGTTGGAGGAAATGATTGAAAGTGGTGAGTTTCGAGAAGACCTTTTCTTTAGACTGAACACCATAGAATTGGACCTTCCGCCATTAAGGGATCGTTTGACAGATATAGGCCCAATGGTGGAACACTTCATTGCGAAGTTCTGTAAGAAATATGCTCAAGATCAACCAAAGATGGCCAATGAAACACTTGATAAGTTAAAGAAGTACCACTGGCCAGGAAATATCAGGGAGCTGGAGCATGCAGTGGAACGGGCAGTTATTCTTAGTGATGGTGTTAAGTTGATCCCTGACGACTTTAACCTGAGAAAGCAGATGAAGTCAGATGGTTTCATGACTACTACAAATCTGGAAGAACTTGAACGGATTACCATCGAAAAAGTGATCAAGAAAAATGAAGGTAATATGAGCAAGGTGGCTCAAGAACTTGGTATTGGACGAACTACACTTTACAGAAAACTTGAAAAGTATGGTCTTCAATAGGTTTACAATCCAAGTTGCTGTTCGGCTCTTGCTGATTGCTGTCACAATGTTTGCCGCGATTTGGTCATTCTTTCAGACAGAAATCATTATGTCTCCACTCGGTTTTGGGTTGCTCACCATTGCTCAAATGGTCATGCTGTTCTACTACATTAACAGAACGAGAGATGAACTACTAGTCTTCTTTAAGTCCTTTGACAACCGTGACTTCAATAAAGTCTACAACGAGTTTGCCTGGGGCCAGAGTAAAGATGAGCTCAAGGTAGCTTTCAATAATGTTTTGAGAACTTTCAAAAAGCTTACACTAGAACGAGAAGAGCAGTATCAGTACTTGCAAATGGTCAATGAGCATGTCTCAGTTGGGTTGATCAGCTTCAAGGCTGATGGTAGAGTCGACCTGATGAACTCTGCTGCACAAGATTTGCTTGGAGTGCCGGCTTTAGGAAAGATTGATCAATTAGCGAATCATGATGAGGGTACTTGGGATAAATTGAAGGCCCTTAAAGCAGGAGATAGCATGGTACTTTCACCCAATGCGTCAAAATCAAAGCTGGCCGTAGTTAGCCGATCGTTTAAGCTGGCAGAAGAAGATTACACGCTCATCTCACTTCAAGATATTTCAGCAGAATTGGAAGAGCGTGAAATGGACGCATGGCAAAAGTTGATCAGGGTGCTGACCCATGAAATCATGAACTCAGTTACGCCTGTTGTATCCCTCACTACTGCCATAAAGATGATTATGCAAGATGATGAGGGTAGGCTAAAGGCAGATCAGTTTGAGAAAGATGACCTTGAAGATGTCTTCAAGAGCATAGTGGCTATAGAAAAGAGAGGGCGAGGGCTTCTTGGATTCGTTCAGGCGTATCGTGACTATACAAAACCACCGGTGCCAGAAATTTCCAGAGTTAACCTCTTCTCCCTGATACATGACACCGTCCAAATTTCTAAATCGGAACTTGGTTCGGTCAAGCTTAATCTTTTACCGCATCTTCTAGAAGATGCCTTTGTACAAGCAGATGAGAAGCTTATCAGTCAGGTACTAATTAATCTGATAAAGAATGCGGCCGAAGCAATGGAAGGTCAACCGGATGCTCAGATAGATATCACTACAGAACAAGAAGGAGGGAACACTTACATACAGGTGGCGGATAATGGTCCTGGAATACCTGACGAAATTATCAACGAGATTTTTGTGCCCTTCTTTACTACAAAAAAGCAAGGTAACGGCATTGGCTTGAGCCTTTCAAAACAAATAATGAAGGCTCATAAGGGAGATATTACACTTTCAACCGATTCCCAAGGGACAGTCTTCAGTTTGAAATTTTAGAGGTAACTATGTTGAATACTCTTCTTTCCCTGAGGAACGAAGGGTCTTAGAAGTAAGCTACCTCTATCTATTATAGCATCTCATTAGCCAAGTTGGCTAATTCTGAACGCTCACCTTTCTCTAGCGTGATATGGGCATAAAGCGGATGATCTTTTACACGATCTATCAAGTAGGAAAGTCCATTCGATTGCGAATCTAGATAAGGCGTATCAATCTGATTGACATCACCCGTAAAGACGATCTTGGTATTCTCACCAGCTCGAGTAATGACAGTCTTGATCTCATGTGGAGTCAAGTTCTGTGCTTCATCCACTATAAAGTAGATATTCGACAAACTTCTACCCCTTATATAGGCCAGAGGTGTGATTAATAGTTTCTCCTTGTTCACCATTTCGGTAATGGCCTTAAACTCTTTGTCAGTCTCCTTGTACTGATTTTGGATAAACTTCAGGTTATCCCAAAGGGGCTCCATATAGGGGTTCAGCTTGGATTTAATATCACCAGGTAAGTATCCGATGTCCTTATTACTCAAGGGAACGATCGGTCTGGCTAGATATATTTGTTTGAAGTCTCTACGTTGCTCAAGAGCTCCTGCCAGGGTGAGCAATGTTTTACCAGTACCCGCAACACCCTGAATCGTGACGAGTTTCACATCCGGATTCATGATGGCATGAATGGCGAAGGTCTGCTCGGCATTTCTAGGTTTTACCCCGGAAACAGGACGCTTGTCTACTCTTTCAATGACATCATCTACGGAGTTATGATAAGCGAGAATCGAGTTCTTGTCGCTCTTAAGAATGAAGTACTGATTGGGTAGTGATTTTTTGCGCTTCAGCACCTCCTTGGGAGTGAGAGTGCCATTTTCATAGAGGTGATTTATGATATCTGAATCGACCTTTTCGATTTCAATTGCGCCTTTTCTCAGTGAGTCGACACTTTTGACCTTGCCGGTTTCATAGTCTTCTGCACGCAGCCCCATGGACTTTGCTTTCAACCTTAGGTTAATGTCTTTTGAGACAAGGATTACGCTCCGATCCTGATTTTCTTCTTTCAAGCGCAGGGCGGCATTTAGAATACGGTGATCATTCTTTTTCTCACCGAAAACCCGATTAGCATCTAGCCCACTTTCTCCAGTACCAGCTTCCATTACTACTTTAAAACTCCCTCGAGTTTTTCCGTTGAGAGGAATCCAATCCTGAAGCGATTTGTCCTTGGCCAACTTATCAAGAAGTCGAGTGAATTCTCTGGCTTCGAAATTTTTAGTATCGTTTCCTTTTTTGAACTGATCTAGCTCTTCGAGAACTGTGATAGGGAGCCCAATGTCGTGCTCCTCAAAATTCATTATGGCATTGTGTTCAAATAGGATTACGGAAGTGTCAAGTACAAAAATCTTCCTTTCGGTCTTCTTAGCTCTCGGCATAGAGTAGTGATCAATATTTGATAGAACGTTGAATTAAGTTATGAAAAAATCGACTCAAACAAACGTATGACAGCGGCTTAATAATTAATTATTAAGCCGCACTTTTGAACGTGCTGGAAATGAAGTAATTAATCTTGCCAGTAAATTAAAACTTTAGCTTTCGCCATGTATTTCTGAGCATTAGAATAGCCGCCAAGGCAACGACTAAGAGGATTACGCCATTGGTCATTTTTCCATAAATGAACATTCCGGTAGAGAATAACGCGCTATAAACGGCTATTATCCCTAAAAAGACAGCCAGAATATCAATACTCGATTTCCCAGTACCTGACTCTAAAGCAATTCCTTCGTTTTTGGCAATCTTCTTAAAGCCATTCCAGCCGTTGCCATACGGCTTTGCCTTATTGAAAAAGGATGCCAAGGTTTTGTAGTCCGTTGGCCTTGTCATTAGTGTTACTACCACCCAGGCAACCGTGGTGACACCTACACTTAAAAGCAGTTTAAACTCTGGTTTGATCGAGGTCAAGAATTCCGGACCAATGTTCTCATTCAGCAGTAGAGCGAAAACAAAGGATACGATCATACCAGTAATTTCGGAGTAAGCGTTGATTCGCCACCAGAACCATCGAAGCAAGAAGATGGAACCCGTTCCGGCACCTATCGATAAGAGTATTTGGAATGCATCGTAAGCGCTTGAGAGTACCAAGGCAAAAAGCCCTGCCAAAACCATTAAGACTACGGTTGATATTCGGCCTACGTTTACCAGTTCTTTGTCAGAGGCTTCGGGTTTCACAAAACGTTGATAGAAATCAAAAGCCACGTAAGACGACCCCCAGTTCAAATGAGTAGAGATGGTCGACATAAAAGCAGCGATCAGCGAGGCAATAACAATACCGAGTAAGCCTTTTGGCAGTGTCAATAGCATGGCTGAGTAGCCTAGATCATGCCCCATTTTGCCTTCAGAAATATTTGGGAAAGCTTCTCTTATAGAAGCCAAGTCTGGGTAAACCACCAAAGAAGCTAAAGCGATTAGAATCCATGGCCAAGGTCTTAGCGCATAATGGGTAATATTAAATAGGAGGGTGGCAGAGACGGCATTCTTTTCGTCTTTGGCCGAAAGCATCCGTTGTGCGATGTATCCTCCACCGCCAGGTTCTGAGCCTGGGTACCAGACGCTCCACCATTGTACCGCAATGGGTATAATTAAAAGGGTTATGAATAATTCTTGGTTGTTGATATCTGGAATAAGACTCAACTTACTAGCAATCTCAGGTCTTTCGATAAGTGCCGTTAAACCTCCAACTTCTGGTAAGTTCACTATGTAAATTGCAGCGGCAATGGAGCCTACCATGGCTACTATAAATTGAAGAAAATCTGTCAAGATAACTCCTCGTAACCCGCCAAGAGAGCTATAGGCAACGGTAATCAATGAAGCATAGACTACAGTCTTCCAAGGTTCTAAGCCAAACATGACCTCGCCAATTTTTATGGCCGCAAGCGATACGGTAGCCATAATCATCACATTGAAGAATACGCCCAAGTAGATCGCCCTGAAGCCCCTTAAAAATGCAGCTTCCTTGCCACTGTACCGTTTTTCGTAGAACTCAAGATCTGTCAATACACCGGATCGTCTCCATAGTTTGGCATAGATGAATACTGTGAACATTCCCGTAATCAAGAAGGCCCACCAAGTCCAGTTTCCTGCCACTCCATTTTGTCTTACGATATCGGTGACAAGGTTAGGTGTATCGGCTGAAAAAGTGGTCGCTACCATGGAAACACCTAAAAGCCACCAAGGCATATTGCGCCCAGATAGAAAGAACTCTTTGGAGCTGGAGCCTGCTTTTTTGGAAACGCGAATACCTATGACTAAAAAGACTGCAAAAAATACAATGATGATTGTCCAGTCGAGGGAGGAGAGGTTCATATTAATCGAGTGTTAGATTGACTAGTCTAAAGTTTTTCATCAACTTCGAGGCAACAATATAGAAAGTTTTTTAGCAGGAAATTATGGATTTGACTTTAGTGGTTTTGGCGGCCGGCATGGGAAGTCGTTATGGTGGAAATAAGCAGTTAGATGGAATAGGGCCGAATGGCGAGATCATTATGGACTATTCAATCCACGATGCGATCAAAGCGGGATTCACCAAAGTGGTTTTTATCATCAGAACAGACCTGAAAGACGCTTTCGATGAGCATTATGCCGATCGTTTTAAGGGTAAGATCAAAATGGAATATGCTTTCCAGAACGAGTATACTGAGCATACATCCAAATATGAGGCTAACCGAAAGAAGCCTTGGGGAACAACACACGCTATTCTTGCTGCAAAGCACTTGATTAATGAGCCTTTCTTGGTGATCAATGCAGATGACTACTACGGGACTCAATCTTTTGGCGAAGCAGTCAGCGCAATCAAAGACCTTAAAGAAAACGAGCACCTCATCATGGGCTACGAGCTGGTCAATACCCTTTCTGACCATGGCACTGTAAATAGAGGGATCTGCCAGGTAGATGAAAACATGAACTTGACGGGTATCAAGGAGACTCTGTCAATCGGAAAAGATGGTGAAGAGATTTCTTATGAAGAAGATGGCCAACGTCATACACTTGATCCGAAAACGTATGTATCAATGAACTTTTGGGGCTTCCCAACCTCTGTACTTGATCAATTCGAAGAGAAATTTATTGACTTTGTAAAAGAGAACAATGAAGATCCTAAATCGGAATGCTTCATACCCGTTGAGGTGGATAATTTGATGAAAGAGGGTAAAGCCTCAGTAAAGGTAGTTCCTACATCGGCCTCTTGGCTAGGTGTTACTTATCAAGAGGATAAACCTCATGTAGTTAATGGTGTCAAGCAAATGATTGCTGACGGGATCTACCCGCAAGAAGTAAAGTAATGAAAGCTGCTTTAAAGGCACTTCAGGCATATAATGTTAAAGGAGTAATCAGCGGGATTGCTCCTTTTGGTTTAGGCCATATCAATGACTCCTATTTAGTTGAGACTGTAGACCAAAAGCTTCTTCTCCAAAAGCTCAATCGAAGTGTTTTTAAATCTCCTGAAAAGATTGAGTCAAACCTCCAAGCCTTGCTCCAAGCGGCTTCGGCACTTTTTACAAAGCACTATAAGACGGCCGAAGGTCTTTATCATACAGAAGCTGATGGTAGTTTTTGGAGGTTGATGGACTTTATTGAAGACTCCTATGCCCCAGAGACTGCGAATGGTTTGATCGAAGTTGAGAAAGTGGCAGAAGGCTTTGGAAGGTTTACAGCTTTTTCGAATACACTAAGACCGGAAAATTTTAAGGAAGCCATACCGCAGTTTCATAGCCTAAGTTGGAGGTTAGAACAGTTAGGGGAGGCCATTGAAAAGGATATTGCCGGAAGGCTAGAATCATGTCAGGACCTAGTTAAAAAAGCTAACTCTTTCAGGTGGATAGACGCTAAAATGGATGATCTGATTTCAAAAGGACTTCCGTTAAGAGTGTGCCATAATGATACTAAGCTTAACAACTGTCTGTTATCTCAATCTGACCATAGCTTTCGTTATATCATTGATTTAGATACGTTAGGCCCTGGTTATTTGCTCTATGATTTTGGTGATCTCATGCGAACCACGCTTTCACCTACAGAGGAAAATGAGCATGATGAAAACTTGATTGAGATAAGAAAGGACTATTTGGATGTCCTTCTCATTGGATTTAGTAAAGAGTCTGGATCCGTTCTGACTGACATAGAAATTCAGAGCTTGACATTTGGTGGACTTTACATGACTTATATAATGGCCATTAGGTTCCTCGCGGACTTTTTGAACGGAGATACTTACTATAAAACCTCCTTTGAAGAGGAGAATTTCATCAGGGCAAGAAACCAATTGAGGTTGTTAGAATTAATGAATGAGCTATGACAAAGGACGCTGAATATTGGATTGAAAAGCTGAATCTCCAAGCACATCCAGAAGGCGGATACTTCAATGAGACTTATCGATCGGAAGAGAGTGTTAGAAAAAGTGTATTACCCGAGAGGTATGGTTCTTCAAGGACTTTCGGTACATCCATTTACTTCCTTTTGACTACCAAAAGTGTATCAAATTTTCATAGACTTAGCTCTGACGAAATTTGGCATTATCATCAGGGTGGTGTCGCTATCATTCATATGATTTCAAAAAATGGTGAGCTTACCTCAAGTCGAATTGGCTCGGATCTAGAAGCAGGAGAATCTCTACAAGTTATTATCCCTAAGGGAACTTGGTTTGCTGCTGAAGTTGTGAAAGAGGTTTATATTCTAGTAGGATGTACTGTAGCGCCCGGCTTCGAATTTGAGGATTTCGAATTAGCCGATCGGGATAGCTTGACATCCGCTTATCCTCAGCATCAAACTTTGATTAGACGTTTTACGAACAATGGAAGGTGACTCGGTCACTATTTAAAAATTGAAAACCAATTATTGAATGATACTTACAACGACAAATACTATTGAAGGCCATGTAATTACAGAGTACCATGGTGTAATCACAGGTGAGGCTATTATTGGAGCCAACTTGTTTAAAGACATTTTTGCAAGCATCACTGACTTAGTCGGTGGTCGATCAGGTTCTTATGAGCGTGTCCTTCGCGAGGCAAAAGAAAATGCTATGATGGAATTAGAGCATCACGCCAAGGGGCTCGGTGCAAATGCAGTAGTGGGCATTGATTTGGACTATGAAACCATTGGACATAGTAGCAGTATGCTAATGGTTACTGCTAGTGGTACGGCTGTTACCTATAAATAATTGCAGCTCCTGACAAGGACAAATGTTTTCTATCCCAACAAAAAAGGCGCCTTAGGCGCCTTTTTTGTTGGCCTGTTGCAAGCAGATTTTGTGATACAAAAAAAATACCTTTTCTCTGATGACCTTTTTGTGGACTTGGGAATAAACCAACGTTCGCTCTCAAAAACTTAATCACGAAGATTTTGAGAGCTATTCTGACTTACGTCTAACAAACTAAGGTGCAATGTCAATAGAAACAAATAATGATAGTGTCAACGAGTATTTGAGCAAACCACCTCATTGGCTTGTGGGAAATGGGATAGCCTTGATCTTCATGCTGATTGTTGTTTTCTCCGTAATCTCAATGTTTGTCGAGATCAATCGATCCGATGACCTCTTTTTGTCATTAGAATCAGAAGAGACCTCACTACCCATCCATATTGAAGATCATTACTTTTTATCTCAAATAGTCGCGGCTTCTGGCGACTCTGTAACAAAAGGGACACCTGTCCTTAAGGTAGTTCGACTTCCTTCGGAAAAGGAGTTAATGGCCTTCAAGAGTAGGCTTGCGAGTAATTTGAGTGCTAATAGGGAAGAGTTCAATGAACTATTCGATAAGGAGAATCCGGTATCCGAGAAGTTAATCAGTGCAGAGATAAATGGAATTTTCATCTATGATGAAATTACCTCTAGAGCATTCGTTCTACCGCACCAAATGGTTTTCAGAGCGAGTTTCAAAATAGACAGACAGGCTAATCATTCCTTTAAAGATGGACATAACCTGATGCTCAGGTTAACAGATGGTGAAAGCCTGACAGCCAGGGTCAATAGTAGCGGAGAAAGCCTACAGATAGAATTCATCATGCCAAGATCACTTACTGCTGAGGAGATTCAGAGTAGAAGGCTAGTGGCCAGCCTGATCTCAAAACAAAGTCTTTGGGCAAGTTTAATTGAAAAACTATAGATGAGTTTGCTGAGAAAGAGTAAATACACATATTATAGACAGTCTGATTCCAATGATTGTGGCCCAACCTGTATTAAGATCGTTGGATCTTTCTATGGTAAGCGTCTGTCTTCGGACCAGCTGAAAGGCAAGGCTGTACTTGGTGAAAAGGGCGCTTCACTCAAAAACCTTAGTCGATCGGCCGAAGCCGCTGGCTTTGAAACACTTTCGGTAAAGACTGATTTCGATTCTTTGATCAAAGATGCTGAACTGCCACTTATCGTTCACTGGCAAGACAATCACTATGTGGTTGTGACCAAAATGACACAAAAGCAAGTCACGATTTCTGATCCGGCTCGAGGGAAAAGAGTACTTTCAAAGAATGGGTTTCTAAAAGGATGGCACAATGCCGATGAAGTACCCACAACTAGTCAAGAAGGAATTGTACTCTTTCTTAAGCCAACAGAGGCCTTTTATGAGCAAACAGATGAACCAGATCGTAAGGTCACTATTTGGTTTTATGTAAAGTACTTGAAGCCTTACAAGAAATTGCTTTTTCAACTTCTAATCGGTTTGCTGATTGGAAGTCTCTTCTCTCTGCTGATGCCAATTTTAACCCGAACACTGATTGATAGGGGTGTGAATGGCAAAGATCTAAATATGGTCTATTTGGTCTTAGCGGGACAGTTGATGCTTTTCTTTGGCAAAACATCAATAGACCTGATTAGGAGTTGGATTATTCTTCATTTTTCAACTCGGGTGGACATATCTATCATATCTGATTTCCTAGGTAAGCTGATGCGATTGCCTATTGCCTTTTTTGATAAAAAGCATGTGGGAGATGTTCTACAGCGCATGAGGGATCACACCCGTGTCAAAATGTTTATGACAGGTGCACCATTGAATATTCTGTTTTCAGTATTCAACCTTATCATTTTGAGTTTTGTAATGCTCAACTATAGCCTAAAGGTCTACCTGATATTCTTGGTTGGAAGTATTGCGTACATCGTTTGGGTAATACTCTTTCTTAAGAGAAGGAAGGAGATTGATCATGAACGTTTTGCCGAATCTTCTAAAAATCAAAGCAAAGAAATACAGCTCATCCAAGGCATGCAAGAGATTAAACTAAACTCTGCCGAAATAGAAAAAAGAAGGGAGTGGCAAGATGTTCAGGTAGGCCTATTCAAGATTAGTATCAAGAGTTTGATTCTGGAGCAGTATCAAAGTGCAGGCAGCAATTTCATTAATGAACTCAAAAATATCTTAATCACATTTATCTCGGCCAGAGAAGTGATTGAGGGCGATATGACCTTGGGTATGATGATGGCCATTACACAAATTATTGGTCAGATGAATATGCCTATTATCCAGTTTGTTGGTTTTATACGACAAGCTCAAGACGCTAAAATAAGCTTAGAAAGGTTAAATGAAATCCATGAACGAGAAGATGAAGATGAGAATAAGAGCGTCCTGAAGATTCACAAAAAGGCCAGTCTTCATTTTAAAAATTTGTCATTCAAATATCATGAGGATCATCCAAAATGGGTGCTTGATGGCATCGATCTCACCATTGAGCAAGGTAAGACCACCGCAATAGTAGGTGCAAGCGGCAGTGGAAAAACAACCTTGCTTAAACTTTTACTCAAATTCTATAAGCCACAGGAAGGCAATTTCCTGATTGATGATCAAGATTCTGAAGTGGTGAGCAATGATGCATGGAGAAAGTGCTGCGGTGTGGTAATGCAAGACGGTTTCATCTTCTCAGACAGCATTGCAAAGAACATTGCAGTGACAGGTGGTAAAATAGATCAGGAGAGGCTCAGACAGGCGGCTCGGCTAGCAAGTATTGATGAATACATAGAAGAACAGCCCAAAGGTTATAAGACTAAACTCGGACATGCCGGTACGACCTTAAGCAATGGTCAGCGACAACGTATTCTAATTGCTAGAGCGATCTATAAGAATCCTGATTACCTCTTCTTTGATGAGGCGACAAGCTCATTGGACTCCAATAATGAATCCATTATTACCACTAATCTACAAGAGTTTTCAAAGGGGAAGACTGCCGTAGTGATAGCACACCGGCTGAGCACCATAGTCAATGCCGATAAAATTGTAGTGCTCGAAAAAGGCAAGATTGCCGAGCAAGGGACACATAAACAGTTACTCGAAAAAAGAGGGCTTTATCACAAGCTAGTAAAAAATCAGTTAGACCTCAATTAGATAGTTTAACACAAACAAAAAACATGATCATGCGCGATTTTAATGATGATTTTCTGTACAGGTATTTAAAGAAAGCGAAGGTGCCGTATATAAAAAAAGAAGTGGCTAATTCTATGCTTGATCACCCTGGTGTACCAAGCCTAAGAGCAGTAAGCGATACGCTAGAGAGTTTAAATATCAGAACCATGGCTGTCGGACTTAATTCAGATGATCTAGATCAGGTCGATTTTCCGGTTATTGCTCATTTTAAAAGAGGGCATGGAGAATTTGTTCTTTTGGAATCAAAGAAAGAAGATAAGGTTAAGTATTTCCAACAAGGAAAATTACTCGAAGAGAACCTGGAAGCCTTTGAAAAGAACTGGTCTGGTACAACGCTACTGCTAGAAGCTCCAGAAAAGAGGAATATAGAAAAGCAGAAGACCTACTATTGGAATAAATATGGAAAACTAACCTTATCTCTTTTAGCCGGTTTGATGCTGTCAACTCTCGCAGTCTTGGGTGTTACTTCGGGTTCATTGAACTTTGGGATTTATTTAAGTGCCTTACTTGTACTGAATCTTTCAGGTCTAGGGCTTTCTATTTACTTGTATAATATCCACCTCAATAAGTCAGTCCAGAGTGATACTTTCTGTAAAAAGACAAAAAATGTTGATTGTACTGCTGTACTATTTTCCAAATGGTCAAACCTCTTTGGTGTATTTAATTGGGCTCAACTTGGCATTGTCTATTTCTTTGGACAGTCGCTAAGCCTTCTATTGGGGCTTATGAGTACCGAATTACTTGGTCCTTTACTAATTATACACTCAATCCTTACCATATTAGCCGGCAGCTTTTCACTTTACAGCATTTTCTTACAGGCCTTTGTGATTAAAAAATGGTGTTCCTTATGCCTAGTTTGTCAAGGGATAATTCTAAGTACTATTGCAATGAGCCTTTACCAAGGCATGCCATCCAGTTTTGGGTTTAGTGGTGTGTCACTAATTGTATTAGGTTTTAGCTATTTATTGGGCCTCATACTCACGCTTGAATATGCAACGAAAACTGAATTGGAATCAACTCTTGAGACAAAGAGTGTGCAGTTGGCCAAATTCAAAGGAGATAAAGACATTTTTCAAGATCTACTGAAGCGACAGAGAAAAGCACCTGACTATAGCCAGCTGAAAGGCATTATTTCTATAGGGTATGAGGCTGCTCCTAATGAAATTCTAATGGTTGCTAGTTTGCACTGTGGACCTTGTTTAAGAATGTACCAAGATCTGACAGAGCTTATAAAAAAACAGCCTGAGAAAGTTAATCTCAAAATAATATTCACTATGCCGAGAGTTGGTGAGTTAGAAGATATACCAATTAATGCTCGGCTTATTGAATTAGCGTCTACAGAGAGTGAGGAAGTAGTAATAAGAGCTATTGACTCCTGGTATGCATCGATAGGTAAGAAAAATGGAGAGTTGGAGTGGTTAGCTCAAAACACGACTCGTAACCCTTTGATTGAAGGACAACTTTTGTCAGTTGTCAAAGGTCAGCAAAGGTGGTTAGCCGAAGGAATGATTTTCAAGACACCAACAGTGTTCTTTAATAATTACGAACTACCATCAATATATGCAGAATCAAAATCTCTAATTCATTTCATATGATTTTAGAGTCTATCGCTCATACACCTGTCAAACCGAATTTTTTGGTATGAAAGGATTTTAAACCTTTGAAAGTGTGTTTTTAAGGCACCTTCAAAGGTTTTTAACTCTACTGAATTTCACACTCTGTAAGAGCATTACCACAAGCGGTGTCTAAACAGACTTCCCAAAATGGTGTCCCCGCTATTAGAGCACCACAAATAATGGCGTTAATAAAGAAATTTTGGTAAATACACTCGACTGGTAAGGCCAATAAGCAGAAGTGATAGAGGTTTCCTCCCATTACTTCAGAAGATTCAGTTTGTGAAATCTCCTTGTTTTTGAATTTTTCAAAATTGTTCATAATTTTTGTTTTAATGGTTATAAAATTTATTTAATACCATTAATACCTCAAGAAGTAAAAACGTCATCACTTGAGTTTTTGAATTACAAAAAAAGCCGTCATTATTTGACGGCTCTCGACTTTAATTGAAACTTAGGTTATTGTATAAAACAAGTGTCATATGCCTGATCACATGAATCATCTAAGCATGCATTTCGAGCTTCTTGGTCTACCATATTCCAACATTGATAATAATCAGCAAAAAAGTTGAATTGGTGCATGATGCAAAATGCATCTGGACCAGAGATTGTAAGGCAATCAGTGTAATAGTCACCACCCATTATTTGAGATGATTCCACTTGAGAGATTTGTCTAGTTTTAAATTTTTCAAAACTGTTCATAATGATTGTTTTAAATGGTTATAAAATATATTTATCACCATTAATTCCTTTTTCTGTTAATAGGTCATCGCGGAAACTTGATTCTTACCTCAAAGAGAAATTCAATCAAAAAAAGAGGCCAATTTAAATTGGCCTCTAGATGCGAATATGTCTTGTGATTCTATTGAATCAAACATTCGATAATAGCAAAGTCGCAGGCCATATCTAGGCAGGCGAAGAATGCTCCAGATGACTGATCAAGGTCATAGCAGTTATTATATGAAGTGTTATAAGAATATGCCATAGTGATACAGCCTGCTGCAGGACCTGAAACCCCGAGGCAATCTTGGAAGCCTCCACCAACAGTATTGTTGACTTCTGATTCTCTAATCTTCTTGTTGTTAAATTTTTCAAAACTGTTCATAATGATTGTTTTTAATGGTTATAAAATTTATTTATACCATTTATTCCTTGAGTCAGAAAAGGTCATCGTTTAACTGATGAATGATTGAAATTTCAGATGTAAGTGTATAGAAAAGGTCACCCCAAAGGAGTGACCCTAAATAGTGTCCTATCAATTATAGGATTATTCAATTACACAATAATTCATCGCTAGATCACACATTTGATCCCAACAAACGAATTTGGCATTTCCTTGAAGGCCAAAACAATTGTCGCCTATAAGAACCTGATATGTCCAGCTTAGGCAGAATCCACCTGGCCCAGATGCGTTTAGGCACACTTGATAGTCCCCACCCATAATTTCAGAGGATTCTTTTTTGGAGATTTGTTTGTTGTTGAACTTTTCAAAATTGTTCATAATGATTGTTTTTAATGGTTATAAAATTTATTTATCACCATTTATTCCTTGACAAATCGAAAAGTCACCATGATCTTTCTTTTTTTAATAATACCTTCATGTCCGATGTATAGGCTGACTACATCTTAGGGCAGATTGCTTCTGATGAGGATGACTTTTAATCAAAAGTAAGAGGCTTCATTGCCATTTACATCGTTAATCAAATAGGGGTACTTGAGTAAGAATATTCTAGATAGGGATGTAATTGAGGTCATCAAGAGTGGGGATGAGCACTCGAGAAATCAAGCATTTGCATGGCTTTATAAACGTCATTTTAAAGCTGTTTTGAAGTATGTAACGCTTAACAGTGGTTTAGAAGATGATGCGGCTGATATTTTCCAAGACAGTTTAGTGATATTTTATCTTAAAGTCAGAAAGGGTGAATATCAATATGAGAGTAACATAGGGACTTATTTGTATGCCGTAGCTAGAAACCTTTGGCTTAAGAAACTTAGAAAAGCCCGGTTTGATTTGACTAAGCTTCAGCTTGATCAGAGCTATACTTTTGATGAAGAGTCAATTATTCAAAATTCTCAGCTCACAATTAGAGAGGCATTGGAACATCTGGGTGAAGCATGTAAGCACTTACTTATAGATTTTTATTATAATAAAAAGTCTATGGCAGAGCTGATGGAAATCCATAAACTGGGAAGTAACGAGGCTACAAGAAATAAGAAATACAGATGTATGCAGCGGCTGATTACATTTGTTAACAAGAATAAAATCAAAAGATCAGACTTTTCAGATGAACAGTGAAGTAGACATAGCCTTGTTGGAACAATATTTAGCTGGAGAAATCGAGCGGTCTCAGGTTTTGACACTTGATGGTAAAACTGTTTCTGATGATGTTCTTCAAGTAGCTATCAAAGATTATAAAGAGACTGTTCTTCATTTGGAAGGGGCTGCGTTAAAGAATCAACTCAAAGGTTTACATGAGACATTAGACCTTGACGAAAAAAAGAGTGCCTTCCCTCGTTGGCTTGCTGTGGCAGCTTCCATAGTGCTGATTGCTGTTTTTGGAATCTTGATTTGGCAGAATAACAGAGCATCTGAATTCTCAGATTACTTTGACCACTTTGATCAACTTGTGACCTATAGAGATTCAGACTCAACGGATTATTCTGCAGGCTTGGAAGCTTATACACTTAGGGATTATGACAAAGCATACAGTCTACTGACAAGTGTAGACGGTCTGAATAATGAGTTAAAGTTCTACCAAGCTGTGAGCGCATTGGGTAGCGAAAGATATGACGATGCGATTGCTCTTTTCGAAACTTTAGGGACTAGCTCATCAAATAAGTACTACCAACAAACTAGGTGGTACCTGGCGCTTGCCTATTGGCAAGTTGGCTTAGCAGGCAAGGCCCGAAATCTCTTGAAAGAAATTGATAATGGTGAATTTATGTACCAAGAATCACTGAAACTGATTGATGAATTAAGGGATTAAGTACGAGTTTTTAAGCCATTTTTTTTCTGTAGATAATCAAGGTAGCTAGCATTAAAAGTCCAATAACCCAATACCAATGATTACTCTTGGGATTCAGGTTGATTGGATCTGGATTGCCAACAATGAAAAAACTTCCCCAGTAATAAGGGTTTGATGTTATGTTATTAGAGTTTTTCAAAAACTCCAATTTGGCTTGTCTCAAAGATTCTGATTTGCTCATACCTTCCTTCAGGTTATCGTAAAAACTACTCATAATAACAGGCGCAATAGCATCCGAGACTTCCCATTGACTTAGCAAAACACTCTTTACACCTGCATATTGAAAGGCTTTACCGAGGCTCATAATACCCTCTCCATTCTTGATGTTTCCTGAACCAGTATTGCAGGCACTTAATACTGCCAATTCGGCATTTAATTCCATGTGATACAGCTCAAAAGTATGTAGGGTATTGTCTTCTACTTTAGAAGTTGTATCAGGTGTAAAATATAGTTTAGAGTTATCCGGATTTTCTTCATCAACCTCCCCGTGAAGAGCTAAGTGTAGTACCGAGTAATTGGGTGCTGATTTTTTAAAGGCAAATTCGCTTGCCTCATGACCATAGTAGAAGTCTCCATTAATTGAATTCGACAGGCCTCTAACTTCTGCTGCCGTTCCGGGGAGGTTTTCTTTAGGAGAATCTCTAAAGTTTTTTAAATCGGTATCTCTTTGTTCATTGGGACCAAAAGCGAGTGCCAGCAAAGTTTTTTGAGGGTTTTTTCTTTTAATTTCTTTGAAAAGCAGTGAGACCGAATTAGCATAACTAATGCTATATCTTTTGAGTAAGTAGTCATGTTTAGCATAATCCGTTGATGACGGGCTTGAAGAGAGTAGTAAATCAAAATTGATATTCCATAAGTCTTTGTCTGGGATGATAACTAATGAACTACTCGAAATATGATTAACTAAAGGTTCTAAAACGGATTGGTATAGTTTGTATCCACCTTCGCCAAATGACTCACCTTTGTCCTTTATTAAAGAAACATTGAAGTCGTTTATTTGTGTTGTCAATTGATTAGTTAAACCAAGTTTGAATGGTTTAATGCCTTCTTGGGAAAGGACAAAGGCAAAGAGGTGACTGTCTGTAATAAAATAGTCAACGATCGTTTGATCCTTTCTGATGTCTTTCAACAAGGTTTTGGCGCTCGTATGTTCTTGTGGATATAGTAGGCTATAACTACCCTCAAAATTTGCTTTCATATCAGATTCAAAATTCCTTTTCTCAAGTAGTAAGTCAAAGAGTTTTGATTGAACAGAATCAATAGCTCCTTTATTTACAAGAATTGACTTTTGATAGGTAATCTCATTATTGAGTTGGGCTTCTTTCTCTAAAAGGTTAAGGGAAACCTCACCTAGTGTTGCAGCTTCTCGTCTCCGCTCTTTGAATTTCTGATGAAAGCCTTTTGCTTTCTCTGAGTATAGCCACATCTTATGTAGATGATCTTGGTTTAGACCGGTGCTATCTTGTATCCACAAAGCCTCAATCGCAGACCCGTAGAATTTGTTGCTATACTCCTGCAATGTTATAATGTCAAGTGAATTGTTTTGTTCCTTAATCCAATCCCGAAGGAGTGCTTCTGTTTCATCAAAGCTATTCCAAGCTAATTCCCAAAGCTTTGCATCACTATTGTTCATGGCCTGTTGCAAGAGTATCTTACATTTGAGCATATAGGAAATGATGAATTCGGATTTATCTTTTGCTAACCAGATTAGGGGAACGGCTTCTTCTTGAAAAAAAATTATGTCATACTTGTTGGCCTTAATAGACTTATAGGTTGATTCCAAGGCCTTTTCTAAAAACCCTTCATTCTTGTATGTTTCTGCAATCAAGTTGTGTATCGAGGCCGTAAATTGATGCTGCTGACCATAGAATTTATCGGACTTGTCTATTGCTGATTGTAACAGGGTAATTCCGTCCTCAATTTCCCCCGTTTCGATTAAAAGATGACCAAGTCCAGACTCGGCTTGGATATCATATGCGCTCATGTCTGCTGTTATCATGTCTGTAATAGCAAAATACTTATCAAAAGAGTTTTTAGCGTCTTCGTATTTCCCTGATTCTCTAAACGCTTTTGCCAGGTCCGCATAGATCTCCGCAATGACCAGATTGGCTTCTTTGTCTAGCTGCAATTGTATTTCCAAAACTTCTAGGTATACCTCCAACGCTTTGTCTGTATTGTGAGATGCAGTGTACGCTTTGCCTAAATATCTCAAATCTATTACTGTGTATGGATGTACCCTTCCTAAGCTTTTCTTTGTAATGCGTAGTGCCTCTTCAAAATATTGTTGTGCTTCATTTATTGCGAATGATTGACTGAGCCTATGAATACCCATCATTCGGTAGCTAGAAGCAAGGCTGTAATTGTCCCGAGGAAGGATTCTCTTTTTAATATTGAAAGACTTTTGAACATATTCCCAAGATTTGTTGATGTTGCCAGCATTGTAATAGCTGTTGCCCAAATTCCCTTGTACTCTGGCAAGACGAGTTGAGTCTTTGATTGGGCTGTTCTGTCTGATTTTTTCTTCTTGTAAATTTGCAAATATGGTTGAGTCTGCTTGACCCATACTATTGAGGTTATATGCTAATTGGGCATAGTAATTGGCGGATACATCATATTCGTCCTGAGATACCATTGGAAGAGATTCTATAATTACCTTAACACTGTCTAGTCGGACTCGAGCATCAGAAGTTTTAGAGTGTAAGTGTAAAAGGTTAATCATATTTAACTGATGCTTGGCAACAGCGCTGGGTTTTTGTGGGGTAATTTTTCTTGCATAAGAAATAAGCTTCTCAAAGTAATATGCAGAGGAATCCAGGTTTCTTAGTCGATAATGGTCTAAAGCTAAGGGCTCTATGGCTGTTATCATTTGAGTGGGAGTAGCGCTTCTTAGGCTACTTGTAATTGCCAAGGCCTTATGATTATTTAACAAAGATGCCGCAGCATCTCTTGATTCAAGCATAGCCGCTTTCCCAAGATTTTGATATGCTAGTACTAGTGCATCAACAGATGATGCACTGTTTGATATGACCCTCTCAGAAATTTCAATGGCTTTGTCAAGTTTACCTCTGGAAAGCCAAGTCTTTGCGATTTCTGATTCTGTTAGGCTGAGTAGCTTAGTGTTGTCAGTCGAACGGTAAAATTCAGCACTCTTTTGAAGGTAGTATGTTGCAGAATCAAATTGACGACTTCTTGTGAATGACCTTGCCTTTTCGGCATAAATAGAGGCTTGCTCAGTTTCACTTGTCTGTCCCGAAGCACAGTTAATCACAAATGAAAATAGAATGAAGAGGATAGTCTTAGAGGAAACTCTTTCAAGAGAACAATAGGTCATTTTTTTATTTTTAGCTATCAATTAATCGCCTTAAGGCATGAAAAGTAAGCTAAAAACTATAGTTATTTTTAGTTTTTCTTATTGAACTGGAAGAATCCTTCATCCAATTTAGACCTGATATTCAAAGAAATGCTACTTCATCTTATTCGGAGGCACAAATTTAAAACGCTGACCACCCACAGAAGCCTCATACATTAACCCACCTTTTGCCATTGTAAATACAGCGACACCATCAGTGTATTTGGCATCAACTGAGATTCCTGACTTTAAGGCAACGGCAGAGGCCTGCGCTGCAAATTGGAATTCATTTTCAACAAACCTGTTGTAAGCATCGGCATTTTCAAAGAAGATTACTTCGCTGTAGGCCTGACCTCCAAATTGAAAGCCAATGGATATTTGAGTCATGTTAACTCCACCAGTTACACTACCACCTTTGTAGACAACTCCTTTTCCTGCTGCACCACCTATACCAATCGCTCCTTTCCCAATTGAAGGAAAAACTGCATAGCCGAAGGCAGAATCAAAAAAGTTGGCTATACCTGAATTAACCTTTTTGAATTCGGTCATAGTCTCCTGAGCTTTCTGAGGGTCGTGCTTCTTTCGTTTTTTTCTTTGGGCTTCGGCTTGGAAGCCTGTGATTAGGGCCAATGATAGTAGAAAGGTGAAAATTCTTATGGTGCGCATAACTCTTATTCTTTTATAAAATACTGGTCGCAACCAGCTCCGGGTTTAATGTCTAATAAGTTGGCCAAAACCAGCTTTACCAGCGTCTTCGAGGCCATAAATTTTGGAATTTCGGCTCTATTGGCAAACTCCTCTAATGTAACAAATTGATTTTCTTCAATCATCTGCATCAAAACTCTTTCCTTTTCGCCATAGTTGAAACGCTCGTCACGTTCATTATTGCGTCTTTTAAGAATTTGTCTCATCTCTTTAGAAGCTTTTATACTCTCCTCGCCTGACCTGATGAAAGCTGTTCCGTGCTCGGCATTAATATGCTCCTTAACCCTATAGGGTTTGTTTTGGCCCTCGGGGACCTCAAACACTGCGACTCCTTTCTTGGAGTTAAGTTTGATGATGTGGGTTGAATAGCTTAGAGAGGGCGTCACAAGCTTCTTTATGGTATCTTCTAAAACAAAAACCTCTCCCTCGATATTCCGAGCACCTGATATCGTTCCGTCATCATCAATACCGAGCAATAATCTACCACCTTGCGAATTAGCAAAGGCTACGATTTCTTTGATGATTTTTTCTGGAAAGTTGACCTTTTTCTTGAACTCTAATCGCTGTCCCTCGCCCTTTGTCACTAACCTTTGAATTGTAGTGATGTCCATCACGTAAATATTAGGTTAAAAAATGACTAATTACTCAAGGTCTTCGTCTGTCAAATCATCTAGATCTGGCATAGAAAACATACTACTCAATAGGTCCTTGAACCTTGTGCCGGTATCTAAGGCTGTTTTGCTCAGTTTACTGTACTCTGCAAGCCCATGAAGCACAAACTCCATTAAAAAGAGCCGCTCATGTTGTGAAGCCTTTGGGTATTTTGATTTCACTAAATCGGCTAAACCAGGCACGGCATTTAAGCCGGCTTCATAGTCCGCTGTAGCTAGATCGTTGATTAAGTCCAAGGTATAACCTTCACCAAACCAAGACACAATCGGCTTGTAGGGACTTTCAGATTTGTCCTTAGACTTATCATCGGGTTGAGGGAAATGATCAGTGAACATGGTTCTCACTGCTTTGCCAACTAAATTGTGGGCTACAATGCCTGCACCTTCTTGCTCACCTTCGTAAACCAATTCAACCTTTCCAGTAATTGCAGGTATAACGCCTACAAAGTCAGACACCCTGATATAAGTCTGGGCTTCTTTGTTAATAATTGCCCTTCGTTCCGCTGCGCTAATTAGGTTTTCGTATGCCGAAATTGTCAAACGTGCCGAAACACCGCTCTTCTCATCAACATATTCGCTATCCCTTGCCTCAATGGCGATTTGCTCAATCAAGTCTTGGGCAATCTCATTGATTACCACTTTGTCCTTTTGATTGTCTTTAATATCTGCTTCCTGAGTGGTGATTTGCTTGCTTACGTCCCTTGTTTTCGGATAATGCGTTATAATTTGACTGTCGATTCTGTCCTTTAAAGGTGTCACAATACTACCTCGGTTGGTATAATCCTCGGGGTTTGCAGTGAACACAAACTGGATATCTAGGGGCATCCTCAATTTAAATCCTCGGATTTGAATGTCGCCTTCCTGAAGAATGTTGAACAGTGCCACCTGAATTCTTGCTTGGAGGTCAGGCAATTCATTAATTACAAATATGCTTCTGTGCGATCGTGGAACGAGACCATAATGAATAACACGTTCATCGGAATACGGAAGCTTCAAGGTTGCCGCTTTGATCGGGTCCACATCACCAATCAAATCCGCAATGGATACATCTGGAGTAGCAAGTTTTTCTGCATAGCGATCTGATCTATGTAGCCAGGCAATAGGTGTTTCGTCACCTTTTTCCTCCAAGGTATCAACCCCAAAGCGAGTAATTGGATGCATAGGATCGTCATTCAATTCCGAGCCTTCAATAAACGGAACATACTCGTCCAATAACTCCGTCATCTGCCGGGCAATCCTAGTTTTGGCCTGACCCCTAAGGCCTAACAAATTCATGTTATGCTTCGAGAGAATGGCACGTTCGATGTCTGGAATTACGGTATCTTCGTAACCCCAAATACCTTCGAAAGTGGGCTCTCTGTTTTCAAGTTTTGCGATTAGGTTATCACGGAGCTCATCTTTGATCGACTTACTTTGATAGCCTGCCGCTTTGAGTCCCTTTAATGTGTTTATGGATAGTAATTGATCTGTTGTCAATTCTTTATAATTCATACTAGAATCTTTTTCTACGATTGCGTTTGTAGTCTTCAAAAATTATATGACCTAGCCCTTTCAGGCTACTGTAATAAGCGTTGCCATTATTAGCTGTAGTAAACTCCTGTACAAACTGCTTGAGATAAGGATCGGAAGCAATCATAAATGTGGTGACAGGAATGTTTAATCTTCGACATTGAGTGGCCAAATTCAATGTCTTATTCATGATCTTGGGGTCTAATCCAAAGGCATTTTTATAGTACTTGATGCCGACTTTCATGCAGGTAGGCTTGCCATCTGTGATCATGAAAATCTGCTTGTTGGCATTTTTTCTTCTCCGAAGAATATCCATTGCCAATTCTAAACCCGATATGGTATTGGTATGGTATGGTCCAACCTGCAAATAGGGCAGGTCTTTGATTTCTATTTGCCAGGCGTCATTGCCAAAAACAATGACGTCTAAAGTGTCTTTTGGATATTTAGTTGTGATCAGCTCTGCTAGGGCCATTGCCACTTTCTTGGCAGGTGTAATTCTATCCTCACCATATAAGATCATAGAGTGTGAGATATCGATCATCAATACAGTGGAGGTTTGTGTTTTGTACTCTGTTTCGATTACCTCCAGATCATTTTCGGTCATCATGAAATCTCCAAAACCATGATTGATCTGTGCATTCCTAATGGAATCCGTCATGGCAATTTGCTGAATAGAATCACCAAACTCAAAAGGTCTTCGGTCTGTGCCTGACTCATCTCCAGTACCTGAAAAATTCGTTTTATGCTGTCCCTTGCCTGTTTTTTTCAGTTTGCCGAAAATTTCTTCTAAAGAAGACTTTCTGATTTCCTGACCTGTTTTGCCTGTTACTTCAAACTTACCTTCTTTATTTTCTTCGGTGATATAGCCTTTGTCTTTTAGGTCTTCTATGAAATCTCCAATCCCATATTGGCCATCAGTGATATTGTATTGCTTATCAACATTGGTTAACCAAGATAATGCCTCAGATACATCACCGCCAGTGATGCTAATGAGCTGGAGAAAGATATTTAATAGGTTGTCGAAAGCAGATTCTCCTTGTGCTTTCTGAGGAATGAATTTCGAAAATCTATATCCCTTCATAAGTCACTTGTGAACACGATAAAACTAAAATTGGTTTAAACTTCGGACAATCTTCTGGAAAGTCTTTTACACAGAATTACTTATGTAATAGGTTACGTAATTGATTCAAAAATATTAGCTTGCCGTGTTCCTTTTAGTTGTGAAAGCGTTTTAAGTCCAAATTATTCAATGCCACAGTCATAACCTAGGGTGATCTTGACCAAATCGAACATATCAGAGTACACAGAGATCGAGCTGATTGAAAAGGCGAAAAAAGACAAGCGTTTTTTTGAGCCTCTTTACAAGAAGTACTTCGAGCAAGTGTACAGGTTGGTGTTTTCTAGGGTTCAGGATACTGATTTGGCAGGAGATATTACTTCTGAAGCATTCGGAAAGGCTTTATCTCACTTGAATGATTATAAATTTCAAGGCTATCCTTTGTCGGCTTGGTTGGCGAGGATTGCACTTAATAGCTGTTATGACTATTTCAGGTCGCAAAAAAAACAGCGATATGTTTCGCTTGAAAACTATGTCTCTCATGACATTGTCTTCGAGATAGAGATAGATGATAATGAAAAGGAACTTTGGTTAACAATGTTACCAGAGGTGTTGGAAAAGTTAAAGCCAGCGGAACTTGAGTTAATAGAACTTAGATTTTTCGAAGGAAAGAGCTTTGCGGAGATAGGATATATTCTGGACATTACGGAGGGCAATGCCAAAACCCGTACTTACAGAATTTTGAAGAGGTTGAAAAAGCATTTTAAGCGAAGAACATCGTGAAATACAATTTTGTAAATAAGGCAAAGAAATTGACACCAGCTGATATCAAGGCTCATATGAACTTTGATAGTGTGGTAAAAGGTGCGTCAATTTGGGCAGGATTTAAAATAGGTTCTGCTTTACTAAAACTGGGTACCAAAGTGAGTACTGCAGTTGTTGCGGGTACATCTACCGTTGTGGTGACAGCGGCTGTTGTGGTAGCAACCAATACTGATCTATTGAAAAGTAGTGGTGATTCTAGCCCTCAGCCTGAATCACAAGCCATAGAAGAACTCTTACCAGTTGAGAAGGACTCGGTTACTCAGGAGGAGACAATTGTTGCTGCCAAAGTGGATTCGTTGGATGCGAATGCTGTTCAGCCAGCTCCTCTTCAGACGAAAAAGCCTAAAAAGGTGAGTGTTCCTGTAGTGACCAGCAACAATAGCGCTGATAGTATAAAAGCAGAAGATATCATCGTTGAGGCAAGACCTCTTCCAGACTTTCAAACTTTCAAGGACTTTGTTGATCGGGAATTGAAATATCCTGTCGATCCAATTGGTGTGGGTATCAATGAAGAGACGGAGGAAAAAGAAGCTTTGGAAGGTTATGTGGAAGTATTTTGGACCATCAACAAAGAAGGAAAAGCTGAGAATTTTAAGATTAGAAAATCAATGGGGCAGGCCTTCGATAACGAGGCTATCCGAGTACTTAAGCTTTATCAAAATTGGCAACCCGCCAGCTTCAATGGTTCTGCAGTAGACAGTAACCTGAGGTTCAAAGTTAACTTTAGGGTAAAGTAGGCCCATTCACATCTTTATTCAAGTAGTATTGATTAGCTTTTGTGTATCTTTTCATAGATAACTATCGAAGTGATAAAATACTCCATAAAGGATCTGGAAAAGTTCTCTGGTATAAAGGCCCATACCATTCGCATATGGGAGCAAAGATATCAATTGCTAAAGCCTCAAAGGACTGAAACCAATATCCGATTTTATGACGATGAGCAGTTGAAATACCTGCTTAATGTTTCACTACTAGTCGAAAATGGTTTTCGAATTTCTCAAATCTGTGGGTTTTCACAAGAGGAGTTTAATGAGGCCCTGAGAGATATTATCGACAAAGGATATCCTACGAAAGAAGATCATCAGGTTAACTCAATAATTAACGAGTTGGTGATCGCTATGTTGGATTTGGATGAGCGTAGGTTTGAGAAAATCTTGGCATCGAGCTTACTTCAAAGAAGTTTTGAACAGACCCTGGTCAAAATTATCTACCCCTTTCTAAAAAGAATTGGGGTAATGTGGAGAATTGGTGAAGTTTCTACTGCCCAAGAACATTTCATTTATCAGCTTATCAGACAGAAGATAATTGTAGCCATTGACGGACTATTGATACCAAGCTCTGATTCTGAAAAATATTTGCTGTTTTTGCCTAAGTCAGAGTTTAATGACCTGTTGATACTCTTGTTTACTTACGTATTGAAGAACAGAGGAAAGCAGTGTATTTATTTAGGGGTAGACATACCTTTCAGGGACCTCCAACATGTAACGGATATCTCAAAGCCAGAAACAATATTCACTTTTATAAAGGCCCCAGCTTCTAAAATCGACACCCAAGCATATATCTATGAATTGTCAGAGGCTTTTACATCACAAAACATACTTATTACGGGTAATCCGTACTTCATGGAAGAGTTGGAGTACCCAGACAATGTCTTACTAATAACAGGTGTGGATGACCTTATAACCATGCTAGAAGACTGATAATCAGCATATACTACATTTTTATTATATTCATCCGTGCAATTTTTTAAACTTGGATATCCTCAGGCGCTTCTGCTTTGTACCTCTTTGTTCTTCTTCGCTTGTCAATCAAATACTAAAAAGACCCAGTTGCTTGGTCAGTGGTATAATGAATCCATGACGGTAAAAATTGGAGCACTTGATGGAAGCACTGACTCTCTTTTTAGTGTTCCAGAAGGACAATGGGAAAATGTTTTGGGTATTAAACCCATTCTTACCACTTATACTGAAGATGGGAAATATAACTCCGATTATATCAGTTTGACGGGAGAAATTCTTCAGAGTAAAGCAGGCGAATGGGCTTTGAAAGGAGACAGTTTGTTTTTAACAGAGGATGGTATAACAACCGCCTATTTTTTTGATTGGCGAGAAGGGAAGGCTGGTTTCATTGGATATCTCGATTGGGATAATGATGGCCATTCAGACGATCTGTATGAAGGTATTCAGGTTAAGAAGTAGCATTTTTTTTGAATTTCAACTTTAACTAAATCTTATAATTATGGATGTTTCTGCTATTAATTGGCTTGCAGTAATTGTAGCTGCTGTCGCATTTTTTGCCCTAGGGGCTGTTTGGTATGGACCTATTTTTGGTAAGTCTTGGCAAAAAGGGGTAGGCCTTTCTGATGACGATATGAAGAATGCCAACATGGGCAAACTCTTTGGATCAGCTTTTATTTTTGCACTCATCATTTCAGTAGGCATGGCCATTTTCTTTTATGGTTTCGGTGAAAACCCGGATATGAATGCTACCTATGGTGCCACAATGGGCCTCATGACCGGTATTTTCTTTCTTTTTCCATCGATTAGCATGAATTACCTTTTCGCCCGCAAGTCGGCAGGTCTTATGCTGATAGACTCAGGTTATCATATTGTTGCCTATACCATAGTGGGTATAATATTAGGTGCCTGGCAGTAACACAATGGTGGAATTTGAGTCTAATCACTTAAGACCCGTTTACTTTTTTTAACATAAATGGGTCTAAGTGTATACTAGGCGTTCAAGCGTCTATAGTATGGACATACAAATCCACCTTTGAACTTTATCCACAATATTACGTGTTGGGGGGGTAGGGAGAATTAATGGGTGTGGTATGTTTATTAAACTGACACCATGAAATTTAAAAGAATTGAAAGGGTGATAAATTCACCTAAAGCCTACAGAAAGGGCTTTCAGATGGCTCAGCTAGAGTATGATCGATTTCTTGAAATCAAGAATAGATTGAATCAGATGAAGGCATATCAACAACTGAAGCAAGGCGAACTCTTTCTAGAAGTCATCGAAGCTTAATAGTCAAGCGGAGATTTAAGACTTGAGTTTTTAAAACTACTTTCCACTATTTTGGATGGAATGACGGAAGGCTCTTCCCAAATCGGAAGGTCAAACCCATATTTTGCAGCCATCTTTTCATGCACTTCTTTACGCGTTGGATGATGATCAGAAACTAAGTTGAATATTTGTTTTTGATCAGCTGAACCCGACTCATCGATTAATTGACCGATTGTGTTTATAATATCTTCTAGGTGAATGTAGTTGACTTTTGTGTCAGCACCTTTTGTAGGCTTTCCTGCAAACCATTTTCCGGGAATTCGATCATTTCCCATGAGTCCACCACATCTTAGAATAGTAAGTGCTTGTTTGATTTCACTTATTTGTCCTTCACCTTTTACAACTGCCTTTGAAGATCCTTTGTCAAAGTTAGGTGCTGTATTGACGTCTACAGATGCATTGTTATTTGGATAATAAGAGGTTGAGCTAATAAAAATTACCTCTTTAACGGTACTGGACTGAAGCTGGTATTTCAAATACTTGATTTGCTCTTCATAAAACTCTGGTGTGTTTTTCTTTCTACCAGGAGGGATGTTGATGATCAGTAAGTCAACTTGAAAGAGCCGGTTGAAACCAATACCCTCGGGCATTGGATTAAGCCTAAAGAGTACTGGCTCTATTCCTTTGGAAGACAACAAATCCATTTTGCCTTCGCTTGTTGTGGAGCCAATGACCTTATGACCTGAATTAACAAGTGATTGGGCTAAAGGTAATCCTAGCCATCCGCAACCAACAATTCCTATTTTCATTAAGCCGAAAGTATATGCCTTTTACGATGTGGCCAACATAGTGGCTGCTACATCTGCATAGAATTTTTCATAAATCGGAAGAATTACCTCTATATCAAACTTCTTGGCTTGAGCTAAGGCATTTTTCTTGAATGTTTCGAGATGCTCCTCACTTAGAATATGTAGCGCATTTTTGGTCATCTCTTCGACATCTCCAATTTTAGATGTAAAGCCAGTTACACCATCAATATTCAATTCAGGAATACCCCCAGCTCTTGACGATATTACTGGCACTTCGCAGGCCATTGCCTCAAGAGCGGCAAGACCAAAACTTTCTTTTTCAGAAGGCATGAGGAATAAATCTGCCACAGAAAGAACTTCTTCTACAGCTTCTAATTTACCTAAGAACCTTACTTCGTCATAGATTCCTAGTTCTCTACAAAGGGCCTCTATATGGCCTCTTTCTGGGCCATCGCCTACCAATAGTAACCTGGCCGGTACTGTCTCTGAGATTTTATGGAAGATGCGTACTACATCGTCTACTCTCTTTACTTTTCTGAAGTTAGAGGTATGGACGATCAGTTTTTCACCATTTGGACAAATTGCCGTTTTAAAATGGTCCTTACGCTGTCTTTTGAATTTAGTAAGGTCGATAAAGTTAGGTATCACTTCAATTTCTCTTAAGATATTAAAGTGCTTATAAGTGTCTTTTTTCAGGTCCTCAGATACAGCAGTAACTCCATCTGATTGGTTGATACTAAAAGTGACAACGGGTTCGTAGGATGGATCTTTACCCACTAGTGTGATGTCGGTACCGTGAAGTGTGGTAACTACCGGGATGTCTATTCCTTCAGACTTTAGAATTTGCCTTGCCATTACCGCTGCTGATGCGTGCGGAATAGCATAATGAACATGAAGCAAATCTAGTTTTTCAAATTTTGCTACATCTACCATTTTACTGGCGAGTGCAAGTTCATAAGGTGGGTATTTGAAAAGGGGATAAGACCTAATGTTGACTTCGTGGTAGAATAGATTTTCGTTAAAAAAATCTAACCTTGTCGGCTGTGAGTAAGTAATAAAATGCACTTCATGACCATTTTTGGCCAATCCTTTGCCTAATTCAGTTGCTACTACACCACTTCCTCCGAATGTGGGGTAACATACAATTCCTATCTTCATTTGAAAAATGTCGCGCTACGAAATGTTAAACCGAATTAATCGGCTTTAGGTTCAAAAATTGATTCGTACAGCAAATCATGGATCCTTGTTCGCACATTATCTTCGAGCAATTTGAAGTTATCACTTTCGGGATAAGTACGGTTACAGAGGAATACAAAAACTAGCTCTTCGGCCGGGTCTGCCCAAACTGCGGCACCCGTAAAGCCTGTATGTCCAAAGGTACTTGCCGATGAATATTTGCTGGTCGGGCCTTCGTCAGTTCCTGTGATGGGTTTGTCCCAGCCCAACCCTCTACGATTTTCCATGTATTGAGCACTTGTAAAAATCGGAATGGTCCAGTTTTGGAAATATTTCTTTTCTGCATACTCACCCATCTGCATATTCATTTGCATAAGAATAGCCAGATCATTTGCGCTGCTGAAAAGCCCAGCGTGGCCAGCGATGCCACCCATTAGCGTAGCGTTTTGATCATGAACACTCCCGCATACAATAGTATTTCTGAAGTAGTCATCAACCTCACTAGGGGCTATATCTTTTCCATATCCCTTTTCTAACGGCAGGTACATGGTTCTGCTTAGCCCAAGAGGTCCGTAAAACTCTCTTTGAATGTATGTCTCAACCGGCTCTTGAATGATTTCAGAGATGACATGGTACATCAGGGTATAGCCAAGATCGGAATATAAATAGTCGTACCGCTTTTTCTTTTTTGGTAAATCCCTTAGATCAGAGTCAATTGTCCATTGCCAGACAGAATCGGCTAGGGCTGGAGGAAGATCGTCTTCCTGGAAGCGAAAATCATGATTTGGTCCCGAGGCATCGGAGAAATATTCTGCTTTCAACTCTCCCTTGTCAACAGTCTTTTCCCAGAAGGGGATGTAAGGCTTTAAACCTGCCTGATGCGTCAATACATCTCTGATTAATAATGAGTCTTTGTTAGTGCCCCGCAAGTCCTTCAAATAGTAGCCCAGTGTTTTATTAATGTCCAATCTTTTCTCCTCATACAGTTTCATGATAACCTGAGTAGTGGCTGCTACTTTGGTGATGGAGGCGACATCATAAATGGTGTGATCTTCAACGGGCTTTTCTTCTGCATAGGTCTGGTGTCCGAAGTTCTTTTGGTAGACCACTTTGCCTTTTCTGGCCACTATAACCTGTGCTCCCGGAGTTGCCTTGTCCCGGATTGCCTCTTCTATAATTGCATCAATCTTTCTCAATGAATCGATGTTCATACCTACTTCGGCCGGCATGCCGTAGCTCAACCTGGAAGTGACAAGTGTTTCAATACCAGTACCAGCTTTAAAATGCTCTCCTGCTGAAATAGGGAGCTTGCCTTCTGCTTTTAGTGCTCCAAAGATGATTTGAGGAGCTAGGTTTTGAGTAATCTCATTATCCTCATAAGTACAAATGATGTTTTTAATGCCTTCGAAATATTGAAGGCTATAAGCGTTTCCAAGCGCGACAACAATCACATTGGTTTTTGCCTGAAGTGACTCGATAAAAGCGAGATCATCATCGTTCACCCCATGTTGGTTCTTTGGAGAGTTAGTGATGCCATGATAGGAGATGACCACCAAATCGTCTTGCCCGAATGCTTCGACATCGAGAGAATCAGATGTCGAATGGTTGAACTTTGCGTATTTATCGAGCATCCTTCTAAACTCAGTTGGATCACCTTCGCCAAGACTAATGGAGGTAAAAGTTCCTTCTCCTAAGTCTATAATTGGAAGCAGTTTGTCTTGGTTGTCGACTACTGTGATCGCTTTTTGATAGAGTATCCTGTTGAGCAACTGTGCATAGTCATTATTGATTCGCTTTGTCAAATTGGTAGTGTTAATCATCTCCAATTCATTGAGTCCAAACCAATACTTTGCCCTGAGTATCTTCTTTACACGCTCATCTATGGAAGCCTGATCCAATCGCTCCTTCTTGAGTGCCTTTTTTACTTGTTTGATCGCCTTCGGTACATCTAATGGGAAAAGGATAATGTCATTACCTGCCTGTAAGGCTTTTACATCTGCTTCTCCCGGGTTATAGTACTTAGCTACGCCCTGCATGTTCATGGCATCAGTAAAGACCAGTCCGCTGAATTCCAGTTCCTTTTTTAGCAAATCAGTGACCACCTTCTCAGACAAAGTGGTCGGCATGTTTTCACGGTCATCATAGGAAGGAACTTGAAGGTGGGCGACCATAATGCTCATAAGGCTATCCTTCATTAGTTGCTTGAATGGGTAAAGCTCCGTTTCCGTCATGCGTTCTACAGAGTGTTTTATAACGGGTAAGCTATAATGAGAGTCTGTATCCGTATCGCCATGGCCTGGAAAGTGCTTGGCATTGGCCATAACTCCATGGTCTTGCATACCCTTCATGTAGGCAATTCCTTTTTCAGACACTGAGAATTTGTTTTCACCAAACGATCGGTAACCGATGACAGGGTTATTTGGGTTTACATTGACATCTACTACAGGAGCAAAGTTGATATGCATATTGAGCACATGGAATTGATTGGCCACTTCTTTGCCCATCTCATAAATCCACTTATTGTCTTGAATGGCTCCCAGAGTCATTTGCCTAGGGAAATCGAGAACGCTGTCTAGGCGCATGCCAATTCCCCATTCGGCATCCATGGCGATTGCTAATGGGATCTTGGATTTTGATTGATAGCGATTGTTAAGTTTGGCCTGACGGTACGGCCCACCTTGAAAGAAAATCAGTCCGCCAATGTTGTAATCGGTGATGAGCTTGTCGATCTCTTTGTAATGTTTTTCGTCACGGTTAGAGTATGCCGCTACCATGAAAAGCTGTCCTATTCTTTCTTCAGGAGTTAAGCTATTGAAGGTGCTATCCACCCACTCTTCTTGTGCTTGTGTATCTATTTTCTGGTAGATTTTCTGCGCCCATAATGGACCCCAACTAACCAGAAACATCAACACCATCACAATAACTTTTTTCATCATAGAGGCGTTTGACTTTTAATAAAAGTAAATAAACTATATTTTTAGGACATTAGTAAGAACGTTAAAAAAGGAGTAGTGATATGATGAAGCTTCCGAGTTTGATGAAAAAAGTGAAGTACCAGCGTTTTCATGTTACTCCACGTTATTACGACCCAATTAAAGAGGACATTGAAAACCGAACCTCTCGCATTAAAGCCGAGTTGGGTCTTGCCGATGATGCAATCGATCCAGGCTACAGTTCTCAAATAGCCGGTTCTTTTAGAAAAAACATGAAGCATGCTAAGGGCGATGGTGTCGGGCAAACTATGATGCTCAGGCTTATCATCATGATTGTGCTTGTCATGTTTGCCGGTGGTTTTGTTTATGTTGGATCAGACATATTTTATTTAGCCTTACTCTATATTCCGTTCTATCTTTGGAAGCGATTTAAAAAGTAACTTCCGAAGTTTAGAATGCCCGATATCATAAAGTTATTACCTGATAACATTGCTAATCAGATAGCCGCTGGTGAAGTTGTCCAGCGTCCTGCCTCTGTGGTCAAGGAGCTATTAGAAAATGCAATTGATGCGGGGGCATCTGATATCAAGTTAATCGTGAAAGATTCTGGAAAATCCCTTATCCAAGTAGTGGATGATGGTATTGGTATGTCTGATATAGACGCTCGCATGAGCTTCGAACGCCATGCTACTTCAAAGATTAGGACTGCAGATGACCTTTTTGCCATTAAGACCATGGGTTTTCGGGGTGAAGCAATGGCTTCTATTGCAGCTGTTGGCCAGGTGGAGCTGAAGTCGCGAAGGGAGGAGGATGAATTGGGAGTGATGATTCAAATAGAAGCTTCCGAAGTCAAGAATCAGGGGCCGATTGCCATGCCAAAAGGAACTTCAACCTGCGTGAAGAACCTGTTTTTTAATGTTCCGGCCCGTAGAAATTTTCTCAAGTCGAATGCGGTGGAAATGCGTCACATTGTAGATGAGTTTCAACGCGTGGCTTTGGCCAATTCGGAGATTGGCATGTCATTGTATCAAAATGACATGGAGGTGTATAAGCTGAGCGGAGGTAAACTAAGCAAGCGTGTGGTTGGCATTTTCGGAAAGAAGTACCAAGACCAGATGGCCTCTTGCGAGGAGGAGACAGATTTACTTCGCGTTTACGGTTATGTAGGAAAACCAGAGTTTGCCAAGAAAACACGAGGTGAGCAATTCTTTTTTGTCAATAACCGATTTATCAAGAGTAACTATCTGAATCATGCGGTGATGACGGCTTTCGAAAGTCTCTTACCGGATTCGACTTATCCATTTTATACACTGTTTATAGAAATCGATCCAAAGCATATCGATATTAATGTTCACCCAACAAAGACCGAAATTAAGTTTGATGATGAGCGTACTGTATATGCTATTGTAAAGGCGGCAGTGCGACAAGCCTTAGGAACACACAATATTGTTCCTGCCTTGGATTTCAATCAGGACGTGAACTTTGCTTCTTTTCAATCTGTCCCACCAAAAGAAAGAACTTCAACTGCGGATCGCGACTACTCACAGTTCAAAACTTTCGACAAGAAGCAAGATGTAGGTCAGTGGGAGAAGCTCTATGAAGGTTTAAAACAAGATATTTCTAAGGAGGAGGAGCAGAATGCCCAAATGGAGATTCATCCTGAAGCTCAGAGTACGATTACTCTAGGCAGTGCGGCAAATTCTCCTGAAGCTGTATCTCATGCTTCTCGCGAACACAAAGCCTATTTTCAGATCCATCAGCAATATATAGCAACTCATGTGAAATCCGGCTTGATGATAATTGCGCAGCAAGAAGCACATGAAAGAATACTTTATGAGAAGTTCTTGCTACAGCTGCAACAACGGTCTGGTGCTTCACAACAGTCATTGTTTCCTCAGACGTTGGAGTTGAACCCAGCAGATTTTTCGTTGGTCAATGATATAAAGGACGAACTCAATGCCATAGGCTTTGAGTTTTCCGATTTTGGTAATCACGCAATTGTGATCAATGGGGTGCCGGCAGATCTGAAAACAGGAAACGAAAAAGTGCTTTTTGAGGGTTTTATCGAGCAGTTCAAGCAGAATAAGTCTGAATTGAGTATTTCAAATGACGAGAATGTTGCGAGGGCCATTGCCAAAAGATCTTCAATAAAAAGGGGGAATGAGTTAACCCAAGCAGAGATGTCATCGTTAATTGATCAGCTCTTCGCGTGTAAAACACCAAATTATTCGCCAAGTGGCATTAAGACCACCTTTATTCTAGAATTGGAAAAGATAGCCCAGTTTTTTAATTAGCATTTATGTTCGGAAGATTAACGCCCTTAGTAAAACAGCTTCTCTTAATCAATATCGGTATTGCCGTAGTTCAGATGCTGATGAAGTTTGATCTAGGAGAGTACTTCGGTCTGTACTTTATTCTATCTGACGAGTTTAAACCCTATCAGTTTATCACCTATATGTTTCTGCATAGTACAAACAGTATTATGCACCTATTCGGAAACATGTTTGCCCTTTTTATATTCGGCCCATTACTAGAGCAATTCCTAGGACAGAAGAAATTTTTGATTCTCTATATGGTGACTGGTATTGGCGCAGGTCTTTTCTATACGGGCGTTAATTATCTTGAAGTCCGAGGCGTGAAAAGTGATGTAGAAGCATATGTTACAAATCCTACCTCCCAAGGCTTTAATCAGCTGTTAGTAGACCACGGAGAGAATCTCAATCCGGAGATTTATAAGTTTGTGGATGATTACTCTCGTAACGAAAATAGCCCAAGGCTTAAAGAAACTTCGGTGAGATATGCATGGCAACTCTATGACTTGTACGGCAGATACAATATGGTGGGAGCCTCAGGAGCTGTGTTTGGTATCCTGGCGGCCTTTGCCTTATTCTTTCCAAATACAGAACTCTTTTTACTCTTTTTGCCTTTCCCTATAAAGGCCAAATACCTTGTTGGATTCTATATTCTCTACGAGGTATATTCCGAGTTTTCGAGAGCACCAGGTGACAATGTGGCTCACTTGGCACATATTGGTGGGGCATTGATCGCTTATGTGTTAGTTAGGTTGTGGAAGCAGGAGCGAAATAAGTTCTATTAGTAAATGAAGAGTATTCTAGACGATTTTAAACTCGCTTTTAAGACAGGTAATGTCTTAAATCAGATCATTGTTATCAATGTGGTGGTATTCCTATTTATGGGAGTATTGTCAGTTTTGCTGACATTGTCTAACCAAGTGGGTATCTATAGCGAGCTTGCCAGATATCTTACCTTACCAGCAGACACGACTAGTCTTGTTTTCAGGCCGTGGTCGCTCATTACCTACTTCTTCTTCCACGAAGGCCTTTTTCACATCCTGTTTAATATGCTTTGGATGTACTGGTTTGGGAGAATCATTGCTGAGTATTTAGGACAGAACAAGCTTTTAGGTTTCTACTTCTGGGGAGGTATTGGAGGTGGGCTATTCTACATACTCGTCTATAACCTCTTTCCCTTCTTTGCAGATGCCGTACCCTATGCTAATTTATTGGGAGCATCTGCTGGGGTGACTGCTATAGTGGTAGGAGCTGCCACTTTTCAGCCGAACTTTACTGTCAACCTGATATTGATTGGACCTGTAAAGCTGAAGTATATCGCTGCCTTTAGTGTTGTGGCCTCCTTGCTACAATCTACTGGGTCAAATGCAGGCGGAGAGATTGCCCACCTAGGTGGCGCTTTGGTCGGTTATTTTGGAATGGTTCAATTGCAGAAGGGCAATGACTGGAGTAAGCCGATTGTTAGCTTTATCATTTGGGTGAAGAGCCTGTTCAAACCACAACCGAAGATTAAAGTCTCCTATAAAAAGGAAGCGAGTTCTAGGCCTAAGGCAAAAGCTTCAAAAAGGGCCAGTGCTAAGACTTCTAGTAAGAAGGAAACCAGTCAGGCGGAAATTGATGCGATTCTAGATAAGATTTCCGATAAGGGATATGACGCCTTAAGCAAAGAAGAGAAGCAAAAGCTTTTTAACGCTAGTAAAGACTAATTACTGATCTGTTTTTCGAAGCTAGTTCAGAAAACAGAATTATGATTTTTTCTCTAGGTTTCTACTGGCACTTTAGTTCCCTCGGCTCCGCTCGGGATAGAAAGGGAATGAATACTGATTCTTGCGAGCACTCTCTTTTTCACCTCGACCCTGTGGAGAGGTCCAGAAATAGAAAAGATACTAGCTCTTATTCGCTAGCTGCCCACAAGCTGCATCGATATCTTTACCACGACTTCTTCTGACATTCACGATAATTCCCTTTGCTTCTAGTATGCGTTGGTACATATCTAAGCTTTCTGGAGCAGCTTGTTGATACTCTCCATCATCAATCGGGTTGTATTCAATGATGTTCACTTTAGAGGCTACCTTGCCACAGTACTTAGCCAAGGCTTTCGCATGTCGCTCGTCATCGTTGATGTTCTTCCAAACTACATATTCAAAAGTAACTTTTCGGCCAGTTTTGTTGTGCCAATATTGAAGTGATTCTGCTAGTTCAGCCAGGTTGCTCTTCTCATTGATGGGCATCATTTTAGACCTGGACTCATCAATAGCAGAATGTAATGAGACTGCTAGGTTGAATTTCACGTCATCATCAGCGAGCTGCTTGATCATCTTTGGAATGCCCACTGTAGAAAGGGTGATGCGTCTTGGAGACATGCCCAAGCCTTCCGGGGATGTGATCATTTCAATGGACTTGAGCACATTTTTATAGTTCAATAATGGCTCGCCCATGCCCATGTAAACAATATTGGTCAGCGGTCTTTCGAAATATAGATCTCCTTGATCTTTGATGGCCACTACCTGATCGTAGATCTCATCTGCATTGAGGTTACGCATGCGTTTTAACCTCGCGGTTGCACAGAAGTTACAATCAAGGCTGCACCCTACTTGTGACGAAATACATGCTGTGATTCGCTTTTCCGTGGGAATCAAAACAGATTCAACCACCAAGCTATCATGTAGTTTGACGGCATTTTTGATGGTACCATCATTACTCCGCTGCATCTGGTCTACTTTGACATGTTTGATATCAAAGTGTGCCTTTAATTTCTCTCTTGTTTGAAGAGAAATATTGGTCATTTGATCAAAGTCCTTGGCTGACTTTTTCCAGAGCCATTCATATACCTGTTTAGCACGAAATGCCTGTTCGCCTTCGGCTACAAAGAAGTCTTTGATATCATCCAAAGAAAGCTGACGGATATCTCTTTTTACAGGTGCTGATGTACTCATGGCGCAAAGGTAGCACTAATCGTAGGAATGCCTATGATGTAAAGCCTGCAAGCTTTTCAGCAATCGAATCGGGCATATTGCTGACTTTCTTTTCTGTATAGTTATAGAAGGCGATGCCTGTTTTGCCAAGGGCAATCAATTTGTCAGAGTCGGTTATGGCCAACCGATAGTACAGGTCCATACTTTTGGAGGTGGTATCTCCTAAGTAGATTTCAACTTTGACCTCATCACCATGAAATCCCTCTCCCTTGTATTGGATAGCTGTGTCTACTTGTATAGTTCCTACACCATCAATACTGAGCTCATCAGTGTAGCCGAGGCTCTTGTAGAAACGAAAACGGGCTTCGTGCATTAAGCTGAGTACACTGTCATTCCCCAGATGGTTTCCGTAGTTGATATCTGAGATTCTGATGCTCAGCTTTGTTTCAAAGACTTTGGTTTGCGGAAGCGTAATTTTAATTCTGGACATGGCTACTTATCTATCAGCAAAAATAGCCAAGGAAACTTTAAGACGCTTTATAAGTTCCTACGAATGGCAAATTGTGCCGACCCAACTCCAGTGAATCCTGTTTTAGAAATACCTTGTACATCGATGAATACATTAGAGTTTTTATCATGCGTATAGAATTCTATTTGCGCTTTTCCTTCACTATCCGTTGTGATCATCGGAGCCCAAAAGATGGTTGAGCGTTCATCAGGAATGAACTGCTCCTTGTTTGACTCATCATATTTAGGAGCATAGAATTCTCTAGCGGCATGATAGCCATTGCCGGTGATTATCCTCATTCCAGGTTTAAGGTTCATTGCCTTTCTCAACTTATCTCCCTTCAATGTGTAGAAGGCCATGGCGCCATTAAATCCGTTTACCCCAAACATTGCAGCTGAAGCACTTTTGTAAACTTCGACATAGTCAATCTCGGTGGCTCTTAGATCATAAACCGCAGTGTATGGTACAGGCACATTGTCAATGAGAATTAGCGGACCGCCCTGAAAAGGTCCAGGTCGAAGTGTTGGTTTTCTGAACATTGGATCATTTACTGTGGCGTTATCCGTAAAACTACCCCCGCCACTGGATGATGGTCGTATAGCCCCGGCACCAAGTGATCCATCTGACCCAATCGATCCACTTCCGGCTGACCCTGAATTGCCTCCACCCAAAGAGTTACCATTATTCCCTGCACTAGAACCACTTAATGAAAAACCAGCGAGTCTACCCAGCATTACCGTGAACGGATCTCTTCCATGCTTTTCCTCAAGAGACAAGTTGTCAAAATTTAGATATGCTTCTCCCTTTCCATATTGAGAATTAAGGGTCCTGTACTTCTCCTCGCGTTTGTTGGCAGTTACATATACATCATCGAGGTAGATGATGCCATTTTCTTTTCTGTAAGTGCTGTCTATTCTTATCGAAGTAATTACTGATTCCTTTAAGGCCCTAAGTCTGTCAGGATTATCTGGAGCAGATTCACCCAAGAATTTGGAGTTGGGAATTACTTCGTAATCATTGTTAATATTAAACTCTATATCTCGAGCTTTTTTCTTTTGGAAGCCTTGAAGGGTTAACTCGGTAGTATCGTAAAAGACCAGGTTTTCAAAAGCAAAATTTCCATCCAAGTCAGCTTCTACAAAACGAGATGATTTATTCTTTCCATTTTCTTCCTTGTTCAATAAGAAAACGCGACCATTTTTAAAAGCCTTTCCACCTGTTCGGGTCATCACACCCTCCAAAGTCAGTGATTGCTCAAAAGCATATTCAGGTTGTCTTTTGTCAAGGTTAAGCGAGGACCATTTGAAGCGCCTCCAGCCATTGACCATCATCAATAAATCTGTATTCGCTTTAGACTGTTCATCTTGCTTTAAATATTGTGACGGATTTTTGATGTACCCCCCAAGGTCAGAGGTTAGTAGTAAGTTGGCCGCGATATTGTAATCAAACTGATCATTTTGAACCAACTTGGAATCAAAGGCAGAAAGTGAAAATGAGCCTTGTACTGGATTACCCTTCTTATCGGTAACTTTTAGATTGATGGTGGCCAAGTCTCTACTGGTGTATTGCGGATTACTTGTGCTTATGTCGATTTTGATATCTGAAGATGAATAGTTAAAAACCAATCTTTCAGCAACAGGTTCCATGTCTTGATCGAAAAGAGTTAAATGAGCAATTCCATTGGGAAGCTCACTCTTGTCTATCTTCAGTAGATTTTTGGTGTTACGGACCGTAATCTCAGAGGCATAGGTGACATAACCCCTGGTGTGCACCATTAAGTAATAATTTTCATTAGCTGGTTCGGCTGTCTTTAAGGCCACACCCAGGTAATCAGCAGTTTGCTCTGTCACGCTCAGCGTCATGCCCTCAGGTTTCACTTTTGGTATATCATACTTTGTGTCTGAGCCGTCAAGCTGGGCATAGTAGTCGTCACCGTTTGGCAGCATAGCGAAAACACCCTTTCCCTCATGTTCTGTGACGAATGTGGCTATTTCTTGCTGATTGCGATCGAATACCTTACCTGAAACAGGAAGCTTACTTTCGTTTATTCCAGTCACTTCAAAAGCAACTTTACTTGATATGCCATTCACTAAGTCACCGCCTTCAGGATAAAACTTGAGGTCAACTTTTTGCTGCGCAACGATAGGACTGATCGCTTCATTAAGTTTCAATGAATGAACTTTGATTCTCTTTTTGAAAAAGAATTCCTCACCCTGGTTTTTCATCCAGTTTGTATATGATCTCAAATAGTAAAACCCAGGTTGCAAATCAGTAGTTAAGGCCAGGCTCGCCTTGGAAACGCCCTCTTCAGATCTCAATGTCAACCGCTTCTTGACTTCGTCCTTTTCGTCAATGAGTTCAACATAAACGTTTTGACTAAAAGGAGAAGGGATGTGACCTGCGCCCGCAACCAAGTATGATTTCATCCAAATGGTTTCTCCGAGGGTATACTCAGATTTGTCTAGGTGTAGAAATACCTTTTCAGTCGGCAGCTCCATCTGGTAGTTCTGAAAGCTTTTCAACCAATCTTGAAATGAGTCCCTCTGTGCGTAAGACGAATTTGTTTGAAAGCAAATAAATAGTAGGAGAGTGAGGAGTTGAGCGCGTTTCATAGTCTTGAGTTTTGCATACATAAAATACGAATTAATTGACCAATTCGAGTTTTAACGTGACAGAATGGCGGTTTTTCTTCGGTTTAGAGCAAGAATCCAGCCATTATTTCCGAATTGTTGAGTTGGAGTATTCTTTGTTCAGCAGCGGTAGATGTTGGGCAAAAACCCAAAATTTAAGTTAGATATGGATTTCAAAAAATATACTATCAAGTCGCAGGAAGCCATTCAAAAGGCGGCCGAAATCGCAAGCGGTAATGGGCAGCAAGCGATTGAACCAGGGCACCTTTTGAAAGCGATCCTTTTATCTGATGAGAATGTGATGTCTTTTCTGATAAAGAAGTTGGGAATGAATAGGGTACAACTTGATACGAAGTTGGAAGAGGTAGTAGCCGGTTATCCAAAGGCAAGTGGACAGCAACCTTACTTGTCTAATGATGCACATGCAGCATTAACTAAGGCATTGGACTATTTGAAAGAATTTAGAGACGAGTTTGTTGCTGTTGAACATATTGTGCTCGGTCTTTTAAGTGGAAAAGAAAAGACAGCCGCTTTGATGAAAGAAGTCGGCTTTGCTAAGAAAGAGCTCATCGAAGCCATTAAGGAATTAAGAGGAGGAAATAGTGTGACCGATCAAAATGCAGAGTCGAAGTATCAGTCGCTCGAACGGTACTCGAAAAATTTGAATGAGCTGGCCAAGGCCGGGAAGATTGATCCAGTGATAGGTAGAGATGAAGAAATTAGGCGCGTGCTTCAAATTCTCTCCAGAAGGACGAAGAACAACCCTATGCTTATAGGTGAGCCTGGTGTTGGTAAAACCGCGATTGTGGAAGGCATGGCCCAGCGTATCGTAGATGGTGATGTGCCAGAGAACCTCAAAACAAAGACACTCATATCACTTGATATGGGGCTTCTGGTAGCCGGAGCGAAGTATAAAGGAGAGTTTGAGGAGAGACTAAAAGCGGTGATCAAAGAAGTGCAGGACTCCAATGGAGAAATAGTCCTCTTCATCGATGAGATCCACACCTTAATCGGTGCTGGTGGTGGAGAGGGAGCCATGGATGCTGCCAATCTGCTGAAGCCTGCTTTGGCGAGGGGTGAGTTGCATGCGATCGGGGCGACTACGCTTAAAGAGTATCAGAAACACATCGAAAAGGATAAGGCTTTGGAGCGCAGGTTCCAGACTGTAACAGTAGATGAACCCACTCAAGAGGATGCGATCTCTATCCTTCGTGGAATCAAGGAAAAATACGAAGTTCACCATGGTGTACGTATTCAGGACGATGCGGTAATCGCAGCAGTAGAACTCTCTAGTAGGTACATTTCCGATAGGTTTTTGCCAGACAAGGCCATTGATTTGATGGATGAAGCTGCATCCAAATTGAGAATTGAGATTGACTCACTTCCTCAAGAACTGGATGAACTCAATCGTAAGATTATGCAGTTGGAAATTGAACGTGAGGCGATTAGAAGAGAGAAGAACAAGGACAAAGAAGTCGTACTCTCCAAGGAGATTGCTGAGCTTTCAGAGAAACGTGATGGCTTAAAAGGGAAGTGGGAGAATGAGAAAGCAATAATCACAGGCATTCGTGAAGAGAAAGAGAATATCGATAGGTACAAGATGGAGGCTGAAAAGGCCGAACGTGAAGGAGACTTTGGTCTGGTAGCGGAAATCAGGTATGGCAAGATCACCGAGGCTGAGCAAAAGCTAGAAGAGCTTAAGCTGAAGATGAAGGAAATGCAGGGTGGAACCACCTTGCTGAAAGAGGAGGTTGATGCTGAAGACATTGGTGAAGTAGTCGCCAAATGGACTGGGATTCCAGTGTCTAAAATGCTTCAGTCTGAAAGAGAGAAGCTACTTCATTTGGAAGAAGAACTTGGAAGGAGAGTCGCTGGTCAAGGTGAAGCAATTGCTGCACTTTCTGATGCCGTCCGTAGAAGTAGAGCGGGGCTCCAGGATCCGAAGAGGCCGATTGGTTCTTTCATATTCTTAGGTACCACCGGGGTAGGTAAAACGGAATTGGCAAAAGCCTTGGCCGAATACCTCTTCAACGATGAGAATAACATGGTACGTATCGATATGTCTGAGTATCAAGAAAGGCATGCAGTGAGCCGATTGATTGGAGCGCCTCCGGGTTATGTCGGTTACGATGAAGGGGGCCAACTCACTGAAGCGGTTCGAAGAAAGCCTTATTCAGTAATTCTCTTAGATGAGATTGAGAAGGCGCATCCAGATGCATTTAATGTACTTCTGCAAGTGCTTGATGAAGGAAGGTTGACTGATAATAAAGGACGTATTGCAAACTTTAAGAATACCATCATTATCATGACCAGTAATACTGGCGCCCACCTGATTCAGGAGAACTTTGAGAAAATCAATGAAGACAATGTGCTGGAGTTGATTGAGCAAACGAAAAATCAAGTCTTTGAAATGCTGAAGAAATCGGTGAGGCCTGAGTTCTTAAACAGAATTGATGAAACGATCATGTTTATGCCGCTCAGTAAGGATAATATCCGACAGATTGTGGCTATTCAGTTTGGTTTGATACAAAGACAACTGAAAGAAAATGGCATTGAGATCGAAGCAACCAGTGAAGTGCTGGATTATCTCGGAGAGATTGGCTACGATCCACAATTTGGTGCTAGACCGTTAAAAAGGGTGATTCAACGTAAGGTGCTGAATGAGCTTTCCAAACAGATTCTCTCAGGAGAAATCAGTAAAGATTCTGTAGTGAGCATTGAGCTGAACATAGATGGAGAAATTGAGTTTGTGAATATTGAAAAAGTAGAGGAGGTTTAGACTTCTTCCTAAATAGTAAAACACCACTTGAACTTATGGGTTCAGTGGTGTTTTTTATTTTTGCGGAGAATATGAAATATAATCTCTGCAAATAATGCGGAGATTATATTTGTGATGCGGAGAATAATTATTACATTCACCGTATAATTTGCGGAGAATATGAAATATGTTCATCAGCTAAAAGATTGGCCAAATTTCACTTGGGATAAAGCTCAAGTACTAGAAAGGCTTGTTCAGGTAAGGAACAAGCAAGGATACCTTTTGGGTAAGATGGAGGGACTTGGCTTTACCTTGAAAATAGAGGCCAGCCTGAATACACTCATATCAGATGTAACCAAATCGAGTGAAATTGAGGGTGAAATGCTCGATCATGACCAAGTACGTTCATCTGTAGCTAGAAAACTAGGGCTTGAAATAGCTGGCCTTGTTCCTTCAGACAGGCATGTTGATGGAGTGGTTGAAATGACTCTGGATGCCACAAGAAATCATGAAAAGAAGCTTACAAAACAGAGACTCTTTAACTGGCACAAACTTTTGTTCCCTACGAGTACGTCTGGAGGGGTTCCGATAGTAGTTGGTAAGTGGAGGGATAATTTACCAAATGATCCAATGCAAGTTGTTTCTGGTCCGTTGGGTAAAGAGAGGGTACACTTTGAAGCTCCAGCTTCAAATCTCCTTGAGGCTGAGATGTCCAGTTTTTTGGACTGGCTTAACAAACCAAGCCCTTACGACCCTGTTTTGAAAGCCGCTATCGCTCACTTATGGTTTGTTACTATTCATCCATTTGATGATGGCAACGGAAGAATGGCCAGGGCAGTTGGTGATATGCTATTGGCTAGAGCCGATGACAGTAGCCAAAGGTTTTACAGCTTGTCAGCAGAGATCCGAAACCAACGGCAGCAGTATTATGATATCTTGGAGCAAACGCAAAAAGGCAATCTTAATATCACCAATTGGCTGATGTGGTTTATAGACTGCCTGGAAAAGGCAGTCGAAGCCAGTGGAGAGTTATTACAGACGACAGTACAAAAGGCGAAATTCTGGGAGAAGCATGCCAGTACACCATTTAATGAAAGGCAGTCAAAGATGGTTAATAAGCTCTTTGACGGATTCTTTGGCAAACTGACATCCTCTAAGTGGGCCAAGATGTGCAAGTGTTCTCAAGACACCGCTGGTAGAGATATCAATGATCTTTTGAAAAAGGAAGTTTTGGTGAAATCAGCAGAAGGCGGAAGAAGCACGAGCTATCAGTTGAAACTGACTTAATACCTCTCTCATTACACTTGAGTTCCCTCGGCTACGCTCGGGATAGAAAGGGAGCGTGCTAGTTTCGCGCTGTCTTTTATAGGGTACTCTTTTTACCTCGACCTTGTGGAGAGGCCTTATGCATCTAGTTAAGTTCCCTCGGCTATTGATCACATATCTCTCTTGAAGAGGGCTTATTCATAAAATTCCTTCCTATGAAAAGGGTCTTTGGGTGGCCATTCCATTAATTCATTATTCAGAAAAGTCCATTTGGGATTCGATTGATTAATCAACCATTCTTTCTTCGACCTTCTCCATTTTTTTAGCTGCTTTTCTCTGGCAATGGCATTTAATACATAAGGCGTTTCCTCAAAGTAAACTAGGTTATAGCAGTAGTACTTTCCGGCAAAATTCTCATTTGAGCCACGTGATAACCAATGCTCAGTGAGTCTTTGGCAAAGGTTGTCAGTTCGCCCAATGTATAAGACAGTTTTATCAGGGTTAGTAGTGATGTATATGTAGTATGTTGGTTTCATGAGCTAAGTTCCCTCGGTGTCACTCGGGATGAAAAGAGAGTGTCTTATGCTCTCCATTAATTTTGTACCTCCCTTTTTTATCTCGACCTTGAGGAGAGGACTTATACATTCTTCAGGTTCCCTCGGCCACGCTCGGGATAGAAAGAGAATGTGCTATATTTCTCTGTTTTTAGTTTTACTTAGTGGATGGGTACCAATAAATGCCATACTTTACTTCTTACTCAACCAATCCTCTCTTCTTTTTTTGGCAGCTGATGAGGCATCGGCATTCCATGAGCTGCGCTTGTTTTGGTTTTCGCCTAACACTACAGCTTTGTTCATTTTTTCACCCCATCGGTCAATGCCAATTTCTATGCGGTCTCCAGGTTTGTATTGCAATAAAATTTCTGAAATATTGATTCTTCCTTCCACATCTTCCATGCGCTTTCCTGCGATACTCAAGATCTTATCTTCTCGCTCTATTCCCGCTTCGTAAAGAGGAGAACCGACAATGGCGTTGCTTGTTAATCGGGCTGTACCATCTACCATTCTAAGGTTAGCACCAAGTGAAACTTGACCCGCGTTGGGGTTTTCGAAACTTACGCCCATTTGCTCAAAAAGCCCTTCGTAGTCTGGCATTTGACTATCAAAGATGTATTTACCAAAGAACTCTTTGGAAAATGCATCTCCAGCATATTCTGCGAGTCTTGCTTCAAGGTCTTTCACGGCATATGGGATCTCGGGTTTGCCATGGGTCTTCCAGACATGCTGCATATAACCATCCAAGCTTTTTCCATTATCCATGGTGCGCAATGACATATCTAGGGCCAAGCCAATGACTGATCCGTAGGTATAGTAAGATATAAAGATGTTGCTGTTGTTGGTCGGGTCTATAGACGCTGCGGCATCTACAAACGGAGCACGGTAGCTCATCTCAATCGGGTTGAAATACTTCCTTCCTGGTGCATTGATAACATAGCTTACAGCCCCGCCAAGTCCGTTTACATATTGTTCTTTTGTAATGTTTCCTGAACGCGCACGGATGAGGTTAGTATAGTAACTGGTAAATCCTTCGGCAAACCAGAGCTCTCCACTCATATTGGCATCTTCAAAATCGAAAGGTTCTAAAGAAGCAGGTCTGATTCTCTCAACATTCCAGGCATGGAAAAACTCATGTGAAATGGTACCCATAGAGGTATTTCCCAAAGGTCGACTTGCAGACTTGCCACTTACCACGTAGGTAGAGTTTCGATGCTCCATACCATCACCACTGGCGTTTGGCACGTAGCAAGACAAGAAAGTGTATTCACCAAAATCGAACTTAGGTAGCTCTCCAAAAACTGCTGCCTGCTGCTCAACGATCTTCACGACTTCCTCAAAATACGTATCGACTTCCTCATCGCTGGCAGGAGTATGAAGCGCCAGTCTAACGTTCTGTCCATCAATCATTCGCTCTCTCAAATGAAAGTCAGCAATCTCTGTTGGACTGTCCATAAAATAATAAGTGTCAGGGGCGTAATAGGTATCATTACCCATGTTCTTCATTTGCGTAGCAACCTTCCAGTTGGAACCCTCCGGCAGATTATACTTTACAGTCACTGGTCTATGCCCAAGGTTTCTTGCCCAAACAAAAGTGGCCGGGATATTAAAGTGAGCATGTGTTTCATCCACACCAGAGTAAGTTCCGCCAGCGCGATTAGCATACAATGTATATTCAAAGTTTACTGTACCATCATGTCCAGCAACATCCCATTGGCTTGGGTTTGACCTCGTAACCGCGAGCGCATTCCCCTTACCATCCGTTGCTTTGACTGCGTAAACATTCTTGGCAAATTCATGTACCGCATATCGTCCAGGAGAGCTTCGGCTCATTCTTATCTCCAATACTTTGTTTTCAAGGTTGGAGAACTTGACTTTGATATGAGCTTCGTGATGAACTCTATTGTCAAAAGAGACTTCATACTCATTGTGTGTCTGCCCTTGTATGCTAAAAGTTATTAGACTGATAAGGGCTAAAAGTGTTGATTTGAGTTTCATGATGATTATGGGTAAACGGCTCTAACTTCTATTTCTATAAATTTATTGGGGTCAACTAGGGTATACACACCAATAGTCGATCGGGCTACTTTATTGGGGTTTTCCTGATTGCCGAAGTATTCCCCATAGGCTTTGAACCAGGCTTGAAAATCTGGTTTATTATCGTTCTCAGGATCGGGAGCCACATAAACTTTCATGGCGATCACATCCTTTAAACTTAAGCCTTGTTCGCCCAGATAACTTTGAATTCGTTTCAGTGCGCTCACACTTTGATCATAAGTATCACCAAAGCGGCCCCGGTCACCCACGGGTTTATTCGCATCCTTCTCGGTCGCCACAATACCACTGGCAAAATACATGCTCTTACCATCAGGTACTTTTACACCTTTCAGTATTGAGGAGCCATCGCGTTCAAATCGTGTGATCGTTTCTTCCTCATGATTTGGCTTATCGCCATTTTCTTGGCAAGAAAAAACCAATACCAGTGACAGCATTAATAAGTATAAATAGGGCCTTGACTTCATAGGAATGACTGTTTGTTCGAATATACAAAATCACCTATCAAAATGACGTTGGTTTTTACTGGTGGCAATGACTATCTTGAGACACAACCTTAAACCAAAATTCATGAGAGTGCTCCGTTCGCTATTGTTAGCAGGCCTGATCCTATTGATTTCCTTACCTGAGTCTTTTGCCCAAAGACGCAAGCGCAAAACTCAAGAGCCACGAGGCGTATCTTACGACACCGCATTATATAATGCGATGGAATTCCGTCTGGTCGGTCCATTTCGAGGGGGCAGAGCTACTGCAGTGGCAGGGGTTGTTCAAGACCCGATGACCTATTATATGGGAGCAACAGGAGGTGTCTGGAAAACCGATGATGCTGGTGAAAGTTGGTTCAATATTTCCGATGGCTTTTTTAATACCGCTTCGGTAGGAGCAATTGCAGTATCTGAGTCTGACCCCAATGTAGTCTATGTTGGTATGGGTGAAGCACCAGTCCGAGGGGTGATGACTTCTCATGGTGATGGCATCTATAAGTCGACTGATGCTGGTAAGACATGGAGTCATATTGGCCTTGAAAAAACAAGGCAGATTTCTAAGATCGTAGTGCATCCTGATAATCCCGATATCGTGATTGTTGGTGCTCAGGGAAGTCCATATGGAGCTACCGAAGACAGGGGTATTTATCGCTCTGAAGATGGTGGTCAAACCTGGACGAAGGTTCATTATGTAGACGAAAACTCAGGAATTAGTGACTTGAGCATGGATATGACCAACCCAAGAATCATCTATGCTGCTTACTGGGACCATAGAAGGTACCCTTGGAAAGTTCAAAGTGGAGGCCCAGGTAGTGGTATTTGGAAATCCGTTGATGGCGGTTTGACTTGGAAAAAACTCTCGAAGGGGCTTCCGAAAGGGGTGATGGGAAAAATTGGGGTTTCCGTTTCGCGTGCTAACCCGAATAAAGTTTGGGCAATTATCGAAGCCGATAAGGGCGGTCTTTACCGATCGGATAATGGTGGGAAAAATTGGAGGTTGATCAATCCCGATCGCTTGCTAAGAGCGCGCTCTTGGTACTATATGCACATTCAGGCACATCCGACAGATGAAGAAGGTGTTTTTATCATGAATGCTCCTTTGGTGCAGTCTACTGATAATGGAAAGACATTTGTGAATTTAGGTACGCCACATGGTGATAATCATCAGGTGTGGGTCAACCCTGAACATCCACAATACATGATCAATGCGAATGATGGAGGAGCCAACGTCTCCATCAACGGAGGTAAGGACTGGTCACGTCAAGACAATCAGCCAACAGCACAGTTCTATCGAGTGAATGCCGATATGCAATTCCCTTATCGTATTTATGGCGGTCAGCAAGACAATAGTTCGGTTTCCATTCCATCTCGGGTTAATGGTGGTGGTATTAGCAATGAGGACTTTTTCTCAGTAGGAGGTTGTGAGAGTGCCTACTCAGCTTTCGACCCAAAAGACCCTAAATACGTATATTCTGGCTGCTATCAAGGTATTATTGACGAATGGAATGCGAAGACAAAGCAGACCAAAGACGTAATGGCCTATCCTTTTCAGGGTTTGGGTACTAACCCGAGAGATGTAAAATATCGCTTCAATTGGAACGCTCCGATTATCGCTTCGAAACATGATCCTTCTGTAATCTATCACGCTGGAAATAAGCTATTAAAGACTTCTAACCGAGGGATTACTTGGGAAGAGATCAGCCCGGATTTGACTAGAAATGACAGTACAAAAATCAATTGGGGTGGAGGCCCCATCACCAATGAAGGAGCCGGTGGCGAGATTTATCATGCTATCTATTATGTAGCAGAATCACCACATACACCAGAAGTGATTTACACGGGTGCTGACGATGGTATGCTTCATATTACAAAGGATGGTGGTGCTAATTGGACAGAGATTACCATTCCAAATACTGGTGACGGAATGATCAACCAAATCGAAGTTTCTCCTCACGATCCGGGCACAGTATATGTGGCTTTTAATAAGTATAAGTTCAATGACTTTACTCCGCATATCTTCAAGTCGACTGACTATGGACAATCTTGGAACAGAATGGTGAATGGCATTGCCGATGAGGCGCATGTCAGAGTGGTTAGGGAAGACCCAAAACAAAAGGACTTGCTTTTTGCAGGAACTGAATTGGGACTCTATGTATCCTTTGATGGTGGTGTAAAGTGGAATGAATTCCAAAGAAACCTACCCATCGTGCCGATCACTGATTTGATGGTACATGGCAATGATCTTATCATCGCCACCCAAGGCCGTGCTTTCTGGGTAATGGATGATTTGAATCCACTTTACGAACTGAGTCAAGCAGCCAACGCAGACTTTTATGTTTACGAACCGGAGAATGCCATTCGGGACAATGCTTTTAGAACAGGCAACAGATCAATAGGTCAGAATCCATACCCTGGCTTCTCTATCATGTATTACATCAAGGAGAATGTTGATTCATTGAATCTCAAAGTTGAGTTCAAAAATGCCCAAGGCAGCTTGGTGAGGTCATTCTCAACGGATTCAAAAGATCGTCAAGAGAAAATCACCAAGAAGTCTGGAATGAACAGATTCAATTGGAACTTATCTATGACCAATTTTAAGGGAGTTGATGGTGTATTTGTAGGCTTAGGTGCTGGTGGTCACCGTGTGGCGCCTGGCGATTACAAAGTGACTTTCACCTATGGAGAGGCTGTAGTAGAAAAGGATGTGACCATCAACCCAGATCCGCGATGGGAGGCGAATGATAATGATTATACTACGCAACAATCGTATTTAGAAGGGGTAAGAAAGATGATAGAAGGCCTTCAGGAGAAGGCCAATGATATTCGTTCGATCAGATCGCAAATCAATGATTTGAAATCAAGGATTTCTAAAGAGGATTATGCTTCTGTACATGAAAAGGCAGATGAAGTGTTGGAATTGATTAATACTTCAGAAGCAGAAATGGTGCAGCCAAAGCAGAAGACCTTTCAAGATGTGATCAACTTTGAGAATAAGCTAGAAGTCCAGCTGCTGCATATTTATGGTACAATTGACGGAATTGAACCGCCAATTACAAACGGGCAAAAACAACGTGTGACAGATATGACGGTGAAGTATGATACCGTGATGGAACAAGCAAAGGCGATTGAGAAAGGCTTGGAAGATCTTACAGAGCTGATCCGCACCGAAAGAGTGCCTTTTATAGCACCCAAAAAGAAGAAATAATTGGAAAGAAATATCATAGAAGAACTTGGTAGCCTCGCACTGGCTACTCGTCTAAAAAACCTTAGCGAACGCTTGGCTCGTGATGTCGCGCAGATTTATAAAGAATCGGCTTTCGACTTCGAACCTCGATGGTTTGCAATGATCTATGCCTTAAAGGATGGGGAAGAACTGGCAGTGACAGAATTGTCTACTATGCTCAGACAAACGCACCCTGCCGTGAATCAAGTAGCCAATGTTTTGGTAGAAAAAGGCCTGGCTGAAGAACGGAAAGATACTGCAGACCAGCGTAAGCGACTTCTAAAACTTTCGGCAAAAGGTCAGCAATTGGTCAACAAGATGAGCACTACTTGGGAGCGTATCAAAGCTGCCAATGACGAACTCCTCAATGAGGCTGCAGGAGATCTGTTGACAACACTAGATAGAGTCGAGTCTGCCTTAGATGAGCAATCGATGTACGACCGTGTGAACGCTAAGGGTTAAGCCCGCTAATGTTAATAAGTGTTATTTATAAAACTCATTTTAATTATAAACGTAAGCACTTACCTAAAATACATTTATGAAGAAGCTCGTAATTCTCTCCGCCTTGATCATATCGACATTCGCAGTGTCAGCTCAGGATTTCAATAAGAAGAAGATTGTAAATCGGCTAGCCGATATTATGAACCGGAATTACGTCTACCCTGAAAAGGGTGAGGCGATGAGCGAGTTAATCAAGGGTAAGCTCAAGGATAATGCCTATGAACAATTCACCACTAAAGAATCTTTTGCAGACGCTTTGCAAGAGGACCTGAGATCAATAATTAATGACAAGCACATCAGAGTGGTTTTTGATAGTAAAAGGGCCAAATCTATAAGAAATCGCGATTACGGCCCAGGACCTGAGTCAAATGGAAAGTTTGGTTTTGAAGAAGTGAAAATTTTAGAGGGTAACATTGGTTATCTCGACTTGAGAGGCTTTATGAATATTGGTCAGGCTGAGGATGTGGCAAAGCCGGCCATGGATAAACTGATTAAGTCAGATGCCATTATTTTCGATTTGAGAAAGAATGGTGGAGGATCACCAAGCATGATCAGGTTTATATCCAGTTATTTATTTGGAAACGAACCGGTGCACCTTAATACCTTCTATTGGAGGCCTTCAGACAATTACTCTAAAACCTGGACCGATCCAAAATTGGCAAGCGAAACCAAACCCAATATTCCAGTTTACGTGCTCACGAGCGACTATACCTTTTCTGCTGCGGAAGAGTTTACCTACAACCTTAAGCATATGGGACGTGCAACAATAATTGGCGAGACTACGGGCGGTGGAGCGCACCCTGGGGGTCCTTCTATCATTGATGGAGACTTTATTGTCAATGTGCCAAGAGGCAGAGCAATAAACCCGGTGACTAAAACTAACTGGGAAGGAAAAGGAGTAAAGCCACACATTCAAACGGATGAAGAAAACGCTTTGGACAAGGCTATTGAATTAGCAAGAAAAGCCATAGCTTCAAAGTAACGCGTAACCGCTTACATAAGTCTAAGTGATATAAAACTTTTAGGCACTTAGATTCATCATCATAAAAACTCACGGTCATGTTTAAGAATTATCTCAAGATAGCTTTCCGAAGCCTGCTTAAAAGCAAAGGCACTTCAGTAATCAATATCCTAGGCCTCTCTATTGGAATGGCTTGTGGAATCATCATTTTTCTCTTTGTTCAGAATGAATTGAGCTACGATCGATTTCACTCTAAATCGGATGATATCTTTCGGGTGCTAACGATAGACGAGGCGCTTGGTGTAAGCAGTAATTTGGTTGGCATCACGCTCCCGGCACTAGGCCCTGCCATGGAGAATGACTTTCCAGAAGTGGAAAAGCGTGTGAGAATGATACCACAGGGAAGGCAGCTAATCAACTATGAACAACAAGGTTTTTATACTGAGCACTTTGCTTATGCTGAGCCAACGCTTTTCGAAGTGTTTGATTTCAAATTGATTGACGGGGATACCGAAAAAGCCCTTACTGAACCCAATACGGTCATTTTCACGGAGTCTATGGCGAAGAAAACATTTGGGTCAGAGAACCCCATTGGAAAGCGCATAGACATTGGCAATCAGGCGGGTATTGAAGTGGTCGGAATTATGGCTGATGTACCTGATAACTCTCATTTAAACTTCGATGTGGTTGTTTCAATGCAACAAGCTGATACTACATCTGGATTTGCCCAATTTCTTAGGTCGTGGCAGAGTATAAGCATGGTAACCTATGTAGAACTAGCCGATAAGGGGAGTGAAGAAAATGTAGAGTCAAAAATGGAGGATTTGATTCGTGCCAATAATGTGGGAGACAACTTCAAAGTCACCCTGCAACCTCTGAAGGATGTTCACCTTAATTCAAGTGGAATTCTCTTTGAGAATTATAACCTTAATAAAACCGACATTGGCTATGTATACACATTAGCGGCTGTTGGACTGTTTGTCATTCTGATCGCCTCATTCAATTTTATGAATTTGTCTACCGCCAGATCGGCCAATAGGGCGCAAGAGGTTGGTGTCAGAAAGGTTTTTGGAGCGATTAGACGTCAGTTGATCAATCAATTCATGATTGAATCAGTGGTTTTATGTCTGGTCTCTTTCGTTATAGCGATAGGCCTAGTAGCTATAACTAGCACCTTAATTAACCTTCCAATAGAGGAGAACTTGGCAATTTACTTCTTAGGTCATCTGGAGTGGTCACTTGGAGCTTTGGCTTTCGTATTGTTACTAGGGTTGTTTTCGGGTAGTTACCCAGCACTCTTGTTATCCGGCTTTAACCCGATTAGTATTTTGAGAGGCTCATTTAAGACAAGCTCTAAAGGGGTCTTGTTGAGGAAATCGCTGGTGATCTTTCAGTTCACCATTTCCATAACCATGATCATCGGTACAGCTATTGTTTATGATCAATTGCAGCACCAACGCAATATCGATAAAGGCTTTGACCCTGAGCAGGTGGTTACACTTAACGTTGGGCATCCGAGTTTGCAGCAGTCGATGCCCGTACTTATCAACAAGTTGGAACAAAGCCCTGATATCATAACAACAGCTCGTACCGGTGGCATGCCAGGCAGGACTTTTGGTCGAAGAGGTGTGCGTCCGGAGGGAGTATCTCAGGAAGATACCTGGATCATTTCCGTCTTGAATTTCGATGAGAAATTCATGGAATTGATGGATATGGAAATCGTAGATGGGCGTGGTTATGATCGAGAGATGCAAACCGATCAGCAGCAAGGTCTACTTATCAATGAGGCGATGGTAAAGGAACTAGCTTGGGAGGACCCGGTAGGAAGAAAAATCACTTTTGGCCAGCAAGAAAGAACTGTAATCGGGGTAGTAAAAGACTTCCATTTTACCAATATGAGGCACAAGATTGAGCCTTTGGCCATGTTCTTCAATCCTAATGGAGGTGGAAATTTGGCTGTCAAATTTGCTTCTGCCAATGTTAGTGAGACTATGGATTTTATTCAGTCGGCATGGGATGAGATATTCCCTAATAGCCCCCTAGAGTATCGTTTCTTTGATGAAGAGTTCGGTCAGCAATATGCTTCTGATGAACGATTCGGTAAGCTTGTTTTCAGCTTTACTTGGTTGGCAATTTTCATTGCTTGTCTCGGGCTGTTTGGTTTGTCGGCATTCACAGCAGAACAAAAGACGAAAGAAATTGGCGTACGGAAGGTACTAGGAGCGAGCATTGGAGGTATCGTTCTCTTGCTATCGAAGCAGTTTTCTCAGCTGATTGGTGTGGCAGTTATTTTGGCCGTTCCGGTTGCTTACTATTTAATGAGTTCTTGGTTAAGCGATTTTGAGTACCGTGTTGATATCAATTGGGTTTGGTTCTTAGTCTCGGCCTTGGCAGCTATTATGATTGCACTTCTAACGGTGACTTTTCAATCCGTTAAAGCGGCTACGATTAATCCTGCAAATTCACTGCGTTACGAGTGATTTTGCATTTTTTAACATCCTTATGACCATATGTTGAAACTAGTATGACCAGTTATGGTATTATACTTGTAGTCGATAAGTTACGTCTCCGTTAAGTTTGAGTGATTTTCGTTACATTTAAATCCTTTTTTCGGAAAACGTTTAAGAGAAAACCGCGTTGAAATGAAGATGATGAAAAAGATATTATGGCTTTCACTGGCAATTCTGTTTACAGGACCACTTGTGGCTGCAGAGAGGGACTCTAGTGAAGTTTTACAGCCTACAGCGGCACACTTAAAGGAGGCGAGAATAATCGTTCAGATTTTAGATTATTTTCATTATCGTGAAACTGATTTAGACGATTCACTGTCTTCAGTCATTTTCAACAATTTCATCGAGTCACTAGATGGCAACAAGAACTACTTCTTAGAGAGTGACATTCGTTCTTTCGAAAAGTACCGCTATGAGCTTGACGATAAGCTCAAAAATGGAGATTTGGTCCCTGCCTTCTACATTTTCAATATTTATAAGAAGCGCTTGGAAGCCCGGTTGGAATATGCCCTAAATCATGTGGGTGATAAGTTCGATTATCGCAAAAATGAGACATTGACTTTCGATCGTGAAAAAGAACCTTATGCCTCAAGTAATAATCAGCTGGATGAAATATGGCGTAAGACGATCAAGAATCAAGCAATAGGACTGAAACTTAGTGGTTCAGAAGATGACAAAGTCAAAGAGGTTCTGACAACTAGATACGAGCGATTTAAGAGCAATGTGGCCAAATATAATAGCAATGATGTCTTCGAAATGTTCATGAATTCGGTGACCGAAGCTTTCGATCCACATACTAATTATTTCACGCCACTGAATGCCGAAGATTTTCAAATGCAAAGCAGAAAGTCTTTGGAAGGCATTGGAGCTACGCTTCAACAAGACAATGATTTTACCAAGATCACAGACCTGAGAGCCGGTGGACCTGCTTTCCTAAGTGGTCAAGTGGATAAAGAGGATAGAGTAATTGGCGTTGCACAAGGAGCTGAAGGAGAAATGATTGATGTCATCGGCTGGAGATCAGACGAAGTGGCTGGCCAGATTAGAGGCCCAAAAGGTACCCTAGTCAGATTAAAGCTATTGCCAGCTGGCGCTAGTCCTGGAGGCGAGACGAAAGTGGTTTCACTGGTAAGAGATAAGATTAAGCTCGATGAGGCAAGAGCCAAGAGCGAAGTAGTTCAATACACTGAAAATGGTACTGATTATACAATTGGAGTTATTACCGTTCCAGACTTTTACTTAGACCCTGATGGCTATGATAAAGGTGGAGAGGATTATACGAGTACTACCAATGACGTAAGACGCTTAGTTAAAGAATTGGAAGAACAGAAGGTTGACGGTATAATGTTAGACCTGAGAAATAATGGTGGTGGAGCACTTGTAGAGGCTATAAGTCTTACAGGACTGTTTTTGCCAGGAGGCACCGTGGTACAAGTGAAAGATAGCCGTGGCCAAGTTCAAAAGTATGATGATGAGAATAGAGGTGTGACGTATGATGGTCCACTGAATGTTATGATCAATAGGTTTTCGGCTTCAGCCTCTGAGATCTTTGCTGGAGCGATCCAGGACTACAAGCGAGGAGTTGTAGTAGGCGAGCAGACGTATGGTAAAGGTACTGTCCAGAATGTTAGAGGTCTTAAGGAGTTTTTGAGACAGCCTGATGATGAGGAGCTGGGCTTATTGAAATTTACAATAGCCAAATTCTATCGGGTAACTGGTAGTAGTACGCAGCATAGAGGAGTGACGCCAGATATTGAATTCCCTTCGGTGTATAGCGCTCAGGAGTTTGGAGAGAGTTCTAAACCAAGTGCACTGCCATGGGATAAAATTGCTGCTGCTCCATTCAAGCCTATGGATTATGTAGATGCTAGCATGCTGTCCATGTTGAAAACACGGCATAGCCAAAGGTTAAAACAAGATCAAACACTCTTGGACCTTCAATACGATATTGAGGAACTAAAGAAGAACAGAGCAAGAAAAGAAGTGTCTTTGAATTACGATCAGCGTAAGAAGGAGCAGGATGATCGTCAGAAGAAAAGAGATGCTCGCGTAAAAATTGGAGCTTCACTTTCTGAGCTTGAAGCAAACAAAGTTCAAGATAGATCGTTAGACGATATGAAAGATGCATATCTGAAAGAGAGCATCAAACTCTTGGCGGACCAGATTCAAGCTGGAAAGAAAAGAAGAGGATAAAAATTAAAACTCACAAAAAAGGGCTCCATCGGAGCCCTTTTTTATTGCTGTTCTTTCGGCTTATTAGTTCATCTTGGAAAGATCTACTTCCGCAGCGATATAACCGAAGGCAGACCAAGAAGTGCCTTCAATCACTTTCTGGAAGATTTCCTTTGCTTTAGCAGTATCATTTTGATACAAGTACCAGTTACCAACTCCATAACCCTGAGTAGCCAAGCTTAGTGCCGCATCGTCACCAGTAGCCTCAAGTAAACTTTCAGGTTTAATTTCTCCCTTGTACATCATTAAGCGTTTGAAGTAGCTATCATTTTCAATGATCTTCATGGAAGGGTCAATGTATCCCAATAGCTCACTCGCTATTTGTGATTTTCCTTGTCTTTGTAATGCCATATAAAGCCAGTCTGAGGTGGCAACTACAAGGTCAGGGTTATCCGAGTAACTCATGCATTTCTTATAAATCGCTTCGGCCTTTTCAAAGTTCCCCTTCAGGTAATGCGCCAATCCGTAGTGGTAAAGAATATTGAATTGCGTGTTGGACAGTGGTATATTGAGCCTGTTGGGTGCACCATCGGGTTCGATATCCATTTGGTCTTTAGGCATTAACTCATAGGCCTTTTCATAATCTGAGATTGCCTTATCAAACTGTCTTATGCTTATATACCGGTGTCCTCTATGGCGATATAGTTTGTAAGAGTTTGGGTAAGCGGCAATTCCCTCGGTAAATACTTCAATGGCCTTTTTATAATCATAGAGGTAAGCATGCCTTCGGCCAAGCCATATCGTATTCATCTCGCTGGCTTCCGCATCGAAGTTCTTTTGGGCCTCATTTAAGTTATCATTCAATCGCTTTTCTTGAGCTTCACTTCGATCTGGAATTGTCAAATCATTGCCGAGAAGAGAAACCGCCTGAACAGAGTCAGCATCATAGGTCTCACTGCTTTTTTGATCACCACAAGAAAGACATAAGCAAACGATCAGGCCTATTACTAGTAGATTCTTCATGTTACTTGTTAGTTAGTTTGAAGGTCATACCATTTTTCTTTTCGTCAACCATCTGCTTGACATCCTCTAGGAGTTTCTTGGCGTCATAGATAATTCCATCTTTAATGGTGTATTTCACGCCCCCTACACGGATCACCTCATTATTGTCATCCAATTGAATAGTGCCTGTTCCATAGAGTACTTTTAGGTTTTGAAGTGGGTTTTCCTCTACGATGGCGAAGTCTGCGTACTTACCAACTTCGATCGTACCCAACATATCATCAGCGCCTAGCGCTTCTGCACCGTTAAGCGTAGCAGACATAATGACTTCCAAGGGATGAAAACCAGATTCACGGAGTAATTCTAGTTCTCGGATGAATCCGAATCCATACAGTTGATAGATAAAGCCTGAATCAGAACCAGCTGTGACACGTCCACCTCGGTTTTTGTATTCATTTACAAAAGTCATCCATAGTTTGTAGTTCTCTTTCCAAGCCACCTCTTGCTCAGTACCCCAAGAAAACCAGTAGGAGCCATGTGAACGCCTGCTTGGTCGGTAGAAATCCCAAAGTGATGGCAAAGTGTACTGTTGATGCCATTCTGCAGTGTAGGCCCTCATTAAATCTCTGCTCGCCTCATAGATATTGAAAGTAGGATCGAGCGTAAAACCGAGGGCAATTAGTTCATCCATTACTTTGTTCCAGTGATCTGAGAATGGAGCAGCAGCTTGTTTCCATAGTTGACCTGCTTCGCCAAAACGATCCTGTTCGTTACGATAATTGTAATCTAGACTATAGTTTTGAACACGCCTGTCAGTAAAGAGTGCTTCCGGAAGACCATACCAGTGTTCCATTGAAGTAAGTCCTGCTCGTGCAGAGTTGAGCACATTCCATCTTACAACATCCATTTGCGCATGATGCATTGCCGATCGTAATCCAAGTTTCTTATTCTCTTCAAGAGCAGCTTGCATTATGTCGGGAGCAGCACCGAAGAACTTAATGCCATCGGAACCATTCTTTGCATTGTTTCTTACCCATTCTCGGGCCATTTCCGGAGTCGATATTGGCTCCTTTGCACCCTGTCCAAAACCTGTATATGCGAATATCCTTGGTGCCGTGATCTGATTTTTGGCGCTTTTTTCTTTGTGCTCTAATACCCACTTGAGTCCATTCCCTGCCGAAGGATCTCGGATGGTGGTAATGCCATGTGCTAACCAGAGTTTGAATACGTATTCTGAAGGTGTGCCTTGTCCAGTACCACCAATATGACCATGCATATCTATAAGTCCTGGTAGCACATACATGCCTTCGGCATCTAGCTCTCGGTCTCCAGGGTTGGCTTTCGGCCGATCACGTTCTCTAATCGGCATGCCAGGATACCCGACATTAAAAATTCCTTTGATGATGTTTTGCTCAACAACAATGTCTACAGGACCAGTTGGAGGAGCACCATTACCATTGATGAGGGTGGCACCTCTGATGATTAATCGATTAAAAGGTCCATCGCCTTCTGATCGGGCAGGAGCTCTTTCAATTTGTGAGAATACAGTTGAAGCGGGAAAAAGTATCAGGCATACAAGCCCGATGAGATAGGTTTTAAGTCGCATAATAATTAAAGGTTGACAATTCAAAAGATAGAGAATTCGCCAACCTTTAACAATACGCTTTACAGGAGTGAGATCAACTCTTGTCTCTCATGGTCAGGTTTAGAGGGAAAGACTGTCCTGCTTGACTCCATTTTCCTTCCAATTTTCCATCTTTCAAAGTTCCTTCATAAGAACCCCCGATATTAGTGATAGTGAACGTAAGCTTACCATCTTCGAATTTCATCGTATCGGTAGCGATTTCACCAGGCCCTTGATCAGGACTTTCCATGGCTCCTTTGAGTTTTCCTTCGTCATTTCTAACGTGAACGACCAGTCTATAAGTCGCTCCTCCAGCTTCTAGTTTGCCATCCCAAATGCCAATTACTTTGTTGTTTGGGTTGGATTGACCCAACATGATCATTCCAAAAAATATTGCTAATACTGCTTTCATAAGTATAATGTTAATTCTGCTTCTAGTTTACTACAATTATGCCAAAATTCAGTGCGCTCCATGCCGAACGGACATTCGGATGGTTAATCGCTCGAATTCTATTATTGAATTTCATTTCTCAGCACCTCCAAAGGAGGTTTGCTTATTATTCCGCGACTATTCAATAAGCCAATGACAATGGTAAGTCCGGTAATTATTAGGTAGACTGCCACAATGGGCAAAATGTTCGGCACAAAAGTAGAGTCAAAAGAATAATAAGCTAGCCCCCAACTGCCCAACATGGCCAATAGTATTCCTGAAAGAGAAGCAAGACTTCCCAGAAAGAAGTATTCCAAGCTATTAATACTGAGTATTTGCTGCCTGCTGCCCCCCATGGTTCGTAAGAGTACACTTTCCTTGATACGCTGAAATTTGGATAGGATTACTGAACTAATGAGTACCAACAATCCTGTGATGATGCTGAAGAGGGCCATAAATCGAATGACGAAGGCAATTTTGTCTAGAATATCATCGAGTGTATTTAGAATAAGACCAACGTCAATAACCGATACATTCGGATAATCCTTCACTATCTCTCTTTGAAAAAGCGCGCCCTCTTCTGTGCTTTTCACTCGTGTAATCAGCACATGAAATTGAGGAGCTTGTTCTAAAACACCCGTTGGAAATAGGGCTAAAAAGTTGGTTTGAACCCGTTGCCAATCAATTTCTCTAGTACTGCCGAGTATCGTTGTAATCGGAACACCTTGAACGTCCCAAACCAGAGTATCCATCAGTTCGAGATTATTCCGCTTAACGTAATCATCCTCAAGGCTCACCAAAACAGCATCCTTACTATAATCTTTATATTCTTCTGAGTTCCCTTCGGGAATGGTCAATGTTCCACTTGCGAGCTCTTCCGAATCGATGAGACTATCACGGTAGGTAACTCGCCATTCTCTTCTGAACATGCCCCCTCTTAGGTTGATGGAAGTGTCTTCTAAGGCTTGTTTGTAAGTGATGCCATTCACCGAACTTAATCGCATAGTGACTATGGGTACACTTTGCAGAATAGGCAAGCCTCTTTCCAAAGCGAGGTCATTAATCTCGTTTACCTGATGACTTTGAATATCAAAGATCATAAGGTTAGGCCGATCATTATTGGTTGTTATTTCTACCTCATTGATCAATAGTGTCTGAATGAAATAGAGTGTGGTAATCAAGGCTGTCCCCAGCCCAATAGATGAAATAAGTACTAATGTTTGGTTGTTAGGGCGGTGCAGGTTGGCTAGACTTTGCCTCCAAACATAACTCCATGAATCAGGGAAAAATCGCTTGACAAGCCACATGCTGATTTTGGCAATTAATGCCAAAAACCCAAAGGCCAATCCGATAAAGAGGGTGAATACAAGGCTGTCACCAAGCGATCCAATTTGTATAAAGGCAAAACCAATAACGAATAAGAAAATGCAACCGTAGATGAGCCATTGTACACGATCTAGTTTGAGCTTTCCACCCTCTTGAATTCCCCGCAGGGTAATCAAAGGAGAGGCCCTTCTTACCGAGATTAGAGGGGAAAGTGCAAATAGAATAGAGACAAAAAAGCCAGTAAGTATTCCACCCAAAATGGATGTCCATGATAGTGCAATGGTTACGTCCACAGGCAAAAAGTCAGAGAAAATTTTTGGTAATACAGTTTGAATAAAAGTCCCAGCAATTGCGCCTAATATGGAGCCAATGAGCCCCAGTAGTCCTATTTGGGTAAGATAAATGTAAAAGGCATCTCTTCCACTGGCACCTAAGCACCTCAGAATAGCCACCAATCGAATTTTCTCCTTGATATAGATATGTACCGCGCTTGCCACACCTACACACCCGAGCAATAATGCTACAAAAGCAACCAGATTTAGGAAGTCAGCTAAATCTTCAAAAGTGTCTCCTGTATCTTCCTTCCGTTCTCTAATCGTTTCACTGCTGATTTTAGCAGCCCTTAGAGAGTCGCTATCTGTACGGATTTGCTCATCTATGTCGAAGTCATTAGGTGGATCTAGGAATTTGTAGAATCTTCTATAATACACACGACTTCCTTTTTGAATCAGCTCTGTATCGTCTAGATAGTCCATTGGGATATAGACCGCTGGAGCAACAAGCGTAGCACCAATCGATTGAGAAGGAGAGCTTATGAGTGACCCTTCAATTTTGAACATTACTCTACCAATCCTGATGGAATCACCCACTTCAACATTGTACTGAACCATCACGCTTTGATCTACAAGCGCTTTTCTCTTACCGTCACGAAAGGAGGCTTCCGCACTTATTGGCTCAGTTTCTATTTTTCCATAATAAGGAAATGCTCCTTCAAGCGCTCTTACATCCACAAGTCTGCTTTCCTGGTTTTTGGGAAAGAAAATCATCGATGCGAAACTGTTTTCATAAGACACCACATGATCCATCGCTTCTATGACGGGATACTTGAATGTAGAATCATTACTTGCCAGCTCAAGGTCGGCACCGAGTAGTTCATTTGCCTGACTGTTGATGTCGGACTGGAGGTTGTCACTGAAAGAGTTAATAGCAACGAGTGCCGCGATGCCTATGATAATGGACGATATAAAAAGAAATAACCGAGATTTACTTTTCCGAGCATCTCTCCAGGCCATCAGAAATATCCATCGCCAGGCAACTTTTTGATCTGGTACCGATATTTTTTTATCCATTCTCAGCTACCATTTCATCTGAGGCTTGTTGTACCATTCCTCCCTTAAGTCTTATAATCCGATCTGTTTTTCTGGCCAGATCTAGATCGTGCGTTACGAGTACCAGCGTAGTGCCTGATTCTCTGTTTAAGTCGAATAGCAGATGTTCAATTTTCTCTGAAGTCTCTTCATCCAGGTTGCCTGTAGGCTCATCAGCAAAAAGGATTTGTGGGTTGTTTGAGAAGGCTCTGGCAATCGAAATTCTTTGCTGCTCTCCGCCCGAGAGTTGGGTCGGGTAATGATCATGTCTTTCGGCCAGTCCTACTCTGTCTAATAGCTCCAGGGCCCTTTTCTTAATACCCTTTTCCCTGCGCAACTCCATGGGTACCATTATATTCTCCAAGGCAGTTAGTGTGGGCAATAATTGAAAGTTCTGGAAGACAAAACCCACATGCTGATTTCGAACATAAGCTCTCTCATCTTCATTAAGGTTATCCAATGAAATTCCATTCAATATCACAGATCCTGATGTAGCCCTGTCGAGCCCTGCACAGAGCCCAAGTAGGGTAGTTTTTCCACTCCCAGATGATCCGACTATGCTTAGTTTGTCACCACTTTGGATGCTAAAACTAATGTCAGAAAGTACCGTTAATGATTTTGTTCCGCTTGAGTATGTTTTAGTGAGGTTAGAAACCTCCAGAATATTTGACATATTCGAGATTCAAATGTTTGATATATTCAAGACGAATCTACTTGGTTTAGGTTCGTTTGACTAGTGATTTAATGAAGATTAATACACAATTCTTTAATACAGTCGGAGGTTTGCTACTTTCTTTAAGCATTTTGAATGCCTGGTTTACTCCCTTTGACCAAGATGAAAAGAAACGAATTGTCTTTTTTGGAGACAGTATTACCGCTGGGTATGGGCTTTCGACAGAGCAGGCTTTTCCTGCTTTGATTCAGCAAAAAATTGACAGCAGTGAAATGGCTTATCAGGTGATTAATGCTGGCTTAAGTGGAGAAACTTCTGCCGGAGGCTTGAGCAGAATTGATTGGATTTTGAAGACCAAACCAGATATTTTTATTCTTGAACTAGGAGGCAATGATGGTTTAAGGGGACTAAGCTTGGATGAAACCGAGAAGAACCTGACCACCATGATTCAAAAGGTCAGAGGAAGAAATCCAGAAGTTGTGGTGTTCGTAGCGGGGATGCAAATTCCACCAAATCTTGGACAAGAATACACTGAAAGGTTCAGGACCCTGTTTTCAAAAGTTGCTAAGGCGAACAAGACAGAGTTGATTCCCTTTCTCTTGGAAAATGTGGGGGGAGAGCCAGAATTGAATTTACCAGATGGAATTCATCCGAATGTGGAGGGGCATCAAATTGTTGCAACGACCGTTTGGCAGAACTTAAAGAAACACTTGGATTAGCGCCTTAGGAAGGCTTGATACCTGATAAGTATCTTCTTAGTGATATCGAATTCACTCCTCCCCAAGATTTCTCCATCGAGGAAGTTGCAAAATTCCATGAACTCATCGATCACACGATCGTCAATCCGAGTCACCCTTTTGACCAAGTCTTTGTTAAAGTATTTTTCCCGCTCTCTCTTTCTTTGGGCTTGAAAATCAGATGCCTCTTCCATTTTTCTAATGATTCTGGCTTGCTTTGGATTTTTACTAATCTCTTGAAAAATAGGTATGGAAAGTAGTGTAACATCCCCACTTTCTTGAGGAACGAACTTGCTAGGCGGACCATAAAGTGGCATACCTAGTACATTGACGCCTTTAACAGGAGGATCCAAAGTATCAAGGACTTTTCTTCTTAGGTAGAAATTATCAGACATCTGGTAAATTCTAAAGTCATCAAGTGCTAGTGCCTCTTCAGTCATCTCAATGATTTTCATATAACCTTGTTTACGCATTTCGCTAGTCACAACAAATGTGTAATCAGCATATCCAACCGATGAAATTTTTATGGAGTCACCAAGGTTGACAGGGATTTCGAAATTTCCGGCAGGGTTCGATGCGATGCCCTTGTTTTTGTTGAGCACTAAGACACTAGCAAACGCCATAGGCCTCTTTGTCGCAGAATCAAGCAATTGACCTTTGAGGAAAAAATCAGGCTGATTTTGTGCGTAAGCAGTGCCAGTCAATAGCAACAGCGTGCATATGGTCAATAATCGCTTCATTAGTCAATTAACAAAACGAAAATGGCAGATAAAGTATTTTAAAGTAAGTGATTAACCCTTTTTAACCTTGGTTTCGTTCTGCTGCTCCAGAAATCTGTTGAAGATAAAGGCCATCCAAATCACGGCAACAGCGAGCAAAGAGATGTATTGATAAGTTGAGCTCAAGCCTAAGTTAAGCGATAATTTAGGCGTTCTAATTTCATTCAATTGTTGTAATCCCAAGTCAATGTCTCCGGTAGTAAAAGCTAAATAAGCCAATGGACTGAGTACTAAAATGATGAAAACAATTTTTGACCAGAGTGGAATAGAGATAGTGCTTCGCACCTCCTCTTTTTTGATTTGCTCCAGAATATTTCTGTTGAAACTCAACGAAGGCTCATCCATTCCTTCATTCTGAAGAAGTGCTTTTAATTCTTTATCTGACAGATTAAACTCTTTCATAATAATGACCTAACCTCCGTGTCCAATAGCTGTTCTAAAGCCTTTAATAGTCGTTTTCTTGCTCGGTGCAATCTAACTTTTACATTAGATAATTCCCAATTTGTGATTTCACAGATTTCCTGAAGTGAGTTCTCATTCAAGTAAAAAAGGGTAATCACTATCTGATCTTCATTAGAAAGCAAATCCAAGGCCTCCTTGATATATCCAGACCGCTCAAACTTCTGTAATCGATGCCATTCCTTATCTGACTCACTATATGAAGCCAAATTTTCTTCTTGATGAAAGTCCAGGTCAGTGGTCTGTAATTTCTTTTTTCGCAACCGTGTTAAGGCGGTATTGTAAACAATAGTATAAAGCCATGTTGAGAACTTTGAATTCCCCTCAAATTGATGGATGTTTCTGTAAGCTTTCAGAAATGCATCTTGTGCCACTTCTTCAGCATCTTCCCGGTTCTTCATCAGTTTGAGGGCTAAGGTGAAGGCCATAGCTTTATGTTCATCAATGAGCACATTAAATGCAGCCATATCGCCTTCTTTGACTTTGGCGATGATTAACTCCATAGCATATTGCTCATTTTCCCTCTGCATTATTTTCTCATTGGACTATGTCATCTGAAAATAGGTTACATTAAGGTACAGAGATTTGATAAAAGAGGTTTTTTCGTAACGGGTGTAACCTATCTCGTCTGACCAGCATCAAAGCCTTTGAAACAAAATTAATAAAACAATGAACGGTGAATTTGCAGCATTCCTCTTTATGTCATCTCTGTTGATCTCTTTCGGAGGCTTGGTCTTCTTTTGGATGCTTACACGACATAGAGAAAGAACTCAAATGATAGAAAAAGGAGCAGATGCTTCTCTGTTTCAATCAGAACCAAGAAAGAAGAATTACTTCATTATCATGTTGCTGGGAGTACTTTTCGTATGCCTCTCACTAGGAATTGGCTTAGGGTTTTTACTCGATGGATGGCTTGAAAATGCCGGCTATTATAATGGCTATGGAGACAGACCGGGACCTTACTTCTTTGGGATATTCTTCATGCTTGGGGTAGGCTTTGTGATATCCTTCTTCTTGAATAAGAAATTGATTAATAAAGAATAGTTTTTAAGACCGATTTGGAGGTGTTTAGAAGCCCTTGTCATTTGGCAAGGGCTTCTTTTATGCTATTTACTTCTTTGCAGCATTATGCCAGCTGCCAACATCCATGCTACAATTCCGAAAATGAATATTCTGAAACCATGAAGGTCCACAAGCACGAAGCCGGCAACCAACATTCCTATGAATCCTATTCCGAGTAGAATGCCGAGAAATGCAATCCACTTTGCGAAAACCTTGTATTTCATAATGGCAATTGACCAGATAAGAAATGCCTCACAAATAGCACCTATGAAGATATAATCGAAGGCTTGATTTAGAGCGAAGCCATAGGATAAAACAAGTTCAGCCATTTCTATTTTGTCAGGGCTTGCATCAGCTAGGTTATCTACAAAGAAAGGTACCACTAGTCCATTAACTGCTCCTGCAATAAGTACAGCCACCAGACCGAGGCTTCCTGTGATAAAACCGAGTACTGAGAAGGAATTATCAAAACCAATTCTTCCACTTAGCCCCCAGAAACCAAATAATAAAAATGGAACGGAGAACAAGGCAATAACATGGCTTGTAATGATCATAGGGGATATATTAATTAAGTGATCGATATTTCCTCCTACCGGATGTAAGACCATGGTGATGATACCTAAGACTGATCCTATGATCAGTGAGATACCTGCGTTTTTTTCGAGTTGATTTTTCATGAGATAGATTTTATCTCACAAAGGTTAAATCTGTTAGACTTTCAATCGCTTGATCGAAATCAATAAAGAATCAATCTTTAATTTTTGACCTTACTCGACTGAGCGTTTCAGGTGTCATACCTAGGTAGGAGGCGATGTGCTTTAAAGGAAATCTTTGAATGATTTGTGGTGAGTTCTCCATCAGCGTACGATACTTGTCTTCAGGAGATTTGATACTCTCTTCCTTAGTAGGCTCTGCATTTTCCAGGATTTTACCAAGCATAAAGAAGGATGGTGACTTGGCAATTAGATCGTGAAGAACGTGCATAGGGAGTTCCAATACTGTTGAGTCTTCAAAAGCCTGAATGTTGTTCTCCGAAGGTCGTTGTCCTACGAAACTGTGATGATCTAGGACCCAATCACCTTCAATAAAGAGGTTAATAGTTAGTTCCGAATAACCATCAATGTCTTTATAATGCCGAAGACTACCGGAATTTAAGAAGTAAAGGGATTGGGATGTGGTTCCTTCCTTAAGGAGGAAGTCGTTTCTTTTAAGCGTACGTACCTCAATTCTATCAGTAATTTGATCTAATTGCTCTTGGGAGAAATTTCCGACTTTTTTAATCGACTTAAGGAATGACTGATACATGAAAAAAAGCTAGAAGAACATTATGGGTAAGTAACAATAAATTTTGCTCAAGGCATATTAAAAGGACTACTGTTCATTGGTGATCGACTTTGGAGCTTTAACGCTTCCAAAGTTCAGTGGAGCTTTATAACCGACTTGTAGTTGATAGAAGCTGCCTCCCGAACTTGCAAGGTTGTCGAAATAGTTAAATCTGAGGAAAACTGATTTTCTAATATCCTTTGCAATATACCCATTGATCTCAGCAGAAGTTTTTAGAATCCAGAATGCTTCGAAGTCAGATATTTCATCAACGCTAAGAGGGTTTAGCCAGATACCCGTCATTCTGAAATCTAATCCAAAGTTTTCAAATCTCCTTGCCTCTATTCCCATCTCTGCCATTCCTTGAAAAGTATTGAAATCTAAGACCCTATTATCAGTAGGAGTAATAGTTCGACTTAGATTTACTCCCATGCCTGTGTTTACATTAAAGCTAAAGTGATCATTCATCAAGCCATAAGACAAGATATTAATGTGCCCACCCACACTTAAGAATGATTTTTCAAGTAAATCCATTGGTTCAGATACTCGAAAATTTGTTTGATTGACTTCCTGAATTAGCGCTACTTTATTAGTTGATTGATCAAAACGGACTAGACTCATATAAGGTTCTATATACTTCAGAGGAATTAAATCAGCATTTTTAATATTGCTCGTACCAAGAAATATTTTAGCCTTGGATTCCAGTTGTAATATTCCATTTTCTTCTTCATTGATAACACCTAGAAAGTCAGAATAAATTCTGAAATCGACTACAGCCTCTAGGTTCTTATCTTTTTTAATTATGTTGATTTCTCCTGGGATCAAATTATCATTAACGTAATCGTCAGGGACAAATTTGTTTTTGATTGATGCTTCATAGCGAACGGCAGGGAAGATGAAGATGTAATTCTTTTCATTCTTTTTGCCGTTCAGACTGTATAACTTATCTCCAATCCTTTTCCCAAATTTCATTAAGTTAATAGGAGCTTTCGAGTTTATGTATTGATTACCATTTACATAGATTCTAATATCAGAGATAAAGCCCTCTTTAATTCGAATTTCTGCCTTCTCAATTTTATACTCCTTGCCTGAAATTGGCTTGTTGGTGTGGTCATAGATTTGAACCTTTTCAGTAGTTATTGTTAAATAACCCAGAGCTATATTTCCTGAGTCTTTTTGCGCTTTAGTAAGCTTGGACTCATAATCAGATTGAAATCCGACCAATGTAAAATTTGGGACACCCAGTAATAGGACTATTAAAAGAAGAGTTTGCAAAATTGTTTTCATGTAATTGTGTTTATTTCTATAGATATAGTACTAATTTTTATTTAGAATAAAAATTAGTACTAATTATAAATGCAGATGTAATAAAACTTTTGGCAGCATTATAGCCCATTAATAACAAAGAGTACTCAGAAATTATGTCTCTTTGACATGTATTTATGCGGTCTAGTCTTGTTATATATTTTCAAGCCAGTTTTTTCTTTCCGAGAATTGAATCCGCGAGAAGGGATAGCTGTCTTCCTTAATGGCGCGTTATGTGTTGTAGAAGAAATATGAATAGGACAACGAGTTGAGTATTACCCCGCCCAACCTTCTCGGTCTAAACTTCTGTATTGGATGGCTTCGGCAAGGTGTTCTATTCGAATTTCTTCACTGGCCGATAAATCTGCAATGGTGCGACTGACCTTGAGAATACGATCGTAAGCTCTTGCTGAAAGGCCCAGTCTTTCCATTGCTTTCTTCAAAAGTATTCTCCCAGCATCATTGATTTGACATACTTGTTTGACCATCTGACTACCCATCATAGCATTAGAGTGTATGCCAAGATCTTTAAGACGCTCTTGTTGTATCTCACGTGCTTTGATGACTCTTTGTCTAATATCCGCGCTGCTTTCGGCCTTGCGATCTTGTGTCATCTGATCGAAAGAAACGGGGGTCACTTCCACATGTAAATCAATTCGATCTAAAAGTGGGCCACTGACTTTATTGAGATAGCGCTGTACTTGGCCTGAGCCGCATACACATTCTTTCTCAGGATGATTATAGTAGCCACATGGGCAGGGGTTCATGCTGGCAATCAGCATGAAGTTGGTCGGGAATTCCACCGAAATACGTGCTCGACTTATGGTTACTTTGCGTTCCTCCAACGGTTGGCGCATCACCTCTAAGACAGTTCTCTTGAATTCGGGTAGTTCGTCTAAAAATAGTATACCATTATGTGCTAATGATATTTCTCCCGGTTGCGGTACCCCACCACCACCGACTAAAGCCACATCTGAAATGGTATGATGAGGACTTCTAAACGGTCTTTGGGTGATGAGTTGTGCATTGCCGCCTAATCTCCCGGCTACCGAGTGAATCTTTGTGGTTTCCAGAGCCTCATGCAAACTCAGTGGAGGTAAGATTGAAGGAAGTCTTTTCGCAAGCATGGTTTTGCCGGCTCCTGGAGGACCAATCATGATCGCATTGTGCCCACCAGCTGCGGCAATTTCTAAAGCACGCTTAATATTTTCCTGCCCTTGAACATGGGAAAAGTCGGCCTCATACTGGTCTAGGTTTTCGAAGAAATGTTCGCGGGTGTCGTATATGACAGGTTCAATCTTTCTCTTACCATCCAGAAATTCTTTTGCTTCGATTAAGTTTTGAACGCCTATAATGTCTAAGTCATTGACGATGGCTGCTTCATTGGCATTCTCCTCGGGAAGTATAAAGCCTTTGAAGCCTTTCTTCCGTGCTTCTATGGCGATTGGAAGGGCACCTTTTATTGGTCTGAGTGTGCCATCAAGTGCTAGTTCTCCCATAATGACATATTGCTCCATGTCATCAGCTGTGATTTGACCTGAAGACTTCAGAACACCTAAAGCAATGGGTAAATCGTAAGCGGAACCCTCTTTTCGAATGTCCGCTGGTGCCATGTTCACCACAACCTTCCTGCGTGGAAAACGGTAATTGAAATACTTGAAAACTGATTCTATACGGTGTTGACTTTCCTTAACAGCATTGTCGGGTAGGCCTGAGAGATGGAATTTAGTACCATCGACAATATTCACTTCAATGGTGATGATTTGAGCATCAACACCAAAGACGGCACTCCCAAAACCTTTACTAAGAATCAATGGTATGTTTTTCTATCAGTTGAATCAAAATATGAATCACCTTGATATGAATCTCCTGTATACGATCAGCAAAACCAATGTGTGGGACTCGAATTTCTACATCGACAAGATCAGCCAGTTCTCCACCGTTTTTTCCTGTCAGGGCAACAACCTTCATTTTTTTTTGCCGTGCTACTTCTGCGGCTCGGAGCACATTCTTTGAGTTTCCACTCGTGCTAATGCCTAAGAGAACATCCCCTTCTTTACCAAGACCTTCAATGTATCTCGAAAAGATGAAGTCATATCCAAAGTCATTAGAAACACATGAAATATGGCTTGGGTCTGAAATAGCAATGGCCGGAAGTGCTTTTCTGTTTTCACGATAACGGCCGGTCAATTCTTCAGCAAAGTGCATGGCATCGCAATGTGAGCCGCCATTACCGCATGAAAAGATTTTACCACCATTGTTAATGGCATCAGACATTAATTGTGCAGCAGCTTCAATCTGACTTAGGTTATCGTCATTATTTAAGAATTGGTCCAGTACTTTGGCCGCTTCTTTCAATTCTTCTAAGATCAGTTGCTGGTTATTCATTATATCAAGATTACTGAAGGAAATGATTTATTATATATAAGTCAATAAAAACATGATTTAATCTAAACGGACTGCATGTTAATCAGCTTGTGATAAATACCTTTTTGGACGATTAGAGCCTCATGGTTACCTCTTTCTACAATGCGACCTTTCTCCATGACAAGAATTAGATCGGCATGCTGAATAGTGCTCAGCCTGTGGGCAATGACAATTGAAGTACGATTCTTCATTAGGTTAGTCAGAGCCTCCTGTACAAGTTTTTCTGATTCAGTATCGAGTGCCGAAGTAGCCTCATCCAGAATAAGAATTGGAGGATTCTTCATGATAGCTCGAGCTATGCTAATGCGTTGTCTTTGACCACCTGATAATTTACCACCGCGTTCGCCTACAGTTGAATCGTAACCATCTTCCAAAGCCATAATAAAATCATGGGCATTAGCGATTTTTGCAGCCTTTATAATGTCCTCTTTCTTAGCGTCTGGCATAGCAAAGGCGATGTTCCTTGCCACCGAGTCATTAAATAGGATAGATTCTTGGGTTACAACCCCCATCAGATTTCTTAGGGAATTGATTTCAATGTCTTTAATAGGGATGCCGTCAATGCTGATCTCGCCTAGTGTGGTGTCATAAAACCGAGGGACGAGATCCGCTAAGGTTGATTTTCCAGCGCCTGAAGAACCAACCAAGGCTATTGTTTGGCCTTTCTCAACAGTGAGATTGATATCGCTAAGAACAGGTTCCTTATCGTAAATAAAGCCGACATCCTTAAAAGAGATATTGGAATCAAACGAAGGTTTGATTTTAGCCTTTGGTTTATCTTGAATCTGGGGTTTTTCATCAATCAGTTTGAAGATACGTTCTGCCGAAGCTAAACCTCTTTGGATACTACTGATGGATTGGGAAAGGCTTTTTGCCGGATTCAGAATTTGGCTAAAGACAATGATATAAACCAGAAGTCCTTCGCCATCTAAGTTCGTTTCGTCATTCAATACTAAATTTCCGCCTACTACCAATAAGGTAGCAACAACAAGAATTCCCAAGAATTGAGAAATAGGTGAGGCGAGCTCGTTTTTACGCGCCATGGATACGTTAATCTTTCGATAAGTCCTTGTTTCCTTTTCGAAAAGATCGCCTACATAGTCGCGGGCATTAAAGGCTTTGATTACCCTCATGCCGCCAAATACTTCGTCCATGAGGTTAACAATTCTTCCAAGGCTTTCCTGACTTAGAATCGCCTTCTTTTTGAGCTTCTTTACAATTTCAGAAATGATCAATCCCATGATTGGAAAAAAGACCAGTGTAAAGAGTGTGAGTTGGACAGAGGTGACAAATAGGAAAGTTAGATAAACAATAATTGTAGTCGGTTCTCGAAAGAAGACCTTTATTGAACTCATTAAGGTCACTTCTATTTCCTGAACATCATTGGTCATTCTAGACATGATGTCACCTTTTCTTTCACCTGCAAAGAAGCCTAGGTGTAGCTTAGAAGTGTTATTGAAAACCTTATTCCTGATTTTTTCAATCAAATCAGCCCTCATGTAACCCATGATCACATTGGAGATATAGGTAAACAGGTTCGAGAATAAAGCCGAGATACCAATAATTATACTCACATAAATGAGTGCGCCTTGCGGTCCGTTGCTGGTTTTGAATTCAATGAGTCTTTGAAAAAACAAGGCTTTTAGATAGTCAATCCCAAAGTTTAACCCTTCGGTATTCGCTTTCTCCAAAAGCTCAGCTTCATCTTTGGTTTCAAAAATAACGGTGAATAAAGGTTCCAGCAAAGCTAGGTTTGCCAGTCCAAAAATGATCGCTAAAAAAGCAAAGATTACATATTGCGGAAAATACCTATGATAAGGCTTTGCGTATGAAATAATCCGACCGTAAGTACTCATAGAGTCAATTTCGGAGGCAAGTTATAGATAAATATTTCAGAATTCATGCTGGCGCTGAGGAAGATTCCACCTGAGTGAAAGCATTGTAATGAAGCTACTTGCCGATCGTGTAGCCAAAGCACTGTCAAAGTTTCGATAAATGGTTCTAAGATCTACGAACAAGTTCTGCACGAGCATGTAAGATCCTGATAGTTCGACATAGGTATTGGTAGTGGCCACACCTTGGCCGATCGTATTACCAGTGTTGCCAATCCGATCATCCGTGCTGCTCAATAAATTGCCACCATAATTAAGACCATTTTCATCCTCACCAAAATTGCTTCGAATGATCTTACCCGTAACGTAAAGTTTATTGATGGGTTGGTATCGAGCTGACAGAATTAGCTCTTTGAAGTTAGCCCCAAGGGGGTGTGCCAATGGGTTTCTGTAATTGGTATAACTGAGAACTGTTGTATCTGAAGCGTAGAAATAGGGCCTAGCAACATTATACTCAACCTGAAGATCAAGGTTTGCTACATCAAAGGCATCAATATATTTTGCCCCCAATTGCACCCCAAACTTGTTTCTCCAGTCGCCATCACCACTTCTCAGTGCGTCAATAACAAACTCATCCAAAATGAACTGGCCATAGAATTGATATTTTCCTTTGAAATTATATGCGAAGTCTATGCCTAGCAGCGCATTTCCTGGACTGCCTCTTTGTTGCTCAATAGCACGATAGAAGATGATTGGATTGAAATAGTTGATATCTGCTTCCTCTGAAATTATGGTTTCAAAAAGTCCTATCTCAAGTGACTTGGTAATATTCACGCCCAACCTATGCATACTCAAATATTTTCTAGGGTAGTTGCCGTCACCTGGAGAAAGGGCATTAGCAAAAATGATATCCGATGTTAACTGCCCGAATAAATTGGTGTATTGAAATTTGCCTAGTCGGGTATTGATCTGCCCGAAGAGAAATGGGCTGGAAAAATCGGATAGGACCATGGACCTAAGGCCATGGCCAATAAATTTCTTATCATAGCCTGCCTGTAAATCGATGCTTTTGGTTACGTTAAAAGTTAGGTAACCTCTTGCATGTGTCAAATCATATACATCAGCATCTGCTTTCCAGAAACCTTCATTAGGGACCGCTCGCCTGCCTAGAATAGAGTTCCTGACATAATTAGGAAAAACAAGCTGCGTTGTGGTTAGAAAGGTGTAAAACCCAATCTTATCGTCAATCATTCCCTGTGCCTCAATTCCTCTAGTATTTGTATAGAGTGTGCTTTGAGCATCCGCGTCATTTCCTACAGAGAAATCAATCACTGGGTTGATTCGGAGAGAGAAGTTATCGGCTCCATAGTAGAGGAAATCAGACTTTTTGGTATACATCAAGTCCCACCAAGACTTGTCATTCTCGTTATATGGAGAGTTTGTCCATTCCCAGTTGTCGTTCATCAAATACTGATAATTGAATTCGTCTTGAGAGGATAGGTTCTCATATTCATCTTGCATTCCCAATAAAAAATTAGCCAGATCAACCCTCCTGAGCGGCTTGAAAGTAGTTTGCAGCAAGTTGTCAGGGTTGCCATACTTGATTTGAAACCGGTCGATGAGATGGTAGTAATCTCGGTTGTAAGGAATAAACGTGCTTTGGGCAGTGGCTAGACCTTGTGTCAGCAAAAACACAAACAGAATGAGTAGCTTTTTCATAGGCGTATCGAAGTCCTAAGATAATGAATGAACGGTTCTAACCTTTAATAATCCAAGAGACTTGAATTTCTTTGAATTATAAAACTAATATGTTTGTGTAATATTCTCCAAGTCACTACATTTGCAGTCCTTTTTGAGGGAAGTAAAATTTAGCGCAATGAAAAAAGACATTCACCCTGACTATAAACCAGTTGTATTTTACGATACATCAAGTGAAACTAAGTTTATGACTCAGTCTACTATGACTTCGGGCGAAACTATCGAGTGGGAAGATGGAAACACTTATCCTTTGATTAAAGTGGAAGTTTCTTCTGCATCACACCCGTTCTACACTGGTAAGAAACTATTTGTAGATACTGCAGGTAGAGTTGAGAAGTTCAACAAACGATACAAGAAAAAATAGGCTTAGACTATATAAGTCATTTAAGGAAGTCTCCATGCGATTAAGCTGGAGACTTTTTTATTTTTGTGCATGGACATGAACCTCTACGATCCTGCCGAGATCAGAAGCAGCCTGCTACCCTTTACTTTTACAAGGCCTGTTGCTGATATTAGAGTCGGAATCTTAAAAATCTCTGAAAAGTGGGAGCACTTTGGTTTCAGCGTTGGATTCTTGACTGAGGAATACCTTTCAGCGAAATTCAAATCAAATAATGGTAGCCTCAAAGTAAATGGTGCGCTATGTCCAGATGAATCACTTGTTTCTGCGATCAAGTCCTTAAAAGAAGGTCAGAAGTTGGTTTCTGAAAATACGGTGCTAGCGCAAGTTGGGGAGGGTAAAGAGTCCGTGGAATTTAGAGGTCCCATAAGGCTGATTGCTAATCCTTGGGAAATCTTCCAGCACAACAAGGAACAGATATTATTAGATTATGCTCTCCTGACTAAGGGTAGAACTTCGGCCGACATTACTGATCCGAATACTATAGTCTACAATAGTGAGAATATCTTCATTGAAGAAGGTGCGGAGATCAAAGCTGCTATTCTTAATGCCGAAGAAGGCCCAATATATATTGGAAAGAATGCTCAAGTGCATGAGGGTGCTATTATAAAAGGTGCTTTCGCATTGTGTGAAGGATCACATGTCAACATGGGTGCAAAAATAAAAGGTGATACCACCATAGGCCCTTATTCTAAGATAGGTGGTGAGATCAGTAACTCAGTAATCTTTGGTTATTCAAATAAGGGGCACGATGGGTTTCTGGGTAACTCGGTAATCGGTGAATGGTGCAATCTTGGTGCTGATACCAATACATCTAACCTCAAGAACAATTATGCTGCAGTGAAACTCTGGAACTACCAGAGTGGAAGATTCGCCAATACTGGATTGCAATTTTGTGGGCTTATGATGGGTGATCATGCCAAATGCGGTATTAATACCATGTTTAATACAGGGACTGTAGTAGGTGTAGGTTCTAATGTATTCGGTTCGGGTTATCCGCGAAATTTTGTGCCCTCTTTTGCTTGGGGTGGTGCGAGTGGTTTAACTACATTTCAGCTGAGAAAGTTTTATGAAGTGGCAGAAGCAGTAATGAAACGTAGGAGTATCGAGCTTGATGATCAAGAAAGAGATATGCTATCTAAAGTTTTTGAGCTTACTGCGGCCTACAGAATTTGGGAGAATAAGGCATGAGGTTCCAAGACATTCCTGGTTTAGAAATCGCAAAGCAAAAGCTGGTCGAAGCGGTTGCATCAAATCATGTGGCACATGCTCAATTGTTTGCGGGTACCGAAGGAAGCGCCAACCTGGCAATGGCTCTTGCATTTGCTGCGTATTTGAACTGTGAGAATCCTTCTGATACAGATTCATGCGGTGAGTGCTCTTCTTGTCAAAAGAATGCAAAATTTATACATCCTGATGTAAACTTTATTTTCCCTTCAGCGGCAACCATTAAACTTAAAAGAGAGGATGCTACTAGTGAGAAATTTTTGAATGAGTGGAGGGTATTTCTTCAAGAATCTGTCTATGGCAATGTCTCCGACTGGAGTAGTCATTTCGGTTGGGAAAACAAGTTATTGATGATTCCACGGCAGGAGAGCCGGAACATTGTAAAAGCTTTGTCCTTGAAGGCTTTTGAAGGCCAGTTCAAGGTTATGATTATTTGGCTGCCCGAACTTATGAATGCCAATGCTGCCAATGGTATTCTGAAAATATTGGAAGAGCCGCCAGAGAAGACAGTTTTTTTGATGGTGACTAATGATGCGAATAAACTATTGACGACAATTCTGTCTAGAACGCAACAGTTTAGAGTACCCTCTTTTTCTGATGCTGAAATTCAGCAGGCTATTGCTTCAGAGAGTATATCAAGGGAAAGAGCGTCACAAATAGCCTATATGTCTGAAGGAAGTATGCGGACTGCCTTACAGATGGTCAATGGAGAAGATAATGAGACTCAGAGTTATTTCAAGAATTGGTTTCGGCAGTGCTTTACCTATAATTTTGAAGAGCTTATCTCTATGGCCGATGAGTTTCAGAAGAAGGGTAAAGAGTTTCAGAAGGAGTTGCTTGGTGTTGGTTCAGGTCTTATGAGAGAATCTCTGATTTTTGCCTCTGAGGCCAATGAGATTTGCAGAATACCTGCCGAAGAAGAGGACTTTATTCAAAAGTTTGGTAAAGTGTTCACTCCTGAGAAGATCATGGAAGTCTCACCGAAACTTGATGAGGCGCAGTACCATATAGAAAGGAACGCCAATCCTAAAATCCTCTTTCTTGATTTATCTCTTACGATTGCCCAAATTGCGCGAGCCTAAGCAATAGGCAATAAGTCCAAACTCAATACCTCATGAAAATACGAATTGGTACTCGGGGAAGTAAGCTTGCACTCTGGCAGGCTTATCATGTAGAGGAAAAGCTAAAAGCCGCGGGTTTTGAAACCGAGATTGTGACCATTGAAACTAAAGGGGATAAGATTCTTGACGTCTCCATTGCAAAAATTGGCAGCAAAGGTGTTTTTACAGAGGAGATCGAAGATCAATTGGCGACCGGACAAATCGATATTGCTGTGCATAGTGCTAAGGATATGCAATCCACTTTGCCAAATGGTTTTGAATTGATCGCCTTTATGGAGCGAGAAAAAGCCAATGATGTGATCATTAGCCATAAGGACGGCTTAGAAATGAACCAAGACTCTCATTTTGTGCTTGGTACCTCTTCAACCCGAAGAGTAGCTACTTTAAAACGCTTTTATCCGAATATCAAAACTGTTGCGGTTAGGGGAAATTTGCAGACTAGAATTCGAAAAATGAAAGAAGGTGCTTGCGATGCATTGCTTTTGGCCTATGCCGGTGTGCATCGGATGGGTTATGAAGACATGATCTGTAAGGAACTATCATTCGAAGAATTTATCCCAGCAGTAGGACAGGGGAGTGTTGCTATCGAAGTGCACGAAAGCCTTCAAGGTGAGAAGTCAGACAGGATTAGAGAAGTATTGAATCACTCAGAAACAGAGACCTGTCTTAAGGCCGAAAGAGCTTTTTTGAAGACAGTGGATGGAGGTTGTAGCATACCTGTTTTTGCCAGGGCTACCCTCAATGAATCTAAGCTTGAGATCGAAGGAGGCATTATCAGCCTGAACGGAGAGGAAAGAATATCATATAAACGAATGGCCAATTCTGATCAAGCGATCGAATTAGGTGAACAACTCGCCAGAGAAGTATTATCTTCGGGCGGAGAAAAAATTTTGAAAGACATAAAAAATCAGATAAATGAGGAATAGAATATTTCAAATACTAAGTGCAGCATGTCTCGTACTTATTATTGCAAGCTGTGGAGAGACCAAGTCTTCAGAGACTCCAGCAGCTGAGGGTGACGATTATTTAGTGACCATCAAAACAAGCATGGGCGAAATGAAGGCCATACTTTATGACGAAACTCCTAAGCACAAAGAGAATTTCTTGAAGTTGGTCAACGATGGTTTTTATGATAGCCTGATCTTTCACAGAGTGATCAGTTCATTCATGATCCAAGGTGGAGATCCTGAGTCTAAGAATGCTGCTCAAGGCCAACCTTTGGGTTCAGGTGGACCGGGTTATACTGTTCCTGCTGAGTTTGTTCCTACTTTATTTCATGAAAAAGGAGCATTATCAGCTGCCAGACAAGGCGATCAGGTAAACCCTGAAAGAGCATCTAGCGGAAGCCAGTTCTATATTGTTCAGGGGACGGTGACGCCAAGAGAACAACTTGAAGGAACTGATCAGAGAAAGATCATTACGGCATTTAGAGAGTGCATGCAGACTTATCCTGAAAGTGATTTAGCTAAGGAATATCAGACAGTTTTGACTGAAAATCCTGGTGACAATGCTGCGATTCAGACCAAGGTGGAATCTACTCTTGATCGATTGACGGAACTGACAGGAAGAACCTTTTCTATGTCTGAGGCTCGTATTGAGAAGTATTCCACCATTGGAGGAACTCCTTTTCTGGACGATGAGTACACTGTTTTTGGTAAGGTAATTTCAGGTTTGGATATTGTTGACAACATCGCTAGTGTTCAAACAGCACCGGGCGATCGACCTGTTGAAGATATCAGAATGTTTATTTCTGTGGAGGTAATGCCACGAGCAGAAATTGAAGAGAAATATGGATACAAGTATCCTGTGGTATTGGAGCAGTAAGCTCAGAAAATTTTAAAGAAAAGGGCTTCATTGACGTGAAGCCCTTTTTTTGTGCTATGGTGTAGTTAGAAATGACGGAATTATAAGAATGGGTGTGTATATCGGAATGTGTAATGTAAATTCACCCTGATTCAACATTAAGCTTATGAAATTCAAATTCTTAGTAGCCCTCTTATTGGCTATTGTCCTAGTGGGTTGTTCAGAAGAGCAGGATGAAATTATTGTGATTTCAACTCCTTATGGAGATATGACTGCTGTTCTTTTCGATGAAACACCTTTGCATAAAGAGAATTTTCTAAAGCTGGCTAAGTCCGGCATGTACGATTCGGTTCTCTTCCACCGAGTGATTAACGAGTTTATGATTCAGACTGGCAATCTGGCAACAGGTAAACTAGAATCAGGTGTGAAATACACTTTGCCAGCCGAATTTATGGCAGAAAAGTACATTCATGAAAAAGGAGCTTTGGCCGCAGCCAGAACAGGCGATGCTTCAAACCCTGAAAAGAAATCAAGTGGTTCACAATTCTATATTGTGCATGGCGAGAAGTTCGATAATGAAGGTTTAGCTGCTCGTGCTGATAGAAGACAATACTTAAAATTATCAGGGCTCTTCCAGCGAATGCTAAGGTCAGAGCGTTTTCCAGATTTAACAGAGAAGTATAACTACCATGTAAACAAGTTTAGAGAAGATTCTACCTACAACTTCAATCAAGCTCAACGTGACTTGATCTTTAATTCTATTGAGGTAATCGAAGAGGCGTTTGGCCCACAAGCCGATCCGGGCTACCCGGACTGGGCAAAAGAAGTGTATGCAACAATTGGTGGAGCACCGCATTTGGATGGGCAATACACTGTTTTTGGCAAGGTGGTAGAAGGACTTGAAGTCATTGATCAAATCGCTGGTACAGCTACCAATCAAAGAGACAGACCGCTTGAAGATATCCGAATGGATGTTAAAGTGGTAAGTATGAGTAAGTCAGAAATCACTAAGAAATACGGTATTACATATCCAAAATAGCCGCGCTTTGAAAGTATTAATAACGGGTGCCAATGGACTCCTTGGTCAGAAATTGGTCAAACTCATTTTGGACAAGGGTGGGGATGATTTGATAGCTACCGCTAGGGGAGCCAATCGACTGCCTTATCCTGAGTCAGGATATAGATTCGACCAGATGGATATTACGGATCAGGCCCAAGTAGATGAGGTGATAGATAAGTATTCTCCCGATGTCGTTATTCACACTGCAGCAATGACTAATGTGGATCAGTGTGAAACTGAACGTGAAGATTGTTGGAAGCAAAATGTGGATGCGGTTGACTTCCTAATTCGGGCGTGTGAGCGTAATGCTTCTTTTCTCCTTCACCTTTCAACAGACTTTATTTTCGATGGGGAAGACGGCCCTTATGATGAGGAGGCAGCTCCGAACCCCATTAGCTACTATGGAGATAGCAAGCTGGCTGCTGAAAAACTTCTTCTGGAGAGCGGTATAAAGTATGCGATTGCCCGAACAGTTTTGGTTTATGGAATTGCTCATGATATGAGTCGATCAAATATCGTGTTATGGGTTAAAAAGAGTCTTGAAGGTGGCAAAGCGATCAAAGTTGTTGATGACCAGTGGAGAAGTCCCACACTGGCTGAGGACTTGGCTATGGGTTGTTATTTGATTACAGATAAAAGAGCAGAAGGCATTTTCAATATCTCAGGCAAGGACCTTTTGACTCCTTATGAAATGGCGTTAAAAACAGCTGCTTATTTCGACTTAGATGCTTCAACGATGGAGAGGGCTGATGCTTCCACTTTTACACAAACAGCCAAACGACCACCTAAAACTGGGCTCTTGATTGACAAGGCAGTCCGAGAACTGGGCTATACGCCACATTCCTTTGAAGAAGGCATCGGAATATTAGTCAAACAGTTGTCCTAAAGCCATCCAGCGCATTTTAGGTTGAAGTCTCCACGTTTTTAGATATATTGGTCTGTTATTTTTTAATCTCAACTAAACCTTAAATACTAATTCTATGGCAATCAATGCTTCTTCCGACAACCGTGGGCAGTGGGGATCCAAGTTTGGATTCATCATGGCTGCAGCGGGTTCAGCAGTCGGACTGGGAAACATTTGGCGTTTCCCTTACATCACAGGAGAAAATGGAGGAGGGGCATTCGTCCTCGTTTATTTGCTATGTGTTATCCTAATCGGTGTCCCGTTATTATTCACTGAAATGGGACTTGGTCGAATGACTAAGAAGAGTACCATTGGTGCATTTAAAGATACAGGTGCTAACCCTTTATTCATGGGACTTGGTGCCATTTTAGCATTAGCTGTAAGCTTTTTTGTACTCTCCTTTTATGGAAATATTGCTGGTTGGACGATTGGTTATATCGGTAAATCTCTGACCGGCTCGACCCAATCCTTTGCAGATTTTGCCGCTGACGGAGGGACTGCTATTGCGCTAATGGGTGTTTTTACAATTGCTACTATTTTAATTGTGAGACTCGGTGTTTCAGGTGGAATCGAAAAGGCAGCAAAAATTTTGATGCCAGTACTTTTTATTCTAATCGCAGTTGTGGCCATTCGAAGTTTGACTTTGGAAGGTGCAATGGCCGGAGTTGAGTTCTATTTAAAACCTGATTTCAGTAAGATTGATGGGAACTCTGTTTTGGCAGCACTTGGACAAGCTTTCTTCTCTATGAGTATAGGGTGGGGTATTATGATCACATATGGATCTTACCTGCCTAAATCGGCCAATATTGTGAGTAGTGGTGTCTGGGTAGGTTTTATGGATGCTGGCGTTGCCTTACTTGCAGGATTTATGATTTTCCCAGCAGTGTTTGCCTTTGGTATGGATCCTGCTGCCGGGCCAGCATTGGTGTTTGAAATACTGCCTGTAGTGTTTGCAAGCATGCCGGGCGGTGCTATTATAGGCGCTTTCTTCTTCTTGCTACTTTTGGTTGCAGCATTAACTTCATCAGTATCTATGTTGGAAGTGCCAGCTTCCTATTTTATGGACGAAAAGAAATGGAGTCGTAGTAAATCTGCTTGGGTTGTTGGTGGTCTTTTGTTCTTAGTTGGTATTCCTTCGGCACTTTCACATAATTCGAGTGAGTTTTTTACGAACATGTCATTGCCTTTGCCATGGCTAGATGAGCCTAAGGTTGGGTTCCAGAACATTTTGGATTATTTGTTTGGTGAATTTTTCATAGTCGTTGTGGCACTAGTCACTAGTATTTATGCTGCCTGGAAAATTGGAGCAAACAAAATTATTGATGAGTTAGCCGAAGGTTCTGAGAAGTTTCAATCAGGGACTGCTAAGGCAAAGGGATTAATGTTCTTCATAAAGTATATTTGCCCTCTTGTAATTTTGGCTGTGCTATTGAATATGCTAGGCGTCTTTGGCGTTTTTGCAGGCGGAGGATAGTTCCAAATATTTCAAAATGTTAAAGTCCCTTCCAATGGTTGGGACTTTTTTTATTAGCTTCAACTATGGCAAAAGATCACACCAATTTTTTCAATAATGTATATGATGTGGCACGGCTTATACCCTATGGCCGTGTGACAAGTTATGGAGCCATTGCTCATTATCTGGGTACAAAAGGTAGTGCTCGAATTGTGGGTTGGGCCATGAATGCCTCTGGAATTCATGAAGATGTACCAGCACACAGAGTGGTAAATCGAGCTGGAATACTGACCGGTAAACATCATTTCGGTACGATCAACCCAATGCAAGAACGATTGGAGGCAGAGGGCGTTATTGTGGTTAATGATAAAATTCAAAACTTGAAAGAAGTCTACTGGGACCCCACCGAGGAACTAGCACTCTAATTCTCCTATATTTGTACATCAACATTTTTCTCATATAAATGGAAGTCTTATTGACCTCAGAAGGCATTATCGCCTTACTTACCCTTACTTTTTTGGAAATAGTCTTAGGGGTAGATAACATCATATTTATCTCGATTATTTCAAACCGATTGCCAGAGCATCAGCAATCCAAAACGCGAAACCTTGGTTTATTTTTGGCGCTTGTAATGCGCATCGGACTTCTGTTGGGGATCAGTTGGATCATAGGTTTTACAGAACCTCTGTTTACTGCTTTTGAATATGAGATCAGTATCAAGGACCTTATTCTCATTGTTGGTGGCTTATTCTTAATTGGTAAGAGTACTACCGAAATTCATGAGTCTCTTGAAGTGGATGAACATGAGGAAACGGAAAAAGTCGCCACTTCTATAAGTAAGGTTATTCTTCAGATTGTAGCTTTGGATATGGTGTTTTCATTCGACTCTATCTTAACAGCCGTGGGTTTGACTACTGAGGTGACAATTATGATAGTGGCGGTTATTATTGCGATGATTGTAATGATGACTTTCGCGGGTCGCATCAGTAACTTCATTAACAAGCATCCATCTTTGCAGATGTTGGCGATGTCATTCTTAATATTGATTGGTTTTATGCTAGTACTGGAAGGTATTGGTCAGCATATTCCTAAAGGCTATATCTATTTTGCCGTATTCTTTTCTTTGACTGTAGAGTCTTTGAATATGCGCAGAAGACGTAAGGTCGCAGCACTAAAACTCAAGAAACGAATTACGGGCTAGTTCTCTTTGAGATAAACAGGAGACCTAAAAAGGTAAGTGCTCCATTTAATGCGAGCACAAAGAAGCCAAACCAGCCATTGGTATTTAGATCTATAGCATAGGATAGTAATGGTGCTGCAATACAAACGATCATTACATACTTATCTCTGACCGATCGCTTGGTCAAAAGCCCAAAGGAGAACAAGCCTAGCAAAGGCCCATAAGTGTAGCCTGCAGCTCTGAAAATTGAGTTGATTACACTGTCATCATTGATTGCATTGAAGACAAGTATGATTAAGAACAATATGACAGAGAAGGCAATGTGTACTTTAAGTCTTGTGCGTTTCTTGTCACTTTCTTCTTTCTTATCGAAGTTCAGAAAGTCAACGCAAAAAGCAGTGGTCAGTGCAGTTAATGCAGAGTCTGCACTAGAATAGGCCGCAGCGATGATGCCGAGCAGGAATACTATACCGGCAAATGTGCCTAGATGATTTAAAGCCAACAACGGATATAGTCCATCTGTCCTATCAGGAACAGAAATGCCATTTTGCTCAGCATAGAAATATAGAAGTGCCCCCATGCTGAGGATAAGAATATTGGCAATAACCAAGATGACGCTGAACCAGAAGATGTTCTTTTGTGCATCCTTGAGCGACTTGCAAGTCAGGTTCTTTTGCATCATATCTTGATCCAAACCAGTCATCACAATGGCGATAAGCGCTCCTGAAATGAATTGCTTTGGAAAGAAGCGTGCACTGCCCCAGTCGAAATAGAAAGTTCTGGAAAGTTCACTTGCCTGAATTTCGCCAATCGCCTCGGAAAGACTCCAACCGAGTTCTTTAGTGACAATAAAAATGGTGGTAACCACTGCGATAAGTAAGAAGGAGGTTTGCAAGGTATCGGTCCAGACGATCGTTTTGATACCTCCCTGAAAGGTATACACCCAAATCAATAAGATAGTGACAGCCACAGAAACCCAGAAAGGGACTCCGAAACTATCGAACAAGGCAGTCTGTAAAACTATGGCAACCAAAAAGAGCCTGAAGGCAGCCTGAACAGCCCTTGAAAGTAGAAAGAATGCAGAACCTGTCTTGTAAGACCAGAACCCGAACCTCTGCTCCAAATAGCCATATATAGATACTAAGTTGAGCCGATAGTATAGAGGCAAGAGAACCTTGGCAATTACCAAGTAACCGAGTAAGTAACCCAAGACCACTTGAAAGTATGAGAAGAAGCTATTGCCAACTTCTCCTGGGACAGAAATAAAAGTAACTCCTGAGAGGGAGGCCCCGATCATCCCAAAGGCTACAAGAAACCAAGGAGACTGTTTATTGGCAGTAAAGAAGGTGCTTGTGGTGGCTCCTTTAGAAGTGATTTTGGCGACAACCACCAATAGCGCAAAATATCCGGCTATTAAGCCGATCACCAAACCTGGGCTCATGAAATATCAGGGTTTACTTAAATTTCAATATCATTGAATTTTTAAGAGTGACCAAAGCCTCTTAAATCTTTATCTTTCTGAAATGAGTAAGTCAGCTAAACAAAAGGTACTTAGAACGCTAGACAAAGCGGACGAAAAAGACATCGTCAGTAAGCGGTTTGATCAGTTCATTATGGCCTTGATCCTGCTCAATGTGGCAGCGGTCATTGTTGAAACCGTAGACTCGATTCATAGTAAATATGAATTGGTTTTTGAGTACTTCGAGATCTTTTCTGTTATTGTATTCAGTGTAGAATATATAATTCGTGTATGGGCATGTACTGCTCTTGAAAAGTATAAACACCCACTTTGGGGTAGACTGAAATACATGGTTTCTGTCGAAGCCATTATAGACCTTTTAGCAATCATTCCATTTTACTTACCATTCCTGATCAATCATGCAGACGGAAGAATAGTAAGAGTATTGAGGCTTTTTAGGCTTTTTAGAATATTTAAGCTTGGACGCTATTCACTCGCCTTCGGCTTGATTACCACCGTTATTAAGAAGAGAAGAGAAGAGTTGGTTGTCACATTGACTCTATTGATTATCCTCTTGATTTTTGCATCAACCTTGATGTATTATATCGAATATGAGCCGGATAAAGCTGGTTTTCAAAGTATTCCGGAGACCATGTGGTGGGGTGTTGCCACGCTTACTACTGTAGGGTACGGAGATGTTTATCCTGTCACCGCTTTGGGCAAAGTACTTGGCGCAGTTATCGCCATCTTGGGAGTTGGACTCTTTGCACTACCAGCCGGTATTATAGCTGGAGGCTTTGAGTCAGAACTGAGTAGCAAGAAGAAAAATAAAAAAGGGGAGAAGGCAGAAGAATGAACAATGTCTTGAAAGGACAACTATTGATTTCAGGAGGTTTGCTTGTGGGCTATTGCTTGGCTTACCCTATAGTGCTTGCTAAGTATTTCTATGAAAAACCCCAAATTGACTTTGTGGTCTTTGGTGTCATTTTTTTGACCTCATGTTATATCATATGGAAAAACCTTTCAAAAAAGAACTGGATTAAGAATCTGGTTTTCGTACTTCTAATACTTCCCTTAGCCTGGTTAAAACTAGAATTCTGGCTGTATTCTCAACTTAATTCGCCTCAGTTTGTGACCTACATATTGCTGGTCTTATTGGCTGGTATAATGGTGTCAGTCCTACGTTTTGGCAGGAATACAGAAGACCCGAATTGGATCAGTCTTCTTTTAATTCCCGCCATGGGCGCGGGTTTTATCATGAGCTTGTTCTCAACTGACCATGAGTTTAGTCGATTGTTAGTGCTCTTTTTCGTAGTTGGTTTGCTGGCTTACAATTGGGAGCAGTCCAAGATGAAGGCATTCGTAATCTTGGTTTTCGGGTTGGGAATTGTTGCCTTAGCTCAGGTGTTTGAATCGCCAAAGTTTTTTGAAAGACAGGCAAAGTATCACGATAAACTTGTTTTCTCTTATGAGACGGATTTGCAAGTCATTGATATCACAGAATGGCGAGGCAACCATTGGTTTTATACTGATGGTGTCAACCAATTCAGTTCTATAGACTCATGGCTGTTCTATGAACCCTTCGTTTACCCCGCCTTGCAATTGGCCAAAAGTTATGAGCATGTCTTGGTCATTGGGGGAGAGAATGGTATGCTGGTTAAAGAGCTCGAAGGTACAAGAATTACTAACCTAAAACTGATCCCGATTGATAAAGAACTACATGAACTGGCTCAAAATGAGACACTGTTTACAGCACTCAATGAAAATAGTCTCTCAAATAAGACACTCGATTATGTCAACGATGATGTCTTTACTTTTCTAAATAACAATCCACGATCCTTTGACTTGATATTTATCGATGTTGCCGATCCCATTGACCTTGAAAGAAACCAATACTTTACCAAGGAATTCTATGAGCTGGTTGGAACTGCTTTAAAAGATGATGGTCTGTTCGTCACACAATCCGGTAGTCCTTATTTCGCCACTGAGGCCTTTGAAGTAGTTCAGAAAACAGTGCATTCAGCCGGCTTTGACCCGATTACTTTTCACAATCAAATCTTGACTTTAGGAGAGTGGTCCTGGATTATTGGAGCGAATGCGGATGTAGGTGAGAGGCTAAGGGAAAAGCTCTTTAATTCAAAATTTGATGCCTTTCAAACACAGTGGCTCAACCAAGAGGCTATGCAGATGATGCTGAGTTTTGGCAAGCCAACACGTGTAACAAACGACCTGCAAGTGAATACAATGATTGAGCCTACACTTTACAAGTACTATTTAAATGGTAACTATGCCTTAAAGTAGAGGGCCACGCATAGATGGAGAGAAGAAAGTTTCTAAAAATATCGTCACTTGCCACACTGCCTTTGATTTTGAAGTCTTGTGATTGGTCTTCGCCAAAAAGGGACTTCGCTATTACTGTTTATACGGATATACATACTGGTCATCTCATCTTTGAGAGTAGCACCTTTCCTAAAGATGAAAAGATCACCACGGAGACATTAATTGTTGGAGGTGGTGTTGCCGGACTAAGTGCTGCCAATTATCTGAAGGGGCAAGACTTTATGCTTTGCGAGTTATCAGATAACCTTGGAGGGACCTCCTCTTCAATCGATTCTAATGGGACCACCTTCGCCCAGGGTGCACATTATGACTTGGCTTATCCATCTAATTACGGTCAAGAAGGCTTGGCGCTTTTAGCGTCCTTAGACATTGTTGAATATCAACCTTGGAAAGACTCATGGTCTTTTAAAGACAGACAATTCATTATTCCGAACCCTCGGAAAAACCAATGCTTTCAAGATGGAAAGATGAGGTCTGATGTTTTGCCAGAAGGAGAGTTGAAACAGAATTTTCAAAGCTTGCTCAAGCCTTATTATGGCCGAATGCCTATGCCCACAACTGAGATCGATGAGGATCTCAAAGGGCTAAATGAAATTAGTTTTCATGACTTCCTCAATCAAAATTTGAGCCTCACGCCAACCTTCAAAAGAGGATTGGACTATCATATGCTAGACGATTGGGGAGGAACTACTGATCAGGTTTCTGCATTGGCAGGCATACATTATTTCACCTGCCGACCCTATGAAACACAAGTAGTCGACCTATTTTCTCCACCAGATGGCAATGGCTATTTCATTAAAAGACTAGCTGGTAACCTACCTGCTGAAAGTCTGCGCACTCGTCATTTGGTAAAGTCGATTCAGGCTAACGATGGTGGTTTTGTAACTCAGGTAGTTGACATTGCTTCCAAGACGGTAAAGGAGATTGAATCTCTGAATGTTGTGTATGCAGGACAAAAGCATGCCCTAAAGTACATCATGCCAGAGCAGTACACCTACTTCGAACAAAACACTTATGCTCCTTGGTTGGTGCTTAATTTTATCCTCGACAACAAACTCGACAAGAAAGGCTTTTGGCAAAACGAGATGCTAATGGAAGACGAAACTTTTATGGGTTTCGTAGACTCAGACATGCAAGAGACCGGAGATACTGAAAGTCGGGTTTTGACCGCCTACTATTGTTTGCCACCAGCTTCAAGAAATGATCTTAAAAATGTTGAAGCGAACAAAGAAGTGATCGTTGAAAAGACAGTGGGATACTTAAACGAGTATTTTGATCAAGACATTTCAGGTATGATCAAAGAGGTGCATATTAAGGTGATGGGGCATGCGATGCCAATACCAACACCTGACTATTTGTTCGATGACAAGAATGAGAATCGCCTATACACAAACATGACTTTCGCAGGCGTTGACAACGCTAGATTACCTCTATTTTTCGAAGCAATGGACTCCGGAATACAGGCTGCCAAACTATTAGGCAAATGATCGCCATAAGCGGAAATATCTCTTGATGAAAAGCAGGTAGAAGCCCCGCTTTCCTTGTATCTTGATACTTCTATTAATTCAACCAATACTCCATGTATTTCAGTGCCCGACTTTCTATAGATCCATCCCAACTCACCAAGATTGAGCGCGTGGAGCCGGATGAAATGTTCAAGAAATTTTTGCATTACATTACTTCTGGTGCTACTTCCAAAAAAATTGAAAGAGAGACCTTCACTGCAGTTTCAGTGCTTCAACAATTGAACAGGCTTTTTTGGGAGCTGAACATCAATAACATCATCCGATTGTCTCATGATGATATAGACATCTACTACGACAAGGAGGGCAAAGAAGATGATTTAAAAGAAGCGGTTGATAACTATGAATTGACCATCAATGATGCCATGTCGCATCATTTCGAAACATTGTATATGGTATTAGAGCATGAGGACAAGAATTTTGTATACCTCATGGAGATCAATATCAATAGATCTCATGCCGTTGGTGCCTATCCCATTGAAATCAAGATTAATGGTTTGATGAAGGAATTTAAGGCAGAGTCAGGCGAAAATCAGGAAAGTGTTAAAGCGAGAATGAAAACTCGATTTGGCTCTCAGGAAGTTTTGAATGGCTTTGTGAATGAGCAGGAATTAGCCTTCGAGACCTTTGTCAACGATCTGGGAATGCGAGTTAGAAAGCACATGAAAGTCGATGATGTGAAGATTGAAATCGATAAGCGAGTTGTAATACCAAAATCAAAAGATCGAAAGCCGATCATGAAAGGGCGGAGGAAGAATCCTACCAGAGACTACGATCCGGTATTTGATGGGTACTTTGGTTTCGGAGAAATTCTTCTTTACAGTTTCCTATGGTCGGAACTTCTGCATGATCATCATATGCATATAAGTGATGTTACCCTAGTGGGGGAGGAAGCCGATATCATAGGTTCCATTGATAGTGCAGGATTAGATGCTGGTGAGGCCGACCTATTCAATGACGATCTGGACTTTGATTCCAAACTGGATGGCTTCGGAGACACGGATGGCTTTGAATCAGTGGCCGATGTGAGTGACTCTGGCAGCTGGTTTGATATGGGTGACTTCGATGGGTTTGATGCTATTGATATTTGACGACCGTGTCTTTAATTCTCATGCCCTGATTGCTTAAGAAATGAATTGAGTATCGTCTTTGGTAAGAGTACTAACAGGCGGGGCCTTTTATTTTTTCTTGTCAAGCCGAACTGGTTTTTCGATTTATATTTTTCCCTCGAAAATCTGACGAGACTGAATACTTGTCGCTTTTCACCGGCAAGTTGATACGAGAAGGTATACTTTCTGAAAAAGTCATTTAACTCCCAACCATCTTCTGGAGAGTAGATTTTTTTAATAAACCAATCGGGTGATGAGACAAAGTCAAATTCAATTTTTATTATTTGACCATGCTTCAGTTCTTTGATGAGTGATAGCCTATCGAAGAATGAGTAAAGAAATAATATTAGGGAGAATAGACAGAGAAACCCACTAATCCACAGGGTAGCTGTTGACTTTTCGATTAATTCAAATCTTTGAATCTTGGAGTACGAAGGACCCCAAGGGACATAATCAATATAAATGGTGTCTCCTTTACTGAACTTGTCGAATTTGGAGTAGCTAGTTCCTGTGAATTCTCCAAAGTCGTCTAATCGAAAGGAGAAATCATAGGCCATTTTGAAGTCATATTGATCGTTTGCTACCCACTTCTTAGTTATTACCCCTTTCGTAGTTTCACTTTCTGACTTTAGATAGTATGCAGACCTAAGTTCAAAGAAATCATAATTACTTATGATAAAAACAGCTATAAAAATCATGGAAATGGCTACCAAGTAATTGGTATGAATAAATAAGATTTTAAGCTTACTTTTTAAACTGAGTTTCATTTTAATAGCTCAATACAAATCCCACTTCCCTTTTAAATAGTACTTATAGAGAACTGGGTTATGGATACGATTGGTCTCCACTGGCTTATCATCGTCTGGAAAAACTCGTTTACCAAATGAGGTGATCAGGGTCATGGATTCTTGGTTCATCCACTCTGTTTTTATTCCCTCAAAACTGAGGGATTGAAGTGCAGTTTTGAGTTCTTGTTTATCGCCTTCCTTGACACCCATAACCCATCCCCATTCTCCTAAAGTCACTACTTGATTGTGCAGTGGTGCAGTAGTGAAACCTGCATCTGTCATGGTTTGGTCAATGCAGTTAAATGCCCTTGCGGCATAATAAGGAGATCCTGCTTGAGTGGTGATGACACCATATGGCCTGAGATGATTGTAGCATAACTGATAGAACTCATAGGAGTAGAGTCGGCCCAACTCTACAGTCTTAGGGTCAGGTAGGTCTATGATTACCGCATCGAAGTAGTCTTGATTATTTTCTAACCATGTGAAACCATCCGCATTGATTATTTCGACTTTAGAATCATTCAACGCATCTTGATTCATGCTCACTAACCATTCTTGGGTTTGACCCAATTCTGTCATTCTTGGGTCTAGGTCTACCAGAGTGATTTTCTCAACCGAAGGGTATTTTAGTATTTCGCGAACAGCACCACCATCACCGCCACCCATTACTAAAATGTGTTTTGGGTTTTTCAAAAGACCCATTACCGGGTGAACTAATGGTTCGTGGTACATGACTTCGTCTATAGAACTCAATTGCTGATTACCGTTGATAAACAACCAATAGGCTTCTTTAGATTGGGTGATTACAATTCTTTGATACTTGGTTTGCTCCGAGAAAACTACCCTGTCTTTATAGCGCAGTTCTTCACCGAAGTCAATGATACGCTTTGCGGTAAAGGCTCCTGCCCCAATGATTAGTGCTACACCAGCAATTAAAACAAAAAGCCTTTTTTGAAGACTTCTCTCAATGGATTTCCACAGGATATAAATGAGCAGGCAGGCCACTAGGAAATTGATGCTTCCAAGAATGAAAGGTGTATAGGTTAACCCTAAATAGGGTAGGCCTATAAAGGCAAAAAAGACACCTCCAAGCAGACTGCCATAGTAGTCCTTCTCCATCACTGAAGAGACATTGATCTTTAATTCTTCGTGTTCATCATTGAGCCTCATAACAATGGGTATTTCCATACCGATGAGAAGCCCAACCAAAATGCTAAGACCGTAAATGATTATGGTATTGTCTCCGTAATAAGCAGAACTCAAATAGGTAATTACTGAAACAAATGCTGTGAGTAAGGAGAGTATAAATTCTATATAGATAAATCGCTTTAATAGGTCACCCGAAATATATCGGCTTATTCTACTTCCCAAACCCATTGAGAAGAGCATGATAGAAACAATCATGGTCCATTGAAAAACGGAGTCGCCTAAAAAGTAGGTAGCCAGAGTAGATAGCACATACTCAGCTACAATACCGGAAAGACCGGTAGCAAATAAAGCTAATTTGAGTATGTTGGATTTTGACATGGTTTGTCGTCATTGCGAGCCTCAACGCAGTGAGGTGCGGCAATCTCAATATTTTTAAGGAGGGTTAAGATAGTGCGTTAAATTGGGGGATTGCTTCGGCAAAAAGTCTCTTAGACTTTCCACACTCGCAATGACGCCCAATTAGAGTGCCCAAGTAATCAGTACAGACCCTCCGATATAAGCGAAAGCCTCGATAAGAGCTGCTCCATTGTTTGGCTTTTCCTGATTGACGATTTCATCAGTCAGTTTTCTGCCAGGGAGCAAGATTTTATCAGTAAGCAATCTGGCCAATGGTAAGAAGGCCAAACCAATCGCAACATCGATGGCTACATCTTCAACGGTAATGATCCAGCTCTCGAAGTCATGCATCAAGGCAAACCTAATCAAGTTAGCAATGGCAATGACTGCCCCACCCATAGCGATACCAACCGCCACGTTGTCTTTTTCTATTTCAGCATGGACATCATATGGAGTAATGGCATCATAAACCTTAGCAGTAACGAAAAGCAAGAATTGACCTAGGGCCCAATAAAGAACACCGGTTACTAAAGGACCTCCAAAGCCATGTCCTTCACCGTGAATTGCACCCAGAACAATCAGTCCTGTAGCTATGGCATTGGCCCCTTCGAGTACTCCAGTACCAACATTCCGATCTTCAAGAATCTCTTTTTTGACGCTGAACTTGCTAAGTACAATTTTATCGTTGATGATCAGAGAGACGTTCATCAATATTATGGTCAAGAGTCCGTAAACTCCCATGTCCATCAAGTCGATTTGCCAGCCATTGGACTCACCATATACTGCGGCACCCAACGCAATTACCAGTCCTATGAAATAGCCCACATAGGCCACAGAAAAAGCAAAGTTGTCTTTTTCAACTAGCTCCTCGGCTACCTTAATTTTGGGGTGGAAAAGTTGGTAAGCCACTTTACCAATATAGAAAAGTATAAAGGAAGCGGCTAGGTATAAGATTGAGTAAAGTATTCCGTCTAAGTATTGCATAAGGTTGTTAGTCTGGGTTGATGCTTATTTACCGAATCCTCCGCCTCGCGAACGAGAACTAGAACCACCATATCTCGATGAGGAGCGTGATGTTCTTGAGGTAGAACTGCTAGATCTAGAAGTTCTACTGTTGACCCTATTTTTAAACGATGACCTATTGTTACTCCAGGTAGAATTGGATCTACTAGTTCTGGTGTAATTACTGTTAGTGCCGTAGTAAGAACTACCACCAGAAGTAGGTCCATAATACGCTCTACCTCTTCCGTAGTAATTGCCCCTGTAGTCATTGTAGTATGATCTGTTTACTGGATATGTAAACATCCGGAACATGGAAGACATAAAGGCATACTTGCCATAGAACTCCCAGAAACTGCCACCATCTCTTTGGGTCCATTGACCATATTTCTCATTACCAACATAGTTATTGTAACCTGGCGGGCTGACCTCCTTAACCAATTTGCCGTCCTCACCACGTGAGACGAGTTCCATTCCCATGTCATCGACATGCTGTTTGAATTGGCTCTCTGATACTTGATACCAGTCAGTTATTCTTTCTTCAGGCTGCCCTGGGGTTGTTTCTTCAATGATTCGATACTTATGGTAGTAATCTTCAAAGAAATTGCCCTCTACGTTCATATCGTATAGGGCGATGGAAAAGACCCTATCGGTTGGCATGTCTCTTACGAGATCATCAACAGGGTTTTTGACAAACTCATCTCTGCGACCACCACAACTAGATACTGCGATAAGCAGAAGGGTGATGGCGGTTAATTTGGCGTATTTCATAAAACCTTTAGTCTTGATTTAAAACTGGAAATACATCCAGGTCTAATATGTTAAAGTTAAGTAAATCCTCTTAGAGGCCACTATGCGTCTGGTGTGATATTAGAAATCTCGTATGACTTGATGACTTTACCGGCAGACGCCTCAAAATTGCGCTCGTCCCATTGGGTGATATTGACACAAAGTGTCTCATCATCGTTTAGGTAGTCATAGCTAACCAATTCTTCCCAATCTGACTTTTTTGCTGAAACATCATTGAAATAGCCTGCAGAATCTTCATCCAGATAGTAGGTGATTCCTTGATATTCTAATTTCTCTGGAGCTGTTTCGGCCTTCCGAATTTTTTCTCGGATGCCATCTCCCAGCTCTTGAATCTTGATGGACTTAGAAATGCTCAACGATAATTCACCTTCGTTGGCGACACTCAAATATGCTGCTTCGTCTCCGGCATCTATTTTAAACTCTTTGGTGAAAATGTTTTTCCCCCAATCGTACTGATAGACTTCTTTGACCACCCAACTTTTAAGATTGTAGTCAAACACAAAGCCCTCGTCCAAATCAGCTACGCTGAGATTGGTGACATCATATGCCGGTTCTTTTTTCTTTTTTAGAAAATCAAATACTCCCATTTTCTTTTTCTTTCAGGCATTTGTATAGTTCAATATCAACTTTTTGCATATCTGATTTGACACCATATCTAAACCACATTAAAATAATGAATCCGATTAGACATGAGAAGATAAATGCAAAGAGACCAATTGAGTATGTTATCAATACAGCAGCAAATAAACCTAAGAACCACATCCAAGGTATTTGTCCTACAAACTTAATCTCTCTATTTTGACCTAAGTCAATTAAAACTCCTTTTATAATTGTTATGCTTGCTTCTGATGGATCTATTCCTCCACGAGGCTTATTAGTTTGGCGAATTACGAAGCTATCATCTTTTCTAAACTTCAAGCCGTAAGGGTTTTTTGCTCTTTGAAAAAAGCCGATTGGATTAATCTCTATTTTTTCGAAGTGCTCAACCATTCTATGCCTAATTTCTTCGGATGAAAGAGTCGATTCACGAGTGTCATATGCAACTTGATGTAACTTGTTATACCAAGGAATCATTCTTAGTCGATAAACACTTTTCGGATCAGGTATAAAATTCCTAACCCGATCAATAGTATAATTCCTACTTTGAAAAGGAAACTGAATACGAATCCGAAGACAAAGACGATCACTGCTATCGCTAAAATGCCTTTAATTAAATCTCCCATATAACTTAAACTTCTCATCTCACTGATAAATAAAATATTGACTAATGTGTAACGAAATGGCTGTCATGGCACTGCTATAAATAGCTGGTACCAGAACGGCTTTTTTCGTTGCTTTTCTAAATCGATTACTCAAATGAATGGATCTACCACTTACTTGCCAAACCGATAGAAGTGCTACTACAACACCAATAGTGAGGCTGACATATTTTGAGCTTTTTGACTTTTGGGTAATCATGACCGTGATTATTTTTGGTTGAAAAACTAAGAATGGATTACTCCATTCCTAGTTTGTTTTTTAGGGCAGCTAGACTGTCAGCAGCTTTCGCCTGACTTTCACCACCTTCTAATGCTTTATCGATTTCATCATCGATGGACTTGCTCTCGTTAGCAATTTCTCCATAAGACTGAGCCAAGGCTTCATCTTGGGCAACCTTATCCTTCATACGCTCAAGCATAGTCACAGTACTAGATGAGTCAATTTGAGCCATCTGCTTATTGAGCTTTTTTGTTGCTTGACTCACTTTTACCCTAGCTTTTAAGGTTTTCAGTTCGTTTTCATACTTACTGATGGTCGCTCTAATTTTCTTAACATTCTGATCCAACTGACCAATGTTAGTTTCGAAACGATTTACCTCTTCCTGTGATCTAGTGGCGTGCTCTAGCTCTTCTTCTTTTTTCACCAAAGCTTCGCTGGCAAGTCTGTCTGCTTCAGAAGCATCGAAATCACCGTTCTGTGCTTTCTTCAATAGAAGCATGGCCTTGTTTTCATAATCCTTAGCCTTGCTTTTAGAAGTCTGAAGATCATTTTTTGAGCGAATTGCCATTGCCTTTACTTCGGCCAAAGCTTTTAAGCTTTCGTCAAGATCCTTTTTAAGATCTCTTATGCCTTGCTCTGTTAACTTGATTGGGTTTTCCAATTGATCCAATGCAGAATGTGCTTCTGCCTGGCCCATTTTAAACATTCGTTTGAATACGTTCATATCTTTATTTTTTATTTTTCTGCTACACTTAATAATTGTTCTGAGTATTCACTCAGTAGTAAGGCCAAAGAATTGAATGAGGCCTCTAATTCGTTTAGGTCAAGGTTAGCTAACTGTAGCGTATCCCTGAAGATTACTCGCTTACCGGTTTCATCTACCACAAAGGCTCCATGTACGATATCTCTGTTTTTCTGAAGTAAGTGGAGGTATGTTTCTGCCGAGGTATCGTTAAGGTTAACCAGTGATTGCTCTATAATGAGTAATGGTTCTTCAATACCTAAGACAAGATTCTTGATTCCGTCTTCTTCACTTTCGATGACCATTAGACCATCCGCCTCATCTTCCATGAGTATGGCATAGTCTAGGTCGGTGATGTAGTTTTTAACTTTCTGAAAGTAGTTATCCATTTTTGAGTTGATTTTATTGTCTGTTTTTTGATAACATCAAATTTAGAAATTTAAGGTTACCTTAAGTTTAGGGATTTACCAGAGTTGGTGGTGCCCTAAAACTTTTGAATTGGTGCCTTGGAGGCTTATTTTTAATCATGACCGTTTATGTTTTGAATTAATTACTCTATGTTTACGAAACAAATATGCAAAAAGTTTTAGAGTTGCTCAAAAAATTAGCAATTATTTTTCAATGTCATACGTAGGTCAGAACATAAAGCGCATTAGAGCGGTCAGAAAGCTGTCTCAGGCTAATTTTGCCGAATTATTTAATTTGGCCAGACCAAGTGTAGGGGCCTATGAGGAGGGTAGATCTGAACCAAAAATTCAGACATTGATCGAAATTGCTCATTATTTTGGCTTATCAATTGACGTGTTATTGACCAAAGAGCTGACGGTTAATGATCTATATAGCTTTAATCTAGTTAATCAAAAGCTGGATGCATTGCATCAAGGGGTACCCTCACCTAAACAAACCAGCAAAGCCAGTCTCGTCCTTCAATCACAACACCTCAATTATATAGTCAATCATCAAAAGCGTGATTTTTTGGAGTCCTTACCCAAGTGCGAATTGCCGTTTCTTGGAAAAGGAGTCAATCGACTATTCGAAATGATAGGTGACCATATGGTGGTTGACCAACAAGGGCTTCATCATGGTGACTTTCTGTTTTGTGAAAAGGTGGATTGGGATAGTATAGATCAATCTCACGAGAATTCAGTACTCTTGGCAGTGACGAAGGAGGTGATTGCTGTTGGTAGATTAGAGAAGTTTGACACCCTAGAATTGGCTGCCGATAATCCAAGCTTTAAGCCGGTGTCAATTGATATGGAATCTCTTATTGAACTATGGGTGGTCAGAGGTAAATTGAGTACTCATCTCAATTCCCCGAAAAAGATTGAAGAGAAAGTACATTCTGTGGAAGAACAATTGAAAGCGCTGATGCAGCGAATGGAGAATATCGAACAGAAGAACCAGTAGCTGTAGAGTGGCTTGAGAGTTGAAATTTTATTAAATTTGTCAAAATTCTAAGCGATGCATTTGAATTACCAAGAAGAAGAGGAAGTTGAATTGATGGAAGTAGCCGTTGAGGATGACCTTTGTGATTTGGTCGTTTTCAATGATGATGTGAATACTTTTGAGCATGTCATTAATACATTGATAAAGATTTGTAGTCATTCTGCAGAACAAGCGGAGCAATGCACACTTTTAATTCATTATAAAGGAAAGTGTACTGTTAAATCAGGATCGTTCACAGAATTGCGTCCAATGTGTGAGAATATTTTGGATGCCGGCATTACTGCCACGGTCATGTGATTCATTCCTTAATCCTTAAAAAAGACCTTGAATTTCCCTCCCAAACTCGTTGAAAATGCAATCGAGGAGATATCTAAACTACCTGGGATCGGTAAGAAGACTGCTTTAAGGTTAGTACTTCACCTTTTAAAGCAAGATAAGATTACCACCACTCATCTATCGGATGCCCTGAATCGATTAAGAGAAGACACTCAGTATTGCAATACTTGTCATATCATTTCCGATACCACTGATTGTACCTGTAGAACCATCAAAAGAGAACTGACAACTGTTTGTGTGGTGCAAGACACCCCAGATGTAATTGCCATTGAAAATACAGCTCAATACAGAGGACTTTATCATGTACTAGGAGGGGTAATTTCACCTATTGAAGGTATCGGTCCAGAGGAGCTGAATATTGATACTTTAATAAAAAGGATAAAAGATAGTGAGCCTAAAATAGAAGAAGTAATTTTGGCACTGAATCCTACAATGGAAGGCGATACAACCGCATTTTACTTGACAAAGAAGCTTAAGGAATACGGTGTGAAAATCACTTCAATTGCCAGAGGCATACCAATTGGTGGAGAACTTGAATTTGCCGATGAAGTAACCTTAGGTAGGAGTATCATGACTAGAACAACATACGAATAAGTCCGAATATGGAAATGCTTTCAGATCGTATTAAAAACATGGCCGAGTCGGCTACTTTGGCCATGGCTGCCAAAGCCAGAGAGTACAAGGCGAGAGGTATAAATGTCATTAGTTTAAGTTTGGGAGAACCGGACTTTAAAACGCCAAAGCATATTCAACAAGGCGCGAAAGATGCCATTGATGAGGAGAAGTACTTTGCATACCCACCCGTCAACGGTTACTTAGATGTACGTCAGGCCATTTCTGAGAAATTCAAGAGAGAAAATGATCTGGAGTATTCGGCAGATCAAATCGTAATTTCCAACGGTGCTAAGCAATCAATAGCCAATGTCTTTCAGGCCCTGATTAATGAAGGCGATGAGGTTGTTGTTTTCGCACCTTTCTGGGTGAGTTATTCTGCGCTCATAGAATTAGCTGGCGGAGTTCCAGTGTATGTGAATGGGGGCATCGAATCTGATTTCAAGGTGACTGCGGATCAACTAGCAGCGGCCATTACGCCAAAAACCAAAGCATTAATCTTTTCATCCCCCTGTAATCCGACAGGTTCGGTGTTTACCAAAGAAGAACTTCTTGAGTTATCAGAAGTCATTTTAGGACATGAAAACCTAGTTGTTATAGCCGATGAAATTTATGAGCATATCAATTATACAGGTGCACATGCCAGTATTGGCGCGCTGCCAGGTATGATTGATAGAACCGTGACGGTAAACGGAATGGCCAAAGGCTTTGCGATGACTGGCTGGAGGGTTGGCTATATTGGAGCTCCACTTTGGCTGGCTAGGGCTTGTAATAAAGTACAAGGTCAATTTACTTCTGCCAATTGTGGTATTGCCCAAAGAGCGGCTTATACTGCACTAACCTCAGACTTAGGACCTACACGCGAGATGGCTAAGGAATATCTTCGCAGAAGGGATCTTGTGAAAGATTTGCTCGATAGTATTCCTGGTTTTAAAACCAACCTTCCTCAAGGTGCATTTTACTTCTTCCCAGATATCAGTGCCTACTTCGGTAAATCTGATGGGGAAACAAGTATTAACAATGCAAGCGATCTGAGCATGTTTATCTTGGATCATGCACAGGTGTCGGTTGTGACAGGTGAAGCGTTCGGAGACCCTAGCTGTATCAGACTTTCGTATGCCGCTTCGGAAGAAGACTTAAGAGAAGCCATTAGACGAATTAAAGAAGCCCTAGCCAAACTTTCATAAATGAATTTTTCAGACGCCAACTCTCTATTTGAAGCTTTCAGCAAACTGAAGATTCTCGTCATTGGAGATGTAATGGTGGATTCATATGTATTTGGTGGAGTTTCTAGAATTTCTCCGGAGGCCCCTGTACCAGTGGTTCTTGCAAGCAAAAAAGACAAAAGACTAGGAGGAGCAGCCAACGTTGCTTTGAACGTACAGGCTTTGGGTGCCACGCCAATTCCATGTGCCATTGTAGGCGATGATATTGATGGAGAGTTCTTTTTGAAAAGGTTGAAGGAAAGAGGCATTCCCGGTAAAGGAGTAATTGTCAGTACGGATCGCCAGACTACTGTAAAGGAAAGAGTGCTTTCGGGAGCGCATCAGCTGCTAAGGGTTGACTATGAAACGGACAAAGGATTATCTCCTATTGAGGAGAAGAGTCTTTTGGCGCACATCAAGAATTTACTTCCCGAATGTGATGCAGTCATCTTTGAGGATTATGACAAAGGTGTAATTAATAAGACCATCATTTCAGAGACCATTGCCGAAGCCAATAGACTTGGCATACCAACCGTGGTCGACCCTAAAAAGAGGAACTTCCTGGACTATAAAGGCGCAACACTCTTTAAGCCGAACTTGAAGGAGTTGAGAGAAGGCCTCAAAATTGATTGTGACCCTACTGATTTAGAGTCAGTGAAATCAGGTGCTAAGGCTCTTCAAGAAGCTCTAGATGCCAAAATGGTGATGGTTACGCTCTCTGAGCATGGTGTTTTTATCAAAGACAACGGAGACACTCATTTGATTCCAGCTCACATTCGTCAGATTTCGGATGTTTCAGGTGCAGGAGATACGGTGATCAGTATTGTTGCTTGTGGTTTAGCCGCAGGACTTGATGCGAAAACGACTGCAGCCCTTGCTAACTTGGGTGGTGGCTTGGTGTGTGAGCATGTGGGTGTAGTGCCGGTTGAAAAGGAAGACCTTAAGAAAGAAATCGAGAGATTCGAACTTCTTTAATCGTTGACAAAGGCAGCGACTACAATAGACTGGTCTAAATCGTAGTGCTCATCATTTAAGCAAAACTCTGTACAAGTAAGGTAGACTTCTTCTCCCGGTGCCAACACGAATTGATTGGCTATATAAGGAAGCGTATTAGGTATTGAGAAGGCCGTTTTTACAATTACTCTAATCGAACGATCAGTACTCTCGTTTTTCACAAATGTTTTTTCTCCACAGTTTTCGGACTCACAAGCACCCTTGTTGTTGAGTTGAATAAAGGCCGTAGCCTCTTGGTTAAAATCATCCTCATGCCACTCGACTCGATTGGCATAGTCCTCGAACATCAGGTCGTAGAACTCTCTGTAGGTTATGGCGGATACGTCTGTCCGTTCCTTGGTTTGCCCACAAGATGAAAGTAACAGAATTGTACATAGGATAGCGAAAGGTCTCGACATGGTTCTTAGGTTTGGTCACATTCTGTTCCGTTAATCAACAACGAAACATTAGTATAAAATTACGTTAGTACTTTTGTTTAGTTAACCCTCATTCATTGGGTCTTGAAAATATCGATTAATCCATATCATAAGTTATCCATTGGGATGAAATGGTTGTTTTTGGGAGCAACTGTAATTTCCCTGTTGGTTATCCTCGAAGACTATACAACCTATGTGGTCAACGAGTTTAATTATGAATACAGTTGGTACGCGGTGCCAGCCAAGGCTGTGACAAACTTTTTCATATGGATTCTCTTCACTCCAATTGTTGACTGGCAGTCCAGAGCAGTGGTTTTAAATAAAAATACCGATCGGTATAAAAAAATAATATTGATTCTTCTGACCACCCTTTTGATGGCCTTCGTTCATCGTTTTTTATCAACCATCGCATTTGACGGTCTTTATTTTTTCAAGTCAGGGTTTATGGCAAGCCCACTGAGTGAAAAGAATCTTCAGCTTTTGTACTCAGGAACCTTAACAAGCCTTATTCAGGGTTGGATTTTGCTAGGCCTGTTTATAGCCATTCTCTATTATCAACAATATCTGGAAAAGCAGAAGGAGCTTAATCTCGCGCAACTGAAAGCTCTCAAGATGCAGCTGCATCCTCATTTCTTATTTAATACACTTCACTCCATTTCATCTTTGATTGATATAAATCCTAAAGATGCACAGAAGATGACTTCAAGACTTGGTCAGCTCATGCGGAGTACTTTAGACCATGAGAGAAAACAGGAGGCCAGTTTGGCTGAAGAAGTTGAGTACATTCAAAACTACTTGGGCATTGAGCATGTGAGGTTTCAAGATCGACTTGAGATTCATTATGACATTGAAGAAGCGGCATTAAATGCCACCTTACCTTATCTGATTTTGCAGCCGATTGTTGAAAATGCCATCAAGCATGGAATAAAGGATATGCAGGAGGGAGGCTCAATTCAATTGTCAGCCAAGGTTTCAGGCGATCGCGTGGTAATCACTATTCAAGATAATGGAGAAGGTGTTTCTAGTGATGTTCCGGGATCGGGTATTGGGCTAAGCAATGTGTTAAAGCGCTTGTCTCAGTTCTATCAGAATGATTTTGAACTTGAAAGCGGCCAATTGGAAGGTGCTGGTTATAAAGTGGAAATGAATGTGCCGTTTCTAAAGTTTCAACCGCTATGAATATAAAGGCCATCATAGTAGATGATGAGTTCTTGGCTCGCCAACGGATTCTTAAACTATTAGAAGTACATGACGATATTGAGGTAGTTGCTGAAGCAAAAAATGCAGAGCAGGCGATAGATCTGATTCACGAACGCGAGCCCGATTTGCTGTTTTTGGATATCCAAATGCCAGGTCATGATGGATTTTATGTACTGAGCAAGCTGAGTCTCAAGAAACTTCCGGTTATCATTTTCACAACAGCTTATGACCAATTTGCGCTAGATGCTTTTCAAGTAAATGCACTCGATTATCTATTGAAGCCATTTGAACAAGAGCGTTTTGATGAATCTGTCTCACGGGCGAAGGAACAGTTGAAGCTTGAGAGAACTTCAGTTTATAATCAGCATGTCCAGAACCTAATTGATTCGGTTGCGCAGGAGAGCGCAGAAACACTGAGAACATTCATGTTGAAAGACAAGGGCCGGGAAATCTATGTCAAGGTAGATGATGTGCAGTTTCTTGAGTCGGCCGGCAACTATGTAGTGTTGCATACCAGTGATCAGCAGTATGTTTATCGGGCTACCATGAATCAAATGGAGAGCTCACTCGACAAAGAAGAATTTTTGCGAATTCATCGGTCATTTCTGGTTAATAGACGGTTTGTGAAATCTTATCAATACCTCACCGGCAATGAGTTTAGCTTCCAGATGAAGAATGGCAAGACTTTACGATCGGCCAAAAGTCAGAAGCCATTGATCACTCAGTTCATGGATTTATACTTCGTCAAGTAAGTCGTCCCAAACTATTCTGATCATCCCATTCCGAGTCTCCAAGACTCTTTTATGGACGTAAGTTCATGGTATAACAGAAAATATCATGAAGAAACTCAACAGAACTTTTTTAATCATTTGCCTCATCGCCATCGGAAGTATGAACGTCAAGGCACAAGGAATTAAGCAATCCGATTTAGTGAGCGCTTGGCAGAATATGACCAATATGTTCCTTACTACTACCAAGGCGATGCCTGCTGAACACTTTACATACCAACCTACTAAAGAGGTTGCGCCATTTGGTGGCCTAGTGGGCCATACGATAGGCGCTAACTATCTTTTTGGTCCTACGGTGAATGCCCCCAAAATAGATAGACCTTCTTTCGATGATTCGAACAAGAAGGAAGTCATATCGGCTATGGAGGCATCTTTTAAATACATTAATGACGCTATATCGAATTTAAGTGATAGCGATTTGTCCCAAGAAGTTGATTGGTTCGGCAGTAAGATGCCTCGACTCAAAGCTATCTTATCGCTAACTGATCATATAGAAAGAGAATATGGCAAAGTGATTACCTATGCTAGGCTGAAAGGAGTTACTCCCGCGGGCGGAAGGGGTTGGTAACAAGTAGATTCGATTGTGGTTTTACTGAAGGCATGGGCGGTGATTGCCCGTGCCTTCTTTATTAGAAATTTTAATATGAGACTTACGAGATCAATATTATTGACAGCCCTTTTCAGTTTTAGTACTCTTGTCAGTATAACACCTGAGAGGCTAAGCAATGGGACATCATTCGGCAATGTTCAAGTATTCGATCTAATCGAAGGAATGAAAGTCAACATGATTTGGGTAGAGCCCGGGCAATTTGTGATGGGGAGCCCCGAAAGTGAAGTAGGCAGGACACCCGAAAGAGAGCAGCAACGGACCGTCAAAATCGAAAAAGGTTATTGGCTTGCTGAAACTGAACTTACTCAAGAACAATGGCAAGCGGTGATGGGTAGTAACCCCAGCAATAATGTTGGAGAGAACTTGCCTGTAGATCAAGTGTCGTACTACGACATTCAGGAGTTCTTGAAGAAAGTAAATGCAGGTGGAGGTAAATTTAGGTTACCTACTGAGGCTGAATGGGAATATGCCTGCAGAGCAGGGACTACTGGACCATATGCCGGAGACAAGGATGAAATGACATGGCATAGCGGTAATTCTGAACGAAAATCACACCCGATAAAACAAAAGAAGCCCAACCCATGGGGTTTTTATGATATGCATGGAAACTTATTAGAATGGTGTTCTGATAAGTTTACGGAAACTAGATTTGTACAAAGGGGAGGACAGTTTTCGGGGCGTCAAAGGCATTCAAGATCTGCCGATCGTCAGAGTTCAGAACCAGATAAAAGGATGTTTTTTGTAGGCTTCAGGCTGGTAAAGGATAAGTAAGTATATGAAGCACACTCTATTAATTATTATGAGCCTAGGTCTTTTGAACCTAGAGTCAATTTCTCAAACGAAAATTATCTTTTCGCAAAGCAAGGGTCCCCTCAATAGTGGAGGTACTCTTGAACTGATGATGCATACCCCCAAATCTGGTATCACCAAGAAACTCTTAAGAGGTTCGGTAAGGGGAAGGGGAGAGTATAATGTATCGACTTCCAATAACGGTTCCAAAATAGCATTCACAACATATCGATTCGGTGGTTGGAAATTAGGTTTAGGAGATTTGAGGGAGTCAGGAATTGAAAACGTAACTAAGTTTGGCAAAGGTAGGCGATACCAGTATAATGCCCGTTTCTCTCCAGACGGTTCTAAAATTGCCTATCAAGAATATGATTGGGGCAAAAGGAGGTCCACTCTTTGCATAGCCAATAACGAAGGGGTTTATCAAAAAGAACTTGTGGAAGTTTCAAACTCTGACCAAGCTTTTGACTGGACGGAGAACAGCGAGCAAATCGTTTATGCATCAGCATATAAAGACTATTATAACATTTTCATTGTCCCTGTTAATGGTGGTGAACCAACAAATCTTATTAAGGAAGAAAGACACACCTTTGCGGTCAGTGCTTCCAGAGTAGATAGTCGAATAGCTTATTTGTCATCAGATAAAGGTCGAATTTCATTGTTTACGATGGATCTTCGCAACCGTAAAGAGATTGAGGTAACAACTGAGTTAGAAGCCGATAGATTTAAACAGGAAGGCTTCTGGGCTTATCGCACATCTTGGTCGCCAGATGGTAAACAGATTGTTTTTAACGTGATGATTGGAGGAAACCATGAGGTATTTACTGTTAACTCAGACGGAACGAACCTTGAAAGAATCACCAAAAACAAAGACACTGATATAGCACCTTATTGGTCTAATTGAAATGATCTTGTTTCAAAATACTTACCTGAATTTAGAAAGGGACATCATCATTGTGGTTATGATACAAACCAGAGATTCTGATTTGCAGAACAACATTGAATGCGCTATTCAGAAAATTTGAATTCCAGAGTTGAGTAATTAGGCCATACTTCAAAAAGTTGTTGGTTTTCACCATATCTAGGGTATTTGGAATTCGGTAGATTGCTTTGTCACAAAGATTGCTAGTTATCAATAGTTATTGTACTCCGAAATTGAATCACTATAGTCTTATCAAAAGAAAAATGAAGGCCTCTATGAAATATGTCGTCCTTTTTTGCATGATCATATTAAGTTTTACGGCTTGTACCTCAGGGCGTCATGAAATCAACAAAGAATGGTTGGGATACCCTGTAGATTTTAAAAGCATTCAAGAGGTTGTCAATACTTATCACATGTTTAATGCTGAGGGTGATAAAGTTGGATCTATGATTTTTGGGACCTTTTTCGAGGATGGTCAATTGGTCTCAAGAGATACTTCGCAATTTGATGATGGTAGTGTATATGAACAGGCTGAGTTTAGATTTGATACAACCAATTTCAAAATCAATTCTACTCACATTGATATGACTTTGGCTAATAGGCGGATCATTACGAATCTCAATATGGAAGGACAGTCTGTAAAAGGTGAAGCAAAAGTTATTACAAGTGACACTACCCGAACGATTCCCATTGACCAAAACTTCGACTATGATATCGTTAGAAGCGAACTTTACATGCTACTTCAAACCTTATCAATAGGCGAAGGTGACACGCTCAGGTTTAGTGCTCTGGTTCCTTCTAGCCTGGGTTTGGCTGAAGCTACGCTTACTTATGATTCACGTGATTCCATTCTTACTGAGATGGGAGTCTTCGATTGTGACATCATAGTTTTGAATACAGATGGTAATATGCCGAGCAACAAAATTTGGATAAGTAGAGAGAGCCCAAGACAAATTGTCAACTTTGAAGTGCCGAGTGCCTCTTTGGTCATTCAGTTGGTTGCTCAGAGGAGCTCGATTGAGTGATAGACTCAGGTGAGTATAGACCTCATTGCGCCAATATTTAGTATTATTGTCTTATAAGAATTTATATGCCCTTCATCCAATTAGAGAATGTAAAATCCAAAGAACTGCTCCCGGGATTCTCAGTAAAATTTGTTCACACTGAAAAAATGACACTTGCCTATTGGGATATCAAAGCCGGAAGTGTCCTACCTGAGCATAGTCATCACCATGAGCAAGTTGCTGCCCAAGTAATGTCTGGTGAATTTGAATTGACATTAGAAGGAGAGTCTAAGGTTATGAAAGCCGGTGACATAGCCGTTATTCCCTCAAATGCAGTACATAGCGGTAGAGCAATTACGGATTGCCAACTGTTGGATGTCTTTAGCCCGGTAAGAGAGGATTACTTGTAAGTATTGCGTACTTGGTATCGAGTATTGAGACCTTCTCTATTAATCTCAATACGAGGTACTCACTACGCAATACGCATTACGCCCTACCCAATACTACTTCCTCTTTTCCCCATAGTCCACCACCATTCTACTCATGAGCTTGATGCCAGTAAGAAGTCCTGAATCATCTACATAAAAGTCAGGGGTATGATGCGGTGCTGAAGTCTTTGGATCCTGCCCTTTTCTCATTCCACCGATAAAGAAATACAAGCCAGGGATTTTCTCTTGGAAGAAGGAAAAGTCTTCCGCACCTGTGATCGCATCCATGCTTGATTCAACATTTTCTGTACCTGCCACTTCCGTAAAAGTGCTGGCCATCATGGCTGTCAGATCAGGGTTGTTATAGGTGATTGGATAGCCTCTGTTAATCGTCAGAATGGCTTCTGCGCCATTACTTTCGCCAGTGTTCTTTACTATGGTATGGAAGCGCTCAAAAAGTGTTTCTCTCATGCCAGCATCCAATGTTCTTATCGTTCCAATCATATTCACCTCTTCAGGAATAATATTGTTACGTACACCACCTTCGATTTTACCAAAACTCAAAACGGCAGCGGCCTTTGTCAATGGTAAGCCTCTACTCACCACAGTCTGCGCGTTATTAATGATTTGGGCAGCGGTTACAATAGGATCGACTCCTGTCCAAGGAGTGGAACCGTGAGTTTGAACGCCTTTGATTTTTATGTTGAAGCTATTAACTGCAGCCATAATTCCAGCAGGGCGATATCGTACTTTTCCTGCCTCGGTCTTTGAATTGATGTGCAAACCGAAGATGGCATCCATTCCTTCGATAACGCCTTCTTTAACCATTAATTCTGCGCCACCTTCTTCACCAGGAGGTGCTCCCTCTTCGGCAGGTTGGAAGATAAATTTTACTGTACCTCGCAGGTCGTCTTTCACCGAGTTCAGTACTTCTGCTACACCCATCAGAATAGCCACATGAGTGTCGTGCCCACAAGCATGCATTACAGGCACTTCTTCGCCATTATACTCTCCAATTTGCTTCGAAGCCCATGGAATATCGGCTCTCTCCTTCACGGGAAGCCCATCCATATCTGCCCTTAACCCCACAACAGGACCCGGCTTACCCCCTTTGAGAATTCCGACTACACCCGTCTTGGCTACATTTTCCTGTACTTCGAAACCGAGGCTTTTCAAATGAGCGGCTACATAGGCAGCTGTTTTAAACTCTCGATTGGATAACTCAGCATTTTCATGCACCCAGTGTCTCCAATTGACAACTTTAGGCTCAATTTCTTTAGAAAGGGTTATGACTCTTTCCTTAAGAGAGGGTTTGGGATCAGTTTTAATGGTTGATGCAGTGAGCTGGGTTACCATGGCCAGCGCAACAAAGACAGAAAATAATCTCTTCATAGTTATTAGTTTGAAGCATCAAATTAGCTTAAACCTGAATAAACCAAAAGAAAAACTACTGCTTCGGTCAGTCAACAGTACTACGCATGACAGCGCTATACTCTTTTACAGTATTGATGAACACCTTAACCTTATCAGGATTGGTATCCGGATAGACGCCATGACCAAGGTTGGCAATGTGTCTGCTGGTGCCAAAAGTATCGAGCATCTTTCTTGTAGCGGTCTCTATTTCGACAGTCGATCCATAAAGAGCACATGGGTCAAGATTACCTTGAAGGGTTTTACCTTCGCCAATAAGCCTTCTCGATTCTTTAATATCCATATTCCAGTCTAGTCCGATCGTTTGGCAGTTGAGATGACGCATCTCGCTGCGCGCAAAGAAAGCGCCCTTGGCAAAAACGGTTATCGGCACCTCATCAATGGCATCGCAGATTTGAGTGATGTATTTCATCGAATACTTTTGATAGTGCTCAGGTGAAAGAATGCCCGCCCAAGAATCAAAGATTTGTACAATGTCGGCTCCTGCTGCAATCTGAGCTTTTAAGTAATCGATGGTGCTATCCGTGATCAATTGTAGTAATTGATCGGCTAGAAGAGGCTCAGTATAAAGCATCCTTCTGGCCTTTGAGAAGGTCTTGCTCCCTTGCCCTTCGATCATATAGCAGAAGATTGTCCACGGAGCACCCGCAAATCCAATTAAAGGAACGCGACCATTAAGCTCTTTCTTTGTGATTTTAATCGCTTCGAGTACATAAGCAAGATCAGATTCTGCATCTGCCTTTTTTAGTTTATTGAAATCATCATAGCCATTAATGGTTTCTGGGAACCATGGTCCCTTCTTTTCAACCATTTCATATTTCAGGCCCATGGCCTCAGGAATTACCAAAATGTCAGAAAAGATAATGGCAGCATCAACTCCCAAAATGTCGACAGGTTGGATGGTTACTTCTGCAGCAAGGTCGGGTGTTTTGGCAAGCTCAATAAAACCACTAAGAGAGTTTCTCACAGCGCGGTACTCAGGTAGAATACGTCCAGCTTGGCGCATTAACCATACAGGGGTTCTTTCTGTCTTTTCACCTTTTGCCGCTCTAATCAATAAATCATTCTGCAATTCCATGCGGCAAAGATAATGATAGTTTGATCTAATATATCCGCTCTTTTAGAATTGTCAGTTGCTTATATTTTCCTTCCATCTTTACGAAATTCTGACCCTTTTTTGTATACCAGAAGCGTGTGGGTTGAGTGCCACCATAGTCTGTGTAAACAATCCAACAGTCCATACTACGACTGTCAGGAAGTAGGACCATATCAGACCCAATAACTTTTAAATGATAGAATTTAGGTTCCGTTTGACTGCCAGGATGATAGAAGTTCATTACGGCATGATATCCTTCCTCCATGGGTAGTAATGAGTATGTTTCCAGATCTATTTGCCAATTGAATGTGGGTTGGTCTAGAACCAGAGCAAAGTCTTTACGATTGTTGTCCGTCACTGTATCGAGACTGGTGATAAGAGATTCTGAAAATTTGAAGCCTTCTTTACCAGCCCTTGGTGAATCACTGATAAGTTGAATAGGTTTCAAAGTTTCATATTCGCAGATGTATTCGAATGAACCATTAAAATCGGGCTTTGGTCCTTGGATATTATGGGAGAAGTAGAGTAGTTTCTGACCATCAACTTCTATCGTCTTTGTCTCTTTAATATTTATAGTGACACTCATTATTTTCCCCATCGCTTTGGTGTAAATAATGTCTTTCGTGACACCCATTTCTAGGTCTTGGAAGTTTTTGAATTTATGACCAACTCTGATGGTATCGGGACGATCGATGTCTTGGGCCTGAACTTGACCAAGGCTAAAAACTAAGACTAAACCAATAATTGTTTGAACTGATGCTTTCATGCACCAATATGTGACTGACTCCAGGATTTTATTCTACTAATCGACAGACTGAGTCATTTAGTACGACAATTGGTAGAATCTAATCTTTCTATCCGAGTTGTCGACTAAAAGGGGCAAATTGTAGATTGAAATGGGTTTGGGCTTCAAAATCCTGGAAATTGTTGGTTGATGAACAACGTGAACAAGAGACTCTTCCTAGTTATACATATCGCCTTTTGGGTATTGTTTCTGTCATTCAAATTCATTGACTACAATCAGAATTTGCAGACAGCTGTGGCTTTGAAACTCCTTGGCGTGCAGAATGGATTCAATATTATTGCCTCTTACGTTCATTACTTTTTCCTGCTTCCGCTAGTTTTTAAGAGCAAGAGCTATGGTAAATACCTGCTACTATTTCTGCTTCTGATGTTTGTCGTGATCTTAGGGCGTACCCAGCTAGAAGCAATATTTTTTGACAAGGTTTTTGGGACAGACTATTATACCAAAATCGACTTTCTTAGAGTCTTCAATATTTTTTGGACAACTACCTCATTTATCCTTTTCACATCTTTAATGAAGTTTACCAAGGATAAGTTTGTCTTGGAGGGAGAGAAGAAAACACTCGAAAATGAGAAGCTCAATGCCGAATTGAATTATCTAAAGGCTCAAATCAACCCCCACTTCCTTTTTAATACACTGCATAACCTGAATTATCTCACCCAGGTCAAAAGCGATGAGGCGACAGAAGTGATTGTTAAGCTTTCGAATATTATGCGCTACATGATTTACGAATCCGATAAGCCCCTTGTGCCTCTGCATAGTGAAATTGCCTATTTAAGAGACTACCTAGACCTGGAAAAAATACGCCTTAATAAGTCTTTCGATTTGACTTTTGATACATCAGAAGTCGATTTCGACATTGATATTCCTCCATTGATTTTGATCCCTTTTGTAGAGAACGCCTTTAAGCATGGGGTTAGCGATGCCAATGATAAATCGAGCATTTGTATTAAACTTCAGTCTACTAAGACAGACTTGGTTTTTCAGGTTGAAAATAGCCTCAATAAGCATGTTGAAAGGGTTTCGGAGAGATCGGGCTTTGGATTAGAAAATGTAAAGAAACGACTTGACCTTAGCTATGGAGATCAGTATAGCCTTGATATATCACCTTCAGCTGAGGACTTCAGGGTTACCTTAAAATTGGAGCTAAAATGAAGTTAAAATGTATAATCATCGATGATGAGCCTTTGGCTCGAAAACTACTCGTTGATTACTGCCAACGTGTGGACTATATCGAATTGCTTGGGGATTTTTCTTCGGGGTTGACAGCTTTAACTTTTCTAAAAGATCATACGGTTGACCTGATCTTTCTGGATATAAAAATGCCAGATTTTTCAGGGCTTGAACTGAGCAAATCTATTGGCCAATCACCAAGTATAATTTTCACAACGGCATTCGCTGAATATGCTGTGGATGCTTTTGAGCTCAATGCTGTTGATTATTTATTGAAGCCATTTGATTTCGGCAGGTTTGTCAAAGCGATTAACCGACTGAAAGCTGTTGAAAGTGTTGCCTCGAAAAACGGGGAAGAGAAGGCTAAAGATTTCCTTTTTATCAAGGACGGAAGAGAATTGGTTAAAGTGTATTTCAAGGATATTCTGTACATAAAGGGTCAGAAGGACTATGTACAGTTTCAAATGAGAGGTTCAAAAATTTTGAGTCTCATGAATCTAAAAGATCTTGAAAATGACCTTCCTGAAAGCCAATTCATAAGAATTCATCAGTCATACATTGTTAATCTAGAGCATCTTCAATCCATCTCTAATGACAAGGTGAAAATTATGGAGGAATACCTACCCATCAGCCAAACTTATCGGCTCCATGTAAGATCCTTCTTAGATCGTTATTCTTGATGCACATAAATCCTCAATCGTTTGTATAAAATCGATTAGCTTTGAGCAAACGAGTTGAGATGAGCTATTTGTTTGAAGATTTTAAAGGCTGGAAAGAATACTGCACAACGAACAATGTGTCATTACCCCAGTCTGTCATTGAATATGAAGTTGACCAAAAGCAGGCCACAGAAGAACTGATGTGGGAAGGCTTGGGCAAGGCTTATCAGGTAATGAAAGAAGCGGTCCAAACGGGTTTAACTGAAGAGATGACTTCTCGTTCTGGAATGATAAACAACGGGGCAAAAAAGGTTTATAATTATCCAAAGCCTGTGCTTTCAAGAGAATTTCAAGTGCTCATTTCACGGGCCTTGGCAGCCAAAGAAGTTAACTCATGCATGGGTCGGGTGGTTGCCGCGCCAACGGCAGGTGCTTCAGGAATTCTTCCAGGGGTTTTAGTAACACTGCAAGAGCTTCATGACCTTCCAGATCGCAGTATTATGAAAGGGCTTTTAGTAGGGGCGGGTATTGCCCTCATTATGGAAAAGAGAGCTTCAATTGCAGGCGCAGTTGGCGGTTGTCAAGCCGAGACCGGTAGTGCTGCAGCGATGGGGGCAGGAGCCATGGTGTATTGCTTAGGTGGAAATATCGATCAAGTTTTCAATGCAGTGGCAATTACTGTGCAATGTATGTTGGGCTTGGTATGCGATCCGGTGGCCGGCTTGGTAGAAGTACCTTGTGTAGTGCGCAATGCCAGTGCAGCCGCTATTGCTAATAGTTCAGCACAAATTGCCTTGGCAGATGTTAGTGCGGTAATTCCTGTGGACGAATGTGTGGAAGCTATGGGCGAAGTAGGACAAAGCATGGAAACCCGCTATAAAGAAACCGCCATGGGTGGTTTAGCCGCGACTACAACCGGACAAGCCATTTCAAAGAGAGTACTCATTCAAGATATTGAGATGCTCCCAGATGAGGATTGATTTAATTAAGAATTAAGAATTAAGAATTAAGAATTAAGAATTAAGAATTACGAATTACGAATTACGAATGTAACCTATCTATCTGCGATCAAGTTTCCCCAATACCCAATACCCAATACCCAATACCCAATACCCTAATTCCCCTTTGTCTTAACTAGGCCCAAATCCATCAACCAGTCTACAGAGAAGGTCCAGATGGTGGCCCACATAATGCCGAAAAGCAGCATATAAATAAACACTTGCTTTCTAGGCGCTCCAACAGAAGAAACAAGTAATGCCCCCCCTGGAGGCGATAAAATTAGTGGGGTCAAAAAGCAGATTCCAATAATGCCATACTTCTTCCAGAGCCTAACCATTCTTCGGCTTTTAGGAGAGAATTTTTTTGGGTTCTTAATAAAAATAGGAATGATGTGCTTTTTAATCTTTTCACCTAGAAAAGTGAAGAGTATCACACTGGTCATTAAGCCTGCAATTGTGATGACAATGATTTCAAGATTTGACATACCAGCAGCCGGCCCAAGCAAAGGAGGGAAAATAGATTTAAGGCAGGCTAATAAATAGATGCCTATATACGTCAGTACTTCTTGCCACATTATCTCAAGACCATAAAAATGTATAGGCCGTAAAAGGAAAGCAGAATAATTCCTGATACGGTTCCTAATCTTCTACGGAAAAGCATGAGAGGAAGGATACCTAATGTGAGTACTAACATCCAAATCATATCACTATTGATAATGACCTCATTGACCCTGAGCGGGTGAACGATGCTTGTGATTCCTAAAATGGAAAGAATATTGAAAATGTTCGAACCAAAAAGGTTACCGAGTGCTAGATCAGTTTCGCCTTTTCGAGCTGCGATGACTGAGGTAAAGAGCTCTGGTAAGCTGGTACCTAAGGCGAGTACGGTTAGGCCAATGATTCTTTCGGAAATCCCAAGCCCCGAGGCCAGTCCTTGTGCGGAATCAATAAACCATTCAGAACCAAAATACAGACAAGCACCGCCAATAATGATGTAAAACAAGTCTTTGAATTGCTCAAACCGGGTATCTTGAGATCGATCATAAGTGACATCCAGCTTTATTTGATCCTTTTTGGTCTTAATCAACAAATAAGAAAGGTATGAGAGTATACCAGTAAAAAGGACAATGCCTTCCCAGAACAAAAGGTCACCATCAGAAATGAAATAAAGCAGAAGGATTGATGAAAGCATGGTGACCAGCCAATCCCTTCTTGCTGTTCCTTTGTGAATAGGTATGTAACCAAACATGCAGGCCACACCGAGTACCAGCGATAAATTAGAAATATTGGAGCCAACCACATTGCCCATGGCAAAATCCGGTGCTTCTTTTAATGCAGCCTTCAAACTGACCAATAGCTCAGGAGCTGAAGTACTAAACGCTACAATGGTTAAGCCCACGATCATTGGGCTGACATCAAATCTCAATGCCACACGAGAGGCACCTTTTACCAAGACATCACCGCCAAGAATTAAGGTGGCTAAGCCAATCAGTAAGATAAGTATGTCCAACAGCATCTAATATTCTACAATTTGGGGCCAAAGGCTAGGTCACCAGCATCACCTAAACCTGGTATGATATAAGACTGTTCATTGAGCTTCTCATCGAGAGCACAGGTCCAGATTTTGAAATCTAAACCTAAGTTTTCATTTAAGTATGCAATTCCTTCAGGAGCGGCAATTACAGAGGCTAAATGAACAGTTTTAGGGGTGCCATTTTTTTTAAGACGATCGATACTCTTTACCAGTGATTTTCCAGTAGCCAACATAGGGTCTGCAATAATGAGAGTTTTCCCTGTCAAATCTGGCGCAGCGGCATAGTCTAAATTGACTTTTACCTCGTCACCTTCAGACTCTTGACGAGCCGCGCCTATAAACCCGAACTCGGCTTGATCAAAAATTTGAACAAAGCCATTGCTAAAAGGAATGGCTGCCCTGAGAATTGATACAATTACTACATCATCGCTAACAGTTTCAGCACTGGTTTGTGCCAAGCTGGTCTGAATCATTTTAGTAGAGTAGGCCAAATCCTTAGACACTTCATAGGCTAGTAAAGTGCCAAGACGCTCCAGATTTTGCCTAAATCTAAGTCGATCAGTCTGGATACGCTGATCCCTTAGCTGGGCCAGATAATTGTTAGCAATAGAATTGGTTTGATTCAGTATGAACATCAACTGAGAATTTCGAACGGCAATTTATATTTTTCTGAACGCTACCAACAAGAATGTGTTGGGTCTCTGCTAATTTTAGGGCAAAATATTTCTATGGACTACTCCTTACTAGAAACAATGTGTGGAATTCATGCCCCCTCTGGCAATGAGGGAGCGATGAAAGAGTTTCTGCTCGATTATATTAAAGCACACCAAAAGAAATGGAGGGTGCAGCCTGAAGTTCATATTGGAGAAAACTTTCAAGATGCTATCATCCTGAAATTTGGACAGCCAAAAACGGCCATCTTCGCACATGTTGATAGCATTGGCTTTACGGTGCGCTATCACGATCAATTGGTGCCGATTGGTGGGCCAAAGGCCGAAACTGGATATACTTTAGTAGGCCAGGACTCAATGGGGCCTATTGAGTGTGAACTGATTGAAAATGATGGAGACCTCCATTATAAATTCCCTAGAGGGGTCGATCGTGGAACCGAACTGGTTTTCAAAAGAGACTTTCGTGATACCGATGACTATGTTCAGTCTTGCTATCTTGATAATCGTCTAGGTGTTTTTAATGCGCTCAAAGTAGCTGAAACTTTAGAAAATGGAGTCATCGTCTTTTCATGCTGGGAAGAACATGGTGGTGGGTCGGTGCCTTATCTGGCCAAATTCATTTTTGAAGAGTGGGGGGTAAGACAAGCCCTGATTTCTGATATCACTTGGGTAACCGAAGGTGTTGTGCATGGTCAAGGTGTTGCCATTTCAATGCGCGATCGGAATGTTCCCAGGAGAAGCTTTATCGACAAGATCATAGGTATTGCTCGTGAAAGCCAGATCGATTTTCAATTGGAAGTAGAAGGTGCTGGTTCGAGCGATGGCCGAGAGCTGCAGGTCTCGCCTTATCCATTCGATTGGTGTTTTGTCGGTGCGCCCGAAGATAATGTCCATAGTCCTGATGAAATTGTGCACAAACATGACATTGATTGTATGGTCGCTTTGTACAAGGTGCTTATGGAACAATTGTAATATATTCGCCCTCTAATCCGAAGGAGAATTGAACTACATAACCGTCCACGACAAAACATTCCAGCCATTTCTTTCTGAAGGAGAAATTCAAGAGGCTATATCTCGTATAGGAACTGCTATTTCAAATGATTATGCTGATAAGACCCCACTGTTTATAGGTGTATTAAATGGTGCTTTCATGTTTTGCAGTGACCTTTTGAAATCCGTTGATGTGCCATGCGAAGTGACTTTTGTGAGGCTGTCCTCCTATAATGGAATGGAAAGCACCGGGGAAGTCCGTAGCGTAGTCAGCCTGCAAGAAGATATTGCAGGTAGAGACGTTATTTTGGTGGAAGACATAGTGGATACCGGACTGACCATGCAAAAGGCTTTGGCAAACCTTGGAGCATTAAACCCAAGCTCGATAGAGATTGCTTCGCTTTTGGTAAAACCAGATTGCCTGCAATGCGAACTTGATATCAAATACAAAGGCTTCGAGATACCAGAGAAGTTTGTAGTGGGTTATGGTCTCGATTATGATGGCCTCGGAAGGAACTTTAAAGATATCTATCAACTCAAGCAGGAGTAAGGATAATCCTTATATTTGTGGCCTGTTAAATCCAATCAATAGATGATTAATATTGTACTATTTGGCCCTCCTGGTGCAGGTAAGGGAACGCAGAGTGAAAATCTTATTAAGCAATTTGGCTTAAAACATATATCTACAGGAGACTTATTTAGAAAGCATTTGGGAGAAGGAACCGAGCTTGGTCAGAAAGCGAGGTCTTTCATGGACAATGGCAAATTGGTTCCCGATGAAGTGGTGATCGGTATGGTAGAAGATTTCCTTCAGGCCAATACAGACGCTAAGGGATTTATCTTCGATGGTTTTCCTAGAACAGTGGCTCAGGCAGAAGCTCTGGATGACTTGTTAAGCAGTCATAATACAGCCATTGGTTGTATGCTTATGCTAGACGTGCCACAAGATGAACTCAAGAAAAGACTTTTAGAAAGAGGTAAGACTTCAGGTCGCGTAGACGATCAAAACGAAGAAAAGATCAATGTCAGAATTCAAGAGTACCTGAATAAAACATTGCCAGTTGCGGCTTTCTACGAAAAGCAAGACAAGACTTGTAAGATCAATGGGGTAGGCACAATTGAGAGTATTTTTGCTGATATATCAGCTGCAGTAGCGTCTCATATGGCTTAATGCCCAATAAAATTTTATATTGAAGATGACCTCAGGGTCATCTTTTTTTATTCTATGAAATATGGCCAGTTCTAACTTTATCGATCACGTAAGAATCTACTGCCAATCAGGTAAGGGGGGAGCTGGTGCCGTAAGTTTTCGAAGAGAAAAGCATGTGCCGAAAGGCGGACCTGATGGCGGCAATGGTGGCAAAGGAGGAAGCATCATCCTCAGAGGAAATACACAGCTTTGGACTTTGCTCCATTTGAGATACAAGAAGCACGTAACCGCAGATAATGGTGGCAATGGTAGCGGGCATGGAAGTTCAGGAGCAGATGGTAAAGACGTCATTCTTGAAGTACCCTTGGGTACAATTGCTAAAGATGCTGAAACAGGTGAGGTATTACTCGAAGTAACCGAAGAAGGTCAAGAGGCAGTTCTGCTGCCTGGTGGTCGGGGTGGTTTGGGCAATGAGAACTTTAAGACAGCGACCAAACAAACTCCGAGGTATGCGCAGCCGGGGGAAGAAGGGGAGGAAAAGACTTGCGTTCTGGAACTCAAACTTTTGGCCGATGTCGGTCTGGTAGGCTTTCCTAATGCCGGTAAATCAACTTTGCTTTCAGTAGTTTCAGCGGCTAAGCCTGAAATTGCAGACTATCCATTTACCACACTTGTGCCAAACTTAGGTGTAGTTTCGTATCGAGACCATAAGTCATTCGTGATGGCTGATATTCCGGGTATCATTGAAGGTGCATCAGAAGGTAAGGGCTTAGGGCTACGTTTTCTTAGGCACATCGAACGAAATTCAATTCTACTCTTTCTGGTTCCAGCAGATGCAGATGACATCGTTAAGGAATATCAGATATTACTTAATGAGTTGACAAAGTACAATCCCGAATTGCTCGATAAGGAGAGGATTTTGGCCATCTCTAAATGCGATATGCTAGATGAAGAACTGATTGCAGAGATTAAAATGAACTTGCCCAAAGACATAGAAACCCTGTTCATATCTTCTTTGGCCAATATGGGGTTGGTTGAATTGAAAGACGCCATCTGGAAATCCACAAATAAATAAGGTCGACCCATTGGGCCGACCTTAACGCTCCATTTCAATAAAAATTATCCAGCAGGCGGTGCAGTAATATCTTCACCCGCTTCTAGTCGCTTTAAGAATCCTTCCAATGCTGCCTTGTTGTTAGCAGGTAGGTTTGGATTTGCCAAGCACTCCTTCTCATACTTTATAGCCTTTTTGAAATCGCCATTAGCTGAGTATGCTCTAGCCATACCGTGCTGTGAAAAAATATTTGTTTTCCACTTCTTGTACATTTTCTGGAATACTGCTAAGGCCTCTTTGTCCTGATCAAGTGTGATCAGTTGGTTGCCATAAGCGTAAACATTATTGGCTTGCGTAGTTGGGTGATCTACCATTTCATTCATCACCGCAATTGCCTCATCGTTCTTTTTAGTAGCGAATAGAATCTGACCTTTTAAGCCTAAAGTCTGAGCATTTCTTTGAAGTGCGATGGCTTGGTCAGCCCAAGCCAAGGCCTTGTCTAGGTGCACATTGTTATTCACACAATATTGAGCGGCACTCATAGGGCCTTGGAACCCAAAACCAGCAGTACTACGCAATTGATTGCTTGCATTTTCCACAACAAGATCGTGTACCGCAAACTCTACTTTAAAAGGGAATCGCTTGTTTTCCCAATCCAAAACCACCTGTGCTGAAGTAGCATCGATATTGACAAAATCATAGGTTAATGATTCTGTAAAAGCATTTTCAGTTGATTTGACTTTTACTCTTAATTCATCCTCTGATTCAAGGTAGAAGTAGCTTCCCCAAGAAGTGGTGTTATTAGAAAAGATGATATCGGCATCTCCATTTTCGAATACTGCAATGTGCAGTCCGTATGAACCTGCAGCCAAATCTTTGCCTTCTACTTTAACGTCATCAGAAAATGTGATTACTGTGTTTTCATTGGCACCAGCTCTCCATGGATTATTGCCGCCATTGCCAAAGCCTAAATTTGTGTAGCCGAATGGAACCAATTGTCCCCAAATCTTTCCAGTTCTACCATTGACAAATGGTCTGGAATAATTGATAGTGACCTTGGAAATACCAATGGTCTGACTCACCTCTGCTGCGGGGCTAGGTGCCCTGGGTGTGGTGATAGTGTTTTGCGCAAATGTCTGATTGCCCATTAGGACAAACAGCGCCATACAGGCCATTAAATAGATTGAATTACGTTTCATGGTTGTTTTTAAGTTTTAAAAATGATCAGGAGATCGGGAGTTGTTTATAAAAAAGGATCTCTTGGTAGTTCATCGACCATATACGAGATGTGGTCTATTTTGTTTGTCAGACAAGGGTTAATTGGTTGTCAAATCCTGAGATCATGTCATATTGACACTTATTTTCCATTGGCAATAAAATTGCTGACTGGCAATGCGTTTAGAATTAAGCAAAAATGGCAAAAGAGAAGAAGACGAAAGAAACTGTTGAAGAAACCAATGTGGTTACTGAAGAGCAACCAATTGAGGAGACGATAGAAAACGGGGCAGAGACCGAATCTGAAGAGCAGGAAGAGGATGATTTGACTGCAGAAGAAAAACTGGAGATTGAATTAGGCGAGGCTAAGGACAAATACTTGAGATTATATTCTGAATTCGAAAACTTCAGAAGACGTAATGCCAAAGAAAGAATTGACTTGATTAAGACAGCTTCTTCTGACCTAATGACAGAGTTACTGCCAATTGTTGATGACTTTGAAAGAGCCAACCAGGCCAATGAAAAGCAAGAGGATATTGATGCTGTTAAAGAAGGCTTCAGCCTGATTCACAATAAGCTTTTGAAGTCTTTAGAAGCTAAAGGGCTAAAACTTATGGAAACCGAAAAAGGAACTGACTTCGATGCAGACTTGCATGAAGCCGTTACCCAGTTTCCTGTAGAAGAGAAAAAATTAAAAGGAAAAATAATCGACACTGTTGAGAAGGGCTATTATCTAGGTGAGAAGGTAATTCGCTTTGCGAAAGTGGTCATAGGATCTTAATTATGGCAAAGAGAGATTACTACGAAATTCTTGGAGTGAGCAAGGGCGCTTCTGAAGATGAGCTGAAAAAGGCTTATCGTAAAATGGCGATCAAATATCACCCAGACAAAAACCCAGATAATCCAGAGGCTGAAGAGCAGTTTAAAGAAGCCGCTGAAGCATATGAAGTGCTCAGCAATGCCGAGAAGCGTGCTCAATATGATCGATTTGGTCATGAAGGCATGCGTGGAGGATTCGGTGGTGGTGCCGGTGGCGGCATGAACATGGAAGACATCTTCTCCCAATTCGGAGATATTTTCGGTGGAGGCGGTAGCCCTTTCGAAAGCTTTTTCGGAGGTGGAGGCGGTGGCCGAAGGCAACGCAAGGGATCTGCTCTGCGCATTAAGCTAAAGCTGACACTAGAAGAGATTGCTAATGGTGTTGAAAAGAAGATTAAAGTAAATCGCCTGATCAATGCCGAAGGCGTTACTTTCAAAACCTGTCCTACTTGTGGCGGATCGGGTCAAATGAAAAAAGTGGTCAATACTATGCTGGGCCAGATGGTTTCTGCAACCACCTGTAGCACGTGTAGTGGTAGTGGTCAGGTCATTGACAAACGACCTCCAGGCGTAGATAGCACTGGTCTTGAAATGCAGGAGGAAGTGATTCCAATCAAAATTCCTGCGGGCGTTGGTGATGGCATGCAGTTGTCAATGTCAGGCAAAGGAAATATGGCTCCAGGTGGTGGAGTACCTGGAGATCTACTCATTGTTATTGAAGAGATTGAGCACGAGAGCTTAAAACGAGATGGTACCAATGTAGTCTACGACCTATACGTGAACTTTGCGGATGCAGCGCTTGGCCAAAGCATGGAAGTACCGACAATTGACGGAAAGGTGAGAATTAAGCTTGACCCGGGTACGCAAAGCGGAAAAATCCTTCGGCTTAGAGGAAAAGGGATTAAAGATATCAATGGTTATGGCAAAGGAGATCAGCTCATTCATGTGAATGTTTGGACACCTAAAAAGCTTTCGAAAGAAGAAACTGAGATTCTTGAAAAATTGAGAGAATCTGAGAATTTCCAGCCAAAACCCGGTAAGGGAGAGAAAGGCTTCTTTGATAGAGTAAGAGAGTTTTTCTAAGAGCATTACTATAAAGGAGTAAAAGCCTCATCTCAGACATTGGGATCGAGGCTTTTTTTATGAATGTCAGCTACAATTCAAAACTAAAGCTGTATACTTCGGTTTGAAGTGGGTGGTGTAACCCAAACTTTAAACAAAACGTAAGCAACTGAATGCAAAAAGTACTTTTACTAGTAGCCATAGTAGGGATTGCAGGGATGAATGTTTTGGCTCAAACAAAAAAGCACTTTACCGTGCAAGACAGCGATGCTTGCGAGAAGGTATATTTCCATCTGAAAGCCGCTTCAGGCACCTGTGAAATCCGTACACGAAAAGGCAATTACCCAATCAATATATTGGGTCATCATAATGAAGAATACATAACAAGTGACTTTGGTGAAAAACACGAGGGAGAGGTCCTAAGCGCTTGGTTAAACCTCAAGGATAATGGAAAAGAGGGCTTCGGTGCCAAAATTTCAAAGATCATTGGTAAGAAGAAGACCGATGATGAAAACTATTGGAATATCTACTTCACCAATTACAAGCCCTACAACTTAGACCTTAACTATGGTGTGGGGAAGGCATACATTGACCTTTCTGATATTGCCGTTGAGAATTTGAAAATCAGCTCTGCTAATGCGCATGTAAAGGTGGGTTATCTCTCCAAGATGCAGAACAGGATGGAGATGGATACTTTCAGTGTCACTGTAGATCTGGGTGATATAGAAATTGAGAGGCTTAATCTGGCACGAGCAAAAAATATCTTTGCTGAAGTAGGTTTCGGCACACTAGTATTGGGATTTGAAGAGCTTCCCAAAAGAGCCAGTGAGATTTGGGCAAGGGTAGGAGCAGGCTCTTTGCAGATCAATTTGCCCAAAGAAGACATTCCTATTATCGTTCGAATGAAGGACACGTCTTATCGCAAGTTCAAAATACCACCTGGCTTTGAAAAAATACGGGACAATGTTTTTGTGAGCTCCAGCTACGATCCTGATGCTGAGAATTTATTAGAATTCAATATTGATTTGTCAATGGGTAGCGTCATTTTCTCAAAGTGATCAAATCTGAGCGGTTGTTTTAATCCGTAAAACGGCTTCTTCTTCCGCTTACCTTTTAAACACCATCTAGTATTTACTGTTTTTTCTATTTAGCATCCGCATTGAGGTTTTGTATCTCAAAGCGACTATTTTTATTCACCATTAAATTGAAGCTACAGTGAATATTCTCGAAGCGAATAATGTCACAAAAAACTATGCCGCACATAAGGCATTGGATGATGTGAGTATCGCAATACCAAAGCAGTCTATATTTGGCCTCTTGGGACCAAATGGAGCGGGTAAAACCACGCTCATAAGGATCATCAATCAAATCATCATGTCTGATGCGGGTGAGATTACCATAAAAGGTGAAAAACTTAACCCTAAGCATATCAAAGACATAGGCTATTTGCCTGAAGAAAGGGGCCTTTACAAGAAAATGAAAGTGGGAGAGCAACTGATGTATCTCGCACAACTGAAAGGCTTGCCTAGTGGCGAAGCTCGGAAAAGGATTAAGAACTGGTTGGATAAACTGGGTTTAACCGAGTGGTCTGGAAAGAAAGTCGAAGACCTCTCAAAAGGTATGGCCCAAAAAATTCAATTCATTGCCACCGTGCTACATGAACCGGATATTTTGATTTTGGATGAACCGTTTTCAGGTTTCGATCCTGTGAATGCCAACCTGATTAAGGATGAAATATTTGAGCTGAGAGATAAGGGGGCAACCGTTATCTTCTCTACCCATAGAATGGAATCGGTAGAACAACTTTGTGATGACATCGCTTTGATCAATAAGTCTGAGAAGATTCTTGATGGTACCAAAAAAGACATTAAAAACTCCTTTAAGTCAGGAAAGTACGTTGTCAACTATAAGGGCTCTCTGAATGGGCTAAGTAATAACTTTGATGTTCTAGATACAGCTAGCGTGGACGATGATTTATCTGAGTCAACCGTTCAGGCCAAAGAAGGTCAGTCGCCTAACGATATTCTAAAAGAACTGATCAGTCTCATTGAAGTGCATTCATTTGTCGAAGTGGTGCCTTCCATCAATGACATTTTCATCGACATCGTAGAAGGAGGTAAATCATGAAGCAGATATTCTTAGTACTAAAAAGAGAGTACATGACAAGGGTAAAGAAGAAGTCGTTTTTGTTAGCGACCATCCTTACCCCATTGGTAATGCCAGCCATTATTTTCGCGATAGTATACTTTGCCACTCAGGAGAAGGAATCTAGAAGCGATAAGGTTTTAGTTTTAGACGAAAGTGGCTATTTCAATGATGCCTTCGATGTAACGAGCTTTGAGTTTGAGTATATCACAGGTGATCTGGAGTCAGCTAAAAAGGATATGCTTGAGCAAGGAGCCTTCGGACTTCTTTATCTACCCAATGTCGATCTAGGAGATGGCTCCGTGATTGACTTTTCAGGGTTTGAGCTGTATTCTAAGACAAATCCGAGTGTTCAGGCAATGGAGCGTCTGGAAGGCGATATCCGTAATAAACTTGAGGATATCAAGCTCGATAAATCTGGTCTTGACCCCACGGTAATTAATAACCTAAGGGTCCGTGTAGATCTGGATTCGTTCAATATTTCCGAGAGTGGAGAAGCACAGAAGAGTAATGCTAAATTGAGCTTTGCGATCGGCTACGGCACAGGCTTCCTGATCTATATGTTCATCTTTATCTACGGTGCGCAAATCATGCAGTCAGTGCTCGATGAGAAGACCTCACGAATTGTTGAGGTAATTGTTTCATCAGTGAGACCTTTCCAATTAATGATGGGTAAGGTTTTGGGAGTTGGTGCTGTAGGCTTTACTCAGTTGTTGATTTGGTTTGTACTTATCGGTGGGTTGGGTACTGTAGGTTTAAGTATTCTATCTGGCGATAGCGCAGTGATGGAAGCAGCCTCTCAGCAAGTTCCTCAAGAAGCTATGGAATTGACAAGTCAACAAGAGATGGCGGCCGATATCCAAGCCATGATTGCCACAGTCCCTGTGGTTAAGATATTACTTTGCTTCCTATTCTTCTTTATGGGTGCCTACTTACTGTATGGAGCCCTTTATGCAGCGATAGGATCGGCAGTGGATAGTATTCAAGATGCTCAGCAGTTTATGTTCCCTATCATCATCCCTATCATAGCATCAATAATGGCTATGTTCTTTGTACTGGATGATCCGAATGGTGGACTGGCGGTGACACTATCTCTGATACCATTCACTTCTCCAATTATCATGATGGCTCGAATTCCATTCGGAGTGCCGGATTGGCAACTGGCTCTTTCAATGGTACTTCTAATCGGAGGGTTTATTGGAACACTTTGGATGGCTGGAAGAGTCTATCGCATCGGTATATTGATGTATGGTGTTAAGGTAAATTGGAAGACTATTGGTAAATGGTTTACTATGAAAGTATAGCTTGAGAGTAGCCTCTTAGGTTTTAAAATCCTCATTGATATTCAATGAGGATTTTTTTATGATATCCGTCATAATTCTAAAGTCGAATTGGTCATAACAGGACCAATGACAAGATCATTATTGTCGGTGATGCATATCACGAGATCTCTATGCATCCGGAAATACCTTTGTCTCAATATATAAACCAAGATTGTGATGAAGAAACCGACTATAAACCTCTTACTAACACTGTTATTTTTTGTAGGAATACTCGGCTGTGGAGGCGGTCAAAGTAAGATTGACGAAATAAAGGCTAAGACCCAAAAAGCTCCCTCTGACCCCATGGCCGAATGGCAGTCAAACAAAGGAATAGGGCCTGTCAAAAGCCTAATTCTTCCCAGCGAGATGGATCCTGAGCTAATAGCCAGCGGTCGGCAGATTTTTGAGTCAATGTGCTCGGCATGCCACAAGATTGATAAAAAGTTCATCGGTCCTTCACCAAAAGATATTCTGACAAGAAGAACTCCGGAATGGACGATGAATATGATTTTAAATCCCAGTGAAATGGTTCAGAAGGACCCCATAGCTAAGCAATTATTGATTGAAGCTAATGGTTCGCCTATGGCCAATCAAAACCTTAGCGAAGAAGACGCAAGAGCGGTTTTGGAGTATTTCAGATCGCTTTAGATATAAAACCTTAAAAGAAAGATTATGAAGGCAACTAAATTAAAAATATTGGTGCTACTACTGTCGCTAGGCTCAATAATGGCCTGTAACAGCGGTAGTAAGACAGAGAGTTCAACGACTGCTTCAGAGACTCCTTCTCATCTTCAAGGACAGGCTTCTGTCGAAGATAATGAGTCGGATAAAAATATACTGCAGGTAGCGATTGGCTCGGAAGCACATAGTACGCTGGTTGTAGCGGTACAAGCGGCACAGATTGAAAACATCTTGGTAAATGCAGGACCACTCACGGTTTTTGCACCAGTCAACGATGCATTTGCAGCATTACCTGAGGGTACAGTAGATAATCTATTAAAGCCTGAAAACAAGGGAGATCTAACTACTATTCTTACCAGACATGCTGCCCCAGGGTCTTACAATATGGAGGACTTAAAAAGAGAAGCTAGCAAAGGCCGCAAAATCTATATGGCCACCGGTGACTACTTAGAAGTCGTTGTCGATGGAGAGGATGTTTGGGTAGCTGGTGCCAAAGTGCTCGCTTCTATTCAGACGTCAAATGGAATCATCAATGTGGTAGACAAGGTGATTTTACCTTAATAACCAACCAAAACTAAAGAAATGAAGAAAGTTATAAATAGAACCTCAGTTGTCATTAGCGTGCTATTGGCAATGATCATTGTGGGCTGTTCTCCTAATAGTGGGAGCAATGGAGCCCTAAGTAGTAGTGTTGCCGAAAGAGTCTATGTGGCTCCAGGAGAGCAAGACGAATATTATGCATTCTTGTCAGGTGGATATAGTGGTAACCTTACGGTATACGGATTACCCTCTGGTAGAATGTTCAAGGAAATCCCTGTCTTTTCACAATTTCCGACATCTGGATATGGCTACTCTGAAGAGACTAAGCCGATGTTCGAAACCTCTCATGGTTTTGTGCCTTGGGATGATGCTCACCACCCAGATATTTCACAAACTAACGGGGAACTTGATGGACGTTGGATTTTCATCAACGGTAATAACACGCCCAGAATCGCGAGAATAAGTTTAAGCACTTTTGAGACAGAAGAAATTATTGAGGTGCCTAATAGTGCCGGTAATCATAGTTCTTCTTTCGTGACTGAAAATACAGAATATGTAGTAGCGGGTACTCGTTTTTCAGTGCCTGTTCCACAACGTGATATGCCAATCGATGAGTATAAAGGAAACTTTAAAGGAGCCCTTTCATTTATTAGCGTAGATCCAGAGCACGGGCACATGGATATAAAATTCCAAATAATCATGCCTGGCTTTAATTATGACCTTTCCCATCCAGGACGCGGTAAGTCTCACGGATGGATGTTCTTCTCTACATATAACACGGAAGAAGCTAACTCTTTGCAAGAGGTAAATTCTTCACAGAACGATAAGGACTTTATTGCGGCAATTAACTGGAAGGTAATTGAAGAATACGTGAATAACGGTGGTGGTACTAAAATGCCTGCGGAATATGCGCATAATGTCTATGATGAATCTACACATATGGCTACAAGTACTATGAAAAAAGAAGTGCTGACTGTAAATCCAATCGATATACCAGGAGCTATATACTTTTTGCCAACTCCAAAATCTCCACATGGCTGTGATGTTGACCCATCAGGGGAATACATTATCGGTAGTGGGAAATTGTCAGCAGATTTAACAGTACACTCTTTTGATAAAATGATTGCTGCCATTGAGGCTGAAAAGTTTGACGGTGATGCGTACGGAATTCCTATTTTGAACTATGAGGATGTTTTAGCAGGAACTGTAAGAAGCGGTGGTTTAGGGCCATTGCACACTGAGTTTGATGGTAAGGGGAATGCCTACACTACTTTTTTTATCTCTTCTGAAGTGGTAAAATGGGAATTGGGTACTTGGGAAGTGCTCGATCGACAGCCGACTTATTACTCTGTGGGTCACTTAATGATCCCAGGTGGTAATTCCAGAAAACCTTTCGGTAAGTATGTAGTAGCAATGAATAAAATTACGAAGGATAGGTACCTACCTGTAGGTCCAGAAATGGAGCACTCTGCACAGATCTATGATATCTCTGGTGATAAAATGGAGCTTCTCTACGATTTCCCTACCCATGGAGAGCCACACTATGCAGCTGGTATTCCTGCCGAGCTATTAGCACCTAAGGCTAAAAAGTTCTATAAGCTGGAAGATAATAAGCACCCTTATGCAGTGACAACTCCAAATGAAGTTACAATAGAGAGAAAAGGTAATGAAGTCCACATTTCCATGGCTACCATACGTAGTCACTTTACGCCAGATAATATTGAAGGAATAAAAGTTGGAGACAAAGTGTACTTCCACATTACAAACCAAGAGCAAGACTTTGATGTGCCTCACGGATTTGCCATGATCGGCCAGAACTCTTCTGAACTCCTCATTATGCCTGGTCAGACAAAGTCCTCGGTTTGGGAGCCTAAAAAAGTAGGTGTTTGGCCATTCTACTGTACCGATTTTTGTTCCGCACTGCATCAGGAAATGCAGGGCTACATAAGAGTATCTCCGAGAAACTCAAGTATTGCTCTAAAATGGAGCCTTGATGGAGATGAATTGAACTAGTTTGAGTGGGGGGTGGCCTGAAGTCTAGCAGGTTACCCTCTCTTTTCTATTAACACACCTTTTTCTGTAGTCTGTTACAGAGTATAGTTCTGCCATTAACTTAAAAACCTTTAGAGATGAAAAAGTCGAAACTCTTAATGATGTTCGGTGCTTTGCTACTTCTTCCATTGTTTGTACTTCCTCTCTGGAATATCACATTGGAAGCCCCTCAGTATCCCGAAAGTATCGGCATGGATATTTATATCAATCGATTTGAAGGTGCAGCACCAAATGATATCAAAAACATCAATATCATGAACCATTATGTGGGCATGAAAGATATTCCAGAAACCATTCCCGAGTTTGAGTATTTCCCAATGATCATTGCAGGAATGGCCGTACTGGGAGTTGTAGTAGGGTTAATTGGTAGGAAGAAGCTATACCTCGCCTGGTTTATATTAATGACGACTTTGGGTACACTGGGCATGTATGATTTCTATCAATGGGAATATGAATATGGACACAACCTCAAGCAAAATGCAGCAATTAAATTCACTACTCCAGATGGTGAACCCATGTCTTACCAGCCACCATTAATCGGGGCAAAAATGATATTGAACTTTAAAGCCATTTCTATGCCGAGGGCAGGAGCGTATCTCATGTTTTTGGGAATGGGTTTGACAGTGTTGGCATTTTATCAAGCAAAAAAAGAAGAAGGATATGAAGAAGGTTTGGATACTGCTTAGCCTCATAGTTTTCTTGGCTTCGTGCGAAGTAGCACCTCAAGAGATTCATTACGGTGCTGATGGGTGTAGTTTTTGTAAAATGACAATAGTCGATTCTAAACACGCAGCTCAAATTGTCACTACCAAGGGGAAGGCTTTTAACTATGATGCAATTGAATGCATGGTCAATCATTTGAAAGCATGGGATCAGGCACCTATTGAGCTCTACCTAGTGGTCGACTATGCAAGCCCGAAGATCCTGATAGATGCACAACAAGCACACTATCTTATTTCCGAAAACATACCAAGCCCTATGGGAGCCAATCTTTCGGCTTTCGAAAACGCAGATGACTTGCAGCAGCATCTCTCCCATGGAACTACAAAGACATTAGGCTGGAATCAGCTTTTAGATGAACTCAGAAATCAATAATGAGAGGGTACTTAATAGGATTCTTACTGTTATCTATTGTGACCCTTCTTAAGGGGGGTATAGTAGAGGTGTGCAGTCGTTGTGAGGCAAATACACTGCAAGCAGCATATGACCAAGCATCTCCTTTTGATACACTCTTGATAAAGAAGGGCACTTACACAACAGTAGGGTTCGAAATAAGAAAACCTATTACAATCATTGGTGAGGTCGGTGCTGTTCTAGACGGCAAAGGGGAGAACTACATTTTGAAGATTTTGAGTGATGAGGTGCATGTTTTTGACCTCAAGCTCATCAATGCAGGAAGGAGCTATACAAAAGACTATGCGGCCATTTATATCTCAAGATCAAGTCATTTTAGCATCGTCCGCAATACAATCATTGATCCATTCTTTGGTGTACTCATAGAGAAATCTCATCACGGCCTAATTGCAGAAAACAAAGTTGAGAGTGATCGCATACGTGAGGATGATTCTGGCAATGGCGTACATGCCTGGCACAGTTCTAACCTTATGATTCGCGGTAATGAATTAAGTGGACTGCGGGATGGTGTCTATCTAGAATTTGTTAATGAGAGTACTGTCTCAGGAAATAACAGTCATAATAATATTAGATACGGACTACATTTTATGTTTTCGAACCACGATAAATATCTTGACAATACCTTCAGAGAAAACGGTGCAGGCGTGGCCGTCATGTTTTCCAAGTTTATTGAGATGAAACGAAACCGTTTTGTTCAAAATTGGGGTACCGCATCCTATGGATTGCTCCTCAAAGAAATTTACGATGCAGAGGTAGTAGACAACACCTTCGAGGAGAATACGATAGGCATTTTCATTGAAGGCTGCACTAGGGTGAATTACCTGTCAAATGATTTCAAAAGGAATGGTTGGGCGATAAAAGTGAGTGGTGGTTCCTATACCAATGTGTTTTCAAAGAATAACTTTCTGAGCAACTCATTTGATGTCTCTTACAATTCGAAAATGAATGACAATAAGTTCGAAGGCAATTATTGGAGTTCATACGCTGGATATGACCTTGACAAAAATGGTGTTGGAGATGTTCCTTACAGGCCCGTAAAACTCTTCTCTTACGTAGTAAATAAAACCCCAGAGACAATCATACTCCTGAGAAGTCTCTTTGTCGATATCATCAATTTCTCAGAACGAGTTTCTCCAGTTTTCACCCCTGATAATCTTGTTGATAATGCTCCGGCTATGAAAAGCTTTTCTTATGATCAGAATTGAAAACTTATATAAACGATTCGGCAGGCTTCAGGTATTGGAAGGGGTTAATTTCCAAATAGAGGAGCAGGGGGTTGTTGCCGTATTGGGGCCTAACGGTTCTGGTAAAACGACTATCCTGAAAACCATACTTGGAATGGTGCTGCCTCAAGAGGGAGAGATTTATTTTGACAATCAACCAGTGTTGAATAACTGGGATTATAGAAATCGGATTGGCTATATGCCTCAGATTGCTCGGTTTCCGGATAATCTTACGGTGCGCGAATTGATCGAAATGATTAAGAATATTCGTGATGTGGACGCCAATGAGCATGCGTTGATCGAGAGGTTTGGACTTGAGAGTTCAATGGACAAAAAGCTTGGACAACTGTCTGGTGGCACCAAGCAGAAGGTCAATATCGTGTTGACTTTTATGTTTGACAGCCCCTTATTGATTCTAGATGAGCCCACAGCGGGCCTAGACCCAGTTTCACTGATTCGATTGAAGGCATTGATTCAGGAGGAAAAGGAAAAGGGAAAGACTTTTCTCATCACTACACATATTATGAGTTTGGTTGAAGAGCTTTCTGATCAGATCGTTTTCTTGTTAGAGGGGCAGATTTTCTTCCAGGGCTCAGTTCAAGAGCTGAAGGACCAAACAGGTCAAAAGAATCTTGAGCATTCTATCGCTAAAATACTAGAATCCGATGCTTAAGATATTGAAATATAGCTTTGCCGATCTTGCCAGAAGTAGATGGAGTTATGTCTACTTTGGTTTCTATCTGTTGCTGGGCTTCGTGCTCTTGTTCCTTAATAATGATCTGTCAAAAGCGGTGATTACACTGATGAATGTCATTGTAGTCTTAACGCCAATGATCGGTACCATCTTCGGAATTATGTATTTCTATAGTGCTCGGGAATTTACTGAACTGTTGTTATCACAGCCCATCAAGCGAAGAGATATTTTCTTGGGCCAATACCTCGGTATTGCTCTTTCTTTGTCTCTGAGTTTAGTCGTTGGCTTGGGTATACCTTTTATTATATATGGTGTAGCTCAATCATCCGAGATTTGGGATTTTGCCTTGCTACTCTTAGTGGGAGCCTTTCTGACCTTCATTTTCGTAGCCTTGTCAGTTAATATCTCTCTCCGAAATGAAAACAAAGTGAAAGGCTTTGGCTATGCCATACTATTATGGCTTTTTATGGCGGTAATCTATGATGGACTGTTCCTCATCTCACTGATAATGTTCGATGATTACCCGCTTGATAAGTTCACGCTTTTCGCCAGTATGTTTAACCCAATCGATCTGTCCAGAATTTTGGTTTTACTAAAGCTTGATATATCCGCTTTGCTCGGTTATACGGGTGCACTTTTTCAAAACTTCTTTGGCAACGGTTCTGGTATGATTATATCACTCCTTGTTTTGACATTATGGGCAATACTCCCGATTGGCCTTCTAATCAGAACGGCTAAAAGGAAGGATTTTTAGTTTACTTAAGTCTAGTGATCTAACTTGCGGCCAAATTTTAAGCGTTACATTTTATGCATTGGGATAGTTACTCACATAGTAAGATAAAAGAGATCATTTTCTCTGCCTTAGAAAGGAACCTGGACTACAGGGAGAAGCCAGTTTTGGGATTGCCAGCGTCTTATCTGGATTCTGAAGTGTTCTATGACGATGCTCCATTTTTAAAAGATGCACCTTTTCTGTCGGCCCTTATCGCCAATCCAAATCATATCGGTTGTCATACCTTAAATGAATCAGAGGCGGCCTTTGAAGGAACTCATAAAATTGAAAAAGAACTGATAGACCTATGCGCCCAACAAATTTTTGCTGGAGAAGATGAAGCCTTCGATGGCTATGTTGCCTCAGGAGGAACGGAAGCAAACATTCAGGCGATTTGGATATTGAAGCGCTATTATGAAACTGAATTTGAGTCAACGCCAGATGAAATAGGTGTGATCTATTCAGAAGATGCACACTACTCTATGCCAAAGGCATCTAAACTATTAGGACTTAAGTCTTTTGTTACTTCAGTTTCAGAGGATACCCGAAGGGTAGAAAAGTCGAGCATAGAAGATTGTATTAAGTCAGCGAGAGATGCTGGAGTTAAGCACTTTATTGTCGTTATGAATATGTCGACAACTATGTTTGGATCGGTTGATGATATCGATGAAATAACGACATGGTTAGATGATCTAAATGTTGATTATAAGGTGCATGTCGATGGTGCTTTCGGTGGTTATATTTATCCTTTTGCTACTGAAGAGTCCTCTTTAACCTTTCAGAACCCTAAAATTAATTCCTTCACTCTGGATGGCCATAAAATGCTGCAGTCTCCATATGGTACTGGGATTTACCTGACACGCAAAGGCTTTATGGAATACGCCTTGACGGAGGAGGCTAATTATGTAAAAGGAAAGGACTATACCTTGGTAGGCAGTCGGTCTGGAGCAAATGCCATTGCCATCTGGATGATTATGAGGACTTATGGCTCTGATGGATGGAAGTCAAAAATTCAGAAACTGCTGAGGAAAACAGATCGCCTATGTGCAGACCTTGACCAAAGAGGTGTTGAGTACTTCCGGAACCCGCAGATGAATATAGTGACCATTAAATCTCAGTTTGTTTCTGCAAAGCTTGCTAACGAATATATGCTCGTGCCAGATGCCCATGGAGATAATGTAAAATGGTGGAAGATTGTGGTAATGGAGCATGTAAAGCAAGGTGTGATCGATAGTTTTCTGATGGACCTAGACTTAGAGCGCAAGTCACTGGTCTAATCAGTCATTATAGCTGGTGAAGTTTGCTATATGACTTAGTTTTTCACTTTCTATGACTCGAATTTTTCGGTTTTCAATCGCTACCAAGCCCTCATCTTTAAACTCCGATAAGAGTCTGATTACAGTTTCGGTGGTTGACCCGGTAATGCCAGCTAGATCTTTGCGGGTCAGATTTATAGCAATGGACTCACTTTTTTCTCCTTCCATTTTATATGTCTCCTTAAGCATAAGAAGAACAGATGCCAGTCGTTCTCTAACATTTTTCCCAATAAACTGCGATAACTTTTGTTCCATGATACCCAAATCATGACATACATATTTCAATAATTTTTGCATGAATATTGGGTTGCTGCTAATGACTTCTAAAAAGTCTTCTTTTGGGATGAAGCAGATTTCTGCCTCTTCAATTACCGTAGCAGTCATTGTATATAGCTCTTCGCTTAAGAGAGAACGATAGCCTAAGAAGTCGTTTTCCTTTACGATATATAAGATCTGTTCTTTGTCATTTTGGCCAACATGAGTGACTTTGACTTTGCCTGAGTGAATGCAAAACAAACCCATAGGTGTTGTTCCCTGATAATATAGTATTTGTCCTTTTTTATAAGCCACTCTAGACTTTCGGCTAGCGATCTTCGTCATTTCCTTGTTGTCTAACTCTGACAATAATGACATATGGCCTGATAGACAAATCTGGCATTGAAGGTGCATTTCACTCATAAAGTTTGTTCGGAATTACAGAGTTAAGTTAAGTAGGAGTGGGCTAATAACCTATGCCATTTGATTTCTCCAGAGATTTTCTCACCCCCTTACCCTTGGGGTCAATATGCGATTCCAGAAGGAAGGTCGTTTAAAAGGTGAGATTTTTATTACTTTTCGGCATGCAAAACCCTTTCAAAGGAGCTATTAATATTGACTTTTACACCAATCAGGCAAGGATCAAATGGTTTATCCTGATTGTGGCCATTATCATTGGCGGTGGGTCAATTGTTTATACCAATAGTTTGGTAGCCAAGCTGAAGAAAGGGGAGGAAGATAAAATTAAGCTTTGGGCGCAAGCTGTTGAATTCTCAAGTTTACCTGAGGTCGATGCGTCCGCTTTGACTTTTATTTCTAATAACATCATTGGTCCGGATAACACATTACCCGTGATTGTGGTAGACTCAGCTACCCAACAAATCTATGATGCACGAAATGTAGGGGAAGAAGCCGGTTTACGAGAGCGAATGCTCAGAAAGATGCGATCCGAAAATGATCCCTTCAAGATCATTATTCACAATGGTCCCAAGGGTGAAATTTCTGATATTCAGTACGTCTACTATCGTAATTCGTACCTGTTGAGACAACTCAGTACCTATCCCTATATCCAGCTTTCAGTGATTGCCATTTTTGGTTTTATAGCCTACTTGGCCTTTAGTTATTCCCGAAGGTCCGAGCAAAACAGAGTATGGGTAGGAATGGCCAAAGAGACTGCTCACCAGCTAGGAACTCCACTTTCATCGTTGATCGCCTGGGTAGAATACCTCAAGGGAATGGACGAGATGAAGGATAGGGATGATATTATTGTGGAGCTCGAAAAGGATGTGGTAAGGCTTGAGATGATCACAGAGAGATTCTCAAATATCGGTTCGGTACCAGTGTTAAAGAGCCAAAACGTGTATGATACTGTCAATGGCCTTTTGAACTACTTAAAACCTAGAGTCTCTTCAAAAGTCAATCTCAATATTGAGGGGGGCTCGGAAGATATTATGGCCAACCTCAATAAGCCACTTTTCGAATGGGTTTTGGAAAATGTTGTCAAGAATGGAGTTGACGCAATGAGCGGTATTGGCAACATTACCGTGACCATTGGTCAGGAATCTGAACATGAGGTTTTCGTAGATATAGCTGATGACGGTAAAGGAATTACCAAAGGAAAGGTCAGTGAGGTTTTTAAACCTGGCTTTACCACTAAAAAAAGAGGCTGGGGTTTGGGCCTGGCCTTGGTGAAAAGAATCATTGAAAATTACCACAATGGGCGGATTTTTGTTAAATCTTCACAAGTAGATGTCGGTACAGTTTTTCGGATCATTTTGTCTGCCTAAAACTACTGTAAAATATACCCGCTATTTTCGAGATAAGCCTTTGGTTTAATACATTATACGCATACCTTTGCCCCCAGAAAATTAATCGCATTTTTCCTTTCTTAATAAAGAATAACAAATGGCAAATATTGGAAAGATCACTCAGGTAATTGGCCCGGTCGTAGACGTAAGTTTCGATGCCGAGAGCGCTAAATTGCCGAACATTCTTGACGCACTAGAAGTAACAAAAGAAAACGGTCAAAAAGTAGTATTGGAGTGCCAGCAGCACTTAGGTGAAGACAGAGTAAGAACCATCGCGATGGATTCTTCCGAAGGCTTGACTAGAGGCATGGACGTAACTGATACTGGCGTGGCTATCTCAATGCCTGTTGGTGAAGACATCAAAGGTAGACTCTTCAACGTAGTTGGTGAAGCTATCGATGGTATCCCTCAACCAAAAGGAGACAAGAGACTTCCTATTCACAGGGCTGCTCCTAAATTTGAAGACCTTTCTACTTCAACCGAAGTTTTATTCACAGGTATCAAAGTAATTGACTTGATCGAACCTTACGCAAAAGGTGGTAAGATTGGTTTGTTTGGTGGTGCTGGTGTTGGTAAAACAGTATTGATCCAGGAGTTGATTAACAACATTGCGAAAGCATACTCTGGACTCTCAGTATTTGCTGGTGTTGGTGAAAGAACAAGAGAAGGTAATGACTTGCTTCGTGAGATGATTGAGTCTGACATCGTAACCTACGGTGAAGAGTTCAATGAGTCTATGGAGTCAGGTGGCTGGGACCTTTCTAAGGTAAGCAGCGAAAAACTTGCTGAATCTAAGGCAACCTTCGTATTCGGTCAAATGAATGAGCCTCCAGGTGCGAGAGCAAGAGTGGCCCTTTCAGGTCTTACTATTGCTGAGTACTTCCGTGATGGTGAAGGCGATGGCCAAGGAAAAGACATCCTATTCTTTATTGACAATATCTTCCGATTTACCCAAGCGGGTTCTGAGGTATCTGCCCTTCTAGGTCGTATGCCATCAGCGGTAGGTTACCAACCAACTTTGGCAACAGAGATGGGTGCGATGCAAGAAAGAATTACTTCCACTAAGAATGGTTCAATTACATCTGTACAGGCAGTATATGTACCTGCGGATGACTTGACTGACCCTGCTCCAGCGACAACTTTTGCTCACTTGGATGCAACAACGGTACTTTCAAGAAAGATTGCTGAGCTAGGTATTTACCCAGCGGTAGATCCATTGGATTCTACTTCAAGAATCTTGACGGCTGACATCTTAGGAGATGAGCACTATGACTGTGCACAACGTGTGAAAGAAACTTTGCAGCGTTATAAAGAACTTCAAGACATTATCGCCATCCTTGGTATGGACGAATTGTCTGACGAAGATAAATTAGTTGTAACACGCGCAAGACGTGTTCAGAGATTCCTTTCTCAGCCATTCCACGTAGCAGAGCAGTTTACTGGTCTTGCAGGTGTGTTGGTAGACATCAAAGACACTATCAAAGGTTTCAACGAAATCATGGATGGTAAGCACGATGATCTTCCTGAGGCAGCTTTCAACTTGGTAGGTACTATCGAGGAAGCAAGAGAGAAAGGTGAGAAACTATTGGCTGAAGCAGCCGCTAACTAAGCAATACTATGTTATTAGAAGTTGTAACTCCAGACAAGAAGATATTTGAAGGCGAAGCGTCTTCAGTGACTTTCCCTGGAAGTGATGGCGAGTTTCAAGTACTGAGCAATCACGCTCCAATGATTAGTGCCTTGGGTAAAGGCAAAATGACCATCAAGGCTTCTGGTCAAGATGAGGTTGTTGTGATCGATGGCGGTGTAGTAGAAGTACTCAACAATAAAGTGATTGTACTAGCCGAGTCTGTAATAGAAGACTAGTAGTCTCTACAGCTTAAGAATTAAAACCCTGATGGATCATCCATCAGGGTTTTTTGTTTTTTGGAATTTTGATTAGCTTAAATCATTCTATAAATAATACACAAACACAATGTCCGTAGTCTTTCCATTCCACCAGCCAACTAGGCCTCATTTTGCCGAATTTGTTGTTTTCGATCGCTTCTTTTCCCCTCAAGAAGTAGATAAAATAAGAGCCCTCTGGAATGCAGACAGTGAAGTGGATGCCACACTTAGTGGGAGCGGTGCTGAATACAACGAAGAACTAAGAAAAACGAAGCTCACTTTCATCGATGATAGTGATGAAAATGCATGGATCTATCAGAAACTAGGACAACTCGGGATAAACTGCAATAATGAACGCTATGGCTATGACCTGATGGGCTTTCATCATCGTTTACAGCTTGCCAGGTATGGAATTGGCGATTTTTTTGACTGGCACCTGGATTTTGGAGCAGGGGAGATTTCACATCGTAAATTGAGTATAACAGTGCAACTCTCTGACCCATCTGAGTATGAGGGTGGTGATCTTCAATTCAAGATTAATAAAAACACATATGATGCACCTAGGGATAAGGGCACTGTTGTAGTGTTCCCTTCCTTTATTATGCATCGTGTTACCCCGATCACCAAAGGAACTCGACATTCAATTGTAGCCTGGCTTGCAGGGCCTCCGTATAGGTAGAGCTTTTTTATTGCACGTTGGTCAAATCAATATTGACCATCCCATACAACCAATGATCTTGTGCGATCATAGCACCCGAAGATAGGTAGGCATAATTCTCCCATGTGAACTCGATACCTCCTAAGGGTATAATGGAGACCCACATTTTTACCGCAACAGGTAAAAAGTCTTCTCCCAAGATCCATACATAAGAATCGCCAGGAGTAGTGCCGCCAGAGGTATAGGTGACCTTCAGTCCTTTTCTACCATCTTTTAGCGTTACAATGCTTCGCTCCGTTCCGGGGTCAAACACTTTATAGGGGGCACAAAGCCAGAAGCTATCGTTATTAAAGAAATCCCAGGATGTAGTGACCATCTCGCTAATCTCAGTGCCTGTATAATCACCACCATTGGCGACTATTCCGGTTTTGTATTGGGGTTGCAGTGCCACTTCCTTGTCGTCCCACTTGACACCAACCACATGGTTTTCTCTATCCCAATCGTAGTCATGTATCCCCTTGAAAGTCCAACTTACACCATCAGTATTATCCCAGGCTTCTTTGTCCATAGCCGCTAACATTTGTTCGGCCATTAGGTCCGCTTCAGGGCTCCATTCTCCTTCTGGTAACTTCTCATCTAGAATTAGAAAGCCTACGAAAAGTAGGGCAATGAGACCAAGCACTACAATGGCGATTATGCGAAGAGCCTTTTTCATATTCTTAAGTTAAGGAGTGAAAAAGTGAATAGATAATGGATTTAGAAATAACTCTTAGTAAAGCCTGTCAATGTCTTTGTCCTTCACCTTGATGTCTTCAAGAGTAAGGAACTGCTCCCAGAACTGATCTCCTGGTAAACCCGCTCTAACTACAATAGGCTCTTTTTTCACTGGGTGTTCAAAGTAAAGTCTACGTGCATGTAGATTAATGCTCTTGTCTGGATTTGGTTTAGAGAAGCCATAACGAAGATCACCTCTGATCGGGCAACCCATTTCAGCGAGATGGACTCTAATCTGATGCGGTCGACCTGTCAATGGCTCCACTTCAATCAGGTAGTGATTGTTCAGTTTACCCAGTACTTTGAAATCTGTCTCGGCTTTCTGCCCACCTTCAACTTCTTCAGAATAAGCAGTAGTAACATTCCGTTTTGGGTCTTTGACTAACCAGCTCATTAGTCTACCCTTTTTCTGTGGAGGGTGCTTTTTTACAATAGCCCAATAAGTCTTCTGAACCTTGCGTGTAGCGAATATTTTATTCATTCGCTCCAAAGCCTTAGAAGTTCGTGCAAATACGATAACACCACTTACAGGCCGATCTAATCGGTGGACTGGGTGCAAGAAGACAGCCCCTGGCTTATTGTACTTCTCTTTAATATAGTCCTTGCAGTGTTCTACTAATGGTTTGTCTCCAGTGGAGTCTCCTTGAATGAGGATTCCAGCCGGTTTATTGACAATCAATAGATGATTGTCTTCGTAAAGAGGTTGTACAATGTTTTTCATTAGAACTCGCTGGTAAAGTGGAATTCAATATCAGGGAAATTGTCCTGAACCATTTGGAGCCAAGCTTTAGACTCTGCCATAAAAACAAGCTTTCCGTCTTTGTCCTTAGCGATATGTCTTTGCTTAGAAGCGATAAACTCATCGAGCTTCTTCTCGTCTTTAGACGAGATCCAGCAGGCCTTATAGAGTTGCATACCTGCAAACTCAACCGTGGCGCCATATTCATGCTTCAGCCTGTGCTGAATCACCTCGAACTGTAACTGACCAACAACACCAACAGCCTTACGGCTTCCTAGTTCAAAGTTAAAGAGTTGCGCAACACCTTCATCCATCAACTGGTTAAGGCCTTTTTCCAACTGCTTGGTTTTCATGGCGTCTTTGTTAATTACCTCTCTGAAAATCTCTGGTGAGAAGCTAGGGATGCCACGATACATACCGCCTTCACCATCAGTGAGCGTGTCACCGATTTTGAAATTCCCAGTGTCATAGAGGCCAATAATGTCACCAGGGTAGGCTTCATCAATCGTCTCTTTGTCCTGAGCCATAAAGGCTGTGGCTTGCGATATTCTAAATTTCTTGTCTTGACGCGTGTGGAAATAATTCGAGCCTCTTTCAAACTTACCTGAGCAGATTCTTAAGAAGGCAATTCTGTTTCTATGCTTAGGGTCCATGTTCGCGTGGATCTTGAACACAAAACCAGTAAAGTTTTTATAATCAGGTTCGACCTGCTTCTCATCCAGCATTCGACCTATGGGTCTGGGAGAAATGTTTAGGAAGGCATCGAGTAATTCTTTCACGCCAAAGTTGTTGACCGCAGAGCCAAAGAACACAGGAGCAACGTCTCCACTTAAATAGGCATCGCTGTCCAATGGGCCATACAAATCATCAAGCATTTCGACATCTTCGCGAAGCTGTGCTGCATAGCTTTCACCGATATATTCAACCAGTTTGGGATCGTTGATATCTTCGAGTTTGGTAGCCTCTTCATGGAGTTGTTGTTGGCCAGCTTTGAATAAGCGTAGACTCTTGTCATAAAGACTGTAAACCCCTTGGAAAGTTTTCCCCATTCCGATGGGCCAACTGAGAGGGTGAACATTGATACCGAGCTTATTCTCGATTTCATCTAATAGATCATAGGGATCTTGACCCTCACGGTCGAGTTTGTTAATGAATGAGATCACAGGAGTTTTTCTCATCCTACAAACCTCCATCAACTTCTCGGTCTGAATCTCCACACCCTTCACACAGTCAATCACCATGATCACCGAATCGACTGCGGTCAGCGTTCTGTATGTATCTTCGGCAAAGTCTTGGTGACCAGGCGTATCTAACAGGTTAATGCGCTTCCCTTCGTACTCAAAAGCCATCACGGAGGTAGCAACAGAGATACCTCTTTGCTTTTCAATATCCATCCAGTCCGAACGAGCATGCATATCGATTTTATTCGACTTAACAGCTCCCGCTTTTTGAATGGCACCTCCAAATAATAGAAGCTTCTCCGTCAAAGTTGTCTTACCCGCATCGGGGTGACTAATAATACCGAAAGTCCTTCTTTTATCTATCTCCTGCGCTAAACTCATTGATACTAAATTGAGCTGCAAAAGTACTAAAAAATGTCGTGTATTAGCCGTGGACCTAGATCATTAGCTGGTGAGGAAATAACTACTGAAAAGCAATCTCATCAATAAATAGCCATGCCGGAGTATCTTTCCCTGGGTGCCAGTCAGGTAGGTCTCCATAGTTCTTTGCAATTACCCTGACGTACTTCAAATCTGCTTTGTCAAATGTCAGTTCATGAATGATCATATGTTTAGGCTCAGGACCATCGGGAGAGCTAATGGAAAGGGTATTGAGTTTTTTGAGATTGCCAGAAGTGCTTCCTCCCCAGATCTCCAATTCAGTTGGAGGAAATATCCATGAACCTGTATCATCCAAGGTACTGATGAATACCGATTCTAAAGAGCGAGTTTCCGAAAGCTCGACATCTACGATCATATCATCGCCATTGAAGCCAAGCCAATTCCCGTCTCGGAAGTTTTCACTTCCTTTCTTAAGGTCAAACAAGGTTTCGATACCTTTTGCTTTGTAGGTGCCTTTTGGGTCAAATTTGAGATCGTTCTTTTTGAAGCGATTGGGTCTAACGAGAATAAAGGCTTGCTCAGCTTTTTCACTGTCTTTCCAACCTTCTTTTTTAGCATAGACGGTGACCTTGGAACTTGCTGTAAGTTCTATTTCTCTTCCCTGAAGAATTTGTGGATCGTCATTACCAATCTGGTAATAGATATCAGTATTCGATAAGCTGTAAGGAACAGTGATCGTCATTTTATCGTCAAAGAAACTCGATTCATAAACCATGCGAGGCGTGTTGAGCTGAACTTCCTCAAAGGTAGTATCACCTATTGATCCTCCATTAATAACTGCATCCGGATAATCCGATTTGAGTTCTTCTAAGTCTTCGGCATTCACTTTTGTCTGCCATAAATAAAGCTTTTCTAGACTCTCTAGGCCAAGCATTTGAGCAGCTCCCTTGCGCGTAATATTCGTTCCGTAAAGGTTCAAATATTCCAAATTCTTCAGTTTACGCAAGGAACCGATCATGGCATCATCTATTGCCGTATTGTCAAGGTATAACCGATGCAGGTTCTCAAACTTGGCCACCTCCTTCATAATTGATTTGTCAATGCGGCTTCCACCAAGGTCGAGGGAGTAGACCTGTTCTCGAACGTTTCTTAGACTTTTTATCTCTGCTAATTGAAGCGAATCGTGCTGACCGACATAAGCCTCTAAGTAGGGTTTATCATTCTCAATCTGCTTTATACTGACCTTACTGGTGTTAAGAGAAGACAGTGTTTGAGCGGAGACAAAATCGATATCTAATGGTTCTTCTGGAGTAAAGTAACCGGCTAGAATTGTTTGAACTGGGTCTTCTGCAGGTATCTCATTTACTAGTTGGCTGAATGAGCCGCCAGATGCTACCCAATACTCAAGCATCTTAATTTCTTCATTGCTTAGCTGAGCCTTTCCCTTTGGAGGCATATGTAACTTGTCCTCTGTCGGAAGTATCAAGTGACTAGTAAATGTGCTATTCAAAACATCACCGGGTTTAAGAATTGCTCCATTTTCTCCACCCTTCATAATTTCTTCTGCTGAGGCCAGGGAAAGCCCCCCTTTGATCTTGTTGGGATTATGGCAGCTCGTGCATTTGCTTTCGAGAATGGGCTTGACGACTTGGGTGAATATGGGTTCGGTGTCGACTAGGGCAGAAGTGGCGCTTTCTTCAAATACTTCTGTCAAGAAATCCTCACCATGAGTTAGGGAGGCACCATAGTGTCCTGTGACAATGAGTAGAATCGTCAGACCACCGAAGGCCGGGATAAATAGTTTTGCAAAGCCCTCATTTTCCCGTATCTGAATCAATAGGGCCGCAATAACGGACGTGGCTAATCCAAACCACTGGTGAAATGCAAACGTGTTTCCGCCATAGCCACCATTTACCGATAAGAGGTAGCCTGCAATGGCACTAAATACCGCTGAAAAAGCTCCTAACCAAAGGAGGAGAGATGCAGGTTCAGCATATGCTGGTTTGTTTGCCCTGTGTGCTAATACTTCGAATAGAAACGATGCCAGGATAAGCACAATTGGAAAGTGAAGCACTAAAGGATGCAGTCGTCCTACAAACTGAAATATTGCTGGTAATTCCGAAATTGGGATAACAACCAGCAGCACAAGAATGGCATTCAGCGACCATAAAAGAATAAGAAGTGGCTTTTCTTTAATGTTCATCTAGTTGATTATGATTTCGTCCAAAAATACCCAAGCTGCATTGCCTTTTCCTGGATGCCAGCTTGGCAACTTGTCAAGTGGACTAATGACCAGCTCAATAAATCTGTATTTGGCTTCTGAAAGGGATAACTTATAATATGCCTTACCAGACGGGTCTTCTTGTTTTAAACGAGGAATATCTAATTCCTGCTTACCAATAAAGTGAATGCCATCGAAAGAGCCTCGAACCGATATTGATGTCGGTGGCATGATCCAAGATCCAGAAGAAGTAAGTGTACTGATTATGACTTCATTTACTGGTTTAACCTCTCCCAAGTCTAACGTGATAGTAATAGGTCCCTCGTTATAACCAAGCCAATTACCATCTCTGAAATTCAATGAGCCTCCTTGCCGATCGGCTAGTGTTTTGGCACCATCACCAGCGTAGGTCTTGCTTGGCTCTGGACTTACCGTTGCGCTGACAACTTTTTCTCTAAGTTGTACCAGTTCTGTAGTGACGGTTTCAGAAGGTATGAAGCCCTCTTTGAATGCTTTGACCTTGAATGTACTACCAGTCTTTATTTTGATGGCTTTTCTATATCGTTTGGATTTTTCTGATGGCTCAGAACTGTCGAGGGTATAAAAAAGCTTAGCTCCTTCCAAGCGAAAGTCAGCAACTACCATTGCTTGCTTCTCGAAAAATGGACCTCCCTCGACTTTAATCAATGGCTTGGCCAATTGATATTCTTGCGCATGGAGGGCAAAAGCACAAATAAGGGATAGTATGATTAGATAGTACCTTCTCATACTCTAGTCAGTTTATAAGGATAAACATGACCCGAATTCCATTGGGCAACATACATATTCTCATCATCATCGATGCAGACATCGTGCGGGTAGATAAAGACCTTGATCGTCTGATACATTTCATCAGGCGTGCCACTTGAATAGGTTGGAGTGCTACCTGCTAGGTTGGAAACTACTTTGTTTTCCTTGTCGAGAATGGTAACAAATCCAGAAGGGTCGTCTCCATAAGCTCTTGATTTAAGCACTGCAGCATAGAGGTAATCGCCATGAATCACCGGACGACAAACATAAGCACCCGGCAATGGGATGGTTTCCAAATACTCGCCCGCTAGACTATAGCGTTTAAAAGCATTCTCTTCTCGTGCCGATACAATCAGACTGGGATTGGATGAGTTTCGTGTATCTAGACAGATACCATGAGCATTTTGAAGGTTTTCAGGTCCATCTCCTCGACCTCCAAAGCTTCTAACAAACTTGCCACTGTGGGAATACTGGGTGATCCATTGTGCCCCATAGCCATCGGCTACATAGATATCGCCATTCGGACCGATGGCTACCTCTGTTGGAATGTATTGGTCAGCTTTTTCATAATGCCCCGACTCTTTTGGGTAGTCCAGAGTCATGACCACTTTTCCGTCTATAGTGGTCTTAATCACTTGGTGACGATCATTATCGGAAATGAATAGAAAGTCTTCTCCATTTTCTTTAGAAAGTGTCAACCCATGTCCCCCTGGATATTCGGTACCCCATGTCTTAAGCAGTTTGCCAGACTTATCATAGACGAGCACATTGTTCTTCGTGTGATTCGTCAGTAACAAGATTCGTCCTTGGGAGTCCTGAACCATTTCATGACAATCCTTTACTGGATATTTGGAAGGGTCGAGCTTTCCCCACTTGGTATCAATTCGATATCGATGAGAATTATGACCAAGAATCAATTCCTCGGTGCTGTTGGGCACAAGGAGGGAGGGCATCGCTGCAATTGCCGTAGATGCCGTTAAAGTCTTTTGTACAAATGCCCTGCGATTCATCAAAACTACGCTAGAATGTCATGGATAATTCTGCCACCTACATCGGTCAGTCTAAACCTTCTACCTTGATATTTATAGGTCAACTGTTCGTGGTCAATGCCTAAAAGGTGCAACATAGTGGCCTGAAAATCATGTACATGAACCGGGTCTTTGGCAATATTGTATCCAAAATCGTCAGTTTCTCCATAGGACACTCCCGGCTTGATGCCTCCTCCTGCCATCCATATGGTAAAGCATCTTGGGTGATGATCACGCCCATAATTAGTATCTGTCAGTGTGCCTTGGGAATAATTCGTTCGGCCAAACTCACCACCCCAAATCACAAGTGTATCATCGAGCATTCCTCTTTGTTTTAGGTCCATGACCAAGGCAGCCGATGCTTGATCTACGTCTTTGGCTTGCTTTTCAATGGCACCAGGAAGATTCTCATGCTGATCCCAACCCATATGATAGAGTTGGATAAAGCGGACGTCTCTTTCCGCTAGCCTTCTTGCTAAAAGGCAATTGGCGGCAAAAGTCCCCGGCTGTGCCACATCCGCCCCATACATTTTATAGATATAGTCTGGCTCTTGTGTGATATCCATGGTTTCGGGAACGGACGTCTGCATTCTGTAGGCCAGTTCATACTGAGCAATTCGGGCATTAATTTCTGGGTCGCCAAATTCTGCTGAGTGAATGGAATTCAATTGCGATAGATGATCCAACATGCTACGCCTGTCCATTTTAGACATGCCCTTAGGGTCTTTCAAATAGAGAACGGGATCTTTGCCAGATCTGAACTGAACTCCTTGGTGGATCGAGTTTAGGAAACCATTTCCCCACAGTCTAGAATAGAGTGGTTGGCCTTGGGGTCGTCCACTTCCTCTTGAGAGAAGCACCGAAAATGCTGGAAGATTATCATTGTCACTTCCCAGTCCGTAGCTTAGCCATGATCCCATGCTTGGCCTACCAGGCTGCTGCGAACCTGTTTGAAAAAAGGTGATCGCAGGATCGTGATTAATGGCCTCGGTATGCATGCTCTTTATAAAGCATAGCTCATCTACCACTTTGGAAGTGTAAGGCATGATGTCACTTACCCAAGCTCTACTCTGTCCATATTGCTTAAAGTCGAAAATAGAGCCGGCAAGCGGAAAGTTCTTTTGCCCAGATGTCATGCCGGTAAGGCGCTGTCCGTTTCTGACTGATTCTGGTAATTCCTCACCATTCATTTGCCTTAAGGTAGGCTTGTAGTCAAAAAGCTCGAGCTGCGAGGGGCCTCCGCTTTGAAATAGATATATGACACGCTTGGCTTTGGGAGCGATATGCCGAAAGTCTTCTGGGCCTGGCGTTCGACTATTACCGAGTAGGCTTTTTGGAGAAAGCAGAGAAGCTAGTCCTAAGCCACCGAGACCAAGACTGGCCTTCGACAGGAAGTGTCGCCTATTCATGTTATACTGAAATTCTTCCTCTTCCTTATGCATATCAGGTTTTAGAAACAGCTTCGTCTAAATTAAAAATTGTATTGATCATGGACATATAGGCTGCAACTTCTGCCGATTGTGCCTCCTGTCTATATTGCCCCACCGTCAGATATGCTTCTACCTGGTCAGGTGCTTGTTCAAAACGTTCCCTCTCCTTCTTTAGGAAGCTATCCAATATATCAGCTTCTTGTTGGCTAGGGGATCTGCCCAAGATTTTTTCGAAGGCAAAGTTGAGTCTGTCCGAGTCGGATTTTCTCTCAGTCAATACCCGGTAGGCTAGTACCCTTGACGCTTCCAATATTTGAGGGTCATTCATCATCACCAAAGCCTGAAGTGGTGTATTGGTTTTTTGGCGGTCTACTTCGCAAAGGTCTCGGGAGGCTGCATCAAAAGTCATCATGGCAGGTGGAGGAACCGTCCGTTTCCAAAAGGTATACAAGCTTCTGCGATATAGAGACTTTCCTTTGTCGGGAATGTAATTCGTCAGCCCAACTCCAGAAGTAGTTTCAGCCCAAAGGCCATCCGGCTGGTAGGGCTTAACACTCGGACCACCAACTTCTCGATCGAGGAGGCCACTTACTGCAAGTACATTGTCGCGAATCATTTCGAAGGTCATGCGATACCTTGGCCCTCTAGTAAGCCACTTGTTTTCAGGATCTTTCTCCAACAATTCTGGGCTCACTTTGGAGCTTTGCTGATAGGTTGCGGACAGCATGATCTTCTTCTGAATGTCACGAATATTCCAACCCGAAGTCATGAATTGATAGGCAAGGTCATCTAGGAGCTCGGGGTGAGAAGGGAGACTGCCCTGATTTCCAAAGTCTGCAGGCGTATTAACCAGTCCCGAGCCGAAAAATGATTGCCAAATTCTATTTACTGCTACCCTTGCGGTTAGGGGGTTTTCTTTCGCGAATAACCATTTTGCTAGTCCCATTCTATCCTTAGAAAGCTCATCGCCAAATGGGTTGACGGCAGCTGGAGTAGTAGGATAGACCCGCTCTCCATGTGCATCGTATTGGCCTCGATTCAAGACATAGGTCGGTCTTGGTTTTACCGAATCCCTCATAACCATAAGGCTCAAGTCGTCACCATTGAAGTTCGATGCATTAACAAAGCTTAGAATTCCATTGAGGTCTGCATCGGTAATTTTGATCTTTGGCTCAGGGATTTCACCATAGTCTATCCTGCCTTTTTCTGGAACTGAATTAAAGAAGGAGTAGACGCTAAAGAACTCTTTCTGTGAGATAGGGTCGTATTTATGATCATGGCATTTGGCACATTCAAGCGTTAGCCCTAAAAAGGCTTTCCCAAAGGTATTGACACGATCAGTCACATACTCCACTCTATACTCTTCCTGAATAACACCACCTTCTTGGGTGATTTTGTGGTTCCTGTTGAAGGCAGTAGCCAGAATTTGCTCTTTGGTAGGATTAGGTAGCAGGTCGCCTGCCAATTGCCATGTGACAAACTGGTCATAAGGCATATTTTCGTTGAAAGCCTTAATTACCCAATCTCGCCAAGGCCACATGATGCGTTCGAGATCATCTTGATAGCCATGGGTGTCTGAGTAACGGGCTAAATCGAGCCATGAAGTGGCCATGTGCTCGCCATAGGCTTGATTTGACATCAACTGATCGATTACCTTTTCAAAGGCTTTCGGTGCATTATCTGAAAGGAAGGCCCTTCTTAATTCGTCAGAAGGAGGTAAGCCAGTTAGGTCAAAGCTAGCTCTGCGCAAAAGCCGTTCTTTGGATGCCTTTTCAGCAGGGGTAAATCCTTTTTCTACATACTTGAGTGCTACCCAATTGTCAATGTCGTTCTGAGCCCATTCAGCAGTTTGTGGTCTTGTTTGCTCTTCCAAGGGTATGAACGACCAGTGCTTTTTCCATTTTGCACCTTGATCTATCCATTTTGTCAGTATTTCTTTTTCAGTTGAAGTGAGGCTCAGGTTGGAAGTTGGTGGCGGCATTACCAATGCTGGATCTTCCGAACTAATACGGTGAACTACTTCCGAGGATTGGGCATTTCCGGGGACTATCCCGAAAACATCAGGCCTATCTTTTAGCGCGGCATACGCTCCCTCTTCAGTATCTAGTCTATACCCCGATTCCCTTTTGTTAGCATCTGGTCCATGACAGGCAAAACAACGATCTGAGAGTAATGGCCTGACATGTAAATTAAAATCTACCTGATCCGGAACGTAGCTCGATGAGATTGATGAATCTGAACTAACATTGAATTCGGTGGATACGGCCTCTTTTTGTTGACATGACTTAAGTATCACTAGACTCACAAACAGCAGTGCTACTAGGCCTACATGTCTAAAATTAATCTTGGATACTTCTTTTCTTGACATCTTATAGAGCTCTGAATTTAATTATTCAGTCTCAGCTAAGAAAATGGTTGCCTGTTTAAATACAGTTTAATTATGTAGATCGAGATCGGTTTGATGGCCATGGAAATGCCTTATTCTTCCCCTTGTTTTCTCTTGCGTTTCCAACGCTTATGTGTCCAGAGCCAATATTGAGGGTCGTTTATGATCTGTTGCTCCAATCTTTTGGTATGCGCTTCTGTGATAATCCCATGCTCAACTTTGCTGGGATCATCGATCAGTACTTCTATGGTGAACTCATAGAAACCTCTTTTCACTTTTTCAATTCCCCCAAAAATCACTGGTGAGTTCTTTTCTTTGGCGAACTTTTCTACCCCGAACATCACGGCAGTTTCTTGATTCAAAAACTGCATCCAATAGACTTTCTTGGCAATGCTTGGTGACTGATCTGCTCCGAAAATAGTTGCGGTTAGTTCAGTGGTGTTTTTGAAGTAGTCCTTGACCTCTTGCCTTGAGACCATTTTTAGCCCATACTTGCCTCTGGAGCTCAGGGCTTTCTCGTTCATGAATTTATTGCCAAGTCTGTGGTAGATAGCAACAGATTGGTGGGGAATGTAACTATCAACCCCAACTGCTAGCATCTCCCAGTTATTATAATGCCCCCCCGCAATGATGACGCTTCGGCCAGCATCAAAATAGGGCTGAAGTATTTCAGGATTGGTCACTACAAACCGCCTTTTGGCATCCTCACCGCTGATGCTAAAGATTTTAAGGCTTTCCACGGTTATGTCGCAAAAGTGTCGATAGAACTGTCTTCTGAGCTTTTTGATTTCATCAGCCGATTTCTGAGGAAATGAATTCTCTAAATTCTGATTAACAACTTTTATACGGTACTTAAACAGTTTGTAAATAATCAGATAGAGAAAATCTGACAGCATATAGAGCGCACGCCAGGGTAGGAGTGAAATCGGTTTAATAATAAGATAGTAGAGAACCTGAGTCATTTAGGGTTTTCGACAACGAGCAATTGCCGATTTAACTTGTTCAAAATTACTGCTTTGAATACAAGTACAGGCTATTCTCCTGGCTTTCTTTTGCGCTTCCATCGCTTGTGTGTCCAAAGCCAAAACTCTGGCTTGTCCAATATTACCTCCTCGAGTGTTCTCACATGGGCTTCAGTAATGGCTCCCATGGGCATTTCATTAGGGTTATCGCAGAGTAGTTTAAAGGTCATCTGATAATGCCCTTTTTTCACCCTGTCGTTGTAGGCATAGAACACTGCAGCGTTTTGCGACCTAGCAAACTTTTCGGCACCGAAAGCAACGGCAGTTTCTTGATTTAAGAAAGTGGTCCAGTATACTTTTTTGGCAATTGTAGGAGATTGGTCTGTGGCAAAAAATGTGGCCAGAGGCTTATCATATGTATCGAAAAACCCTTCTTTAACCTGCTTTCTAGAAACGAGTAACATGCCAGTTCTGCTTCGCTTCTCCAGCATTTTTCTTTCAACGAATTTGTTCTTGAACTGGTGGTAAATTCCGCAAGTCTGATGCTTCATCCAAGGGTTAATGCCGTTAGCAATGAACTCCCAGTTATTGTAGTGCCCACCGGTGATGATCACACTTCGGTTGTCTTCTAGGTACTTGTCAACAATTTCGGGGTTGGTGGCCACCATACGTCTATGTTGCTCTTCATTACTCATGCTAAAGACCTTGAAGCCTTCAATCATCACATCAAAAAAGTTTTTGAGTGCCTTCCCTCGGAGTTCCTTCACTTGCTTATCTGTGAACTCAGGAAATGAGTTGCGGATGTTCTGGTCTACAACATCTACCCGGTAACGAAATACTTTGTAGAGCAGGAGGTATAAAAAATTAGAGACGCCATATGCCAGGGGCCAAGGCAAAAGTGACAGTGGCTTTAAAACCAGGTAATAGAGAAATATCAATTCTTATTGGGTTGAATTGCCACAAATATAACATGTGTCAGGTATCTTTTACTTAAGACATTTCAATTCTGCCAATGTGTCACCAAATGTCAGTGAATTTCAATTGGCACAACCATTGATAAAGGGAGAACAGCAAATTGATTAAGAAGAAATTTATTTATAGATCATGGGAAAAATTATTGGAATTGACTTAGGTACTACCAACTCGTGTGTAGCGGTAATGGAGGGTAATGAGCCAGTTGTGATTCCTAACAGTGAAGGAAGAAGAACTACTCCTTCCATCGTTGCATTTTTAGATAATGGCAACGGGGAGAGAAAAGTGGGTGATCCAGCAAAGAGACAGGCGATTACCAACCCGAAGAATACCATTAGCTCAGTGAAGCGATTTATGGGTAAGAAACATACTAATGTTTCTGAAGAGCTCAGAGGTATTGCTTACGAGGTAGAAAAAGGAAATAATGACACCGTAAGAGTAAAAATCGGTGACAGAAACTATACACCTCAAGAGCTTTCAGCAATGATACTTCAGAAAATGAAGTCTACTGCTGAAGACTATTTGGGTACTGAAGTGGCAGAAGCAGTTGTTACTGTTCCAGCATACTTCAATGATGCAGAAAGACAAGCGACTAAAGAAGCTGGTCAGATTGCAGGCTTAGAAGTAAAGAGAATTATCAATGAGCCTACAGCAGCAGCTTTGGCTTATGGATTAGATAAAAAAGATAAAGATCAGAAGATCGCTGTCTACGATTTGGGTGGAGGTACATTCGATATCTCTGTACTTGAATTGGGTGACGGTGTATTCGAAGTAAAATCTACTAATGGTGATGTTCACCTTGGTGGTGATGACTTTGACCAAGTAATTATCGATTGGTTGGCTGAAGAATTCTTAAGCGATGAAAACATCGACCTAAGAAAAGACCCAATGGCATTGCAGCGTTTGAAAGAAGCTGCTGAAAAAGCTAAGATTGAATTGTCATCTTCTGCTTCAACAGAGATTAACTTGCCTTATATCATGCCAGTTGATGGTGTGCCAAAACACTTAGTAAGATCACTTTCTAGAGCGAAATTTGAATCACTTGCCGAAAACTTGGTAAGACGTTCAATGGAGCCAGTGAAAAAAGCAATGGACGATGCTGGTTACAGCACTTCTGATATTGACGAAGTAATCTTGGTTGGTGGTTCTACAAGAATCCCTAAAATTCAGGAAGAAGTAGAAAAGTTCTTCGGTAAAAAACCTTCTAAAGGAGTAAATCCTGATGAGGTTGTTGCAATTGGTGCAGCGATCCAAGGTGGTGTATTAACTGGTGAAGTGAAAGACGTATTGTTACTAGATGTAACGCCTCTTTCTCTAGGTATCGAAACAATGGGTGGTGTGTTCACCAAACTTATCGAGTCTAATACTACTATTCCGGCTAAGAAGTCTGAAGTATTCTCAACTGCTGCGGATAACCAGCCTTCAGTAGAGATTCACGTTTTACAAGGTGAGCGACCAATGGCTAAGGATAACAGAACTATAGGCCGTTTCCACTTAAGTGATATTCCACCAGCACAACGAGGTGTTCCTCAAATTGAGGTGACTTTCGATATCGATGCAAATGGTATCATGAACGTGTCTGCTAAAGACAAAGGCACTGGAAAAGAGCAAAACATTAGAATTGAGGCCTCTTCTGGACTTACAGATGAGGAAATCGAGAAAATGAAGCAGGAAGCGGAGGCAAATGCTGAAACTGACAAAAAAGAGAAAGAGAAAATTGATAAGCTGAACACTGCTGATTCATTGATCTTCCAGACGGAAAAGCAATTGAGCGAGTACGGTGATAAACTTTCAGAGGAGAATAAGAAGCCAATCGAAGAAGCTTTAGCTAATCTGAAGACGGCTCACGGAAGTCAGGATGTTGATTCTATCGATGCTGGACTTGAGGCACTGAACAAAGCTTGGGAAGCTGCTTCTCAAGAAATGTACGCTGCACAGCAAGCTGCTGAAGGTGGACAGCCAGGTCCTGATGCGGGAGCAGATGCTGGTGATGCAGGGTCTTCAGAAGGCTCAGCAGATGATGTATCAGATGTAGAGTATGAGGAAGTGAAGTAGCTTCTGAACTCGATAATTATAAATCGAAAGCCCCGACATGTCGGGGCTTTTTTTATGCCTGTTACTATCGCCTCTCTTGATTCATTATCAAGCCAGATCCTTACGTCACTCTGAACCTGCCTGCTGCAGACAGGCTTGTTTCAGTGTCTTCTTCATTTTAGATCCTGAACACCCCGAAGTTTCAGGGCAGGATGACGGCCAACCGTAGTTACAAGGTTGATAAAGCATAAGAAATATAATGTGCTACCTCTTGGTTTAATTGGATGTACAATGGAAAAAGTAAAAAATAAGTGGACCATTCAGTCTATTTCTATATATTTGAAATGTGAATACCAGAGAAAAACTTGTTTCCACTACCTCAAAAATTATTCGGAAGAAGGGGTATTTCGGTACGGGCATTAATGAGATTTTAAAATCGATAGAGGTACCGAAGGGTAGCCTGTACCATCATTTTCCAGCAGGAAAGGATGAGTTGATTATTGCCGCTGTACTCTACGGTGGTGAAGCCCAGATACTAAAGTATGGTGAAGCCTTAAGGGGGAAAACTGCTGAGACTGGTTTGAATGCTATGATAGATGTAATGTCGAAAGAGCTCATAGACTCAAATTTTGAGGATGCCTGTCCAATAGCCGCAGTGGCATTGGCTGCTGGAAACATTGATGAAACCATTAGAAAGGCCTGCGACAAAGTGTTTAAGGGTTGGCAGCAGAGCTTGGCCGGTTACTTGGAACGCAGAGGTATTGAGAATACTACTGAGAAGTCTGAGCAGCTCTATGCAATGTTTGAAGGAGCCTATATTTTAAGTCAGGCGCATCGTGATGTAAAATACCTGGAACTGCAGAAGAAGTTTGTAAAAGTAGTGCTAGAGGCTTAAAAAAATTTGTTAATAATTAGACCGACTGGTCTGTAAACTTTTTAATAATGACAAAACTCAACAAAACACCAATTGGTCATAGAACGGTCAGGTTTCAAGATTGCGATCCTTACGGTCACCTGAATAATGCCAAGTATATAGACTATATGATCAATGTGCGGGAAGATCATTTGATGAATGAGTATGGCCTCAATGTTTTTGCTATGGCCCAGATAGACAAGCGATCATGGCTTGTCGGCCACAATGAGATCGCTTATCTGAAACCAGCCAATGTTATGGAGGAAGTTTGTATTCAAACCGCATTGATAGACTTCACAGAAAAATATGTCAAAGCAGAAATGGTGATGATGGATAAGAACCGATCGCACGTCAAGGCAGTGCTGTGGACAAAGTTCTATCACTTTGACTTTAAAGTTGGCCAGGGCGTTCAGCATCATGACGAGCTCTTAGGCCTCTTTGATAGCCTTAAGATAGAAGTAGCGCAAGATAACGTAGAGCAAAGAGCAAGATTTTTAGCCCGTGAACTTAGAGAGTCAGCGGCTGTATGATAACACTCTTCTTATTCATTTGAGTAGAGTTTGGCTAAAAAGAAAGGCCGTCATATGGACGGCCTTTCTTCGTTTTATGTCATTAAGTATTTAGTAAGCACTGGCAGCTGCAGCCGCTTTTACTTTGGGTGGGAGTGTCTTATCTATAGCACTTTTAAAGCTGTCGTCATAAATGATAAACATCCATTCACCATACTTGGGGTCTGATACGCCTAATAAAAACTTTTCCCCCTTTACATTTATATAACTCTCCGCACGATTGTATTCCACGTTTTCTTTGCCAAAGCTACTTTGAATGGACGGTACCAACAGGGCAGCTATACCTTTCAGGTCGTCTGTATCGAGTGGTAATGTCATATCCATTTTATACTTAATCATGGCATATTTGATATCTCCTTCAGCGGCAATTGGTTTTTTGCTGACAACGTCAAAACTGTTGAATTTCAACTCGATTCCTGCCTTTTCTAGCAAATCGAATATCTGAAACATGCTTTTCTTGCTGGTGTGCTCGAATAGTTCGGGGTAGATGTAATCTAATACCTGAGTGTATTTTTTCGTTTTAATCAAGTCTAGGAAATTGCCTGTGCGCTGGTCAATCGCTTGAACATCTTTGGTGCTCAGTTCTTGTGCGCTTAAACTTGCTACACCGAGTATCAGTACTATACTTAATAATATCTTTTTCATAAGTCTATTTTGGTCCCTTATCCTTTGACGCTCCACTTTCAACTTTTGTAAACATCTGAAAGTTTTGAGTAGCTAACCAAAAACCGTTCCCTTGTTTATAAACATCTCTGTTTTTTTGCCAAAGACCGTTAAAATAGTAGACACCACAAGCCAGTTGCAAGGCATTTTTAGAATAAAGTGTTTTACGATGAGGAGGTGAGTCAATCCAACCTTGCACCAGGTGATCGGCCAGCTGCAGGTAACTTCCGAAAGATCTACCGCCTACTGCGGAAATGTTTTCACCAATGTTGGGGTTTCTAATTCCCGCTAGTTTGGCGCGATTGATCGGACTCTTTCGTTTGCGTTCTTTTTTATTTATGTGATCAAAAAAGTCCTTCTTGGCCATGCTGATCGAATGATTCCATGCCATAATTTCTAAGTTAGGCTGGTAGGCTAGTATTTGAAGGCCTTGCTCGATTCGGGCCTCATTGGTAACGAAGAAAACTGCGGCATTTAAAACTTTGTAGTCGACTCTTTTAAGATCCAGTGACTTATTAAAGAGTTTGAAATCACGGAAGTTATCATCATTGAGAGTTTGATAGTACTCATCTTTCCACTTTCGTTGGGCAAACGAATCGGTGCTGAAGGCTATGGTCAACAAAATGAGTACTAAGACCTTTTTCATGTTTTGATTTACGCAGCAGTTCTTGTGAGGTTGACTACCTAAGGAAATAGACGAATTCTCGTATTTTTGTTACAACCAACGCTGATGCCTTGTCTAAATTACCCAAAAGTCTTTTCCTTTCTCTTTTCATCCTACTAATCTTTATCTCTGGTTGTGCTGGCAACCTAGCCAAGACGAAGAAAATTGATGCAGTAGTACAAACGGCTAGGTCATACACAGGAACACCCTACAAGTTTGGAGGTACCACCCGTGTGGGTATAGACTGCTCAGCACTTATACTTCATGCCTATCGGAGTATCAATATTGAAATGCCTCGGGTATCACAAGATCAGGCAAAGAGTGGAGTTAAAGTTAGACTAAAGGAATTGAAGCCTGGAGACCTTGTGTTTTTTGCTACTGGGAAAAGCAAAAGAAAAGTTACCCACGCTGGGATTGTTACTGCTGTAAGAGGCAAAGGAGATATACGATTTATTCATTCTTCAACTTCCCTTGGAGTGACTGAGAGTAATCTCTACTCACCTTATTATATGAAGCGTTTCCTTCGCGCCCGAAGAATACTTTGAATTGATTAATCGCCAACTTATATTTGCCGTCCCTTCCGAAGCGATAGCTTTGGAATAGGAAGGTCTGTTAGAGACTAGATCAAGCACCCTTCGCTAAAGCTTCGGTGTTTAAGAGGGAGATTAGCCTGCCTGTCGGCAGACAGGCTCAGCTGGCTAGAGCGTCCCGAGTCACTGCTCGGGAAGGTCAGCGGTTAATAGAAAAGAATTTTACTGTTCTTAAAAGTAAGAACAGATTACAATGGGGGATTAGCTCAGCTGGCTAGAGCGCTACACTGGCAGTGTAGAGGTCACCGGTTCGACTCCGGTATTCTCCACCATTATTTAAAAAGGCTGGCGTTGGCTGGCCTTTTTTTATGGAAGACTTTTACGTTTATATCATTTATTCGGAGACGCGCGATCGCTATTATGTTGGGAGCTGTGATAACCTGACGAATCGTCTGGTGGACCATAATGCTGGCAGATCTACTTATACAAAGAGAGGTAAGCCCTGGGTTTTGAAGTATTCAGAGGTTTATGACACTCGCTCTGAAGCAAGGAGACGCGAGGCAGAGATCAAGCGTAAGAAGTCGAGAAACTATATCGAGTATTTGATTAACTCATTGGACTAGAGAGCGTCCCGAGGCATCTCGGGAAGGTCACCGGTTCGACTCTGGTATTCTCCACAATAAGAGCCTCGATGTATCGGGGCTTTTTTGGTTTACTATGACTGAGTTTTATGTGTATATCATCTATTCCAATTCTAGAGATAGATTTTATGTGGGCAGTTGTGATGACGCCTTTGGCTAGTACGATCGATTAAACTAAATACCTAATCTAGGTGTAGTTCCTGCATGTCGGCAGACAGGTGTAAAACACTTGAATATTCCGCACCACAAGTGTGAATCAGAGTGTTTAGACCCTGGTATGCTCCACAAAAAAAGGCCTCGACTTGCCGTGACCTTTTTTAATTCTTTGAACTTTAGTTAATGACTATTTTACAATGCGATAGCTAAGCTTAATAATTTGATCAGTAAACATACTCGAACCCCCTTGGCCACCAGCAGCTCCTGCGCCAGCTCTACCTCCTGCACCGCCACGACCTCCAGCTCCTCCTCGGCCAGCACCGCCTCCGGCACCACCTCTACCTCCAGCACCGCCTCTGCCTCCACGACCACCAACGCTGCCTCCAGCACTTTGTGGAGCATCTATTCCATTGACCCTGATGCTAATGGATAAATCAGTTGATGTAATCTTATCCCAGTTCATACTGGCACCGTATAGTTCTGTCAGAGGAATTCTCAATTCATAATTAAGCACAGGTTGTTCAGCATTTTCATCAAAGGCAAGTCCCGTTTGTATGCCAGCAACATCGCTTAAGGCAACTTGCCCATTAGTTGTAGAGAAACCTTTGAACTTAGCCTCACTCTTAGTGGCCAGTAAGCCTTCCATTCTTTCTTTCATCTGTGCGGCTCTATCACCTCTCTGGGCACCTTGACCTGCTTGTCTTCTTTGTCCTTGAGCACCCTGAGTCCTTTGTCCTCGTTCAGCTTCCAATGGGAACTCGATCTTGGCATTCACTTTAGGTTTTACCTTGGCTTTAAAAGTTATCTCCATACCAGCCTGAAGCATCTTTCCAATACTTGCTTGATTATCGGCCTGAAAGAGAATGTACAGGTACTCTTGATCATTTTTGATAGCGGTTGTGAGCCTGGTCTTTTTGTCGACTTTGAGTAAGTCACTGGACCAATCGGAGGAGAGGCCATCTATAGTTGTTTCTTGAGCGTTTAGGCCACTTATGAAGCAGCAGCAGACAAAAAGAGTAGTAAAGAGTTTTTTCATGCGGTTGTGGTTTAACCGTGTTTTGACAATAAAGATAAAGGAAGGTTTAAAACCGGTGTTGTGCTTAAAATTTACATGCATTTTACTGTCGAGCCCTTATTGATCAATATGGCTTCATTGAAGAGATTTTTCAATTTAATATTAGAGCTAATAAATTGTAATAAATAAATGATGATGAACGGCTTTTAAGTAATCAAATAAATTTCTATCATTGATAATGATGCAAACTTATATGAATGTGGTTGATTGAATCATGACTAATCATATAAGTTAATATCTCTGATTTCATCTTATACTTGTGAGTTTGAATGATGTTTTACCCTCAACCAATAACCGCATGCGAAAGCTACTTTTTCTAATCTCTGCCATTTCTGTCGTATCTATTTCTGCAATTGCTCAAAATTCATTTACAACCTCTGGAGTTGGGTGGTACCGAGTAGGGGGTTGGACGGAAACAGGATCTAATAGAGGAGCTGCTAGAGTGGTAGTATCACTGCTTGGAGGGAGTTATACTCCTCAATCTTTGGTGATAGATGTATTTAGAGATTGGAGTTCAGGACTTTCCATTAAAACTTGGGGAATAAGGAATCAGTATCTAGAAAAGGTCAGAATAGTGTATGATGGAAATTATCATGTAGAGGTGTACTTTGATAGAGCTATCACCTCCAATGCCTCACTCTACCTTTATGATCTAGAAGGGTATATCTCAGGCTTTGCTATTAAATCAGGGGTATTACCAGTTGGTTCTGGAACTATTCAGGTAGAGACTGGGGATATACAAAACACGAATTATTTTTCGAACAATCTTAGAACAGGAAAAAGTATAGACATAGCCGAGAACCTGTTGGTTGGGAGTGTAGCAACTTTTGACAATGCCGCTTATGATAAGAAAGCTAGATTTCTAAGAACAGGAGGCAAGACCACTTCCATAGAGAAAGATGTCAGCTCTATCTATTTCTACAATGAGGAGGATGGTATAATCATGTCCAGATTTTTTGATAACGGTGACCTTAGAATTGCCAACGATGCTATAATAGATGGCAATATTGAATCCAAAAAAGTAAAAGTCACGGCTACCCCGGGCTCCTTTCCTGATTATGTCTTTAAACCGGATTACTCACTAATGCCTCTTGACCAATTGGCCAACTACATTGAGTCTAATGGCCATTTACCCAATGTTCCAAAGGCAGCAGAGGTAGAAGCCAATGGCCAGGACTTAGGTCTAATTCAGCAAAAGCTTTTGGAGAAAATTGAGGAGTTGACTTTATATACAATTAAGCAAGAGAAAAGGATAGATGAGTCAGAGGTCGGAAGACGGAAGTTGGAAAAGCAAAACTCTTTACTCAAAGATCAACTGGCGGAGTTACTCAAAAGAATTGAAAAATTAGAAAAGAATCAAAATGAAAAATAAACTCATTTTATGCTTAGTGCTAGGCACAATAATGTCAGGCTTATCGGCCCAAAATCTTTTGAATTTGGATGGCTGGACAATAGGTACAGGTAGTACTACAGGTTTTAGTCAAAATGGATCTACTTCTGAAAACACTCGAGAATGGGGTATTGGTCCTCATGGTCAGCGAGCAGTTTTGTGGAAAGCGTCACCTGATGCATCGAGTGATCCTGATGGTGGGTTCAACACTTCTTATATTTCCATTGATCACACGAAAATGTATCGGTTGGTAGTTTGGGTTAAAAAGACCAACTCAACCAATGGCGGTACCTATCTCGGGACAAATGGAGGCGGTTCAGCAGTTACTTCTCTGTCAGGTACTCCAAATGGCAATCCCTACTTTTGGGCTAATGATCTACCAGTTTTAGATCGTTGGTATCTATTGGTTGGATTTGTGCACGGTAGCGGAGACAATTCTATGACAAACTATGGCGGAATTTATGACGGTACGACAGGTGAGAAATCACTCACCATTAATGATTTTAAGTTTCACATCTCTACCACGAGTCTAAGACTTCGTTCTTATCTCTATTATGACACAAATACTTCCGACCGCCAGTATTTCTATGCTCCTAGAATAGATGAAGTCAATGGTAACGAACCTTCAATCACTGAATTGCTTGGTATAGGGCTTCATAACCTGGATCAGCTATCTGTGGGGACAGACGATTTGCCATCTGGCTATAAGCTTTCGGTAGGCGGAGATCCCATTATGGAAAAGGTAAAGGTGCAGGTAGAATCCGCTTGGCCTGATTATGTTTTTGATAAGAACTATCCTCTAAAAAGTGTTGAAGAACTTAAAAGATTTATAGCTCAAAATGGTCATTTACCAGGCCTTCCCTCAGCAGAAGAAGTTGAGGCTTCCAATCAAGACCTTGGCCTCATTCAGCAAAAGTTATTGGAGAAAATTGAGGAGTTAACCCTCTATACAATAGCTCAAGAAAAAAAACTGAAAGAGCTGACTGACCTAAATACCGAAAACAAAGTCCTTAAGTCCAAATACGCAATACTTAATACGCAGTACTCACTACTCTCTACCCAATACAAAGCGCTTTTAGCGCGAATCGAAAAACTTGAATCTGCATCTAATGACAATAAGTAAACACTACCTGTCTATGAAAAATCTAATTATCACCCTATTGATGATCTTAGTGGTCGGCACCATCAAAGCTCAGACCGTTCCTGATTTAATACCACCATCACCTTCGGCCATTTCTATGGTTCAGTATGGTAATACTGGGGTTAGTTTCTACACGGGTCAGCCGAGTTTATCGGTGCCTTTGCATACCATATCTGTAAGAGGCTATCAGTTTCCTATAAGCCTGAATTATTCTGGATTTCAGGGTGTAAATGTAGAAGCTATTGCTCCATGGACTGGATTAGGCTGGTCGTTGAACGCTACAGGTACTGTGTCAAGAAGCATAAGGGGTAAGGCGGATGATAACCAATCAGATTATGGATACCTGCATGTAAACCTGCCTAGCTCTACAAATACTACAGAAGGACAAGAATTTGCAGATGGTACCAGAGATGGGCAACCGGATCAGTTTCACTATAACGTCAATGGCATGAGTGGCTCCTTTATGTTTAACAAGAATGGTTCCACCGTTTCACTTATAGAAAAACCCAAGAGCGGTCATAAGATTGAATACAATTCTACATTTAATATCACCACATGGACTATTACTGATACCAATGGCTATGTTTACACCTTTAGTGAGTTAGAAAAAACGAAGTCTATAGTAGTTTCTACAACGGCTACGCCTACAGTTAGCAACTTTACCAACTCGCCTGATAATACTACTTCTTGGTACCTGACGAATATCAAAGATCAAAAAGGCAATACCCTATTAACATTTACTTATGAGACAATAACCGGGCTCATCTATAGAACCTACGCTCCTAGATCTGAAAAGAATGACTTCACGGTTTTCAATAGTTCTGATATGTCGCACTCAGATCACTATGTAACCGCCAAACGTATCAAGGAGATTACCTATCCTGGTGGTAAAGTAAAGTTCAACCTTTCTTCAAGCACCAGACAAGATTATACAAACGATAAATACCTCCAGGATGTGGAGATCTATGATGGTGAAGACAACATGATCAAAGAGTACGTAATGAGCTATAGCTACTTTGATGAGTCTGGTACTACAGCCATTAATGCCACACCAACAAACATCACCTACAATGGAGCCAATATTGGTGATTATAAAAAGCGTTTGAAGCTTGACCAAGTACAAGAGTGGAACAATAATGGGACCCAGTCACTACCCCCTTACCTTTTTGAGTATCATACAACCAACTATCTGGCACACCGCTATAGCTTTGCTACAGACCATTGGGGTTATTATAATGGTAAAACGTCTAATACTTCACCAGAGCCTTACTATAGATCAAAGTACTATGTATTTGGAAATAATGATCCCAACTATGTTGAGATTGGTTCTGCAGACAAGTGGTCAGATGTGGCCATGGCCAAGTCAGGTGTGCTGAAGAAAGTTACCTATCCTACAGGTGGCTATACAGAGTTTGAAATGGAAGGCAATACGGCTAAGGCTGATGAATTGCCTAATGCTACAAATAGTCATGGACCTACGAATGTAAAGATTGATGGTATAAGCCGCCATAACCTTAACAACGTTACTCTAATTGCTGAACCCTTTGTCATCCTGAATTTCAATGGAGTTACTTCAAAGGACTGTGATGTGACAGGTGGTATTTACAGACAGAGTAATGACAGTCAAGTAAAGAGCTTTACCATCAATAGACAATTCTCAGCAGGTAGTTATAACTATAACAAAGATGTCTATTTAGAGGAAGCAGGAGATTTCTACGTTACCCTGGATTATGTAGGCAATTGTAGTTACTCCAACATAACCGATGGACTGGATTTGAGATACACTGATGAGGTAACTACAACCAATAAAGCCGTAGGAGGTTTAAGGGTTAAATCAATCAAAGATCATGACGGCATTTCTTCTGTCAACGACATTGTCAGGAATTTCTACTATAATGAGGACGGTGATGCAGGAAATTCTACAGGTCGCGTAGTGAATGCCCCACAATACGGTTATCAGACCGTATATAATGCCTCAACCACATCGGTACCAGATATGAGGGCCTTTGGTTTTATAAGAACAATTACACCGCATTATCCCCTAATGAGTACCAACGGTTCTTATGTGGGTTATGGAAAGGTGACTGTGATCACCGGAGATGGTAGTGGAAAAGGTAAGAGTGTCTATGAATTTTCGACCTCTACTGATAGTCCTGATTTTTATGATGGTTATTATGAAACGCCCCTCGTAGGAGAAAGCTATTATAGTCTTGGCAGTGCGGGAAGTCATGAGACCATGCCTTTGCCTCCGGTAGACAATAGGGACTTTATGAGAGGTCTTTTAAAGAAACAAACGGATTATCGATGGACAGGAACTGCCTATGAAAAAGTTCAGGAGGTCGAAAACGAATATAAGCTTACCTATAAACTGCCTCAGGACAATGGTGAAACTAACGCTAGTGTGGGCATTTGGATCGATGCAGCAGAAAATAATACCAATGCCTATGCCGAAGGAATAATTTTCGATGGTAGTGGCAGTCATACAAGGTATAAACGCTATCGAATTTATTCAGGGCGCTTGGACCTCATAAATTCTACAACACGTCAGTACAATCTGACCGGAAATACGAGCGAATATTTAGAGACAGTTAGCACTAATCACTATGATGGTTTGAGTCAAACGGGAACCAACTACTTCAACGTCTCCCGAACCACCATGACCAACAGTGAAGGCAATACCCAGGAAACCAAGTACTTCTTCCCTTATGACAATGTAACCGAGGTTCCGGCCGCTACCCGTACGGCCATGCTCAATACAAAGAATATGATTTCTGCAGTATTGAAACAAGAGTCTTATGAAGGCACTGCCAAGCTTTCAACACTCCTTACAAAATACGCAGGCTTCAATAGCAATGGTCATTACCTTCCTCAGCAGGTGCAAACGGCAAAAGGAACCAATAGCCTTGAAAACAGGGTAGAATACAATGACTACGATGTCTATGGTAATCCTGTCGAACTTCAGCAAACCAACGGAACCAAGATTGTTTACCTCTGGGGTTACGATCATACCCTACCAGTGGCACAAATACAGAATGCTGACAAGGCCGATGTAATCGCAGCGATCAGTCAGACTATTTTGAATGACCCAACGGATGATGATGCGCTTCGAACGGAACTCCAAAAACTGCGGACGGACCCCGATCTGAAAGGAGCCCTGGTCACCACCATGACCTACCGACCAGGGGTGGGGATGACTTCACAAACCAGTCCTAATGGATTAACAGTCTATTATCACTATGACTCATTCGGTAGGCTTGAATATGTCAAAGACAAGGACGGTAACATTCTGAAAAAGAATGAATACGCCTACAAAGTAAACGCTAACACCACAAACAACTAAGAGCCATGAGAAAGCTAAATAAAATCACCCCAGTTCTTTTCTTGTTGGCTATTGTTTGTCAAACAGCCTTGGCCCAGAACAAACCAGATGCTACCAGTACTAAAGCCGCTAAGACTTCGGCACTACCCAGCGTCATCATAGGCTCAACAGATAAAGTAAGTTATGTTAGAAGCTACGACTTCTACAAAGCACTTACTTCCGATGGTACTTTAAGTACTGAAATCACCAATGGTAATGTTATGCAGTCCACCCAGTATGTGGATGGCTTGGGTAGGCCAATCCAATCTGTAGCGCGCAGGGCCTTGCCAGGTGGCTATGATATGGTACAGTTCAGTGTCTATGATGAGTTTGGTAGACAGGTTTATCAACCGCTACCATTTCAGTCTAACCATAACGATGGACGACTGCACCTAACGCCAAGTACGCAACAGGGCACATTTATGAATGGGCACTATACCGATGAAGATATCTTCTATGGCCTTGCCGAATATGATAACTCTCCTTTGGGTAGGGTAACCAAGCAAATGGCCCCGGGTAATAGCTGGGCAGGTAGTGGTGTAGGGGTTACAAGCACTTCGAGAGCTAATGTCTCAGGTGATGCTGTTCGTGTTTGGACCTTAAGTACCAACCCTTCCACTTCAAGTACTTATGCTGTTGGTGCTCTTATTGTGAGCATTACTACTGATGAAGAAGGCAATCAGGTAAAACAGTTCACCGATAAGCTGGGTAGAGTCATACTCAAGCAAGTACAAAAAGGCAGCGGTTCTGCAGATGGGCATAACGACTGGTTGAATACCTACTATGTATATGACGTCTACGGCAACCTTAGTCATGTATTACCCCCAAGAGCAGTAGACTTACTCTCAGGTAGCAGTTGGTCTTGGAATACCACTGATATGGATGCCCTGGTATTCAAGTATACTTATGATGACCGTAATCGCATGATTACTAAAAAAGTACCGGGCGCTGGTATAGTAGAAATGGTCTATGACAAGCTCGACAGGCTGGTAGCGACCAGAGATGCTAATATGACTACTCAAGGTAAATGGCTCTTTACCAAATATGACGACTTGAACAGGCCAGTGATGACAGGTTTTGTAACCAGTACCAACAGCAGAGCAACCATGCAGTTTCAAGCCGATGCCTCTGGCGTGTTCAATGTAAGTACCGAACCTTTAGATACTTATAATGTATTAGAAGGCCATAGCATTAGCCTTTCGGCTCATGTAAGCGGAACTGTCAAATACAGGAGTAAAACGACAATTGAGTTTCTAACTGGTTTTGATTCGAACGGAGAGGAGTTTGAAACAGAAGTCGATGCTGCTATCAGTTCTGATTATACTTTTGTGCAGGGTTATCATGATGCTACTTTTCCAATGTTGAAAGACTATACCCACGAGGTGTTAAGCCTTAGTTACTTCGACAACTATGACTTCACTACCCAAACCTATAATCTAGGCTATAATGACTTCTATGCAGAAGGTGTTAATAATGCAGTGACTCCAAGTGAGTATACCAACGTAACGGGTATGGCCACGGGTAGCAAAGTAAAAGTACTTGGCACTGCTGACGAATGGCTAACCACAGTAATGTTTTATGACGATAGGGGCAGAGTAATCCAAACTCAGGCAGACAATCATGTAGGAGGCAGAGATATTGCCACTACTCAGTATGACTTTAGCGGTAAGGTGCTCAATACCTATACAGTGCACGATAACCCCAATGCCACTCCAGCACAAACCACCATTGCGAAAAGGTATACCTATGATGGTTCAGGCACAGGCAGGCTACTGACCGTTCAGGAGAAACTAAACAATGCTTCTGGCAACCATAAAATCATAGCTACCAATACTTATGACGAACTAGGCCAGTTAAAAAGCAAAGTATATGGTAATAGCCTAGAAACACTTAACTATGACTATAACATCCGAGGCTGGTTAGAAGGTATTAATGAAGCTTATGTAGCCAGTGGTACTGGAGGTCATTACTTCGGTATGGACCTGAGTTATGACTTTGGTTTCGATACCAATCAACTCAATGGAAATATAGCAGGGGTGAAATGGCGCAGTGCATCGCACTCCGACCAAAGAGCTTACGGTTTTGAGTATGATAAAGTAAACCGTCTGACTAGTGCAGACTACAGCCAAGGCAGTGGTTGGATAAATACAACCAATGATTTTAGTACCAACTATACTTATGATGCCAATGGCAACATACTAACCCTTCAAAGAGAAGGTGTGGTAGCAGGTAGTATAGAAACCATTGATAACCTTACCTACTCCTACTTGAATAGCAATAAGAGTAACCAACTGGCAGCTGTTGCAGATGCAGCAGGCGATTTAGGTCAGGGAGACTTTAAAGATGGTACCAATTCAGGGGACGATTATGTCTATGATCTGAATGGTAATATGACCCAAGACCTGAACAAGGATATCAACGGTGGAGACATTAGCTACAACCACCTCAACCTGCCAGAGCGCATAGAGTTTAGCAACAATGCGAGCAAGACCATCACCTATACCTATGATGCAGCAGGTATTAAGCTTAAGAAAACCGTCAACAACAATGGCCAGATAACAACCACTGACTATGTAAGTGGCTTTACCTACGAGAATAACCAACTGCAACACTTTGCCAATGAAGAAGGTAGAGTAAGGAAGAATAAGAACAACAGCTTGGTCTATGACTACTTTGTAAAAGACCATTTGGGCAATACCCGAATGACTTTGACTGAAGACATAGATGTAACGATCTATGAGGCTACAATGGAAACTGAGTACAAGGATTTTGAAGAGCAAATATTCTTAAACCTACCTTCAACTAGAGTAGTCTCCACACTGGGAGATAACACACAAGACCTAACAATAAACTCCAACGAGGCCGCTCAGCTTGTGGGTGGACAGGTAGGACCAGCAAAGATGCTTGTGGTATCAGCGGGTGACCAAATGGATTTAGTCGTACAAGGTAGGTATAGCGGAACTTTCTCAGGTAGTCACAACACCAGTGCTATGATTTCTGCAATTGCATCAGTCTTCGGAGGGGTTAACAACTCTGGTAGTGCAGAAAGTCAGGCCATTTATGACCTGTTCAATAGCAACTCAGGGAATGTTTTGATAGCAGGAGGCGAAGAATACAGCAATGCTCCAAGGGCCTATATGAATTATTTGTTCTTTGATCAGAATTTTGAGCTTGACTCAATTAAATCAGGGTTTAAACAAATAAGTATAGGTGCGGCAACTGCGCATGAAATACTAAGTCAAACACTGACTTTTGATGAAGGAGGGTTTCTGTATGTGTATTTATCCAACGAGAGTGCCAGTAGTTTACCCGTTTATTTTGATCAATTTCAAATCACTCATACCAAGGGAGCCATCTTACAAGAAGATCATTACTATCCTTTTGGGATGAACATTAATGCACTCTCTTCTACTGCGCCATTGAGTAAGCCTAATAAATACAAGTTTAATGGTAATGAAGAGCAGACAGAGTTTGATCTAAACTTATTTGACTTCAATGCTAGGTTCTATGATCCTGCTGTTGGTAGATTTATCTCTGTTGATCCATTAACTGATGCTCCAGAACAAGTAGCACTAAGCCCATATCAGTTTAGTTGGAATAATCCTTATAATTTAAATGACCCTGATGGTAAATGTCCTTTTGGATGTATTGGATCTATTGCAGCAAAGGTTTATGGAAAGGCGAAAGGCTATTCGGATATTTCAAAACCAGGCAGAGAGGCAGGTCAAAGAATATTTAGTAATAAATCAGGTGATATTCCAGACTTTGTAGGTGTTGATGATAATACACGCAAGATTGTCAAGGTTACATCAATTGCAGATGATGCTCAACAGGTGATGGAGTCAGCAGAGGAAGTGACAAAGGAGGTGCTTACTGATTTTGGTGAAGCAGCAACTGAGTCAGGAGATGCACTGCAAAAAGCTGGAATTGTGGTAAGTTTAGTAGGACTTCCAGAGGTTGGAGTACCAATTGCAACAGCTGGGGGGTATGCTGAAAGCGCAGGAACTGTTGCTCTTGCAACTGTCGATGTTGCTAATGGGGACTATAAAAAAGCTTTACTTAGAGGTCTGACTTTAATACTGGATCGCCGTATATCAGGAAAGATAAATGCTGCTTTAAAGAAGCAAGGAATTTCTGAACAAGCAGGTGCTGTAATAGATGCTAACAAAGAAGCTATAAAAGAAGTAGTAAAAGAAGTTACAAATGATAGAGAAGATAATTAATGGAAGAATTGATTTATGGTTTGTTGTTTGCATTAATAGGTTTAATAGCTATTCTGTGGTCGAGAGAAATGGAGTATAGCAAAACAGATATTTATGCTTCAAAGCAGACATTAAACATCATGGGATGGTTTATGCTTTTATGCTCCATTTATTTGTTAGTAAAGGCGTTTGTTTAAATATGAAGTCAAGTACATCAGTATTAATTTTCTCTTTATTTACCTTTTTGTTTGGGTTAGTAGTTTTGGTGTTTTTCAACCCAAATGCTCTTCAGGAACTGAAAAACTTGCCTTTAACGGCCCTGAATTTGCAAGAGTTGGAATTGAGAAGTCTAATTGCATTGTTTTTATATATAATTCCAGGCGGACTTATTATAGTCTTTTCTCTGCAACTATTCATGAATAGCCCAAATGGCGTGTTATTATACAAATTGGTGAAAGTGCTAGTGTTGTTGAGCGGACTTTTATGGCTTGTTCTAGGCTTTTTACCCTATAGTCCCTTTAATGAAAATGAATATCCAAAATTGGTTTTTTTAACAGTGGTTTTTCTGACTATTGTCTTACTGATTTTGCTGATCTTGACAATATCATTTGGGTTAATTTTTAAACAGAAACAGATATTCAATATTACCTTGATTGCGACAATTATAGTTTTCTCCTTGACATTTTTAAGTTTATTTGTTCTTAATAGTGACACTTGGATTAGGACAAATTTGTCTATAGGACTATATTTTATTTGGTTAGTTGCTTTGGGGTATTTTTTTGAGAAAAGAGAACCTGAGAGTAAATGGTGATACACACTCATTAGTCTAATCATCTGGGGTAGTACGATCAATTATCTGGTTTGGTAGTACGATCAATTATCTGGTTTTTGGAAAAGGGTTAGAATAGAGATAATAGAGGCTGATTTAAGATCAGCTTCTTTAGTTTTGGCAGGGTATGTAGATGTCAGACAGGTTGAAATGATGCGACATATTGCTTTTAAATGGCCTTTTTCATTCTAAGTGCGATCAATTATCAGGTTACTTTGCGTTATAAAAAACGAGACTAGGTGTAGTTTGCAACTACTCTCTAGTACTGCTCCACTCAGTAAACCTAATCAGTTTAAGTATAATGGTTTTGAACTAGAGGAAAGCTTTGATCTGAACTGGTATGATTATCAAGCAAGACAATATGATCCACAGTTAGGAAGGTTCTTAAGTGTAGACCCTGCTGCTGATTTAATGAGAAGACATTCTCCTTATAACTATGCCTTTGATAATCCTATAAGGTTTATTGATCCAGATGGTATGATGCCAAGTATGAAGGGTAGTTGTCCTCCTGGTATTAATTGTCAAACCATTGAGAGGAAAACTCAAGAAGTAGCAGAAACGGTAAAGCAAACAGTTGATAATATTAAACAAGGTTTGACTGATTTTGGAAGTGCTTTGCTTGAGGCTGCTAGTAAGAAAGTTGAAGGATTTTTGGCTGCTGCTGATGCATTAATTCCTGAAGGTAGCGGGGATGAAACTCAACCAAATGGACTCGTAATTGATGCAGATGATGCTCCTGAGGGTGTTGGAGGAAGTATTGAAATAGAAGATGGAATGAGGCCTAATAGAATAGATGCTACTGGATTCCTACCTTTGATTTCTAGAGGAGGTACGATGGGTAAAATTAAAACAAATCAAAAACAAGGTATTCCTTCAGCTATTGACAAAACCATTGATGTGATAGATGAGGTTAAATCTACAGTAGTTAAACCTGATAGCGTACCAATCATTGCTGGCCCAAAAGATGTTAGATTTGTAGGGCAAAGGTTATATACCCAGAATGGGGGATATGTTGATATCAAAGTTGCAACAAACGAAGGAGATACCATAGGTTGGAAGAAAACCAACAGTAATAATGAAGAGAAGTAATTTCTATATCCTGATTGTGGTGATACTATTACAATCTTGTAATCGAGAATTCGAAGTTTTAGAATATCATGACAATGGCTTGATAAAAAAAGAGTGTCAAATGAGCTCAAGTAAGCCAGATGGTTTATGTAAAGAATATTACCCGAATGGTAAACTTGAGTCTATTGCAAGGTATAACCAAGGTGCTCTGGATGGGATTTCTGAATTCTTTCATATTAATGGAACAGTTCACTGGAGAGTTGATTTTGACAAGGGTGTCAAAAATGGTAAAGTTGACTATTTTGATTCATTGGGAAGGAAGTATCAAACGGCATATTTTGATCAAAACCTTCTAAGTGATGAGAATCTAGAATATCATACAAATGGTGTGGTAAAAACCAGTGCTTTCTATTCTGAAGGGAAGTTACATGGTGATGTGTCAAGGTTTAATGAGGATGAGAAACTGACTCGTATTGAGAGGTATGACCAAGACAGCTTAATTCAGTCTAAGAACTTTGATGAAAATGGAAAGTTGGTTGCTAAGTCAATTGATTATGCCATTAGCCATGAGTTTAAAGGTTCGAATAGAACCATATTGAAGGTTGAAATTATTGAACCACTTTATGATAAACACATTTTCGATGTTTATGATTTTAAAGTAAAGAATGATACTCTAGACATTCTCCAAGAGAGATTGTACTCAGATAATTCAGGGTTTACTTATGAATTTGAATGGCCTGATGACAGGAGTGAACTTAATTTGGAAGGTACATTGATGGAGTTAGAGACACTGGAAAATAATGATGATGAAGTTGTTGTGAGAAGCTTGAAAAGGGTTGTTTATAAAATTGTAAGGAATAGTATGTAAAACTGGTAGTAAAGTATCCAATCAATTATCTAGTAACATAAACAAAGATTAAAGAAGCCTTCGAGAGAGGGCTTTTTCTGTGGGGGGTGCGGAGTTTTTATATCTCTCTCCCGAAACCTCGGGGTAGATAAATAAGCTTTATTAGCACGTCATTTCGAGCTTGTCTGCCGAGAGGCAGGCACTGAGAGAAATCTTAACCATCGAGCAAGTCAAGCTTTGTATTCAAAATAAGGAGATTCTGTCACTTCGCTGTACTCCGCTCAGAATGACGTCAATGATAAGGGATTCCTTCGCCCTGCTCGGAATGACGTTACACTATGGGGTTACCACTAGATCTAGCTTCTCTGGTTGTAGTTTGTAACTACAACCTATTATCCCAACTAAGTGTAGATTCTCTCCATTTACCATTCAAATATTGTTGTAAATAATCCTTGAAGAATCTGTCTTTTTCTGCCATATTCAAGGAATGCGTATTCTATTGACCTTTTTGATTTGTGGCCTCCTCGCCTTGCCCACTTTAGCGCAAGAGATGGTGCAGGACGAATCGCTTGAAACCAGTACAAAATCACTGGAAAAGGCAAATAAGAAGGTCCAGAAAGAACTGGATAAACTCTCAAAGAAACTTCGTAAAAGCGTTAGCGAACTATACCCAGACCTGCCAGTCGATAAAGTGGATTCTTTAGTAAACGCCATGGCCGCTAAAAAAGAGGCAATCAAAGGCGAAGCGAAGGACAGTGTAGCCAATTATCTACAAACCTTAAAGCAAGACCTGCTGGCCGACCTGAAGGAAACCCCAGAGAAACTTCCCATTGCAGGTGAGATCAGAGAGAGTGTCGAAAAGATTGATCAGCTCAAGCAAATGCAAGGTGTGTTGAAGGACAAAGATCAACTGGTGGAAATGTTGGATGTCTCTGAAATCAAGAAACTCAATAAGCAGGTTGTGGACCTAAAGGGCTCTTTTGAAGAATATAAATCGGAGTTTGACGGATGGGAAGATGCCCTGCTCGAAGAAGTGACTAATTTACCACAAGCCAAACTATTCAAAGAGCAGGTAGAAAAGATGAAGGCCTACAAGCCCTTGCCGGAGGGTTATCGCGATAATATTGATCAGTTTCAGACTAATGATTTTGTCAAGGAAAAGCTAGAAGCGAAGGCTGAGGAGTTTAAGAAAATAGGAGAGACTACACTGCAAGAAAAGTTTGACCAGGCCCAAGCTAGAGTCACCGAAGCCAAAGAAAAATTTCCTAGTCTAGAAAGTATAGCTGATGCTCCTAAACGATACAACCCACACAAGGGCAAGCCCTTTTTACAACGGATTATCTTAGGAGGCAATTTACAGGTAAACCGACAAGAGCCGGTTTCTGCTGATCTCTCATTAAGTTTGACCTTTCCCTTAGGACAAAAATCAGCAATCGGGGTTTCAGGTGGCACCCGCGTTTTTCTAGAAAAAGCCAAGGTAGCCAGCACCAGAGATCAAGCGACAGGTTTCAGAAGCTTCTATCGCCATACCATTTACAAGTCTTTCTACCTACAAGCTAATTACGAAGTGACCAAACTAATCACAGAAGATTTGAATGATAATCAACTGGGTGAGCAATGGATTCAGACAGCTCTTCTGGGTATTGGTAGGAAGTTTAGCATAGCCAAAAAGATTCAAATGAACTTTGGCCTGTTTTACGACTTCTTTTTTGATGCCACTAAAAGCCCCAATGATCAAGCCTGGGTCATGCGATTGGGCTTTGATCTGAAAAAAGATAAGTAAAGTCTGAACAACTGTTTCAGGCTAGTGAAACTAGAACACCTCAAAAATCTATGCACATGAAAATTAGAATTATATCCCTTGCTCTACTATTGATTAGTACAATGTCTTATGCTCAGGATGAAACTGTATACGGTAGTCTTACTATCAATCATGCAAGCCCACTTTTTATATTCAAAGACAACAATACCAATGGAGCCTCTACTTCTGGATACATAGAATGGAGACAGTTTAACAATACGAGAACAGGCTGGCTTGGAGATGGGAGTTCTGGTAATACAGACCTTTATTGGCAAAATGAAGTAGGAGGAAAGCTTAGAATGTTTGCTGGAGGTGGGATTTTGATGGAAAGTAACACCACATTCAACGGCCATACCACGGTTTTGACGACAAGCGACTATGGAGTTTCCTATTTTTTTAATAATGACAAATACGTCATCGGTTATGGTCCTAACCATACCAGTCAGGCCAATGAGATAAGTTTAAAGTCGAGGACTGGAGATATAACTTTTATTGCCGGTTCCACTGCATCTCAAGATACGCGAATGCGTATCTCAAATACTGTTGTTACATCGTATATACCTTTGCACGTACATGGTGATATCGAATCCAAAAAAGTCAAAGTAACCGCAACACCAGGCACCGTTCCGGATTATGTCTTCAGTGCTGACTACAAACTAAGAAGTCTGTCAGAGTTGGAAGCTTTTATCAACAAGTATTCACACCTACCCAATATTCCCAGTGCCAAAGAAGTTGAAGCCAATGGCCAGGATGTAGGAGATATGCAGCTAAAATTGTTGGAGAAGGTTGAGGAGTTGACTTTGTATATGATTGAACTGGAAAAGACGGTAAAAAAGCAATCGGCTGAGATAGAGGCGTTGAAGTCTGAAAAGAAGCACCCCTAAACTCACGTCACCCTGAATTCATTTCAGGGTCCAATGAAATAGCACCCCTAATGATCAAGCCTGGGTCATGCGACTTGGCTTTGACTTAGATAAAAATGAGTAAGGACCAAAACTACATTTAGGTTTGTAGGTTCTTCATACCTTAAAAAGTGCTCTTTACGCTGGTGTGATAAGATCTCTCATACTTCGAGATGACTAAACTTTATAGCTTTCGAAATAGATATTAGTACGTCATTTCGATCCCGAGGCTTCGGGAGAGGAGGGAACGCATTTAAAAGTAACTGACATGGAAATAAAAAAACTACCAGAGCTTATCGTTCTCAATAAAGCTATTCTTTATATAAAGTTCACGTCAAATGATGAGGAGAGCACTTTTTTGTCTAACAGCCCTTTTTTGAATAACCTCTTTGATTCTGTCCAAAAGGAAATGGTTCAAAATCACGGTTTAAAGATTGACATTGGCAAAAAACGCTTACTTCGTGATTCTAAACACATTGAAGAATTGATAATATCTAAAACTAAAAACTTACATGATTGGGAAAATCTGGATTTGGGAGTGAAAAAAGAATCTTTAAGAACCATGGCGTATCCATATATCATTGATGAAGAACATATTGAACAAATCTTGGGTAGTTAGATCAATTATCCCTGACACCCGGCAGGCTCAGAATGACGAACTGTTTGGAAGGTTCTGCTACTTCCTGCCTGTCGGCAGACAGGTGTAACCCCACTGGATGTAGTTTGCAACTACATCCCAATATCCTTTAGTATTTCTATCTCTTAGGACTTCTCTCCACTTAATTACGAGGTTCCGGGTCAAGCCCGGAATGACGAAGAAAGAAGGGTTACCACCTATTTTAAGTTAGCACGTCATTTCGATCCCGAGGCTTCGGGAGAGAAATCTTAACCATCCTACAAGTCGGGCTTTGTAGTCAAAATAAGGAGATTCTTACGCTTCTCCTGCCTGTCGGCAGACAGGTGTAAAACATTTGAATATTTTACCTAAGCCCCCTAAACTTACGTCACCCTGAATTGATTTCAGGGTCCCCACTGGATGTAGTTTGTAACTACATCCTAATATCCTTTTCTATTTCCGAATGAAAGAATTTGATAGCTACTTCCTTCTAAGTTAGAATGTCATTTCGACCTTGGGAGAAATCTTAACCATCGAGCAAGTCAAACT
>NZ_JAGFMD010000005.1 GCF_017592825.1 Roseivirga sp. E12 | reverse complement strand
ACAGCTACAGACCAGATCACCTTGGCCGATCTATCAGGCCTAGGTGATGGCACCTTGACGCTTTCGGTTACCCTTACAGACCCATCATCTAATGTGGGAGCGGCCGTTACGGCAAGCACGAGTAAGGATGCAACAGCTCCAGCAGTCCCAGTTGTGAGTAGTATCACAACAGACAGTGGAGCTAATGGCGCAGATGGTATCACCAATGATAATACCTTAAGCTTCAATGGAACAGCTGAGGCTAATGCCACGGTAGAGGTCTTTATCGATGCCGTGAGCATCGGTACTACGACAGCAGATGCAACAGGGCAATGGTCTTTCAACCATGAAACTGCGACACTGACTGATGCTATCTATGCAATTACGGCCACAGCCACAGATGCTGCGGGCAATACAAGTTCCTCGAGCGCGGCATTATCAGTTACCATAGATACGGCTGCACCAGCGGCCCCGGTGGTGAGTTCTATTACCAATGATACTGGAGCTAATGGAACAGATCAAAACACGAACGATCCAACCTTAAGTTTTAATGGAACAGCTGAGGCCAATGCTACCGTAGAAGTATTTATAGATGCTGTAAGCATTGGTACTACAACAGCAGATGGAGCAGGGCAGTGGTCTTTCAACCATGAGAATACCACACTATCAGATGCGAGCTATAGCCTTACTGCCAAGGCCACAGATGCAGCGGGTAATACAAGTGTAGAAAGCAGCGGATTGAGTGTCACAGTTGACACTGCAACACCAGCAGCACCAACCATTGATCTTGATGCATCCTCTGATACAGGAACGAGCAATAGCGATAACATCACCAATGCTACTACCCTTAAATTTAATGGAGTAGCAGAAGCCAATGCTGATGTAGAAGTCTTTATCAATGATGTCAGCTTTGGAGTTACCGTAGCAGATGTGGTAGGGGCGTGGACATTGACCACATCACCATTGACCTTGACAGGAGATATATCTGTAAAGGCGATAACCACCGATCAGGTAGGAAATACAGGCCCTGCAAGTCAAGTGCTAACAGTGACGATTGATGTCGAAGTGACTTCTCCAGTCTTATCGCCAGTAGACAATGCAACGGATATACTACCGACCACAAATCTGATACTAACTTTTGCAGAAGATGTTCTAAAGGGTGGAAATAATATATCGGTTCGCAAATCAAGTGATGATTCTATTCTGGAAAGCTTTGATGTTTCCAGTGCTAAGGTTACTGTTTCAGGTTCAACAGTAACTATTGACCTAGAAAACACTTTACCACCAGCTACGGAAGTCTATGTAACCATGGGTCAAGGAGCAATTGTTGATAAAGCTGGTAATGACTACGCAGGTATCAGCAATACCACTGATTGGAGCTTTACTACAATTGCTGCATCAGTGGTGAGTAGTGTTACAGCACCAACCGCAGACACATATGGTATTGGTGATGACCTTGACTTTACGGTGACTATGGTGCTGCCAGTAACGATCACAGGTACGGCTACCATTCCAATGACCATTGGTAGTACCACAGTCAATGCAACTCAGGTGGGCACGGTAAGTAATGGCAGTAGCATCCTGTTCCGCTACTCTGTTGTAGAAGGTGAGCTAGATGCAGATGGAATAGCTATAGGCTCCGCCATTAACCTCAATGGTGGAACGATGAAAGATGCATTTGGTGTAGATGCCATATTGGGACTCAATAACGTTGCATCAACAGCCACTGTATTGGTTGATGGTGTTAGACCAATTCCGACCATTAGCAATGCTACTACAACAGATCTTGTGAATGGAGTTTATACAGTATTCGTAGAATTTGATGAGGCAGTAGCAGGCTTTAGTGCTACAGACTTAAGTGTAATTAATGGTAGTTCATCAAACTTCACAGCCATATCGAATGACAAGAAATGGAGTTTTGATATCACCCCAACAGCAGATGGAACGGTAAGCGTTAGTCTTGCTGCGGGAGTAGCTACTGACAATGCAGGCAATACCAGTGCAGCCGGAACGGCAGTAACCAAGACCTTTGATGGTACAGTGCCAACGGTAAGCTCCATTGCTAGAAAAGATGCTGATCAGCTAAATACAGGAACTGCCTCGGCAGACTTTAGAGTCATCTTCTCAGAAGACGTTCTAGGTGTAGACCTCACGGACTTTGAATTGGCTTTGACCGGTACAGCAGCAACTCTTAACACAGTGACGCAAGTAGATGCAAAGACCTATGATGTCAATGTAAATGGAATATCAGGACAAGGAACTATTGGACTGAATGTAAAAGACGATGACAGTATTCTGGATAATGCAGCCAATAAGCTTGGTGGCACAGGTACAGGGAATGGAGACTTCACAGATGAAGTGTACACGACTAACTTCCTACCAACAGACATTACCAGCACACCAGCCAGTATCTCTGAGAACAATGTAATTGGAGCGATAGTAGGAGCACTAACCAGCACCGATGCAGATGCAGGAGACAGTCATACCTACACAATAGTATCTGGTACAGGAGATACTGATAATGCTAGTTTCTCTATTGATGGCACTAATTTGAAGGCAGCGGCAGTGTTTGACTTTGAGACAAAAGACAGCTATAGCATCAGAGTGAAGACAGAAGATGGTAAAGGAGGAAGCTTCGAAAAGGCGCTGACCATAACGATAGACAATGTACTTGAGCCATCGATTTTTGTGACAGGTGATGGCGCTTTTGATATGTCTGCTCTAGGCCTTAGCCAAACACGAACGCTAACAGTGACTAATGATGGTGAAAAACCTGTGGAAGTAAGAATTACATCCACACCGGCAGGTTTTAGTGTGCTGCCAGGATCATTGACCCTTACAACAGGGGCGAGTGCAGACGTTACGGTCACCTTTGTACCAACAGAGGTTAGAAACTATGGAGGAAATATCATCTTCAATCATGAAGGTGGGAACGAAGCTCATCCAGTATCGGGTGAAGGGGCGATTATCACCTCGGTAGATACGGGAATCATTGTCCCGGCTGATATTGAGATATATCCCAACCCAGCAAGTAGGCTGTTGACCATAGACTTATCCGCACTGAATGGTAGTAAGCTTGACATTACAGTTATCAATGCCACAGGTGTAGCTATGTTCAATAAGAAAGGCCATACCCAGCAGCAACTGACCTTAAATGTATCAGGATATGAGATGGGCATCTACATTGTCCAGTTTACCAATGGGCAGTCAGTAGTGAGAAAGAAAGTAATCATCAAAAGATAGAATAAACGATATGAATAGATTTATAAGACAATTAGTGTCATTAGAGTTGTTCCTTTTTTATGTAGTGCTATTACTCATTTTGACTAGTTCTTGTTCCAATGATGATGGTCCAAGCTTAACAGAGACTGCATTTCAACAATTGTCTGGTGATTGGGGCTTGGGTGTGTCCGGACAAATCCTTCTTGACGGCCAGAATGTAACATTGAATTACCCTAGCTTCACATTGTCATTTGCAGATGGAACCTACCAGACAACAAACGGAGCCGATCTTTTCAGTGCAAGCGGCACATGGCAGTGGACCGACAATACGGGGACACTGATTACTCTCGACACGGGAGAACAGTTGACCATAAATACTTTGAGCTTAACGGAATTTCAATTCTCCTTCTTTCATGCAGGGACCGCTCCAGTAAGAGCCGGAATTCAAGGAAACTATACCGTCAAGGTTTCTAGATAAATATTCGCCAAGCCTAAGGATCGAAGTCCGAATTAATGCTGAAAACAAAATCCTTACCTCTTGGAATGATTTCGAACCATAAAAGTTGAACGAATATTTAAACTAGAGTCTCATAATAATAAAGCATGTTCCATTGAAAATGTTAACATGTGTTTTGGTGAATACGGGCCAAACTGGACGAGTTTGGCCCTACTTTTTTTGAGGGAGTCGGTCCTGATGATCTAAAAATATTTGTTCAAGCTGAACTGCAAGAAACTATCTCTGCGAATAAAGTTTAGGAACTCGTTTTGATCTACATCGTCAAATAATCTCATCTCAATTTCCGCTTTCCAAGAGTTGCCAAGTCTTCGGCTACCTTCGATACTCCAAAGTTTAGTGCTTTTATCTAAGTCCATAATTCCTCCAATAAGAAATTCTGTGCTTTGTGTATCATTAAATGCAAATCGAGCGCCAGTGAACAAATCATTATCAAGGCTACTAAAGGATAGTAAGCCTCGATCATCATGCAAGTATTCTGCGACAATACCAATGTCCAGTCCGGTACTAGCAATATCGAAAAAGCTATATTCTATACCCGCAGCCAAAGCCCACATGTCTTGAAAGTCACTTCTTCTTACAATGCTTTCTACCTTCCATAGAAGAGGTCCTGTTGTCGCCTGAATATCTATTCCTACCTGTTCTATGATTCCATAGAACAGCTGAAAACCACCTCCGTTTGTTGCCCTGAAAAAAGGTTCTCTACCCGTTCCATTAAAGTAAGAAAGGCCTAAGTCAAAAGGCCCAGTAAAAGCCGACCATCGCGCTGCAAAACTCGGTCTCGTTTCTTCTGCCTGTGACTCAAAAGCCACGTCATCATCATTAATGATAAAAGAGGTTCTCAGTCGCCCCCTTTCCCCAGGAAACACTCTTTTTCGAAAGTACGGTAGATAGAATAAGTCAAAGGTTCCCACCGAAGAGGAGTAAGATAGCTGTACCATAGCCTCACCTAGTTTCTCTTCACCATCAAAGCTCTCGACAAAATCAGTCTGATTAATAATGTCAACTAAATGCACTGCCTCAGTCTTACCCCAAAACACTTTTTTGAAGCCAACACTCAGCTCCCAACTATTCTTAACCGTCTGATAGTATAGCTCGCGTACATCAAAATGAGTTCTTCTGCTATCTCTATCAAATCGACCAAAACCGATAAACTTAATTCGATTGTCACCTCCGTTCCACTCATACAAGTACTCTGGTTGAATGATGAGTGATGGGAAGCTCCTTTTTTGGCCATTGTAGAGGCCATCTTCAAAGAAGTATCGATAGTCCGCGCCTACATATCCTGAGAATTCCTTAAAAATGGACTCGTCATCTTGTGCTATTGTAGGGAAGGACAACAACAGTAATAGGGAACCAATGGAGAACGTATTTCTCCATCGGTTATTAATAGGCGTGGAATTGATTAATCTTAAAATCATGAGCTCTTAGCTTAGCGACTTGCCCTCTGCAAGCTGTTCTGAGAAAAGTCAGACTCCTTCAGATTCAAGTCAAATTGGTAATCATCGAAGTTCAACTGGGTTTTCTTTCCAGTCTGATGATTCACCATATTCATTTCACCTGCGCGCCAGTGCTTCTCCTTGTAGACTTTATATTTTGCATAAGTGAGCGTCTTGAGTAACGCATTCTTTCGGTCATAGAAATCCATTTTTTCCAAGCGATAGTTCTCCTTGTTGTACCAAACAACCTGCCTTGTATAGCCAGACTTAGGGTCAACCGGATCTCTTTCTACTACAAAAGCATTTACGCCATTGATTTCTTCCTCTCTCAAAAATTTGTAGGTGTATTTTTCAACCTCCTGTGATGATAAATCTTCATAAGCGAATTCGCTTCCCATGAATGGTCCAGACTTGTTATTCGAAGAAATCCTCTTGACCCTTTTCAAGGCGGGCAAATAAAGCCACTGGTCGTCTGACCCTTCTTTATGTGTGAACGTTAGTGTTGCCGTACCTTTTACATCTCTTGGACTGTCGAAAACTATAAGGGATTTGTCACCATCTTCAGTCAGTTCAAGCGTTTGATTACTCATATACCTTGTACTCTCCTGACCTTGCTTATTGGTGAGAATCATGGTGAGTTTAGTGACCGAACTGCCAAACCCTTGGTCATAGGCATCTGCTGCTTTTGCAATCTCAATGCCTCTTTCTTCTGCTGATTGTCCTTGCAATCCTATGGCAATGAACAATCCTAATATTGTTAATAATGTATTTTTCATCTGTTTACTATTTTCTTGATTTTCAATTATGTGGCGGGAATAGCACTTAAATCTCCAGTGCTTCCCTTGGATGCTATATTTTTGACGTCTTGTGACCTCTTCACCGGTGAGAGCATCAACAGGGCAGGTAGCATTAAGAAGTCTAATACCAAGGCCATGATGATAATGATCGTGGTGATTTTGGCCATGTCGGAATTGAGGCCAAAGTTCGATTGGGCGAGTACTAAGAACCCTGCTACCAATACAAATGTGGTGACCAGCAATGCTTGTCCTACAGTTGAAAAGGCATAGCGTACAGAGTCTTCCGGACTCTTACCCAGTTCTCTTCTAGCCCTTAGATACTTGGATAAGAAATGGACAGTATCGTCAACAATAATGCCCAATGTCATACCGAACACGATCGAGATGCCAGTGTTGATATATCCATAAAAAAGCCCCCAAATACCCAGGCCAATGATCACCGGAGTGATATTAGGTATGAGGCTCAAAAAGCCAAACTTGCCACTACGAATTGCGAAAGCCAGTACAATAGATATTAAGAGAAGTGCTACAGCCGTTCCGCTGATCATACTCATAATTTGTCTCTCCGACAGGTGGGCAAACATCATTGTACTGCTTACACCCTCTGCTCTCATATGGCTAGGAGCATTTTCATCAAGCCAGTCCGTTGCCCTATCACTTAGAGCTAACATACTTTGAGTCGGGATATTCTTGATTGTCACAATGACGCGAGTTTCCGACTTGTCTACATTAACCTGATTGTTCAAGTCAAGGCCGAAAGGCAGAGACATTTCATAAAGCAGCAAGTATTGTGCAGCCTCTTCACGGTTGTCTGGCATCTTGTAATAGGACAGGTCATCACCATGCATTGATTTGTTTACCTGTTCCATCACCTCGGTAAATGCATTTACATGAATGACTTCTTCATTCGTGTAAAGCCAGTCTTCGAAGGACTTCAAGGTGTTCAAATAACTAGGATCGTTGATGCCACCTTCTTCATCTGCGGCTATGGAAAATTCTACGGTATAGATACCTGTTAGATTGTCGGATATATAGTCGGTGTCTGATCGAAACTGTACGTCTTTGCTGAAGTATTTTATGAATTCGTCATTGAGCTCATTCTTGAAGACGAGAAATGAAGAAGTGATTATCAGAAGTGAAGACACTGCGATCACTGGTCGTTTGTTGGCAATAACAAATTCTGCTAAACGCTCCAGAAATGGAAGTTTTCCACCTTCGGTCACTCTCTTCTTAACCTTAACTGGAAGAATTGCTAACAAGGCTGGTAAAGTGAGTGTTGAATAAAGAAAGGCAGCAACCATACCGACAGCCGTAAGATTACCTAAGTCATGGAATGGTGGTGAATCTGAAAAGTTCATGGAAAGAAAGCCTATTACCGTGGTAAGGCTAGTAATGAAAACAGGCATGAAATTCAACCTCAGAGACTCTACAATTGCCTCTCTCTTTGGCACTCCTTTTCGCATTTGTTGAATAATGGTGATCAACACGTGAATACTGTCTGCAACTGCTAGCGTAAGTATGATATTGATAAATGCGCCAGAAGGTGGTGTAAGTCCAATGCCCATATAGGCCCCAAAGCCCATAGCCGTCATTATGGAGAGTACGATCACGATTAGGGTCGAAAACGTTCCTGAGAATGTCCTTGTGGTTAAGAGAATCGTAATGATAACGATCAAAAACATCAGAGGAGTCAAAGTCTGAAAGTCGCCATTAGCAGACTCGAAGAAGGCGCTGTTAAGCATCACCATTCCCGAGAGATAGGTGTCTATGTTTGGATATTTCTCTTCGAGCTTCGATACCATCTCCCGAGCAAAAGCTGTAACCTCGGCACTTTCACCGTTATCTACCTCAGGTAAGCGGACAGTAACATTCACTGCAGTGACGGTACCAGCTTCATTGATTAGCCGATGTACCAGCCTAGGGTCTTCCGTGGCAATGTTTTTGAATTCCGCTAACTCTTTTTCTGATTTACTTGCGGCATCTTCTATCAAGTCTTCCACATACAAATCGTCCTCTACAGCTCTGGTATATTGAAAATTTGTAATTGCATCCACTCTACTCGAATAAGGTGTTTGCCATGCTTCTGCAGTTAATTCTTCTATTGCCGTTAGTGTCTCCTTTGTAAACACTTGTCCGTCCTTCGGGGCAAGTACAATAAATACATTGTCATCTTTAGTGTACTTATTCTGCAGCCCATCATAGGCCAACATTTGTGGGTTGTCCTCACTAAAGAAGACATGGTAGTCGCTGTTAAAGCCCATTTGGCCTCCCGCTCCGAAAGCCATGGCGAATAAAAGTGTGCCAATGAGCACAGGCCATCTGAACCTGACTACGGTTTTACCCCAACGTTCACCGAATTGCCGAGAACTGTCTTTGAGGTTTTCAATGTTTTTTTTCATCTGGGTTAAATTTTGATTTCTAGTGGTTGTGCGAAATGACGCCTCTTGGTTACCGGAAGGGACAGTCATTTGAAAAATATTTCGATTTTTAATTTATTCGATGAACGTAAAATACGATTCGAGTATATTTTAGTTCCCAGATAGTTCGAAATCCGAAATATATTTTCAAAAAAAATCAAGATGTGGCTTCAGCCTTTAATTTAAAGTCTAAGCTTTGAGTGGCTTTTTGCATTAAAAAGATGAACTGCTCTCGTTCTTCTTTTGTGAACCCATCAAGGATATGTTGCCCAAACATGTTCATCATTTTTTCGAGCATTTGATAAAGCTCTTCGCCATATTTGCTCAAACCTATTCTAATGATTCTACGATCTTCTTCTGAGTAAAACCGCATTAAATAGCCCTTATTGACCAATTTATCCACTATGCCCGTAGCAGTACTCATTGGAACCCCGGTGAAATCTGCAACTTCTTTCATTATAAGAGAGTTGTGTTTACCGAGTAGTACCACCAAGCCAAATTCACGTTTAGAAAGATCCCTTGATACTTCAATGCAGGAGTTGTCTACCTCTTGCATTTTCATTAGCATGGCTTCAAGAGCATCTGTAAATTGTTTTACGTTCTTTTCGCTGGTTTTCATTTTATTTTCCTTGTAACAGGACAACGCTGCAAATTTACTTCGGGTTCCGGAGTAAATCAAACAGCTGGTCAGATTCATAACAATTTACAGAAATATGTCAGTAAGGTGTGGTGCTGTGGGATAGTTATTTGTACCCCTTCCTCAAGGCTTTGACCTTGATAACATCTTCTTTATAGCCTATATGACCATAAAGCGAAAACAATAGTGTATAGCCGACTATTGGCCCTTTGAATTTTCTTAAGATCAAAAGCCCCACCTAAATAAAGAGCGTTGTCAGAATAGGACTTTAAGCTGATCAGATCATTCACCAGAAAAGTGAATAAGAAGCTTAAATCACTTTTTTATTTTTATATAGTTCTGTTTCGGCTAAATTGATGAAGACACTTATGACATTGTTTTTGTGAGATAAACCCTATCATGTCACTCCGTTTGATATTTCTTTTTTTCTTGTTATGCCAGCATATAAGTGCACAAGGACTTTTAAATGAAGAAGTCTTTGATGTTATCTATGTCTATGAAGAAGTATTCAATGGTCAAAATAAGGAGCTCAAAAGAGGGAGCGAAATTTTGGAAAGTGAGCTCGAAAAAATTCGATTCACAAAGGAATCGGATATTCTCATCGTTATTGGACCTACTTCAGGAAAGAAGATACTTCGTCCTTATGTGAAGGGGAAACAACCAATTTCAAGTGAATGGAAGTTTTATGGAATTAATGTGTTGCAACCCATTCGTAAGAAGACCAGTTCAAGAGATGTATTTGATGATTTTTACGACTTTGTCAGATATACCCAATTTATAAGAACTGATCGTGTTTATATTCCCTCGAGGGCTCAAAACATCAAAATTGGAGAAGAAATTGAATCAGAGGTGCATGTTTTGAATTGGAAGAAAGGCTTCTTTGAAATCAAAACACACGGTGACTCCACAATCGACCTTCTTTCTCAAAAAGATGAGGGTTGGGAGCCATACGCCAAACTCCACTTTCTGCAAGTTAAGCCAAAAGAATTCCAACAAGAATTAAGGAAGATTTATCAGGTATTAAAGAAACAGAACAATAACAAACAACAAGCCATAGACGAGCTTATTGGCTACGTTGAACTTAACTATGGTTACTATCCAGAAGTACTCATCAAAAAAATAGTTCGGTTTGGCAATTAAGTGGCTTTCAAAGAAAAAGCGAGTCATACTCATTCATACCTTGGTGTTGGTGATTCTGATTCCGCTGATGCAATCACTGCCATATCAGTTTGGTGACGAAAGACGTGCCTTCGAAATTTTTCGCAGAATTGATCTTAACTTATTTAAATCTTCTGAAGATGGGGGGGATCGTTACCTTTTTTTAAATACCGCATATTCCAAGGCCGTTATTCCGAAATTAGACGAAACAGGTTCCTATCCTATCGGGAAAGTAGCTATCACCGACCGGAAATTAATCACACAACTTTTAGATAGTTTGTACCAGAGTGAATTCGAATACCTCATCATTGATATATTCTTTGGTGATCCCTCAAAAGAGGATGAGGGACTTCAGAAAGCACTTAATCGATTTGATGAGACAAACCCTGCCCAACCTGTGATCGTCCCTTTTCATCTGGAAGGTGATGAAGCTCAGACTCCCGTTGTATACACTGATTCTGGATTGGCAGATATAAAAGTGGTCCGTGGATTCTTTCTGAAGTATACATTGCAGGAGGGGCAATATAAGTCACTGCCCTTGAAGGTGTATGAACGTCTATATCAGGAAGAATATAAAAAAGGAATCTTGATGGGAAAGCTAAACTCAGGCAGACTTTTTAATTCATTCGTTCTCAAAAACCGTATTACGTCTTTTGATCTATTTGAAGGAAAAAATAATGCATTACTTGATATGGGTGACTTTTTACTCCTCCCAAAGTCCCGTCAACATGAATATGTTAAAGATCGTATTGTTGTGGTTGGAGACTTTGCTAATGATTCAGTCGACTCGATCGATGGAAATCTCCCCGGACCATTGGTGCTGCTGAATGTGCTCCTGGCTCTGGAAAACGGAGACCCATTTTTAAGTCCATTGTTTATCATCTTTCTGCTATTGATGTCCTTCCTGATTTCAACTTTTATCGTATTTGGCGACTCATGGATTAATCGGTTCCTTAGGAGGGAACTATGGTCGCGTTTTGGGCTTTTCAAAAAGGCCGTAATTGCGCTTCTTCTTCTAATTATACTTAGTACTATTGCCTATTTTGGGTTTGGCAAACTGATGAATCTATTCTACATTTTGGCATATGTACTAACCTTTGATTATCTGCACCGCCTTCGTGCTTTTCAGAAAAAAATCAAGGTGAAATCTGCAGAAGCTAATTTACCGACCAATTAGTACAAAGCCTGCCCAACTTTTTGGAGCTGGGTAGTTTTTCCGGATTTGAATTTTGGCATTCTTTAGCGCTTCACGTTTGGTTTGCCTTCCAAGTATCCAATTTTGGTAAAACGCCAGCATCAGATTTCTAGTAATGGCATCGTCCACTTTCCAAAGTGACATTAGTACAGATTGGGCTCCGGCAGTAAGAAATGCGCGTTGTAGTCCATAGACTCCTTCTCCATTTTTGATCACACCTAGTCCCGTTTCACATGCTGAAAGTGTTACTAGCTCAGTGTCAGAAAAATCTAAATTCATGGCTTCATAGGCGGTTAAAACACCTTCACCATTACTCGAATTTGACGCTCCGGCCAGCAATAGTCCGGACCTAAAAAGTGGTGAAGATGCTCCCTTTGAAACAAACTTTCCTTCATAGGACGGGTCTCCTAGAAAAAAACCATGCGTGGCAATATGTGCAATACGAGGGTTCTTCCAGGCCTTTAGTTCTTTTTCTGTTGCACCACTTTCTTTATAGATAGAAGAATTGATTCCAGCGGCAGAAAGAATTTCGCCTATCTCCTCAATTTCAGGGATAGTTTCCGGCAGGGGCTTTATTTGGTCGGCTTGTGGTTGTCCATTAAAGGGATTTCCCATATTAAAGTTGGGTCCACCTAAAAGGTAAGCTCTCTTATTTTCAGACTCAGATTCATCCGAAGCTAGTAAGTCGCGAGTACTTGGTAAAAGATGGATATCCAGCTCATCTTCGAGGTATTGTCCAGTTTCAGGGTTCATCAATGACCCCAAACTCAGGGCATGGAAAATCCCATCACCTGAAAAATATACCTTCTTAACATTTCCCAATTCTTGAGTAATCTCAGACCAAAACCGTCCATATGAATCTTGATCGGCAAGAGCCGTGTTGAGCTTATACTTATAATTGTCAAAAAATTTGCCCTCCATTTTTTTGCCCTCATTGAGTAAAACCATTTCTGGTCGTAACAAATTCTTTTTGATTATCAAAGCCATATAAACTACGGAATCTGTCATCGAACCACCTCCAACGTTAATGAAAATCGTATTTCGAGCAGAAAACCTTCTCATTCCCGGTGTCATCGATCTGTTTTTAGCATCATTGTTGACTCTAAATCGAAGGATTTCAACTGCTGCCTCATCTTCCTCTAGTTTGTTCCTAACATCTTCCCAAGAAACGGATTCGTTATTTTGAGTTTGGTTAAAATCTTTTGAAAGAATTGATAATTCACGTTCCAAGGTGTTGAGCAATTCTTCTTCTTTTCGAATGTCCACTCCAAGTTGTTGGAGATTCTCTGGCGCACTATTATATAGACTATTTAGCTCGTCACGTTGATTAAGGTATTGCTGATATTTCTGTTTAAGATCGAGATCACTTCCTTCTAGAATGCGTTTTCTAATCGCTAGAGAGTTATTAAAAAGTAGTCCTTTTGTTCTCAGTGCTATATCATATGCATCTTTTGTTAAGTTAGGGTCATCTACCAATCGCGCTGCTGTGAATGTGTAAAAGGATTCAAACTTCTCCTTAAATGAATTGAAATAGCTTTCTTGTTCTTGTTCACTTAGGTTCCAAAAATTCTGCTCAATTTGTTTGGAATAGGCCAAAAGGGCTTTCCTTTCATACTTTATGATCTCTTTGAAGTCTCCTCGTTTACTTAAATAACTAGCAAATTCTGAAAGTATCTGAGCATATCTCTGATGTCTATCACTTAATGCCCTTTCGTGTATTTCAATGGCATCTAGATACAACTGATGTGAAGGCCCAATTCGATAGCCTATGGTGTCTACTCTATCTTTCAGGTTCACAAGTATCCAATGTGGAGAAATAGTGTTTTCCTCAAGTCTTGCAAGTCGATAGGTAAAAGCACCGTAAGTAGCATTTTTGCCTACTCTTTCTTCTATAATCTCTAACGCCTCCCTGATCTTGGCTTTTGCTTTCTCATGATCACCACTCTCCACGTAGGTTGTTGCAAGGTTGTTTAATGAAATGGCGTAATCGATACTTCTTATTCCCTCTATTTGAGCAAAAATGGTATTGGCTTTTTCATAAAAGGGTTTAGCGAGTTCGGGCTTGCCTATTTGATTATAGCCTGTGGCTATATTGTCTAGGCTTATCGCATAGTCTCTGCTTTTCTCTCCCGTTACCTCTTTAAAGGTTTTGTTTGCTTTCAGCAAAATAGGGAACCCCTTGTCCGTCAGGTTTTGACGAAAATAGACCATCCCTAGATTATCTAACGTAATTGCATATTCCTTGCTTTTTTCCCCAAACAGAGTTTTCTCACCTTCAAGTACTTCGAGATATAGAACTTCTGCCTTAGGGAATAAACCTTGACGATCATAAGTTTGTGCTAGGCCTTTCTTTGCGCTTATGTATTTAGCACTTCCCTCTCCCTCCGTTTTACTAAGAATTACAAGACTTTTAAGGAAATAGTCCTCGGCTTTATCAAATTTACTCCAGCCCCTATATAAGTAGGCTATATCTACGAGGGTTTCGCTATATACCGTACTGGCCGTCCCCTGGAATTCTTTGATGTCATCCAGTAAGGCAAGGTACTCCTTCTCAGATTTCAAAAACTCCGTGGCTTTATAGAAATTCCATGCTAGACTTGATCTGTAGGAATTGATTAGTGCCTTCTTTTCTGGAGCATATTTTATCGCGAGGGATAGAGCTTCTCGATAGTATTTTTCAGCTTTTTTAAAATTATTGTCTTCGTGATAGTATCCAGCGAGGTTTCGTATGATAATCCAATGATTTTCGTTGCTCAAGGGCCTAACTTTTTCGGACCTAAGAACTGCTTGTGATCCAAGTCGAATTGCTTCGTTTTTTTCTCCCTTTTTTGAGGCTACCAGCGCCCTATCATTTAATGAAGTGGCTGTTTCTTTGCCGTCTATTCCATAAACCCATTTTTGAACTACCTGGCCATCTACAAAATTTTCTTTTTCCTTTACATCACCATCACTCCAATATTCAATTCGCTCACCATGTCGCTTGCCGTTGCGATAAACTGTTCTAGCTTTTATAGTACCCGTGGAGTAATAATTAGTGCGAACTCCGTGAAGTTCATTTTTGAGATAGTTGCCTTGCTCTTTTAATCTCCCAAAGCGATCATACAGCTTATAGGGGCCTTCTTGAAGGTCCGCACCAAATACATATTGCTCTTCAATTTTCCCATCAGGGAAATAACCGACCAATTCACCTTCCTTTTTGCCATTGATGAACTCTACCTCGGTTTTGATACCTCCTGCAGCATAGTATTCCTTAAGCTTTCCATGTAGAATACCCATTTCATAAGGTTGCTCTTGCCACAATTGACCATTTGGGTGATGTGTTGTGGCGATTCCGTGTAATGTGTCATTACGATAAAGCTCTGTCCCCGTCAACTCACCCTTTTCTCCGAAATGCGTAGATTTTCCATGTTTTAAATTACCCTTCATCTCGACCTTACTTCTAAGTTGAGCGTTAGGATATTTTTCTATATAACCAGTTGATTGTCCATTTAGGAAGTAACCTTCGTATATCAGAACTCCTTGTTCGTCATATTGATATAGAGTGTCGTTTGGGATGTCTATCCTATTGGCGAAGGAAGACCTAAGCCTGCCATTTGTATGGAAGGTTTGATGTAAGCCTTCTGGCTGACCCCAATTATAAACCCCCGTAAAACGAACCTTTCCTCCCTGATAATACTCCATGACTTTACCATGCAACGTGTCATTTTCGTAATTCTCTTTAGAAAAGAGCTCTCCGTTTTTATAAAACTCAAGAACTTCTCCTTGCCGTTTTCCCTTAGCAAAAGGTTCTGTCTTCTGTATTCCTTCTGACTCGAAATATTTATTAACCATTCCGTCCACTAGACCATTTTTATAGGGTACATCGTATTCTAGTTTACCCGAGGGGTAAAAGTATTTCTCACGGAGCATCACACCCTCATCAAATAAAATATGTAACGAGTCACGACCTTCTTGACTCAATACTTTTCTCCATCCATGTGGAACTCCTTCTTGATAAGTCGTAATAAATCGGGTCATTCCGTTTTCATGATATGCCGTATCTGATAGAATGACTTTACCTTTGTCATAATATGTGACAACTTTCAATTGACCTTCGGGGAAATATTCAACCAGACGCCCCTGGTTTTTATCATCAACTATATTCACTTCGATGTCAATCTGGCCGTTTTCAAAATAACTAGTCGCTAGGCCATTTTTTTTCCCGTCTTTCCAGTGTATTTCGACCCGTAATTGCCCATTCTCCCAATAAAACCGATGTGGCCCATTGGCCATTCCTTCTTTATAGGTTTCTACAATTTTAAGCCTGCCATTATTGAAGAATGTTGAATCATAGCCATCTAATAACCCCTTTCTATACATTGCCCTTCTTTCCAGTATCCCGTCATCATAATACCGCAGTAATTCACCCTCTCGTTTTCCATTCTTATACCCCATGGTTTGGTGTAACTGGCCATTCTTGTGATACCATTTCCAGTTACCCTTAGACACAAATTCGGGTCGGTCACTAATCGCCTCTCCAATAGATTGGCGTTCGCCTGTAAGGTATCGGCCCTCGACCTTTCCAACGGGCTTTCCTTTGCGGTAGCTAATTAAACGATAAAAGACAATGGAGTCAGGATTGAGGGTTTCATTCCAATTCTTGTCCATAGGGATTGTCCAATCTCCAACTCGTCTCCCCTGATTATCGATCTTATTTGGTCTTTCTGGGATGGACTGTGCAACACCTGAAAAATGGAAAAAGACAAAGGAGAATAAAAGGAGAAGACGTCTGTGCATGCTTTTTTATAGGGTACTCTAAGTATAATGTGAAAATATACAATGAATATATAAAGTTCGAACGATAAAAAAGGTAACGAGAGCTTGAGGTTTATGAAACTGGATGACGACAAATTGATCATCCATGAACAAATTATAATTGACAGCGTTATGCTTTAAATTTTGTTACTTCGCGGTTCGGATTCATTATCTAATCTATTGATTTGCCAATAATTCAGACAATATTTCGGTCTGTCATCCTATGAATTTTATACCTAAAACGCTTCTTAAAAAGCTTTATACCAGGGGCAGTCTCAATAAGACCGACCAAGGCTTTACTTTCAATGTCAAGAATAGATTGATTGATGTTCACTTTCAAGGCCTTAATTCTCTTGAAGTAGAGGGAAATAAAGTTCCGGAAGAAAAGGTGTTTGCAGACCTAGGTGATGGTAACTGGGTATCGGTTAATGAAATTAATCATCAAAATGGCTTTAGCCTAAAACTCGGTAAGAGTTTCAATGTGCTGGTTAAATCTAAGCTCAATGGGCAAGCGAATCTGAAACTAGATTTCAAGTTTGATACAAAGCCATTTGGAACACTGAGTTTTGGTGTGATGGACCAGGTGAATGAATTTCAAGCTGAAAGAGAACTAAAAATCCCGAGAGTTGTCAATGAAGACTATGGCAAAGCGGCTATTGACCAAAGACTCGACTTTGTAAAGTCCTTTACTGGGAGTGACCCAAAAAATATACACCAACCGATTGAAGACACTTCGGTTTATCAGGGAAACATTGAGCACCTAACTGGTTTCGCACAAGTTCCTTTAGGTATTGCTGGTCCCATACGGATTAATGGAGAGCATGCTCAAGGTGATTTCCTAATTCCCTTGGCGACCACCGAGGGTACACTTGTAGCTTCTTATAACAAAGGCATTAAACTCGTTAATGAGTCTGGAGGTGTTAATTGTCGAGTGGTGAAAGACGGTATGCAACGCGCCCCGGTCTTTATATTCGATAACGTAAATAAAGCTATTGATTTCAGTCAATGGATCGAAACCGTCACAGACAACTTGAAGGCTGAAGCTGAAGTTGGCTCACGACACCTGAAATATCAAAATGTTGAGGTTTACCAGGCCGGTAACAACGTATTTCTAAGATTCAATTTCTTTACGGGCGATGCTGCAGGTCAGAATATGGTGAACAAGGCCACTTTCCAAATCTGTCAATGGATTCTTGAATCATTTAAGGGCATTAAGCACTTCTTTCTGGAGTCTAATATGGCCAGTGACAAGAAGCATTCTTTTATTAATTCTCTCAACTCACGAGGCAAACGAGTTATAGCCGAGGTCACATTTTCTGAAAGACTTTTGGTACAGAATTTTGGTGTAGATGCCCATCAGCTTCAAAAACACCTTGGTGTGGCCAACTTGGGCGGAATGATGGCTGGTGTCAATAATAATGGCCTTCACACGGCAAATGCCTTAGCTGCAATGTTTATAGCATTTGGACAAGATGTAGCCAACTTGGCTGAAAGCACCGCTGGGTTCTTACACTCAGAAGTTACTGCCGATGGTAGTTTATATGGGACCATAACTTTACCCTCTCTTATTGTGGGGACTGTCGGTGGAGGTACAGCTTTGCCTACCCAAAGAGACTGCTTAGAAATGATCGATTGCTACGGCAGTGGCAAAGCGAAAAAATTAGCCGAAATCATTGCAGGAGTAGTGCTGGCTGGCGAAATTTCATTGGCTGCAGCTATTTCTTCACTTGATTGGGTAGCCGCACATGAAGATTTAGGAAGAAACTCAATTCCATAAGGACTGAAAGTATCTATCATCATACCAACCTTCAACGAGGAAACTTGCATTGGCTCGTTGCTAAAAAGTCTGCAACACCTCACGCCCGAACCATATGAAGTCATAGTTGTCGATGGAGGGAGTAGTGACAATACACTGGCTTTAGTAGAGAAATATGAGCCTCGGCTGATACAAGCCAAGAAGCTAGGCCGAGCGGCACAAATGCATGATGGAGCGATTGAAGCCAAAGGCGATATACTCTGTTTCTTACATGCCGATACTTTTGCTCCCGAGAATTTAGTCACGATTGTGGAGAATACATTAAGAGACGATAGCATAAAGCTAGCGGGCTTTAGAAGTATTATGACAGGCACCTGCCATCAGAGAATGACCACTTGGCACAACAGGGTCAAGACCTACTATGCGCCTTTGATATACAATCCCTATCGCACTATTTTCAAAGGACTAAGATTACTTTTCGGAGATCAACTGCTTTTTTGTCGTAAAGCCGATTACCTGAGCTCAGGAGGGTTTAATCCTGAAATGATGATTCTGGAAGAAGCAGACCTGTGTATCAAAATGAATCGATTAGGGAGGATACAACAGATCGACAGCAAGGTTTATTCATCCGACAGGAGAGTGGCCAAATGGGGTGTAATCAAATCGAATGCAATCTTTATTGCCATCACGGCACTTTGGGCGATTGGTGTCTCAAATAAGAGATTGGCTAGGTTCTACGGGAATGTGCGCTAGCATCTTTCAGAAGTTTCTTTCGTTTGACATGTAACGAATATTGATTTCGGAAGTATGTTGAATAACAGCCGGATCAAAACCCCATAACCATGGTCAAAAACTATCTCAAAATCGCCTTACGATCTCTTCTTAAGAACAAAGTCTACGCCTTTCTTAACATTTTCGGTCTCACTGTGGGCATTACCTGCTCCTTACTAATCTTTCTCTATGTTCAAGATGAAGTCACTTATGATAGCAATCATTCACAAGCAGACGATATCTACCGTGTTTCTTGTGAATACTACCTTCCTAATGACGGAGGCTCGGAGAAATGGGCCCCAATTTCTGCTTATGTAGCTCAGTACTTTGTTAATGATTATCCCGAGATCTTAGAATCGGTTAGGTTTCAGAGAAGTACTAATGTGGTTGTCCAAAAGACGGGAGAGACGGAGCTATTCCACGAGACAGTGGTCTATGCAGACTCCAATGTCTTTAATGTTTTCGATTATGATTTGCTTGATGGCAATCCCGAAACCGCCCTAAAACAACCAAATACTACAGTCGTATCTAAGGCCACCGCCATGAAGTATTTCGGCAAAGTAAATGTAATTGGAGAAACGTTGGAGCTACCAGACAATCAGCATATACTGACCGTCACGGGTGTTCTGGATCAAATACCAAACAATACCCATCTCAAGTTCGATATGCTTGTATCATTTGAAACCTTGAGAGCTGCAGGAAGGGTCAGTCCTACCTGGTGGAACTTCAATACGCACACCTATCTAAAGACTTCGCCTGGTATAGACCCGGTAGCATTAGAAAAAAAGATAAAGCGGATTTCAGCAGAATATATTTTAGACCAAGAAACTGGCTCTGGCTATAGACAAGAATACTTCCTGACTTCGTTAAATGACATTCATTTACGGTCGAATGTCAGATCTGAATTTGAGACAAACAGTCGAGAGGCGTATGTCTATATATTCTCTTCGGTAGGGCTTTTCATACTCATTATCGCTTGTATCAATTTTATGAATCTGGCCACAGCAAGATCTGTAAATAGAGCAAAGGAAGTGGGTGTGAGAAAAGTAGTTGGCGCTTTTAGGAAGCATTTAATAGGACAGTTCCTTAGTGAATCGATCTTTATCGCCTTCGTATCTCTGGTCTTGTCAATTATCCTCACCTTGCTCGTATTGCTTCAATTAAATGCCTTTACCGGCAAGGCCTTGGTATTTAATCCTCTTGAAAATATTTCCCTGGGAGTGGCATTAATAGGGATCACACTTTTCGTTGGCGTGGTCTCTGGTAGTTACCCAGCCTTCGTTCTATCGGCTTTTAAACCAACAGAGACATTAAAAGGGAGCTTCAAGACTTCCTCAAAAGGTATAGTGTTGAGAAAGGGACTGGTGGTTATGCAGTTCTTAATTTCTATTGGCTTAATTATCTCCACTTTGATTGTATTCAACCAGCTCAATTATATGAGAGATTTAGAGTTAGGTTTTGAAAAAGAGCGTGTGATATTCATCCCATCCAGATTCGGTGCCGGAACAGAACAAGGTTTTCAAGTATTGAAAGATAGGCTGGAGCAGTTCTCAGAAGTGAGCCAAGTGTCACTTTCATCACGTGTGCCCGGGAGAGAAATGGGCAACAATGTGGTACGTTTGGGCTGGGACCAAAGTGCGGATTGGAGTGATATGCGCTTTATTACGGTGGACTATGACTTTATAAATACTTATGATTTGGAACTGGTGGCTGGAAGAGGCTTCGATGAGACCTTTGGCACAGACCTAAATGAAGCCTTTATACTAAATGAAACTGGTGTGAATAGGTTGGGTTTTGCGAGTCCTGAAGAGGCCATTGGTAAGCAACTCGGTTGGCGGAACAGACAAGGGAGAGTGATTGGAGTATTGAAAGATTTCTATTTTATGTCGGTTCAAAATGAGATTGAGCCCTTCATTATGCCGATGCAACAGGGAACACCCGGATATCTCTCGGCAAAAGTTGAAACAGCCAATTTCACCAATGTAGTTAAGCGTATTGAGTCCACTTTTCGAGAAGTAATGCCGAATAGAATTTTTGAATATTCCTTTCTCAATCAAGACTTTGATCAGCAGTATAAAAACGAGGAAGGTTTCAGCAAGGTGTTTACCTTTTTTGCAATCATAGCCATTTTGATCGCTTGTTTAGGGCTCTACGGCCTTGCAGCTTTCACAGCACAACAAAAAGTTAAGGAAATAGGCATTAGAAAGGTGTTGGGAGCATCAGCCTTCGGTGTTGTATTTCTGTTATCAAAAGACTTTGTCAAGCTCGTATCCATATCATTTGTTATTGCCGCTCCTGCCGCCTATTTCTTAATGGATGGTTGGCTCAAAGATTTTGCAGAACGTGTCAATGTAGGTGCTGCTACTTTCCTTATCGCTGCAGGAGTGTCACTCTCAATTGCCGTTTTGACCATCAGTTACCAGTCTATAAAAGCAGCATTTACCAATCCAATAAAAGCACTGCGATACGAATAGATACTAAAAATTTGTGGTTGCACTCCATTAATATAGTGAGTCAATGACTTCAGTTTTGCTAGGGATTATCTTAAATGATAATGTCATCATGACCAAACTCATTGTTCAGAAGAGAATGACTCATTTTAGGATAATGCTCGTTGGTGTCCTTTTCGGTAATACTATTCTAAAAATCTCCATTACTTTTACCAGTCAAAAGTCATAAGCATTTTTTTGTGATTCTACGCAGCCTTTTTATGAAATGGGCTGTAATGGGATTATAAGGGCTACATTTGACCAAGATCGAAAAACTATTGGAAGCAATTATTCTAGGCTGCAAGGAGAATGATAGGCAGAGCCAAAAGGAGTTGTACAGCAATTTCTACGGCTATGCTATGAGCATTTGCCTGCGCTACACCGGAGGTGAAGCCGATGCTGTAGAAGTGCTGAATGATGGTTTTTTGAAAGTCTTTAAAAACATTGAAAAGTTTGAGATCACTAAGCCCTTTAAACCTTGGTTACGCAGAATTCTTGTGAATGCATGCTTAGACCATATAAAAAAGAATGCCAAGCACAACCACCTGGCCGATATTTCGGAAGCCCAAGTGGAAGAAACAGACCAAGTGGCTCCAGATCATGATATGGATTATCAGCAGATACTGGAGAAAGTTGGGCAATTGTCCCCGGCCTATAGAGCAGTTTTCAACTTGTACGTCATTGACGGATACAAGCATCATGAAATTGCCGAACAGTTAGGGATTACTACAAGTACTTCGAAAGCGAATTTGACGCGAGCAAAGGCAGCCCTAAGGTCTTTGCTTAGTAAGGAGGTGTATAATTATGGATGAGGCGAAGAACGGAGATAGATTAGAACAGCTTGTAAGGGAAGCAGCAGAGGGAGCTCAATTTGAGTTTAATCCATCCGCTTGGAGCGCGATGGAAAAGAAACTTGATGCTCCGAAAAAAGGATTCTTTTGGTGGAAGCTCTGGGGTGGACTCGGATTGCTTGCAGTAATCATATTGCTTATTATATACATACCTAATGGCTCAAAAGAAGAAAGGCTTGATGCCAACTCATCTTTAAAAGAAAGTACTCTTGTTAAGGAAAAAGGAGATAAGGATGACAAGTCTGGTACAGGCATCAAAGAGAATTCTACACCTTCATCTACTAATGAAGAACAGGTAGAGGAGAAAAGCATTACGCCCCAAGCTGAGAGTACAGACCAAGGAAATTTAGCAAGCGAAAATGCAAAAGCCGCAGTGACGGGTGAGACTGAAGTCAGAGAGGTTGGCGAATTGAATAATCAGGAATCAAGTGCGGATAATACTGTGACTAAGGCAGAAAATTCAAGTACTCAGCGCCAAGCCACTGAATCCGTTGATTCGCGGTTACGGTCGGCAGAAAGCACAGCATTATCTACTACAACATCCGCTGTAAGCACCAGTAAAGTCAGTGAGTCGGTAAACACCGTCAGCAATAAAAATGAGAGTAATTCAGCATCGGCAGTAACTTATTTTGATCCGGAGCAGCCTCTTGCTCCTTTGGACAGTATAGGTAGGCAAGAAGCCGAACTATACGAGGTCGGTATGGAAACCATTGCACCGAGGTGGGTACCTAGCGTCTTTCTATTCGATCTGTCATTGAAGCCCATGACCTTAGACACTGGTAGTTACCAAACAGCCGACTTAGATAGTCTGCAGACATTCAAAAGATGGTCGTTTGGTGTTTTGGTTTCTTTAGATTTAAGTGCGACCGGATTAGAGGGCTTTACTGATCCAGGAAACATGATCGGTTTGTTAGCAGAGTATAGGCTTTCCAGAAACTGGAGTATTCAATCTGGTTTAAGCTATTCAGTGAAAAACTATAGTGCACTTGGTGAAGAGTATGATACATCAACCTGGCCCGGAGGCCGCTCAGACAATCTTGTCAGTGCACTCGCCAGATGTTTGGTTATCGATATACCAATCAACGTGCGGAGATACTTCGCTGCGAAAAATGACAATCAGTGGTTCGTCAGCACAGGTTTATCGACTTACCTCATGCTACGAGAAGACTACGAGTATGAATATACTCGGCCGAGCCCTAATTGGGCACCAACAGGTCAGATCAGAGGAGAGAATAACCACTTCTTCGGCATAGCCAATTTCAGTGTCGGTTATGAAACTCCTATCAATAAGAGATTCGGTCTTGCTGTTGAGCCGTTTATGAAATTGCCTTTAACAGGCATCGGTCAGGGCAAGGTCAAGTTTTTGAGCTTTGGTGCTAACGTGGCCATCAAACTAAGATAATTACTAGCAAGTCGATTGAGTCGAAGAGGTCCTCATTTTATGAGGGCCTTTTCATTTTAAAACCATTACTTAGTTGAAAAGTATCTATGCTCAAAGCTCGACTTTATGAATCTAGAACCTAAGAAGCATTTATATGGGGCTTAGTGCTGTTAGAAATCTAGGTCTTTTGAAAAAGATCATTTATAAAGGCTGGTATTGGGATGCTAAGAACAAATTGAAACGCATTCAACCCGTTTTAACACGATCGGGAAAAATCGTGGATATTGGTTCTGGCTATGGCACCGTTACAGATTTACTCAGAAGAGACGGCTATGATATTACGCCCGTAGATGTTACAGATCATTCCATAAGAGAAGACTTAAAGCCCATTTGTTATGATGGTACTTCTCTACCTTTTAATGAGAATACATTTGATCAGGCCTTGTTGTTGACTGTTCTCCATCATACCCAAAATCCTCAGGCAATGATCGCTGAAACTGCCAGGGTCAGCAGAGAGGTTATCATTATTGAAGACGTTTATCGAAACAAAGTTCAGCAATACCTTACCTACTTTTTTGACAGCTTATTCAATCTTGAATTCAAAGGGCATCCCCATACCAACAATACACGTAAAGGTTGGGAGGCAGTTTGTAAGAACTTAGGCCTAGAATTAAAACTCATTCGGTCCGATCGGTTTTTACTTTTCTTTAGGCAAGAGACCTACCTGGTCATTCGCAATTCTGAAAACACCAAGCATTAGGAATTGCTGCAAACGTGAGCGTTTAAAAGAGTCGTTTCACAAGCTTCTTTCTCGCGAATTTACTTTCTTAGGTAGATGAATTGGGGATTTATAGGTTTTGGTAGAATAGCACGCAAGTTTTTAGAAAGTCTCAATGCAGTAGAAGGCGAAGTACCTTATGCATTTGCATCAAGGTCGAATGCTGCGGCATTACAAAACGAGTTTCCGAAAGTTAAAATGTATGACTCATATGAATCTCTTCTTGCCGATCCAGAAGTAGATATTGTCTATATCAGCACCACCCACAATTTTCACTGCCAAAATACAATCGATGCACTTCAGGCTGGTAAGCATGTGCTATGCGAGAAGCCTATGGGCATATCCAGCAACGAAATTGTTAAGATGACTGAAGTGGCTCGGGAAAGCGGGAAGTTTTTGATGGAAGCCATGTGGATGAGGTTTCTACCAGCATATCGACAGGCCATCGATGTAGTGAAATCTGGTAAAATTGGTGAAGTCAAATACATGACTGCCAGCTTTGGCTTTAGGTCTGAAGAAAAGCTTACCCAAGACGGCCGTCTCTTGAATCCTGACCTAGCGGGTGGAGCCCTCTATGATGTTGGTGTCTACCCTCTGACCATTGTTTCAGACCTTTTTGGTTGGGAGCCTAGTGATTTTAAAGCACACGCCATTAAGTCGGGTACTGGCGTAGACGAAACCATACAAGTACAGCTTGATTTTGGAGACAATCGCATGGCCCAAGTGCTGGGTAGCATTGCTCTCCATACCAACAAAGAAGCCTGTATTTATGGAGACAAAGGTTATGTGAGAATCCCCATGTTTTGGAAGGCAGAATCCTTCGAAATTATCAAAGGTGACGAAGTTGAAACCTTTAGTGCTCCTATGATCAGCACAGGCTATGCACATGAAATTGTTGAGGTAAGAGACTGTATTCTCAAGGGAAAGACGGAATCTGAATTATTTACACTTAACGATAGCTTAATGAGTGCTCGGTTGGTGGAGCGCATTCTTTCAACCATCTTCAAATAGAAAATTGACGAGTATGCCAAAAGGATTTTTAATAGACCAAGACGGAGTTATTTATGTTGAAAACAGCATGATTCCCGGTGCGGATGTCTTTGTGAAAACCCTGCAAGACAATAACATTCCCTTCACCTTTATGACCAATAACAGTCAACGTACGCCACTAGATGCTGTTCGTAAACTGGAGAAAATGGGCATTTATGTAGAGGAAAAAAATGTCTATACCAGTGCCATGGCCACAGCCCATTTTATGGCGCAGCAATTTCCCAATGGTACCGCCTATGTGTTGGGAGAAGGAGGGTTGATCTCGAGCCTTCACGAAAATGGATTGACTTTAGTGCAAAGTGATCCTGACTTTGTGGTGGTGGGCGAGGGCATCAATTTTACATTGGAGATGGTTCGCAAAGCCATAGATTTTATACTTGAAGGCTCTAAGTTTATTGCCACTAATCTTGATGCATCTCCTCGCAAGAAAGGCTGGAATAATTTGGGTATAGCCTCTATTGTAGCCATGATCGAAGCAGCCACTGGTAAGAAAGCCTTTTCTGTGGGCAAGCCAAGTCCAGTGATGATGCGTCAGGCCCGAAAGTACATAGGTTTAGCTACGGATGAAGCCACCGTAATTGGCGACACGCTTTCAACCGATATTCAAGGAGGAGTTCAGGTTGGCTACAAAACTATACTGACCTTAAGCGGGATGTCTGATCGTGACCAACTAAATGACTTTCCCTTCAAACCCGACCTAGTAGTGAATTCAATTGCTGACCTGACTTTGGACAAGATTCCTTGGTGGGAAGATTGACCTATTCCACGATCATTTCGTTTGCTGGAATTATTATATTTCTAACATGTACTTTTTAGGCTATGATTTGGGTAGTAGTTCAGTTAAAGCTGCTTTGGCTTAGGCTTGTAGATTTTTAGCATCAACACCAAGAACTCCTTTCATGTATATACTTATATTTCACTACCTTAGGAACCGACCAGAATCATTGTAAACTTGGAACTAAGGCATCATGATCAATACCTAAGCATCGACCCATTGATGGGCGGAGCTATTCGTGAATTGACTCTTTCTGCGAGCGGAAATGGCAGGACTTTAATTAGCCCACAGGAGGGCTACCACTACCAGTCTTCGCTGCTTTTTCCCTTTCCCAATCGACTGGCTGCTGGTAGGTTTGAAGTTGAAGGGAAAACCTACCAATTTCCGCTGAATGATTTTGGTAGACCTAATGCACTGCATGGCATGTTGCACAATCGAAAATTTGAATTGCAATCTCAGGATGAAGATCAAATTGTATTAGTCAATGCCTATGATGGCGAATTGACGCACTTCCCTTTCCCTTTTAAAATCGAAATAAAGTACAAATTGGAACCAGGAGGGCTTTCGGTGACTGCCGAAATATTGAATACGGGATCATCATCAATGCCATGCGTTTTTGGCTGGCATCCCTACTTCAATCTGTCGGAGGGAGATGAGTTAGGTGAGTTACAGTTAAGTGGGGTCGACCTTATTGAAGTGGATGAGAATATGATTCCTTCAGGCAAAAGAACACCTTTCAAAACACTGGAAGAACCGGCTGATGTCTCGGAGCTAAGCCTTGACAGTTGTTTTCTCTTTGTAGAAAGTGCTGACCGATATTCAACTCAACTAGTGTATCCAGATAAGACTGTACTGAACGTTTGGCAGGACGAAAATCACCCTTATGTTCAAATTTATACACCGGATGATAAGCGTACCATTGCTATTGAGCCAATGACGGGTAATATTGATGCCCTTAACAATAAGGAAGGCTTAAGTCTAATCGAACCTAAGCAATCCTTAGTCTTAAATTTCGGCCTTACACTTTCTTAGTTCATTCATGTATTACCATGATGGGCATGGGAATATCAAGAATCATCTTCTTAGTATGGCTTCCATGTCTTAACCTTTCCAGCAAGTTGTGGTGCTTAGAAATCATGGCAATCAACTCGATTTTGGCCTCCTTGGCAAATTCTAATAAGCCCTCTTCCACATCGTCAAATTTTCTGAAATGAAAGGAATGATTGATGTGTTTGAGATATTTATCCATGCTTCTGGCAATGTCGATTTGCTCTTTGACTAGCACATCCCCTTTGTCAATATGGATGACATGTAGCTGAGCCAGAAAGGCCTTGACTATATCTACTACCAGGTGAATTGCGTCATGATCGGGTACATTACGATAATCACCCGCCAAAGCAATATGCTTCATTCGACTAATGTTTGCATCTTCCGGTAATGCAATCACTGGAACTTTCACATGTTTGATTACATGATATGCGTTACTGCCGATCAACACTTTGGCCAAACCGCTGGCTCCATGAGTACCCATTACTATCAATGCAATGTCCTCATCTTTTGAGAGTTCATTAATGCTTTCATGAAGTGATCCATATTGGATGATATGCCTATAAGAGACCTTCAAAAGGGCTGGAGTTTCTTTAATTAGTTGTTCAATCCTTTGTCTCGAACTTTTTTCAAGTTCCTCAAAATCATAACCAACGTTTCCTGCTGGAACACCCTCAGCTAACCCTATCGGTACGATTACGGAATGGAATAACAGTAATTCCATTTGCATTCGTTCGGCTATTTGAGCGGCATTATTAAGGGAATTTTTAGAACAATTGGAAAAATCAACGGGTACAAGTAGCTTTTTCATAATTACCTCCTTTAAGTCTGTTAATGATGTAATGAAGCTACCTCATGTCAAAGTTGAAATGCCTGATTGGGGTCAGACAGGCACATGATAATCATCATGTTTTGAGGAAAATTTATTAAAATAAAAAAGGAGTAAGAGAAATCTTACTCCTTGATTTTTCGAGTAGCGGGAAAGGTCAAAATGTCGAACTATAAATCATGCCTAAGAGAGTATCACGAGCTTTGGTTGCTTTTGCAGGAATCAGCGTGAAAAAGGCTTTTAGTGAGGGTTATCTATTGAATTCGGATCGGAATTGTTCCAAAGTACCAGGAATCCATTTGACCTCAAAAAGGTCCTCACAAAGTTCAATTAGGAATTCGAACATATCGTTCGATAAACCTTGACCAAAATCTTCGTAATGTTTGCCTGCAATTGAGGGTCTGAGATCATGATTTGTCCTGATCAAGTCATAATGGAGTATTTTATCTCTAATAGACCTTACAATTTTACCCCATGACTCATCGACCTTCATAAATGTGTCCTCGATTTCCCTGCTCTTATCGCTATCCATTCTTCTAAGAATTTTATAGAAATCCTTGGTTCCATCTATTGGCTTGGTGTAGCCTAGGCATATGCAGCTCAATTTCTGAGCAAAATCTATAAATGATCTTATCTGAATGACTGTGCTTTCTAAGAATAAGGAGTCAATAATTGAATCCGCATTGTTCCATTCATAAAGCTCTTGATTGAGCCTAACCGGATCCAGTGGCTTTTTTAAATCGGATATTTGCCAGAGGAATTCGAGATTGATAACAGCAAGAGTGAATTTGAACAGCAATGCATCAGTATGCTTCAATATTTTTTGAGAATGCTCTAAGTCGTTTTTGTTTTCGATGAATATCGTAGAGGCTTCTCGAAACTTGAGGCCAATTGTATTGATTTGAAATCTAAAAACATCATCAATGATTTGAGTCAGGTCAACTTTCATCCGCTTTCCTTTAATTCGTGCATAAGGTGTGAAATCCATATTAGAACTGCATAGAAACTATTACTAATTTTGATTGAGATTTGGCGGGTTTACCCCTGACAGAGACTCGAACTTACGTGAGTCATTGATTATTAAGCCATTAACTGTGTTGAGTGCTATTTTAAGCATAAAAAAAGGACACTAATTGCTTAGTGTCCTTCCGAGTAGCGGGAGCAAGACTCGAACTTGCGACCTTCGGGTTATGAGCCCGACGAGCTACCAACTGCTCCATCCCGCGATGTATCAACCTCAGACGATTTCTGAAGTGGGCTACAAATGTAGGTGACAAATCCATTCGAAACAAGTACCTTTGCGACTTAATTTCTGAATGAATGAGTGATCAACCACATAAGGCTGGTTTTGTGAGTATTATAGGTAAACCGAATGTCGGTAAATCTACCTTGATGAATGCCCTAGTGGGTGAAAGGCTTTCAATAATAACATCAAAAGCGCAGACAACTAGACACCGAATTATGGGTGTATTAAGTGGAGAGGATTTCCAAATTATTTATTCTGACACCCCTGGAATTCTTAAGCCAGAATACAAGCTTCATGACTCCATGATGAGCTTTGTAAATAGCTCTTTTGAAGATGCTGATGTCATCCTCTTTGTGGCCGATCTTTATGAGAAGTTTGAAGACGAAAAACAGATCAATTTCCTGAAAGACAAGAAGGTCCCGGTTATCTTGGTTATGAATAAGATTGACCTCTCAAAAGGAAGTCAAGCGGAAGACAAGGCTGCTTATTGGCAGGAGCTATTCGACTTTGATGATGTAATTTTAGTATCAGCCTTGGAGAAGGAAAATATTGAATCACTTTTTGAATCAATAGTCAAACACCTTCCGGAACACCCCGAGTACTTCCCAAAAGATACCTTGACAGATAAACCTGAGCGCTTTTTTGTTGACGAAATCATAAGAGAGAAAATCTTTTTGAACTATAAAAAGGAAGTACCTTATAGCTGTCAGGTTGTGACGGGAGAATTTAAGGAAGATGAGAAAATCATCCGCATTCGTGCAGAGATTTATGTGGAGCGTAAAAGCCAAAAGGGCATAATCATCGGTCATAAAGGAGAGGCAATCAAGAAAGTGGGAATTGAAGCTAGAAAAGACCTGGAGACTTTCTTCGGAAAGCAGGTTCATTTGGAGACCTTTGTAAAAGTAGAAGAAGACTGGCGTAAGAAAGAGATGAAACTCAAGGGTTTCGGATATTCTAATTGAATATAGATTATGGCAAACATTGTAGCGGTAGTAGGAAGACCTAATGTAGGGAAATCGACTTTTTTTAACCGATTGGTAGAAAGAAGACAAGCCATCATGGATAATGAAAGTGGGGTTACTCGTGACCGTCATTATGGCTATGGAGAGTGGGTAGGAAAACACTTCACTGTTATTGATACAGGTGGTTATGTAACTGGTTCTGAAGACGTTTTTGAAGGGGCTATTCGCGAGCAAGTAGAAGAGGCAATGAACGAGGCTTCGGTCATCATTTTTATGGCCGATTGTCATGATGGGCTAACCGGACTCGATCAAGATTTTGCCAAGATCGTTCGTGGCTTGAAAAAACCAGTTGTTATTGCCGCAAACAAGGCTGACACCGCAGATTGGTCTTACCAGTCCAGCGAGTTTTATGGGCTCGGTTTGGGTGAGGTATTTCCCATTTCCTCTTCCAGTGGTAGTGGAACGGGGGAGTTACTGGATGAAGTGGTCAAGCACTTCGAAGATGATGGAAATGAAAATCCCGAAGACGGTATTCCACGCATCGCCATTTTAGGACGTCCTAATGCCGGAAAGTCTTCCTTCATGAATGCCATTTTAGGCAAAGAAAGAACCATTGTGACTGATGTTGCTGGTACGACTCGAGATTCGATTAACACTCACTACACACTTTATGGCAAGGACTTTATCTTGACCGACACAGCTGGTGTGAGAAAGAAGTCTCGCGTCCACGAAGACATAGAGTTTTACTCGGTCATGCGTGCATTGCAAGCACTACAAGATTCAGACGTCTGTGTTATCATGGTTGATTGTACAAGAGGTTTGGAGGCACAAGACATGAACCTCATTAGCCTTGCTCTGAAATATAAGAAGGGCATCATGCTCATGCTCAATAAGTGGGATTTGATCGAGAAGGACTCAAATACTATGAACAAGTTTAAAGCTGACCTTGAGGAAAAATTGGGTCATTTGAACTGGATTCCAAAGATTTTCACCTCGGTGACCGAGAAACAAAGAATCTTTCAAGCGATTGAAATGGCCGTTCAGGTTTATGAAAATAGGATTCGAAAAATATCAACTTCTCAGTTGAACGATGCACTATTACCCGCAATTGAGCACTATCCACCACCTGCTCTCAAGGGTAAGCATATTAAGATTAAGTATGTAACTCAGCTGCCTACTCACTCACCTACAATCGCCTTCTTCTGCAACCTTCCCCAATATATAAAAGCGCCTTATGAGCGTTATTTGGAGAATAATATCAGAGAGAAATTCGAGTTTGATGGGGTGCCAATAAAACTAGTCTTTCGGAAAAAGTAATCATTTTGAGAGAAGTATTGATAGATAAGGTGCCGGCTAGTGCACTTGACTATTGCCACCAACTTTGGTCGGATTTTCCTTTTGATTTTAAGCTTACAAAATCAAGATCTTCTAAGTTGGGAGACTACAGGTATGACCCAGATCAGAAGTCTCATATCGTTACTGTAAATGAGGACTTGAATACCTACCAATTTCTGATTACATACGTTCATGAAGTCGCTCATCGCGTGGTTCATAATCCACGTGGAAGACAGAAGCCCCATGGTATCGAATGGAAGATGTGTTTTCAGCGATTGATGTTGCCCCTCTTAAGACCGGAAGTCTTTCCGGAAGATATCCTGAGAGTCTTGGCAAGGCATATGAAAAACCCAAAAGCGAGTAGTTCGGCAGACCCCAAGCTGCTGGCCGTTCTTTCAGAATATGATGAGTCTAAAATCGATGGTACTACTTTGAAAGAACTTGAACTCGATACAGAATTCATGTTTAGAACAAGGGCTTTTCGTAAGCTTCAAGAGAAAAGAACAAGGGCGGTTTGCTTGGAGTTGAATAGTCAAAGGCGTTATTTAATTCCTATGGTAGTGGAGGTAGAAGTAATGCAGTAGATGAGTAACCACCCCCAACCCCTCCTTGAAAAGGAGGGGAGCAATTAGTGCTTTGTAAAATCATTTCATGATCAATGGTCTCGGGCAGAATATGGAACGACCTTATATCTAATGACTTGAAAATTCGTGATTGAGAAATTGAATCCAATTCCCCTCCTCCTAGGAGGGGTCAGGGGTGGTAAAAGCATTTTTAATTTTGTCTAATACTGCCATGGTTGCCAAAAAGACATCTTCATTTTCAATTCTGATGATTTTAAAGCCTAATTCTCTCAGCTCCTCATCGCGCTTTCGATCATATTGAACTCCTGCCGCTGAGAAATGCACATCTCCGTCAAGCTCAACGATTAGCTTTTCAGAAGGACAATAGAAATCTACAATGTAGTTTTTGATGCTATGTTGTCTTCGGAACTTGCGACCTTCTAATTGCTTATTTGAGAGTAGCGTCCATAGTGTGGCTTCGGCTGAAGTGCCATTATTTCTCAAGTGTTTTCGCCTTTCTTTTAAGGCCAGTCTGTTGTGAATTCTTCCCACTTGTATGTGTTTACTTCAATTTAATGAATGTATTAACCACCCCCAACCCCTCCTTGAAAAGGAGGGGAGTAATTAGTGCTTTGTAATCACCCCATGTGCAATAGTCTTGGTTAGCGTATGAAAATGACCTCATATCTAATGATTTCAGTACTCTCATCAATGAAGTGGATCTACTACCCCTCCTGCTAAGAGGGGTCAGGGGTGGTTTGTCTGAGAAAAGTAGGCAGTGAGGATCTTTTAATTAACCAATTCGGTGACCGATGATATGATCTATTTTTTCGAAGAAAAGCTGCGGTTTTAGGGTTCTCCAATTAACAATATCCAGTTCTCCACCAAAGTTGATATAGCTGTCTATGTTGAAGTTTTTCATCTCGTCTTGAACGAAGTCTCGAAAGTTTACACCTGTAATCCAGCCATCTTCCACCTCTTCAAACCACTCTTCGTAATAGCTATCATCAGAACCATGAAAGTTGAGAATATTCTCCCCTATCAGTATGTATTTAGTAATACCATAACCGTTGAAGTGGTCAATAATGTTCCGTTTTAAATACATCACATCATTGTTGATAGCATCATTCCACTCACCAATAAACTCTATAATGATAAAACCACGATCGTAATCGGTAAAGAGGATTTTAATATAAAGAGTTTCAGACCCCATAAAGTCCCAGTGTGGATCAATATAGTAGCCGTAAATATTCTCTGAATAAAGATCGAAGTTATACTCCTTTCCATCATATGGAGAATTAGGGTCTTCCGCTACATTGTAATACTTCAGCCAGTTATAATAAGGTTCGATATTATGCATCGGCTAGACAGTCTGAATGTGTACCCATTTGACTGGTTGGTTTGGCTTGTCTTGATTTAGGATAACCTCGAAGTCGAGCTCTTCTCCGTTTTCCACTGGCCCGATTACTGAAACACTACCTCCAGAATTCATATTGAACAAATTGGCAAGTTGAAGAGATTGAAAAACTAGCTCAGCGTTGGAGCTTGCCGAAAGCTGGACTAGAATATTGGCCTGAAACTGTTCGCGAAATTTTTCATATCTGGCCAGTCTTTGTATGTCGAAAACCAGACCGTTTTCCCTCTGAAACTTATCCAAAAACTTTTGAAAGTTCTCCTTTTGTGAAACCTCGTAGTTGATAGTAAGATGGATAGTTTTCATTGCTGATCGCTCTTGATAAAATCAATCACTTTCCGCACAGAACCGTGCTCTTTTAACAATTGCTCGGCTACCTTGTAATTTACCTGCAGCATTTCCATGATCATTTTTGCCCCTCGGTCTACCAGCTTATTGTTGGACAATTGCATGTCTACCATACGGTTTCCTTTTACCCGTCCGAGCTGAATCATCACTGAGGTTGAAATCATGTTGAGAACCAATTTTTGGGCAGTGCCTGCTTTCATTCGAGTGCTTCCGGTTACAAACTCAGGCCCAACTATGGGTTCGATTGGAAACTCGGCTTCCCAGGCCAAAGGACTATCTGGATTACAGCTTATACAACCAGTCAAAATGCCGTGCTCTTTTGCCTTTTTGATCCCGCCAATCACATATGGGGTTCTGCCAGAAGCTGCAATTCCAATGACTATATCTTTGTGATTAATCATATGCTCTTGCAAGTCTTTCCATGCCTGCTCAGTATCATCTTCGGCAAATTCAACTGCCTTGCGAATGGCACTATCACCTCCTGCGATAAGCCCGACTACCATACCATGTTCAACTCCATAAGTAGGGGGGCATTCAGAGGCATCGACAACACCAAGGCGGCCACTAGTACCTGCTCCGATATAGAAAATGCGCCCACCTTTTTGCATTCGTGGAACAATCTCTAATACTAAGCCTTCAATTTGTGGAATAACTCTTTCCACCGAATCGGCTACTGATTGGTCCTCTTGATTGATGTTTGCGAGTAGGTCTTTCACAGACATCTTTTCGAGGTCGTTATGATTTGATTCTGATTCGGTGACGTTCATTGTATGAATTATTGGTGAAATAGCGTAAGCCCTGCAATGGGCTGTTGTGTAATGTGTTTGATTTGAAGTCCGTTATTCATGGCAACATCGCGAAGAATATTACCGAAATAATACGCCACGGAACCTGTAAAATGGATAGGTAGTTCTTGATGTCCCTCATATTTCATCACGTTTTTGGTGATAAAAAGTTCGAAACCATGAGCCACTAATTGGTACATATATGGATCTGATACATGCTTGCCAATAAATTTCGCGAAGCTTGCTAAAAACCTACCTGGCATCGGCTCCTGATATATTTTTGTTAGAAAACCATCTTTGGTCAGTTCAAACTCCTCTTTGAATAGCACTCGTAAGTGCTTGGGCATATCCTTTCGATAGTAGTCTGTTACCAGCGCTTTGCCTAGATAGGTGCCACCGCCTTCATCTGCAATTGCCCAACCCAGAGAAGGTACGTTATCGAGAATTTTCTTTCCATCATAAAGACATGAGTTGGTGCCCGTTCCGATAATACAGGCGATACCAGACTGATCTCCACAAAGCGATCGCGCAGCTGCCAAGAGATCATGATTTACATCAATTTCAGCATGCGGATAATACCGTTTTAAGAGGTTGGCAATCTTGTCTCTATTAGTAGCAGAAGAGCACCCAGTACCATAGTAATAGATTCGATCAATTTTTTCGGGTACTTGATTGTGGAGGTTTTGAATCTCCTTTAGCATTTCTTCTTCCGTCTGATAATACGGGTTGATGCCCGCGGTTTTTGCCTGAGAAATATCTCCTTCCTCACTTATAACCCGCCAGTCAGTTTTTGTAAAGCCACTATCGGCAATCAGTATCTTCATTGAAAAGTTTTACCACGCTTTGTGGTTTCTAAGTTTGACGAATTTATAAGGGTAACAGGAGCTTTCCAATTAGCGAAAGACTTCCCTGTATTCATTCAACAAATTATACCAAAGGCGAAATAGGTAATGGAATTATGGTCTGACAGAATTGTCACTTGACTGAAATGAAAAGAACAGGCCTCTACGGCCTGTCCAATCACCTTTTTAATAAATAACCCAAACCAATATCTTTCTAATTCTTTGACTTCAGGTTTGATGTAACAACAAAAGCACGTCTCGAATCAAGTCTTTTCAAGTGATAAACCTTCTCTCCCAATTGGCCTAGAGGCATAAAACCATTCACGATTTCCTCTGTTCGAGTAATTCGCATTTCATTTTCATTTTTCATCTGGGCTAGTATGTTAAACTTTCTGCCATCGAGGGTTTCGTATGCAATCATAAACTGATTACCTCTGCTCAGCATTTGATAACCTTTAACGGTTTCTCCCATAATGCTCACATCAGTAGAACCTTCATTTAAATCGACTCCGAAGAGGATGTCTAGCTCTGTTGGGCTTTCCTCATTAGCCACCCACATACCTGCTAGGTTCACAATACCGTCATTGAAGTATAAGGGCTCAGTTTTATTTGGGGCACAGTAGGTCAGTAACAGTGCCATTGGGATGAAAATTAGTAGCTGGAATCTTTTCATGTTCTTTACTTTGATCCGAATGTCATGAAATACAAGAAGTTATTTCTCCACTTTCGTTGAGTGAACAGGACCCTTCGATAATTGGTATATTTCTTCGATAACTCGTAATATCCTTTGATGAATGAAATAGTCGTTCAAATGGCCTTGCTTCCAATAATTGTTGGCATTGCTTATCTTCAGACAAAGCATTAACTATGAAGATCAAATTATTCCTTTCTATCACTGGCCGTTCTTAACCTTCCTTGCCAACAGGACTTTAAGACTTTTCTACTTAGCCAAATCTGATTTATGAATTCCTAAAGAGAGGTTATACCGAAGAAGATGTTGCCAAAATGTGCTACAAAAATGTCTTCAGGGTATGGAGAGCAGTGGAGAAATTAGATGCAAGTGAATAGAGATTCTTATTGATAATCGTATCAAAAAATGTGGTCGACATCATTTATATCAACCTGACTTCTAATGGCGGGTATATTCGATTATGTATCGATCCCTCTCTCTTTTTGTTCTCTTCACAACATTCTCTTGCGTACAAGCACAGGAGGATGGTTTTATTCCACAATTCGCTAATGAAACCAACGCTATTAGCGGTTTTCTAAAGGTTCCAGAAAACAGGAATGACCCTAACACAAGGGAAATTGAGTTAGCCTATGTTGTCTTAAAAGCAAATGCTTCAGCACCGAAAAAGGACCCAATAGTTTATTTAATGGGTGGGCCCGGTGGAGCAGCTACTTATACAATAGGATCTTGGCGCAACTCTCAATTAAGAAGAGATAGAGATTTTGTCATTTTTGATCAACGAGGAACGGGGCTTTCTGCGTCTGTTTGTGATGATCTTGGGTCTGAAGTGTTTGAGATGGTAAGTCAAGACCTATCACCAGCCGAAGAAATGAAGGCCTTATTGGCAGCGGCAAATGCTTGCAAGGTGGAAATGAATTCTGTTGATCACGACCAAGCAGGTTATAACACGCCTGAGAACGTAAAAGATCTAGAAGCATTGCGCGTCCATTTGGGCTATAAACAATGGAATCTCTTTGGCACCTCTTATGGGTCAACATTTGCCTTAGCTTATATGAGAGAATTCCCTCAAAATGTCCGGACATCAATCATGGCAGCATTAGCTCCACCTCAAATCAATTATTATGCTGACTTTTCAACCAATTTCAGGCGATCGTTGCATATGGTTTTTGAAGCTTGTACTAATGATAAGTCATGCTTGAAAAAATATCCGAACCTTAAAAAAGACTTTTACGAAGTACTTGAGGGCTTGAAATCTAAGCCCTTTACCGCTAAGTATAATGGAAAGCCTTTTGTACTCAATGCGCAAGATATGTTGATGTTGGTACAGCAACATTTGTATTCAAAACCTACAATTGAACAACTTCCCGCACTAATAACGGCTATAAAAGGGGGTAATTCTGAGTTGGTAAATAGGGCCATTGCCGTTGCGGGGGCGACAATGGATGTTATTAACGTAGCCATGCATTGGTCTTTTGTAGCTTATGATGAGTATGGTGGTGGAAGAATTAAAACAGCTTCTTTGGATGATTTGACCAGATATCCTGAATTAAACAATCCAGGCCCAGCTTTTTTTACACCCAGTAAGGAGTTGATAGAGTCGTGGCATGCTTTCAGAGAAGAACCAATTTTGAGTGAGCCTGTTTCGTCTGATATTCCTTCGCTACTTGCTAATGGTGTATTTGATCCTATCACGCCACCAGCCTATGCTAAAGAAACCTTGAAATACCTTTCTAATGCTTTCTATGTAGAGTTTCCAACTGATGGCCATTCCACTTTCAACCCTTGTTATTTTGGCATTATTGAGGAGTTTTTAGAGCATCCAGAAAAGCAACCAAACTTGGGTTGTGCAGCTAGTGATAGAGGCTTTGACTGGCGATAGTTTTGAAAATGGTGAACTTTGAATTAAGAATATAACCTTCCTAGGCGGCATCAAGTTTTTCCCCAATCACCCAATCACTTTGTTTTCCGCAGGTTTTCCGTAGGGAGAATCACCTAACTCCCCCACAATCTCAAATTTCTCAAAGACCTTCTCCGTATGCGGAGCGTCTGGTAGTTCATCAGTTAAGTCCTGACCTGCCCAGTGCTCATAGTGCTTGCCGTTCTTCCAAAGTTTAGACTCGGTTACATCATAGATTTTGCTTAGGTAGGCGACCCAGATTTCATCCTTGTCTTGTCCATTCCTTAAAGCAAGCTGAGCCCTAGTGTATGTTTTAATTGGCATCACTCTTTTGATTCATTAGGAGCCTGATTTCTTCATCGCTGGTATAGAAGGCAAAATCAAGAAGTTGTGGTCCTAGGTGATGCTCGATAGCGATTTTATCAGCCCCTTTCTCAAATTTTGAACGAGCCTTTTTAGAGAGGGACCAGCCCACTAGAGTAGTTAGGGTGCCGAAGTATCCTCTCGAATCATACTGGACAAAATGTGCCATTTCATGCGCTAAGGCGGATACCTGCTGGTTGAGTGTTAGACGTTCCATAAATGACCCTTCCTCAATTTTGATCTTGTAAATTTTCCCCTTTCGGGGCTTTACAAAATTCCACATCGAAAAACTGGCCTCTACTGGCGCGCCAGGTAATTTTTTGACAATAATCTGAACCTTTCGATCGTGCAAGAGGGGATAATGAGAAAGGGCTAAGAGGGCGGCCAATTCAAACTTATCGCCATTCTTAAAGGTCACTTTGCCGCCAATTGCCTCTCGCAAAGAATCGAGTTTGGGAGCCCAAACAGATTCTTCATAATACTCTGGAAACCCAACACTACTTTGAGCATTAAGAGAATTATATATGGTGAGTTGAAAAGAAATAATACAGAGCAGGATACCCAACGCGGGCTTCTTGATTGATTTCAATATCATCTGGTAACGTAATAAGTGTGATCTCTTAGTAGAGTATAAAGAAACTTTACGGTGGGGAGGTCACTTTGGATATTGTATTTTTCTTTCAGCTTTCTCTCAACCAATTCGACTGGTTTCTTTACTGCATCATTTTTAAATGCTTTGAGTGCATCTTTTATGATCTGAACTTCGCCATCGCTGATATTTGCAGCTTCGAATATTTGTGGTTCGTAGTTTTCATCCACCACGTCCATTAATATCTTGTTTTGAACATTGGTGGCCGTAATTTTCTTGATTTTGACCACTGTAGTGCCCGCCAACAAGTCGCCAACGCGCTGTCCATTCTTAGTGAGGATGATAAATAGTACTCCCAGACCAACAATGAAAAAGTCTATTGGTTCTAAGAGCCAGCGCAGAAAGTAAGCCGCAAATGAAGGCGTGCTACCATCGAGTTTCACCACCTTAATGCTCAAGGCCATTTTACCCACGGTTTGGCCATTCATAAATACTTCCGATAGCAATCGATAGAGGTAAACGATTAGTCCGAGGATACCCCCTACAGCCAAGCTTTGAATAATGTTGAACAGGTCAAATACAAAGTTAATTAGGGCATAAATACTGAATATGATAACTGCATCAATAAGGAAAGCCAATAATCGTTCTCCGATGCCTGCCAAGGGGTATTCTAACTGAATGTTTTGAGTGGTTTGAATACTGACAGCTTGCATATGAAGTATTATTGCATAATTTTTGGCTGAATTACGAATTTATGAGAGAATCCGCTTTTGTGAAGGCAAATATAAGTAAATGGGAAGAGTTCGAAAGTCTCATTGCTGCTAATGCAAAAAAGGATCCTGATCAACTGGCCGACTTGTTTATTCAGCTAACGGATGATCTTTCTTATGCGAAGACGCACTACCCAAAATCCGATATCACAATTTACCTAAACAACCTTTCTACAAAGGTGCATCAGTACATCTATAGGAATAAAAAGGAGCGAAAAAATCGGTTTGTAGAATTTTGGAAATTTGAACTTCCGCTCATCTTTTGGCAGCATAGAAAAGAGTTTAGAATCTCACTGCTCATATTTCTGGGGGCTTGTATTATAGGGGCATTTTCTGCTGCTCATGATAACGACTTTGTTCGTTTGATTTTAGGCGATTCCTATGTCAATATGACTCTCAATAACATTGAAACTGGGGTGCCTCTTGGTGTTTATGGTAAAATGGCTCAGACTGATATGTTCGTTATGATTACGATTAACAATATTAAGGTCTCATTCTTCGCTTTCGCACTTGGAATTATTGCTTCTTTCGGAACTGCCTTTGCTCTTTTTCAGAATGGTGTGATGCTGGGTTCATTTCAATACTTCTTCTTTTCTAAGGGTCTATTGTTGACTTCGATTTTGACGATTTGGATTCACGGAACCATTGAGATTATTTCTATTATAATGGCTGGAGGAGCCGGGCTTATCATGGGAAATTCTATGCTTTTTCCAGGGACATACAGTCGAATGGAATCTTTGAGAAGGGGAGCGCTGACTGGCGCCAAAGTAGTATTGGGCCTAGTGCCTATGTTTATACTAGCTGGCTTTTTAGAGTCTTACGTTACGCGACTGTTTGGTATGTCGAATGCACTTAAGGCAACAATCATCCTTGGCTCGCTGGCCTTCATGATTTATTACATTATCTTATACCCTCGAAAGTTATTCAAAAATGGGATTCAACAGTAAACTGGAATTTTATAAAAAGAGGCAATTCAGCGATAAGCTGAACGCTACCTTCTCATTTCTCAGAGAAAACGCTGCCCCTTACTTAAAGGCACAAATCCTGATTGCGGGGCCTGTATTGATTCTCGTCAGTATTTTGATGAACGAGGTTTCTGGTGGCTTCTTAGCTCTGGCTATGGACCCTCAAGGACTGAGTGCCAATGATATTATTGATTTGCTTGGTGCCTATGGATTATCATTGGTCTCTATCTTGGTTACACTTGCCTTAATACCATCCGTGACCTATGGGTATATGATTCAATATCAGACCTTGGAACCGAAGGAAATTTCAATGAGTAATATAATGAAGGGCTTCTCGGGTAGGTTCTTCAATTTTCTAGGGTTCAATATCCTTTTCCTTATTGCTGCTACAATGATTGGCTTTATCATTGGTATCATATTTTCATTCATTGCAGCAACTGCAGGAGCCTTGTCCTTACTATTCGGATTTCTTGCAATGGTCGGAATGCTGGTCATCGTAACAGTTATGTTCTTAGGAACACCTATCATAGCCTTTGAAAAGACTAACCCAATCGATGCCTTTGGCAGGATTTTCACTTTATCGAAAGGCAAGTGGCTGAGCACTTTTGGTTTGGTTGTTGTTGTGGGTATCGTGGGCTATATCATAAATTTCGTTTTTGCTTTGCCAAGAGGAATTGTCACGGGATTTGAAGCCTTCACGATGATTCAGGAAGATGGTGATATAGGGGCACTAAATGAGTTAATGACGAATGATCCACTGAGTATTCTTTTTTCAGTGTTTGAATCCTTTGGTACAATAATTCTATACACCCTAGTCTACATCGCCCTTGCCTTTCAGTACTTTAATCTGGTTGAAAGAAGGGAATCTAGAGGATTGATGACTAAGATTGAGCAAATGGATACCGAGGGTGAGGAAGAGTCTGATGAGGATTATTAGTGTCATTCTTTTAAGTCTTTTTACTTTTTTCTCAACTTCTGCTCAGCAGACAGATAGTACTGGGACACAAATAGAAATCCGCGAATTCGATCAAGAAAAGCTATCGGAGTATCAACAGGATAAGAATTTTCAATATGAGCTTCCAAAACCCGAACGAGAAGGAATACTCGAGAGAATTTGGCGGTGGTTGCAAGAATGGTACGCAAGCGTCATCGGTACCGGTCCTACGGCCAACATAATTGACATCCTCTTTAGGATTGGCCTTTTTGCTGCATTCGTATTCTTTATTATCAAAATTTTTGGCATTGAGGTAACAACTGTTTTTAAGCCAACCAAGGCTCAAAAACTTCCCTATCAGGTGAGTGAAGAGCAGCTATTGGGAATTGACTTCGAGCAAGAAATAGCCAATGCTATTCAACAGAAACAATGGCGTTTTGCTGTACGATTGACTTATCTGCATGCCTTAAAACTACTGGCAGAAGCAGAATGGCTGACCGTTAAAAAGGGAAAAACGAATCGAGATTATCTATACGAACTTTCTGGCAAGAATATAGAAAAGGACTTCGAACGACTCAGCTTTATTTTTGACTATACCTGGTACGGTCATTTTGAAGCCAGTGATGTGATTCTGGAAGAGGCAAAAGATCATTTTGACAAAATTCAAAATGCAAAGACCATAGGATGAAAGAAAAGAAGTATGTCATATTCTTAATCGCGGTTGTAGCTCTTTATGTTGTCTCTGAGATGCTCAAACCGGCAAAAATGAATTGGCTTACTACGTATCACGAGGCACATAGTATTCCTTTTGGAGGTATCGCAATGCACAACCTCATGCAAGACATCTTCGATCAGCCATCACCAAAATCTGAGTACCGGACGCTTTATGAGTTGGCATTGGAAGAGTCTCCGATGGGCAACCCATTGATAATTGCAGATGGGATTGGTATGGATGGCAATGATTTCAACGCTTTAATGAAGCATATTGCTGCGGGTGGCTCAGCACTCTTGAGTGCTAGAAATATCCAAGGCCCCTTGGCCGATTCTTTGGGTTTTAACATTAGGGTGGAAGATGAAGAGTTGATTTATGATTTTCGAGCCATTCAGGAAGCACTGACTGGCCAGATTGAAGAGACTATTACACTGAATTTGCCTGATGATGCTAAAAGAGAGTACTCATTTTCTAAAGTTGCAACCACTTCTTATTTCTCTCGAATAGAAAAAGACAACTTTGAAGTGTTGGCCGTTAACGAAGATGATGATCCAGTGTTAATTGCTTATAAGAAACTGTCAGGGAATCTCTATCTGTCTACCATGCCTCTGGCCTTTACCAATTACTTTATTCTTGCAGAAAAGACCACAGAGTTTGCCGCAGCAATGCTAAGCCATTTGCCTGAAGATGAAGTTGTTTTCCAAAATGAATACTACCAACTAGGAAGACAAGAGGCACAGACGCCACTGCGGGTTATATTAAGTAACCGAGCTTTGAGGTGGGGATTTTTTATCCTTCTGTTTACGGTGATCATCTTTATGGTCTTTGAATCTAAGCGAAGGCAGCGTATCATCCCGCTAATTACACCGCTTAAGAATATGTCAATTGAGTTTGTCGAAACCCTCGGTAGATTGTACTACAGACAGAGTGATCATCGAAAGCTGGCTGAAAAAAGAGTGAATTATTGGAAGGACTTTGTTAGAGGACATTACAATCTAAGGACTGACCATTTTGATGAGCAATTTGCCGTTGATTTAACCAATAAGTCAGGTCAATCGAGGAAATCAATCAATGGCTTACTAGAATTTATTAAACGTGTTGAGGATGGAATTGCAATCAACGAAGGAGAGTTGATGCAAATTGAAAAACAGCTTAACGCATTTTACGGAATAGAATAATATGGAAAACCAGGAATCATTTGAAAGCAGGGTAGACCTGTCGAAACTCAAAGAAGGAGTAGAGAAGATTAGAGAGCAAATAGGTAAGGTAATAGTGGGCCAGAAGCAGATGGTTGATTTGATAATTACCGCTGTATTGGCTGATGGTCATATCTTATTAGAAGGTGTGCCTGGTGTTGCCAAAACCCTTGCTTCAAAGTTGGTGGCTAAAAGTATGTCTGTAGACTTTTCAAGGGTACAGTTTACGCCAGACCTAATGCCTTCTGATGTTTTGGGCACAAGTGTTTTCAATATGAAGACTTCCGAGTTCGACTTTAAGAAGGGCCCGATTTTCTCAAATATTGTATTGATCGATGAGATCAATCGCGCCCCCGCGAAGACCCAAGCTGCCCTCTTTGAAGTGATGGAAGAGCGTCAGATTACAGTGGACGGAAATACTTATCAAATGGAAGCGCCTTACTTGGTTCTTGCCACCCAAAATCCTGTTGAGCAAGAAGGAACTTATCGTTTACCTGAGGCTCAGTTAGACAGATTTCTGTTTAAGATAGAAATTGGTTATCCAAGCCTGGCTGATGAGACAGAGATTTTGCTGAAGGCGGCAAATAGAAAAGGACAGCAATTAGATGAAATAGAAGCAGTAATATCAGCGCAGGATATTGCCGCCTATCGAGAAACGTTGACTGACATTATAGTGGACGAAAAGCTCTTAGGCTACATTGCCGAAATTGTGAATCAAACCCGTAGCGATCAGTCTATTTATTTAGGAGCTTCACCAAGAGCCTCATTGGCACTCCTTAATGGTTCTCGAGCATTTGCGGCTATTCAAGGAAGAGACTTTGTTACTCCAGAGGACATTCAGTTTTTAGCTGGTCCTGTCCTGAAGCACCGAATAATTCTTACTCCAGAGAAAGAAATGGAGGGCGTCTCTCCTGCAGAGGTCGTTCAACAACTTGTGGCCAAGACTGAAGTGCCTCGTTAATGAGCCAAGTCCGTTCCTTCTATATTACCAATAGATTCTTTTATGCCGCAGGTGCGCTTGTATTCCTCTTTGTGGTCGGCTTTGCCGTGCCTTGGATTGCCATTATAGCGGAAGTTAGTTTCTACCTATCCTTAGCCTGTTTGGTGATAGATACACTCTTGCTTTTCAGAGTTAAGGATGGAATTGAACTAGAGCGGTTATGCACGGAGAAGTTCTCCAATGGTGATGACAATCCTGTCAGACTGATTGTAGAAAACAGGTATCCAATTGCGCTCCACCTTCAGGTGATTGACGAACTTCCTGAACAACTGCAGATTAGAGGTCAGCGATTTGAGCTTGATTTGGGATCTGGTGAAGTAAAGGAGATAGATTACAATGTAAGACCTCTCAAGAGAGGAGAATATAGCTTTGGTTTTGTGAATGTATTCGCTTCAACATTTTTGGGAGTCGTAAGAAAGCGCTACCAATTGGGAGAAGTACAAAGTGTGGCTGTCTATCCATCATTTATTCAGATGAGGAAATATGAGCTGCTTGCCATTTCCAATCAGCTTCAAGAGTTTGGAGTAAAAAAGATTAGGCGCATTGGTAATAACATGGAGTTTGAGCAGATCAAAAACTATGTTTCGGGTGATGATTACCGAAAAGTCAATTGGAAGGCAACGGCTAGGAAAGGCCGCTTGATGGTAAACCAATATCAGGACGAACGCTCCCAACAGGTATACTCAGTAATTGACAAAGGCAGAGTCATGCAAATGCCATTCGAGGGTTTAAGTCTCTTGGATTACGCGATCAATTCGAGTCTGGTGATCTCAAATATTGCATTGAAAAAGGGTGATAAGGCCGGCATAGTAACCTTTCAGCAAAAGGTGAATTCGATACTACCTGCTTCTTCTCGCAATATGCAATTGAACCTTATTTTAGAGCACCTCTATAAGCAGAAGACAGGCTATAAAGAGACGGACTATTCAAAATTGTACATCGCTCTGAAGAGAAAGGTCACTCAGCGGTCATTGGTTTTATTGTATACCAATTTTGAATCGCTTTCGGCTTTAAAAAGGCAATTACCCTTCTTGAGAAAGATTAGGCAACAGCACCTACTAGTTTGTATTTTCTTTCAGAATACTGAGATAGAAAAAGTGATTAATAAAAAGGCGATCGACCTTGAGGAGGTTTATACTAAGGGGATCGCAGAGCAGTTGGCCTTCGAAAAGAAATTGATCGTAAAGGAACTTCAGGCCCACGGTATCCATACAATTCTAACACCCCCGAAAGAATTAAGCGTCAATACCATTAATAAATACCTCGAACTGAAATCAAGAGGCTTAATATGAAAAAGAAGAAGCGATGGTTCGTTTTGGTTCCAGTAATCATTGTGGTGGCCACCCTTTGGAATACTTTTTCATTACCAGGACTTAACGACTTTGTTTCAAATTTTGAGGAGGTAGACCTTTATAGAAATCAGAATAATACGGGCCCAGTAGAGAGAGTTTATATTGTTACTGCCACAGATACTCTTTGGAGCGAGATGGAGCGTTACGCTGATTTAATGCCATATAGCAAACTCGGATCTACCAAGGTCTATTTCTTTCGCAAAGAGAGTCCATATCCGGCTAAGGCACAAGGTGGTAGTAATAATTTCGACACACAGTTTGAACAATACTGCCTGGCCAAATATCATAGAAACAGCTTCGGAGCGAGGTCCTTTGACTTGTTTCCTTTTGACAAATAGGCGTTATCAAATAGCAATCTGACTTGTAAGCACTACCAGACTTCGCTCCCAGCGAGGTAGGGTTAACATAAGATAGAGCGTACTATAACTGTTATCGCAATCATAGTCGATATTTTATTGTTAGTCATTTAAAAGATAAAGTGCTTTTAAGATCATTTTTATTTTAATGACCCAGTAGAAACCCCTATTCAGATGGAATGGGGGTTTTTCGTTAAACGCCTATCAGATTAGCTTACCCTGGGCTTTGATCCATCTTTCAGGAAAGTCGCCATGAGTGGCACCTTTATAATCCTCATAACTACAAGGAATATAGGCACGGTCCATCATTCGTTCACCATAATTAACAAGCATCCACCACTTATCTGATAGATTACTCTTGTAGAAAGTCATGGTATCTTCGGTTCCCTCAAAACTTACGGTATACTTGGTATAATTGTCAGAGTTAAACTGGCCAGTGTCTCTTCTGTTGTAGTAGCCTTCAATAAAATACCAGATCATAGTGGCCATTACAGAGGCAGTCTTTAATGCATCATCATCCAATGAAGGATAGTATTCGTGAAAACCAACTGAGGTCATCTTTTCATTAATCCCGGCATACCAACTCAGTTGGCAGGCTTCCTCTCCAGACAGTCCGAAAGGTTGAGCCTTGGGGTTGCCAGGAGCATCGGATGAACGAATAGCAGAGATATCGAAAGTCAGCATATCTGCCATGCGAATCAGGGGTTCTGCTTGTTTGATATCATACCTAATTTCGCCAAGCCTTAAAGACTCAAAGTAGAGCTTGTCAAGCGCCTTTAACATAGCCGAATCAATAAGGTAGGTTTGATGAGCTAAATGACTATAGTTGAGCAAGAAGTTAGGCTGATGCAGAAGCAATGCGTTTAAAAAGTTAGCCGAAGATTCAGCTTCTTCCTCCATATCCATAAAGGCATCTACATTGGCGACAGAGATTAGTTTGTTGGCAGTTTCATAGGCCTTGAATTGGCCTAAGGCTAAATCCTGGTTGCCACCAATCATTACAGGAATGACTCTTTGAGACATTAGAAACTCGCAGATTTCACGAATTCTTGCCTGTGTTTGCTCCTCGTCTTCTCCAGACTGAATGTTTCCCAGATCTGCTATACGATAGGTAGCGGCACTGCGCTTAAGGGCAAATAGTTTAGCGCGGATTAAGTCTGCTTCTCCTCTTGAATTGATACCAATAATGGCCAAATCCATTTTAGAAATATCGAAATCTTCGTCCTGTAAATGATTAACACTTTTGCCAAGGGCATTTGCAGGTAAATCGTATTCTGAAGAGAGCGGAGTGAAAAATAGTTTGAGGTTCATAGAGTGCGATGAATGCTAAAATAAAGATAGGACATTCTAGCAGAATTTTTGAACCAAATAAAAAAGCCCCGACTTGTCGGGGCTTTTTTATTTGGTTCAAAATCGTCAACGTTTTGATTTATCAACTAGAATCCTTTCGGTCTTTGTACCTGCAGGACTTACCACTCTAAGGATATAAATTCCATCAGGCAATTGATCCAACGGCAATTTATACTTGGGAGAGTTAGTTATTTTAGAATGAACTATGCGCTGATCATTATTGATAAGGGTATAGCTATAGCGCATTTCAATTTGTTTGGATTCAAGCTCTTTTATTAGGCTTTCGGGTTCATCTATCTCTATTTGCACTTGATCTATTGCTGGATTGGGATATACGTTCAGGTCTGTGTCAATACCAAAACCAATACCCCCACCTAGTCCTCCTCCGGAGCAACCCCAAGGATCGTAGGTAAGATCAAAATACTTTGTCAGCCAAGGAGATGTTCCACAGGCATTAACTGCTCTTACTCTCACGTAACGACCTGTACCAGGATTATTAAATTGTATTGTCGTTGTGGGATTTGTTGTGGTAGAAGAAAGTACATTTCCTGCATTAGACTGCCATTCATAGGAAGTAGGTAATGAACCAAAGAAAGGAGTCTCAGCAATAAATGTTGCAAGGTTGTTTCCACTGTTATCATAACAGATTGAAGCAGGAAAATCCACTAAGAAGTTGTAACTCAGGTTAGCTGGAACATTTGGTGATCCTACATTAATCTGTGTTTGAGTATTAACAGGGTAAGGCCACGCATCTTCACTCCGAACATTTAGTGTACCAGGCAATAATAAGCCGCTTGGAGCTTGTACTTTGACTGTTTCTGAATGAGTGGTGTAAGTATTGGTCGCTGTAGATAAGTCGCCAGTTGTACTTGTTACCTTCCAACCAGCTGGTAATTCCCATGTCCACCCATGATGCCAATTACAATAAGCAGCATTAGTGGCGCCTACAGGAAAGTTTGGAAGCGTAATATTCTTTATTTCGCCAGGTGAGCAAAAAAGCAAATCGTTGGTTCCTACTACAACTGCCTTGCCTGGAGGAATGGCTCTTGTTCGAAAGTTGAAAGTTCTTGTTTTCCATGAGGCAAAAGGCCCATTACCCTTAAACCTAACTTCTAATACTATATTATTGCTTTGAAAACCGAAGCCATCCACCCATTGAGGTACTCCCTGTGCGTTGTTTCCTATAAAGCGCCTAATCCTAAACTTAGATTCTTTGTTGCTATCCGTATGAAGGGTTAAAAAGGGACCATATGTTGGTCCTAGGGGGTCGTTATCAAACTCAATGGCTATGTCATTCCTTGAAACGCCATCCACGAAGAAGAAGTATTGCAGATTACCATGTATTTTATTTTGAAAAATATCTCTGGCAAAGAATGTCATTTCGGTTTCGGTATTGGGGCAGTATTCAAGGTAGGGACCGTTATGATAGCCTGACATATGAATGGTCTGTGAATGAGCATAATCGAAACTGATAAGAGCTAGAAATGCGATGAGTAGATGTCTTTTCATGTGTTTATATTTTAAGAGAGTAATTGTTTATTCTAATAACTCATTTTCTTTAAATAGAAACCTAAAAAGTATTAATTGATATTGTTAAAACACATAAAGTGTAATTGAAAATGATTTGAATAGGTGTGAACGACTCAATACTGTATTTAGAAAGTGCATAAAAAAACCTTTGAACACTTAAGCCCAAAGGTTTCTATTGTCTTTTTGGATAGAAACTATCCTCCAAAGTCGTCAAACGCGACATTCTCGTCAGGTACACCCCAATCTTCGCACATCTTAATTACTGCTGCGTTCATCATTGGAGGTCCACAGAAGTAGAATTCGATTTCTTCAGGAGCATCATGCTTACTTAGGTAGTGATCAATCACGGCCTGATGCACAAAGCCTACAAAGCCATCTCCTTCATCTTCCATTGCCTTTTTCTCTACCCAGTTGTCTTCTGGTACAGGTTCTGAAAGTACAAGGTGGAATTTAAAGTTTGGAAACTCCTTTTCAATTTTTGTAAAATCGTCTAAGTAGAAAAGCTCTCTCTTAGATCGTCCACCATACCAGTAAGAAACCTTTCTTCCGGTTTTAAGGGTGTGGAATAGGTGGAACAAATGAGATCTCATTGGGGCCATTCCTGCACCACCACCGATGTAAAGCATTTCTTCTTCGGTTGGCTTAATGAAGAATTCACCGTAAGGACCAGAGATCGTTACTTTATCACCAGGCTTTCTAGTAAATACATATGAAGAACAAATACCAGGATTAACATCCATCCATTTGTTATTGGCTCTGTCCCAAGGTGGAGTTGCAATACGAATATTCAACATCACAATGTTACCTTCTGCAGGGTGGTTAGCCATTGAATAGGCACGGAAGATCTCTTCCTTGTTCACCATTTGAAGATCCCAAAGACCGAACTTATCCCAATCCTCTTTGAATTTATCTGGACCAGCAGGGTCATCTGGGTGTGGTTCAATGTTCATGTCTTTAAAGTCACAAACAACCGGAGGTACATCTACTTGAATATATCCACCTGCTTCGAAGTCGAGAGTTTCTCCTTCAGGAAGCTTAACCACAAATTCTTTAATGAATGATGCTACGTTGTAGTTAGAAACTACTTCGCATTCCCACTTCTTAATACCGAAGATTTCTTCTGGAATGTGAATGCGCATGTCATTCTTCACTTTTACCTGGCAAGTAAGGCGAACGCCTTCTTTCTGCTCAGCGCGACTCAAATGACCAACTTCAGTAGGAAGAACGTCTCCTCCACCTTCATTGATAGTACACTTACACATGGCACAAGTACCACCACCACCGCAGGCTGACGGTAAAAATATTTTTTGTCCAGATAGCGTGTTAAGCAAGGTAGAACCCGCTGCTGTTACTATCGGATTTGCTTCGTCTCCGTTAACGATGATTTTCACATCTCCGGACTGAACTAATTTTGATTGAGCGTAAAGCAAAATCAACACTAGTAAAAGGATGACTGCAGAGAACGCAACGATTGACGTAATTATGATAGATGACATCTATTAATCGATTTTAAATCAATAATTTGAATCTAAAGACCCCGACTTATCGGGGCTACAAATATATTGACTAAAAGCTTAAATCAGTAGGCGTTTTGGAAAAAAGATGTGCGATGAAAAAAGCTCCTATACGGTGATTTTTTCAAGCAATTGCTGACCTTTTTTTAACTCCTCGATTTCAGCACTTAGCCCTTTGACACAAAGACTTCCTAATGTGTTTTCTGTGCCATTTGCGCAAAGAACAAGATTGTTTTTAGGATTGTTTAACCATTTCTCATCTAATAGATTGTTGATACACATCTTTCCTACCACATAACTGTGGTCAAAACTGAAATATTTGTGCTGTATACTTTCAAAATCTCCTAGGTCGATCTCATGAGGGTTGTCAAAACTCACATAAACCTCAAGCAGTGAATCGTTCGTAAAAGGGAGTCTTCCCAAGTTGTAATGCTTCTTGTATTCATATTTGTAATCGTAACTGAGTGCCGAAATATCTGACAGAACAGCTGCCCCGGTAGGTAGACTTCCTGCACCTTTACCAATGAAGAGTTGATCGTCACAGAACTCTCCATTCAGAGTGACAGCGTTGAATTCATTTTTAATTGAGGCTAAACTATGTTCGGGCTTGATAAACTGTGGAGACACAAAAGCATACACTTTATCAGCGATGCGTTTTGCTTGGGCAATAAGCTTTATGGTGAAACCTTTCTCTCTGGCATATTCCAAGTCAGCTGCCTTCAAATGATCAATCCCCAGATTGACTATCTGGTTAGGAGGCACATGAATGCCGAAGGCATGGGTTAGAAGAATGCTCAACTTATATTTTGCATCAAAGCCCTTGACATCGAGTGTAGGATCAGTCTCTGCGAAACCCAAGGATTGCGCTTGAAGTAGAGCAGTTTCGTAGCTCAGGTTTTCCTCAAATATCTTGGTTAAAATGTAGTTTGTAGAACCATTGAATATCCCTTTGATTTCGTTTAATGGCTCATGCCCAAAATACTCCTCCAATGTTCTAATGATTGGAATACTGCCACAAACGGCACCTTCATAGAGTAAAGCGCTTCCTGTTTTTGCCTGAAGTTCGATTAAGTCTGCGAGGTGCTCTGCAACCATTTTCTTATTGGCAGTAACTACTGACTTACCACTTTTTAGGGCCAGGGTCACTATCTCCAATGCCGCATCGGCATCATCTATCAATTCCACAATCACATCGATCTCCGGATTGTCCAGAATATCATTTGCTTTAGTGGTAAATAGCTTGGAGTCTAGAGGTCTTGGCTTATCCGGATTCTTGATACAGATTTTGCTGATTTGGCCTGAGAAGTTTTTGGATCCATTGAGCGTTTCATAGAGTCCTTGGCCTACACAGCCAAAGCCAAAGAGACCTATTCTAATGTTTTTCATTGGTGTACGTTTAAAAAGTTTTGAAGAATGTTGCTGATACCTTTGGCCTCTACCAGGAAACCATCGTGACCGTATTTTGATGGTACAAAGTTGAGCCTCGCATCTGGAATAGCTGAATGAAGTTGTTGCTGCTCGGCTTCGGTAAAGAGTAAATCTCCGGTTATGCCGATCACCTGCACTTTGGCCTTTACTTGACTTAGGGCATTTTCTATGCCTCTTCTTCCTCGACCTACATCATGGGTATCCATGGCCTTGTTCAAGGTATAATACGTTCTGGCATCGAAGCGCCTACCTAGCTTTTCGCCTTGATATCGTTGATAACTCTCAGCACTAAAATTGTCGAGTTGCCCTTCGGGGTCCTGCTGACTACTGTTGAAAGTTTCGTGATTTCGATAAGAAATCATAGCCATTGCCCTTGCAGCCTCGAGCCCTTTCCAACCTCCTTTCGGAGAGGATGAGTAGAATGAAGGATCGGACTCAATGGCCATACGCTGAGCTGCTCGAATGGCGATGCCCCATGGTGAACTTTTAGCTGATGTAGCAACCAATGCTAAATGTTTGAATAGTCTCTTGTCTTGTATTGACCATTCTAAAGCTTGTTGGCCACCCATTGACCCACCAATGCCTAACCAGATCTCATCAATGCCTAAATGTGCTTGCAATAGCTGATGGGCATTCACAATATCACGAATGGTCAGATTAGGAAAGTCCCTTAAGTATCGCTCGCCATTGCGAATGTCAAAATCCTTCGGTCCAGTACTGCCATAGCATGAACCAATAATATTTGCGCAAACTATGAAGTGATCCTTGGGATTGATAAGGTCATCTTCACCAATTAATCCTGGCCACCATTCTAGGGGGTTAGCGTTGGCTGTTAAGGCATGAAATACCCAAACCACGTTGCTTCGGTCTTCATTCACCCGACCAAAGGTGTGGTAGGCAATCCTTAGCTCTGGAAGTTCATTGCCATTCTCCAAAGGAAAAGGAGAATTGGTAAAGAAATACTCAGGTTGTGAATATTCAAGAGGGTTTAGACCCAAATGAGCTTTTTTAGTGTCTTTCAACATGATGATACTTTTTTAATGAAAAGATGGGTTGAAATACTAAGAGAGAATTCTCCCAATAGAACACAGAATATTGCTTGGGCTCAGGGCTTCTGAACTTAATAGATGCAATGATTGTCGAAAAATGGAATTACGCATACTTACCAATTTATATTCTCCCGAATGTCACTCGACACCCTTTGGGATCTGGATTTAGCACCTTTTCCGATGGTTGTCGGAATGGTTGCTAGCGCTTCAAAGAGCCAGTCTCTCCACGCTTCTTTATAAATCGATCCTTTTCCTGATACGGAAATGAATGACTTGATGCTGCAAACGTAGTAGCCGTTGTTGAAGTTTCAAAGAAAAATCTCAAAAAGGATATCTATTTAAAACCGATTGTTGGGCTGGGAATGATTTTTAGTTTATATGAGAACATTCCGATTGTTAACTTGCCTGAAATATTTTAGAAGATGCTGTCAATAGCTTATGAAACATTTTACGAAGTAGCTTGTCACCTCAGTTTTTCCAAAGCAGCGGATGTTATGTGTGTTTCTCAACCAGCTGTTAGTAAGCAGGTTAAGAAGTTGGAGGGTGAACTTGGGGTTCGTTTATTCGAAAGACAAGGAAATACTATCCGATTGTCTCCGCCAGGAGAAAAACTATTGACTCAATTAAGGCAGGCTAGGCAAATTGAGAAGCAAATTGAGTCGGATATTGATATTGTCAAGACTCAACAGGAAGCACGAGGTGAACTTAGGATAGGAGCGAGTACCACCCTTTCACTTTATGTTTTGCCTAAAGTACTTTCTTCTTTTAGAAGAAAATGGCCACAGACGAAGATTACATTGATCAATAGAAATACTGAAAATGTGTTGAAATCATTGGTGAAGGAAGAGATTGACCTGGCTATTGTAGAGGACAAGCATGAATCGAATGCTCTTCATTATGACTTCTTTATGGCTGACACAATCATTCCTGTTTGCTCCAACCACAGTCCTTTTGCTGGACAAAAAATCAGGTTGGATGAATTAATGAGTGTGCCATTAGTAATTCGCGAAGTCGGTTCGGGTACTCTTTCGGCTTGGTCTAGAAAGCTGAATGAGCTCAAAGTCAAGATTGGTAATCTTAATATAGTTGCTCGTTTGGGGGGGACAGAGGCCTTGAAAAACTTCTTGGTCGAAGACACAGCCATAGGCTTTCTATCCCCTTGGGCAATTAAAAGGGAACTGGAGATGGGGTTGTTAAAAGAGGTAGACATTCCTGATCTGAATGTTCAACGTAGCTTCAATTTTGTGATAAGAACAGGCGAAACCCCAGCTGGTACTACAAAGGCATTCGTGAGTGAAGCGAAGCTTATCTATAACTAATAGTTATAACTTGTTACCATTAATCATTTGATCGGTGATACTGTATTATTCATTATTGCAGAATGAATGCAACAGCTGTATTAGACTCTCATGTCAGTCACCTAACCTGTTCGGAATGCAACACGCGGTATTCAATTCTTGAGGTCCAAGGTTATGCATTATGCTGCAACAAACCTCTAGTTGTGGCATATGACTACAATAACGAGTTTGACAAGGCGTCCTTGCTAAGTCAGCCAAATACCATGTGGAGATACGCTAGTATGTTGCCTGTGCTAAATTCTGACAACATTGTGTCTTTGGGAGAGGGGATGACAGAGATATTGTCTCTCAAGAACCTGAGAAAAGAACATGGCCTTAGTTCAGTTTTGGTAAAAGATGAAGGTTCAAACCCGACTGGTTCCTTTAAAGCCAGAGGTTTGAGTATGGCGATTTCAAAAGCGAAGGAATTAGATATAGATCACTGTGTTATTCCAACTGCCGGAAATGCTGGAGGGGCCATGAGCGCTTATTGTGCAGCTGCTGGGATAAAAGCTACGGTTGTGATGCCAAGTCATACGCCATTAAGCTTTAAGCAAGAATGTGAACTCTATGGTGCAGAACTTCTTCTGGTTGACGGTCTCATTAATAAGTGTGCTGTTGTGGCTTCCGAAATCGAAATGAAGAAAGGAGCTTTCAATGTATCAACCTTAAAGGAACCTTACAGGTTGGAAGGAAAAAAGACCATGGGTTATGAGATTGCGGAGCAATTGAATTGGAAATTACCTGATGTCATTTTATATCCCACGGGTGGAGGAACCGGTCTCATTGGTATTTGGAAAGCTTTCCATGAAATGATCAGTTTGGGCTGGTTGAAGCCGGACGTCAAACTACCAAGAATGGTAGTTGTGCAAGCGGCTAATTGTTCACCTGTAGTTGATTTCCTTAAAGGAGTGGAAAAAGACATTGCTCTGTATACAGAATCAATTGGAAATGGACTTGCAGTGCCTGTGGCTTTCGGTCAAGATATGATTGCCAGAGTTGTTGCTGAATCTGGTGGTACAACAGTAACAGTAACAGACGAGGCCATGATTAATGGCGTGAAGGAAGTGGCCGAAAGCGAGGGTATTTTAATGGCACCTGAAGGGGCCGCTCTATGGAAAGGGCTCCTAAGGCTTATTGATCAAGGAGAAGTATCGAGAGATGAAAAGGTGTTGATGATTAACACAGGAGGTGGATACAAATACCTAGAGCACCTTGTTTAGACTTCTGAACCTAAGAAAGCGGCATAAGAATGCTTTGTTCGTTTTGCTTGGACTGGTATGTCTATTCCCATTAATCAATAGTCAATGGGCCCTCCTAATCGGTCTAGCTTTTCGGTTTGTAATTGGTGAGATAGAAATCAAGTTCATTCCCAAGCTGTGCAAATGGCTATTACAAACCTCAGTTGTCACGCTGGGCCTTTGTATAAATGTTCAGCAAGCAGCCAACGTGGGGACTGAGAACTTTCTGTATATAACCGTGTCAGTTATCATGGTTTTAAGCCTGGGTTGGTTGATGTCCAAGCTGGTTAAGATGAATACTGACCTTTCAATGTTAATATCTGCTGGAACGGCAATTTGCGGAGGGAGTGCCATAGCCTCAATAGCACCGATTCTAAGAGCATCAAATAGAAAAATATCCGTGGCCTTGTCAGTGGTGTTTTTGCTGAATGCCTTGGCCGTTTTAGTATTTCCAAACCTCGGTTTTGCCCTTGAAATGACTCAAAGGCAGTTTGGTTTGTGGTGTGCTGTGGCCATTCATGATACAAGTTCAGTGGTTGGTGCAGCTGCAGTATATGGACAGGAAGCATTAGAAATTGCAACTACTGCTAAATTAACCCGAATGCTATGGATAATCCCTTTGATGTTACTGTTATCATTTTTTAGGAAAAATGATTCGAAACTCAAATTCCCATGGTTTGTACTATTCTTCATCTTAGCTCTGATTTCAACTTCGATATTTCCATTAACACGAGTAACTGAGCATTCAGTGCTGAGCTTTTCTAAAGGTTTGATGGCCCTAGTACTTTTTTTGATGGGATCTTCACTTCAGATCAATAAATCCACAGGGTTAAAGCCTGTAGTGTTTGGTAGTGTGTTATGGATCTTTACAGTGGTTGTATCAGCTTTTGCTATACTGGAGTTTTACTGAAGCATTCTCAATACTGTAGTCAATTGCTTCTTTAAATCTCGTCTATCAACGATGAAATCAAGGAAACCATGATCCAATACAAATTCAGAGCTTTGGAAACCTTTCGGAAGATCTTTTCCTACCGTATCTCTAATAACACGAGGGCCCGCAAAACCAATTAAGGCACCTGGTTCAGCGATATTGAAATCGCCCAACATAGCATAGGAGGCTGTTACTCCACCCGTAGTAGGGTCGGTAAGCAATGAAATGTATGGAATACCTGCTTCCGAAAGTAAAGCAAGCTTAGCAGATGTCTTAGCCATTTGCATTAATGAGTATCCCGCTTCCATCATCCTGGCACCACCAGATTTAGAAATCATTAAGAAAGGGATTTTATGCTTAAGAGAGTAGTCAATACCCCTAGCAATTTTTTCTCCGACAACAGAGCCCATGGAACCACCAATAAAGGCGAAATCCATACAGCACACCACTAAGTCTAGGCCGTTCATTTTTCCATGGACAGTTCTTGCAGCGTCCTTAAGGTTTGATTTGGCTTGGGTAGCCTTAATCCTTTTGGGATAAGGTTTGCTATCAACAAATTTCAACGGATCTCCTGATGTCATGTCAGCATCCAATTCAGTGAATTTGTTCTCGTCAAACAGTATTTCGAAATACTCTTTTGAACCAATACGTACATGGAATCCATCTTCTGGACTCACATAAGCATTGTTTTTAAGTTCTCGAGTATGGACGATGGTACCGCCTGGGGTCTTAAACCATAAACCATCAGGAGCATCTTTCTTCTGATCAGTTGGAGTAGTAATACCCTTAATTTTTCGCTGAAACCAAGACATATAGTAGTGTTATCGCCTAATTTTTTTCAAAGAGTAGGCAAAAATAGGCTAAAAGTCTTCTCCCGCCAAAAGATTACTTAATACTGATGCTTGATAAAAACAGTTGAAAATGCTTGGGGGGCAAAATTATAGTCTTTTACTTTGGAGCGGAATGAACGTTCATTCCGCTTTAATATGATTGATAATAAGACAGTTGATAAGAAAAGTGCCATTCTAGAGTCTACACTTGACCTCTTGTGTGAGCACGGATTTCATGGTACTCCAATCTCAATGATTGCACAGCATGCTGGAGTGGGAGCGGGTACTATTTATCGCTATTTCGAAAATAAGGAGCAGTTGATTAATGAGCTGTTCACATCAATCAAAAGGCGAGTGATAAAAGCCATGCTTGACGGCTATAGAGAAGAAGGTTCTTACAAAGAGCGCTTCAAGCATCTGTGGAGAAACCTGATTAGCTATTGTATAGCGCACCCAAAGGAATTTCAGTTTGTAGAGCAATACAGGTATGCACCTTTTATGAGTAATGTAACAAGGGAAGAGAGCTTTATCATTTTAGCTCCGATTATGTCATTCTTCATAGAGTCCAAGCGTGCTGGAGAAATGAAGGATTTACCGCTCTATACGATTGTCTCATTGCTTTATGGGCCTATCGTTTCTCTATCCAAACTACATATAGACCATAACCAATCTTTAACAGAAGAACGCATTGAACAAGCGGCCGAAGCTTGTTGGGATGCAGTTAGAAATCATTAGAAATGAGTATGCAAAGTGTAATAATTAGTGGGGTGGGGAGTTGCATTCCATCGAGAGTGGTTCCAAATGAGCATTTTCTCGATACTGAATTCTACCAGGAAAATGGAGAGCGATTTACAGACCCGAATGATGTAATCATTCGAAAGTTCGAGAAGATTACAGGGATTAGGGAAAGACGCTATGCCAAGCCTGGCCAGAAGGCTTCAGATCTCGGGTCCATTGCGGCAAAGAAAGCTTTGGAAAACAGCAATGTGAATGCTGAGGACCTAGACTACATCATCTTCGCACATAACTTCGGAGACATGCAGAAGGACAATAATCGTATTGATATGATGCCGAGCCTTGCTGCAAGAGTGAAAGGTCAGTTGGGGATTGCCAATCCTGCCACTACTTGCTATGATATCATTTTCGGATGCCCAGGTTGGGTACAGGGTGCAATCCAAGCTACCCAGATGATTAGGTGTGGTGATGCTAAACATGTGATGGTGATTGGAGGCGAGACACTGAGCCAAACTGTCGATCCGCATGACCGTGATTCAATGATCTTTTCCGATGGGGCAGGAGCAACTATTTTCTCTGCTTCGGATGCAGAAAAGGGAGGTTATGTTGCGCAGTGCTCAAGAACGGATGCAAGCGAAGAGTTGTGTTACCTAGCTATGGGCCCCTCCAATAATGAGTCACTTAATGATCATGGTGGTAGCTATATTAAAATGAAGGGTCGTAAGATTTACGAGTATGCTCTAACCAATGTGGCCGATGCTATCAAGTGTGCCATTGAACGTGCCGGCCTTGGTCTAGAAGATATTGATAAGGTACTTATCCACCAGGCCAATGAAAAAATGGATGAGGCAATACTTCACAAGCTGTTCAAGCTTTATGGAGTAATGGGGGACTCAGAAAAATTGATGCCAATGACCATTCAGACTTTGGGGAACAGCTCGGTCGCCACCATACCAACCATGTTAGACCTGATACTCAAAGGAGAGTTAGAGGGTCATGAATTGAACTCAGGAGATAATATCATTTTTGCCTCTGTAGGTGCAGGAATGCATATTAATGCTATGGTTTACCAGATGCCCTAATCAGTTTTTCTTTTAAAAACTTGTCAAGTCGTGTAAATTCGATTTATTTGTTATACAAAAGTTTATTAAATAAGAAAATTATGAAAAAGGTCTTACTCATATTACTCATGGTTACAATTGTCCAATTGGTCTGGGCACAAAACACTGATGAAAAGAAAGCCGTAGAACGTGCTGCCTTGGATTACCTCGAGGGGTTTTACGAAGGGGATACTTCTAAGTTGAAAAGGGCTATTGCGCCAAACCTCCTGAAGTTCGGGTATTTTAAGGGACGAAATTCTACCACCTATGCTTCTGAAGGGCAAATGACCTACAAAGAGGCTGTGGACTATGCACTAGGAGTAAAAGCTAAGGGGCGTACTCGTGAGGTTCCTCCTGGCAGCGTAGAAATCTACGAAGTGGCTGAACATATTGCCTCGGCAAAAGTGAAAGCTTGGTGGGGCTTTGACTATCTATTACTCGCCAAGCATGACGGAAAATGGATGATTGAGCATGTGCTTTGGCAGGGTCCTGGTGAAAGGAAGAGGGGAAATTAGTCTTTCACCTCTTCATAATCCACGTAATCGCCACCCTTGAAGTTATCGGCAGATTTTTCTGTCTTCTTCTTTGGTGCGTATTCAACACTAACGTTTCCATCTTTAGGCTGAGCAGTTTGTGTCCTCTGCCGATTTCCTGAATACTGTTGTTGTTGTGCCTGTTTATAAAGATTACCCAAGAAGAATCTTGAGACACCTTTGAATAGCCACCCTATAACTACTATGAATAATATGAACTTGAGTAAAATACCCATCTATCGACTTAAGTATAAATTTCTTTTCGAATAAATTTCAAGGAAATAATCGTCAAGCAAGTCATCAATAAAGTAGATGGCTTCACCAGTAGATTTCATTTCAGGCCCTAACTCCTTATTCACATTCGGGAATTTATGGAATGAGAAGACTGGTTCCTTGATGGCATAACCCTTCTTAACGGGTTTGAAATCAAAATCAGTCACCTTTTTCTCACCCAACATCACCTTTGTGGCATAGTTCACATAAGGCTCCTGATAAGCTTTTCCTATAAATGGAACGGTTCTAGATGCTCTTGGGTTCGCTTCGATGATATAAACTTGATCATCTTTCACCGCAAACTGAATATTGATGAGTCCTTTTGTCTCTAAAGCCAGGGCAATTTTCTTAGTATGCTCCTCGATTTGTCGCATTACGATATCGCCTAAACTGTATGGGGGAAGGAGTGCATAAGAATCACCTGAATGTATACCAGCAGGTTCGATATGTTCCATAATTCCGATGATGTATACATTTTCACCATCACAGATCGCATCTGCTTCTGCTTCTTTAGCACCTTCTAAGAAGTGATCAAGCAGTACTCTGTTACCTGGAATATCTTTCAGGATGTTGACCACGTGTTCTTCAAGCTCTTGCTCGTTGATCACGATTTTCATGCCCTGGCCACCTAGTACATAAGAAGGTCTCACTAGCAGTGGAAAACCGATTTCCTTTGATAATTCAAGAGCTTCATCGGCATCCTCAATAACACCAAACTTTGGATAAGGAATATCGTTTTCTGCAAGAAGGGTAGAAAACCTTCCTCTGTCTTCTGCAAGGTCAAGTGCTTTGTAACTCGTACCGATAATCTTGATACCATAGCGATCAAGTTTTTCGGCAAGTTTTAGGGCTGTTTGCCCCCCAAGTTGAACGATAACACCTTCGGGTTTCTCATGAAGGATAATATCATAAATATGTTCCCAGAAAACTGGCTCAAAATAAAGCTTGTCTGCGGTATCAAAGTCCGTAGAAACAGTCTCGGGATTACAGTTGATCATTATGGTCTCATACCCACACTCTTTAGCGGCATATAACCCATGAACACAACAGTAGTCAAACTCTATACCCTGACCAATCCTGTTTGGTCCTGATCCTAATACAATGATTTTCTTTTTGTCACTTACAATAGACTCGTTTTCAGAGTCAAAGCTTGAGTAGTAATAAGGTGTTTGTGCCTCAAATTCAGCTGCACAAGTATCCACCATTTTATAAACCCGCTTGATACCAAGTTCATGTCTTTTGTTGAAAACTTTACTTTCAAGACAGTCTAAAAGATGAGCGATTTGTCTATCCGCATAGCCTTTCTCTTTGGCCATTCTGAGTAGACTCTCAGGAATAGTGTCTAGCGTATGCTGCCCTATTTCTTTTTCTAGCGCTATCAACTCTTCAATCTGCTGTAAGAACCATTTGTCAATTTTGGTCTTCTTTTGAATGGTCTTGAATGGAATGCCTAGTTTAAAGGCATCGTATATATGGAAGAGTCTATTCCAACTCGGATTCTCAAGACTGTGCAGTAAAGTGGCCTGATCTTTTACTTCTTTGCCATCAGCACCTAATCCATTTCGTTTAATCTCAAGTGATTGACATGCCTTTTGAAGAGCCTCCTGGAAGTTTCTGCCAATTCCCATAGCCTCGCCTACAGACTTCATTTGTAGACCTAGTTTTCTTTCCGCACCTTTGAACTTGTCAAAGTTCCAACGAGGGATTTTAACAATTACATAGTCTAAAGCCGGTTCGAAAAACGCCGATGTTGTCTTCGTAATTTGGTTCTTTAATTCATCTAGGTTGTAACCGATGGCCAGTTTAGCAGCAATCTTAGCAATCGGGTAACCTGTCGCTTTTGAAGCCAGTGCAGATGACCTAGATACACGCGGATTAATTTCAATACCAATAATTTCCTCGTTTTCAGGGCCTACAGAGAACTGAACGTTACACCCTCCAGCGAATTGGCCGATTGCATTCATCATGTGAATGGCCATGTCTCGCATTCTCTGATAGGTAGTATCAGATAGCGTCATTGCCGGTGCAACAGTAATGGAGTCACCGGTATGAACACCCATTGGATCAAAGTTCTCAATCGAACAGATAATGATGACGTTGCCAATATTATCTCTTAAGAGTTCCAGTTCGTATTCCTTCCAGCCAAGGATACTTTGTTCAACCAATACCTCGTGGATCGGAGAGGCATTTAAGCCTCTAGTAAGCGCTTCGTCAAACTCCTCTTGAGTATTGACAAATCCACCACCATAACCTCCCAATGTATAGGAAGGTCGGATGACGAGTGGAAATCCAATTTCTTGGGCAATCTCTTTTCCTTTTAGGAATGATGTGGCCGTTTCTCCTTTACAGACACCCACACCAATCTCCTTCATCTTCAACCGGAATTTCTCTCGATCTTCCGTGGTTTCAATCGCATTAATGTCGACACCAATGATGCGCACATTGTACTTTTCCCAAATGCCGGCAGTGTCGCAGTCAATGGCTAAGTTTAGCGCGGTTTGACCCCCCATTGTAGGTAAAACGGCATCAATCTGATGTTTTTCTAGAATCTCAATGATTGATTTTTTGGTGAGCGGCTTTAGATAGATGTTATCTGCCATCACCGGATCCGTCATAATGGTGGCGGGGTTGGAGTTAATAAGGGTCACTTCAATGCCCTCTTCTCGGAGTGATCTGGCTGCTTGAGATCCAGAATAATCAAACTCACAGGCTTGTCCAATAATGATTGGCCCACTACCTATGATCAGGATGGATTTAATGCTATTGTCTTTTGGCATGTTTTAAGTAAAGAACGACTGGTTGACTTAGGTACAAATTGGCACAAAGTTATGCCATAAACCGAATAATCAAAACGAGTTTATCATTAATCCCTGCAACATGTTTTTTTGACTGTTTTGAGGGGTGTTTGAAATCGATAATTGAAAAAATGACTAATTTGCCTAGACATACATTTACCTAGAAATTCAACCAAAATGAAAAACACTAATCTTATTAAGAGTGGACTTGCCTTGGTAGTAATGCTACTCTTTGTTGCAGGCTGTGCTGTTACAAATACTGCTGCAGATGGAAAGGCAGGTAAAAAAGGCAAAAAGATCGAGGCCTACGACCCCACTGGAACTTGGGAATATACCGTTGAAGCGCCTGATGGGGCAACGGGAGGTAAGCTGGTAATCGGGGGAGATCCTGGTACTTACACAGCTCAGTTAGAGACTGATCAATTCGGAACTATCGAACTTACAGAAGTTGATTTCCAGGGTACGGCTATGACAGGAAATATTGATGTCATGGGGAATACCGCTTCAGTTGAATGCGATTTCGATGGAGATACCTTTACTGGGGTAGTGTATGTCGGTGAAGACGCCTTGCCAATGGAAGGTATACGCGTAAGCAAATAGCTTTTAAGATATTCTAAACAAAAAAGGGAATTCGATCTTCGAATTCCCTTTTCTTTTGCTTTGTTCTTTTTAGGCGTTCAACGCTCGATTATCCGTAGCTGCTAAACATGCTTCTTTAAAAGCTTCTGAGTATGTTGGATGTGCATGAGACATGCGTGCAATATCCTCAGCTGAAGCCCTGAACTCCATAGCAACAACTGCTTCTGAAATCATATCCGCTGTACGGGCACCTATCATATGAACACCAAGTATTTCATCGGTTTCTTTGTCTGCCAATACTTTGACTAAGCCAGCAACATCCATAGATGCTTGTGCCCGTCCAAGAGCTCTGTAAGAGAATGAACCAGACTTATAGGCTCTGCCACTTTCTTTTAGTTGTTCTTCCGTCAAACCAACGGCCGAAACCTCAGGCCATGTATAAACTACACCTGGGATGAGGTTATAATTGATATGAGGCTTTTCACCGTTAATGACTTCGGCAACGAACACTCCTTCTTCTTCGGCTTTGTGGGCTAACATAGCGCCTTTAATTACATCACCAATGGCGTAGATGTTATCAGCCGAAGTCACTAAATGACTATCGACTTCGATTCTACCCCTGTCATCAGTTTTTATACCAACGTTTTCCAGTCCCAAACCTTCAGTGTATGGCTTTCTTCCAATTGAAACAAGGCAGTAGTCACCTTTTACTTCCACAAGCTCACCCTTCTTGTTTTCTGCTTTTACAGTTACTGTTTTCGCAGTTCCTTTTACTTCGGTAACCTTATGTCCTAAGTAGAAGTTGAAGCCTAACTTTTTAAGAGACTTTTTCAATTCTCGACCCATCGTTTTGTCCATAGATGGAATGATATCATCCATGAACTCCACCACCGAAACCTCTGCACCTAGACGTGCATAGACAGAACCTAATTCCATTCCAATTACTCCACCACCAATAACTATCATGTGCTTAGGAATTTCTTTGAGTTCCAATGCCTCTGTGGAGGTGATAACTCTCTTTTTGTCTATGTTGATGAATTGGAGAGAAGCTGGTTTAGAACCTGTTGCTATAATGGCTTTTTCAGTTTCCACTTTGGTGACTTTGCCTTCAGCATCAGTAACCTGAATGGTGTTTTTATCTACGAAAGAGCCCATGCCATGAAAAACATCGATCTTATTCTTCTTCATTAAGAAGTCGACTCCGCTTGTTACCTGACTCACAACGCCTGCCTTTCGGTCGATCATTTGTTTCAGGTTCACCTTTAAGTCTTTCAATTCAATACCATGCTCACCGAAAGTATGGGCTGCATTGTGGTAATGTTCTGAAGAGTCTAAAAGTGCTTTTGAAGGAATACAGCCTACGTTCAAACATGTACCGCCCAAAGTGTTATACTTCTCAATAATGGCAGTTTTCATACCTAGCTGGGCACATCGGATAGCTGCAATGTAGCCACCGGGTCCTGATCCTATTACTGTTACATCGTATTTCATTTTTGTATCGTTAGTACTTAGTACCAAGTAGCTAGTACTTAGACTAAGTGATTTTTTAATCCTTTTGTCATTAGGATTAACTGAGATATTTGATCACAGATTTCATCCTTAACTGTTTCTTCTATGAAGCCAACTTCAAACGAAATGATTATTTGTGTCTCTACTTCATGCATTGAACCAATTGCTATCCCTAAAAACTGATTAAACTCTTTATTAGAGTTCCTGCCAGCGCCTTCAGCAATGTTTGAAGCTATTGATACGGCTGCTCGATTAATTTGACTTTTCAAACCAAACTTCTCTTCAGAAGGGAAGCTTGATGTAATCAAGTAAATGCGTTTTGTTAGAGCTATGGACTTCTTCCAAACTTCTAATTCTTTGTATTTATGCATTAAGTCTTGTTCTCAGTACTTGGTACCCAATACTCGGTACTCAATACGATTTAAATTCCGAGTAGTAAACGTGTTGGGTCTTCAAGTAACTCTTTTACTCTTACTAGGAAGCTCACAGATTCACGACCATCAACTATTCTATGATCGTAAGACAAGGCCACATACATAATTGGCAAAATTTTCACTTCTCCATTTACAGCCATAGGTCGCTCAACAATGTTGTGCATTCCTAAGATGGCGGATTGAGGGGCATTGATGATTGGAGTTGACAGCATTGAGCCGAAAATCCCTCCATTGGTAACGGTGAAAGTACCACCAGTCATTTCATCAATTGTCAGCTTACCATCTCTGGCTTTCGTTGCCAGACGAACAATTTCCTTTTCGATTTGATCGAAGCTCATGGATTCAGCATTACGGATGACCGGAACCATCAATCCTTTAGGAGCCGATACTGCGATCGAAACATCAACAAAATCGCTATAAACAATCTCATTCTCTTCAATTCTGGCATTCACTGCGGGCCATTCTTTAGCGGCCATGGTGACAGCCTTAGTAAAGAAGGACATGAAGCCTAAACCTACCTCGTACTTTTCCTTGAACCTATCCTTGTATTTCTTACGAAGGTCCATGATCGGTTTCATATTCACCTCATTGAATGTGGTCAGCATGGCTGTCTCATTCTTCACGGATACCAACCTTCGAGATACAGTCTTTCTCAAGGATGTCATTCGTTCTCTCCGCTCATTTCTGCTGCCAGGGACAACAGGTGCTGGTGCAGGTGCAGCAGTCGGTTTGGTAGGAGTAGCTTGTGCTTTTTCGGCATCTTCCTTAGTGATACGTCCATCTTTACCCGTACCCTTTACCGTTGAGGCATCGATGCCTTTTTCAGCAAGTATCTTAGCTGCAGCAGGAGAAGCGTGGCCAGTTGCATAGGTATTATTGCCTGTCGCTTCGGTGGCTTCGACAGCCGTACTTTGCGCTGGTGCAGCCGCTGCAGGTGCTCCGCCTTCCATTACTTCGATCTTACAAATTAGGTCGCCTATCTCAATCGTAGCGTCTTCTTGCGCTACAATGCGTAGTATACCATTGGCTTCTGCAGGTAACTCGAATGTTGCTTTGTCTGAATCAACCTCGGCAATAACTTCGTCCAATTCAACAAAATCTCCATCGGCTTTCAACCAACTTGATATGGTGACTTCCGTAATGGATTCTCCAACGGTAGGCACAATCATTTCTTTTACTTCGCCAGTGGCTTTTGGGCCATCAGAAGCAGGAGCTGGCTTAGCTTCAGTAGTAGGTTCGTCTGCCTTTGGAGCACTGCCTGAACTAGCCTCGTCTATTTTACAAATGACATCACCTATTTCCAGTGTGTCACCCTCACTGGCAACGATATGTAGGGTGCCTGCTGCTTCCGCATTCAATTCGAAAGTAGCTTTATCTGACTCAAGCTCGCAGATCACTTCGTCCATTTCGACATGATCTCCTTCTTGCTTGAACCATTGTGCAATGGTTACTTCTGTGATTGACTCACCAACTGCAGGAACTTTGATTTCCAAACTCATGATTCTATTGATTTAAGCGAAAGCTTTGTTAATAATTTCTTCTTGTTCTTGAGCATGAACCTTAGCATATCCGGTGGCCGGTGATGCACTTGCCTTTCTCGAAATCAGGGTGAGGTTCTTCTCCTTATATGCTCGCTGGACAAAGCTCCAATAACCCATGTTCTCAGGTTCCTCTTGTAGCCATACGTATTCAGCGTTCTTATACTTGTCTAGTATTTTGTTCACCTGCGAAGCAGGGAAAGGTTGTAATTGCTCGATTCTAATGAGAGCAACATCCTTTCGTTTATCCTTTTCCTTTCGCTCTAGTAAGTCATAATAGACTTTTCCAGAACATAGAATTACTTTCTTTACTGACCTTGCGGTGACATTGTCATCTCCGATAACCTCTTGGAAACTACCAGAAGTGAATTCAGCTAGTGGAGATACTGCCTTAGGGTGTCTCAATAAAGACTTTGGTGACATGATCACTAATGGCTTTCTAAACTCCCAGGTCATTTGTCTTCGCATAGCGTGGAAGAAGTTAGAAGGGGTAGTAATATTGGCCACTGCCATATTATATTCTGCACTCAGTTGAAGGTACCTTTCAGGACGAGCATTTGAATGCTCAGGCCCTTGGCCTTCGTAGCCATGAGGCAATAGCAGCACCATGCCATTCATACGCTGCCACTTAGTTTCGGAGCAGGACACAAACTGGTCTATCATTACTTGGGCGCCATTGGCAAAATCCCCAAACTGTGCTTCCCAAATAGTAAGTGCATTGGGGTTAGCCATTGCATAACCAAATTCAAAACCCATCACTCCAAACTCTGATAGCAGAGAGTTATATATTTCGAATTTATTTTCAATACCCTCAATATGATCGAGGCTATTATGGGCATAATTGGTATTCATATCATGCAATACAGCATGTCTATGTGAGAATGTGCCTCTTTGAACATCTTGTCCTGTGAGCCTCACTTTCTTACCGTCTAAAAGCAAAGAACCATAAGCTAAAAGTTCTCCTCCGGCCCAGTTCAACAGTTTGTCCTTAAAGAACATGTCGTTTCGCTGCTTCAGTTGCTTTTCAATCTGCTTTAGTGGTTTAAAACCTTCTGGTACAGATGTAAGTGCCTTGGCAACTTTCTCTATACTGCCTTCAGAGATGCCTGTATTAGGAGATTTTTCAAAATCTTCAGGCTTGGACCTTCTTAAGTTTCTCCATTCTTCTTCTAAAGGTTGGTATACATATGGTAAAGGCTTTTGCTTAACCATATTCAATCTGTCCTGAAGAGTGGCTCTAAACTCCTTGTCCATGTTCTTGGCCAAAGCAGCTTCTACTTCACCTTTTTCAATGAGTTGTTTGTTATAGACCTCTCTTGGATTGGGGTGTTTAGAAATGACATTGTAAAGCGAAGGTTGAGTGAACTTAGGTTCATCGCTTTCATTATGGCCATGTCTTCTATAGCAGACCATATCTACGAAAATATCTCTTTGGAATTTTTGTCTGTACTCAACAGCAAACTGAACACAGAAGATTACTGCTTCAGGGTCATCTCCGTTTACATGTAAAACTGGTGCGTCAATAATTTTTGCTACATCAGTAGAGTAGATACTAGATCTAGCATCATCAAAGTCGGTAGTAAATCCTACTTGGTTATTAATCACAAAATGGATGGTGCCACCTGTATTATAGCCTTCAAGTTTGCTCATCTGAACAATCTCATACATGATACCCTGGCCTGCTACAGCAGCATCACCATGAACTAGTATTGGTAGAATTTTAGAACGATCTCTATTGTATTCTTCATCCCCCTTCGCTCGAACAAAACCCTGAACAACAGGATTCACAGCTTCCAGGTGAGATGGGTTTGGAGCAAGCTTGAGCTCGACCGTCTTACCATTTTGAGCTTTGATTTGACTAGAGTAACCTAGATGGTATTTTACATCACCATCCCCCATGGTAAGGTCTGGAGTCGCACCGCCTTCAAATTCATTAAAGATTTGCTCGTAAGTCTTACCCATAATATTGGCAAGAACATTAAGTCGACCTCTATGTGCCATACCAATCATCACTTCTTCCAGGCCAAGCTCGGCACCTTTATTAATGATTGCATCTAAGGCAGGAATCGTAGTTTCGCCACCCTCTAACGAAAACCTCTTCTGTCCGAGGTATTTAGTATGTAGAAAGTTTTCGAATACCACAGCTTCATTGAGCTTAGATAAAATGCGCTTTCTCTGCTCTGCAGAAGGATTGAAGCTCAAAGCTTCTTTTTCAATTTTTTCTCTGAGCCATTTGAGTTTCTCAGGGTCACGGACAGACATGTACTCGAAGCCAACGGTGCCTTCGTATATATACTTCAGCGTCTCGATGATCTTTCTAAGCGTGGCTTTTCCAATACCAATTTCTTCACCAGAGACAAACTCAGTATCCAGGTCAGCTTCCGAAAGATTGAAGTATTGTAGGTCAAGAATCGGTTTACGATCCTTTCTCTCTCTTACAGGGTTTGTTTTAGACCTGAGGTGGGCACGTGTACGATAGGCGTGAATAAGATTTCTTACTTGAACTTCTTTGGCGTTTCCTGATACTACAGCTGATGATCCTGTAGATCCCTGACCGTTGGGCAACATTGGAAATTGCTCTTGGGCGAACTCAAAGCCTTCGAAGAACTTCTTCCATCCTTCGTCAATGCTTTGTGGGTCTGCTTTATATTGCTGATAAAGCACTTCGAGTGCTTTTGGATCAGCGTTGCTTAGGTAAGTATAATTGTCCATGGCGTTATTATTCCTGACACTTAACAACAAAAGTACTGGAATGGTTTAGGCTTTAAAAACCGTTTATGCGGTTTTACGAATATATCATTTTTAAATACAAAGCTTTTTGAGTCATATATATAAGGTGAAAGGAGAGGCTCGAGGAAGATGCTTATTATTGGAGTTCCATTTTACTAGATTAAAAAAAAGACTTACCTTTGCAGTCCTTTTTCAGGACGTGTTCCTGAGAATTTGAGGACGAGATCCTAGTAGAACTTAAAAGTTATATGGCTGTTAAAATCAGATTGGCCCGAAGAGGTCGTAAAAAAAGAGCGATGTACGATGTTGTCATCGCTGACGCAAGAGCACCACGTGATGGTCGCTTTATTGAAAAAATCGGAACCTACAATCCAAACACCGATCCTGCATCGATTAATATCGATAACGACAAAGCGTTTGATTGGGTGATGAAAGGTGCACAACCTACAGACACTGTAAGAGCAATGCTTTCTTATAGAGGTGTGATGTTCAGAAAACATTTACAAGTAGGTGTGGATAAAGGAGCAATCTCTCAAGAAGATGCTGATAAGAAGTTAGCTGCATGGGTTGAAGACAAGGAATCTAAGATTTCTGGTAAAACTGATCAATTGGCTAAGGCTAAAGCCGAGGCGAGAAAAGCTAAACTTGAAGCTGAAGCTAAAGTGAGTGCTGCAAGAGCTGAAGCAATTGCTGCTAAGAATGTAGTGGTAGAAGAGGTTGCTGAAGAAGAGGTTGAAGAAACTGCTGAGGCTACTGAAGCTGTAGAAGCTGAGGCGCCAGTAGTTGAAGAGGCTGCAACTGAAGAAACTCCTGTAGTAGAAGAAGCGCCAGCTGAAGAGGTTGTTGCCGAAGAAGCTCCAGCTGTTGAAGAAGCCCCTGCCGAAGAAGTAGCTGCAGAAGCTGCTCCAGAGGTAGAAGAGACTCCTGCTGAAGAAGCACCGGCTGCTGAAGAAGCAGAAGAGGCACCAAAGGCTGAAGCTGAAGAAGCTCCTGCTGCTGATGCATCTGAGGATGCTGCTGAAGAGGAAAAGGCTTAAGCAAGAATAATCGCCATGACCATTGACGACTGTTATCAATTAGGTTACATAGTCAAAACACATGGTTTGAAAGGTGAGGTTCAGATTTATCTGGATGTTGATTCACCGAACGAATATCAAAATTTGGAATCAGTTTTTGTCCTGCAAGGGCAACAGCTGGTTCCTTTTTTTATTGAATCCATGAGTAATCTCAATGGGGCTAAGACTATCGTGAGTTTTGAAGATGTTTCTTCACTAGAAAGCGCTCAAGCGTTAAAGGGTCGTGAGCTATATCTTCCTTTGGCCTCTTTACCCGAGCTATCGGATAACGAGTTTTACTTACACGAGATAGTGGGTTATAGTCTTCAAGATTCGAATACGGATGGGACTGTTGGTACCATCAACAATGTCATTGAGTCAGGACCTCAGTTATTGTTTTCAGTATTGTCTGAAAACGATGTTGAGATTCTAATTCCTTATACCGAAAGCTTATTAGAGTCGATAGACAAGGAATCGAAGCGGATTGTGCTTAATGTACCTGAAGGTTTAATTGATATCTATTTAGAAGATAATGAGGATTGATATCATTACATGTCTACCAAAGTTGTTGGAGAGTCCTTTTAGTCACTCAATCCTCCAGCGCGCCCAAGACAAAGGGATCGTAGAGGTAGTTGTACATGACCTTAGAGGGTATGCCGTCAACAAGAAAAAACAGCTTGATGACTACGCATATGGCGGAGGTGCTGGCATGGTTATGATGATCGAACCAATTGATAATTGCATCTCGACCCTCAAGGCTGAACGTGACTATGATGAGGTGATCTATATGACACCAGATGGTGAGACCCTCAATCAACAAATCGCCAATGAGCTATCTCTGAAAGGAAACATCATGATTCTCTGTGGTCATTATAAAGGAGTAGATGAGCGCGTTCGTGAACGTTTCATCACTCGCGAGATCAGTATAGGAGATTATGTGCTTTCAGGCGGTGAGCTAGGGGCAGCAGTACTGTCAGATGCCATTATTAGATTGATACCGGGTGTATTGTCGGATGAGACATCGGCTTTGACTGATTCCTTCCAAGATAATTTGTTGGCTCCACCGGTCTATACACGACCTGCAGAATATAAGGGAATGACAGTCCCGGAAGTGCTACTTTCGGGTCACGAAAAGAAGATTGAGGAGTGGAGATTTAAGCAATCTCTGGCTAGAACAAAAAAGAGACGCCCAGACTTGCTGGATGACTAAAAAATTTCGAACTGAGTATCAGTTTATAAAAAACTAATTTCTATATTTGCATTCCAATTTTGGGAAGACCAGATTAAGAACGAAGATTATGAGCGATCTTATCAATTTTATAGAGGAAGAAAGTAACGAGAGAAGAGCTTCTTTTCCTGAATTCGCTGCTGGTGATACGGTTAACGTTCACGTGAAAATTAAGGAAGGCACTAAAGAAAGAATTCAGCAGTTTCAAGGAACTGTAATACAAAGAAAAAATCCAGGATCTAATGGTGAGACTTTCACTGTAAGAAAGATCTCTGGCGGCATAGGAGTTGAAAGAATCTTCCCACTATTGTCTCCAAGTCTTGACAAAGTAGAGGTTCTGAGAAGAGGTAAAGTAAGAAGAGCTAGACTTTTCTACCTTAGAGGCCGTCAAGGTAAGGCAGCTAGAATCAAAGAAAAGATTTCTAGATAAGCACTTAGCTATTAAAATATTGAAGCTCCGATTTGTCGGGGCTTTTTTTATGTTCTGAAATTAGAATCGCACGTTTATTGCTTGTCACTATAAGTTTTAAACTCAAAAAATCGAACATGAAAAAATTATTTTGTCTCACGCTCTTTCTCTTTTCTGCCAACTTCGTAAAAGCTCAAGTAGGTTTCTCTTATCATCAGTCCTCAGTCATTAGCGCTTTTGGCGTTTCGACCAACCCTGATAAAAAGCTATGGGGAGAGGCACGAATTGGTGCCAATTCGACTGAATTTGACATCACTGCTATGGTGTTATACAATGTGTTGGAGCGAGAGGACTTTAAGCTTTATAGTGGAGTGGGTGTTGGCACCACTTTTAGTGATGGAAACATAGCATTGGCACTTGGATTTCAATTTAAGCCTATTGAGAAAAAGGACAATTTCACTCTTTTTGGCGAGTATACGCCACTTCTTAATTCATCGGCTGGAAGTTATCTGGCTTCTGGGAGTATTGGTTTTAGATATTTTCTCAAGAGGAGGAAGTAGATGTAAACCCCTAGTCTGGAGCAGTTTTATTTTGGAATTTTTTTAGTGGTCACCTACTTAAGTCGCGCCATTTTGTCACTAATTCAAAAAAGGCTCGTTAATTGCAATCCAGAGCTAAAATTTAGAAGTGACCACCATTAATTTTCATAAATATCAGGGAACAGGAAATGACTTCGTCATGATAGATAATCGTGATGATCATTTTAATAAATCTGATTTGAACCAGGTTATCGCTCTTTGTGATCGAAGGTTTGGTGTAGGTGCTGACGGAGTTATCCTGATAGAGGAGCATGGTAGCGCTGATTTTGAGATGATTTTCTTCAATCCCGATGGTTCGCAATCCCTCTGTGGCAATGGCAGTCGTTGCGCTGTGATGTTTGCCAATCACTTGGGTATGATTCAAAATGAGACAACCTTCATGGCTATTGACGGCCTTCATCAGGCATATATTGAGGGTGGACTAGTGCATCTATTAATGCATGAGGTATCTACATATGAGAAGATTGGTGAGGATTACTTGATTGATACCGGGTCTCCGCACTACCTGAAATATGTGGACAATACCGAGTCTGTAGATCCAGTGTCAGAGGGAAGAGAAATCCGTTATTCAGATCGCTTTTCTAATGACGGAGTCAATGTCAATTTTCTAGAGAAAATGAGTGATGACGAGTTGAAGATCAGAACCTATGAGCGAGGTGTCGAAGGTGAGACCTTTTCATGTGGTACAGGCTGTACAGCAGCTGCACTTTCTTTAGGACTTAAGACAGGTACAGAACAAGTAAAACTCAATGCCGTTGGCGGAGAATTAAAAGTGTCCTTTAAGCGGGACGGAGAGTATTTTAAAGATATCTATTTAATCGGCCCGGCCGAAAGAGTTTTCAGCGGCCAAATTAGCCTGTAAGATTATAGAGACATACTTTCTTTATTAGTATACAAGAAATTAACTTTAGCGTATAAAGATTTAATATGAGCATTTTTACGAAGGGGATATCAAAGCTTTTCGGTAGTAAGTCAGACAGAGATGTCAAGGAAGTCACACCAATTGTGGCTCAGATCAATACGATTTATGCCACACTTGCAGATATCAGCGATGATGAGTTAAGAGGGAAGACCCAAGAATTTAAGGATACAATAGCCAATGGCCTGAAAGATATTGATGGAGAAATTGCTGCACTTCAACAGCGTATTGAGGACGAACCTAATCTCGATATTCAGGAAAAAGAAAACATCTTCCAAGCTATTGATAAGCTAGAAGAAAAGCGTAATGAAGAGCTTGAAGTTATTCTAAAAGAAATTTTGCCTGCTGCTTTCGCAACCGTGAAAGAAACTGCAAGGCGATTCAAAGAAAATGAGAAGCTAGTTGTGTCTGCCACGATGATGGACCGACAGCTAGCCGCGAAGGGTGATCATATTGAAATTGACGGAGATTCAGCTACTTGGTATAATGAGTGGGCTGCTGCTGGTAACCTCCTAAAGTGGGAGATGCTTCACTACGATGTTCAGCTTATCGGTGGTATCGTATTGCACAATGGTAACATTGCCGAGATGGCGACAGGTGAAGGAAAGACATTGGTTGCCACACTGCCGGCATATCTAAATGGCTTGGCTGGTAGAGGTGTTCATGTGATTACCGTAAATGACTATTTGGCCAAACGTGATTCGGAGTGGATGGCTCCACTTTTCCAATTTCATGGACTATCTATAGACTGTGTTGACAAGCACCAGCCAAACTCAGAAGAAAGACGTCAGGCCTATCGTGCTGATATCACGTACGGTACCAACAACGAATTCGGCTTTGACTACTTGAGAGATAACATGGCGCGCGAAGAGAAAGAGCTTGTACAACGCAAGCATCACTACGCCATGGTAGATGAAGTGGATTCTGTCTTGATTGATGAGGCAAGAACACCACTCATTATTTCGGGGCCTGTGCCTAGGGGTGATGAGCACGAATTCCATGAATTAAAACCGCGTATCCAAAAGTTGGTCGATGCCCAAAGAAAGATTTGTGGTCAGTACCTCAATGATGCTAAAAGACTTCTGAAAGAAGGTAATGAACAAGAAGGTGGCTTGGCCTTGTTTAGGGCGTTTAGAGGTTTACCAAAGTATAAGCCTTTGATCAAGTTCTTAAGTGAAACGGGCGTAAGAATGTCCATGCAGAAGACTGAAAACTTCTACCTGCAAGACAACCAAAAAAATATGCCTCAGGCCGATGAGCCTCTATATTTCACTATTGATGAAAAAACCAATGCCGTGAATCTAACGGAAAAAGGTACTGAGCTGATTACAGGTGAAGGTGAAGACCCTAACTTCTTTATTCTTACGGATATTGGTGAGATAGTCGCCAAGTTTGAAAAGGATGATACGCTCAATGATGAGGAAAAGCTGAAGCAGAAAGATGAGGCTATAAAAGATTATAGCATTAAGGCACAGAGGATTCATACAGTGAATCAGCTCTTGAAAGCCTTTACAATGTTCGAGCGCGATACAGAATATATCGTAGCCGAAAACAAAGTAAAGATTGTAGATGAGCAGACGGGTCGTGTAATGGACGGTCGTAGATATTCTGATGGCTTGCACCAAGCTATTGAAGCGAAGGAAAATGTGAAGGTTGAAGATGCAACGCAAACTTATGCAACCATTACCCTTCAGAACTACTTCAGGATGTATCATAAATTGGCTGGTATGACTGGTACGGCTGAGACTGAAGCGGGTGAATTTTGGGAAATCTATGAACTAGATACCGTTGTCATCCCTACGAACCGACCAATCCAGAGAGACGATAGACAAGACAAGGTTTATAAGACTGTTCGCGAGAAATTTAATGCTGTAGTTGAAGAGATTGTTGAATTGACGGAGCAAGGTAGACCAGTATTAGTAGGTACCACCTCGGTAGAAATTTCTGAAGTACTGAGTAGAATGCTTAACCTCAAAAAGATTAAGCACCAGGTACTAAATGCAAAGCAACATGCCAGCGAGGCTGATGTTGTCGCTGAAGCAGGTAAGCCCGGTACCGTGACCATTGCAACCAACATGGCAGGGCGTGGTACAGATATTAAGCTTCATCCTGATTCGAAAGCTGCAGGAGGACTGGCCATTATCGGTACAGAGCGTCACGAATCAAGACGTGTTGATAGGCAGTTGAGAGGTAGGGCAGGACGTCAGGGAGACCCCGGAGCATCTCAGTTCTTCGTTTCCTTGGAAGATAACCTGATGCGCTTATTCGGATCTGACCGTGTGGCTAAACTCATGGATAGAATGGGCTTGAAAGAGGGCGAAATGATTCAGCACTCTATGATTACCAAGTCTATTGAGCGTGCTCAGAAAAAAGTTGAAGAAAATAACTTCGGTACACGTAAACGCTTGCTCGAGTATGATGACATCATGAACCAGCAACGTACTGTGATCTACGATAGGCGTAGAAATGCCCTTAAGGGAGAGCGTTTGCAGCTCGATATCATGAACATGCTATATGATACATGCGAAGACATTGTTAATAACAGCAAGGGTTCAGAAGATTACGATGCATTTAAGCTAAGCTGTATTAGTACCTTGGGTATCGACTCCCAAATAGATCAAGACGCCTTTACTAAAACTGACTTCAATAATTTGGTCAATGACCTTTATGACGAAGCATTTGCTGCTTATCAAAATAAGAACAAGACAATTGCTGAAAATACCTTGCCACTACTGAAACATATTCAGAAAGAACGAGGTGCAACAGTGGAAAATATCTTGTTGCCATTTACTGATGGTAAACGTCAAATTGGTGTTCCAGTAAACTTGCAGAAGACTATTGATACTGAGAATGCCGAGATGATCAAGGCAATGGAAAAGGCGATTACCTTGGGTGTAATTGACCAGACATGGAAAGAGCATTTGCGTGATATGGATGACTTAAAGCAGTCAGTTCAAAATGCTGTCTATGAGCAGAAAGACCCTCTTTTGATCTATAAATTTGAGGCCTTTGAGTTGTTCAAGGCATTCCTTTCAAAAGTGAATGAAGAGACGATGTCTTTCCTAGCTAAAGCAGCTATTCCTACGGAAGACCCGAATCGAGTACAAGAGGCAAGGTCTTCGAAGCGCCAAAACTATAATGAGTCTAAGGCTGAATCTCAAAGTGCTTTAGCTGGCAGACAGGATGCACGGAACAGACCTCCGGTCGAAAAAGTAGCTCCTATAAAATCAGAAAAGGTTTTTGGTAGAAATGATAGGGTATCCGTTCAGTATCCAGACGGAAGTGTGAAAAAAGACGTTAAGTTTAAGACTGTGGAGGCTGACATCATGTCTAATAAGTGTGTGGTTATAGATGAATAGAGTTATTCTAAATATTGTTCTGATCCTTTTAGTGATTGGTTTGGGTTCGGCTGGCTGCGCAAAGTCAACTGTTCCTCAAAAGACTGAAGTTGCTGATTTGACCTTTTCCGAGGATTTATCTCAGTACAATCCTAAAGTTGAAGTGACCAACACGAATTCTGGTGAAGCATCCAACGAAGTAGTTCAGAATGAAGCTTTAGAAAGTCAGTTTGACATATCGGATCAACTTGATGCACTTTTGGATTCTATGCGAGTCGGCAACGATTCCGTGCGTATGATGGATGGCTACACTATATTAGTTTATTCTGGCAACAACGGAACTGAGGCCGGACGTGTGAGAAACAGACTGTTCGACATTGTACCAGATATGACTGCCCGCTATAGCTATAAGCTGCCTACCTACTTTGTAAAAGTAGGTCAGTTCTTTCAGCAAGTAGAAGCTCAGCCGCTATACCGTAAAATCAGAGCATATTATCCTACAGCTTCCATCGTTCCCGATAAATTTCCGATTGAAGAGAAATGATTTCGGCTGAAAAAATAAAGGCATTAGCCAGGCAGTTTGCAGATGACGTAGTACAAATCAGACGTCACATTCATGCAAATCCTGAACTATCATTCCAAGAGTTCGAAACAGCCAAGTATGTAGCTGAACAACTTAGAGAGTTGGGTATAACACCTCTGGAGGGAGTTGCCGGTACAGGATTGACAGCAACTATTGAAGGCAAAAATCCAACTTCAAAAACTGTAGCACTGCGAGGAGATATGGATGCCCTTCCTATTCTTGAAGCCAATGATATTGACTATAAATCAACCAAAGAAGGGGTAATGCATGCCTGTGGTCATGATGTTCATACAGCATGTGTTTTAGGAGCTGCAAGGATTCTAACTGAGCTGAAAGACCGGTTTGAGGGAACCGTCAAGTTAGTATTCCAACCTGGAGAAGAAAAGAACCCTGGAGGGGCCTCTTTAATGATTAAGGATGGTGCTTTGGAAAACCCAAGACCTGATCGCATGTTAGGCCAACATGTAATGCCCTTTATCCCGACTGGTAAGGTTGGTTTTAGAGAGGGAATGTACATGGCCAGTGCAGATGAAATATATCTTACAGTGAAAGGTAAAGGTGGTCATGCGGCCTTACCGGATAAGGTCATTGACCCAATATTAATTGCTTCTCATATACTGGTAGCGCTTCAGCAAGTGGTGAGCAGAAACGCTGATCCGAAAACACCGACTGTTTTATCTTTTGGGACTATTCATGGGGGACAGGCACAGAATATTATTCCTGATGAGGTGAAAATCTCAGGAACATTCAGGGCTTTGAATGAAGATTGGCGGTTTGAAGCACATAAAAGAATTACTGCAATTGCCAAGGGGGTAGCTGAGGGTATGGGAGGTGAATGCGATGTTAATATTGACGTTGGCTATCCGTATCTGAGTAATGATATCAAAACTACGCAAGTGGCAAGGCAGGCTGCCACAGAATACCTGGGAGAAGAAAATATAGTCGATTTAGACCTTTGGATGGGGGCGGAGGACTTTGCTTTCTATACACACGAAGTGCCATCAAGTTTCTATAGGCTGGGTACTGGAAATGAGGCTAAAGGTACCACCAATGGCGTACACACGCCCAATTTCAACATTGACGAAGATGCCATTGAGCTTGGAATTGGCTTAATGGCTTGGATTGCTCTGAATCAGTTGACTAAGTAATACAGATTGAGAAAAAGGAAATAAAAAAGGCCAACTTTAAGAAGTTGGTCTTTTCTTTATTCAGCACTTAGCTATTCCATATCTTCATCGTCCCTTCCGAAATCTCCGCGAACCGCCTCACTAATATTAATAATGTGATCGCCAATTTTTTCAGCAGAGAAGAACAGATCCTTATAGATTATTCCACTCTTGACATCGTACTCCATTTGTTCTGTGGACTTAAGGTGTTTCTTTCTAAGCTTAGCTTTAAGAGAGTTGATTTCCATTTCAACTTTAATAGCATCGTCAATATCGGCTTTACCAAATGGTCCTTCAAGGTTGCCCTTCATTAGGCTGAATGCCTCGTCTAACAACCCGAAAATCTTGGCAATGTTCGCATGCTGTTTTTCGGTGAAACTCAGTTTTTGCTTGTTACCTCTCTCAATATCCTTTGACATCCTGAGAATAATATCAGCAACTCTTTCAAGGTCTGTTGAAATACTCAAGATAGACCTGACTTTAACAGAAGCATCTTCTGTAAGTCTTTGCTCGCTTATCTTAACAAGATAGCTGGCAATGTTCTCCTCAATGTCGTCAGTCAAATTCTCATACTCAGCAATCTTAGCCCTTTGTTTGGCTCGTTTGCTCTCGTTCTGCTCAAGTAACTGCTTTTTGAGTAAGTCCATCATTTTGATGGTGATCTTCCCAAATTTGACCGTTTCTTTTTGAGCTTCTACTATCGATACATCTGCTGCAAGTGGGGCACCTTGAGTTCCTAAATAAGTCAGGTGGAACTCTTCGTCCTCATCACCCTTAGAGGTAACAAGTTTCGTTGCAAGGCGCACAAGTTGAGGGACAAACCAAATCATTATTAATACATTCAGTGTATTAAACATGGTGTGGAAAGTAGCTAGCGTATATTTGTCGGCACTATCTCCAGTCGGAGCCGGCCATATATAATGAATTAAATCAAGGAAATACGGCAGTAAAATAACCATCCATGTCACACCAACAATGTTGAACATTGAGTGAATCTTGGCCGATCGCTTTGCATGCACATTTCCAATTAATGCCGCTAGTTCAGCTGTAATGGTGGTACCGATATTCTCACCTAGAACCATAGCTGCTCCAATTTCTATTGGTAGTCCCTGTGAACATAATACTATGGTTAATGACATCGCTGCACTGGAGGATTGAACTATAATGGTTAGAAGAGTACCTGCAGCTACAAATAAGAGTCTTGTCAGAAGGCCTGGGTTGCTATACTCTGTAAGAAAAGCAATAACGTGATCGTTATTTTTAATATCAGGAACCGCACCTTTAAGGGCATCTAAACCCATGAATAACAAGGCAAAACCAATCAGGAACTCTGCCCAATTCTTGAGACTCTGCTTTTTTGAAAACATCATTGGCATTGCAACGGCCAAGATAGGAAGTGCAAATGCGGAGATCTTCACTTTAAACCCAAGAAGGGATACTAACCAGCCAGTGATGGTTGTACCAATGTTCGCACCCATCATGATTCCCGCAGATTCTACCAATGAAATTAATCCAGCATTAACAAAACTCACTGTCATTACAGTGGTAGCCGATGATGATTGGACAATGGCAGTGATCAAAAAACCAGTAAGAACCCCGGTGTATCGATTCGAGGTCATTGTGCTTAGAATGCTTCTCAGGTTATTGCCAGCCGCTTTCTGAATACCCTCACTCATGACTTTCATGCCATAAATGAAGAAGCCAAGAGCACCTAGGAGCTCTATTACGTTCAATATTCCGTAGTCCATATTAGTTTAAGGTTACTGAATGAATCTCAGTTTTAAAAGATTGATTTTCAGGGGTAAAAGTAGGGATACTTTTTATAAACGGTCTGTTAAGTTTTTGTTAAGTCGACATGATCAAAAGTCAAGTAAGCTTAACAATTGGATGATCTTTAGGAAAACTAACTGACACAGCATTTCGATAAGTTTGCGTCTTGTTAACAGGCCTATCAAAACTACAGAATTACATTTTATGAAAGAACTCGCAACAGATAAAAACAAACAGTTTTCTGTTGCAAAGAGAGCATGTCAAATCATAGCGACTCTGGCATTCTTTTTCTTTTCCATAAAATTGATGGTTACGGCTTTGGGAGGTTTTGCTCCTAGTTTTCAGGAGAATATTCTTTCCTCTTCTTTGGATCCATTTATTGGGCTCTTCATTGGTCTCCTTGTTACTGCAATTATTCAGAGTAGTTCTACCACAAGTACTATGGCTGTGGCACTAGTTGCTACTGGAAATCTTACGATTCAGGAAGCGATTCCAGTGATTATGGGAGCAAATATAGGCACTACCTTGACTAGTACCATTGTGGCTCTAGGTTTCATCTCCGATAAGGAAGCCTTTAGAAAAGCAGTTTCTGCTGGCGTGATTCATGACTTTTATAATATCATCTTAGTGCTAATTCTGTTCCCCCTAGAATACTTTTATGGATTTTTATCGGGAATTTCTATCAAGTTGCAACAATTGATTTTTGGTAGCCATACAGTTAGTTCTGAAGAGGGCTGGAAGTGGTTCCTAGATTTTGGAATAACCGACAGCATTGCCGGACTAGTTCAGAGTAATGTTGTTCTAATGTTGTTGTCTTTTGTGCTGCTCTTTACTTCCATTAAGATGCTTACAAGTTTTATCCAAAAGACAGTAATTGGTGATTCTAAGAACAAGCTGAGGAAGTTCGTCTTTCAAAAACCCGTTAAGTCTTTTGGCTGGGGTATGCTCATTACATCAGCCATCCAATCGAGTTCAGTCTCTACTTCTCTGTTGGTTCCACTAGTAGCAACAAGGAAAATCAGACTGATAAATGCTTTTCCATTTATCATTGGGGCCAACCTAGGAACAACGCTAACTGCTTTGATTGCAGCAAGCTTTAGTTCAGAAGCCGCCATGAGCATAGCAATTGCCCATTTGCTGTTCAATCTGACAGGTGCTGTCTTGTTTATGATATCATCAGGGTTGAGAAGACTTTTGGTGGGTTATACCAAAGAGTTTAGTGTGGTGATGTCGCGTAAGCGAATTATTGGTTTGGCCTATGTGATAATTACATTTTTCCTACTTCCCTTTCTTCTTATTTCAATCAATAAAGCTTTATCAAGTGAGGATGGCTCCAGTAAGCAAGAAGTTGTTCGGAAAGAAAGTGAAATGGTCAATTAAAAAAATTTAAACGCTAATGTAAAGTGTACTTTACTAATAAATTATTTAAGTATTTAAACTACAAATATACATAACCTATTATATCAATGACTCTAGCTAATTTTTCCCCAAGGAAGTTCACCCTATCTATTTTACTATTAGCACTGCTTAGCTCAGTACTTTTTGCACAGGACACGAGTAATAATAAGTTTGGTAAAGGCCTTCAAATTGTGGGTGCTGACTCTTCTTTCTCTATGAAGTTTAGTACAAGGTTTCAGACCTTGTACCAAGGTGTATTAGACCTCGATAGTGATGAATGGAGTGACCGTTTCCTGGTCAGAAGAGCCCGACTTAAGTTCGATGGATTCGTTTACAACCCTAAAATCACTTATAAAATTGAGCTTGGGTTATCTAACAGAGATCATGCTGGCGGAGACATAGATGAGTCTGGTAATACATCAAGAATTATCCTCGATGCAGTTGTGAAGTGGCAAGCCACTAAACACTGGAGTTTCTGGTTTGGACAAACGAAACTCCCGGGTAACCGAGAACGAGTTATTTCTTCTCAGAAACTACAGTTCGTAGACCGTAGTCTTTTAAACTCAAGATTGAATATTGATCGTGATATCGGAGTACAAGTAAGGCATGATAATAAAGTCGGTGAGAATGGTATTCTGAAAAAAATGTTCTCTCTTTCTATGGGAGAGGGTAGAGATATTATTGCAGCCAATACCGGAGGCTATAACTTTACTTACAGATTGGAGTATTTGCCTTTTGGCAAGTTTGAGAGTAAAGGAGATTACTTTGGTTCTGACCTGAAAAGAGAAGAAAAGCCAAAACTAGCCATAGGTTTGACTTATGATGTAAACCAAGACGCGGCAAGGCAGCGTGGACAATTAGGTTCATTCGTTCAGGATTCGAATGGAAATCAATTTGCAACTGATCTATCGACAATCTTTGCCGATTTCATGTTTAAATACGATGGATTCTCAATGATGGGAGAATATGGTGATAAAAAGGCATCAGATAATGTCTTCGCTACACTAACCGATGGATCTACTATCAAGTATGTAACTGGTAATGCTCTAAACCTTCAGGCAGGCTATCTTTTCAAAGGAGATAAAGAATTGGCTTTCAGGTACACTTCAGTGAGCCCTGACGACCTTACATTTTCAGGTCTCAGAGAAGAGAAACAATATACCTTGGCGTTTTCAAGGTACATCGTTGGTCATAGTCTAAAGATACAGAGTGATATCGCCTACCATGACAGAACAGGGGCGAGCAATCGTCTTGTTTATAGATTTCAAGTAGAAGTTGCTTTCTAGAATAAAACCTATCAAAAACATGATTGTTAACTAAGAGTTAACAGGCTTATACCCATATGCATTGATATGGCTGGTAAATTAGAGTACTATGGAAGAAACTAAAAAGGGGAGACTTGCCGAAGTTGCGGGCTTGTTCTTCAAGCTAGGCTGTATTGCCTTTGGTGGTCCAGCGGCTCACGTGGCCATGATGGAAGAAGAGGTGGTAGTAAAAAGGAAATGGATGGATCGTCAGCATTTCCTTGATCTAATGGGAGCTACAAACCTAATTCCCGGCCCTAATTCAACCGAGATGACAATGCATTGCGGTCATGAACGAGCAGGGATTCCTGGTCTTTTTGTAGCTGGTTTTTGTTTTATATTTCCAGCAGTTGTCATTACTGGAGTCTTCGCATGGCTTTATTCCCAGTATGGACAACTACCAGAAGTAGAGGCCTTTGTCTTTGGTATTAAACCTGCAGTCTTAGCTATCATAGCTGGAGCAGTACTCAAATTGGGTAAAAAGGCATTGAAAGGATGGGAACTTGGAGTACTGGGAGGGCTTGTCCTTTTAGCAAGTATTCTTGGTGTTAATGAAATTGTAGCACTCCTAATAGCAGGAATCGTAGGTATGGTTTATTTCACTGCTAGTGGCGGTGGTACCTTAAAGTCGTTTGTTGCTCCTATTGCCCTATGGTCCATTTCTGCAATCACTGTTACTAAAGTCACTGCCCTCAAAGTGTTCTGGAGTTTTCTCAAAGTCGGTGCTGTATTATATGGCAGCGGGTATGTCCTTTTTGCCTATCTGGATGCTGAATTAGTCAGTAACGGACTCTTAACTAGGGAGGCACTTATTGATGCCGTGGCAATTGGCCAATTTACTCCTGGTCCAGTACTTTCAACAGCCACCTTTATTGGTTACCAAATGGCTGGGGTAGGTGGGGCTATTGCAGCTACTGCAGGTATTTTTCTTCCTTCCTTTTTATTCGTTTTTATTTTAAACCCATTGGTGCCTAAAATGAGGAAGTCCAAGTCCTTGAGGTATTTTCTGGATTCAGTGAACATAGCGGCTGTTGCTGTCATGCTCGGGGTGCTGGTCGAAATGGGTAGGACTTCGTTAGTAGACTGGCGAGCTATCGTGATACTGGTACTCAGTATGCTCTTTACATTCGGCCCAAAGAAGATCAGTGCAATGTGGTTGGTTTTGGGAAGTGCCATTTTAGGCTACCTGCTTTTTCTGATATAGCTCATCAGACTGACTATTTTTTGATTAGAAGATATCAATTCGACTCTTCTGATTAAATTGTCAAAAAAATGGGCCATTGAAGCTTTTCGACTTAGATAAATTAATAGATACGTTCACGGGTTTCATTGAGACCAAAATAGAACTGGTTAAGCTTGATGCTAAAGAAGAGCTGAGTGGAGTAATTGCTAAAGCAATCGTATTTTTCAGTGTGGCGGTATTTGCATTACTGGCTTTATTATTTATTTCATTAGGAACATCTTCAATACTCAATTCGTTTCTTGAAAATGACTTTATTGGATATCTCATTGTTGGCGTCATTTACCTAATTGTTGGTGCTACGATATATGCCAATAAAGAATCCATTTTGACTAAAATTAGGGAACAGGCACAAAATGATAATAAAGAGGAAGATCTTTGATGGCTATGTCAAAACGAGAAGAACTTAAAAGTGCGAACGAAAATTTCAAGACTGCTCTTGAATCACAATTGGGTGATCTCAAGCACAATGTCGATAAGATCGGAAAGACCGCACTGATTGTGGGAGGAGGGCTTCTGGGTGCCTACCTACTTTCTACTGCCTTTACAGACTCGGGTAAGAAGTCTAAAAAGGAAAAAGTTAAAAGAGATAAGTCTTCTAAAAAGGATAAGTCTCATTTTCATGATAACCTACTCACCTCAACTTTAAAGGAGCAAGCCATTGTCTTCATACTAGGCCTTGCTGCTGAAAGGCTGACATCTTTATTGAGTGAAATAGATACAGATAAAAATGAAAAGTGACAGGCTAGTTCAATCATTCAACAAGTTTCGTGCTGATGGAAGAAAAGCCTTGGCAGTATTGTTCGACCCTGACGACACTGATGAAAGGAGCCTGATCAAGAGTTTGAACGTCTGCCTTGAACAAAAAGTAGACTATATTTTTGTCGGAGGTAGCTTGGTAACAAGTGGTAGCTTACATGAGGTAGTGAGTATGATCAAATCATATACCGATATTCCGTGTGTACTCTTTCCAGGTAATGCCATCCAAATTGATGCTTCGGCCGATGCGGTATTGTTCCTCTCTTTGATTTCTGGTAGAAATCCAGAATTGCTGATCGGTCAACATGTAGTTGCTGCGCCAGTGGTAAAGAGGAGTAAGTTGGAAGTGGTTCCAACGGGTTACATGTTGGTGAACTCAGGTAAGCCTACTAGCGCATCCTATATTAGCAATTCTCAACCGCTTCCTAACGATAAACCGAGTCTCGTAGCAAGTACGGCTCTTGCTGGTGAAATGCTGGGGCTTCGAACCATGTACATGGATGCAGGAAGTGGTGCAGAAGAGCCAATTGCTCCTAAGGTTGTTCGCGCAGTGCGTAGTGCAGTAGAGGTGCCTTTGATTATAGGTGGTGGGCTTAACACTCCTTTCAAAGCAAAACAGGCTTTGGATGCTGGTGCTGATATCATAGTGATCGGCAATGGAGCACAAAAAAACCTCAATCTAGTGACTGAGGTTTCTGAAGTAGTTCATTTTTATAATGAAGCCTTAAATGTTAATTAGGCTTTCACGTCTTCTCATCTTACCTGCAGGAATACCGAACATCATTTTGAATCTTCGACAGAAGTAAGCGGTGTCTTTATAACCAACCTCTCTACCGATATCTCTGATACTCTTCTTGGTAGTTCTTAAAAGATCTACAGCAGCCTCCATACGTTGGTACTCAATATAATCTTGAGGGTTAATGCCTGTCAACATCTTGAAATACTGACCTACATAATCTTCAGATACATTAGCAACACGCGCCAATACCTTGTTCGATAAGTCACCACCAATGTTCTTTTTGATGTAACTAAAAATATCGATAAGCCTAGGGTCCTTGAAGTATGTACTGTTAGTAACAAGTTGTTCTACAAAGAGCCTATTATCAAGAATATATCTAATCACCTCAACTACTAAGTACTCGGTGTTTACCTTGATGATTCTGTTTTTACCTGGCTTAACAGAGTTATCCTCGTTAATAATCAGTCTGATCAAATCTCCTAAAACTGTCGAATTACGAATAGCAAAAGGAGTGATGTTCAGCGAAGAAAAGAAGTTGACCGAGTCAAAGACCTTAGCTTCGAACATCACTTGACTAAATCCGTCAACGTCAAAATCGTTGATTTCAGAATCATTCGCATTTTGAAGGTACTTCTTCTTGTTGGAGATAAATTCCTCGTTAGAAATAGCTTGAGCAGTCACAGAACCAAAGGAAATTGAGAGCGACTTGCCACCAGGAATAAATAGCATATCTCCTTCAGAGACTTTTTCCTGATCCGGGCCGAAGTATACATCTCCATTGTTGACTACAATAATTGTATTTTCAACATCGTAAAAGTTATCTATGGTAACAGCCTTGGCTATCTTCATGTTCCTACTTTTGATGTAGCGAACTCCGAGTGATTCTATGATTTTGTTATAATCCTCCATAGTGGTGTATGAAACGTTTCGAAAAAATTAATGTTATAAAGTGTACGAATTTACGCTTGTGTATAACATTAACAAAAAAAAATGACCATTGACAATAATTTATATGTCAATGGTCATTTATATGTAACAATTCTAGTTATTTCAATAATTCTCTGGAGATTACAATCTTCTGAATCTCCGATGTCCCTTCGTAAATCTGAGTGATTTTAGCATCTCTCATTAGGCGCTCAACGTGGTATTCCTTTACAAAACCATATCCACCATGCACTTGGACAGCTTCTACTGTAGTATCCATGGCTACTTTGGATGCATACAATTTAGCCATTGCACTCGCCTTAGCAAAGTCCTTCTTCTGATCTTTGAGATGGGCAGCTTGTAGGCAAAGCAAACGAGCAGCTTCGATTTCGGTTGCCATATCGGCTAGTTTAAACTGAATGGCTTGATGCTGACTGATCGGCTTACCGAAAGCTTTTCTTTCTTTTGAATAGGCCAATGCTAGCTCATAGGCGCCTGAAGCGATCCCTAAAGCTTGAGAAGCAATTCCTATTCTGCCACCATTTAAGGTAGACATAGCGAATTTGAAGCCAAAGCCATCCTCTCCAATTCTGTTTTCCTTAGGAACTTTTACATCAGTAAACATCAACGAATGCGTGTCTGATCCTCGAATTCCTAGCTTGTCTTCTTTCTTGCCAACTACAAAACCATCCATGTCTTTTTCAACAATCAGGCAGTTAATTCCCCGATGACCTTTTTCTCTATCTGTTTGAGCAATGACTAAATAGATAGAGGCTGTATTACCATTGGTAATCCAGTTTTTGGTTCCGTTTAATAGGTAGTGATCGCCTTTATCTTCAGCAGTGGTCTGTTGTGATGTGGCATCAGATCCAGCTTCGGGCTCAGAAAGACAGAAAGCGCCAATCTTTTCACCAGTTGCTAATGGTGTGAGGAATTTTTGTTTTTGTTCTTCATTGCCAAACTTTTCAATACCCCAGCAAACCAAACTGTTATTAACAGACATGCAGACGCTGGCGGAGGCATCAATTTTAGAAATCTCTTCCATAGCCAAAACATAAGAGACGGTATCCATACCTCCTCCTCCATATTTTGGGTCTACCATCATTCCCATAAAGCCCAGCTCACCCATTTTCTTGACTTGCTCGGCAGGAAATCTTTGATGTTCATCTCTTTCAATGACACCTGGTAAAAGCTCTGTATTAGCAAACTCTCTTGCCGCGTCTCTTACCGCAATATGCTCTTCTGTTAACTCGAAATTCATTAGAAATTATTGAACGAACGTTTGTTAGGCAAAGTTAATCAATTCACCAAAACTTGCTAGTCATTTCCTAGGAATGCCATGGCATAATAAAGTAGCATGGCAAGTGAGCCTAGGGCAGCCACTAAATATGTTCTAGCAGCGGCATTTAAAGCGTCTGTAGCCATATCATGTTCATCACCCTGAGTAATGTTTCTTTGATCTACCCAAGCCAAGGCTCTTTTGGTTGCATCAAACTCAACGGGGAGTGTCACAAAAGCAAAAAGCGTAAAAACTGCATAAACACCTACAATGAGAACTCCGGCCATTTCGTAAGGTAGGAATGAAGCTCCTACTCCGAAAATCATTACAAAGAACAGAATGTTCAAAATCTTTCCACTCAGAGCCTGTAGGGGCACCAAAGCTGATCTCATTTTTAGAGGGGCATAAGCTGTTGCGTGTTGAATAGCGTGTCCGCACTCGTGGGCTGCTACGGCAGCCGCCATAACTGATCTGCCTGCATAAACATCAGGACTCAAATTTACCGTTTTGTCGAGCGGGTTGTAGTGATCTGTAAGTCGACCTTGAACAGAGACTACTTGAACGTCATCAATGTTGTGATCTCTCAGCATAAGCTCAGCAACTTCTTTACCACTGAGGCCTATTGAAAGCCCCACTTCAGAATACTTTTTGAATTTTCGTTTGAGACTGTTCTGAACAGCCCAGCTAACGATCATTATTCCGACTATTAAAACTATAAATGGTATACTCATATCTCTATTTTCTTATTTTCTCTATGATATTGGTGGTAGAGTACCCGTTGACCAAGTCAATGGTTTCTACAGATCCACCATTTGCAATTACGCTGTCCGCACCTACAATGTTTTCAACTTTGTAGTCACTCCCCTTCACCAGTACATTTGGCAAAAGATAATCGATTAACTCTTTTGGAGTCTCTTCTCCAAAGACAGTGACACCATCAATAAAAGACATTGCCGCCAGCATTCTGGCACGGGCCTCTTCGTTGTTTACCGGCCTGTTTTTTCCTTTGAGTAATCTTACAGAATCGTCAGAATTAAGACCAATGATCAAGCGGTCACCACAAGAACGTGCCTTTTCCAGATAGTCGATATGCCCGAGGTGAAGAATGTCGAAACATCCATTCGAAAAAACGACTTTCAGGCCATTGGATTGCCAATCTTGAACTCTGTCTTTGAGCTCTTCTTGACTAACTATCTTGGTTGCGGTCTGCTTCAATTTTTTGATTCTTATTTCTAAAGTTAAGAATCAACAAGCTTATAAAGCCAATTAATATGATGGCCACTACTTGCGATCCTTGTGAGATTATTGCAAAAACATAGCCATCCTCGTAGACTATGCCAAATACAACAAGAATACTGGCTACAAAAGCCTGGTATGCCCCAATACCGTTGTTTACGGGGGTTGCCATGCCCAAACTTCCCATTACTAAAACTGCCACACCTGCCATAAATGACATTTCGTCAGTGGGCCCATAGCCAAATGAAATTACATAAAGCATGAAGAAATAGAGAATCCAAATCCCAAAAGTCGCAAGCCAGAACTTAACGGGGCTCTTTACTTTGGCAATTGTCTTCATGCCTTTCAGAAGGTTTGCCATGAATTCAATGACTTTCGACACGAAACCACTTTGCTTTTGTGGTTGTCTTGCCTTTCGGATTAACCAAAAAATGAATGCTAAGCCTCCAATGGCTAACAGAACTAATATCGGCCAATACTGACTAATGATAGGAGCTTTTGATTCCACGAATTCAATAAAAAAAGATTTGAGTAAATCGAATTGAATCGATAGTAAGAATAAAGTCAGCAACGCGAGCATGAATAAATCTAAAAGGCGGTCTGTAAAAACTGTACCTAATGAGAAGGAAACTGGGATTTTACTTGTCCTTTTGAGCACTGTACAACGAGTTACTTCCCCAAGCCTTGGAATTGCCATGCTGGAAAGGTAACCGACCATCAGCGCTAAATAAGATGTAGAAATGCTCGGGTTATATCCACCGGTGTTCAGCATCAAATTCCAGCGATAAGCACGTAGCAAGTGACTTATTATTGAAAGAAAAACACTGAGAAGTATCCATCCATAATTAAACTTGAGAATAGCATCTGAAGCTTTACTCCAATCGACATCTCCAGACGTTTTGTATAAGACAAATCCAGTCAGTCCAATTGAGACAACAAACTTGAGGATATCTTTTATTGCAATTCGCAAGATTGGGATTAGGCTATTTTGTTGTTGTTATCTGGGAAGGCTATGCTCGGTTTATGAGATTTAGCCTCTTCAAAGTCCATAATAGCGTAAGATACAACAATGATTATATCTCCAACTTGTACTTTTCTTGCCGCTGGCCCATTCAAACAGACAATACCACTGTCTTTCTCTCCTTTGATGACATAGGTTTCAAATCGTTCGCCATTGTTGACATTAACGATCTGAACTTTCTCATTCTCAATAATATTGGCGGCATTCATTAGGGATTCATCCAATGTAATGCTTCCGACATAGTGTAACTCAGCTTGAGTTACCTTGGCGCGATGAATTTTCGACTTAAAGACCTCTATTTGCATTTCTCCTCCTCAAAACGAGCGCAAAACTAAGAAATTAACATCAAGTTATCTATCAATCTAACTTGGCCAATATTCACAGCTATGCACAAGGCAATCTTTTCTTTGTTAAACAGGCTTTCTGTGGGTTTGAAATCATCTGTTGATATGATCTCAAAATATTCAAGTCCTAAACGTTCTGAAGTATCGAATAGTTCTTTAACCTCTTTTTTCACAGCTTGAATATCTGAGCTATTCAAAAGACTCTTTTGACCAATGCCAAGTGCCTTGTAAATCAATCCCGCTTCTTTTCTTTCTTTTTCTGACAGTCGCATATTTCTAGATGACATTGCCAAGCCGTTTGACTCTCGAACAGTTGGCACCATTCTTAATTGAATAGAGTAGTTGAGATGATCTACTAAAGCCTTAACAATAAAGAATTGTTGCAAATCCTTCTGCCCAAAAAAAGCTTGATCAGGTTGGATAATGTTAAAGAGCTTGGATACAACTAATCCCACACCATCAAAATGGCCAGGTCTAAAGCTTCCTTCTAATTGCTCGGCAATTCCATCAAAACCAATTCTTAATTGTGGTTTGGATAGATACATCTCCTTAACATCTGGTAGAAATAAAATGTCGCAGCCTGTTGTCATTAGTTTCTCGGAATCCTCATCAATTGTTTTTGGATAATTTGAGAGATCGTCTGCATTGTTGAACTGCGTAGGGTTCACGAAAATGCTGGTAACAGTCAAATCACAGTTTTCTTTGGAGGCCTCTACTAACTTTAAGTGACCTTGGTGTAAAGCACCCATTGTGGGTACAAACCCGATTGACTGGCCTTTAGACCTTGAGTTTTGGAGTGTATTCCTAACCTCCTTTACAGTCTTACAGATTTTCATAATGACTTTTAACGGTTATTAACGTGGTGCGAGAGACAATACATTGCCTTTTTCTGTAAAATTGAATGATTTTTGACCCAAATTCCGTAATTTTGTGGCTCTTTTTCAAAGAAGAGATTTCATTTAATTTCCATTAAGTATGTCAAAATTAAGAATTCTGTACGTTGCAAGTGAAATTCAGCCGTTTCTACAAACCTCTGAGGTATCAGATTTTGTTAGAAAATTACCTCAAGCCATGCAGGAGAGAGGTATGGAAATCAGAATTTTAGTGCCACGTTTCGGTCTCATTAATGAGAGAAAGAATCGTTTACATGAAGTTGTTAGACTTTCAGGAATCAATATTGCTGTTGGTGAGGAAGAGAAACCTTTAGTGATAAAGGTTGCTTCAATCCCGAATGCAAAGCTTCAGGTCTATTTTATTGATAATGAAGACTATTTCCACAGAAAGACCGTTTTCTACGACAAAGAGGACAATTTCTATGAGGATAATGACGAGAGAGCCATTTTCTTCTGTAAAGGAGTTTTAGAAACTGTAAAGAAATTGGGTTGGGCGCCAGATATCGTTCATTGTAATGACTGGATGACGAGCCTTATTCCTATGTATCTAAAAACGACCTACAAAAACGATCCTATATTCCAGAATACCAGGTCGGTTTTTACCATCTACAACAACGACTTTGCTCACCAGTTCAAAGGTGACTTGTTGGATAAGGTTAAGATGATGGATATTGACGACAGTATGTTGGAGAACTTAAAATCAGCTGATTTTGCTGGTTTTATTAAAACTGGAGCTGAATATGCTGATGCTGTAATTAGAGCAGAAGAAGAAGCCAGCGATAGCTTAATTAACTTGTTTTCAGAAATAGAACAAGGAAGAACCGTAAGTACAATTGAAAAGGACGATAACTTTTTAGACTCCTATTTTAACCTATATAATGAACTTGTTGGCTAAGATTAGAATATATGGGGCTCTTTTAATGGGCCTCATTATATTTAATTCTTGTGAGGAGAAAGGTGATTTTGAATTGGGCTCAGATGTGGCGCCAATCGAATTCGAAGCAGAGAATATATCTTTGAGTACAGGCATTGTCTGGTTAGACTCAATTAACTCTGCAAACTTGGCACGAATTTTTGTTGGGGAGCATTCCGGTTCCGACTTTGGCGATATGACGGCCAAAGGATATTTGGGTCTTGATCTCAATGAGAACAGTCACCCTGTACTCACTGCTGATGATGTTCTGGATTCTGTGAAGCTGAACTTTAGTATCAATTTTTTGTATGATACTTCTGCGACAAACCGCGCACTGAATTTAAGGGCATACAAAATTGGTGAGTCGTTTCCGGCTGATAGATATATAACCACGAGTGAGTTAATTCAAACCAATGAATTGATTGCTTCTGGCGATGTTCAGATTGACACTTTTGATTCTGTTTATAGTATTGATGCCGACCTAAATTGGGCACAGGAAATTTTTGATGGTATAAGAGATGAAAATGCGACATTTGATGCTCAACCTGCATTTAGCCAGTTTTTTCCAGGCTTTGTTTTTCGCCATGAAGGAAGTTCTCAAAACATTTTTGGACTAGGTACTGGTTCTAATTTTGAAGTCATATTTTACTATTCTGCTCCATTGAGTGATGGAAGCGGTAATGTTGCTAACCGAACAATTACTATGAGTGGTGTGGGACAGCCGAGTTTTCATCACTTTACATCAGATCGATCTGCTACAAATTTTGCTTTTGTTCAAGAGACGAGCGTTGAGTATAATCAGATATCTGAGCTAGTGGTACAGTCTGGAATTGGGCTGGTTACCAAGCTTGATCTTTCAGATTTAGAGCGTTTCGCAAATGTAAATGATGGTGCCATTGTAAATTTGGCTGAGATGACTGTCGGTCCGATTGGTGAATTGCCACCTGGTATTTCTCCTCCATCGATATTACTGTTACTAATCACTGATGAACGAAACACCTTGATAAGTGATGGTGGTGCGTTAAGGGCAATTCAAGAGGATGGAGTTAGTGTAATCTCCCAAGCTTTCCCACTTCAGTTGAGATATAACGAGAATGACAGGACTTATACTGCGTCTGTTACTTCCTATGTTCGAGGCTATTTGAATGATGTATTTAGACGTAATGAAGTATTCATATATCCAGCAAATATGAACCTGTCCACGAATGGATTCACCCTTGGATTGGGTGACCTCGAAATCAAGATTTTCTTCTCTCAGTTGAGGTAGCCATTCTTATTATTATTACTTTTCGAAAAAGGCAGATAGAACTATGTGTGGAATTGTTGGCTATATAGGAAAAAGAGAAGCTTATCCCATAATAATCAAGGGTTTACAAAGACTTGAGTATAGAGGATATGATAGTGCCGGAGTTGCATTGTTGAATGGAGAATTGAACGTTTACAAGAAAAAAGGTAAAGTTGCTGATCTTCACAATTTTGCGAAAGAGAAGGATTTGTCCTCTTCAATAGGCATTGGTCACACGCGATGGGCTACACATGGTGAACCGAATGATACCAATGCTCATCCTCATATTTCTATGGGCGGTAAATTGGCAATGATTCACAATGGAATTATCGAAAACTATGCAGCTCTTAAGACTGACTTGGTGTCTAAAGGATATTCGTTTCAAAGCGAGACAGATTCTGAAGTCTTTATCAACTTTGTAGAGGATATTTACCTCAATACGAAGGTTGATTTAGCTGAAGCTGTAAGACTTGCATTAAATAAAGTAGTGGGAGCATACGCCATAGCCATTGTCTCTCTAGAAGATCCAAACTTATTGATAGCTGCGCGAAAGGGTAGTCCTTTGGTCGTTGGTTTGGGTAAAGATGAGTTTTTCTTGGCCTCAGATGCTACTCCAATTATTGAGTACACTAATGAGGTTGTGTATCTGGATGATCAGGAGATCGCAATTATTAAAGACAATAATCTGACAATCAAGAATATTGAGGATGTAGAGATGAAACCTTATGTCCAGACCGTGGATATTGAGCTCGAAGCAATAGAAAAGGGTGGATATGATCACTTTATGATCAAAGAGATATTTGAACAACCCAAGTCAGTTGGAGATTGTCTAAGAGGTCGTCTAAATGCAAAAGAAGGTCATCTTCATCTTGGTGGTATACATGACTACACGAATAAGATTTTGAATGCCGACCGTATTCTAATTCTCGCATGCGGAACATCTTGGCATGCAGGTTTGGTCGCTGAATATATTTTCGAGGAGTTTTGTAGAATTCCGGTTGAGGTAGAATATGCTTCCGAATTCCGTTATCGTAACCCGATTGTTGGAGAAAAAGATATTGTTATAGCTATCTCTCAATCAGGTGAGACGGCAGATACACTTGCTGCAATTGAGTTGGCTAAATCTAAAGGAGCGACTATTCTTGGGGTTTGTAATGTAGTTGGTTCTTCTATTCCTAGAGCTACTCATGCAGGTTCATATACTCATGCCGGTCCAGAAATTGGGGTTGCGAGTACAAAAGCCTTCACCGCTCAAATTTCTGTGCTGACAATGATGGCTTTGATGATTGCTCAAAAGAAGGGTACTTTGTCTGAGAGTAAGTTCAGAAGCCTATTGGTTGAACTGGAGTCTATTCCTGATAAGATTGCGAAATGCTTAGATTTAAATCCTCAGATTGAAATCATATCTGAGAAATTTAAAGATGCCACCAATTTTCTTTATCTGGGACGTGGATATAACTTCCCTGTAGCCCTTGAAGGAGCACTTAAACTAAAGGAAATTTCATACATCCATGCAGAAGGTTATCCCGCTGCTGAAATGAAACATGGACCAATTGCATTAATTGATGAGAATATGCCTGTGGTATTTATTGGCACTAAGGACTCTTCATATGAGAAGATAGTTTCCAATATTCAAGAGGTAAAAGCTAGAAAAGGCGAAGTGATCGCGATTGTAACTGAGGGAGATACCGAAATTACCGAGATAGCGGATCATATCATCGAAGTGCCACATGCCCACGAAGCATTGATGCCACTTGTATCAGTAATACCACTTCAGCTTCTCTCATATCACATTGCGGTGATGAGAGGTTGTAATGTCGATCAACCTCGAAATTTGGCAAAATCGGTTACGGTAGAATAGTTTTCCAAGGGAGTTTAGCTCCCTTTTTTTATGCCAATAGATAGGCCTTTTTTAATAGTGGGCAGATTTTGTATCGCTCTTCCTTAGTGTCCTCATAAAGGGCTTCAAGCAATTCGTAAATGTTTTGAATCCCAATCATTTCACACCATTCAAATGGGCCATAGGGATAATTGGTACCCAGTTTCATGCCTAGATCAACATCCTCTTTGGTAGCAGTTCCTTCTTGTACTGTGTAGAAAGCCTCGTTAATAATCATGGCAATGATTCTTGGAGTGACCATCCCAACTCTGTCATTCACAACCTCAAGGTCTGTTCCTATCGCTTTGCAGATGTTGTTGAGTTCTTGAAGGCTATCTTGATCTAGGAGACTAACTTCTAAGATCTCTCTGTCCACAAATGTCGGGAGCCCATTAAATCCAAAGACGGTGTTTCTCGACTCTTGTTCCTGAAAGTAAGAAAGTTCGGCAAGTGAAATTTTCGGTGAATTGACAAAAATCGTTAGGCCTTCGCTATCTCGATAATGCGAGAACAATTCTGGTTCATCTCCGACAAAAAAGTCAAAAATCAAATCAAAAGAGGGAAACGAAGAATGAAACTGATAGGTGGAGTCGAAAGTCAGATCATTTGTCAATCCAAACTTTTTTTCGAATTCATTGAAATCTCTTTCCGTACCAATAACCAGAATCTTCATAAATGAGTAATTTGACACAAAAGTATTAATAATTAGACCATGTCAAAGATCATTATTACAAGTGCTAACGCACCAGCCCCAATAGGGCCCTACAGCCAGGCAGTTAAAGCAGGCAATACACTCTATGTCTCAGGTCAAATCCCTTTTGATCAGCTAACAGGCGAAATGATAAATGAGAACATCACTGAAGAGACGCATCAAGTGATGAAGAATATTGAAGCAGTTCTGAGCGAAGCCGGAATGACTTTCAGCCAAGTGGTGAAGTGTTCAATTTTCATCAAAGACATGAATCAGTTTGGAACAATCAATGAAGCCTACGGCATGTACTTCAAGGATAACCCTCCTGCTAGAGAGACAGTTGAAGTGGCACGATTGCCGAAGGATGTGAACGTGGAAATTTCCTGTATCGCGGTTGATTGATAAGACGAGAATTGAGGATATGACTTTAATAAGTCTTCCTATATTTGCGCCCTAAATTATAGCATATGAGTGTTCGCGTAAGATTTGCTCCAAGCCCTACCGGGGCGCTGCATATTGGGGGCATTAGAACAGCCCTTTATAACTATCTTTTTGCAAAAAAACATGATGGAGCTTTTATTCTTAGAATAGAAGACACCGATCAAAATCGTTTCGTAAAAGGTGCAGAATCGTACATAGAGCAGGCATTAGACTGGGCAGGCATTACTCCCGATGAAGGCGTCAGTGCTGGTGGAGATTATGGTCCTTATAAGCAATCGGAACGGAAGGAAAGATATAAGAGATTTTCCGATCAATTGATTGCGGATGGAAAGGCCTACTTGGCATTTGATACTCCAGATGAGCTCGATGCCATGCGTGAAAGACTTAAAGAGGCTCGCGTGGCAAACCCTCAGTATAATGCAATCACTCGCATGCAAATGAGAAACTCATTAACACTATCGTCCGATGAGGTTAATGAGCTAATTGCCCAAGGACAGCCTTATGTGGTGCGAATCAAGCTTCCGAGAAATGAGGATGTAAGGTTTAAAGATTTAGTCCGAGGTTGGGTGGTTGTCAATACAGCGACTATGGATGACAAGGTGCTCCTCAAGTCGGACGGAATGCCTACCTATCATTTGGCAAACATTGTTGACGATCACCAAATGGAAATATCTCATGTCATACGTGGAGAGGAATGGCTTCCTTCAGCACCACTGCATGTATTGTTATATGAGTATTTAGGCTGGGAGAAACCAGAGTTTGCACACTTGCCGCTCTTGTTGAAACCTGATGGTAACGGAAAACTTAGCAAAAGAGCCGCTGACAAATTAGGCTTTCCAATTTTTCCCCTTAACTGGACAGACCCAGTAACACAAGAATTATCTAAAGGCTTTATGGAAGAAGGCTACCTGTCTGATGCCTTCATTAACTTTTTGGCCTTATTGGGTTGGAACCCAGGCGGAGAAAAGGAGTTGTTTAGGATGGAAGATCTCATCCAGCTTTTTAGTCTAGAGAAGATTAATAAGGCAGGTGCCAAGTTCGATATAGAAAAGGCCAAGTGGTTTAACGAGCAATATCTTAAATCTAAATCTAGTAAGGTCTTAGCGGAGGAATTCATATCCCTTCTGGATCAACCAGTCGATGAGAAAAAGGCTATCTCCATTGTAGAGTCGTTGAAAGAGCGAGTGACTTTTGTCAAAGATATGATCGAAGCAGGTCGTTTTTTCTTTGAAGCCCCGCAGACATATGACGAAAAGACGGTCAGAAAGAAATGGAATCAATTGGCTGTTGACAAGCTAAATGGATTTTCAGATAGGCTCAAGGATAAAGACCAAATTGAGAAGGAGGAGGCACGTGAACTATTAATGAGTTACCTTGCTGAAGATGAGACTCCCTTGGGCAGAGTAATGCCAGCCTTAAGATTGGCACTTACTGGTCAGGCTGGAGGACCGGACTTAATGGCAATAATAGAAATATTAGGTCCAACCGAGGTTACTAACAGAATCAAAAAGGCTACAGATACAATCGCTTTAAACGATTAACCATGGCAAAGAAAAAACCGCAACAAGAAAAGCCTAAAGTCGCTCCTGAGTTGGATGGACTAGAGGTAAACATAGATTCTTTTGGAGAGATTCAAAACTCTCTATCAATTGACAAAATCAATGACTTTTTAAATAAAAACGTTGATGACAAGAAATTGAGAGATCGTGATGACCTGGATGAAACTCAAAGCAGTGAAGAGGAAGAATAACCTCTAATTGCTTTTGCTTACATAGAGACTTTCTCCGTTCGCTGAATGAACAATGATCGTTTCGCTTCCCACTTTTACCTTAAGTGATGACTTGATGTTGCCACTGGCTCTGTACTTTGAGTCACGAATCAATTCAAATTTTTCTTTTGTCACATCATAAGAAATGGTAAACCCATGGCTCGCATCATACTGCCCTACTGTCACCTCTGTTCCGTAGTCGTTTCCACTAATTAGATATTGACCGTCCAATTCTACAATTGCCTGAATTGGTGCGATTTGAGTAGCCTTCGGTAGTGGAATGTCCTTATACCCTTCTGCAGCGCTTAAAAATGCCATATGACTGAAGGTGTTTGCTTGTAGTACATAAGCTCCATCACGAATTTCTGGAGGAATTACTTCAGCAAATGTCGCCTTTGCAAACTCTTCGTGTTTCACATACCTTTTCTTAAACCGAATAACCTGCTGCTCTAAGGTGCTCTTTGAGTGTAATACATGTTCCTCTCCTCCTATAAAGCAGCTCATTATGGCATCAATCATACCATTATCATCATAGTCTTTTGCAAAAACACTGATGGGTTGATCCTTACTGACATCATACTTTGTATTCTCACCCAAATTACCGGCAATGACATCAAGTTTTCCGTCTTTATTGAGGTCTTCCAAATGCAAACTATTCCACCAGCCGGTATAAGTATCTAGGCCTAGTGATGTGGATGCATTTGTGAACTTACCATCCTCTTGTAGGAAAACAGTGATAGGCATAAACTCACCTGTCAAAATCAGGTCAATGTCATTGTCTCCGTCAAAGTCAGCCCATTCCGAATCGGTAACCATTCCTATTTTTTGGAGCCCCTGAGCAACTTCTTCTGTAATATCGGAAAAGCTACCCCCTTCATTAAGCAAAATATAAGAAGTGCCTGGAAGAGGGTACTTCTTAGGGTCAAGTCTTCCACCGACAAAGAGGTCAACATCTCCATCGTTGTCAAAGTCTGACACTGAAACCGATCCTGAGCTGGTAAGCATTTCCGGTAGGACACCTTGCCCAAGTCTGAATTTACCTCTGCCGTTATTAATATAAAGTCGATCTTGATACTCACGACTTAGGGGTTCAAACTCATTGCTGCCTGAGGTTACGTAAAGGTCAAGGTCACCATCTTTGTCAAAATCTAGGAATACAGCGTCAGTATCCTCAGCATTTGGAGCTCCCCCTAACTCACTTTTTCTGAACTTACCATTTCTAGTTTGTATAAAAATGTATCCAGCATTACCGGACGAACCACCTACAAATAAGTCCTCTAAACCATCTCCATTCACATCTCCCTTAGAAAGAGCAACACCTGATTGTGATAGTCTATGAGGAAGTAATGGCTCATAGTAGAAATCCACATATTCATTCTCAGGGGTTATGTGATCTAGCCCATAGGCGCTTGCAAGGTTTCCTGAGGTTAAAGATGTTAGTGTATTGTGAATGGAAGTATTCTCACTGGAATCTTCAATTTGGAAACTGAGGCTGGTATTCAAAGTCGTCTCTTTGGTTTCTGATTGACCGTTTGGCCAGATGACTGTAACGTTGACGGCCTGATTATTATCACCAAAGCCAAAGTAGATTTCTGAAGTGACATTAGACAGATAGCCTCTCGACTTTGACTGATAGTGGGCCCTTTTGATTTCTCCTTGTTGAACTATCACCTTGGCACCAATTCCTTCCGGGTTTTCTTCGGTACCGTCAAGTTTTACTTTGAGGTAGTAAGGCTTCGCTTCTGACTGATCTAAGGTGTTTTCATATACGTAGGCATAGTCATCAATATTGGATATCACCAAATCTAAATCACCATCTTGATCGAAGTCGCCATAAGCCATCCCATTCGACCAGGTAGGGGCAGAAAGACCCCAGTCAGTCGTCACATCTGTAAATGTAAGGTCGCCATTATATGAGTAGGCATAGTTGGGAAGCTTGAGATCATTTGTTTTCTTGACAATGGCTAATGCCACTTCATCAGGGTCTTGCCCTTTACCTTTTGCAATTTCTAGTTGTTCACTGATATAATTTCTAAAATCCCAATCAGTAACGTTCCTTCTGAAGCCGTTTGTTATGATCAAGTCCTTTTCTCCATTGGCATCATAATCGGCAAACACTGGAGCCCAACTCCAATCGGTTTCATTGATGCCCGCGAACTGGCCAATTTCAGAAAAGCCTTTTTCGCCTTGATTCATCTGAAGCGTATTACGCATGTATTGTGGAGTATAGCCTTCCTTAATTGAGAGATTAAAAAAGTCATAGTGCATGGGGCCAAGAATCTTTTTCTGACGGTAATTATCCTCTGGCATCATGTCAACCTGAACCACATCCGGCATCAGGTCGTTGTTAAAATCCTGAACATCTACCCCCATCCCAAAATGACTCGTGTGCTTTAAGTACACCTTGGATTGATCAGTGAAAGTCCCGTCTTGATTATTGATATAGACTATATCGTCAAAGAGAAAATCATTACTAATATAAAGGTCAGGATACAGGTCATTATTCAAATCGTTTACCGCAATACCGAGTCCGTAGCCTTCCACCAGAATTCCAGCCTCAAGGGTGACATTGGTAAAAGTATTATCACCATTGTTACGATAAAGCCTATCGTTTGAAAGCCCCGTACCATCAATAATTTTCTTGTTGACCAACTTTAAATCTGTACCCTCATTATTGCCGTAGGTCAGGAGGTACATGTCAAGGTCTCCATCCAGGTCATAATCGAAGAATGCTGAATGCGTAGAGTGTCCATTATCGTTTAGGCCGTAGGCTTCCGCTTGCTCTGTAAATGTTAGGTCTCCATTGTTAATAAATAGGAGATTCTCCCGCTTGGTACTGTCCGGATTGGAAACTGCAATATATATGTCGTTAAAGCCATCAGCATTGATATCTACTATTGAAACCCCATTACACCAAGCTTCGGTCGAAACCCCAGCTTCTTTGGTGATATCATCAAACTTCAAATCTCCTTTATTAAGGTAGAGCCTGCTTGAGACAAAGTTTCCTGTAAAGAAGATGTCTTCAAGCCCGTCATTATTGAGGTCGCCAACAGCAACCCCGGCACCATTGTATATCGGGGCAAAACTGAGAAGGTTAATCTCACGATTTTCATGCATCTCATTATTAAAACGGATGCCTGATTCTTTAGGACTCAGTAATTTAAAGAGGCCGTCATTCTGCTCCGGCTCGCTACATGAAGAGAAGAGAATACCTAATGAAAAAAATACAGCTAAGCTCCGTAATGACTTATTCATGATCGCTATGGTTCATTGAATCGTTATCCATAAAAAAATTCAAGCTTGTGAGTGATCGTCTTGCAATTTCGTCATTTGCCTCGACTATTTCTATACTCTGGTTGACCGATATATTTTGAAAAGTCTGTTTCGAATTTGCAGTGGGCCAAATGACCTCGAGTAAATCAATTGATTTTGCCATGCCAAGCCCTATTTCCAGAGCATAACTATTGCCACCAAAGCTTGCTCCATTAGATACCGTTCTGTAGAGGTGTTGACCCTCAGAAGTTACCAGGTGCACTCTGGCACCGACAGCTTTTTTATTCGATTTTGTACCCGTAAGCTGGATGTTGATCCAGTTTTTATCTTCATTAGGGTTAACTAATAGCTGGTTCTGATAGATGTCTCCTTCATGAGCACCCCCCATGGTAATATAAATATCATGATCACCATCGTTGTCCATATCTCCCCAACTTATACCGTGCCCTTTTTGAATATTTGAGAAGCCTCCGGCAAAACTGACCTCCTCGAAAAACTCACCGTCAACGTTGCGAAACATTCTATTAGGAATGATACTTTCGAAATTCGGATCACCTGTTCCGAAATAGAGGTCGAGGTATCCATCATTATCTAAATCGCCATAGTTGAAGCCCATGCCATATATAGATTTCATAAACCCTGTTGCTTCCGTAACGTCAGTGAACGATCCATCACCGTTATTTTTGTAAAGCTTTGGTAGTGCCGCTGTAGGAGAATTACCTTGGAGTTCAAAGGTGACTTCATGTGCTAAAGGGTTGTTGCTGGTGGTGTAGGCAGATACGAACAAATCATCGAAACCATCATTATTGAAATCCATCGAGCCTGTCGAAAAGCTCACAAATGGTTCTGTTAGGTTGAGTGCCTTGGCTTGGTCAATAAATTGGAGGTTGCCTTGATTGATCATCAGTTTATTCTCACCTCCCATTATTGAAATATAGATATCCTCAAGGCCATCATTATCGGCATCCAAAGCCGTGACTCCTTTAATAAGTTGTTTGAACTCCAGTCCAGCATCTTTTGCCATGTTCTTAAATGTGCCATCTCCTTGATTCACATAAAATTCGGAAGCATGGACTTTACCTCTGGCTGCTCGGCCAATTGTATTGGTGGCAGTGGTTTCATTACCAATGAATACATCAAGCCAACCGTCTTGATTGAAGTCTCTCCAAACAGCCGTCTGAGTTGGGTGGAAAGAAAGTAAGCCTGCTTTTTCCGTCACATCAGAAAAAGTGCCATCACCATTGTTTTTGAGGAGAGAGTTTGGGTGTTGTCCCCATTGACCAAACCACCCACCTCTAAGGATAAATAGATCTACAAGCCCATCGTTATTGTAATCGGTCTGCATACAGTTTAGACCACCAAACAATCCAGATACACCTGTTGAAACTGTTTGGTCCGAGAATGTGCCGTCACCATTGTTAAAGAAGATTTTTAATTGATCTTTTTCGGTCGTACCACTAGAAGATGCCACGATGTCAAGGAAGCCATCATTGTTAAGGTCTTCCACTATTGACCCTCCTGAAATGCCCTTAGATGCTATCCCCAGGTTAGGTGCTTTGTCTACAAAGCCTTTCAAGGTACTATTATCATCTTGAAAGGCTTCTGGCGCAATTAGGTATTTGGCGGGTACTCCTGCTGGGTATTCACCTATAGTTTGGTAGCAGATGTTGAGCAACCATACAAGCTCAAGGTCTTCTGGATAATCTTCTAACAATGGCTCAATGATATCAATAGCTGATTGGGAACCCATCTTGAGTTGGTGAACGCCATTATTTGCAATGGGTAAAATACATGACGCGGATGTATGGTTGATTAGGCAGTTTTGCTGTTCTCCCAGTCGGATATAGGATAGGGCTTCAAGTCTCTTAAAAAAATAATTCCACTGCTTGTCAAGCTTTTGACCTGCTCCTGAAACTTCAGCATTAAAACGATCGACTTCTTGAATTGCTTTTTCAGTATTTCCACTATTGAGCACTTCTCGGATATACCAATAACTGAATGAAACGTACTCTTGAAAATTGTTCTTCTTGAACTGGCGCATGGAGTCTAAAACCGAAGCGCGTTTTTCATTGAAGTAGTAGGTGATTTCAGCGGGGCTTACTTCGCTATGCCTTTCGGCCAATAAGGAGACCATATATTGGTTTTGCTCTTGAGCGCTTTTGTTCTCCTCTAAATCACATGATTGCATTAGGAATACTATGGATAATAGTATGACTATTCGCTTTCCCAACATGGTGGCAAATATAGCTAAAAATTCAGCGGTCAATGTCCCTTATACGTCCTAAAATAAGCTTTCAGGCCTTTGCTCGGACATTCAATCTGATTCGTTCATTTCCAGAACTACTCTCCAAATAGTGCCCAGTAGCATTAGAGTAAAGCCAGTGACTAGCATAACCGATCTTATGTTGAAGTCAATCGAAAAGAAAAGTTTGAGTAGGGCAGCTATTATTACTAAAAAGAGTCCAAAGAAGGCAATCCATGTGACTATTTTGACTTTCATAACTGAGAGGAGCTTCTTTTAAACAAGGTCGGAAAAATGGCGGGTACTTCTTTTTTGTATTCAATATAAGCTTGACCAAACTTTTGAATCAACTTTTTTTCTTCTAGGCGAATTCCAATAGGTAGATAGATGACCAGTGCCAAAAGTGTGACAAAGCTCGAGAGCAATGGGTTATAAGTGAAATAGCCTAAAAAGATAAGAATGGTGCCAGAATAAAGAGGGTGCCTCACTTTGCGCTGAAGGCCATCGGTGGCCAAGTGCTGCTCCTTGGGTTCGGGTTTAAACCCTAGGAATACACCAGTGCTGTAAGCTCGAAAAGCTCTCTTGATAATAAAAATACCCATTGTCGCCATCATCAGACCTACATAAAAGTGGGTTGGCGTAGGAACCATCAATAATGGACTCGGAATAATAGCACTAATCAATAATACCAAGCCAATCACTAGTAGTGAAATTAAATTGTAGAGTATGCGATAGGTTCTTGGCTTTAATCCAATTCTTTCCTTGACTTTTGGCAGTAGCAAGAAACTGTGGAGAAAATAAAACACCCCCCAGCCCAAGAATAATATGCTATGATCGAGCCACATGGTCGCAATGATAAGGATATTTTTTATGTTTAGGGCTGCGAGCATTATGAATAGAATTGATCGACTTACCGCCATCCTTATACAGCTTCAATCTAAGAAGGTGGTGAAGGCTCAAGAAATTGCCAATAGGTTTGATATTAGCCTAAGAACGGTTTATCGTGATGTTCGAGCACTTGAAGAGGCTGGTGTTCCATTGGGAGCTGAGGCTGGTACGGGTTACTTCATTATGGATGGTTATCACCTTCCTCCAGTCATGTTTTCACAAGAAGAAGCCAATGCCCTAGTTCTGGGTGCCAAGCTGATTGAGGAGCAAACGGATCACTCCATTAAAAAGCATTTCAATGAGGCCATGTATAAAATTAAGAGTGTCTTGAAAAATGATGAAAAAGAAGGCCTCGAGAGGCTTGAATCACAGATAAGAGTAGAGCGCATTCCGCGTAACCAGAGCGATGATTTTCCGAACAACTTTCTGGCAACCATTCAAAATGCTCTAATCAACCATAAGGTTTTAAGCTTCAAATACTTTTCTAATTACACCGGTGATTTCAATGATAGGCATGTAGAACCGATTGGTCTGACCTATTATGGAGGTAATTGGCATCTTCTGGCCTATTGTCGTCTTAGAAAGGCCGCTAGAGATTTCAGAGTAGATAGGTTGGTGAAATTATCTATGCTTGACGAACAGTTCGAAATAAAGTATGAGGTATTGGATCAATTCACCCAAGACTTGATGCGAGGTACGGAGCTTTCTGAAGTCATTATCAATATTGAAAGAAAGATTGCTGTGCTGATCTCCAATCAGAAGTTTTATCAGGGTTTTGTAAGTGAGGTAGAAAAGGACGGACGAGTTGAAATGAAATTTTTAGTGCCTGGTCTCGAATACTTCTCAAGGTGGTTAGTCTCGTTAGGCGACTCTGTAGAAATATTAGAGCCAGAGAGTTTAAAGGGCATAATGGTCGAGCGTGCACGTGAGTTGGCTGACCATTATAATTCTTAGATTTTTTTAGGGTCCCACAATCCTACTGACATAGGGTTGTCACTAGTGCCTATGTAATTGCTTCCAAAATCAAAATTATGAACATGGTAGCATCACAGAAACTCGATTTAACCAAACACTATCCAGAATACTATAAGGCAAAAGAAAAGCCTCAGTTAGTAAATCTTGAACCGTACAATTACATCACCATTTCAGGCGTATCTGCGCCAGAGGCACCCATCTTTATGGAGTCTCTTGAAAAGCTCTATGCACTGGCTTATTCAATTAAGTTCACATGTAAGGCAAATGACCTTGACTTTGTAGTTCCAAAAATGGAGGGCTTTTGGTGGGTAGACGGCTCCCTTCCATTCGAAGAGACTCCCAGAAGCGATTGGCACTGGAAAATTATGTTCCGAATGCCGGACTTTGTGGGCAGATCGGATTATGAAGTGGGTCTCGAAGGGCTAATTGAAAAGGGCAAGATATCATCAGAACATGGATTAGTATTCGAAGAAATCCACGAGGGACTTTCAGCACAAATACTTCACTTGGGTTCTTACGATAATGAGACTGCCTCGCTCGAAAAGCTTTATGCGTTTATCGAGAAAGAGGGCTTTGAAATTGCTGGGTATCATCACGAAATATATTTGAGTGACCCAAGAAAAGTAGCAGAAGAAAAACTAAGAACAATCCTTCGGTACGCTATTAGATAAGGGGGCAGCAAAACATAACTTCATGACAGATACCAAAGTATACGGCTTTGGTATTTTTATTTTTGGCAGACTCTAATTTTACATAGATTACCGAAAGAGGTTATGAAGCTATTAGTTTGCCCCGATAAGTTTAAAGGTTCTCTGACAGCTACTGAAGTGTGTGCTGCAATAGATCGGGGATTAAAACGCTTGGATTCATCGGTGGAAACCAGACTGCTTCCATTGGCCGATGGCGGAGAAGGAACCCTGAATGTGTTAGAGTCCATTTTACCTACGAAGCGAATCATCCTAAGGGTTAGTGATCCTTTATTTAGGCCTATTGAGGTCTATTATCTTCGTCATGATTCAATGGCATTTATAGAAATGGCTATGGCCTCTGGACTCCAACTTTTGAGCCCTTCAGAAAGGAATCCTCTCAAAACGACCACTTATGGTACCGGAGAAATAATAAGGCATGCCGTAAATCAGGGTGTGGACGAGATATATCTGTTGATTGGTGGTAGTGCCACTAACGATGGAGGTATTGGCATGGCCCATGCCTTGGGTTTCGAGTTTATGACAAAAGCGAATGAGAGTTTTGAAGCGACAGGGGCTGGGCTTGCAAATATCGTTGGTATATCAAATGAAAATTGTGATCCATCCATAAGGGGTGTTCGGTTTACGGTTTTGTCGGATGTCCAAAATCCGCTACTCGGAAAAAGAGGGGCTTCTCAAGTCTATGGAGCTCAAAAGGGGGCTGATGATGAACAGATGATACAGCTTGATCGAGGTATGTCAAATCTGGCTAGCGTGTTGAACAATGGCAATGAACATGCCGCAGGTTCTGGTGCTGCGGGTGGATTGGGTTATGGAGCAATGTCCTTTCTCAATGCAGAGATCCAATCGGGTATTGAAACGGTCCTAGAGATTGTGGACTTTGATAAAATATTAGATGGGGTAGATTTAGTTATCACCGGGGAGGGAAAACTTGACAGCCAGTCCTTGGAAGGCAAAGTGGTTGCAGGCGTGATGAAAGCCAGTAAGATAAAAAATATACCAATCGGTATTATTTGTGGGCTTGCTGAAAGCGAGACTAAAGATTTACTCAAGGAACAGGTTTTTGAGGTGAAGAGCTTGATGAAAAATGATATGAGCTTGGCATATGCTTTAGCACATGCTTCTGAGTTAACAGAGAGAAGCGCGTATGATATGCTCAGCAATTTCAAAACCCACCTGCCTTGAATCTAGTATAAACTGCTATGCCCAAAACATCAATCCTATCACCTTCGGTGAACAGAGATAGCAAAGAGGCGGAATTGACCGGTTTGGTACTCTTGGTACTAATTGTCATTTCGTTAATCGTTTGGGGGCAGAATTATATAAAGAATATCACCAACGAGGCGTTTTCTATTAAGCTTAGTCTTATTTATAATCTGGTCGTTTATGGGAGTTTTGCTTTCTCAACACCCTTCTTGTTGAGGTTCGCACGAAAGTTTCCGTTATCAAAGGATAGACTGCACTACCTATTTCATTTCGGGTTTTCCATTTTGATGGTTGGACTGCATATGGTGTGTTGCAATTTGCTGCTGTTCAGTATTAACCTTTCTTCAGTACCGATACTTGATCGCTTTGTCACCAAGTACCTCACCAATGTTGTTCATATTCATCTGCTGAGTTATTGGGCCATTGTCTTAATTGCTACTTATTACTTTAAAGAGCGAAAAGAAAGGGTTGAGGCACCTGAAAAGCTGTTGAGGAGGTTTGAAATTCGAGAGAATGGAAGGCTGTTTTATATCGACTTTGCCAATGTGTTATGGGTAGAAGCACTTGACCATTATCAAAAAGTCCACACCCCAACGGGTTATCACTTGATAAGCCAGACCATGAAGGGCCTTGAAGTCAAATTGCCGACCGAGGTTTTCGGCCGTGCACATAGATCTTACTTTATAAACAAGGAGCATATCCAAAGTATTTACAAAAAGTCAAGGGGATCGAAAGGCACATTTGTAATGCTTTCAGATGGAACAGAACTGAAGCTTGGAGAATCCTATAAATCCAGTTTCACTTCTCATTGAAGCTTTCGCGAACTTTTTGAGCCTATTCGCGAATCTTTCCTTTGAGAGAAGGGTTGGGAACGCTGTTTTTGCCAAAAAAATGATATGCGTAAAAACCTCTGGTTCCTCTTGACTTACCTCGCCTCGATATGCCTTTTCTCTTGTGCTTCAAATGAATCCCAATATCTGAAACTGGCGCTAGAAACAGAGTCATGGCTTCAGAACCAAACCAACGATTCGAACGTCTGGCCAGATGCGATAGATGATCCTAGTAATATCTCACTATCATTTTCTGATGGAATGTCTGGCGGCTTGACTTTTTATCTAGAACTGTATAATGCTACTGGAGACGAAGCTTATCTGAATCGTGCGGAAGAAATTGGTGAGTATGTCCTGAATAATTTACCTCGCAAGACTGATACGTTGAAAGGAAAGTTTTGGGCTTTTAGCCCATACGGTAATGTGTGTGCCCCTGGTTTTGCTTTGACCGAACTCTACAAAGTGACACATAAGCCTAAGTTTCTAAATGGAGCATTATCAATATTGGATGTGTTGGCCCATTTCGCTGATCACCCGAATGATACCATCTCTTGGGACTTGGGAAATGATGTTTTAGGTGGGCTGGCTGGCACGGGCCTTTTCCTACTGTACGCTGGAGAGGAGCTGGAGAATGCTAAGGCGACCAATATGGCCATTGGAGCAGGAGAAACCTTAATAGCTCGTGCTGAAAATGAAGGAGACGGTCTTTTTTGGAAGCGTGGACAGAATGGACGGTTTATACTCCCAAATTTTTCACACGGAAATGCAGGTATTGCCTATTTCCTGACCCGACTTTATGAGAAAACAGGTGATGAAAAATTCCTCAATGCTGCCCTTAGCGCAGTGGACTATTTAGACAACATCGCTAATACTACAGATGATGTTTATCTAATACCCTACGGCTTTCCGGATAATGACTGGAGGCGACCATACGATATTGGCTGGGCACATGGACCCGCAGGAGTAGGGCGCTTGTTTGTCCTCTTGAACCGTGTCACGAGTGACGTTAAGTGGTTGAAAAAAGCGGAAGCCTGTTATAACGGAATAGTGTCCAGTAATCCCTTGTTAACTCCACAATCAAATTTTGGTAAGGAGCCATTTTCTACCGATCAGCGTTTTGGGCTGGCAGGAGTGGGCTCATTTGCCCAAGAACTGTATAGACTAACAAGTGATCAAAAGTATCTTGATTTCTCACTGCAAATAATTGAGCACATCACTACTAAATCAGTCATGGACGAAGGTCGTCATTGGTCGATACCTCGTTTTGGGTTTATGTCAAATGCCGGTAGCATTACAACATTCAATGGGTACTTCTATGGGAATATAGGTTATGGTCTTTTGTATTTAAACCAACATTTTTTGTTAAAAGGACAAAGACCTTCTGTTCGCTTCGTGGATGATCCATTCTAGTTGCTATTTGATGGCAATGCTTGGCACATAATTTATATTTTTGTTGCATGGAATCTATTAGCATCGGCATTATCAAGGAAGGCAAAGTACCTATTGATCGCAGAGTACCTCTTACACCGGTTCAGGTTAAAGAAATCTTGGCTACATATGAAAATATTGAGATCAAGTGCCAGCGCAGTGAAATTCGTTGTTTTCCCGATTCGGAGTATGCGGAGGCCGGGGCGATAATGATCGATGATGTCTCAGATTGTGGGATAATACTAGGTGTCAAGGAAGTCCCAATCCCGATGCTCTCTGAGGGAAAAACACACTTCTTTTTCTCACACACCATCAAAATGCAAGAGTATAATAGGGGCCTCCTTCAGGAAATCATCAAGAAGAAAATTCGACTCATTGATTGGGAATGCCTTACCAATAAGAATAGTCAGAGACTTATTGCCTTTGGTCGATATGCTGGCATCGTGGGAGCATACAATGGCATTTTGACCTTTGGTAAGCGGTATAATCTTTTTCAACTACGCCCTGCGCATGAATGCTTCGACTTGGACGACATGGAAACGGAGTATTCTAAGGTTGAATTACCAGCCATAAAGATCGCACTGACGGGTGGAGGTAGAGTCTCAAAAGGCGCTATGGAAGTACTGAATGGAATGGGAATAAGAAAAGTGAGCCCTGCTGAATTTGTTGATGAGTATTTTGACGAGCCCGTCTATACTCAGCTTAATACACGAGACTATAACCAGAGAATAGGTGGAGGTGATTTTAATAGGGATGAATTTTACTCAGATCCAAGTCAATATGAGTCCTCTTTCCTCAATTATGCTCGAAAGGCGGATGTATTGATTGCGGGAGCATTTTGGGATCCTAAAGCCCCTGTTCTTTTCACAAAGCACGATGCTCTGCAACCCGACTTTAAATTGAGGGTAGTGGCTGACATTACCTGTGACATTGAAGGTTCAATCCCTTCAACTAAGCAACCGAGTACCATTGACGATCCCATTTATGACTTTAACCCAAGTAACGATCGTGTAGAATCAGCCTTTGCAGATGAGGGAAATATAACTGTAATGGCAGTAGATAATCTTCCTTGCGAGCTTCCACGTAATGCATCGGAAGATTTTGGAAAGGAATTTTTAAAACATATTCTTCCTAATCTAATCGGAGAAGATACTGACGATATTATCAAACGTGCCTCAATCACGGAAGATGGCCAATTGACGGAGAGATACTCCTATTTACAAGACTATGTCAATGGACATTAGCAGATACATAGAACATACAAACCTGAAGCCCAATTTAGAGGATAGGGATATAGATGTATTGGTTAAGGAGGCGATAGATCACAAATTTATCGGTGTCTGTGTTCCTCCTTTCTGGGTTAAACGCGCATCGAGAGAATTGGCTGATCATGATACCCAATTGGTAACGGTGATTGGATTTCCACTGGGTTACCAAATGACTCAAAGTAAACTTCTGGAAATTGAGACTGCCATCGATGATGGTGCTCATGAGTTGGATGTTGTTATGAATGTTTCTGCCTTTAAATCAGGTATGCCTTGGGTGAAAGTTGAGCTTGCTAAATGTGCCAATTTGATACATCAATCGAGCTGTATGATGAAGGTAATTATTGAGACAGCTTATCTTACAAAGAATGAAATTATCGTTGCGACTAAACTTGCCTCCGAGGCCGGGACTGATTTTGTAAAAACTTCTACAGGCTTTGCTTCTAGTGGGGCTCAAGCCGATGACATTGTTTTGATGAGAGCACATGCTCCATCTAATGTAGGTTTAAAAGCCTCGGGAGGTATTAAAGATCTGTATACACTTCAGGCAATGATAGCTGCCGGTGCCGATCGTATTGGGACTTCTTCAGGTGTAAAGATTATGGAGGAGCAGGCCAGCCTTGACTGATCGTTATGCTGATTTAGAATTCAGCTTTTGTATTCCCTTATACTTGTAAATGCGAAGGCCAAAATGATCGAATATGCTCACCTTCATTCTATTTTGTGCAAGCTCAATTCTTTTGGAAGGGTCATGAAAAACAGAGAGCTCAAGCCCAGCTAGGACGAAATTCTTTTTGCTGCAGAGATCATTCACATACTCCTCAAAAGCTTTTGGCCAGTCAGTCATATACATTTCATAATGACTCCGCCCATCAAAAAGAAGTTCGAGTTGATTGTCTCCGATGTTATACCGGTAAATCCCTGCCAATACATCATAGAGCTCATCGAAAAAAGAAAGATGGGTGGGTTTGAAGTTTTCGATGAGATCCGTCCTTTCATCAGGTAATCGTAGTGGGTTGAAAAGTTGAAAGTACCCTTCCTTAACTAGTTCAACCAGCCTAGCCTGAAGCTCCAGCCTCGAGTTTGCCTGTGCCTCTTTTAGGAGATAGTTCTTGTCAAGAAGGAATAAGCGATCTGACACTTTGAAATTTTTCACAAAGCTAAAGATTATTGCTTAATAAACCGAGAAAGGACACTTCAGGTGTAGTATGATAACAAATTATCGTGCAGCCCCTCTGTTTACTATTCTTCCAAAGAATATGGCGTTCATCATTAATTTGTTGGTGCCATACCAGAAAGCCCTGAAGTTTGGATTATCCACCAAAGAGACAATTCGACCATTGCCCATTGCATTAACTCTGATGGTGGAAGTTCCTTTTAAGGCTTCCAGATTTGCATCACTGATCCAGCCACTGCGTAGAGGTTCTTCAGTATATCGTCCGGGGTTAGCAAACATACTCTCAGCCGGCTCTATCATGGTATTACCCCTTCTGAATGTAGGTAGTGATTCTCTGTAATAGCCAAATGTCATAGGGTGCGAAAGGTCTAATGTAGACATGTAAACACCTCCTGGAATATTCTGTGCCCTTGTATAATTCGAAATCTGATCGTAAGCGATTTCCTCAGCACTTGGACGCTTGGCACTGACCGATTTTAGGTTAGTCAGCTTGTTTCTTGCCATCCAGCCCACGGCCGAACCAGTGCCGACTAAAGTACCACCATTTCTAATCCACCTTTTTAGGTTTTCCATGGCAGACTCACTAAGGTTTAGCCCCCCTGAAATAATGATGGTATTGTAACGGTCAATCGCTGCAGAGCCAAGTCTACCTACAGGAAGTTTGGTTGCCAACATGTTCATTCTTGTATCCAAAAGGTGCCAAACCTCACCAATATCGTAAGAACTACCCGCTTCAACGACCAGTGCCACTTCTGGCTTTTCAAGAGTAATAAATGAGTTACTTCCCAAGGATACTCCTCCAGTCAGCCCCGTATTGAGGGCGTGTATATCGAGCCCATCTTCTCTGGCTATGGCCTGCAGTTCTTCGAAGAGGTCGTATGCCGATAGTTTCTGATTGGCAACAGGTATAAGGATAGTTCCTCTGTCAAATTCCTTTTCATCCGCACCTTCAAATTTGCTCGTAGCAACTTTTAATCTTACGCCTTTGGATAAGAGTCGATTAGCTGCCCTTGGGGCATAATATCCATGCCATTCGAAGGCATACGCATAATTACTTTGACCACCAACTACTTGACCTTCTGGAAATGACAAGTTTTCAATTTTATCTCCTAGTTGGTTTCTTCCATAGTCCCTACTTGACATTTCATGATATTCAAGATTGAAAGCCAATGGGTATGTCCAGCCTGAAATATCATAGAAAAGGCTATCCTCAAATGTGGTGCGTTGCTCAAACATGGCCTTAATGATTTTATAATTTCGCTGTTTTAGAGGTACTATGTAGCTATTTCCTGGTAAGTACTCTTCGTCTTCTAATCGTATTCTTCTCGAAGGTCTGTAGAAGTCTATTTCCTGCTGATCTAGGATTTCTGCCAAGTGATAAGCGCGCACAGGGTCCTTTTCTGCCTTAAATATGTAGGCCTTGTGAGCGTCAGAGTCAGCCTCTCTTAGTGCTCTTTTGTAAAAACTCTTTTGATACTCTAATAGCTCGACTCTCATAGAAACAGCCGCTTGCCAAGTTGATAGTGCTGTCGTGAATTGGTTGCGTACGGTAAATGGAAACTTCAGAACACCATTTGCACTTTCTTGCGCATGGCCTCGGGAGCTAGCTTGTTCAAAAAGAATACCTATGCCACCATTTATATCCGGGAAAGTCGAGCCCTTTCCATAGTAGAAATCGTCATATCCTTCTTTTGTATAGTAGAGTGAACCTATGCTATCCAAGGCTTGAGCATGGTATTCACCTACTTTGCCTGTTAGCTCTTGATTAAGTTTTGGCGTAAGTGGGTGTGTTCTAGAGGGCACGCCAGGTTGAAAGAAGAATGTTGAGTTGGTACCCATCTCGTGATGATCGGTCAAGATGTTTGGCTTCCATTCATGATACTTTGCAATTCTGTTTCTTGATTCAGGTTGTTGAAGGGGTAGCCAGTCTCTATTCAAGTCGAACCAGTAATGGTTGGTACGTCCTCCAGGCCAGACCTCGCGATATTCTCTATCATTAGGATCTGGATTTACGTTTTTGCCTTTGTGCATGTTTGCCCATGTCGAAAACCGCGTCAGGCCGTCAGGATTATATGAAGGGTCTAGTAAGACTACCGTATTTCTGAGTGAGTTGTCTATTTCGGCTCCTTGTGCCGCAGCCAGATAGTATGCAACCAGCAAAGAGGCATTAGATCCACTCGGCTCGTTGCCATGTATACTAAAGCCCATATAAACAACACTGGGCATTTTTTTCACGTCAAACTTGTCAGCCTCATTGGGGTAGGTAAGCCAAACATGGTCACTTCTGATCTTATCAATTCCTACGTGATTGCTTGGGTGAGTAATTGTCAAAAGGAGTTGAGGCCTTCCTTCATGAGTTCGGCCAGTTTCTTCTATAGTAATCCTGTCAGAAGCTGCCGCAACGGCTTTCATATAAGAAACCAGCTTGTCATGCGTAATGTGCCACTCACCAACCTGGTGTCCTATGACTGACTCGGGGGTGGGAATGGCAGGATCATATTGAACATTGTCGGGTAGATAGTAGGCCAAGTCTACTTGGGCAAAAGCCATCGATCCGGTGGAAAGGAGAATTACTAAAAGGAGCTTAAAAAAACGTTTGTTCATCATCTAATACGGCTATTGCAAAGAAAGCAATATACAGATTCCACGTACTTATTAAAAGGAGAAAAAACGATAGCAGAAATTACTTGGCAAACACTTTTTTCTTAGTCAAGGAGAATTTACTTTTGTACCGAGCATCAGATAAGCTATCCCCTGAACTAGCAGACTGATATTTAGACAAATTACTGTACAATACGCTGTTGGCTTTTTTGAAGTATCATCTTAAGGATGCACTTGACTTATTTTTTAAGAAACTTGTAAATGATCAGGTTATCAATGTTAAGAATAGGTTAAAGGAGTTACGCAATCGTAGCGATATCATAACATTTGTCCATTTACCTCCACCTTTATAACTACTACTTTTGCCTTGTGAAAAGCGCTTAGCGCACTCAAAGAATTGAATCGAAACAATCTAATCTACTTTAAATTTTCTTGTATGAAAAGACAATTACTTCAGTTACTCTTGGCTGGATTGATGCTTGTTACAGTAAACGCAGCATTCGGTCAGGGTACAACAACCTCTTCTATTAACGGAAGGGTAACAGATGCAAGCGGAGAGACACTCCCAGGTGCCACTATCGTTGCAGTGCATACGCCTAGTGGTTCTCGCTATGGAAACATCACCAACAGTGATGGTTATTATAGAATTCCAAACATGAGAGTTGGTGGTCCTTACACAGTGACCGTGACTTTTGTTGGTTATAGAGAGTTCAAAAAAGAGAATGTTTATTTGACATTAGGTCAGGCATTCAAAATTGACGCTCAACTATCTGAAACTTCAGTAGCACTAGAAGCTGTAGAAGTGGTAGGAGAGAAAAGTGACATTTTTGATGGTAACAGAACTGGTGCTGAGACAGTAGTCGGTCTTGAGCAGATTAATGCTACTCCAACCGTGGCAAGAGCGATTGGTGATTTTGCAAGGTTCACCCCTCAAGCAACTATTGATGAAGGAAACGATGGTTTTTCTATTTCCATTGGTGGTCAGAACAACCGTTACAACTCTATCTACATTGATGGTGCTGTAAATAATGACGTTTTCGGACTGGCTGGTTCAGGTACAAACGGTGGACAAACTGGAGTATCTCCAATCTCAATTGATGCGATTGAGCAATTCCAAATTCAAGTAGCTCCATTTGATGTGAGAGTTTCAGGTTTTGCTGGTGGTGCAATTAACGCAGTAACTAGATCTGGTTCTAATGAAATTGAAGGATCTGTTTACAGGTTTTGGAGAAACGAAAACCTTGCTGGTAAAACACCAAGAGATACAGATGGCGCAAGAGAGCGTTTGGCTGATTTCTCCGCTGAGACAATTGGTTTCAGAGTAGGTGGTCCAATCATCAAGGACAAGCTTTTCTTATTCGTTAACGTTGAAAACCAAAGTGATGAAACACCTCAGCCATTCGACTTCAATGACTATGAAGGAGATGCGACTGCTGCGGATATTAATGCCTTAAGAACTAAACTTCAAGGCTTTGGTTATGAGCCAGGTACATTGACTCCAAACCCAGTAATCCTTGATTCTGATAAAATCACTGCTAAGCTCGATTTCAACTTGAATCAGAACAACAAAATTTCAGCAAGATACTCTTACGTAAAAGCTGATAACATTGAAGCTGTAAGATCTACTAATAGAACGCTAAACTTCTACAACAGATCTGAAGCTTTCTTATCTAAGACAAACTCGCTTTCTGCTGAATGGTCTTCTACTATAGGTTCTAATGCCTCTAACAAACTGACTTTCGGTTATGTAAGTGTTAATGATGACAGAGACCCAACTGGGACTGACTTCCCAACTGTAATCATCAATGACGGTGTAGGTAGAATCAACTTTGGAGCTGAGCCATTCTCAACTGCCAACCTTTTAGATCAAACTGTATTCACTATCAATGATAACTTCGAGTTATATAAGGGTAGACATACTTATACTTTCGGTGTTAATGCTGAATTCTACTCTGTGGAAAACTTGTTTATCGCCTTTAACTATGGTGAGTATGAGTATGATGATTTGAACCAGTTCTTGACTGATCAACCAGCGAGTGATTACTTCAGACTTTATTCTAACAGAGATAACTTAACAGGTGACGGTTCAATTGCTGCGGCAATTTTTAACTCTAGCTTATTCGGTCTCTATGCTCAGGATGAAATGCAGGTTAACAACGACCTAAAAATAACTTTCGGTCTGAGAGTTGATATGCAGGCATTTGATGATACTCCTGAAAATGCTGATTTCAACAACAACAGTATTCCTTTGTACGAAGCTGCAGGTTATGACCTAAAAGGTGCTAGAATTGGTCAGTTTATCAAGACTCAGCCTTTGTTGTCTCCAAGGTTTGGTTTTAACTGGGATGTAAATGGTGACAGAACACTTCAAGTAAGAGGTGGTGCTGGTGTGTTTACTTCTAGAATTCCTTTGGTGTGGCCAGGTGGTGCATACAATAACAACGGTTTCAATACTGGAGCTGCATTTATTGGTACTGATGGTTTTGACGGTATATTCAGACCAGATATCAACAACCAACCAGGTACATTTGATCCAACAAGACAATCAGGTAACATTGATTTGTTTGCTGAGGATTTCAAAATTCCTCAAGTGGCGAAAATCAACGCTGCTGTTGATAAGCGTTTGAACAATGGATGGATTTGGTCTGTAGATGCGCTTTACACTAAGACTATCCACGCTGTTAGATATGAGAACATTAACATCAGACCTTCAACTTCAAACTTGACTGGTACTGGTGATAACAGACCTATCTATAACAGAAGAGATGAAGTTGACGATACTTACAGTAGAGTTATTTTGGCTTCGAATACTGGTAGAGGTTATGCTTATAACTTGAGTACAACATTGACAATGCCTTTGAATAATGGCCTTCAAGGAAGCGTTTCTTATTCTTACGGTGAGTCTTTCAATGTATTTGATGGTACGTCTTCTCAAAACTCATCTCAGTGGAGAGGGTTGCACTCTATAGGTGGTAGAAACTTTGACCAACCTCTAGTTAAGTCATTCTTCTCTCCAGGGCACAGAATCATTGCTCAGGCTTCTTACAGAAAAGAGTGGAATGCAAACTTAGCTACTCAAATCGGCCTTGTTTATGAAGGTCGTTCTGGGCGTCCATTCTCTTACATCTACAATGATGGTGATAGATTGACTAACGAAGCTTCAAGAGAAAGATCATTGATCTATGTTCCTGAAAACTCAAGTGATATTATCCTTGTTGACGATGCAAGAGCGGGTACTGCTGCTGAGCAGTGGACAGCTCTTAGTACATTCATCAACTCTGACGATTACTTGAGCGAAAGAAGAGGTCAATATGCTGAGGTTAACCAAAACCGATCTCCATTCACTCATGTATTTGACTTAAGATTGATCCAAGATTTCTCTATCAATGCAGGCGGTAAGAAACACACTTTACAGTTCACTGCTGATATCTACAACTTCGGTAACTTACTGAATGCTGATTGGGGTAGAAGATACTTTGTACCTTCAGACTTTGAGCTGTTGAACTTCGAAGGCTTCTTGCCTGATGGCACTACACCTACTTATACTTTTGATGGTGTAACTGACAACGATCCTTCTGCTAACAGAATTGATGATTCTGGCTTGACTAGCTCAAGATGGCAGATGCAACTTGGTCTGAGATATACTTTCGGTAACTAAGATTTATCATACAATCATTAAAAGGCTTCTCTAAATATTTAGAGAAGCCTTTTTTGTGTATCAGCGTCTAATCATGATTTTTTGAAACCTATTCCTGATAATATTGTTAGATTAGCGATTTAGGCAATGCTGTATTATAAATCATACGATCACCCGGACTCTACCGAGTGGGTTACTTTTATCCACGGTGCTGGAGGGAGCTCTTCTATCTGGTACAAGCAGGTGAAAGAGTTCAAAGAGCATTTCAATGTACTTTTGATCGATCTAAGGGGTCATGGAAAGTCTCAGGAGATTTTTGAGCGATATTTTTCAAACGAGTACAACTTTGAGAATATTTCTGCCGATGTCTTGGAGGTAATGGATCACCTGAAAATTCAGCAATCTCATTTTGTCGGTATCTCGCTGGGAACCATACTCATGAGAACCATCTGTGAACTCGCTCCAGATAGAGTGAAATCATTAGTAATGGGCGGGGCAGTAACAAGGCTAAATGTGCGTTCTAAGCTATTAGTAGGTCTTGGAAACGCTACAAAGAAGTTCATACCCTATATGTGGCTCTATCGTTTCTTCGCTTGGATCATCATGCCCAGAAAAAGAAATCAAGAATCAAGAATTCTTTTTGCCAATCAAGCTAAGAAGCTGTGCCAAAAAGAATTCGTTCGCTGGTTTGGTCTTACTTACAAATTGAACCCTCTATTGCGTTATTTTAATGAGAATGACACAAAGCTTCCAACGCTATATGTAATGGGAGATGAAGATTATATGTTTCTACCTCAAGTTACCCAGTTAGTCAAAGATCATAGCACCTCTTCACTTCAGGTTGTTCCTAACTGCGGACATGTTTGTAATGTAGAGCAGCCCGATTTCTTTAATAGCACGGCAATCAATTTTATCAGCCATAACAGCTAGTTTAGTGTCCTTTTTGAATTAGTCAGTCATGATCACTATCTTTTATCATGTCTTGGCCAAAGATCGTTTCAAAATTACGAGTTTGTCTAGTCGTACTTTTACCTTGCATAATACTCTTTGAATGCGCGAATAAAGGCGCATCAGAATCCACCGAGGAACAAGCGACAATTCAAGCCGCTCCTATCTACTTCGATCTGGATCAAATCAAGACGCGTGGAAGCTTAATTGCTGTTGTAGATAACAGTACAACTGGATATTTCATTTATCGAGGTAGACCTATTGGATATGAGTATGAACTCCTTACTCGCCTCGCCAAATACCTAAAAGTTGAGCTTGAAGTTCGGATAACGGCAGATATTCAAGGTGCCTTTGATATGTTAGATAGCGGAGAGGCAGATATAATGGCCTATCACCTGACAGTGACCAAAGAGAGGAATCGGAAAGTTGCTTTTACAGAACCACATAATAATGTGCCTCAAGTATTAGTACAGAGAAAGCCTAAAAACTGGCGTCAAATGAAGCTCCATGAAATTGAAGCATCATTAATCAGAAGTACAATAGATCTGGGAGGAAAGACTGTTTATACAAGAAAGGGCTCTGCTTTTTCCGATAGGCTCCTGAACCTCTCCGATGAGATAGGTGAAGACATTGTAATAGATGAAGTAGAGGGCGCTGTGGACACAGAGATGCTTATAAAGATGGTCCTAGATGGCGATATTGAATATACCATTGCAGATCAGGATGTAGCCATGATCAATGCGACATACTATCCTGACTTGGATGTTGAAACACCGATCAGTTTTCCTCAGAAAATAGCTTGGGCTGTAAGGAAGAATGCTACTGACCTTAAGAGTATAGTGGATGATTGGCTGGTTGATATGAAGAAATCTCCTGATTTTTTCGTGATCTATAATCGCTATTTTAAAAATAGGAAATCGCAAAACTATAAGGTCCAAAGTGCATATTCCTCCTTCTCCAAAGATCGTATTTCCCCCTATGATGATCTAATCAAAGAAGCCGCTCAGAAACTGGATATGGATTGGTTGCTTTTAACTTCTATTGTCTTTCAAGAATCAAAGTTTGATCCGGAGTCCGAATCGTGGGTAGGAGCACAGGGCTTAATGCAGCTGACAAACAATGTGATTGAAGAATATGAGGTCGATGATGTCTTTGACCCTGAAGAGAACATTATGGCGGGAGCCGATCATCTAAAGTGGCTAATGGAGTATTGGTCAGCTGATATTGCCGATGAGAATGAGTTGATCAAGTTTGTTTTGGGCTCTTATAATGTTGGACAAGGGCATGTACGAGATGCGATGAAATTGGCGAAAAAGTATGACGCTGATCCACTGATATGGGAAAACAGTGTTGCGAAATATCTCGAATTAAAATCTACACCAGAGTATTATCAAGACCCAATAGTGGTCTATGGATATTGCAGGGGTTCTGAACCCGTTAAATATGTTCGAGAAATTCTGACGCGTTACGATCAGTACCTGCAGTTCTATGAAAACCCCAATCTCGTGAGCGATACTTTGATTGTCACCGAGCGAATACCAACTAACTGAAATGATCAGCCATAATCTTGGCAGAGAGAAGGCTTAGAGGAATACCACCGCCAGGGTGAACACTGCCCCCACAAAAGTACAAATGCTTGATTTTACTTGAGAAGTTTGGGTGTCGAAGGAATGCAGCGTACTTATTATTAGAACTATTTCCATATAAGGCACCGCCAACTGAACTTGTTCTGGACTCAATAGTCCGAGGGTCTAGCACGTCTTCTACTTCAATTAATGATCCAATGTCCTCATTGAGCATTTTTGATAGTTTGGAGAGAATGTTTTTGCGTGCCTCGGCAATCATCGTATCCCAGTCCTGTCCTTTATTATTAGGCACATTGATCATCGTAAACCAGTTTTGACATCCCTCCGGAGCATCGTCCTCCTTATGTGTGCTGGTGATATTTACATAAACTGTAGGATCAGCATAGATGTCTTCTGATTTGAAGATGTGCTCAAACTCTTTCTTATAATTGGCCGAAAAAAAGATGTTGTGCAAGTCAAGGTGATCGAATTTCTTTTTTATACCCCAGTAGAAAATTAATGCAGAACTGGACTTCGGTTGTGACAACAGCTTTTTGGGTTGGTACTGATCTTTCAAAAGCTTTTTGTAAGTACCGACCATATCCATATTACTAACCACGCGATCAGACTTGTGGAAACCCATTGCGGTATTCACACCCTTAGCTGCACCATCATGGATCACTATATTTTTAACAGGTGTATCGAAGTAGAATTTCACCCCAACGCGCTTTGCAAGCTTATAGATACTATTGGTGATGCCTTGCATTCCGTTGACAGGAAAATATGCCCCGCTACCAAATTCTAAATGGGGAATGATATTCAGTGTCCCGGGGGTTTGATATGGGTCAGACCCGTTATAAGTAGCGTACCGGTTGAAAAGTTGTACCGTTTTGGGGTTTTCGAATCGCTTCTCATTCACCTGATTCATTGTTCGACTTAAATCGAATTTAGGGAGTTTCAAATAGGTCATCAATGCTTTACCACCCAGCCAAGTTGAGGCTCGGTGCAAAGACTTATGCATGAATACTGGAGACAGATTGTTGTATAGAAACTCACTCTTGTCTAATGCAGAAATTACATTCTCGTTTGGCTCTTCAAATTTCTTTTTGAACTCATGGAGAAGTTTTTCTCGATCTGACCACGCTGTAAATTCCGTGCCATCTGGATAGAAATACTGACATGTGGTTTCGAGTTTTTCGTACTGAAAGTGCTCTGAGATATCCTGATTGCATAACTCGAATAGCCCTTCCACTTCTTCTGGAAGAGTAAAGAGGGAGGGGCCCGCATCAAAGCGATACTTCCCAAGCTTTATTTCGGTCAGCTTGCCTCCAGGATAGTTGTTAGCTTCAAAAACGGATACTATGAATCCTTTTTGAGCCAAGCGTATAGCAGCTGCCATACCAGCTATTCCTGAGCCAATCACTATTGCTGATTTGCTCATCAGTAGTCGTCAGTCTAAGTTCAGTCGGTCGTAGTGAGTCTATGTAATATGAAAATGGGAGATGAATTTTACTTATGCAAGCCTAGTCCTGTATTTTGTCAGGAAAAAGTCGATTTCACATACATTTTTTTGTCAATGGCAATTATTATCTTAAAATAAAACCATTTTTTAATGGATCATTCGGATCAATAAGCCATTCGTTTTGACCTACAATAAAGGCATTACCTTCAACTCTTGGTATTACTGCATTGTACGGTCCATACTCAAGAACCTGATGTACCGATCCCTTAAATTTAGTACCAAGGATGCTCTCAATTGTCATCTCTTCACCTTCGGCCAGTTCTTTCCTTTTATGATGTATTGCCATTCGGCCGGCCACCCCTGAACCAGTTGGCGACCGGTCTACCTCACCTTCGGCAAAGATGCAGACATTGCGGTTGTCAGCACCATTATGAGCCGTTTTGCTTATGAATATGGTTCCGTAAAGAAAACTAAGGTCTTCTTCAAATGGATGTTTTACTTGGTTAGATTCCATCAGTATGGCATGTTTAATGTCCATGCCTTTTTTAATGATATTGCTATAATTGTCTTCTAAGAGCGGAAGGCCGAGTTTATCAGCATCTACATAGGCATAGAACGCTCCCCCATATGCTAAATCATAGGTAACCATTCCAAGCTCAGGAACTTGAATTTGCTGATCCAAAGCAATTACGAATGAGGGGACACAATAGAAGTAAACACTTTCTACTTTTCCATTGGACATTTTGGCGAAAGAAGTAATTCGTCCACATGGGGCATCAATCTCAAGTTTTGTTTCGGGTGTTTTTTTCTTTACCCAGCCGATTTCCACGGCTAACTTGGTAATGGCAATTATTGCATGACCGCACATAGTACTATAGCCTTCGTTATGAAGGAAAAGAATCCCAAAGTCTGCATCGGGTTCGTTAGGTGGAAGTAGTACACACCCGTACATATCAGCATGTCCACGAGGTTCAAACATTAGAGATGTTCTAATGTGATCGAGATTCTCCTTCATATACCTCCGGTATTCCAAAACAGAATTACCCTCGAGTTCTGGTATGCCGCTGACAATTACACGTAAAGGCTCACCGCCAGTATGCATGTCGATAGTTTTAATTTTCAACCAGCCTTCAGGAGTTATTAGATCGTGTTTGGTACAAATATTCTGATAGGTGTCTTTCAATTGTATCGCTCAACGTTTAACAAATTGGATTCAATATCAAGTGATTGACCAGTGATATATTGGGTTAAAAGCATACCTGTTATGGGCCCCAAAGTCCATCCAAGCATGGCATGACCAGTGCCAACAAGTAAATTGTCGATAGACCTCGGCCTACCAATATAAGGTAGGCCATCTGGCGTACATGGACGTAGACCCGCCCAAGGTTTAATGGTATCGAAGCCATAATTCTGAAATTCAGGCATTGCTTCTTTTACCGAATCGATAATTCCTTGGACCCTTGCTGGATTTACTTCGTGATTGATGCCTGAAATTTCCATGGTTCCGGCAACCCTAAAGCCATGTAGCATTGGAGTTGTTGCAACTCTAGCCTCAACCAGAATGGATGGCAGTTTCGGCATGGTTGGAGGATTTTCTATCGTAAAACTATATCCTTTTCCCGCCTGTAGTGGAAGGTCTATTTTTAGATGCTTCATTAACAAGGGAGACCACGAACCAGCTGCAATTACAAATTCATCAGCTTGATAGTTTTTTTTATCTGTTACAAACCCACTGATTTTATTTCCCTTTGTTTCAATGGCCTGCAATTCCGTTTTGAAATCAATTTTAACTCCATTATTAACCAGAAGAGATTTGAATTGCTCCATAAAAGCGTTTGGGGTCATCCAACCATCACAACCGAAATAAACTGAGCCTGCCATATTGTAATGTACATTAGGGTCCATTCTTTCGGTTTCTTCTTTTGAAAGTTGACTTGCTTCTAAACCATACTGATTGGCGATTTCTACCAACTCAACTTCGTGCTTGAGTGCTTCCTTAGTCTGGCAGACCATTAGTAACCCAGGTTTGTGATAACCTGCTTCAATCGTCTCCTCACGGAGAATCTCCTCATAGAGTTTTTGACTCTGAGTAGTCAAATCGTAAAGCAATGGAATGGCAGCTTTTACTCGCTTGTCTGTGGCAGCCTTTTTAAATAGCCAACCCCATTTCAATAAATCCTGACTGAGTTTGGGCTTGATATAGAAAGGACTGCTCTTGTTTAGCATCCATTTGAGTCCTTGACTGATAATGCCAGGAGAGGCTAGTGGAATAATATGACTGGGAGAGATGTATCCAGCATTTCCGTAAGAGCAATTGTCCTTGCCATCTGTACTGTCAATAATGGTCACATCAACTCCTGCTTTGTTCAGGTAATAAGCCGTGGACAGTCCCACTATGCCTGCGCCTACTATGACCACCTTTTTATCCATCTTTGTCTAAATTACTTGAAACCCATGCGCATATGGGTCATCTTCTTCATCAATTAGAATCGTGTTGTATCCGGTGATTTTGGCCCATCCTTCAATACTTGGGATTATGGCGTCAAAGTCACCTAGCTTCACCGTATCCTCAACTCGGCCTATGAACTGACTGCCGATGATACTTTCATGAATAAATCTATCTCCTTTTTTCAATTTTCCTTTAGCTGCCCATTGTGCCATACGTGCCGAAGTTCCCGTACCACAAGGAGAGCGGTCGATCGCCTTATCACCATAAAAAACAGCGTTTCGAGCAGTAGAACCATCTTGAGTTGGCGCACCTGTCCAGAGAATGTGACTTAATCCACCAATAGTGTCGTTTTCGGGATGTTTAAAAGTGTGCGCTGCATTTAGGTTGTCTCTTAAGGTTTTACTCCACCCGATAAGTTGACTAGCCGTATAATTGGCCATGTCCTGGTAGTTCTCCTGTGGATCAATTATGGCATAGTAATTTCCACCATATGCCACATCCACAGTGAGTTTACCCAAATCTGGGCATACTACCTCAATACCTTCCGCAGCAAGATATGCGGGTACATTTGTAAGTTTGACCGCACTGATCTTTTTACCATTCTGAGTGTAGTCAATCAATACTAACCCTGCTGGAGTCTCCAAGCGTAGTTTTCCAGGAGTTTTTGGGGTAACCAAACCTTCTTCAAGCATAATGGTAACCGTTCCTATAGTACCATGTCCACACATTGGTAGACATCCGCTGGTCTCAATGAATAGGACACCAATGTCATTTGCTTCATCAACAGGTGGATAGAGAATACTTCCAGACATCATATCATGACCGCGAGGTTCAAACATGAGTCCTTTTCTTATCCAATCAAATTCTGATAAGAAGTGTTGTCTCTTTTCGCTCATGTTGGCCCCTTCCAACAATGGCGCACCACCGGCAACAAGCCTTACTGGATTACCGCATGTATGGGCATCAATACAAAAGAATCGCTTGCTCAATTTATCATTAGTTAAGTTTACCAAACACAAATAATCCAGCTGCTAAATCTTCCAACGCATGGCCGACAGACTTAAACAGTGTGATTTCTTTATCACTTACTCGACCTTGTTTTGAACCATTGCAAAGTTCGAAAAGGTCACTTTTAATATCTTCTTTTGAAATAACATTCAATGTTAGTGGTATGGCCAAATCCCCAGATTCACTTAGAGCGCCTTCATGGTCAATGAAAATCGAAGCTCTTTCCATTACCTTGTCATCGGCTTCTCTCATGTCCGCTTTATAAGCACCTACTAGGTCTAAGTGTTGACCTTTACCGAGCCACTCTCCTAGTATTAGTGGTTCTTGACTTAAAGTGGCCACTGATATGATATCGGCCTGTTTAACTCCTTCTTTTAGCGATTCAATTACCTCAACTTCCAAGTTTAAATGTTGAAGTTGATTTTTTAGTAGATGAGCTTTATCAATACTTCTACCCCAAATCAAAACTTTATCAATTGATCGAACCGTAGAATGTGCTTTAACTAATTCAGGTGCTAATGCACCGGTACCTACCATGAGCAATGTGCTCGAATCTTTCCTGGAAAGAAATGATGAGGCTAAGGCAGAGGCTGCAGCCGTCCTTTTAACCGTAAGTATTTTGGCATCCATCTGTGTTTTGATCAGCCCATTCCGAGCATCCATCAGGGTATAAACACCTTGTATTGCGGGTAGATTTACTTCACCGTTATAAGGGGAGACGGTAACCATCTTCACGCCTAAATACTCACCCTTGCTCCAGGCAGGCATTAATAATAATGTAGAAGTATTTTCACCTACTCCATTGTCAAACTCGTGGTGATGTCGTGGAGGAATTGTGTAGTTTTCACAGAAGGCCTTGCGTAGTATCGGAATGAATTCTTCGTAACTAAAAATTGACGCTATTTCTGTTCCCGAGACAAACCTCATAAATCAATTTTCCTTATTCTTTATGTAGGCTTCTATTACCTTTTCAAGTAGAGGGAGTGTCAAAGTTCCCTCTGAAAGCAATGCTGCATGGAATTCTCTGATGTCAAAATTATCTCCCAACCTTTCAGAAGCCCTCTTTCTTAATTCTTTGATTTTAAGATCTCCGATTTTGTAAGAAAGGGCTTGGCCTGGCCAAGAGATATAGCGATCTGTTTCGGTCGTACATTCATGGATTGAAAGTGCTGTGTGCTCGGCTAAGTAATCAATGACCTGCTGCCTCTGCCATCCATAGGCATGAATGCCAGTATCGACAACCAATCGACATGCTCTCCACATTTCGTAGGTCAGCCTACCAAAGTCGTCATAAGGGGTTTCATACATTCCCATTTCAATGCCTAAAAATTCGGAGTACAATCCCCAGCCTTCACCAAAGGCAGAGATATACATGTTATTCCTAAACTGAGGTAAATCCTCTAACTCTTTAGTCAGGGCGGATTGCAAGTGATGACCAGGTACTGCTTCATGAAGGGTTAGTGAAGGCATAACATATAAAGGCCTACTTGGTAAGTCGTAGGTGTTAACCCAGTATTCTCCTGCTCTTGTACTGTTAATGGGAGCACCAGAATATCTGCCACCTGTGTACTTAGGAGCCAGATGTGGCGCAACAGGCTCAACTGTATAAGGTTGTCGTGGTAGTTTACTAAAAAGTGCGGGAAGCCTTCCGTCAGCTTTTTTGGATAAATATGCTGCGTAAGAAAGCAACTCTTGAGGAGTCTTAGGGTAGAATTGAGGGTCGGTACGTAGAAATTGGATAAACTCCTTTCGAGTACCCTTGAAACTAGCCTTTTTCATGACCGTCTCCATTTCTTCTTTGATTCTTTCTACTTCTCTTAGTCCAGTATCATGAATCTCTTTTACCGATAAATCAGTAGTTGTGTAATAGTTGGCTCTGTTCAGATAGTATTCCTTACCATTCGGCCAATGGGAAGCCCCTATTTTATCTGGTGCATTCGGTATGTACTCTTCATCAAAGAATGATTTGACCATCTGATAGCCAGCCAATGCACCATTTTCAACCGCATCTTTGCCCCTCCGTAATAATTCAGTTTTGTCATTTTCTGAAAATGAAGCCGGTATCTTTAAGAATGGAGCGTAAAAGGCACTCTCGGTATAATCGGCTACTAAATGGGTGTTGTAAGTGACATCATACCCTTCTAATATCGCTTTTGGTTGGGCAATACCTATTGCCAAACCTTTTCTCATGAGTTCTATATGCTGTTCGGCATATTTTGGAAATGCCTTTAAATCACCAATGTATTTTTCATAATCCTCTCTAGTCTGAAAGCGATATCGATTGGGCCGGCTTGCAAAGCCAATGTGAAAACCCGCATCCACTAAAATTGGATTAAGGTAGGCTTGAAAATCATAACGATCAATATCCTCTTGCATGCGATAGATCATCAGTTCTACACTGATTTGATCGGTGAATTCCATTGTGGAAGTGTCCAACTGCCGAAGTTTTTCAATAGTTTGTTCAGCAAACTCAGCGCGACTCTTAAAATCATCTTCAGTATACCTACCCAAAGGATATTGCTCTCTTTCTTCTTCTGTCAAGAATTCATGTGACGATACTTCTTCGAGTATAGCTTCCAAACTCTGCTTCTTTTCACAAGAAAACAGTAACACTAAGCAGCAAAGAGCAATGATTAACCTCATTGGATAGCTGCTTTTGTGAGTTCTCCGTCTACAATCCTCCAAAGACCTAGGGGATTACTATTCTTTAAGGCATCGGGGAGCAGGCTATCTGGCCAGCTTTGATAGGAAATAGGTCTAACGAATCTTGAAATTGCGGCTGTTCCTACAGAGGTTGTTCTTTGGTCTGTTGAAGCTGGGTAAGGACCACCATGCTGCATAGCGTGGCATACTTCAACTCCAGTTGGCACTCCATTGAAAAGCAAGCGACCGACTTTTGTGCTGAGTGCATCAACAATCTCAGGATGAGCTTCCAAATCGGATGTTGCAGCCACCAATGTGCCTGTCAATTGACCACTGAGTGCATAAGCAACTGCCAACATTTCAGTGATATCTTCACAGGCAACCACTAAAGTAAATGGACCAAAAATTTCTTCGTGAAGTTGAGGGTTGGCTAAAAACGTACTGCCGTCAACTTTTGCGGTCAAAGGTTTGCCTTTATTTTCCCCAGGGTCATTGACATCTCCTAAGGCCTCAACTCCTGTTTGTTCAATGGCCAGTCCTCTGTGTGAATAATAGCTCTTAGCAATTTTTGCATTGAGCATGGTTACGGAATCCTTGGCCGCTAAAGCTTGACTTAACGTTTGTATAAACTGATTAAGCGGTGCCGATTTTATCCCTATCAAAAGCCCTGGGCTGGTACAGAATTGACCAACGCCTAAAGCCACTGAATTGGCAAATATATTTGCTAGGCCTTCCGGATCTGAAGCCATTTTATCAGGCATTAGGAAGCTCGGATTTGTGCTGCCCATTTCGGCATATACCGGTATAGGTTCTGGTCTCTGATTCGCTAGGTCGAAGATCGCGCGACCACCTCTAAGAGAACCAGTGAAGCCAACAGCTTTAACCTTTGGGTGTTTTACTAACTGCTGCCCTGTTTCGATTCCACCATTTACCATAGAGAAAGTGCCATCAGGCATATTGCATTTTTCGACAGCGCGAAGTACTGCCTGAGTCACCATGTCGTTTGTGCCCAAGTGTGCTTCATGCCCCTTTACGATAACTGGGTTCCCAGCAGCAAGTGCAGATGCGGTATCGCCACCGGCAGTAGAAAATGCCAAAGGGAAATTGCTTGCTCCAAAAACGGCAACTGGGCCAATTGGAATTTGCATCTTTCTTAAATCTACCTTCGGAATTGGCTGTCTGTCCGGGATTGCCGTGTCAATGTTGACATCTAGCCAAGAACCATCGCGAAGCACAGCTGCAAACATTTTCAACTGATTGCAGGTACGACCTCTTTCTCCTTGAAATCTTCCAACGGGCAGGCCTGACTCCCCACTAGCTCTTTCCAAGAGTGCATCGCCTAAAGCCATAATCTCTTCAGCAATAGTCTCTAGAAATTGGGCTCTCTTCTCGTATGAAATCCCTTTGAATGACTGAAAAGCCGAGTTGGCCTTGTTTACAGCTGCGTCAACTTCTTCAGCCGTGGCAGCAACAAATTCTTCGGGAAAAATAGAGCTGTCAGTTGGGTTGTAGGCTTTTAAAACCTCGTTGCCCATGGCTGAAGCATCTTTTCCTATATAGTTTTTTCCTGTAATCATTTTCAGAGATTTAAGTAATCAGGTAGTTTGGGCCTATTCGCTAAACCTTCTTCAATTATACGCAATACATGGTCTCTTTCAGCACCAACAAGTGGTAATCTTGGCGCACGAACATTCTCTGTTCCAATGCCTGTGGCTACTTCAGCCAGCTTAATATTTTGAACCAACTTGGCATTAATGTCTAGTTCTAGGAGCGGGAGGAACCATCGGTATATCTCTAGAGCTTCTTCGATTCTTCCAGCCTTTTTAAGTCGATAGATAGCAACAGTCTCATGCGGGAAGGCACAAACCAAACCAGCTACCCATCCGCCTGCACCCATGAATAAACTTTCTAGGGCTAAGGTATCGACACCTGAAAGGATTTTAATCCTATCTCCAAAGCGATTGATCATCCGTGTGATGTTAGAGATGTCTCTAGTAGATTCTTTAACGGCCTGGATATTCTCACATTCGATCAGCTCTTCGAACATGTCGAGCGTCACTTCAATTTTATAGTCGACAGGGTTATTGTAAACCATTATAGGTAGGTCTGTCGAGTTGGCTACGGCCTTATAATAGGTTACGGTTTCCCTGTCATCAGCTTTGTATCGCATAGGAGGAAGCATCATCAATCCGCTGGCTCCATTAGTTTGAGCTTTTTCGACTGCCTTGATGGCACCTTTCGTGGTTTGCTCGGCAATGTTCATAATCACAGGTACTTTGCCATTGCAGATGTCGGCTGCGGTCCTGACTAGTACGTCCTTTTCGTCTTCCATTAAGGAGCTAGCTTCCCCGAGCGTTCCACCCAGAATTATACCATCAACACCAGCAGAGAGCTGTGCCTGAATATTGGTTTCGAACATTTGAAGATCCAACTGATCGTCAGAAGTGAATTTTGTGGTGACTGCTGGGTAAACACCTTCCCATGCTACTTTCATAATGCGTTTTTTAAATACGCTTCAAATGTAGGTGGAAAACAGTCTGGTTTACATTCGTATATTTGCAAAAACTGATATGATATTATCATTCTTAATATTTAGAAGTGATAAATAGGGATTAAATCGTATTGATGAAGCCGCTTCCATTCAAAATTCCTAAAACCGAGCAAGTATCCTTTCACACCCAGATAGATGAGGAAAAGTACTTCTATGATACCCTTCATCAGCATCCTGAAATTCAGGTGACTTTAATTGAGGAAAGTCATGGGACGCTGATCTATGGAGATTACTTGGGTAGTTTTGAACCTGGCGATGTGTTTGTAATTGGACCGAATGCTCCGCATGTCTTTAGAAATGATGCTAGCTACTATACCTCCGGTAGTGAAAAAAGGGCCAAAGCCCTCACGTTTTTCTTTGATAGAAACACTTTGGGAGCTTCATTTTTAGATTTGCCAGAAGCGAAGGGACTAGCTGGGTTAATTGAAGAAGCGGGTAGAGGAATGAAGTTCTCAGGTAAGAATATTGAGTTACTGAGGGAGAAGACTCGAAGCTTGTTCAAGCTTAAAGAGCTTGATCGGATCATAGCCTTAATAGAGGTGCTTAAGGATTTGTCAATCAATGATGACTTCGACTATTTATCTGGTCAGTTATTTACAAAAAAGGTTAACGAAATAGAGGGTAAAAGACTTAACGATATTTTCAACTTTACCATGCTGGAATATTCGAGACCAATTCAGTTGGTTGAGGTTGCTGAAGTAGCCAATATGACCAAAACAGCCTTCTGTAGATATTTTAAACAACATACCCGCAAGACTTATCTGGATTTTTTAAATGAATATAGAGTCGGTCAGGCCTGCAAAATGCTAACGGAACGAGATAAGCCGATTGCTCAGATCGCTTTTGAATGTGGGTTTAATAACCTGAGTAATTTTAACAGGAGGTTTAAGGTGGTAAAGGGTGTCCCACCTACAATCTGGTCAAATCTATTTGACTAATCGAGAACTATGGCTCTCTTATCCATAAAAAGGTAGTTCTTATTAGAGGTACTCAGTTCCTTTTCTAGGTTAGTAAGTGATTCGTGGATTTGGATATTAGTTTTATCGGTCCGTTCAAAAAAATCAGCATCATGAATGGTAGAGGTTTCTGGTGTTAACCTATGAACGTTACCTCTAACGGGCTCTACTTTACCATAGACTGACATGAAAATTCCAATGCCTATTTGCCCCAATGGACAAAAAAGTGCAATGGTTGTTGTCATTTTTCGTCCATCACTTATCACAGCATCTGCAGTGAATTCTGTCATCATCATTCTTTTCTCAGATAATAGAGTCTCATAAAGAATCATGATTCTAAGACGGGCTTCGTAAATATCACTCGGTGATACTTTTTGACTTTTTGGTAATTCTAGGTGAGTGCAGAGCTTATCTAAGACCATTGATGCATCAATAAATTGCCTCAGGTCTTCTTTTGCTTCATGATCATTAAAATCAATTCCAAGTCTCAAGTTTGTTGGACCTTGGATTCTAAACTCTCCAGTTTTGGAACGGTAAACATTTTTAAGGACTTGAGCGAAGGAGCTGTGTGTGATTATTTCAACAGCTTCTTTGCTTTGAAGAAGCGGTGTAAAACTGGCTTTATGAGTGTCGAACGAAATAATGAGATCAAAAATTTTTCCATCAATCCTAGTCTTGGTTATATTCTTTCCTTGTTCAAATGGTGATGAGGATATGGTCACCTCGAACCAGAATTTTTTACCCTCGAAAATAAAGCAGGACCGAAGCTTTTTTTCATCAATTTTCGTAAAAAAGAGATTACCGTTTTTGGTGGATAGATCCTTAAGTTCAATAGGGATGCCAAATCTTTCATCGTAAATTTTTAGGGTATCAAATGGCACCTTAGACTCTTTGTAGAGAGTGGAGTCCACAATTTTTTTAAGATCTGATTTTGGAAAGGTAACTTCGAAACGTCTACCATTATTCTCGTAACCTATATTTTCAATTATTCCTTTTTTCCATTCTCTGTAACTGTGAAGACCTTGAGGGAGATGCTTGGTTAAACTAGTATAGAGGCTTTCGGAAGTTGAGCCCTTGACCTTATTGGATTCATTGTATGTTACAAGCAGGCTTTTTTTATTCAGTTGACTTTCTCCTTTCAATGACAACTCACGGAGCTTTTTTAATGTCCGCGAAATTAATGCTTCATCAAAGTGTACTAGGTAAATTCCCTTAGGTTCATTGCTTTTAGAGAATATCATAAAGATGAAAAAGCAAGGTTCATTAGTCCCTAAAAAGCGTTTTAAGTTTGATACTTTTACTTGAGAACCTCTTCTATCTGATTCACTGGATTTAACTTGAACATAAGCCCTTATTGGAATGGGAGCCAAATCTAAAGGACCGTTCGCTTCTGCCTTGTCAGGGAACTCAACTAAAAAGTCCCAACCTGTTTTGTCAATCTGAACTTTATTGGGCGTAATTCCTATTCCATGGCAATAAGCCTCAAACTGTGCCTCACCAAGATTTCCTAGGTCTCTTTCCATTGTGTATGCTTAGCTAAAGCTAAGAAATAACTCAATCGAATGAAATCACTTAAAAGCTAGCCCAATAGTTGATTGACAATTGCTTCGAAATCCAAACTTTCCGAATTATCCTCAATCCCTGGTCTGGAGAGTGCTTCATCCATAATGGCTTGTTGTTTGTCACCTCGGGCAATGGCTTCGGAGTAACGATAATCACTGAAGGTAACCATTGAGTAGAGTGGCACCCATTTGTCTGGGTAGAGTGCATTCAGCTTTTTCTCAATCTTCTTCTGTAGCACGAACTTTTCGTCAGCTACCTTATCTCGCATTTCGATAAAGTTGTAGAGCGCGAGGTCGGCAATGGCATTGCCATCAGGAATTCTAAGGTCTTGATATTCTTTAAGCAGGGCATCATTGATATCACCGTGCTTTTCTAAGAGCTGATCAAAGACATAACAGTCTTCAAAACCTGAGTTCATGCCCTGCCCATAAAATGGAACTATAGCATGAGCGGCATCACCAATCAAGGCTGTGTTTCCTTTGACCCACGGGGAGCACCTGACGGTAATCAAGCTTGAAGTTGGGTTCTCGAAGAACTCCTTTTTCAAGTTCGGTAGAAGAGGAACGGCATCCTTGAATTTGTCATTGAAGAAAGCTTCTACATCGGCTTCTGTTTTGAGTGCATCAAAGCTTATTTCTCCTTCAAATGGAAAGAATAGGGTGCAGGTAAAGCTCTTATCCAGATTAGGCAGCGCAATAAGCATGTACTCACCTCTTGGCCAAATGTGCAAGGCATCAGGGTCAATGGCAAAGTCACCATCTTTTGTTGCTGGCATTGTCAGCTCTTTGTAACCTGCTGAGATGTATTCCTGAGAAAAATTAAAGCGATCTGTCTTTTGCATTGCGCCCCTCAAGGCTGAAAAGGCTCCGTCTCCCCCAAAGAGAAAATCTGAGCTTACCGACTGTCCATTTTCAAAGGTTGCGGTTGCCGAATCAAAGTCCACATCCAGGCATTTATGATCAAAGCGAATTTCTACGCCATGTGCTTCGGCTTCATCCATCAAGAGCCAGTTAAGGCCACCTCTGGAAACCGAATTGATGTATTGACCTTCTTTCCCATAAGGCTGAAAATCTAGATTGCCTTGTAAATCGTGAATCATCCTGCCAGGCATTGGGATGCAGCTCTCTTGAATTTTATCTTTGAGGCCAACTCTATCGAGTGCCTTCAGTCCTCGGTGGCTTAGTGCCAGATTAATGGATCGTCCACCAATTGCCCCAGCCTTCCGCATATCAGGTCTTCTTTCAAAAATCGTTACCTGATAACCTCTTTTGGCGAGCATGATGGAAAGTAAAGAACCCACCAGTCCGGCTCCTAGAATGCTGATTTTCTCCTTTTTGCCTTCCATAGCTACATCTTTTCTAAGTGCTCTCTGAGTAGTCGAGCAAAGTGAAACACATCTTCAAAAGTGTTATATAATGGGACAGGCGCCACCCGTATTACATTTGGTTCTCGCCAGTCAGCAATGACTCCATCCTTGGTCAAAGCATCGAAGAGCTGCTTGCCATTTTTATGACAGAAAATTGAGAGTTGACAGCCTCTTTCTTCTGGATTACTGGGAGTAATGATTTCAAAGATTTGATCCTCACCGCTTAGCTGATTGACTAGGAATTCCATGAATCCGGTCAGTTTTAAACTCTTGCTGCGGAGCGCTTCCATGCCCACTTCGTTAAATATTTCAAGAGAAGCTAAGTGTGCTGCCGTGGACAATACATTGACATTACTCAACTGCCATCCATCGGCACCGGGCATTGGTTTAAAGCCCTTCTTCATTTGAAAGCGCTCCGATTCGTTGTGGCCCCACCAGCCTGCAAAACGATTTAAAGAATCGTCATGAGCGAAGCGTTCGTTCACAAAGATTCCAGATACATTTCCTGGACCTGAATTGAGGTATTTATAAGAACACCAAGTGGCAAAGTCTACACCCCAATCATGTAAGGAGAGTGGCAGGTTTCCGAAAGCATGGGCCAAATCAAAGCCAACCAATGCCCCAACTTCATGACCCACAGTTGTAATGCTTTCAAGATCAAAGAACTGGCCAGTATAGTATTGAACTCCTCCGATCAGAACCAAAGCGAGTTCGTCACCCGTTGATTTGATCTCCGCAAGAATGTCCTCCGTTCTAAGGATGTGCTCACCCCCTCTAGGAGTCAATTCAATTAAAGCTTCATCAGGATTTAATCCATGAAACTTCAATTGGGTTTCAAACATGTATTGATCTGATGGAAAGGCTCCAGCCTCACAAATAATTTTGTATCGAGAAGCTGTTGGCTGATAAAATGAGGCCATCAACAGGTGAAGATTCACCGTTAGGTTGTTCATTGAAACTACTTCCAATGGTTTGGCACCAACTATTTTTGCTAGCGCTTCCTTACTGAACTTGTGGTAATGTGCCCAAGGCTTAGTGTGTCCTTCGAAATGACCTTCAACACCCAGGGTTTCCCAACCTTTTAATTCCTCTTCGATGAATCCACGAACAGATTTCGGTTGCAGTCCCAATGAATTGCCAGTGAAGTAATAGCTGTCTTTTCCATTGACTTGCGGAATATGAAAGCGATCTCTATAAGACCTTAGTGGGTCGGCTGCATCCAGCGCTCTAGCGAATGAAAGACTATTTTCAAAGTTCATTAAAACAAGCTTGTTTGATTCTGGCCAGGCATACTTTCTTCTAACCTTAATAGCCATTCTTTTTTGTCGAGCCCACCGGCATAGCCGGTGAGACTGCCGTCAGTTCCAATTACACGATGGCATGGGATGATGACGGCAATTGGATTTTTACCATTGGCAGTTCCAACAGCTCGAATCTTTTTAATATCTCCAAGGGAAATAGACTGCTTGGCGTAGGTCGAAGTTTTTCCGAAGGGAATATCTAAAAGAGCCTCCCAAACTTGCTTTTGAAAATCTGTGCCATCAGGATCTAGTGGTACATTAAACTCTTTACGCTTTCCAGCAAAGTACTCCTTTAGCTGCTTTTTGCAGTTTCTTACTACTAAAGGAACGGGTCCATCGGTCTCTCTCTCTTCTCCCTCCACAAAGCTGACTCGCTTAATGTGGTCGTTTTCACCAACGATTTTGATTTTGCCCAGAGGGCTATCCATATATGATATGGCAGTATCTTTCATTATTCAAACTGACTTTTTGGAAGGTCTAGCCATTCCAGTGTGGCATTGCAAAAAATATCTTCTACTATCTCATCAGAGAGTCCCATCTCCTCTATATAAGCACCAATTTCAAGGTCTCCTAATGGGAAAGGGTAGTCGGAGCCTAAGGTGATTCTTTTTGACCCCTGTACTTCCAGTACGTACTTCAATAGCAATGGATCATGTGTGATGCTATCGATCCAAAATTTACCCAAGTACTCCCTTGGGTTGACGGGATTGTCGATGGCCACAAGATCTGGTCTACAGTTGAAGCCATGTTCAACTCTTCCTAAGGTGGGGAGAAATGATCCGCCAGCATGGGAGAAGTTTACTCTTAGGTTCGGTAATCTTTCAAGTACTCCCCCAAAAATCATGGAACAAGCCGCCCTTGAAGTTTCCGCAGGCATTCCTACAAGCCATGGTAGCCAGTAGCGCTCCATGCTATGAAAGCCCATCATATTCCAGGGGTGAACCATAATGGCCATATCTAAGCGCTCACAAGCTTCGAAAATAGGGAAGAAGCGAGGGCTGCTCAGGTTCTTATCGTTAATGTTTGAGCCAATCTGAATGCCCGGAAGGTTAAGCTCATTTTTGCAACGCTCTAATTCTTGAATGGCCAATTCCTCATCCTGCATAGGGATAGTAGCCAGGCCGATGTAGTTCTTTGGATACTTTCGGCAAAGATCAGCGATGTCATCATTCAGGAAGCGAGAAACTTCCAATGCATCCTCGGGTTTTGCATCGTAAGAGAACATCACTGGTATGGTACTCACTACCTGCACTTGAGTGCCGTGTGTAGCATACTCTTCAATACGCTCCTCACCATCCCAACAGTTAGACTGAATCTCACGAAAGAACTTTGTGCCTTTCATCATCATCGCGGCCCCTTCCTTATGGTGGTGGAGGTTAATGAAGTCACCATATCCAAACTTCTCTGTCCACTTGGGCAGATGCTTTGGAATGATGTGGGTATGCATATCGATTTTTAGCATTTGCTAGATTTTGGTATTTGGTTACTAGTATTTGGTCTCATTTTAGGTAGCTGATAAATCCGTTAATGAGTTTTTTAACTGAGAGAATTTCAGACTTGATTTTCTTAAAACTCTCATCGTTCAGGTAGTTCAAGTCATAAGCAATATGGGCTTGCGTCTCAAGTTCAAATGCCGACCCTCTTGCAATATAGAGGAAACGCTTCTTGTCAGGGTTGGTATTTCTACCTATTCCTTCGGCAATATTTGATGGGATAGAGACGGCAGCTCTACACATTTGGTCAGTCAATCTATAATTCTCTTTTTGAGGGAATTGCTCTGTGACTTTATAAACCGTATTAGTGAGTTTTTTGGAAGCTATCCATACTTCTAATTCAGTAAAATCTTTGAGTGAACCCATAAACTAAAAACCAAATACTTAATATCTATTCCACAAACCTTGGATCAGCTTCCATAGTGTGACCGCAACTCTTACAGGTTCTTAGGTCTTCTGAACCATAGAATTCTTTGAACCTTGGCAGAAAGTCTTTCTCAATATTGGTTAGTGGGAAATAAGTATCATGCAGCTTGTTGTTGCAGTTGTCACAAAACCACATGAGGCCATCAGTATGCTCAGGTTTTCGGACACGTTCGATCACTAAACCGATAGAGCCTTCTGATCGCATGGGAGAGTGGGGCACCTTTGGTGGGTGCAAATACATATCGCCTGGGCCAAGTGGGATATCGACTGCTTTTCCATCTTCTTGAATTCGGACCGTAATGTTTCCTTCCAGCTGATAGAAAAGTTCTTCCGTCTCATTGTAGTGATAATCTTTTCTGGCGTTCGGTCCAGCAACTATCATGACAATGTAATCGGTCCCTTCAGGATACAGGTTTTTGTTACCTACGGGAGGCTTCAGTAAATCGCGATTATCTTCAATCCATTGATTCAGATTGAAAGGTCTTTTAATGCCCATTTCCTTTCTATTTAGCTTGCCTCTAAAATACAGAAAATCACGGTAGGACTAAACCCGATTTTCATAACTTTGGTTGATAGCCCAAAACTTATGGATCTTAACTTAAATGGAAAAAATGCCTTCGTATGTGGTAGTACGCAAGGAATAGGCAAAGCAATAGCCGAAGAATTGGCCAACCTTGGAGCCAGCGTTACTTTATGCGCTCGTAACGAGGAAGTGCTGAGTCAGGTGAAGTCTGAACTTTTTCACACTTCTGGTCAAAATCATCAAACATTAGTGGCCGACTTTTCGAAACCAGATCAATTAAAATCTGCGATTGACGAGCATCTGGGTCAAGGAAGTGTATATCACATTCTGATTAACAATACAGGAGGTCCTCCTGGTGGTCAGGCAATTGATGCTGGTATAGATGAGTTCAGAATTGCCTTTAATCAGCACTTGATTTGCAATCAAATTCTCGCCCAAGCGATGGTTCCTGGTATGAAAGATTCGGCTTATGGTCGGATTGTCAATATCATCAGTACCTCGGTCAAAGTGCCATTGCAAGGCTTAGGTGTTTCGAATACGATTAGAGGCGCAGTTGCCAACTGGTCTAAGACTTTGGCAAACGAATTGGGCCAGTTTGGAATAACAGTTAACAACGTTCTACCGGGAGCAACTTCTACACAACGCCTAAGCTCGATCATTGAAAACAAGGCTAAGAAAACTGGAAAGAGTATCGAAGAAGTCGATGCTGCAATGAAAGCCAGCGTGCCTGCCAAGCGTTTTGCGGATGCCAAGGAGGTGGCAGCGGCAGCGGTGTTCTTAGCAACTCCATCAGCCGGTTACATCAATGGTGTTAACCTTCCGGTTGACGGAGGAAGGACGGGGAGCCTTTAACATGTCGAATGCGCCCGTCATAGATCTCCATTGCGACCTTTTGGTGTATTTGCTCATGAATAAGAATGCGAGTCCTGAGACCAAAGCATTTGGTGCAGGGTTTCCGTTTCTAAAAGAGGGCAATGTCAAAATGCAGGTGATGGCCATCTACACTGCTGTGGAGGAAGCCAGTTCAAGAAATGGTGTAGCACAATCTGAAATTTATAAGCGATTATTGACCGACTATTCTGCCGATATCTATCAGGCGGATGCCCAATTTGATTCGTCTAACGACCGAATAGGAATAGTTGCTTCTCTAGAAAGTGCGTCTGGTATTTGCAATGAGGAGGAGCCACTAGACAATGCCTTCAAAAACTTGGAGACCATTATATCCAATGTAGAGAGGTTGTTTTATATCAGCTTTACACATCATACTGAAAATCGTTTTGGGGGTGGAAACTACGCGACAGCTGGACTAAAGCCTGACGGTGAAGCCTTGCTAGATTATATGGATGGAAGAGAAATTGCGGTTGATCTTTCGCATACTTCCGATGCCTTGGCCCATGACATTCTCGACTACACCTATAAAAAGGGGCTTAAGGTTCCTGTAATAGCAAGTCATTCTAACTTTCGCGAAGTATGGGATCACCCAAGGAATTTAACCAAGGCGAACGCACAGGAGATTGTCGATAGAGGAGGGCTTATTGGTATCAACTTTCTACGTGCATTTTTGAATAATGATGATGCTAATGCGCTGCTCGATCATGTGAAATATGGTTTTGATTTAAAAGGTGGTGAGCAGGCAATGGCGTTTGGTGCGGACTTCTTTTATACTGGTGACTTTCCCGACCCTGCGAGAGATCCTTATTACTTTCCTGAGCATGAGGATGCCTCAAAGTATCACGGAATTCTGAATCAACTTGAACAAGATTTAACAAGTGATCAGTTATCAAGACTGGCACATAAAAATGTGGAAAGATTTATCGTTTCTAACTGGAATTAACAATGGAGATCATTAAGAATTACATTAATGGAGAGTTGGTAGAGGCTGCAAATGGCCAATCATTTGACAACTACAACCCTGCCAATGGTGAAGTCTACAGTCAAATTCCCGATTCCACATCCAAGGACATTCAGCAAGCTGTTGATGCGGCTTCTGATGCTTTTCCAGCTTGGTCTAAAACCAGCAGAAAGGAGCGCTCTGATTTGATGCTTAAGGTAGCCGACCTGATAGATGCGAACCACGACCGTCTGGCCGCGGCTGAATCAAAAGATAATGGAAAGCCTATCAAGCTAGCGAGTCGGGTAGATATTCCCAGAGCTTCGGCCAACTTTAGGTTCTTCGCAACGGCAATCCTTCATGAGTCGACTGAAGCACATCAAAGTGATCAGGATGCGATTAATATGACATTGAGATCTCCAATAGGTGTGGTGGGCTGTATTTCTCCATGGAATCTTCCCTTGTACTTGTTCACCTGGAAGATAGCACCTGCCATAGCTACTGGTAATACCGTAGTGGCCAAGCCTTCTGAGATTACCCCGATGACTGCTTTTTTATTGTCGGAATTATGTATTGAAGCGGGGCTTCCAGCAGGCGTGTTGAACATAGTCCATGGTACTGGTCCGAATGCAGGTCAAGCCATATCAGAGCATCCAGAAATTAAGGCAATCTCTTTCACAGGGGGAACAGAGACGGGTAAACGAATTGCGGCAACTGCTGCACCAATGTTTAAGAAACTCTCTTTAGAACTGGGAGGAAAAAATCCGAACATCATATTCGCAGACTGCGATTTCGAGGAGGCTTTGAAGACATCAGTTCACTCTAGTTTTGCCAATCAAGGCCAAATTTGCCTCTGTGGGTCAAGGATCTTTGTGGAAAGGTCTATTTATGACAAGTTTAAAGACGCCTTTGTTGCTAGGGTAGATAAGCTGGTTGTAGGCGATCCTGCTAGTGAAGGCTCTAATTTGGGAGCTGTGGTCTCTAAGCCACACATGGAAAAGGTATTGGGCTTTATTGATCTTGCCAAAAAAGAAGGTGGAACGATTCTCACCGGAGGTAACCAGGTTCATCTAGATGGAGATTTGGCCAAGGGTTATTACGTAGCACCGACAGTTATTGAAGGCTTATCGCATGATTGTCAAACAAATCAGCAAGAAATTTTCGGCCCAGTCGTTACCATTACACCATTTGACAGTGAAGAAGATGTCTTGGCTATGGCAAACAGTACGGAATATGGGCTTTCTGCCACCGTTTGGACAAGCAATTTGCATAAAGCCAACCGTGTGAGTTCTGAATTAAAAGCAGGAATCGTTTGGGTCAATTGTTGGCTATTTAGAGACCTGAGAACCCCCTTCGGTGGTGTTAAGAAAAGTGGTGTTGGTAGAGAGGGAGGATGGGATGTTCTTAACTTTTTTACAGAGAAGAAGAATGTGTGTATAAAACTGTAAGGTTGGGACGTACAACAAAAAAGTGTATTTAAATGACCACAACAGCTTCTAGAGCATTTTGTTCGTTTTTTTTGAAATTATTGATTTGTTAAATTTTATTTAATTAAAAATCCTACTAACTTTGATTTTACAGTACGGGGGATAGTAGACCCGAACTGGAATTTGAAATAACATTTACCGCCCGGTAAATTAAAGATAAGTCTGGGTGTAGGAATCGAAAGATTCACTATGAGTAGTTAGTTACCCAGGTGTTTAGGTGAAAGGGAGTCGCTCCAACGGGAGTGACTCTTTTATTTTATACCCACCAAAGTTTTCCCTCCATTTTACTATCTTATTTATCCTAAAATATCGAAGATGAAAAAGCTATTGTTTTTCACCCTTATGCTGGGTTTCCTGGTCATTTCAAATGTGAGTTTTGGCCAGCGTGTTTATGAATCTGAAGTTGCAGATACCACTATAGTGCAAAGAGAGGTATATGCTCAAATAAGAATAAGGCCTCGATTCCTATCTAATAAAGTTTCAATTCGACTCGATTATGGGCAAGAGCGAAACTTCTGGGGTGGCGATACGCGCATCAGAAATGAGAATAGTGGAAAAGTGAAGAAGTTCAATTCGGCTGTGGATGCGCTCAACTACATGAGTGCTCAGGGTTGGGAGTTTGTTTTTGCCTATACTTTGCCTTTAGGAGACGGCAGAGATAACGTTGCAGAACAGACGGCCGTTGGTCAGGAAGTGAATTTTTTAATGAAAAAACGGCTGAGGTAGTCCCGATCCATCGGTCTCATATCCTGTTCGGTCTGAATTCGCTTTGATACCTCTTGGGTCTGAGTGCAACTTTGTACATACCTTGATGTCTTTCAAGAAGTTGTAATAATCTGATATGAAAGTCGTCTTAAAGTGTAACCACTTTAAAAAATCAAGGTCCTACTATAAACTCAAACCACCATGTTCAAAAATTATATCAAGATCGCATTCCGGTCACTTCTAAAGAATCGGATTTTCTCTTTTATCAATATCACCGGACTGGCCCTAGGGATTTCAGCCAGCTTACTCATTATGCAATATGTCAACTATGAGTTGAGCTATGAGAATTTCAATGAGAATGCTTCTAAGATTTACCGTATTAAAACTAACCGCTACAATCAAGGCGAATTAAGCACAGAGTGGGCTTCTGGAGTCGTTTCCATAGGCCATTTACTCAATGAGGCATATCCTGAAGTTGAAAGGTATGCACGTCTAACATCCACTGGAGGTGTTATCTCCAAAGGCGATATAGAGTTTATGGAGAGGGACATCTACTTCGCAAATCAGGATGCCTTTAGGATCTTCGGAACGGAAATAGTAAAGGGTGATACTGAAAACGCTCTGACCGAAATGAATACAATTGCCATTTCTGAGAGCGTTGCAAAAAAGTATTTTGGAGAAACAGATCCTGTAGGAGAGACACTGATGTATAACCGCGACCGCTCTGTTACAGTCACCGCAGTATTTAAGGATATTCCTGATAACTCTCATTTTAAGTTTGATATTCTTGCCTCATGGTCAACCGCGGCACAGGGAGACTTCGCTGCTGATGCCAATCGAGTTTGGTACTGGGATGGTTATTTCAATTATATAGAACTGGCTGAGGGAGTTACTGCTGAAGCTTTTCAAGTAAAGATTGATGAGTTTGTCGAGAGTCAATGGGGCGAGGAAATGCGAAATGTGGATACCTGGATGGACTTTGAACTGCAGCCAATGGCCGATATCCACCTAAATTCAAACTTTATAGGTGAGGCCGAAGTGAACGGTGATGGTGATTCAGTTTATGCCTTGCTGGTTATTTCATTCTTTATCGTGCTGATCGCTTGGGTTAATTACATCAATCTGGCTACCGCCAAGTCAATGGAACGAGCAAGAGAGGTTGGGTTAAGAAAGGTTTTAGGGTCGCAAAAAGGCCAATTGATTAGACAATTTTTAACTGAGTCTTTCTTAGTGAACTTATTCGCGGTGATATTGGCCTTCTTAATTGTGGCTTTGGTACTACCGGCATTTGCTAACCTGACAGATCAACCGATGACAATGGCACTGTTTGCTCAACAGGGCTTCTGGTTAGGCTTAGGTGTGCTCTTTTTTGTGGGTACCTTCCTTTCAGGACTTTATCCAGCATTTGTGCTTTCATCTTTCAAACCTATTGATACCCTTAAAGGCGCAAAACTTACCTCAGGTGGAGGCGGATTGTTAAGAAAGGGATTGGTGATATTCCAGTTTATGGCTTCTGTGGGTCTGATTATAGGGACTTATACCGTTTATGAACAGATCTCATTTATGAGAAATCAAGAGCTGGGTATTGATATTGACAGAACAATGGTAATTAATGGGCCTAGTGTAACGGACTCTACCTATACCGAAAAGCTTACTGCTTTTACTGAGGTAATGAAAACAGATGCAAATGTTGAGAACGTAGTGGTGAGTACTGGCGTGCCCGGTAGAGGAGTTGGTTGGAATGCTGGAGGTATTAGAAAAGAAGGAGCACCTGACAGTGAAGGAAAGCAATATAGAGTTCTTGGGCTAGGCTATGAGTTTGTAGAGTCATATGACATGCAAGTGATTGCAGGTCGAAGTTTCTCAAGAGAATTTGGTGATGAGGAGTCGAAGATTTTGTTCTCAAGAGCAGCTGCAAAGGACTTTGGTTTTGCTGATCCTGAGGAGGCATTGGGTGAACGCATTTACTTTTGGGGTAATGTCTATACTATTATTGGTGTGATGGAAGACTATCATCATACTTCTTTAAAGGAGAATTATGACAAGTTGCTTTTTAGACTTATTCCAAATGCTGACGGCTTCTATTCAGTAAAATACAATGCTGCAAATACACAGCAGGTGGTTCAAATGGCTCAGGAAAAGTGGGCACAATTTTTCCCTGGTAATCCATTCGAGTACTTCTTCCTTGAAGATCGATTTGAAGATCAATATGAAGCTGACAAACAATTCGGCTCTGTATTTACCATCTTCTCTGGCTTGACAATTTTTGTTGCCTGCCTTGGTCTATTCGGTTTAGCAGCGTTTATGACTTCTAAGAGAATCAAGGAAATAGGAGTTAGAAAAGTATTAGGGGCTTCGGTACCAAGTATCCTGAAACTCCTTTCTACAGATTTCTTGAAGTTGATTGTAGTATCCGTGATCTTGGCAATTCCGATCGCCTACTACGGTATGGAGCAATGGTTAAATAGCTTTGCTTTTAGGATTGACCTTTATTGGTATATTTTTGCTTTCCCAGCAATGCTCGTTCTTTTGATCGCGATTGCAACAGTGAGTTTTCAAACTTCAAGAGCAGCCAAAGCAAATCCGGTGGATAGTCTACGGTACGAATAATAATTGACTGAAAAGTGAAAAAGCCACCTTGAAATAAGTCTCAAGGTGGCTTTTATTTACTTGGCTATTTCTTGCTTACCCTTTAGTCGGCCTTTGCTATCAATATTGAAGGCCCATTTGTCCTTATCGCAGTTGGGCGATCCATTTTCATTGAAACACCCTTGTCCAGTGGCCTGAATGGTATAATCACCATTGCTACGCTGCTTTATTGAGTAACCATATTCGTTATAGAAACCTCCATAGGTTTCACTCCATTCCTTTTTACCTTTTTTGTCAACCTTGATCAAGTAGATATCATAATTGCCATTACCATAGGAGCTGGTAGAACCTAATATAGCATAACCTCCATCATCGGTTGCGATCAAATCGCTTGCCTTATCGTAGCTGCTACCACCATAAATTTTAAACCATTCTTCATTACCCTCGGCATTGGTTTTAGTGAGTAAAATATCTGTGGCACGCTTTTGATAGTACTTTGTGGTATTGAGACTTATTGCTCCACCATCAGCTGTACGAATGATTACTTCATGGTTTGGCTTGTTCATTAGCAGCCCAAATCCGAGGACCGCCAGAGAAAATAATTTGATAATTTTCATTTCTGTTTCTTTTGAGTTTTATGACCTGTTTAATCCAAATACGACTAGATCGTATGTGTTGGATTTCAACAAATTAAATATATTCTCTTTTTAGAAACAAATATTATTTTAGCAAAAGAGCCTATTTGGTTGGACTAGTGTGTTTCTCAAAATCCTCAGAGTACTTCTCACTTTCAGTATTCATCCATTTGTCCCAAAAGGTAAAATACAGTCCAAAGTTGAAGCGGTATTGGGTATGATGAAGGCTGTGGTGTGTGGCACCAATCATCCATTTTCCCAGCCAGTGCTTATGAAATCCCTTTGGGTAGATTTCTACATTCGAATGATTGATCGCACTTGTCAAGGTCATAAAGGTCAATAGCGTAACAATCGTCCAGTAGTGCATAGGCAAGAAGAGAATTACGAGGGGTATAATCACTGACTGTAAGATTCCCTCACCCGGATGAAATGAAAATGAGGTCCATGGAGAAGTGATATGACTGTCATGATGGACTTTGTGTATCAAGCGATAGACTTTGGGTTTATGCATCCAGCGATGAAGCCAGTAATAATAGGTCTCGTGAATCAATGCTGCAATAAGAAAGCTTACAGGCATCCACCACCAACCATATTGGTCTATATCTTCATAAATAGCAGTATAGCCCTTCTGCCATAGCACCACCATGCCAGCCCCTGCTAGGGCGAAGAATAGAGAAGTAAGTGTAGACCACATCACCTCACGTCTGTATTGCTTTTTGTCTTTGGTAGGAGGAAGAACCTTTCTACCTCGGAAGTCCTTCGGATCTATGATATAGAAGACAATATAGAAGATACCAGCTACTAAGGTATACCTGAATACAACCATCAAAAACATGAGGGCAGTAAGGGTGAGAAATGTCAATGGATCTGTAAAGTCGTATTGATGCATTGAATCAGTTGATGCAATAATTAGCTTTTGTGAAATTAGGGAACAAATGAATCAATTCTTAGGTTTTAGAATTGCTTAATTAGATAGTGATGAAAGGAAAGTTTGAGACATTGATTGATCAGGATACTCCCGTTTTAGTGGATTTCTATGCGGACTGGTGTGGTCCCTGCCAAATGATGGCGCCTGTCCTGAAGGAGGTAGCTCAAGAAATGGGAGACAAGGTGAAGGTGATCAAAATAGATGTAGATAAGAACCAGCCCATTGCTCAACGCTTTGGGGTAAGGAGCATTCCTACATTGATTCTATTTAAAAATGGAAAGGTTGTAGAGAATAAGGCGGGTGTTATGACTAAGCGTGATTTAGCCCAGATGATCGAAAGGGCATCATAATCTTGAAATTTGTACATTTCGGATACTATGGACATATACTTGTACGACAATAACTTATTCGCATTTCAGATTTTGACATTCTTGCATATTGCATTAATGTTTTTTGCTTTCTATAGATTGTACAATGACGTTAGCCCTGGAACACAGAGGCTTTTCAGCTTTCTTCTGCTTTTGTTTGTTCCAATCGTAGGATCATTGATTTATCTCAAACTCGAGTCTAAGTCAAGAAGGAATCGAAAATTTACTTTAGATCGTAAGGCCTAATTAGAAGACGCACTACTCGGTGCCTTAACGCCTGACAGTCCACGAACAGTTTTAGCAATACCGGCTACATCGAAATTGCATTCTCCATGTAGTTGCTCCTGAGTTCCGTGTTCTACAATGGCATCAGGAATTCCCAGTCTTACTACTTTGGCGGCATAACCGTTATCTGCCATAAACTCTAGCACTGCACTACCAAAACCTCCCATAACACAGCCATCTTCGACTGTAATCACTTTCTTGAAGTTTCTGAAAATATCATGAAGTAACTCTTCGTCAAGAGGCTTGACAAATCGCATGTCGTAGTGAGCAGGATTCAATCCTTCTTCTGCCAGTTGTTCTCTTGCCGTGACGGCATAATTTCCAATATGACCGATAGTTAGAATCGCAACATTTTCTCCATCTGCAATTTTTCTACCGGTACCAATGGTCATTTTCTTCATCTCAGTTCTCCACTCTGGCATAACACCAGTTCCTCTTGGGTATCTGATGGTAAAAGCTTGCCCTTCGCGTGGTAATTGAGAAGTGTACATCATATTACGCAGTTCTGCTTCATTCATAGGAGCAGCAACAATCATATTGGGGATGCATCGCATGTAAGCAATGTCATAAGCACCGTGGTGTGTTGGGCCGTCAGCACCAGCAAAACCTGCTCTGTCTAGGCAGAACGTCACGGGAAGGTTTTGAATACAGACATCATGAATGACCTGATCAAAGGCACGCTGCATAAATGTACTGTAGATATTACAGAAAGGAATCAAGCCTTGAGTGGCTAAGCCTGCCGAGAATGTGACGGCATGCTGTTCGGCAATTCCAACATCAAAAGCACGGTCAGGCATAGCCTTCATCATGATGTTCATGGAAGAGCCAGAAGGCATCGCTGGGGTAATTCCCATAACCTTGTCGTTCTGCTCAGCCAATTCTACCAGCGTGTGGCCGAAAACATCTTGATACTTTGGTGGTTGAGGTGCATCAGGTACTTTCTTAAATACTTCGCCTGTTACTTTGTCAAACTTACCAGGAGCATGCCATTTAGTGGCATTTCCTTCTTCAGCAGGTTTGTACCCTTTACCCTTTACCGTAACGCAGTGAAGGATTTTAGGTCCTGGAATATCTTTAAGGTCCTTGAGCACATTGGTCAAATGATGCACATCATGACCATCTACTGGCCCGAAATACCTGAGGTTCAGTGCTTCGAAAAGATTACTCTGCTTCAGAAGCAACGACTTCATTGAGTGTTCAACTTTTGAAATAACCTCTTGCGCACTCTTTCCAAACTTTGAGAACTTGCTCAATAGTTTCCAAACGTCATCTTTAGCCTTGTTATAGGTGTGCGATGTTGTGACGTCTGTCAAATAATCTTTTAGCGCACCAACGTTAGGATCAATTGACATGCAGTTGTCATTCAGAATGATCAGCACGTTGGCATTGGTATCACCCGCATGGTTCATGCCCTCGAAGGCAAGTCCCCCAGTCATGGCACCATCACCTATTACGGCAATATGTTGTCGATCGTCTTTCTTGTATTGGTTGGCTATTGCCATTCCCAAGGCTGCAGAAATAGAAGTAGAAGAGTGGCCGACACCAAAAGTATCATAGTCACTTTCTTTCCGCTTAGGGAAGCCAGAAAGACCTTTGTAAATTCTGTTGCTATGGAAGACATCACGTCTTCCTGTTAATATTTTGTGGCCATAGGCCTGATGCCCAACATCCCATACCAACTGATCTTTTGGGGTATTGAAGATGTAGTGAAGTGCCACAGTCAATTCAACTACACCCAGAGAAGCTCCAAAGTGTCCACCATAAACGGAGACATTGTCTACAATGAATTGACGCAACTCATCACAGACCTTCACTAATTGGGTCTGATCTAATTGCTTTAAATCGGCAGGGGAATCAATTTTGGAAAGTAGGGGTCCTGGCTCTATCAACATAGATTTTTAAAACTAATGCCTTATCAACAACACTACGTGTTAAATGTTTGGCTTAGATTTTTAATCAACCCCCAAAATTAAAAATTATTTTGGCTCCAAATGAGACATTTAGTCATTCTCTATATATTTGATTGAAAACGCTTTATAATCGTTGAGTTTCGAAATAAAACTTCCGCTCTTTGAAGGTCCCTTTGACCTGCTTTTATTCTTTATCCAAAGAGACGAACTCGATATTCACGACATTCCGATTAACAAAATCACTTCTGATTTTCTTGATTACCTGCATCGTTTGGAGCAAATGAATGTAGAAGTGGCTAGCGAATTCATCTTAGTCGCTGCCACATTGATGCGGATAAAAGCAAAAATGTTACTCCCTAGACCAGTTTTGGATGAAGAGGGGAATGAGGTAGATCCTCGTGAAGAGCTCGTTCGTCATCTGCTGGAGTACAAAAAGTATAAATCGGTAATAGAAGAATTGAGCAATCTAGAAGGTGATCGCCTTCAGAAAGAGAAGCGAGGTAATATTACTAAGGAACTGAGAAAACTAGCAGAGAGCAGCAATGTTGAAGCAGAACTTCAAGATATCGACCTCTATAAACTCTTGAAAGTTTACCAAAGAGTCGTTTCTCGTTTTGAGTATGAACAGAAAAAACCAACACATCAGGTAGTTCAGTACCCATATTCCATTAGCACTCAGCGCCAGTTTGTACTTGATAAGCTTGCAGATTCTCCTAGGCTCTCATTTACTGAGCTGATTGCCTTTGAACCGAATAAGATTGCAGTGATTTTTAATTTTCTTTCAATTCTTGATCTACTCCAAATGCGTAAGATTACAATGCATTTAGGCGAGGGCTTCAATAATTTTTGGGTCGAAAAAATCGAAGATCAACTGGTCACAGAATAGACTTCTGAACCCTCTACATCCCAGTTATTCATGTGTCTTAGCAAGTTAAGGCATAAAAAAAGCGGCAATAAGCCGCTTCAAGATAGAATTATTCTAATTCCTAGAATCTTTCACCCATTGAGAAGTAGAAGTTTCCTTCAATAGCCGCATTCTCGTCAGAATCTGAACCGTGAACAGCATTTTCTCCAATAGACTTAGCATAGATCTTTCTGATAGTACCTTCCGCAGCATCTGCAGGGTTAGTAGCACCAATTAAAGTTCTGAAGTCTTCAACAGCATTATCTTTTTCAAGAATTGCTGCAACGATAGGCCCAGAAGACATGTAGTCTACTAGCTCACCGTAAAAAGGTCTTTCTTTATGTACTTCGTAGAATTTACCAGCTAACTCAGTAGTCAATCTGGTATATTTCATAGCAATGATTTTAAAACCCGCTTCCTCGATCATTTTAATGATCCCACCAATGTTACCATCCGCTACTGCATCAGGCTTAATCATTGTGAATGTTCTGTTAGTTGCCATAATCGTTTTATAGTTCCTTTTTAAAATTCGAGCGCAAAAATAGAAGATAATTTTTAATAAGAGAGACCCTGATAATGAATCTTTTGACGACTTAATATTCAGATAATCAAGGTCTCTTTGATTGTTTCGTAGCCGATTTCTTGACAACTTTGCCGATTCTTGACGGACCGACTTTGTCGGAAGCAGTGCATGCAGAACTTAGAGTTATTAAAATCCAAGCTTAGTAGCCCCAGTAAAATAGTCATTACCACGCACGTGAAACCTGATGCTGATGCATTGGGCTCATCATTAGGTATGGCCAATTACTTGATAAAAAAAGGCCATGATGTCCAAGTGATTACTCCATCTGAGTATCCCGCTTTTTTACATTGGATGAAAGGCAATGATGATGTTTTGGTTTATAGTGAAGACACTCACGAGGCCTCACAATCTTTAATGAATCAGGCCGAAGTAATCATAACACTCGACTTTTCTGTTTTAAGCAGAATCAATCAGTTGGGAGAAATGGTCAAGGAAGCGAATGGATTTAAAGTAAATGTAGATCATCATTTAGACCCTGAAGATTTTGCTGACTTCCGACTTTGGAATACTGGAGCAGCTGCGACATGCGAACTTTGTTACGAATTGATTGTGGCATTGGGAGATCGTGACCTAATAGATAAAGATATTGCCGAATGCCTCTATGCCGGTATAATGACCGATACTGGAGGGTTCAGGCATCCTAATACTACACAAAACGTTCATGAAGTAGTCGCTAATTTGATTGCTCATGGAGCAGATAATAGTCGTGTCTCTAAAGAGATATATGACAAGAACTCCATAAATAGACTTCGCTTCCTTGGGTATGCACTTAGCCAGAATTTGCAGGTTCTTCCTGAGAGCCGTGTTGCTTTTTTTGCGTTATCAGAAGATGAGTTACAGAAGTATAATTCAAAAACTGGTGATACTGAAGGTTTGGTCAATTACGCACTATCCATTGAGGGTATCACTCTTGCTGGATTGTTTAAAGAGTCGTCTGACGGGGTGAAAATCTCTTTAAGATCAATTGGGAAGTTTCCTGCTAACGAAGTTGCTAACAAATACTTTAATGGTGGAGGTCATCGCAATGCAGCCGGGGGTAAGGTTGATATCTCTCTAGAAGAGGCTGTGAATCGCTTTAAAGGAGTTTTGGGGGAATACAAAGACCAACTGGAGGAAGAATACAGAAGACTATGAAAAGAAGTGTTTTCACATTGTTGGTAAGTCTTTTGGTGCTGGTTGTCGCTTGTGATCAAACTCCGCCATATGTTGTCTTGGAATCTGGTTTGAAGTATAGGTTATTAGATGATAAGGGAGCAGATAAGCCAAAAATGGGAGATGTGATCTTCATGGATATGGCTCATTATTTGGGCGATTCCTTAATTTTTCAGACAGATGAAGGTGGATTCTTTATTAATCCAAATATTGGAGCACCACCAGCAATCCGCGAAGTATTAAACTTAACTGGTGAAGGAGACAGTCTTCAAATTCAAATGTCTCTTGGTGAGTATGCGAGCTTTACCGGCCTTCCTATTTCCCCTAGAATGGATACCACGCAGTTAGTTACATGGAATATCCGAGTAACCGAAATAGAGAACGAATCCACGGTTCTCGAAAGAAATAGAGTAGCACAAGCCAAGAGAGATAAAGAATTAATTGAAGCTTTTGTCGTTAACAATAATTTAGAAGCCTCTACAACCGAAGAAGGTGTCTATTACGTATCTTTGCAAGAAGGAAACGGTGTTTTTCCGAAGAATGGAGATGAAGTATTCTTAAAGTACTCAATGTCTCTGCTTGATGGAACACTGATTGATACAAGCAGTGAGGCGATTGCCAGAGAGAATGATATGTTTAACCCTAACAGAGTATATGGGCCAAGGTCTTTTGTTTTGGGGGACAGAGAAATTCTTCAAGGATGGAATATTGGGATACCCAAGTTTAGTAAAGGGGGGAAAGGAAGACTCCTAATTCCTTCATACTTGGCTTACGGTACTTCAGGTTTTGGATCGCAAATTGGACCTAACACAGTAATAGTTTTTGATGTGGAATTAGTTGACATTAAGTGATGAAGAGATTAGTATACCTTTTACCTATTTTGTTTTGTCTGATTGCCTCATGCGATCAGGACAATATCTTTGATGAAGCGGAGCAACTCCGTGTAGATGTCGATCTAATTGAGAACTACCTCTCGGAGAATAATCTTGTGGCCGATACGCTTAGACCTAGTGAAATAAGAATCGTTGTTAACCAAGAAGGTACAGGCCCTAAGCCTGAGTTTGGAAGCACTGTTATTGTCGATTACAGAGGGTATCTTTTGGATGGAACAGAGTTTGATTCCTCAATTGGTTTAGATCCTATTGATGTAGTGATTGGCCGAGGTGATGTAATTCAAGGTTGGGAGATCGCCCTTCAGGAAATGAACGCTGGTACCATGGCAACTATCTTCATACCATCGGGTTTTGGTTATGGTAACAATCGACAGGGATTATTTATTCCTCCTAACTCAGTTCTGGTTTTCGACATCCAAGTCTTAGATGTAAGATAGCAAAGTGCCCATGGGCACTTTTTCTTTAGGCATGAAAAAAATTTGCTTCGCAACTAATAATCTGCACAAGCTGGAAGAGGTGAAAACGATCCTTGGTGATCGTTTTGAAGTTCAATCTCTAAATGAGATTGGCTTTAAAGGTGAGTTGCCAGAAACTCATGAGACGCTCGAAGAGAATTCTTTGGAAAAAGCACAATACCTTTTTGATAAGTTTCAAATGCCAGTTTTCTCTGATGACTCGGGGTTGGAAGTAGTTGCATTGAACGGTAGGCCAGGGGTTCATACGGCTCACTATGCTGGCGACCGAAATGCTGTTAAAAACATGGACAAAGTATTGTCTGAGTTAAGCCCTTCTGATAGTAGAGAAGCTCAATTTCGGGCAGTAGTGACTTATATTGATAATTCTGGAGTATACCAATTTGAAGGTATTATTAAAGGCACAGTTGCTTCAGAAAAGATAGGCGAAGATGGTTTTGGCTATGATCCAATCTTTATTCCCGAAGGTTATACCAAAACTTTTGCAGAGCTGTCAGCTGAAGTAAAAAATACAATGAGTCATCGAAAAAGGTCAGTTGAAAAACTGGCTGCTTTTCTAAATAAACTGAATTAACGCTAAGCTTTCTATTTTTGCATTATGGAAAAGCCATACATCATTGGTATTACAGGTGGAAGTGGTTCTGGTAAAACCAGATTCCTCAAACAATTGATTGAAGGGTTCGATGGTAGGTATGTAACCTGTATATCTCAGGATGATTATTATAGGCCAAGGGAGTATCAATTGGTTGACAAGAATGGTGAGTTAAACTTTGATAGACCCGAGTCCATCGACTATGAACACTTTGCCTCTGATCTTAAAGCACTAAGTGAGGGCAGAAGTATTCAAAAGGAGGAATATACCTTTAACAATCCCAATGCAGAGGCTAAGACCTTGGTGAGAAAGTCTGCCCCAGTGATTTTGGTTGAGGGAATTTTCATATTTCACTATAAAAAAATCTCAGAGTTAATTGACCTTAAGGTGTTTATTGACGCAAGAGATTATGTCAAACTTCAGCGTAGACTAAGACGAGATAGAGAAGAACGTGGCTATGATGCGGATGACGTGCTTTACAAATATGAGAACCATATTATGCCTTCCTATCAGAAATATATTGAGCCATATAAAGAGGAGGCAGATCTAGTTGTCCCGAACAATCGAGATTTTGACAAGGCACTTCATGTGATAAAAGCGGCCATACAGAGCAAAATAATGCCTGCTGGCTGATATTTTCTTCGATCGTTTTACTAAATTCGTGCCGCTGAATGAAAATCCAAAAGAACATATCAGGTTTTAAAAGATCGCTATTTTTCCTTCTAGGAATTTTTGTGGCCGTCTTTGTGGTCTGTCAAGAGGTGATTAGCCATCAGAGCAATCAGATATGTGAGGAAATCATTGAGGCAGATGAAGAGTCGGAAAAGGTTCCACAAAGAGATATAGTCTATTCACTCACCTCACAGGTAATATTACCGATTAGTGGTATAGAGCTAGAGCCTTTTCAAGCAATATTCATAGGAGAAGTTATTCGCGAAACAGAAGAGAAAGTCCCTTTCTTACCTGAAGTCGCGCTATACGATTCTCCGCATTTTAAGACTTTGTTTCGGCAGTTTCAATCGCCAAACGCACCCTAACGATACATTTGATCAAATAGATGCATCTTAATCCAAAGATGTATTCCTTGAGCGTCTTCGCTCAAATAACTCATTAAATCTTTTTGAATAACCATTAATACCAATGAAAAATAAGAATACAATCGTTTTTCTGACAGTCGTCATTACAGCGCTTTGTTTGTATTACCTATCGATTACCTTCTTTTCAAGAGGGATACAAGCAGATGCCGTAGAATATGCTCAGAATGAATCAGGCGTAGTCGATCAGACAAAAAAACAAGCCTATTTAGATTCCATTTGGATGGAACCAGTGCTTAACATCTTAGGCGCAGAATTTACATACAAAGACATTAAGGAGATTGAATTAAACCTTGGGCTTGACCTTCAAGGTGGTATGCATGTCACCTTAGAAGTCTCTCCAATCGAGATTATCAAAGGTCTTTCGGGAAATAGTCAAGATGCAGACTTTTTAACCGCTATCGATTTGGCGGCAGAACGTCAAAGGAATAGCCAGGCTCCATATACGGAACTATTTGAGCAAGCTTACAACGAAACTGCTCCAGGCGGAAAACTAAGCAGAATCTTTGCTAATGCAGCCAATAGTGGTAGGGTGAGCTTTGAGTCTACCAATTCAGATGTAATGGGTGTGATCAACGAAGAAGTTGATTTGGCAATTGACCGTGCATTCCAGATTCTGAGAACAAGAGTTGACCGTTTTGGTACTTCTCAGCCAAACATTCAAAGGCTCCAAGGAACAGGTAGAATTCAAATTGAACTACCAGGTGTTGACAATCCAGCAAGGGTAAGAAAACTTCTTCAAGGTGTTGCAAAGCTAGAATTCTGGGAGGTTTATGAGCCGAACGAAATTGCTTCTACTCTGAACGCAATCAACACTGAATTAGATAAAATCGAGACTGCAGCCAAGTCTGCAGTAGCCACTGATCTGGCTTCAGAAATACAGCCAGCGGCTACACAAAGTGAGAACTCACTTGAGGCAGAATTACCACAAGCTGCAGATACCACGGTTGCCGATTCAACAGAGACTAGTACTCCTGGAGTATCAAGCTTCTTTGCTTTACAGAGACAGGGACCTTATCAAGGATTCTTCTATGACTTAGCCGATACCGGAAAGATCAACAGAATCTTTAATAATGATGCGATTGCAAGACTAATCCCAAGCAACCTCGCTTTCAAATGGGGTGTTAAGGCTGAGGAAGGAACTGAGCTACTACAGCTTTTTGCAATTAAGTCTGCAAGAGGTGAGGCACCACTAACAGGTGAGGTTGTGACTGATGCTCGTCAAAGCCTTGACGAAAGAGCACGCCCTGCGGTTAGCATGCAGATGAACTCTATAGGTGCCAAGAAATGGAAGAACCTAACAGGTGCCAACATCAACAGACGTGTTGCCATCGTACTTGACAACTATGTATATACTGCACCAAATGTAAATGGTGAGATACCAAATGGTAGCTCTCAAATCATGGGTAACTTCACTGTAGAAGAGGCTCAGGATTTGGCTAATATCTTAAAGGCAGGATCGCTTCCAGCACCAACTAGAATTGTTGAAGAAGCAGTTGTAGGTCCAACATTGGGTATCGAAGCACAAAGACAGGGTGTTACATCAATTTTGGCTGGTCTTCTAATCGTGGTCATCTTCATGATCGCGTATTATGCTAAGGGTGGTATTGTCGCTAACGTGGCCTTACTATTCAACATCTTCTTTATTATGGGGATTTTGGCCAACCTTAGTGCGGCATTAACCTTACCAGGTATTGCAGGTATTGTACTTACCATTGGTATGTCTATTGATGCGAACGTTCTGATTTTTGAAAGAATTAGAGAAGAGCTTCGCAATGGTATTCCATTGTTGCAAGCAATCAGCTCTGGTTATAAGAAAGCATATAGCTCGATTATAGATGCAAACGTAACGACATTCCTAACGGGTCTTATCTTGTACTTCTTAGGTCAGGGTCCTGTGAAAGGATTTGCTATCACATTGATGATTGGTATTATCTGTTCTTTCTTCTCAGCAGTATTCATCACAAGAGTTATTGTGACTTGGATGACTAAGAGAGGAAATGAAAGCAATATTTCGTTCGATACGCCATTGTCTAGAGGATGGTTGACTAACATCAACATTGACTTCCTAGGCAAACGTAGATTAGCCTATATGATTTCAGTAATCGTTATCGCTGTTGGCGCAATTGCGCTTTCGACTAATGGTTTGAGATTAGGTGTTGACTTCAAAGGTGGTAGATCTTATGTAGTTAAGTTTGACCAGCCGATGGTAGCATCTGATGTTAAAGCTTCACTTTCAAGTGGAGTGTTTACGGAAGATGGTGTTGAGGTAAAAGAGTACAACGCCAGTAATATTCTGAAGGTGACTACTTCCTACAAAGTTGACGAAGAGTCAACCGAAGTAGATAATGAAGTAAGAGGCACTTTGGTAACGGGTCTTGCATCAGCAACGGGTAAAACCTTTGTGGACGGAAAGCTTAATCCTGATGCTGGTGAATTCACAATCATTGGATCTTCAAAAGTAGGTGCAACTATCGCTGATGATATCAAGAACTCGTCTTACAAATCATTCGGATTCTCAATTCTTGCAATCTTTATTTACATCCTAATCAGGTTTAGAAGATGGCAATTCTCATTGGGTGCGATTGTGGCATTGGTTCATGATGCATTCATTGTACTATCAGCATTTGCAATAGCAGGTTGGTTTGGTATTAGCTTCGAGATTGATCAGGTCTTTATTGCCGCCCTGTTGACCATTATAGGTTACTCTATAAATGATACAGTGGTAGTGTTTGACCGTATTCGTGAGAACTTGCAACTGAAAGGGTCTAAAGATCTGATCGGAACATTCAACGAATCAATCAACTCTACGATCAGCCGTACCTTGATTACTTCAATGACGACATTAATTGTAGTACTCGTACTATTCATCTTTGGTGGCGAAGTGTTGAGAGGATTCTCTTTCGCATTATTGATCGGTATTCTAGTAGGTACTTATTCTTCAGTTTTTGTAGCAACGCCAACTGTTGTTGACTTAACTAAGAAGACTTTGGGTGCCGCTGCTGATAGAGAAAAAGAATCGGCAAGAGCTAGAGCAAGTGCTAAGGCAGAAGCTACTGCACAGCAAGCTTAATCTAGGATTAGATATAAAACTAAAATGCCATCCCGATTATTCGGGATGGCATTTTTTATGATCCTATTTTGAATGGAGAGAGCTTAGACTTCTTCTACGATAAAAAAGCCATCATCACCAGCATTTTGGTATAGTGGCATAAAAATGCGCCCTTCGATTGGTGCTTTTATCTCACCACTTTTGTCTTCGGCTAACAGTTCGCCTTTTTCCACAAATTGAAAACTGTCAAAGCCTGGCTTCATGTGAAAGAAGTCATGCGGCTTTACCTCATGGCGATGCAGCACTCTGAGAATATTAGGTTGATTCTTTTTCATGGAGCCTAACAATTCCTGATAGTGGAGAATCATCGACATATCATGCTGTTCATCGATCAAGCCTGATTCAGACATCAACTGCCAAATTCCGTAAGTATGTACCTCTTTGGTTTTTTCGGCACCAATTTGGCCACCCTCAAAAGCGAAGGCGGTCACAGTAGGTGCTTTGAAATACCTTAATAGTGTTCCTTGAATATAGTCGTCTAAATTCATGACTATTGGCAACTTCAACGATTTGATGACTGAATCATATGCAGGCATTCCCGCATGCACTATGAAATTGCCATTGTCTGCCGAAGTAGCATGTAAGTCAACGATGTAGGTCTGACGATAATTCTCGGAGAGAAGGTCGGAGATTAAATGGTAAAGTTCTCTAAGCTCAATATCTTCTTTTTCACAAAGTGACTCAGGTTTAGCTAAGATCTCATCTATGAAGTCTTGTGTCCAACAGCGGTTGAGGTCGTAATTAAGAAAACGTTTCTTTTCGCTGATAGCCTGTAGATTTCCGGCTATGCCGACTATTTTTCCGTGAACTTTGATGTTGGATTCTTCAAGCGTATTAAAGACACTTTGAATTGCCTTGACACCGGATAACTCGTTGCCATGCAGACCGCCAATCACGATCATTAACACATTGTTGTCAGACCCTGACTTCTCGTATAATATTCTATTCATTCAGATCTCCAGCTCCTTTTAAGATTTTGAGTATTGTGGAGGTCAAATTTAAGAAGTCGCCTTCAGTAACAATGCCAATTAGCTTTTGATTTTTCACAACGGGCAAACATCCTACACCATTTGACTTCATTAAGGCCATTGCATCATGGACCGTTTTGCCCGGGTCAATGATGATAGGGTCCTTAATCATGATGTCTTTGACCATTTTCTGCTCCGAAACGTTTTCATGGTTTTTACGAAAGTGTCTGAGCATCATTCTGGCACTGATCAAGCCTATGAGTTTTCCTTTATCGTTTTCTACAGGCGTAAACCGAACGTTCTGCCAATCCATCATATCTGCGACTAGTTCAAGAATATCTTCTTGTTGAACAGTGAATAGATCGGTAGTCATGAATTCTTCTACCAGAATGGTAGCTGGATCTAAACCGACTAGATGACTTAAATCGGCTAGGGGCCACTGGTGAACAGGTTTGTTGGACTGCTGATTTTGATGCATCGAAGAAGTAATGGACAGCAGTATTTCTTCCTTAGTGGCATCTTTTGCCAGATGGCTGTAAGATTTTAGAATCCAATTCGTTCCATTTTGGTTGGATTTGACGCGTTCTTCAATGACGCCAAGATACTTGTCAATATCTCCTTTGTTGACCTTATTTTTGGCCAAACCTTCTTTAGCAATGGGGAGTAGTTCTTTAAGAATAAGTTCGTTTAGACTCATTCTTTGTCCATTCAGCCATCGGAGTTTGGTATTCATACCCTGTGTTGCTGCACTATAGAAATTTGATTTAACCTGATCGAAATCAATAAGGCTTGGAACGTTTTGGTATTGATCCTTGAAGCCACTCATAGCCCCAATCCAAAAGGCGGTATTGGCCATTTCATCCAAGACGGTTGGCCCAGATGGCAACACACGATTTTCAATTCTCAGATGAGGCTTTCCACTAGGACTGATACCATAACAGGGTCGGTTCCAGCGATAAACTGTTGAATTGTGAATAGAAAGTGCCTTTAGTTGAGGTGTGATTCCCTGTTCGAATTCATTTTGTGATGCGTCCTCTTGACCTGTCATTAACATTACTCTAAATCTGGAGATATCTTCTTTGAACAGCTCCAATACAGAATTCTTGAGCCATGAATTACCGAAGGTTACCCGTGGGCTTCGGTCTCTTATATGGTCATTGGTAATGCGGGTGTCAACGGATTTTTGGAACAGGGCAATTCGGGTTTCATGCCAAAGCCGCTTACCAAATAGCATCGGGCTATTACTGCCCACCGCAACTGTAGGTGCTGCGAGTAGTTGTGAGATGTTGTATTGATCAACGAACTCGTCAGGCCTTACCTGCAAGTGAACTTGAAAGCTCGTGTTGCAGGCTTCGAGCATCACGGAGTCGAATTTTAAATTGAGTTCGTCAAAACCTTTGAGGTGTAATTCAAACTCCTTGCCTCTCATCTTGCCTATGGCTTCGGCTAGTGCATAGTACCGATCGAGGGGCGTGATATTCTCAATAGCAAGGTCAAATTTCCTGAGGGTTGGTAGAATTCCAGTTAAGAGGTAATCGATTCCGAGCTTATTGCATACAGGTTCTAGTTTGTCTAGAAGAGTATTTAGTTCTCCTTCCAGTTTTGCAAAGCAATCTTCTTTGAAGGCTTGGGGAGCAAGGTTTGCTTCGATATTGAATTGACCTAGTTCGGTGGTAAAAGATGGGTGATTGAGTTTTTGGAGTACTTCGGAAGCTTTGGTGGCTGGCTTATAATGCTTGCCGATTAAACAGAATTCTTGTTCTGCTCCTATATGCATTTGACCAGTTTCAAACCAGTCATTTTCGATCATTTGTTCAAGCAAATGAACATCCTTCAACAGACACCTCGTGAAGTCGTTGAGCTGCTTTTGCGTCTTGATTACCTTTACATTCAAGTCACCCATACTAACCAATGCTATGTTCTCAGGAACAAGGTTAGTCAGAGTAACATAGAATAAGAGTGACATTATCAGGGTGTTACCCTGATTTAAGTCATGAAAACGGTATCAGTCGGGTAGGGCTATTTTATCTTACCGACTGTAGTTAGGAGCTTCTCGTGTAATGAAAATATCATGCGGATGACTTTCTTTAGCACCAGCACCAGTGATTTTTACAAACTTGGCTTCTTGCATTTGCTCTATGGTTCCTGCTCCGCAGTATCCCATTCCTGCTTGTAATCCACCAGTAATTTGATAAAGCACTTCTTGAACAGAGCCTTTGAATGGCACTCGGCCAACAATGCCTTCTGGTACCAGTTTCTTAATGTCATCTTCAGCATCTTGGAAGTAGCGATCTTTAGAACCGTCTTCCATGGCCTCAACAGAACCCATACCTCGGTAAGATTTGAATTTCCTGCCCTCGTAAAGAATTACTTCACCTGGAGCCTCCTCAGTACCAGCAAGTAGTGATCCGATCATAACCGTATTTGCACCACCAGCAATGGCTTTAACAACATCACCTGAATACCTCACACCACCATCAGCAATGATCGGTACACCTGAGCCTTTGATGGCTTTGGCTGCTTCATACACTGCTGAAAGCTGCGGCATTCCCACTCCAGCGATTACTCTTGTAGTACAGATGCTACCAGGGCCCACACCCACTTTGATGGCATCAGCTCCAGCTTCAACAAGTGCTTTGGCAGCTTCCGCAGTCGCTACATTACCAACAATTACATCTAGGTTTGGATATGCTTTCTTGATACGTTTTGCCGTATCAATAACTCCTTTTGAGTGCCCATGAGCAGTGTCAATACTAACGACATCTACACCTGCATTCATCAAAGCATCAATTCTGTCATCGATGTCGGGGGTCACACCAACTGCTGCTCCGACTCTCAATCTTCCGAATTCGTCTTTACAAGCGTTGGGTCTGTCCCTATTTTTCAGAATGTCTTTATAAGTGATTAAGCCAGTGAGCTGGCCCTTATCATCGACAATCGGAAGTTTTTCAATTTTGTACTCTTGCAGCACGCCTTCTGCATCGTCCAAGCTAATTCCCATTTTACCAGTAATGACATTGTCTTTGGTCATAATGTCCTTTACCGGAGTAGCCATGTTCTTGATAAATCGCATATCGCGATTGGTGACAATGCCTATCAAGTTTTTGTCGCCATCTACAACTGGAATACCTCCAATTTTATTTTCTCGCATGATGAGTTCCGCATCTCTTGCAGTACTATCTACATGTAGGGTTACCGGATCGAGAATCATTCCACTCTGAGAACGCTTTACCTTTCTTACCTGAAGGGCCTGTTGTTCAACAGTCATGTTTTTATGAATAAACCCTAAACCTCCCTCAAGTGCCATGGCAATGGCTAATTGATGTTCCGTGACAGTATCCATCGCGGCAGAAACCAATGGAATGTTCAACTGAATGTTCTTAGTTAGCCACGTCTTTGTATTCGTGTCTCTTGGTAAAACTTCTGAATATGCTGGGAGAAGAAGCACATCATCATATGTAAGTGCTTCGAAAAGGAATTTGCTGGAATCTATAGGCATGGCAAATAAATACTTGGTTTTATTTGCCGGACAAAAGTACGCAGATTGGTCGATTCAAAAAACGGCTAAGGAGAAATAATTTTCAATCGTCCTTTATTGACGTTTTGGCCTCATAATATTTTCGACTTGCCACTTGTCCCACTCTTTAGGGATGACCAAAAGGAAAATCAGCAATATCGATCGCCACATAACATCATTTAGGTTCCAGATGGGAGAGCTCAGGCCGTGACCGAAAGAAACGATTAAGAGTACGGAGGCTAGTGCATATAAAGCATAATTCTTGAATAGACCAATCACTAGTAGAGCTCCAGCAATTAACTCAACATATGATGTATAATAAGCACTAAAAACGACTAGAAACTTCGGGAGGAAGGTTTCTTCATAAGGCTTAAAACTATTGTAAACGCCATCAAATCCCCAAGTAAAGACTTTGCCAAAACCCTGCATTAAGAAGATGATGCCGAGTAGTACTCTCGCAAAGAAAGCAACGATGGTCTTATTAAGCATGGTCCATCACCTTGAAGCTATCAACAAGTCTTTCTAAGTCGCTTTCCAGATTATAGAGGTTAGGAGAAATGCGAATAGAATTTCCACGGATAGAGACGAAGATTCTTCTTTCGGCAAATTGTTGCTTGATTTCTTCCATGTTCATGTGCGAAGGAAGTCGAAGGCCGAATAGATGACGACCTCTATAGGCCTCTGATTCTATTTGAACCCCAAGCTCTCTGAGTTCTGAGATATAAGGTGTCGTCAGATTTTCACAGTAGGTCTGAATATTTTCGGGACCCCATTCATTAACTTGGGCAATGGCCCTTGTTAACATAGGTGTCAATATGAAATTAGCACTTTCACCCACCTCATAGCGAATTGAACCTGGCTGATACTGCTCTTGATAGTTGACTAGGTTGCCGAAATCTTCACTGTTGAGTCGATTCATCCAGTTATTCTCTATGGGACTTCCGTCTTGGAAGTATTCCCCAAAATAAGAAACACCAGAAGCGTAAGGTCCCATCATCCATTTATAACCAGCTGCAACTACGGCATCTGGTCTAAATTCGGATACACTAAAGGGTAGTGCACCGATCGATTGTGTACCATCAATCACCACAATAGCCCCTACTTCATCTGCTCTCTTGCGTATAGCCGCCAGGTTAAACTTGGTGCCATCGGCCCAGTGTACATGTCCTGTGGCAATCATCTTAGTATTAGTGTCAATGGCCTCCAAAATGAGCTCATTCCACCTTTGAGCACGTCCTTCGATCATGTCAGGAGCTGAAACCACTTTGAGTGTAATGCCCCTTTCTTTTGAGAGTGCATCCCAGGCATAGAAATTACTAGGAAATTGTTCGTCAGCGATGACCATGTTATCGCCTTTACCAGCTTTCAAATTTTTGGCAACATTGGCCAAAGCATAGGAAACCGATGGCGTAATAGCACATGATCTTTCTGATGGCGCGCCAATCAGCTTGGCAAACTCGGTCCTTAAAGCACTCGTGTTTTCAAAAAAACTCTCTGGTCTGTTAGAACTTGGGTCATCCTTATCATAGATGGCTCTAACTCCTATTTCAGCTACGGATTTAAGCATTGGAGACATGTAGCTACAATTTAGGTAGGTAATGTCATCAGGTAGATTGAAAAGGTGTCTTTGATCGGTTAACATGTTATTTCAATATTTTCTCAAAGTCTTGCTCAAATGATACTTCAGGTTCTTCTAAGATGCGGGCTATTTCTGTGCCATCACGCATCAAAATGATGGTCGGTGTTTTTCTTATATTAAAGTCTTTCTCTTTCCCCAATCGACTTTTTTTGTTCACATCAACGGCATAAAGCTCCAGTTGGTCGTAAATGCCTAATTCTTCACATACTCGAATGAGACGAGGAATTTCGCGATTACTATCATGACACCATGTCCCCATAAAGACTAAAATCTTTAATCCTTTTAGTTGTCTTCGTCTTATGTTTTTGAGCGTGTTCGTATCTACCAGATAGGTTTTGTAATTGGTGTTGAACCAAACTTTATAGGGTAGCTTTTGCAGACCCTCTTTAGTGATAGGGCCGTTTAATATTTTGTCTACATATTCCGAGACGCTTTCGGTTTCGACATTGTACTCCTTTTCTTGAGCCGAGGTAGCAAGTGGGAAGACAATAAGTAATATAATGAGAGCAATAAGGGCTTTATACATTTCCATAAGGCATGGTTTGAATCATTGAAATATACCGATTAATCCTATATTTGGCGGCATGCAGTTCAACGAGATATGGCAACAAGTAGTTGACTATTCTTCACAGATCAGTATTTGGGAGTTAACCGGTTTAATTGCCGGACTACTGGCTGTTATTTATCTGATAAGGCAGAGCATCTGGACTTGGCCCTTCGGGATCCTATATGTGCTTGTTTCGTTTGTGGTATTCTGGCAAGCTCGGCTCTATGGCGATTTTCTGTTACATGTTTTTTTCTTAGTTCTTAATATCTATGGCTGGATGTACTGGCGAGGCGGTGGGAGTGATTCTGAAAGCAAGATTAAGATTACTCACTCTACCTCCAGATCGATGCTGTTAACGTTTTTAGCAACCATTATTGGAGTGATAGTTTTTGCCCAACTTTTAATAGCCATTCCATCGATTTTCGAAGGTGTTGATCCACCAGCACTTCCGTATTGGGATAGCACAACATCAGTATTGAGTGTTGCGGGTATGTGGCTCACGGCACGAAAAAAAATTGATAATTGGTATTACTGGTTTGTTGTCGATGTATTGGCCACAGGAATCTACTTTTACAAAGAGTTATACTTCTACTCAGCGCTTTATCTAGTTTACATTGGTATGGCCGTTGCGGGTTATCTGGCTTGGAAAAAAACAATGACCGTTCCTTCGAAATGATCACAATAGGAATTGTAGGCCCTGAAAGCACAGGCAAAACTACTTTGGCCAAATCTTTGGCGAACCACTTTCAAACCGAATGGGTGAAAGAATATGCCCGTGAATATTTGACCGAACTCGGTAGGTCTTATACACAATCAGATTTGGTAGAGATAGCTAAAGGCCAAGTGGCTTCGGAGAATCGTATCAAGAAGAAGGCAAAACGATTGATCTTTCTTGACACAGATTTGCTGGTGATCAAGATTTGGAGTGAGTTCAAGTATGGAAGTTGCGATCCGTGGATCGAGCAACAGCTTGCAATGAATAGGGCGGATTTATACTTGCTTACGGACTTTGATATTCCCTATGAAGATGATCCACTGAGAGAGAGCCCCAATCAAAGAGGAGAGCTGTTCGAAATCTACAAAAAGACACTCATCGATAGCGGATCGAATTTCCATGTTGTCAAAGGAGATCATTCAGAGCGACTCGAGGAAGCCATTGGCTACATCAATCTTATTTTATAAAGCGCTTAGCTAATCCATTTTCTTATTAACTTGCGGCCAATAAAGGGGTGCCTATTTCTGGAAAGTCCAGAATTAAAAAAAGGCTGAGATTATACCCATTGAACCTGATGCAGATAATGCTGCCGCAGGGAGGTATGGTAAAACAAAAGGACGGGAAAGCTACCCCTTAGCTTTTCTAAGTTGAACCATTTAAAATTTATTAATGAGAAAAATTATTTTGATGTCAGCCATGTTGCTGACAGGACTGACAGTGCTTGCACAGCACACAATCAGTGGAAAAGTGAAGGATGCCGAAAGTGGTGAGTCTCTGGTAGGAGCCAGCGTGATCTTACGGAACAGCACAATGGCTATGGCAACCAATGAGGAGGGAGAATTCTCTTTTCAAAATGTCACTGACGGCAATTACACACTTGTTCTTAGGATGGTTGGGTTTACTAGTTATGAGAGATCAATTGAGATAACTGGGAATTTAAATTTGAATATCTCCCTTGACAGAAGCACGACTAGCCTGGCTGATGTGATTGTCACTGGAACGAGGGCTACTGAGAAAACACCTACTACATTTACCAATGTAAGTAGTGAGGAAATCAGAAAACAGAACCTTGGACAAGACCTTCCATTTTTGCTTAACTGGATACCCTCAGTAGTCACAACTTCTGATGCCGGAGCAGGCATTGGTTACACAGGCATACGTATTCGAGGTAGTGATCCGACCAGAATTAATGTAACCATCAACGGTATTCCGGTCAATGATTCAGAATCGCAAGGTGTCTTTTGGGTAAATACACCCGACTTTGCCTCGTCTGCTGCTGATATTCAGGTGCAGCGTGGTGTGGGTACATCTACTAATGGCGCTGGAGCTTTCGGAGGTTCAATCAACATTCTGACCAATGGCTTGAGTCAAGAGGCCAAGGCAGAGGTGAACACAAGTGTAGGCTCTTTCAACACACAGAAGTATAATGCTATCTTTTCGACAGGTCTTTTGAAAGATAGGTGGGCATTTGAAGGCAGGTTATCCCAGATAACATCGGATGGTTTCGTGGATAGAGCTTCTTCGGATTTGCAGTCTTACTATCTATCTGGTGGATACTTTGGGAAGAAGACAAGTGTGAAGTTCATCACATTTGGTGGTGATGAGGTTACCTATCAAAGCTGGTATGGCACACCTGAGGCACGATTGAGAAATGATGCGGCCGGAATTGAGGCCGTGATTGTTAATAACGGTTTTACAGCCGCTCAGGCAGCCAACCTCAGAAATTCAGGTCGAAGCTATAACTTCTATGAGTATGACAATCAAGTGGATGATTATGGGCAAGACCATTATCAGTTACACATGAGTCATAACTTCAGTGCCGAATGGAATATGAGCCTAGCTGGTCACTATACTAAAGGTGGAGGTTTCTTTGAAGAATTCAGAAACGATGATGATCTGGCCGACTATGGTATTGCTGATGTAGTACTTGGAGGGGCAACGGTTTCGAGTTCAGACTTGATCAGAAGACGGTGGTTAGACAATGACTTTTACGGATTGGTGTATGACTTGAATTACTCAAGTGGTAAGGTTGATGCTACTTTCGGTGGCGCAATTAATGAATACATTGGTGATCATTTTGGAGAGGTCATTTGGGCCAGGTTCGCTGGAAGTAGTAATATTCGAGAGCGCTACTATGAGAGTACATCTGAAAAAGTCGACTTTAACTCTTACTTAAAGATCAATTATCAAGCCAATGAGAAGTTGAATCTGTTTGGGGATTTGCAGTATCGTACTGTGGATTATAATGGTCTAGGTGTGGACAATGATTTAAGGCCAATTGACTTTGATAAAAATTTCAACTTCTTCAATCCGAAAGTCGGAGCCACTTATCAACTCAATAATAATGCGAGCCTCTACGCTTCATTTGCTATTGGTAATAAGGAGCCTAATAGGTCTGATATTATTGATGCTACCTCGGGAGTCGATCCAAAGCATGAGACTTTAAACAACTTAGAAATTGGGTATAAACGACAATCCAAGAGCAATTCATTCGAAGCCAACTTCTATTTAATGGATTATAGGAACCAATTCGTTTTGACGGGTGAGGTGAATGATGTTGGTGCGGGCGTCAGAACCAATGTGCCAGACAGTTACAGAATGGGTATTGAGTTATCAGGAATAATGAAGTTGACTAAAGGTCTTTATTGGTCTGCCAATGTTGCCCTAAGTCAAAACCGAATTAAAACCTTTGACGAGATCATCTTTGATTTTGGACCGGCCTTTGATGAATTCAACGAAGTGAGAACGACTTTCACTGATACGGATATCAGCTTTTCCCCTAGTGTGGTGGCCGGTAGCCAGTTGGCTTTTATTCCGACATCGGGCCTTGAGGTTGCTTTACTTTCAAAGTATGTGGGTGATCAATTTTTGGATAATACATCCAATGAAGCAAGAAAGATAGACGCCTTCTTCGTAAATGATCTCAGAATCAATTATGCCTTCGAAACCAATTTGATAAAAGAGGTTTCCATCAACCTTCTTGTCAATAACCTATTGAACACAGAATACGAGTCTAACGGCTATACATTCGGATACTTTGGTGGTCAAAGCTTCGAGGTAAGGGAGAACTATTTCTATCCACAAGCAGGGACTAATTTCTTGTTGTCATTAGGCTTATCATTCTAGGCTATTTTAGAGGTTTAGGAAAAAGGGATGTCGAAAGTAGATATCCCTTTTTCTTTTTCCCATAAACTAATAAATTAGTTGAATGAAATACTATTACTTATTCCTCTTATTTCTTTCGATCCAGGCTTATGCCCAACAGGTGGGCGATCCAGACTTTAACCATGAAATATCAAAACCACTCTATGCTAAAGGAAAGGGCCTAAAAGTGGCAATCGATGCAGGACATAATAACTTTCACACCCTGGATGGGAGGTATGCTTCATTTGGAAAGCTACTGTCTGAAGATGGTTTTCAAATGTCAGAATTGAGTGGAGAAATCAACGATGAAAAGCTCAAAGAGATTAATGTCTTAGTCATTTCTAACCCTATTCACGAAAGTAATATTGGTAACTGGGTGCTACCTAACCCATCAGCCTACTCACTTGCCGAAATCCAATCCATAAATAATTGGGTAAAAGGGGGTGGAAGGCTGTTTCTAATTGCCGATCATATGCCTTTCGGTGGTGCGGCAGCCACGTTGGCTGAATCCTTTGGCTTCAATTTCACCAATGGTTTTGCTCGTTTTCCAAGTCAAAATGGCTTTGATGAATGGACAAAAGCGGATCAGACGCTACTTAATAATTCTATCACACAAGGAATCGATCATGTAATGAGTTTTACTGGTCAGGCCTTTGAAATTCCTGAGGAAGCCACTGGGCTTTTGAGATTTCCTGAAGGATCATTTTCTCTTGAGCCCGACACTGCTTGGCGCTTTAATGAAGATACTAATAGGCGAAAGATTGGTGGGTGGTTTCAAGGAGCTTTACTAGAGTATGGCTCAGGTCGAGTGGCCGTTTTTGGTGAAGCTGCCATGTTCACAACCCAGTTGGCTGGAGCTCAAAAAATGAAGGTGGGAATGAACACAAATGGTGCGGAAGGGAATGCAATTCTTCTTAGAAATGTGATGGCATGGCTGAGCGAGAACGAACGCCCATAATTTTTATGCAATCGTTTACAGTGAAAAGCATAGACAAGGACTAAAAAAGGTCGAGGTATTATGCATATTTAATGGCCTTTTAGCCATTCCTGAGCTGATTTGGCAATATAAAAGAGCAAATGGTACCAACATTTCGTGTTGCTACCGAAAATGGGCAAAATGAAAGAAACCGCCATCGGGATAGATATTGGAGGTACCTTCACCAAATTTGGATTGGTGGATGTAGATGGGAATGTTCTTATGGAGGGTTCTATTCCGACCTATACACACGAGACTATTGAGCCTTTCTTGGAGGCTTTAAGCCAAGCCATCAACAAAGGGCTGGACAGTATCAATGATTCCTTCGAGATTATTGGAATAGGTATTGGTGCTCCTAACGGAAATTACTACGAAGGTACCATCGAGCACGCTCCAAACCTGAATTGGAAAGGTATTGTGCCTTTCATCGACATGTTTACCAAATACTTCGATTTACCAATGGTTTTGACCAATGATGCTAATGCAGCTGCTATTGGCGAAAAGGTATTCGGAGGGGCAAAGGACATGAACGACTTTATAGTCGTGACTCTGGGTACGGGACTTGGATCGGGCTTAGTAACAAGAGGTAAATTAATTTACGGACATGATGGTCTTGCAGGTGAGCTAGGCCATACCAACGTATATCCTGATGGGCGCGAATGCAACTGCGGTAAGAGAGGATGTTTGGAAACTTACGCATCTGCTTCTGGTATTATAAGGACAGTCTTCAAATTGTTGGCAACAAATAATATAGACACACCTTTACGCGCATATACCTACGAGTCATTGACCGCTAAGAAAATTACCGAGATGGCCCTTGCCGGAGATCCGGTAGCATTAGAGGCTTACGAATACACTTCTGACTTGTTGGGTCTTAAATTGGCGGATGCCGCTGCCGTAACTAGCCCTGAGTCTATATTTCTTTTTGGAGGCCTTGCCAAGGCTGGGGATATTTTGATTGAGGCCACCAAGAAATCATTTAATGAATACCTCTACCCTGGATATAAGGGAAAGATAAGTATTAGACTGTCTGAGTTAATGGATAAAAATGCTGCTGTTTTAGGTGCAAGTGCGCTCGTTTGGAGCGAAATTGCAAACAGTGAAGTTATCCGCGTGCCACAACAAGCACGAGCAGTTTAGATCATGTCATCACATCATATTGTCAGAGACGAGCAAGAGCCAGCCTTATTAATAGACGATCCTATTGCATTAAGTGCTGAGTTTGTCGACTTGCTATTAGAATGGAGTCCCACAGTTGTTGTGACTTCCAAAGCCCTAAACGAAGTACTGCAATGGGGTATAAAGATAGATGTGGTTGTCGCCAGATTCGATGAGATTGAGTCACTAAAACCAAAGCTTAAGGTCCAATCACCAGTTCAATTATTAGGCTTTGAATCCACCGATTTGCTCAATGCCGCCTATATTTTCCTGAAGGATCACAATCACCAAGCAGTAAATGTGCTGGCTGATATCTTCAATTCCAAAGTCCTTGACTTAATCAAGGAGTTTTCTCGCGAAATGGATTCGGTGCTTTTCTACAATGACCAAAAATGGATTTTTGTCAAAGAAGGAAGGTTTGAGAAGTGGGTATCTACTGGTCAGGTATTTGGCATTCATCCAATTGCTAGAAATACCTTCTTTTCCTCAACAGGCTTCTACACCGATTGGCAGAATGAAATGCTCCTAGAACCTATCGAATTAACTGCGGAAATTAGTGGTAGGATCAGTCTAGTGACAAATCGAAAGCCACTTTGGGTAGTAGAATCAGTAGAAACTGATATCTACAAATAAAAAGAGTCAGTTCAGATGAACCGACTCAGTACTAGGTCTATGATAAATAATCACATCATATACTTAGTAGGAATGGCAATAGTCGTTCTAACCCGTACTTCTTTGCCATCCTTTATACCTCGCTTCCAGACATAGAACTCTCTGACTTTTGCTCGCATCATATCGTGCACTTGACCGAAAAATAGATACATTTCTTTATTCTTTTTGTCAGAGCCTTTCAGTTCAGTCAATAGTTTAATATTCGTCAATAATGTCCCTCCATTAATAACTACTTCAAAGTCAATGGATGCTGGTATGTCCCTTTTATTGATTTGCTTCGGAATCTCTATGTCCAGAGCGATTGCTCTGACGAATGTTTCAATGCCTCCCATAGGCTCAGGTTTTATATCAACTTCCGATATATCATAGATTTTGTCCTCTAACTTTTCTTTAGAAGGTTCATAAAAGGCTATGTAATTTGCATTGTAGTTAATCGAAGTCTCAATTTCTTGCATCAACTCCATGGGGGAAAATTTGTACTTAGTTTCAGCATTTATGAGCATTCGATTCGACAGTAGTTTCATGGTGTCACTTTTTATAATCTCGATTAACTCACTTTTTTCGTTGTCATCAAGTTTGTCGAAGTATAAAGCCTTTTGTTTATGTTGTCTTCTTTCCAAAAAATCATACGACTGTGGATTTTTGCTATAAGCAAAGAGGATGGTTTTTTCAGGATATGCTGCTTTGAGTCTATCCAAAATTCTCTGATGTTTATCCGTTAATTCTGAAAAAATCAAGAACGGTATGTTTCTGCTATTTCTTCTTTTGACTATTTCTAAGGCCTCTTCCCGTGAGGTTACTTGAGCTAGGTCCTGACTCTTTAAAACATTTGCTACAGTCAAACAAGCCACTATTAAGGTCATCATTATAACACTGGAAAGGGTTTTTGTCATGGCGGTTCTTTTAGTTTGCATAGCTGTAATTCTTTTTGAAAGAGTGGAGATTAGTGCGAATGAATGTCCTAGCTTCAGAGCGCTGAAGTTGATACTTACACTGACTAAAGCTTGGGCATAAACCCTGAAGTCAGTAGTGTTCAATACAGATCGATCGGCTAGGGCTTCATGATTCTCTTTTAGTTCTCTTTGAATAAGATAGATAACTGGGTTATACCAAAAGAAGCACTGTATAAGATTGATAAGCACCATGTCCAATGTGTGGTGCTGGTTTAAGTGGGCAGATTCGTGTTTTTCGATAATTTCCCAAGTGTCTTGGTCATAATCTGTTTCTTGTGGAATAAATATCCATTTCCAAAAAGAGAAAGGATACTTTATGCCTTTGTGAGTAATGACATTGTCTTGGATATCCGTTCTCCGAGCACCAAAGTAGTACCAGTTAGCCAGTTTGATGATTTCAAGCAGGAACAAGCCCGCTGCTATACATAGACCGATTAGATAAGCGTTAAGAAGTAATTCCTGCCAACTGAATTTCTGAGAAGTCTCTAACGCTTCGGTTTCGGCTTGCGGAGATATTGTAACAGATGTCTCCAAATGAAAATCAGGTTCGAATGTAATGGATTCGAGTTGCCTCTCTATTGGGTTTGACCAAGGCAGTTGCACTTCTATTTCCATGGAAGGAATGAGTATGGCTAGCAATAGGCAGAAAAGTACCGTCAGCCTACGAAGCTGGAAATAGGTATTCTTTCTGAATAGTAGCCAATAAGCACCATACATTAGTACAATAAGTAAACTCACTTGAAGGCTCCAGAGCAGTAGATCTTGTATCATCTATTTATCCTTTTTGTCTTCTAGAATCTTAATAATCTGATCGAGTTCATTTAAGTCCATCTTTTTACGATCAGCAAAAAAGGAGACCATACGGCTCAATGAGCCTTCAAAATATTTACCCATTACACTAGACATGGCAAAATCACTGTACTTGTCCTTGGTGACTAATGGATAGAAACGCTTGCTATTACCAAGCATCTCATGCGCAACAAATCCCTTTTGTTCTAAAACAGTTAAAACGGTGGCTACAGTGGTATAACTTGGAGGATCAGATTCAAACTGGTCGACAATCTCACGAGTGAAAGCTTTTTCAAGCTTCCATAACAATTGCATAATTTTTTCCTCTGCTTTTGTAAGCTCTTTCATATGGGTACAATAAAGTATTACTATAAATATAGTAGATAAACTATATAAATAGTATTTCTATTAAAAAAATAGTAGAACTTACCTCTCTTTATTGGTTTTAAGACAGTTCCGACTTAATTAACCTAGCAAGAACGGATGGATTGACAGTATTGATTGGATGCTTAGTTGCCGGTACAATTGAAAATTTTGCTCCAGGAATGTGTGATGCTGCCAAACGAGATTCTTCCTCGCTGACCATATGGTCTTTCTCTCCTCGCTTGATTCCGATAGGAATCTCGATTGAGGAAAGGCTATCCTTGGTGAGTAGAGGCGACTCGCCCAATTCTATCATCATACCAGCGGTTTGTTCTACTAATGTTTTCCATCCCTTGCCATGAGCGGCCTGAAGCACAACCGTATACGCGGGTATTTTTTCGGCCATTACGTCTGGGTTCATTCTTGAGGTTTCATGATGGGCACTTTCCGGTGTCCATTCGAACTTTGTGCCAAGGGTCAATATTTTACCCAAGACTTCCTTATTGATAGTAGCCAGATAGAGGGCAACATAACCTCCCATGCTATATCCAAATACTGACGGTCGGACAAGTCCGTTTTTTTTAATGAAGTCCTCCAACTCCTGAGCAAATATTTCAATTCCGAAGCCATCAGCGGAAAAGGACTGTTGCCCATGGCCTGAAAAATTAAAGCTGAAGATTTCAAAGTTTGCGGATAATAACGGTACAATAGGATCGAAGTCTCCTTTGTAACCCAAGGCACCGTGAAGTAGAATTAGTTGTTTTTTCATGATTGGATTGCTTTTATCATTCTGTCCTTCCCCTGTAAGTCCTTTCTTAGTTCGATTTTTGAGTAGCCGAAAGAAGCCAGCAATTCAATCACTTGCTGCCCCAAGCTTTCATGAATTTCAAAAAACAAATGTCCACCTTTTCTAAGTGCATCAATGGATTTTTCAGCTATGACCTGATAAAAAATCAATGGAGTCTCATCCGCTACAAACAGAGCGATGTCAGGTTCATGGTCAAGAACGTTGATATGCATCTGATTACGATCGGCATTGGGAATGTAAGGTGGGTTGCTCACGATAATGTCGTATCGATTGGACTCTAAGGCTTCATTAAGAATATCCACCTGCAAGAAGCAGACATCAACTTCATTTTTCTTAGCGTTCTTTTCAGCCAAATCCAAAGCACCTGCAGATATGTCCATTGCGCTGCACTCGGCATTGGGTATCTCAGCCTTTAGAGAAATAGGTATACACCCTGTACCTGTTCCTATGTCCAAGATAGAAGGTGACGATATCTGATTCTCCCTAACAATCCAATCGACTAACTCCTCAGTCTCTGGTCTCGGAATTAGTGCATGCTGGTTGGTCAGAAATTTCCTCCCATAAAACTCAGTAAAGCCCACAATGTGTTGATAAGGAGTGCCATGGGTTAACCGCCTGAGATCATGTGTCAGAAGACTCTCATCAATTGAAAAAGGACTATTGATTGCTAACTTGATGCTATCTATGTGGAAGCGATCGGCCAGATAGTTTTTTGCAATAGCAGTAGATTCACGTTCGTCATACACCTCTGTCAGTGTGCTTTTTATGCGTACAAATATTTCCTTTGGTCTCACTAAGGGCATGCTACAAAATAAGTGAAATAATTAGTGGCTTTGGCTAACTTGCGACTCCAATGAGCGATCAGGATTCCTTCTTCATGCAACGCGCACTTGAACTAGCCGAATTAGGCAGGGGCAAGGTGAGTCCAAACCCCATGGTCGGATGCGTGATTGTTCATGAGGAACAGGTTATAGGGGAAGGATGGCACAGGAAATATGGTGAGGGGCATGCGGAGGTGAATGCAATAAATGATGTATCGAAACAATCGTTGCTTAAAGAGGCTACAGCCTATGTTACCTTAGAACCATGCGCCCATCATGGCAAAACTCCTCCTTGTGCTGATCTATTGGTAAGCAAAGGAGTGAAACGTGTGGTCGTTGGTGCTGTTGATAGCAATCCTCTGGTTGGAGGAAAGGGAATAGCACGTATGATCGATGCCGGTATAGATGTCAGTGATGGTCTTTTGGCCGAAGAATCCAGAGCTTTGAACCGCAGGTTTTTCACTTTTATTGAAAAGAAAAGACCCTATGTGATTTTGAAATGGGCACAGACTGCTGACGGTTTCGTGGCTCGAGAAAATTACGATTCTAAATGGATCAGCGGGGAGGCATCAAGAAATATGGTGCACCAATGGAGAGCAGAAGAAGATGCTATTATGGTAGGTACTCGAACAGCACAATATGATGATCCCCAGCTCAACGTCAGAAATTGGAATGGTGATGACCCCGTGAGAGTAGTGATTGATAAGAACCTGACACTCTCAAGCGAACTAAAGCTATTCGATGGTCAACAAAGAACACTGGTTTATAATGCACAAAAGAGTCAGTCCGCACACAATCTCGAGTATATTAATGTTGGGGAGGAGAATTACCTGACCTTTATTCTCAAAGACCTATACGATCGTAAAATTCAGTCTATTATCATAGAGGGAGGCAGTGCACTCTTGAGTTCATTCATTGAACAGGGACTCTGGGACGAAGCCAGAATCTTTACGGCTAATATGGAATTTGAGAAAGGAATTGCCGCTCCGATTGTTGAAGGTCAAATGCTGGATTCATTGCAGATAGGCAATGACAATTTGAGCATTTACTTAAATCCGGAACCATCTATTTTATAAAGTAGTTAGTAGAACTTATGGCTGAAGAATTATTCATTGAAGACAGCGCTACGAAGGCGGAAAGATATAAATCGTTGATCCCTCAAATTGAGGCATTGGTTACAGGAGAGACTGATTTAGTTGCCAACCTGGCCAATATTGCTTCTGCCTTGAAATTCGGCATGGGATATTTTTGGGTAGGGTTTTACATCGTAAAGAATGATGAATTAGTCTTAGGGCCATTTCAAGGGCCAATTGCATGCACTCGTATAGCAAAAGGTCGTGGTGTTTGTGGTACCACTTGGGCTGAAGGCAAAACTTTGGTTGTCCAAAATGTTGATGAGTTTCCAGGACATATTGCCTGCAGCTCGGATTCTAAGTCGGAGATTGTACTTCCAGCTTTTAAGAATTCAGAAGTAGCCCTAATTCTCGATGTAGACTCAGATCAATTGAATGATTTTGATGATGTGGATAGAGAATGCCTTGAAGGCCTGATGCGAATTATTGAGAACCTACTCTAGCGTTGCAATAACTGTTTCTCCGCCCTTGGTCTTTTGACCTTTTTGTACATTGATTTCAGTCCCGATTGGGAAGAATAAATCCACGCGTGATCCAAACTTTATAAAGCCGAACTCTTTTCCTTGGATCACACTCTGCTCCTCGTCAATATACCATTTGATCCTTCTGGCGGCAGCTCCTGCAATCTGTCTTACTAGAATTTCCACTCCTTTATGAATCTCATAAACAATGGTAGTCCGTTCATTCTCAGTGCTCGATTTTGGATGCCAAGCCACTAAGTATTTACCAGGGTGATATTTAAAATATTTGATCAGTCCTGTAACAGGGTTCCGATTCACATGAACGTTTAACGGTGACATAAATATTGACACCTGAATTCTTTCTTTACCTCCGAAATACTCATGTTCCTCTGTCGTTTCTATAACCACAATTTTACCATCAGCTGGAGCAAGAACATGCTTGTCATTGATTTCAATCTTTCTTCTTGGGTTGCGAAAAAATTGTAAGAAGAAAATAAAAATAAGAAGGCTGAACCCAGCTACAGCCAAGAATATATCTTCTTGGATCTCCAGTAAATAGAAGAGACCTAAGTTGAGGGCTGTAAGAACAAGAAAGAGTACCGTTAAAAGTACTCTTCCTTCTTTATGAATTTTAATCATCAATTTTCGATTAGAATCCTCCCCTGTATTTATAGGTTTCGGATACTTTGTCTATTGCAACAATGTAAGCCGCAATTCGCATAGGTACGTTATACTTTTGAGAGGCTTTGTAGACTTTGTCAAAGGCATCTTTCATAATCCTGTCAGATCTACGGTTCACTCTTTCACGAGTCCATTTGTAGCCTAATCTGTTTTGTACCCATTCAAAATATGATACTGTCACACCACCGGCATTCGCCAAAATATCTGGTGCTACCATAATTCCTTTTTCGTTGATAATTGCATCTGCTTCTGCAGACGTAGGGCCGTTGGCTCCTTCCACAATTAACTTTGCTTTTACATCATCGACATTACCAGAGTGAATTACGTCTTCGACAGCAGCAGGGACGAGTACGTCAACATCTAATATCAAAAGGTCTGCGGGATCAGACATCAATTCAGCCCCATCAAAACCTTCTAACGTACCGTTATTATTATTACGATATCCAATGGCCTTATTGATATCGATACCATTTTCATTGTAGTAAGCGCCCGAGATATCACTAATAGCAGCAATAGTACAGCCACGTTCTGCCATTAGCAGCGCGGCATAAGATCCCACGTTTCCAAACCCTTGTACAGCTATAGATGCATGGTAAGGGTTAATTTTTAATTTTTCCATAGCTGCTAAAGCAGAAACCATAACACCACGGCCTGTTGCTTCAACTCTACCGAGCGAACCTCCAAGTACCAATGGCTTACCGGTAACCACGGCATTAACAGTAGTACCCATAGAACGAGAGTACTCATCCATTAGCCAAGCCATTTCTCTGGGGCCAGTGCCCATGTCTGGTGCAGGAATATCGCGATCTGGGCCAAAAACACCAGTCATTGATTGGGTGTATGCCCTTGTCAATCGCTCAATTTCACCGGCAGACATCTCTCTAGGATTACATCTAATGCCACCTTTTGCACCGCCATATGGTATATCTACCACGGCACATTTCCAAGTCATCCAAGCAGCAAGTGCTTTTACCTCGTCAATGTTCACATCCATTGCGTAACGAACACCACCCTTGGAAGGCCCTAAAATATTAGAGTGAATCACACGGTGACCCTCAAATACCTTGATAGAACCATCGTCCATAGTGACGGGTAAGGAAACGGAAACTTGCTTAGATGGAGATTTTAAAACGTTGTAAACTTCTTCGTCTAGACCCAGTGCTTCTGTAGCGATATTGAATCTGGACATCATTGACTCGAAAGGATTTGCCTTGTCCTTAATCGGAGCCGGTTCAATGTAACCCATAGGGAGCTTAATATTGTTTTAAGACTGTGCCAAAATTAAGGAAATTTTAAGCGAATACATCCAAGAGGAAACAGCTTATTTTCTCCTTATATGACGAAGTGAATGTAGGTGGTTGCAAATGGTAATGCAAGAATGAGGCCGTCAAATCTATCTAGAAAGCCTCCATGGCCTGGAATTGTGCTTCCAGAGTCTTTAATCGCTAATGCTCTCTTGAATGCCGACTCAACTAAATCGCCTAGACTTCCAAATAGACTGATTACGATGGCAAGTCCTGTCCACTCTAGATAACTCATAGTACCAAAGAAATAGCAGAACGTCAGAGATACCCCAACAGCCAGTAGAAGCCCTCCAACGGAACCCTCCCATGTTTTCTTAGGGGAGACCTTCTCAAATAATTTTGTTTTACCGAAGGCTTTACCTGCAAAATAAGCACCCGTGTCATTTGCCCACTGGGCAAACAAAACACCTAAGATCAATTCGTATTGAAATTCCCCTGAAACGAAGGCGATTGGGATTGACAAGCAAAACGGCAAAGTGATGTAAAATATACCTAAGATGGAAAGTGCAAGGCAGTTGATAGCATGTCCTTGACCATGACGAATCAAAGGGTAGAGGAAGACTGTCGAAAAGAGAGCTGGAAGCATCCAGAAGGTATCATTTTCCAATTGATCCTGATAGTTGAGAAAAAGGAGGCCAAATAAAGCAATGCTGAATACCAAACCCCAAACCTCGTAAGGTTTGGTTCCACCTTTTCTCGCTAGCCCATAAAATTCCCTTAAGGTAAGTAGGGCTATGGTCAGCATCACCAAGGCAAATGTCCACGAACTAAATACAATTCCTGAGATGATAATGGCGACTCCGATGATTGCCGTTATGGCCCTGACGGCAAGGTTATTCATGGTTAAAATTAATTTCTTCCTCTATGATTTTAATGGCTCGCATGACAGAGTCTGGGTCTACCTTCACTTCAATATTACCGAACTTATAAGCGTGATCTTGTTTGTTAAAAACGATCGCCTTTAGACCCGCATTGATCAAAACATCTTTGACAATTTCCGTCTGATGAGGATTTGCACTTTGATATACAGTTTGCCAACTACTCAAGGGAATGTTTTGGTCGAAGATAGTAATTTCTGAAAAGGAACATGAAGGCGATAAACACTACTACACCAATGATCTGATAGGCTACAGGAACGGCCTCGGTTTCGTCTAAGTTCACATCTGATATCGTATATGACATGATCACTGCAATGCCATTATTAGCAATGTGTGAAATTATTGGATACCAAATATTGCCTGACCAAACGTACAGATACCCGAAAACTGCTCCTAGCAGCATCCGCGGAACTAAGCCATAGAATTGTAAGTGAATAGCTGCAAATATGAACGCAGATACCCAAATGGCAACATGAGCATTTTTGGTCAGCTTGTGCAAGCTGTTCTGAAGAACCCCTCTGAATAAAAGCTCTTCACCAATGCCCGGCAGTATGGCAATGACTAGGAAGCCAAAAAGGAACTGGGTGAAATTGTTGAATGTGGTAAATTTTTCAGTGGTTTCGGCTAACTGCTCCTCAAGGTTTCGAGCCCACTCTTCGAATCCAGATAAGAATTCAGGGAATTCAATATTGGCATTCCATTCTATAAAGTATGCGTTCACAAAGAGAAAGCTGAATGTTCCTATAATCGTAGCGAGGACTAATTTAGGGTCGAGCTTTGTTTCGTTGGAAATAGAGGATAGTGGCTGCTTCGCGATGAGCTTTAGATAAAACCAGGGAGTTAAGAAAGTGAATACAAGAGTATAGAGCATCTGAGTGGTAAGTACCTCACCCAAGCCCATATAATCGTATAAGACATTTGGGTCATCGGTCATTTCATCTATCCCCATTCCATTCGCCATGGCAAAAACAAATGAGGCAATAGCTCCTACAAACTGACCTATAAAAAAGCCTACGAATACTAAGCCCAGAATAATAAGAAAAGAAGATCTAGCTGATCTTCCGCCCGTGACATCTATACCTTTGTCAATTCTCGTCATAATGGCGTAAATTTACGCGAATTTTAGAATAGGGTTTGGTAAGAATAGGAAATATAGAGCTTGGAGACTTTCCGTTGTTGTTAGCACCAATGGAAGATGTGAGTGATCCACCGTTCAGAGCAGTGTGCAAAGAAAATGGTGCGGATTTGATGTACACGGAATTTATCTCTTCTGAAGGATTGATTCGTAATGCGGAGAAGAGTGTGCAAAAGTTGGATATCTATGACTATGAGAGACCTATAGGTATTCAGATCTTTGGTGATAAGATTGAGTCTATGCGCCAGGCGGCAGCCATCGCTGAAGCTGCTCAGCCAGAAATTGTTGACATTAACTATGGCTGTCCTGTCAAAAAAGTAGCTTGCAAAGGCGCTGGTGCCGGTATACTACTAGATATTCCCAAAATGCAGAAAATGACAGAGGAGATTGTCAAGCAAGTTTCTCTGCCGGTAACTGTAAAGACCCGTTTGGGTTGGGACGATAGCACCATACAGATAGTGGATGTCGCCAAAAGACTTCAAGATGTAGGTATACAAGCGCTTACCATCCACGGCAGAACCCGAAAGCAGATGTATAAGGGAGAGGCCGATTGGACTAAAATCGCTGAGGTAAAAAACCACCCTGATATTCATATTCCAATTTTCGGAAATGGTGATATTGATTCACCACAAAAGGCTCTGGATTATAAGAACAAATACGAAGTTGACGGTATCATGATTGGCCGGGCAGCTATTGGTTATCCTTGGATATTCAATGAGATAAAGCACTTCATGAAAACTGGAGAGATACTTGCTGCGCCCGATATGGCTGAACGTGTCAATGTTGCAACAAAACACTTGAAATTCTCATTAGAGTGGAAAGGAGATCGTCAGGGTATTTTTGAAATGAGAAGGCATTACACCAACTATTTTAGAGGTATTCCAAATTTCAAACCTTTTAGAACTAAGTTGGTGGAATCTGAGAATCCTGAAGAATTGTTCGATTTGCTTGAGGAGATTTCCGCTACCTTCGAAAACGCTTTCGAGATGGCCTAAAATTAGGCTCGGATTGTATTACAAAAATTCTACATTTGGGCTTTAGTATCAGCCCATGAAAAACACGAAAGTTCTTGCCTGGACCATTCTCATAATACTGGCATTGGTGTGGGGTACCTCATTTATTTTGATCAAAAGAGGGCTTGAAGTCTATAGTGCGGGCGAAGTAGGTGCCCTAAGAATACTAGCGGCTTGTGTGTTTTTGATGCCCCTGAGCTTACCCAAACTAAAGAAGCTTTCTTCTCGAAATCTCAAAATGCTCTTGGGTATAGGTATGCTCGGTAGCTTTTTTCCTGCATTTCTTTTTGCGCTGGGACAGACTAGACTTGATAGCGGTATTACAGGTGTTATGAATGGACTGACACCCATTTTTGTGTTGCTAATGGGGGCTACTATGTTCAAGCAAAAGTTTGAAAAGAGTAAATACATTGGTGTTGCCTTGGCTTTTATCGGTACAGCTATTCTTCTGACTGCGGGTGCTGGAGAGACAGGCTTTTCAGGATTTAATTATTACGCCATTTTTATAGTAATCGCTACTATGTGCTATGGGGCTAATTTGAACATCATCAAATACTATCTCGCAGACTTAAATGCAGTCGTCATCACAAGTGTTAGTATACTGTTAGTAGGACCCTTTGCTCTGATCTATTTATTGCTGGGGACTGACTTTTCTAACACTGTTACTACCGCACCAGGTGCCCTGGAGGCCCTAGGCTACATTAGCTTATTAGGTGTAATGAGTACAGCTATTGCTTTAATTCTATTTAATAGGTTAGTGCAAATCACCACCCCGATTTTTTCCAGCATGGTGACTTATTTGATTCCCATTGTTGCATTGACTTGGGGTATTTTGGATGGAGAGATATTGGCATCTGGTCAAATTGCGGGAATCGCGGCAATACTGGTGGGAGTATTTATAACCAATCGGAAAAAACTACCCAAGACTAGTCCAACTCAAAAGTAGCGACCAGCGGATAGTGATCAGATGGGTAAAGTTGCTTGCTCTTCCATTGGTCTATCTTGAATTTCTGAAGCTTGAGTTTTTGAGAATTGTCATAGAATATGTAATCGATTCGTGGACAATGGCTTCCCCCATTCCATCCATGAAAAGTACAGCCCTCTAACTCATCACCCTGATATGCATCGTTGAAAAATTCTTTGATTCGAACAATAATATCATCATCATATTCGGCATTGAAATCGCCTAAAAGGACAGTTGGTGTGGCAACCGTTTCGGTCATTAACGTTCTTAAGATCAACTCCACACTTCTGACCCGACTGTTATTAGATGACCGATCCAAATGTGTATTTAATATTTTGACCGTCTTTCCACTGGCTCTGTGCTGAAAAACCACTTGTGTACTAATTCGAGGTAAAGTGTTACCCCAACTTTTAGAGGCTGGCTTTTCAGGAGTGGTTGAAAGCCAAAATGTCTCGTGAGTAACAACCCGCCAAGTTTTCTTATTATAGAAAATCGCATTGGACTCACCTTCTTTGTCCCTCTCTGTCCTTGAACGATACACTACATCGAGTTGTGGAACTTCTTCAAGAATTTCATCGATTTGCAAGGGCAGGGCTTCTTGGGTGGCTATAATTCCCTCTTTGTATTTTTTGAAAATGTTGAAGACTCTATCTCTTCGGCTTTTCCATTTATTCTCGCCATCCCCAGGTGTTCCATAGCGAATGTTGAAGGAGACCAATTCAAAGGTTTCTTGTGCATAAGCCTTTGGGCTTAGCCAGAGTAGGCCAGCAATTAAACATGAAAACACAATGCGCACGCCCAAAAATGCAAAATAAAGGGGTCAAATTCAAAAGGGATGGTGGTGATTTTGACCCCCTTCGTGCAACCTGTTATCAATTTGTCTACTCTTTGATGAGAGTATTTTACCAACTCACCTTTTTACGGGTCAAAAGCCTGTTTAATATTATTATGTAACCAAGTTGATTTTTAAAAGTCTCTAGAAGAAACCTCATCATATCATGATTAAAAGTTATATCAAAGTTGCACTCCGAAACTTAAAAAAGCATAAGGGCTTTTCCATCATCAATATTCTTGGACTTTCGGTTGGGCTCACCTGCTGTATTCTCATTGGTGTTTACATCAATGAAGAGACGAGCTATGATCAATACCATGAAAACTCTGATGAGATTCATCGTTTTACTAGAGAGTTTATGAGTCAGGATGGCTCCACATCACTACATCTGTCTCGTTTGGCTCCTCCATTTAGCCATTTCTTAAGGGAATTTTATAAAGAGGAAATTGACAAAATTGGTCGTTTTGCTGTCTTTGGAGGGACAGCCAAGTATGGAGACAAGCTTTTCCAGGAGAACAATTTTGGGTTTGCCGACCCAGAGATTGTAGAAATACTCACTTTCGAGACCTTGCAAGGAGACTTGGTTGAAGCTCTGAAACAACCGGGTTCGATTATCATCTCCGATGAAATGGCCACGAAGTATTTCGGTTCTGAAGACCCAATAGGTAAAACAATCAACTACTCATCTCAGGCAGACCTTATGGTAAGGGGAGTTTACAAGAAGATGCCTAGAAATTCTTCATTTCAGATTGATATGATGGCTGATTTTTCACTGGTAGAGTCTTTCTATGGGGGGAAAGAGAATATGCTAAGAGCCTGGGGAAGCAACAATTTCACCACGCTTTATACGCTCACCGAGACGGGTAGAAATGAGGAAATTCTTAGAAGGATGGAAGAGTTTTTGATTGCTCACATTGGTGAGAATGCTCCTGGGTTTACCCGATTGCATACCCAAAAACTCACTGATATTCATTTGAAATCTAGCCTTTCAGATGAGCAAGGACAAAACAGCGACATCACCTACATCTATATTTTCATGTCCATTGCTGCATTGATTCTTACGATCGCATGTATCAACTATATGAATCTAGCTACGGCTCGTTCTGCCAACAGAGCGAAAGAGGTGGGCATGCGAAAAGTATTTGGTGCAGGAAAAGGAAGTCTGATGAATCAATTTTTGGTAGAATCAATAGTGCTTGTCTTTATAGCTGTGCTTATTTCTATTGTAGCCGCACTACTGATATTGCCATTCTTTAGAGATTTCACGGGTCTAGAATTGAAGTTTAACCTCTTGGCTAATTGGGATATTCTTCTGATTATTTTCTTTGCCGCAATAGGAGTTGGAATTCTAGCAGGTAGCTACCCTGCATTTTATTTATCAGCATTCAAACCCCTGGGAGTTCTAAAAGGGCGATTGAGTTCGGGAGCTAAAAGTGGAGTTTTGAGAAAACTACTGGTGGTAGTCCAGTTCTCTATTTCCGTCATTCTGATTATCTCAACTGTTGTAGTTTTTCAGCAATTGAATTTTATCCAGAACAAAAACTTGGGGTACGATAAGGATCAAATGATGATTCTTAACGTTAGCAGCCAAATAGGAAGCGATTATGAGACTTTTAAAAATGAATTGCTGAATATCTCCGGAGTTAAATCAACTGGTGGTTCGAGTAGAGTTCCTTCTGGTCAACTGCTAGACTCTCAAGGAGCCATGGCGGAGGTTGATGGTGAAATGACAGCAACACAAATTGTTATCAAAGTATTGAGTGTCGACCCGGACTTTATACCAAACTATCAGATGGAAATGGCTGGAGGAAGAAACTTTTCCAAGGATTTTGCCACTGATTCTGCCAGCTTTGTATTAAACGAAAGATCCGTTCAAGTCATTGGATGGGAAAATGCTCAAGATGCCGTTGGAAAGAACATGGTGTATGCAGGAGTAAGAGGTAAAGTCATTGGTGTAGTCAAGGATTTTCACTTTGAGTCACTACAAAGCGAGATTGTTCCAATAATTTTAGTTAACAGGCCGAACAGCATGCGGGCATTATCCATTAAGATTGAAGGGAGTGGACTTAGGGAGACAGTTGAAAAAGTCGAGGCTTTGTACGCCAAGTTTTCCCCCGATACACCAATTGCTTATAACTTTCTAGACGATCGATTTGCTAACGTTTATCAGTCAGAAACGCAACGTAGTCAATTGTTTACCATTTTTTCCGGTTTGGCTATTTTCTTGGCTTGTTTAGGGCTGTTTGGTTTGGCCTCTTTTACAGTTGCTCAAAGAGGAAAGGAGATTAGTATAAGAAAGGTCCTTGGAGCATCTATACAGCAAATTGTTACGACACTGAGTCGTGAATTCGTTCTTTTGGTGACTTTGGCTTTGATCATTTCAGTGCCAGTGGCTTGGTATTTTATGAATGATTGGTTAGACGGATATGCTTACAGAATAAACCTCAGTATACTACCTTTTGTGATTGCAGGCGGAATTGCCTTGTTCATTGCCGTTATGACGATTGGTATGCAAACAGTTAAAGCAGCTTTTGCAAATCCTTCAGATCGTTTGAGGGATGAGTAGTCTTATTTGCCTTTTCTAGCGGCTCGGTTGATCATTTCGAAACCAAGCCCCATGGCAATGCCAACACCAATGCCAATGGCGATGTTATCCATGGCTACCCCGATGCCAATACCGATAGCGATTCCGGTTCCGATACTACCAAACCCTTTTCGCCTTGGGTAGTAGTCTTCCTCGTTGTTTTCTTCCTGATCTGCCATTAGTAATGACAAGTTAGGAAATAGATATTTATCCGCTTACCGCTGCCTTAATTCTTTTTAGTTGAATTAAGTGTCGATGTGCGTGAGCTACAATAAACCGATAGGCGTCACCGAGCCTGAGTTTTACCAGGGGACCAATAGCTGTATTTACCTTCACACGATTAAGGTTAAAGCTTCGAGACTTTTCCATAAGCCTCAAGTATTCTTTATGCTGAGAGAAAAATTCTTCAATGGTTTCCTGTGGATTGAGCGAATGATCAGGGTTCATAGTTTTCATGGTTTTCATGTTGTTTTTAACCTTACCATTCTCTTTTGGTGCAATCATTTTTACAAACATGTCCCCCTTCCAATGGGATTTATAATCTACCGAAGGCGTACTGTGATTCCCTGATTCCAGTGCACTGTGAGTATTATTATTATAAACTCCTACCGCAATTGACATATGCTTTAGACACTGCAGCATACTCCATTTTCCTTCTCCTTCTTGACAATTTAGTGTTGTTTCGTCCAGCCCTTCTATCGTCACTCTTACTTCGTCAAGGATGTACTGTAAATCCTTCTGACATGAATCGATATGTTTTGATGCTTCTAAGACCATTTTTCTTTGTTTATGATACAAAGTACAGCAAGTAGTTTGACACCGAAGTTGATCTGTATCAAGAAATCACTTCATGGTCTTTTTTCTCATTCTAGAAAAAGTTTCTGGCGTCATGCCTAAGTACGAAGCGAGGTGTTTTTGAGGTATCATTTGCAATACATGCGGACTTTGCTTCATCAAGCGATTAAACCGCTCCTCTGCTGAGTCTCCTAGTATGCTTTTGGTAAAAATGCCGAAGCCTACCAGTACTTGTTGGTAAAATAGGCGGAGCCATCTTTCCATTGAACGATGCTCGTCCAATTGCTGCATCAACTTTTTGTATTCAATTTTTAAGCCCACAGATGGGCTAATGGTTTCCAAAGTCCAGGTACTTGGCTGCTGAGAGATGAATGAGTCATACACTCCGCTGTATTCTCCATCGTAGGAAAACCCAATATTATATTCTACTCCATTTTTAAGAAAAAAGCCTCGCATAAGGCCTTTGTGGACATAGTAAAAGTAGCGTTCGGTCTGGCCAAATCCGGTAATGGCCTCTTGCTTGTCAAAAGAGAAGGGCTTCCAAGATGCCGACAGGACTTCGAATTCCTCATCAGTTAGAGTGATATACTTTTCAAAAGAAGCTTTAAGACCTGCAATCTTGTCGTCCATTCTTGAAAATACTGATTGCCATTTTAAATGGGAATCATTTTGACCAGATTATATCTACCAAAGAGTTTTAGAGCTGATTCAAAAGAAAAATAGCTTGATTGCAAAGGCAAAAGCAGTAAGCATTACAAAGTATCGAATCCATTGATCATTGACTCTTGTACTCCATCGACTCGTTAACCAGCCACCAAGGGCACTACCAACGGCCAATGCAATACCTAGCTCCCAATCGATCAGGTCATTGTAAATGAATACACCCAAAGATGCCAGTGTATAAATGGGCACAACAATGACTTTAGTGACGTTGGTTTTGAGCAGAGAAAATCGGTTAATAAAGGTAAGTGCAGCCATGATTAAATAACCCACGCCAGCTTGCAAAAATCCGCCATAGATTCCGATAATGAAGAAGGCAATCACTCCAAAAACTTTCGCTTTTGGATCTACTCTTTCTGCTTCGTTAGAAGAGATCTTCGTGCCAAATAGCATGTAGGCTACCACCAGAATAATGACAGATGCCAAAATTCTATTAAAGGTTTCTCCTTTAATGTCCACTGCTATCAGAGAGCCAATGATGGCTCCGCAAAAAGCAGCAATTCCTAGCCAAATGCTATACTTGTCAATTTTACTTCCCTTGCTCTGAAAGCCCTTTATAGCAAAGATTCCATTAAAGAAAATGCCAATGCGATTGGTAGCATTAGCTACGTTTGGGGGAAGCCCCATAAAAATCAAGACCGGTAGGGTAAGCAATGAGCCACCTCCTGCCAATGTATTAATTACCCCAGCTAAAAGGCCAATTACAAAAAGGATAAGGATGTTTAAGAGGTCCAAGTACTAATCCTCCCAACGCCAGTCACCACCAATTTTCAACTTCAACTTGAGACCATTTCCTTCTAAGAATGCCTTTGTTTCCGCATCGTTTAGTTTTCGCGCAGGTAACGTATCTGTATCAGCTAAGGCATAAAGCATCATAGAAGAGAACCTCACATTATTTCTGATGTGCTCTTCATTCACAAGATCGAAGTCATCACAATCAGAGTGATAGCATCCATAAATAGAACGATCTAAATTCGAGTTTGGTGATGTGTATGGTACCCCTTGAATCATAAATGATTGATGATCACTATGCAGCCCTGCAGAGTTACTGTTTTGATTGGTGAAGGCAACTGAATCAATTGCTTTGATGTGTTCACCAACCTTGTCAAAGAATCCATCTGCTCCCTTTTGTCCGCCAGCGTTGAATCCTCTAGGATTACCAGACATGTCCTGATTCATCACATACTTGATATTATCGATGGAACCATCCTTCAGTGCTGCATCTACATAGGCTCTGGAGCCGAGTAAACCTTGCTCTTCACCCATAAACATGATGAATTCAATGGTTCTTTTGGGTTTTAGGTTTAAGGCTTTGAAAGTTCTTGCCATGTCCAGTACGGCAAACGAACCGATTCCATTGTCGATAGCTCCTGTGGCCAAATCCCAAGAATCTAAATGTCCTCCGACAATGATTTTTTCATCAGATAATTCAGAGCCTTTAATAGTCGCGATCACATTTCTCGCTTTAATCTGATCAGAAGTATTAGTCATTGTGATCTTGGCTCTTTTCTTCGACTTTTTGAGTATTTCTTTCAAGGCTAGGCCATCTTCCTTGCCGATACAAACGGCAGGAATATCTATAAGCCCTCCAGTTACAGAGGCGGTTCCCGTTAATAAGACACCGCCATCTACTTGATTAATAATAATAATGCCCTTTGCCCCATTGTCTGTCGCCAAGGCCGTCTTTTCCGAACGGTGCAGGTTGGAGGTGCCCTCAGGAGAGCCCGGCAGTATTCCAATGTAGACCAAAGCAATTTTACCCTCGACAGCTCCGGGTTTTGCAGCGTAGTCAGCTTCTAAACCATTACCCATGTCTACTATTTCCAAGTCAACATCGGCCGAAACAGGTGAATGCGCCAGACTCACTGCTGAGTACACTTCGTAATTCCTTTTGTTCAGATTGCCGATTTGAACTTCTACATCGCCTCGCATCCACGTCTCCACTTCAAAAGGGAAATATTTAACATCAAGTCCGTATGACTTCAATAGATCATAGGTATACTCTTCGGCCTTTGCTCCATTTTCTGAACCAGTGAGCCTATGTCCAATGGTAGAAGTCGCTTCGCCTAAGGTGGCATATGCCTTTGAGTTGGCTAGCACTTCGGAATTGATTTTTTGAAAAGTCTCGTCAAGGGTCTCTTTAGGAGTACAATTAAAAAGTAGTAGAGATGAAATCAGGGGGAGTAAAAATATTTTCTTCATAATCTTGTTTAAGGAGCATGAAGATAAAAATAAAAAAGCAGCGACTAAGCTGCTTTTATGTGGATAGTTCTGTATGCCCTAATGAGTATCATTTACCCTCAAAGTAAGAAACCCTGAAATGATCATTGAAACACCTCCGGTTACCAGGATCATAATGGTTTCTCCTCCAAAAAAGGTGTTCAAAATAAAGCCAAGGAGTGAGGCAGCTACAATCTGAGGGATGACAATAAAGAAGTTGAATACGCCCATGTAGTATCCCATTTTGTCCGATGGTAGAGCACCAGATAAGATGGCGTAGGGTACCGAGAGTATACTGGCCCACGCAATTCCCACTCCAATCATACTAACCCAAAGTAGTTGTGGATCCGAAATAAAATACATTGAAATCAGTCCCAAGCCTCCCAAACAAAGTGCAATCAGGTGAGTGAACCTTCTACTCGTTTTACGGGCAATAAATGGAATAAAGATGGCAGCTATCGCTGCAATGCCATTATAGCCTCCAAAGAGATTACTTACCATATCTGCCCCTTCATTATAGGCAGCGGACGTTGTATCCGAAGAGCCATAAATATGAGAGGTGACTGCTGGTGTACAGTAAATCCACATAGAAAAAAGAGCAAACCATGAGAAGAACTGCACAACAGCCAGCTGAATCATGGTCTTGGGCATGGTATTAAAGTCCTTAACAATATGAACAAGCGCCATTGCAGTTTTCCGAGCCTTGACCAGTCGTCCACCGATTAGATGAATAATGCCGAAAAAGGCGAAGCCGCCTCCTAACACGTGAAGCTGAGGGTCAATTTCCGCATTGTAAACGAAAGCTGAGAATGCAATTCCGATCACAGTAAGAATCAAACCTACTCTCATAAACTTGCTACTGAAGAATGGTTCTTCTGAAGCTTCCATAGCTGGGGCATCATGATTTTCATCGGGCTCAGGCGGATATTCTTTGGTTGTGAAAACTGTCCAGAGCACGGTGATTAGGTACATAATAGCACCGACATAAAAAGCGTACTTAACCGATGGCGGGATCTCACCATCGGGAGCAGTGTTTGGAATATTGAGCCAATTGGTAAATATCCAAGGCATAAAAGAAGCTACAAGTGCACCGATACCGATGAAGAAACTCTGCATGGCAAAACCTGAGGTTCGTTGTTCGTCAGGCAACAAGTCACCAACAAAGGCCCTAAAGGGTTCCATTGTGATATTGATGGAAGCATCCATTATCCAAAGCACGCCAACAGCCATCCAAAGGGTAGGAGAGTTAGGCATGAGCAATAGTGCTATAGTTGCTAAAACCGCACCTATGGCAAAATAAGGCCTCCTTCGACCCCAGCGCATGCTCCAGGTTCTGTCAGAATAATAGCCGATAATTGGCTGCATTATGAGTCCCGTGACAGGGGCGGCTAACCAATAAATGGCGAGATTTTTAGTGTCTGCACCAAGGGTTTCAAAGATTCGGGATGTGTTTGCATTTTGAAGGGCAAATCCCATTTGAATACCCAGAAATCCGAAACTCATGTTCCAGATTTGGGCAAAACTGAGGCGAGGCTTTTTTGTCATAGCAATTACTTCATAAAGACTTTATAGCGATAGGGGGCAATCACTTGATTTTTACTCACAGTGAATACGCCACCTCCAAAGACTCTCTGCATAGCCAGATAATCCTGATCTATTTCAAATTCTAATTTTTCGTTTGTCAGATTAATCAAAACAATGACCATACGATCGTCTTTAACGCGTTTGAAGGCAAGTACCTTATCGTCCGCGCTTGTCTCTATCCATTCCAGACTTCCCCCAAAATCTCCATTCCATAAGGCAGGGTTTGCTTCTTTAATTGAGAAGAGGGTTTGGTAGAGGAGGCTAAAAGTGTAACCTCCAGACCAGTCGATAGGATCTTTTTCGAAGAATTCTATTTGCTTCTTATTGTTGGCTTCCTGGCCGGAATAGACCAGCGGCATACCGTAAGTGGTAGCTGCAAATACAAACCAAGCTTCCTGACTTGGTCCGAAGAATTCATCGGCCGTTCCGTTCCAACTGTTCTCATCATGATTGGTGATGATATTCATCTTATAATACCCCTTCGGGTATCTCAGGAAATCTCTGTTGTACATGTCTTTAATGGCCTGTGGGTTTTCTTCCCCAGAGGCCACTTTTCTCATTAAATGCATCAGTTCCCAAGAGTAAGACATGTCAAAGGCATCCATGTGAAGTTCGGTCTCTTCTCCCTCGGCCAACATGAAAACAGGTTTAATGGCATCAAGTTCTTCTCGGACATTGTCCCAAAAATCGGTCGGTACCATGCCCGCGACATCACATCGATACCCATCGATATCGAATTCAGCCACCCAGTATTTGAGGGCATCGGTCATTGCCGATCTTAGTTCTTGGTTGTCGTAATTGAGATCGATTACATCTTCCCAATCGGCCACTGGCGGCATAAAGTTGCCAGCCTCATCCTTATTATAGAATTCTGGATTAGACTCGGTCCAAATATGGTCCCATGCCGTATGATTGGCTACCCAGTCGATCAGCACTTTCATACCATTGTCATGAGCAGTTTTTACAAGGTTTCTAAAGTCTTCTTCCGTACCAAATTCAGGGTTAATGCCTTTATAATCCTTCACTGCATAATAGCTTCCCTTTGTTCCCTTTCTATTCTTTTCACCTATTGGGTGAATGGGCATAAGCCAAAGAATATCGATTCCCATCTTCTGCAATCTTGGGATGTCTTTGGTGAAGGCTTTGAAGGTTCCCTCCTGTGTGTGCTGCCTTATATTGACCTCGTAAATGACCGCATCTTTACTCCAGTCAGGATGTTTGACATTAGAAGTTACTGCTACGGATTCTTCCTTTGTTTCGGTGCCTTCTCCACATGCTGTCAGTATCAAAGCTGCCAAAGCAATAGTCCAATACTTTTTCATCTTGATCAATTTTAGCTCCATTCGATTTCAATTTCTGAATCAATCAATTCTGTTTCTATAAATTTAATATCTGAGATAAGGTAGTTCTTCTTGTCTCTTTGCGGAAGTGGATCAAACTCTGTCACCGGTTCGATAAGCCTGATGTCTTCTGTAGATATGTTGGTGTCTTGTCCGTTGATTTTAAAGTCAGTTGCCTCAAAACCGTGGAGGTAGATTTTTAAGTTTTTAAAAGCGCTCTTAAAGCTTCCTTCTTTCTCGGAAAGCGTAATCTGTCTTGCATTGCCGTCAAAAACAATCTCTCTTCTATAGAAGTCTTCATGTTCAAAGTCGAAGGTTTCGCCATCATCTTCAAAGTACTGTTGGGAAGTCTTAACCTGACCATGATAGATATGAAGTTTCATCTCTCCATCGTGTGTCTCATGGGTGTTTTGAACCACACTTTGCAATGGAATGATGGCTCCTTCTTTGGCATATACAGGTAGGTCTTCCATACTGGTTTCTATCACAAGGTGCTGACTGCCTTTGACTCTTTCATCGGTGAAGAATCTATACCAGTTGCCTTCTGGAATATAAATTTTAGAATACTGTTGCTGGCTGGTTGTTGGGCATACCAATAACCAATCTCCCAATGTGAATTCATCTTGCGCATTGCCATGATAAATTTCAGGATCATTGGTATAGTCAACCGCCAGTGATTTGTTAATTGGTGTGCCGTTTTGATACGCTCTGTAAAACAGAGAATACAAGTAAGGCATCATTTTATAGCGTAGGTTGATGTAATTTCTAGATATCTCTTCAACTTCTTCGCCATAGGCCCATGGTTCAGAATCTCTTACATTGACCATACTGTGTACCCTAAAGAATGGTGCGAAAGTGGCGACTGCCAACCACCTTGCAAACAACTGTGGGCTGCTTTCTTCCACAAACCCGCCAATGTCATATCCTGCGACTGGCACACCCGCCATACCCAGACTATTGACTAGGCGGACGCCTAAAAGCATATGATCATCACCCGCTACATTGTCTCCCGTCCACACAGCTGAATATCGTTGCACACCAGAAAATCCCGAACGTGTTAATGTGAATGGACGCTTGTTGCCAATCTGTTTTCTTGCACCTTCATAAGTGGCCCTCACCATTTGGAAGCCATAAACGTTTCGAGCTTTCTTGTGGGTTACCTGTTGACCTTCATAGTCGAATTCAACCATGTCTGGAATGTCTTGCCCCCAACAGGCCGGCTCGTTCATGTCGTTCCAAAAGCCTTCCAGACCTAGATCGGTATAGAATTTTAATTCATCGGCCCACCAGTCTCTTCCTTTCTTATCAGTAAAGTCTGTGAAATGGCTATTTCCAGGCCAAACACTTGCCTCATAGGCCGAACCATCGGGATACTTGACAAAGACGTCTTTTTCGATTCCCCTATCATAGGTGCCATAACCTTTCTTAGTGGCAATCCCCGGATCAAGAATCACAACAACTTTAAAGCCTTGTGATGTGAGTTTGTCTATGAGCGCTTTAGGATTAGGGAACCTTTCCTTGTCAAAAGTAAAGGCCATGTAATCCTTCATATAATGGATGTCTAGATAAATGACATCGGCAGGAATCTTCTTTTCGCGGAAGGTATCTGCAATGTTGTACACCTCATGATCCGGATAATAACTGTAACGGCATTGCTGAAAACCCAAACTCCACTTTGGCGGCATTTGAATCGTTCCCGTTAGTTTGGCATACTGTTGAATAACATCATTTACAGTATCGCCTTGGATAAAGTAGTAGTTCAAATCACCTGCTGAGGCACTGAAATAACTAAAGCGGTCATTGTTGGATGTGCCGAAGTTGAAATGACTCTTGTAGGTGTTATCAAGAAAAATGCCGTATGGTTTTCCCTCTCTTACCCCAATGAAAAACGGTGTGCTTACGTAAAGTGGGTCAGTATCGTTGTTGAAGCCGAAGGCATCTGAATTCCAATTATCGTAAGAAGAACCTCTACGGTTTAAACCACCACTTTTTTCGCCCATACCGAGGAATATTTCATCCTGAGCGAGCGACTTGTAGTTGGTAACCTCTTCACCGAGCCAACTGATTCCAAAGGTCGGATCGTCTTCGTTTAGTAAGTCACCATTGCAATTATAGAAACTAAGCCTGAATGGCGACTTCGAGACTCTCATCTCAAGGCTGTCTGTGGTTAAAACAATGTCCTGTTGATTCTCCGATACATCAGCAACAATGTCTTCAGGCTTCATCACCACTGAAAAGGGATATTGATCGAAGGTGTCATATTTGGAAACCTGTACCCTCATAATGCTATGATTGTAAGGAGTCAATCTAAAATTGCGATTGTCAGCGCGTCCTTCTATGGTATTATTATGCTCACTAAAGGATGAAATAGGGCCGACTGATTCGTTTCTGAAATTCATGAAATAGTCAATTGTTTGCGTTGACTGCTGGTTAAAAAGCCTTCTATATTAGCTAAAAAACGGGAGTCTAGGTAGCCCAAAACTTGTCTTAATTGCTGGATAGGACAACTTTAGCCCAATGAGGCGAAATCAAACGTTTGCAAAGGATGAATGATTTTTAGCGATTTGAAGAATCGCGGACAATAAGCTCGGTGTCTAGAATGGTGACTTCTCTTTTACTTGGTTCTTTGGAGTTAATTTCGACCAAAATTAGACGAGCCGCCTCTCTTCCCATTTCATAGCCAGGTTGAGAGATGCTTGAAAGACTAGGGTTGACCAACGAGGAAAACTGCCAATTGCTGAATCCAACGACTGCAATCTCTTCTGGGATTGGAATGCCTACTTTTTTAATGGCGCTGATAGCTCCAAGGCCTGCCATGTCATTATTGGCAAAAACACCATCAATGGCCATACCACTTTCTAGAAGATGAGTCATTGCTTTTTCGGCCTCAGCCTCTTCTCCAAATCTGCATTCCACTATGTAACTCTCATCGAGAGGTATTTCATGATCTTCCAAGGCTGAGATATAGCCCTCTTTTCTTTTTCGACAAATGATGAGATTGTCAGGTCCAGCCAAATGTACAATGTGCTTGCATCCTTTTTTGATAAGGTGTTCTACGGCATCATACGCACCTTGGTAGTCATCCACAATAACGCTTGAAGCATTCATGCCTTCAACCAGTCGATCGAAAAAGACCATTGGCGTTCCTTCTTTCACCACTTTTTCCAGATGCTGCAAGTCGGAGGTTTCTCGAGAAATTGAGACCAGTAGTCCATCTACGCGAGCGCCCATCAGTGCATCAATGCTGTCTGCCTCCCGCTCATATTGTTCATTGGACTGGCATATCATTACATTATAGCCTTCCTTCATGGCCTCATCTTCGATACCACTAATTACAGTTGAAAAGAAGAAATGAACCGTTTCTGGAATAACAACACCAATGACGTTGGTCTTTTGATTTCTAAGGCTTAATGCAATAGCATTTGGTCTATAATTGTATTTATTGGCGAGTTCGACCACAGCCTTTCTTGTAGTTGGGCTAATGCCAGGGAAGTCTTTTAGAGCACGTGAGACTGTTGAACATGAGATGTTCAATTCTTTCGCAATATCCTTGATTGTTACCTGCCCGCTCTTCATCTGGTGCTACTCTAAAATAATCTATCGTATTGGAGGTTAAATATGTTCATATCTTTTGACTAATCAGTTGTTCGCAAAATTTTTTTGAAAAAAATTAATTTGCGAAAACGAGCAGTATAGGGGGTTTCAATCGTTTGCAAAAGGCTGGTATTGTATTGGCCTTGAGTGAGTTAGATTGATAATTGATTTTATAATCCCTACTTTGGTCTTAGCAATAAGCTAGGAACGGTTTAAGAACCATTTGTGGGAACGATTGTTCTGAATTATTGTCAGTAATTTCCTCCATTTCTATTATAGTTTACTTTGCTTATAGCGCAACTTGTTTGCGCTATAAGTGTTTTAGGGGTTTAGATTTGAAGTAGTTTTGAGTTCGCTCAGAAACTATTTTTTGTTTTCTTTGCACCACGATTTATCAACTCATCTACAAAAGATTAACATGGGAAAATTCAGAAGCGGTGTGCTTTATGGTCAGGAACTTAAAGATTGCCTGAACTACGCCAAAGAGAATCAGTTTGCTTTACCTGCCATCAACGTGATTGGCACTAACAGTATCAATTCGGTATTAGAAGTTGCTAGTAAAGTAAACTCTCCAGTAATGGTTCAGTTTTCAGTGAGTGGCGCTGCTTTCTATGCAGGTAAGTCGCTTGATAACGCTGACTATAATGCATCAATTCAGGGTGCTATCTCTGGTGCAATGCACGTACATCAAATGGCGGAGCACTATGGTGTGCCTGTTGTACTACACACAGACCATGCTGCAAAGAAACTATTGCCTTGGATTGACGGCTTGCTAGATGCAGGTGAGGCTTATTACAAAAAGCATGGACAACCACTTTTCAGTACTCACATGCTTGACCTTTCTGAAGAAACTTTGGAAGAGAACATTGAGATTAGCTGCGAATACTTCAAACGTATGAACGCTATTGAAATGGGTATCGAAATTGAATTGGGTATCACAGGTGGTGAAGAAGATGGTGTTGATAACACCGATGTTGATTCATCGAGACTATATACTCAGCCTGAAGAGGTAGCAGCTGCTTGGGATGCTTTAAGACAAGTCGGTGATATCTTTACTGTAGCTGCATCTTTCGGTAATGTTCACGGTGTTTATAAGCCAGGTAATGTTGAATTGAGACCTGAGATTTTGAAAAACTCTCAGACTTATATCCAAGAGAAATTCGGAACGGAAGAGAAGCCAGTATTCTTTGTATTCCATGGTGGCTCTGGTTCTGAGGCTTCTAAGATCGAGGAGGCTACTTCATATGGCTCTATCAAAATGAATATTGATACGGATATTCAGTGGGCTTGCTGGGATGGCGTTCATAGCTACTACAAAGAGAAGAAGGACTACCTTCAGGCGCAGATTGGTAATCCTGATGGAGAGGATTCTCCTAACAAGAAGAATTACGACCCTAGGGTTTGGTTAAGAAAAGGAGAGGAAAGTATTGTGAAGCGTTTGGAGCAAGCTTTTGAAGAGCTTAACGCTATCAACAGAAACTAGTGCTTGACTAAAGAGAAATTAAAAAGGAGGCAATTGCCTCCTTTTTTTATATCGATAGAATCTTAGCGATTCTAAATTCTTCATCTCCGATTCTTTTCTCGGTCTTGATCGCTTGTCCAATTGGCGTGTAGACAACTTCATTGTTGATCATACCTACCATCACCTTAGATTCTCCGTTTTTAAGACCTTCAACTGCGGCAACTCCGAGTCTACTGGCCAGCACTCTATCCATTGTGGTTGGCGAACCACCACGCTGTAAGTGACCCAAAACAGTTACTCGAATGTCAAAGTAATCGAGCTCAGCTTTTACTTGGTCAGCTACCTCGTAAGCATTACCAAGTTGACAACCTTCGGCAATTACCACCACGTTGGAAGCCTTTTTGTTGTCAGCTCCTTTTCGGAGACGTTTGATAAGGGCTTCAACAGTCCAATTATGCTCAGGTATGACCATGGCTACCGCACCACCACCAATAGCTGAGTTTACCGCAATAAACCCTGCATCGCGTCCCATAACTTCTACAAAGAATAGTCTTTCGTGAGATGAGGCTGTATCTCTAATTTTGTCAATTGCTTCTCTTGCCGTATTGCATGCCGTATCGAAGCCTATTGTGAAATCGGTACCGGCCAGATCGTTGTCAATGGTTCCTGGAATACCGATCACTGGTACGTTGAATTCTTGGCTGAAAATGTCAGCTCCGGTAAATGAACCGTCTCCACCGATAACAACAAGGGCATCGAGGTCAAATTTATTGAAATTCTCATAGGCTTTTTCACGGCCTTCTTTAGTGCGAAACTCTTGACTCCTTGCGGAAAGTAAAAAAGTACCTCCTCTGCTGAGAATGTTGGATACAGACCTTACATAAAGTTGTTCAATGTTTCCATTAATCAGTCCGTCATACCCCTTGTAAATGCCGAAGATTTCAATGTCGTAGTAGATACAAGCCCTTACCACAGCTCGTACCGCAGCATTCATTCCTGGCGCATCACCTCCCGAGGTCAGCACGCCTATTCTTTTGATCGAAGCGCTCATTTTTAGATTGTAAAACAATCAAAAATAGGTTTTTAACTCAGAACTCTTCGCTGGGTAGTAGGCATTAATTTGTGCAATCGATTGAATTTTTCTATAACGGAAAGGGGAGGTTCCGAGAACTAATTGTTTGATAATTACAACTTTATAAGATATTATCCTGTCCTGTTAGTATAGACCTTGCTACACCTTAAACTTCATATCATGAATGGTTCCAGTCTGATTAGTCGCTTCATTTTGAGTTTGATGTTTGTTTGCCTTCTCCAGGTAGATGTTCTTGCCCAGTCGGGAAGCAGGAAGCATAAACCCATGGTGCAATCCTGGGAAAGCAAGAATGGGGAGGAATGGCAGCGATTTCGCAAGGTGGAATACCGCTATGATGAACAAGAACGACTAGTTGAAGAAAAAACTTCCAGGGTGTCTGCGAATGGCCTTGTGCCCCAGGTCAGGATGCTTTGGGCCTATAACAAAACAGGCGATATTTCCACAATGACCAGAGAGGTATGGGTGGATGAGGAATGGCAGTTTGCTATGCGATTCCGATATCGTTATGTGTCAGGAAAGGTAATTTCTCGGATGGACTCCACATTACTAAACGGGGCACTTTCACTACTGGATGTAACCTATGTGTATGACGAAAAAGGTCGGCTCAAGGAAGAGGTCAGTCGGACAGTTAAGTATGAGAAAAGGGCCAACAAGAGCAAGGTGGTATATCAGTACAATGAACGAGATCTTGCGGTAGTAAAGGAGTTCCCTATATGGCAAAACAATGCTTGGAACCCAGCCAGAAAAATGGTTCTTATCTATGATGATCAAAGCAATCACATTCAGACCACACGCTTTAACTGGGAAAGTAACGCGTGGTCAGAATTTGTGAATTACGACCTGGTCCTGGACAATCGGGGGCGTAGGATCGAGGAACTTTGGCAGAGACAAGATGGAGAACACAAAAGCGAATTTATGCGGGTCAGTTATCAGTACTACAAATGACCACAATCCGGAGCTATACACCCTCAGCAACCACCTCGGTCACGTCATTTGGTAGCATTCTTTTCAATAGGTTTTCAATACCTGATTTTAATGTCACAGCTGATGCCGGGCATCCACTGCATGAACCTTGTAAGTTTACTTTTACCACGCCTTCTTCGAATGACGAGAAGCCAATAGCTCCACCATCTTGCTCAACAGCTGGACGAATGTACTCGTCAAGAATACCTTTGATTTTTTTAACCACTTCCGAATCATTCTCATCGAACAAAGGATCCTTGTCCAATTCTTCAAGAATTAAAGGCTTCTCAGCCTCAAGGTAAGGCTTGATTACATCACGAATTGAATCTTGGATTTCAATCCAGTCAACTCCTTCTGATTTCGTAACCGTAACGAAATTGCTCATGTAAAATACACGTTCAACGTTCGGCAACTTGAATAATTCTTGGGCTAAAGGTGAATCTGCAGCAGCTTCTGCATCTGGATAATCGAAGCTAACACCATCCTGCAACAACATAAAGTTCACTACGAACTTCATAGAGTTTGGATTAGGGTTGGCCTCCATGTATATATTTACAGCTTTCATTTCTCTATTGAATTAGAATCTATAACTGCAAAGTTAGCCTATAAGTTCTTAGTCTTCTCTTAATTCTCCCTCGGATTTTGCCACAATAGTAGAAACTGTGGTATCTCCTGTAACGTTCACCACTGTTCGCAACATATCCAAAGGTCTGTCAACTGGGAATATAATGGCAATCCATGCAGGGTTTAGTCCTACAGACTGTAGTACAACTACCATCATAACCAATCCAGCACTAGGCACCGCTGCGCTGCCAATTGATGCCAGAGTCGCTGTTAAAACGATTGTGAGTTGCTGTGTTATTGATAGGTCCACCATGTGTAGTTGTGCCATGAAGACTACTGCTACTGCTTGATACAAGCTAGTGCCATCCATGTTTACCGTTGCACCAATAGGCAGAACGAAACTGGATACATTTTTTGATACTCCTAAGTTGTCTTCAACCACTTCCATAGTAACAGGAAGGGTAGCAGCACTCGAGCTTGTTGAGAATGCCAGGAATTGGGCTGGAGCGATTTTCTTAAAGAATTTTCGATAAGTCAATGATTTAACAAAGCCCCTAACAATTGTAGGATAGAATACAAAAATTAGAAATAGTAGACCGACAACAAGCGTAACGGAATAGGAGGCAAGCCCTTTAAAGATTTCGAAAACTTCGCCTGGAGTATCTGCCATTTTTGCGACAACACCTGCGAGGAGACAGAAAACAAAGAATGGAGCAGCTTTCATAACAAAGTCTACCATCTTCAAGAATACCTCATTGGCTCCGTTTACAAAAGCCGAAAGCCCAGCCACTTTATCATCAGGTAAGGCAGCCATACATATACCGAAGAATATGCCAAAGAATATTACTTGAAGCATGAGTTTGTCATTACTTAATGACAGCATGATGTTTTGTGGAACCATATCCACAAGAAACTTGAGTGGTCCAGCATCTTTGTTTTCAGAAGCTGCGGCTTGCTTATCGGCCACCATTTTCTTTTGAGCCTCTGTCATCTCTTCTGCACGATCGTAGCTAGCATAGGCTGGGTCGTTCGTGAAGTTCTTACCATCCAAAATTTCAATCCCATTTGAATTGGCCCAAGCTTCATAACTCAATCGATTTTTAATTCTAGACTCCTCATCTACCAGTGCTCCCGGTTTGACAACATTGACCAAAAGAAGACCAATACCAACGGCTGCGACAGTGGTAACCAGGTAGAAACCGAGTGTTTTTCCTCCCATACGGCCAAGCTTGGACATGTCTTTGAGTCCTGAGATACCGCTAATGATTGAAAATAATACAAGCGGTACGGCTATGTATTTCAACATGCGGATGAATATCTGACCGAATGGGTCTACCCAATCAATTGTAAACTGGTTCCAGCCCATAGCACTTGAAGCGAATGCCCAAATGATACCGGCTACTAGTCCAATCATGATTTTGACATGCAGAGGAAGTTTTTTCATAACAGAATAATGGATTTAGTTACAATCGATTAGCCTTGCTAATTAGCAAATAATCGGCAATTACCAAAGCTGACATTGCTTCAACGATAGGCACCGCTCGAGGTACTACGCAAGGATCGTGTCGGCCTTTGCCTGATACAGTAACGCTGTCACCGGCCTCATTGATACTCTCTTGGTCTTGCATAATGGTGGCAACTGGCTTGAAGGCGACATTAAAGTAAATATCCTGTCCATTAGAGATGCCTCCTTGGATACCACCGGAGTAATTGGTTTTGGTTTTTACCACATCACCTTCAGTATAGAAGGCGTCATTGTGCTCTGAACCATTAAGTTTTATTCCTTCAAAGCCACTTCCAAATTCAAAGCCTTTAACGGCATTGATACTGAGCATGGCTTTGCCTAGTTCTGCGTGTAACTTGTCAAAAACAGGTTCGCCCAAGCCTGTGGGTGTGCCTTGGATGACCCCGGTGATTACACCCCCAATAGTATCTCTGTTTTTTCGTGTTTGATCTATCAACTCAATCATCGCCTCAGCGGTGGGTGCATCTGGACACCTGATAATGTTATCTTCGGTTTTACTGAGATCAAGTTCTTTGTAACTCTTTTCTAGTTTGAGCGATCCAACTTGTGATACGTAGGAGTCGCAAGTGATTCCATAGTGTTTGAGTAAAAGCTTTGCGATAGCACCTGCAGCAACACGAGCTACAGTTTCACGCGCAGAACTTCTTCCTCCACCCCGATAATCTCTAATGCCATACTTGGCTTGGAAGGTATAATCGGCATGCGATGGTCTGAATTTATCGGCTATATGAGAGTAATCTTTGCTCTTTTGGTCTTCATTTCTAATCAGAATGCTGATCGGAGTACCTGTAGACTTTCCTTCAAAAACACCAGAAAGAATCTCGAATTCATCGGCTTCTCTACGCTGAGTTGTGATTTTCGATTGACCAGGTTTTCTCCTGTCCAATTCCATTTGAATGAAAGACTCATCAATTTCCAAACCAGCAGGGCATCCATCAATGACTACTCCCAACGCTGGTCCGTGTGATTCACCATAGGTGTGAATTCTGAAAATCTTACCGAAAGTGCTACCCATTTACTTTTTGAAGAACATATATCCTGCGCCTGCTAACATAGCTATAATTAGCAGATTGGCAATAATCTGGGCAGTTTTATCCTCTTTCAGACTTTCTAATTTGTTAGAGGCAACCTCTATGTTGTCATAGAATGAGCCCAGGTCTGAAGATGATATAGAAACGTTCTTTTTACTCTCACCCGTCACTTTGAGTTTGACAGTGGATTTTAGCGTATCGTATGTCTCTTTTTCTGGGTTGAAAAAGACCCATCCAAAGTAATCTTTTAAGTCATAATCACCGGGCTCATTTGGAATCCCGAAGTAACTATACTGTTTAGATCCAGTAACTCTACCCGAACCTCTGTTAATGTCTTGACTAACGTTCGGTGGATAGATGTCGATAGTCTTAGTAGCTGGAATTTTCAAGTCAGGAATACCGGCAATATTACCCTCGCCATAAATGTTAAAGGTGTATTCAAAGCTTTCACCAGTCTCTACAGTAGTCTTGTCAATTTTTTCATCCAACTCGAAATCACCCACGGCCACAGCGTCTTTTAATGGATGAGGAGGCAATGCTTTTACTTTAACCGTTTTTTCTCTGGTATTGAAAGTTTTGAAATCTTCTTCTCTATCGCGACCAAAGAAAGAAGGCGATTTGGCCACCCTGTATTTAATCATCTCAAATGGAACCGATGGGAAAACCACTGGCTCCAGATTCAATGGATAGAATGCCGCTTGGTAGATTTTATATCGTGTATAGTTCTTTCCGCCAATTGTAACTCGCTCTCCATAGATGTTCTCTATGTTAAAGTTTTCTTCCCAGCAGTTTTCCGGCTTAAGGTCTTTCAAAATGGTAGAAAGCTGTTTTCCGGCCTCGTGGAATTGTAGAGGGGCTCTGTTGGCATCTGCAACATAAAAGGCAAAAGTGGTTGTAAATCCTTCGCCAACATAGACTTCGTCCTTATCGGTAGTCAAAGCTAGAAAGGCATCTTCCTTTACATCTACAAATTCAGGAGCTTTTCTTGTCTCATTTCGACCGAAGAGGTCGTCAAAAGGGTCAAACCTGTTACGTCTGGTATTTCTTCTACGTTCAACAGGGGGAGTGATCTTAATTGTTTTACCATTAGACCTAACAGATGTTCCATTGAGCTCCATTGTGAAGGCATCCAAGGTGTAAGAACCTTCTTCGAGGGGTAAATATCTTTGAATGATACTCTGTGATGAGGTGATTTGTCCGTTGACGATGTTGGTCTTACTTGAAGAAGAGGTGCCTCTTTTGGCAAACCCTTCGATTTCAGGGAAATCAGAATAGCTTTTGATAGAGCCATTTTGCAATGTAACCGTAATCGTAAAAAGTTCATTGAGCCCTACTTCATCCTTACCCAATTGGATTGAAATGTCCTGTGCTTTTAATGAAGCCAAAGGGAGTAGCATAAAGGCTAAGAGGAATAAAAGGGCGTTAGACTTTTTCATAAAGTTTTCGTATTTTGAATGTCCCGGTGGAAATCTAATTCAAATATAATTTCATTTTTAAAAGGAATAACCATTGGAACCATTCGTTCGTATGAATGGTACGACCGATACCGGAATTTAGATTCATAACCCTAAACGTTCTTAACATGTTGGAGTATTTCAAAATTATCCTCTCGAAGGTTAGCTTTGATAAGAAATTATTTGAGAGAGAGTTAAGAAAAGCCATCAAGTCACTCGTGGAAGATGAATTGAATGAGCTGAAAAAGTGGTGTTATGCGCAGTTTGGAAAGGTCTATGGCCCAATCATAGATCGTCAATTTGTGTTAACACAGTAAAAAAATCATTAACCAGCCCATCAGAAATGATGGGCTTAAATTTTTTTAAGGAAATCTAGATTACGTTTTAAGCCTCCAAATTTGGTCCTTTTTACAGCCGATCCTTTAAAAGTAGACCTGAAAACCTCCTCTGTTAAATCTTGCCAATTATTGTTAAATAATTCTACCAGTTCATCTTTCGGATGAAATTCGGGCTCATTGTGTGGTTTGGAGAAGCGGTTCCAAGGACAGACGTCCTGACAAATATCACAGCCGAAAGCCCATCCTTCCATCTGGTTTTGGAACTCAGAAGGGATCTCATCTTTCAGTTCAATGGTCAAATATGAGATACACTTAGAGGCATCTAAGTTATAGGGAGTGATCGCATCCGTTGGGCATGCGTCAATGCACTTGGTACATGTGCCGCAATAGTCTTTGATTGGCCCATCTGCTTCCAAATCCAGATCAATAATTAACTCTGCTAAGAAGAAGAAACTGCCTTGGTCTTTATTAATTAATAAGGTATTCTTTCCTATCCATCCTAATCCCGATTTTGCTGCCCATTGTCGTTCCATCACTGGTGCAGAGTCAACAAACACACGACCTTCCACCTGACCGACCTGTTCTTCCAGCCGGTGCATAAATTCCTTCAACTTGTCCTTAACTACAAAGTGGTAGTCTTTGCCATAAGCATACTTGGCAATTTTATCATTGTCAGGAACTTCTGAAGCAAGATCCTTTTCTGGATAGTAATTATAAAGGAGGGAGACGACCGACTTTGCTCCAGGAACTAACTTTGTTGGGTCGAGCCTCTTATCGAAGTGGTTTTCCATATAGCTCATTTTTCCATGAGCTTTGTTTTTCAGCCATTTCTCTAATCTTGGAGCATCATCTGCTAGTAACTCGGCTTTGGAAATCCCACAAAAGTTAAATCCCAGTGCTTTTGCAATGTTCCTGACTGTGGTTGTATTATGTGAGATTTGGTGGTTCATAGCCCCTTTGTCCTGCGGACATTTCCCCAAAGGGGAACTTATTTCTTTACCCAAATAAAGTCCCTGACTGACCTGGCTTTTTAAGCTTTAGGTGTTCATAAGCTAAATCTGTTGCCTCTCTACCACGAGAAGTTCGCTTTAAGAAACCTTCCTGAATTAAGAAGGGCTCATAAACTTCCTCGATCGTTTCCGCTTCTTCCGAAACGGCCGTGGCGATAGTGGATATTCCCACTGGTCCACCTTTAAATTTCTCGATGATGGTGGTAAGAATGCGATTGTCCATCTCATCCAGGCCATGGGAGTCCACATCCAGAGCATTGAGTGCCATTTGGCTAATGTCAATGGTAATGGTTCCTGTACCCTTAATCTGAGCAAAATCTCGAGTTCTTCTCAGCAGGTTGTTAGCTATTCGCGGGGTGCCTCTACTTCTTCGAGCAATTTCGTAAGCTGCATCTTCATCGATCGGGGTATTAAGGATCTCTGATGAGCGCAATACAATTAGAGTCAGCAGCTTTGAATCGTAATATTCGAGCCGTGCATTTATTCCGAATCGCGCTCTTAATGGGGAAGTCAATAAGCCAGATCGCGTAGTGGCGCCAATCAGTGTGAAAGGATTCAAATTAATCTGTACAGTTCTGGCATTTGGACCAGAATCAAGCATGATATCAATTTTGTAATCCTCCATTGCTGAGTATAAGTACTCTTCTACAATGGGGTTAAGTCGATGGATTTCATCTATAAAAAGAACATCTCCTTCTTCAAGATTAGTCAGTAGTCCGGCCAAATCGCTTGGTTTATCAAGCACCGGACCTGAAGTCACCTTGATCTCTGATTCTAATTCATTTGAGATAATGTGAGAAAGGGTAGTCTTACCAAGTCCAGGAGGACCATGTAGCAGAACGTGATCCAATGGCTCGGCCCGTTGCTTAGCCGCCATTACAAAGACTTTGATGTTCTCAACAATCTTATGCTGGCCAGTAAAATCTTCAAAACTGAGTGGCCGAAGTGCACGCTCGATATCTCGTTCTGCTGAACTCAATTCATCATCACTGCCATTCAAATAATCCTCACGCATGCTCGAAATTTTTCACAAGATAAAAGATTCAGATAGATGATGCTTTCATCGATCAAGTTTAATCCTTTAGCAATTCTTTGCCGATGGTTTTGGACTATCTTTGGGTTAAAGATTTCGGTATGAATAAGAATGTCAGGTCTCGCGTCTATCTCATCGTTTTGGTGATTGCCATTTTTGTGGTTTGGAAGTATAGAGAGCAACAACCTAAAGAAATCTATGTGCAGGGAGTGACCATGGGCACAATTCAGTATAACATCAAGTATCTCGATACTGATTTCAGTAATTATAAGGCCGAAATAGATTCACTCTTGAGAGATTTCAATCAATCGCTCTCAACTTATATTCCTGATTCTGAGATTTCGGTGTTTAATAGGGAAGGGGCTATCGATTTTAAACTCCCATACTTTTATGATGTACTCAATGCCAGCTCAGAGGTTTATAATGCTTCTGGTGGTGCCTTCGACCCGACTCTGGGCCCATTGATTGATGCATGGGGCTTTGGCGATGGAAAAACACTCGACTTAGACTCTTCAAGAGTAGATTCACTTTTGAGCTTTGTAGGTTTTAAGAAACTGGTTTATGACACTACCCGAGTTTCTAAAAGGATACCGGAGATCAAACTCAATTTTTCTGCTATAGCGAAGGGTCAAGCAATTGATGTGGTTGCGGACTGGTTGACTTCTATAGGAATTGAGAACTTCATGGTCGAGATCGGTGGAGAAGTAAGAGCAAGCGGTCAAAATCTAGCAGGTGAGATTTGGACCATTGCCATAGAAGTACCAGACGAAGCCCGAATTGGGGGAATATTTGATGCGGTATATCTCGAAGATAGAGGGATGGCCTCCAGTGGTAATTATCGCAACTTTCGAGTATTGCAGGATGGACGAAAGGTTGCTCATACCATTGATCCAAGAACTGGCTTTCCTAAAATGCAGACACTATTAAGTGCAACTGTATTTGCGCCAAGTTGCATGTTAGCCGATGGCTTTGCTACAGCCTGTATGGTTTTGGGATTAGAAGAAAGCATTAGTCTTATTGAGTCAGATCCTACTCTTGAAGCTTACCTTATTTATGCCGATGACAAGGGTGAAATGGTGACTTATCTTTCTCCAGGTTTGAAGGGGAAGACGGTAGCTGAGTAATTTCATTGAGATCGGCTGAACCTTTTTTGCCGAAATATCATTTTCTTTTAGATATTTGCAATCCTGTTGCAAAAAGAGCTTCTAGACAAGATGATCATCAATGCCATTATATTATTTCTAAGTGTAGCCATTCCAGGGGCACTGATGCTAAGCAGGGAATCTGTAAAGCCAGAAAAACTTGGTTACTTTTTGGTGTTTGCCGGGGCGTATCTCTTCTCGATGACCGTAATCCACTTGATTCCGGATTTGTTTCTGAGTGGTGAAGACCCATTTATGTTGGGCCTATACATTCTTATTGGCTTCTTTGTTCAAAAGGTACTAGAAAACTTTTCCAATGGAGTGGAGCATGGGCATGTTCATGCGCATGGGGCCTACTCTGTACCCTATCTGTTAATCGCCCTAGGATTACACTCATTTCTAGAAGGAAGCATTATGACGGATGCTATACACTCAAATCACACTCCTGATTCAGTTTATAGTCATGGCAGTTCGCCAAAAATTCTTTTGGGAATTGTGATGCATAAGATACCTGCTGCTTTCGCACTAATGGCGCTTTTAGTAAGTCAGATGAAGAATAAGAAGAGAGCTATTCTTTTGATGCTGACTTTTGCCTTGGCTTCTCCATTAGGCTTGATATTCTCTGAGTTCTTCGGGCATTCTGATGTGCTACCAGAGCGATACTTGATTATTTTCTTTGCGGTTGTTGCTGGTGGGTTTCTACAGATATCTACAACAATCTTCATCGAGACGGACCCACACCATAAGCTCAATTGGAAACGCTTCTCAATTTCTATTCTAGGTGCATTGGCTGCTGTGTTGGCGCAGTTAGCGATTTGAGTTTTAACATCGAAATCGTTTATTTGATATTCTTATTGAACGGAGTAGCTGTATCAACCTGGAAGCCCTTAACCACTAACCCATGGAGATTTTTAAATTTTTAATGCAACGAAAAAAGTATTGGTTGATGCCGATTGTTATTGTGCTGCTGCTACTTGGCTTCTTAATTGTTTTTGGCGGGGGGTCTGCTTTATCACCATTTATATACTCTCTGTTTTAGATACTGATGAAACAGTCAGTATTCAAAAAGCTATATAGGTTTACAGGTCAGGTTTTGATTGTTGGACTTCTTTCTTTGCTGCTCTTCGAGCTGTGTTTTCGTATTTATGTCATTGACTTTTATGCTGATACGTTTGATTCCTTGAATAATCAAATGGAGAGTAGAATGGATAAACCAACTTTGTTGATTGTTGGAGATTCTTTTTCGGCTTTTAAAGGTGGCTATCCACAAACGTTACATGACACCCTACCTCATTACAGAGTGCGTAACATTAGCGTACCGGGTACTTCAATTATCGAGCAATTCCTTTTTGGAAGGTATCATATTAAGAGGGAGCAACCCGATGTAATCGTTTTTCAATTTTATGTGGGAAATGACTTCCTCGGGTGGCGACATCAACTCAATTGGGAAGAACTGTCTGCTGCTAGGAATGTCTACTGGAAACTTTCTGAACATATTTGGTCTTTGGGTTATTTAAATCATCAATTGAGCACTTTCGGGGCTACAATTAAAAGGGACAGTACCGTGAAATATGCTGAAAGCCCTTTTAATCCTGACCAGTATTCAATGAGGGATAAATATTATTTCAAGTCAGAGCCGGGATTGGTGGAAAATACAGCTTATCTTAAAGGAGGGAGGGAAAATGACCTTAGGCCTTATTTGGATCGAATTCAGAAGCTTTTTGATTACGCTACCGATGACACCCAAATTTTCCTTCTGATGATTCCACACTGCTCACAGGTAAACAAGCGGTATTATAATAGAACCAAGCAATTAGGTGCATTATTCTCAAATGACTTTGAATCAGGAAGTACTAGTTATCCATTGTGTGATCGTTTTATAAAACATTTTAAAAATGATCAAAGAGTAACTGTTTTAAACCCTATTTCTTTTTTGCAGGAAATGGAAAGTCAGGTTGGTAACCTGTATTTCCACAATGACAGTCATTTAAATCCTGTCGGTCAAGAGGCCATTGGTCAGTATCTTCTAAGAAATCTTAAGTTGGATAAAGCAGATGTTGACTAAAAGATCCAGAATGAGTCGTTGGCTATTAAATGATCGGTGTTATCAGAAGGACAATCCTGATAAGTTATCTACTATTCAACAGGAACTCTCGCCAGCGTAATGAAACAGCTCAATAATATTCTACTGAAAATATGTAATGATAAAGTGGAATTGTGCTTTGACCTTGCCTAGGTCGTTCCGAAAAACTACAAATGCCTTTTATCATGATCACCATTTCAATATGTGGGGTGCAAAGGTAGTGGTCAACCAGCTGGATCAGTTTATGGCTTAGCATTATATTGAAGGCACTAAGTAGTTATGACAGCTCGACCTTAATGAAGAGCCGATCAGACAAGATCTTTTCAATGGGCAATTTGTAGAAATTATTTTCGCAGCGCCATTGAGCCAGTTTTTGAAGTGGAAATAAAAAGAAATTGGCTTTGCTCCATGCGAGTTTTGAAAAGAACTTGAAATTCTCTATCAACTGATACTTTTCATCACTCACCCATGGCCCTCCTTTTGAATCTACATAATCAAAATCTGACCAAGCATCGAGGGTATTGGGTAGCTGATAGCCCTCTTCGACTGCCTTTTGAGTGATTTCGGATCCGGGATAGGGTTTATAGTAAAAAATGGGAGTTTGGAACATATGGCTCTTCTTCCTCAAAGTTTTCACGAAGTTGAGGGAATCTTTAACGCTCTTGTCTGACTCTCCCGGAAAACCTACGATAAAAGGAAAAATCACGGCAATACCATGAGTTTTACAACGATCGGCACAACCAAGCACTTGCTCAATTTTAATGTCCTTTTTGAGCCAATCCATCATTTCTTGTGAGCCGGATTCGACTCCGATCAGGGCACGTCTCAACCCGGAATTTTTCAGGAACACAAAGTCTTCATCTTCCAACCTCATACCCTGATCGGCACGCATTGTGGCGGCCCAGCTAAACCTGGAGCCCATTTTTATTAGCTCATTGGCTATTTCGATGCTCCTGTTTTTGTAAGTGAAGAAGGTTTCATCCTGAAAGTTGAGATCTGTAAACTGAAACTTCTCGTGCCAATGGGCCAGTTCTTTTCCCATTCTCTCAGGCGATATGGCTGTCCATTTGCGCTTAAATACGAAGGGGTCTGCGCAGAAGGTGCAACGGAAAAAGCAGCCCGTGGAGGAAATATAGTCGAATTGTCTTTGGCCTTTGGCTGAAAAGTACTTTTCTACATCTATGAGGTCATAATTCACCGCAGGCAGCTCGTCCATATCCTGCATCAAACGTGCGGGTCTCTTTACTACTTTTCCGTCTTTTCGATAGGCTATACCGTTTATCTGGTCAATTCCCTCTCCATTATTCAATGCCGTAACAAGCTCTTTGAAGGTAGTCTCTCCCTGGCCATAAACACTTATATCTATGATAGGTTCTTCTTCCAGTAATTCTACCGGGAAGAGCGAAGGATGCCAGCCTCCCCAAATAACGGGGAGTTCCTTGTGATTCTGCTTTACGAGCCGGGTAGCCCTGAGTGCATCTTTTAAAGGAGCCCCGGAAAGGGCTGTCACTCCAAGGCACAGAGCATCCTCGCAGGCCACCAGGAGTTTATTGTCAGCATTTTCGTCTACTCTTGCGTCTACAATAATTACCTCAAAAAGCTCGAAATTTAGACAGGAGCCAATGGCTAAAAGGGCCAATGGCATGTCAAAAAAGACGGCTGTTGGATTGTATAATACTACCTTCTTCTTCATCATTAAAAACCTTCAATTTCAGGTTGTCGGTATTGGAGCCAAAACTTTTGCAATGCCTTGAGTTCATAAGGATATCGAAAAATGTTCCACTTATAGCGAATTGCCGACAAGGTGCGCATTACCTGTTTTTGTACCTTGGTCACTTTAAAGTCGGAGGCTGTAGGGTGGTAGGCGTTTAGTACGGTTTCAAAATTCTGAATCTTATCCACCATGGCAGGAGTTAGCCATGGAGTCAGCGGGTTTTTCCGCAGATCGAAGTTTTCCCAGGCAGGGTTGAGCCAATCCTCAAGTGCCTCAGGGAATTGAAACCCTGCTTTGGTTATTTGTTCATAAAGGTCAGAACCTTCAGTAGGCACCGGGCTATAGGTATATATGATGATCTCTGTATCAGGATTGACTTCCTTTACCTTTTTAATAAATGCAATGTCCTTGTCAATTTGTCGCATCACTGTTTGTTCATCCGGACCCGGAAAACCCAGCACAAAAGAGTACTCAGGTACAATATTGAATTGCTTCAACCTTTTTGCGAAGCTCAAAATCTGTGCGGCACTCTGTTTACCTCCTTTATCCATTTGCTTGAGCATGTCGTCATCACCACTCTCAGCTCCGAAAAAGATCATGCGACAACCAGACTCACTCATGAGTTCTAATTCATCATCCTTGTATTGATCGAGTGTATCAATGCGGCCTTCTCCCCACCATTCAATGCCTTTATTGAGCATAAGGTTTGCAAACTCTACGACTCTTTTGCGTGAGGTAAAAAAGTTGTTGTCATGGAATTCTACCGCATCTATGCCATGTGAGTCTTTCAGTTTTTTGATATCGTCAAAAATACCCTGAGCCGATTTGCCTTTCCACCGGGCATTATAAATGGGGACAACCGCACAGAAAGAGCAGGTAAAAGGACAGCCAAAGCTGGAGTGGTAGCCGAGTGTTTTTTTGCCAAGAAAAGTTTTGAAGAAATATTGATCAAGACTATAGAATTTATCGAGATGCTCGTATGGTAACCTGGGCAGAAGATCCTGATTAAGAAGTGTTTCGATCCGGTTTTTTATGATTTCCCCTTTATCATTTTTAAAGATCAGGTTCTCGATTTGCTCCAGGGGCTCCTCCTGTTGTTCCAGGGCTTTTAGCAGTCGCGGGAAGGCCTTGTCTCCCGGTCCGTTGATCACAAAATCAACGAAAGGGCTGTCAAGACAGACCTTGTATTGATTTGAGGCAAAATACCCTCCCCAGATGTTAATAATCTCGGGAAAGAGTGCTCGGATCTTTTTGGTATAAGGAATTGCCTGCTTGAGTTGCGGACCCGGCATTACGGTTGAACCGAAATATTTAAACTCACCGGTTTTCAGATAGTCTTCAATGGTACTCCATGGGTCATCTTCACGATTGCCATCTACAAAAACATAATCGTACAAACCATGAACCGAGGCGCCAACTTGCAATATAGAGTTAGGAACTCTATATCGACCATTCGTAGAGCTCCGAGGATTAAAGAGTAAGATTTTATCCATAGTACTTGGTGGTGTCAATTAGTGAGAGTAGAATTTCCAATATAGTCAATCAGTCTTTTACTATGCCCATACTGCTTTGTTTTGTAAAAGGCTGCATGGTGCAGGATATTTAGCGAGATAACTGGATTTTTAGCCAGGGGAAAGGGCTTTCGCTTACGAATTTCCTTTTTATTCTATGAGTAATTTTTCGTGGGTCAAAGGGTATTTGGTAGTTGTAGTTTGCAAAATCTTCAAAGCAATGATGATGATAGAATTTGGCCATTTCCGGGATAGTGTGTCTGGCATAGTAATCTTTTGTACGTGTGCTCGCTTCCAAGGCACTCGTTTTATCCTTGTATATAGGTGAATCCAGTATATGAACCTCGCCACTTTCAGAAAGAAATTGCCTGAGCCTGCCCATTAACCTATCTATGTCGTCAAAGTATTGAATACAGGCATTGAGCAAAATAATGTCGTATACAGGCTGAGGATCCATAGAAAAAATATCTCCATAGTGTAGTTCTACATTATCAAAATGAGCTAAAAGCGTGGTAGCCTGCTCCAGTTCGAGTTTGTTAATTTCGATACCATCGGCACGTTGCAGTTTTCTGGCGAGCTTGTATAGCAGCCAACCATTTCCACAACCGATATCGAGCAAGGTCCGCGTTTTTTTATCGGTGATGTAGTTTTCAAAGCGACTGGTAGATCTGATTCTCTTATTCCATTCACCATGGTGTCTGAAACCCTTGGCGGTGTAAGGTAGTTTTTGAATTTGCTCCAGAGAGAGTATTCTTTCCTCCTCACCTCTGATCTCATTGTAGAGTCGTTCAAATCCGTTGGGTGCGTTCTGATGATTGATGAACTTCAAGGCAAATGTCTTTAAACAAGGTGGAATGTTAGATTAATGGGTATTTGCACTGCTGAGTTTGTCTTCTTTTGCACTTGAGTTCCGGGTGATTTTAAAAATCCAATTCAACTCTGTAAAAATGCGTTTTTCGTCTACTTTCACCAGATCAAAACCAGCCCCTGAAGATATTGACCTTATCTTTTCGATCTGACAGTCCTCAGAGAGAATCATAAGTATAGTGGCCGCCACGTGCTCTATTTGTGAAAACAATTTTCTAAAGTACTCAAAGTCTTGCCCGCAATACCATGCTTCTTCTTCTAAAGAATCTGGTTTCTTGGGGTAGTAGGGAGGATTAATAAAAATGTAATCGAAATCTTCAGGACGCACATTCTCAAACAAGTCAGAATGAAGGACTTCTACCGCGAGTCGATTGATAAGTGCACTTTCTTCGATGCCATGAAGAGCTTGGGGATTGATATCGGTGGCCGTAACAGTAGCTCCTTTGGCTGCAGCATGAAAACTGATGAGGCCACTTCCACAACCCAATTCCAGGACCCTCTTATCTTCTAAGTTCAAATTGAGAAAGTGATCAACAAAGAATTTGGTGCTGAAGGTAAATCGCGGGTGAAAAACACCGGGATATATCACAACTTTGATGCCCCTGTAGCTATAAATGCGCTTTTTGGAAGTATATATCCTGTAAAACTTGCCGAGTATTGGCTGCAGTGATTTGAATATTGAATAATGAAATCTACGATTGCCCAACCTGCTCAGAATAGTTTGCTCAATATAATCTTTTATATCTGGAACATGTAAATGGGTTTGTTGAAGTGGTAAAATAAAATTGGCGTTTATTGAATGAAGTATTTGACCGAAAAACACATAGGCTTTCTTATTTCATTGATCGTATTACCTGCTCGAAAACGAATTCCGGTTTATGCCTTGTTAAGCAGCGTACATCACCAAACTGACATTCTGGTTGATGACAGTCTGCACATGCCAAACCAGAAGAATCCAGATAACCCCTGTTTGGTCCAATTGGATGAACAGAATATGATGGGGTACTACCAATTAAGCCAAAGATGGCCATGGGAGTGGTTGAGGCCATATGCATAAGTCCGGAATCTTCTGACAGCATTAGCTGAATATGAAATAGTACGGCATATGCGTCTATCAATGTAGTCTTCCCAACCAGGTTTATCACCAGATCTGAACCAAGCTCCTGTTCCAAATAAGCTGCTTTTTCTTCGATTCTTTTGTCTCCAATACAAACAAATCTGGCATTAGAATTCTTTCGCCTTAGCCAGATTCTGGCAAACTCTACATAATTCTCCAAAGGCCAGTTTCTGGTTTTCCAGTATCCGGCAGGATTGAGTAAGACCAGTTCGTTTAATCCATCCCACCCATTTTCCATGAGAGTTGATTTGCCTCTTTCAGCATTCTTATGTTGAACCGGCCTGAGAATCACAGATTTAAGCCCAAGAGCATTGATTGCCTCTTGATACCTTTCTCCAGCATGTTTTCTGCCATATCTATCGAATTCAGACCATGAATAAGGCCTTAACAACCTTCTGATGAGTGTGCTGATTCTATTGTGCTGTAAGTCGATAACAATATCATACTGTTGTCTCCAAAGTGTTGGAAGTACAGGAAGAATACTCCATGCGATTTTTCTGGCATCGTGAGATGAGCTCAGAGAGTAAACCCGATCAAAGAGGATCACACTTGTTGCGGTAGCATTGATTTTTTTTCGTGATAAAAAATCAATCTGGCAGTCAGGATAGTTTTCTCTAAGACTTTGTAAGTAACCCAGCGTCAATGCCACATCCCCAATGGCTTGTAACCTGATTATCAGAATACGCCTGGGTGATTCCTTTCGTTTCCATGGACTGAAACGCAGGTCGTCAGATTCAAGGTTTGGAGCCGTTTTGGGGGTACTTTTTTTCAATAGTTGAACACTTTTGTATCGGAGAACTATGGTTTCGAGGAGTAAATTGCAAGGCAATTGAAATGAGAGTTGGGTAACAAGTTGCGTTTGACCCAATTCTTCCAATTATGAGGAAAATGTACAATCCGAAACCCGGATACACGTAGTTCCTTTAAATTGTCCGTGTTGAAATACCCCTTGATTGGGAACATGAACATTTCAAAACCATGATTTGCAAAAAAGACTTTTTTCATGGTTTCTATTCTTTCTTTTTCTCTCTTCCAATTTTTGACGATTTGAAGACCAGTAATTAACAAGGAGCCCTGGTCGCAGAGTAATGTTTTCAGAAAGTCAAAAGTGGAAAACGGATTGGTGAAAAATATGGAACATCTGTTTACAATGATCAGATCAAATTTCTCATCTTTAAATAAACTTAAGTCATTTAGGTCTACCTGTAGAGGCCTCCACTCTTGATTGGTGTAGTGTTTATGAGCTCCTAATCCGTCATATTCATCATTTAAATAGTCGATGGCCCATACTTGATGACCTGATTTTGATAGCCGATTGCTAAGCCATCCATTCCATGCTCCAACTTCCAGAATTCTTAACCCTTTCTTGTCGGCAGTGAACTGTTCTATAAACTCAAGGTCGAGTTGCTTGGCATTCCAGAGATATGCCTGGGGCACATCTCTGGTAAAAGGGAGCTCATCGAAAAGAGATTCCTTGATTTTTCTGTTTTCTTCTTGTTGGCGATACTTTACCAGATTATCAGTGAAAACATCCAGTCTTTGCTTAAACTCTGGTGTTACCAATGCAGGCACACCATTGTGCAATTGAAATGAATGATGACTTTCACAAGTCAGGTGATCATTTAGTTTGCTTGAACAACGAGGGCAGAGCATCAATTAGTTTGATAGTAGTTTAAGTAAGATTCTACGGTGTCATGGATACTATGAATTGGATCAGTATGCTCATTCTCATGCACCCTGTTTAACAAGGCAGTACAAGATTCAACAATGGCACCATCCTTTTCAAAGATCAACCAGTTCATACTCTTTTTGGCAATTCCAACCTTTCTGGAGACGATTGACATTCCCTGGGCAAGGGCCTCAGTGAATATCATTCCATAAGATTCAAACTCACTTGTATGTAGAAGCAATTTCGCAGTTGACATAAGTTCTAATACCTTTGGCCTCGCTACTTCGCCATAAAAAAAAACGTGATTTTCTAAATTTAGCTCCTTCACCATATTCTTAAGAAAATCTTCTTCAATTCCTTTGCCGACTATCGCAGCCTTCATTTTCGGAAAGCTCTTTTTAAGGAGATTTATGGATTCGATAAAAAGATCGAAACGCTTCAGTTTTATAAGTGAGCCAACTCCCAAAACATCTATCTCTCTCATATTATTTGTGAACTCAACTTGTCTTTTTATACCCCAGTGAATTACCTCCGAACTAACCCCAAAATTATGGTTGAGTTGTGCTTTCTGAAAATCGGAAACTGTAATGAGGGTCATTTTTTTAAGGGGTAACCATCTGGCAAAAAGATTGGTGGGTAGTACGTCCTGCCCCATTAAGGTAGTTAGGTGTCTGACAGGGTAGAGCCTTGAGAAAATATGCCCGATCAATGCGCTTTCGTTGAGCCAGAAGCTATGAATATGTGTAATACGTTCTTTCTTGTTGAGTTTTCTCAACTTAAGTAATACTCTTATCCAAATGATCAAACGTTTAACATATCTACCATTCAAGCCGAATGGAATTACACGGATTCCATGGTAATCATAAGAAGTGGTAGTGTTTGGATATTGCAGCGAAAGAATGGTAAGCTTAATTGACCCACTTTGCTTTAGGGTAACCATAAAATCCTGTAGTGGTGGAATGCAGGTGGTATCTTGTTCACCGGATGCAAAGCCAGGGGTTATAACAACAAGATTTTTAGTCATTTCTTACAATATACAATTAATTCAAATACTCTTTTGAAGCTTTAAACTTCTGTCTTAATACTGGATAAATTGATTAAAAGATGCTTTGTCAATCGGTTTTCAGTTAATTAATAGCATTACCCTTGCGACTTAAGGGACTTTGTAGAAACGAATGACGCCTGCTGTAGGCGAATTTTATAAAGTAAAAGAGAGGCCTTAACATATAACTCAGCAGCGTATTGACTTTTACCACCGGATAGCTGAAATGTTGTAATACCTTATCTGCAGAAAAACTCAAAAGCAGGAGCTCTTTTTTGCTCAAATGAATCTCTGACCGTTCGCTCTTGCCGATAGAAGAATTGGGAGTAGCCAGCATTGATCTAATGGTTTGCTTTAAATTAATTTCCTCCGGTTCAAGAGAGAGAAAAGCGAAGACTGAGTTGATTACGGCATTGCGATTGGCTACCAGTTGTTCATACCGTACCGTCAAACAGTTATCATGACTTTGAATCCTTAACAAAGCGTTGAAGCGCAATGAGGATTTAAGAAAGTACTGAAGGGGGATTCGGTGAACGCCTGAGTTCATCAAAGAAACTTTTAAAGAAACAAAACTATCTTTCGGGTTTCTAATCATATTCACAAAAAGGGCTTTGGGAAACTCTTTTTTCAATTGATCATAATTCAATTCGAGTCCCGGGCTTTTTTCCATCCAATACAGGGTGTCAGTATTGATCTTTCCTCCTCCTAAACAGGTAGCATACCCTAACATAAATGGGACAACATGGCGATAATACAATGAATCAGGACGGACCTCTCCCATCAAATTCCACCATCCACGACAAATGCGAACATATTCAAGATACCTTAGGGAATCAGGCTCATTCTTGCTTAAAATCCAATATGGGGGTTGACTCATAGGATCGATCAGTTTTTCAAGCCAATCAGAACAAAGGATTCTGAAGGAATCCTCCTTGTTTAATCCCGATACTTTGGCAGATAGGAATTCGAAGTACAGGGGTTCACAGGGCAACGAACAGATTGCCGGATGGCCATCGATCAAGTCTCTTAATAAAGTAGTGCCGCTTCGAGGGTTACCTCCTATAAAAATGGGACTAGCGATCAACTTTTTCGCCTTGGATATTTCCAGCTTACTTGGGGCGTATGGCGACTCGGTAACTCCTTTGTCAACAACACTTTTGGCCCATCTCCTCCTTGCGAGATGAAGCTCATTTGTCAGGTTTCTATGTTTTCTAGACGTTAGAAGTACATTCAGTTCTTTCTCTAATTGGTGAAGTGTGTCTGTTGTATTCATTGCTCCATTCCAATCTTCCTTATAATTGATTCCTTATAAATAAGCAACTTATGATTATAGCCCGATTGAACTAATATACCCATATGCCTTTAATTAAGCTGATTTTTTAATATCATTGATAATCCTTGATGCATGATTTTTGCTACCTGAATAGTGCCGGTTTTATTAAAATGGCAATGGTCAAAGAAAACCGTAGTATCGCTTGGAAGCACCGCTTCCAGATCTATCATATGTACTCTGTCTTCCTGCCCTTTTTGCCTTAAAACCTCGTTGAATTGTTCCATGCCGTCTTTCAAGGCTCCGGGGACATATCCCGCATTCTGAATTATTAGCTCGGAAAGAGAAGTATAGTCGATTTCTTGAGGGCTCATAGCTTCCTTCCAAAGCACTGGTTGAGTGATTAAAACCAGTTCTATTGATTGTTTCTGGCTAATTTTGATGATTTCATCAATTTTATCGGAGTAATCCTTCAAGGCCAACTCAAGATTTGGCAGGTGCTCGCTTAACACCGCTTCCTTTTGCTTTTTTCGCGTTTCCAGAATCTTTGCTCTCACGTCATCGTCTTCACTGTTTTTTTGATGTAAATAATTGCGTTTGATAACTCTTAGGTGCATCCAAAGCTCTGTTTTTTGATACCAGGCTGAAGCCTCTTTTCTAGGAAACCGTATAAACGACCTTCGTAGTAACATTGGGTCTGGATCATACGGTAAATAATTTTCATTCAAATGAATTGCTCTCATAAAATCATTGATACCAACTAGCATAATGACCATGTCTATATTTTCCATTTGCTGAGATAGCTTCTCCACCTGAACGCTATGGTGGGCTAAGTTTAGGCCAGATCGTCCCACATTGCCAATAGTGACAGGAGGTAGGTCGTCAGCAGTGTTTATCAACTCTTCGAGTAAGTAGGTCCAATTGTCTTTATCACTTAAGCCAATGCACTCTGTAGTACTTCCACCGAGCGCAAGAATGTTATACCTGCTTTTCTCAAATAAGTGTCTGGATCGGTAACCATCACTATTTGTGGAATGCTGTATGGTTGAGTCAAGGCCGGGGAATAAGTCGTGCAGGTGCACATCTATTTGAGCATTCGTATTGGGTTCTCTGACATAATAGAGATCATGGGGGGCTACTATCCTAAGCGTGAGTTCTGCCAGTAGTAAACCAAAGACTATACCTATAAATATCAAGCTCAAATTAAGGAGGTATTTTCTCAGTATCTTTTTCATATTGTTCAAAAATTCAAATATTGTTACCCAGGTCTAAAACCTGATCGCACAATTCTTTAGTTAAGGGATCGTGAGAAACCCAGATGATTATCTTTCCATGATCTGAGAGTTTCCTTATCAGGTCATGAATCATTTGGGTCGTTTCTATGTCCAGATCGTTGGTAAGTTCATCAATGAAGTACACATCCGGGTCATGATAAAGCGTTCTGGCAAAAGCAAGCCGTCTTTTTTCACCGCCCGACATCATCAGTCCATTTTCACCTACCTGACTGTCCAGTCCTTGTTTTTTTGATTGACTCCAGGTCTTTAGTCCCACTTGAGACAAAACTTCCCATAGTCTGGCCTCGTCTCGTTCACCACCAAATGTCAGATTTTCAGCAATACTGGTATCAAGGATAAGTGGTTGTTGGTCGAGATAGGCCATGTGTGAAAACCAATTTGGATTGTTGTACAAACCCGTTTGCTTATCATTGATCAACAACTCTCCGTCATATGTCTTTGATAAACCACTTAATACTCTCAATAAACTACTTTTTCCAAAGCCTGATGGACCCATAATACCAAGAACCTCTCCCTTGTTTACCGTGAAACTCAAGTTTTTAAAAAGTATTTGATCCCCATTATATACGCTTAATTCGCGTACTTCAATTTTATCAATGCAGTCGGCTATCGGGCTGTAGTTAATCTTATCAAAGTGTGTTTCGTCTAATCTTTCATGAAGTAATTCAACCGAATGTTTACTGGAACTTATGGCGGTAATGGCATTGATGATTCTATTGAGAGAAGGAATAAGTCTGTAGGCTGCTGTGGCGTATAGCCCCAGGCTCAGAGCCAGTTCAGCAGGTTTAAAGTCTCCTGACAAAAACCAAGCTACCACGATTAAAATACCTGCAAAAGCCGCCACTTCAAGGATCCTCACCGACATGGTTTGCAAGAACTGGCTCTTTGCAAAGAATCGGTTTTGAATCTTGTATTCATCCATGAAAGTCTCTAAAAAATAAGATTCTCGCTTGTAGAGCCTCACCTGAACAAATGAGTCGAGAGCCACCATCAGATTTTTAGTGGTTTTGGTTAGCTGATGCCTAAGCCCTATGTCTATTTTATTGGTGATTTTGTTTTTGGCATAGAGTGCCAGAGCGGTACACAATAGAAAAAATCCCGCGGTAAGCAGGAATATTTCGGGAGTAAGTATTAGTAAAACAATGCTGATCAGGATGATTACCACACACTCGCTGGCCAAATGAATAATAGAGGTTAAGATTTTTTGAGCGAATGTGATTGGTAGATAATTGATCTCCTGGGTTAAAGTGCCAGTATTACTCTGGCTATAAGTAGGGTAGTCTATAAGAAAATACTTTTCAACTAAGCTTCTACAAAGTGCATTTGCCACCTGAAAGCAAGTTCTAATCTGATAGGCAGAAATCAGGCTCCCGAAAGAGTTTTTTAGAAGCAATAGCACAAATAGTATTAGGAGCATGGGAATAACCTCTACTTGAAAGAGCATCGAGTCTGCAAGAAATTTGAAGGCGCCAAAACTCTCATCATTGCCTTGTGATTGGCCTATTTGATAAACAATCAGCGGTATGGCGGTGCCCAGTGTAAAAAGCTCAAGGAATGTATTGAAAACAAATAGCAAGACATGTGTAGTGAGCTGCCTTCGCTGACGGGAAGTCAGAAGTTTAATGCTCTTTGCGATGGTTTTCAAAACAAACATGGTCGTTCTTTACCGGCTATTCCTATTGAGAGAAAGTGGTTTCTTACCGTTTTGTTGCCATTTCATCATAGTGCCAGCATAAAGGCTTTTCAGGCCCAATTTAAAAAACTGCAAGCCATATTTACCCTTAAGTTTCATCTTGTGATGGTTTACTTCGCTTATCACTCTGACAACTGCATAGTCATAATATTTACGGCTGTAAGTTCTTTCAAAATCTATATCTCTATCAGTGCTTAAGTGCCATTCTGGTTCGATAGTTTTCTTGGTTTCTATTTCATCATACAAAGAAGTTCCTTTAATAGGATAGGCTACAGTGATGGTAAAATGATCGGGATTTGAAATTTTGAGGTGGTTAATTGTCTCCTCAATGTCCTCTTCGGTTTCTCCAGGATACCCTAACATAATAAATGTCCCCGCTTCAATACCTTGTTTACGAGTTTCTATAATCATGTTTCTGACTTGATCTACAGAGACTCTACGATCCATTGCATCAATGATCTTTTGGGAACCACTTTCAGCACCAATCCAAACTCGGATACACCCCGCCTTTTTCAAGAGCCCAATTACCTCTTCATTCATGCGGTCTGCCCGACTGATACACTCAAAAGGTATTTTGACACCTTCTGTTTCAAGTGCACCTACGAATTCTCTGAGCCACTTGTGACTCACAGTAAATACATCATCTACAAACCAAATAGTATCAGGGTTGTAGCGTTCCTTAATTTCTTTGAGTTCTTCTACCACTTTTGCAGGCGACCGTCTACGATAACTCTGTCCATATACCGCGGTACTACACCATTTGCAAGTGTAGGGACAGCCCCTTTGAGTGCTAACACTTAGTGCATTTTGCCCATGATGCGATTTCCAGGCATCAAGGTATTTTTGAATATCTATTGCCTCTCGGTTGGGTATTGGTAACTCGTTGATGTCGCGTACTTTGGTGCGCGGAGCTGTCTTTGTCAATTCACCCGAATTGAGATAAGCAAGCCCTGCAATATCCGAGGGTGGTTGTTCGGGGTGTTTTTGTAGATGTTCTACCAACTCAAACATAGTGTTTTCTCCCTCACCAATCACAATATAATCTGCCCCGTTTTTTAAATAGTTTTCTGCATTATATGTTACATCGGGTCCGCCCATAACTACTGAAGTATTAGGAGATAGCTTTTTACAGACTTTGGCAATTTCCAGCACATTCAATTTGGTCATCAGATTAGCATAGATGGCCAGTATTTTAGGTTTTTCTGTTCTGATTTGCTCAAAGAGACTTTGCATATCTGAGAAGGTGCTATCAAACACTTTGTTCTCGATTTCTTGTTGATTCAGGAATGCAGAAATATACAGTAGACCCAATGGAGGATAGGGTCGCATGATCTGCTGCTCCTTCTCATCATCTGCGATGAAATATCCATGGGTTAAGAGTACACTCATCTAGCTTGAAGTTCAATATAATAATGATCGGACATACGACCTTGCCAGCTAAACCTGGCAAAACGCTTTTCCATAAACTCAATGAATTTAAACAAGGCCGGAACTCTTCTGATTAGGCTTTCCATATAAGAAGGTGGCGCAAAGAACCCAATGGGTTTTACTTTTACCTTGGTAAATTCAGGGGTAAATGCTTTGCTAAGTTTCTTGGGTGAGTAGTACCATGTTTCTACTTTTACACCGGATACATCAGCCATCACAGATGGTTTCTTTCTTCTGAAGACTTCACTCATTTTCAACTTGAAGACAAAGTAAAAACTCTCCCAGATGCAGAATTCAGGCATAATTACTAGGATAAGCACCCCGTCTGGCTTTAGAAGTTTTTTAATATCACTTTTGAAATGTTCAAGGTCTTCGTTGCCAATACAGTTGAGGCCTCCAAAATTGGAAAATACGAGGTCGAATTGATTAGACCATTCACTTTTGCTAATGTTCTTAACATCAAGCCTTTCTAAACGAACCTTGCGACTACAGCCTTTATCATTAATTTTTTCTTTGGTACGGGACAACATCTCCTTTGAAATATCGGTAGCTGTAACCATATGTCCTGATTGAGCCAGGTGTATAGCATCTTCACCGGTACCACAGTTGAGTTCGAGAATGTGGAGGGGTTTACCATTTCCTGTATACTGATCAAGGTATTTCCAAACCTGTCCTCTTTGTAGTCGACCGATAAGAGTGTCGGTAAAATCCTGATCATAGGTTTTAGAGGCTATGTCAAAGTGCTCGCTCATGCTTTTGTCTTAGCCAGCTTTTTGATCTGCGAGCCATTGATCAGGGCCATAGGCAGGTGGTAACCCGTGGTGAGTATATGTCTCACAGTCTTTTTATTAAGTGAACTAGGAGAGCCAAGACCTTTTTTTAAGGCATTGAGCCCTCTCCTTAACTTATGACGGTTGTGCACATAACGATGCAATTTCTTATAGAAAGCGGGCGGGTAAGTGTTTTCGAACATCAAATCGAGATCATCTGAATCTACCCAGTTAGCCTTGGCCTGCAAGTCGTCTTTCACTTTGTCGTAAAACTTGGTCCCGGGTAGTGGGTAGGATACGGATATGCCTATTTCTTCCGGCATAATATCTAATACCATATCAATGGTTTTGTAGATATCTTCTACTGTTTCGCCCAAATAGCCAAACTGTAAAAAGAGAGCTACATTGACCCCTTTTCTCTGTAGTTTAGGTACGGCCTCATGAATCTGTTCTACAGTTATGCCCTTGTCCATGGCATCCAATATATGTTGAGAGCCTGACTCTGCTCCCAGCCAGATAGTTTCCAACCCTGATGCGACCAGAGCATCTATAGTATCTTCTTTCAACAGCAGGTCCACACGAGACTGGATCATGTACTGGAAATCCAATTCCTTTTCTTTGACCAGCTTATTGAAGTGCTGAACCCATTTGGGGGTAAGACCAAAAATGTCATCACACATCCAAAAGTGATTTACCTTGTAGGTTTTGGTAAGCATTTCAATCTCCCTGATGACATGCTCGGGTGATCTAGAATTGTATCGATTACCATAAATAGGTTTAGCACACCAGTTACATTTATATGGGCAACCTCGGGTGGTTGCAATATTGATGCTAAAATAGCCATGGTTCGATTGCCAAATATTCCTGTAAGCTTCCATATCTACCAATTCCCAGGCGGCTAGTGGAAGGTCATCCAGCTTTTGAAGTACTGCTCTCTTAGGAGTTTGGGCAATTCTCTCATTTGCATCAAAATAAGATAGGCCTGGAACATCGGCCACCTCATTACCTAGGTCTAAGGTGTTTATGAGTTCTTTTACTGTGGCATCTCCTTCTCCCATGATCACATAGTCCACCCCATTTTGCAAATATTGATCGTAGCGGTCACTTGAGTCTGAACTACTGATTATTACTTTGGCGCCTACAGACTGAGCGAGTCCGGCCATTGTATATGCAGCATCACGCATGGTGGTGAGGCACATTTTGGTCAGATAATTAAAGCCATCATCGTAAATAAGAAGGTAATCTGGTTTAAACTTTTCCAGCACCTTTCTAATCCGAGAAGGATCATCATTTAGGCAATTATCAAAAAATTTCACCTGATGTTCTTCATCCCTGAGCAATGCGGTAAGCTGAATAGTACCTAATGGAGGATAGGGTTTTTTAAAATGCCATTGCTTGGCATCGAGAGGATAAAAATAAGTATTGGTAACAAGTACTTTAGCCATGAATGGGTTCTGTATTTATACTGCTTATCGCTTCATCAATATTTTCCTGTACCTTGCTTAGTACTCTTTTTTGAAAGTTCTTATCATGATTTTTTGATGTCCCTCTGTGTGATCGGAAAGCCAACTCAAACTCTTTATCTGAATAACCTTGTCCATACATCTTAGTCCATCTTTCATAGGTCTTCTTCATGAAAAACTTATCCAGTTTTTCGGCCAATCTATGATAAAACAGCGGTTCTAATATTGTCTTCGAAAATCTTTTTAGGAGGCTTGGCTTACAGTACTCTTTGATGGGGAGTATGACATTGGGGTAAAACTCTTTATACCATTCATTGGCTTCTATGAATTGCTCGTAATAATCATGTCCTCTTAATGGAATTAGAGTGCTGACTTCCGTAGCTGTGAATATGTTTTTATCAGGGATTTGTAACGTCTCTTCATCAATAAAATAATTAGTACAGAAATATTTTTTTGAGTTTAGAAGAAAGACTCGTTTGAATATCACCAGAGAGGTACGTGCAATCCAAAGACGATGTTTTTTGGTAATAATAAAATAATCAATGTCTGCATCTTCAGGAACGGCACCTTTCGACAAAGAACCAGATATAAATACTGCCCTTACAAATGGAAAGCAGTAGATTATTTTTGACATTCGTTTGGCCACCTTTAGAAGTTTCTTGGCCCTTATCTCACCTTCTTTACGTCTTTGAACTATGAATTTAGAGTCTTTTAGAAAATAGTAACCATCACTTTCTTTTATTGTACCGGATAAGACAAGGTCGTCCAACGTTTCGTCTATTGAACTAGTAATCAATGAACTGGTTTTAACCCTTAGTGCTATCTCTCTTATTTTTAAAGGGTGGCGAAATATGTGATAGTATGCCAGTACTTCAATTACAGCTCTTTCAATGGGTGAAATGTCGTATTTTGATCTATTCATTTAGTACAATACTCAATAGATTCATTCTCTAAAAGTTTAAACCTACCGAGTGTCTCTTCGTTGAATTGGTCTCGCTCTGGGTCTATTAACCAGCCATGCTTATTAAAATATTTGATTGCCGAAACAACGTGATGATAAAGTAACTTAAGCTTTTTATAGGACCCTTTATAGAAGTGGTGATATATAAAGGTATTGGGAAAATATGTGGTCCTCCACTTCCTTCGAATTCTTCTTGAAAGGTCAATGTCTTCACAATACAAAAAAAAGTTTGTATCAAATACTCCAACCTCCATCAAAGCCTCTTTTCTCATGAACATAAAACAACCCGATAGGTACGGAGCATCAAAACTCGTCCTTTCATCTGCAAAGGACATGTTGTACTTATTAAGTTGGGTTTTGATGTTTTTCTTGACTATCTCTGGGAGGAATCTTCTGAACAACAAATCCTGAGGTTTAGGCAGTAATTTATAAAGGGGTTGTTCACTACCATCGGGATTCAATACTCTTGGTAATAAAAGGCCAATATCTACATGCCTGTCCATATAGCTCACAATTTTTTCCATTGTCCCTTCATCGTAATAGACATCTGGATTTAGCACCAGATGGTATTGGCCAGAGTCGAGGTGTTTTTCTATCACGGAATTATGCCCGCGCCCAAAGCCAATGTTCTTTCCAGTCCATGTATACTGGCAGTCCAGAATAGTCTCAATTGACCTTTTTAAGATATTGGTCGGTGAGTTATCAATGAAGTGAATATCCATTAATGCTCGGGAAGGTAATAGGCTTTTGCAGAGCTCCTTTATAACCTCAGGTTCGTTTTTATACAAAACTACAGAGACAGTTACTTTTGAAATACCCTGCTTACTCATGCTACCCGTACTTATGTTTCGGTGTAATGGCTGTTGTTGACTCAAGATATATTTTTCATATGATTATTCTTACGGCATTGATAAATATCTTTAATAAGTTAATCTGCGTATTCTCGCTGAGAAAATCGTGTTAATGTTGAAATCCTGGCACTCCAGTATTTGGTTTTTTAGGGTATGAGTTTCCTCATCATAAATTAATCCGGAAACGCTTCTCAATTTCTATTCTAGGTGCATTGGCTGCTGTGTTGGCGCAGTTGGTGATTTAAAGGCTTTCACTCCATTGGGTCTTTGGACACATACTCCTTGGGCTTGGAATTCATGATTAGTTCTGCTTATTTGGGTTGCTCTAAAAACTAATATTAAGCACTGATCAGTTGAAGACAAGTTCAGAAAATCGTATCGCTTACTGGAAACAAAACCTTCGTTATCTACTGATCCTTTTAGCGGTGTGGTTTGTTGTTTCTTTCGGTTTTGGGATTTTACTAGTAGATGAGCTCAATACCATTCGGATTGGCGGATTTAAACTTGGTTTCTGGTTTGCCCAACAAGGATCAATTTATTCATTTGTGATACTCATATTCGTATACGTCTGGTTGATGAATCGATTGGACAAAAAATTCAAGGTAGACGAGGATTAAATGGACGTACAAACCTGGACATATATTATTGTCGGTGTTTCTTTTGCCCTTTACATCGGGATTGCCCTATGGTCCAGAGCAAGTTCAACGAAGGAATTCTACGTTGCAGGAGGTCATGTTTCTCCCTTGGCCAATGGGATGGCAACAGCAGCTGACTGGATGTCTGCTGCTTCGTTTCTATCCATGGCGGGTCTCATAGCTTTTTCAGGTTATGATGGCTCAGTCTATTTGATGGGTTGGACTGGAGGTTACGTACTGCTAGCCTTGCTTTTAGCCCCATACTTAAGAAAATTCGGCAAGTTCACAGTCCCAGATTTTATTGGCGATAGGTACTATTCCAATAAGGCACGTACTGTTGCTGTAATAAGCGCCCTGTTTGTTTCATTTACTTATGTAGCTGGTCAGATGAGAGGTGTTGGTGTTGTGTTTTCCAGATTTTTGGAAACTGACATTACCAATGGTGTTCTCATTGGTATGGCTATTGTCTTTTTCTATGCTGTAATCGGTGGAATGAAAGGGATAACCTATACTCAGGTGGCACAATATTGTGTGTTGATTTTCGCGTTTATGGTGCCCGCCATATTTATATCCATTCAATTGACTGGGAACCCAATTCCTCAGCTTGGTTTTGGGAGTAATCTCACTGGTACCGAGATGCCCCTGTTAGATAAATTGGATGGTTTGATGACTGAGTTGGGATTCACGGCCTTCACAGACGGCAGTAAATCTACTATAGATGTCTTCTTCATCACTGCCGCGCTAATGGTGGGTACTGCCGGCTTGCCCCACGTGATTGTAAGGTTCTTTACTGTACCAAAGGTTAGAGATGCTCGCCTATCTGCAGGGTATGCTCTAGCCTTTATTGCCATTCTTTATACTACCGCTCCGGCAGTCGCTGCTTTTGCCAGGACTAATTTGATGGATACGGTGAATGACAAAGCTTATGATGAAATTCCTGAGTGGTTTGGAACTTGGGAGGAAGCAGGCCTTTTGGCTTGGAGCGATAAGAATGACGATGGTCTCATTCAATATCGGCCTGGGAAGTTATTCTCTGAAAAGGGTCCTAGTTTCCAAGAAGGAAAAGGGAAGTATGGGCAGAGACTTTTGAATAATGAAATAGATCAAAGTAGCCAGAACGAGCTGTTTATTGATAATGATATTATGGTTCTAGCAAACCCGGAAATAGCTAAACTTCCAAATTGGGTAGTAGCTTTGGTTGCTGCTGGAGGTCTAGCAGCAGCACTCTCTACAGCAGCTGGTTTGCTTCTAGTAATATCGACCTCAGTTTCACATGATTTAGTAAAAAAGCAATTAATGCCGGATCTGAGTGATAAAGGTGAACTTTGGATTGCCCGTGGTTCGGCAATGTTAGCAGTAATTGTTGCAGGATACTTCGGTATTAATCCACCAGACTTTGTAGCTGCTGTAGTGGCCTTGGCTTTTGGTCTTGCGGCTGCCTCATTCTTCCCCGCTATTTTCCTGGGTATTTTTTATAAACGAATGAACAAAGAGGGAGCCATATCTGGAATGATTGCCGGGCTAGGTATTACTGTCTTCTATATGATGAGGTACAAACTTGGTTGGATTGGCGGACCGACTTCGAGTGATGATTGGTGGTTTGGCATATCACCAGAAGGTTTTGGAACCGTTGGAATGTTGATCAATTTTGCAGTAGCACTTACTGTTAGCCGCTTTACACCCGCCCCTCCAAAGGCCATTGAGGAAATGGTGGAGGACATCCGAATTCCTTCGGCAGGCTAATGCCCATCTTTTGAAACCCTATTTTCAAAGAGTTCTTTATAGTGTTTGAAAAGGTGTGCGCTTATAGAATTTGGAGTAACAAATCTAAACCCGAGCTCTATTGTTGAAATAAAAATCTCCCTATGATATTGAATGTGAGGAGACTGTAGATTGGAACCATGACAAAGTACAAGCCCTGTATTATTCTACTCCTCTCTTAGTGCATTAACTGGATTAGTGTTGGCAGTCTTGAACACATTGTAAAATATAGTACAAATAGCAATCGAAATGGAACACACAGCAGCAATGATAAATATCTTCGGACCTAACTCGATATGATATGAATAGGATTTGAGAAATTCCATAGCCAACCAGTAGGCCATGGGTATGGCTAAAATATTGGCAATCAGAACAAGTCCAGATACTCCTTTTATATTTTGAAGCATTATCTGGCCAATTTTGGCGCCAAGTACTTTTCTAATGCCTATTTCTTTAATCCTACCACTGATCATAATTAGGGAAAGCCCAAACAAACCCATGGCCGTAATAACTATGATGATGATTGAAGTATACCTCATCAAAAGACTCCATTTTTTCTCGTTCTCATACAGCCGTTCTAACATCTGATCTTGAAACTGAAGATTAATGGGCTCTTCAGGGGAGATTTTTTGCCATGCTTTTTCTAGACGACCAACAGTTGCAGATATTTTATCTGTTTTTAATTTGATGAGCATGTAATATGCTTCATTTTGTTCTATGGGGAAAAATATTGAAGCAGGTAAGGCTGCTTGAGCTTTTACGAAATGAAAGTCGTTTACGACACCAACAATTCGGGTGTTATAAAATGCTTCTGGAGCCTTTCTACCATCCCTCTCTTCAAAAATTCTACCTAGATCTGCTTCATCAAAAGATTCAATGCCGTATAAATCAATGAGCTTTTGATTGACAATTACTGATTTCTTATTTTCCTTTTGCTCCGTATAGAAATCGCGACCTTTGGTTATTTCTATCTTAAGCATTCTGAAAAAATTATTATCTACGGCAGTCCAGTGTGTTCTATAATCGCCACCAATGGTCGAGTTAAGGCTGGTTCCAAGTCTAAGGTTAGATGATGCCACACCAAGTACGCTTGGATCCTTTGAAATTTCATTCCTGAATACTGCACTTGCTGTAGGTGTACTACGTGGTCTGGGAACAATAATGAGACCTTCATTGCTATACCCTAAATCTCTTGAAGTAAGGTGTTCCAATTGCTTGGTAGCGACCATGGATAGGACAATTAAGATAGTGGTCACACTGAATTGAATAACCATGAGTCCTTTCGTTAGTAAATTTCTTTTCCCCACTTTGAGCTTGCCTTTTAGTACAGTGAGGGTATGAAAATTAGACATGACGAGGCCTGGATACATTCCTGCTAATAGACCTAGGATACATGCAAAAGATATGATAAGGATAAAGTGCTTACCTGTAAGAAGTCCTTCAATAGACAATTTGACCCCATAGAAATCATTGAAAAAGGGAATGAGAATTGAGGTCAGAAAGATCCCCATTCCTAAAGCCAATAGAGAAACAAGAATGGCTTCACTGCAAAATTGGGCCGTAAGTTGGGCTTTTTGAGCACCAATAACCTTTCTGATGCCAACCTCTTTGGATCTTTTAGAAGCCATTCCTATAGTAAGATTGATGTAGTTAAAGGATGAAATCAGCAAAATGACGATAGCAATTATAGTAAGGGTCTGCAGTGCCTTTTTAGACTTACTACTGGGGTCATAGGCGCTTCTTAAACTTGTATCGCTAAAGTGAACGTCCTTTATCGGGAGTAGCCTGGTGCCAAAGGGGATTGATTGGCTTTCCCAGCCTTGGTTTTTCCGAGCTTTTTCCATCTCTCCTGTGTAATGAGAGTAAGCAAAAGACTCCAGTCGCTTATCAATGTCCGACTTTTCCGAGGGGCTGTTTAGAGAGACATAGGCCTGAAGAGAATTGATGTCCCTTTCCTCTAGAAAATTTGAATCCTCAGTCATCCAAATGATGTTGCGAATGTCTATTAACATGGAAAAGCCCAAGTCCGTGTTTACAGGCATATCTTCAGCAATGGCACTGACCACAAAAGATTGTCTTTTTCCATTTTGGATCATCTGGATAGATTCTCCTATAGGATCTTTCTTTCCAAAGTACTTGTTGGCAGTAGTTTTAGTCAGAACTATACTGTATTGATTTTCCAGAGCGGTTTCCTTGTTTCCAGAAAATAGCGGGAATGAGAATATTTTTAAGAAATCACCATCAACTAGGGTTATGGATTCTCTGAAAACGGTATTCTGATATTTCATATCAGCGCTGGATAAATGTATGCGGGTCTGATATTGGATTTCGGGGAAAAACTCTGCCAGCGCAGGCCCTACAGAAGGATCTATTGACGTGTTGATACCTGATATACCTCCATCTTCTGAATAGTAGGGTTTTTCAACTCTAAAGAGCCTATCAGCTTTTTCATGAAAAGAGTCATACGAAATTTCGTGACTGATAAATATGTAGACCATCAAACAACTGGCGATGCCTATGCTAAGACCTAAGATGCTAATAAGACTATTTATTTTATTGCGAGTGAGGTTTCTAAATGCGGTGTTGAAATAGCTTTTGATCATGTCGGATGGTTTTAATGAGGTAATAGTAATGTTCTTTAATGCCCATACTAATTAAAGACCTAGAACTTTAATTTTCATTACACCTTAATTTACACTATTACCTAGAAACCTAGTTGTCAAGACTTGAGTGTTTTTAGTTCATTTGCGAAAATTGAGTTGTTTACGAGTCATATATCCCAATGAACACCTGACTGAGGTTGAATTTTGTTATTATTGAACAAAGTAAAGAGGTTAATTCCTGCATTGATGAAATTTGAACGGCATGGATAGGAAAATAAGTAAGTGGAGGGGGCTCATATCAGTCTTTTGGAAACTCCGAAAAAGGCTCCCCGAATTTTTACTTCAATCTATTTTGTTGACACTAGGAGTTGTGATTGCTCTGGCGATTGGTAACTGGGATGAGGAACGCAAGAGAAAGGAAAATCTCCAAGTTGTACTCGAGAATTTGGAGTTGGAGGCAATTAATAATACCATTGTCATTCGACTTTGGCAGGATTACTATGACTCTCTTGTTAATGGTATCGACAAGGTGTTTTTGGGAGAAGTTAGTATTGATTCTGTGGTGAATGAAGAGGGCGTGTTGTTGGAAAGACTGGTGTCTCAAAAGCAGCCTGTTGAATTGTTGCAGGAAACTACCTGGGAAACAGCGCAAACTTCGAATCTGGTAAACTACTTTGATTATAAGACATTATATAAGCTGACTGACCTTTATAATTATCAGGAAAGAGTTGTTGAGCAGCAACAAGCAGCTGTTGCCAATCTTTTGGTTAGCGAGGAGGCATTTGATACAAGATTGAGTAAAAATACGCTTCACAGATTGAAAAAACTGATCGAAAACCTATCATTCAGTCATCAACAAATACTGAAGATGTATTCAGGGATTTATTCTGGAATTGAGTAATCATTTACCCATCATGCCTAGTGGTTCAGAGGCCCTAGAGGAAATGGTGGAGGATATCAGAATTCCTTCAGCAGACTAATGCCCATCTTTTGAAACCCTATTGCGTTCCTTTATTCGTTATCTTGGGGTATGGGGCATCATCACCATCATAATGCTGAGCATGGGCATGGTTCTAAGAACTTAAAAGTTGCTTTTTTCCTTAACCTCTCTTTTACGATTGTCGAGGTGATTGGTGGTTTGATCACAGGGAGTTTAGCTATTCTTTCGGATGCGTTGCATGACTTTGGTGATAGTTTGAGTATCGGCATGTCTTGGTACTTTCAGCACCTGTCTGATAATAAGGATAGTAACGAGAAATTCACCTATGGCTATAAGCGTTATTCACTCTTGGGCGCCATTATCAACGCTGCTATTCTTTTAGTGGGTTCCGTGGTTATTATCAGTCAAGCGGCCCCTCAAATCATGAACCCGGGCGAAGTGGATGAGAAGGGGATGCTGATCATTGCCATTTTCGGAGTGATAGTAAATGGTGCAGCAGTTTTCAGGTTGAAGGAAGGAAAGTCAATGAATGAAAAAGTCATTCGCTTGCACTTATTGGAGGATGTATTAGGCTGGATTGCTGTGTTATTGGGTAGCCTCCTGATTATGTATCTTGACTGGCAATTCATTGATCCATTACTCTCGGTTGGAATTGGCGTTTTCATTATTTACAATGTGATCAAAAATCTTAAACAGAGCTTCTCGATTATACTTCAAACTACACCGCAAGACGTGGATATTCCGGCTATTCAAGAGGGACTAAGATCAATTCCAGAAATTATTGACGTTCATGATTGCCATGTTTGGTCAATGGATGGTTCCTATCATGTGCTTTCGGCTCACGTAGTGCTTGATAAGGTCTATTCGCTTAGAGAGTTGACGGATATTAAATCTAGGTCTAAACTTCTACTGGCCGATCTGAATATTAAACATTCCACCCTGGAGTTTGAAGAAGAGGGGGAAGACTGTGAGGGGTGTTAAAAAAAGAAAGCCATCCTTCCAAGCGGAAGGGTGGCTTTCTATCAAGATTAACTATCTATCAGTTTTTGTATAGGTAGTTTAATGCAACAACGTCATTGCCATTGAAGCTGTCAGCTGGGCCACAAGCTTGCATTAAAGAAGTAACATCTGATCCAGTTGGTGTGCCTGGAATATAGATTGCTCCTACACCTGCACTACCTTCATTCTGATTAGAGCCACAGCTCTCACGTGTTTGATAATCTGTGTGTCTGAAACCGATAGTATGACCGATCTCGTGAGCCATAACTCCTTTAATCTCATCGACAGAAGGTCCGAAGTTATCAATCCAATACGTATTCAGACCAAAGCCGTCAGCTGGGTCTCCTGAAGCTGTTGGGAATCCGGCAGCAATACCTAGAGTGATAAACCCTCTTCTTGGTCTTTCTCTGAATGCAGAGATATAGATATCGGCATCAGTATTGATGGTTTGTTTTTTTCCTTTTCCAGTGATTGTAACCGAAGTCAATTGAAGTGAAAGGTCAAGGTTTTCTGCATTGTACATCGCGATGGTATTATTTAAAGCTGTGACAGCAGAAGCACTGAAAGAAGGATCAATACCTACTTTTATTACCCTTGGTAAATTTGTAACAAGATTAGTCGTGTGGTACTGCTCAGTACCTGGCACTTTAGGGTTCTTTTCTAAATTGAGGATGTCCTCTTCAGAAAAGAATAGATCGTATTCTACTACATAGCCTGTTTGGCCATTCCAAGTGGTCGTAATGACGTCCTGAGTACTATACCCTGCCGAAGTCAATTGATCTAGAACCGCTTGTGAAATTTCATCTTCGATTACCGGTGCTTGATCCGTGGTGGACTCTTCACAGGAATAAAAGAATACTGCTGATAAAAGTGTGAGTGTGAGAATTGATAAAAACTTTTTCATAAAAATTGTTTAAGGTTGGTTGATAAAATGTCTTAACCGATTAAATGAGATTAAGACCGCTCAAAAATAGAACTTTGATTTAATTATCAAAAAAATATTCTGATATATCAGAAAAATGTAATTGATTGTATCATATATGTGTATTTCACATATAGAATATTGCGGTTTGGGAAATTTTGAGAAAATAAATGTTAAGGGTTAAACTTTATCTTCCCTAATCCCTGTGTTTTTATTATTCTTGATCCAGAATTGTTAATTGGAATGAGGTCAGTAGTCATCTTAGTCTTGTCAATCATATTGGGTGCGACTCAAGGCAGAGCACAGAACAGTGCACGTGGCTTTTTCAAGAAGAAAGAATTGACCGATAGAGCACTTATCTCTGAAAATAAGGAGTACCTGATTAAAGTCAAAAGAAATGAAATGGAAAGATTTCTTGACATTAATAAGCCCCTGATACTTCGAAGAATATCGGATCATGAGTACCTCGTGAAAGGTGGGTTTCAGTCGGGTATATCCGTAGTTGATCAAGTTTATGAGGTAGGAGATGATTGGAAATTATCCTCTTCAATTCGCGGGAATCAGGCCATTGGTGAATCTACTTTTTTGATTAGAAGTGATCAAGCTGAATTAACTCGTTTGAAACTCATTGAGCTTTTGAACGTGGAGGTCGAAGAGAGTGCTTATGGTTTGATAAGTGTTGTGATGAACGAGGACTTAATTCAGGAGGTTCTTACTTGGCAGGAAGTGAGTTTTATTCAAAAACTAGAAGGGCCAAAGGTTGAGGCTAACATTGCTTCTCACGACCTAAGTGTAAATGGAGTGAATTGGCTACATCATTACAGGCCAAGTTTGACAGGGAGTGGTATTACACTGGCATTGAAAGAGATGTCATTTGATGTGAATGATATTGATCTCTGGCCAAGGACAGTTGTGTCCAATGTCGAAAACCCTGAGGTTTCTTCTCATGCCAATGCCATGGCAAGTATCGCTGCGGGCGCTGGTAATACCTCAGCTCTCAGTAGAGGTGTCGCATTCCAGAGCGAGTTGGTATCATCTGATTTTGAGAGAGTCATTCCAGACCCAATGACTTATTTTACAGGGTTTGACATAAGAATTCAAAACCATTCTTATGGTTTAGCCATCAGTAACGAGTACGATGCAGTTGCTGCAGCATATGACGAATTGGCTCAGTCTCTTCCAGAATTGTTGCATGTCTTTTCATCAGGGAATTCTGGCTTTCTAGTACCAGACAATGGTGAGTATGCTGGACTGGGTACTTATGCTAACCTTACTGGTGGATTAAAAATGGCCAAGAATATTCTGACTATCGGTTCGGTAGACGAATTTGGTGTTCTTAGTACTCGAAGTTCGCGTGGGCCAGCCTATGATGGTCGAGTCAAACCAGAACTGGTTGCATACGGTAAGGGTGGTACATCTGAGGCAGCTGCTCTTGTTTCCGGTACTTCGATACTATTGAATCAGGCCTATGAAGATTTATTCTTCAAACCCTCATTGTCGTCAGAGTTAAAGTCAATTCTAATCGCTGGAGCTCAACCATTGGACGACTCTGCTGTTATCAGTTACACGTCAGGGTTTGGCTTGATGAGCGCTAAGAGGTCACTTGAAGTAATCGAAAAGTCACAAATCTTGAATGGGGTAATTGAAGGTAGCCAGGTGCAGTCTCATACTTTAGAGGTGCCATCAGGGGTCAAAAGTGTTAGAATTGCTTTGGTATGGAATGATCCCGCTGCTAATCCCGGTGATTTCAAAGCATTGGTGAATGACTTGAATATGACTGTGACGGAAGTAGGCTCAGGTGACCAATGGTTTCCTTGGGTACTTGATCCAACGGCTGACTTAAGCAAGTTGTCTCTTGCGCCTACAAGAAAGGTTGATACCCTTAACAACGTTGAGCTGATTACAGTGGAAACGCCAATGGAAGGTACTTTTGATATTAGTATTGCCACTGGGAGCTCAGCAGATCTACCTCAACCATATCATATTTCTTACCTCTTTGAATTTGATGATGAGTTCGAATGGGTATTTCCAACAGCTTCGGATGTTGTAGAGTATGATGAATCATTAATTGCCAGGTTTGAGAATACTTATGATTCAGAGGGACTGTTATATGTAAAAAGTGGTTTAGGTGAATGGGATAGAATTGGTACTATAGACAATAAATCGTTGCACCTTATTGAATCGGAATTACCTATTGGAATAACTCAGCTCAGAGTTGACTTCGGAACAAATTCATACTTGTCGGATGACTTTCTAATTACTGAATCGGTTGACATTGATATGCAGTTCTTATGCGATGACGAGTTTTTAGTGAGCTGGAATCCTATCGATGGTGCTGACCTTTACGGTTTATATAGAATAGATGAATCCGGTGTTTTGGAAGAAGTGATGTCTACTTCTGATACCTCCATTTTTTTAAACAGGAACTCTGAGGATTGGAACCTTGATGTTCTAACTGTTATCCCAAAAATTAATGGCCTACTGGGCTCACAGGCACAGGCGCTTAATTTTATTAATAACGGCACAGGCTGTTACTTTAATAACTTCACAGCTTCGGTAAGCGATGCGACCGTGAGTTTAGGGCTTGATCTCTCGACAATATTTAATATTGAAGGTATTGCTTTTGAGAAGTGGGATGGAGAGAGCTTTTTGCCAATTCACACCGAGACTCTTTCTGACAACACATCTTTTAGCTTTAATGATGTAAATGAGAATTCGGGGTATTTTGTTTATCGAGCTAGAATCAATCTTCTAGAATCTATTGGAGATGGATTGAAATCATCAACTACTTCTAGCATCGAGCTGCCTGTGATACTACCCTCGAGTACTTCTTTATTTCCTAATCCCCTTTCTCGAGGTGAGGATTTGAACCTATTGAGCTCAAATCTCGATGCCAAGTGGTTGGTTTTTATTGATAGCCAGGGGAATCGAGTAAAAGTTTTGGAGGTGGATTCTGGGACAGATTCTTTTACCCTAGAAGGTCTAGGTGCTGGTCTTTTCTTATATCAACTTATTGATGTCAACAATCAAATTATTAAAACGGGTAGGTTAATCGTCAATTGACGAGCATTTTTTTCTTTACCTCATAAATGCGAAGTACTATGCAAGTAAAATGTAATAGTGCAGCTACTGGGTGCTGGGTTTAGGGAGGAAGAGAAGTTGTGAGGGACGAATATTCAACACGCTACACTGGAGTTTGAAGAGGAAGACTGTGAGGGGTGTTGACAAGAGTTAAGATTTCCCAAGCGCCTTCAAGCCCCATCTGGCAATTTTCCAGCCTAGACCTAAATACAGCCAAAACACAAAGGCACTCACGAGCAAGAAAGTTGGTATAAAGAGTAAACTATAAATTAGACCTTCTGAGCCATAGTAATCAATCTCGTTTATAGTCATAGGCACACCTAGGAGTTGGAGTATCAGCATTAATCCTAATAAGGGGATACTCAACCCTGCAAAACTGTATAAGAGCAACTTTAGAAGGTCGATACTCCTGAGAGACTTGATGTTTTTGATATCCATAGCCTAAAAATAAAAAAATCCCTGACCGCCCGGCCAGGGATTCTACGTTAGTAGTAATCAACCCCGATATTACTAACTACCACAGGCTTCGCAGCCGTCAGGATTATCTATAGAGCAAGCCATGTCTGCTGCTTTTTGCTCCAATTCTGCTGCAGTAGGCGCTGGCATACTTGCCGCTGCTTTGTCTACTGTGAATTGGATAGCGCTTGTAGCTGCTTTTGATCTTAAGTAATACATACCCGTCTTTAAGCCGTTCTTCCAAGCGTAAAAGTGCATTGAAGTCAACTTACCAAAGTTTGGATCCTGAATGTGGATGTTCAAACTCTGTGACTGGCAAATGTATGCTCCTCTATCTGCAGACATCTCAATAACCGCTTTTTGAGAGATTTCCCAAACAGTTTTGTAAAGGTCTTTGATGTCTTGAGGAATATCTGGAATGTTCTGAACTGATCCCTGTGCAGCGATCAATTTGTTCTTCATGTCAGCACTCCAAAGGCCTAGTTTAATTAGGTCCTTCATTAAGTGTTGGTTCACAATCACGAACTCACCAGATAGTGTTCTTCTTGTATATATGTTTGAAGTATATGGCTCGAAGCACTCGTTGTTTCCTAAGATTTGAGATGTAGAAGCAGTTGGCATAGGAGCAACTAGTAATGAGTTTCTCACACCGTGTTTCTTTACCTCTTTCTTAAGACTATCCCAATCCCAAAGTCCAGAATCAGGAGTTACACCCCACATATCATACTGGAAAATACCTTTAGATACTGGCGAACCTTTGAAAGTCTCGTAAGCTCCGTCAATTTTTGCTTCGTCTTTAGAAGCTGTCATTGCAGCAAAGTAGATCGTTTCAAAGATATCTTTGTTCAGCTTCTTCGCTTCAGGAGAATCGAAAGGCATTCTCATTAAGATAAATGCATCGGCAAGTCCTTGTACACCCAAACCAATTGGTCTGTGACGCATGTTAGAGTTCTTAGCCTCAGGTACTGGGTAGTAGTTCACATCAATTACCCTGTTCAGGTTCTTTGTGGCTACATAAGTAACATCATATAACTTCTGGAAATCATAAGTGCCAGTTTCCTGATCAACATACATTGGCAATGCAAGAGATGCAAGGTTACAAACGGCTACTTCATCTGGTGCAGTGTACTCAATAATTTCAGTACAAAGGTTAGACGACTTAATCGTTCCTAAATTTTTCTGGTTCGATTTCTTGTTGGCTGCATCCTTATAAAGCATATAAGGCGTACCGGTTTCAATCTGAGATTCTAGTACCTCGAACCAAAGGTCTTGTGCTTTTACAGTCTGACGACCTTTGCCTTCTCTTTCGTACTTCTCGTAAAGCTTCTCAAACTCATCACCATAAACATCAGACAAGCCTGGGCACTCATTAGGGCAAAGCAATGTCCAATCTTCATTGGCTTCTACTCTTTTCATGAATAAGTCTGGAATCCAAAGCGCGTAGAATAAATCTCTAGCTCTTAATTCTTCTTTACCATGGTTTTTCTTTAAGTCAAGAAAGTCGAAGATATCGGCATGCCAAGGTTCAAGGTACATTGCGAAGGACCCTTTACGTTTCCCTCCACCTTGATCTACATAACGTGCAGTCATGTCGAAGTTTCTCAACATTGGAACTACACCATTAGAAACTCCGCCAGTTCCTTTAATGTATGATCCTTTCGCTCTCACATTGTGAATGCTTAGACCTATACCTCCCGCAGATTGCGAAATTTTTGCGCATTGCTTCAAAGTATCATAGATACCGTCAATACTGTCATCCTTCATGGTTAGTAGGAAACATGAAGACAGCTGAGGTTTTGGTGTTCCAGCGTTAAATAGGGTAGGTGTAGCATGCGTAAACCACTTTTCAGAAAGGAGGTTATACGTCTCTACTACTTTTTCTAGGTTCTCACCGTGAATACCTACAGCTACTCTCATGAGCATATGCTGAGGGCGTTCAACGATTTTACCGTCTAATTTCATTAAGTATGAACGCTCTAAAGTTTTGAAACCGAAGTAGTCATAACTGAAGTCACGATCATATATAATTGTTGAGTCAAGTACAGCAGCGTTCTTCTTTACGATACCATAAGTTTCTTTCGAAACTAGTGGGGCGTTTTCACCAGTCTTAGGGTCTACATAAGTGTAGAGTCTTTTCATGGTGTTGGAGAAAGATTTACTAGTTGTCTTGTGCAGGTTTGAAATAGCAATCCTTGCGGCCAGTTTAGCATAATCAGGGTGCTGAACGGTCATGGTTGCTGCAATCTCTGCTGCAAGATTGTCTAGCTCTGGGGTACTTACGCCATCGAATAAGCCTTCAATTACTTTCTTGGCTACATCAATAGGCTCAACAAAGTTGGAGTCTAGGCCGTACGAGAGCTTCTCGACCCGGGCGGTGATCTTGTCGAATTTGACGGACTCGCGTCTGCCATCTCTTTTTACTACTAACATTATTTATTGGGGTTTGGGGGTATTAAATATTTTTCTTTAGAAGTCTGCGTCAAAAGACAATGCTCGCGAATCTGAGCTGTCGTCTTTGTCTTTCATAACTCCTGCTTTTTGGTAATCTCCAACTCTCTTTTCAAAGAAGTTAGTTTTACCTTGAAGTGAAATCATTTCCATGAAATCAAATGGGTTGGTTGCATTGTAAACCTTAGGGCAACCAAGCTCTATTAACAGTCTGTCTGTTACAAATTCCAGATACTGTGCCATCAAGTCTGAATTCATACCAATAAGTCTTACTGGTAAAGACTCAGTAATGAATTCTCTTTCTATATCGAGTGCATCAATGATTATCTCTTTGATTCTCTCTTGAGGTACTTTGTTAATTAGGTGTTCATTATGAAGGTGAACAGCAAAATCACAGTGCAGTCCTTCGTCTCGAGAGATTAACTCATTAGAAAAAGTAAGGCCTGGCATCAAACCTCTTTTCTTCAACCAGAAGATTGAGCAGAAGCTACCAGAAAAGAAAATTCCTTCTACTGCCGCAAAGGCTATCAGTCTTTCAGCAAAAGATGGAGAGTCAATCCACTTAAGTGCCCAGTCTGCTTTTTTCTTAATGGCATCGAATGTTTCGATGGCATTGAAAAGCTCGTTGGCTTCCTGTGGGTTTTTGATGTAAGTATCTATTAATAAGGAATAGGTTTCTGAATGTATGTTTTCCATCATGATCTGGAAACCATAGAAGAACTTTGCTTCTGTGTACTGTACTTCGTTTACGAAGTTTTCAGCAAGGTTCTCATTAACAATACCGTCTGATGCGGCAAAGAAGGCAAGTATGTGCTTTATAAAGTATTGCTCGTCTTCTGTGAGTTTATCATTCCAATCGGTAAGGTCTTGGTGAAGATCAATTTCTTCCGCAGTCCATATACTGGCTTCCGCCTTCTTATAGTACTGCCAGATATCATCGTGTTGAATAGGAAAAAGAACGAACCTGTTCTTGTTTTCTTTTAACAAGGGCTCCTGCACTGCTGATGTCAGCTCACTCATGTTGATCTTTAGTTATTGGGGTCGAAATAATAAAAGTCACGCTGAAGAAGGAATGCTTCTTCATATAAACACACATAATCAAAGGCGAACCTTTGAAGAAATCTCTAAATTTTTAAGAGTATCTAGCTAAAGCCTTGATACTCTTATGAGTAAGACTTCGACCAGAAGATAGGTTGTTTATTGGGGTCGTAACCTTCAACAAATATTACAAAAACTGGCTGAAAAATCAACGCTAAATTTTTAGTTATTCAAGTTATGTAATCGGTTTCCAAAACCATCATAACTATCTGTTATATAGTGTACTGCAGGAGTAGTATTCGACTAAAACTTATTCGAATTTAAATCGTATGACGGCATGAAAAAAAATGAAAATTTAATATTGAAAAATCTCTTGGATTTATGGTTTGGATTTGGTTTGTTTTTCCCCAACATTCCATTACCTTTGCAGTCCGTTTTTGAAAAAGATTCAAAATGTACGCAATAGTAGATATAGCAGGTAAGCAGTTCAAGGTAACGCAAGACCAATTCGTATACGCTCCATTGATGGAGGGCGAAGAAGGCGCTTCCGTAGAGTTCGGTAACGTATTGTTACTCGACAACGAAGGTAAAGTAGAAGTTGGTGCCCCCGTAGTAAAGGGTGCTAAGGTGTCTGGTAAAATCATCGGACATGTGAAGGGCGACAAAGTGATCGTCTTCAAGAAGAAGAGAAGAAAAGGCTACAAAGTGAAGAATGGCCATCGCCAGCAGTTCACTAAAGTTTTAATCGAGAAAATTTCTAAATAAGTAGGACCATGGCGCATAAGAAAGGAGCAGGTAGTTCGAATAACGGTCGTGAATCAGAATCGAAACGACTAGGTGTAAAAATTTATGGTGGTCAGGCTGCAATTGCAGGTAATATCATCGTAAGACAAAGAGGAACAAAGCATCACCCAGGTACTAACGTAGGAATGGGTAAGGACCATACTTTGTTTGCATTGACTCACGGTGTAGTTGAGTTCAAGAAAGGAAGAAAAGATAGATCTTACGTTTCAGTAATTCCTTTTAGTGAGGAAGCTGCTGAGGCATAAGCATCAAAGACTTTATATATTGAAACCCTGATGGAAACATCAGGGTTTTTTGTTTTGCTCCGAGGCGATATAGTCCATGGCCTGAAGCCAAAGAATATCACGGGCACGGTATTCATCTTTTCCCAATTCTTTCTCAAGCCTTCTGCGCTGTTGGATGAGTGACTTATCGAAAGGGTTGTATCTAATAATCTTGCTTAAACTCACATAGGCCTTTTTTGACTTACCTTTTCTCATAAAAGTTTCAAACTTCTCGAGCTCCTTATTATACGCTTTCATGGTCACACCTTCCTTAATATCAAGTTTTGGAACTGATCGACTGTCGAGCATCTTTTCTTTCCTCATTTGTTCTCCAACCTCTCGTGCAATCTCCTCATTAGTCCGAGCATCTCCGGGTTTTCTTTCTATCGTTGTTTTTGTGCGCTGAGGAATTCCTCTAATTACGGAATGACCGAAAGCCTTAACAAAGGGTGGCTTGAATTCTGACGGGAACTTGTCTATCGAGGCCATAATCTCCTTAATTTGATATCGACCAAGACTAAAACTTATTGGCACATATACTTTATAAGGTCTGCCAATATTGATCCAACCATTGGCACTATTGAGAATAATGTTTGTAACTGCATTTTCTATTTCTTCCGAAAGCTTAGTCATGAACTTCACTACTACTTGGCCATTTTCATCAACACTTACTTCGTAGATGAGTAGTCCTTCTGTTTGAGAGTCGATTAACGATCGGCCGATGCTTCTGCTATAGTCTCTATTGATTTGGTTGAAGCCTTCTGCACCTGTGACAAAGAGTGAGTCTAGTATACTTATTCTCTCCTTTATTAAAGTGGAATCAGGTGTTTCTTGATATGCAACGCATGTATGGAATACCAAAAAAAGTAGTATTGAGATTGCGATCTTTTTTATAGTCATCTTAAAATAGTGTGTTTATAAATTGCTCGAAAATCGATGGTTTCAATATAAGGATGAATAGCACTCCATAAAGTGCTCCATATAAGTGAGCATCGTGATTGATATTATCTACTCCTCGCTTTCCCATGACAATGGAGTATACAATAAAGAGCCCACCCAGTGCATAACCTGGTAGGCACACTATCGCGTAAAGGCATAGATCTTGAAGTGGATCAAACAGGATAAAGGCCATCACGAGCGCAGAAACCCCTCCTGAGGCACCCAGTGAATTATAATTAGGATGATCCTTATGCTTAAATAATGTTGGAATGTTAGCCACAACGACTGCTGTTAGAAAAAGTAAAACATAGAGGAAGCTGCCCGCGTCTTCAAAATAGGCCATAAATATTTTCTCTATGGCTCCACCAAAAAAGTACAGCGTGAACAGGTTGAGGAATAGATGCATACCATTATTATGCACAAACCCTGATGTGATCAGTCTGGTGAATTGTCTTTCGTGGAAAGTTGCGTAGGGATTGAGCATCAATTTGCGATGCATATCAGGGCGTTGCCATGCATAGTAGGTGATTAACCCAATTGCAATCATTAGCCCATAAGTGATTTCCATTTATTTGTCTCTATTAATTAAGTATTCTGCAAACTCAATTAACGGCTTTTTATTCTCTTCTGCCACCTCGATTTTTTTCAGTGCCTCAAAGCCCTTTTGAAAATACTCATTCATTTTACCTAGTGTGAGGTCATAAATTCCTATCTCATCATAGATGCCTCTTACGGCTTCTACTTTTTCTTTTGGGTCGAAAGCACTTTGATCTATCCAGTTATTTAAGTTGGTCGATTGTTCTTCATTAGCCAGCTCAAGTGCTTTGAGTAAGAGGAATGTCTTTTTGTTGGATATGATATCACCACCCACCTGTTTTCCGAACCTTGCCTGATCGGCATAAACATCTAAGAGGTCATCTTTCAATTGGAAACCAATGCCGATGTCTACACCGAACTTATAAAGAGCATTTGCTTCAGCTTCGGTAGCGTTTGCTAACATTGCTCCAAGCTTTAGACTAAAGCCTAGGAGCACGGCTGTTTTCAACCGAATCATATTAATGTATTGTTCTTCAGAAACAGTTGGCAAATCCTCGAAATTCATATCCATCTGTTGCCCCTCGCATACTCCTGCCGCGCACTCGTTGAAATCTTTCATGATTTGTTTAAGATTTGCATCCGCCTGAATGATCAAATCATAGGCTTTGACCATCATTACATCTCCTGAAAGAATGGCAGTGCTTTCATTCCATTTTTCATGAACGGTTTCTTTACCTCTTCTTAAAGGTGCTTCATCCATAATGTCGTCATGCATTAGGGTGAAGTTGTGGAATACCTCTACGGCAATCGCCTGATCAATGATCTGGTCATGGTCTTCTTTGAAAAGCCTGTAGGCTAACAATACCAAAACGGGTCTTAAGCGTTTGCCACCAAGAGACATGATGTATCGAATAGGATCGTAAAGCTCTTTGGGTTCCGTTCCGTATTGTAGTTCTTCGAGTCGCTTATTGATTTGGTTGACGAGCTCCTGAAGGTTATTGGTCATCTTTTGCAAAAATTAGGTCGATGGTTCGCCTATCTATGTCAGTCGCTTTGACATTGACACTCACTTTATCGCCAAGGCTAATCATTCTCTTATTTCTTCTACCAATCACACGGTAGTTTTGTTCATCATATTCGTAAAAATCATCATCCATATCGGCAATACGTACCATGCCTTCACATTTGGTTTCTGTGATTTCGACATAAATACCCCATTCGGTAACGCCACTTACTATACCTTCAAAATCCTTTTGTTCCACAAGCGACATGAATTCTACCTGCTTGTATTTGATCGATGCTCTTTCTGCATCAGCCGCACGTTTTTCTCGGCCAGAAGAATGTACACATAGCTCTTCGTAATCTTCTTTGTCTACGGATTTACCTCCATCGAGGTAGTGCTGGAGTAGCCGATGCACCATCATATCAGGATATCGCCTGATGGGAGAGGTGAAGTGAGTGTAATGAGGGAAAGCAAGCCCGAAATGCCCTTTTGTGTCTGTCGTATATTTGGCTTTAGCCATTGTTCTTATGGCCAATTGCTGTAATACATTCTGTTCGGGTTTACCCTCAATATTGCCTATAAGTCCGTTAAGTGATTTAGATACTCCTCTCTTTTCAAAGTCCAATTGGTGGCCAAATCGTCTGGCAAAGTTTGCAAAAGTATCAAGCTTTTCTGGGTCCGGATTGTCATGAGATCGGTAGACGAAAGTGAGTGGGTTCGCTTGCTTTACTTTGTTAAAGATGAACTCTGCCACCCGCTTATTGGCCAGGAGCATAAACTCTTCGATCAGCATATGAGCATCCTTGCGCTCTTTCGGTATTACTCCAAGAGGAGTGCCTTTTTCATCTAGTTTGAACTTGACTTCTACAGTTTCAAAATTGACTGCCCCGTTGTTGAACCTCTTTTGTCGTAGTTTTTTGGCCAAGACATCCAGTGATTTTACTTCTTCGTGAAAGTCTCCGCCTCCAGATTCGAGCCTTTCTTGTGCCTCTTCGTAGGTAAATCTTCGGTCGGAATAGATGACTGTTCTGCCAAACCATTCTTTAATGATGTCACCGTTCTCGTCTAGTTCGAAGACGGCTGAGAAGGTCAGTTTCTCTTCTTCTGGCCTTAAAGAACACAGTCCATTAGAGAGTCTTTCAGGTAACATCGGTATGGTTCGATCAACCAGATAGACTGACGTGGCCCTTTCCACAGCTTCTTTTTCTACCGCTGATTTGAGGTCCACATAATGAGTTACATCCGCAATGTGAATGCCTACTTCGGTATTGCCATTCTTAAGGGGTTTGATGGAAAGCGCATCATCGAAGTCTTTGGCATCAAATGGGTCTATTGTAAAGGTTGTGACCTTGCGAAAGTCTTTTCGCTTTGCAACTTCTTTGGCAGTGATCTTATCTGAGATCGTTTCAGCTTCTGCTTCTATACCCTCTGGAAATTCCAATGGCAAGCCAAACTCAGCGATAATGGAGTGAATTTCTGCATTGTGTTCACCTGCTTTACCAAGTACGCGAGTGACGATTCCTTCGGGTTTCTTATCTCTGTCAGGCCACTGTGTGATTTTCACAATGACTTTGTCATTATGCTTGGCTCCGTTAAGATCTTCTAACCGAACGTAAATGTCATGGAACATCTTTTTGAAGTCGGGAATGACGAAACCATAGCGAGTGGACATCTCTAGTCTACCAACAAAGTCTTCTCTATTGCGCTCTAGAATTTCGACTACTTTGCCTTCCCTGTGTTTGCCGTGACGACTTGGCTTCAGAATAATTTTTACTTTGTCGTCATCTAAGGCTCCATTTAAATCATTGACAGATATCCATACGTCTCCTTCTTCTTGTGTGCCCTCTAAAGTGACATAGGCAAAACGAGCGTTTACACTGTCAACTATTCCGATCAGTGTTTTCATATCTGAGGGGTCAATGGTAAAGGACCCGTTGCGAAGTTTCTTAATGCTTCCTGAATCTTCCAACCTAAAAATGGCTTCGGTAACGATGTTTTTTGACTTAACATCCCGGACACCGAGCCCTTTTAATATTTGTTTGATTTGATAACCTCTCCCCGGATTTCGGCCAAGAAATTCGGCAATTAGAGGTTCGACTCTTTTAGGGCTGCCACTGGCTTTATTTTTAGATTTTTTGTGATGTTGAGGTTTTCTTTTTCGAGCCATTAATGGAGAATAGAGTTGATTTAAAAGTAGAAATAAAAAAGTGCAAATCTTCTATTCATCCAGACTTTAAAGAACTGTGATTTCATCTTTTGCCAGCAAGGGCATCTGATTCAACCTCATAAACACTTGAGCTAAGACCATAACATCTCTCTTGCAGTATTTTGCTATTCGTTCTAAATCGTTTTCATGATAGTAAACATGGTATACCTGACTTCCATCAATATCATCTTTACTGCTTTCAACATGGAATAGTGCTGCTAGTAAATCTAATGAAGTGAAGTGCTTGTAGTCACCAAATTTCCATAGCTCCATGGTGTCAATATGCGGTACTTCCCATGGTTTGCGACCACTAAGGTTGAGAGGCTCTGGAATGGGCACTTCATTGATGAGCATCCTTCTACCGATATAAGGAAAGTCGAACTCTTTGCCATTGTGGGCACATAGCCTGATTTTCTTTGAGTTGAAATGATTGCTGATAAGAGATGAGAACTCCTCGAGGAGAAGCTTCTCATCGTGATTGGCGAAGGCCTTGATTCTGAAGTTTGAAGTATTATCCTTACTTGGAACAAAATAGCCAACGGCAATGGTGATGATTTTGCCAAACTCTGCATAAATGCCGGCTCTTTCATAAAGTTCTTCTGGAGACTGTTGGTCAGCGCCTCTTATAAACTGAGCTTTCTTTGTCCATAATGCCTGAAATCTATCAGTAAGTTCACCAAAGGTTGGGTAGAGGGGGACGGTTTCTATGTCCAGAAACAAGATGTCATGTATGTCTTTCATGCCTGTTCAATTCAATATAGTTGAACAATTTCATGAATTTAATTAGCAATTCTTCCTAAAAGATCAATTTCCTCAATGCCTACCAAATCGAACTCCTGGAATGGTTCTATCACAAACTTTTTATCGAAGACCTCATTTACGATGTAGTAGCTGACCCAAAATTCGTTGAAGAAAGAAAAAACCTCAGGGCTGATTGATTCTACTTTGGCTACGCTCTGAGCATCGACCTGTTCTATCATGTGTCTCAAAGTGGAGGTCTTTCGGGCATCCGGATCCTTACTTTCATACCCTTTGGAAACGATCATAACGTTAGTCAATTCGATCAGGTTTTTATTGATCAAATAGACATGCCATTCACTTTCTCCCAGATTATTTGTGCTCTTAGCAATGCAAAGTTTCACGCCCGTAACCTTCGGCATTTGAATGTCCTTCTTCATGCTGCAAAAATAGAAATTGAATTGTTATTGACTGAATTTGGTAAACCATTCTGTCATGACTTCTTCGGCTTGCTTGCCTTGAGGTGTAAAGTCAATGTTATAAAACCTTTGTTGTCGCTCGCTTGTGCTTGCGGATCTTCGTCTCTGTGATGGGTACCATTTCCAAAGATGAATTCCTGCGATGTAAGGTTGATTGAAAACTTCCCTAAACATGGCCTCGTAAAGGGTGGCTTGAGTTTCTTCAGAGTATACATTTAATACTTCTTCCTGACTTAGCCTTTGTGGCCAAACCCATGGTTCAATCCCAGAATTTTTTGTGCTCTTGTACCCTGCTTCTGTAAAAAGAATTGGTTTTTGGTATTGTTTTGAGAAGGCTTCTAGTTTTTCTAGATGGGGTTGCCAGCCTTGTCTGACTTCTTCTAATGTGGGATTTTCACTGGTTGCTACTGGAAAGTAGGCCTGAACTCCAATGTAATCAAGTTGGTCCCAGAATGCTACGTCTTCAAACTCCTGAGAGAAATTGGCTGCATAGGTGAGTTGTCCAGAATATACAGTTCGAATTTTAGTGATTAGATCTCTCCAGTTTTGCTCGCGTTCGATGCAGGTTCTATGAAGTTCTGTCCCGATACATAGCATTTCCATCTTTTCTGCCTCGGCTAGCTTTGCATAGTGGAGAATAAACTCTTCATAATCAGCAAACCACTTTTGCCAGTCCTCTTCTGAGTTCATGGCAATTTCACCACGCCACTTTCCTTCGTTGTCGCGAAGCCAGATATGTGGTTTAAGTATTGTTTTGATTCCTCGCTCTCTAGCTAGTCTTGTAGTGATTTTAAGACCTTCGTCCCTTTCTCCCCACCAAGCTCTTTCATTCCCAATGTTGTTACCAATTTGAGGATTGCTGTATCCTCTCTGCCATCCGAATGGTGTCTGAGATATCCAGTTAACCTTGCGTTCTGCAAGGGCATCCATCATTGTTGAATCGACTAGGTTTGGTCCACCTACCCAACAAACCCCTCTGTGTTTGTGTGCGGTTGTGATATTGATGGAATGCTTGTCTGGGTTTTTATTTCTGAGGCCGACTACACTGACAATAACAGCCAGCAGGATTATTGGTAATAGGTATGAATAGAGTTTTTTAGACCTCATTTGATATCGTAATGTCCATTTCGAAGACTTCGGCAATATGTTGCGTTAGCTTATCTTGAACTTCAGACATTTCTACGTGTCTGCCAAGTTCTTTGTTCATTGAGGTAACAGCCTTGTCGTCTATTCCACAAGGAACAATATGTCCAAAATAGGAGAGGTCCGTGTTTACGTTTAGTGCCAAACCATGCATAGTCACCCACCGACTTGATTTTACACCCATGGCACAGATCTTTCTTGGGTCTTCTGCACCTTCTTCAAAATCAATCCATACGCCAGTAAGCCCATCTATTCTGCCAGCAGACAAACCAAAATCTGCCAAAGTTAGAATGACAGCTTCTTCTAAGTATCTCAGGTACTTATGGATATCAGTAAAAAAATGATCTAAATCTAAGATTGGATAGGCCACAAGTTGGCCTGGACCGTGATATGTGATATCACCGCCTCTATTGATTCGATAAAATTGGGCATAATGATCTTTGAGTCCTTGATCGTCAAGGAGCAAATTATCAATGGAACCACTTTTCCCTAGAGTATACACATGAGGATGCTCACATAGAATAAGATAGTTGTTGGTAGTAATTTGATCTTTAGGGTACTCAGTTTTTCGGTTATGGATCTTTTGATCAACCGTTCTTTTGAATATCGATTCCTGATAATCCCACACACGCTTGTAGTCATCAGTACCTAGATTTATTACTTCAACTGTCTTATTGATATGAAAACTCATGTCTTACGCGTTCACGGGGCCACATATACACGCTAAATTAGGCCAGTTTATTCTGTTCTCCAACGGGTTCTACAGTCAATACACGAACGTATTTCGTGATTTGTCTGTTAGCTTTCCTAAGAGCAGAAGTGTGATTACGCGCCAGAAACTCTTTCTTGACCACGCTATTGTCTTTAGTATTTAAGAACGTGGCCGAGAAGCTCTTCATATTCTTCTTTCCAGCCATAAATCAAAAATAGACTATGGCATGAAGGTTTCCAACATTTTGAAACCTGATTTGGCCCGAATATGGATTTCCGGGAACTTTCGTGGTACCAAAACTGCATTACCCATACATATTTTTGTACTATGCCCCTGAGTCACGATTTCTGCTTCACCTTGGAGACAGGTATATATAATGAAAGAATCAGATTCATAGTGCTCACGAATGATACCTGTGGTATAGTCCAGAAGGTTGGTCCTAAAGTATTGTGATTTCACCAGAGGTACAGACTCATTGAGACATGGATTATAATTAGTTTTGTAGTTGGAATACGTATTGTAGTCTAATGCGTCCAATGCCTCTTCCGTATGTAGCTCGCGTTTGTTGCCTTCGTCATCAGTTCGATCAAAGTCGTAAATGCGATATGTGACGTCCGAAGACTGCTGTATTTCGGCCAACAAGAGCCCTTGACCAATGGTATGAACTCTACCCGCAGGTAAGTAAAAGCAATCACCGCTTTGTACATCTTCATAGTTGAGAAGGTCTGTTAACTTCCCATTATTGAGGTGTTCTAAATATTCTTCTTTGCTAGTGTTCTTATTGAAGCCACTAATCAATCTTGAACCTTCATCAGCTTGAAAGACATACCACATCTCAGTTTTGCCTAAGGAGTTATGTCTGGCTTTAGCCAATTTATCGTCAGGATGAACTTGAATGGATAAATCTTGGGCAGCGTCAATGAACTTTACCAGCAATGGAAACTCGTTGCCGTACTCTTCATAGACTTTGGATCCTATTAGGTCACCTTTGAACTCCGCAATGAGCTCGGGGAGCGTCCAGCCTTTTAAATTCCCTTCAGAGACTTTTGATAGGTTTCCCTCGACTCCGGAGATTTCCCAGGTCTCGCCACAGTTTTTAAGTGGGGAGAAGTCTTTATTGAGGACATCCTTGATTTTGGTTCCACCCCAGATTTTCTCTTTAAATATGGTATCAAACTTTAAGGGATATAGGTAGTTCTTTTCGCTCATTATTTTCTCATTTCCTTGTAAGCATTGATAAGCCCATTGGTAGAGCTGTCATGACTTTCGATTTGACGATCATCGCCCAACTCAGGCAGAATATTTTTAGCCAATACTTTGCCCAGTTCAACGCCCCACTGATCAAAGCTATAAATGTTCCAGATCACACCTTGAACGAATATTTTGTGCTCGTACATGGCGATCAAACTCCCTAAAACTTTCGGTGTAAGTTTTTGGAAAAGGATACTGTTAGTTGGCTTATTGCCCTTAAATACCTTGAATGGAGCCAGTTCTTCGATTTCTTCTGCAGACTTACCTTGCTGTCTTAGTTCTTCTTCGACTTCAGACTTTGTTTTGCCCATCATAAGCGCTTCTGTTTGGGCAAAGAAGTTAGAAAGCAATTTTGGATGATGGTCCCCCAGTTGATTATGACTTTGAGCAGGTGCCATAAAATCGCACGGAATCAACTTAGTCCCCTGATGAATCAACTGATAAAATGCATGTTGGCCATTAGTGCCTGGTTCGCCCCATACAATTGGTCCGGTTTGATAGTTTACTGCCTTGCCATCTCTACCCACATACTTCCCATTACTTTCCATATTACCTTGCTGAAAATAGGCAGCAAAGCGATGCATGTATTGGTCGTAAGGGAGTATTGCTTCAGACTCACTTCCGAAGAAGTTGCCATACCAAATTCCTATTAGAGCCAGTATAACTGGCAGATTTTCTTCAAGATCGACAGTTTGAAAATGCTGATCCATTTCAAATGCTCCGGCCAGTAGCTCGTCAAAATTGTCAAAACCAATGGTACAGGCGATTGACAGCCCAATGGACGACCAAAGAGAATATCTTCCACCTACCCAGTCCCAAAACTCGAACATGTTGGCAGTGTCGATGCCAAATTCACTTACGGCAGTGGCATTGGTTGAAAGTGCGACAAAGTGTTTTGCAATATCCTCTTCGCTAGCACCTGTGTTTAAAAACCAAGTTCTAGCGCTATGGGCATTGGTCATGGTTTCCTGAGTGGCAAATGTCTTAGAAGCGATCATAAAGAGTGTTTCTTCAGGATCAACCTTTTTAAGAATTTCTGAAATATGGGAGCCATCGACATTAGAGACAAAGTGAGTGCTAATGCCAAAGGTGGCGTAAGGTTTGAGTGCCTCAGTGACCATTACCGGGCCAAGGTCCGAGCCTCCAATTCCTATGTTTACAATGTTTTTAATTGGTTTCCCACTGTGACCAATCCACTTACCAGAAGTGATTTTGTCAGCAAAGACTTTCATTTTGGCCAACGCAGCATTTACATCTGGCATCACATCTTTACCGTCTACCATCACAGGGCGATCAGACTTATTTCTTAAAGCCGTATGGAGTACTGCTCTGCCTTCTGTAGCGTTAATAGGCTCCCCATTGAATTGGCTTGCAATGGCTTGCTCAAGCCCACACTCTTTGGCTAAAGAGGTGAGGAGGTCTAATGTCTCTTCAGTGGTAATATTTTTAGAGAAATCGACCAGAGTGTCATTGAATTTGATTGAGAACTTTTCAAACCGCTTGGGATCTGCATCGAAGAGGTTCTTTATTTCTACTGCGCTCATGGTGTTAAAGTGCGCTTGTAGTTTTTGCCAACTATTAGTATTGGTTGGGTTGATTGACTTGAGCATATCTTATTGAAATTTCGGGCTTTCGAAGTTAGCAGAAATTAATGCCTAAATTAAGCATAGGCAGATTCATATTTATGCAAACGATTGGGAGAAAAGGAGAAAATTTAGCGGCCGAACATTTGAAAGGCAAGGGCTATGAAATCCTTGAACAGAATTATCGATTCAAGAAGTCTGAGATTGACTTGATTTGCTTGGATGATGATCTCCTGGTTTTCGTAGAAGTGAAAACTCGAAGTAGCAGAGCTTTTGGAGAGCCAGAGTCATTTGTATCTGATAATCAAAAGGAATCTATTCTAAAAGCCGCTGAACGGTATATGCTAGACGTTGATTGGAAGGGCGACCTTCGCTTTGATATTGTTGCGATAGTATATACAAATACGGAGCAGGAGATTATGCACCTTAAAGATGCCTTCTATTGATTCTTTGTAGGAGCTACGTAAGTAGGAGTGGCATTCCGATTCCATTCCTTTCTAACATATGAATCAAAATCCTTTAGATAGAATTCAGGTGGATATTGAATTTCTTTTTTTATCCTACTTACACCAGGTAGGTTGTGAAATTCTTCCCATACCCCAACTTTTCTATCGAAGATATAAGTACCTCGGACGGCAATATTTCCGCTGGGAAAAAACAGGTAGTACTGTCCTTCCTTTTTACCATAGCGATAGGGGATGACTTCTTTGATTCTGGTCTTTTGGTCTTCATCATAATAGGTGATTTTAGAATCTCTAAACCAACCTTTGACGTAGTGCCTTTTGTCATAAAGAGAGGAGTCTGTTTTTTGGTACATCCATGTCTCATGTTTTGTACCATAATAATACATACCCTCCTCAACCACAATGTCGTTTACTGTTCTCTTGTATGGCCCATGAAGCACTCTTTCTATAGTTTGGCCTCGACCCGTGACAGCAACTACTTCTCCTTTTCGGCTATCGTGATAGTAGATTTGCCTTACATAGTTGTCTACTTTAACGGGTTCTCTGAGTACATTGAATAGCTCGTAGGTAACAGCCGTCCGAGAATCTTTAGCTGTAAAAGACTTCTTGGTTCTTTCGCCATAGTAGAAGTTCTTTTTTTTCTTTAGCTCAGCATCAGGCATGGTATCGATATTATCCTTCTTAAACCTGATGTCGGGCTTTTCTACCTCCTCCTTTTCTTTGGCCTTTTTCTTCTTGGATTGAGCAAGGCCAAGAGAGGTTAGACAGATGAGTGCAGTCAATAAGAGAAGAGATTTTCTCATGATATCAAAGTAACGAAATATTGATGTGAGTAATTACACCTCTTTCTAAAATAAAAGCACCTCTCATTGGAGAGGTGCTCATTTATTCAACTGACTTATGTACTGCTTAGACACTAATTATTGAAAACAATTTTCCGAATCCTCTGATTGCCTTTGTCTTCGTACTGCTACTTCAGTAAAAGACATACTTGTTTAGTTAGAAACTTCACGTTTAAGGGTTGCACTGGTGAAATTGATTTGAATAGCAGAAGAAATCGTACCTTCTCTACTTTCTTTAAGAGTTCTTACGTCCAACACGTGTTTTAGTGATAAGCTATTTATTTGAAAGCATGATGTCTAAAATGACAGTTTTCACTAATAGGTAAAAAGGAAGAAGCTCAATACAAAATGCATGATTGAACAAATTTTGATCCCATTCAAATTTGACATCAGTATAGTGAAGAATGTATGGCTATGGCCAGAACTATCTAGTTATGGTAAAATGAAGTTTTATTTTCACTTTTATTAAGTCAAAAATCGACATAACGAAACAAAGCCAACTCTTTTGACTCTAATATCCTTACTGCTTATTCATCTTTTTCAGTTGAATACTGATCCATTGCCTCCTGTGCAAGTAATTAATACTTCAGATGGGCTTTCTAACAGTATTGTCTATGATATCCATAAGGATGCCGAAGGTTTTATATGGATGGCCACCGATAATGGGTTGAATAGGTATGATGGATATACTTTCAAGGAATTCTATCATTCTGAAATTGATCCTCACTCTATTTCGAGTAACACCGTACGATCAATTGAAGAGGGCCCTGATGGTGATCTTTGGGTTGGCACTTTCGATGGACTCAATCGTTTTAATAAAAAAACAGAGCAATTTGAACGCTTCCATGCCTTACCAAACGGTATTGTCAACCGTCTCGATTTACAAAAGATGGTATTGGTTGCTAATGACCGAATTTGGTTTAGTAACCTAGAAGTAGCGGGCTGGTTCGACCTAAATACGTTAACCTTTGAATTCTTTCAATTGGATCAATTGCCTCATGATATGGCGGTTGACGATGAGGGGCGGCTGTGGTTGCAAACACAGGATGGAAACCTGTGGAGGTTTGATGACAACAGTCAAAGCCTCGTAAAAATCGATCATAATCCAAGAAAAAAACCCTCCCAAATCCATTTTGGAAGGCATTCAAAACTTCTTTGGCTATCGGAAAGAGTAGATGGTAAAACCTATTCCACTGAAGCCCTACCTGCTATTTCAGGCGAATTTGAGACCTTTGTTGTTTATGAAATAGATAGCATCAATGTATGGTTGGGTACAGATCAGGGTCTTTACTCGTACAACAGGATGAAAAAGTATTTGAAGAAAATCAATTTGGGCAATGCCACTTCGGTCTTGTCGGAATCCATCAAATCTATTTATCAAGATGATACAGGAACTATTTGGGTAGGTACTTTAAGTGGTGCTTTTCTTTTCAACCCATATCAAAAGCCATTTCATCATCTGGATTTGTTAAAAGAACAGAGTGATGTAGTGATGGGAATGGTTGAATTTAAAGAAACCATTCTGATAAATACCTTAGGACAAGGGCTTTACCAATATGATCCAATCACACAAGACTTAACATCTATTTCTTTCAATGGTACACCTCCTGTGGGTCATGATTATATTTGGAATATCACGGTTGTGCCTGATACTGACTTTCCCATCTGGCTGGCGACTAATGCTGGTCTCATATTGTTTAATCCGACCTCTGGAGGCTGGAAGCACGTCAAGTTACCTGGCAAAGATCAGAACATATCGCCTGTCTTTGCGATTCAAAGGCAAACCAACGAGTATTTATGGGTGACTGATGCTAATCAAATTTACACCTTGGCTAAGACCGGTGAATATCACAATACAGTTGCTGGATTACCCGTGATCAGGTCGGTAATTCAAGACTTGGTACAGTTAGATAATGAGTTGTACTTAGCCACTGATTCGGGCATATTGTCAGTAGTCGACTTATTAACACAAAGTTCAAAGCCTCTATCTGCCTATAATAAAAAGGCTGATGTGCTGCTAAATACGCCTATTTGGGATCTGCACCTGACAGGTCAGACATTATGGATAGGTACAAATCAGGGCTTATATAAGTACAATACACTATCATTTGATTTTGAGAAGATTAAACTCAACGAAAATGATGAAAACAACATCATTTTCAGCATAGCACCAAGTGTCGATAATGAACTATGGATGGGTACCGAGGCAGGGATTTTTCGCTTCAATTTGACAAGCGAGGAAGTGACGCACTATGTCCATAAAGACGGACTTGTAAACTATGAATTTAACCGTAAGTCTGTAGTTATTGACGCTAATGAGCACCTGTGGTTTGGAGGAGTGAATGGTATCACCTATTTCGATCCAAAACAAATCAAAGAGAACCCGGTCAGCCCTCCAGTATATATTACTGCCGTCAATGTCATAAGCAAAGACACGTCATTCGTTCAACGGATTTCGGACCAAAAGGAGATGATATTACCATGGTATCAAAACACCATAGAATTTGATTTTGTAGCACTAAATTATAGTAACTCTGAACAGAATCAATACCAATATCAATTGGCGGGATATGACCATAATTGGGTGACTCCTAATAATAACAGGCAGGTGAGATATTTACAGTTGCCACCTGGCTCATATGAATTTATGGTGAAAGGTGCTAATAATGACGGGCTATGGAACCCTACCGCGAGCACTTTGAAAATCAGAATATTGCCACCTTTTTGGAGAACCTTTTGGTTTCAGGCCTTGATGTTTCTTATAGTGGCTATATCACTATACATGATCTATCGCTACCGAGTACATAGATTATTGGAAATCGAACGGTTGAAACTGCGCATTGCGGGAGATCTTCATGATGAGGTAGGCAGTGGACTCAGCAGTATTGCGCTCAATGGTGACCTCCTACAACTACAATTAGAGGCAGGTCAGCCGAAATCTGAGCTGGTCTCTCGTATTACAGGAAATGCTCGTAACCTAGCCTCTTCTCTTGATGATATTGTGTGGTTGATTGATCCGCAAAAAGAAACCTTGGGTGATTTCATAAACAGAGTAAGGTCCATGGCAAGGGAATTACTGACCAGCACAGCTTTCACACTGGAAGAGAAAGTAGGGAATGATAGCAGGGGGGTTACTCTGCATGCTGAAGTAAAGAGAAATCTTTTTTTACTTACTAAAGAGATTTTTCACAACATTGCCAAACATGCTGGAGCTTCATCTGTCTCTTTGCGCCTAACATATGCAGAAGGCAGGCTTCATATGTCCGTTTTGGATGATGGGAAAGGCTTTAATACAGATCAGGAAAGCGATGGACATGGTCTGGTGAGTATGCAAAAAAGGGCTCAAGAGTTGTCTGGTCGCTTGATAATTGACTCGGTTGAGGGCAAGGGCACCCAGATATCATTTGATATGAAACTACCGTAATTACGGTATGGGCTTAACACGTAAAGAGCTTTTTATTTAAATATGACTTCTAATATCAAGCGCAATGTATGGATTGTAGAGGATGACCCTTATTTCAAGGAGTCACTCGAAGATCTGGTGAAATCTGAGTCCAAACTCCAGTTGATTTGCTCTGTTAATTCAATCGAGAAGGCTCTGGAGGGATTTGGAAAATATGATGCACCGAAAGTGGTACTTCAGGACATTGGCCTCCCTGGTCTTTCGGGTATTGATGCCATCCCTCTATTCAAAGAAAGGTATCCCAGAGTAGCGATTATTATGTTCACCATTTTTGAGGATGATAAGCGAGTTTTCGAAGCGCTAAAAGCAGGTGCCGATGGGTACTTACTAAAGCGAACTCCTGGTAAAGATTTGATTCGTGGTATACATGAGGTGCTTAACGGAGGTGCTCCTATTTCACCTACCATTGCTCGGCAGATCATTGAGATGATGGCTCCTCGAAAGCATCAGGAAGAAAAGCTAACAGACCGTGAACTTACAGTGCTAAGACACTTGGTTGATGGGTGTACGATTGATCAAATTGCTGAAATGCTCTTTATTAGTCGCCATACAGTAGATACACACACAAAAAATATCCATAGAAAACTACAAGTGCACAATCGTAGTAGTCTGACTTCGAAGGCCATTCGAGATCGGCTCGTGTAATGACTCTTCTCTTCTTTTTCAAAATACCGTAAATACGGTATGGGCACTCGAGGTTAGGGGTTTCAAATTTGTAAGACTTGACTTTACACATTTAAACCAAAACCTCATGTCTTATCGTTTCAAAGCCAGTATCTTTTTGTTGTGCCTTAGTATCATTTTTCTTTGGAATTGTACTCCGGAGAATCCTGCCGAAAATCTACCTCCTACCATTAATGCACAAGAATTTTCAGCTTCCGAAGCTTCGGTTGCAGGTGATGTTTTTGGCTCTGTAAGTGCCACTGATGCTGAAGGTGATGCTTTGACTTTTGAAATTACAGTCAATGACAATGGGCTCTTCGCAATTACGTCAAGTGGTCAATTATCCTTGGCGACAGGTCAAAATCTGGATTTCGAATCATCTCAAAGCCATACCATTACAGTTCAGGTTAGTGATGGTACGTCTCAAGTTACCGCTACAATTACTATCAATGTTATAGATGTGGATGAGAATACTATGCCGACTATTAGCGCTCAATCATTTACTGTGGCTGAAGATATAGATGATGCTACTGCCATTGGCACTGTTATGGCCACAGATGCAGAGGGGGATAATTTGAGTTTTAGTATTACTGCTAATGACAATGGTCTGTTTGAAATTACTACGACAGGAGAGTTGAGCCTATCGGCTGGAGAAACTCTGGATTTTGAAACAACTACTGTTCACACTATTACTGTAGAGGTATCTGATGGAGCTTTGACTGCTTCTGCTGAGATTACCATCAACGTAACTGATGTCAATGAAAATACTGCACCATCCATGGATAGTCAGGAATTTACCGTGATGGAGGACATTGCAGATGATGTTGTTATTGGAACTGTAATGGCCACCGATGCGGAAGGAGACGATCTTAGCTTCAGTATTAATACCAATTCTGGTGATCTTTTTGAAATCACCGCTGATGGAGAGTTGAGTTTGGCGCAAGGCGAAAACTTGGACTTTGAAACAGCCATGAGTCACACCATCACTGTAGAAGTTACCGATGGACAATTAAGCACTACGGCTACCATTACCATCAACGTAACCGATGTAGATGAAACGGAATATATTGGTACTGTTACTACCATTGCTGGTAACGGAGGTTTCGGTTTTGACAATGGACCAGGTCTCAATTCCGCTTTTGCTGTCATGACTGGTATCGAGGTAACTGTCACCGGAGAAATATTGGTTGCTGATAGACAAAATTTTGTCATCCGTCATATTGATCAAAATTTGAACGTAACTACATATGCAGGAAATGGTGTTTCAGGTGAAACAGATGGCACTTTTGCCAATGCCCGTTTTGATTTACCTACAGGTGTGGTCTCTAACGATGACTTCAGCATAGTCTATGTAGTTGATATGAGAAATAGTAGAATTCGAAAACTTGGCCCGGGTGATAACGTGACGACTGTTGCTGGAAGCACACCAGGCCTAGAAAATGGAGATGTATCAGTGGCGCAATTTAGTGTCCCTTGGGATGTGGTCATTGATAGTCAGGGCAACTTATTTATTACAGATTCCAACAATCACCGAATAAGAAAAATCGACTTGAGTACAGGACAGGTGAGCACTTTTGCTGGTACTGGATCGGGAGGTATAAATCAAGGTGGATTTTTGGATGGTCCTGGTAACACTGCGCGTTTCGATAACCCGAGGGGGCTTGCAATTGATGCCAACGACAATCTGTACGTGGCAGACACGGGCAACAACAGCATTCGGAAAATAGACCCAAGTGGTAATGTAACTACCCTTGCAGGCAGTGGTGTTTTAGGCTTCGTTGATGGCCCTGGTGATCAGGCAAGGTTCAGGGTTCCAACGGGGGTTGAGGTAGACGCTAATGGAGTTGTATATGTAGTGGACCAAAACAACCATAGTATTCGTAGGGTGGATACCAATGGTAGAGTAAGTACCATAGCGGGAGATGGGACTTTTGGCACCACTGATGGTGTAGGAGCGGCAGCAAGGTTTGGAACACCTGAAGGCATTGCAATTGGATTGAATGGAGAGCTATTCATAACTGATTTGAACAACTCTATCATCAGGAAAATTGTGGTTAGTGAAAACTAAGAAACCATCTTTAGCTTAATTGTTTTTGCTCTGTTTTAGAAGACACAGTTAAGTAGATCAAACAAAAATAGCCATCCCGACATGTCGGGATGGCTTTTGCTCCTCCTTCCCGATTCTCGGGATCAGATGCTAGGCAAACTTTCTCTTTAGTTGAATGATAGATGTTTTACTCTGAGCAAGTTTCTGAATGTACTTTCTGGATTTCATTCCTTTGATATGTCTCTCTATTCGAAGAGCCTGTGACTTAGATAACTCTTCGGTTAGAAGATGTCTTTCCCATGGTTGTCCGCGTTTTGTCCAAATATGATTTCTTAGAAGGTCATTATGGAACCTAAACCTGCCTTCGAAATCTGAGGTGTAGCCAATGTAAAATCTATTGATGCTCGGAGAGAATAAAATGTAAACGGAGTATTGGGGCATAAAAAAAGGCTGACATGATTGCCAGCCTTTTGCTCCTCCTCTTGGACTCGAACCAAGGACCCTCTGATTAACAGTCAGATGCTCTAACCAACTGAGCTAAGGAGGAATTTGATCCACTCATTTGCGAATCGGAGTGCAATATTAGCGGTTGGTTGAAAATAAACCAAACCCTTTTTAAGATTTTCGCTAAAAATTTAAATCAATCAAATTGAAGTAAACAGCCATGTAGATTAGGGCGAACACGGTAAGGAAGATCAGACCAATAATAGCTAGGGTTTTAAGCCAAGGTTTGGGCTTAAATTCTGCTTCAATTTGGTCCGACATAATCACCTTATAATTGATGAATGCGATGACTGGAGCAATCACGAATGACAATGTGGTGGCAAGATCGACTAAGTCTTTGAGGTTGGATGAAAGCAAAAGAATAAAGAAGAATGATATAAGAGCAACTGTTGCCATCATCCAGTTATAAGTGGTTCTAACACCAGCATCTTTAAAAAATAGCAATCTTACCGTTTCCCCCATTGCTCTACCAAATCCATCTACTACAGTAATGGTTGTGCTGAACATTGTACTGAAAGCTGCCGTGGCAATAATAAGATAAGACCAACCGCCAAGTGCGTCAGTGAAAAGCGTGACGACTTGATCTGCGAATACTGTTGAGTTTCCTGAGAGCTCAACACCAGAGCCATACATGACATTGGCACCCAGTGTAAGAAAGCAAATAGCTAAAAGTGCCGTGACCCAATAGCCAAATTTAAAATCGAAAAGTACCTCTTTGAGTTTCGGTCTGTAACCTGTCTGCTTCATCCGCTCAATGGCCCACAAACTATTCCATGTAGACAGGTCTACTGCCGTAGGCATCCAGCCCATTAGTGCGATTACGAAAATGATGCTGTTTCTTTCAGTAAGCTCTTTTGGAATAAACCCTTCAATAGGCGTAGCGCGTCCTTTAACGACCGCGGCAACAAAGGCGACTAATGTAGATACCAGAAGCACAGTGCCTACTATTTTCAATAGAGAATCTAGGAGGCTGTATTTACCGACTGCCAATATCAATACACAAAAGAGAAGAATGCCTCCAGAAACTAGCGCTGGGTCTAAAGTGAGCCCCGTTAGATTATTGAGCATTCCTGCGGTTACAAAAGTGACGGCAGCAGTCACTGTGAACATGGATCCTAGGCTAAGGATAAAATAGATCCAGAGCACCCATTTTCCTTCTTTCAGATAGCCTTCAAGCAGACTCTTTTTAGTCGCTGCAGCGTAGCGTGATCCAAATTCAAAGAATGGATACTTGAAGACCAGGGCAGCCACAATAAAGAGGACAAGGCCATAGCCAAAGTCGGCACCAGCTCTTGTTGACTGAACAAGGTGTGATACTCCAATGCAGGTGCTGGCAAATAAAATTCCGGGACCAAATGCTTTAAGTAGATGCTTTCTTTCTGAGGACATTGAGTGTAAAAAGTTGAGCTAAAATAGAGAATCATACACTGTTCTCATACCTAATTCATTCGAGCAAACATGCCATTATGGCTGTTTTTTAATAATGAATTTTCAAAAATAAGACACAATGACATTAAAATTGATGAATATCGCTCTTGGTACAGTTTTGAATAATAGGGAGGTACAGAATGAAAAAAATTAAAATCTAGAAATATGAATACAGTAAGAAAAAACTCAGATTGGTTGATGCCGGCTACAATAGACAGATTTGTTGATCGTTTCTTTAATGAGTCGTTCGACCAAAGCAAGTCAGCATTTACGCCTAGGGCCGATGTGGCTGAAACGGATAGCGCTTTTGAAATTCAAGTGGCTGTTCCAGGACTAAATAAGAAAGATATTAGTATCGATCTTAAGGATGGTTATCTAACCATCAGCGGGGAAAGGAAATTCGAGAAGGAGAATCAGTCAAAAAACTTCTATTCTGTACAAACTCAGTATGGAACCTTTAAAAAAGCATTTCAGTTACCAGACAGTGTGGTTGAAGAGAAGATTGAAGCATCTTATGATAATGGTATCCTGAGTGTATTGATACCTAAAGATGAGACCAAGAAATTAGTATCGAAGATAACCGTGAAGTAGGTTAGTGTTGTTGAGGTTGATTAAGGGGCTCCGATTTATCGGAGCCCTATTTTTTTGTTAAATCCGGTTAAATCCAGTGCTATTTTCAATAAATTAGAACACATGGTCTTTTTCATGCGTTAAATTTCCAATGGTCAAAAGCTAATTTATTATGATTTCTAAAAGACAATTCTTTATAGGTGTTTTAGCATCATCTCTTCTGGGTGGGCTTGTGGTGTTGCTAGGGATGAGTCTTTTAGGAAATGGGGCTACTCAAAACTTAGACAGTTTTGGTCAGCCTACTACGCTAACCACATCTCTTGGTGAAATTGACGAAACACCAAGATCCTATGTCGTTCCAGAGGGGATCAATTTTATTAAAGCATCAAGGTCAGCGGTCCCGGCTGTTGTTCATATTACTAATACTTCTGCGCCCTCTGAAAGATCTGGTAGGTGGTCGAAATTATTTGGAAGAGAAAGAAGGGTTAGACAATCAACTGGTTCTGGGGTAATCATATCTAATGATGGATACATCGTTACCAACTTTCATGTAGTGGAAGATGCTGATGAGCTGGAAGTCAGATTGGATGATAACAGAAGACTGGGGGCTGAACTGATCGGTAGCGATCCAGATACAGATTTAGCATTGATAAAAATTAAAGCGGCCAACTTACCATTTGTTGATTTTGGAGACTCTGACCAAGTTGAAATTGGTGAATGGGTACTCGCTGTTGGAAACCCTTTTGACCTTAATAACACTGTTACTGCAGGTATAGTAAGTGCGAAGGCAAGGAATATCAATTTGATTAGTGGCACCCGCAATAGGTATGGCATAGAATCTTTTATTCAGACAGACGCTGTAGTGAATCGCGGTAATAGCGGAGGTGCATTAGTAAATCTCGATGGCGATCTGATCGGTATTAACACTGCTATTGCGACAAACACTGGAACATTTAGCGGCTACTCTTTTGCAGTTCCTTCCATTCTAGTTAAAAAGGTCATGGATGATCTTCTGGAATTTGGAGAAGTGCAGCGTGGCTTGCTAGGGGTTGAAATTCGTGATGCCGATGGGCGGCTTACGGAGGAGCTTTCGGGTGTTCACATCCGCGGAGTTAATCCGGGAAGTGCAGCGGACAAAGCAGGTCTGAAGAATGACGATGTCATTGTTGGTATTGACGATCGGTCCATTAAGACTACAAGTGAGTTACAGGAGTTTGTAGCTAGAAAGCGTCCTGGTGATTTGATTTCAGTCAAGTTTAAAAGAGATGGTGATGTAAAAGAAACCACACTTACCTTAAGAAAGAAAGCCGAATACCTAGCAAGAACTCCAGATGAAATTAGCTTTACTTACAAAATTGAAGGGGCAATTTTTGCCGATATCACAGAAAGTATCCAATACAGATTAAAGGTTGAAGGCGGAGTTCAACTCATTGAGTTGGCTGAAGGTGCTTGGAAGGAAGCGGGTATCAAAGAAGGTTTTGTGATTACCAAGGTTGGCGATCGTGATGTCGAAAGCCTGGAAGAGTTTCAGACCTTATTGGATAACAAGAAAAGAGATTTCTATGTAATGGGGAAATACCCCGATGGCGAAAAGGAATATTTCAAGATAGACTGGTAAGGTCTCGAAAGAATCAACTAACCTCGACTTGTCGGGGTTTTTTTATGTCCAGTCAATTGTCTTGAAGAGACTTTGTCATCATCCAAAATTGCCGTAACTATGAGGGATAATTTAAAACTATTAGGAAATGGGAATTCAGCAGGATTTTGGCATCACAGATGCACTTCAAAAGCTTGGTGTAAAAGCAAGTAATAACGGATCGTCAACAGGTTCAAATTCAATGGGAGGAGGTGAGTCAATTTCATCTTATTCACCGGTTGATGGAGAATTGATCGGTTCAATAACCGCTACTACGCGTGAAGAGTATGACGCCATCATTAAAACTTCTCAGGGAGTGTTTAAGGAATGGAGAGATATGCCTGCACCAAAGCGTGGCGAAATCGTTCGTCAATTCGGAGACAAGCTAAGGCTTTATAAGGATGATTTAGGCAAACTAGTCTCTTATGAGATGGGCAAGTCTTATCAAGAAGGACTTGGAGAGGTACAAGAAATGATTGATATCTGTGACTTTGCTGTTGGTCTCTCTAGACAACTACATGGACTTACGATCAAATCTGAAAGACCTGGTCACCATATGCAAGAGCAATGGCACCCACTGGGTATTGTAGGAATCATTTCGGCATTCAATTTTCCTGTTGCTGTATGGGCATGGAACACAGCGCTAGCCTGGATTTGTGGAGATACATGTATTTGGAAACCGTCTGAGAAAACTCCACTGTGTGGTATTGCCTGTCAAAATATTATTGCAGAAGTGTTGAAAGACAATGACCTGCCGGAAGGAATCTCTTGTATGATCAACGGAGATTATAAGGTGGGAGAAATGATGACTTCTGATCCACGTGTTCCTTTAGTTTCTGCTACAGGGTCTATCAGAATGGGTAGAATAGTAGGTAGAGCGGTTGCCGAGCGCTTGGGTAAGTCAATCCTTGAGCTAGGAGGAAACAATGCAATCATCATTACACCAGAGGCAGACCTTAAGATGACTGTTATTGGTAGTGTGTTTGGAGCAGTTGGAACAGCGGGCCAAAGATGTACTTCTACGCGAAGATTAATAATTCATGAGTCAATTTATGATAAGGTAAAAAATGCCATCACTGATGCTTACTCACAGCTTAGAATTGGTAATCCGCTAGACGAGAACAATCACGTTGGGCCTTTGATCGATACTGATGCGGTGGCTAATTATAATGCAGCTATTGAGAAAGCAAAATCAGAAGGCGGTAACGTGCTCATAGAAGGCGGTGTACTTGAGGGAGAAGGCTATGAAAGTGGCTGTTATGTGAAGCCGTGCATCATCGAAGCTAAAAACGAATATGAAATCGTTCAAGATGAGACTTTCGCACCAATTCTATATCTATTGAAATATAGTGGAGGCGTAAATGATGCGATTGATTTACAAAATGGTGTGGCTCAAGGCTTGTCATCAGCGATCATGACCAACAATATCCAGGAAGCTCATCAATTCCTTTCGGCTGCAGGATCTGACTGTGGAATTGCCAATGTGAATATTGGTACTTCAGGTGCAGAAATCGGAGGTGCCTTCGGAGGAGAGAAAGAAACAGGTGGTGGTAGAGAATCTGGCTCGGATGCATGGAAAGCATACATGCGTAGACAGACGAATACACTTAATTATACCACCGAACTTCCATTAGCTCAGGGAATCAAATTTGATTTGTAAGATTTAATAGAATTGAAGATTAGGAAGAGGCGTCAATGACGCCTTTTTCTTTTAGTAGATCTTCGTAAATCATATTGAAGCCGGTATCCTGTTTTTCAATAGAGGTTATACTGACTGTTTGAACAACGCCATTGCGATTCATAACAAAGTCATTCCAAGCATCGCCTTTGCCTCCTGACTTATGGAATTCCATGATCGTGGGCTGATCAAATACTTGCTGATTGAGTGTCCACTGCTCGAACCACGACTTACGCTCGGCTCTGACGGGTTCTGGGTATAAGGTGCTAGAAGACCAAATAAATGTTTGGTCAGCGTCTAAAGATTTTGAGTGGAGCTCCAATCCATCCCATACCAATTGATTGAGGAAGACTTTTTGGGAAGTCGATTCAACTACAACCAAAGTAAAAGGCTCCATTCCACCAAACTCGAAAGTTTGGGTGAAAGAATGCAAATCTGCATGTTCGAAGAATTGCAGTACCATTTGTCCTCTGCTCAATCGATAAGGCGGAGTGTGGCTGTGCTTTTCGAAACCACCATTAAGCAGGCAAATCGTAAACCTACTTTTGTCTGTTGCAATCCAGGTACCACCCGCCAATGGATCCTTGGGGAAATAAATAGTAGTGTCGCCTACTACATAAGCCTCGGGAGCAAGCGCTGCTCTTTTGGGTGTTTCGTCTCGATTTGAAGTTAAAATGTACTTGTCGTTCCCTTTCGGTAAGAAAGTTACTGTACACATGGTTTGTCCTTCTCGTATTTGATCGTAGAATAGGCAATGCCAAATCCTTCAGGGATACTGACATCGGAGAATTCGCTCAAAATGGCAATCTTGATGATGGCCATATGGTGAATTGCATGCTCAATATTGTATTGTAGTTCACGGTAGTAAGAAGTCACAATCTCGATCGGATCTTCTCGGTCCATGCTGTAATTGGCCTTAAGCTTTAAGGAACTATCGGATGCAATTTTTTCAATTTCCAGCTTCAAAGAGTTCATTTTCTCAATGGCCATCAAGCGGTTTTCTTCTATCACGCGATCATGACTTCTTTGATCATAATTCACTTCACCAGAATTGATTCCTAAGATCATTAAGTCATAAAACTCAATGATATGTCTGATGTGCTTGCCAATCGTATTGTCAGATAAAACCTTAAGTGGTTGTCTGAAAGCCTGATCTTGTAACTGCTCAGAGACCTGAATAAGTTGGTCTAAAATTTTAGCCGAAACCTGCTTTAATTGCATCTAATGTTGTTTTTTAACCAATAACTGAGCCAAATGTAAGTAATATATACGGAAGTTTAACTGTGTCTGAGACTGGAAATCAGCCGCCCGACACTATTTTGCTCCATTCAGTATTTGCCTTGGGCAAAAGGTTGACTTGATCCTTGTTCCAAGATTTAAGCGTATTGGTGAACCTAAAATTGTAGAATAAGTAAAGTTTTCCGTCAATGATCTTGAAGGTTTCTGGGTCAATCCGCACCTTATCACCATCAGCCATGGCATATGCACAGTAGCCCCCATATTCTGGTTCGTATTTTTCTGGGTTGGCTATAAAGAGTTGTCTATTCTTTGCCGAAGAAAAATAATAAGTGACCCCTGCGGCAATATGACTTATTTTGTCAGATCCCTCAATCGCTTTGTTATCAGTGAAATAGGCTACAGGGTCATATCCTTGTATAGCCAAGCCTCTCTTAAGGTTATAATGCTTAAGGTCATATCCGCTGCTTTGAGCAAAAGAAGAATGAACTCCGACTAGGCCAAAGAGGTAGAATGATAAGAGTATAATTGATCGTTTCATGACAAATATTTTTCAAGTATAGCCATACTTACGCATTACTCGCTCAGACGGATGTAGGGCAAGGGCATTTTGCTGACATTTGAATACTAATTATTCTTTTGCTTAGTTTCAAAGAAAAGCACGATATTTCGTGAGAAATGAATAGAGAACCCCGACTACCTGATTATGGTCTTTTGTCTCAGTTTACCGTTGAGAGGGCCTTGGCATCCGTTTTTTGGATGGAAGAGTCAGGTAGGCTAAAATTTGCTAACGAAACTGCTCAGATTCTATACGGGTATAGTGCTGAAGAATTTGAAGATCTCAGCATATTAGACCTAAACCCGAATTTTGATGAGCAATCATTCGCAGATTTATGGGCACGCTCGAAACAGGAGAAGCGAATTCGTCTGGAATCATCTCATTTCAAAAAAGACGGCACAGAATTCCCAGTAGAAATTTTCGTCAATCATATAGAGTTTGAAGGCCATGCCTTCAATGTGAGCTTTGTGTTAGACATCACAGAGAGAAAGAGGAAGGAAAGACTTTTGAAATCACTTTCCGAGGCGACTGCCGATACTGTAGGCTCAGACTTCTTTGTGTCATTGGTAGAAAACATAGCGATGTCACTAGGAGTGCACATGGCGATTATTACTGAGTGTACAGATTCCAGTCGTTCGCGACTTCGCACGCTGGCTTACTTCAAAGACAACACACTTCAACAGAATATAGAATACAGCACAGAGGGAACACCATGCAAGATTATCATGGAATCTGCCGATCCTTTTTTTATTCAGCAAGGAGTACGAGATCAATTTGAAGAAGAGCCTGGCATTGAAGGTTATTTTGGCATTCCAATTTTGAACGAGTCGGGAGAATGTATCGGTCATATTGCCATTTTTAATAAGGAAGATCTGCTGCTGTCCGATGAGGAACGAGAGATTCTGAAATTATTCTCAGATCGTGCGGCTGTTGAAATAGAGAGAAAAATTGCCAATGAGAAGCTTTTAGAAGCTGTCGAAGAGGTGAAAAGTTTAAAGGATAGACTCGAGGCTGAGAACACCTACCTACAAGAAGAGATTAAGTTTGAGCATAACTTTCAAGAGATAATCACCCAAAGCGAGCGCTTCAGGTCAGTATTATCATCGTCAGAGCAAGTGGCCATCACGGACGCCACAGTCCTTGTCCTGGGAGAGTCCGGTACTGGTAAAGAGTTATTGGCGAGAGCAATTCATAATATTAGTAAGCGAAGCGATCGGCCTTTAGTTAAGGTAAACTGTGCTGCTCTTCCGGCAAATTTGATTGAAAGCGAGTTGTTTGGTCATGAAAAGGGAGCCTTTACAGGAGCGATAGCTAAAAAAATAGGACGGTTTGAGTTGGCAGATGGAGGCACTTTGTTTCTAGATGAGATTGGTGAATTGCCACTTGAACTCCAGTCTAAGCTTTTGCGCGCCCTGCAGGAGGGTGAGTTCGAACGGCTCGGAAGCACAAATACGCAAAAGGTAGATGTGCGCGTAATAGCTGCTACTAATAGAGATCTGGAAAAGGAAGTTGATGATGGTAGTTTCCGTGCAGACCTATATTATCGCCTTAACGTATTTCCAATCAACAGTATTCCACTAAGAGAGAGGAGAGAAGATATTCCCTTATTAGTGAAACACTTTGTGAATCGATTCTCAGCAAAGATCGGAAAGAAGATTGTTTCGATTCCTAAAAGAGTGATCAACTCTTTGCAAGGCTACCACTGGCCAGGAAACATCAGGGAGCTTGAAAATGTAATTGAGCGATCGGTAATCCTGAGCTCCGGCACTTCTCTAGAGTTGGGTGATTGGATTCCAAAGTCAACCACCCAATCAGTCATTACAGAGCTAGACACACTTCATGAATTTGAGCGCAAATACATTATTCATGTATTGCAGAAAACTACATGGAGAGTCAGTGGAGAGAAAGGAGCGGCTAAAATTCTGGGAATGAAGCCAACTACCTTAGAGTCTCGAATGAAAAAGCTCGGTATTAAGAGAGGCTTTTCAAATTAGAATTTCAGCACTATGTCAATCGCTGGAACACCTCCCTCAAAGACAAGCAGGTCGAGCGTTACCTTCTTGCCAATGTAACGCAGGCCTCCAGAAATCAACGCATCATTTTCAGAGGTGAGTATATAGTTTTCTGTGATGAATGCTAGGCGTCCGGTGAGTCGCGTCATGCCACCAATTGTCAATAATCCAGTATTGTCAATCTCACCATTAGCTAAAGCGTATCCAGTTCCGAAAGTTATGTTATGTTCCTTATTACCATAGGTTAAAAGTGCGTTTAGACTCCCTAAGTTTAGTTCGCCACTGAGGTCTCCCGCAGAGGTTAAATAAGAGAATGAAACTGCTCCCTGAAGATTTTTGGCAATAGGAATACCATACTTAAGGTTCGTTAGGACGATCGGTGACCCACTGAAAAGAGAAATTAACTCAGTGCCTACTAATGCGCTAAATCGGTCGGTAATGCCATAGCTTACTATATTGACTAAACCATAGATGTTTTGATAGTAGCCCTCACCCTGATTGAGTGTATAGGCCGATTGTCCAATAAAGTATCGGGTAGGATTGGGGTTCGGCATTCTACCCTTATCGTCTAGATAGATGATTTTTTTTATTTCAGTTCGCTGGAAGGTCAGCAGGCCAAGTGACTCACTGCTAACCACAACCTCTCGGTCGTCTTCACTGACTAATTCTCCCTTGATCTCAGATTTATCTAAGAGAATGATAATGACCTGATTGCCGGTATTATCGTCTTGAGCTTGTGCGTTTAGAGGGTTAAAAAAAAGAGTAAAAAGACAAAAAATTGAAAAAATGGACCTCATGTTATTTTCTTGATATTTCGTGAATATTGAGTTGTACGTTGTTTTGTGAACAAAATATAGGCCAAATTTCTCTTTTAGTCCTTTTTACCTCTAATATCACTTTTCCTGAAATAAGAAGAAATACACGAAATATAGTGAAAAAATATCGAAAAGCTGAATACTAAAATATTCTAACTATATGATAATCAGTATATTAAATATGTAAAATACCAACTGGCACGCTAATTGTCATTTAGAGGACGGTTCTATAGACGGTAGAGCGACAAAGTGTTGGTTAACACTTATTCTTGACAAAACTAAGTTTATGTTCTGGCGTTGATTATCTTTCGAATTGAGTTATGAGGCATAGATTACCGCTTTTTCTGGTAAAGATTATCTACTATGAATACTGGCCATTTTGGTTGTTTTTTCTACCATTAGTGCCGTATTGGATTTATTTGTCCATCAAGGCAAGGTCGCTAACCTATTTTACAGCGGCTAACCCCGGTATCATTCATGGTGGTGTTTTTGGAGAATCTAAGATTGACATTCTTGATAAGATTGATCCTAGGTATCGCCCGACAACATTGTTCTTCAAATTGTCGGCTACATTACCTGAAGTGATGAGTCGAATTGAGCAATCGGATTTGAAATTTCCAATGATCATTAAACCAGATGTTGGAGAAAGAGGAGCCGAGGTCGAAAAGGTCGACAATGAAACTGAGCTCGCAGATTACCTCAAAGGCAGTGATCAGGATTTCATCATTCAGGAGTTTGTAGATTTCGATATCGAATTAGGTGTCTTATATCACAAGCTTCCGATAAGCGGAACCAGCAACATTACCTCTATTGTCCAAAAAGAATTTTTGGGCGTTACTGGTGATGGAGCTTCGACCATTCGAGAGTTGCTAAGTAGAAATGAACGTGCAAAACTTCAGATGAGCATCATGGAAGAAAAACATGGCGAGCACTTGGAGGATGTACTACCAAAAGGAAAGTATGAGAATCTACAACCGATTGGTAACCATTGCTTAGGTACTAAGTTCTTGAGCGGGCAGCATTTAATTAATAGTGATTTAGTGGCCGTTTTTGATCAAATATCTGAAAATATTGGAGGTTTCAATTTTGGAAGATTCGATCTAAAGGTTAGTTCCATTGAAGATTTGTATGCCGGAAAGAACATAAAAGTGATGGAGCTCAACGGAGTAACTTCTGAACCTGGACATATTTATGACCCGAAGTATAATCTACTTCGAGCTTATAAAGACACCATGTTTAGTATGAAGACTTCTTGCAAGGTGAGCATTGAGAACATAAAGAATGGGGCCAAAGTGACACCATTCTGGACAATGTTCAGACTACTCAGGGGGCATTTTTCTGAAAGGCCAGAATCACAAAACTTAGAAGGCAATGTTAAAACCATGATGACCAAATGATCTGGTCTATTCTGGAAGCTTTAATCATTGCTACGGCAATTAGTTTTGCCGGATCAGTACAACTGGGGCCAGTGAATTTTGGCACCATTCATACTGCACTCCACAAGAATAAGAAAGCAGCCATAATCTTTGGATTTGGTGGTAGTTTACCTGAGCTATTGTATTGCGGACTTGCCATTGGCAGTTCCAATGTTATCTCGCAATACGAAGGCTTTGAAGACTACCTCAAATATTTGACAACTGGTGTTCTATTCCTCTTTGGAATATACCTGATCTTCCAGAAAGCTGCTTCAGAGTACAAACATAAATCAGAAAAGAAAGGAAAGGAGCTATGGCTTGGTGCAACCTTCGGTTTACTAAATCCGCAACTCTATCCCTTTTGGCTTTTTATTATTACCTATCTCAGAACCAACTCCATACTGGAAAACAACATGTGGCCTGTACAGGTCGCCTTTGTTGTAGGATCAGCGTTGGGTGCATTTCTGCTTCAATTATTGGTTGCGGAATTCACCACCCGAAAGAGAGAGTTCATCTATTTGAGATTAACGAAAAACTATAACAAAGTGCTAGGGGCGGTCATAATCGCTATAGCCATTTTTCAATTGGTAATAAATATATAAGTCATGCAAAACGAAATAAAATATTGGTATCTAAGAAACTATGATCTATTCGCGAACCTAAGCAAGGAGCAAATTCATGACCTCTGTTCAATTTCAAGGTTTGTTAGAATGAAAAAGGGGCAGACTATCTACTTCGCAAATGATGATTCTAAGAGACTCTATTTTCTGATCAATGGTAAGATCAAAATCAGCGAAATTGATGGCCTTGGTAACGAAATGATTAAGGATATAATCTTGACAGGCGATCTGTTCGGAGAAATACCTATCACCAATTTTCAGGTGAGCCAAGAGTTTGCAGAGATACTCTCAAGTGAAGTGATTCTATGCACTTTCACGATGGAAGAATTCGAGAAGTTAATGCACAAACATCCGAGCTTGGCACTGTCATTCTCAAAGAAAATGGGTGAGAAACTAAGGAAGTTAGAGCATCGTTATGCTAACCTTGTTTTCAAGGATGTGAAAGCAAGACTTAAGGATTTTCTAGTTGACTGGGCCAATAAAGAAGGCAAGCCAGCAGACGCAGGTTTAGTCATTAGGAATTACCTGACGCACAATGAGATTGCTAGTTTGATCAGTTCTTCCAGACAAACCGTCACAACACTTATCAATGAGCTAAAGGAAGAAGGCGTAATCGTCTATAGCCGAAGCTTAATTACAATTCCCAATATTGGTGCCTTGGCCGCCTAAGGATGTTTTGAGAAAAAAAAGCCCCGACTTGTCGGGGCTTTTTTTATTTGATGCAACTAGTGTATTAAGTTTGCTGTCTATTGCTTAGTAATCAAAAGGTCATGGATATGAAGAACAATCTTAAAACTCAAATCACAATTATCTTACTCTTTATCAGTTCAATAGCTTTCGCGCAAGACACTGATACAAGAAGTCTAGACAACTTCACGGAATTAAAAGTCTCGGAAGGCATTCAGGTTATTGCTAAGAGGGGCAATAAGAATAGCGTGGATATCGAGGTGTCACGAATTGATGTCGACAGAATTATAACAGAAGTCCGAGGCGACAGGTTAAGCATTCACGTGCGAAGAAATTCTTGGTCGAGCCGAAATAGAAGTGGTAGAATTCGAGTAACACTTACTTATACTGAAGAGATGGAGGAGATCGTGGTAAACACGGGTGCTGAAGTTTCTTTCGAGGATTTAATTGAGACCAGGCGTCTTTCTGTAACAACCAGCACTTCAGGTGTGGTTGATGCCAAAGTCAAGGTGACCAGTCTTGACCTAAGTGCAACGACTTCAGGTAGAATTGATATGACTGGAGATGCTGACGAGGTAGAAGCTAAGGCATCTACTGGTGGAACAATATATGCTTATGACGTAGAAGCCATTGAAGTTTATGCAAAGGCTAATACGGGTGCTGATGTTAGGGTTAATGCTCAGGATAGGCTTAGAGCAAGTGCAAACACTGGAGGTACTGTGAGTTACAGAGGTCGTCCAAAGACTGATGTTCGTTCGAATACAGGTGGGAGCATTCGCAGAGCGAGGTAATTAGCGTATTTCAACAAGACAGATTTTTTGATTAATCTTAGCTTTGAGTTTAAAGCTTCGATTATGAAAAAGAGAATAGTAATTGGAGCCCTCTTTGGGCTCTTTCTTTTTGGCGGTAGCCTAAAGGCGCAAGACGATGTGCAAGCAATTAAGGATGCGGTCATGACCATGTTTGATGGTATGAGAGCGGGAGATAGCGCTATGGTGCACTCTGTCTTTAGTGATGATATCGTTTTTCAACGTGTCCAAGAAAACAGAGAAGGCAAGGCTAGGGTCGTCAGTAGTGACTTCAGAGATTTTTTAAAATCAGTCGGAACTCCTCATGAAAAAGTATGGGATGAAAGAATAGAGTTCGGAACCATTGAGATTGATGGTAAAATGGCTTCAGTCTGGACTCCCTTTAAATTTTACTTGGGAGATCAGTTCTCACACTGTGGGGTGAATGTCTTTAAGCTCTATAAATCTGATGATGGATGGAAAATTTTCCATCTGGTAGATACTGGCCGGAGAGATAACTGCGTAGGGGGATAAAACAAAAACGCCCCTTTCGGGGCGTTCTTACTTACCTTTTACGGTAATGGTTCTCTATAATATCTCTCACTGAAACGCGCTGGTGATTGAAATCGTGGGAACCTTGTGAATTGACGTTGCCATTCGAATGCGTTTTAACCTTGTCTATATTAGACTCATTCGTCTGGCGACTCGTTTTTAATTCCTCCATTAGTTTACTATGCTTAAGATCTAACAATTAAAAAGTTGTCAGTAGAAATCAGTCTCCTCTCCTGACACAAAATTATGCAATCGATTGCATTATCCAAGCCAAGGCAGAAAAAAACTCAAATATTATTTCCGCTACTGATTGACTTGGGCCTTAGACATTTATACTACCGATAACGCTTTCTTTACCCTACTTTTGTTCTGCATAATCTTGTCAATGGAGGGGTAGCTCTGTTTGGGAGGGTTAAAAGAATTTGAATCTGAAATGAAAGTATTTTTTAAGGCTGTTATAGTTCATTTTTTAGATAGCGATACCTTACAAAAAGGAGCGGCCCTGGCTTATTATACTGTCTTTTCTCTATTGCCAATGGTGATAATTACAGTTTCGTTATTGGGTTTGATTTTTGGAAGGGAAGCGGTGTCTGGAGAGATATATGAACAAATGAAGGGCGCTCTCGGAAATGAGGGTGCGCTACAGATTCAGGGAGTCATTAAAAACCAACACATAAATCACAATAACACGTTAACTGCACTTCTTGGTTTTGCTATGCTTGCCCTGAGTGCTACGGGAATGTTTAGTCAGATTCATAGCTCATTCAATAACATATGGAATGTTGAGCCCAAGCCAGGTAGCGGAATTGTAAATTATGCCGTAAAACATGTTGTTTCATTAGTGACCTTAGTGGTGATCTTTGCCATAATTTTTCTGAGTACATCTCTGAATAGTCTGCTAATCAAGTATTCGAAAGAGCTACATGTGGATTATGAACTTGCTTATGTCTACGAACATGTGATTTCATTTGTCCTGATTGCAGTGGCATTCGCCATAATGTTTAAGTTTTTATCAGACGCCAAAGTCGCTTGGAAGATCTCTCTGAAAGCAGGATTGTTCACATCCACACTTTTTCTGTTTGGGAAGGTTGGAATTGGTATGTATATCGGTCATAGCCATCTGTCTACAACCTTTGGTGCTATGAGTACATTGGCCTTGCTCATGATGTGGGTCTATTACACTTCTCAGATAATTTTCCTAGGTGCCTCTTTCTTGAAAGTTCTGGATGATAGAGTTAGTACTTGAGCTCCGATTTACTCGTCTCTTAGGCCATGGACCAGGCTAGAACGAATGGGGGTACGAACTACGCTTGAGATGGTAAATATTGAAACCATGATCACAGCAATACCACAGAGTAAACTAATGGATATAGAGGACTCAACGTGATACTTATACATCGCATTCAGTACTTGATCTGATATCACATAGCCTAGAGTAGATCCCAATAGGAGCGCTATGGAGAGTGTGATTGCAAATGACTTGTTAATGGTTAGCAAAAGCTCCTTGAAGGAGGCGCCAAGGACCTTGCGAATACTGATTTCCTTTATTCTCTTAGAAACATTTAGTTGTGCAAGAGAGAAAATACCGGCAATACTCAAGAAACCACTCAATATGGCCATGGATAGAAATATTTTCTGAAGGACTTTTGAATCCTCTCCAGAGGTACCTAGTGCAAAATCTTTTTGTCGCACCCCTGCATAAGGTTCGTCAATGTACTTGCTCCATATTGATTTAAGACTGCTTTCTACTTTACTTAAGTCTCTACTTGAGACTTTGACCACTAGGTGCTCATATTCGCTTTTTTCGTAGAGCGCAATAACCGTAGGAAGAAGCTCAGCAGCTTTTACCACATCATCTATAATATCGATGGTTACTCCAATAATAGTCTTTCGCTCACCATTGATTTTCACAACCTGATTGATTGCATCTTGTCCATCAAAGAACTCTTCCACCAAAGATTGACTTACAAGAATTTTATCCTGATCGGATTTAGATTCTTCAATGAATCCTCTTCCCGAGTTGATTTCAATTTCCATAACCTCCAGATATCTGTTACCTACGTTATGAAATCTAACGGTTGCTGAGGATGTGTCTTCAGGAAGCTGAAACTGCACCTTCTTACTATACCTTCCAAAATCGCCAATATGGTTCGTGGCTCCTGCAGTAACTACTCCTGGTATTTGATCAATTTCTTGTCTGAGTTCTTCGAAATACTCGCTATCAATAGGAAGGTCAATTATCCCTTCCGTCCGATAACCTAAATCAAGTTTGTTCAGAAAATCTGAATTTTGCCAAAATGTTATTCCGGTAACTAGTAAAATGATCGAGAAGCTGTATTGAGAAACTGTGAGCACCTTATTGATTGAACCAACACCCTTTAATTTGGCTGTCCTGCGCATGATAGCGACCGGCTGAAACTTCCATGCATACAAGGCAGGTAGAAGCCCTGCTACTAGGGTTGTAAATAGTAAGAAACCACTTACAAATAGAATGACACTAGTCAAATTGATGTCTTCCAACAAAAAACTTGCACCAAACGGGCCCATAATGGCTTTCGAGGTGAGGTTGGCTGTTGAAATTGCCACAATAAATGCAAGACTATTTGTTATCCCCATTTCCAATAAGAATTGGACGAGAATTTGCCTACTCCCGGAGCCAAGTGTTTTTCTTACACCGATTTCTTTTAACCTACGTGATATTAGAGCGATTGATGTGTTGGCAAAATTAAAGCACGCTATGAGAAACACCATAAGTGCCAAGACCGAGAAGATGATTAAACCTTCTGGCCGGATGCGACTATTTACGTAGCTCACATTCTCCGTAAGATCAGAAGGTTTGGCTGTTGAGAACGGGATTAGTTCGAATCGCTTAACCTTTGTCAGTTTGTTTCCATCATTTTGAAGAGGAATGCTCTTGTTGATATTGGCAAGAACGGATGGCTTTTGGCTGGAAGGAAGTTTTACATATTGACCTGGAAAAAAGCCATTGGACCAGTCATTCGGATTGATGTCCATTGACCTCATATAATCTAATTGGTTGATCATAATTCCGAATCTAAAACTTGAGTTGAGAGGAAGCTTTTCAAGGACTCCGCCAACTGTAACTTCGAGTCTTTTGTCCTTAGATAGTAGCAATGTGAACTTTTCCCCAAGAGCTGACCTGTTTCCAAAGTACTTTTGAGCAACGGGTTTGGTTAGAAAAACGAGGGGAAGATTACCAAATTCTGAAAATGATCCATACCACAATGGAAGCTCAAACATGTCAGGAAAATCTGTGGAAACTATAGCCACAGTTTCAGAGAAGAATTCAGTGTCTTTTTTGACTTGACCATTATCAACATAATAGCTACTAACTTGAGTTATGTCACTGACTTGATTGCGAAGTTGATAGTCCAGCGCTACAGGTGAAAACTCGTTTCGTCTTTCTTCTCCACTTTGCTCGGTAATGGCATGTATTCGGTAAAGATCATCTGTGTTTTTATAGAATGAATCAAACTCTAGGTTATATGCGTGGATCATAAAAACAAAGACACACATGCTAAGTGCCAAGCCAAGTCCGATGATATTAATGGCTACCGAGCCTTTGTTCTTCCAAGAATGTCTTAATGCTATTTTGAAGTAGGATTTGAAAAGCGAAGTCATTAGTGTTGTCTTTGTATTTTTTGATTTTGAATAAGATTTGAAGCACAGAAGCACATTCCAGTAAAAAAATAGATTGGCTTTCCATAGTGGCTCTCCATTTTCGAGTCTTAAATAGAAGAACTCTTCTATGTCGCCCTCCAACTCTTCGAGTCTGTCAGGTCTACAATACCAGCGAAAGAAGCGAAGTGCTAGTTGAGGAGGCTTGTGTTTGATGCGCTTCATCCTATTAATTTTTCCAATTAAGTGCTTGTGCTGGTATTTGATATCTGAGTTGCTCCCGGAGTGAAGCCAGCTCATTAAGAGCTTTAGATGCATAAGGAGTTAGATAAAAAAGACGCTTACGCTTACCACCTCTGGCTGAAGTCGATTCACTCATCTTTGATTCCAAAAAACCTTTTTCCTCAAGACGGTACAATACAGTGTGAATAGCGCTTACGTTGATTTTTTTACCAGTTTGCTTTTCGTACTCGGCAACAATGTTAACAGAGTATGCTTGGTCATATAGTACACCAACTAATAAAAGGACCAATTCTTCGAAATTTCCTAGCTTAATCTTTTCCATAACTTTCACAATTGTCAGTATTATACTCAATCAAAAATATAAAGTTTCACTTTTGTAAGTAAAATGTTCTAAAAATATCCTGATTTTGAAAAACTGACGAAAGCGGAGGGTAAGGAATGGTTTTGATGTGGGCTTATAAATAAAAAAAGCTCAGCAATTGCTGAGCTCTTCGTAGTCCGTAGGGGAATCGAACCCCTGTTACCAGGATGAAAACCTGGCGTCCTAACCCCTAGACGAACGGACCAAATAATCTGCAGAGGCGGAGGGATTCGAACCCCCGGTACCTCGCGGTACAATGGTTTTCAAGACCACCGCATTCGACCACTCTGCCACGCCTCTGTGTGTGATCTCCCGTTTGGGACTGCAAAGATAATTGGAAGTTTTTTTTGTGCAAGTGCTAAGGCTCAATTAAATCTCTTCTGCCTTTAATTTTTTTGTTTTTGCCTTGTCAAGGGCTGCATTCATTTCGAAACCCACTAAAAGAATCAGTGAAATAATGAATAGAAGGATCATTAGTACCAACAGAACACCTATCGACCCATAAAGTCGGTTGTAAGCACCAAAGTTGTTGATGTAGAATGAGAAGCCAAAAAATGCCAAAATAATGGCGAAAGTAGAGAAGACTGAACCGACACTCATGAAATGCCATCTTTTATGCACGGCAGGTGCTAAGTAATAGATGCTTGAAATGGCAATCTGAAAAACGATATAGAGGACGATAAACCTCAGAACAATGATGATATCAATTGAAATGTTTTCCTGAATTACTTCTCTAATACTATTGTCTTCTAATAACTGTTGCCCAACGACCAAGAGCCCAACAGAAATCAATACTGAAAGGGCTAGAATGAATATCAGAATAGTGGCTATAAACCGCATCTTTAGAAATCCACGAGTTTCCACCGTTTTATAACTCGCATTAAATGCGCTCATTAGAGAATTCATCCCATTGGTAGATAGAACCAACGTAAGAATAAAACCAAATGACAAAAGGCCACCACGCTGTTTGTTGATAATGTCATGTATGGTAGAGTCAGCTGCGGTATAGAGGTTAGCCGGTAAGATGTTTTCTAAGAAACCAATAATCTGATCATTGGTCACATCTGGAAAAAAATTCTGTATATAAGGTGTAAGCGTAAACAGAAAAATGATAGCGGGAAATATGGCCATGGTAAAACTAAAAGCGACACCATTGGCCCTGGCCAGCAATCTGTCATTACTCAATTTTTGAATGAAAATGACAATGGCATCATAAAGACCGACTTTAGCTTTTCCTACCTTAATATGCTGAAGCAAGTTGATCAGTCTTATGTAAAGTGGGTTCTCTAATATGATGGCCAGAAACTTCGCCTTCATGAGAAATAGGATTTTAAAACTTCTGTCAACTCATCCGGTGCTCTACATGGTCTGTTGGTTTCCATGTTGATAAAAACCAAGGTGGTTTTTCCTGTATTAACCAAGTCTCCTTGTTCGTTGTTGACTTCGTACTCGAAAATCATCCGAACTTTTGGCAATTCTTTGATGATGACTTTTACGGTCAGCAACTCGTCATACTTTGCTGGAGCCAGGTATTTGCATTCAAGGTCATGAACGGGCATCATAACCCCCTGTTCTTCTAGTCTTTTGTATTCAAAGCCCAGTTGGCGTAGTGCCTCCACACGGCCCACTTCGTAATACATAGCGTAATTGCCATAGTATACGTAGGACATCTGATCAGTTTCAGCATATCTTACCCTTATTTGGGTAGAGGCACTATACATCCTTATCGAAATATTTTCCTGTCATTCAAGGCTTTGTGGAGAAGTCTTGCATTTTTATTGTGCTGTGTCAAGTCTTTTGCAAAGCGATGGTAGCCCGAAAAATCCTCTCTTGCACACATATAAATATAGTCATGCTTTTCATAATTCAGAACAGCATCTAAGGAAGCGATGGTTGGTAAGTTAATAGGACCGGGAGGTAGGCCACGGTATTTGTAGGTATTGTAAGGGCTGTCAATTCTTGTGTCAGCTATAAGAACTCGCTGAATAGTGAAGTCGCCTAAGGCAAATTTTACGGTTGGGTCAGCCTGTAAAAGCATATTGGCTTTAATCCTATTGATGTAGAGACCAGCAATTGTCGGGCTTTCGCTTGGAATGTACATCTCATCTTGTACTATGGCAGCCAAGGTTGAAACCTCGACTGGTGTCATGCCCAGAGCAGTTGCCTTTTCCTTGCGACTACTTGTCCAAAACTTCTCGTATTCCTTTTTCATTCTATCGAATAGAGCCTTGGGTGAAATGGTCCAGTACACCTCGTAAGTATTTGGGATGAACATTGCCATAATAGTTTCCTTGTTGAAGCCGAGAGTGGACAAATATTCATTGTTGTTGAGCAGGTCCAAAAATTCAGTTTCATCAATCCCTGTGGTAGCCGAAATTTTCTCAACCAAATCTTCTTTAAAACGGACGTTATTAAAAGTGATGTCTACGGGAATCTGGTCCCCAGCTCTTAATCTTCTTACCGCCTCTAGGTTGTTCATGTTAGGCTCCAGAAGGTAAACTCCTGGCTTTACATTATCTTGGTAGCCTAGTGCTTTTGCTACAAAGCTGAATGATAGAATTTCATCCACTATAGCATTGTCATATAGTGTGTTTCTTAAAGAATCGAAATTATCGTCTCGATCTATCACAACAACTTCGGGCTGTTTTTCTATGAGAATATTAGAACCATAGAATACTTGATAGAAGTAAAATGAAAAAGAGGTTAGGATCACTGAGAAGATCACCATACCGATCATAAATCGCTTTCTTTTCTGCATATGGCCACAAAAATAGTCAATTTGTCCTAACTTCGACTTCAAGTCAAAATCATGTCAGCGGAATTAATTAAGCTATACGAAGAAAACCCCGAGATCGATAAGATTGAAAAGATTGTTCGTGTTTTAAAATCTGGTGGTGTTGTGATTTATCCGACAGATACCGTCTATGGTATTGGTTGCGATTTTAGCAACAATAAGGCAGTTCAGAGGGTGTGTCAAATCAAGAATACTAAACCTCAGGCCTTATCATTTATTTGCTATGACCTGAGTGAAATAGCTGAGTACACCAGAGGACTAAGCACACCAATTTTTAAGGTGATGAAAAAGGCACTTCCTGGGCCATTTACCTTTATTCTTAATGCAAGTAATAGTGTGCCGAAGGTTTTGAATGCTAAAAAGAAAACGGTTGGTATAAGAGTGCCAGATAACAACATTCCTCGGGAGATTGTAAAGAACCTCGGCAATCCAATCATCACCACTTCCATTCATGACGAAGATGAGATTCTCGAATATTCAACCGACCCAGAATTAATCTTTGAGAAGTACGAGAACCTGGTAGACATAGTGATCGATGGGGGCTATGGCGCAAATGTTGCCTCTACCGTTGTGGACTGTTCTCAAGATGATTTGGAGGTTGTGAGAGAAGGGTTAGGAGATATTAACGACTATCTCTAATGAGAATCTTGATTGAATCACAATACCTGCCATCGGTAGCATATTTTGTTTTGCTCAGTCATTGCGAAGAGGCCTTTATTGAAGGGAATGAAAACTTCGAGAAGCAATCATACCGAAATAGATGTGAAATCATCGGGTCAAATAAGGTCCAAAGTTTGAGCCTTCCTGTGCACCATGGTGGTAGGAAAGTCCTCATAAAAGACTTAACGATTGACTATAAACAAAAGTGGTCTAATAATCATTGGAGAGCTATTCAATCGGCCTATGGGAAGGCTCCTTTCTATGATTACTATGCCGACTATTTTGAATCAGAAATCAAGGCTAATTATTCCACTTTGTATCAGTTAAATTCGCGATTGCTGACATTATGTCTTAAACTTCTCAAGCTAGATGTAAAGCTGGCTGAGACTTCAGAGTATTCGAAAAGCCCACCTGAAGGCCTTCTTGACTTCAGATCTCACATTCACCCTAAAAAATCACTAGACAGTCTGACATGGTTTAAGCCTCAAGCATATCACCAAATCTTTGGCAAAGACTTTGTACCTAACATGAGCATCTTAGACCTGCTCTTTTGTATGGGGCCTGACGCTTTAGAGGTATTATACAACTCAGGTGTTATGAATAAGAACAATTAGGTTTTTGATTACGTTTCTAGTAGATCGTAAGCTATATCTTATTATATTGAAATCGTGGTTTTATCAATGAATTGAGCCACCGAGAAAGGCATTAAATGGAAGCAAAATTTTCAAATAGAGTAAAAGAAGTGATCTCCCTGAGTAGAGAGGAGGCCCTGCGATTAGGGCATGACTATATCGGGACAGAGCATCTTTTGCTAGGGATGATTCGTGAAGGAGAAGGAGTAGCGGTGAGCATTCTTAAGAAGCTAGGAACTTCATTAGAAGAACTTAGAGAGGCTATCGAGAGAGCCACAAAGGGAACGGCCAATCACAATGTGAAAAACTTGGCTAATATCCCATTGACAAGACAGTCTGAAAAGGTGCTTAAGATCACCTATCTCGAAGCAAAGATTTTCAAAAGTCAACTGATCGGTACTGAGCATTTGTTACTCTCAATTTTGAGAGATGAAGACAACATTGCTACACAAATTCTAGAGAAGTTTGACGTTAATTATGAAGTAGTAAAAGAAATGTTAGAATACCAGACCGACAACCCATTGGCCTCTTCAGATACAGACGATCCGGATGATGATTCTGGTAAGATGTTCGGAAGCAGCAGTGGGTCTGGAAGCGGAGGCGACAGACCAGCGGGAAAAGGTGGCGAAAAATCCAGAACTCCTGTCCTTGACAATTTCGGAAGAGATTTAACTAAGTATGCTGAAGATGGAAAACTCGACCCAATTGTGGGAAGGGAAAAGGAAATTGAACGTGTGGGTCAAATTCTATCTAGAAGAAAGAAAAACAACCCAATCCTTATTGGTGAGCCAGGTGTTGGTAAGAGTGCCATTGCCGAAGGACTGGCCTTAAGAATTGTTCAGAAAAAGGTGTCTCGAGTGTTGTTCGGAAAACGTGTTGTGACCTTGGACCTTGCATCTTTAGTGGCGGGTACTAAGTATCGTGGGCAGTTCGAAGAACGCATGAAAGCGGTAATGAATGAGCTTGAAAAATCTCCTGAGGTAATTCTCTTTATTGATGAGTTACACACCATTGTTGGTGCAGGTGGCGCTTCCGGATCGCTTGACGCGTCTAACATGTTCAAGCCAGCACTTGCAAGGGGCGAAATTCAATGTATTGGGGCTACCACTTTAGACGAGTATAGACAGTATATTGAAAAAGATGGGGCTCTAGCGAGAAGATTTCAGCAGGTTATGGTTGATCCAACCACTCCAGAAGAGACTATTCAGATTCTCGATAATATTAAAGAGAAGTACGAAGAACATCACCATGTTAGTTATACGGCAGATGCTCTTAAGGCCTGTGTACAACTTTCGGACAGGTATATATCAGATCGCTTCTTGCCAGACAAGGCGATTGATGTATTGGATGAAGCTGGTGCAAGGGTGCATATCAACAATATTCACGTACCAGAAGATATCGTAAAGCTGGAAGATGCTATAGAGGATATTAAGAAAGAAAAGAACAGAGTTGTTAAAAGTCAGAAGTACGAAGAGGCAGCTCAGTTAAGAGATAAAGAGAAGAAGCTGATCGATCAACTCGATAGTGCCAAAGAGCGCTGGGAAGAAGAAAGTAAGGCTAAACGCTACACGGTTGACGAAGAAAACGTGGCTGAGGTAATTGCCATGATGACAGGTATTCCTACCAAACGTGTGGCTCAGAAAGAGCAAGCCAAATTGGTTGGAATGGGTGAGCAACTGAAAGGACGAGTGATCGGCCAGGATGAGGCTATTGCCAAGTTGACCAAGGCTATTCAGAGAACTAGAGTTGGATTGAAAGACCCTTCAAAACCAATAGGAACCTTTGTTTTCTTAGGTCCTACAGGTGTTGGTAAAACTGAGTTAGCAAAAGTCCTTTCTAGCTATCTGTTCGATAAAGAAGACTCTCTTGTCAGAATTGATATGAGTGAGTATATGGAGAAATTCTCTGTATCTCGTCTTGTAGGAGCGCCTCCGGGCTATGTGGGTTATGAAGAAGGTGGTCAGCTTACGGAAAAGGTGAGAAGAAAGCCTTACTCTGTGGTATTACTCGATGAGATCGAAAAAGCTCACCCGGATGTATTCAATATCTTACTCCAAGTATTGGACGATGGTATTCTTACAGATGGTTTGGGACGAAGAGTTGATTTCAGGAATACGATCATTATCATGACATCAAATATTGGAGTGCGTGATTTGAAGGACTTCGGTTCGGGTATAGGATTTAGTACGCAGACTAAGCGTGATTCTGAAGATCAGATTATCAAGGATACTATTCAAAAGGCTTTGAAGAAGACCTTCAGTCCAGAATTCTTGAATCGCTTGGACGATGTGATCATATTCAACTCGCTTGGAAGAGAAGACATACATAAAATCATTGATATCTCCTTGGGCAAGTTGCTCGCTAGGGTAGAGGCAATGGGATATAAAGTGTCTCTGACTGAGAAGGCAAAAGACTTCTTATCCGAGAAAGGGTTTGATCCGCAGTACGGTGCTAGGCCATTGAATAGAGCCATTCAAAAATACTTAGAAGATCAAATTGCTGAAGAGATTTTGAAGGGTGATATCAACGAAGGCGATACACTAAATGCTGATCATGATGGGAAATCGGAAGAGTTAACCATTAAAATCAAGAAGAAAAGAGCCTCTAGGAAAAAGAAAGAAGAAAAAGAGGAAGAGGATTCTGCAGAATAGCAGAGAATTCAAATTATAGTGAAAGCCACTTCGAATACTCGGAGTGGCTTTTTAGTTGTTCAGTTCCTGAATGATTCCCCAAAACATCTGAACACCACTTTCAATAATTTCATCAGGAAAATCGTAGTCTGGATTGTGGAGATTTGGCGTCTTTTTTCCTGACCCTAACCCAAACATTGCGCCTTTGTTGTCTTTTAGAAAAAGTCCAAAGTCCTCAGACCATGGATTTGGTTTTCGCATGACCTTATAGGTTAGGTTTTGCTTTTTTGCCACAGATTTAATGATGTTGACCGCTTCCGAATCGTTTTCAGTTACTTCAAAAGACTCATGATAGCTAGACTTGATACCTAAGTTGTGTTTTGATGCTATGGCTTTCGTTTCTCTTTCTATGAGAAATTTTAATAGATCGAAGTCGTGATTGTCAAAGGCTCTGAGTGTTAGCCATATTTCTGAATGACCTGCCGAGACCCCAAAACTTTCTTCTCCAATATTGGTATGCGTTAACGTAATCAGAGTCTTGTCCATAAACTCTGTGGTCTCAAGAATTCTATCAAAGCAAAACATAATTTGAGCCGTAGCCATGGCAGGGTTATTTCCAGTATGTGGCTGGCTGGCATGTGCGGTTTTGCCCAGTAGGTTGATCTTCAAGCCAGTTGAGGCAGGGCAAAAAGATCCGTTTTTGCAGATGATGGTGCCCTTTTTCTTTTTAGGTAGGTTATGTAAAGCGAAAGCATAATCATATTCAATGGCTTGGAATTTTTTATCAGCCATAACAGCTTTTGCTCCTTGACCTGTCTCTTCCGCTGGTTGAAACAAGAGTATGATATCGCCCCTTTCAGGCTTTTCATTGGCTAAGTTGATAGCTACCCCACATAGTATTGCCATGTGACCATCATGTCCACACTTATGTGACACTGCCTTCTTAAGAGATTTGTAGGGTAGGTCGTTCGTTTCTTGTATCGGCAGCGCGTCCAAATCTGCTCTTAGGAGTATGTTTTGGCCTTTTTTTGTTCCTTTCCAAATGGCAATAATTCCGTGGCCTCCAACATCAGGAATCAATTGATCTGGATTACATTGTTCCAAAAAACTCAAAATGGCTTTTGCCGTGTTGACCTCATTCCCAGACAATTCAGGGTTTTGATGCAGTGTATGCCTTAAATCAATTAGTCTATTCAGTTGAGTGGAATTAAGCACAATATAAGATAGTTATAAAAGGAAAAAGGAGCTCCGTTTGAACTCCTTTTCTTCAACCAAAATACATAGTATATGAACTATTGTTCTCTAATTATTAACGAAAGGATTCGAAAATTTCTCATCTGTTAAGAAGGATTCATCAGTCAAAGTGTTCAGAAAGGCGACTAAAGCGTCAATCTCCTGACCATTGAGGTTCGGCCTTCTTACATTACCATTGTTATTACCACCGCGACCACCGCCACCAACTCTCAACCTGTTGTCAAGCCCTGGGCTGTTTTGAACCCCATTGTTATAGAACTGAACAACCTCGCGGAGGGTAGCAAATCTACCATCGTGCATGTATGGGCCAGTTAAGGCAATATTTCTAAGAGAGTTCACTTTGAACTCACCCTGGTCGTTGTTATTTCCAGTTACTCCACCTACTCCAAGATCAGTTAGTACAGCATCCAGTCCATTGTTTCTTGCTTGGTCTCCACTAAAAGTTGCTGTCTCATGGCAATTAGAACACTGTGTTCTATTGCTGAAGAATAAGTCCTTGCCTATATTCTCAAGCTCAGTGAAGTTTGGAAAGTCATCATCTTCATCCCCATTCACTGCCTCCAAACCTTCGTCATAGCGAGACTCATATGAAACCATAGATCTAACGAATTGCGAGAGTGCAAGAGAGATTTTATCTGATGTAACCTCACTGCTACCGAAAGCATCAGTAAACAATGGTTGGTAGTAATCTTGATCCTGAATTTTACTTACCAGCTCATTCAAGGTCAAACCCATTTCTACCTGATCTTGGATAGGCATCAATACTTGATCTTCTAATGTATTGGCACGCTCATCCCAAAAGAAACGACCATTGTCGTAGTATCTAGCATTGGCTAGACCCATTGAATTTCTTCCTGTTAAACCACCTTCAAAGCCAGTACTAAAGGCACCTTCATCAGCAAAACCTCTTTCTTGAATATGACAAGAAGCACATGAAACAGTGTTGTTGCCAGACAGATTCACATCATAAAAGAGTACCCTTCCTAGTGTAGCACCTTCATCCGTTACGGGATTGTTATTAGGAGTATTGTCTATACCGGCAACTTGTCCTGTGACAAAGTGATTTGGTAAATCAGGATTGGCATAGTTGTAGAAGTCGGTTGGTAAATTCAGAATGCCTGAAAAATCAGTATTTACCGAGTCATTGATATCGTCTGTTACTTCATCGTTTGGTGAACAACTGAATATTAATGCCACCATGCTCATTGAAAAAATAGCCTTTTTCATCTCTTACATATTTTAAGTTTGGGCGCAGCTCTAATTCTAGAGACTGAGGTATTCTGTCAATTCCTAGAAGGTGGTAAGCCTTCTGGACCTTGTCCCCCTCTTGGCTTTCTGCCATTCGGTGGGCCTGGTCGTTCGCCCTGTCTTAAAACATCTTTGATAAGCTCATCGAAGATTTTTTGTTGCTCAGGAGAACAAATTGCTCTAATCTGTGCAAAGTGGTCAAATGTTGCTTTTTCGATGGCCGCATGTAATGTTCCCATGCGCTGAGATAATTCAGTTACTTTATTTGAAGCATCGACTTCAGCCCAAAGGCCATGAAGTTCTTTCCTAGTTTCTCGTGACTCGCTTCTCAGTTTTTCCATTTTTGCGAAGTGCTGATCACGAAGCTGTTTCAATTGTCTTTTCTGAGTTTCATTTAGATTAAGCCTTTCTTCAAAAACCATGATCCCAGCCCTTCTGGGCTTTTTGGGAAGTTGATTTCGACCTGTCCAAATGAATGCTAGTAAAGCAATATTTAGGATAGCTAAAAGAATCACTACCCATCCGATATACTTATTATTTCTCAAGGAGTTCATCTTAATAGCTGTTTAGATATTCATAATCATCAGTACCAGAGAAGTAATCTTGCGAAATCAGATCTGCATCTGAACCTTCTGTGGTTGTCTGCTGAGAATTTCCGAGTAGAAATAAACTGGTCACATTTAAGACCATTATTATACCGAGAACAGCCATGCTCATTTTAAGATTGCCAACAAAAGCAAACCTGCCAATGGAAGAGGTTAGCTCGTCTTGCATCCTTACTTCCAGCTTGCTATAGAAAAACGGGCTTGCCTCGGCCTTACCCAACCCCTCTAGACTATTTAATGTCTGATTTATTTTTCGCTCTATGTTTTTCTCAGCTTTCATATCGGTATTCTATGCTTTAGATGTGGATTAACGCATAAACTTGCGCTATTCCATAAAATTTTTTTCGTAGTAAGTTTTTAGTTTTTTCTGCAAGTTTTTTCTCGCTCTGAACATAAGTGACTCTACGGAAGAAACACTAGTGCCTAAGACTTCTGCAATTTCTTGATAAGGAAGCCCCTCGACTTTATGTAAGGTGAAAGCAATCCTCTGGTTATCGGATAGTGTCTTAATCGTCTGAAACAAGGTCTGCGCGTGCTCTTTGTTTTCTAGTAAAACTCCTGGGTGCTCGAAAGTCGCATGCTTTGTAGTCTCGTAATCTTTGTCACCTCCGGTTAAGGATTGTAAAAATGCGAATCGCTTTTGCGTCTTTTGTTTGCGAATGCGTTCCAGCGATTTAGTTGTTGCTATCCTATAAATCCAAGTGGAGAGTTTTGCATCGCCACGAAATTTTTCGACCGACTTGTATACTTCTATAAATACGTCTTGAGCGGCCTCTTCAGCCTCTTCGGAGTTTTGTAATAGGCCTAGGCAGGTATTATAAACCCGATCTTTGTACTGGTCTACCAATGACCGAAAAGCTGACTCAGACTTTTGCTGTAGCGCCAATATAATTTGCTGATCGGTCAATATGAGATAATAAGTTTAAGGGCAGTCTTTAATGAAGACTGCCCCAATGTAAGTTTTTGTTAAACTATTTTGAAGTGAATGGACTTATCTTCCTCCAGGCCGTGGACCTCTTTGCGGTTTACCACCTTTTTTGTCTTTGCCTCCTTTGCCAGCGTGATTGTTGAAGAATACAAGTTGCTCATCTGTAAGGATTTCTTTCACTTTAGCAGTGTTAGCCACTTTAAGCTTCATCAATTCTGTCTTGAGCCCTCCTATTTCTTCTATCACTTTGTTTACCGCATTTTCATTATATGAGTCTGATGTAGTCAGAGTCCTTAATCGAGCCTCTTTTTCACCTATTTGGTTTTTAATAGGCAGGGCTTCTTTCCCCAAAGCTACTCTGAGGGATTTCATCTGTTCCTTCTGCTCCTCACTTAGGTTTGGGATATGTGGCCCTCTGGGTCCACGCTCATTCATTTCTTTGCCCTTCTGACCGTGCTGCTGTTCTTGCGGATTTGGTCTTTGTCCTCTTCTCATTTGTTGCGCTTGCACATTTGAAGCGCCAACGAATAGCATTACCAAAACAACCATTCCGTATTTTTTCAAGTTTTCTTTTTTCATGACTTTAATATTTATGTTATGTAGGGTTAGATGGCAGGCCAGAAGAAAACTTGCGAGGAGCTTTGTTAAAGGATGTTAAATTAAAAAAGCCCTCTACTTGATAATAGAAGGCCTTTCAAGGGTTTTTAGAAGAGTAATGAGATTAGTCTTTCTCTAAAGACTTGTTTTCACCCCACTTGGGAGCAACATCTACAGCATTGTTTTTTATTTCAAAGCCCGCGCCTTCTATTAGGTCCTTGTATTTTGGCCAGGTGCTTGGTGCCTCCATTGTTTGTCCGGGCTTGAGAACTTTTAGCTGTGAGTGTTGTAGAGACTTTATTTCTCCCCAAGTAGTCTGAGACCAGTTCTGTTCGTTATATACGGTTAGAGGAGTTTCTAGTAATGGCCCTGAGACAGCTTTACCAACTAATGGCCACCATGTACTTTCCGTTTCGCGATCCCAAAAGACAAAGCCATCCATTCCGTCCCAAACTTCAGGGTCATAATAAGTGTAACCGCTCAGTGCAAAAGTGAATTCTCTTTCTCCGATGACCCTGTGATATACAGCGCCTAAATCCGCCAGAATACAGTAAGCGGCCATGACTGGTTGTCCATTCACCACGTCATTTACAATTTCATGTCTGGTGAGCAAGTCAATGCCATAAGCCCTTACATCTTCACCAATTTGTAGCAACAGAAAGCGGGCACTATCTGGGTAAACCTGATCAGCCTCCTCTTGTGTGATAAAATCTGGATCGATTAATGCCATAAACTTTTCACGACCTATGCCATAGTGAAACTGCTCATCTTTCAGAATAGAATTAGTTATATCGAAATGCCATGTGGAATCTTCACCACCGTACTGATATTTACGACCATCCTTTTCAAAGAATTTGCCTAGTTCAATGGCTACGGGTCTTTTATTTCTAGCCTCCAATACCTCAGCAGTGTTTTCGACTAAGTCTGAAGAGTTATCTTCTTTTTGTGCGCAAGAGAATGCGAGGAGTAAAATGCAGGCAATAGTCAGTAGTGGCTTTTTCATAAATAAGTATTTGATAATGTAAGGTTGACTATTTTGAACTAAATATCAAGCGGTTACATAAATGTAGAGGCTTTACTAAGAGCTTTATAGATTCTAGGATATATTGGAATTATAATACTGAAACCATGGCAAGAACGCTTTCTAATATGATGCCTTTAGGCACACAAGCACCAACTTTTACTCTACCAGATACCATTTCGGGAAATGTGGTTAGTCTTGCGGAATTAAAGTCTGATAAGGCAACGGTCATTATGTTTATCTGTAACCATTGCCCTTTTGTCAAACATGTTGACGAGGGGATCGTGACCTTGGTAAATGAGTACAAGGAGAGAGGTGTTGCATTTATTGCGATCAGCTCTAACAATGTAGAAAACTACCCACAAGATGCGCCAGATTTAATGAAGGTGGAAGCCGAGCGAGTAGGCTATGACTTTCCATATGTATATGATGAAAGTCAAGAAATAGCGAAAGCCTATGATGCCGCCTGCACCCCTGACTTTTACGTCTTCGATGGAGAGATGAGATGTGTCTATCGTGGACAATTAGATGATTCTAGACCTGGCAATGGTAAACCAGTCACCGGTATGGATATGCGCAATGCATTGGATGAAGTTCTAGTTGGGAAAGCTGTTTCAGCACCTCAGGTGCCAAGTATGGGTTGCAATATCAAGTGGAAGGACTAGCACTTTAGAATTTGAAGAGGCTAATCAAAAAATATCCAGTTCTTGCCTTTGCCGCGATTGTTTTATTGCCAGTGCATGGTATTTTATGGCCCCTGAGACTGTCAGGTGTAGGTTTAGAGAATTTGCAGGGTTTGAAACTTCTTTTTGCCCTTATACCGAGTATTGGCGCTTTGATCATTACAAATTTCATTGAGGGAGAACATCAAGCCAGAAAGTTATGGCAAAGGGTATATCCCCAGAGGTCAGACATAAAAATATATTTAGTGGCCTTGGTAAGCATTACAGGTATAGGCTCTCTGGCCGTGTTAGTTAGGTTTGTTTTAGATGGTCTTTTGCCTTCATGGGGCTCCTTGCCTTCAGTTCAAGAGGCAATATTTCTTTTGCCCTTTTTACTCTTTTTTCCAGGCTTTACGGAGGAGTTTGGTTGGCGAGGGTTTATGCAGCAGAAATTACAGAAACGTAATGGTGTATTTTTAGCATCCCTGATGACTGGCCTGGTGTGGGGAGGCTGGCATTGTATGGATTTCCTTTTGGGCAATTGGCCTGCCGGAACTTTCAACGTCCTTCTGTTCTTCGCTTATATTACGGGAACATCAATTGTCATTGGTGGGCTCTATGCTTGGTCTAAAGGGAGTGTGGCGGTTGCTATTCTGGCGCACTTTAGTGCCAACATGGTCAACTTCTTTTTACCAGTATGGAATAATGAGGCTGGAACTAAAACACCCATCATTTTCATTTCACTGCTTTGGGCAGTGGCATTCGTGATTCTTGCTGTTGAAGTGAGGCGATCCAAGAAAATCCAGAGGCCTAACCCAGAATTGATCGAATAATCATGCCCGAGTGCACTCGGGTGTTTTCGATAAAGAGCTTACTTGTTTGTAGACCAGCATTGATTACGCCAGCAACGTAAACCCCTTTGAGTGGTGTTTCAAGACTATCAGGGTCATGAATAGGAATCTTTAGCTCATCATCAGAGATAGGTAGACCCAATTGCTCAAAGAGGGAATAATTGGGCTTGTAACCTGTCATGGCGAGAACAAAATCATTGTCAACAGTGACTTCGCCTTCTGGCGTATTTAGAATGACTTCACACGGCTTGATCTCCTTCACTGTAGTGTTGAAGTATGCTTTGATCGATCCCTCTTCAATACGATTTATGATGTTAGGTCGAATCCAATATTTCACCTTCGGGTAAATCTCGGATTCACGAATTGCCATTGTGACTTCAGCATCCTTGTAGAAAGTTTCCAAAGCCACATCACAGGCGGAGTTGGCTGCGCCAATGATTAAGACCTTTTGACCAAGATAGGGATGAGGGTCATCATAGAAATGTTTTACCTTCGGCAAATCTTCTCCCGGAATACCTAGTTCTCTCGGAGTATCGTAAAAGCCCGTAGATACAATAATATTGGTGGCTTCGAAATCACCTTTGTTTGTCTTCACATTATAGGTGTCATCTTGCTTTTGCATTGACTCAACCTCGGTATAGAGACTGATATTTAGGTCCCAGCTTTCTTTGACTCTACGAAAGTATTCCAGGGCCTCTTTGCGTGTAGGCTTGTCGCTGTGGGCGATAAAAGGTACGTCTCCGATTTCTAGCAAGTTAGAAGTCGAAAAGAAGGTCATATTGGTCGGGAAATTGTAAAGCGAATTGACAAGAACCCCTTTCTCCAAAATTATATAACTCAAGCCCGCCTTCTTGGCTTCAATGGCACAGTTAAGACCGATAGGCCCTCCTCCAATAATGATTAAATCGTATTTCAATTGGCAACTTGTTTAATCCTAAATAAAGGTGAATTCAGGGATAAAAGTTCTAAGGGGTTCCAATTATTCTGAATACGATTGCCCTTTATGCGCAAAAAGCAAAACAAAGGCCGCACTGATAATGACGAAGTTCTTAATAATGTATTGACCTTCAATGGTCAGTTGGAAGGGAATGGATTTGAATGTGACTTCTGGCAAAACAAACAAGGGTGTTATGGTACACGCCATGTGAAATAGCAGAAGCCAGAAGGTGATTCGATACTCCTTGGTAAACATAAGAAGCAGACCGAGCCCAACTTCGAGAATTGCCAGAAGTTTAAGACTCAATGCTTTTTGCAAAAGCCCGAATGATAAGATCCTGACCGTGTCGGTTGCCAAGCCTTCGGCAGGACTGACTCCAGGAAAGAACTTGAGCATACCGAACCAAACGAATAAGATTCCGATGCTGTAGCGTAAGAGTCTAAACTGATTTTTTGATAAAAATGATGATACTACTCCCCTCATGTTCGGCAATTAATCACCAAATGTATTGAAAAGCAGTAATGGAAAAACTGATTTAAGTCAGTTTAATGCAGACAGGGCAATGCTTACGACATCTGCTAATTCTGCCTCAGATATGTCACCTTTAGCCAATACTCTCATTCCGCCAGCCGTGTTGAAAATGAAACGTGCGTAGGCCTCGCTGCTATGCCGAGTAGAAAACTCGCCAGATTCCTGACCTTCTTTGATAAGTTCATTCAAGACACCTTCCATTTTAATGCGGTTGTCTGTAAATATGTCATTGATCACCTGATCGCAATTAGCAAGCTCAGTGGCTGAATTAGAGAGGTAACAACCCTTTTTCATGGCATCAGTAGATGAATCTGCAACTATGTCATCAAGAAAGTCTTTAATGATCTTTTTTGCCGATTGTTCTGACCTGAGTTTCTCGAGCAATTTGCTTGAATTATTCCTGCGGTACTGTCTGAGTGTTTCCAAGTACAGCCCATGCTTGTCTCCCCAAGTATCATAAATACTGGCTCGGTTTATACCTAAATGATCTACTAGATCTTGAATGGAAGTGGCATTATAACCTTGCGTCCAAAAAAGGTTCAGTGCCTTATCTAACACTTCGCTTTCAACGAAACTTTTGGTTCTAGCCATGTCTTTTGAGTAATTAAAAGTAAACGACTTAAAGAAATTCGAGCCGCTTACTTCTAAATTTAACTGATCGTTCCAGTATAAGCAACTTAGATAGTCGCTATTCCGCCATCTACCAGAATTTCCTCTCCCAAAACGTAAGAAGAGTCATCAGAAGCTAAGAATAGAACGGCTTTAGCCACTTCTTCAGAAGCACCAAACCTTTTCATTGGAACCATGGCTGCAAAGCCTTCCGCCATTCCGGCCAGTTGTTCTTCGGTCATGCCCATTTTACTATAGATTGGCGTTTCGATTGGTCCGGGACTTACGACATTCACACGAATGTTCCTAGGAGCCAAATCTGCAGAGATAGTTCTAGCAAAGTTTCTTACTGCACCTTTCGTAGCAGAGTATACAGACCCGTTCTCGAAACCTTTATGAACAACCGCAGAAGCGTTCAATACAATAGATCCGCCATCATTGAAGATGGGCAAGAGTTTTTGAATCGTGAAGAATAAACCCTTCACGTTAGTATTAAAGTGAGCATCAAAGAATGCTTCGTCTACTTGATCGATTGGTGCAAACCATGCGATACCTGCATTAGCAAATAGAACATCTACCTTTCCAAACTTCTCTTTCACTTGTGATACAAGACTATCTATATCATCTAGTTTAGAAGTATCAGATTGGATTGCTGTTAAGTTTTCATTATTGATTTCTGAGACGGCTGCGTCTAGTGTTTCTTGAGTTCTACCAGTAATCACCACTTTTGCACCTTCTGCAAGGAATGTCTTTGCTGATGCTAGGCCAATTCCTGTGCTGCCTCCGGTAATCACTGCTACTTTGTTGTTAAGTTTTGTCATTTTTATCTTTATTAGAATGATTGTTCCAAAATTATGATTTCCATTACAGAACAATCATTCCAGAAAAGAGTTCAAAGAACACAAAATACTTTCAGGTCTACTTTTTTACGTCCTTGTTGGGGAAATCTCGGAAGTGCTTGTAAAGTGTATTAAGGAATGTAAGAACCATACCAACACCAATAGCAATGTATACTACAGTGAAAATCTTGCCTAAATCTGTCTGCGGGGAAAAATCACCATAACCGATTGTGGTCAAAGTAATGGTTGAGAAATATAAAGAGTCTAACCAACCCCAACCTTCAATATAATGGTATGCCACTGTGCCGATTACCAAAATACCTACTGAGGCTAAAAGTAGTGATCGGTACTCTGGATCTTTTAAAAATGATATAAGCGTTCTAAAGAATATCATTAGAACTTGATTTGAGCCGCCTTTAACTCTTCGCCACGCTTGTATTCGACCACCGTTTGTTGTCCGGCAGCAAAGCCACTAAGTGCTCTCATATAGCTCATCATGTCCACAATAGTTGAGTCACCTAGTTTAACAACAATGTCTCCTTTTTTCATCCCAGCTGCGGCTGCCGGTTTACCATCTGTTACACCATCAATGCGCATGCCTTGCCCATCGAACAGGTAGTCGGGTACCACGCCAAGCGAAACTGTGAATCTTGGATTGTCGCCTGAGCTATCATTTGTTTTTGTAAACGCCAGTTTTTCTTCGCCATTCAACTCATCTACCAAACGCTCGATGTAACGAACGACAAGTACTAGGCCATCGTAGTTGATTTTATCAGCATCGTCAGATGGTTTGTGATAGTCTTCATGTTGGCCGGTGAAGAAATGAAGTACGGGGAGGTCCTGAAGATAGAATGAGGTATGATCTGAAGGTCCGACACCAGACTCTGATGTAACAAGCTTTAAGCTATCCGAGTTGATGGCATCCAATTGTTCTATCCAGAGTGGGCTAGTACCCACACCATTGATTGCGACCGTCTTTTCCTCGTTCATTCTACCGACCATGTCCATATTGATCATATAGTTAACACTAGCCAGATCAACAGTAGAATTCTTTGAAAAGTAGTTAGAGCCCCAAAGCCCGTTTTCTTCTCCTGAGAAGGCAAGGAAGAGGAAGTTGTATTTACTTTTCTTGGACTTAAGGATTTTAGCGAGTTGAATTACAGCTGATGTACCACTGGCATTGTCATCTGCACCATTGTGAATGGCAGGCTCACCTCTGAATAGAGAGCCTTCGGCACCATAACCTAGATGATCGTAATGAGCACCTATAACCACGGTATAATCACTTCCATTGTCGATAAATCCAGCAACATTCCTGCCTGTTACACCCTCGCCATTGGTTCCAACCACGGCTTCTTCATGGGGGTTGGTAGACTTTTTTACTGTAAAGGGTTGAAAATAGCCATCAGTGCCTTTTGGGCTAAGACCTATCTTTTCGAATGCCTCCGCTATATAGTTTGCCGCCTTTTCCTCACCTGGGGTGCCGATCGCTCTACCCTCTAATGCATCATCTGCCAAGAAAGTAATGTCCTTTTCCAGGCCGACTTTAAGTTCTTTATCGGTGGTAAAATCGGTACAAGCAAATGTGATCGATAGTACTGTAATCAATAAGAATAGGCGCTTCAGACTCTTCATAATTTCAACTTTAGGACAAAGATAATAATCATTATCTTCGCGCCATTATTGAACGAATCATATATTCCATGCGATACATTTCTGTATTATTAGTCCTTTTGGTTTTCGGCTGTGGCACACAGAAAAAAGAAACAGTCTCGACTGAAGCTAGATCTGCTCAAGACTCCCTATTGCTTCACCCAGAAGAAATGAAGTACCTCAAGAATATCAAGCAATTGACTTTTGGAGGAAATAACGCAGAGGCGTATTGGAGTTTTGACGACAAGCATATTGTTTTCCAGTCGGACTATGCCGAATGGGGAGTGAGTTGTGATCAAATGTTCGTGACCGATTGGCGCAATGATGACTTAAAGAATAACCGACCACAAATGGTCAGTACAGGAATGGGAAGGACCACTTGTTCTTACTTCCTGCCTGGTAATAAAACGATCGTTTACGGATCTACTCACTTGGGTGGGGAGAATTGCCCTCCAGTACCCGAGAGAAGAGCAGATGGAAAATATGTATGGCCGATCTACCCAAGCTTCGATATTTTCACTGCAGACCTAGAGGGTAATATCATTGATCAATTGACTAATGAGGAGGGCTATGATGCCGAAGCTACCGTTTCTCCGAAAGGCGATCGCATCGTTTTCACTTCTATGAGAACTGGTGACCTGGAGTTGTTCACAATGAACATTGATGGCTCTGATGTGAAGCAGATCACTAACGAGTTGGGATATGATGGTGGAGCATTCTTTTCGCCTGACGGGACAAAACTTATTTTTAGATCTTCTAGACCGAAGACTGAAGAAGACATTAAAATCTACCAGGACCTATTGAAAGAAGGTTTGGTAATGCCGACAGATATGGAGCTTTATATCTGTAATGCCGATGGTTCCGACCTAAAAAAACTAACAGATCTTGGCCAGGCCAACTGGGCACCATTTTTCCACCCTTCAGGTGAGAAGATCATTTTCGCTTCAAATCATACAGCTACGAGAGGCTTTCCTTTCAATCTCTATATGATCAATATTGATGGTACAGGCTTGACTCGCATCACAAGAGACGAGACTTTCGATGCCTTCCCTGTATTCTCTAATGACGGCAAGCATATTGTCTTCTCTTCTAACCGCAACAACGGTGGTGGTAGAGATACAAACTTGTTTGTAGCTGAGTGGATTGGGGGGTGAAATGTTGAATGATTGATGCTGAATCCGTAATTCAACACCAATCATTTGCGAGCCTATTTATTAGACTCGAGTAGTTTCCTAAGGTTCTTGTTTTCTTCCTCTAGAGCCTTTAACCTTTTCTCTTGATCCTTATTCCTTTTGTCCTGTTCGATTAAGTACAAGGTTAACTCCTCAACTTTCTTCAAAAGGGTAGCCTGAATACCTCCCAAATCCTGACCCTTTTCTTCAATCTCCTTGGCCGATGGTACTTCGGGAAGGTGTTGGTTAGCTTCGATAAAGGCTTCTAGTTCAACAAGGCTTTTGAGTTTATAGTCGGGGGAGAAGACATAGTCGGGCCAGTCCACTCCGGTAGTAGAGACTCTCACTTTTTTGGCTAGGACGGTGCCATCTACTGATAGTTTTTCGGTGGGCGACAAAGTACCAACACCTACATTTCCACCAGTTGTGACGGTCATTTTTTCACTTCCATTGGAAATAATACCAAAATTGTGATTGGATATGGTTCCAACTTTCGCATTTCCACCCGTGTGAGCCCATAAGGAAGTTTGGACACCTGTACCTCTTTCCTCTATGAGAATTCGAGAATGGACATTGTCATCTAGGTTGATTGTTGCTCCCCAACTGCCAGGATTATTAAATATGTCATCACCTACATACAGGTGACCATTCCTTAGGTCTAATTTAGCATTAGGAGTACTGGTACC
>NZ_JAGFMD010000004.1 GCF_017592825.1 Roseivirga sp. E12 | reverse complement strand
CAAACAAGCTTCGACTGTGATGATACTGGTGTTAATCAGGTAACACTTACTGTAACTGATAATGCTGGTAACCAAACCGTAAACACCTTTAATGTTACCATTACTGATGATACCGCTCCTACTGTAGTAGCGCAGAACCTTACCCTTGCTCTTGACAATGATGGTCTTGCTGCTATCACTGTAGAAGATGTTGACAATGGATCTTCTGATAACTGTAACCTTACACTAAGCCTTGACAGGTTCGCCTTTGATTGTAGTGATGTCGGGCAGCATACCGTAACACTTACTGGCACTGACCCTAGTGGCAATACAGCTTCTGCTACTGCTACCATTACAGTAGTAGATAACATCGCTCCTACTGCCATCGCACAAGACCTTGAAGTATTCTTAGATCAAGATGGGGTGGCTAGCATTACTACCTCTCAAATTGACAATGGTTCTTCTGATAACTGTGGTATCGCTTCTATCACCCTGGACAGAGACACCTTCGGTTGTGGTGACCTAGGTGAGCAAACTGTAACACTTACTGTAACTGATACCAATGGCAACAGCGCTACTGCTACCGCTACCATCACCGTTACTGATAACATCGCCCCTATTGTAGTGACTCAGAATGTTACTGTCACATTAGGTGAGAATGGTGAAGCTTCAATCACAATCCCTCAAATTGACAATGGTTCCAGTGACAACTGTAACCTCACCCTAAGTCTTGACAAACTCAACTTCAATTGTGATGACCTAGGAACCAACACAGTTACACTCACAGGTATTGACAACTCTGGCAACACTGCCTTTGCAACAGCGACTGTTACTGTCGTTGACAACATTAGCCCTACGGCTGTTGCTCAGGACTTGGAAGTCTCTCTTGACGCAAATGGTGTCGCCAGTATCACCGTTGACCAGATCAATAATGGCAGTGCAGATAACTGTGGAATTGCCAACCTGACTATCAGTCAAACTACATTTGATTGTTCAAACATTGGTGAAAACACTGTTACACTTACAGTAACTGACAATGCCGGAAATACTGCTACTACTACTGCGACAGTGGTCATAACAGACACCACAGCACCAACAGTAATAACACAGGATATTACAGTTGCCTTAGACCAAAATGGTACTGCTTCGATCACTATCCCTCAGGTCGATAATGGATCAAGCGATAATTGTAGCCTCACTTTGAGCCTTGACAAGCTAGCCTTCGATTGTGATGATTTGGGAACTAATACAGTTACACTGACTGGTACTGATAACTCAGGCAACATTGACTTTGCAACAGCAACTGTTACTGTAGTAGACAACATCGCACCAACGGTTACCACCCAAAACGTAACCTTGAATTTGGATGCAAATGGAGGGGCAAGCCTGACAACAGACGCAGTTGAAGTATCAGCAAGTTCTGATAACTGCGGTATTGTATCTAAAGTACTCAGTCAAACTACATTTGATTGCTCTGATATTGGTTCCAATTCAGTTACATACACCGTTACAGATGGTGCAGGTAATTCTACCACTCAAACGGTTACTGTTACAATTGTCGATAACATCACGCCAACTGTAGTTGCTCAAGATATCAGTCTTGTATTGGATCAAAATGGTTTAGCATCAATAACAATCCCTCAGGTAGATAATGGCTCTAGTGATAACTGTAACCTTACACTAAGCCTTGACAAGCTGAACTTTGATTGCAGTGATTTGGGGGTTAACACAGTCACTTTAACAGGTGTTGATGCAAGCGGAAACAGTGCTACCGCAACTGCGACTGTTACGGTCATCGACAATGCAGCACCAATGGTCACGGTACAAGATGCTATCATTAACATAGATGCCAGTGGAACGGCTCAGTTGACAACAGACCTAATTGAAGTTTCAAGCACCGATAACTGTGGCATAGCGACTAAAGTACTGAGTAGAACATCATTTGATTGTAGTGATTTAGGAGCCCATGCCGTAACATACACGGTTACCGATGTTGCTGGGAATACAACTACAAAAACGATCAACGTAACAGTTCAGGATGTAACTGCACCAACAGTTGTAGCGCAGGATGTGACAATTATTCTGGACGAAAACGGAACTGCCTCGATCACAATCCCTCAGGTCGATAATGGATCAAGTGATAATTGTAATCTCACATTGAGCCTTGACAAGCTAGCCTTCGATTGTGATGATTTAGGAACTAATACAGTTACACTCACAGGAACCGATAACTCAGGAAACACTGCCTTTGCCACAGCAACTGTTACTGTGGTTGATAACATCGCTCCTACTGCAATAGCACAAAACTTAGAAATCTCTGTCGATGAAAATGGACAAGCAACCATCACTGCTGATCAAATTAACAATGGTAGCACCGACAACTGTGGAGTCGCTAGTGTTACAATTAGTCAAACCGATTTCGATTGCTCTAACATTGGAGAGAATACCATAACACTTACCGTCACTGATAATGCTGGCAACATATCTACGGCAATCTCAACAGTGACAATTGTAGACAATGCTGCTCCTTCAATTACTTCTCAACCAGCAACAGTTAGTCTGGATGAAAATGGATTAGGTTCTATTACACCTAGTGATGTGGTAGTTGGAGTAACAACTCAGCGTGGCGTCAAGCATTATGGAAACAGCTCTTCTCATGCCATTTGGTTAAGCAAATACACTCCTGACAACCAGGCTGGAAAATTCCACTTCCTTCAAGATGAAGGTTCTCTAACTCAGCAGGCTGATGGTACTGCTACTGTCACCGGTACTCTTGTTAACATCAATGATGAAAATGATAGCTGGGCAGTTCAGTTGAACCTAATTGATAAGAAATCATGGGATGAATGGTCTGCTTTAGGTAGATCTTGGAAAGGAAGTGCTAGCAATGTTGGTGATAACTACCTGGATTGGAACTTCTATATCATGGATACCAACCCTTCTAACCCTTCAACCTTAACGGGACTTGGTAACAATGCAGGTAAAACAAAGACACTAGCTCATGCACCAGCTAATTACAACTATGGATTCCAGATAGGAGAAGCTGCCAATGACAAAGACACTGGTCTTGGCTTCTCAGGATGGTTCACTTACCAAAACGATCAGGGTAACACAGTTCAGGGAGACTTTAACCTAGATATCACTAGCACTATTTATACAGTAGGCGATGGACCTTGTGCTACTGCTGAAGTAACCATCTCTACCGAAGACTTTACTTGTAACGATCTAGGTCAGCAGACTGTAACAATTACAGCAACTGACAACCAAGGCAATACCGTCACAGAAACAGCAACAGTGACTATTGTAGATGAAATAGCTCCTACTATTCTTGTTCAAAACATAACTGTATCACTAGATCAGAATGGTCAAGCAGTAATCACCAACAGCCAGGTAGATAATGGTTCAAGTGATAACTGCAACATCACATTAAGTCTTGATCAAACAAGCTTCGATTGTTCAAACCTTGGCACTAACACAGTTAAGCTTACCGGTACCGATAACTCGGGTAACACTGCCTTTGCAACAGCAACTGTTACTGTAGTAGACAACATCGCACCAACTGCTATTACTCAGGATTTGACCGTTTACTTAGATGAGCACGGAGCAGCAAGTATTTCAGCAAATCAGGTGAACAATGGTAGCACTGATAATTGCGGTGTAACGAATGTATCTGTTGACAAAACGAATTTCGATTGCGCTCACCTTGGAGACAACACAGTAACACTAACAGTTACTGACATCAGTGGCAATACCTCCACAGCCGTTGCAACCATAACTGTCATTGATAACATTGCTCCTGAGATTGGTGGAATCCCATCAAATATTGTTTATAACGAAACTGATACCGATTGCGGTCAAGCCATTTCATGGACTGCGCCATATGCCACTGACAATTGTAATGTGACATTAGCAAGCACTCATTCTCCGGGAGATGTCTTCCCAGTTGGAACTACAACAGTGACATACACCGCCACTGATGACAATGGTAACTCTGTAAATAGTTCTTTCGATGTAACAGTTGTTGCGTTACCAATTTCGATTACACTCGATGCCAATGTATACAATGATACAGAAGGCTTCAATATAACTTGTAATGGCGGAAGTGATGGTATTATCAATGCGACTGTTGAAGGTGGATGCGCGCCATATACTTACAGTTGGAGTAATGGAACCTCTGGAGCTTCTGTGAATAATCTTTCTGCAGGAACCTATACACTGACCATTACAGATGGAAATGGCACTGAAGCCAGTAAGACAATTGAACTTACAGAACCAGATGCTTTATCAATTGAAACGAACGTCACTCCTGCGCTACCAGGCGGAGAAGCTGGGGTAGTTAATACGATCTACTTGGGTTATGGTGATCAATCAGTAACACTAGGTGCTGCTGCATCTGGAGGTAATGGAGATTATACGTACGAGTGGTCATCTGATGGAGATATTTCCTGTATTGAAGACAACAGCGCAACTGTAGCTCCTAAAATCACCACCAACTATACTGTTAAGGTTACTGATGTCAATGGCTGTACAATGGAACGTACATTTACGATTCACGTAGTTGATGTACGATGTGAAGGAGGCGTAGTTTCTGAAAACCCTAACGGAGGCGGTGACGATAACAATGGCGGTGGAGACGATAACAACGGTGGTGGAAACGACAACCCGGGTGGGGATGACGATGACGACCACAATGGTGGAGATAATGATGGAGATGACGATGATGATAACAATAACGGAGGTAATGATGACGTAACTGTCTGTCAATGCGAAGGTAAAATGCAAAACTTCACGGTTACCTATAACGGTGTATCTGGGGCAAAAATAAGAGCTTACAAAAAGAATGGAAGAAGCGTAATCAAGACATTCTATAATGTCAAAAACGGTGATCAATTGACCATCAATGGTTTTGACAAAAAGGGCAGACTCGATTCTAAGACCTATTTAAGAATCGGGTATAAATACTATGAGATTCACACCTCTTGTTCAGAAAGTATTGTTGGTAAATCCTATGGCCCTTTCAAGGTTGATGCTTATACCGATGGAGAAGGGGTCGTATGTATGTCGGGCATTGGCAATGGCGACATAGGTAATGATGACGATGATGACAAGGGAGATGATGATGACGATAAGGGAGATGATGACGATGATAATGATGATAAGAAGGATGACGATAATGATGACGACAAAGACCAAGGAGATGATGATGATGATGATAAGAAGAAGGGCGATGATGATGATGACAACGGTCGACTAGGTATTGCCGAATTCGACAACAGTTTAACCACCTTTAATGATAATGATCCTCAGCTTTCGACCTACTACGGAGGTCAATCAGGTAATATAAACCAAGGTTGCGACTGTAACGGAGGAATGAAGGAGATTACTGTTGTATACAATGGTACTTCAGGCACATGGATAAAAGCTTATAATAGATGGGGTAATGTTATCCTTGGTGAGTATAAATATGTTCAGAATGGACAAACCTTAGTTATCAATGGGTACGGAAATTCTGGTCTATTGGACTCCAAGACTTACCTAAGAGTTGGAGCCTACTTGTACAAAATATATACCTCATGCTATATCGATATAGTAGGTAAAAATATTGGGCCATTTACCGTTACTGGTTTCAAAGACAAACAAGATAATTCTTGCTCAATCAATGATACTCCAGACGAGGTAGAAGTAGAGTCAACATGCGATGTCACCAGCTACAGTAATAACGGACATGCCCTTTGGTTAAGTCAGTATAGCTCTCAAGGCAATGCTAAATATATGTTCGAGAACGGCTTTGGCACTTTGAGCCATTTAGAAGATGGAACAGTGACAGTTACTGGTGCAGTCTATAACAAGCATGATCCTAACGACAAATGGGATATTCAGTTCTACCTTGATGAAGGAAAAACTTGGAATGAGTGGAGCGCTTTAGGAAGAAGCTATAAAGACGAACAAGGAATTGCGGGGTCTGCATACCAAGACTGGACTTACCATATACTAGACGTTAGCAAGGTGAGCAAATTAATAGGTAAGGGAAGCAATGCCGGAAGAGAGAAGATGGTAAGCCATATGCCTTCTAATTATCAATTTGGTTTCCAAATTGGAAACAAGGCAAATAATAAAAATGCTAATTATGGCATCTCTGGATGGTTCTACTATAGAAATGATCATGGCAACTGGGTACAAGGTGACATTAATATGGATCTTTCGAATTGTGGGGACCCTGGAACGAACCCTGGTAATTGTGACCTTGATTTAATCAGCTGGAACGGGAATATTACACTATGCTATGAAGGACAGTCGATTTGTGTAAGTCAGGAACAAGCGGCAGATTTAATCGCTAATGGTGCAAAACTTGGATCATGCTCAGTAATATTACCTAGTGCTCGTGCTCCAAAAGGAGTTACCACAGAATCTGATCTTCCAGAAGTAGCCACTACCATAAGAGTAGAACTAAGCGCATACCCTAATCCAACTCGAGATATCTCAAATGTGACTTTCAAGTCCAGTGTATCTGGACCTGCCAGTGTTAACATCTACAATACGCAAGGACACCTGATAGGAAAACTATTTGAAGGTGATATTGAGGCAGACAAAACCTATTCCGTTGAATTCAATGGGTCGGATATTGTCAGCGGACTCTATATGATCAGAGTCAATACCGCTGGAATTGTAGAAACCAAAAAATTGATAATTAAACATTAATCTCCTTTTACCAATCAACAAGGAGAAAGGGTCAGCTTTATGCTGGCCCTTTTCATTTACTCCCCATCCCATTATATATTTAAGGCAACTAATTTGATCATATGGAATTGACGGCTAACAATAAATTGAAAAAACTGATCATAGTAGGTGATAGACTCTTAATCAGGCCAAAGAAGGCTCCTAACAAAACAGAAAGCGGTTTGTACTTACCTCCTGGAGTACAAGAGAAAGAGAAGGTTCAGACTGGATACGTTATCAAAATAGGCCCAGGTTACCCGATACCAATGCCAACCGATGATGATGAACATTGGAAAGGGAACGATGACAAAGTAAAGTACGTTCCTCTACAGGCAGAAGAAGGAGATCTTGCCATATTCCTTCAAAAAGGGGCGGTCGAAATAGTTTACCAAGGAGAAAAGCTGTTTATAGTGCCTCAAGCATCGGTTTTGATGCTCGAACGTGAGGAAGATCTTTGAATGGCTGAGATAACAGGGATTTAATGATTAATTTTGCAACAATATTCTCACCGGCATGGTCGAATAGAAGTAATTGCCGTTATAGAGAGTATAGACGTGATCAAAGTTTTTTGACCACATCGAAACAAAGTATCGAAACAAAGTCTTCAGTAATGAAGCATTAGGTCACAGAATAGTATGAATTACAAGAGCATTAAATTTTCTCGAACGAATCAAGCCGAATTTATCAGCGACCTGCGTAAGCGTGTCAAAGGATACTTCGATTCGAACGAGATCTCAGTTCATGGTAACCTCACCATGTTTAGCAAAACAGCTGCTATGTTCTTAATGTACTTTGGTCCTTATGTACTTATGCTAACTGGCGTAATTACACAACCATGGCTTATTATCATAATGTGGGGCATTATGGGCTTCGGAATGTCGGGTATTGGCCTATCAGTAATGCATGATGCCAACCACGGTTCATACTCAAACAACAAGACTGTGAACAAGTACATGAGTTATGTGATGAACCTGATTGGGGCGAGCTCTTTCAATTGGAAAATCCAGCACAATGTTCTTCACCACTCTTATACTAATATTGAAGGTGTTGACGAGGACATTGATCCAGGGGTTTTAATGCGCCTTTCGCCTCACGCGAAGCATTATAGACTACATAAGTTTCAGCACATCTACGGTTGGTTCTTTTATGCTATTATGACTTTCCTATGGCTTACCACTAAAGACTTTGTTCAATTGAACAGGTATAAGAAAATGGACCTTATTAAAGGTCAAAGGAGAACTTATAGAAGCGTTCTTACGGAAACAATATTTTCCAAAATCGCCTACTATGCTTACGCTTTAGTATTGCCTTTAATCTTTATTCAAGCACCTTGGTGGATAGTAGTCATTGGCTTTTTAACCATGCATATTATCACTGGTCTTTGGATAGCACTTATTTTCCAACCTGCCCATGTAATGCCTAATTCAGAGTACCCAATCCCTGATAATTTGGGTAACATGGAGAACAACTGGGCGGTACATCAGCTTTTCACAACCACCAATTTCTCACCTAAGAGCAAGTTATTCTTCTGGTATGTTGGAGGTTTGAATTACCAAATCGAACATCACCTCTTCCCGAACATTTGTCATGTTCACTATAAGAGAATCTCTAAAATTGTTCGTGAGACCGCACAAGAGTACGGATTACCTTATAACCTTGAGCCTACTTTCGTTTCGGCTATTGCTAGTCATGCCAAGATGTTAAAGACACTGGGCAGAGTCGAAACTGCATAAATCTTCCAGTAAAACATTCTAAATGCCGCTATTGATGAGAAAACAACTAATTCTGACAATTGCGGCTTTTTTATTTGTGCTCAGCTGCACTAACTCAACTGATTATAAAGAAGAGCAAGACCTTAAGGTTGAGCTGGTCAAGCATACTTTCGATTCTGAAGGGCATCCTATCGCACTATGGGAAAAGTCTAATCCTGATGCTACCGAATCGATATTACTAGTACACGGACGCACCTGGAGTGCTGTGCCTGACTTTGACCTACAAGTAGAGGGTGAAGATCTCTCCTTAATGGATGGCCTAGTAGCCGAAGGTTACTCAGTATTCGCCATAGACCTGAGAGGATATGGAGAAACACCTCGGGATGATAGTGAGTGGCAAACTCCAAATAAAGGCGCCATGGATGTGGCCAATGCCTTAAACTGGATAGCCGAACGCAGAAAAGACAAGAAAGCACCACACCTTTTTGGGTGGTCTATGGGCTCTACAATTTCTCATCTAGCAGCTCAACAAAAGCCAGAGCTAATGTCCTCCTTATCCCTTTTTGGCTACTGGAAGGACAGTGATCAAATTTTCGGACCTGATGCATCAGATTTAAAGCCTGCTAAAACTATCAACACTGCAGAGGCCGCTGCTAGTGACTTCATTATTCCAGGCTCGATAAGCCAAAAAGCCATTGATGCTTATGTCACGTTGGCCTTAAAATATGACCCTGTACGGGTAGATATGAAAAGCATGGATCAGTTTAATGCGCTTGATCCCGCAAAGGTCCAGGTACCCACGCTCATCCTCCAAGGCGAACACGATCCAATTGGTCCTACAGCTACACAGACCAAACTGTTCGAGAGGCTAGGCACAGCTCACAAGCAATGGACAGTTATTGAGGGTGGCGATCATGCAGCTTTTATGGAAACACCTAGGCCTCAGTTTATTCATGCATTAGTGAACTTTCTAAAGGGTGTATCTCTTAAATAGAACATGTATGATGTCATAATTATTGGAGCTGGTCTATCTGGACTGACCACGGCATACTCATTAAATAAGAAAGGAATCAATTATAAGATTTTAGAAGCCAGGGATCGTCCTGGTGGAAGAATAAACAGTCTTGATGGACCTTTGGAGATGGGTGCCACTTGGCTGGGTGGACAGCATACACACCTCCTTCAATTGTTGAAAGAGCTAGAGGTTGAAGTTTTCCCTCAGCATACTGAGGGTAAAATTTCTTATGAAGTCTCTGCATACCAAGACATACAATACTTTGACTTCCCTCCTGGCCAAGCTCCTTCGTATAGAATTAAAGGAGGAAGTACTCAACTCATCCAAAGCCTAGTTGATCATTTACCAAAGGGCTCCATAACCTTTAATGCCGTTGTAACTAACATTAATGATTGTGGAAACTCAATAGAAGTGAAACTAAGAGATAGCAGTAGCTTTGAGGCTTCCAAAGTCATTAATACAATTCCTCCTCAGCTGACCATTCAGCAAGTTGAATTCAACCCAACACTTCCTAGTGAACAGGTAGCCATCATGGAGCAGACACATACATGGATGGGTGAATCAATTAAATATGGAGTCAGCTATGCAAAACCGTTTTGGAAAGAGAAAGGACTTTCTGGTATGGCGTTTTCTCAAGGCGGCATTATCCAAGAAGTACATGATCACAGTAACTTCGAACAGAATTATTATGCACTCAAAGGCTTTCTGAACCCAAACTTGGTACAAAAAGGTGAGGAAGGGAGAAAAGAAGAAGTTATAAACACACTTGTCAGGCTTTTCGGCCATGAAGCAAATGACTTTCTAGAATATTCAGAACACCTTTGGGCTAATGACCCATTCACATCAATCAAAGGATCTATTAACGTAGTCCCCCATCAGAACAATGGTCATAAACTCCTGAGGGAAGAAGCATTTAATGGAAAGTTAATATTCTCAGGAACTGAAAGTTCACTGGCCTATCCTGGGTATATGGATGGTGCGGTATTCAGTGGTTTACACACTGCTCAAAGAGTTTTAGAGCAGTATCAGAGTGCCCCAGAAAGTTGAGCAAACTCCTTAGCATGGTAGGTAAGAATAATATCAGCCCCCGCTCTTTTAATGCTCAACAATGTTTCCGCCATTACACGATCGTAATCTAACCAACCCTTTTCCGCAGCTGCTTTGAGCATAGCATACTCTCCACTTACATTATATGCTGCTATCGGCTGCGAGTAGTTGTCTTTCAAGAGTTTGATTACATCCAGATAAGCCAAAGCTGGTTTTACCATTAAGAAATCAGCACCCTCATCGACATCAAGATCCGCCTCAATTAAGGCCTCTCGCTGATTTGCAGGGTTCATTTGATAAGTCTTCTTATCACCGCTCTTAGGAGCTGAATCAAGCGCGTCTCTAAACGGGCCATAGAATGCACTGGCATATTTAGCGGTATATGACATTATCGAAACATCGGTAAAACCATTGTCATCGAGCGTTTCTCTAATAAAACCTACTCTGCCATCCATCATATCCGAAGGACCAATGATATCAGCACCGCTCTCTGCTTGAGATAAGGCTTGTTTTCCAAGTACCTCTAACGTCTCATCGTTCAGGATAATACCATCTTTGACGATACCATCATGACCATCAGAATTATAAGGATCCAATGCAACATCAGTCATAATTGCCGCTTCGGGAAATTCCTGCTTAATTTTAGTTAGTGCTTTGTGATAGAAAAAACTCTTGTCGTAGCTCTTGGTGGCAGTTTTGTCTTTGTATGACTCAGCAACTACAGGAAAAATATCAAAGGCCTGAATACCGAGTTTTAAACATGATTCAATTTCACGAAGCATATAATTAAGACCCATTCTATAGATTCCAGGCATAGAAGCCACTTCCAGAGTAGCATTCGAATCTTCTAGAAGGAAAAGAGGAAAGATAAAGTCATTGGTAGTAACCGTGGTCTCTTGAACGAGACTTCTGATAGCCTCTGATTTTCGATTTCTTCTAGGTCTGATGTCCATACGATAAATATTACCGGGCAAAGATAGCTTAAAACAGAAATACTCCTGCATTTTGCATGAACCACCGAATATGGATATTCTCTATTCTTCCTCGTCTTGAAATTCTAGGATATCTCCTGGCTGGCAGTCCAGTGCCTTACAGATAGCCTCTAGTGTACTGAATCTAACTGCTTTGGCCTTACCCGTTTTCAGAATAGAGAGGTTGGCAAGGGTTATTCCTACAATTTCGGCCAACTCTTTACTCTGCATTTTTCGCCTGGCAAGCATCACATCAAGATTCACTATGATTGCCATAATTAGATGGTTAGTTCTTGTTCTTCTTTTAATTTCACACCGTGTTCGAAAGCATTTGCAACCAATAGAATCATCAATCCTAAGAATAAATATGAGTTGAAAAAAGACGACTGTGTTGAAATCCTGCTACTCATGTGAAAAACCCCTTTTATGTCTAAATAGTCAATGAGTAAATACCTGACCAAATATCCATAGATCCAAGATAGAACAGAATAGCATATAACCATGACACCTGCAATCCTTATTCGCTTTACATTCTGAAGACTGAAAAATTGTCTTTCCTCTATAGATTTAAGCAACTTGATCAATACATGCACGAGATAGTAAAAAGCTCCCAGGAGAACTATCATAGAGATAATCAAATAAACATTCGAAATTGGAAGTGATTCTAATTCCAATCTATAGGAGGTTGGCCTGATACTGATTTCGGTATATCTCTCACCTTTATACGTCACTTCAGCAAATTGTTCCATAGGTGGGCTTAGACTGTAGTTATCATCAAGATTAACCGATAATGGTGCTTCAAGCTTCCCTAGTATAAAAGCACCCAGAATAAAAGCCGCAACAACGCCTATCAAAACCCTTATTAATTGGAGTAAAAACACACACACCGAGGTTATCATTCTATTCCATCTCATTGCTATCTATTTTAGTGTTTAATGTGTTTAAAATCTCATTTCGATCGACCTTTCTGATCATGACAACTCCTCCAATAGCCACAAATACAAATAGGCCAAGGGTTACAAATAAAGAAGATGAATCCGTGCTACTTCCGACAGCTTCTGTTACCAGATCTTCATTCTCCGGTCTCAATTCACTTTTCCCAAAAGCTGCATTGACTAAAAAATGAATCATAATTGGGAAAATAATATGTCTTGTCCTGAGCAAAAGCCCGCCAAGGAATATACCAATTGCAGAAGCAAATACAACCTGAAAAGTGATTCCTGAGAAGTTACCTGGTTCACGAAATAAATTAAGATAATGCAGAGCACCAAAGATTAACGATGTTAGACAAACACTCACCAAAAGTAGTCGTTTCTTATTGGCTCGAATCTGAATCACTAAGGGAAGAATAATAGCTCTAAAAGCCAGCTCCTCTATGAGAGCAACAAAAAAATGCTCAATTAAAAACAAGGTAAGTATGCCACTTCCCGCATTTACATATACAGAGAAGTCACTGATTATTCCCATAGTAATAAATACCATAGGGATTAAAAGTATTATGCTTTGGCGCATATAGAATCCTTTCTCAATGCCAGCCCCAATTCCAATAAACTTTTCAAATTTGAACCTCCTAATCAAGTAGACCAGTATGGCGAACATTATAAACCTGATAATAATACCAGCTGCCATTCTCACAGTTTTCTCTCCTTCAATAAAGTCGCCTATAATTGAGCGCAGTGGTAGTACTAGGTTCAGGAATAAAACAAAGCCCAAACTAATTGCCAGTACCCAACGAATTTTCAAACTTCTACTCATTTCTACTTTCATATTCATATTTCTCAAATCAAAAATTGACGGTGCTTAAAGGTTCTTTATTCGGCAACTCCGGGTGAGCAGCCTTGTCTATGATTTTCGAAATGTAATAATTAATTATTGAAAAACAATAATTAATTATTGAAAAACACGCTAACTAAACCTTTGAGATATGACAATGTCTAAAATTCAAATCTCAACGACATGCGACACTTTTTTACGGTCATCTTATTTCTTATCTCCTTCTCAGCCTCTGCCCAATACTGGGTAATCAAGGGCAGTGTGTTAGACAGTGCATCTAACAAACCTCTCAAGTTTGCTACTGTTCTACTGATAGATCTCTCTGACTCTACAGCAAAGGCCTATTCGACCAATGATCAGGGCGGCTTCCGTATGACCAGCATTACCAACGGCAACTATCAGATCGGTGTATCCTATGTAGGCTTTAAGAAATTCAGTAGAAATTTCACGATCAAAGACGCCTCTCTCGACCTTGGCAACATTGCTTTGGGCATAGACACAAGAAATCTGGATGGTGTAGTAGTAGAAGGTCTCACCGAGCGTGTAAAACAGAATGGCGATACTACAGAATTCAATGCTGCTGCCTTCAAGGTCAATCCTGATGCTACCGCAGAAAACCTTATTGAAAAGATGCCAGGAATAGTGATTCAAAATGGTCAGGTACAAGCACAAGGTGAAAATGTTAGTAGAGTATTAGTGGATGGTCGAGAGTTTTTTGGAGACGATCCAAACGCTGCATTAAAGAATTTACCAGCTGAGATGATCGAACGAATTCAAGTCTATGACCAAGCCAGTGATCAAGCTCAGTTCACGGGTTTCCTTGATGGTGAGACATCCAAAACAATGAATATCATCACCCGTGTGAGTATGCGGAACGGGGAGTTCGGTAGAGTTTATGCCGGTGCCGGAACGGATGACACCTACAATGCCGGTGCAAGTATCAATCTATTCCGTCCTAAGGCAAGAACCACTTTTCTTGGGCAAGTCAACAACATCAACATCCAAAACTTTTCAACCAGTGACCTTTTGGGTATTACTTCAGGCGGAGGTAGAAGAGGTGGTCGTGGTGGCCGTGGCGGAGGCGGTGGTGGTGCAGCCGGTGGCGGAGGAGCTGGAGGTGGTCGATTTGCCAATGGTGGTAATGCCGGCAACTTTCAAGTTGGTCAACAAGGCGGAATTAACGAGACAAAAGCCTTTGGAGTGAATTACTCTTATGAGGACACCAAAAGGATAAAGTTCAGTGGAAGTTACTTTTTTAACCAATCTGATAATTCTTCCAATGAATCTATTTTCAGACAATTCACTTTGGCGGCAAATGAAGGGCAGACTTACGATGAAACTAGTTTTGAGGGTAGCAGAAACACCAATCACCGTTTCAGTGGTCAACTAGAGTATAAAATTGATGACCGCAACTCTATCATAATGCGTCCAAGGTTTACTTATCAGGACAATTCAGGTTCAGCCCTGACTGATGGAACAACTTTCTTAGGAACAGACATCTTGAACACCATCAATTCAGAAAATACATCGGCACTTGAAGCCTTTAGCTTTAGCAATAACCTTCTTTGGAGACATTCATTTGAAAAGAGAGGAAGAACCTTCTCCATCAACGTAAACACTGGATTGAACAACAATAATGGCGATAGTTTTCTTCTCTCTGAATCAGAGTTTTTTACTGGCCCTTCAAGATCAATCGACTTCGATCAGTTTACGGATCAAAATCAAGATGGCTTCAATATGACTGTTAATGCCACCTATACTGAGCCATTGGCTGATAGAAGCTCAATTCTTTTTACCTACAGATATGGCTATCAATTCAATGACTCTGATCGCCAAACTTTTGACTTTAATGAGGGCAACGATGCTTATACTGATTTAAATACGCCCTTGAGTAACACTTTTGAAAATGATTACTACACACACCAGGGAACTATAGGTTACAATTTGAGAGGAACAAAAGGCACCTTAACACTGCGTGCAACCTATCAGCGCGCTATTTTGGATAACGACCAGACATTTCCTGTTGTTGACAATGTGGATCGCAACTTCAATAATTTTGTGCCATCAATCAACTATCGCTTCAGGTTCGACAGAGGAAAAAGCCTGAGCATCAATTACCGAACATCCACCAATGCGCCAAGCGTGAATCAGCTACAAAGCGTAATAGATAATACGGATCCGCTGAATATCACTTCGGGTAACCCAGAGTTAGATCAACGCTATCAACACACTGCCACGATAAGGTATAATAAGGTAGATAGCGAAACTTCCAGAACCTTCTTTACACTGCTCAGTGGTACTTTCTCAGATAATTACATAGGCAATAGTACTACCATTGCATCAAGAGGAAATACGATAATAGATGGCATTACTTTGCAGCCAGGTGCTAGATTTAGCAAACCAGTTAACTTGAATGGCTATTGGAACGTCAGGAGCTTTTTGGCCTACGGCCTGCCATTGGGTTTCATTAAGTCAAACCTTAATTTTACCGGGACCCTTTCTTTTACGCAGACACCAGAGTTAATCAATGATGAATTAAACCAGGCTAGGACCCCAACTGTTGGACTCGGACTAGTTCTAAGTAGCAACATTAGTGAAAAAGTGGATTTTACCATTTCAAGCAACTCAAGTTTCAGCACTGTAAGTAATACCCTCCAGTCAGCAAATGACACTGACTACTTTACCCAGTCGACAAGACTCAGGCTTAATTGGATCTTTGGAGATGGTTTTGTATTCAGATCTACAGTAGGCCATACTGCGAACTCTGGTCTCGCAGACGGCTTTAACCAAAGTTTTGTGTTATGGAATATGGAAATGGGCAAGAAACTGATGAAACAGAAGGCAGAGATAAAGCTATCCGTTTTCGATCTATTGAAACAAAACCAGAGTATTACAAGGTCAATTACCGGATCGTATATTGAAGATAATCAAACACAAATCCTTACTCAGTACTTCATGTTGTCCTTTGTTTATAATATCAGAAGCTTTGGCCAGGGACAACAGCTACCTGTGGAAAACGACAGGCTTCGACAATTGCGTGAGCGATTTGGAGGCGCTGGGGGATTAGGAGGCAGACGAGGTGGTAATGATAATAATTGATAGAATTCCTCATAAAGAAAGACACTTCAGATTTAAAAAGTTCACTGCTATATCCGTGAGTCAAGTTCACATCAACCGTCTTTAGTTTTGTCAGCTAGCTGTCGCTGATATACAGTGCCTACTAATCGTTAGGTTTCCGTGATCTTTTCATGATATCCTAAACTGAGTTTTGTTTCCGAAAACATTAAAACTCAGTTATGAAAAAATTATTAGCACTTTTGATCATCCCAGCCCTGTTAGTGAGTTGTGGTGATGACGACAGCCCTTCTCTTGCAAATATCAATGTTACTATTAATGGGCTTGAAGACTTGGGCGCAACCGCACAATACGAAGGCTGGATTATTGTAGATGGCGCACCTATAAGCACAGGGACGTTTAGTGTAGATGGCAACGGAAATCTATCAACTTCTTCTTTCACAGCAAACACCGAAGACTTGGAATCGGCATCCAAATTTGTAATCACCATCGAGCCTATTCCTGATCCTGATCCAGCTCCTGCGGACGCCAAATTGCTAGCCGGTGATTTTAATGGAACCAGCGCAACACTTTCGACTGGTGTAGCACCGGCCCTGGGAGACTTTTCTAATGCTGCCGGCACATTGTTTCTAAGAACACCAACTGATGAGACCGATGGTAACAATGGAAATGATATCTATGGCGTATGGTTTGGAAGCCCAGGAATGCCTCCTACCCCTAACTTTACGCTACCCACTTTACCCGCAGGATGGGCATATGAGGGTTGGGTAATTGGCGAGTCAGGTCCAATCTCGACCGGTACATTCACAGATTTCGGTGCGAGAGATTCAGGAAACCCATTTAGCGGAACGGAAAACAATGCGGGACCTCCTGTTCCGGGTGAAGACTTTTTCAATGCAGCGCCAGCTGGAGAGACATTTCCATTGGATATTCGTGGTAGAAGAATTGTAATTTCGGTAGAACCAGTGCCTGATAACTCACCGGCTCCGTTCTTGTTGAAACCATTGTTAGTTGATCTAGCAACTGATGCAGCAACGGCACCAGCAACTCATAACTTTAATCAAAACTTAGGTTCCGTACCGTCAGGCTCTGTCACTAGACAATAAATAGATACAAAAACAATTAGTAAGGTTGATTGGCGCAAAACTCATTTGAGTTTTGTGTCGATCAATTAGTTATTAGGATTTACGAATGGATTATTCGCTCTAAGTACCAGAGCTGGGTCTGTTTCGACAGCTGGTTCTTCCTGTTTGGGTTCACTCTCTTGAACGACAGCGCTATTGAGGACTGCTTCAGATTTATCAAAGCGCAATACCAAACCATATGAGACAGAGGCGATAGCCAATGCAACGCATATAATGTTCAGTACTCTCCTTTTGGTTGAAGACAGCATACAAGTGTTTTGGTCTATTAGACACCTTTGAAGAGAAAACCCCTACTTCAGCATCCAACATTACAAACTTAGTCAAATATCATGCCCAGACACGAACAATCCTGATCAGAGGCTATTAATTGGATTTAAACGGCATTAAATTGCGTAATAGTGGAATCGATGATGTCACAGCACTCATGAAGTTGCTCTTCGGTCATTACTAGTGGAGGGGCAAATCGGATGATATTACCATGAGTCGGTTTGGCCAGCAAGCCATTCTCTTTCAATGCTACACAAATATTCCAAGCTGTAGAACTTTCTGGGGAGTCATTGATTACAATGGCATTTAATAGCCCCTTACCCCTCACCTGAGTTATAAGATCGGTAGCATCGATTAGAGCGTTCATCCTCTCTCTGAAAATAACTCCAAGTCGTCTTGAATTTTCAGCTAGCCCCTCATCTTTCACCACATCAAGTGCTGCCATAGCGACTTTTGCTGCCAAGGGATTACCGCCAAAAGTACTACCATGCTGACCTGGTTTTATCACCTCCATGATAGAGTTATCGGCCAGTACCGCAGAAACTGGATACACACCACCGGATACGGCCTTCCCTAAAATCAAAAGGTCCGGTCTAATGTTTTCGTAGTCACATGCCAACAACTCACCAGTTCTTGCAATCCCAGTTTGTACTTCATCAGCAATAAAAAGAACATTCTTCTCTTTGCAGAGCTTATCGGCTTTAGCCAAATACCCATCATCCGGAACAAAGACACCAGCTTCACCTTGAATTGGCTCTACTAAGAATCCAGCTACATTATCCTCTTTTAGAGCTTCTTCTAAGGCATTAATATCGTTGTACGGAATTTTGATAAAACCTTCAGTAAATGGACCAAAGTTCTTCCTTGCATCTTGATCGTTCGAAAAGGAAATGATTGTGGTCGTTCTTCCATGAAAGTTGTTTTCACATACAATAATTTTGGCTTTAGTTTCTTGAACACCTTTTTTCTCATAGGCCCACTTTCTACAAATTTTAATTGCTGTTTCAACCGCTTCAGCACCAGTATTCATTGGAAGTATTTTATCGAAGCCAAAATACTCGCTCATGTATTTTTCGTAAACTCCTAAAACGTCATTATAGAAGGCTCTCGAGGTAAGTGTCAAGGTCTCAGCTTGCTCTTTTAAAGCATTTACTATTCTCGGGTGACAGTGGCCTTGGTTAACAGCACTATAAGCAGATAGGAAGTCAAAGTACTTTTTCCCTTCTACGTCCCAAACGTAGACGCCATCCCCTTTAGCTAATACCACAGGTAATGGGTGATAATTATGCGCCCCGTACTTATTCTCTAAAGTGATTGCGTCTTGACTAGAGTGTACCAATTCCATAATAGTTTACTTTCTTTGTGTTTGTAAAAACAATTTCCTTCCACCAAAGGTAGAGAATCTGTTTCAGCATAAAAACATGTCTAAAGATTCAAACAAGAACCAAATCTTTGCCAGTAAAACCGAAGATTACTACATTGGTAAAGATGGCAAGCTAGTCTTCACGGAGTTATACCTCCTGAAGCGTGGCTACTGCTGCCAGAATGGCTGTCGCCATTGCCCTTATGGTTTTAAAAAATGAATGAAACATTTCAGAATCTCTCAGTAAATCCAGACGAACTTCCTTCTGTTAAAACTGCCGATTTCAATCATATAGAGAAGGGATACCTCAAGGTCTCTCTTATTTCAAGTGGTGTATTTTTTCTGATTCTATTGATTGGCGCATTTTGTCTGATTTTCTTCAATGATGATATAGAAGGAACAACAATGGTTTACTCAATCACTTTGGGATCTATTGCACTTCTCTGGTTATTAAACATTATCGTCACTATTAAAGCGTTCCCCAAAAAGCAATATGCCATTAGAGAACGAGATATCATTTACACAAAGGGGCTTCTTTGGTGGGAAAGAACCAGCATTCCTTTTAATAGAATCCAGCATGCGGAACTTAAGCAAGGTCCTGTAGATCGTATGTTCAAACTACATAGCCTAAAAATCTTTACCGCTGGTGGTCAAAGTAGCGACCTTGTAATTCCAGGGCTCAATGAAGAGACGGCTTCTCGTCTGAAAGAATTCGTTCTCGGTAAAACAGCGATGGATGGAAGTGACAATTGACCAGTATACAAGCCCCCAAAGGCAGTCACGAGTCGCAATAGGCATCATTCTGATTAAGTTTCTCAGAATGACGATCCGATCATTCTGGCCAATTCTTTTGAGTTTTTTCATTGGCGGAAGAAACAATGATAGTTTCGGCACCATCATCGGTTATATCGCATTGGGATTTGCCGCATTCAACCTTATAGGCTCAGTACTTACTTATTTCAGGTTCTATTTTCATATAGAAGATGGCGCATTTATTATAGACAAAGGCATTCTCAAGCGAACAAAAACCAATATCCCTTTCGAGCGAATTCAAACAATAAACTTCAAGCAGAACATTCTTCATCAAATATTCGGAGTTGTTAGTCTTGAAATCGACACAGCGGGGGCAAAAAAATCAGAGCTTACCATTGATGCACTGAAAAAAGAAGATGCAGAAGCGCTCAGAAGTTTTATTCTAAAAGAAAAGGCGCAAATCGAAAGTCCCGAGACCAGTTCAGAATCAGTGGATATTGAGGAAAATGAGGAGGTAATCCTTCATTTAAGTGTTCCTGATCTGTTCAAAGTAGGCATCAGTCAGAATCACCTCAAGTCTATGGGTATCCTCTTTGCCTTTGTTTTCTCAACCCTCAATGAGGTTACAGAAGATGTGCCTGAGTTGATCGCAGAGGAACTATCCGGCTACGATCAAATTATGAACACCGGGTGGGTCATGTTTCTAGCCTCTGTCATCATAGTTGGTATTATCTCATTTATGTATTCCTTGACCACTACGGTTTTGGGCAACTATGATTTGAAACTATCGATTAAGCAAGGTGGTTTAAAGTTGGTCAAGGGACTTCTGAACCGTGAAGAAATCTCTGTTAACAAGAAGAAAGTTCAAGTAGTATCATGGTCGGATAACCCCATTCGCATGATGTTCAAGATGTTTACACTTCAAATTGAACAAGCTAGCAGTGCCGAGGCGGATCAGTTAAAGTCGAAAATAAAAGTCCCTGGTAGTTATCAGACTCAAGTGGATAGTGTTGTAAAAGCAGTTTTTCCAGAAGAATTTTATCGACCAGAAACAAAGCATAGAGTAAGCAAGCTGTTAAAGTATAGACTCTTTTTCTTTATAGGACTGATACCCACAGTGATTGGTGGTGGTATCAGTTATTACTATATCGAGTGGCAGGCCCTGTACTTTCTTATTTGGGGGCTGTTTATATGGTTGTCAATAAGTGCATATTACAGAAAGCGTACTTATGAGGTAAACGATGAATTTTTAAAGAATAACAGAGGAACCTTCGGACATATTTATGAACTGACCCAGTTGTACAAAGTACAGTCAGTCCAAATAAAACAGAGCTGGTATCAAAGAAGGAAAAGAATTGCCACAATGGTTCTTTCAAATGCAGCTGGCTCGGTAAAAGTCCCTTTCATATCTATTGAAGAGGCAGAGGCTTTAGAAAGCTTTATCCTCTATCGTGTCGAAAACGATCGTAGAGAGTGGATGTAATAATTTTCTTAGAGATTTTCTAAGCAAGGTTGTTCAGTTCAGGAATTATTCAGATATTTGCAGTCCGTTTAGAAAAAGCGGTAAATTCAGACGTTATGGCAAGAGTTTGTGATATCACAGGAAAGAAAGTACAGGTAGGAAACAACGTTTCTCACGCTAATAATAGAACAAGAAGAAAATTCTATCCGAATCTTCAGAAGAAGAGATTCTATATTCCTGAAGAGGATGCATGGATCACTTTGAAGGTTTCTACATCAGCTTTGAGAACCATCAATAAAAATGGCATCTCCGCTGTTCTAAAAAAAGCAAGACAAAGCGGTAACATTTTAGTATAATAGCGTCCTCGTACGTTACTATACTACAATGAAACAACCCATAAAAACATTTTCAATCCTGATAGCATTTTTGTTATCAGGATTTTTTGTTGCCCAAGGTCAAGAGGCACCTACAGATTTTCTCTCATCAGCATTTCACAAAAACAGACGTGAGGCACTTAGAGCAAAAATGCCAGACAATAGCGTGGCTGTATTCTTTGCCAACCCGGTAAGAAACCGCGCCAATGATGTAGACTTTATCTACCATCAAGATCCTGATCTATATTACTTGACTGGCTATCGCGAGCCACATGCCGTTTTGCTCATTTTCAAGCAACAGCAGACGAATCAAAGTGGCGAAGCCTATGATGAAATATTCTTTGTTCAAGAACGCAATCCACTGCAAGAGATGTGGAATGGTCGCAGATTGGGAAATGAAGGTGTTAAGGACAAACTCCAGATCAGTGCTTACAACGGTAAAGAGTTTGCCAAATTCGATATAGACTTCTCCACCTTCGACAAAGTCATGTTCTATGACTTCCAAAATGACGTAAGAGATAACCCTAATGACCCGGCTGACCTATTCAGTCTAATCACTCAGTTCAAGACAAAAGCCGGCTACCATACTAACACGGCTAATTTGGGTACCGAACCTCAGAAAAATAACCTTGACGTTAGAACACTGAACACACTGATGAGTGAATTGAGAGGTATTAAGACACCCGAGGAACTTGACCTGATCAGAAAAGCCGTCTTTATCTCAACGGTGGGACAAGTAGAAGTCATGAAAGCTATGAGGCCGGGTCTTTCGGAAACCGAAATTCAAGGAATTCATGAGTTTGTCTTCAAGAAGTACGGATCAGAATACGAAGGCTATCCGTCAATAGTCGGTGCAGGCAACAATGGTTGTATTCTACATTACATAGAAAACCATAAGCCGGAAGTTGAAAGTAAAGAGATGATCCTTATGGATTTGGGCGCTGAATATCATGGTTATACTGCTGATGTCACCAGAACTATCCCTATCGATGGAGAATTTTCTCCAGAGGAAAAGGCTATCTATGACTTAGTCTATAAGGCTCAGGAAGAAGCTATTCAAATGTCAAAGCCTGGTGTAACCTTTGGGCAACTGAGTGCTACTGCTAGAAGCATTATCAACAAAGGCCTGGCAGAGCTAGGGATTATAGCAAGCGAAAGCGAGCAACACCTGTACTATCCGCATGGACTGTCACATCATATCGGCTTAGACGTTCACGATAAAGGCACCTATGGCCCACTAGAAGAAAACATGGTAATCACTGTAGAACCAGGCATCTATATTCCTGAGGGTTCTAAGTGCGACAAAAAATGGTGGGGCATTGCCGTAAGAATTGAGGATGACATTCTGATTACAAAAGATGGTTTTGAATTACTGTCCTCATTTGCTCCTCGTACAACAGAAGAGATTGAGAAATTAATGAAAGAACCTAGTCCTCTAGATCAGTTTACATTACCTGAGCTAAAGGGGAACAAGTAGGAATTCATACAGATATTGAATGAAAAGGGGTGACCTATGGTTCACCCCTTTTTTATTATCCATTCGTACCAAATAGGCCTCAACTCATCCCAAAGCGGCTTTTGATTTAATTACCGTTAGGACACAAAGTTATCTTCGGTTGACCAACTGAAGTAATTATGAAACGACTTAGTACTTTCTCCTATCTATTCGCAGCTATTCTTTTATCATTTAACCTTGTTCTAGTCAACTGCTCAGGAACAGATGACCCGGATGGTCCTACAGAAGACTTTGATATTGCCGGTACCTACTGCCTGAATTTTTCCTTGGTAGGAAGTGAGATAGTAATATCAGCCACAAATACCCTAGGGACTTTTGACATTGCAATCAATGATTATGATGGTGGCCTATGGTCCGGTAGCGGTAGTGGCACGCTAAACAATAACACACTGAACGTATCAGGCACCATGGCTACCGAAGCTGGCACGGCCAACTTCGAACTCGATCTTACTGTCAACGAGTCACAAGAATCGGTTGAAGGAATTTTCCATGTACTGGGTCCACAGGGAAGCGAATTGTTCAATTCCAGTCTCAAGGGTGCCAAAGGCGCTTGTGCATTCGAACTAAGCCCGGATGACATTAGTGATATCATTGGCCAACCGTATTTAACCGCGCTTCATGTAGAATTAGACAAGATTGAAAAGATATCGAGGTATAGATCCGCTGCAGGTCACAACTTTGTTGACTACAGTGGTGAAAGTTGTGTAAACCTTAAACACTACTTTCATACATACGATGAGGGAGAACCTCCAGCGCAGTCGGAGCTACCATCAACCCTCACCTATTTTGTGCCCGCCAACGGCACTATCGTAACCATTGGACAAGCAAGGCCTTCGGATGATCCTGACGACTACGAAATTGACATTCAACTAGACGCCAATCCGAACGTTATTGTTCGTGTGTTTCACTTAACTCCGAGTACAGGTATAGAAGTAGGAGCATCAGTTTCAGCAGGAGATGTCCTAGGCGCCTCCCCTAGTGCTCAATTAGATTCTGGAGACTTTGCTGTCTATGTTAAAACGAATCAAGGCTATCGACTTCTCTCCATGTTTGAGATTATGAGTAATGAAGTATTGGACCAATATATCGCAAGGGGCGTGAGCCAAAACTGGAGACAAGATTTATACTACGATGAAGCTGATGACTACCCCGCTCAAATCACATGCGAGAACGGTACTTGGGGTAATTTGCGGCATCCTGAGTCCAGATTTGAACTAGACTTCTTTGTACTTGATAATTAGTCAATTAATTTTAATCAGTAGGTTTCAAATTCTCAACTAGCTTCGTATATTTGCAGTCCGAAATTTAGAAGCACAGAAAAATGGCTAAGAGTAAAGGGAATAGAGTTCAGGTTATAATGGAGTGCACCGAGCACAAAGAGAGTGGTATGCCTGGAACTTCTCGTTATATCACCACCAAGAATAGAAAGAATACGACTGAAAGGTTGGAATTGAAGAAATACAACCCGATTCTTAAGAAATATACAGTTCACAAAGAAATTAAATAATCATGGCTAAGAAGGTAGTTGCAACCCTAAAGAAAGAAGGCGGAGTAAAGTACGCTAAAGTGATTAAGGCGGTTAGGTCTCCAAAAACTGGAGCTTACACTTTCAAAGAAGAGATGGTTACGGAAGATATGGTTAAATCTGTATTAGCCGATAAGTAAGAATTAGCTTTTATATCATAAATTAAAGTCCCCATTTGTGGGACTTTTTTGTTACATCATATTTATTTCATCCCCATGGCACTATTTGGTCTATTCTCTAAAGAAAAGAAAGAATCTCTAGATAAAGGTCTGGAAAAGACCAAGGAAAACATCTTCTCTAAAATAGGAAGAGCCGTTGCTGGTAAATCCAAGGTAGACGATGAAGTGCTTGATGAATTGGAAGAGATTCTGATTACTTCTGACGTTGGAGTGGATACTACCGTCAAAGTGATAGAACGTATTGAAGAAAGAGTGGCCAAAGACAAGTTCATGAACACTTCTGAACTGGATCAGATCCTCAGAGATGAAATAGCCGCTCTCCTATCTGAGAATAACACAGAAGACCTTGCCGATTTCGAACTACCTGCTGGACATAAACCACATGTGATTCTAGTAGTTGGCGTCAATGGTGTGGGCAAAACCACCACTATCGGAAAACTTGCTGCTCAATTCAAATCTAAAGGGAAGTCCGTAGTACTTGGAGCAGCTGATACATTTAGAGCAGCGGCAGTCGACCAATTGAAACTTTGGGGAGAACGCGTAGGTGTCCCGGTTGTAGCGCATGGTATGAACACTGACCCTAGTGCCGTGGCATTTGATACAGTTAAGCAAGGGGTAGAAACGGGTGCTGATCTAGTAATTGTTGATACAGCAGGAAGACTACATACAAAAGTCAATCTGATGAACGAGCTTTCTAAGATCAAGCGCGTAATGCAAAAATTCATTCCTGATGCGCCTCATGAGATCATGCTAGTCCTTGATGGTTCAACAGGCCAAAATGCCTTTATTCAAGCCCAAGAGTTTACCAAAGCGACAGAAGTATCAGCCTTAGCGATCACGAAGCTGGATGGAACTGCAAAAGGCGGTGTGGTGATTGGTATCTCGGACCAATTCAAAATCCCAGTTAAATACATTGGTGTAGGTGAGCAGGTAAACGACTTACAAGTATTCAATAAGGCTGAATTTGTAGACTCGTTATTTAAGAAATAGAGCCAGCAAAAGCTTATACTATCATTTTTTACAAGCGGTATACTTTCTCTAAACCCTGAACGTTTGCGTACATTCTACTGCACTTATACGGTCATTCGTAAGCCCTAACCGTTTTTTACTGCCTGTATATCAGCTATTTACAAGCTTGGCATTTATATTGTTATGTACTTACATGGATAGAAAACATTTGTACATTAACGAACAGGCTTATGAGCGCTATAGCAATCCAAATTCCACAAGTCAGTGGTGAGCAAGAAATAGAAGTAGAAGTTAAAGTAAACGGCAAAAAAATGTCGTACAACTATCGAGTAGAAGTATTCTACTGGGCAGATTGTGAAAACCCAAGTGAGGATCGTGTAGATTGTATCAGACAGATATTAGACAAGTACGACTCTAATTGGGAGCTTTATACCATAGGAATGCCAACTGAGGAATTGGTGCCTATCACCTTCCGTAGGAAGAGAGTATAGTATGCTCATCAAGTAGTTCACCTCCTTTTATTTATTAAATTTGCCCTTCGTGAAATATCAGGCATGAAGGCGAAGGGACTAAAGAAAGATAAAGTCAATATTGTTACACTAGGTTGCTCAAAGAACCTAGTGGACTCGGAAGTGATGTTGACCCAGTTAAAGGGGAATGGCATCAATACAACACATGAAGCGGTAAATGACGATGCTAATATTGTCGTTATCAACACTTGTGGCTTTATCGATAATGCCAAACAAGAATCAGTCGATACCATACTTCGCTATGTCGATGCCAAAGAAGAAGGCCTTGTCGACAAGGTTTATGTGACTGGCTGCCTTTCGCACCGTTACAAGGAAGATCTTGAAAAAGAAATCCCGCAGGTTGATGCCTTTTTCGGTACAATGGAGCTTCCAGCCTTGCTCAAAAAATTCAAAGCTGATTACAAACATGAGCTTGTTGGTGAGAGGATAACGACCACATCCAATCACTACGCTTACCTCAAAATTGCTGAGGGTTGTGATAGACCCTGTTCATTCTGTGCCATTCCACTTATGAGGGGCGGACATAGATCGCGTCCAATGGAAGAATTGGTATTGGAGGCAAAGAATCTTGCCAGAAACGGCACCAAAGAATTGCTTTTGATTGCCCAAGATTCTACCTATTACGGACTGGACTTATACAAGAAAAGAAACCTTGCTGATCTATTAAGAAACCTTTCTGATGTTGAGGGTATCGACTGGATCAGACTGCATTACGCCTTCCCAACAGGTTTTCCAATGGATGTTCTGGATGTAATGGCCGAAAGAGATAACATTTGCAATTACTTGGACATTCCATTACAGCACGGATCGACCAACATGCTTAAGTTAATGCGCAGGGGTACTACTCGTGAAAAGACAGAAGCGCTTCTAGATCAGATGAGACAACGCGTTCCTGATATTGGTATCCGAACCACTCTAATAGCAGGTCATCCGGGTGAAACAGAAAAAGACTTTGAAGACATGGTCGATTTCGTTGAAAAGTCTCGTTTCGATCGTTTGGGTATTTTCACTTATTCGCATGAAGAGAACACACATTCTTTCTCTTATAATGACGATGTTCCAGAAGAAATAAAACATGAGCGTGCGAATCACGTAATGCAAATACAAGAAGATATTTCTCGTGAGATCAACGAGCAAAAAATTGGCAAAACCTTCAAAGTTCTGATTGATAAAAAAGAAAGTGGAAACTTTGTTGGAAGAACCGAACATGATTCTCCAGAAGTAGACAATGAAGTATTGATAGATGCAAAGAAGCACTATTTGCGCATTGGTGATTTCGCTAACATTAAAATCACAGATGCCACTGAATTTGATCTTTATGGGGAACCAGTTGGCTAATCAAGTTGTCAACTAGAGGTAAATCCTCTTAAGCCTTTAATTAGTTTATGGAGACATTGGAAAAAACAGACTGTTTACTCACCAAAATTGAATTTGAAAAGACGAACAGCTTCTCAAAATTTTTCCTAGACTATATCAGTGGACACAACAACCTTCTTCAATTTCACAACGGCCTGCCCACACCTGAAAACCTAATTGGACAGATTGACAAACGGAATTTCCCCTCAAAAAGCAGGGAGGTCCTGTATGCTTCACTGAAAAGCCAATACGAAGGAACAGAGATCTCTGAAGGCACATTAAAAAACCTTGAAAACCTTCAGAGCGATAATACTTATACGATAACAACTGGCCATCAGCTCAATGTTTTCACTGGACCACTTTATGTGATTTACAAAATTGTTTCTGTGATCAGAGCATGTGAGGAACTAAAAAAGCTTAGACCTGACTGCAATTTCGTCCCGGTTTATTGGATGGCTAGTGAAGATCACGACTTTGATGAGATTAATCACTTCCGATTCAATGGTCAAAAGTTCTCATGGGACACTGATCAAGTTGGCGCTGTTGGAAAGTTTGAGACAAAATCCATCAGTCCAATTTTCGATAAAATTATAGGGATGCCTGATTTTTTCAGACAGGCCTATCTAAAAGAAGAGAACCTTGCCAGTGCAGTTAGGTTTTATATGAACCACCTATTTGGAGATCAAGGGCTTATTATCATAGACGCTGATGATAGGGCGCTGAAAACCTTGTTCACACCCGTCATTACATCAGACATTTTTGATCATACTCCAGAGAAATTAGCTAGCAAGACTACTAGTGAAATTGAATCGAAGGGTTATAAGACGCAGGTTTTCCCTCGAGAAATCAATTTCTTTTACCTGAAGGAGAACCTTCGATCTAGAATAGTGAGGACTTCCGAAGGCTATGAAGTACTGGATTCGGATATTTCCTTTTCTGAAGAAAGTATACGACAAGAAATCGACAACCACCCTGAAAGGTTCAGTCCAAATGTGGTGCTCAGACCACTTTATCAGGAGTTTCTCTTGCCAAACTTGGCCTATGTCGGAGGTCCTTCAGAACTCGTATACTGGTTACAACTTAAGGGAATATTTGATCACTTCGAAGTCAGTTTCCCTCTGCTTATGCCGAGAAACTTTGCAGGGATAATGACTCATGGACAAGTATCAAAGCTCACCAAGTCAGGTTTAACCATTGAAGATCTCTTCAAAGAAGAAAATGCTCTGGTTAAAGAGAAAGTGGTAGAAAACACAGCTTTCAAGATGGATCTTGATGAGCAAAGGGAGCGCATAAGAAACCTATTCCTTGAAGCTAAAGAACAAGCTACGGCTGTAGATGCTACACTTGAGAAATTGGTCTTAGCAGAACTCAGAAAGTCTGAAAAGAGTCTTGAAAAAATTGAACACAAGATTTTGAAAGCAGAGAGAAGCAATCAGGAGGTATTAGTCAACAGAATCTACGCGCTGAAAGAAGCTTTATTCCCTGGGGGTAGTCCACAAGAAAGAAAAGACAACTTCCTGAATTTTTACATGAACAATCCAAATTTCATAGATTCATGTATGGAAGCGTTCGACCCATTCGATTACCGCTTCCATATGATTCAAGTGAATGAATAAAGAAGTTCTCAGATCGCTGTTTCTAGAAAAACGTCAAACGCTGACCAATCAAGAGTTTAAGCGTAGAAACGACCTTCTACTTGTCAACAATTTAAACTTCTTAGAGTCGCATCAGAGGGCTGTTCATTGCCACATATTCCTGCCTATATTAAAATTCAAAGAGCCTAATACCTGGCCACTATTTGAACATCTTCAAAAGAGCTCGAATCATGAGGCATATGTATCAAAGACTCTCTTTAAGCAGAAACAGCTTGAGCATTTCCATGTGACCAAGAACACTGAACTAAAAGAATCAAAGTACGGAATACCAGAGCCACTCAATGGAGAGGCAATTCATCCAGAAAAATTAGACATCGTTTTTGTACCCTTAATCTGCTGTGACAAACAAGGGAATAGAGTTGGTTATGGTGCTGGTCTCTATGACCGCTTTCTCCAAGAAGTCAGGCAAGATTGCTTAAAAATCGGACTGGGAATCACTAGTAAACTAGACAACATTGATTATACCACAGAACTGGATATACCACTAGACTATTACATATCCCATTTGGGGATAGACGACTTTCGCTAAGTATTCCGAATATACTATTGACCCTTTTTAAGCAGCTTAATCGAAGCACTCCTCAAGCCATTGGAAGCGTTCAGAATATAAAGTCCGTCTGGGTGTTTTGATAAATCAAGACGAACTTGCTCCTCATTAACATAGGACTCAATCTGTTCTGCATGAATCGCATTTCCAGCTAGATCGATCACCTTTATTTCAAAGCTGCCTTGGAAGTAGGTTGGAAAAGCTAGATTAAAGATGCCTGTTGAAGGATTAGCATCAACAATAATTCTTTGTTGGTCACCCAGTAATTCATCATCAATTGAAGTGACAAGGTTTTGAATTGTATAGGTTTCTCTTGCGATGGCATTTCCTCCAAAACGGTTTCCAATAATATCTTGAATATCCTGCGACCGGGCAAAGTCGATACCCAAAGTACCGTCAGAAACAATATCGTTAATGGTCACCTCAAATACACCAACCCCCAAAGAAGACAGAGACTCTATAATGGCATCAGGTGACCCATCTGCCAATACAAGGTCAGTCAGGTCGACATTTTGTACGGCCTCTGAGAAAATGATTTGGAATACCACACGGTTCTGATCAGTGAATTGATCCGAAGGATTTCTTCTGGTAATCACTGCTGTTGGTGCTGTCACATCATCGCCAGAAGCAATGATATAGGTCTGATTGGAAGCAATATTACCGTCAAATCGGTTGCCAGCATCATCTTCAATATCTTGCGATGACCTAAAGTCAATCCCTAGTACACCGTTACTCTGAATGTTTGAAACCACTAATTCATAACGCCCAAGGGCTACTTCAGACACAGAACTCAAAGATGCCGTTGGCGAACCTTCAAGGAAAGTAAAGTCTGACAAGTCAACATTCTTGACTGACTCAGAGAACAATACCTGAAAGGTGACTTGGTTCTTGTTTGTGATTTCACTGGATGGATTAACCCTAGTGACAAAGGCAATTGGACCAGAAACATCGCCACTCTCCGCAACGATATTATATGTTTCATTGGAAGTAATATTTCCATCGAAACTATTATTTGCATTGTCCTCGATATTCTGCCCAGATGTGAAGTCAATCCCTAAGGTACCCTCTCCATTTATACTGGATATGGATAATTCGTACTTACCTACCCCAGTTTCTGTGACATTCGATATTGTAGCAGAAGGAGAACCTGCTCGTAAAACAAAGTCTGTTACATCTACATTACGAACTGCCTCAGAAAACAGTACCTCAAAAGTAACTTGTGTCAAATTGGTGGTTTGAACTGTCGGATCATGTCTAGTAACGACCACTGTTGGAGGGGTCATATCAGACTGAATAGTGTAAGATTCTTTGGCTGTTGCATTACCATCAAATGCATTCCCACCGTTGTCTACAATATCTTGCGCACCACTGAAGTCAATACCCAATGTACCATTTGCGCTAATTCCTGTAACTAACAACTCATATTGACCTCGATCTAATTCAGTAACCCTGTTCAAAGTAGCTGTGGGAGAACCTGATGTAAAGACAAAATCGGTCAGGTCCACATTCTGAACTGCCTCAGAAAACAAGATTTGGAATGTTACCTGATCTCTATCGGTATTTTCTGTCAGTGGATCAAGGCGAGAAATAACAGCAGTTGGTGCTGTAGTATCATTTTCAATAGTGTAAGTTTCCTTAGCAAGGGCAGTTCCTCCGAACTCATTGCCTGCATTGTCTTCGATGTTCTGACTACTCGCAAAATCTATCCCTAACATTCCACTTCCACTGATGTTAGAGACAACTAACTCATACCCTCCCGTACTCACTTCCTCTAAGCTGCTTAAGGTAGCTGATAGAGAGCCCTCTGTAAGTACAAAGTCATTCAAACTCACATTTTTCACGGTTTCTGAAAAGAGTATAAAGAAGGTTACTTCATTTTGATCAGTGACTTGATCACTTGGGTTTAGCCTAGCGATCACCGCAGTTGGTGCAGTAACATCGGCTTCGATAGAATATGTTTCGTTAGCCGCAATACTACCATCAAAATCATTTCCAGCCCTATCTTCAATGTCTTGATTGCTTATGAATTGAACTCCCAAAGTACCATTACTCAAGATATTGTCAACCGTTAACTCGAAACTCATTCCATCAGTATCAATCAATTCAGAAAGCACAGCAACTGGAGAATTTGCTAACAATTCAAAATCGGTGATATCAACATTATCAACTTCCTCAGAAAACAATACTTTGAAGGTTACCTGATCTCTATCGGTGACCTGACCCTCCGGGTCTAATCTGGAAATAGTCACTGTTGGACCAGTCACATCGGTTTCTAAGGTATATGACTCGGTACTGGTCGCATTGCCATCAAATGCATTACCCTTGTTGTCTTGAATATTTTGTGAATCACTAAAATCAATACCTAGTGTGCCATTTGGACCAATTCCGGTCACTAAAAGTTCATAACGACCTCGATCAACCTCGGTAACACTACTCAATGTAGCTGTTAAAGACCCAGGAGTCTTTACGAAATCATTTAGGTCTACATGCTGCACAGCTTCAGAAAAAAGTATGAGAAAAGTGACCTGCTGACGATCTGTCGTTGCACTTAGCGGATCAAGCCTTGAAATCGTAGCAGTTGGAGCAACTATGTCCGCCTCAATAATATAAGTTTCACTGGCAGAGGCACTACCACCAAAAGCATTTCCTCCGTTATCGACAATATCCTGGGAACTACTAAACTCAATTCCTAAGGTTCCATTAGCATCGATATCTGTAATGAGTAATTCATAGCGCCCACGTTCTATTTCTGTTATAGTATTAAGTGTAGCTGAAGGTGAACCGCTTATAAAACCAAAGTCATCGAGCCCAACATTCTGAACATCTTCCGAAAACAGAACCTGGAAGGTTACCTGATCCTGATCAGTAGTCTCAGATAGCGGGTCAAGTCGCGTGATAACTGCTGTTGGAGCTACAACATCTGTTTCAATGATGTAAGACTCTACAGCGATAGGATTTCCATCAAAAAAGTTACCCGCATTGTCTTCAATGTCCTGAGTATTATTAAAGTCAATACTCAGTGTGCCATTACCTGAGATATTCGTTAATGATAATTGATAACTACCTATGCCTACTTCTTCTACTCCACTAAAAGTTGCTGAAACGGAGCCTTGCAGAAGCGTGAAATCACCCAAGCTGACATTTTTAACTGCTTCTGAAAAGAGTATCAAAAAGGTCACTTGACTTTGATCAGTAACCTGAGTCAAAGGATCGAATCTTGAAATAACTGCTGTAGGTGCTTCAATATCATTATTAATGATATAAGACTCTGAGGCCAATGCAGTACCTCCAAAATCGTTGCCTGCTATGTCCTGAATGTCTTGAGCACTAGAAAAAGCCAGTCCTAAGGTGCCATTGCTAAGAATATTGGAAACCACCAGCTCATATCCCCCTGTGCTCACTTCTGTCAACCTACTCAAAGTCCCGGCTGGTGAACCATTAGTAAGTTGAAAATCAGCCAGGTCTATATTCTGAACGCTCTCTGAGAAGAGTACTAAGAATGTCACCTCTGTACTATTGGCAATTTGAGAAGTAGGGTTTCGCTTTGTTATTGTCGCGGTTGGAGCCGTATCATCTATAATGTTGTAAGATTCAACAGAACCAGCACTACCTGTCAGTCCATTGCCTTGGATATCAGTAATATTAGTACTCGAATTGACAGTTAGGTTAAGTGCACCTTTACCACTTATGTTTGATACCGTAATATCATAAAACAGCCCATCTCCATTAGCTACAACGCTAGTGATCTCTCCAGTGACATCACCTGACACTGTAAAATCATCAGCACTCACATTGACCACTTTTTCTGAGAATGTTACTCTGAATTGAACACTACTCGCACTGGTATTTAGGTCGGCCGGGTTCAATCGGGCTATCGAAGACACCTCAGGCGGTACTACGTCAAAATTGAATGAAATCACATTGGATTCCCCCACTCCATTAACTCCCTGAACCGCCATCCGCAGTTTATAATCTCCATTCTGTGTAACGGTGAATTCACTCACACTAGCACCAACAATGGGTACTCCATTTCTAATCCACTGATAAGCCAATCCTCTACCTTGGACGAAAGATACATTTCCCCTCAATACAGCTGTACCAGGTTGGGTACCCTTGGAAAAATTGATGTTAGGATTGATCCCAACTTGATAGAACCCTTTAAATACTCCATTGCCATGTGTAGCGGCAACTACAGCGCCATCGATGGGTCGAACTTCAACAGAGGCAACGACTACATTGCCAACCTGATCGATTGCTTGCTGTTCCCATACTGTGTTATCTCCATCAAGGGTCTGAGTCATAAACAAGCCCACGGAAGTAGCAGCGAAGTAATAGTTTCCCCCGAAACCATCAGGTAGAGTTGCCAAATCCCTGATTGAAGGGCCAGCTCCTGAGCCATCAGAGTTTTCTTCTAGATTTCCTGAAACGGAACTCCAGGAGTCACCACCATTTTCAGAATACCAAATGCTCTTGACACCATAGTTTGAATAGGAGATTAATAATTTAGATCCATCCTGAGGATCCACGGAAATACTTGAAACAAAGCCACTTGGGAGCACAGAACGATTTAGTACGCTCAAATCAGCCAAGACAGAAACATCACGTGTGTCAGAGATTTTATAAAGTCTGCCAGACGTTGTTCCAAAATACAATATGCCTTCTGGTTCTATGGACATTGCCATGGCTGATACAAAACCGTTAATATCAGTACTTGTACTGCCTTCAATTGTCAACCAATCTCCTTCTCCCGGATTGGTTCTTGCGTCATTTGTGGCGTATAGCTTTCCATTGGCTCCAACAAACAACTGGTCTTGATTCACCGGATTGACAATATAAGGATTGACCTGAAGGAACTCGTCTGAGTCTGTAGATGGAGAAATGCGAGTGAAATTCTGATAGCTACCATCAACAACTTCGGCTCTTAACATAAAGGCATCTTGGGCAGAAGCATACAAGGCGTTATATGAAATTGCTGCCATGGCACCATCTCCTCCAACAAGTTCAAGCCAATCAGATTCGCCATCATTGCTAAAAACAATCCACGTTCCGTTGTCTTGCATACCACCCACTATCTGATTATCTCCAAGAAAGTATTCCTGTATTGCAGCATGAGAAAACTGTGATGTTAGGTAACCATTGTTTAATGACTCCCATGTAACAGGTGAATTGTCATTGGAAGTAGCCCTATTATCTCTTGTCAGGTGAATCCCACCATCACTCCCCGTTAGCATTTTATTTGGGTCAGACCCGAAGAAGGATATCTCGTGAAGGTCAGGGTGATGATTTGGATAAGATGGAAAGCTTTGGTCATTGCCACCGTCCGATAAATAACCTCCTATGTGGCTTGTTGAATTCGCAGTTGTAAATGCATCGTCAGATCGGAGTAAATTAGTTCCACCAATGAAAACAAGGTTATTGTTTCCTGGGTGAACAGAAGCGATCATATTATATCCATCCTGTGAATCGTAACCTTCCCCAGGGTCTGCTGAAACCCCTAGGTTACTGGATCGATTTACCCATGTGTTGTTTGCTACATCCAATACAAATAATTGATCATCAGTCACAGCATAGACAATATTCTCGTCCGAAGGATCTATCGCCAACTCTATTCTAGTATAAGTTGCATCCAGACCATCAGGATCAATATTGGTCCAAGTGATACCATCGTCTGATTTGAAAATACCATGCTGCGAAATTCCACTGGCCGAATTACCTATAGTTGCAAATGCCACCCCTGTAGATGATACGGTAACATCACAGGTAGCAAAACCGGTATTGTTTTGTCCCAATACAATATCATATGTACTAAACCCGTCTGCGCTTCTAATAATTTTGCCATTTCCGGCAGCGTATATTTCGGTACCTTGTGCATTGGAATTGTCAATAACCAATTCGTCAATAGTCGTGAAAGTACCATTCGTTAATACCACTTCGGTACCCACTTTGCCTGCAACTGCCGTGGACAATAAAAGGTCCCAACTGTCACCGTTATCGGTAGATTTATAAATACCATTTCCATAGTAAAATGCGCCAACGGCATCTGCGGAGTTTCCGACATTCTCGCCTGTTGAATAATACCATTCATCGGTTTTCCCTGATCTTCGGTCTTGAATAATAGCAGATACAGCCGGATGTTCTTGAAGACCTGTAGTTCTAACCCAAGAAGCGCCTTGGTTAGAGGTCTTCCACACTCCACCCGAGATACCAGCTGCCAAAATTACATTTTCGTTGGCCACATCGATTCCTAAAGCCCGAGTACGCCCACCTATATTATATGGGCCTTTGTTTTCAAAAGGAATTACAATATTACTTTGAGACTGACTTCCGCTCACTGCACTTGGAACAGCTTCAATCTTTTCGCTATTTCCTAAGGACTCTCTTGCGAACTCAATTTCTTTCTCTCTAATGATTGTGGGTATTCTTCCTGTGGAAGGATCCGCCAATTGCATGCGTTCGAACTCCAATCGGTCTTGAGGATTTTCCTTTTCTTTTTCCTGACGATCTACGATCACTGGGGCGTCTAGGTTCAGGCTATAAGTCTGCGTTTTCTCAAAGAGGAAAGTCCACTTTTGATCATAACGAACCAAAGAGAGCACTGCTAAAACAAGTAAAACAGTACAAATTGTTAGAAATCTCTTCTTCATAAGTGACAACTATTCTGAAACTTTAAAAATCATCAACTTACCTACTTGACGTTCTCTTGGTGTGGTTGCATCCACAGTGATTACAGTTCCGGATGCCGATCTCAGCTTCTTTGAGGTGTTCAGTATGACCTCCTCATTTACTTGAGGTTCAATACTGGCAAAAGTTGCTCCGTACTTGAGTGTTTTAATTACTTGGAATTGATATTGATGCCATCCATTCTCTTTGCCTATTGCGGACATAAGAGTCCCCTGCAAACGAATAGCGTCTTTGGCCATTGTAGTTGGCGCTACATTGATTACCTCTTGAGCTTCTTTTACTTTAGAATTTGGAGATTGGACAGCATATGTGTTCCGGGAAACGGAACAAGCCGATACGACCATTAAGAATAGCGTGCCTGAAGTCAGTATGACACGTACCCTAGAGTACTGATCCATTACAGAATGTTGTGTAGGTGAAAGTTAAAGACGATAATAACACAAAAATCTGAATCTTCATGTCCTTTTATCCAAAACTTGACTAAACACCTAGTTAACACTCGATAAAGTCCTGTTTAAACACGCTTAAATACCTTTCGAACCCTTTTGAGTCGCTTAAACTTGACATTTACATGCAGGTTAGAAGGTGCTTATCCACTCCCTTTTAGAGAACGAGGGTATAAAAAAAGGGAGTAAAACACTCCCTCCAGTTTATCTTGAACTACTCGATTTCAGCAGCTTGATTGATGCAGAAGTTCGGCCATTTCTAGCCTGAAGAACATACAATCCATCCGGAGAACTCGTCAGATTCAGTTCTACTTGATCACCACTCGCATAGCCTTTTACTTCTTGAATAGCAGCTACCCTACCTTGAGCATCAACCACTCTCATTTCAAAATCACCAATAAAAGTGTTGGGGAAAGCTAAGTTGAACATTCCAGTAGATGGATTGGCATCTACTATGATCTTTTGAACATTTGCCAATAGAGGATCATCAATAGATGTGATCACATTCTGGATAGTATACGTTTCATCAGTTGTAACGGTACCATCAAAAACGTTACCTGCATTATCTTGAATATCTTGTCCTGTGACAAAGTCAAGCCCCAAAGTGCCGTCTTCAACAATGTCGATAACCTCCACCGCATAAACACCCGTACCAAATTCCGTAACTGTACTCAAGGTGGCAGTAGGCGATCCCGTAGACAGTGCGAAATCACTAACGTCTACGTTTTGAACACCTTCGGTAAATTCAACCATAAAAGTCACAGCATTCTTATCTGTGATCTCAGTCATAGGGTTTACTCGAGTTATGGCGGCAGTAGGTGCTGTGCCATCTTGTATTGTATAATTTTCTTCTGAAATGACGGTTCCGCTGAAGGCATTGCCAACAGCGTCTGTGATATCAGTGGATACAGACACATCTAAACTGAGGGCTCCGTTGCCGCCAATATTATTCACCGTTACATTAAATACAGTTCCTTCAGTAACAACTGTTACATCGCCAATCGTACCAGAAGCATCGCCTGAAGTTTCAAAGTCGGTTGCATCAACATTTAACACTGACTCTGAGAATGTAACTTGAAATTGAACTGTTGTTCCGGTAGTGTTTTCATCGGTTGGGTTCAATCTTGTGATTGAACTCACATCCGGTCCAGTGCCGTCAAAGTTGAAGGAAATCGTATTTGATAGTGCTCTACCTTCAACACCTTCTATTGCTAGACTCAACTGGTAATCACCTCCATCGGTAACCAAAAGAGTACTACTAGTTTCTCCTTCTATTGTCTGGCCATCCTTCACCCACTGATAGTTCATTCCTTTACCAGTGACAAATGACACATTACCTCTTAAAACAGCTGTATTAGGCTCATCACCCAAAGAGTAGTTAATATTCGGTGTCACACCAACTTGATATGCTCCCTTGAAAACGCCATTGCCATGGGTAGAAGTCACTACTACTCCTTCAATAGGCCTAACCTTCACAGAAGAGACGACAACGTTTCCAATTTCATTGACTCCTTGCTGTGTCCAAACAGTATTATCACCATCTAGTGACTGAGTCATAAAGAGACCTACTGAAGTTCCTGCAAAATAATAGTTACCTCCATTACCATCAGGCATTATTTCTACTGACCTAACAGATGGACCGGCACCTGAACCTGAAGGGTTTTCTTCCAGATTTCCAGAAATTGAGGACCAGGATTCCCCACCATTTTCTGAGTACCAAACACTAATCACCTCGTAATTTGAAAATGTAATAATTACTTTGTCACCATCGCTTGGGTCTACAGCTATACCAGAAATATTACCTATTGGTAATCCTTCTCTACTCAATTCTAATACCTCAGTATCAGTGGTCAAATCACGAGTGTTCTCTATCTTATAAATTCTAGATGTAGCACCAAAGTATAAGATGCCCTCCGGTTGAGTAGACATTGCTAAGGCAGAGACAGAACCATTGAAGGTATTTGGTCCGTCCAATTCAATCCATTGACCATTCCTTGGGTTTTGCCTTATATCATTAGTTCCAAAAACTCTTCCTCTAGCGCCTACAAATAACTGATCCTGATGGACGGGATTATAAGTATAAGGGTTAATAAATGTGTAATCATTATCATCTGATGTTGGAGATATATTACCCTGATTACGGTACACATCAGAGTCATCAAGCGTCAATCTTGCCACGTTTCCTCTTTGTGATGACACATATATTGAGTTATAGGTTATTGCTGAAAATGCTCCATCACCACTAAATATGTCAGTCCAATCGCCAGTAGGATCGCCATCAAAAGTGACCCAAGTACTGTTATCTTGCATACCTCCAACAATTTGGTTATCACCTAGGTCATAGTTATGAATATCGATTTGGTAAAACTGAGTGGTCAGGTAACCATGGTTCAAAGACTCCCAAGTAATCGGGGTAATCGTGTTGGTCGTAGCTAAATTGTCCTCAGTTCTATACAGTCCACCATCATTAGCCGAAATCATTCTATTAGGATCTGACGGATAAAAAGCATAGTCATGCTGATCTGGGTGGTGTGTTGGATAAAGTCTTGCACCAGCATTTGGACGATAGCCTCCAACTTGACTTCTACCTGCATCCGTTGTAAAGCCATCAAGTGATCGCATTATGTTCGTTCCAGCAGCGAAAATAACATCCGAGTTTCCAGGGTGAATAGCCACATAAAGATCATACCCTCCTTGGCCATTAAAACCATTTGTAGTATCATCACTAACGTCAATCCTGCCTGTAAGGTCACTCCATGTATCTGTCGCGTCATTGTACACGAAAAGATTAGCATTACCTATAACGTATATCCTCTCCTGATCGGCAGGGTCAATACCTAGTTCTAACCGGGTAAACGTTGTTGGAAAACCTGTAGGGAACTCAATCTCTGTCCAATTAATACCATCTTCAGATTCAAAGAAGCCATCTTCGCCACTTGCACCATTGAAGCCTGAATTGGCGATGGTCGCAAATACTTTTCCTGAAGTAGTTATGGCTATATCTGTTGCGTTTCTTCCGGTATTAGCCTCTCCCAAGACAATATCGAAAGTTGCAAATCCATCTGTGGATCTAATAATCTCACTAGTTCCAGCAGCGTATATCTCTGTTTCCTCAGTATTCGAAAGATCAATAGCTAATTCATCAACAATGGCAAATGGGGTTCGCGAGTTAACCAACACATCAGTTCCGCTTGTTCCTTCTACTGCCGTAGCAGTTATCAAGTCCCAACTGGCACCGTTATCAATGGACTTATAAATTCCATTACCAACATATATATCTCCATTCAGGGTGGCCGAATTTCCTCTTCTTTCTCCTGTTGAGTAATACCATTCATTGGTCTTTCCAGTCCTTGTGTCCTGTACCAATGAACTCACTGCAGGATGTTGTTCAAGAGCTGTAGTCCTTGCCCAAGTGGCACCTGCGTCTACTGAACGCCACATACCTCCAGAAACTCCTCCTGCAAGAATAACATCCTCATTAGCCACATCAATACCCATTCCGCGTGTACGACCTCCTACGTTAAAAGGACCAACGTTGATGAAATTGGATGTTTGTGTGGAGGTGCTCGCTGCACTGCTAGGCACACTGCCATCAAATCCTCTTGGAGTTTCTTTAATTAAGTTGAGGTTCTGCTTTGCGTAGCGTAGTTCTCTTTGTCTTATAAAGCTTGGTATCTCTCCAGTAACAGGATTCTTTAATTCAGATAACTCGAACTCCAATCTTTCAATTGGGTTTTCAGTCTCTTCCGCCTCATGTCCTTGAAGGTCAAAAATATGTGAATTGTCTACCTGTATATTCTGGTGACTCACTGTAAAATCACTTTGCTGGTTAACATTGAGGTAACCAGCTATAATTAACGCTACTACCAGCGCAGAAAGGGTTAATAATCTCTTCTTCATACTTAGTCTTATTCTACTATCATGTTCAGCGTTAGACGCTCTTCAGATCTCCTTGGGCTTGTAAATGCATCAAACACCACCTCGGTACCTTTTTTAAAGACAACCCCAGGTGTATAGAGAAGCACCACTTGGTCAACTGTCGGCTCTGCGGTTGAAAATGCCGACCCACGTCTAATGATCTCGGTTACCTTAAATTCATATTGATATCTGTCTGCAACCTTTTTTCTCTTAGTCATTATTTGACCTTTCAATCTGATTGCATCCTTATTCATATTCTCTACTTGGGCTTGCACAACACCATCAGTATTTACACTGTAGGTACTTTTAGTTTGTGTTGCAGAGCATCCAAAAATCATAAGGACTAGACACGTCAATGCCGGCAGAGTTAGTGTTTTATTAAGGTATTTATTCATTCTAGATTTATTGGGGACGAAATATACAATTTATCTCAAAGGAAAGAATGAAATCACTGCGACATTTGGGTTGATAAAAAGTTAAGAATGGGTATTAACTTATGTCAATGAGTGATGGGATACATAAATGGTCACCTAACATGCAATTAAGTGACCATTTATGTCAAAGAAAAAACCTTTGTAATTGTTAATTCGTGCGCTTCAAAAGTTTAATTGAAGCATTAGATTGTTGGTTAGCAACATTCAGGATATAAAGACCATCTGGAAGGTTACTTAAGTCCACAGGAACTTGCTCTCCTTCAGCATAGCCTTTTATAGAACTAGCCACTTTCTGCTGGCCATCAGCGCCAACAACAGCCAATTCGAAATCTCCTACGTAGTCGGCAGGAAAAGCCAAGTTAAACACACCATTCGAAGGATTAGCATCCACGACTATTTGTTCAACTTTTCTCAGGAGGTTATCATCAATAGAGGTGATGTCGTCTCCTTCGTACTCTATAGTATTTGATTCTCCAGTGGTACCATCCTGAAGTATAACTCTCACTCTGTACGACCCAGTCAAATTGGTTGTAAAAGTATCACCATTAGCATTTGGAACTATTTCATCATCCTTAATCCACTGATATGCAAAAAGTGTAGAGGCATCAAAAGTCAAATTAGCCCGCAATTCTATTTGTTCTGTTTGTGGGTCAATGGAATAATTAAGATGAGGGAAAAGTCCTACGTCATATCGTGCCTTGAACACACCATTTCCATGCGTTGCTACTAAAGCGGTACCATCTATTGGTCTTGTTTCTATCCAACTAATGACTGCTTGACCAATAACATCCGTTGACTGCTGTACCCAAACCGTATTGTCACCATCTAAGGCCTGTGTCATAAACAAACCCACGGAAGTACCCACAAAATAGTAGTTTCCACCAGCATCGTCAGGCATTATTGCCACTACTCGAACAGCCGGGCCGTTTCCGGTACCATCAGGGTTTTCCTCAAGGTTTCCAGATATTGACGCCCAAGTCACCCCGCCATCAAGTGTCTGCCAAACGCTACGAACATTATAATTGGAGATAGTAACTATAACATTGTCTGCATCTCTAGGGTCTACCGCAATAGCGGCAACATTCCCGGCTGGTAAATCGCTTGTATCTAAAATTTCTGGAGAGTCACCATCTTCCAAAGTTCTGACATCGTTGATCTTAAAGATGGAACCATTTCTAGTACCAAAATAAAGCACTCCTTCGGGTTGATGTGACAAACCAAAAGAAGAAACTCTTACGTTCCCTGGGAGGCTTCCACCTCTGATTTCATCCCACTCTCCTTCACCAGGGGTCTCTCTCACATCATTTGTGAAATATACTTTCCCTCTTGAGGCTACAAAATATTGATCTTGAGCCACAGGATTATAAGCCCAAGGGTTGGCAAAGAGAAAGTCTGCACTATTTGTTGATGGGGTAATATCAACCGGATTTTCATATTGATTTCCAACTAATTCAAACCGTCCAAGCGTGCCAGACAATTGTGTGGAACCCACAAGTGAATTATAAGTGATGCCTGTGAAAGCCCCATCTCCACCAATAATAAAGGTCCACTCCTCATCAGTGTCCTCTGTAAACTTTACATATGTACTATTGTCTTGTAAACCTCCCACAATCTGATTGTCTAGCCTATCATACCTTTGCATGGCTGCATGGTAGAACTGAGTAGTGATGTAGCCATTATTCAAAGCTTGCCACTTCACCGGTTCAACAGTATTAGTAGAAGGTGGTGCCAAGTTATCAGTAGTGAGATGAACACCACCATCCGTACCAACCAACATTTTATTACCATCAGAAGGGAAAAAAGCGATACTGTGCTGATCAGGGTGTTGGTTCTCATAAAATGGAAGTTGATTGAGGGTGTTATATCCTCCAATCCTAGTCCTGTTGTCATTGGTAGTAAAACCATCCGTTGACCTAAATAGATTAACCCCTCCTATGAAAATGGTTTGATCATCCTCAGGGTGTACCGCAATGAACAAATCGTAACCAGACTGTGTATAATGACTATTAAAAAAATCCGTCCCAAGCCCCATGTTATCCGTCAGATCCGTCCAAGTATCTGTCGCATCGTCATACATCATAAGATTTCCTTCATTAACTCCACCCTCTAGATCTTCCTGAGTAACACTCACAATATATAGTCGATTCTCATTTTGAGGATCGATTGCCATTTCAATTCGTTCATAAGTGGTTGGGAAAGTGGCAGGAAAGTCAACCTTTGTCCAATTAATACCATCTTCAGACTCAAAGAGCCCTTGATCAGTACTAGTTCCTGACGGTAATAAATTAGAGATAACAGCGAACACTTTACCAGTGGATGTAATCGCCAAATCCGTCCAGTTCTCATTGTCATTGGAACCTAAGACAATATTATATGTTTCAAACCCATCTTCACTCCGAATGATCATTCCCATTGCCGCAGCATAGATCTCCGTTCCATTAGGGTTGGAGTAGTCAATATTCAATTGATCTACTAAGGTAAAATCACTCTCAGTGGCTACCCCTTGAGTATTATCAAAGCCATCTAACGCGGTTGATGTGATTTGAGACCAAGTGACTCCATTGTCTTCTGACTTGTATATTCCATTGCCATAGTAAGTATCACTATTTAAGGCGGCACTATTTTCAAATTCTCCTGTGGAGTAATACCAAATATTTGTTTTACCTGTTCTGCGATCTTGAACGAAATCTGTAACCGATGGATTAAGATCCAGTGAATTTGTCCGAGTCCAACTTGCACCCTGGTCAGTAGACCGCCACACACCTCCACTGACGCTTCCAGCAAGGATTATATCTTCATTTGCAATATCAATATCTAAAGCTCTGGTCCTACCACCCAGATGAACTGGCCCAAAGCTTACAAAAGTAGCCTCATTTGTGGCCTGGCTGCCACTTGCCTGCGCTCTTTGAAATCTTGGGGAGGCATTTATAGTCTCTGGCATCAAGTTTTCTCTAGCAAATGCCAATTCTTTCTGTCTTATTCCTGAAGGAATAACACCGGTCTTAGGATCCTTAAGTTGGTTAAACTCAAATTCACGTCTCGCTTGAGGGTTGTTAGTTTTATCCTCTTTTCCCTCATTCTTCTGAAGGCCATTTACAACACCTTTGATCTCAACTTGACGTGTCGAAACGATATACCCCTTCTTTGTTTTTGGAAGTAATGCGACTATAGTAGCCACAATGAAGAGAGAAATGATTATTGGTAAGCGTTTTTTCATTGTGCAACTTTTCTAAGCAGGTTAAACATTGGATAATCGCTATCTTGATTTCTGGAGGTCGAAACTTCAACAATAAGGTTATCTCCTTTTTCTACCTCAGTATTAATGGGGGCAATGATGCTGATTGTTTCACCAGGAGCAGGCTCTTTTCCTTTGAAATTAGGTCCCATTACTCCTACTTCTGACACTTTAAGGTTGAATACTTTTCGATCCTTGTCCACAGCCACTTCGGTAATCACCTCCCCCTTTAACCGAATAGCCCTTCGTTGAATACCAATGGGACTCATCATAGACTCATCTGTGAGCACCCCACTGACCGATTTCTGGTTAGAATTAACACTTTTGCAACCTACCCCTACTGCTAACAAGGAGAGTGTAAGCATGATGAATACTGGTAGTTTTGTTCTATTGAAGGTCATCAGATTGTTCTTTACCACGGAAGATACAATTTATCAACTATTTTTTTCCTAACACAAAAGACCTTTCGATTAGCCAGAGTAGTCTTTAAGTCGATGACTTTACTGCCCGCACCATTTCTTTTTTGCCAGGAGGTCCCGGGAGTGTTTCAACCATTAAACCCAGACTATTCAAATCTCTTTTCAGTTGACCCCGAGCGCAATAAGTAACAAATACTCCACCGTCACTTAACAACGCACAAACTTTGGAAAGCAACGCTTTCTCCCACATTTCTGCCTGCTTGCTAGGTGCAAAGGCGTCATAAAAGACTAGGTTCACTTTTTCGTTCGTATCGAACTCTTCTAAAGTGCTATTGTACTTGGTAAATATGAAGTTTTCCAAAACTTGATGTTCGACTCGCCAACTACAATTATGAAGTTTTTCGAAGTCACTTTGCACTACACCGTCTATCAAGGTTTCATAGCGCAATTCAGAAATCAACTTTGATGATAATGGAAAGGGCTCCAAAGTTGTAAAGCTGATATCCAGATCGGTATGCTCATGCGCATATTTCTGAACCAAAAGCGCATTTAAGCCAGTCCCAAATCCAACTTCAAAGATGCTAATCTTCTTGTCGCCCCTCTCCACCAACAAGTCAAGCCCTTGCTTAATAAACACATATTGGGATTCAGTCAACGCACCATGGGTTGAATGATAGGTCTCGTTGAGAGACTCATTATATAAGGATTGTGAACCATCCTCTGTTTGAATGATCCTAATCGAGCTGGTCATGATTTGGTGATTAGTACCGTAGCATAAGCTGCAACACCTTCTTCCTTGCCTACAAAGCCTAGCTTTTCTGTAGTAGTAGCTTTTATAGATAAATCGTCAAGTTCAATCTCCATAACCTGGCAGAGACATTCCTTCATGGCAGGTATATGTGGATTAACCTTAGGCTGTTGTAAACAAATAGTAGAGTCTATATTACCTATTTCAAAGCCCGTGCCTCTAAGCAACTCCATCACTTCCTTTAGCAAAATTTTGCTATCAATACCCTTGAATTTTGGATCCTGATCAGAAAAATGATAGCCGATATCTCTCATATTAGCTGCACCTAGAAGGGCATCGCAAATCACATGGATAAGAACATCTGCATCTGAATGCCCCACCGCACCGTGAGTATGAGGTACTTTGATGCCGCCAAGCCAAAAGTCTTTGCCTGCTTCGAGTTTATGAACATCATAGCCGAATCCCGTTCTTATTTTCATAACCTATCGTTTTGCCTTATATCTGAGTACAGATGCATTGGAACGTAAAAGTATTCGATTAGCAGCTTCAGCAACTGAATCTACTGTAACTGCTCTAACTTTCTCTACTTCCTGGTTTACCAAATTCAAATCTCCGAGCATTTCCGCATAGGCTAGGTTCATAGCCCTATTAAGAAGCTCCATATCTGAGAAAACCATTGTCGACTCCGCCTTGTTTTTAACTTTCTCTAATTCCTGCTCATTAATATGGTTAGACTTGAAATCTTCTATCAAATCCCAGACTGCACGCTCAGCAGATTCGAGATCATAGCCTGCATTTACTTTTCCTTGAATGACCAAAAGCCCAGGGTCCAGTGAACCCATTACATATGCACTCAATGAATTAAAGATTTGCTTTTCCTCAACCAGCGATTGATAGAGACGACTCGACTTTCCACGACCAAGAATGTCACTCAGCAAGTCTTCAGCATGGTAAGTTTTTTCGTTTCTACCAGCCATATGGAAGGTCATGTACAAAGCATCTATAGGAACATTCTCTTCAACTTCGAGTAGCTGATACTCCTTCTGGTTAGGTTCAATTGCAATATTTCTCTCGATCTCCTTACCCCTAGGAATTGGAGCAAACCATTTTTCTGAGAGTGACTTAACTTGGTCTATTGTCACATCACCCCCCACTACCAACACGGCATTATTGGGTATGTAATATTTATTGAAGAAGGCTTTTACATCTTCCATAGTTGCCTCCTCAATGTGCTCAATCTTTTCTCCGATGGTTGGCCATTTATACGGATGCTGTTTGTAAGCTAGCGGCCGTAATTTCAACCAAACATCTCCATATGGTTGGTTTAGATAACGCTGCTTGAACTCCTCGATCACAACCGAACGCTGTACTTCTAAAACCTTTGGATCAAAAGACAAGCTCAGCATTCTGTCAGATTCCAACCAAAATGCCGTTTCTAAATTTACCGAAGGCAAAGTGATGTAATAGTTGGTAATGTCATTTGAGGTAAATGCATTATTGTCACCCCCTACAAACTGGAGCGGCTCATCAAATGAGGTCACATGCTTAGAGCCTCCGAACATTAAGTGCTCAAAGAGATGTGCAAAACCTGTTTTTTCTGGCTGCTCATCACGAGCCCCAACTTTATAAAGCAGATTAACTACTGCCATTGGCGAAGAATGATCCTCATGAACCACCACTTTCAAACCATTATTTAAAACAAAACTTTCGAATGCTATCATTGCTGGAAGGTGAGCGAAATTAAAAATATGATCTTTAATTTTAGCAATAGCGCCATTACTTTAATTTTGCCCTCTATACTCTAACCTATGAGATTTAAAAAAGCCGGTTATTCTAACCAGGAACTCCTCCACCTTTACGAGCAGATTTTAAGACCCCGAATGATCGAGGAAAAGATGCTCATCCTCCTTCGTCAGGGAAAAATCAGTAAATGGTTTTCTGGCATTGGACAAGAGGCCGTGTCAGTCGGAGCCGTTAATGCCATTGCACAGGATGAATTTATTCTACCGATGCACCGAAACCTTGGTGTTTTCACAGGCCGAGATGTTCCCTACAACAGGCTCTTTTCTCAGTTTCAAGGCAAGATGAGTGGGTTTACAAAAGGTAGAGATCGATCCTTTCACTTTGGCACAAAGGAACACCACATTGTCGGAATGATATCTCATCTCGGTCCGCAAATGGCCTTAGCCGATGGTATTGCTTTGGCGGACAAACTAAAAGAAGAAAGCAAAGCAACACTCGTATTCACAGGTGATGGGGCAAGTTCGGAAGGAGATTTTCATGAGGCCCTCAATGTTGCTGCCGTCTGGGACTTGCCGGTAATCTTTGTTATCGAAAATAACGGCTATGGCTTATCAACACCAAGCGAAGAACAATATCGATTTAAATACTTTGTAGACAAAGGCCCTGCTTATGGCATAAAAGCGGTTCAAGTCGATGGAAATAATATTCTGGAGGTACATAGAACTATAAAAGAACTTGCCGAAGAAATAAGGCAAAACCCTAAGCCGATCATTTTAGAGGCGATGACTTTCAGAATGCGGGGTCATGAAGAAGCCAGTGGCACTAAGTATGTTCCCAAGGAGCTAATGGAACATTGGGCAAAGAAAGACCCAGTCGAAAACTATGAGCAATACCTAATTAAGCAGGGGATTCTTGATGAATCTTCTATTCCCGAAATCAGAAAAAAGATCAAAGCGGACATCGAACAAGGTTTGGAAGCAGCCTATGCCGAGCCCCTACCAACGGTAGACCAAGAACAGGAATTTGCAGACTTGTTCGAACCATTCGAACAGCAAGTGATATCTCCAAAAACGGAGGCTAAATCTGAAAGAAGACTTGTGGATGCTATCTCCGATAGCTTAAGACAAAGCATGGAGAAGTATTCCAACCTAGTCATCATGGGGCAAGACATTGGTGACTATGGAGGTGTATTCAAAATTACCGAAGGCTTTGTCGATCAGTTCGGTAAAGATCGTGTGAGAAATACTCCCCTCTGCGAATCGGCTATCATTGGTACTGGCTTGGGCCTTTGTATCAATGGTTACAAGGCAGTGGTCGAAATGCAGTTCGCTGATTTTGTGACCTGTGGCTTTAATCAGATTGTAAATAACCTTGCAAAGGTTCACTATCGCTGGGGACAAAATGCGGATGTAGTAGTACGAATGCCTACAGGAGCTGGCGTGGGTGCTGGCCCTTTTCACTCTCAGTCTAATGAGGCTTGGTTTTTCCATACCCCGGGATTAAAAATCGTTTACCCATCGAATGCTCACGATGCCAAGGGTATGCTAAACGCAGCCATCGAAGACCCTAATCCATATTTATTCTTCGAGCATAAAGCACTTTACAGATCACACAGCCAAGAGATCCCTGTTGACTATTACACTACGCCAATTGGCCAGGCTGTTTTAACAGATTCAGGAGAAGATTTGACTATTGTGACTTATGGCATGGGTGTTCATTGGGCTAAAGAGGCTATTAATTCTTTGGAAGGCATATCAGCTGACATTTTAGATCTCAGAACACTATTACCTTGGGACAAGGAATCAGTTGAGTTGTCAGTAAAAAAGACAAACAAGGTTTTGGTATTACATGAAGACACCATGATTGGTGGAATTGGTGCTGAAATATCAGCTTGGATCAGTGAAAACTGCTTCGAATATCTGGATGCTCCAGTAATGCGCGAGGCCAGTCTCGACACTCCTGTTCCTTTCAGTAAGCCGCTAGAAGAAAACTTTTTACCTCAAAAAAGGCTTATAGAGAAACTGAAAAACTTAGCTGAATATTAATCGCATGTTCTGGAAAAAAAGCCAACCCGTAGAAGGAGTCAACTGGAATACACTGACTAGTGAAGACCAAATTCAAGAATTGATCGAAGAGAGTAAGGAAAAACCAGTGCTCATCTATAAGCACAGTACCCGATGTGGAATATCGAGCATGGTTTTAGATAGACTGGAAAGAACATGGACGAGTGAAGACAACCCCATCAAACCTTATATATTAGATCTTATTTCTTTCAGAAATGTATCGAATGCTGTGGCTCAAAGCTTTGAGGTCTATCATGAATCTCCACAAGTGATTTTGATAAAAGATGGCAAAGCGGTCTATGACGCTTCGCATATGCAGGTATCCTTTGATGCGTTGAAGCATCAAGCACGATAAAAAAGCTCCCCGATTTCTCAAGGAGCTTCAATTCTAATATACGACCGTCCAACAACCGTCAACCCAAATTCTGGTACCGTTGAACCTTTGATATCTGCCTGGAACCCAACGATGATTAGCTCTTCGAACAGTCCATCGACCATCTATCCAAACGTCTCTTCTATATCGAGGACTGTATCTCCAGTGACCCCCAACCCAAATATGTCTATTGCTAGGTCTATAATCTCTATTGACTACTATTCTTCTTCCTCTACGAAAATCATAGTCATAGAATCTGACGTTATTTCGTCCTACAGTTCGGGATGAACCATAATTTCTCCAGCCACGATCCCTTACAACCCTTCTATCAACTACCCTTGAGGTTCGCTCTGCCCTGTAACCTCTATCGTTTCTTTTAGACTTTTTACCTTCCCTTCTATTATTCAAGGTTTCTTCCTTACGAGGCTTTCTGTTATCTTGTCTGGTACGCTGTGCCAGCATATCAGTGGACAAACCAGTGAATAATAGTATCGCTATTGTTAGTAAAGCTCTTTTCATAACCTTGACATTTATGTTAAACATTCATTTCAAAGTCCGGACCATTTTAATAATGCATTGATTGTCTTTATTCCATTACCGTGCCAAAAATTAATGAACACTTGGCTTAGCAATATTCAGCCCCACTCAATTGTCAGGAATTTATTAACTTCAGGAATCGACCAAAACTTTACTATTGTGACTTTGTACCAAAAGAATCGGGGCTTATTCTTGACCCTTTTGCTTTGTTTCCTATCCTATACCACTTTTTCTCAGTCCAGATATAACGATTACTCCAGAGCCGAAAAGACGGCTACCTACAACGAGGATTTTGACGCACCTTCATCTTCTTGGGAAGGTTATGAGACGGGGCGTAGATCAGGAAAGATTGAGAATGGGCGATTTTTATTCAGTTCGTTAAATGATAAAACCCAAGTGAAGTACAGGGTAATCAGTCTGGATTGGACAGGCGATTGGGAAATAGAAATTGCGATAAACTGGATCAGCGGTAAAGAAACCAGTGCCATAGATTTAATATGGGACAAAGAATCAGGCAATAGCAACAAATACCATTTCGGCTTTACCGCAGGCCGAAAATATGTGCTTGCTGAATATAAGGATGATAAATACAATCATATTCTAAAATTCATTCCATCAGACCTGGTCAATAGGTCAAGCAGAAACATATTGACAGTAAGAAAAGTAAGGCAGACCTATTACTTCTTTGTTAATAAAACACTCATTAAAACACTCGCCTATAAGAAAGTGAAAGGTGACTTGGTAGGCTTCACCGTTCCACCCAATACGAGTATTTCGGTCGACTATTTTTATGCTTATCAGCTCAACAAGGAGCAGATTTCAAATACCATCACTAGTAGTGCTGTTTCTGCCAAAACTTACAATAGCTACAATGCAGGCGACATGACCAAGGTCTATCGAGAAGACTTCAGCCAGCCTAATACTAAATGGGAAGTCTACAGAAGTGGATCAAGAATGGGCAAAATTCATGACGGTGTCCTTGACTGGATATCAATGAATAACAGTGCACAAATGATTTGGCACACACTTGATGACATGAATTGGTCACGTGACTGGCAAATTGAAGCAAGGGTAAAATTTGTGACTGGCAAAGAAAATTCATCGAATGATCTTATATGGAATATTGCCGAGGATGGTAAAAACAAATATCATTTTGGGTTTACAGGGCAGGGTAAATACGTTTTCTCGAAAAAGGTAGGGTCAGAGTATCAAAGCATTGTCCCTTTTACTGCTTCCGACTTGGTTAATACTTCTCAGTTCAACAAAATTACCATCAGAAAACAAGGGACTAATTACTACTACTTTTTTAATGAGCGACTCTTGACTACCAAAAGCTACCACACGGTAACAAGTGACAAAGTGGGCTTTATGGTAGCACCTAACACTACCATACAAATCGATTACCTGGATGTTTCTTACCTGAAACCAAAAAGTTCTGTTACCACATCAACCAGTATCCCTTCTGGAAAGAACTATGTGGGCGTTATGACGAAGTACTCAGGTCTATCAACGCAGCGTTGGAAGACCCGAGACATTTTCCCTAAAGATGAAATCAAGAGTGATTGGGATGCCGGATATCATGTATCCGATTTGAGTTATGATAATGATAAATGGACCCTTATTATGTCAAAGGGCACTGGCTTTTCTACCCAAACATGGATAACTCGTAAAGAATGGCCAAAGGCCGATATCAAAGAAAAATGGGATGAAGGTTACCGCATCACCGAGACTAACTATGGCAATGGAGTTTGGGCCATTGTATTTTCCAAAGGAAGTTCTTTCGGTAGGCAACGCTGGGCTACCAAAGGCAGTGCTTTTCCAAGCGATAAGATCAAAGAATTCGGAGATGATGGCCTATGGATCACTGATCTTGCTTACGGAGTTGATAGATGGGTCTTAGTAAGCTCACAGGATTCCAATATCAGAGGTCAAAAGTGGTTTAAAAAGGCCCAATTTCCAGAATCAGAGATTAAGGAATACCAAGATATGGGCTATTCCATCACCCAACTTTCTCGTGAAAACAATTGGTGGGTATTGATAATGACTAAGTATGCAAGTAGTCGTCCGCAAGAGCTAATAAGCTCAAGTACATTTCCAAAAGAAGAAATTCGTGAGTACTGGGATAAGGGCTATTATTTGACGGATATTACTTATGCAGAAACCACCACAACTTCGACTTCAACTAGATCTACCACCGTTGAAAGCAAAGCCAATGCGAACATTTCAGAGCTAATTGTTGGTAAGTGGTATGGAGGAGTTCCGGATGAAAACGATAACGGATATTTCACCTTTGATTCCGACAAATTTGTGACCATGGTTAGCGGTGATGAAACAATTGGTGGCAGGAATTACGAAGTCGATGGCGTCACTCTAGATCTGAAATATGAAATAGACAATTCGAAAACACCTGCTAACATCGATCTCGTCTTCTACTCAGGTAGTACCGCATTTGGGCGATTAAAAGGATTAATCAAAATGCTGGATGATGACAGCTTCGAGATAGTCATGTCATCCGAACTAACGGACCCTAGACCATCTAGCTTGACTGAGGTTGGATCACAAAAAGTGGCGGTCTTTAAAAGAGTAAACTAGTAATTACTGTTTCGTCCAAATCTCCCTGATTGGATTGCCCGTGGAGCTAAGTCCGCTATGGTCCCATTTGTTACCATCTACTTTATAATCAAAGGATAGATCTGCTCCTACCCGGTCTGGGTTTCTTGAAAAGAACTCAATGTGCTCGTTATACTTTCCGTTTTCAAGGATGACCGTTCCTCCACCAGTACCAGAAAACTGCTTTGTCTCTGGATTGAAAGCAGCCCATTGAAATCGAGTACCAGTAATCATCTTGATTGTCTTCCTGGCCCCTAGACGCATCGCCTGCATTTCTCCATTCCTCATTCTATCGGTAATTCGCCATGCACCAGCTAAATCACCACTGCCATTGTCAGTGCGATTTAACTTCATTTCAAACGACTGTCCATCTGCTTCAAAATTCAAAGTGACCTGACTACCTCTTAAGCTGGCTGTAATTTCATAATTCACTCCAATATGATCAGGATTCCATGTGTCAAACTCCACATTTAAGGAGACTTTGTTGCCCGTTATTTCGATCATTCCGCCTTGGCTCCCAACGAAAGTCTTCTTTTCTACATCGAATTCGGTATAAAAAGCATAGGGCGCCTGAATGAGCATCGCTCCTCGATGTGCTAACTTTTCGCCATTTACAGATTCTATTTCCCAAGCCCCTTCAAGTGCATTGGCCAAAGTAGATTTACCTTCATTTAAGCCCATTAAGAGGCTTATTGATACGATAAGTAGAGTAGATAAAGTCTTCATAGTCTATGATTTATAAATCAAAATAGCTAAAACGAACGACAAACAGAATTGATTTTTGACCAAGGGCAAATCGGAGCGGTCAGGGTTAGACTAAATAATATCTGAAATTTAGTTCTATGTTTTTGCAATTATTTGAAATAGACCTATCTTTGCATCCCAATTTAGAAAGCGTAGAGTAAATGGCAAATCATAAGTCAGCATTAAAAAGAATCAGATCAAACGAAGCAAAGCGTTTGAGAAACAGATATCAGAACAAGACCACTCGTACTTTTATCAAAAGATTGAGAGGTACTTCTGACAAGAGCGAAGCTCAAGAGCTGTTGAAAAAAGTGATTAGCATGTTGGATAGACTTGCTAAGAAAAATATCATTCATAAAAACAAAGCGGCTAACAACAAGTCTAAATTGACTAAGTTGGTGAATAGCCTATAAGCTAATAGAAATTGAAAGGAACCGGATCACTATGTGATTCGGTTTTTTTATGTCTGTACTTTATTATTTTGCTTAATACTTTATATTTATTCATGCTAATTTTAAGTTATGAGTGAAAGACTAGGTATTCTGAGTTGGGCCGAAGAAGATCGACCTAGGGAAAAACTGCAACTAAAAGGAAAAGCTGTCCTTTCAGAAGCCGAGCTAATCGCCATTCTAATTGGTTCTGGCTCTAGAACCCACAGTGCGGTAGAGCTTGCAAAACAGATCCTATCATCTGTGAACAATGACCTCAACCAGCTTGCGAAACTAAGCCTACAAGACCTTACAAAATTTAGTGGTATTGGAGATGCGAAGGCCATTTCAATTGTCAGCGCCCTCGAATTGGGCAGAAGACGAAAAGATGCTACAATTCAAACAAGACCGCAAATCAGAAGCTCATTAGACGCCTATCGCTTAATGAAACCCGAACTAATGGATCAACCCACCGAGCAGTTCTGGATCATTATGGTAAGTCGAAGCAATAGAGTAATTCAGAAAAAACCGATCAGCCTGGGAGGTATTTCTGGCACTTTGGTAGACCCCAAAGTTATCTTTAAGATGGCCTTGGAGAGTTTGGCCAGTGGAATCATCCTCATTCATAATCACCCTAGTGGTAACAAAAAGCCAAGTACGGCAGATATTCGACTGACAGAAAAGGTAAAAAAGGCGGGCCAATTGCTTGAAATTCCAGTACTGGATCATATTATTTTCACTGATGATGGTTTCCTAAGTTTTGCTGATGAAAACATGATGTAGATCTTATATGATTCAGAATTGAGATACAAACATTAATATTTCATTTTCAGGCTGTTCAAGTATAAATTCGCAATGCATTTGTAAACGCGTTGAACCAAGCCAGATGAAGCGAAACACGATTTTCAGTTTACTGGTAGTGGCAATAGTTGCCGTTACTATCCTCAATTTTCTGACTGTCGGAGAATCTTCAGAAGACTATAGAGAGAGACTTGAAACTGAGCGAAAAGATAAGAACAGCTTTATGCTTTCTTCAACCTCTCCTCTAACCGATGAAGATAAAGGTGACTTCACAGGCCTCAATTACTATCCCATCAATGAAGACTTCAAAGTAACGGCCAAGCTCACCATGATTGACAAAAAACAGCCCATTTTCATCGAATCTACCACCGGAGAGCAGCTTAAATATATTCCGTTTGCCTATGCAGACTTTCAACTCAATGATGTACAGCAGCGGGTAATCCTTTACCAAGACTGGGAAGAAAAAGACCCAAATAAGCTTTCATTAATGTTCGCGGATGACACTAGCGCACGAGAAACCTATGGCGGTGGGCGCTATGTCGAAGTCCAATATCGCAATACCAATGCCGTGACCATTGACTTTAATAATGCCTACAACCCCTACTGCCATTTCAATGCAGAATTCAGCTGCCCAATCCCTCCCAGAGAAAACATGCTGGCCGTAGCGATCGAAGCAGGTGAAAAGCTTTATAAAGTTGACTAAAGGATCAAATCGAAAGGCTAAATCCTTAATTTTGCCTTTCTTTTAATACGAGCAATTCAATATTCATGAAGATTTCTCTCAATTGGCTAAAGCAATACATTGACCTTCCCGAATCACCTCAGGAAATTAGTGACCAACTGACCCATTCAGGCCTAGAAGTAGAAGGTCTGGAAGAAGTAGAAAGCATTAAAGGTGGACTCAAAGGTTTAGTGATTGGTGAAGTATTGACTTGTACAAAACATCCCAATGCAGATAAACTAAGCGTTACTACCGTGGATATTGGGACAGACACACCTTCACCGATTGTGTGTGGAGCTCCAAATGTTACCGCAGGTCAAAAAGTGGTCGTAGCGACAGTCAATAGCATGCTATACCCCTCTTCTGGCGAACCGTTCAAGATTAAGAAAGCAAAAATTAGAGGTGAAGTATCTGAGGGCATGATTTGTGCCGAAGATGAAATAGGCCTGGGAGCCAGTCATGACGGCATCATGGTGCTAGATACTAACTTGCCAAATGGAACTTCAGCCGCTGACTACTTCAACCTTGAATCTGACTACGTATACGAAATTGGCCTTACGCCAAACCGTGCTGATGCCGCTTCTCACCTGGGTACCGCCAGAGACCTTAAGGCCTTATTTAACCGTGAGATTACCATGCCTTCGGTTGAAGATTTCAAGGTTGACAATACCTCAAAACCTATAGATGTCATTGTCGAAAATGCTGAGGCGTGCCCGAGATATTCCGCACTAACCATTTCTGGTGTTAAAGTTCAAGAATCTCCTGAATGGCTCAAGACGAAATTGAATGCTATTGGCATCAACCCGACTAACAATGTAGTCGATATCACCAATTATGTATTGCATAGTCTGGGTCAGCCTATGCATGCCTTTGATGCGGCAGCAATCGGCAGCAATCAGGTGGTAGTAAAAACACTCCCGGCAGGCACCAAATTCACCAGCCTAGACGAAAAAGAAAGAACACTTTCAGAAAAAGACCTGATGATCTGTAATGAAAACGAAGGCATGTGTATCGCTGGAGTTTTTGGAGGAATCAAATCTGGCGTTACCGAAAAGACCACCGATGTATTTTTGGAAAGCGCCTATTTCTCTCCGGATTACATCAGAAAGACTGCCCAAACGCATCAGCTGAAAACGGATGCAAGTTTTAGATATGAAAGAGGAACAGATCCGAATATTACAGTATATGCTTTAAAGTATGCTGCACTTCTAATAAAGGAAATTGCCGGTGGTCAAATAAGTTCAGAGATCATTGACATCTATCCTGAGCCTATCAATGACTTTGAAGTGCCTGTCTCTTTCAAAGGCATCAATCGGCTTATTGGTAAGACGCTTACCAACGAAGAAATCAAGAATATCTTAGCCAGCCTAGACATCAGCATTTCTGCAGAAACCACCGATGGTTTCACGGCCATCGTACCTCCTTATAGGGTAGATGTTCAAAGGGAAGCAGATATTGTAGAAGAAGTTTTAAGGATTTATGGCTATAACAACATTGAACTAAAAGATACATTAAGCAGCACCTTCCTTTCTGAGTTTCCACAAAGAGATGCTGATGCCATTCAATTAGAAATATCTAGATTAATGGCAGGTGCCGGATACAATGAAATTGTCACCAATTCTTTGACCAAGCACACTTATACAGAAGCGACAGAAAGCCTTGATGACGAACAAAATGTCCACATTCTCAACTTTTTAAGTGAGGATCTGAACGTAATGCGTCAAAGTCTTTTGTTTAATGGACTGGAAGTAATCGAAAGAAACATAAAACGAAGACAGACCAACCTTCAACTTTTTGAATTCGGAAGAACCTACCACAAGGTCAATGAGAAGTATAAGGAAAAGGAACGATTGACTTTGTTTGTTACGGGTGAAAACCTTGATGAGAACTGGCTTGAAAAGAAGAGATCGGTTCATTACTTCGACCTCAAAAAGACCATTAGTCAACTATTGAACAAGTTTGGTATTGACAACTACGAAACGGCAGAAACCGACAGCGATCTGTTTGCTTACGGCCTTACAGTTTCTACCCGCAAGAAACCATTGTTATCTATGGGCAAGGTCAATACTAAGCTGACCAAGCAGTGTGATGTTAAGCAAGAAGTATTCATGGCTGACATTGATTGGGACTTCCTTAAGTCATTGTATCCGCTGGGAGTCGACTTCAAGCCTATCTCGAAGTTCCCAGAAGTTAAAAGAGACTTATCATTAGTTGTTGACAAAGCGATAAATTTTGACCAGATTAGGAAACTTGCCTTAAAACTCGAAAGACAACTCATTACAAGAACGAGTGTTTTTGACGTTTATGAAGGCGATAAAATTGGTGAGAATCAAAAAGCTTATGCAATAAGCTTCTTTTTACAAGACCAAGAAAAGACCTTGAATGACAAAGTCATTGATAAAACGATGAGCCGCCTCATGCAAGGATTTGAAAGAGAACTAGGTGCAATAATTAGAAAATAATGGCCACTGAATCAATTGACCAAAAGCTTAATCAGCTTGAGAACAATCTCAAGTCACTGATTAATTCACAACAAAAAGAGAGAGAAGCTAAGGATCAATTGCAACAGAAAAATAGTCAGCTTCAAGCCGAAGTTGAGCATTTGAAGGCACAGTTATCTGATTTTCAAAATCAGGATAAAATCGCTAAAATTGTATCAAGCACTACAGTAGAGAAGGAAGAATCTGCTGAGTTGAAACTGAAGTTAAACGAGTACATTAAAGAGATAGACAGATGCATTTCGCATCTGAGCTAAGCCACATAAATAGATGGATCTTCTATCAGTAAGATTAAAAATAGGAGACCGTGAGTACCCCATGAAGGTGAAACCGGACGAAGAAGAACGGGTACGTACTGCTGGTAAATACATCAATGATCAATTAAAATCTTACCGAGAAAAGTTCGGTATTGACGATAAAGAGGATTTGTTAGCCATGGTCGCATTTGACTGTATGGTTGCCAAATTGAAAACTGAAGAGTCCTCGGGTGCAATCGATAGCACCGCAGAAGACAAGATTCAATCGCTAAATCAAATGATCAAAGACGCCATCTCTTAGGCTCAATTTCAACTCTACATTTCTTCTCCTGTATAGACTATAAATACCTATGGGAGATACACTTACAATAGTACTAATAGCCATTGGAGCATTGGCTATCGGGCTTTTTCTGGGACGTGTTGCTTTGCAAAAAGCCAACAAGAAGGCCGTTTCAGAAATAGAGGAGAAAAGTAAATTATTGATCAAAGAGGCTCAGATAACGGCTGAAAGCATCAAAAAAGACAAAATACTCGAAGCGCGCGAAAAGTACCTTAAGATAAAGGCCGACTTCGAAGAAGAAGCCAATCGCAAGAAAAATCAAATCATCACTAACGAGAATAAGTTAAAGCAGCGAGAGTCCAAAATATCAAGCCTGCAAGAAAACATCAGCCGAAAAGAGGCTGAACTCGATAGCATGAAAGAGAATGTCGAGGCTCAGTTAGAAATTGTCAAGAAGCGCAAGGAAGAGTTAGAAAGTAAAGTAGAGGCTAAAGTAAAAGCCTTAGAAAAGGTGGCTAACCTTTCTGCTGATGATGCACGAGAACAATTGATCGAGACGCTGAAAGACGAGGCTGAATCAAAGGCTTCCGCACTCGTTAAAGATATAATTGATGAAGCGAAACTCTCTGGTGCAAAAGAGGCTAAGAAGATCGTTATCGAGTCTATTCAAAGAACAGCTACTGAGCATGCCATTGAAAACTGTGTTTCTATTTTCAATATTGAAAGTGATGATATCAAAGGTAAAATCATTGGCCGAGAAGGAAGAAACATTCGAGCTCTGGAAGCAGCAACTGGTGTAGAGATCATTGTTGATGATACTCCAGAAGCGATCATCATCTCTGGCTTTGACCCAGTAAGACGTGAAATTGCAAGACTATCCTTACATAGGCTAGTAACTGATGGCAGAATACACCCTGCACGTATTGAGGAGGTTGTGGCTAAGACCACAAAAAACATTGAAGAAGAGATCTCAGAAATTGGTGAGAGAACTGTCATAGACCTTGGCATTCATGGCCTCCACCCAGAATTGATTAAAATGGTCGGTCGCATGCGATTTAGATCATCGTATGGGCAAAACCTTTTACAGCACTCTAGAGAGGTAGCCAACCTCTGCGCTACAATGGCCTCAGAATTAGGATTGAATACTAAGCGCGCCAAGCGTGCTGGACTATTACATGACATTGGCAAAGTATGGCCAGAAGAACCTGAATTGCCACACGCAATTTTAGGAATGGAGCTAGCCAAAAAGTACAAAGAGCATCCCGAAGTGTGTAATGCCATTGGCGCCCACCATGATGAGGTAGAAATGACATCGATGATTTCTCCTTTGGTACAAGCCTGTGATGCAATCTCTGGTGCTAGACCTGGGGCCAGAAGAGAGGTAATGGAGTCATACATCAAACGCCTTAAAGACTTGGAAGCACTTGCTCTCGGTTTTGACGGTGTTAATAAATGCTATGCTATTCAAGCAGGTCGAGAATTGAGGGTAATGGTAGATGCGGAATCAGTGACCGATACATTGGCTGGCCAGTTGTCATTTGATATCTCTCAGAAGATCGAAAAAGAGATGCAGTACCCAGGTCAAATTAAAGTAACTGTAATACGCGAGATGCGTGCAGTTAACTACGCGAAATAGACGTTTCTAAAACTTAGGAGACTAAAAGTCGAATAGAGTGATCGCTCTATTCGACTTTTTTTATGCGGCCATTCAAGGGTCAAATTAAAAATACCCAAAACTAGGTATTGTCCTGCCTCATTGAAAACATCAACTTTGATATAGTCAGTAAAGATTCAATAGTAGTCTGATTTAGTTGAGTCTCTTGGATTCGGGGTCACGGAAGGTGACCCCTCCTCTTACACAATGGCCAATCGAACACACACGCACTTGTTTAATTGAATAATCAACCAAAACCATGTAATCATGAACATTTTAGCCAAGGCTGTTCAACAGGTATCTAAGCAATTCGAATTATTGCTCTTGTTGGTGGTCATAAGTTTGATCTTATTATTCTAAGTGCATAAAAAAAAGCCTTCCGACTAATCGGAAGGCTTTTTCATAAATTCTTTTTCTATTAACCTTTCAAGACTTTTGCCATTGTTTCACCAATATCAGCAGGTGATTTGGCAACGTGAATGCCACAAGCTTCCATAATTCTCATTTTAGCTTCTGCAGTATCTTCTGCTCCACCGATAATCGCACCGGCATGTCCCATTCTTCTACCTGGAGGTGCTGTCTGACCAGCGATGAATCCAACCACTGGTTTCTTGTTACCCGTGCTCTGAATGTACTCAGCTGCTAGAGCTTCATAATTACCACCAATCTCACCTATCATCACTATTGCATCAGTCTCTGGATCTTCCATCAACATTTCAACCGCATTCTTAGTAGGTGTTCCAATGATTGGGTCACCACCAATACCAATAGCAGTAGAAATACCCAATCCAGCTTTAGCCAATTGATCAGCTGCTTCGTAAGTCAAGGTACCTGACTTAGAAACCAAGCCTACTCTTCCTTTCTTGAAAACAAAACCTGGCATAATACCCACTTTCGCTTCGCCAGGGGTGATAACTCCAGGGCAGTTAGGTCCAACAAGCGTAACGTCTTTTCCTTGGATGTATTCCTTGGCGTAAACCATATCCTTTACAGGAATACCTTCTGTAATAGCGATGATAACTTTAATGCCAGCATCCGCAGCTTCCATAATAGCATCTGCAGCAAAAGCAGGAGGCACAAAGATTATCGATACATTGGCACCTGTGTCAGTTACAGCGTCTTCAACAGTGTTGAAAACAGGCTTTTCTAAGTGAGTTTGACCACCTTTTCCTGGAGTCACTCCACCAACTACATTGGTACCATATTCAATCATTTGACCTGCGTGAAATGTACCTTCAGAACCTGTAAATCCTTGTACAATCACTTTCGAATCATTATTCACTAAAACGCTCATCGCAGTGGGTTTAATTTTGACGCAAAAATAGAATATAATATGGCTTGACCAAAGAGAATATCTCTCAAGAAACTCCCTTTAATCTGGAAGATGCACCCATAAAATGGGTCGTATTCCGTTTAACGCTTTTTAACTAAAAAAAGGAGCAACTTATTGAAACTATTTGAAGCAAGCCAGCGTCTATATTGCAGAAGTTAATTCTAAAATTGATAGGTAAGTGAAGCGAGATCAGAATTAAATTCTATGAGAGAGCGATTTAAACATAGTTAGTTAGTTTTTAGTATTTTAAGGTTGAAGATGAGAGGGCCCCGATATATCGGGGCTCTTTCTATTTATTTCCAACTCAGATTCTTCAAGTATTTGTTAACTATTATTGAGCCTAGTCATTTCTCCTCCGACTTAAGCGCTGCCATTGGGACAAGTGGTCATATGATAATTCTATTCATTCCTTTATCTTTTGTCACAAATTAGAAGTTCCAGTAATCGAGATCGTCACCTTCTTCCATTACTGAGCTATTGCAAAACCTATAATATTGAGACAGCCTGAATTTCACGGTGCTAAAATCTTCGGTTTAATAGCCGGCCCAGCACTTTTTGCAATAATCATTCTCTGGAGCCCATCTTCTTCACTGAGTCCTGATGCCTGGAAGGTTATCGCAGTTGCAGCATGGATGGTCGTTTGGTGGATTACCGAGGCAGCGCCCATTGCCGTCACCGCCCTTCTACCGATCGTCTTGTTCCCCTTGACTGGAATTTTTACGGTCGATGAAGCCACAGCACCCTATGCCAACAAGATCATCTTCCTTTTTATGGGCGGATTTATGCTAGGGCTCGCCATGGAACGTCACAATCTGCATAAACGAATAGCACTGAACCTAATCAAGCTTACAGGCACAAACCCCAACGGTATAATACTGGGCTTCATGCTAACCACGGCATTTATCTCCATGTGGATCAGCAATACTGCCACTACAGTGATGATGCTACCCATTGGCCTATCCATCATCAACTTATTGGGGATTGATCAGGCCTCAGAGAAAGGTAAGAAGCGCTTTGCGTTGTCTTTGATGCTTGGCATTGCATATGCTGCCAACATAGGCGGTACAGCGACCATCATAGGCACCCCTCCAAATGTGGCCTGGGTTGGGTTTATGAGCGATATGCTTAATACTGAAGTCACCTTTGCTAAGTACTTGAGTGTAGGCTTGCCCATTTGCCTCATCATGCTTACGGTTACTTATTTACTGATTACCAGAATCCTTTACCCAAGTGGTATTGCCAAGCTCTCTGAATCAGCACAAGTGATTGACGATCAGCTGTCGGAACTTGGCAAGATTAGTAAGGCAGAAAAGAGAGTAGCTGTCATCTTTGTAGCGACTGCCCTTACCTGGATCTTACGTGGAAGCATTAACAACTGGTTTGATACCAACCTTCTCAATGATTCGATCATAGCCATTGCGGGAGGTATACTTATGTTTATCACTCCCCTTGAAATCAAGAAAACCAAATTCCTTTTAGAATGGGAATATACATCAAGACTACCTTGGGGTATACTGTTACTTTTTGGAGGGGGGCTGACCCTTGCCAAGGCAATGGAGAAGTCAAATATCGTTCAGGTGGTAGGCGAAACTATTGCTGGCAATGGGGATATCTCTCCAATATTATTGATTGCAGGACTCACAGCATTTATGCTCTTTATGACCGAACTAATGAGCAATGTAGCCCTAACCGTCATCTTTGTACCAGTGGTCATTGGCATTTCGGTCAGTCTGAATATCAACCCTATGTATTTAACTATGCCTGTTACACTGGCAGCCAGTTATGCCTTTATGATGCCCATCTCAACCCCGCCAAACGCCATTGTCTTCTCTAGTGGAATGATACGGATTAAAGACATGATGCGCGCAGGTATTTTCTTAAACGTCATTGCTATCATCTTGCTTGTGATCCTATCACAAACGCTCATCCCAGCTATTTACTAATATGAAAGAATCAGCAGTAATTTTCGATCAACTAGTAAATGAAAGACGATCTGTTAGGATTTATGATGCCGATGCTGAATTCGATGAAGGTGCCGTAAAACGCAGTATCGATCGGGCCATTCTAGCACCTAATAGCAGCAACATGCAGTTATGGGAGTTCTATAGAATAAAATCTCCTGAGGCCTTGAAAAAAGTAGCATGGATGTGCATGAACCAAAAAGCTGCCAAAACCGCCAGAGAACTAGTCGTCATCGTAACCAGAAGAGACTTATGGCGTCAAAGGCAACGAGCCCTGTTGAAAGAAATTGAGGGTGTTTATGAAGGAAAGGATGATAAAGGGGCCAAACGAGCAATAGGCTACTATAAAAACTTAATCCCAAAATACTATTACAGCGATCCTCTGGACATCTGGGGCATCATTAAAAAACTCATTTACTTCTTTGTAGGACTGTCTAGGCCGATGGTCAGACACGGCAATCGTGCCGACATCAGAATCTCTGTCCATAAGAGTGCTGCGCTTGCTGCACAAAACTTTATGATGAGTATGAAAGCCGAAGGCTACGACACTTGCCCAATGGAAGGCATGGACTCCAAGCGCATTAAGAAGTTACTTGGTTTGCCTCGAAAAGCAGAAATCAATATGGTAATTGGTTGTGGACCGGGCTCCGAAAAAGGCATCTATTCGAAACGCTTCAGGGTTCCAAATGAAGAAGTGATTTTTGAAGTTTAATTTTTATATTGATTAACAACCAACACTTAGCTATGAAAAAGTTCATCACTATTCTCTTAATCCTTTTTGTTTCCCTCAGTACAAGCTCCTGCATGAACTTTCTTGAAAGGGTTTTCTTCAATGCCAATGGCAGCGGTGAATACAGCTTTTCCGTTGACATGAGCCAATTAAGATCTCTTGCCGAATTGAGTGGAGAAGAGTTCTCATCAGAGAAAATGATGAGTGAAATGAATATGGATGAAAACAAAATGATCCAGAAGCTAGAAGCCATCGAGGGTGTCAATAATGTAAGAACAGAGTTTGACGATGAGAACTTCACCGTGACCATGGCTTTCGATTTTACTAGTATCGAAGCACTCAATACTGGCATGAGTACCTATATGGCCGATTCCACAAAGTCTGAAATCGAGATGTTCGAGTTCTTTAGTATGAAGAAAAAGACCATTTCAAGAACTGGACTTAATCGTATCCTGGAGTCTTTTGAGGAAGGGTTAAACGAAGGATCTGAAGACCAAGAACTCGATATGGGTATGATGAAGATGATGTTTGGCGACTTACATTTTGCCACTGAAATAGTAACCGCCAAAAAGATCAAATCCTTCTCAAATCAAGAGTATACCCGCAAAGATGATAACACCATTAGCTGGATATTATATCCATTCAAAGACGGCAATGACAAAAAAGATATGTCAGTGGTGATCAAAATTAAATAACCTCAAACCAACCTTAAAAATCTCAATATTGGAAAATCAAGAAACACCTGAAGAGAAATCAGTCAGTACTGAACCTTCAGAACCTCAGAACCAAAGACTCACACTCAGTGAGAGTCAACTATCGGAAATACAAGACGGATTAAAAGATGAACAGAACTTTCATCTAGCGATAGGAGTTGGGGCTTTAGTTACCATTCTATGTGCAATTCTTTGGGCAGTTATTACGACAACCACCGGTTATCAGATAGGCTATATGGCCCTGGGTGTTGGATTTGCTGTAGGCTACACTGTAAGATATGCAGGTAAAGGAATAGATCAGAAGTTCGGAATACTTGGTGCCGTCTATGCACTTGTAGGGTGTCTTTTAGGCAATCTGTTTAGCCAAGTAGGATTTGCCGCAGATTATTACGAAGTCGGAATTTTCGAAGTGTTCTCAGTACTCAGTTTTGGTGATGTCATTGACATTATGATAGAAACTTTTGATATAATGGACGTGCTTTTCTATGGGATTGCTGTCTACGAAGGATATAAGTTTGCCTTCCGCCAAATCACTCAAGAGGATTTAAACTGATCCTCTAAAATAAGTATTCAGGTTATTCATTGACTGAGTAAGCTGAATACTTACCTCTTCCTCAAACTCATGTCAGCATCACGCTTGGCCTTAAACTCCGAGCCTTCATTCCACTGCGGGAAGTAAGTCTCATTCGCAATACGATAACCAACATTGAATAGCAGCTTGGCATCCTGAACAATACCTTTTAAGTCCCACTCTTCAGGAATGTAGTTGTCCTGTGGTTGGTGATATCGAATGGCTAGGTATTCTTGTGTTTTCTTGTCCGTAAACTCAACGCCTTTTTCCATTGATTCGAATGAACCGGATGCATACAAAGCAGGTATTCCAACCTTGGCAAAGTTGAAATGATCTGATCTAAAGAAATATCCTTTTCCCGGGTCAGGATCAGGAATCACGTACCTCCCCTGTTTCTTGGCTTCCGCAGCAGCGTACTTATCTAGCTCGGACTGACCATAGCCTGTAATCGTTAGGTCCTTCATCTCACCATAGGCAGGTAAGCCATCCATATTGATGTTAGCGACAGTTTGGTTAGGTGGGAAAATTGGGTTTTGACCATAGTAAGCCGAACCTAGTAAACCCTGCTCCTCCGCAGTTACAAATAGGAAAACCACCGATCGCTCCGGTTTAGTCTCTAGTTTGGCGAAGGCTTCAGCAATACCCAACATTCCGGTTATACCCGTAGCATTATCATGTGCTCCGTTATAAATAGAATCTCCATCTATAGGTGCTCCAACACCTAAATGGTCCCAATGGGCTGAATAGATGATATACTCATCAGGCCTTTCGGTTCCTTCGACCATACCGATCACGTTTCTCGACATGTCCTTTTTGATTGCATTTTTAACACCCACACTAGCTGTCAAACCCATGGAGACAGGCTTAAAATCTTTACTTTTTGCCAGATCTGAGTAGTCTTTAATACCCGCTTCTCTAAAAAGAGCCACGGCAGTATTTCTGGTAATCCAACCTTGAATAGCGCATTTATAAGGCGGGTTTGCATCGTCTAGATTCAGTTTGGCTCCAGTCCAAGAACTCTCTACTACCAACCATGGATATCCGGCCGGAACAGTCTCATGAACAATCAGCACACCTGCGGCACCTTGTCTGGCAGCTTCCTCATACTTGTATGTCCATCTGCCATAATAGGTCATTTGGTCACCTTTGAATAGTGTACTATCGCCTGATCCAAATCCTGGATCATTAACCAAAACCACAACGGTCTTCCCTTTTACATCCAGCCCTTCATAATCATTCCATCCATATTCTGGAGCCACAATTCCAAAGCCAGCATACACTAATTCTGAATCTTTGATAGAGACATCCTCTTCAACACGTTCGGTGTAAACAACAACAGAATTCCCGGTCTCAAATTCTAATGTATTTCCACTCCCTTTTACCGTCATTACATCCGACTGGGTACCCGTAATTTCGACCAGAGGCACCTCTTGAAAATAGCTATCTCCATTGCCAGGTTTAACCCCCATGGTTTTAAGCTCAGACTCTAGATAGTAGATGGTCTTTTCTTCACCTTCAGTGAAAGGCTTTCTACCCATAAAATCATCCGAAGCCAAGATTGACAAATGCCTGTCCATGGTAAGTGTGTCAATGTTCACTTCTGGAATTTCAGTAGTCTCTTGCGATTGACAACCGACCAAAACCAAGATGGCAAATAAACCGAGTGTGATATTCTTCATAATGCTATTCATTAAGGGAGTCGAAGATAAATAATTTTGGTGGCTAATTTAGGTTAGTTGAACTAGGTGATTAGTTTTATGCTATGAAGTGCTTCAATTTTGTATTGAGTTTCGTTTTGGTCCTGTCATTAGGCTCCGTTTCCGCTCAGAGTTATTCCGACATTGCTAACCAAAAAACTGGCAATAATAGCCTGGAACCTTCCCCTATGGTAGGTCTCTGGGAGGTGACCGAAGTTACCGTTGGTGACGAGACCTTGACACCTACTGCCAAGTGGTTTAAGTTCTTACCAGACGGAACACTCTCATCGGGAAATGGCTGGCTTCAAAACTTTTCCGGAAGCTATAACTACGATCAAGATACCAAAGAACTACTTCAAGCGAATCAGGGTAAGGCTGATGAGTATGGAGCTTTCAAAGTTAGCCTCAACAACAATGGTATGACCTGGCAACGGGTTGAAGATGGTCAGGCGGTACAAGTCACCTTAAAGAGAGCCACTAAAAAGCCTTTGGCACCATGGGACAAGATAGTTGGCAGATGGAGTATAGAGAAAGCCGAAGGCTTAGACCCTGAAACCGGGGTAGTCAAGTCAGAGTATTCTATGAGACCCGGAGCCTATTTCTTCCGATGGGATAGAGAATATCGAAAATTCGATGAGAACAATCAGAGAACAGAGATGGGCATTTGGCATATTCATTCCCATTCGCCTACACTTAGCATTATGGCTGAGGGCGGAAAGCAAGATGTTAAATGGGAAATCTCATTCAAAGATGACCAAATGATCTGGACTCAAAAGGGTGACCCTGAAACAATGAAAGTTTACTTAAAAAAACAGCACTGAGATAATCTCAATACGCACTACTCAATGCGCTTAATATCCATACTTCCCCTTCCACATAGCTTTTAGGCGTTTGCGCATTTCTTCTTCACGTGCATTCTTCCCCGGATCATAGAGCTTAGTACCCTTAATCTCATCAGGAAGAAATTCCTGCTCTACAAAATTGCCTGGAAAATCATGAGAGTACTTGTAGCCTTTACCATAGCCCTCTTCCTTCATTAATTTAGTCGGTGCATTTCTGATGGGCATTGGCACGGATAGGTCTCCCGTTTTTCTGACAATACTCTGTGCCTGATTGATCGCCATATATGCAGCATTACTCTTGGGTGAAGAGGCTAAATAGGTCACCGCTTGCGAAAGGATTATTCGGCCTTCTGGATAACCAATCAGATTCACCGCCTGAAAAGCATTTGTTGCTATAACAAGAGCGGTTGGGTTGGCATTACCAATATCTTCTGAAGCTAGAATGACGAGCCTTCTAGCAATGAACTTGATGTCTTCACCACCTTCAATCATTCTAGCCAGATAGTAAACGGCAGCATTAGGGTCGCTGCCTCTAATGGACTTTATGAAAGCCGATATAATATCGTAGTGCTGATCGCCAGACTTATCATAAATGGCCACCCTTTGCTGCGCAATTTCCAACACTATGTCATCCGTGATACTGATCTTTTCCCCTCCTAGATTTTCAACCACTAGGTCTAATAGGTTCAGAAGCTTTCGTGCATCACCTCCTGAAATGCTGAACAAGGCTTGTGTTTCTTTTAACTCTACCTTCTTCTTACTGAGTATCTCATCTTTCTCTAGTGCCAATTGAACCAGACGCTCTAAATCTTCTTTCGAAAGCGCCTTCAGTGTATATACTTGAGAGCGTGAGAGTAATGCAGAATTTACCTCGAATGATGGGTTCTCTGTCGTGGCTCCAATGAGGGTGATATCTCCTTTCTCGACAGCTCCTAAGAGGGCATCTTGTTGCGACTTAGTAAAACGGTGAATCTCATCAATAAACAGAATGGTATTCGTCTGGAACTTTGCCCTTTGGATCACCTCTCTCACCTCTTTAACACCTGAACTAATGGCACTCAGTGTAAAGAATGGTGCTTTAACAGCATTCGCAATAATATTGGCAATGGTTGTTTTACCCACACCTGGTGGGCCCCATAAGATCATGGAAGGGATACTTCCCGACTCGATCGCTCTTCTCAGCACGCCATTCTTTCCTACCAAATGTTCTTGGCCGATAAGATCATCCAAGGTCTGGGGTCTTATTCTTTCGGCAAGCGGTTTGGAAGCGTAGTTCATTCCATGAAATTAGGAATGTTGATTGGTAAATGCTGAATGATAAACAACAATTCATCATTCAACATTAAAAACTTTACTCTCTCTGCAACAGGTTAATTGGATTCACTCTAGAAGCTACTACTGTCTTAAAGCTCACACTCGTTAGACTCACCATAAGAATCACCAAACCTGGTACTACAAAAAACATTAGCCCGAGTCCGATTCTGTATGGAAAAGAATCTAACCAACCCTCAACTGCCCACAACGACAGTGGTGTTGCCACAAATGCTGCCAATAGGATGAGAATGAGGAAGTCTTTGTTTAAGTGATTGACAATACTAGATGATCTTGCACCAAGCACTTTTCTAATGCCTATCTCCTTACTTCTAGAAATGGTTATGAAAGATGATAGGCTGTAAAGACCAATACTGGCGATCAAAATTGCGATTAAGGCAAAAAAGCCAAATGATCTACCAAATTGCTGCTCTTCCGCATAATTCTGTTCAAAATGCTCGTCTAGAAAGTAATAGTCAAAAGGGTTTCCAGGAAAGACAGTATTAAAAGCTTCTTCCACTTCGGCTAAGCTCTTCTCAATTGATCCCCCATCGATTTTTATCAAATGATAGTCTAAGCCCCAGCTTCGCGTGCCGATAATCATTGGGACAACCTGATTCTTTAAACTGGTATGATGGTAATCGGAAATAACTCCAATAATATTTACCCATTCATCTCCTTCATACAGTCTTTGATCTACTACTTCTTGCGGATCACTAAAACCCAATGCCTTGACCGCGGATTCATTAAGAACTACGGACTTTTCATCCACGACAGTATTCCTAAAATCTCTGCCAGCAACAAACGGAATATCCAAAAGCTTAAAGTAGTCGTACTCAACAAAAATGGCTCTCGATTTGACCTCATTGTCTTCGACTTCGGTCAGGTTAATGTCCTTCCCCTTCCTCAAAACGCTACCTGGTAGAGCATCTGTAACTGCGTAGTCCTTCACGAAAGATTTGGAGGACAAAAGCGACTTGAATAAGCTCTTGTGATCCCTGTCTTCATCGGTGATCTTATTAAGGTTACCAGGCTTAGCGATGACCAAGACTTGTTCTGGCTCCATACCCAAGTCATTATTCAACATGTAATCGACTTGCTTGACAATGGCCAACAGGCCTGTTATTAGAAAAATAGATATACCTGCCTGTAGTACCACTAGCACCTTCCTAACCAAGAGTCCATTGCCCGAATTCTTGAAAACTCCTTTCAAAACAGTCACAGGTTTGAATCCAGATAGAACGAAGGCTGGATAGATACCCGCGACCAAGCCACAAACGAATACGATTCCAAGGATTAAAAGAGTAGTGTGGAACTCATTGAAGAGGTACCACTTTTCTGTTACTGGCAGAAATTCATTGAAATAGTTAAAGCTCAAACTGAAAAAGAGGATGCCAACAGCAAAGGCAATGAAGCCTGTCAAAACAGATTCGAATAGAAACTGCCAAATCAGTTGCTTCCTTGTACCACCAAGCACCTTCCTCATGCCTGTTTCCTTTGCTCTCCCAAGAGCAGTGGCGGTGGTAAGGTTGATGAAATTGACCCAAGCCAAAACAAGTACGAAGACGCCCAGTATCAGAAGTGTATTCAGTTTTTGCACATCAGCGACAGTCTTTACTTCTTCCCGTACAGCTGCCGAAGTATGGATTGCCTTTACTGGCTTTAAATTCAACTGATAAGCATAACCAGGATAAGTGATTGGCGCATTCATATTTTCTTCAAGCACCGTGGCAATAGGTTCATGTGGAGTACCAGGAGATAACTTTAAGTAGGTCAAAAAATCATGTGCGCCCTCCCAGTCTTCATCGTAGCGATACTTAGCAGTTTCACCTCTCTTGGTCTCTCGAGTATAAAGTGTTTTAAACGAAACGAGCATATCAAAAGCCAGATGAGAATCACCAGGGAAATCTTCAAACACACCGCTGACAGTGAGTACTTCATGATTCTCATCGTCATCATCAAAAGTGATGGTTTTGCCAACTGCCGATGCTCCTTGGAAGTACTTCAGTTGAAGTGATTTAGAAATTATGACCTCAAAAGGCTCATCTAAAACAAATTCAGCATCGCCTTCAATCATTCTAAGTCCAAGCAGACTTGGGGCATGAGCTGTGGCGTGCATTATTCCAGATTCATTGAATGAGTTTCTTCCTTGCTCGTCAAGGCTGATAACGCAATTGTTCTCACTGCCCGAATTAAAAAGCTTAAAGTAATCCGCCACTTGTGGAAGAAGTTCATAGGCATTACGACCTATGGCCGGGACAGCCTCAGCTGTTTCAAAGACCAACAGCGAATCACGCTTTAGTGTGCTGTTGACACGAAACAGATTCTCATTATCAGGAATAAAAGCATCATAATTCTTCTCAAAAGAGACGTATTGAAAAATGGCGAGAAAGACCATAAACCCACAGGCTAAGCCGAAGAGATTTGTGACCGTTTGAGATTTGTTGCACATAAACGTACGCAGTGTGACCTTTAAAGAAATCATTGCTAAAAAATTAAGTTTGACCGTTGTTTTGTTTTCTATTTTGAGTAGCCTAATGGCTGAAAAAGCATCTAAAAAATATCGAAGGTTAGCGACCGTTTTACCCTTCTCTTCTATTCTCCAGCAGTAGACCTCATGTACATCGCCCAATACCTCTTCGGCATAGTCCTTACGACAGAACAGCTTTACTAACCATTCGGCAAACTTTGGAGGTGCTATGGGCTTATTGTTTTCCACTAAGACATTTTCGGTACCATATCCCAAATCTGAGTTTTGGTTTTTACCGCTTCTTCGGCACTATAGTAACCAAGTTCTGTGGCCTCATACATCACCTTTCTTCTACCTCCTCTTTGAGCAGATGGGTCTCCTGTATAAGATTTCAACATCTTCTTTTTCTCAAGCCTCTTCAAAACCATCACCACTGCCGGAAGCGTGATAGATTTGTTTGTATGCTCAGCATACAGTTTGACTAGCTCTGCACCATAAGACTCTCTTTCTCTTAGTACAAGCAAGAGAATCAATTCTTCTAGGGCTCCTAATGTCTGGTTCATACCTACGAATTATTATTTCCTAAACGCAAGTATACAAAACATTTGTTTAGGTAATAAAACTATTAAGTAAATATTTGTTTAGGTAATGATGTTGATATGCTTCCAAAACTGGGCTTTCGTGACAAAAAACTATCTATACAGCCGATAAAAGGAGTTTTAGACCAATTGCCACTCCCGAGGAATTTCTTCCGCTCCCTTAAAATCTGTGCATCCTACAGGTAGGTCAGCGTAAGTTTGAGTGAACAAAAAATCAAAATATCATGAAACAACGAATTCTAAAACTCAGCATTGTCACGCTTATTAGTGTGGCCCTAGCCATAGGTAATCATCTGTCATATGGCGCAGTTGCACCAGGTATTAAAACAAGAGTTATAGGGAAAGGTCAACCCGTGATTATGATTCCTGGCCTTACATGTGATGGCGCTGTGTGGGACGATACCATTGAAGCAATGGGGAATGGATATCAGTACCATGTAATGACGCTACCGGGCTTTGCGGGCAATGCGCCTCTGGAAGACTTAGAAGCTGGTTTTTTTAAGCAAGTGGAAGCCATGGTCTTGAACTACATCGATGAAAACAACATCGAAAAGCCAATAATCATCGGTCACAGTCTAGGTGGTTTTATGGCATTGAACATAGCGATCAAGAGACCTGATCTTCCTTCTAAACTTGTTATTGTTGATTCTTTGCCCTACCTCACCAAAATTCAAATGCCACAAGCTGAGACCCCTGAGCAGGTCAAACAAATGGCAGATCAAATGAAAAACATGATTCGGTCCAGTGTAAATCAACCCAGAGCAGACAAGGTGACCTTCCAGAAGCAGATGCTTCAGAGTATGATCATTGATAAGGACAAAATCGAGATTGCGGCTGGCTGGGGAGCTGATAGCGATACGCATACCATAGCGCAGTCAATGTATGAGATGTATACGACTGATATCCGTGATGACCTCGACAAAATTAAAGTCCCTACACTGGTACTGGGCGCCTGGGTGGCCTACCAAGCCTACGGCAGCACAAGAGAGAGCACTTTAGCACAGTATACAGGTCAATATGAGAAATTGGCGAATGTCACAGTAGATATGACGGATATCGGCAACCACTTTATTATGTGGGATGATCCAGCGTTCTTCTACGGCTGGTTGAAAAAATTCCTCTAATTAACAATTCATGAATGGTGGATGATAAATGTTAAATTATCCACCATTCTCTCTTGATATGAATAAGAATCTAGTTTACTGGCTTTGTCAAATCGGAGGGTGGCTTTTGTATATAGCCTTCTCCACTTCTATGATTGCAGTTTTTGGAGGCATTGCTGCCCTTACCCAATCTGCCCTTCTGCTTCAGCTTATCATTTTTGTCAACCTCGTGCTCTTCTCGCACCTGTTTCGTCTCTATATCCAAAAGCAGAAGTGGATCAATTTGAAGATCATTCAACTAACTCTTAGAGTGCTTTTGGGTGCCCTAGTTGTAGCCATTGCAGCTCAAGGGGCCATTCATATTATCATCTACCTTATACTTCAGATGAAGGACCTAGCCCCCTTCAGTTGGCTAGCCTTTGGAGGATATGTCGTCAGTGTTTATGTAGTACTCATACTCTGGTCAACCATTTACTTCTTTATCAAAAACACTGAGAAAAGTCGCAAGAGCGAAATGGAGAAGTTGGCCTTGAAAACAGACTTACAGGAGGCTGAGCTAATGATTCTAAAAAATCAGATCAACCCTCACTTTCTATTCAATGCCCTGAATAATATTCGATCTCTGATCCTTTCAGATCAGGAAAGGGCCCGTCAAATGGTCACCCATATTTCCGAACTCTTGCGCTATTCTATTCAGTTCAACGCATCGGAAAAAGTAACCCTTTCTCAAGAAATGGACATTGTTCAGGATTATCTACAACTGGAATCTATCCAGTTCAACGATCGTCTGGCTTATGTCCTGAAGATCGATGACGATACTCGAGACCTGAGCATTCCACCAATGGCCATACAGTTACTGGTAGAAAATGGCATCAAACATGGACTCTCTATTCAAAAAAATGGAGGTTTCATTAGAATAGAATCGACCAGAGAATCGGATTCCTTGGTAATTAAAGTCACCAACACAGGTCAATTAGGGCAGAAACAAGGGCGTGAGGGAATTGGCATCAAAAATCTGGTAGAGCGTATGAAGATACTTTTTGGTCCTTTTGCTCAATTCAACCTCGAAAACTCTTCCAAAGATACTGTCACGGCAACCCTTAATATCCCTATTCAATGAGATCCATTATTGTAGACGATTCCCACCTTGCTAGGCAAGAGTTAAAGCACCTACTTAAGGCATTTGACTACGTGCAAGTTGTGGGTGAGGCAGAAAATGCCGAACAGGCAAAAGAACTTATTGAAGAATTGAAGCCAGCACTGGTTTTCCTTGACATCCAAATGCCTGACAAAGATGGCTTCGAGCTTTTAGCACAACTGGAAGACGTCCCGGAAATTATCTTTATCACTGCCTTCGACCAATACGCCATGAAGGCCTTCGATCATAATGCACTTGACTACCTTCAAAAACCTGTCAAAGAAGATCGGTTGTCATTAGCACTCGAAAAAGCCAGAGAGACCATCAAGTTGCGCTCCGAGCAAGAGGTAAAAAACCAGCAGCTGGGACTGAATAATCAGGTCTTTGTAAAAGATGGTGAAGCCTGCTGGTTTGTGAGTCTGGCAGAGATTCGAGTGCTCGAAATTCTGGGGAGTTATACGCGCATTTACTTCAAAGATCAAAAGCCAATGATCCCCAGGTCGCTCAACTATATGGAAGGTCGGCTCGATCCGGAAGTGTTCTTTAGGGCGAACAGGCAACAAATCATTAACCTTAAATACATCGAAAGAATTGAGCCATGGTTTAGCGGTACGCTAAAAGTGTACCTAAAGGATGGTGAGGAAATTGAAGTTTCACGAAGACAAAGTATTAAATTTAGAGAGCTAATGAGCTTCTAATAAATGAGAACTTTTTCACTTTTTGGTCTACTAATAATCTGCTCATTGAGCTGTCAACAGAAGCCTGCAGTCCTGGGTTCTGAGAAAGATCTTATGACCACGCTTGAATATTTCAACACCGCATTTGCCGAAGGAGACTTAGACTATCTCGATAAACATACCACTGATGACTATCGGCATACCAACAGTTCTAGCAAAGCTTTCGGTAAAGAGGCATGGTTCAATTATCTAAAAACTCGAAAGAAGGATTTAACCAATGGGGTGCTTATGGTCGAAAACTATGAGATGACCGAAATAGAAGTCCAACTCCATTCCAATTCCGCTTTTGTCACAGGAGTCGTCCATACCAAAGGCAATCACTATAGCGAGGCATTCGATCGTAAACTGAGGGTTTCACACTATTGGGTTTTTGAAGAAGGGGTGTGGAAAAGGGCAGGTTTTCACGACACCCTGATCGAATAATTAGGTCCGACATTCCACTTCGACAAATCCGGTCATATTAATCCATTTAATTCCTTGGGAAGCTTTTCCTTAAACTTTAATTTTCGGCTATGAACAGGGCGGAAATCATAGGGAAGTTAGAAGAGGTGTATGGTCGATTGACTGATTTTCTTCTAGACCTTTCACAAGACGAGTACGAATATGCACCCGAAGGTAAGTGGAATGCCGGACAGCAGGCAGAACACCTGAGCAAAAGCGTTAGGGCAGTCACCACGGGGCTGACAGTACCAAAAATGATGATTGGCTACAAGTTTGGTAAGGCAAACAGACCCAGCTTGGAGTATCGAGAACTTGTCGAGAAGTATCAGAACAAGCTGTCAGATTTTAATGGTCCAGCGCCATCGGCCTATAGCCCTGGCAAAGTGAAATTTGTCAACGCCAAAAAGAATGTGAACAACCTAAAAGATGCCATTCAGACAATGATCAAACGGCTCGATGGTTGGTCAGGGTCCGACATGGATAAATATGTCTTTCCGCATCCACTCATGGGTAAGTTGACGGTGAGAGAAATGATGTACTTTACTATTTACCATGCCGAGCACCATCATGGTTTAATTCGCAGATATCTAAAAGGCGTATAGACCGATCATGAAGAAACTGCTCTCCCTCCTTCTCACACTACTTTCTTTTGGACAAATGCAAGGTCAGGAAAAGCAACAACCACTTCAAGTGGCCGTCATTGGCTTAACTCACACACATGTGCATTGGATACTGGGTCGTGAGGACAGGGGCGATATTGAAATCGTTGGGATTATTGAGACGAACAAAGACTTAGCACAGCGCTATACCAAACAGCATGGTTACTCGATGGACATTGTCTATGACTCCATGGAGGACCTAATGAAAAACCAGTCTCCGGAGGCTGTAACCGCTTTTGGTACAATCTACGATCACCTTTCGGTGGTTGAATTCTTTGCCCCAAAGGGAATTCATGTAATGGTAGAAAAACCATTGGCCGTGAGTCTTGACCATGCCAAGAAAATGCAGGCACTGGCTCGAAAGCATAATATCCATTTGCTCACTAACTATGAAACCACGTGGTACGGAAGCAATTTCAAAGCCTATGAAATGGTACACGAAACCAAGCAGATCGGTGACATTAGAAAGATTGTTGTTCATGACGGGCATCCTGGGCCGAAAGAGATTGGTGTTAATGAAGAATTTCTGGAGTGGCTGACCGACCCTAAACAGAATGGTGCAGGAGCACTCACAGATTTCGGATGTTATGGGGCCAACCTAGCCACCTGGCTCATGAAGGGCGAAAGACCTGAATCCGTTTTTGCCATGGCCCAAACCAATAAACCAGACCTATATCCTAATGTCGATGACGAGGCGACTATAGTATTGAAGTATCCAAAGACACAAGTCATTATTCAGGCCTCATGGAATTGGCCTGTCAGCCGAAAGGATATGGAGGTATATGGTGTCAAAGGCCAAGTAATTGCAGACAATGGGTCAACCCTTAGGTATCAATTGGGTGATGATCACGAAGAAGTCACACTCACCAACTTGAAGAAAGAAAAGCCGATGGACGACCCCTTCAGTCTGTTAGCCGCGGTAGTTCGTGGCCAAATCAAGCCATTGCCAACTGATCTGTCAGCTCTGGAAAACAATATGGTAGTGATGGAAATCCTGGAAGCCGCAATGAAGAGCGTCAAGACTGGGAAGTTGGTGAAGTTGAAATGACCACCCCTAACCCCTCCTTTCAAGGAGGGGAATGAATCGACTCTAGATTACTTTAGGAATTTCAAGCAAACAGGAGTTGGCACCTCGGCAACATACCCCGTTTCGGACAGCATTCCGGTCTCTTGATCAATCGCAAAGGTGACGATGGTGCCTGAATCTTGATTGGCGACCAAGAGAAATCTACCGGATGGATCGATCTCAAAATCTCTGGGTGTTAAACCCAAAGTCGATTGTCTGCCTACCGGTGTCAAACCACCCTTTTCATCAATTGAGAAGACTACAATTTCATTCAACTCTCCTCTATTAGAGGCATAGAGAAACTTTCCACTCGGGTGTACTTTAATGGCCGCACTGGCCGGATCTCTCGTATCACCTTCCTCCTGAGTCGAGATCATCTGAGTCGTTCGTCTCATCCGAATGGAGTCAGCCGTCAAATTCACTTCTACCGTGCCAATCAATTCATTCAGCATATAAGCAACATCTAAACTTGGATGAAAAGCCAAGTGCCTAGGGCCAGACATTCTTGGTGAGTTAGGGTAGTCGCCCACATAGTTTAGCGTTTGCGAAAGGGTGTCAAGTTCATATTCATAGGTCCTGTCAGCACCCAAGTCAACGGCAATCACCCAATCCTGAGTAGGGTGTTGGATGATCTGATGTGCATGAGGTGCGTCTTGTCGGGGATGGGTTGAACTACCAGAGTGCTTCTTATAAGAGGTATAATCTTCTAGCATTCCATCTTCATTGATCGGAAATAGCACGACACTTCCTCCAACGTAGTTTGCTGCCATTACAAATTTCCCAGTATTGTCAATACTGACGTAACAAGGGTATTGGCCTATACTGCTGACCTCATTCAAATAGTTTAAGCTATGGTCTTCAGGGTTGTATTCAAATGCAGTGACCCCGGCAAACTCATCTGCACCACCATTAAATTCATTGACCGCATAAACCCATTTACCATTCTCATGCACCGCCAAATAGGATGGGCTGATCACTGCATCAGAGGTAGCCAGGTACTTCAAAGCACCTGTTTTCTTATTCATTTCATAGACATAAACACCCTCACCTTTGCCATCCACATGCCCTTCTTTCTGGGTATAGGTTCCAATGAAAAGAATTTCGACATCGTCAGACTTCTTCACCGTTTCTTCTTTAGAGGGTTGGCAACTCGCGAATATGAATAAGCTGACGAGTGCCAGCAAAAACTGCTTCATGTTAGAGGCTTTTTAGAACTTTGATTAACTGATTCATATGGTCATCTGTGAAGTCGAGATGGGTAACAAAACGAATCAGTTGTGGACCAAAACCGAAAGCGTGTACCTTATGATCGGCTAGCTTCTTAATGAAGGTTTGGTTATCGTATTTATCAGTAAGCTTAAAAATCAGGATGTTCGTCTCGCAGGGATAAACCTCTTCTACATAGTCTAGGGCCTCAAGTGTCTTTCCAATCTCTTTAGCCTTTTTATGATCTTCCGAAAGTCTCTTCACATGGTGATCCAAAGCATACAGTCCTGCCGCTGCGATATAACCAGCCTGTCTCCAAGCCCCTCCCATTACTTTGCGGATGCGCTTGGCACGCTTAATATCATCATGGCCACCCAGCAATAGAGAACCCACTGGGGCACCCAATCCTTTAGACAGACAAATCGATATGGTATCGAATACCTCACCGTAAGCTTTGGCCTTTTGACCAGTCGCTACCAAGGCATTAAAAAGTCTTGCACCATCTAAATGCAGGGACAGATTATGTTCATGACAAGTCTCGCGAATTGCCCATATCTCTTCGAGATCATAGCAACTTCCCCCACCCTTATTCATTGTATTTTCTAAGGAGACCACCTTTGAAACGGGAGCATGGATATCGTCTGGCTGAATAGCCGCCTTAACATCATCTGCAGTAATCAATCCCCTCTCTCCTTCCAGCAAGCGAACAGAAACTCCTGAATTGGACATAAGTCCACCACTCTCATACAAATAAATATGTGAGTGCTTATGGCAAATTACTTCGTCCTGCAACGTGGTATGGAGTCGAATACCGATTTGGTTGGTCATAGTACCAGAAGCACAATAAAGCGCTGCATCCATACCAAACATTCGTGCCGCTCTCTGTTCAAGAGCCGCTACTGTTGGGTCTTCACCAAACATGTCATCACCAACTTCCGCAGTCATCATGGCCTCTAGCATACCCGGAGTTGGCTTGGTTAACGTATCGCTTCTTAAATCAATCACTCTCTAAAATATTTAAACTTTGAACTAGTACTAGGCTTCAGCTTTTCCAACACTCTCGCTGCTTCTATAGGTCGGTCCGTGGCCAATATATCAGCACCACGATTGACAAAACCAGCATAGATACTATCTCCTTTCGCTATTGCCATTTTGTCCAGATTGCCCAGAACACCTAAAATAGCATAAATACCCTTGTCATGCAGAAACTTATACAAGGATGGCTCAGGTTCCGAAACCCCGGTGAAGGCAATCATATTTTCATCTGGGATCCCAATGTTCCTATGGGCCTCATAAGCACTCATATTACCAATTCCGACAGAAATCATTAGATCAGGGTTCAGTTCATAAACAGCCTTGGCCGCATTAGCATTGTAAGTAATAATGGCTGCATAGTTTTCTGTGTGCGTAGCCTCAACGAGGTCTGTTACCATCTTTAAGGGCACTCCCCGTTTGACATCAAGGGTTAAAAGAGCTTTCCCATCTGCCCAAAGCAGTACTTCCTCCAAAGTCGGGATACCGTCCTCGGTAATATTCCCCTCATTGTCCTCTAATCGTAAAGATTTAAGGTCTTCCCAACGTATGTCTCCAACCTTACCCGTACCATTAGTTGTTCGGTCAAGTGTATTGTCATGCATCATTACTAAAACAGAGTCAGCCGTCATGGCAATATCACATTCTATGACCGCTGGCGTAAAGCTGAGCACATAATCAAAGGTTCGAAGTGAGTTTTCCGGATAACCAGGATAAGGCCCTCCACGGTGGGCACTTACCATAGGCACGCGATCTTCGGTCCAGGAATAAAAGTCCTTAGCACCATATAAGGTCATGGCCATTGCCTCCATTCCTTGCCCGTCTTCCTCAACAGATTTCTCCGTATTGGAACCACAGCTACAAAGTGTAAAAGCAATAATAAGTGTAAGTGAAAAGTGCTTTAGCGTACGCATCAGACTAGTGAAGAATTAGGAAAAATGCATGAGTATGCAAGTTAGTCTGAAGTGGGAATAAACGAAGACTATTGGTGAGAAAGTCATCCCCGATGCGGTAGACCATATGTCAACCGCACCGGTAATCTCCATTTAACCTAAACAATTGAAGATCAGATGTCAAACATCTAAAATGACCGGACCGTCTGTCACTTTATGGGTGTGTAATCTCCTAAGTGGCTCCTCAAACGTTGGAGCTCATCTCGTATTTCATCATGTAAACCACGCGGCACTTCTTGTAAGTAGCCCGCAAAATGATTATCCAACTTAATGATCATTTCATTCTTGCTCTTCCTTCCTTTCTCTGTGAGCACCACATGAAAGGATCTACCGTCTTCCTCATTCACAACCCTTTCTATCCATCCATTCTTTTCCATTCTCACGATCATTCGCGAGATAGAAGGTAAATCCTGAAGTGTCACCCCACTGATTTGAGTTGGTGTGACACTTCCATGGTTCCACAGAATAATCAAGACCTGCCATTGCTCTGGAGTAACTCCATAGCTCTTTAGCCCTCTAATCAGCTCCCTGTGAAATAACAGGTATGCGCGATATAGATTATAGCCGAGATTATTGTTGAGATGAAAGAGAGCCTTACCGAATTCCATTTTTGGTGGTAAATCAGGTCGAAATGTAGGTCAAAAAACTTGTCTAGACAAGTTTTTTGGTAAAATTTTAACACTTAGAAAACAAAAAATCTTAGGGGCGAATATGCCAATCAGGCATTCATCCTGAAAATGATGCCCAGCGATAAAAAAAGAAGGGAAATATTACTTTTCGGAAGAACTAGATTCTAGATCGCTTAGCTCCAAATTAAGCGCACGAGTAGAAATTTGGGTCTCAATAAAGGACAAAGTGAGAGAACCTAGGAGCAAAAACAGGCTCAGGCCGAAAATATAGTCGGCTACTACTTGTCTGGATAAATACATCAACACCATACTCAGTACACAACAGAAAAAACTACCAATACCGAGGGCCTGCATATTGCGGATCAATAAGAGTCTTGTTTTCAGGTTCTTGATTTGCCCTAAAACTGTCTCGGGCATATCTGGCATATCTTTATACCGTTGTCTTAGCCCCCTAGCCAGGGTAGCCAGTGCCACAAAACGATTGGTGAATGCTAATAATAACAGCGTAATCGCAGGAAAAAGTAGAGCCGGGGTTGAAATATCTATTTCCATATCGCTTATTTCCTTTTGTCTGGAAACTTATGTTCAATCTTTTTCCATCCAAAATAGATGGTGCTTAATCCGGATAGATAAAGGATAATTTTGGTGTAATAGATATCCATCTCTGAGAGGTCCATGTCTAAGACATACAAAGCCATTACCCCTACCGCTGTTAAAAACAGTCCCATCCAAAACAGTGAGTTCACTTGTTTTTCGCTCATTTAGCAAAGATTGAGAAAAAAATTGAACCTACTAAATCCAACCTGCAAACCAGTCCCGTATGTATGCCTGAAATCAAAATTCAGACATATGAAAACAAAAGTCACACAACTCGCACTGATCGCCTTAATGGTAATAGGTCTTCAGTCGGCTCGCGCACAGGGAACTGTGATGGTGGGCGGGGAAACGATGTACCCTAAAAAAAACATTATTGAAAACGCTGTTCAATCTAAGGACCACACCACATTGGTTGCCGCTGTAAAAGCAGCTGGTCTTGTTGAAACGTTACAAGGGGATGGCCCCTTCACTGTCTTTGCTCCTACTAATGCTGCCTTTGACAAATTACCGGCAGGAACAGTAGAGACGTTGATCAAGCCTGAAAACAAACAGATGCTAGCTTCTATCCTTACTTACCATGTGGTAGCAGGAAAAATGGATACAAAGATGTTGATGAAGGCAATCAAAAAAGGTAAAGGAAAAGCCGAACTCAAAACGGTCAGCGGTGGCAAGCTAGTCGCCATGATGAATGGAACAATGAACATCACACTGAAAGATGAGAAAGGAAACATCTCGAATATCTCTCTATATGATGTCTACCAGTCTAACGGTGTCATCCATGTGATCGACACAGTGGTGATGCCAGGCTAACCTGCCCACTTTTTAAATACAAATTATTTAACCCATTGAAAATTAACGCGATACAATTCGCGAACAGAAAAACTATACCCAAAAATCAAATACAATGAAACGAAAAATAACATTTCTGACGGCCCTTTTGGCCATTGCCACCAGCATCTACTTGATTGCTGCCGACCACAATGAAGCCCTCGGGGTACAAGACACCGGGTCTGACATTGCTGACCTCTTTGCCTATCAAAGTCCGCAAAATTCCAATAACCTGGTTTTTGCCGCTACGGTGAAAGGACTACTTAGCCCTAGTGCTACTACCAATGCTCAGTTTGATGAAAACGTGATGATTGAGTTCAATATCGACAATGATGGAGACGCCATCGAAGACCTAGTGATTCAGTGCATTTTTCAGGACGGGCAAGTTTATGCTTATGGCCCCTATGCTCCTATGACTACAGGACTTAACAGTTCGATAGATACCAATGCACCACTAGCACAGGCAGGCATTACGCCTTATGGTAGCAATGCCATTGTTGGATCAAGCAACGGTGTCAGCGTTTTCGCAGGCCCGAGAGATGATCCATTCTTCTTTGACCTTACTCAGTTCGGTGCCATTCTAGGAGGAAGTGCAACATCATTTAACGATCCGGGAACGGATGCCTTTGAGGGAACCAATGTCTTAGCCGTTGTGGTGGAAGTACCAAAATCTATGGTAGGCACTGGCGACTCTATTAACACTTGGATAGAAACTAAACGCAAGCAATAATCTTCACTTCAAAAAGAATCAAAATGAAATTCATAAAAGTAAACAAACTCGCTGCCCTCCTATTTATTGGAGCGCTTACCATTGGTTTCACTTCATGTGACAATGACGATGACAATACACCTGATCAAAATGCGGTTTACGCACAAGAAGATCAAATGGGACGCCCTGCAGTCAATACTGTATTTGTTCAGGGTGCCCGAAAAGATGTCTTTAACGTAACCATCCCATCTCAGATGGGCGCTGCTTTCGGACAGGAAATTCAGGACAGACTATTGGCACTGAACGCTGGTTATACAACCAATGCTTTAGGATTGGATGCCGCCACTTTCTCTGGTGTCTTAGCAACGGATGTATTGACAGTATCTCTGACAGGTACCACGACTTTCTTTGACGGAGTCAATGTCTTAACGGGAAGAACGCTTTCTGATGACGTAATCTCTACTGAGCTATTACTGATTTTTGGTGGCCCTGATGGAACCGCTAATCCCGGCCTGACGGATGACCATGTAGATGGTAATGACAAGGCTTTCTTAAGCACTTTCCCCTATCTGGCGAGCCCTTGGTAGCACCTAATTTTCATTCAATCATATGTGGCTCGGCCTTCCGTCAAAGGAAGTGCTGAGCCGCTAAAAAACTCTCAATCATGAAATCAATTCTCATACTCATATTCACATGCTTGGTCATGGTTTCTTGTCAACAGCAACCGAAGACCGTAGCGCAAAAATCTGATTACAATAACCTGCTGATACCTACAGAAACGGCCAGCAGCGACCTTAATGAAGATATTGAGTTTTGGCAGGAAAGACTCCTTAACTCACCAAAAAATTATATGAACTACTCACAGCTTGCTGGCCTCTATAGTAAGCGGTTCAGAGCAGATGGCTTCATAGATGACATTCACACTTCCGATAGTCTATTCTTAGCATCACTAGCCCTTAACCCATTTAATAAGGCGGCTACATTCCGATCGCTTAGTGCCAATGCGGTAACCAAACATGAATTTGAGCAGGCAAAGTCCTATGCACTCAAGGCACTAGCCGAAGGTGAAGACAAGGCGGCTTCATATTACATACTCTTTGATGCCTTAATGGAATTGGGCGAGTTTGAATCAGCCGAGGGTATTTTGAATATCCAGAAGAGTAAAAACTCATTCGACTACCTCACCAGAGCTTCAAAATTCGCAGATCACCAAGGTGACCTGGACCTGGCGATTGCCTTGATGGAACAAGCCTATGACCGGGTAAAGTTTGACAAGTCGACTATGGGCTGGAGTGTTTCTAATCTCGGAGATATGTACGGGCATGCCGGCCGAATTGAAGACTCTTATCAGGCCTATTTGAAAGTTCTCGAGGCAGATCCACAACACTGGCATTCATGGAAAGGCATGGCCTGGATCAACTTTGCCCACGATAAAAACATCAGCGAAGCCAAGCGCATCCTCCGCCATATTGAAAAGTTAGGTAACGATCCGCAAGTGAAGCTTATGCTAGCAGAAATTGCCGACTATGAAGGCTTGGGGAGTGAGAGCCTGCAACTAAAGCAAGCCTTTTTTGAGCAGGCCTCCTCTCCAAAATATATGGGCATGCACAACAAGTATCTCATCTTACTAGCGGCCGAAGACTTGAGCATGAAGGCTCAGGCGATTGAAGATGCGGAAAGAGAACAAGAGAAGCGACCAACTCCGCAAATGTATGATTTGCTCGCATGGGCTTACCTACAAAATGGTGACATGGAGAAAGCGCTGAAAGTGGCAAGTCTCTTTGTAGAAGGTCAGTCATCAGAACCTGAGGTACTATATCACCTGGGCGTGATTTACAAAATGAATGGACAGGATGGTAAAGGTGACAAGTACCTAAAAGAGGCATTAGAAAGTGCCTATGAATTGGGACCTCTGACCACCAAGCACATCAAGGAGAATCTCAAAAGTTGAAGAAAATGAGAAATGTTGTCTTTACTCTTGGGCTCCTTTTTCTTGGCTTTCAGGCAATTGCCCAAAGTGGCCAAGTCACCGGAACTATAGTCGATGAAACGGGAGAGCCACTGATGGGAGCCAATGTATTGCTAGTAGAGGCATCTCAGGGCAGTGCCACCAACAAGTTGGGAAAGTTCTACCTAGAAAACATCGATAGTGGCAAGTACCAATTGCAGGTAAGCTTCATCGGTTTCGAAAAGTACACGAAAGAAATCATCATCAATGACCAACAGAAAACGGAAATTGATGTGGCATTATCACCAGTTAATCTATCTCTGAAAGATGTAGAGGTGAGGCTTGGTCTGGCAGAAAACCAAAGCCAGATTTCCGCGATTGATGTGAGTTTAAGACCTATTAAGTCCTCACAAGATGTACTTCAAATTGTCCCTGGTTTATTCATTGCCCAACATGCGGGTGGTGGTAAAGCAGAACAGATCTTCTTAAGAGGGTTCGATATTGATCACGGTACTGACATAGCCCTAACGGTAGATGGAATGCCTGTAAACATGGTTTCTCACGCACATGGCCAAGGTTATTCGGACTTACACTTTGTGATACCCGAGACCATCGAAAAAGTCGACTTTGATAAGGGGCCTTACTATGCGGATAAAGGAAATTTAAATACAGCCGGCTTTGCGAGCTTCTCTACCAAAAAACGTCTCAATGAAAGTCTGATCAAAGTTGAAGGCGGTCAGTTCAATACTTTCCGTGGTGTTGGTCTATTCAACTTATTATCTCCATCAAATAGGAAGTACGATCCAAGTCTCTATTTGGCAACAGAATATGCGATCAGTGATGGTTACTTTGAAAGCCCTCAAAATTTCAACCGATTCAATGCACTGCTGAAATATAATCAGCGCCTTGATGACCGAAGCACTTTGGAAATCTCTGCTTCGGCCTTTAGAAGTAGATGGAGTGCCTCAGGACAAATACCACAGAGAGCTATCGACAGTGGAGAGATCACAAGATTTGGCGCCATCGATGATACCGAAGGTGGTCAAACGAGTCGATATAACTTCAATGCTCAGTTAATCTCTGAGTTCAACGATGGCTCATTTATTGAAAATCAATTCTTCCTATCGAAGTACGACTTTAATCTGGTTTCCAACTTCACTTTCTTTCTGAATGACCCAGTTTTCGGAGACCAGATTACACAGTCCGAAAGCAGAACCATGTTTGGTAGCAAACACAGTTATTGGAACAACTGGTCAGTGCTTGGTCTTGATGCCTCCACAGAGATAGGGATCGGCTTTAGGCACGACCTTATCAATGACAACCGACTGTCTAGAACGTTTCAGAAGAACACAATCCTAGAAGACCTCGCATTTGGAGACATCCGAGAGAGTAACATCTACTTGTTTGCGAAAGAGCAAGTAAGCCTAAATTCTAAGCTGGAACTTACCGCTGGCCTGAGGTATGATTGGTTTAGATTTCAGTACATGGATAAGCTAGCTCCGTCACAGCCTCGCGTAAGCCAAGGGGTTTTCAGTCCTAAATTGAAATTGAGTTACGCGGTAAAGCCTAACCTCAACCTATTTCTAAAATCCGGAATTGGTTTTCATTCCAACGACTCACGGGTTGTAGTGGCAAGATCAGGTGAGCAGATTTTACCCAAGGCTTATGGACTAGACATTGGTTCCATATGGAAGCCAAGTGAGAAACTATTAGTGAACCTGGCCTTCTGGAGGTTGAACCTCGATCAAGAATTTGTCTATGTAGGTGACGAGGGCATAGTGGAAGCTGGTGGGAAAACCACCAGACAAGGACTGGAACTGGGTTTACGCTATCAGCTGACACCAACTCTCTATGCCAGTGCAGATGTTAACTACACAGACCCAAAAGCGGTTGAAGAAGCGGAAGGACAGCAATACATTCCTTTAGCACCCACTTTCACGAGCATTGGAAGCCTGATTTACGATACACAAAAAAGATTCAGTGGCAGTCTGAGTTACCGCCTTTTGGGTGACCGATCTGCCAACGAAGACAAGTCACTGATCGCTGATGGTTATTTTTTATTAGACATAAGCATGAACTATCGCTTTGGCCGATTTGAATTCGGACTGACTATTGAAAATTTGTTGAACAGGGAATGGAAAGAAGCTCAGTTTGAAACTGAATCGAGGCTATTTTCCGAAAGTAGCCCTACAAGCGAAATACATTTTACACCAGGCACACCTTTTCAAGCAAGGTTGTCTCTGGGAATTAAGCTATGAGTTGTTGATTAATTGGTTGAGATGGGTCGTTCCGAGGAGTCGGGGCGGCCTTTTTTTGTTCTTCCTTAAGCGTTACTCGATAAAATTCATCTAATTATTTTTTTAGACTAATCTAATTATTTAATTTTGAGTGTCGAAAAAATATAATCGACAACTCTAATTATGAAATTGAGTAAGCTGCTATACAGCATTTGCATTGCCTTATTGTCCCATGCTGCATTGGCACAGGATGGTTCGATCTCAGGTTCCTTGTCTTCCAATGGCTCGCCCATAGTGTCAGCAAATGTGGGTTTACTCAATACGCCTTATGGCGATGTGGCTGACGAAAATGGCGCATTCCGCATCCAAAAAGTGCCTTTTGGCCGTTACACTCTGGTGGTTTCCATGGTAGGTTTTGAAAGGATTAGTCAGTCCATTCAAGTCAGTGCTTCCAACCCAGACTTAACGCTAAACTTTGAGCTTAAGGAAAAAGTTAATGCCCTGGAAGACGTAGTAGTCTCGGGTACTTTAAAGGAAGTGTCTAAATTGGAGAGCCCTGTTCCTGTAGAGGTTTACACTCAAAAATTCTTCAAGGCCAACCCTACTCCTTCTATTTTCGAATCACTGCAAAACGTCAATGGCGTTCGTCCACAGCTGAATTGTAATGTCTGTAATACCGGAGACATCCATATCAATGGTCTTGAAGGCCCATATACCATGGTACTGATTGATGGGATGCCCATTGTCAGTGGTTTATCGACCGTCTATGGCCTAACGGGTATTCCACAGTCTTTGATTGAGCGTGTGGAAATTGTAAAAGGACCGGCTTCAACCCTCTACGGATCAGAAGCAGTAGGTGGACTGATCAATATCATCACCAAAAAACCGGGTAACGCGCCTCAAACTTCTGTAGACATTTTCGCCACGGACTGGGGCGAAGTGAATACTGACATTGGATTAAAATATAACCTAGGTAAAAGAGCACAGTCCTTATTGGGTATTAACTATTTCAACTACCAAAATCCAATAGACAACAACGGTGATAACTTCACTGACCTCACCTTACAGAATAGGATTTCGATCTTCAATAAAATCAACTTTCAGCGTAAGGATAATCGCGTTTTCTCGATTGCCGGAAGGTATGTATACGAAGACCGTTGGGGAGGTGAGATGCAATGGAACTCTGAAAACCGCGGAGGAACAGATGTTTATGGCGAAAGTATATTCACCAGCCGATGGGAAACCTTCGGCATATACCAACTACCAACAAGTGAATTATTGAATTTCCAATTCAGTGCCAATGGCCATGTTCAAGATTCATTCTATGGAGATACTAGTTATGATGCCGATCAATACGTAGCCTTCGGCCAGTTGACCTGGAATAAAACAATGGGCAATCATGATATTGTCGCAGGGACTGTATATCGCTACACCTATTACGATGACAATACACCCGCTACATTTAATACCGACAGCAACGAAAACAATCCCTCTCGAATTCATTTGCCGGGAGCATTTATTCAGGATGAAATCTCTTTGAAACCCAACAACAAGCTTCTGCTTGGCTTACGCTATGACTATAACAGCATCCATGGTAGCATAGTAACCCCGAGGGTAAATTATAAATGGAATTCAGCCAATAAAAGGAATATACTTCGCATCAGTGCAGGTAATGGTTATCGGGTTGCCAATGTCTTTACGGAAGATCACGCGGCACTTTCAGGCGCAAGAACTGTAGAGTTTGCTGGCGAGCTCAGTCCAGAAACCTCATGGAACACCAACATCAACTTTGTGAAGAAATTCTACACGAGTAACAGCACTTTCATTGGCTTAGATGCAACTGCCTTCTATACCTATTTTACCAATCGCATTCTTCCCGATTATGAGACTGATCCCAACAAAATCATCTACAGTAATCTAGACGGCAACTCCATCTCCAGAGGTATTTCTTTAAACGTGGATATGTCTTGGGAAAGTGGTTTAAAGATCAACGGTGGACTTACTGTGATGGACGTAACCGTTGAAGAAAACGGTGAGAGGACAAGACAAATTCTTACCGAATCAGTGCAAGGTGTTTGGAGTGTCGGTTACAAGTTTCGCAATGGGATTCAGGTGGACTATACAGGGAATCTATACGGCCCAATGCGACTGCCTTTATTGGGAGAGCTTGACGATCGGCCTGCGGAATCTCCGTGGTTTAGCATTCAGAACATTCAATTGACCAAAAAATTTGGCAATAAGTGGGAAGTATATGGGGGCGTTAAGAACCTGTTGAATTTCACTCCAGCTGATAACAGCATCGCGAGGGCTTTTGACCCCTTTGATCGAAATGTGACTTTTGGAAATGACGGACAGGTAATCCCAACGCCAAACAATCCTAATGGACTCACTTTTGATCCCACTTATGTATATGCCTCGAATCAGGGCATTAGAGGTTTTCTAGGTTTAAGGTTCACTGTTCAATAAGTTATGGTAAGGATTGTCTCGATTTTTCTGTTGACTATGGCATTTGGACTGAATACTGTCCAAGGACAAGACTATGCTTTGACTTTCGAAAAACTTGAAACCCTGCAAAAGGAAGACCCAAAACCAGTGATTGTCTTTTTGCATGCGCCTTGGTGCAACTTCTGTGAAAACATGAAGCAGACTAGCTTCCAAGACGAGGCGATCAAGCAACTACTGACCAAAGATTTTCACTTTGTTAGTTTTGATGGCGAGTCGAAAGAGGATGTGACTTTTCTGGGCAATACCTTCAAGTACAAACCCACAGGAGCCAATACAGGAACTCATGAATTGGCCGAGCAATTAGGAGGCAAAGACGGAGTAGTCTCCTATCCTACCATTGTCTTTCTCAATAAACAGTATGAGATACTCTATCAAAATGATGGTTTTCTTTCAGCAAAACAATTGAAGAAGGTCTTGAGAAAAATGCTTTGAGCGACCTGACTTTTCTGGTTCGCACTTGCAGTGCGGACCTATATTAATTGGTTAAGATCAGCACTCACTACAAGCCTGCCTGTCCGCAGACAGATGAGCTCTAGGAGAGATACTAATGATAGCCCAAAGAGAGCATAACTATCTCAATTAATCGAGATAGTCTCATTTTCTTCTAGGCATGCATCATCACAAAAGCATAAAATCAAAGAACGTCTTTCTTTACATCGGCTAGATGTAAATAATGCTCCTGAACCTGTAAATGGTTCAAGAGTTTTCATTTGTCTTTTTTGATCTTAAATGGGTTCTTCTTAGAGCCCATTTCGATCTCAACAGGTCCATCTTGTTGAAGGACTTTTGCTATGATTATATACTTCCAGATGAGTTTAATGACTAGCCCGAGTAATCCTGTTACTGTCACCCATATCATGGTTTCCATCTTCTTATTTTATTTTTTATTTCAGTCAACGTCACTCACTAAAAGACAACCCTGTTCGGCAAACTATACATTCCGTTCCACACATCGTAGGACAGCTTCTTAACTACCTGATTATAAGTTAATCAGTCCACTTTTTGATTTCTTAGGACGTGGTCCAAGAGCATAAAAAAACGCGATCAACCCCTATTGGATTAATCGCGTCCGCAAATGCAAGTTAGCGATTAAAACAATACGCGTTTTCAGCCCGAGGCCAACACCTATCAGCAAAGCACAAGACTTGTCCTGTAAATAAACAGGACAGCTTTTTTGCTGCTGTTTAATGACATTCAACTCCGGCCAAAAACCATCAAAAAAGGCCTTCCTACCAGTGTTCGACTGAGTAAGAAGGCCTTTATGGGCATTTCTATAACTATTTAAATGTCGGGAGTCTTTTTTGGCTTGTCAAGTAATTTGAGGAAAAGTTATACCCAACTTTGTAATCAAGTTTTCAACAAGCTTTCATATAACATTCAACCTGGTTCGCACTTGTAGTGCGGACCGATCTTGCAAACGTTTAAAAGATGGACACTCACTGCAAGTGAGGGCTAGGAGAAATAGTTATCCGTCAATTCTATAGAAGGGCAAAAAATAATCTTATTATATTTCATTAAAATTGATTCCAATAAACACACAATTCATTGGTAAAGACAAACTATGAGTAGTTATGACCTTTTTGATGAAGAAATGAATTTCAATTGAGAACAAAAGTAATTTTCTGGAACTTTATGAATTTGCTGTGGAGTCTGATGGTAGGCTTCATTTTACTCTTTGTCCTTTACTACATGAGGGCACTATTTGTTATGGTGACGGGAGAGGAATTCAATGAAGTCAATGACCAAAACTTTAGATCAATTTACAATATCCTTGAATACTCTACTTTAATCGCTGTGGGTCTGTTTGTTGTTTTTGATATTGTTAAACAACTCATTGTCAATGTTCTTGATTTGAGAAAAATAATTAATGAGAGAAAGGAAGACAATGATTAAAAGCGAAATTGCTCCTACTTTCAATTTGGGAAAAAGATTAAGGCAACTTGTTTACCGCCTCGCCTTTGTTATCACAGTATTAGGTACACCTATACTATTATACTTCTTTCAAACTCAACTTACCACTGTAGGATCAGCAATTGTTCTTATCTCATGCATTACCTTGCTTGCTGTCTTTTATATAGACCTGAAATATCGTTTGAATTCTGATAAAGACCTTTTCAGAGCCCCGCCTGTATATCCACTCAAGGATATTCTGCTTCTAGATCATCTACCAAAACTGGGTGGCATAGACTTGGAAAGATTGACGGGTGAATTGATTAAAAGACATGAGAAAGCACCTTTTTGGGAACAAAATAGAATAATCAATTGGGTACTAAAAAATGCCAAGTCTTTTACACCAAAGCTCCTTTTGTTTGCCATTTCAGTAGTACTTTATGAAACAGTTTTTTCAAGTAACACCATCATGGAGGAAACACAAAAAAATAATGAATCCTCTCCTAGCCTCATGTTAGCGATAAGTGTCACTATAATTATAGTGTATGCTATTGCCCTTACAACGGGTTATTTGAACTATTTTATCATAAAGAGACTCAATGAGCGCGAAAAAGAGAGGAATGTAGGGCAAACCAGATAACCATAAACCGACTTCTAGCATTAATAGCCTCCTGACAAAATAAATATAGGTAAGTAGGTCTATAGTACTCTACCCCGCATGCCTCTGGTTCGCACTTGCAGTGCGGACTCACCTTGCGTTAATCGAAGTGCTTTTAAGATCAGCACGCACTACAAGTGCGCGCTAGAGCGTAGGGTTAAAATTGAGACTACCCCACATTCCCGATCACCTGCATGGTTTCCAGGTGTGGTGCTTCGCTACCGCCTTTAGGTTCGATGGTAACGGCAAAGGCCACTGCTTGGGAAGCAGTATTTTTCATTTTGATCAGGCCTTCAGCGCCTAAGTCAAAGACCCCAGCATCTACTGGCTTACCATCTATGATGGCCCAAAGCTGATACTGCTGATCTTCAGACAGGTCTTTCAGGTTTTGTATATTCAAGAAGAGCTCTTCGGTACGCTTGTTCCAGAACACACTGGCAGAGGCTTCGAGGGCATTCTCTGTTCCCGCCATTGGCACCCTTAGGAACTCGGTATTACTCACAACTTCAAAGTCCCTTTCAATACCTTCCAGTCTTTGGTTAACCTTATTGTATTGATCGGCCATCAGCGTATTGTTCCCCACCAACTCGGCATAAGCTTCATTGGTAGACTTCCATTTAGCACGATAGTCAAAGGCCATATAGCCACTGATTAAAGCCAAGGCAATTGAAGCAGCCACCAGATACTTCCAAGTAGTGGAAGGCTGTTCCATGGTCACCACCTTAGTTTCTTGAACAGGGGCTTCCGTAGGCGTACTTTCTTCGACAGCCGATAGAATAGAGTCTTTCAAACCTGCAGGTGGCGTCACAGCTGTTCTCATTGCCACTGCTTCCAATGACAATTCAATAGCTTCTAGTTCGGCTTGCAGCTCAGGGTATTGATTCACCATATCCTCCACTCCTTTCCGCTCTTCAGCAGATAGGGTGTCGAGCACATAGGCTTCTAATATTCCTGACGATATGTACTTTTCTATATCCAAGCTATTCTAGTCGCTTTCTTAAATGTTTTAACGCAGATCTCAGTCTGGTTTTGACAGTTCCCAATGGAATATCAAACTCATCAGCGACCTCTGAATGGGTAAAACCTTCGAAATATACTTTAAGCAAAACAAAACGTTGCTCTTCCGCCAAGTCATTCATCAGTTCTTTTATACCAATGCCATCAATGGAGATTTCGCTTTGATTCTGATTATCAATGGTATATACGTAGTCATCAATGGAATCAGTTTTAGCCGATCGATTGATTTCTTTAGACCTCACCTTATCAATGGCCGCATTGCGGGTCATATTGAGCATCCAGGTAAAGAAACGCCCCTTCTTAGGGTCGTATTGATCTATTTTATTCCAGATTTTCATAAAGATGTCTTGCACCACTTCGGTGGAAACCTCCCCATTCTGGACAATTCTCTCCACAGTACCATACAAAGCGGCCCCGTACTTATCATAGAGATAAGACAGGGCCTCTTTGTCCTGACCTTTAAGCCGGAGAACTAGTTCGTTCTCGTCAATATGGTTGGGTACAGGAGAAATATATAATGTTGTTTACAGGTGAATCACTTCATCGTAAGCCGCAGCTGCAGCTTCCATCACTGCCTCAGACATAGTCGGGTGAGGGTGAACAGTTTTGATGATTTCGTGTCCGGTAGTTTCCAGCTTTCTGGCTGCTACTACTTCAGCAATCATCTCCGTTACATTCGCACCAATCATGTGCGCGCCTAACCACTCGCCATACTTTGCATCGAAAATTACTTTTACAAAACCATCGCTAGCGCCAGCTGCCTTAGCCTTACCTGATGCTGAGAATGGGAACTTACCCACTTTTACATCGTAACCGGCTTCCTTCGCTGCCTTTTCAGTATAACCAACAGAAGCAACTTCTGGGCTACAGTAAGTACAACCTGGGATGTTATTGTAATCTAGCGCCTCGACACTCATTCCTGAGATCTTCTCAACACAGATAATTCCTTCTGCTGAAGCAACGTGGGCCAAAGCCGGGCCATGAACAATATCACCAATCGCGTAAACGCCAGGGATATTTGTTTTGTAGTAATCATCAACGATCACCTTGCCTTTGTCCGTAGCAACGCCAACGTCTTCCAGGCCAATGCCCTCAAGATTGGTAGAAACACCAACTGCAGAAAGCACTACATCTGCTTCCAGTACTTCTTCGCCTTTCTTAGTTTTTACATGAACCTTGCACTTAGCACCTTTAGTATCAACCGAAGTTACTTCAGAGCTAGTCATGATTTTCATCTTAGACTTCTTGTAAGTTCTTTCCAGTTGCTTAGAAACCTCTTCGTCTTCTACAGGAACGATGCGATCCATAAATTCAACGATGGTCACTTTTGTACCAATCGAGTGGTAGAAATAAGCGAACTCAACACCGATAGCACCAGAACCAACGATCACCATTGATTCAGGCTGCTTGTCCAATACCATTGCTTCGCGATAGCCGATAATCTTTTTACCATCGATCGGAAGGTTAGGCAATTGTCTTGAACGACCACCTGTTGCTAAGATGATGTGATCAGCAGAATAGTCTACTTTAGAACCATCCTCAGCAGTCACTTCAACTTTCTTACCCGCTTTAAGCTTACCAAAGCCAGCGATATGGTCGATTTTATTTTTCTTAAATAGAAACTGAATGCCTTTGCTCATACCAGCAGCAACGTCACGGCTTCTTTTCACCATACCATCGAAATCGGCTTCCGCACCTTCTATTTTGATTCCATAATCCTGTGCATGCTGCACATATTCAAATACTTGAGCACTCTTCAAAAGTGCTTTGGTAGGAATACATCCCCAGTTAAGGCAAATTCCGCCTAACTCCGAGCGTTCAACCACTCCTACTTTCATTCCGAGCTGAGAAGCTCGAATCGCTGCCACATATCCTCCAGGGCCACTTCCAATGACTATTAAATCGTATTTCGTTGCCATATTTCTATTTGATTTTTCTCGTTTTGAAGAGCCGCAAAGTTAAGCCAAATCCAATGACAAAAAAATACTGGAATTGTATGAGTTAATCCTTTTGGTTTTATTTGAACATTGATTTCGGTGAGCACAAAACCGAAAGCTTAATTTTTGACTTCAAAACAATTTATATGGGTCTTTTAGATGGAAAAACTGCTTTAGTAACTGGTGCTTCAAAGGGCATTGGCAAAGCAATAGCAACTGCTTATGCACAGCAGGGTGCAAATGTGGCTTTTACTTACCTCTCAAGTGTTGAAAGAGGACAGGCGTTAGAAGCCGAACTTGCTGCCTTTGGTACTAAAGTGAAAGGTTTTCGTTCCAATGCAGCTGAATTTGATGCGGCTGAGCAACTAGTGAATGACGTAGTAGCAGAATTCGGATCGCTTGATGTAATCGTCAACAATGCCGGAATCACACGTGATAATCTCTTGATGAGAATGTCAGAAGAAATGTGGGACGAGGTAATCAATGTGAACCTAAAATCATGCTTCAATACCGTGAAGGCAGCTACAAGAACAATGATGAAGCAGCGTGCCGGATCAATCATCAACATCACTTCTGTGGTAGGTGTTAAAGGAAATGCGGGTCAGGCCAATTATGCGGCTTCTAAAGCAGGAATCATTGGTTTCACCAAATCAGTGGCCCTAGAATTAGGATCACGAGGCATTAGATCAAATGCGATCGCTCCAGGTTTCATTGAAACTGAGATGACCGATCAATTGGATGAAAAGACTGTCCAGGGATGGAGAGATGGTATTCCTTTAAAGCGTGGTGGTTCACCAGAAGATGTGGCTAATGCCTGCGTTTTCTTAGCTTCAGATATGTCGACTTACATGACAGGTCAAACCCTTGTTGTGGATGGCGGAATGATGACTTAAGCACCATTCATAAAATTCATTTACAATTTTCGAATCGGTTAATGGCTTATTTACGTTGTTATGCGTTATACTGTCATTAACCGATTTTACTTAGTCTTCTAAGCATTGTATAACCTTCCAACACTCCTTTCCAAAATTTCGCTTCAGACAGAGTTCTCATCATGGTTTATACCATTATGTCTGTTGATCGGTGCAGGGTATGCTTTGCTGTTATACACGAAGAACTCTCCATGGAGCAAATCGGTCAATAGGTTACTTGGGGGCCTACGTTTTGTGCTCATCAGCTTGATGTGCTTTTTGATTTTAGGACCGCTCCTTAATCAAATCGAGTTTTTTGAGGAAAAACCGATCGTGGTTTTGGCAGTGGACGATTCGGCCTCCTTGCCAGATAGCTATGACTCCCTTGAGTTTATCAATGTCAAAAATCAACTGGCCGCAATTGCCGATCAGTTGGAAGATGCCAATCTGGACGTACGCATCAGAGGAGTTCAAAACTATTATGACGAGGCCTCTGATATCCAGTTTGACCAACAGGCGACCAATTTACACGGCATACTAAAAGGCGTTCGGCAAGACTTCGAACAACAAAATTTAGTGGGCACCATTCTGATAAGTGATGGTATCCACAACTACGGTAGCTCTCCACAGTTTCTTAACTTGAATTATCCTGTTTTTAGTGTTGGTATCGGAGACACCATTCCTGCAAGAGATCTTAGTATCAAGCGAATCAACTACAACAAGGTAGTCTACCAAGGCAATCAATTTCCACTAGTGGTCGACATTTACAACAATGGCTATGTGGGAGAAAATGTCAGTGTTGAAATAAGAAAACAGGGGGCTTTAGTAAGTTCTCAAAACGTAAGCCTGAATGGAGATCAGGAGGTCAATAGTCTGGAGTTTATACTAGATGCTGAGACCATTGGTGTAGAAGCTTATAGCATCGTTATAGTGCCGAAGGACGGTGAAAGTTCGACCATTAACAACACACGCAGGGCATTTATTGAAACGGTAGATAGCAAGCAGAAAATCCTTATTGCGGCCGCATCGCCCCACCCTGACGTAAAAGCCTTGAAGAGCCTCATTGAGTCCAAAGAAGGAACTGAAGTACAAATCTACCTTGATGGCATCACCGAAACTACGCCTGTCGGACCTTTTGATCTGGTGATAATGCACCAGTTACCAGGGGTTACCGATCTTCCTGCCTGGCTGAACAGCTGGCTTGACAAGACCAATACTTGGTTTATTACGGGGACTGGTTCTCTTAATACCATGAACCAAACCAATCCGGTAATCAGCTATCAGAGTTTCGGACAGTCGGACCTGGTGGGCGGCAACTTAAATCCGAACTTCGAGCTGTTTTCAATTGACGAGACTCTCCTCAGCAGAGGCCGGGACTATCCACCTATTAGGGCTCCTTACGGTCAATTCACACTAAAAAATAATGCGAACATATTCCTTTATCAGAAGATAGGCAGTGTTCAAACCAATCGCCCTTTACTAAGTATCTACAATGGCGATGAGCGCAAGTCTGCCGTGCTTTCGGGCAGTGGAATATGGAAATGGAAGCTCCAAGAAAGCGGACTCTATGAAACACCTGAGCTTTTCAATGAGCTTTTCGGCAAGCTGATCCAATACCTAGCTACAAAGGATGACAAGAGAAACTTTAGGGTCAATACTACTGATGAAAGCTATTTTGAAAGCGAACCTGTCGAGTTCAATACCGAGGTCTATAATGAGCTTTTCGAAAAGGTTTATGATTATAACATAGACCTGAAGTTGACCAATAGTGATAATGAAACAGTGGAGTATAATTATGTGAATACGCCAACGGAAAACTACCAGATCAATGGATTGGCGCCAGGGGTATATCGATATACCGCCACTACAAGCCTTGCAGGAAACCGCGAAGTAGCCAGCGGCAGTTTTGCAGTTCAGAAACTGGCCTTAGAAGACATCGATCTGACAGCTAACTTTCAATTACTTAGGAATATCTCCAACAATTCCGGTGGGCAATTCTTCGATTTTAGCCAAGCAGATAGAGCTGTCAATGCTGTAGAGGCACTTAACCCAAAGTCGCTAGCAAGATCCAATGAAAGGCTGAATCCAATCATTCATAACCCTTGGATTCTATTGATCCTTTTGGCCCTCTTGTCTGTGGAGTGGTTTACTCGAAAATACCACGGCAGTTATTAATTGTTAAATCAACTTACTTTTTAGTCGATTAATAACAATATTAAACTAATCTTTTAGTTTATTTGCGTATGCGCACATTCCTCCTTTCCACACTCGCACTCGCAGCGCTACTCTGTTCTTGCGACATGACGGCTGTTCGTGAAGAAGCAGACGAGCACATGAAAAACGGTGACTTTGAAGCAGCTGCGGCAGCTTACGATCGTGTGATCAAGCTAGAACCGGAAGACAAATACGCCTTATTCAACCGCGCCTTGGCCAATGAAAAACTTGAAGAGTTTGACAAGGCCTACGATGACTACAGCACCTTATTGAGAATAAGATTCAATACCAGAAAGGCACTGGTCGGTCGGGCCAGATGTTCTTACGAACTCGAGAATTTCAAAGGAGTGATTTTCGACACTAATGCTGTATTAGGAGCCAATCCGGACAATTTGGAAGCTAGGTCTTTGCGAGGAAGGGCTCATGTAAAGCTGGGCAATGTTAACAATGCCATTGAAGACTTGGGCAAGTACTTAAACGAAAGGCCTGATGATGTTCAGGCGCTGATAAGCCGAGGGGCCGCATGGACAAGAGGGGGTAATGGTGTCTATGGGATCCAGGATTTTGACAAAGCGCTAAAAATCAATCCAGATCTTCCAGTAGCATATTTTAACAAAGGAGCTGTTTTTCTGAATTATGAGAATTATGATGCGGCCATTGAAAATTTTGATCTTGCTATTGAAAAAAATCCCGGTTATGTGGAAGCCATCACCCGAAGGGGAATGGCCAAACTTGCCTCCTCTTGGCATGGTGTGGCCGCAGCTTGTGCAGATTTCAGAAAAGGAGATGCCCTGGATGACGAGCTAGCTACCGCCTATATGGACGAGTATTGCAAATAATCTGATTCCCCGTTTTATTGTAGAAAATTCATCTGATATGAAAAGACTACTGAAAACTGGCAAAAATCCCCTCCCGACAAACTTTGGTCTATTGGTTTTTAGAATAGCAGTGAGCCTTATGATGTTCACACATGGCTATCCAAAGTTCTTAAAGGTTATTAATGGCAACTTCCAATTTGGAGACCCGCTTGGCATTGGACCTGAGGCTTCTCTGATCCTAGCAGCTTTCGCAGAATTTGTCTGCTCAATACTGCTAATTCTAGGCCTGACAACACGCTATGCTCTGGTACCTTTAATGTTTACTATGATAGTAGCACTTGCTACGGTACATATTGACGATCCGTTCAGAGGGCAGGAAAAAGCATTTTTGTTTCTATTGTCTTACCTCTTCTTGTTTATCACAGGCCCAGGTAAGTATTCCTTAGATCAGAAGCTTTTTAACTAGTACCTACTTCGCCATCAATCTTTTGAATGATCGACTTGATATTCGTCAAACCGATGTCAAACTGTGCCTTAGTGCTTACTTTGTAAATCATACCCCATTGCACCAGATGCTTGAACTCATCGGTTTGAATTAAAGTCATGAACTCTCTTTTGCTCGCAGCGTTCATCAGGCTAAAATTAAGGCCTGGTGCAAATGGAAAATGTTCAATGGAATAAGTGATAAGCTTCTCCTTTACGTGATTAGCATCTATTCCCGTCCACTCATGAATATTCTCATAGGAGCGCTCATACAACCCTATGATTTCTTTTGATAAAGTGTCGTTTTGGATAATATGATTAATGCCCAGACTCTTCATTTCCTGATAGGTAATATCCTCTGAATTAAAAGGGATATAGCTTAGCAGTGTTACCACATCTAGTGCGGTGCTATCAGTAAAGGGAGCGCCTTTGCTTAACAGTATTAACCTTTCGGCAGACTCTATCTGACTCGCCATCAACTTGGCACCACCAGAAAGAATGGTGCTGTCATTGATCAGGTTTGCCTTGAAGCTTTGGAGCAATTGTACTTCTTGACTCTCCTCTCTTTTTTGCTGTCGGTACTCGTTCAACACAAAGGATACAGAAATACCAATGATCAAAATCATCAACTCAGCGAGAAAGTATTTGAGGTTTCGTGAGGACTTATTCTTGTTCATAATGAGAAAGCTAAAAAACAATTTTCACACTCCATAATGGTGAACGGTATTAAAAACTTGTCGCAATTCTCTTAAATTCAATCCCAAATATTTTTTCAATGGATACTACCCTAGTCGCACACGAAGAATGGAGCACTCTTAGGAAAATTGGCTTCAGATTCATTTTTATCTTTTTCCTTTTATTCATACTACCCTTTCCATTCAGTACTCCTTTAAATGTCTTCAATGAATTTTGGTTAGATACTCAGTTCGGAAACTTCTGGACTTGGGCAACTGAATTATTTGGCACCAAACTCTTAGGCCTAGAGGAATTTTCTGGCGCTCCTACTGGCAGTGGAGATATGACTTTCAACTGGGTACAATATGGGTTATTCCTTAGTCTAGGCGCTATCGGCACCATCATATGGTCTGCCATTGACAAAAAACGAAAAAACTATTACCGACCTTGGAGATGGTTCGTGTTAATTACGGTCTACTACCTGGTCTTTTATATGCTGCTCTATGGCTTTATCAAAGTCTTTTGGCTGCAAATGCCCGAACTAAGAATCGATAGACTCTTAAGAACTTATGGCCAATCAAGCCCTATGGGGCTACTCTGGACCTTTATGGGAGCCTCCAAAACATATTCGATGTATGCAGGTCTCAGCGAAGTAATTGCAGGTACCCTCCTTATTTTTAGAAGAACCAGAACCCTTGGCGGCCTAGTGACATTTGGTGTAATGTTCAATGTATTTATGTTGAATATGGCCTATGACGTACCTGTAAAGCTCTTCTCAGCCCAGCTCATGTTTATGGGGCTGTATATTGCCATGATTGATAGAAAAGCCATTTTCGGCTTATTGCTATTTCAAAAGCCTGGAAAAATTGCCCCATGGCCACCCATGTTTGAAACGCCCTGGAAGAAATACACGCTATTGGTGATTCAGGTACTCCTAATCTTCTATTTCTTCCAATCACAAATCAGTCGGGATTTGAAAAGCCGCAAACAATACGGAGAGCTCAGGCCAAAATCCGCGCTCTTCGGCCTCTATGATGTGATTGACTTTGTGCAAAACGGAGATACACTCCCCCCACTACTCACCGATGATGACAGGTGGCAACGAGTCATTTTTGATGCCCCTACAAGGGCCATTACCATGTATATGGATGATCGCATGAGGTATTATACAAGCGAGATTGATACGGTCAATATGACCGTCACATACAGCATTGGTCGTGACTCTTTAAGAAAAGACTATCCCTTCTCTTACGAAAAGATAGAAGATGGTCTCAAGCTTAGTGGTATTCTGGAACAGGACACCCTACAAATGAGGTTGAAGACCTATGACCTGAAAAACCTCTACCTCACCAATCGAGGGTTCCACTGGTTGAACGAAGTGCCATGGCATCGCTATGACCCTAACCCTAAACCCAATTGGTAGTTGGCAATTGACTAGAATATTTGATTTCTGACATAACAAAAGAGCTCTGCACATTTCCGATGTTATCTAAACCAGCCAATTGTGTAGAGATGAATGACTGATATTCTTTCATGTCTCTTGACACCACTTTTAGCAAATAATCGAACATTCCTCCAATGTGATAACACTCAACTACGGCTGGGAGCTTCTTAATATCATTTTCAAACTTTTCTATCACGGCTCTTTGATGATTCTTAAGAGAGACCGAACAGAAAACAAGCAAGTCCAGACCGACCTTAGTCCTATTGACAATTGCCGTATAATGATCTATATACCCCGTTCTCTCCAATCGTTTGATCCTTTCATGAACCGGTGTGATAGTCAAACCTAATTTACCACTTATCTCCTTGGTAGTAATTTTACCGTCTTGCTGCAGTAGGGTCAATATTTGTAGGTCAACGTTGTCAATCATCGTAGTATATTTTTCTTTTATCGGTATCACAATAGCCTCCCATTAGAATTTCATTCTACCTATCGACATAATTTAGATATATTTTCTTCTTTTTAATACTTCAAAAGAACTTATTTCTATCCATTGTAACTTTATCGAAATTTTAAGCCATGGATTTGAAAATGTTAAAACCAGAAAGCCTTATGATGTCATACGGCTACAAACCTGAACTCTCAGAAGGGGCTATTAAATGTCCAATCTTTCAAACCTCCACGTTTGTTTTCAAAACTGCGGAAGAAGGAAAAGCATTTTTCGAAGTAGCTTATGGTTTAAGAGAAAAAGAAGAAAGTGAAGAATTAGGCCTCATTTACAGCCGACTGAACAATCCAGATTTAGAAATTCTCGAGAACAGACTAACGCTATGGGATAAAGCTGAAGACTGCGCGGTGTTTGAAAGTGGTATGTCTGCTATCACAACAGTATTTCTACAATTTTTAAATCCTGGCGATTTACTGTTATTCAGCCAGCCAGTATATGGCGGAACAAGCCACTTTATTGAAGAAATTCTAACGCGTTTTGGTATTCACATAATTCCTTTCGATGCGGCTATGAGCAAAGAAGATATTATTGAAAAGGTAGAACGGAGTGGTCTCAGTGCTAAGTTAGCAATGATCTATGCGGAAACACCTGCCAACCCGACCAATGCCTTGATCGATCTTTTAATGTGTAAACAAATAGCAACACAATTTAGTACCCCAAATAAAGAAGTACTCTTTGCTGTAGACAACACATATATGGGCCCTATCTGGCAACATCCATTAGCCCATGGTGCGGATTTGGTACTTTATTCTGCCACAAAATACATTGGTGGCCATAGCGATGTCATTGCAGGTGCATGCCTAGGGTCTAAAAGTCTCATACAACAGGTCAAAGGAATGAGAACTTTTCTTGGAAATATGGCCGGTCCATGGACAGGCTGGTTGTTAATGAGGAGCTTAGAAACGCTCAAAGCAAGAATGAATATTCAAGAATTCAACGCTAAGAGAGTGGCCGAATTTCTAGAGGATCACCCATCGGTTGACAAAGTATTTTACCTCGGAAATATAGAAAATCCTCGTCAGAAAGAAATCTTCAAAAGACAATGTGAAGGTACAGGAGCCATGGTTTCATTCGAAATCAAAGGTCAAGAATCCGAGGCCTTCAAATTTCTCAATAGCCTCAAACTGATCAAGCTAGCCGTGTCTCTAGGTAGCACGGAATCTCTGGCAGAACACCCTGCCTCCATGACGCATGCTGGTGTCCCATTAGAAGAAAGGGTTAAATATGGTATTAGTGAGCAATTGGTACGTCTTTCCATCGGTGTAGAAAACTATGAAGACTTGATCTGGGACATAAAACAGGCACTTGATCAAGTTTCTGTCTCTACAGAATAGCCTTTTTATGTCAATCCAATCAATCTGATTAAGTTTTGAATTTATTTTATTAACAAATGTTAATTATATTCGTCATCATATTATAAACAATTGTTAATTATATGAGTGAGTATTCCCTTGGATCATTAGAAGAGACCATTTTAGTGATTGTACTGATGAAAGAAGAAAGTTATGGTGTTGAGATCGCCAAGGTCTATGAAGCACATCACGAACAGACCATTTCAATTCCCGCCATCCATATTGTATTGAAAAGGTTGGAGAAAAAAGGGCTAGTCAAATCAGCCTTTGGTGAACCGACTCCAGAACGCGGTGGTAAGCGAAAAAAATATTATCAGGGAACCCCTGCAGGTTATCGCATAGCGCGCGCCCTCCAAGAACGCAGGTCAGAAATGTGGTCACTGGTACCAAAAACATCTTTACAATATGGCCTCATTTAAGAGCCCACCACATTGGGCCTTACGCCTCTTACAATATGTCTGCCCCACTGATCTGGTCGAAGAAGTGGAAGGGGACTTGTATGAAGCTTTTCAGTGGCGTACTACAGAAAAAGGCATCTCATACGCCCGAAGAAAGTACATTTTCGAGGTATTCAGGTGCCTCAGATATTTTAGAATCAAAGTTCAGACTCAAAATAATAGTGTCATGTTAATCAAAAATTATTTCAAGATAGGGATGCGATTCCTTTGGAAAACCAGAGGTTACTCAAGTCTCAATATACTAGGCCTTGCCTTAGGGATCGCCATCTGTTGGCTAGCCTACATATTCGTTTCAGATGAGAATTCATTCGATGGCTTCTATGCCAATGGAGATCACATTTACAGACCCACGGCTACCATGTCCAGCGGAGATCGTACAGATCGTTTTGCCGGTTCTTCCTATATCATGGGAGAAGAATTTCCCAGCCAGATTCCTGAGATCATCAAAAGTAGTCGGTTCAAAAATGCATCCACCTTGGTGAAAGTTAAAGATGCCTTCCAACAAGAGTCTTTCCATTATGCCGATCGCGACTTCTTCGAAATGTTCTCTGTTGACTTTATCATAGGCAACCCCGGAGATTTTATTGATCCACTCTCAATAGTTGTTTCAGAAACTACTGCAGATCGCCTTGGTATAGAAAAAGCTAGTGGTCAGCAAGAAATTACCATCTCGTCAGGAGAAGAAGATCAGACTTTAAAAGTAGTCGGCATCTACAAGGATTTTCCACTGAATACCTCTGTCAGGCCACAGATCATCTTTCCTTTTTCTAGTTGGGCCTCTGAAAACGAGCGGAGAACAAAAGTCTGGTTCGACATTAACATGAATTCCTTCTTTCAAATCGACCCAAATTCAAGTGCTGAAGTGGTTGAACAAAAGATGAATGACGTCTTTCCAGAAGATCCAGAATTGGAAGAAGTTGAGGTTCGTTTAGGCCTTCAACCACTGACCGACATGCACCTGAACCCTGAGTTCGGCACTGGGAACGGTATAGCCGCCAGAGGTGACAATCAACTGATTACCATTGTGACTATCATAGGCATATTCTGCCTGCTGATCGCCTGTGTTAACTATGCAAATTTTGCAGTGGGTAACTATATTATTCGATTGAAAGAAGTCGCGCTTCGAAAGGTTTTTGGAGCTGAAAAGACCTCAGTATTCAAACAATTTGTGGCTGAGGCATTTATCTCTGCCTTCCTTGCTTTTGTACTGTCCATCATTTTCATGGCACTTATGTTGCCTGGCTTTGCCGAATATGCTGACAAGACCTATACTCTGGATATCATCTTTAATAGCGAGGTGCTCTTTGGTGGCTTACTTATCCTTGTGGTTGTTACGCTGCTCTCGGGTATCTATCCAGCGCTATTACTCTCTCGTTACAAAACCATTAATGGTTTGAAGGGCAAATCCAAACTAGGTGGTAGAAACTATCTAGCGAAGGGACTGATCACACTTCAGTTTGCTATCTCTGCCTTCCTAATAGCGGGTATGCTCACTATGAATGGTCAGTTGAGTTTCTTGCTAAATCACGACTTGGGTTATTCGGGAGAAAAAGTGGTTCGTGTATTCAGACCCATCACGGATACACAAACTAAAGAGAGCTTCAAAAATGACTTATTAGCCATTTCAGGGGTTGAAGACGTGACCATCGCGTCTGGCTTTAATGGCACTAACTATAAAGATCAGAATGATGTAAGAGTTGATGTCCGTCATGCCAGAATAGATCCTGACTATATTAAAACCATGGGCATCGAACTAGTGGCGGGTAGAAGCTTCGACAAGGAAATATCGACTGATATTACTGGTGCAGTTATAGTGAACGAAGCATTTATAGAGAAGACAAAGCTAGAAAACCCCATAGGCAAGCAGATATACTTTAACTATGGCGAGTTCCAAAAACCAACTATTGTTGGTGTTGTTAAAAACTTCAATTTTGAGTCTTTACGCTCAGGTGTGGACCCTTTGGTGATGTGGATGGGCGATCGTCTGTTAACCTACAACACTTACATCAAGTTTTCTGGCGTCAATCAAGATAAGATAGCAGAAATTGAAGCGATTCATGACCGATATTTTTCTCCCTATCCTTTCAGCTATAGGTTTGTGGAAGATGATATTGCCAATAGATATGCATTAGAGGCGAGTATCAGAAAAATAGCACAAGTAGGTTCAGCAGCAGCAATCTTCCTTTCATGCTTGGGTTTAATGGGATTCGTGGGCAATCAAATTCGTCAACAGATGAAGGATGTAAGCGTCAGAAAAGTTGTAGGTGCCAGTGGTAAACAAATTTTCGGCCTCTACCTAAGTAAGTATATCTGGCTGTTGCTCATTGGCACTGTGGTAGGTTTGGCCATTGCCATCAGCGTGATGACCGATTGGCTCAACAATTATACCTACAAAATTGACTTTGGCTGGACCATAGGTGCCACAGCCGTTATAGCCGTATTGAGTGTGGCCGTCTTAACGGTATTTTCCCAATTATACAGAGCACTTAAGGCTAACCCAATCACTTACCTGAAAGAGGAATAAAAAACCACTTATCAGAAAAAAGGCCTCAATGTGCAGTTCAGCAGCTTGAGGCCTTTTTACTGCCTTAAAAAGTAATTATATTATATGATCACTTTTTAAACTCATTCCATGACAACTGCCGGCTATTCAGGCACTCCTTTAGCTAAAAAACTAGGTATAAAGGACAACTATGCCTGCCACTTTTTACAAGTCCCGGAGTATTACTTCAATCTATTTGAGGCGATGCCAGACATTGAAGCGATCGAGGCCCCTGAACCCGAGAGTATTGACTTTGCCCATGTATTCTTGATGTCGCAAGATGATATGAAGTCGCTTATTCCCCCTGTCAAAGACTATTTAAAAAAGGATGGGACGCTATGGCTTTCTTGGCCTAAAAAGGCTTCCAAACTAAAGACCGATCTGGACGGCAATGTGATTAGAAGTTTTGGACTGGGCATCGGACTAGTCGATGTGAAAGTGGCTGCCGTTGATGATATCTGGTCGGGTTTAAAGTTTATGTATCGAGTGAAGGATAGGTAGCTTCTAGCTGTGAGATACAAGCCCCCAGCAGGAGACAAAAAAACAAACCGATTTATTAGTACCCGAAAATCATTCTATGCTAATTTTGCGCTATGCAAAACGATCCGGAATTAAATGGCAAATACCTCGGCTCCATCACAAAGGATTTTGTGGTAGTGGCCGATACCTTGAAAGAGGCATCTTATCAAGTCAGAAAAAGAGGCTTCTCTGATTTTCCAATATTCCCTATTTCTCAAACCGATATTCCCATTGGACAATTATTGATCGGTCGCAACGAGCTTAGTACTGAGTGGAACTACCACATCACCTATTTAGATGAATTTGTGCAGCGTAAATTGGTTGAAGATGAAGATGCTTTTAAGCAAGCATATAAAAATCCGGACGAATTCTGCTGTCTCTTTGTAGTCGACCAGACCTTTACAAACTTTTTATTCGTACCATTCCCAGAAGACGAATAACCTAATCGGTTTACCAATCGTTGTCATATAAAAGTCAATATGGAGGCGGTAACTCAAGAAAACGAAACATTGGTGCGCAGCTTGCTGGGCAAGCTCGAAGAAGTAGGTAAAAATATTACCTGGAGAATTAATAACACCTACAGCAATGGTATAGATAACACCGTGCTCGAGATTCAAATCTTTGAGAATAAAATACAAACCGGACGCATCGCCTTCCAATTGGAAGATGGTCATGTCATCAACTATCGGTACAAAGATCTTGAAAAACGAATTCCAATTCAGATCATGGATATGCTTTTGGATGTAATTGGATACGAGTTAGACCACGCCTAAGCCCCAGTCCTTTCAGACACGTATTGATCAATGTAGTCTTCAAAGGATTTCATCAAGCCTTTAGTTCTTTCCCCTACTAGTCCATTTCCTATATGCCGATCGTCAAGCTTAACCACTGGCATAATCTTCTTGGTACTGCTGGTGATAAAGACTTCTTCGGCTCCCAACAACTCTTCCAAACCAATCGGTGCAATCTTGATCTTGAAAAGAGACTTAGCGCATTTGAGTACATTTTTTCGTGTAACGCCACTTAAAACACCTACTTGGTTTGTCCTCAGCAAATCACCATCAAAAAAGAAGACATTACTTCTAGACACTTCTGAGACAAGCGCGCCATCATGGTAGAGTACATCCGTATGACCATCAGTCAACCATTGTTTCTGCAATGAAAGCGCTTGGGCATAATAAGTAGACTTCACCTCTGGGAAATCTCTATGGTATTTGTGAAGCATCAGGCTTATGCCATCCTCATAGAGCTTTGGCGCTGGGTCTGCAAATGGATTATTCAAAATAATGATTTGCGATTTACCAGGACTGAAGCCATCAGTCGACTCACCTCCAGTTACAATAATCTTAAAGCTGCTATACTCAAATTGATTTCGAGCAATGAGTTCTTTAATCGTTGACGCTAACTCCCCTCTAGAAATAGGCAATGTCAAATTTAGTTTTGCCGCTGAATTTTCAAGCCTATCTAGGTGGTCTTCGAGAAAGAGTGGAACCTTACCAACAGCCTTAAAAAAATCAAAGACGGCATAACCTCTTAAAATGCCCACGTCATCAATTGACAGATTAATTAGACGCTTTGGCACAAAGTTGCCGTTAAAGTAGTGAACCGTTTCTTTCATCCTAGTATTGGTTTGCCCATGCTCTTATTACCTTGCTAAAGATATGCCTAAAGATTATTACCATATCCTGGGAGTCAAAAAAACTGCAAGCACCAAGCAAATCAAACAGGCATATCGTGAAAAAGCTAAAAGCGCCCATCCCGATGTTAATGGAGACAATGAATCACTGGTTTCTATTCAAGAAATCAATGAGGCCTATGGCGTTCTTTCTAACAATGCGTCTAGAAAAGAATATGATCTAGCCCTACTTGCATTCCATCAGCGTATGACGGCTGAATCAATGAATTCTAGCAGCATGGGTAAAGAGTTCGATTCTTTCTTTCGATTTGAGTCAAGGAATATCTATCCACCCACAGACTATGAGGCGAACGCAAAGCACTCAAAAACATTCAATCTGGTATTTCTGGTGGTAGCATTACTTTTCTTAGCAGACATGACATTCTACAAACCTGTCATGAAAACAGAGATTGTTAGGGTGAATCGCACAAGGTCATTCCACAATGGGGAGTACATCACTGAACTCAACTATGTTAGTTCAGAAGGAATCACCTTCAAAAGTCCTGATGGCAATTATGACCTAGAAGCTGGTGATATCATCGAATATAAAAGAAGTCTTCTATTTGCTAAGATGAGGGGTTTTAAGGGCGGCCAAAAAACTGATTTTCTTTATTTCAGCGATCGATCTTATGTAACGCTCATCAGTATTTTGGCAATAGTCGCAGCTATACTCGGGCTTTCTAAGTTGCTGACTGCAGAGCGTCAGTTTAACGCTGCCATCATTTCAGGCTTTCTGTGCGTCATACTGATCTTGAGTCTATTTTTCGCTTAGATGATTCCAGCCTTGCGCAGAAAGCGCTACTTGGTTACCCTTCTTGGTCGTAATGAAATTCCCTTTGGACAAATCTTGCGCATGTCCTATAAAATGAATGTCGGCATGCTTTTCCAACTTGGCGTGATCCTCTTGCTTTATGGTGAAAAGCAATTCGTAATCTTCACCCCCATTTAGCGCAGAAGTCATTGGATCAAGATTGAATTCCACTGCTGTTTCAAAAGTCTGATTATCGATCGGTAGTTGGTCTTCATAAAGTGTGAACCCCACACCTGAATGCTTAGAGAGGTGTAAAGTTTCAGAAGCCAGACCGTCAGAAATATCAATCATAGATGTTGGCACCACACCGATCTCTCTGAGTTCATGGATAGCATCCATTCTGGCCCTAGGTTTGAGCTGACGTTGCACCACATACTGATATTTATCTAGCTGTGGTTGCATGTTAGGATTGGCTAGAAAAGTCTGTTTTTCCCTCTCTAGCACCTGCAAGCCAATAAATGCTCCACCTAAGTCCCCGGTAGCACATAAAATATCACTATTACCAGCGCCTTTTCTATAGGTCACTAATTCTTTAGAGGTCTTTCCAAAAATAGAGACAGAAATAACGAGTCCGCTTTGAGAAGCCGTGGTATCACCACCTACTAAATCAATATTAAAATCTTCTGCCGCGGCCTTTATACCAGAGTAAATTGCCTCGATGGCTTCTACAGAAAAACGATTACTCATCGCCAGAGAAACCACTACTTGTTGTGGAATGCCATTCATCGCTGCAATGTCAGATACATTGACAGCAATGGACTTATAGCCTAGATGCTGAAGCGGAACATAGGACAGATCAAAGTGAACGCCTTCCACTAACATATCGGTAGAAATTAAGCCGTACTCATCACCTTGATCGATTACAGCTGCATCATCTCCAACGCCCAAGACCGTGCTGGCCTGCTTAGGCGAGAAACTTTCTGTCAACCTATCAATCAGACCAAATTCTCCTAACTCTGATAACTCTGTTCTTTTTTCGGACATGCCCTATTCCTGATTTTGGATGGCAAAGATAATGGATAGTTCTGAGTTGGGCTTCCTACATGTGGTAGTCAATAAAATTCTCACTTAATTTGTTCCAATGAAGGATAAAGTCGTCATCATCACCGGAGCTTCTTCCGGTATAGGCAAAGCCCTTGCTTTGGAGTTCGGTAAGCTGGGTGCTAAGGTGGTTATCACAGGCAGAAATGAGGAAAGACTCAAAGAAGTGAGTAAGGCACTGGATGCGCTAAATACTCCTAATCTCTGCCTGAAGCTTGATGTAGCAAAAGAAAGTGACAATGAAAGTCTGGTGAACCAGACCCTCGAAGCCTTTGGGAAAATCGACATCCTGATCAACAATGCGGGAATTTCAATGCGCGCATTACTGGAAGAAATTGAGATGGATGTCTTCCGAAAGGTCATGGAAATCAATTTTAACGGAACACTATATGCTACAAAGTGTTGTCTTCCTCACATCCTGAAAACCAAGGGAAGCATAGTCGGTATTTCTTCTATCAATGGCTATCGTGGCACACCGGCCAGAACAGCTTACACAGCATCAAAATATGCAATGAATGGCTTCTTTGAATCCCTTCGCACAGAAGTGATGCATCGCGGAGTACATGTATTAGTAGCTTGCCCGGGCTTTACTGGCACCAACATTCGAAATGCAGCCTTAACAGCCGATGGTACTTCACAAGGTGAGTCTCCTCGCGATGAAGGCAAAATGATGACAGCCGAAGAAGTAGCGCAAGGTATTATCAAAGCTATCCGAAAGCGTAAGCGCGATATTGTCTTCACCACCCAAGGCAAACTGGCTGTGTTTTTAAATAAATGGATGCCTGGCAGAATGGATAAGATCGTATTCAACGTCTTCGCCAAAGAACCAGATTCTCCTTTTCAGAAGCAGTAATCAGTGATCGGAAACTAGCAAACAGTAGATTATCACCAGCAAAGCCAATAATCATAATACTGTTTACCATTAACTGATAACTAATCACTATTTTTCTACATGCAGCAGATTCTGAAGACGTATCAAAGACGGTTGACCAACCTATCGGGCAACAACCGTTCCCTGCTACTTCTTCGGCTGAATGCTGAACAGTTCCTAGACCTTCACGATCTAGACCATGTGAATGGCGAACCTTCTTGGAACCTCATTGATCAAATCATCGCTCGTAAGTCGAAAGTAAAACTCATTCCCATCACCGATGCCAGAGATGAGAAGTCCAATAAGCTCTCGGCCAGACTGAAGAAGCTTCAACGCAGAGAGCAGTTCATTTTTCAAGAAAGTGGTGCTCGAGATCTTTATGTCGGTTGGCCGTTTGTAGAGGGGAAATTCAATGATGGCACCTCATTACGGGCACCTCTGTGCTTCTTTCCGGTAGCGCTAGATCAAACTGGCAAAGACTGGGTTTTATGTCCTAAAAAAGATGTTAACATCAGCTTCAACAAAAGTCTTTTACTCGCTTTTGCCCACTACAATCAAATAGACTTAGCTGATGAACTGGTAGAATTTACTTTCGATAGTTATGATAAGGAGAGCACTGCATTTAAAAACATGCTCTATGAGCAACTGAGGGAAAGTGCCATCGACCTCCGGTTTAGTAGAGAGTTTTACGGAAGTCAGTTAGAATCATTTGGGGCAAAAACCAAAGAGGGTTTCGAATCGAGATTAGAAGAGGGAGAAGTCAGCATCAAGATGCAGGCAGTCCTTGGTATTTTTCCGCAAGCAGATTCCTATCTCGTTCCTGACTATGATTTTATGCTTGACCAGGAAAAAGCGGAAAGTCTGGAGCAATTCTTCGAAAGCAAGAGCCTCAATCAACCAGATATTCATTCGGCTGACTTTGATCCTACGAGACACTTTCTCAGCAATGTCAATGAGTATGAGACCTACACTCCTTTTGCGCTTGACGCTTATCAGGAAAACGCATTGAATGCTGTAAAGAAGGGTAATTCTATTGTGGTTCAAGGCCCACCAGGAACGGGCAAATCACAATTGATTTGTAACCTCATTTCGGACTTTATTGCCAGAGGCAAGAAGGTCTTAGTCGTTAGCCAGAAACGTGCTGCCTTAGATGTGGTCTATGAGCGATTAAAATCCATCAAGGCCGAAGACTTTGCCACACTGGTCCACGACTTTAAAGCCGATAGAAAGGCTATCTACGATCAGTTGGCAAATCAAATCGAGCAACTTCAAGACTACAAAAGAAGTAATACGAGTCTCGATGCATTACAGCTCGATCGAGCCTTTAAGCAGTCAAGTCTAAGCATTGAAGACATTACCGAAGCACTGGACGAGTATAAAAAAGCCCTGTTCGATACCAATGAATGTGGGCTTTCGATCAAAGAGCTCTATCTCACATCGAGTCCAGATGAACCTTCTGTTTCCCTTGTTCAGGAATACAGTGATTTTCATTTCGGTGAAATGAAGTCTTTCAAAAAAGACCTATGCCTTTACTTTGATTATGCCAAGGATTTAAACGTTGACGAACACCCATGGTCTGATCGTGTGAGTTTTGCCGACTTTGGTCCCGCTGATCTTCAATTAATCCTCAGCTTCATTGATGAGATTCTCGAAGAAGCTAATCGCCTGAAGAAGGAGGTTGCTGAGGTTATTGGCGAAAAAGTAGATTATGACGACTGTCGTACCATCAGCGAAAACCTAGATCGCTTAGGAGAAATTCAGGACTTGCTTAACGAAGAGGACACCTTTGAGCTTTTTCGCCCTATGGTGGTCTTTGGAAGTGAAGATGCAGGACTCTTATGGCTTCAGAACACACGTAAACTCATCAACACTTGTTTTGCCGATCATGGTGTAGAGAAGAGTATTCCTGCTCCCGAAATCGGGGAGGTTCAAACCATACTCAAGCAGCGAAGTGATGCCAAGAATACTTTTTGGAAATCATTAAAATGGAGGTTTTCGAAAGAAAAACTTCGGCTTGCTCGAATTCTGGTAGCTAATAACCTTAGGGATGACAAGCCTGCGCTGAAAGTACTGACGGCACGCATCGACAATCGACTGAACCTACAGCATCAATTAACCAAACTGAGAGGTGTTGGTTGGATTAATGAGGTTCCTCAATCTCCCGATCAAGACATCATCAATGCCTGGCTCGACCGGATGGAGAAAGCCATCAAGGCAAAAGTCCTCTTCGATTCCTTTGCAAATTTTAAGGAGTTCTTTCCGCTAAAAAATTCATCGGCTAAGATATTCGGCAACAAGTTGAAGGCGATCGGTCGGATTCTTCAGGTACTTCCTGACAAGCGCGCCAACTGGAACAAGTATGTGCTTCCTCGGCAGATTGACACCATGCTGGTGGATGCCAATTATGCTACAGCACTCAAAAAAAGTGTCAGAAAAGACTTTGACGTACTGATCGTTCTGGACAAGATCAGAGCTTCTTTCAATGAATCTCAAACAGCTACCACCGATAAGATCATTGATTTTGGAGTTGCCAAAAAGGAAGAAGCCATTGCCTTGTTCGACAATAGCGTTAGGCTCGCCTGGATCAACCATATCGAAAACAAATACCCCATCCTTGCTGAGGCCTCCACCCTGAAGTTTCAGTCAATGATTGACGAACTCCAGCAAGCGGTATTCGATAAAGCCGAGGCCAGCGCTTCAATTTTGCTGCAAAGAACGAAAGAACGGACCTATGAGGGACTTGAATTCAACCGACTGAATAATCAGGTAACCTATCGAGATTTAAAACATCAAGTGACGAAAAAGAGAAAGGTCTGGCCACTTAGAAGACTGATCTCAAACTTCGAACATGAGCTCTTTAACCTAGTGCCTTGTTGGTTGGCTTCGCCTGAGGCGGTTTCCGCAATCTTCCCAATGGAATCATTCTTTGACTTGGTCATTTTTGATGAGGCGAGTCAGTGTTTTACTGAAAAAGGGGTCCCCTCGATTTATAGAGGAAAGCAGGTTGTAATTGCTGGTGATAGTCAGCAACTAAGACCTAATGATCTCTACCGAGTAAGGTGGGAAGACGAGCAGGAAGAGATGGATTTAGAGGTTGATTCTCTCTTGGAACTCGCAAATAATCATTTGATGCAAGTACACCTTGAAGGACACTATAGAAGTCATTCACTCTCCTTAATAGACTTTTCGAATCAGCACTTCTACAAAGGCAAACTGAAAGTATTGCCAGACTTTAAGGGTGTCAATAATACAGACGCCTCCATAGAGTACGTCAAAGTTGATGGTCTCTGGGAAAAGCAACAAAACCAGGCTGAGGCTGATAGAATTGTAGCGCTTGTGAAGAGATTCACTGCTGAAGATGAGCAGAAATCCATTGGTATTGTGACCTTCAACGCACCACAGCAAGCGCTGATTTTAGACTTATTAGAAGAAGCTGGGCTAGGTCAAACCAATGATCTATTTGTCAAGAATATTGAGAATGTTCAAGGCGATGAAAGGGACATTATCATCTTTTCAACAGCGTATGCACCGAATGCCTCGGGCAAGCTATCAGCACAATTTGGAAGCTTAAATCAAATTGGTGGAGAAAACAGACTGAATGTGGCCGTCACAAGGGCCAAAGAGAAGGTGATTGTGGTAACATCAATTCTACCTGAAGAACTGAAAGTGGATCATGTCAAAAATGATGGCCCTAAGCTACTCAAGTCCTATTTGCAATACGCTTTTGATATCTCAAATGGCAACTTCAAGCCTAATCTGCCTACAAAGACAGACTTTGGGGTAGACTGGTATTTAAAAAAGAAATTACAAGGATGGGAAAATGAATTCCCTGTTGATTTTGAATATGAAGACGTCTTTGCTGACCTCACTATTAAATCGAAAAGCAAATACCTTGGCTTGCTATTTACCGATGACGACTACTTCTATGAAAGCCTTTCTTCAAAGGAAGTGTTTGTTTACAGACCTGCTCATCTGAAATCGAAAAACTGGCCTTCAGACATGATATTATCAAGAGAATACTGGATGCAACAAGATAAGGCTAAAGACAAGCTCAACAGGTTTATTGAGCAGGTCAGTGATCAATCCTGATCGGACTTTTCAATGCGTAAACCAACGGAGTAAGTACCTTCTAGGTCAGTCTTCCTCATGTACTGTGCAACCTTAAGTCTGTACATACCGGGACTTGGAAAATCGTATTGAGACAAAATCGTTTCGCTGTGCTGAAAGACACTGTTACCCTTACCAAACGGCTTGCCTGTGGTCTCATCAAATAACTGGAAGTTTACCAAGTCGGAAGTCAATGTATTGCCAATACTGTCTTCCAAATAGTAAGTCATGTAACAGTTCCTAAACGGAAAATCAAGACTGTTTCTAATCTTAAGGATCAGGTCATTATTTGATATCTCGTCAACTTGAAACTCAAAGCTTGGCATTACATCCATATTCCAGCTCTGATCTTCAAAATCATAATCAGACTCATATACCCTTCCACTATCACAACTGATAACAAAGAGCACCATCAATGCTATGAGAATAACTGAAGACCTATTCATTATTGGGCTTTTTATTTCTAAACGGCCTTTTCTTTCTTCTCTTGTTCTGACCCTTGTTGGCACCTGCCTCTTGAGGCTTTTGCTGGTTACCAGCTTGTGACTGAGGCTGCTGTGCCTTTTTCGCCTGAGGATTGCCAGATTTCTTCTTCCGATTACGGTTTCGGTTATTCCTTCCCTTCTTAGATCCTGAATCTTTCTTCCTGAACTTTTCATCCATCTGCTCAAGATCTCGGTTGATCTTATTATCGGCAATGGTGACTTCAATGGTATCTAATGTCAAGCTCTCTGGAAACTCACCGGCTTTGTTCATCTCGATGATTTCCTTTACTCGGTCGGTAGAGATGGGATGCCAGTTATTGTCTTTTTCAAAACTGAACCACATAAGTCTTCTGAAAATGTCGGTTTTCTGAAGACGAGCTTCTCCGTTCTTAGTCTTTAAGAATTTAACCTCAGGAATATGCTGAAGGGCATCCATATAGGTCTCCAACTCATAATTTAAGCAACACTTCAATCGGCCGCATTGACCAGAAAGTTTGCTTGGATTAAGACTAAGGTTTTGGTAACGCGCAGCTGAAGTGGAAACGCTTTTGAAATCAGTGAGCCAGGTAGAACAGCATAATTCTCTTCCACATGATCCTATCCCTCCTAAACGACTTGCTTCTTGCCTAAGACTAATTTGTCTCATTTCGACCCGAATTCGGAACTCGCCCGCTAAGACCTTGATCAGTTCTCGGAAGTCAACACGTTCTTCTGCCGAGTAATAAAAAGTAGCTTTAGTGTTATCTGCTTGAAACTCGATGTCGGTGAGTTTCATAGCCAATTTCTGCTCTAGAATTATATTTCTGGTTCGGTAAAGTGCTGGGTTCTCCCTTTTTCTTACCTCCTCAAATTTCTCTAGATCATTGAGTGTTGCCTTGCGGTAAATTTTCCGAATCTCATCATTATTGGCAATGCTCTTCTTCTTCATTTGAAGGCGTACCAATTCTCCTTGCATGGAAACATAGCCAATGTGATGTCCTCCTTGAACATCAACTACAATCGCTTCACCAGTAACTAAATCGAGATCGGAAATATTACGATAGAAATCTTTACGCCCATTTTTGAACCGTACCTCAACAATATCGAATTTCTCCTGGACAGGGATGTCCATATTCGAAAGCCAATCAAATACGTTGAGTTTGTTGCAACCACCCGTGGAACATCCACCATTGTTGTTACAACCTGCTGTTTTTCCTTCAGCACTTACGCCACAGCTACAGCTCATAGGTATATATAATGCCCATTAGGGCTTTGAGTCTATTAATCAATCAATTGCAAAATATCCTGTCCGATATCTCTTCTGTGATATACGTCTTGCCAGGAAATATTCGCTATGCCATTATAAGAATTTTCAAGGGCTTTTGCTACCGAAACACCTCTACCGGTAATGGCAAGTACACGCCCACCATTAGTCACTACCTCGCCACTCTCTGACAACTTAGTTCCTGCATGAAATACTGTAGCTCCAGAAACCGTGTCTATCCCTTCAATCGGATGACCTTTCTCATACGCCTCAGGGTAGCCACCGGCCACCATTACAACAGTGGTTGCTGCTTCAGCATCAACTTCAAAATCTGTTGTGCTTAGCTTTCCTTCAGCAGTTGCCTTTAACAGATCAACTAAATCAGATTTGATGCGAGGAAGGACGACTTGAGTTTCGGGGTCACCCATACGTACATTGTACTCGATCACGTAAGGATCTCCACCTACATTCATAAGGCCAATGAAGATAAATCCTTTGTAATCAATGTTGTCTTTCTTCAATCCATCCACAGTCGGTTTTACAACACGTTCCTCAACCTTCTCCATAAAGTCTCCTTTGGCAAAAACTACCGGAGAAACGGCTCCCATTCCGCCTGTGTTAAGACCTTTATCTTGCTCACCAATACGCTTATAGTCCTTGGCCTCTGGAAGAATCTTATAACTCTCACCATCTGTCAATACGAAAACAGAAAGTTCGATGCCTTCCAAAAATTGCTCAATGACTACTCTGCTAGATGCTTCTCCGAACTTCGCATCGACCAACATTTCTTTCAATGTTTCGCGCGCATGTTCATGTGTCTCGGCAATGATAACACCCTTTCCAGCTGCTAAACCATCGGCCTTTAAAACCACTGGAGTCGGATGGCTCGACACATAATTCAAGCCTTCCTCAAGCGTCTCTCTGGTAAAAGTCATTGATCGAGCAGTTGGAACATTATGCCTCTCCATGAATTTCTTGGAGAAGTCTTTACTTCCTTCCAGTTCCGCACCGGCTTTCGAAGGCCCTACCAATCCAATATTTGATAAAGTCGGGTCAGCATTGAAATAATCACTAATCCCGTTTACCAAAGGATCTTCAGGTCCGACTATTACAAGATCTACTTGGTTGTTCTTAACAAAGTCGCCAATGGCATCGAAGTCATTGACACCGATGTTTACGTTTTCGCCAATGGCCGCAGTACCTGCATTTCCAGGCGCTATATATAATTTATCACATTGTGGACTCTGGGCAATCTTCCAGCTGAAAGCATGCTCTCTTCCTCCACTTCCTAAAATCAGGATGTTCATGAAATCAAAAATTTAAGGGATAAAGGTAACTAATTTGCGTATTCAGAAATGAATTTAATACGCATCAATCTCATATCTTCTTCGGCAATGTCTTCATCTTCAAATTCATCTAAGGCCTCATCTATATCGTCTGATTCAGCGTTGAGGAAATAGTCCATTATATCCTCTTGTCTGTCCTCATCTAATATATGTTCCAGATAGTAGTCGATGTTTAATTTGGTGCCTGCAAAACAGATAATTTCCATCTCATCAATCAACTCATTGAGAGACCAGCTTTGACCTTCGGCTACCTCCTCTAAATCAATCTTACGATCAATCTGTTGGATGATATAAATCTTATTTTTTGATTTTGAGCCTGCGGTTTTAATGACAACAACATCTTCAATACCTATGTCATTCTCTTCCACATATTGCTTAATGAGCTCAAGGAAACTCTCGCCAAACTTCTGCACCTTACCCATGCCTATACCATTGACATTGGCCAATGCTTCGGCCGTTGTCGGATAGGTAGTAGCCATTTCTTGCAAAGAAGGGTCCTGAACAATCACGTAGGGAGGTAAATCTCTATCTCTTGCTATTCTCTTTCTTTCAGTCTTCAATAATTCGAAGAGCACTTTATCGTAGGCATTCCCAACATGAATAGGTGAAGAACCTTGAGATTCGTTGTTTTCATCTTCCTTCTTATCGACATCACTGAAGTCAAGGTCTTTTATAATATTAACACTGAAAGGATTTTTGATAAACTCTTCTCCCCTTTTTGTGAGTTTCAATACGCCAATATTCTCAATGTCTTTTTGAAGAAATTCATTCAATAAGGTCTGTCGGACTAGCGATTTCCAATAGTGCTCGTCTTGATCTTTACCTGCTCCATAAACATCCAATTGATCGTGACCATAACTCTTCACATATTGATTTTGAGAGCCTCTGATAACACTGACCAAATGAGTAGTTCCGAACCTTTGTCCTGTTTGTTTTACAGTTTTGATAACCGTGACTATTTCGTCCTTTCCATCAAAGCTTTCCCTTTCGTAGCGACAGTTATCACATAAACCTGATGCTCTGCAGGCGGTATCGTCATATTCTTCCCCAAAGTAATGCAGGAGTTGCTTTCTTCGGCAAACAGCAGATTCTGAATAAGACGACATCTCATCGAGAAGGACTTTGGCATTTTCTCTTTCCGTAACTGGCTTATCCTTGTTGAATTTCTCAAGCTTCAGAATGTCTTCATACTTGTAGAACATAATGCATTGTCCTTCCAATCCATCACGTCCCGCTCTACCGGTTTCTTGATAATAGCCCTCTAGCGACTTCGGCACATCATAGTGAATTACAAATCGCACATCTGGCTTATCTATCCCCATACCGAAGGCAATCGTGGCTACAATAACATCAACCTCCTCATTGAGGAAGTCATCTTGATTCTTCATTCTAACTGAAGGCTCAAAACCTGCGTGGTAAGGAGCTGCCTTAATACCGTTGACTTGTAGGAAGCCCGCTATCTCTTCTACTTTTTTTCTACTTAAGCAGTATATGATTCCTGACTTTCCGCTATTCTCACGAATGAATTTTACAAGTTGCTTTTTAACATTCTTCTTTGGCCTAACCTCGTAATAAAGGTTTTCTCGGTTAAAGGATGATTTGAAAAGATCGGCATCTTCCATATTCAAGTTACGCTGAATATCGAGTTGTACCTTTGGTGTAGCCGTAGCGGTCAAAGCGATGATTGGTATATCGCCTATTTGAGCAATGATGGATTTAATTCTCCTGTACTCTGGCCTAAAGTCATGACCCCACTCAGAAATACAGTGGGCCTCATCGATGGCCACAAAAGAAATATTGGCCTGCTTCAAGAATTCCACATTCTCTTCTTTGGTCAAAGATTCCGGTGCCACATAAAGGAGCTTCACTTCTCCTTCGAGAGTTGCTTTCTTTATTCTGTTTATCTCTGACTTCGAAAGGGTGGAATTTAAAAATCTCGCATTTATACCAAATGCATTAAGTTGATCTACTTGATTTTTCATCAGGGCGATCAGTGGTGAAATAACGATAGCTGTACCTTCTTGAATAATGGCAGGCATCTGATAGCACATAGACTTTCCAGCCCCTGTCGGCATAATGACAAAGGTATTTTTACGCTCTAGTATGTTCTGGATGATTTTTTCTTGGTTTCCTCTGAACTTGTCGTAACCGAAGACTTTCTTGAGAGTTCCTCGGATTTCTTCTACACTTATCATATTAATCTTGCCAACCTAAAAAGGGATCAAGTCCAATGCTTATCTTTGCTCGGACTTTTAAAAAAGTGACTGAATTGAAGTTACAGAAAAATATTCAAACAATAGCCAAAGATACGCTTCTCAAGGAGGCTGAGGCCATTCAGAACATTGTTAAGTTCATTGATGATGATTTCGAGCGAACTGTACTCGAAATTCTGCAAATGAAAGGTCGTTTGGTTGTAACAGGCATAGGTAAGAGTGCCATTATTGCCAACAAAATTGTGGCGACATTAAACTCTACAGGTACTCCATCGATATTCATGCATGCCGCAGACGCTATTCACGGTGATTTGGGCATGATTCAACCAGATGACATTGTTCTTTGTATCTCCAAAAGCGGAAATACAGAAGAAATCAAATTATTGATCCCGCTCTTGAAGCAAACTGGCGCTAAGACAATTGGGCTTGTAAGTAACGAAGACTGCTTTGTCGCGAAGCATGTGGATCATGTTTTAAAAGCTATTGTCAGTGAAGAGGCTGACCCCAACAACTTAGCTCCAACCACTAGTACCACGGTTCACATGGCCATGGGAGATGCCTTAGCGGTAAGCTTACTCCAAGCGAGAGGATTTACCGCTCAGGACTTTGCCAAGTTCCACCCTGGAGGAGCATTAGGCAAGCGCCTTTACTTAAAGGTGGATGATATCTACCCAAAAAACGAGCTCCCCATCGTCAATCAGGATGACCTGGTAAAAGACAGTATTTTGACCATTTCAAAGAAACGTCTTGGCGCTGCAGCCGTTGTTAATGAGAAAGATGAACTGGTTGGTATATTTACCGATGGTGATTTAAGACGCATGCTGGAAAAACATGACAACTTTTCGGCTTTGCGAATTGATCAGGTGATGACAAAAAATCCGAAGACCATTGAAAAAGGAGAATATGCGATTAGGGCTTTAAATGAAATGCGCGAGCATGACATCAACCAATTAATCATTATCGAAAACAAGAAAGTGGTGGGCTTCCTGCACATCAGTGACTTAATCAACGAAGGAATTATTTAGCATGGCAAATAACTATGTAGTCATCATGGCCGGAGGTATCGGCAGTAGGTTTTGGCCTTATAGCCGGGCTGAAAAACCCAAGCAATTTCTGGATGTTTTAGGTACTGGCAGGTCTTTGATTCAAATGACCTATGATCGCTTTTTAAGCATAGCTTCAAGCGATAAAATCTACGTAGTAACCAATTCGCGTTACAAAGATTTGGTAAAAGAACAGTTGCCTGATCTAAGTGAAGATCAGATTTTACTTGAACCTATCGGCAGAAATACATCAGCAGCAGTAGCCTACCCAGCTTTTAAAATCAAGCAGCGAGACCCAGAGGGTGTCATGATTGTTGCACCTTCTGATCACGTAGTCTTCAAAGAGAAAGTCTTTCAGGAAAATATAAAAACAGCCGTTAAGTCAGCCAAAGGATCTGAAAAACTGATCACATTGGGTATTGTTCCTTCAAGACCCGAGACTGGTTATGGTTATATTCAGTATCACTCAAGCCCACTAAAAAAAGTCAAGAAGGTAAAAACCTTCACCGAAAAGCCAGAATTGGAACTAGCAAAAAAGTTTGTCGATAGCGGTGACTTTGTCTGGAATGCAGGCATTTTCATATGGTCAATAGATACGATTACCAAAGCCTTCCATGACTACTTAAAAGACATGGCAGTTATTTTTGAGGAAGGAGCGGATAAGTATTACACTGACGAAGAACAATCCTTCATTGATGAGGCTTATGCGCAATGCAAAAGCGTTTCGATTGACTATGGCATTATGGAGAAAGCCTCCGATGTATATATGGTCAAAGGCAAATTTGACTGGTCGGATTTAGGGAGCTGGGACTCCCTCCATGAGATCAAGGAAAAGGACACCAACAACAATGTAGTTGATGGTAATGCTCTCTTATACGATGCCAAGAATTGCTATGTCAAAGGACCTGAAGACACGCTGATCGTAGCGCAAGACCTAGATGGTTACTTAATCACTAAATCGGATAATGTAATCCTGATCTGCAAAAAAGACGCTGAGAAGAAATTCCGCGAATTTCTGAATGATGCCAAGGGCAAGGGAGAACAGTTTACTTAGAACGTTGCCTAATCACCTCGTATGTTATAATACCTGTCGCCACTGAAACATTCAGTGATTCAATTTTACCCGTGATAGGCAGTTTTGCATGACCATCACATAACTTCAGATATTCTGGAGAGATACCGTCTTCTTCCGAACCCATAAGGATGACCACAGGAACTGAAAAGTCCTTTTCATAGATGGTCTCATTTGCCTTTTCCGAACAAGCAATTACTTGAATACCATTTTCTTGAAGGTCCTTGATTGTCAATTTTAAATTCTCCGCTCGACATACAGGCATATGATTCAATGCTCCTGCTGAGGTCTTCATCGCATCAGATCCTATTTGAGCCGTACCTCGGCTTGGAACAATCAATCCATGAACACCTGCGCACTCTGCCGTCCGGGCTATTGCACCAAAGTTCCTCACGTCAGTTACCCGATCAAGCATTATGAAAAATGGGGGTTCTCCCTTGCTATATGCTTCAGAAATTAAATTATCTAACGATGCGAAAGATACGGCCGACAAGTAGGCGATAGCACCTTGGTGATTTTTCCTGGTGATTCGATTGAGCTTTTCGATAGGCACCCGCTGTACAGGAATAGACAAATCTCTGCATAATTTGAGAAGTTCTGAAGACAACTCGTTCCTCACATCCTTCTGGACAAACAGTTTGTCTAATTCCTTACCTGATTCTATGGCTTCGATAATAGCACGGGTGCCATATATAAAGTCTGAAGATGAGTTTGATTGCATTTATTCAATTATTCTACCGGACCTCCATTGTGTGACAGCACGCATCCAGTTCTCTCGGTATCGGTTTGCCCGGATCAATTTGTACTTGCTGATGCCATCCTCAACCACAATATCGAAAATGTATTTCAACCTACCTCCTGTACTCGAAGGATAGGTCCACATCTCTGTACTTTCGTTCCTAAAGACTTGCGAAGGATTTCCAAAGACTTGATAGATCATCCCTCTATCCGTTTTCCAACCCGCTTGATTCTCCGAGAACAATCGTGCGGACTTCCTTACTCGCCTATAATAATACTTGATGAAATCTTTACCTATCTGCTCATTGGAAGATATTGTATTGCTCACAAACCCTTCAAACGCCTCACGGCTATCTTCTGCAGCTTGCATGCCTTTGAACTCATCATTTGTGCTAACATAAATCAATGGATCAATCATATCTCTATAGTCATCGAAATAGGGATGTACTTCATCAGTCACAATGATGCCTAATTCTTTCTCCGGATTACTAGATGATCTAATCGCATGAAAGCCATTGTTGTAGAATCGAAACTCCTCTCCATTAGTAACACCATAAACTGTGTCAAGTGGAATATTTGAGGCAACCTGCATCTCAGAATCATCAAATGGTGGCATGGCAACATGCTTATTGCTGTTTACACCATTGATCTCAAAACTGTCTGACCCGTCAAAAACGTTCACAATTCTAATTGGAAAGTTCTTATTAATGTATTTATCAAAATAAGGAAGTTCTTTGCCCGCTTGAAAGATTAGATGAGGAGATGGAGTCCATTCCTTTATTTTCAAGGGAATGTCTAAGCTGAAGTGCTTGTCGCGAACAGAATTGTAAAAGTCAATGACGATAAGGTTATCATTTGGCTCTTTATCAATTTCAAAACTATACACGTATTGCCTAAAAGCTACATCTATGACATTAGTCGTATCTAGAACAACAGAAGAATTAATTGTTTTCTCATCAATGTAGCTAGCCCTTATATCGTACGAGATCCGATAGTCCGAAATTTTGACATTGCCGCTGTTCAAAATGAACCTGAGATAAACCTTTACTTGATCATCATTAGATGCGACCCTATGTTGCACCAGAAATTCATGTTCTTGATTATAGAGATAACTAATATCGGCAGAACTCATTCTGTTTTGCGCAACTAACCCCATAGTCAGGGTTAAAAGAAAACATATTAAGCTGAGACGTTTCATAATTTACTATGATCTAAAGGTAGATAGAATTTGATTGGAGCAGAACAAATTTAGTTGAATTCATCGATTCTGAGGCAAATAGCTTATTTTTGGCCAAAATTTAAGGATGGCTACCTATACAACTGAAATCGCTTCTGACAGTATCCCCTCGGATAATCCAATTCATCAACGTCTGTTGAAAGCATATTATTTAGCCAAACCCTATATAAAGGGGGATTTGCTAGAGCTTGGTTGCGGTGAGGGAAGAGGAGTAGACCTTTTAGCGCCATTGTCTGATAGCTATGTAGCTCTCGATAAAATTCAAGAAGTCATTGATGCGTTGAAAAGCAAGCACCCTGAACTTGACTTCAGACAAGCTGTCTTCCCTCCATTCAAAGACATTGCGGATAACAGTTTTGATACTATTGTGAGTTTTCAAGTCATAGAGCATGTAAAAGCAGATGGTGATTTTCTTGCCGAAATCTTTCGTGTCCTGAAACCTGGTGGCAAAGCCATACTGACCACTCCAAATATTAAGAAAACGCTTAGCAGAAACCCATGGCATGTAAGGGAGTACACCGCAGCCGAACTCACTGAGCTAGCCAGCAAGTATTTCGATACCGTGGAGATGAAAGGTGTAGGAGGTAATGACAAGGTGATGGCCTATTATGAGGAGAATAAACGATCTGTTCAACGAATCACTAGATTTGATATCTTCAACCTTCAATACAGGTTACCCGCTCCAATTCTCAGAATTCCTTATGACATTTTGAACAGGATGAATAGGAATAAGTTGAACACGGCCAATACCGGCTTGGTATCTGAAATCAGCCATGAGGACTATCTTCTTATGGACAATGGAGATGAGGCCCTCGATCTTTTCTTGATTCTGAGCAAGTAGAAACAAGAACTCTCCAAATTTTCCTCTACTGATTGGTAAAGTACGCTTCTACTCTGCTACGACAGGCAGGTAAGGTGCCGATTCCCAATGGCATGTACATTCCATTGCCTAACTGATTCAGTTATGATAATTAAGAACTTATAATAATTTTTTATATCATTATTTTTATTTAATAATTATAATAATGATATTCAATAATCATTATTAACCATAATTATGAATAAAGTAATCAAATACCTAGCTATTTCTACACTAGTAATCACTCTTGGTTTAATATTCTCTCACCGAACTAGAGCTGAACAGAGCGAGTGGCGATATACTTCTATAGGCTACATAGACTTTAAAAGAGAAGGCTTTAACTTCTGTTGGTACTTTGTAACTGAATGTTCTAATCAAGAGGGCGACTCTTGTACCCTGCCCGGATCAAAATCAAGAGGTCTACCTTGGTGCATTTTTCCAAAATTGTAACCGTAACTAAACCACCTTCAACATGAACAAGACACATCTATTTTTTATATGCATATTCATCATTGGACTAAGTGTAACTTCTGGGCGAAATGTCAATCTACAGGCAAAAGAAGCGGGTTGGAAATATGCGAAACATGTCTACATAGGTTGGGAACTGGGCAAAGATGATATGATTAGGGTCTACTGGTATGAGGAATGTACCATATATGCAGGAAATCAATGTGCACAATCCGGTGGTAAATTCAGGACACTGATGGCGATTTTTCCAATACCTAAAATTGGTTTGCCCAACTTACCTCCTATTCATAAAACTTGAAGTGATAAAGGTTTAAATGATAGTACATATTTATAGGTGTTAAACCCATATCAAAATCATCCCACCAATGTATAGAAAGCAGAACAAGGCAATATGGGTCATTTGGATTACGGCATTTATCATGACTTCTGGATGTTCAGAGAGTCGAAATGAGGTAAAAAATAAAAATGACAACAAGTTGACGAAGCGGTTAGTGATAACCGACACGCTGAATATACAGTTACCTGATACTATAACTCATCTTAATAATGAGTCTCGACCTTTTTTCTCATCAGACGAAAAGAGTTTTTCTTATCTAACAGAGTCGTTCAGCGATGTCATGTCACTTAATAGATACTCGTTCGAAAAAAATGATTGGACTGTAACACGTCTTCATATTCAAGGACCAAATCAGGTCTATAGTCTAGGTGCTTTCTCAGGCGAACATGATGACGGTTCCTTTTACTATCTCCCAACAATTGCACCTCACATACTCAAAGTCAGTAGTAAAGGAAATGTTTTGGAGAATTATGAATATTCACCAAATAGAGACTTAGCATATAACTCACAGGTTAAATCACCCAACATTTATGATGATGGAGAGTCTATTTATTTCGACTTGGGGGAATATCGAGATTTAAAAAACACATCCACTTTTGAAGAAGCTTATTTGATTGGTGCCTATAACTACAAGACCAATGAACTCAAGAAATTAATTCATTATCCAGATGAATTCAGAAATAAAAAGTGGTCTACCAATGATGTGGGACGCAACTCTGTGATTCTTAAAAATAGAATCTACATGAGCTTTTCAAAGTCTAAGAAAATCTATGTTTACGACCTAGCAGGAGAGTTTATCAAAGAATCTGAAGCAGGTATTGATGCAATAGATGAGTCTCAAGGTCTTGAATCAAACGATCCATTTCAAAATGCCTTAGCACAGATTAATAATGGATATTATCATACTCTGATTTATGATAAGTGGCAAAAACTATTTTATAGGCTGGCAATACATTTCGATATAGAAAATAAAATATCCGACCCACAAGACCTCGGTAGAGCATTTCAGAAAAGAACTTTGACCATTTTGACATTCGATGAAAATCTCAATATTGTGTCAAAAGACTCGTTTCTCACTGCTAAGAGCTTTATATCAGAAGAGTTCTACCTGATGCTAGAAGATGGACTATACCTAAACCTTAATACTCCTAGCCAACCTGAGAATGAATATTCATTCATCAAGCTCACCTTAATAGACCAATAGTGATGATGCCCTCGATCTTTTCTTGATTCTGGAAAAATAAAAGGCCCACTCACTGAGCAGGCCTTGATAATCTTTCACTTATACTTTCTAGAAGTCACTTCTATCCATCCCCAATCTTACGTTTTGAGCATTAAGCATCTGACGAACAGTATCCGCCTCAGCAGTTTTACCATTTCCTGTCAATAATGCTTCTATAAACCTCAAGCCTCTAGATTTTATGGAGAACTCTCTATTATACCTACTCTTGTTTTGTAAATAAGTCACTTCAGAATCAAACTGGTTTGCGATCTCCATCGCCATATTGGTAGCTCTTTCTGTTTCACCAATATCAAAATAGCCCTGAATAAACCCGATAGAAGAAATATCATACGGCACCGCTTCAACTGGCATTTTCTCCATACCAAAGTCAAGCATTTCTTTCGCTCTTACAGTATCTCCCTCTGTGGTAAAAGCATCTGCCAAACTGGTGATCATAGACCTATGGTTTTGAACAAAGCCTCTATAATCTTCATTCAGGTTTGCTTTTGGATTGTCTAGGCCTCTGAATTGCATCTTGCTTTTGATGTTATCATACATCACTTCAGTGTTCACAAGATCACGCACGTCATTAGGCTTTCTAACTGGTAATAACCTATAGGCCATTCCCTCTTGAACCAAATACGGGTTTACATTGAAGTTTATCGAGTTAACTGAGGTATAATTGAAGTAGATTGGCCTTTCCCAATTGTTGTTAGCAATAAGGTCAAGCATCATCATTTGGCCCTTATCTAGAAATCTACTGGAAAGGTTCCCATTCTGGTCACGATTAAACTGGAAGAACATAGATGGCGTCACATATTTTTTCAAATTGTTCGGCACCAAATCCCCATTAAGTACTGCTGTCGTATCAACGTTTAAGTTGAGTCCAACTCCTGTAGGTACTGACATCAAGCGATTACCTGACTGGAAAGTGACCTTAAAACGATCCACATCTCTCCTTACCACATCAATATAGTCTTCAAGGTCAATTACACGTCCCTTGAAATCGCCATTCTCATCGATATATAGCACGTCATTAGTGCCGTCTCGATAATTGTCTTTTGTCAATGAATATGGGAATGCTTCAGAGTCATTCATCTTTGTAGCAGTCTGATCAACATACCAAGACGTTTGATAGTAACTCAGCACCACTACCCTAACGTCAGTTCTAAAACCTTCTACCTCTTGTAGATACCAGAGTGGGAAAGTGTCATTATCTCCTCCGGTAAATAGGATTGCATTCGGAGCACAAGAGGCCAAAAAGTTTCGGGCAGAATCAACTGATAAGTACCTTCCCGATCTATCATGATCATCCCAGTTTTCAGCTGCCATTATGATTGGCGCCAATAGACCCACTGCGATTGCCCCTATCACCATTGATTTCTTTCCTCTAGCGGCAAAGGCATTACCAATCGCCAGAACAGAGAATCCTATCCAGAAGGCAAAAACGTAATAGGACCCCACATATATATAGTCTCTCTCTCGTGGTTCTACTGGTGGCGAATTCAGGTAAACTACTAGTGCCAGTCCTGTCAAAATGAAGAGCATTAGTGTAGCAGAAAAACGCTTTGGATCTTTGTTAAACTGAAAGAAGAAACCAATCAAGCCCAGAAGTAAAGGGATCATGAAGTATTGATTTCGTCCCTTGTTATTTCGAATGGTTTGTGGAACATCCTCATCACTAGCAAATGGGCCCAGCCAGTCTGCATCTTGAATATCACTCTCTCGACCAGAGAAATTAAACATGAAATACCTTAGGTACATATGACCAATCTGGTGGGTAAACATGAAGTATAGATTATCACCAAAACTCGGCTTCTCACCTGGTCTTAGCCCTGTCTTGGCCATATAGGTTTCAGGGTGACCTGGATTAGCACTCCACATCCTTGGCAGGAAGGTCGTATACTCTGGGTCATACTCAACCTCTGTTTTATAGTCGGCAATTTTGTAACTATCCTCCGCCTTGTAATAGATAGGTGCACCTTGGCTCGCACTAATCTGAGGCGCATTATAATACTGCCCATTTAACAATGGCCTACTTCCATACTGCTCCCTTTTTAGGTAGGAAACAAAGGTCATAACATCTTCAGGGTTATTCTGATCAATTGGTGGATCAGCTCTTGATCTAATTAGAATTACCGCATAGCAGGTATAGCCTATCAAGATGAAAGCGACAGAAAGAATTAGTGTATTTAGATTTACCCAGTCTCTTTTTACGGTATAGCGCAATCCGAAAATTATAGCTGCTATAACCGCCAGTGTTAAAAACAGAGCGCCTGAACCAAATGGTAAGCCTAGAGTATTAACAAAAGTAATTTCGAATTTACCTGCCAAAGTTGGCAATCCAGGAATAATAATACTGTTGACTAAAACGATCAGGCCTAAACTTCCAAGGATGGCAAGCAGACCTCCAACCCAAGTCGGATTCTCATATTTTTTGAAGTAATAGATTAAACCTAGTGCTGGTAAGGTGACAAGTCCCAACAAGTGGATACCTGTTGAAAGCCCTAACATATAGGCTATAAATAACAACCAGCGATTGGCTTTGCTTTCGTCTTGAACCAGTTCCCACTTCAGAATAGCCCAGAAGACAACAGCAGTAAAGAAAGATGAAAGTGCATAAACTTCGCCCTCTACAGCAGAGAACCAGAAAGAATCACTGAAAGTAAAAGCCAATGCACCTACTGCCCCAGCTCCTGCCAGAAGCAACTTCTGATAGTCAGTCTCCTCTCCCATTTTCGCATCAATCAACTTTCTACCCAACATCACGATTGACCAATACAAGAAAAGTATGGTAAATGCCGATGCCACAGCACTAGACATATTGATCCAATAGGCCACATCAGTAACGTCTCCAAAGGATAGGAATGAGAACAAACGACCGATCAGCATAAAGAGTGGCGCTCCAGGAGGGTGAGATACCTCAAGCTTATAAGCAATGGCAATGAACTCCCCGCTATCCCAAAAACTGGCAGTTTCCTCAATAGTCAGTATATAGGTGACCAAAGAAACGAGAAAAACTCCCCAGCCGGTAAGATTATTGATCTTCTTAAAATCTGTCATTTATTCCACGTTTGAGGCGTGAAAATAGTAAAAATATGGCTTGCTAGGCGTTAATTTTTATTAATCGAAGGCTCATTTGTTAGTCCGTAATGTTGATGTTGAACCACAGCCAGAATAAAAATAGGGGTATGTAAGTGGTAACCACGATGGCATTGGCTACTGACTTCTTCTTACGCGCTGCAAAATCAACCCCATAGGTCAGCACCACCCAGTAGGCAATTTCGAAAACATTCAAGGCCTGATTCGCATAGATGTACTTCTTTGGCACCTCTTGATAGTCAAAGAAGTTCATGTAAGAAAGTGGATAAAACGCCTGATATTCGAAGTAATTAGGATCAGTACTCACGAACATAAACCAAAAGATTTTCAGTATTGTGGGCACGAAAAAAACGACTTCCGCTATCATGGCAATCTGCCAGCACTTGGTATAAGTGACCTTATAACCCCACATAAAACAACCCGTCCAAAGAATGAAGCCCACTACCGTAAACTTAATTGCGTAAACGATCGGTACTGCCAAGAACTTTAAGCCTGCAAATATTTGGAATAGTAGTGCTTCTGGGCCCTCCAAGAATTTGAATGCCGCTATTTCAGCCACAATAAAAGTCTGCTGTACATAGAGCAAAAGCAATGCAATTAGGCAGACCACCACAAAAAAGAACTTCTTGTTAAAGCTCACCCAATCCCTTGCACGCAATTCTAAGGGGCTAAATTCTCTCGGCATTAAAAACTATTTTGGATAAAAGTACGATTATAGGACGAGGCCCGTAATAAAAATGTGTCAACGCATAGCAAATGACATGAAGGACTCTAATTTTGCATGAACTTTATAAAACTAAGTGAAGCGATCTATTTTATACATATTAATACTGTTTAGCTTCTGTACTCAGCATGCTCTGGCACAAAGTGCAAGTAATCGTAGTGAGTACCTATTACTCAACATGCCTCTGCAAATTGAAATCACAGATGCGGTAGATAATATGTACAACTTCAACTTCCACAAAGCTGAGGTAGACTTCAATTGGTTAAAGTATAGATACCCTGAACATCCGCTGCCCTATTTCCTCTATGGCATTAGTACCTGGTGGCAAATGCTACCCAACCTTGAGGCAGAGACGCCACTGGGAGATGAGTTTCTGGCCTATATGGATTCGGCCATTGTTAAGGCCAAAGTACTGTTGGAGCAGGATGAAAACAATGTGGAAGCTGCATTTTTCTTAGCTGGTTCGTATGGTTTCAAAGGTCGGTACCATTCCGAAAAAAAGAACTGGGGACGAGCTGCCAGTGCAGGCAAATGGGCTTTGCGGTATTTGGAAAAGACCAAGGGTAATGAAGGTTTCAGTCCAGAAATACTATTCGGGGACGCGCTCTTCAATTATTACTCGATATGGATTCGAGAAAACTATCCAATGCTCAAACCCATCTTGATGTTCTTTCCTAAAGGCGAAAAACAATTGGGTATAGAACAAATGGAGCAAGTCTCAAAAAACGCCTTCTATACACGAATTGAAGCCATCTACTTTTTGATGAGGATCAAAGCTTTTGAAGAACAAAAGACATATGATGCCCTTAGGCTCGGAGAACAGATCTATCGGAAGTATCCAAACAACGCCTACTTTCATCGCTTCTATGCTCAAATGCTATATACCACGGGTCAGTATCAGAAAGCTGAAACTGAGTCCCTAGATATATTAAAGCGGATTGAGGCAGGCCAGCAAGGCTATGAGGCAGTAAGTGGTCGCTATGCTAGTTTCTATTTAGGCCATATCAATAAGAAGCGCAATGACCATAAAGTCGCACAGGAGTACTTTAACCAAGTAGTTGATTTTTCAGTGAGTTCTTCATCTGAAGATTCAGGCTACCACCTCAATGCACAACTTTACCTTGCCCAGTACGACAATCAGAGCGCTAATTATGAAAGTGCCTTGGACAGGATATCTATCATCCGTGATAACACTAGAAGAAGAGAAGATATTAATAAAAAAGCGCGAGCGCTGAGAAAGGAAATCAAGAGAAAAATCTAATACCTCTTTTGATTATTTTTAACTAGTTGTAAAATTTTCTTCGAAAATATTACCTTTGAACAGAATTATATTTTGTATCTGATATATTATGAACCTCAATCTAAAATTAGATAAAATCGACCGTAAGATTTTGGACATCCTCCAAGCTAACGCCAAAATCACTAATGCTCAATTATCAAAAGAGATCGGTCTATCTCCAGCACCCACCTTGGAACGTGTTAAAAAGCTAGAAAACTCTGGAATCATTAAGAGTTATCACGCCAAGCTTGACACAGACAAAATCGGTATGGGTGTAAGCACTTTTGTGTATGCTACTTTGAAAGGTCACAATAAGCAAAACATCGAAATCTTTATTGACGCTATCAATGGCATCGAAGAAGTTATCGAATGTCATCACGTGACAGGATCAGGCGATTTTGTACTTAAAGTAATTGCCCAAGACATCTCTTCTTACCAGAAGCTCATGTTGGAAAAAGTGAGTGACATTGCCGTTGTTGACAACTTACAATCGATGGTAATTCTGTCTACTTTTAAAGACAGCAAGGTAATGCCGATACCAGAATAGTGTAATGCACCAAGAAAGAAAACGCATTCTAGAGCACTCTCAAATCCTTCAGATAATCAAAAGGATGGCCTATGAGATTTATGAACAAAATCATAAGACTCAAGAGTTGTTTTTCGCTGGCATAGATACCAATGGTGTCAAAATTTCAGAATTGCTTAAGGCCGAAATTGAAAAAATTTCAGATATTCGCGTCCATCTCATCCGAGTGGATATTGATAAATCCGCAACGAGCCAACCTCAAGTAAGTTTTTCTACTCAACCTGAAGCGTCAGATTTCACACTGATTGTGATCGATGATGTCTTGAACTCGGGAAGTACCATGATTTATGCATTGGACCCTTTCCTGAAGATGAGCGTATCCAAAATTCAAACCGCAGTCTTGGTTAACAGAAGTCATAAAAGATTTCCGATTGCCGTGGATTATAAAGGTTTTGAATTAGGAACCACTATTCAAGAACACATTGATGTACAATTGGATGATGAATATTCGGCCTTTTTGTACTAATTTTTAAGAACAACTTTAAACTAAAGAATTATGGAAACCATTAAAGAATTTTGGGATGACAACATCGACAATGTGATTGACACTGGTGTTGAGGTAATAATTGCCATTCTGATTCTCATTGTTGGGCTTTGGATCATCAAGCGAATCGTTAATAAGCTTGGCAAAGTCCTTACAAAAAATGGCGTTGATGAAACATTGATGCCGACATTAAAAGGATTTACTAAAGGCATGTTAACCATCATGCTTTTGATCTTTGTCGTTGGAAGGCTTGGTGCCGACACCAGTGCCTTTGTAGCAGTTCTGGGAGCATTAGGTTTAGCTGTAGGCTTTGCACTGCAGGGCAGCTTAGCGAATTTCGCTGGCGGTATTCTTATCCTAGTGTTGAAGCCATTTAAGAATGGCGATGTGATTAATGTAAATGGAGAGACGGGATCCGTTCAAGCCATTTCTATTGTAACCACAACCTTAAAGACTCCTGATAACCGAGTAATCTACATGGCCAATGGAGCAGTGGCAGGTGCTACGATCACTAATATCACTCAAGAGCCTACCAGAAGATGGGACTTTGTATGTGGTATTGGCTACGATGATGACTTCGACAAAGCCAAAGAGATTATCCAAGGACTTATTGCTGCGGATAGTAGGTTCCATAAAGACCCTGCTCCATTTGTAAGAGTAGGAAACCTTGGAGATAGTAGTGTTGACATTACCATTAGAGCATGGGTTGATACTTCTGAATACTGGAATGTTCACTTCGATATGATTGAAAATATCAAAAAGGAAATGGACAAAGCAGGAATTTCAATTCCTTATCCACAGAGAGACATTCACGTCTACAACGAAAAATAGGATTCATTTCAACCGAAATACTGGAAGGGGTAAATGTGTATATTTACCCCTTCAATTTTTATAGGCATGTCAATTCACAAGTCTGAAATAAAGAAAGTAACTACCCACCAGCTGCAGGCCATGAAAGATAGAGGTGAAAAAATCTCTATGCTTACGGCCTACGACTTCTCCATGGCCCAATTGATTGATGGAGCAGGTGTAGACATCATATTAGTGGGAGACTCTGCTTCCAATGTAATGGCGGGTCACGAGACCACATTGCCCATTACGCTCGATCAAATGATCTATCATGCAAGTTCTGTCATTCGAGCCGTCAACAGAGCATTCGTAGTAGTTGATATTCCATTTGGTTCTTATCAGGGCAACTCTTCTGAAGCCTTACGTTCTGCCATCAGAATTATGAAGGAATCAGGTGCTCATTCTGTCAAGATGGAGGGTGGTGCCGAAATCAAAGAATCTGTTACTAGAGTGCTCAGCGCTGGCGTTCCAGTGATGGGACACTTAGGCTTGACACCACAGTCAATTTATAAATTTGGCACTTACGCTGTGCGCGCGAAAGAGTCTGAAGAAGCTGAAAAGCTCATTGAAGATGCCAAGCTTTTAGAAGAATGTGGCTGCTATGCCATTGTTCTGGAAAAAATCCCAGCTGACCTAGCTAAAAGGGTTTCAGAAGAAATTAACATTCCTACCATAGGCATAGGTGCTGGACCACATACTGATGGACAAGTTTTGGTAATGCATGACATGCTAGGAATTACAAAAGAATTTAAGCCTAGGTTTCTGAGACAATATGCCGATGTTGGCAGCATCATCACTGAAGCTGTCGGTAACTACATCAAAGACGTGAAGTCAAAAGACTTCCCTAACGATTCGGAAAGCTATTAGCTTTAACACTAATTCCTTGGAAACCCTTTGCACTAAAAACTTGAAGTTTGAAACTTCTTGACCCTTGGAATTTGTTACCTTGCACAGCCTTAAAAAAGAACAACATTTTTAATTCATCAGAGAATGAGTGAACAAAAAATAACCATAAACAACGGAGTACTTAACGTACCAAATAATCCTACTGTCCCTTTCATAGAAGGTGACGGAATCGGTGTCGATATCTGGCCTGCTGCTCAGCATGTTTTTGACAACGCTGTATCCAAAGCTTACGGATCAGATAGAACAATCGAATGGAAAGAAGTTTTAGCAGGCGAAAAAGCCTTCAATGCTACTGGTGAGTGGATGCCAACTGCCACATTAGATGCCTTTAGAGAATATCTAGTGGGTATCAAAGGCCCATTAACAACTCCTGTTGGTGGTGGAATCAGATCTCTGAATGTAGCATTACGTCAGGAATTAGATCTCTATGCATGTGTTAGACCTGTAAGGTGGTTCGAAGGAACTCCTTCTCCAGTAAAACAACCTGGTCTTTGCGATATGGTGATCTTCCGTGAAAATACAGAAGACATTTATGCTGGAATTGAATTTGAGCAAGGCACCGAAGATTGTGACAAGTTTGGGAAGCTATTGGAAGAGAACTTCCCTGATAGATACAAAAAAGTAAGGTTCCCAGGTAGTGCGGGTTATGGCATCAAACCAGTTTCGGAAGAAGGAACACATCGCTTGGTGAAAAGCGCGATTGACTACGCTTTCGCACAAAAAAGAGATTCAGTTACCCTTGTTCACAAAGGTAATATCATGAAGTTCACCGAAGGTGCTTTCAAAGCATGGGGTTATGAACTTTCTAAGAATGCCTATGGTGCAACAGATTACGAAGGTGGCCCTTGGCAAATCATTGAAAAGGACGGTCACAAAGTAATTATCAAAGATGTGATTGCAGATGCTTTCTTGCAGCAAATCTTATTGCGACCTGCCGAGTATTCTGTCATCGCTACATTGAACTTGAATGGCGATTACGTTTCAGACGCATTGGCTGCCATTGTTGGTGGTATTGGTATTGCACCAGGAGCTAACATCAATTACTTAACGGGTAATGCCATCTTTGAAGCTACTCATGGTACAGCACCTAAGTACGCGGGACAAGACAAGGTGAATCCAGGTTCGGTGATCCTTTCAGGCGCTATGATGTTAGAGTATATGGGATGGCAAGAAGCTGCAGACCTGATTTACTCAGGACTGGAAGCAGCCATTGCGTCCAAACGAGTTACCTACGACTTTGAAAGACTAATGGAAGGGGCAACACTCCTTAAGTGTTCCGAGTTCGGAGAAGAAATTGTGAAAAACATGTAAACAAAAAGCCCCTCTTGGGGCTTTTTTATTTTTACAGGTTAAACATTTATGAGCAGGCGGTATCTACCCTTCTTTCCTTTGAAGCTAGCAGCCTTTCCGGGTGAGCAGCTCAATCTGCACGTATTTGAACCAAGGTATAAGCAGCTCATCAATGAGTGTATTGCAGAAGGCAAAACCTTCGGTATACCCGTTTTTGGTGAAAACATGCGAGAGTATGGCTCAGAAATGGAACTCGTAAAAGTGGTAAAGCACTACCCAGATGGAGAGATGGATATCATCACCAGATGCCTGAGTGCTTTTAAAATTTTCACCTTTGACGAAAAGGCTCCAGGTAAACTCTATTCTGCAGGAGAGATTCAAACTATCGAAAACATCCACGATGCTACCGAAGTACAGTGGCATCAGCTCAAGCACTTAGGTAAAGAACTGGTATCGGTGCTTAAAATGGATGAATCCCTTGATGTCGATCTCTTGACAAATTCATTTGAATTGGCTCATAAATTAGGTTTATCTTTAGAACAGGAATACGACATGCTGCAAATGCCGAGTGAGTCTCAAAGGCAAACCTATATGATCAACCATCTGGAAAGAGCCCTACCGCTCATTCGAGAAATGGAAAACGCCAAAGACCGCATAAAAATGAATGGGCATTTTCAGCACCACGATCCGCTGAATTTTTAAGAATGATCGAAACCAATTTATCCGAGTTCGGTACTCTATTGATATTTATCCTGGGAGCACTCGCTTTTGCAGTGGTTGGTTTGACTGCTTCCAAGCTCTTGCGTCCAAGCAGGCCAAATTTCGAAAAGCTCACTACTTACGAGTCGGGGGAAGATACGGTCGGCACAGCATGGGGTCAATTCAATGTTAAGTTCTACATCGTAGCACTCATCTTTCTATTGTTCGAAGTAGAAATCATCTATCTCTTCCCATGGGCAGTGATTTTTGGTGATAAAGAATTAATTGAGGGCACTAACTGGAGCTGGGCTTGGTTTGCCATTACAGAAATGTTCATCTTCATCGCAGTATTGGCCTTAGGACTGGCCTACGCCTGGAGAAAAGGATATTTAAACTGGGTCAAGCCGCAACCGGTAGGCTCGGCATATAAATCAAAAATACCTGAAAGCGCATACGACAAGTATAAAGGATAGTGGGATTACTCGATCAAAAATTAGGACAAGGTGGTATCATCATCACCAAATTTGAAGACCTGATCAATTGGGCTAGGCTATCATCTATGTGGCCAATGGCATTCGGCACAGCTTGCTGCGCCATTGAATTTATGAGTACCCAAGGAACTCCCTACGATTTAGACAGGCTCGGAATTGTACCAAGAGCAAGCCCGAGGCAATCGGATGTTATGATCGTAGCCGGTACTGTTACTTTTAAAATGGCAGACCGGGTAAGAAGACTTTATGAGCAAATGGCCGAGCCACGTTATGTAATTTCCATGGGCTCTTGCTCCAACTGTGGTGGCCCTTATTGGGAGCACGGCTATCATGTGGTTAAAGGTGTGGATAGAATCATACCTGTGGATGTGTATGTGCCTGGTTGCCCTCCAAGACCTGAAGCTTTGATTGGTGGATTGCTAAAGCTGCAAGAAAAGATCAAAGGAGAAAGTATTGTGGCCCCGAAAGCTATTGAAAACTTATTGGCCAAAGAAGCATGACTTTTGAAGAGATCATATCGAAACTGAAAGTCGAATTTGGCGAAGAAATCATATTGTCAACCGATGAAAACGCGAGTCCAAGTTGTATTGAGCTACATGCCGATCACTTGGTCGAAACCATGCAATACCTTCATCAAACAGAAGGTCTGTATTTCGATGCGCTTTCCTGTATTACTGGTCTTGACAATGGCCCTGAGACTGACACGATGGAGGTGATTTACAATTTATACTCCATTCCATGCGACCATCATCTGATGGTGAAAGTCACGCTCTCAAGAAAAGAACCTCTAATAGATTCACTCAATTCTATCTGGAAAACAGCTGACTGGCAAGAGCGCGAAGTGTTTGACCTTTTTGGTATTCAATTCAATAATCATCCAGATTTGAGAAGAATTCTTCTGCCAGCTGATTGGGAGGGCTTTCCCTTAAGAAAGGACTACGAACATCAAACCTATTACAGAGGAGTTAAAGTAGCAGAGTAGTGGCCAACGAAGTTCAGTACATATTTGATAATCAGAATCTGCAAAAGTCAGAGCCTCAAAAATTCAAGCCCGAAGACTTGAAGAGTGAGGAAATGATCGTCAACATTGGTCCTCAACACCCTTCGACTCATGGTGTACTGAGACTTGAAGTCATCACCTCAGGAGAAGAGATTGTAGATGTTGTTCCACACTTAGGTTATCTACATCGTTGCTTCGAAAAACATGCCGAAAGTCTTCCTTACAATCAGACCCTGCCCTTTGTAGATCGAATGGACTATTTGGCTGCAATGAATTCTGAACATGCCTTTGTCATGGGCGTAGAACGAATGCTGGGCATTGAAGGCTCCATTGACAAGCGAGTGGAATATATAAGGGTGCTTGTTGCTGAATTGAATCGACTGGCCTCTCATTTCATAGCACTGGGCACTTATGCTATGGACATTGGTGCAATTACACCCTTCCCCTGGATGCTGCGCGACAGAGAACACATTCTCCGATTGTTAGAATGGGCATCAGGGGCAAGAATGCTCTATAACTACATTTGGGTGGGTGGCTTGTTCTATGACTTGCCTGTAGGTTTTGAAGAACGATGCCTGGAGTTTTGCCAATATATCAAGCCCAAACTCAAAGAGTTTGATGAAGTAGTATTACAAAATAAAATCTTTGTCGATCGAACGGCCAACGTTGGTGTGCTCCCACTTGATTTAGCGATCAACTACGGGATCACAGGACCAATGCTCAGGGGGTCAGGACTGAAGTTTGACCTGAGAAAAGTCGATGCGTATTCTGCCTATCCTGAAATAGATTTTGATGTTCCCATTGGTAAAGGCGAGATGGGCAGTCTTGGCGATTGTTGGGACCGTACCTCGGTCAGGATGTTAGAATGCTATGAGTCGGTAAGAATTATAGAACAATGCCTTACTCAACTTACGGGCGATCATAAGAGAACGCGAGACTTCGACCCAAGAGCCACAGTACCAAAAAAGATTCGTCCCAAGGCACAGGACTTTTACATTCGAGCAGAAAACCCCAAAGGAGAAACAGGATTCTTCTTTAAAGCAGATGGAAGATCCGACATCCCTTTCCGCTGTAAAGCAAGAGGCGCAAGCTTTGTTAATCTTTCCATACTCGGAGAACTATCTAAAGGCGGCCTTATTGCCGATATGGTAGCTATACTGGGCTCTATTGATATTGTACTTGGGGAAGTGGATCGCTAGAGCAACTCCTGCAAATTCGTCTCTCTAACAAAAGCACGTTTGCCTTTCCACATGATCTCGTACCAGATATCGGTTTTGTCTAAAATTTCCACCTTATGCCCCTGACCAACTACTTCGATCAGCTCGGCTGCTGCAGATGGGCCAGACATAACATAAGAGTTACTAGAAGTTACGATTCCTTTTTGCGGTTGATCACTGAAGTTGACAAAGAAGACAGCAAGGGCTAATACGAGCACAAAACCAACCGCCAAACCTGGCGACTTTTCATTATGCTTTTTGATTTTTCTAAAGATCATAGACAAGATCAACAAACAAAGTGCTAGCAGTACTGCAATGATAATAAGCTTAAAATCCTGAATGGTTTTAACAAAACGTTGAAAGTCGTTAGAACCATAACCTTCTAAGCCATTGACCTGAGCCAAGTCACTCATTTTTTTCAAAACACCCTTGTCAGAAGTGACTCTATAGTAATCATGTAAGTAGACTAATGCGTTACTTAAGTTGCCCATGGCCTCTTGACTATAAGCCATCTTTAAAAGCATGGCTGGCGTAGCACGCTGAGTATCAGTATATATACTCTCATATATCTCTAGCGACTGGGTATACATTCTCTCTCTAAAGAGCGAATCCGCCTTAGATAATTCATTTGTAACATCTTGACTATAAGATACTTGAGAGAAAAAAATAACCCCCAGGATAAATAGTAGAATAAATTTAGAACCTCTCTTTTGCATTTTATATTGAACCTCTTACCTTTGCAGTCCGAATTAAGAAAAACGCTCTTAATTCACCAAATAAAACTTCATGATCTGGTAGCTCAGTTGGTAGAGCATCTCCCTTTTAAGGAGAGGGTCCTGGGTTCGAGCCCCAGCCAGATCACACTCTAAAAAGCCTCAGACATCTGAGGCTTTTTTTATGAGCCCACGAATATAGAAAGTTCAACTCCTTTCCCACTTACCTTTTACATCATTTAACAACTGCACCCACATTTAAGAGCCAAGGGGCCGCATCACATATATATGTGAAATACCACAGACTTCGTCTCAATTCGCAACACAGTCCATGCCCTATCACGTTGACCTACATTCAAGTCAACAGCGATGAAAAAACTACGAACTCCCATTATCACACTTATTTCACTATTCACATTTAGTCTGGTTACCAATGCTCAAGAGGTTATTCCAAAGGTCAATGTCATTTCGTTAACAGATACTTTGGATGGTGCCTCTGGCAATACGCTAGACCCTCAAGGGAGTTTATATCAAGCTCAATATTATGGAAACACCATTACCAAGATCAATAGGTATACAAAAGAGGTTTCTGAAGTTGCTCACGAAGGCTTGTTTGGTCCTGTAGGGTTGACTTTTAAAAACAAAGACTTATATATCTGCAACTGTAACAACAATACAATTGCTAAAATGGGAGCAGATCAAAAAGTAGTCGAATTTGCCAAAAGTCCTCTTTTGAACTGTCCCAATGGCATAACGTTGGGATCTGACGGTAACCTCTATGTTGTCAACTACCGAAACCCTAATATTGTCAAAATCAATCCAGAAGGAGAAGCGACCCTTTTCGTGAAACTTCCAGCCAGTTCAGGCGGTCATATCATTCATCACCGGGGTAACTTCTATGTCACGAGCTTCTTTGATCATAAAATATTTAAGGTATCATCAGATGCCAAAGTCACTCACTTTGCAGGTACTGGCACCACGGGTGTCAAAAATGGAGAAGCCCTCAATGCACAGTTCATTAATCCTAACGGTATAGTAGCCGGTACCGGAAAACTCTTTGTTAATGATAAAATTCCTGGCCTCAATGGTCGTCAGCAGACTGTGATCAGACAGATCAACTTTACTGAATATTATGACCTAATTAAAGGAGTAGCCGCCAATGGGGATTTAAAGGCCGTCAAAAAAACACACAATGCCTATAAAAGTCACGAGGCTTACAAGAATGATCATACTGAAGGCACGTTGAACCGTATCGGCTATGAACTCCTAGGCACAAAGCAAGTCACTCTTGCAATTGGTATTTTTCAGATTAACACAGAATCCTACCCTAAATCATTCAATGCTTGGGATAGCTTGGCAGAAGCCTACCTAATCAGCGGTGATAAGAAAAAGGCCAAAATCAACTATCAGAAGTCACTCGAACTGAACCCAAATAATACCAATGCCATAGAAAAACTCAAGTCCCTCTAAGGGATTGGTCTACCTCGAGATCTAACTGTCTCTTAACTCTATTTGTTCTACAATTAGGAAATTAATAAAACGAACTCTACATTTAGGAAACTAATTAATTACCTAGATTATGAAAGGAACATATTTAGGGGAGTTCGAAGAGATTGTTCTACTCACCATTGGGGTACTTCAAGAAGATGCTTATGGGGTAGCAATTAAACTGGAAATAGAGCAGCGAACCAATCGAACACCCAGTATTGGTGCCTTACACTCTGCACTGAGTAGACTAGAAGATAAAGGGTTTATCAAATCACGTGAAGGTGGGGCCACAAAATCTCGAGGTGGCAGAAGAAAAAGGTTTTATACCATAACTGCGGCTGGTGAAAGTACACTCATCAAAGCAAATGAGCTTAGAAATGAGCTCTTTAAACTGATACCAAATTTTCAAGGCTTGAATTCATGAGTAGGAACTGGTCAAATCCTCCTCAGTGGCCACAGCGCCTACTAAAATGGCTCTGTTCAGAAGAACACTTTGAGGTACTTCAAGGTGACCTCTTTGAGCTATACGAATACAGATTATTAAAAAAAGGGAAGACAAAAGCTAAGCTGCATTTCATTAAAGATTCGCTTGATATGCTCAGGCCCTTCGCTCTGAAAAACAGAAAAAGAAAACTCAAAAACAACTCATATACCATGTTCAAAAACTATATAAAAATTGGTTGGCGCAATATCATTCGCTACAAAAGTCACTCGACAATCAACATCTTAGGGCTAGCCTTCGGTCTTGCTTGCTGCATCATCATATTCCGTTATGTCTCAGATGAACTGTCTTATGATAAGTTCCATGAAAAAGCAGATCGAATTTTTAGAATAACCTTCAGCACCAATGACGATCTAAGTCCGTCTAATGCGAATGGTTCGTTTGGCCCTGCACCTGCTATGGTCAATGATTTCCCAGAAGTAGAAACTTACACAAGACTCTACATGATTGGCAGAGGCAAGAAGTTGGTCATGCAATATGGCCAAAAGCAATTCTATGAAGACAAGTTCTTCTTTGCTGACTCTTCATTCTTTGATGTCTTCACATTCCCGATGATTCAGGGGGATCCTAAAACAGCACTAAAAAACCCTAACAGTGTAGTCATTAGTATGTCCACCGCAAAAAAATACTTTGGTGACATAAACCCTATGGGGAAATTCTTAGAATCAGATGTCGAAAGTAATGGACAAAAGAAACAGTATACTGTGACAGGAGTGGTAGCAGACACACCTTCAAATTCACATTTTAAGTTTGATGTGCTGGCTTCAATGTCATCATTAGATGAAAGGCTGAGTACAGCATGGGGCGGTTTTTGGCAAACCTTCAGTTACATAGTCCTTAAATCCAACTCCGATGAAACAAAGTTGATCCAGTCTCTCGAAAACTACTCTGAAAAGTATATGGGAGTAGACCAGAACTGGTACCAGCTAGGATTACAACCCTTGCTAGGCATTCATTTAAGTTCAAACCTCAAGTCCGAAATATTACCCACCAGCAGTTATACCAAAGTCATTGTCTTTTCTGCCGTGGGAGTATTGATATTTGTTATAGCCTGCATCAATTTCCTTACACTTTCCACTGCCAGGTCTGCAAGAAGAGCCCGCGAAATTGGTGTCAGAAAAACCTTTGGTGCCTATCGAAACCAACTGTTTGGACAGTTTATGAGTGAGGCAATGCTCAATGGAGCCATTGCCACAGTGCTGGCTCTCTTTATCAGCAATATGGCATTCCCCTTTATCAATAGCCTTTCGGACAAGCATTTGTCCCTCGTAATGGATAATGACATCATTGAGGTAGCCGTAATTGCTATAGCGGCCGTCCTTCTAGTTACCTTTATGGCAGGCCTTTATCCTGCCATATTTCTCTCTTCTTTTAAGCCGATCACTGCACTTAGAGGTGTTGTTAGCGACCAAGGAAGAATTGGAGGAATAAGAAAAATTCTAGTCGTATTCCAATTCACCATTTCAATAGCCCTGATCATTGGTTCATTAGTCGTTGAGCGGCAAATGGATTTCATGAGAAGCCAAAGTCTCACTCAAAGCGGAGATCAGGTCATCGTGTTGCCAATGAATGAAGCGATTCGAAAAAACCTCAATGCATACGAGGCAACTCTGAGCCAAATTCCAGCAGTAAAAAGCTTCTCAGGTACATCCAAAGTACCTACCAGAGGATCTAGCTCTGACTGTTTTCCATTTGGTGAGAACAAAAATGGCTGCGCCTTCTTCTATCTAGCGGATTTTGACTATCCAAAAACGATGGATTATCAGCTGATAGCGGGTAGGCTATTTGATAAAAATATAGGCACCGATTCAGTCTTTGCCTTTGTAATCAACGAAGCTGCTTTGGAGGAGTTTGAGTTGGGAACTGCCGAAGAGGCTATTGGCAAACCGTTTGCACGTTCTAAGTACAAAACGGGTCGAGTCATAGGGGTAGTTGAAAATTTTCATGTCTACTCTTTGCACAGAACATTCAGTCCCAGCTGGATGCTTGTTACACCGAAAGCTTACTATCAATACTTTGCTGTGAGAATCAGTAGCCAAAATGTATCGGAGACACTAGAGATGATTGGCGACTCATGGGCCGATTTTTCGCCAGAAGCGCCTTTTGACTACTTCTTCCTAGATGAAGCATTCGCAAACCTTCACCTAGAAGATATCCGAACAGGGAAAGTAGTATCAGCAATGACCTTAATTGCCATTCTGATTGCCGCTATCGGACTGTTTGGTTTGGCCTCATTCATGTCAGAGCAGAGGTCAAAGGAAATCGGCATCAGGAAAGTTTTAGGGGCAAGCGTATTCGCCATTCTCAATTTAATGTCAAAAAGCTACATAAAGCTTATCATTATTGCTTCACTGATTGCAGCACCATTGTCCTATTGGTTGCTGAATGAATGGCTGGCAAGCTTCCAATACAGGGTTTCTTTTGGTCCACTAATATTTGTGGCTTCGATTCTGATCGTTGGGCTTGTAGTACTGATATCCATTAGCTACCAATCGATCAAGGCGGCCACGATGAACCCAATAGACTCGCTAAGAAATGAGTAGCTCAATATTTTGAGCATGTTGCGTTAAGTATTTGGTTAGTTTCAAATACCTTCGCAACAATGAGTAAGCAACGTCCTATAGGAATTTTTGATAGCGGCATGGGTGGCCTCACGGTTGCCCATGCTGTTAGTCATCTACTCCCCGAAGAACAACTCATTTACTTTGGTGATTCTGCACACCTCCCTTATGGAGATAAGTCGGCAGCCACCATTCAAGCATACTCCATAAAAATCTGCGACATCCTACTACAGAAAGGATGTAAAGTAATATTGATTGCCTGCAACTCAGCTTCTGCCGCTGCTTATGAACTCATCAAGGCTTATGTTGGAAGTAAGGCCCTTGTCATCAATGTCATAGACCCGGTGGTTCAGTATGTGGTAGCAAAATACGGTCAGAAAAGAATCGGTCTAATCGGAACAAAGCAGACTGTGGGATCGGGTGTATATGAATACCAAGTCAAGGTCCAAGATAGCTCCATTCAAATTGGGTCGCTTGCCACTCCCCTATTGGTTCCAATGATCGAAGAGGGCTTTCATAAAAATGAAATCTCAGAAGCCATTATCGAGAAATATTTGAAAAACGAAACACTTATTGACATTGAAGCACTCATATTAGGCTGTACCCACTACCCTCTAATCAAACCTCAGGTCGTCAAGTATTATACTCAAAAGACTGAAGTGATAGACTCCTCAGAGATAGTTGCCTCCTCTTTGCATCAAATCCTTGAAAAAAATAATCTTCTTGCCGAAAAAAGAATCGAGCCAAACCAGTTTTTAGTATCCGACATTACACCCTCATTTGAAGCCGCTACTGAGCTATTTTTTGGTGTTAGAGTGCCTTTGACACTTCATAAACTCTGGGAGTAAACGCGATTGAGATGCAATGAACTTTTTAATTATCCAATTGTTCCTTAATAGTCTACTGATTTAGTAGGATACTGAATGTTTCTTTGGTAGAAATATGTTTTCTTTGTACTAAACAAGGGCTGATCAAAGCGTGTACGCATTTCTCTTTTTCCTAACATTTTTCTTAGTCTACATGGTGTTTGTAGTTTATGCCGAAAGGAAAATTTCTGCCTTTATACAAGATCGCTATGGCCCTATGGAAGTCGGCTATTATGGAATTCTACAAACTGTCGCTGATCTGCTCAAACTAGTCCAGAAAGAAGACATCGTTCCGCTTGCCGCAGACAAGAAATTATTCAAACCTGGCCCGATCGTTATATTCACTGCAGTCTTCGCTGGCTTTGCGGTATTACCCCTAACCTCTGACTTTGGAGGTTCAGCAGCTGATGTTGGCATCTTCTACCTTCTGGCGATCGTTTCGCTTGACGTTGTTGGTATTCTAATGGCAGGCTGGGGATCCAATAGTAAGTATGCACTTTTTGGTGCCATGCGATCCGTAGCACAAATTATATCGTATGAAATACCATTAGGACTAACCGTAGTCTGTGTGGTGATGGTTTCTCAAACCTTAAACCTCCAAGAAATTGCCTTTCAACAGGGCATTTGGTGGAATACCATTGATCCTGAAGCACACAACTATTTGTTTGGCATTAAAGCACTAGGCATTGACATTACGGAAATAGGCGGCATCCTGACTTGGAATATATTTAGAGCCCCAATCTTCTTTTTTGCCTTTATCATATTCTTTATTGCCTCCTTGGCGGAAAGTAATCGTGGGCCTTTCGATATACCGGAAGCTGAATCTGAGTTAGTTGGTGGATTTCATACAGAATACTCTGGGCTAAGATGGGGCTTGGTGATGATGGGTGAATACGGCATGATGCTTTTAGTTTCATTCTTGGCCGTCATTCTTTTCTTAGGCGGTTGGAACACTCCTCTACCGAACATTGGATCGGTAACGCTGGCAGAATGGACCAGCGGCACCCCGGGCACCATCGCAGGTCATATTTGGGGAGCCTTTTGGATGCTCACAAAAGCCTTCTTACTTGTTGGTCTGCAAATGTGGATCAGATGGACATATCCAAGGTTGAGAATCGATCAACTGATGAACTTAAGCTGGAAGTACCTGACCCCAGCAGCAATACTGTTAGTTTTACTAAGCGCCATGTGGAGGCTTCTTATGGTGTGAGGAAGTTATGAAGGAAAGAAAAGTTATGAAGTGAAAAGCAATTGTTAATGAGGCCGCACAAAAAACTAGAAGCATGGAAAGAAGCTATGAGATTAACCTCGAGTATATATGAGTGTGTTGGTCAGTTTCCAGATTCAGAAAAGTTCGGGTTGATAAGCCAAATGAAAAGAGCAAGCATTTCAATACCATCAAATATAGCAGAAGGAGCAGCAAGACAAACCAAGAAGGAATTCAAGCAGTTTCTTTTCATTGCCAGAGGCTCACTGAGTGAGTTGGATACACAGTTAGAACTAAGTTTAAATTTGAAATTGATAACTAAGGATAGTTTCGATGAAATTCTGGAGAAAATTGATAAAGTAAACGCCATGCTAAATGGCTTACTAAAGTCAATCACTCCTTAACTTTGTCACCTCATCACTACAGATGCCAGAAGGATTAAAATCATATTGGACAAACATTAAGACGGCAACTCGCACCTTAAAAAAAGGTCTCGAGATCACCGGGAAACATATGGTTGATGCTCGCAAGCAGCGTGATCCTATTGGCCCGAACGACCAAAACTATTTTGATCAGCAAAATGGACTTTTCACTGTCCAGTATCCCAAAGAGCAGATTCCTGTGCCGGATCATGGCAGATACAAGCTGCACAATGAAATCGAAGATTGCATAGTATGCGACAAATGTGCTAAAGTCTGCCCTGTCAATTGTATTGAAATAGAGCCAGTCAGAGCTACGGAGGAATTCGGCAAAACTTCAGATGGGACTCCCTTGAGGATTTATGCTGCCAAGTTTGACATTGACATGGCCAAGTGCTGCTTCTGTGGTCTTTGTACAACAGTATGCCCTACCGAATGTTTGACCATGACGAGTGAGTACGACTTCAGTGCTTTTGACTTTGCGGAGCACAACGTACCCTTCGCCAATATGTCGCCTTTGGAGATTCTAGAAAAGAAAAAGGAACTCGAGGAATTCAACAAGAAAAAGGAGGAAGCAAAGGCCAAGGCACAAGCAGCCCCAAAACCTGCATCGAGTACTGGCAGACCCGTGATAAAATCTACAATCAAACCTGTTACAACAGGTACTGCGAAACCAGTAATGAAGCCCAAAGTTCCTGGAACAAGCGGTGCTAAACCCGTAATAAAACCGAAGGTACCAAGCGCTGGTACCGCCAAACCAAAAGTTATTATTAAACCTAAAATTCAAGTCAAGAAAGAAGGAAACGAAGAAGTTAAACCAAAGGTAAGGCCAGTAATTAGGCCGAAAGTACAAAGCAAAAAAGTTGAAGAGCAACCGAAGGAAACTCCTAAACCAAAGATTCCAATGAAACCCATTGTGCCACCTAGAAAAAAAGATGAGTCAGAAGACGATCAATAATTCATGGAGTTAAACGATATCATATTCTATGTCTTTGGTGCCATTACGGCCTTATCAGCACTATATATCATGCTGACCAAGAACATCCTCTATGCGGCATTCGCTTTGATTCTAACTTTCATCGGAGTTGCCGGCATCTATGTCTTTTTAGGTGCAGAATTTATAGCTGTAACACAAGTATTGGTCTATGTGGGAGGAATACTCATCCTTTTGGTATTTGGCATCATGCTTACCAATAGGCTATCTGGCAAGAAAGTGGTCAGTCCTGCTTACAATAAACTCATGGGTCTAATTGTGGCAGCCGGACTCTTCGCAATACTCTTCAAAGGCATACTACAAGCCAACTTCAGTGCAATGAATTGGATTGATAAAGGCGCTAGTGCAGACTCAAGCATTCCAAAGTTTGGCCTGACATTGATGACAGATTATGTATTGGTATTTGAGATTATTGGTGTATTGCTTCTGCTTGCACTCATTGGTGCGATAAGAATTGCTGGCAATGTAAGAAAGGAGGACAAAAGTGCCGTTTGATTACTTACTAATCCTTGGTGCATTCTTGTTTTGCGTTGGACTCTTTGTGGTTGTCACCCGCAAAAACGCGATCTTGGTTTTAATAGGCATCGAACTGATGCTCAATGCGGCCAACATCAACTTGATTGCCTTCAGTAGCTTTGATCCAAATGCATTGCAGGGTCAAATATTCTCACTTTTCATCATTACTGTGGCCGCTGCAGAAGCTGCCGTTGGACTTTCCATAGTGGTCAAAGTCTATAAGCACTTTCAGACAGCAGACCTCGACAAAATCAATGAGTTGAAAGGATGATCGATCTACAAGACATCATATTGCCCAAAAGCGACCCGATCATCTATTGGATTATAGCCCTTTTGGCAATCCCTTTCTTTTCTTTCCTAAGCACGCAGAAATTCAGATCAAAAGCACCTCATTGGTCGACATTCCTTCTGGGCCTGAATACACTAATTGCCATATACCTAACCACTCGATATTGGAATAGCGATTTTATCACAGTAAGAGGACATTGGTTCAAACTAGGAGAAACACAAATCACTTACTCATTCCTTGTCGATCGGTTGACTTTGATCATGTCGGTGATCGTTAATTTTATCTCTCTTCTGGTTCACCTGTTTTCTCAAGAATATATGAGAAAGGACAAGGCAAAACCGAGGTACTTCGCCTTCCTGGGCTTGTTCACCTTTTCCATGATGGGCATCGTTCTCTTCAACGATCTTCTTTTCATCTTCATTTTCTGGGAACTGGTTGGCTTATCGTCCTACTTACTTATTGGCTTCTGGTTCGAGAAGAAGTCGGCCTCTTTGGCAGCTAATAAAGCATTTATCATGAACCGTTTGGGAGATCTAGGCTTTATCACTGGCCTGATGATTCTCTATACACAATTCCATTCTTTTGACTTGGAGGCCATCAAATCATTGATGATTTATAGCGAGATCGAAGGGGGTAACTGGGTGGCTCAATTCACAAATAACGGACATGAGATTATTAACACATTGGATGGCCGATGGCTGAGTGCAGCAGGTATAGCACTCTTCTGTGGAGCAGTAGGCAAGTCAGCCCAATTCCCGTTACAAGTTTGGTTGCCCGATGCAATGGAGGGGCCAACGCCTGTTTCTGCTTTGATTCATGCGGCCACAATGGTAGCTGCTGGCGTTTATATGCTGGCGCGAATATTCGTCATTCTTGATGCTCAGGCACTGGAGGTTGTAGCAATTGTTGGGGCAATTACAGCTTTTATGGCAGCTATTGCCGCCCTGTCTCAATTCGACATTAAAAAAGTATTGGCCTATAGCACCATTTCGCAATTGGGGTATATGGTGATGGCAATGGGTATTGGTGCCTACACTTCTGGTCTTTTCCATCTAGTCACCCACGCCTTCTTTAAAGCAGGTCTGTTCCTCAGTGCTGGTATTATCATTCATCAGCTACATAAGCTCGAATCAAAAGAAGTAATGTTCAATGCACAAGACATGCGAGTCATGGGTGGACTGAGAAAACACATGCCCAAGACCTTCTTCTGTTTTCTCATGTGTGCCTTAGCCCTAGCTGGCCTACCAGGTTTCTCTGGCTTCTTGTCCAAAGATGCCATTTTGTTGGATCTGGCAGTATGGGCAGATATTAAAGGCGGAGGCTTCTACATTCCAGAGGTTTTGGCTTTTGCCACGGTTCTTTTCACCGGCTTCTATACTATTCGAATGATACTATTGGTCTTCTTCGGAAACTTCAGGCTGCCGATCATTATGCAAAAGAATGAGCTTTCCGGCCGACTTAAGGAAGGAAATTGGATAATGCTTGTGCCAGTTGCCATCTTAGCGCTCCTATCGCTAAGTCCAGTTTTTGGTTTTACTCTGAATGCCGAACATACTTGGTTTGTTGAAGCCATGCCAACACCAATCTATCTCGTGCCAATAAGCTATGCCGCCAAAAGCTTGGTAGACGTGACACCTGAAACCTTCGAGGCACTTCACGGTCTTGTCAATGCCGTATCGATCGGTCTGGCCATAGTCGGAATCGTAATTGCGTATTTGGCGTACAAACCAAACGCGAAATTAGAGCAAGAATTTGTTGAGAGAAGGGAGCCTCGAGGCTTCTTCGGACAAGTTTCATTCTATCATTGGTACCAAGATGCCTTCTATCGAAAAGCTATTCTCAAGTTTGTGATGCTAAAGGCACAGGCACTGTCGTGGTTCGACAAGAAGGTCATTGATGGAATTATTGATGGCCTAGCCAAATTCAATGTTGTTTTCGCCCATCTGATCAAATGGTTTGACAGATATTTTGTTGACGGTCTAGTTCATTTAACAGTTTTCACGAGTGGAAGAATTGGTCAGTTGACCCGATCGATTCAGTCCGGTAATGTACAAGCCTACATCTTAGCAAGTTTTGTGTTCTTGATCCTTTTAATGCTTTATTTGGTCTTTTAAACTATGGTGCACCTGTTATCATATATCGTTTTCATCCCCCTTGTAGCAGCATTATTGGTACTACTGACACCGAAAGTGTATCAAAACCTCTATCGGGTACTCACTGTGCTAGGCTTAGGCTTGACATTGGTCCTTATCATCTTTGCTGTTTCAAAGTTTGACGGATCAGTTCAAGGAGCTATAAACAGTGAGGCAAATCTTCAACTAGTTGAAAAAACTGAGTGGTTCTCAATGTCTCTCGGTTCCCTCGGAAAATTCTCTGTAGACTATTTTGTAGGAACAGACGGACTTAATGTAGGTATGCTCCTACTGGCTGGCATTGTTTTATTAATTGGAGCAATCGCTTCTTGGAATATCAAGGAAAAACAGAAAGCTTATTTTGGGCTTTACCTACTCCTATCCTCTTCCATTCTAGGTTGCTTTGTGGCTTTAGACTTCTTCCTCTTTTATCTATTCTTTGAGTTTATGCTCTTACCGATGTACTTCTTAATCGGTATTTGGGGTGGACCAAGAAAAGAGTACGCTGCGATCAAATTCTTCCTCTATACGCTTGTGGGATCTATACTGATTCTCATCGTGATGATTGGCCTTTATAACTCGGTTTACGATCCAGTGAAAACTGCTCTGGAAGCTGGGTATGAAGCGAGCCAAGTTGAGCAGGTTCAACAATTAGTACAAGACGGCACGATAAAGTCAGGTCAAATTGTGAAATCATTCAATATGATCCACATGGCAGATGCTGATAATTACATTCCAGGATCTTTCCTTGAAAAATCTGGACTAGCAAAAATCTTTGGACAGCCTGCTAGGTGGATCGCCTTTCTTGCCTTATTGATTGGTTTTGCCATAAAACTCCCAGCGGTTCCTTTCCACACCTGGCTACCAGATGCTCACGTGGAAGCACCTACTCCCATCTCGGTTGTCTTGGCAGGGATTCTCCTGAAAGTAGGAGGTTACGGACTGATCCGAACGGCTTTCGTTATGTTTCCAGATAGTGCCTATCACTATTCTTGGCTGATAGGCTTCTTCGGAATGTTCGCTATTATCTATGGCGCGTTAAATGCTTTGGCACAGAAAGACTTGAAGAAGCTCATTGCCTACAGTTCAGTATCTCATATGGGTTTCGTGTTGATGGGCCTAGCAGCCATGACTGTCGAAGGCATCAGTGGTGCTATTTATCAAATGTATTCTCATGGCCTCATTTCAGCTATGCTATTCCTAATTGCAGGAGTGATTTATGACCGTACTCACGATCGTATGATCGAAAACTATGGTGGTCTGGCTTCACAAATGCCAAAGTATACCGTCTTCGTGGCCATTGCCTTCTTTGCATCCTTAGGTCTTCCCGGGTTTTCAGGATTCATTGCTGAACTGATGGTCTTCATTGGCTCCTTTAAGTCATCGGCCATTCCAGCCTGGATGCCTGTAGTGGCAACAACTGGCCTAGTGCTTGGTGCTGGTTACTACCTATGGACTTTGCAGCGCATGTTCTTTGGAAAGTTTTGGGTAAAAGATAAAAACTGGGTGAATTCGCTCACCGATTTGAACAGCAGGGAATACCTGATGCTTGTGCCCTTGGTAATTCTCATCCTAGTTTTTGGAATCTACCCATCTCTACTTTTAGATCTTATCAACAATTCAGTAGAGAGTTTTGCTGATCATCTATTCCAGTTTCGCAAGTAATGCTGATAAGTCAACTCCAACATAGTGGACTGAAAGAAAAGCTGGCAAGCACCAGTCAAGACTTATGGGCTTTGCTCCCTGAGATTGTCATTGTCTCAACTATTATTCTACTTGTTGTATTCGATCTAATTTTCAAGAAGAATAAATCAATCGGATTAGCAGCAATTGCCTTCGCAGGCCTTGCTTATTGCTTTGTATTGACCATTCAACAATGGCATAGTGTAGAATCTTCCAAAGCCCTCATGTCGGGTTTGCTCAATCTCAATAGGCTCTCCATTTTTCTCAAAGGCGGGTTTATCATAGGTTTGACAATGGCCCTCATCACTGCCATTCGATCGGGTGATCTGCAAAAAGATTTCTTCAAGAGTAGTGAAATACTAGTGATGCTATTCGGACTGCTTTTAGGTGCATCCTTCATGACATTATCGAGCAACCTCCTCATGATTTATATCTCGATTGAGGTCGTTTCCATTTGTTCCTACATACTCACCGGATTGACTAAAGGCAGGAAAAAAGCCGAAGCAGCCATGAAGTATCTCATCTACGGAGCTGTTGCTTCTGCCATCATGTTGTACGGCATGAGTTGGCTTTACGGTTTTACAGGAACACTCAATTTGACCGATCAGTCTTTTGCTATTGCTATAACTCAGATCCCACAGTTACCGCTTTCTATTGCTTGTGTAATGGTAATGGGTGGCTTTCTTTTCAAGCTAGGAGCATTTCCATTGCACATTTGGTCGCCAGACGTATATGAAGCCACACCAACACCCATTGTGGCTGTGTTCTCAGTATTGCCTAAACTAGCAGCACTCGTCATCATTTTCAAATTCGTTAACCTGATCAATACACCACTCATTGATTGGGAGTTATGGATCGGCATCCTAGCCATTGCTAGTATGACCGTTGGCAACTTCTCTGCTTTATGGCAAAAAGACATCAAACGAATGCTGGCCTATTCGTCCATCGCCCATGCAGGTTTTTTGCTGGTAGGCATTTTAGCCTTTAGCAGTTCTGGTAATCAAGCCATGCTATTCTATGGATCGGTTTACTTGATGATGAATTTTGGCGCTTTCTATTTAGTACAAATTCTTGAGCGACAAACAGGTGATACCTCTTTCCAAAGTATGAAAGGCTTGGGTATAAAACTTCCACTCATTGCTAGCTTAGTATTAGTGGTTATGATTGCCTTAACTGGCCTTCCTCCTACAGCGGGCTTCAACGGAAAACTCTATATTTTTTCAGCGCTTTGGGAAAGCTATCAGGCCGATGGACATGATATTCTAATTTGGGTCTTCGTTTTTGGTTTATTGAATACAGTCGTTGCCTTGTTCTATTACCTCAAACTCCCCTATTTGCTATTTTTCAAAACACCACAGTCGGAAATCAGTTTGGATAATAAGGAAATTTCGGATGCCTTAGTGGGCACTTTATTTGTATTGCCTTTGTTACTCTTGTTCTTTAGGTCGGATTGGTTTGTAGGCCTAATGAATAGTATTAATTTTGAGCTTTGGATACCATAAATGAGTGAGCAGATCAAACACGAATGCGGCATAGCCCACATTCGACTCAGAAAACCGCTTCAATACTATATTGATAAATATGGTTCAGCTTCCTACGCGGTAAATAAGCTTTATATCATGATGCAAAAGCAGTCCAACCGAGGCCAAGATGGTGTCGGAGTGGCCAACATCAAAGTCGATGTTGATCCAGGAACTCGCTTTATCAGTAGGTACCGAACCATAAATCCACAGCCCGTAGCCGAAATCTTCGCCAAAATTGGTCGGAAGTTCGAGAAGGCAAAAAAGAAGTCTGGCTACGATCCGAATGATGCGGAGTGGATGAAAAATAATATGGGTTTTACTGGTGAACTCTGGATGGGTCACCTTCGCTATGGAACTCATGGAAAGAATAGTATAGAAAGCTGTCATCCCTTCTTAAGGCAAAACAACTGGAGGAGTAGAAATCTTGTAATGGCTGGAAATTTCAACATGACAAATGTTGATGAGCTATTTGACCTACTCGTTCAACTTGGCCAGCACCCAAAAGAAAAAACAGATACGGTGACCGTGATGGAAAAAATCGGGCACTTTGTTGATGAAGAGAACCAGCGCATTTTCGATAAGTATCGTAACAAGAAGGAGAATTACGAGATTACGAAGCACATCGAAAATGAAATGAACCTTCAGCGTATACTGAAGCGATCATTCAAAGATTTTGATGGTGGATACGCAATGGTAGGCCTTCTGGGTCACGGAGCCTCATTCATAGTACGAGACCCAAATGGTATTCGTCCTGCATTTAAATACATTGATGACGAAGTGATTGTAGTCGCTTCGGAGAAGCAGGCTATTAAAGCAGCCTTCAACGTCAATTACGAAGAAATTGAAGAGGTCAAGCCTGGTCATGCGCTCATTGTTGAGAAAAATGCCGATTGGGAAGAAGTACCAATCATGGAATCAGGTGAGTTGAAAGCCTGCTCTTTCGAACGCATTTACTTCTCTCGAGGGACTGACCCAGATATCTATAATGAGAGAAAAAACTTGGGGAGACTTGTTATTCCTCAAATTCTTAAGTCCATCAATATGGACTTGAAGCATACGGTCTTTTCTTATATACCCAATACTGCAGAGATCTCATTCTTAGGAATGATGCAAGGTTTGGACGAGTTCATGCTCAAAAGAAGAAAGGAAGTCATCATTGATGGCCAACCTTCTTTGGAGACGCCTGAAGAGTTACTAAGCTTTCAACCTAGAGTTGAAAAGCTAGTAATCAAAGATGCTAAACTGAGAACGTTCATTGCCGATGACAATAGTCGAGATGAATTGGTAGCCAATGTTTACGACACCACTTATGAGGTAATCAATAAGAGCGTGGATACTCTAGTGGTTATTGATGACTCAATTGTTCGTGGTACTACTCTTGAAAAGAGTATCCTAAAAATGCTCGATAGGCTAGAACCTAAGAAGATTGTCATCGTCTCTTCTGCACCTCAAATCCGATACCCTGATTGCTATGGCATTGACATGTCGAAAGTGAAGGAATTCGTGGCATTTAGAGCAATGCTTGCCCTATTGAAGGAAAATTTCAAAGAGAACTTGCTAGAAGAAGCTTATCACAAAGCTTTAGCCAACATCAACAATAAGGATCAGGCTAACTACGTAAAAGAGCTTTACGATCAGTTTACTTATGATGAGGTTTCTAAGAAGATTACTGACATTGTTAGACCGGAAGGGCTAAAAGCTGAATTAGAGGTTGTATACCAAACAGTAGAAAACTTACATCAAGCTTGTCCGAAAAATCTTGGTGACTGGTATTTCACTGGTGAATATCCTACTCCAGGTGGTAATCGCGTTGTCAATAAAGCCTTTATCAATTTTATGGAAGGCAAAGAGGTTAGGGCGTATTAGTAGAGCGTAGGGCGTACCTAGTATTTCGTATTGAGATTGTTCTAAATTCCTCTTTTGTAAGAATTGAGATTTATGGATATTCGATGGCATGAAAATCAGTCTTGCTCAAACACTACCAGTCGCTGGAAATATCGAAGCCAACATTAAGGATCACCTTCACTTTGTTCAACAAGCGGCAGATGAAAATGCAGATTTAATTGTATTCTCTGAGCTCTCACTCACGGGCTATGAGCCTGACTTAGCAAAGGAATTAGCCATTGATCTTGGTGATCAAAGACTTGACCCTTTTCAAGAACTGAGTAATGCTAATGATATCATCATCTGTGTAGGTGCACCTACGAAAGCAGACAATGGTATTTGTATTAGTCTGGTAATATTTCGACCCAACAAGGAAAGAAGCCTGTACTCCAAGCAATACCTACATGAGGATGAAGATCCTTACTTCGTTTCGGGGCCACCCAGCGATGGTATTATCGAAGCAGACAAGAGAGTGGCTCTCGCCATCTGCTATGAGCTGACCATTCCAGAGCATAGCAAAGCGGCAAATCAAAATGGAGCGGAAGTCTATATCGCCAGTGTAGCCAAAACAGTAAATGGTGTAGCGAGAAATAACCCAAGACTCTCTCAAATTGCTAAGCAATACAAGATTCCAGTCTTGATGTGTAACTGTGTGGGAGAATTTGACGGGAATATTGGAGGAGGGCAATCTGGGCTCTGGAACTCGGAAGGTGAACTGGTTGAATCACTAGATGAGAATCAGTCATCACTAGTATTGTTAACCCTATAGTTTTATGACTAAAGAAAATCAATTCTCTCCAAAAATGGAGAGCAAGAGTGTTCGCGAGCTTAAAACGATTCTCAATTCAAAAGGTGACTATACAATTGAGGCACAACAAGCCGCAGCATGGGAGCTTGAGAAAAGAGGAAGCATTTCAGAAGTAGATATAGACATTAAGCCAATTGTGCTGAAAGGTGAGAGGCAATACAGAGATTTTCTTAAGACAGTTAAGCCAAACCATTCGTTTGGGTTTAACTTAAAAAGTGCTGATTCATTTGAAACAAAGACAGAGTACAAGGTTATTAGTAGCATTTTTGCTGAAGCCTTTGAAAAGCTCGGATGGCATATTGTTTATCACCAAGAAGATCAAATTGAGGCTAAGCGAGCCAATTCTTCCGATGTGTTAACTGAGAAAATAAGTGTGATTATTCAAAAATCAGGTAGCGTAAATATTTTGAGTGAGTCATTGAGAGGATCCTTATGGGACATGGGAAATAACTCGAAAAGGATTCAACTCTTGATTCATGTTTTCAAGGAAATTCAATCCTCATATGACGATGAAAAAATCAATTCGCTTCTGTCTGAAATTGAAAAGTCCGAAACACTCGCGGATTATGTTATTCCAGAAACATTACCTCAACCCAATTCAAAAAAAGAACCCTTATTATGGGTTGTAATCTCAATGGGAGTTGTCTCATCACTCGCCTTAGGGTTCATTTTTGCCCTTGCAAGTAAGTACTTCTACATCGTCATATTTTATGAATCACTTATCGCCATCGCCTTAGCTTTCCTATTAGCTGAAGGAGCTAAATGGGGTAATTATTCAAACTACACGATCCTGAGAAGTATCCTTGGGTTCGCTTCATTAGCGATAGTTGTTTTGGGCCAGTATTTTCAACATTTTCTATTACAATTAGAGAATGTCAACTATAGCTTAACCTTCGCTGAGTTTATTCGGCTTCGTTTTGAGGCGGGTTTTGAATTTGACGGATTCAACACAGGTTGGATTGGAATGTCAATCTTGTTAATTGCTCAATTAGTGATTATCTATTCCTTGGGAGTCCTAAATTTTATTCGAAGACTCTCATCATATCTAATAGAAAGAATTCCTAGGGAAGTTCTAGATTTTGCATTTTATCATTGGGTAAAGAGCGAATCTGAAAGTGTTGTAAGAAAAGAATTGAGCCTCAAAGGTTGGGTTAGCAAAGATGATCAAGACAGAGTATTTGAAGCATTTGATGCGATGCACGTTGAGCAAGACTTACTGAGGAGCAAATAAAAAGGCTCCCACCTTTCGATAGAAGCCTTTTGATTTTTTTGTGGTTCTCTTAAACGGAGAAACTCTCTCCGCACCCGCAAGTACGCGATGCGTTTGGATTTACAAACTGAAAACCTTTGCCGTTTAGACCATCAGAAAAGTCAAGCGTTGTCCCCAATAGGTACAAAAGGCTCTTTCTGTCCACTAGAATTTTTACTCCTTTATCTTCAAACACCTCATCCTTTTCTTTGATTTCGGCATCGAACTCCAAGTCGTACATCAGGCCAGAGCATCCTCCACCTTGTACCGCAACTCGTATATTCTGATTGTCGCCTTTTCCCTCTTTACTTCTGAGTTCGACAATTTTATCTTTTGCTGTATCTGTTACTGTAATCATTAGGCTACCGGGTTAAGTACTACACTAAACACTGTAATCGTATTGATGTCTCGACCGTAATATAGTTTATCTAGCGCATCATACATGTTGCTAGCTGTGAAATATGAAGTGTGCAATTCGCTCTCTCCCTTGGCGATCCACTGAATGGTGTAAGAGTTATACTTGTCTTTATAAGACTTTACATACTCCAACATCTTTCTTAGCGCATCCAACTTGTCAATTCCCACTTCAGAATGGAAAAGGAATGATTGGTTATGCCTTGGGTTAATAGTGATCATATCGAGTTTTGTTTTGCCCTCTGTGGCTGAAAATTCAAAACTCAATTCACTTCCTTTAATACCCAAGTGACTCTCAATCTTCTTTTGAAGTTTGACGCTCTCCACATGGATATCCGTACCTGCACCAGTCATATTCATTTTGGCAACATTTTGGGCTCAATTGAATATATTGAGCAATTATTGAAACAGGCTGACTTGAAAATAAGTTTCCTGTTTCGACTACAAAGATAAGTAATGATTACATACTATTACTAATCGTCATTCCCGTATCCCGAAGTTTCGGGACTGGAATCTCCTTGTCAAATTATGAGATCCCCGCCTTCGCGAGGATGACGTCCTAAGAAAGCACAAATGAAAAAAATAGAACACATCGGTATAGCCGTTAAAGACCTAGAGACTTCCAATAATCTATTCGCCAAACTCTTTGGTGAAGCGCATTACAAAGTTGAAAGTGTGGAGTCAGAAGGCGTCAATACTTCATTCTTTCAAGTAGGTCCGAACAAAATAGAATTACTCGAAGCCACAAATCCCGATAGTCCGATCGCTAAGTTTCTGGAAAAACGGGGCGAAGGCATACATCATATCGCCTATGATGTGGAAGACATACGAGCCGAGATGAAGCGTCTCGAAAGTGAAGGTTTCACCCTCCTTAATACCGAACCCAAGAAAGGAGCAGATAACAAACTCGTATGCTTCCTCCATCCTAAAACTACTAATGGGGTTTTGGTAGAATTGTGTCAGGAAATTGCCTGATAGGCATGGACCTCTAGCCACAAGTTTTGAGTAAATGAATTCCTAAAACCCAACGTCATTCCGGAATTTTTCTTGACAAATTCAAAGGTTCAAGAAAAATGTCCGGAATCTAACCTTGTTCTAAGATACCGGACAAAATGGACCTTCTTGAAATGTAAGGTCAGTTTTTCCGGCATGACGACCGAATAACCGATTTCTGATCAACTGATCACTATTTCCTGATTAACTATTTACTAATTTCGCGCCATGGGAAAATTCAGGGGAAAGCAGAAGATTCTAGAGCAAGTATTGGTCGAAGGTATCGCTGCCGAAGGCAAGTGCATAGCACGTGTAGATGATCAAGTGGTCTTTATCGAAAAGGTAGCACCTGGAGACGTGGTCGATGTACGCGTAACACGTAAGAAACCCAGCTTTATGGAGGCCACTCCCGTGAAGTTTCACTCTTACTCAAAAGACCGGGTAGAACCATTCTGTAGCCATTTCGGCACTTGTGGTGGCTGTAAATGGCAGCATATCCCTTATGAGGTTCAGCTTAAGTACAAGCATCAACAGGTAGTTGACAATTTGGAAAGGATAGCGAAAGTTGAATTGCCAGAAATCACCCCAATCCTTGGATCTGAAAACATCCAATTCTATCGGAATAAGTTGGAATACACTTTCTCTAATTGGAGGTGGCTGACACGTGAAGAAATTGATAACAGTGACGACATTGACCGGAGAGGCCTGGGCTTCCATGTACCCGGAAGCTTTGACAAGATTCTCGACATCGATAAATGTTATCATCAACCTGACCCTTCCAATGCCATCCGAAATGCGGTCAAAGAATTTTGTCGAGAGAATGATTTCCCACATTATGACCTTAAGAAAAAGACCGGTTCGCTAAGAAATCTCATCATCCGTAACTCAGTCCGTAATGAGTGGATGGTTATTGTTCAGTTTGCTTTGGATGAAGACAGAAACCAAGACTTACTTGAGTTTATCAAGACAAATTTTCCTCAGATCACTTCGCTGCAATACGTAATTAACAACAAGGCCAACGAGACCTTCCACGACCTAGAAGTAAAAGTCTACAGTGGGCTCGCCTACATTACGGAAGAAATGGAGGGCATTGAGTTCCGAGTTGGCCCAAAATCCTTTTATCAGACCAATGCAACGCAAGCCTATGAGCTATATAAGATAGCTAGAGACTATGCTGGCCTCAGTGGTACTGAAGTAGTTTATGACCTTTATACTGGCACAGGTACCATTGCCAACTTTGTGGCAAAACAAGCGAAAAAAGTCATCGGCATAGAGTATGTCGAGGCAGCCATTAAAGATGCCAAAATCAATTCGGAGATTAACGGCATAGACAACACTGACTTCTATGCAGGCGACATGAAGGACCTGCTCAATGATGAGTTCATGAGCCAACATGAAAGGCCAGATGTCATCATTACTGACCCTCCGAGAGCCGGCATGCATGCAGATGTTGTCGAAATGCTTCTAAAAATTGAAGCTACTAAAATCGTCTATGTGAGCTGTAATCCTGCCACTCAGGCAAGAGATATAGCCTTGCTCAATGCCAAGTACAAGGTCATCAAAGTTCAACCAGTGGATATGTTCCCTCAGACTCATCATGTGGAATGCTCGATTTTACTCCAATTGAGAAAGTAAATTGGAAGTTGAATAGGTAATTTTTAAGAAGAACTAGGAAAATGCCTTTTGAAATCAGCTATACTGATTAAAACCAAATCGACCGTATTAGGCTAAGAAAACACCGCATAACCCTCCATTTCAGGTGGTTAAAAGTAATATCTAGCTAAATTACCTTTATATAGACATTGTGAGGAATTAGAGCAAAGTTATGAAAGTTTTAGTAACAGGATCTTCTGGAAAACTTGGGAAAGAAATCATTGACATGTTTCGGGACAGAAATATCGAATCTGTAGGTGTTGATTTGACCGCTGCCGATACAACAGATAAACAGGTAGACATAAGAGATGAGCTGCAATTGAATAAATTATTTAATGGCGTAAGTCACGTAATTCATACAGCAGCGCTCCATGGAAAGCATACTGATCTAAATGTCCCAAGGGAAGAATTTGTCAATACAAATATCTTGGGAACCCTAAATCTACTGAATTTATCGGTGCAGCATAATGTCGATAGATTCATCTACACTAGTACAACGTCTATTTATGGAAGTGCTATGGTCTCTGAAAAACAAGCAATCTGGGTTGATGAACTTCTAATTCCTGAGCCCAGAGAAATTTATGATATAACCAAACAGACAGCCGAAGAGCTCTGCAAAGATTTTCACAAAATCGAAGGTTTAAAAATTACTGTTCTGAGAGTATCAAGGTTTATGGAAGAATCGAAGAATAACATTGCCAATTATCGCCTGTATCGAGGTTTGGACGAACAAGATGGTGCCATTGCACATTTTCTAGCTGCAACCAACGATTTTCAGGGGTTTGAGATATTTAACATTTCGAATAAATCACCATTTCAAATAGATGATTTAGAACAACTAAAAAATAACCCTAAACAAGTGATATTAAAGTATTACCCAGGTGCAGAAAAAATATATAGAGCTATGAATTGGGACTTCCCAACTTCAATAGATCGGGTATATGATATAAGCAAGGCTCAAAGTAAACTTGGTTATACGCCCAGACAAAATTTTTGGGAACTAATAAACTCCTCACAACAGACGATATAGCACATGCCTCTAAGTAACTACTTGAAAGTGCAGTGCAAAACAGCTAGCTCAGAAGAAATAAACAAAACCCAGAGGCACGTGCCATATCCGGGACGTTACCATACGAATATTCATTGAGTGTATATACACCTTATTTCTCATCCATTTCCTACCTTTTCAAAAGATGAGAAGCATTTCCTATTCATTTCTCATTTGAAATGAGAAAATACTGAGAAGCGCACATGGCTTTGTCTGGTTTTTGTCCGAGGATGACAAGGAATTATCAAAAAACAGCTTACCCGACCAATAGAGGGCGATATTTAGCCAAACAAACACATCACGTGGAAAATGTGGTATTGTTGGGGTTGAGAGTTGAAGATAGGGACAATGAATAATCAGTATTGAGTAATGGTATAAAAGCCGGTCAGAGCAGATTTTGAAAAACCTGAAAGGTCAGGTGAATCTTTAACTACCTTTGATTATTCGTACATTAATCGGCCAAACAGGCCTTGATAGCAAAGCTGAAAAGGTCTGCCGATTTCTCCAATTCTAACTTTCTTTGCATGTTTTTACGAAGGGTTACTACAGTCATAGGAACTAGAAGAAGCTTATCAGCAATCTCTTCGGTAGTCATACCTTGGGCAATCAGTTTCAGTACTTCAATTTCTCTCCTAGACAGACGCTTCATCAAAGTCAATTGATAGTCATCATTCTCAAGGTTCTTACCAACCTCTAGATTCTTAAGCAGTTTGGTCTTATAATAATTCTCACCTTGTAAAAGATGATCCCTACCATTCTGGAAATCTGGATAATAAGCCAAGAATTGCTCCTTGAAGTACTCAAAACTTTCAAGTTCCTTTCCTTCCACTTTAAAAATCGCGTCTATCTCCTTATAGACATTCTCAGGTGCCACTCTACCCTGCTGTTCCTGCATTTTTCTCGCTTTTGAATGAGCAAGCGCTTCTTGCATTCTAGCTCTTGAACCCGGTGCAGTTTGATAAGGAGGGAGTTCTACAAGCTCTAACCTCGATCCAATTGATTCTTTCAATTCCGAAATCTTACCCTTGATTTGTCCATCAACGTACCATATGGTTCTTATAAGAGTATCAAAAAAACACCTACATTCACTATCAATGTCCAACAGAAGATAACCTTCCGTTAAATCCCAATATAGTAACACCTGTGTCGAACCAGTGACACCCTCAATACCCGGTAATACTCCGAAAAGTTCTTTCTGATCGAATGGCATGCTACTAGTATGGCCAACGAAACTTTGAGTTTCAAACTGATCAGGTATTTCAAGGCATGCATCCCAATATTTCAAGAATGATTTGTCCCAGTTGCTATTTTCTTTTTCTAGAAAGATTAATTCTAGCTTGGGATCAGTCGCTTCTATTAAGGAGCCAAAGTCTCGCCTTAAAATTGTACTAAAGGTCTGAGGTTCCTCACTGGTCGAAAGCACTACCCCTTTTAGTCCTACACCTAGTGTGGTATTGGGAAGTTCACTCCTAACAAAACCTGTGTACACTTTACTTCTTGGATTAGGGTTACGTTCTAAGCTAATCTTTAGTCGTCTATTATGGTCAGTTTCTCTATATAGATCTTCATCATATACAAAAACCAATTTGTCCTTATAGTAAAGTTCATCGATTGTCTTGGAAACAGGAACTGGCCAGATGCTCAATTGATGACATAAGAGTTTTCTAACCACTTTATTACCATCTGATTTCTTGAAAACTAATTCGTCTTCTGACTGGTCGACAAGCTCGTCCATGTTCCATACAATTCTCGCCAGTTCTAGAATGGTCTTATTTTTCTCGATTTGAATGCTCGGTAATTCACTTATGAAGTGTAAAGTATTTACACTGAAATCTGATTTTAGCTGGAGAAAAGAACCTTTTGAGTGCTCGTTGATAAACTCTTTATACTCGTTATTACTACATAGTTTTACTTCAACCTTTTCGATCATCTATCAGTGCACTTTCGTTATAGTCTTCAATTTTTGGGCCAAACTCATAACCATTGTTGGGTAAATATATCCTTAAAGAGATGATTACTATAGTCAAACGACCCAAAGAGATTCGCAACCTTACTCTTAGAATTCTAAAATAAAAGCTTTGCATTATCAATGCTGAAAATAGTCTTAATATGAGGAAGGTAAATAGCAACCCTCTATAGGCAATAACATGTGGTTAATTAGTCACATGTACCCTCGAAGCTAGAGTTAGTTGAAGAGGCTTATAAGCAGAAGAAAAAACCTGAAAACATTTTTTCCGTCAAATTATCTGAGTGTTTAGTGCCTTTTCTCATCCATTTCCTATCTTTTTAAAAGTTGGGAAGCATTTCCTATTTATTTCCCTACTGAGATGAGAAAATGCTGAGAAGTGTGCATAGGTTTGTCCGTTCTTTGTCCGAGAAAAACAATAACAATTAAAATCTTCCCTTACAGGCAAATAAGAGAGTTTTTTAGCCAAACAAACATGTCACGTGGAGAATTTGGTTTTGCTGGAATTGAGAAAGGATCCTGGCTAGTCAGGAAATAATGATATATCAATTTTTGCCAATCTTGGCCTTGTCGGTAATCTGAATTGATTTGGAATTTTCAATATCATAGACATAAATTTCTTTCTGTTTCCTGTCAATGACGGTAACAAATTGACCATCATGGCTCCAATTTGGGTGACCTGGATTCTTTGCCTTAACATCAAATTTGGTCATTTTCCTAGTTTCCAAATCAATCCAATAGGTTCCAGGGCCATTTGGTGACCCACTTCCTGCAGTGAAAAAAGCAAGTTTTTTATTAGGCGCATAAATAAATGGGTCTATGCCTCCTCCTGTATTAGAAAAGGTTATTCGTTCTATTTGTGAAGTTGATAAATGATACGAAAAAATATCCGGTTTACTAGAACTATTTGAACCGGCAGTTGACTGGTAAAATATGCGCTGACCATCTGCTGAAAATACAGGAAGGCCGTTTATCTTTTTATTATGAGTCAATCTCTTCTTATTTTTTCCATCAACATCAACAATAAAGATTTCACGGACATTTCTTCCGCTCAATTTAGAACTATAGGCTATCTGTTTTCCATCTGGTGACCAAGATGGGCCATAATCAGAAAATTCTGATGTAATTAGTTGTCTGTGGGTATCGTTATTTAGGTCGTAAATAAATATCTGATATTTATCATTTCTCATTGATGAATATGCAATTTTCTTCCCATCCGGTGACCAAGCAGCAATCCAATCTTCGTAGTCCAAACTCGTTAGCCTTTTTATGTTTTCACCGTTAGACTTAACTGTGTAAAGAGACTTCTTCCCTTCCATGTTAGACTCAAAAAGAATTAAGTCTTCCACCGGAGACCACATTGCACGTGAGTGCTTATAGTTATCATTGGTAATTTTTATACCCCCATCTTGGCCATAGGCATTGACCAATGAAAGTAGGAATATTGCCGAAATTACTTTTTTCATATCTAATGTGCTGAGGTTGGAGACTTCAACGTATTTTAAATAATTGATATTGCGATTTTAGCAAAAAAAGGTGTTCTTTTCATCCATTTCCCATCTTTCGAAAAATTAGGAAGCATTCCCATTCGTTTCAAATAAGAAATGAATGGGAACTGACATATTCTTGTCCGTTTTTTGTCCGAGCACATAAAAGGGCGCTGAAAAAACAACCCACATACCTCAAAAGGAAGGTTTCTTTAGCCAAACAAACATATCACGTGGAGAATGTGGTTTTGTTGGAGTTGAGAAAAAAGTTTGAAAGCTAGGTAAGAATACGCCTTTGTCTGCTTTAAAACATAGCCATGGCATAACCTCCCATAAACATGCGAGCTACAGATTTCCTGAAAGTAAATTCCACACACTGAGAGCAAAAATGCCAAAACTTCGGCCCGAAAAAGAGAGTATAAAATTTTTCAAATGATCATGTTGGTGATCTAATTATAGTTCCTCTTTAACTGCGGTTTCGGACAACAAAAGAAGTATAGAGAAGAGCAGTATAATCTTAAAGCCAGTACTTGGTATAACCAAATACTATTTATAACGTATAACCATTTCAACTTCAACAATAACAACTTTCAAATATGAATAAGAGTCTCTTTCAGTCGAAACTGTTTTACGCGTTAATAGGAATAATTCTGGGCGCAGTTTTTACTTCCGTTCCATGGTACTTTGCTTGGAAAAAAGAGGCCCAGCAGGCAAATGCGAATTTCTTCTCAACACTGATGGATGAGCCTGAAGATGTGGCTGAAATTGAGCTGAGTAATTCAACTGTAAAGCTCACCGAAGCCGATTTAAGTTGGACATTTAAAAACTTGAAAGGCGAAACGAAGACGTTGGAGGATTATAAAGGGAAGGTAGTATTTCTAAATTTTTGGGCTACATGGTGCGCTCCCTGCATTGCCGAACTGCCAAGCTTATCAGAACTGACAGCGAACTATAAGGACAATGATGAAATCAGCTTTTTGTTTCTCACGAATGAAAGCAAAGGAAAAATAGATCGATTCATAAAAAAGCGAGATAATTTGAAGGACCTGTCATATTATAATTATTCTTCAAAAGAAGATGTACCAACTAAACTTGTCTCCGAGGCGCTTCCGACTAGTGTTATCATAAATAAAGATGGCGAAGTGGTATTGAAACACCTTGGAATGGCATACTGGAACTCTGACAATGTCAATACATTGCTCAATGATTTATTAGCTAAGAAATCTTCCGAAGTCTTGCAATGAGTGGTTTTATGTGTGCCTGTCTTCTTGAGATATCTTAAAATCCGCTATTCTTTCTCATCCATTTCCTATCTGGGATGAGAAAAACCTGAGAAGCTAGGCATCAAATCAAGTGGGGATGTTTTATAGTTAAAGTCGGGCAGGTCAGATGATTAGACCAACACTCCAACGACTCATGATTACCAGATTAAGGTATTCATTTGAGTAAAGCCTTTGATGCTAGACTAGCGAAAAGTTCCTACCCTAGTTGGTTGCATTTTAAAAAGGGAAATTTGTCCTAATCGGACGAACCTTTGTCCATTTATAGACTGCTCTTCATGATGCTACTTTGTTTCAACAAAAAAATAACCCATGAAAAGATTTATAACAGCGCTAATATTCACAATTGCTTTTGCCAATGTGGCTTTTGCCCAACTACCAGAACCTGGTTTCGTCATTGATGGTAATACAGCCATCGTAATTACTGATCCTCAGGTTGATTTTCTCAGCCCAAATGGTGTCACCTGGGGCGTTGTGGGAAAGAGCGTCACTGATAACAATACAGTAGCCAATTTGGAGAAGGTTTTCCAAATGGCTCAGCAAAAGAATATAGAAGTATTCGTCTCTCCACATTACTACTACCCACATGACCACCAATGGAAATTTGAGGGAGTTTTGGAAACCTTAATGCACAACATCAAGATGTTTGACAGAAAAGACCCTCTTTCTCTTGATGGTTTTGATAAGTCAGGAGCTGACTTTATGCCTCAGTACAAAAAGTACATTGCGAATGCTGTGGTAACTAGTCCGCATAAGGTATATGGACCAGACACCAATGATTTAATTCTTCAATTGAGAAAAAGAGGTATTGACAAAGTGATCCTTGCCGGCATGTCGGCCAACCTTTGTGTAGAGTCTCATATGAGAGAGCTTTTGGAACAAGGTTTTGAAGTGGCGATTGTATCTGACGCTACAGCCGCTGCAATTCTTCCAGGTATGAATGCATATGACGCAGCCATGGTCAATTTTAAAATGATGGCAAGTAAAGTAATGACTACTGCACAATTAGCTACAGAACTCAACAAGTAGAGTGAGTGAAACACATGGCTTGTGTTATAGGGTGGCATCTTTTAATAAAAGAGCCACCCTTCTCAACTTTATAGCCTACTATAGACTAAGCCCTGTGCCTACTTTGTCTTTATGGTATAAGTTCTAAGCAGTTATCTCTATTTTTATAAGAACAACTGTTTCTACATTGAGTCGATTAACTTCAAAGCATTTCATAGGGCAAATCCTAATATGCACAATCTGCCTGATCGCTTTCGACCGCACATCGGCATTTGCTCAAACATTATCAGAAGATTATATCTCAAAGCATTGGTCAGTAGATGATGGCCTTCCGGTCAATGAAATCGTCAGTATTGCTCAAACAGGTGACGGTTACATTTGGTTAGCCACTTTTGACGGTCTGGTACGTTTTGATGGAGATCAATTTACGGTGTTCAACACTGGCAACACTCCCGAATTTCCTACCAACAGGTTTATTGAGCTTAAAGTGGATCACCATGATAATCTGTGGATAGTTACCGAAACAGTAGGAAATAGTGAAACGCTAATTTCTTACCACGGTGGACAGTTTAAGTTCTTTGATCCAGAACAAGGTATTAAAGGAAACTTGAGTTTGAAACTTGATCCCTATGAAAACATACTCATTGGATCTGACAATGGTGCTTTTTATTATGATGGGAAAAGCCTAAACTCTTTTGGGGATGAGCTCCATAGCATATCGGTAAGAGATATCACCGTTGATGTGGACAGCGCTTTTTGGTTTGCCACAAACCATGGCGTATTCCGACTATCTGATAACGAATGGACCAAGTTTACAGAACAAGATGGTCTGGATTCAAAGAATGCTTACACAGCCTATATGGATTCACAAGAAAAAGTGTGGATTGGTACCGATGCTGGAGTTAATATTCTGGAGCAGAATCGAATCACATCGCTAGACATAAGTTGGCCCCGCAATGCAGACCAGTCAATAGATATTCGTGAGAACCCCAATAACCCAGGTCAATTTTTCCTAATCAATGATCATCACTTTGTCTATACTTTTAAGGAGGGCAAGACCTTTCCTTACCCCAGCACCGGTCTCCAAGGTGAATATCTGGTAGATGTGCAGATTGATAGACTTGGTGTCATTTGGGCTCAAATGTATGACCAACTCTTCCAAAACGAAGAATTAGTATACACTGCCAACGCAACCATCAATGGAATGCTAAAGGATGATATTGGTAATATCTGGGTTGCTCAAAGTGATGGTCTAACTCAACTAAAACCGAAAGTCATCAAATCCTATACTGACAACATCTCAAACGTCTATACACTTACGGAAAGTCCTGTGGGCGAAGTTTGGGCTACTCAAGGTTACAGAAACACCTTTCAACTAAAAAGCGGAACGTTCAATGATGTTAATGCGGAACTTGGTATCCCAAGTCCCAGACCGAGTTATTCCATTTTTTTTTCTGAACAGAATCAGGTACTAATTGGTACTGTGCATGGTGTTTTCCAATGGGATAGAAAAAATCCTGTAACCCTTTTACAAACAACGGCTACTTCGGGCCAAGATCTGCCTCGGATGCACGACATCAAGGCCATCACTGAAGACTTCCAAGGTAATATGTGGTATGGAGGGGCTAATGGTATCTATAGACAGGATGAAGAAGATAGTTGGCAATACTTTGGAAAGATTGACGACAATGACATCCTGGGCGTACGTCTCATTTATCAGACACGTGATTCAACATTATGGTTTGGCACTAATGGCAACGGATTGCTTTACTTAAAAGATGGAGAGTTGAATAGCATTAAAAAGAAGGGAGGGCTTTCGGGTAATATTATTCGATCTATGTATGAAGATGCAGAAGGTATACTATGGATTGGTACAGAAGGTTGGGGATTAAACCGCATTGAGCGCACTTCTTTGGGATTAGAAGGTGCTAAAATCACATCATACGGGAAAAGAAATGGTTTATTCGACAATGTCATTCATCAAATTCTTGAAGATGATCATGGACGCCTCTGGATGAACAGTAACCGAGGCATCTTCTGGGTGAACCGTACTGAGCTCAATGCTTTCGCCACGGAAGAAGTGTCTAGCATTTATTCCTTCTTCTATAGTGAACAAGATGGGCTACCAGGGCGCGAAGGAAATGGAGGCGTCCAACCTGCCGGTTTCAAATCTCAGACGGGAGAATTATGGTTTCCAATGGTTGGAGGGGTGGTTAGCATCGATCCTGACCAGGTTAAAACCGCACCTCTGAACGTATTTATAGAGCAAATCAACACAACAGATAGTACCTGGCATGTGGGAGATCTTCAATCGAAGGTTTTTTCAGTTGGCCTCCGTGCCTTACAAATAAATTATGCTGCATTAGATTTCAGTACCAATCCAAATAACATTCGATATCGATACAAGTTGGAAGGTGTTGATGAAAATTGGATCGAGGCCGGTAACACTAAGGAAGCCGTTTATAACCGCCTCCCGCCAGGCACTTATACTTTTAGAGTCACTGCCAATAATGGAGGAGGTTGGCTGTTAAACGAAACTACCCTACTGCTTACCTTTCCTCATTTCTTTTATGAAACCAACTGGTTCTATGGAATTGTAGCGTTGCTTCTAGCGCTCATCATCTATGGAGGTGTAAACTGGCGTATCCGCATACTAAAACAACAAGGAAAGGCACTTGAAGATGAGGTGGCTTTGCGGACCCACGACCTGATTAGAGAAAAGGAGGCTACAGAGCGTCAAAAAGAAATTGCAACGGAAGCATTACAAACCGTTGAAAAACAAGCTGCTGTTCTTCGCGAATTGGATCAAGCAAAATCCAGATTCTTTACCAATATTTCACACGAATTTCGAACTCCGCTCACCCTGATTATAGGCCCTTTAGAACAACAGGTTCAGAAGTTACGCTCAGGAATCGCGGGAGACGAAGAGGACATGGAGTTAGCACTTCGAAATTCGAAAAGATTATTGCGTTTGGTGAATCAAATTTTAGAAGTGGCCAAGCTTGAATCAGGGCAAACGCGACTTCAGGCCCGACTCGTTGATATCCGTACCGTCATTGAGCCTATTGTTGATGCATTTAGGTCACTAGCAGAACGTAATAGCACCCACTTTCATGCTGAATTGCCTGCCGAACCTGTTATGGTCTACATCGATACCGATTTGATGGAAAAGGCCATCATCAATCTGCTGTCCAATGCCTTCAAATTCACCCCGGAAAATGGAAGTATATCCGTAAGCGTCAGTATGGAAATGGAGAGTATTGGCATCAGTATCAAGGACAATGGCCCTGGTATTTCGAAAGAAGAGCAAGAGCATATCTTTGAACGTTTCTATCAGGTCAACGAATCCACCACGAGTATGCAGGCGGGTACAGGTATTGGCCTTTCCTTAGTTCACGAATTGGTTGCATTGCATAAAGGCAGTATTGAACTTATTAGTGAGCCTCGATTGGGTTCAGAATTTCTTGTCAAATTAAAAACGGGCAAGGCTCATCTGAGCAATGATCAATACACAGATGAGGTAGACACTGAAAGCATGTTATCATTCAATACTGAACTCAATGACACTCCAGAACATGCCAATGCTCAAAGCGTCTCCACTGACCAAAACTCGGATCAACCGACCTTGTTGGTCGTAGAAGACAATGCAGATATCAGAACATACGTACGTAAACATTTGTCTACCGAATACAGAGTGATTGAAGCGGAAAATGGGCAAGAAGGTTTTCAAATTGTCAAAGCAGAACTGCCAGATCTGGTGATCAGCGATGTGATGATGCCCATTAGTGACGGGTATGAGTTATGCCGCAATATCAAACAACATCCTGATCTGGATTTTATCCCTGTCATATTGCTTACCGCCAAAGCCGAAAAATCAATGAAGATTGAGGGGCTTGAACTTGGGGCTGATGACTATGTGGTTAAGCCATTTGAGGTAGATGAATTAAGAGCCAGAATAAAGAACCTTATCAATTCACGGGAAAAACTCAAGGGAATATTGGCTAACACCGACATCACTGCAACCACTCCTGACCGCATGGGTTGGGTAGATACACCATTTGCGAACCGAGTTCGCGCCATCATAGAACAACATCTCAGCGATGAAGATTTTAGTGTTGTGCAACTGGCAGAAGAAGTCAACATAGGTAGAACCACATTGTATTCTCGCATTCTTGAATTGACGGGAAAGACACCGTCAGAAATGATTAAGCTTACGCGCCTTTATCAGGCTTCCCAGCTTTTAAAAGAAGAAGCCGGCAACATTAGTGAAATTGCCTATGCCACCGGATTCAAAAGCATTTCACACTTCTCTAAAACTTTCAAGGCTGAATTTGGAGTTGTACCTACACAGTACGGGAAGTCTCACTTTGAGATGAATTCATAAGCTGCAAGTCAAGTCGGCTCCCTCCTATCATACCTGCTTTAATGAATTTATATGCCATAGTAGGGTCTAAAACCACTTTGAACATAGGAACCAATATTTGAACATAGAGGAAAGTACACTCACCATTCGATCTTCATATTTGTAGGTATCAACTGAGTTTGTCATATCCAACCGATAAATATGAACCCTACAAATCAATCTAGCGCACAACCGACATTACTGTTTATTCCAGACATCAGCGGCTTCACAGAGTTTGTTCATGAAACGGAAATATCGCATAGTGAGCATATCATCGCAGAGTTACTAGAAGCATTAATTGATGCTAACGAAATGGGGTTACAGGTTTCCGAGATTGAGGGTGATGCGATTTTGTTTTATCGAAAGGGCACCAAACCTACTGCAGCAGAAACATTGGCTCAAGTACAAAGGATGTACATTAAGTTTCATGCCACCCTAAAGAAGTATGAGTCGCAGCGAATATGCCAGTGTGGTGCTTGTATCAATGCGAATAATCTAGCACTAAAGTTCATTATCCACTATGGTGACATTTCTACCAATCAGGTAAAATCCATATCCAAACTATTTGGGAAAGATCTGATTGTGGCGCATCGCCTGATGAAAAATGACATCTCCTTGAGGGAATATGTTTTGATCACAAATCAGGTATTAGATGAATGTTCAACCTGGGTTGACATCGAACAAGTGGCTTGGGATAAACCTACCATGGGGAATGAGAATTATGATTTCGGTAATGTGAAATATTGTTACATCGCTCTGCAAGCGTTAAAATCACACGTTCCTGAACCGACTATAGAGGACTTTGCGCTACCAAAAGCCCACAAGGTATTATCAGTAGAATCAGTGATTAATGCTCCGATGGATGTAGTCTTTGATGTGATTTCCGACACCCACTCCAAGCACCTTTGGTTGTTAGACGTCAAAGCAAGTGATAGAACAAACGGTAACATTACTAAAAACGGAAGCACTCATCGATGCGTCATGAATGGAGATGAGAGTGATCCATTTCTTACCTCTCATAGTTTTGAGATCAATAAAGACTTAATTACCTGGACTGACACCAACCACACAGCTAATTTTAACTTGGTAATCAGCCTTCAGCGCATCGGGAATCGTTTGACCAGGACCAATCTCACCGTTCTTCAAAAGCAAAACCCAATAAAACGCATCCTTTACAACATGTTCAAAAAAGACAGGTTCGCTCAGTTCTATGGCGGTTCGCTTAAAAAACTAGATGAGTATTGTCTCGGTCTAGAAAAGAAAGGGGAAAAACATTCCTCAGGTATATTGTTGGAACCGGCTACTCAAGCTTTGGCCTCATAACAAACATCCCTCCAATAAACGAGAAGTCACATGAAACCAGTCAACATTTATAGGATACCTGATCACTCGGGAGAGGGTCATCAGTTTAAACTTTGCTCTGTCAATTTCGATGAAGCTTGCGTGATCAAGGACAAAATCCAAAGCGATCTTTTCAATATCATCTGGATTAAGAATGGCAAAGGCAGATATAAAATCGATTTTAAAAGCTACGAAGCAGAACACGACAACATCTTTTTCCTTGCACCGGGCCAAATATTGGAAGTAGAAGACGAAGCGATCAGACAGGGCTATCGAATCGCTTTTTCGCGGGAGTTTTATTACCTCGAATCAGGGGTTAAAGATATGACTCGCCATGGCTTGCTCTTCAATAATGTCTATGAAACTGCAGCGTGTATAAGGCTTTCTGAATCTGATAAGGTGAGTTTTGAAAGGTCGGTTGAGAATCTTTTCGAGGAATTAGAAAACCCAGGACATTCTCACAAAGAATTAATCATTAGCTACCTGAATGTGTTTTTGATCAGGGCAACTCGTCTTAAAAGAGTGCAATACGGTATTTCTCATCAACCCATTAAGCAAAGTTTAATTGAGAAATTCAACAGCTTGGTTGAGCAACATTTTAAGATAAAACATGCCGTGAGTGACTATGCGGATATATTAAATATTTCTCCAAAAACGTTGGCTAAACAATTACAAAATAAATACGCACAGACTCCTAGTGAGGTAATTCAGGGTAGACTAATGCTGGAAGCAAAACGCTTGCTTCGTTTTGGAGAAAGCAGCGTAAAAGAAATCGCCTATGAATTGGGCTTCGAAGACCCTGGTTATTTCACGCGTTTCTTTAAAAAGCACAGCTCCGTCTGCCCGACCGACTATGCCGAACAGGGACGGTATAATAAAAATCAAGTGGCACAGAATACCAAACAAGCGATCTTTATCTAACCTTACAAACTCATTAAAAACATAAAACCTATAATAAAATGTCATCAATAAGATTAGGGGACGAAGCTCCCAACTTTAGTGCAAACTCCACCGAGGGGGAAATCAATTTTCATGAATGGATTGGTGATGGATGGGGAATTCTCTTTTCACACCCAGCTGATTACACTCCAGTATGTACTACAGAATTGGGAACCGTGGCGAAGTACAAATCTCAATTTGATTCAAGAAATGTAAAAGTAGCAGCACTTAGCGTAGACGGTATTGATTCGCACCATGGATGGGTCAAAGACATCAACGAAACACAGCAAACCACCGTCAACTTTCCCATTATCGCTGATGAAAACCGTGAAGTGGCCACGCTATATGATATGATACACCCCAATGCTGACAATAAGCTCACAGTAAGATCAGTATTTGTCATTGGGCCTGACAAAAAGGTGAAATTGACCATTACATACCCAGCTTCCACAGGTCGTAACTTTGATGAACTCCTACGGGTAATTGATTCTCTTCAGTTAACGACTTACCACAAGGTGGCCACACCAGCTAACTGGAACAATGGTGATGATTGTGTAATTGTACCTGCCGTAGCCAATGAAGATATTCCAAACCTATTTCCAAAAGGACATACAGAAGTAAAACCTTATTTACGGATGACCCCTCAACCCAATTAGGTCATCAAGAGGTCCTTCCCACTAAGGACCTCTTTTAAGATCCTTCATATGAACAAAGAAGAACGAAAACTTGAAATTGAATTACTTGAAGAAAAGGTTATAAATCGGCCTTCTTCGTGAAAAACAACCTAGACGCTCAAATAAGGATTACTTTTTGCCGAACAGACACATCATGAGGAAAATATGGTGTTGCCTGAATTGAGAAGCTAAGCATCAAATCAAGTGGGGATGTTTCTATAGCAAAAGTCAGGCGGTTCAGGTGATTAAACAATCACTCCAACGGGATTATACTTATTAATCAAATTCTGCTTTAGGTCTTTGGCTAAATAGATTGAAGACTCAACCTTTTTCATGGTTTCTGCATTTTTTTGAATAAACAACATGGTTATGTCTAAAACACTAAGTTCTGTGCTAGGAGAAGACACACGTTCCAATTGGTCCCCTTGCCTAATAACTCCTTCTTCCTCCAGTCTAAGATAAAATCCCGTTTCACCAATTATCATGAATTCATTAATAAATGGAATGTCTTTCATTTTGACACCCAATTTGTTGCATGGCAATCGTGGACCCGAAACGGAAAAAAGAGCAGAGCCAATTTTGAAATGGTCACCAATAAATACAGCGCTTTCAGAAATAGCATTTTGGGTTATTAAGTTCTCCCCAAAAACTCCAGGAGCAAATTCCAAGTCTGGTCGTCTCTTTTCCCAATTCCCGTAATACTCTTTTGAGTATATGTAAGCAATACGGTCTAAACCTCCATGCATCTGAGCATCTGCCAGTTGGTTACCATTGATATTCTCAAAATTCACATCAATGGTATTTTGCTCATGTCTACTAAAAAGACTACTCCTTAAGGGTATTCCTTCATGGACTATCGTGGCAGGTTTACCAGTATATATATGTTTAATGGTTTGGGAGATTTTCATTTAGCCTTTTTTCTAAAGAACGCTTGAACAGTTTTTTGCCAATTGAGATCGGGTATTTAATCAATAAAAAGAAGTGGATTCAGTTTTGCTTTTCTTCGCAAAACTAAACCCACTCTCAAATATCAACGAATGGAAACTCTACTAGTTGTAAGTAGATTTTAGCTTACTCCAATTTTCATTAGCTTTTGCCACAAGTTTCTTATGGTTCTTCTCATTTAACCAAAGTCCTTTAGCATCAAGTTCAACATCATTCAGGTAAAGGAAATATTTCCCGTCCTTAACGATAAATTTGTTAGGGTCTACTCTGAATTTAGCTCCGGCATAGGCTCCAAAAGCACAAAATCCACCATACTGAGGAAGATATCTTGAAGGGTTTTTATCAAATGCCGCCTTTTGTTCAGCAGAAGTAAAGTAATAGTTAACCTTCTCATGTGTTGACTTGTATGCCTTATTGCCTCTTTGAGCCAAACCAAGGTCTAAGTAAGAAACAGGACTGTATCCCTGAAGCGCAATATTACTATTATCAATATTGTTGGCTTTTTTATCCTGAGCGTATATTGAGGTACTACCTAGTAGCACGAATAATACTGTGAGAATTTTTATCGAATTTTTCATTATTGTTATTGTTAAATATGTGGTTCTAAAATTTTATGCAACAGTTGGTTCTGGTTTATGAAGACTAACTACGCTTAACACGGTTACTCCATTTACCCAATAGTATATTGAGTCGATTCCTTCAAAGGCGAAGATGAATGGGGCAAGAACGAACACTACCCCAACTAGGAAATCAACAGCCAAATGTGCTTTGTAGGAGATTACACGAATAATTCCCAAATGATGATCTGTCAATACTGTTAGAATAAATGCTGCTACGCCAGTGGCTACAGAAAGCTGTAAAGCCAAGGGGTTAGAGTCTCCTAATCCCAAGAGAAAAGGAAGACCAATGAGTGCTATCGCTACTGGATAATCCAAAAAAGCATGGATTCTTTTTGTTACAAATTTCATAGCTAGGGGGCTTTGATTATTCAGCGTTGAAATACTCTTCTTGAACTACCTGTCCGTTGTCATTCCAAACCCTTCGTATGATTTCATGCCAGAAAATTGAACTCCCATCTTTCATATCGAAGTCGAAAGTGAATTCAGAAGCGGAAGCATCTCCATCTACAATTGTTCTGTGATGCGTGATACCATTTACTTTAGCTATGCTACCTAGGAAACCTTCCATTTTCCCAATCATTTGGTTTTTGTCTGACATCACCGTCTTTCCGTAATCCGAAGAGGTTGCGTCATCGGCAAAAAACTCTTTTACAGCATTCACAATATCACCTTGTGATACCATGCCGTCCATTTTTTGTACTTGTTCTTTAATATTCATTGCTTTGATTTTTAATAATCTTGTGCAACAAAGATGAGGGGCTAAAAGCCGCGTTTTAGTACAAAAAAGGCGCGATAAATGGTACTTTTTGGAAAGATGATTAGTCTTAAGAAGTTAGCCCTTGCTTATACTCTGTGGGGGTAAGGCCTGTATAACGTTTGAAAAAGCTTGAGAAATGATTGGGCTCTTCGAAACGAAGTTTATGAGAGATTTCAACTATAGACTCTGATTCTGCAAGCATTTTCTGTGCAGTCAAAATCATTTCCTGACGAATTAATTGTCCTAAGGAAATATTCATCTTAGCCCTCACTTTATTAGATAGACCCTTTACAGACATATGCATTTTATCGGCATAAAAGTTTAAGGCCTGTTCATCCTCATGATATCTTTTAATCATGCTTAATAGGTCTTGAACAAACAGATCTCGTTGTTGACCGAATAGCTCCTTGAATTCATTTGGGTTTTGGCCTGTGAATTTTTTAAACGCCCTATTGAAGTAGGAAGGATCCTTAAAGCCCATGTCAAAAGAGACTTCCTTGACATTCTTCTGCGTGAATGCCAATTCCTTTTTACTCTCCAGCATAAGCTTATTCGATAATAGGCTTTTGATCGAAAGCCCTACTTTATTCTTAACAAGCTCTTGTGCGGAATATTCATGCGTGTTAATGAGGTCAACTACATCTTTTTGAGTCAGATGGTTTTGAAACTCTTTGTCTATTACCTCCTTGATGTCAAAGATGACATGATACTCTTCTTTATTTGCTTGAAAAGGATTTTGCCAGAACCACTGCTTAGACGAAATATCTATGATGTTAGAGTTGTCCGAATTAAAGACGGTATCAGAAAGATATCTCTTACAATCTTCACACTCCTTAAAATTGATATAACCTAGAGAAACTAAATGTTTGAAGAGTACCCTAACCTCCTTGTCATGAAACAACCTGTCGTCTTCAAACTCAATCTTTCTAATTACAAAATTTGCAGAAAGGAACTTTATGTATTGCCCTTTTTCAAGATATATCAGCTTGTCTTGCCAATCAGTATAATTCTTAAAGTCAACTTGAATACTCCCTGAGCCCTCCAAAACATGGAATAAGGTATTCCTGTCTATGGAGTATACTTTATCGGTTTCCGGTGAGAACTTGACTATCAAATAAGGTTAGTTTAAGTCAAAGTAGTAATGGATATTCATTATCAATTGCTGGTCTAAATATACCTCTTATTAACGAAATAATGCGTTTTCTATCTTTCCTGAACATACGTTAGAAGGATTGATTTTCATATACCCTAAATTTATTCTTCAAACAAAAGTTCATCCAAATGCAACACGAGTCTACCGTATGTATTTCTCAATAGCCAATTAATATCGCATGCCCCATGATCACTCTGAAAAGAGTAATCCCTCAGAGATGCTTTTAATGACGGACAAATACTTCCCCTGTTAAAATTTAAGAATGGTTAAAACTCGGATTCCCCAAGAGAGTAGGAACGAATCATTTACTCTGCATAACCTTGAAGAAAAATATTGAATTAAACTAACTTAAGATGTAGATTGCAGAGACTTGAAATTCTGCTTTCTCAAAAAAAACAGGCATTGTCAATATTCAAACACAAGACCAAATCAGTAAAATCTAGTACTCAAAATCATTTACCACATCTCTCCTCGGCACATGTCCTATTCTAGTAGCAAAATTTGTTTTCAGCCATCTGGTAAAAAAAAACAAAGAGCTCATTTGTTGATTCTTTTGATAGTAGCCCTCAGTTCATGTGTTCCGTATAATCAGACTGTATACATGCAAGAAGATCAGATGGGGGCTTATAATCAAGCAAAAAGGACAGCCGTTTACAAAGTAAGAAAATCGGATTTATTACAAATAAACGTAAAGTCTTTAGACCCAAATACAAGCACTCAGGAGTTCTTCATGGGAGAGACAGGCTCAGGTATTGCACAAGGTGGGGCATCGGGCTCTGGCAGTCCACAGCTATTTATGACCAGCTATCTTGTTGACGAAAAAGGCATGATCGATTTACCCATAATCGGAAAACTGAAGGCCGAAGGCAAGACCCTTGATCAGATCGCCCAAGAAATTGAATCTGAAGTTAAACAACAGGCGAAATACTCAAAAGTGTCAGTAAAGTTGAGCAATTTCAGAGTGAATGTAATTGGGGAAGTTAACATTCCTGGTACTCAATATATATTTGATACAGATTATACTCTTTTTCATGCGCTCGCAAACGCAGGAGACTTAACAGATTTCGCTGATAGAACACGAGTCAGGTTACTCAGAAATATCGAGGGTCAAACAAAGAGTTTTTGGTTTGACCTCACAGACCCAAATGTGTTAAGCTCGGATCACTTATTCTTGTTACCTGGTGATATGATTCTGGTGGATCCTCTCAAAGCAAAGATAAATAGAAACAATGCTCAAAATCTTACCATTGGCATTTCTGTAGTTTCGTTGTTGGTCACTATTATTTCTGTGACTTCCCGATAACAATTGTGTCAATATGATAAAGACATTAATAATTTCAAAAAAGTGAAAAACGAAAGTCCGCAAGAACCATCCGATTATCAAGATTTTGATTTAAAGTACTGGTTTTTTAAGGTTCTGAAACATTGGTATTACTTCATTATCGTTGGAGCTCTTTTTTTATCGGCAGCAAACTTATACCTCAGATATACCCCAAGAAATTACAAGGTTCAAGCTTCGATTTTAATCAATGATGATTCTAATTCAAATGAATTAAGTGCCAATTTTTTTACTGGTATTGGACGCGGTCGTAGCGGGTCTGGTGCAAACGTAATTACAGAGATTGCAGTGCTCACCTCCTTTGATATTGTTAGGAAAACCCTAGATAGCCTTAACTTCAGGGTAGCCTTTTACAAGGAAGGCAAGGTCAAAACACGGGAAATTTATAATGAAGTCCCTATAAAAATCGAACTTGACCCCAATCACTTTCAAACATCACAACGTATATATTTTGATTTTGAAGGCCTAAATAAATTTAAGGTCATTGTTGGGGATATTGAACAGAGAGAAGGAAATACATACGAATGCCAGTTTGGGGTGCCATGTGAAAATCAAAAATTCTCGTTTACAACATTTATCAATGACTCATCTAAGATAACACAATACGAAGAGCCACTGTACGCAAGGTTCCAAGATCTCGATCGCTTAACTGTTGGCTATGTAAACAGAGTACAAGCTGTTGCGCGACAACAAATCAATAGCTTCTTGCCTTCTCAAATCATAGATTTAAGTATGGGAGGGAGATTGATTGAAAAGGACGCAATCTTCTTAAATGCACTTTGTCAAATCTTCATAAATTTTAAACTTGAAGAGAAAAACATTAAGGCCAATAACACAATCAGATTTATAGACAGCCAACTGAATTCAATTGTTGACTCTCTTACCTGGGTTGAACTCGTTTTGGAGAATTATCGTGCCAGCGAGGGCATTATCGATTTGTCTAGTAAGGGTACTCTTGTACTTACTAAACTGACCGAACTGGAAAACCAAAAATCAGTGATTGAATTAAATCAAAAATACTATGATTACTTGGCAGACTATTTAGAGAAAACCAATAACAATACGGAACAGGTTGTAGCACCAAGCTCGGCAGGGATTTCGGACCCCGTACTTGGTGCGCTGATCATCGAGCTTAACCAATTGCTTTCTCAAAAAACGCTGTCAGAAGTTACTTTAGCTGAAGGCAGCTTTGCTCTACAAGGCATTAATGATCAAATCGACAACATTAAGAAACGGCTAGTGGAAAATGTGAAGAATATCATGGCTGGTAGTCAACTTTCCTTGGATCAATTAGATAATAGACTTAGGGAATTGAGACTAGAGATAAACGAATTGCCAAGGAATGAACGTGAGTTACTCACCATTCAACGCAAATTCAATGTAAACAACGAACTTTATACTTTCTTGCTTAAACAAAAAGCAGAATCTGAAATCACAAGAGCCGCCACCGCACCTAATATCCGAATACTGAACAAAGCACGTGATTTTCAAGCCATACTTTTAGGTCCAAGGCGAATGAGAATATACTTAATGGCAGTCCTAATAACAGGCATTCTTGTTTTCGGGATTATACTGACGAAGTTTTTCCTCAATGACAAAATTTCTGATTTAGAACAACTGAAAAATCAAAGTGTCATTCCAATTCTTACTGACATTCCTCATTTAAAGGGTACTGGGGGAAAAGGCGTTACGGTGGCAGACTCCCCAAGGGGTAGACTTGCAGAGGCCTTTAGAAATCTAAGAATAAATCTTGATTTCGTAGTTCCGGCAGTAGGCGATAGAGCTAGGGTGATTGGAATCACCTCAGCCACGAGTGGAGAGGGCAAGACCTTTTGTGCCATTAACCTTGCACATATTCTCGCATTGGCCGGTAAAAAAACTTTACTTATTGGGTTGGATTTAAGAAAGCCCAAAATTCAACAGGAGCTAAACCTTAATGAAAATAAAGGTTTAAGCAGCTTTTTAATAGACGCAGCCCACTTTAATGACGTGGTTCAAAAATCTGATGCTGAAAATTTGGATGTTATTGCCAGTGGGCCTATTCCTCCAAATCCCACTGAACTGATCGAGAATGGAAGACTTGAGAAGTTACTCACAGAAGCCAGTCAAAAATACGACTACATTATAGTTGATGGTCCGCCAATTGGCCTAGTGACAGACTACATTGCAGCAGCAAACCTAATTCAAACAACGCTCTTTGTAGTAAGAATGAATTATTCAAAATTTCAGTCCTACAAGGTGCTTCAGGACCATGTTAATAAGAGTATTTTAAAAAATAGTCACTTAATCGTAAATGATGTGACAAATAGTGCTGGTGGCAAATATGGCTATGGTTATGGATACTATGCTGAGACCGAAGGTAGTAAATCAACTTGGGCAAGGTTGTTCAGGCGTAAGAGAGGTTAAGCAAGCTCCGATAAACTTTTCAACTCTAAAATGGCTCTCCATGGGCCATATGAAATGACCCATCCTGAATAGCCGGTTAACAGCCACTGTACTTTCAAGAGGATTGTCCTCATCCCAGTCCCCACAATTGTGAGTGACGTGGCGAAGCCATACCTATAGGTATTAATCACATCAGCATAATTAAATTACTCGATTGTCCTTTATGCCTTGAGGTATAAGAATTTCGAATAAGAGACGATTTTATAGATGTCATTATCAAAGAAAGCTGGAACAGCGAGCCTCTTACTCTTAATCCGCAGAGTTTGGGGAGCAGGAGTAACCTTCTTGGTTATGGCCTATTTAGCTCGCGAGCTAAGTACTGAAGACTTTGGTATCTTGGCAATATCAACCGTACTGATCGAGTTTATTAGTACCGTGGTTGTGAGTGGTATTTCAGAGTATGCTATTTTCTATAACGGAGATAATAAAAGGGCTGTACTAAATGCCATCTTTTGGTTTAGCCTTGTAGCATCACTTTTGGTGATTTTAATTGTGATACTACTTACCCCATTTTGGGCAGATTACTATGGAAGCGAACAAATAGCCCCTATAGTTTATCTTTTGCTTTTTGCTTTTGTCTTTCAGGTGCTTGGAGAAGTACCAATAGCCATTTTCAAAAAAGAAATCAATTTCAAGCCACTCATCACTATCCAGATGATTTTTAATATACTTACGAATTTGGGTAAAGTTGGGCTTGCCTTTTCAGGTTTTGGCGTCTTTAGTCTGGCCATACCAACGGCAGTCTTCGCCCCACTTATTACTATAACCCTCTTTTGGAAGTCAGGCTTTTTCCCAAAGCGCGATTGGGGTTTTAAGTATTGGAAATCAATTATTGAATACACCAAATTTGTGATAGGCCAGAGAGTATTAAACAGAATTGTTTCACAGGGAGACCAACTCATTTTAGGTACTTTCTGGGGAATAGACTTACTTGGCGTATATGCTCTTGCCTCTCAATTCGCCAACTTAGTTCCCAGCTATTTCATTCCAATAATTCAGAATGTAACAAGTCCTATCCTAGCTAAAAACAATCATGATCTGGAGAAAGTCAAATTCCATTTTAAGAAGGTGTTAAGAAGCATATCTTATGCTTGTATTCCACTGCTAGTACTCATTATCATTAATGCAGAGTACCTTGTGTTAACTATTTATGGACCAAAATGGTCAGGTGCGGTACTGCCTTGTCAACTAATTGCAGCATACCTAATTATTAGATGTGTTACCTCTCCTACTGCTGGACTTTACAACGTTTTAGGTAAACCTAAGGTTGGCTTCTATTTTACATTGGCTTATGTACCAATCTTCCTCATTGCATTGTTTTTAGCATGCTCATATCTTGACTTCAATGAGGCGATTTTTGTCATTTGCTTAGTAAAAGCATTAGGTGGTTTAGCACACTTCATTATTGTTCCACGTATAACTAATGATAAAATTGCCTCTCTGTTCAGAGTCGTTTTACCAATTTTTATGGCTTCAGGCCTTGGAATCTTAGCTACTATACCTCTTACCGACTACTCTGGCATCTTTTATTTCTCTATCAGAAGCTTGATTTTCATGATTGTGACTTTTTTGTCTTTACGACTAATCTGGAAAACAAGCCTTTCTACATTCATTAACGATATAAAACCTATGGTACCCAATAGGCTCGAAAAATTATTTTGGAAGTGAAAAATGAATTGACTGACAAGAAGTATTGGGAATCCTATTATGGAGACAAAAATGTTGATCGTCAAAAAGTAATTAATATCTGTTCTCGGTACGACAAATACTGGGAGATGTTAATTCAGGAGAACAGCTCAAATAATCCTAAAAGTCTGATAGAAATTGGCGGATATCCCGGCAGGTACCTAGCCTATATTGGAGCTAAATATGACCTTAGACCCACCAGCTTAGATTTTAACTCAGACCGCTCAGCAATTGAAAACACTTTCAAGCTTTTCGATATAGCTGATTTTGATGTTATTCAGGCCGACTTTCTGAAAAACAAGACGGATAAACAATACGACATTGTAATTTCCAACGGATTCATTGAGCACTTTGTCAATTATGATGAGGTGATGGACCGACATATCGACTACCTAAAAGAGGGCGGAACCCTATTAATGATGATCCCTAATATGCGTCATTATATTTACTGGTATAAGCTCCTAGTTGATAAACCAAATCTCGATATTCATAATACTTCTTGCATGAATCTAAAGGTATTCGAAGCCTTTGCCGAACGCAATAATCTTAAGATACACCATTTGGATTACTTGGGTGGCTTTCCTTATAGCCCACATCAACCTCTAAATTTGCTGCAAAAAATTATTTACAAGGCCCATAGACTACTTTTTAAATTTATGCTTGATAAGCACTTGGAAAAGAGGCCTAATCGTTTTTTTTCATCCTCAATTATCGGAGTCTTTCAGAAATAATGTGTGGCTTTGTAGGACAATATGGACCTGATCTGAGAACGGAGAGTTTTCTCAGAAAAGTATTGTCTATAAGCAATCATAGAGGGCCTGATCAGTCAGGTGTTTGGAGAGATGGCTACGTGCAACTAGGCTTCAACCGGCTTGCCATACAAGATTTAACCAACGCTGGCGACCAACCCATGATTAGCCCAGCAAATCGGTACGTTCTCGTTTTCAATGGAGAGATATACAACCATTTGAAGCTCCGTAAAAAATTACCTGGCTATAGTTACCGCAGTCACAGTGACACAGAAACTATAGCCCATGCCTTGGACTCATGGGGAGTTAATAAAACAGTAGAGGCACTGGAAGGCATGTTTGCTTTGGTTGCTTACAATCTTGAGGATCATTCACTCAACATGACCCGAGACTTTGCAGGAATTAAGCCCCTTTTTTATGGTCAAAACCAAGGTAGCACGTGGTTTGCATCTCAGTTCGACCAGGTTGTAAGGGGAATAAGTAAGAGTAATCTGGACTTACGTAAGGAAGGGATGAGAGATTTTCTTCAATTGGGCTATATGCAGGCACCAGTTACTATTTATAAGCAAATCTATCAGGTAGAACCGGGTCAGATAATAAAAATTTCTGATGGAATTATTCAAAAAAGGTTTTTCCATCGATGGGGGGCACCTGAAAACACAGAGCTTAAAGAATATAGAGTTGATAATTTTCTTAGCTTATTTGGTGCTGAAATAAAGGATCAATTAATAGGCGATGTTCCCATAGCTTCGTTTTTCAGTAGTGGTATTGATAGTACTCTCGTAACCGCAAAAGCAAGAGAAATGTCTCCTGATATAACGGCATTTACGGTGGGAGTATCAGATGCCGAAATTAATGAGGCAGATAGAGCAAAGAAGTATGCGCATCACCTAGACTTGAATCATGTAATTGGTGATTTCTCTTCGAATGATGTTTTAAGTATTAATGATGACCACTTCAAAAAACTGGGAGAGCCTTTTGCTGACTACAGCTCATTGCCTACCTACATGATTTGTAAAAAGGGAAAAGGAAAGGCCACTGTAATGTTAAGTGGAGATGGTGGAGACGAACTTTTTTGGGGGTACCCGCGATGGAATAAGTTCCTGAAATATTATGGTCTTTTTAAATATCCTAAACTTACTCGTAGGGCCTATTTGAAATTTAGACGTGCTGGAGGCGAATCCTTATCTCATGGACCCAGCTTGTTTAAGAACCTAGATGAGTGGGTTTTAAACGGGCAAAGTCATAATGCTCACACCTTAGTTGATAAATTGATGCCCGAGGTTACTTTATCTGCCGAATTGCGTGAGCTTTACTGCTTTGATGGACAAAGTTTTGAGGACTTTAGGGCATGGCTCCGGTGGAATGAATTTTATGGACATCTCCAAAGAGTGCTTACCAAAGTAGATAGAATGAGCATGGCCCATAGTCTTGAGGTTCGTGTACCTTTTTTAAGCAAGCGCATTATCGATTTTGCATGGTCACAATCAACCTCCTATGGTAAGCAACATTTCGAAAATAAAGTATTTCTCAAACAGGCATTAAAAACCTATCTGCCAGAAAGTCTCATTCAGAATAAGAAATTAGGGTTCTCAATTCCTCTCGATTCCTGGTTGCGTAACCAACTCCGGGAAGAGACACTTGATTTATTAAACAAGGATTCTGTCTATGGAGAGGAATTCTTGGACAGGTCCGTTTGGACAGAAAAGGTGAATGATTTTTATAAGTCTCATGGGGAAGGTGACTGGGGAATCTGGATTATGTATGCCTGGCAAAAATGGGGCGAATTACTAGAAGTAATCTGATGTGTGGATTTTTAGGCCAGTTTAATTGTACTAAGCTACCTCAAGAGCAGTTCGCTTCACTTTTGGCAACGAGTAAAAATCGTGGACCAGACCAGACAGGGTTTTGGAGTAATGAATATGTTCAAATGGGCTTTAATCGACTGTCTATACTCGAGCCAACGTCAGCCGGTGATCAACCAATGCTAAGCCCTAGTGGGAGGTTTGTAGTACTATTTAACGGTGAGGTCTATAATCATAAACGATTACGTGAGAAGCTTCCACAGACAAATTATAAAGGAAATAGTGATACTGAAACCATTTCTGTAGCCCTTGAAAATTGGGGGGTTAAAGACACTATAATCTCCCTCGATGGAATGTTTGCAATTGTCATTTTCGACAGGCAGTCTAAAACCATTTTTCTAGCGCGGGACTTTGCCGGTATTAAGCCTCTGTTTTTTGGGCAATATGCAAATCAAATAGTCTTTGGATCACAATATGATCAAGTACAACAACATCCCCTTTTCAAAAATGCTCCCATTGACCCACAGGTACTGAAACTCTTTCTCAAACAACACTTTATGCCAGCACCCTATGGATTGCATCAGGGCCTTGCTCAGGTTAAGCCTGGTGAAATAATAAAGTTTGCCTTGGGTGGTAAAGTTGAAAACACGCGATATTGGGAGGCCCCATCTTCACCCCAGTTTGAAATTACTAACCCTCTAAAAGCTGAACGGTTGGTTCAAGAGGAACTACAATCTTGTGTACGAGACCAACTATTATCAGATGTACCCTTAGGTGCCTTTTTATCAGGAGGCGTAGATTCTCCACTGATCTGCTCTTTTGCCGCCCAGGAAAAAGCGAATTTGAAAGTGTTTTCAATAGGGTCCGATAGTACAGTTCATGATGAATCAGAGCGTTCCCACTCCTTCGCAAAAGCAATGGATTTAGATCAAGAACTCTGGAAACTTGATAGCAAGGAAGTCATTGAGCACTGGGAAAACGCGATGAACGCATTACATGAACCTCTGGCCGATTTCAGTATTCTACCAACCTACCTGGTTTCAAAGCTGGCCAAAAAACATGTATCGGTAGCCTTAAGCGGTGACGGTGGTGATGAGCTCTTTTTTGGTTACCAACGATTTTGGAGTGTTGGCAAGAATATTCGGTTTCAGCATTGGCCAAAACTCATGAGGATGGGCCTCTATGGCTGGGATAAATACCGATCAGGAAATCGCAACCTAAACAGTGTATTGCTCACCTCGAGTCAGGGAGAGGCCCATGAGCTCTTGCATAGTAGGTTCAAAGATGAATGGTTGTACAAGGTCTTTCCTGACCTTCAATCAGTAAAGCTACCTGAAGATTGGGATCTCTATAATTATTCCAATAGCAGTAATCAATCCGTACTACTCAACAATATGAGAAAAGCTGAGTTCTACGGCATGATGCAGAAGACCTTGCGAAAAGTCGACCTTGCAAGTATGGAGAACAGTCTCGAAGTGAGAGTACCCTTTTTAAATAAAAAACTCATAGAATTATCTTTCAAGATAGATCCTGAGCTGAATAGTGGAAAGAATAAAAAGAAGCAAATACTCAAGAACATAATTGCTCACCGGATTCCACAGGTACCTGACGATAATGTCAAACGCGGTTTTAGCATACCATTGGATAGTTGGATGCGTGAGGACTTGAAGCCAGTTTTCTCTGACGTTCTTTTATCAGGACAAATGGACAGGTTTGGCGTAAATCAGCATGCTGTGGAGTCCATGATGACAGAACACTCATCTGAATTAGCAAGTCATAAATGGCCATTATTTACACTATACGCCTTACAGAGTTCTATTAGCTAACAACATTAAGACCCTTAGATTGAGCAAAGAAAGTAGCTTTATACAAAGGAAAAGAATACTCTTCACCATCCCCAATTTCGATACTGCGGGTTCAGGAGGAGCTATGCTAAAAATTGCTGAAAGATTAAATCCTGAGATATTCGAACCGCAGATTGCCTGTTTTCATAATAAGGGTGACTTTTTTAAAAAAGTAGAAGCCTCGAAAATTCCAGTTCACCTTATAAAATATATTTCAGTTACCCGCCCAATTAGTACTTTACTCAAAGGTGCCTGGGGCGTATCTCGCCAATTCAAAGCACTTAACGCAGATTTAGTTCATAGCTTCCATTATGGCTCAGATTACACTGAGGCCTTAGCTGCAAAACTAGCAGGGATCCCCTGGGTATTTACAAAAAAGAATATGAGTTGGGGAGGTGGTTCAGCCAATAGCTGGAAATTAAGAAGTCGGTTAGCCTCAGGAATTGCCGTTCAAAACACTGATATGCAGAGGGATTTTTATCCTCGCAGTAGTAAGACACACCTTATCCCTAGAGGAGTGGATGCAGTCAATTTTTATTCAGCTATTCCTTCGATGAGCATCCGGAAAAAGATGTGTACACCCTCGGAAAGCAGAATTGTAATTTGTGTAGCCAATATGGTTTCAGTCAAGGGGATAGAATTATTAATAAAAGCCTTCCAGCTAGCCTCCGAGAAATCTGAAGGCTGGGTTCTTTGGCTAGTTGGAGACTACGACAGCGAATACGGAAAAGCTCTTGTGAATCATGTAGAGACAGAAGACCTGACAGGAATCATTCGCTTCTCAGGAAAAGTGGCCAACGTAAGAGAATACCTAGATCATGCTGAAATATTCGTATTGCCAACTAAGAACGAGGGAAGAAGAGAAGGCTCTCCTGTTTCTCTCTTAGAGGCTATGGCAAACGGGAAAGTCGTTCTGGGTTCTTCTATAGCAGGTATAAAAGATCAACTTGCCGATTTTCAGGAAAACATGTTCCAAGCAGGCGATGTTAATCATTTGGAAGAAAGGCTCCACACCTTCATGCAACAAAGTACAGAAGAGAACCAGAATATTGGGCAGCAGTTTCGACAGTTTGTAAAAGAGCAATTCCCAATCGATCTGGAAGTAAAAAGACACGAAAGTTTTTACCGACATCACTTAAAGATTTAATCAAACTAGCAGAATACACTAAGGACTTCATCTTCTTAATGCAAGACGGGAAAAAGAACATAATACCAGTCAAAGGGTTTCCAACCCAAAAAGGCAACCAGTTGGATTTACAATCCATTGCATTTTGGTTGGCAACAGGCTTTTTCTTAGAAAATGATACTTTTTGGAAGGAAGTGAAGTGGAACATGATTGATTTTGATAAGCAACCATGGTCTTATGAACCAAGAGATCTATCATTTGATCAGGCAGTAACCGAATTCGCTGATATATTCCACCGGATTATAGCCAGAGACTTACAGGACAAACAGGTTATTCTGCCATTATCAGGAGGTTTGGACAGCAGAAGCTTGGCGGTAGCTCTTAAACATTTGGGCATTATCCCATATACTTATAGTTATCGTTTTCAAGATGGCTTCAATGAGACGAAATATGGGAAGGAGATCGCTGAAAAACTCGACTGGCCCTTTCAAGAATTTGAGATTCCATTGGGATATCTCTGGAGTATGCTTGAATCTACCGCTAGGCAGAATCATTGCTACACCGAGTTTAGTCATGCTCGGCAAGTAGCTATAATGGATAAGGTAAGCAAAGAGGGCGACATATGGTTATTAGGACATTGGGGAGATGCCCTATTCAATGATTCAGGTGTATCAAATGATTTGCCGTTCAATGAACAACTTGGAGTTATAAAAAAGAAAATTCTCAAGCGGGGCGGCAAAGAGTTAGCTTCTGACCTATGGAATGTGTGGGGGCTTCCCGGGGACTTCATTGAAAATCTCGATATGCGTCTGAACCATATGCACGGACGCGTTTCAATTAATAATGCCAATGCTCGGATAAGAGCTTTTAAGTCACTCTATTGGGCGACCCGCTGGACGAGTACCAACCTTACTTATTTTGACCAGAAGCACTCAATGTCTCTACCCTACTATGATGACGAAATGTGTCGTTTCATTATGACCATACCTGAAAAATACTTGTCGGGCAGACAAATTCAGATTGAATATATTAAGCGGTATGGGAAGGGGTTGGCTAATATAGAGTGGCAAGAAAAAAAACCATACAATCTCTACAATTATCATAAGTTTAGAACCAGCAGTCACCTCCCCTATCGGTTTATTCAGAAAACCAACCGCATATTAAACAAGACCTTCAAAGGACAAAAACTTATTCAACGCAATTGGGAAAATCAATTCTTACAGTTAGACAATCCTGAGAAGCTCAAAAGCTGGTTTTTTGAGAATGAGGAATTTCTAAAGCTTGTCCCAAGGAGCCTAGTTGAAAAATATTATCAGCGTTTTTTAAATGAGAGTCATGTACATTGGAGCCATCCGATAAGTATGTTACTAACCCTGTCCGTTTTTTGTAAGCAACAAAACTTTGAATTGTGAAAGTTGCTGTTTACTCCGGTAAGATACCTTCCACAACATTCATTGAGCGCCTTATTGAGGGGCTCTCTAAAGAAAAAGAGTTGCAGATTTACCTTTTTGGTAGACTCAAAAATGGAGAAATCACTTATAGAAATAGAGTTGTAACAAAAAGCTTTAAGAATACATTAGGGCAGATATTATTGGCACTCTCTTACAGAATTCTCTTTTTTCTTAAACCTAATCTGTGGAGAAAATTCAAAACAGCACGTGCTTATAAAGCAACAAACCTCAAAGAGAAACTCAAAGATTGGGGTAAAGTACTACCAGTTGTTTATTCAGAGCTGGATATTTTTCACTTACAGTGGGCTAAAGACCTTTCCAACTGGATTTTCTTAGAAGAACTAGATGTAAGAGTAATTTGTAGTCTCAGAGGAGCACATATCAACTACTCTCCTTTAGCTGATGATAATCTTGCTAGAAGTTATCAGGAGCTTTTCGTCAAGTGCAGTGGCTTCCATGCTGTTTCAAAAGCCATTATGACAGAAGCTTCTCAGTATGGCGAAATAAAGGCTAGAACTGAAGTGATCTATTCTGGTTTAGACCTTCAGAAATTCACTCTGAAAATTAAGCCAAAGCAAATCAATAAGCTAAAAATTGTTTCCATAGGGCGTGCTCATTGGGTTAAGGGGTATCATTATGCATTGGACGCATGTAAACTATTAAAAGATCGCAATATCAATTTTTCCTATTTGATTGTTGGAGGAGAGACCGAAGAATTGCAGTATCAAGTGCATGATTTAAATTTGGCCTCTCATGTGAACTTCAAAAGCAGATTGTCCATTAGCGAAGTAAAGAAGAACATTGGTGATCATGACCTATTACTCCTGCCCTCTGTAGGAGAAGGAATTGCCAACGTAGTTCTGGAAAGTATGGCCCTAGGTACCTTAGTTGTCAGCACTGATTGTGGCGGAATGAGCGAGGTAATAAGGGATGGGGAGAACGGCTTTTTGGTTCCCATTATGAATTCCGAGGCCATTGCTTCGAGATTAGAAGAGATAACCACAATGTCCGAAGCAAAGCAAAGACAGATATGCACCACCGCTCGTCAATACATAGAACAAAACCATCAGGAGCATTCTATGATAACGGGTATGCTTGACTTATATAAAGACACAACCCGTTTTACTTTTAAATCCCGTGATTAAGAAGAGCTAATAATGTGCGGAATAGCAGGGTATTTTAGTGTTTCACAGAAGATAGAGAGGGGCACACTTGAGCAAATGGGAGCAATGATGCACCATCGCGGACCAGATGCTTTAGGTATCTATCAGGATCAACAGACTGGCTTGGTACATAATAGATTAAGTTTATTGGACTTATCGATTAATGGAAACCAGCCATTTGAAGATGAAGATCATTGCCTTATATACAATGGTGAGATCTATAACTTCCAAGAAATCAGGAAGAAGTTACCTGCATTGGAATATAAATCCGGTACAGACACTGAGGTCTTATTTAAGGCTCTTAAATTCTGGGGATTGCAAAAGACCCTTGTTGAAATCAAGGGAATGTACGCTTTTGCTTGGTACAATAAGCAATCAAGAAAGTTGTACTTAGTTCGTGATCGTTTAGGAATTAAGCCACTTTTCTATGGTTGTGATACAAACGGTACCTTGTGGTTTGCTTCAGAAGTCAAAGCAATTCACAAAGTTGCAGAGTTTGTCCCAGACCCTATCACTATGCTGTATAGCACCTTAGGTGCATTAGAAAAGTCGAGCGAACAAACGGCTTGGCGAAATCTAAAAACACTGAGTCCTGGACACTTTCTAGAAATATCTACTGACAGCACTACAAAACAGAAATACCACAGCGTCATAGACACTGTAGACGAACAGGAGTACAATCGACTAAATCAACTATCATTAGCAGATGTTACCAGCGAATTTGATCATCTAATGAGTAAGTCAGTAACATCAATGCTTGTGAGTGATGCTCCAATGGGCGTTTTTGTCAGTGGCGGTGTTGATTCGAGCCTGATTGCCTCTTATTCTGCAGCGAGTCAGGATCATTTAAAATTTTTCACAGCAGATGTAGTTGGTCAAAACTCAGAGTTTAAGGATGCCAACCTTTTGGCCAAAACGCTGGATGTGGAATTATTTGATGTCAAATATCACCGAGAAGAAGTGCTAGACCGATGGGCAAAAACCACATGGTACTATGAATCTCCAATCACTACTCATTTCAATGCGTTGCCATTTGCCAAGGTCTCTCAGCTGGCCCATGAGCACCAAGTTAAAGCGGTACTTACCGGTGAAGGTTCAGATGAATTGTTTTTGGGGTACCCCAAACTACTCACACGCAGGTATGACAAACTCATCAATTCTCCCTTCACATTACTCAATAAGCTGTATGGTGCCATTCCTAAGCTAAGGTCCTACATCAACAAAGAGGGGTCTGGTGAACTAAAAAGCAAATTCGAACTTGCAGCTCTTGGGTTTGAGCGACAAATGCTAAGAGAGCAAGATATAAGTGCCTATCATTTCCTTAACCCTAAGCAACAACAAGAACACTATTTAACAGCTCAAATGCTGCGTGAGGGTATTGTGTCTCTATTATGGAGAAATGATAGAATGGGTATGATGAACAGTCTGGAGTCTAGATTCCCATTTTTAGATGAAAATATTGTGGCTTTCGGAATGAATTTGCCTGTTAAATTCAAAATTGGAAGAAGTCCTCACTTCCATAACTATAAGCACCCCTTTCTTATTGACAAAAGCATTGTTCGAAGTCTAGCAAAAAAGACTCTACCGAAAGAATTAAGTATGAAGAAAAAGAAAGGGTTCCCTGTTTCGGGGCTTTACGAGGTAACTATTTCTCCCAAGTTTTTTACTGACGGAATTCTAACAGATATACTCAGGTTGAACTCATCACAATTGAAGTATATGCATACCACTTCCTCCAAATACCATATTGCCCTTCTTGCCTCTTTCGAGATTTGGGCTAAACTTTTTGTGAAGAAAGAGTCTATAGAGAATGTTACCAGCCAAATACATAGGCATATTAAGGTCTTGTAATTAATGAAATCAACCAACAAGACAATTGGCCTAGTTATTCCTGCTCCGATCGGTTATTCTGAGACCTTCTTCACCTCCAAAGTAAAGGGATTGGAAGAGGCTGGTTTTAAGGTGATCATTTTTTGTGCTCGTAACAATGATGCAGACGCCTCTTTTAAGTACAGATACCAATGGGTTCTTTCAGCAAAACCTGTTATTAGAGTCCTTCAAGTTTTTTTTGGCTTACCAATGCTTCTGAAATGCCCCTCTAGAGGAAGCCGTTATATTCGGTATGCCCGTCAATCTGGACAATCCATAGGTAGCATCATCCGTGGCTTATATAATAATGGTAACATACTTACCGGACCGCGATTGGACACATTACATTTCGGTTTTACAACAATGGGCCATGGAAGAGAGGTAATTGGCAAAGCCATGAATTGCAAATTGTCCACAAGTTTTCGTGGGTATGATATTGGGGTTTACCCTCTTAAACATGGATTAGGCTGCTATCATAAATTGTGGAAGCATCTAGATAAAGTTCATACTATTTCAGACGATCTTTTAGAGATCGCCTACGAAAGGCTTGCACTACCAACAAACATTAGGGTTAAAAAAATCACTCCAGCGATAGATACAAAAAAATTTGTAGGAAGGGAAAAACGTCAATTTATAAGAACTGACAAACTTAAAATCCTGAGTATTGGTCGACTACATTGGAAAAAAGGTCACGAATACGCTTTAAAAGCACTCAAAGAACTCAAAGAGGCCGGTATCAACTTTCAGTATGATATTGTTGGAAGTGGTAAAGACTTAGAACGTATCATTTTTACCAAAACCAAACTTGGATTGGAAAGTGAAGTAAATGTCTGTGAGGAAGTGTCGCATAGTGATGTGCCAGAGTTGATGAAATCTCATGACATTTTGTTGCACCCCTCCGTTCAAGAAGGTTTCGGCAATACCGTTTTAGAAGCGCAAGCAGCAGGTATGCTTTGTATAGTAAGTGATGCGGAAGGTTTAGCCGAAAATGTTTTACATGAAAAGACTGGCTGGGTAGTTCCAAAACGGAATTCAGCAATGATAGCGAGGCAGCTTTTGGAAATTCTTAATATGCCGCAGGATGAATTATTACAAATTTCTAAGATGGCGCAAAATAGAGTACTTAATCAGTACGATCTTGAGGCTCAGAAAAGCGCATTCACCCAGTTTTTTAATGCATGAGGATAACTATACTTTCTTCAAATGATATTTGATTTTTTAAAATACCTGCACCCAACTTGGTATTTTAATTTATATCCAGAGCACATTCGCAATTATTTTCCGAAATCTGTTGCACGTGATGATGGCTCCATAATGGCGGAGGATTCCGGCTATCATTCCGTTGAGGCAAGAAAAAGGGACCTTGCCTATAGAGCATTTCATCAAGGTTATATTTCAAAAAAAACATCATCTGATAAAGGCCTTAATATATGGGAACCAATCAAAATATCAATCCACGATCAATATCGGTTTCTTCGTAAAAACTTCAATACCTATTGGGTTTGGTACGTATTTGTTTTACGCATATTATCACTTAAAAATCCATTCCTGGAATTACGTGAATTGTTTAGAACACGATCAGTTAGATATCAAAAAAATGCACCCCTGCTTTTTAACCCTCAAGAGTACAATGGATTTGACAGTAAACTACTGTCAGAAAAGCCTTTAGTTTCAATAATTATTCCAACACTTAATCGCTATGCGTATCTAAAAGATATCCTTCAAGACTTAGAGCAACAAACCTACCCTCATTTCGAAGTATTAGTGATTGACCAATCGGAACCTTATGAACCTGAATTTTATGAAGAGTTCAATTTGTCAATTAGGCTTATTCGGCAAAAAGAGAAAGCACTCTGGATGGCTAGGAATCAGGGAGTTCAACAAGCTAAAGGTCAGATTATTGCTTTTTCAGAAGATGATGTACGCATTAAAAGAAACTGGTTAGAGGAGCACTTAAAGTGTTTAGACTTTTGGAAAGCTGATATCTCATGCGGAGTTTTCTTTCCTAAGGGAGCTGAGATTCCTGCCAATCGTAGTTTTTTCAAATATGCAGAGCAGTTTGCTACAGGAAATGCCTGTTTATACCGAAACGTCTTTGAATCCACTGGGCTTTTTGATAGAAACTTTGAAGGTCAGCGGATGGGTGATGGTGAATTTGGATTAAGAGCATATTTGACCGGCTTTCTTTCAATTTCTACTCCCTATGCTTCATGTGAAGATGTAAAAGCCCCAACTGGAGGCCTAAGACAAATGGGCAGCTGGGATGCCTTTAGACCCAAATCATTTTGGTCTCCAAGGCCTATTCCCAGTGTACTATATTTTTACCGAAAATATTTTGGCGACAAGGCGGCTATTCTATCACTACTTAAAAACATTCCGCCTAGCCTTGTACCATATGCTTTCAAGAGAAACAGAGTGCTATTAATCCTTGGAACCGCTTTAAGCCTTTTTTTTATACCTCTTTTGTTTCTACAAGTGTGTCGGTCATGGAAACAGGCATCCAGAAAACTGGGAAATCAGAAAATCGATCAACTCTCCTCATAGGTGTGTAAAGGTTAATCTGTTTGTAAAAGAACAATCACATGAATTTGAAAAAACTAATCGATGGAATCCGACTTAAGCAGCAAAGGGACTGTGATCAAGTAGTCACCAGTGAAATAGTTGGAAGGACAATCAAATGCTTGAAAGGTACCGTCAGAAAAGAAGTTGATCAAGATGATGCATGGTTTTTTCATCTAGCATCTGGCGTTTGTAGTTTTTACGATTTGGGAGCTAATGTAGGCTACACAGCATTGCTGGCATTAGTCGAAACCGAAAAAACAGCCTTACTCGTTGACCCAAACCCTATGGCTCTAGCAAAAGCCTCCAAAAATCTAATATTAAACAATATTGGTAAATCTGTTAATTTTTGGTGTGCCTTTGTAAGCAAAGAAAAGGGAGAAAAACTTAAGTTTTACACAGTGGGTTCAGGAGCCGCAGGCAGTATGTACCAATCACATGCTCAGACAGCAGCCGCTGTTAACAGTTATTACTATGTCGACACTGTATCTGTTGATTATCTTTATGACTATTACAAATACATCCCAGAACTGGTGAAAGTTGACGTTGAAGGGGCTGAAGCATTGGTATTACAAGGTAGTACAGTACTAGCAGCCGAACAGAAAACCATGTTCTTTGTTGAAATGCATTCTTCAGCAGAAATGCCTATGTTGACTAACGCCACTGCCGTTTTGCAATGGAGTGTTGAAAACAACTACACAACTTACTACCTGAAAGATCATCAAGTTATTGAGGATGCCAAAGCAATATCAGACAGAGGTAAATGTCATCTACTTCTATTGCCTCATAAAATGGAATACCCAAAAGGCTTGGCAGATATAGTACAAGGTGCAGAAATAGGTTGTTGAGCTTTACACTGACCTTTAATTAAATTTCTTGTTATTGATTTTAATTTAAAGAGCCACAAATGAAAAGAGCTCTAATAATTACTTCCGAATTTCCTCCAGGACCAGGTGGAATTGGTCAACATGCCGCAAGTTTGGCGTTAACACTTGCAAATGATTATAGTGTTGATGTACTCTGTAATCAAGACTATGCTTCTAAAGATGAAATTGACCGATTCCAACGAAGTACACCAGAGAACATTGTAATAATTAGTTTTGTAAGTAGGAATAAGCCCTTCGCACCTTTTAGACGTGTCTTACAAGCAAGACAGATGACTAAAAAAAGATCCTATGACCTAATTATTGTCTCGGGGCTCTTGCCCTTGTGGATAGGGGCTGTTTTAAAACATACTACAAAATCAACGATTCATGGCTTTATTCATGGTAACGAAGTGAATCTCAAGAAAACCATTAAGTCTTGGGTAACTAAGTGGTCATATCAAAGTTTGGATTACCTCTACCCTGTCTCATCATTCACAAAAAGTTTGCTTTCGCCAAGACTTAATCAAGAAACCAGAGTTATTCCCAATGGATTGGATCAGGCATTGTTATTAAATGCAGAGGACTTCTTAGAAAAGGAGCAACGGATTAAATTAGAAGGTGAGCCGGCCTTCTTAACTGTAGGCAATGTTACACTTCGCAAAGGCCAACAACGAGTTATTCGTGCGCTTCCTAAGGTTTTAGAAAAGTATCCGAACGCTCACTATCATGTTGTTGGTCTTCCAACCAAAGAAGAAGAACTAAAAACCTTGGCTACTGATTTAGGAGTAATGAGATCGGTAACATTTCATGGAAGGCTACCTACTCGCAATGAGTTATACCAAATGTACAGGTCAGCCGACCTGTTCATTATGCTTTCAGAAAACCAATCAAATGGTGACGTAGAAGGTTTTGGAATTGCGATCTTGGAGGCTAATGCCTTTGGTTTGCCTGCCATCGGTGCCTTAGGTTGCGGTATCGAGGATGCCATTTCTAAGGAGAATGGAATATTAGTTGATGGAAATGATACCGTTGAAATTTTAGAGGCCATTAAAACTCTTCTACTCAATAAGGAAGAATACTCAAGGGGATCTAAGGTCTGGGCCAATCGACATGATTGGAGGAAGTTAGTCCAGAAGATTGTAAGATGATCATCTTGGTAATCTCACATACCGAACATTATTTGGACCCTACTGGTAAAGTCTGTGGTTGGGGACCAACAGTAAGAGAGATTGACCATCTAGCCAACACTCATGGAAAAGTTATTCATGTAGCTTGTCTCAGCAAGAAAACACCTCCGCCAAGGAGCTCGAGCCCCTATGAATCTGGCAATGTTGAATTCATAGGTATCCCATCATTTGGTGGGACAGGTCTGCACAATAAACTTCAAGTAATAATAACTGCTCCAATCATAATCAAGACAGTGTTTACACAACTAAAAAGGGCTGATATTTTCCAGTTTAGAGCACCAACCGCCATGGGCATCTATTTGATTCCTGTACTAACCTGGTTCAGTTCTAAATGGGGTTGGTTTAAATATGCGGGCAATTGGATTCAAAAGAAGAAACCAATGTCCTATGCCTTTCAAAAGAAATTTCTGGAACTCTATCAAAAGCGTCCAGTGACAGTTAATGGCAACTGGCAAGGTCAGAAAAGTCATGTTTTCACTTTTGAAAACCCAAGCTTGAGCTTGCTAGACTTGAAAAAAGGTGAAGAATGTTTTCTAATAAAAAAATATGAAGGTCCGTTGACAGCTTGTTTTGTGGGAAGATTAGAAAAACCAAAAGGAGTGGAAAGGATAATAAAAAGCCTACATGTATTAAGTGAAAAAGGGGTCAAAGAGGTTCATTTCGTGGGAGACGGTAACCTTTCAAAAGAATACAAATCTTTGGTCATCAATAGTTCCGTCAAGTGCCACTTTCACGGCTTTCTTAATAAGCTTGAGATTTCAGAAATATATAGATGCTCTCATTTATTACTATTGCCTACCACAGCATCCGAAGGCTTTCCTAAAGTAATAGCAGAAGCAGCAAACTATGGATGTGTGCCAGTTGTTTCAAACGTATCAAGTATTCCTCAATATATTAATGAAACAAATGGGTTTATTTGGGATGTCACAGCGAGTACTTTTGAAAATTTTCTAAGCTCAACTGTTTTTGATTCAGGCCTAAGAAATAAGGCCCAATCAGCGAGGTTAGTCTCAAGGTTATTTACATTTCGGGCGTTCTCCGAAAAATTGGATAAATGGGTTTTCAATCAATCGGATAGAGATTCCTGACTCGAGAGAATATTTAAATAATACTATGAATGTTCAATATTGGTGCCCTACATTGAAGTATGTATAGTAGATTAATTGACTCTGCCGGTAACCATCGCAGGAGCCCTCAATCTTTATGGATGTGGCTCACCCGAGGCAATTACCTTCAATTATCAATGATTCATATAGTTCTGGGACTCAGTGGCCTACTGTTTCCCTATGTCTATATAGCTTGGGTTTACGTATTACTTTTGACCTTCTTTTCAGCTTCAATAAAAAACAAGCACCTCACACTGCCTTATTTATTGATGTATATCATTCCGTTAGAAGTTTTTTCTAGAATGGTAAGTGCGAGTCCATTTTTGCCATGGGAAGTTGCCAAATACCTAGGCATGCTATTGTTGATTGTGGGAATTATTATCAATAGAAGTAAATCAAAGGGTCTTGTAGGCCTATTCATTTTAATTCTAACACTACCTGCCATTTTTATGGCTACGGCTACTTCAGAAAAAATTTTACAGACACTCACTTTCAATGTATTCGGTCTTATAAACCTCTGTCTAGCCGTAATCTACTTTGCAAATCGCACCTTGACTAAGGATGAAATTGCAGGCCTGTTTCGTTTTTTCATTCTCGGTTCAATTCCAATTCTGACATACTCTATTTTTCGCGCACCAACATTTGATGAAATAGATTTTAGCCTTGGTGCAAATTTTGAGCTTACTGGCGGTTTCGGATCAAATCAAGTCTCTACAATTCTTGGTCTTGCAGGTGGTTTGGGTATTTGGTTATGGTTACTACGAATACCACTTTTTAAGAACTCACTACTAAATATTGTAGTCCCAAGCATATTCTTGGCGTGGGCCTTACTATCATTTTCGCGAGGAGGAGTCGTAAGTCCTGCTATAGGCATTCTATTGGTCTTCTTGTTTGTCAAAAAGGGAAATACCTCTTTCTCGGTAAGGAAAATTAACGTTGCCTTGGTTAGTGTTTTATGTGTTCTTATGCCTCTGCTCTTCTATTTTTTAAATAAAGTAACCGATAACTTATTGTTATTGCGCTACCTAGGAGAAACCAATAAGACTTTTGCGGGTACTCAGGAAAAGGACTTCAATCTTTTAACAACGGGTCGATGGGAAATATTCTTGGCAGACATAGAAGTGTGGATGAATAACTTTGTGTTTGGTGTCGGGGTCGGAAGTTCTCCACAAGTCAGAGAACAAATGGGATCATCAAATATAGAAGCACACATAGAAATCTCAAGACTACTGGCAGAGCATGGCTTGTTTGGTTTTATTATTTCCATACTCTTCCTAGTAATACCTTTTTACCTATACTTTTCGAGAAAACGCGCGTTTGACAAAGCAGTGATCATTTTTTGTATGACCATGGCTATACTTACTTCAATGCATTCTGCCATGAGGACCTTTATTACTCCGTTATTCTTTGGTCTTGCTTTTATCAAAATCAGTAGCGATTGACCAATGAAGCCAATAAAGTTACTTTACCTTGGGAACGACTTATCTCATCATGGTCTTGCTCCAACTACCATCGAAACTTTGACGCGCTATCTAAGTACTGAGTTTGAAATAGTAAAAGCTTCGCATGTAAAAAATCAATTCCTTCGAATACTCCATATGTGGTTGACTGTTGTAAAAAACAGGGGATTTGACTACCTAATCATTGATACTTACAGTACTTCGGCCTTTCATTTTGCTTGGACGTCAGCCAGATTGGCAAATTGGTTCAACCTAAAATATATCCCTGTTCTGCATGGTGGCGAGCTACCCAAACGATTAAATAAATCACCAAAATTAATAACCAAATATTTACGAGAAGCCTTCAAAGTCGTCTGCCCTTCTGACTACTTGAAAACAGAAATGAAGAAAGTGCATAGTGGTATTAACTATGAAGTAGTACCAAATCCAATTGATTTATCTGATTACCGATTCAAACGACCCAGCAAATTCGTATTTGTCGATGGAAGGATAAAGTTACTTTGGGTTCGTTCTTTTCATAAGATTTATAATCCAATGCTTGCAGTTAGAGTTTTACATGAACTAGTAGCTGGTGGATACAAACAAGCAGAGCTCTGTATGGTTGGGCCAGACAAGGATGGATCTCAAAGTCAAGTAGAAGAGCTTGCAAAGGAATTGGGAGTTGAAGATCATTTAAGGATCACTGGTAAATTGACTAAGAAAGAATGGGTTCTTTTAGCAAATGAATATGACGTCTTCATCAACACCACCAATGTTGATAACAGTCCAGTTAGTGTAATCGAAGCAATGGCTTTGGGCTTGCCAGTTATTAGTACCAATGTTGGAGGTATTCCACATATACTTGATTCCAATAAGAATGCGATTTTGGTAGAACCTAATAATACACATGCTTTCGTATATGCAATAGAACGTCTGAATGATGACGACTTTGTTCAACAATTATCTGAGAACGCTAGAACTACTGCTGAGGGTTACTCTTGGGACAGGATAAGACCTCAATGGTTAAGTATTCTTAAATGAGTCTGGCAAAAGCTACATATCTGGCAGGTGTTAAACATAGAAACCCTGGGCTCTACGATTGGTACGACTTTCTTAAAGAGACAGAACGTTGGGAACTTGGCAGACTCAAGGAATATCAGCTAAAAGAGGTCAAAAAACTTTTACTCATAGCCGAAAAACATTCCTTGTTTTACAAAAACTACTTTAGAAAACATGGTTTTGACCCAGTGATTCATTCACTGGATGATCTAAAGCAACTCCCTCCAGTAAGTAAGGAACAGCTTATTTCAGAGAATGATAAAATTCATACTCATCTCAATTTTAATAAAAAATTCTATTGTGAAACCTCAGGAAGCTCTGGACAAACACTCACATTTTGGCGGAATGAACAATGGGATTCTGCCAACAGGGCGGCTATTTTAAGAGGTCAAAGCTGGTATAATGTACTTCCCTGGGAAAGTAACATCTACTTCTGGGGGTATAATATTGAAACCAGTAAAAAACTAAAGACCCGAATACTGGATATTCTTCAAAATCGCTATCGAGTCTTCGACTATCGACCCGAAACACTTTCCAGGCTCATAGGAAAACTAAAATCAACGACCTACATGCATGGGTATTCCAGTGTGATTTATGAACTGGCAAAGCTTATAAATCAGCAACAAATCACTATGCATTTGCCTAAACTCAAAATGATAAAAGGTACTTCTGAAAAAATTCACCCGCATTATCAAGAGGAGATAAATAAGGCCTTTGGCAGGAAAATGATCAGTGAATATGGTGCAGCAGAAGCAAGTATAGTGGCCTTTGAATGTGCTGCTGGCAACATGCATGTGACTATGGAAAATGTTCTTTTAGAAGTGGAAGAAGGTGAAATTATTGTCACCAATTTAATAGCACATTCTTTTCCGATTATACGGTATAAACTGGGCGATTATATAAAACTTTCAGAGTCCGACACCTGCGCATGTGGGATGGAACACCTGGTGATAGAAGAAGTGCGTGGAAGAGTCGGAAAAAACATTTATGGAGAACTCCATAAGTACCCAAGTCTTACTCTTTACTATGTCTTCAAGAATCTGTTTTTCAAATATGGTTTAAAGTTCAATTATCAATGCGTCCAAGAGAAAAAAGGAAGTCTGGTTGTTTTAATCAAGGAGCCATTTTCAAACCAAGGCGAGAAACTTATTAGAACAGAATTCGAAAAATACTTCAAAAGTGATATAACAATTTCCGTTATATTCTCTCAAAACTTTCACTCCTACTCAGAAAAGCTGAAGGACTTCATATCCAAGATAGAATAACCTTGAAAATACTACTCTTTTATCAATACTTCGGTACACCCAAGGGTAGTTGGAGCACACGTGCCTATGAGTTGACCAAAAGGTGGGTAACAGAGGGACATGAGGTCACTGTGGTCACTGCACCCTATGATAAGTCAGATATTCGACCGGACGGTTTTATTACTCGTAAGGAGATTGAAGGCATTAAATTGATTGTGGTAAATTCAGGAGATTCAAACAAACTGTCAATTTCCACTCGTGCATTCAGAGCCATACGATTCGCTCTTGTATCTTCTTTCTATGCAATATTCCAATCATATGACGTATTAATCTCTTCCTCGGGTCCGATTACCGTTGGATTGCCCATGATTTTAGCAAAAACTCTTAGAAGCAAACCAACAGTGTTTGAAGTAAGGGACCTCTGGCCATCCGGTGGTATTGAACTGGGTCTAATTAAGACAGGGTGGCAAAGCAGACTAGCTTTATGGTTTGAAGCACTCTGCTATAAAAAAGCCAATTTGATAATACCATGTAGTATTGGAATGGAAGCTTCTATTAACAAAAGGTTCCCTAACAAAAGCACGCTTGTAGTTCCAAATGCTTCTGATCCTGAAGTCTTCCAAATAAGCCCAACAGTACCTATACATATGCCATCAGTCATTGGTGACAACAAGATTTTTCTATATGCCGGCTCTTTGGGTCTGATGGATGATTGCAGTCAAATTATATCTGCCATGGGAGAGCTTAGGAATGAGGCAATAAGTCTCGTATTAGTGGGAGACGGGGCTGAACGAGAAAAGTTAGAAGAACAGGCTGTGATGACAGGTAATCCTAATATCCACTTCATGGGCCTCGTCCCGAAAACAGAAGTAGCCAAATGGTTCTCTATCGCCACGGCAAGCTTTGTCACCTTTAAAGATTTTGAAGTACTGCATACAAGTTCTCCTAATAAAATGTTCGACACTTTTGCTGCGGGAGTGCCCGTAATCCAGTCGACCAAAGGTTGGATAAAGGATCTAGTGGATACCGAGCATTGCGGTATTAATGTAAGTTCAGATCAACCAAAAGAATTTGCCGATGCGATGATACTCTTATCGAAGAATCATACACTGCATAAAGAAATGTCTGCAAATGCCTTGAGGTTGGCCGAGACAGACTTTAACAGAGACAATTTGTCACATGAATACTTAGCGAGTCTCATCGCATTAAACCATCTCAACCGATCACAAAAACGAAGGAATTGATGATGAAATATCTCATAACTGGAGCCAGTGGTTTTTTGGGGAAGGCCATTTCTAAGAACCTCTCTTCAGAAGCAAGTATTCATTCTTTGGGAAGGTCTCACCAAAATCACATCATTTGTGATTTATCCACTGAATCTCCAAAATTCGAATCTTCGTATGATATTGTAATACACTGTGCTGGCAAAGCACATTCGGTTCCAAAAAATAAGAATCAGGCTGATGAGTTTTTCAAGGTCAACTATCAGGGTACACTTAACCTCTTAGAGGGTATTGAACAATCAGAATCTCTACCAAAATCCTTCATTCTGATTAGCTCGGTAGCTGTATATGGTAGAGAAATGGGTCTACTACTTGACGAGAACACCTCACTCAACGCATCTGACCCTTATGGCCAAAGCAAAAAAATGGCGGAAGATGCCGTACAAGAATGGGGTAAATCGCACAATGTTAAAATAGGTATTTTAAGACTCCCTCTTATAGCCGGACCGAACCCACCTGGCAACTTGGGTAAAATGATCAAAGCTCTTCGGGGAAGGTATTTTTTCCATATTGGAGCTGGGGATGCACGTAGATCGATGGTCCCATCGGCCGACATAGCTGGAATCTTACCTAAATTGTCGGAGACGGGTGGTATATTTAATTTGACTGACGGCTATCATCCCAGTTTTGTAGAATTAACCTCTGTAATTTCGAAAAAATTCAACATAACTGAACCATACCATATTCCAATTTCGGTGGCCGAAATCTTGGCTAAGGTTGGAGATATTCTCTATATACTATTGAAGAAACATGCACCCTTTAATAGCTCAGCACTCATTAAAATGACGAATTCTTTGACATTTTCTGATGAAAAAGCTAGAAGAATCTTAACTTGGTCACCTCAAAAGGTCTTAGATTCTTTTGAATAAAGAACCAAAACGCATTATTAATGAACACACAAATGGTGCAATATGCACTATTGTCTATGTTCTTGTTTTTAGGGCTTAGTCTTTATATTAGATTAGCACGAAAATATCACATAATAGACAAGCCGAATGAAAGAAGTAGTCACTCAATCACAACGGTTAGGGGTGGTGGAATTATATTCGTACTGGCCATTCTCATTTTCGCGATAAAACAAGGCTTTGATATTCCCTATTTCCTACTAGGTTTCTTCGCCATTTCTACCATTAGCTTCTTAGACGATATAAAAGAAAAGTCCAAACGTTCAAGGTTAGGGATTCAGTTGATAGCCGTTGTTTTACTAATCACTCAGATTACACAAGGGCAGATTGAATGGTGGCAATGGGGCCTCTTTCTATTTATGGCAATGTCTTCCATCAACTTCTATAATTTTATGGATGGGATCAATGGTATTACCGCCTTCTATAGCCTTGTCTTACTTGGCACCCTCTTTTATCTTTATAGAATAGGACAATTGGTGGTAGCCGAGGAGTTAATCGTCATGCCAATTATTTCGGTCATAATATTTAGCTTTTTCAATGCACGTAAGAAGGCTCGTTGCTTTGCTGGGGATGTTGGTAGCGTATCCCTAGCCTTTATAGTAGTGTTTCTCGTGGGCTTACTATGTTGGCAGCAACAGAGCTTAATTTATATATGGCTATTCGGGGTTTATGGAGTAGATACTGTGCTTACGATTATACAACGAATTTTGATGGGACAGAATATTCTAAAAGGGCATAGATTGCACTTGTATCAGTTTATGGCCAACGAAGGAAGACTCCCACATATATTCGTCTCTACAATCTATGCCACACTTCAAGCTTTATTGAATGTGTTTCTACTAGTTTATGTTATTCCAGCAGAGTTCAACTTGGTTTGGGTAAATATTTCTATGGCCCTTTTTCTTATATTCATTTACGTACCTGTCAAGTACGTATTCATGAGAAGAAAAGAGAGCATGATTACAGAGCATTCTAAGGCACAATCGCTTGCTGCTTAGATCAATTCACTAAACGACTTATTCGAGAATACATCATTTTGACCAAGTTAAAAGACATTCTTAGTCAATACTTCTATGCACTGCGTATTGTATGGATTAGTTCGAGGAAATACACTCTGGCCAGACTGACCGTCATGGGCTTTAAAGCCCTCTTACCTCTTTTACAACTATATTTTTTCAAGTTATTAATCGATTTGGTCTCTTCTGGTATTCAGATGAATGAAGAGGTAAGGACTGAAGTGGTTAATTACCTATTCATTATAGGGTTTACAATGTTACTTAACGCCATTGTACAGTCCATCTCTCAATACATCGAGGGCCTGCAACAACAGAAGGTCAGCGACTATGTCGCAGGCATGTTGCAAAGGAAATCTCTAGAGGTTGATTTGGAGCTATACGATGATCCTGATTTTCATGATTCTTATTTTCTCGCTCAGCGTCATGGTGGACATGCACCAATTCAGCTCGTATTGGGCTTTACACAATTAGCAGAAAACCTAATAACTGTCCTACTCGTGGGCGGTTTCATTTTCATTATGCATCCATTGGTTTCGGGACTTCTCCTCATATCAGTATTGCCATCAACCATAATCAAATACATATTTTCAAGTAAACTCTTTAAATGGGAGAAAAAACGGAGCACCATCGAAAGAGAAGGAGCTTACTTGAACCATATCATAACAGACCATCAGTTTGCCAAGGAGGTTCGGATTTTTAATTCAGGTCTACCATTGAGCAAAAAGTTCATAGAGCTTAAAAGAATTCTCTTCTCAGAAAAAAGAACTCTTTTTAACCTGAGGATACGTATGAGCATTGGCGGCAAACTGATTGAAGTTGTCGCTGAGATTTTCAGTTATGTCTTTTTAACGTTTAGAGCATTTAACGGGCTTATCTCTATAGGAGACTTGGCGATTTTTCTTCCCTTATTTCAGAAAGGTAAATCGAGTCTGTCAGGAGCTTTGCAAGCCACGGTAAATCTATTAGAACATCGGATGTTCCTTTTTCATTTACGGGCATTCATGCTCTTAAAACCAAAAATAATCGATAGTCAAGATGATTTACCAGCAGCAGAGCCTATCCAAGCTGGTATCGAATTAGTGAAAATCTCATTTCAGTACCCGCAAACGGAGTCCAAGGCTATAAACAACATCTCTCTAGACCTATTAAAAGGCCAAGTCACAGCACTTGTAGGTAATAATGGCTCAGGAAAGAGTACATTGGTGAAACTAATTGCTCGGCTCTATGATCCTACTCAAGGAGCTATCTATCTGGATGGGAAAGACTATAAATCACTCAGGCTTTCAGACTTGAGAAGTAAGATGAGTATTACATTCCAAGACTTCGCCAAATTCTATCTTACTATTGAAGAAAATATTCGCCTGAGTGACCTGGAAAACAAAATTCATCGTAAAGCAGAAGATTTTGCTCAACTTACAGGGGCAGATGAGTTTATCCAAAAACTTCCAATGGGTTACCAGCAGCGCCTTGGAAGAGTATTTGGCTCTGGAACAGAATTGAGTATTGGACAGTGGCAGAAAATAGCATTGGCTCGTATGTTTTTTAATCAAGCCGAGATAATTATTGCCGATGAGCCTACGAGTGCTATTGACCCACTGACAGAACACATTATTTTTGAGGCACTGAAAGAAATGGCTAAAGACAAAATTGTGATCCTAGTCACTCACAGGCTGTATAACCTGAAAATTGCTGACAAAATAGTGGTAATGGAAGAAGGTGAAATTGTAGAATCGGGCACCCATGATGAACTTATTTCTCAAGAGGGCAAATATTCAGAAATGATATCCCGACAACTCTAAAACCATCATGGTGTATTTTAGACCACAAAGCTTAATATGAAATTGGCAGTCGGAAAAAGAATCACACAAAACACCGAGTGGCGAGCTCTTCTACATTTCTGTCATATAGCATTACATGCCAAGGATTTTGATCAACCGTGTGATTTTGATATCGACACCATTGACTGGTTGAAATTTGAAAGATTCACGACCTACCATAGTGTAAGACCGCTAGTGTTTCAAGGGATGTACTTGTGGAATGATCGGAGAAAAATCCCCCAAAAATTTTTTAATAAGTTTGAGACCCTCGGCAGACGGCAATCTTACGTCAACATGGATCATGCTCGTGAAATGGTCCAACTAATAGGCCTTATATCGAAAAAAGGTTTAGAAGTGATTCCTTACAAAGGGGTCATATTGGCCAGACAAGCTTATGGAGATATAGGACTGAGAGAGATGTCTGATGTCGACCTGCTTATGAAGCTCGAAGATTTTTCTACAATTCGAGATGTACTACTAAAAAGAGGTTATGTAGCTTCCAAGGACATTCCTGAACACTTTGAAGAGAAATTCTTCAAACAGAATTTTGAATACAATTTTGACCTTTACGAAGCTGGAAAGAGAAAATATCACGTAGAACCACATTGGAAAATAGGCTTTAAGCGATGGCAAACGGATCTAGATTACCTTGACATTTTTCCATTCACTCGAAAACAAGATTTTTTTGGTACAAGTATAAATATGCTTACTCCCGAGGGGCTTCTACTTACAACAAGCTTACACCACGGTGGAGAAGACCGTTGGAATCGACTCAAGTATATATGCGATATAGCCGCTATTCTCTTAAGGTTTAATGATAAAATTGATTGGCAGTTCCTCTTGATAGAGAGCGAAAAACTTAAGGTCCGAAATATTGTACTTCTCGGGGTTAGTCTAGCTCATGAGCTATTCGAAATTGAAATTCCTCAACAGTCAAAAAGAGTCATCCAAAACCGAACCATTCAAAAACATACAAGACAGGTAATTAAACAACTCTGGGTTGGGGAACATTCGGCTAATGTGAATACCTATTTTAAGGATATTCGTTTTCATTTCACCTTGAGGCAATTCCTGAGTACCAGACTAAAGGTATTATACTACCACATAACTCAGGTTTTTGTTCCAACGGTTTATGATATCAATGAGGAAAGTAATAAAGGCAAAAAGTACTGGTGGCTATTTCTTACCAAACCATTTCGGATTTGGAGAACCCATGTAAAGATTAATAAGTTCTCAAAGTAATTCATCGACTTCTCCCGCAGAACAGAAAACACAAGATAAACTCGAGTTAGTTATCACTTATCTTTATGTATACTCTGTTTGTTTCCGTAAAACTCGAGACTCTTTTGTTGTTTGAATCATAATAAGGCCGATTTCGCTTTAATCTATTTCCCTCAGCATCAAGCACTTCATAATTTCTAAATAATGAAGTATCAGTAAATAGAAAATCAGAATGATCAATCACTAGCAAACCACCTTTATTCAATTTTTTGTCTAACTCGGTAATTGCTTTCTCGAATTTAGAAAATAGATACTTCGATTCATGATTACTTTGATCTCTATTATCTGTTTTTTGAAAAACAGCACAACAGAATATCACATTGAAATAAGAAGCGTTTTTAAAATTCATAGATTCGGAGTGTAAAAAACTCACTTTGCTATTCTCATAGTTTTTTCTGGCCTTCCTTAGAGATCTCTTGTTTATATCAACTCCCACAACTTCTGCCTTCGGGAAAACTTGACTTAGTGTTTTAACTTCCTCTCCAGTGGAGCATCCAAACGATAAAATTTTCAACTCTGAACGATAATTAAAATAATTCTGACAAATGCTGAATAGGTCTGGATATCTATTCTCAAGTGTAAAAGACGCTTTCTGATGATAGTCTTTTCCATAACGCACACCATACCATAGTTCGGACCTTTTTTGAGCACTCGCCAAATATTCAGGTATTGAAATAATAAGAAAAGCCGCGGTGTAGACGAGGCGCCCTATTAAAAACCTTGAAGTTTTCAGACTAACTATGGTGGCCTTTAGATTTCTCATTAATCAAACAGGGATCTAGCATATGCTGATGAAAACATTTACTCGCTTCAAATAACTACTTTAGCTGTTCAGCACCCAACTCAAAGTATCAAGGTTTAAAGGTGTCTGAATCTGCATAATGAAAGTTTTACATTTTCTATGTTCAACTCACAACTTGATAAGGAAACACTAAATACTCAATTCGCTGAAAATAAGCTATTGGTGATAGAAAAATTTCTTGAGCCTGAATTTGCTCAACGAGCATTTGACTATTTAAACAATAAGCCCGACAGCGAATGGTATTTAGCATTCTGCCCTGTCTTAAGAGGAACAAGGAAAAGCCTGAACTTATTGAACAATAAGCAAAACAGACCTTCTCTCTCAAAGCTCAATGAATTGGTAAAAGAGCAATATGAGCTTGGCGAATTTTCCTTTAAGTTCAAACGATCTGTCTATGAGGCTAAACTCCCTTTGCACGGTCCTGAAAGAGAATTAGTCGACCTATTTAAGAGTGAGTCCTTATTACGACTCATTAAAACCGTTACAAATAAAGACCTATCAGGTACAGATTCTCTTTTTACGAGTTGCTATGAAACTGGCGATTTTCTGGCAAAGCATGATGATGGTGATAATGGGGAGATTGGCTTCATTTACTATCTCTGTCCAGATTGGAATACAGAATGGGGTGGTCACCTGAAATTCACACAAAAGAAAAACGGAGAAACTTACGCCAACTTTGCTCCTGGATACAATCAACTTTTACTTTTTGCCATTAGGGATTTGAAAAATCTAAATCATGAAGTGACACCAATATCAGAAGGGGCCAAGGCTAAAAGGATTGCGTTTTCAGGGTGGTTTGGATAGAGGGGTGATAAAACACATTTCATGGGTCAAGTTGGAACAGCAACAACTTGAAGAAGACCTTTAATCACGAATTCTTTTATCAACTCTATTTTAACCTTTTCGCTTAAATCAGGGCTTATATCTTTGACGCTAAAAACCTCATCACCTAAAATGACATTCAATACAGATTCTATGGGTTTGGGGATCTTGACTTGTTCATGGCAAAAATAAATCGCAGTGTGCCAGAGTTCGTCATTGACCCTGTACCTTACTCCTTTTTTCTTTTTGACTATGGAATCTATAGTCAATTGGTCTATGGTCAATGTTGCAGAAAGTGTTCCTTGGAGGTCAGGAACTTGCCTTGTGCCAAATTCCTTTTGAATTTCATCAAGTAACACCTCCAGGTCGGCTTCTTCTATCAGCTTATGGCAGGTTTCTTTGAATTCTTTATAAAAAACCTCTTTCACCGAAGGGTCTTTTAGATTTCTGGGTATGGGTTGCCTTAAAAAAGCATGATCACTTGCGTGATCTAATAACGTTTTCAATATTTCTGAACGTCTTCTTTGTAAAAGACCTAGTGTAATGTGAATTGAAGGTGCTTCGTCAGTACTTGCATCATGATACATTCCCTGGGGTACATAGAGCAGATCTCCCGGAACCATTTCTATATCATCCACCAAGGGATGGTCTTTTTCGGTAAATTCCTTTTGTTTTCGAATGAAGCTCTTCGTAGGGTATTCAACTAGGCCCCCGAATAAGTGCCAAATCTTTTTGCCATAGATCTGAAGGACTAATACATCGTGGCTGTCGATATGTACATTGAAACCCCGAGACTTTGGTGGAGTGATATACACATTGGCTTGAAGTTTTACGCCCAGTTCATTTTCTAGTTGTTCACAGTACCTATTAAGTTTAGGAATGTACCTGGCCATATCCGTAAGAATAGCCGTAGTGCCATTACTAAGGAGGCTGAGTAGTTTTCTGATATCAATGATATTGCCAGCGACATAATCGTTATCTATCTTCAGAAACTCCTCTGCCAAGGGTCTCCTTTGATGATTGACCAGCACTATCTGACCATGTTTTAAAGGCACAGTAGCCAGGTAGGTTTCAATATCCGAAAGTTCCAATGCCTCATCAAAGTGATTGGAAGAAGCCGAAGGAATAAACAGATGTTTTCGTTCTCGATAAACGGAAAAAAAATCCCGATATGAACGTCCAAAAAGTTTTTCTAGTTGTTTCATTGCGCTGGTACTTCAGCTAAGGCAATATAGCAGCTTGCTATAAAAATTTTATTGGATGGTGTTCATTTTGGGCAATTTCTCTACAATTATTTGATCAAGTCACGTCTCTCTTTTCAAAAGGTATTCCAAATCTCTCCGTGAGGAGTTTTTGGAGCAATCTGTACTTTATAAGCAATGGTCCATACGCTTTGCGATACTGAGGTTCTGCCATAATGGTAAGTGATCTTTCTTCCAGAATCCTTATCCTTTTATGAACACCCCTTCTCTCTTTTGGAACGTCTGCTTCCAATAAGAGTGTATCAAGTTCTTCCAAAGCTGATTTAAGTTGATCGATAGTTTTAATAGCCTCCTCTTCGCTCACCTCTCCTCTTTTACACTCTTTCAGCAGCTTACATTCGTAGGCTCTACAAACCCAGGGCCTGACCTCATAGATTGTACAACGATTATTCACATGAGCAGTGCAGGGGAGCTTTATTTGAAGTCTTTCTCCTGTCTGTAACATATCCAACTCTCGAGTTACTTCATTTATATCAGATTGTTGAACTCCTGCCAGTTCGAAAAATGAGCCATCACAACAGACCCCGCACTTGGTGCAAAGATCTGGAGAGTTTTCTTCAATCATTTAGGGATACAGTTTCTTAATTGTTAAGTAGCTCGAAGGTGGATGTTAGGTTAATGTTTCTACGGACAAACAATTTACGGTTCTTTGCTGGTATTTTCATAAACTCTTCATCACTAAGATAAAAATGTGCCTGCTCCTGAAAATTCCCCACATCAATATACCAAGCATTGGAATAATTGCAATACAATAGCGGTCTTACCGTATCAGAGTTATTAGCATTACCGCTGTGGCAAAGTCGATAGTCCATCAGAATACAGGAGCCCTGATCAATGTCCGATTCAATAAAATTAGGGCTTTGGGCAGTTTCTTCAATAGTACTTTGGCCAAGATGACTACCTGGCCAAAATCGAGTAGTGCCATTGATTTTGTTAAAGGGAATAAGAGGTACAAGCATACCAATAGCAAAGGGGGGCAGGAGAGATCTCACAGGACTCCCATTGAATATAGTACCATCCCTGTGTACTTTCATTTGTTTTGATCCGGGAAGGGAAAGCACGCATGTCAAATTACAAATGATAAAATCGGGCTCTAAAAGATGGCCCATTAACTCCAAAATTAGAGGATCACAATAAATCTCAGGTGCATTAAACTCATCTTTGACATTCACAGTAATACAAGGCCTTTTATGGCTGAACCTTCTGGCATCTTTGTGTTGCTTGTCTTCGAAGTGATGGGAATAATCTCTTTCGAAACTGGCATTCAATTCTTCCACTTTCTCTTTTGAAAAGTGGTTGTCGATCACAAGGAAGCCATTGGCTCTGAACTCCTTCACAACGGACGCCAATCTCTCTTTGTTAATCTTACCTTTTCGTTTTTCTTCAGGACTAAATTCCATTGCTAGAGGAGTGTGAGTGAGTAATTTAGTTAGTTTGTAGGAGGTCTACGAATGATTAATGCCTTAATTTACCGTTTCGAGGGCACTAGGCAATCTTCATGTACTAGTTTCTTCATTTGGCACTACTGATCCAACGTGCGTATTCTTTTCACTAGCAGGCTTTTCAGACATTGGATATTTTCAAAATTTGGATAAATGAGTTTTACACGAGCGCTCGAAGATGACTAGGTCTTCACTTGTCCGAAAGCGCTAATCTATCAAGGTGTCAAAAACAATTACTCTATTTTTGTATTTGTTTAGGGTTACTCTAATTTTACCTCAAGCTAATTCATAAAACATGGAAATAAAAGGAGATACCTTGCTTAAAAAATCAGACGATCTCATTGAGGCAAGCCTTGGTGAGTCATTGGCGCTGATGAGTATTGAAAGTGGGAAATACTTTGGGATGAATCAGGTGGCCAAATATGTCTGGCAGGCCATGAACGAAGAGGTATCCTTCGATGATCTAATTTCCAAGCTCATAAGTACTTTTGACATAGACACAGCAACCTGTGCGAATGATTGTAGAAATTTTATTCAGGAATTACACCAAAAGAATATGGTGCTGGTGCGATAAGCGTGAGCTATTAACTATTGTAGTCGGTAAAAGGATTGCCACCATCGTTCACGCTAACTCCTGGAACTTTTGTAACGTTCAAAGTAGCTTCGTTAATATCTAACTCTATAAGTTCAGGTAACTGCCAAACCATTTTATCACTTTTTCTGTTCTGGTCCTCTTTGTTTATTCCCTTCTGTGAGTTCATAGTCGTAATAAAGTTATCTCTTCCCATCAAAGAAAAACAAAAATCCCAACATATTCAACAAATAGGTGTTTTGATGCTGTAAATCTACGTTCCCAGTCTTTATATTTTTCTTGTGTTCGGCAATGTGTCTTTTTACCTCAGAGGGGTTGATAAATGCTCTTAATGGGGATTGATCTATGAGGCTCGAGATGTTTATCTGTTCCAACCATTGCTCGTGTATCTTGGCTGAAATAGCCGATTCATTACCCATAAAGCTCCCTTTGGTATTTCTTAACCTGAGCTCATCAGGTAAATAATTTTTCATAGCCCTTCTCATAATACTTCTATCCATACCCCCTTTCGAAAACTCTTCTGCTGGTAATTGTAGGGTGAAGTTGATTATTCTGGGGTCTGACAAGGGAATCATTCTCTTTAAGACTTGTTTGCTGTTAAAAGAGGTGTCTTCATAGAATTGCTGACTTGCCTGACCATCAGGCAAAAACCAACTAAAGTCATGAGTGGTATCGTACAATTTCCATCTGCGGCTTTGTGATTTTTTGTTCGTCAAAACACCTTCTACCCATTCTTTATTCAACAGATTGCGATCCGATCGGTTTCTGACACCAAAGTGGTTCGCATAGACATTTTCTTTGATGATTGCCTTGAACAGTGCTTTTGGACTACGGTTGGTAAAGGCAGCTGTGTCCCTTATTGCGCAGAACAACTGGAAGAACCGACCCTGCTTTAAGAAATCGATATAGTGGGCATACCCCCTCCTAGAAATAAAATGGTCACCTCGCCAGCCAGTAAAAAAAGTGCGACAGCCTTCACTGATGAGTTTACCCTCCATTATTTCTGTTATAAACGTGGTTGGGTATCTGCGCAGTCGAACGGTGGAAAAAAACTCTGCATCTTCCTGACGTAACGGAGGAATATGTTCAAGAGTGCAATAATTAATTTCAGTTTCGGGAAAGTGCTTTTTAAAAATATCGACCCATGGTCTTTCGTCTTCATTTCTGAAACTGGTTCCTTTCGGATGGACTGAAGAAGTGGTGATCAGAGATTTTCCCGACCCTTGTTGTAGTAAGGATTGTAAAATGGCCATCACTGAACTTGAATCTAAGCCCCCACTGAGGAAGCCTCCCACAGGATAATCAGCGTATAGTCTAGTTTCAATGGCATCTGATAAAATTGTAACCAATTCTGATGTATAATCTTCACGTGATACCTTATGGCTTGAAGGTATGATTTGCCAGTGGTGGTACTTTGAGACACTAATTTTGCCCGAATCAATTCTGATAGTGTGTCCAACTGGTATTTGGTTGATGCCTTTGTAAGGTGTGACGAAAAGCGAGCCCTCTGCCCTTAGTAAGCGGTTTGCAAAGAATACTTCGTCAGGACTTCGATCAATTCCCGGTATCCTGGCCAGTCCAGTGGTATGACTGGAAAAAAAACAGGTCTGACCATTGATGGAAAAAAAAAGTGGTTGGAAGCCCATAGGATCTCGGGCACCCCAGAGATATTGCTTTGAGGGGTTCCAGATAAGAAAGGAAAAGTCACCTTCAAGGTAATGTACACAATGCTCATCCCACTTTAAATAAGCGTTCAGGATCAGCTGCGTATCCGTAAGCTTACTCAACTGACTTTGATCGAGGCCTAGTTTTTTTAACAGTAGCGACCTGTAGTCCAGTCGGGTACTGGCAAAAATGATGATGCCTGTCTTCGGATCTTTTAGGGGCGCTTCGGATGGGAATGGTGGTTTTCTCAGGTTTTGATAAAAAAGACCACCGGAAACAACACTTTCAGTAAGTTCAACATGACCGTCCGTAGGATACCGTTGAAGATCCGCTCTTAGAATGGCCAGTGCTTCAGGGTCCACGTTTTCCGGATGACAAACTGTGCCGTAGATATAAGACATCTTTACTTCTGATTAATATCGGTGCTATACCCTAAGTTATCCATTACCTGATGATGATGATGAATCACCATCTCAATTTGTCTTTTGGTAAGTTCTTCTTTCCAGGAATTTGCTTTCCCTTTTCTAAAAAAGGCCCCGGAGGCTACAACTTTCTCACGGAAACCATGCTTTGACTCTTGGCGCGCAAGCTGTCCAAAGCTATGGTTGTCTACCGCACGTTGCAATACCTGGTCAGACATTGGTTGGCCTAACTCCTTCATAACCATGCGCAGCGTTTGAATGGGTTCGCAGAGCAGATCCTCGTATTTAATCAGTATCACAGGAAATCCTTTCGTGTTCAGCCAACTACTAACATGCGTGCTCCAATCCCCTATCATTTCCGGTATGTTGGATGTAATGCCTTTTTCATGTTTGAAAAAAGTGTAGGAACTATCTCCCATAATTTTGATAGCTTCATCTGTACTAACTACATAGTGGTTTGCCAGCGAACACACGATATCAAGTGGGTTTCTCACTATATAAATACACAGTTTACTTACCTCTTTAGGAATTAGCTGTTGCTGATTATCGACTTTTATATTGGCTTCATGTGTTTTTATGAAGGTGTCTTCAGTAGCCTTTAGCCCATAATCCAGATAGTATTTGTGTTTAAAGGAATTGCTCTCCTGCAAGGTGAGTTCACCGGAGCCAAACTCCAAAAAATCGTCAAAACTTTGTCTCTCGATAATCCTGAGGCTGGCTGTTTGTACCTGATTGATATCGACTGCCGCCCCATCATTTAGGAGAATGCTGTCTAAAAGAATTCTGAACCAGGTATTGCCTGATTTAGGGTATGATGCCAGCCAAATGAGGTGTTTCACTGTTTTAAAAACTTTTCCATTTTTTCTGCTACCAAACGCACATCTGTGCGTGAATGGGTTCTGTTTAATAAAGTTCCAAAAGCATTGTTTGCTAGCTGACTAAGCATGAAAAAAGCATCTTTTTGGTTCCCCATGTCTAACAAAAACTTCTTGCGATAGACATTTTGATTCAGGTACCGCAATAATTGCATTGTGTTCAAATGCTTAAAGGCAAATTGACCTTCAGGTAAACGTTTAATATTCAGTATGAAAACATTACCCAACTCATATTTAACCTGATCATGAGTTGTATCAAGCAATAACCTGAACTTGGGTAAACTTTCTCGCACCCTTGCCATATCTTCTTGGGCGGTGCTTAGATGCTCTATGGCATCTTCCCATAACTTTATATGCTTACTGGCCACAAAGAGGTAAGGTTTGTTATTACTATCAAACTTAATCGCACTGATATCATCTGTAAGCAGCTCATAACCTTTTTGATGTAAGGCCATGGCAATAGACGATTTGCCCATGCCAGAAGCGCCCAAAATCAAATGCGCTTTATTATTAAATACGAACGCACTGCCGTGCAGTGTTAGAAAGCCATTTTGCTGCAAAAGTGCACCCATCACAGAACCGAGAAGGTACATTTGCCAAAGTTCTGTTTCCTCGGTTAGAGGGTCGACTATTACTTTGTTCCCATCGGAGAGTAGAAAAGTGGCAAGGTCTTTTATACCATACAGGAAACCTTCAGGGGTTATTTCTTTTATTAAAAACCCCTTTATCAGGCTATAAGGTGTTACGTCCAGCGTACCAATTGTCAGTACCACATCAGGGTTTTCGCAGGCAATCTCACTTGTCAATCCTGCAATGGAAAACTCTGACTGAAATACTAATCCGTAAGCTTTATAATAGTATAAATTCATTATAGTACTGGGAGTATAAGAGGGGAAACATTATTCATATGATGCTTGCTTCTCTCTACCTGCGAACCTATCAATTTTTTCAACGAATCGCATTTTGAGAACAAAATTAAAATTCAATAACCTAATTGAGCTATCACTTTATGATGAGCGTTTATGACCTTATCTACTTGCCTAGTTGATAGCTCCTCCTGCCATGAGCCGGATTGCCCTTTTCTGAAGAAAACATCTGTTTTTCTAGGCCTTTCGAAAAAACCATGGGTAGTTTCCTGATTTGCTAGACGACTGAATTTATGATTGTCTACAGCAGACTCAATCAAGCTTTGATCAACTGGTTGATTCAAGCCTTTCATAATACCACTCAGGATTTCAACAGGCTTATTGAGAAGGTCTTCATATTTAATAAAAATCAACGGTAACTCTTTCGAATTCAGCCAACTGCTAACGTTGAGACTCCAATCACCTACCTGGACAGGAACATTGTATGAAATACCGTCTTCAGGACCAAACAAAGTATAGTTCCTATCACCCAATAGCTGAATAGCCTTATCAATTGCAATTGCGTGATAATTGGCGAGAGAGCAAACGACATCTAGAGGGTTCCGTACGATATAGACACATAGCTTTGTTACCTCCTCAGGTATAAGGCACAGCTTTTCGTTTATCTTCCAGTTAGCCTCATGGGTTTTAATGAAAATATCTTCAGTTGCCTTTAGGCCATAGTCTAAATAGTACTTCTGCTTATAGTAAATGATTTCCGTAGGGGTAAGTCCATCAGATTCAAATTCAAGAAATTCATCAAACGAGTTCCTTTTTATGATTCTTCGACTGGCTATTTCTATTCGATTAATATCAACACTATTTCCATCATGTAGCAGTATACTGTCCAGCAGAATCCTCAGCCAGGTATTTCCTGACTTCGGGTAAGAGCATATCCATATCAGATGTTTCATGCTTTCAAACAATCTTCAATATACTTAGTGAACATGCAAAAATCTATATCTGTTTCCCTTGCATTGATTATACTACAATTAAACCTTCAACAGTCAAATTTATGAATAAGTGTTTACTTTTGAGTTGATGCTAAAACAAACTATCCCTCTTGTAACAGAGGATCTTCTCTTCGACTTATTCTTACGGGGCGACAACATCGGTTTTTTCTGACTTAATTAAGAAATTATGAAAAAACACCTTTTCAATCTAATGATTTCATCTGTCATATTGGTAGCCCTTCTATTTGGTGCAGATTTTTTATTAGGAGCACTGTCTGATCAAATACCCGAAAAACACACTCCTCAAAGACATGTCTTTCTCAAAGAGCATAGTCCCGGAACTTCAAAAACCTATGACCCACCTATAGAGTTTTTAACTGTTGCCCAGACTGACGATAGAACCAGAAAAGTGAAGTTTGAAATTGATATCAAAGGTTATATTAAACCTTCGAATATTCTGAAAGATCCTGATGTAAGCATTGCTTTTTTAGGAGGGTCCACCACAGAATGCTCTGCTATTGATGAATTAAAAAGATTTCCTTATCTGGTAGGCCAACTATTTAATAAGGATGGCCTGAAGCTGAATACAATGAATGCGGCTGTATCAGGTAATAACAGCGCGCATACCCTGAATATTTTGTTGAACAAGGTATTGGCTGAGCAACCAGATATTGCCATAATGATGCATAACATTAACGATCTACACGAACTCCTCAAGAAGAGATCCTACTGGCAAGTCAATGGGCGGCCAACTCAGATTATTACCGAAAAGGTAAGGCTTACCACAGCTCTTGCTGTTAAAGCAAAGTCCGCTTTTCCTTACATCGGAATGTATTTTGAGAATATGGTAAGCAATATTCGGAAAGAGCCCTCCAGAAGTCCTAAGAGGCTCTCTACACTAACGGATGAAGACAGGGCCACAATACTCCATCAGTTCGAAGATAACCTGAGGTTATTCGTATCAATTTGTAGAATAAAGGAAATCAGCCCAGTGCTAATGACCCAAGGAAACAGGATAAAATATGATTTTTTAGGCTTAGATCATGACCTGAGCATTATTCCAGAACGCTTCAACCTATCATTCAATGAGTACAAGAAGATGTATTTCAGAATGAATCAGGTCATACGGGGTGTTTGCGAGGAGGAAAATGTGTTGATGATTGATCTGGATAAGTTGGTATTACCTGAACACATCTATGATGCTGTTCATTATAATGATCAGGGTTCGGAATTTGTCGCAAGACAAATCACCGAGCATCTGACTCCACTTGTGAAGAAGCTTATTACAAATCAATATTAATTTTAATCATTCTCATTCCATGTTAATCTCAAATACCTAAAATTGTAAGGACATTGGTACTGCAGAAGTTATGACCCTAGGTACCGTCTTTTTAATCGAATCTTGAATAAAGTCAATGAATTTAAAACAGCCATTTTTCAAATTACCTATTAAGATGGAGGTTGAATCTGCAGCTTTGGAGGTGGTGCAAAAGCTTAACGAAGCTGACTGGCTTGATCACCCAAGCAATTTTAAAAAAAACTCGTATGTTCCGATCTTAAGCCATCAGGGCACCCTCAATAATCTAAAAAGAACGCCTGTGATGCCGACCTTGCCTTCAAAAAGGCTACCCGCGGTTACCCGTCTTTTGAGATTCTTCAATTTCAGGATAGGGATTGCGAGATTGATGAGGTTGGGAGCCGGCTATGAAGTACCCGTTCATTCAGATACTAATGAATACTGGGACAAACGAGTCCGTATACATATACCACTAGTGACTTCAAAAAGTGTCTTTTTTACATGCGACGGAACGGAGGTTGTCATGGCTCCCGGGGAGGTGTGGACCTTTGACAACTGGCGAAGGCATGGGGTCAGAAATGAGGGAACGGAAAGCCGCATACATCTTGTTTTTGATACTGAGGCGACTAATATCTTTGATGACAATGGAAATCTGAAAACAGTACTCTCTGAGATTAAAGAGCAGCCGGAACTGAAACTTGAAGATGCGGTAAGTCCGGCAATAAAATCAGGAGCTCAACTGGATGAAACGCTTGGGTTAATTGTTAAAGAGCTTGAACTTTGTAACGATAAAGAAGAAGCGGATGCTTGGATAAGGCTGATCCAAACCCATGGGGATCGGTGGAAAACTATTGAGTCCAGTTTTGGAGTCGATGTTCAGGCAATGGCCTACTACAAAAAGGCCATCAATGATGCTTTGCAAGAGGCTGAAAAGCTTGGCGATTCGCTCAGGCTCAAAGTGAATAATGCCAAAGTAATATCTTTATTCAAAGCGAGAGTGGTCAATGGAATGAATCTGCAAATGCTCTTTAATCATGCAAAATAAAAGCATTGCTATTATCATCTGTACTGAGCCTGGCAGTCTCGAGGGTATGTCACAACTACTGGTTAAGAGTATTCGGAAATTCGGAGGCAAGTTAAAAGATGCACCAATTTATAGTATCCAACCTCGTAATCCGGAATTACTCTCTTCAAAAACAATCACTGTTTTTGAGGAATGTAATGTGCAACATGAATACATTCTCCTCAACGAGAAGTATTCTGATTACGGCTTCGCCAATAAAGTGATGGCTTGTGATTATTACGCAAGACACCTTTCAGAAGACTTCCTTTTATTTTTAGATAGTGACCAGATAGTATTAAATGACCTTGATGATCTCAGTAACGAGTCACAGATGGATGTATGCATGAGGGTTGTGAATTTAAAGGGGATTGGTACGGATGGAAATGACCAAAATGCATCGTATTGGAGAGCACTTTATGAACTTCTCGAAGTGAAAAAAAGGACCTATACAACAACGGGTATTGGAAGACAACGAATTTTCAGCTACTTCAATGCAGGGCTGATTTTTGCCCGAAGAACGTCTGAATTATTTCAGCAGTGGAAAACGAATTTTGAGCAATTAATGGCAAGTGACCTCAGACCCAAAGAGGGGCTCTTTTTTGTAGAACAATCTGCACTTTCAGCCACTATAAGCAGTATGGAACTCATTGTCAATGAACTACCGATCACTTATAACTATTCTCCCCAAACACATTTTCATTTGGCAAAATCAAACACACAGCTGGCCCTTGATCAAATCCATACATTTCATTATCATAGACTGTTCAAACCACCTGAAAGGCTTAACCTTCAGAAAGATTTTAAAACTTTTCAAGGGCCTAAATTGGATTGGCTGAAAAGAGAGTTAGTCAGTTGTGGTATAAACTCGCAGCCTTTTTATGAGGAATGGGAACTTGAGCTTTTGACACAGAAGAAACTTATTTTGCAACAGATGAAAAACCAGAAAAGAGGATTTTCATGAAGCTTTTTGAAATAGTCATCTTGATATTTTTTTCACTCTGGCTGCTATGCGCTGTTTGGGTTGCTCTGGCTGGTAAAGGCAGTTTATTGAAGTTTAGGAAATTTCTTTGGTTCAACGGTTGGTTCAGTCGATGGACCATGTTTTTACCTGATAAGGATGGACAAGTTAAGCGTTTTATCATTTCTTATCGTGATAAAACAGAAGATGGCGATACAGGCCCATGGCAACTGGTTGAATTGGAAAAACCCTGGAAATCTACACTCGTATTTATAAACCCTGATTTGCGACTCTATGGTTTTATGTCCAATGCCCTGCAGTCTTTCGCTCATATGAATGACGCAGGCAAACTAGCTATGGAATCTTCCCTTTTTCCTTTCTTTCAAAGCGTTATATTGAGTTACGGTAAGTCAGGACAGGCTGAAAACCGGCAAATCCGAGTAAAAAGGCTCATGGGGGAGCATGAGGAACTTCTTATAGAAAGTGACTTTTTAAAACTACCATGACTCCTTCAGACGTCTATTATTGGACCACCATTCTAGTTTGTATTGGCATTTGTCAATCATCCATGGCCGATCTCATCATTGCGCTAAGGCATAAGCCTCTTATGAATTTCAGGCTATGGCCTCAAGCAATCGTTTCCCGACATATGAGAGCTTTTAGCCCACTGTATAATGGTAAAGCTGCCTGGGCACTCAAAGCAATCAGTTTACTATCGGCCATCACTTCAATAGGAATCGTATTGGCAGGTCAAAATCCTAAACTACCACTGCTGGTTGTTTTCATAACCCAACTCCTGTCTTATCCCCGCTGGCGGTATTTTGTCAGTTCAGATTCCCCTTTACTCAGAGCTATTTTTGTTGCCCTTATGCTCCATTATTTCGTACCCGACAATGGGTTGATAACAGAGGCGGGGCTTTTCTTTTTAGCCACTTACCTTGTACTCATCTATTCAATTACAGGGCTGCAAAAGCTCAAATCTCAGCTCTGGAGAAGTGGTCAGGCTATTCAAAATTTCATGAATCGGTATCCTTTTTGGCGTATGATAAGCCCTGATTCTCAAAAACCAAAATGGCTGATTAAAGTCGGCTCCTGGTTTGTTATTCTGTTCGAATGTCTTTTTTTTATTGGCCTTTTATGGCCAGAGGCTGCTCCGGTGTTTTTAATAGTAGGACTGTTATTTCATGGTATATTATCCATAACCGTAGGTATTAATCACTTTTTCTGGACATTTATCTCAGTGTACCCAGCTTATCTTTACATAAGCACCAAAGCACCCGAAACAGTTTCTCTTTTCACTCATGTTTTCGCAGGCTTATAGTAATTTTTCCTTCCAATGACCTGGTATCGAAAATCCCTGACTCCAGCGGTAGCAGTCGTTTGTTCCTATACAGTGCCAGAGTAGGTCGCTATTGTTGCTATTGATTTTAAAAATGTTAACAGTTCCGGGTTCATCCCAATGGGTTACAAGTTCGCCTGTTTCAGGGTCTATAAACTTGAAGAAGGAACATTTAGGTTTATCTACATCTACGAAGAAAATAAACCAGCTTTCTAGGTCAAACTTATTGGTGTGCCATAATCTGAATCCATCAGGTGGATAAAGAAAATCTCCAGCCTGAAGGCAGTTATGATCAAAATACTCATTGAGAAGGCTTTTTAACTTATCCAGTCGCCCAAATTCAGGATTAAAGGCAATATGACCTGGTCTGAAACTCCATTTCTCTTCAGGCTTGTGATTTGCACTTTCGGATTCCGGTTTTACACTGGACAACACCTTGTTAAAGTGACCTTTGGCTTCGAACTCCATGGCCTCCTTTCTGTCTGGTAATGCATCAAGACTGGCACGCAGATCTTTATATCGATCAGAACCAGTTTTCTTTTGTAACTCGATCCTATCAAAATTGGAAGGTATTTCAGAAAGAGCCTTAGCGGCTTCACCTATTTTATCAAACCCCGGTATCTCACTGCAATGGAATGAATAAAAGAGATTTTTGTATTGAATCATATTGTTCTGGCCGGTGCTAAGTGCTTTCAATTTATCAATTCCGTTTTGATTTACTGCCCTATAACCATATCAATTTTATGTAAAATAAACCTTGCCAACCAACTCATTAGTTTGTTTTTTTAAACTTTGGTTATCAGGTAGTGAACACTTTTTCCGAAGGGCCTAATTCTGAAAAGACATTGATAGAACATATTCTTAAGTCCCAATGAAAGTCAATCAGAAGAGAATTCTCGTGAGCTCTGTGTTCATGCTCATAATTGCCATATTTTTCTGGACTGGCTCTAGGTATCCGCAGCTTAACGAAAAAGCCTTACTCGGTGCGGATAATGAGTCGATGGGAATAAGTTTCGATATTTTTCGCACCATACAGTTCAGGGATTCCTGGCTGGTTCAGGTTCTGTCTAATACAGCCAATTGGATAGAGACCAACAAAAAGGGCATGGCCTTTGGGTTGTTCTTTGGAGCCATTTTGATGGTTTTGTTCTCCCTTCTAAAGGATTATAAGTCTAACAACCGATGGGTCAATGCCATTATAGGTACTTTAATTGGTGCTCCCCTGGGGGTTTGCGTTAATTGTGCAGCTCCCATTGCTATGGGGATGAAAGATGCAGGAGCTAAAACGGAAACAGCAATGGCTGCCATGGTCAGCTCACCAACTCTGAATGTGATTGTTCTTTCCATGCTTTTCTCTCTTCTACCTCCTTATATGGTTTGGTTTAAGCTAGGCTCAACAATTGTCTTATTACTCTTTATTATTCCCTTGCTTTCAAGGTATATCAAAACCAGACAGGAAAACTCAACCTCTATTAACGAAAGAAAATTACCAAGTTTTTTTAAGCTACCACCAGCGAATATTGATGTGGATGTGATTCAAGATAAAAGTTGGCTTGGCGCTGTAAAATGGACAATTAAGGGATTTTTTACAGGGCTCTGGTATTTGATTAGGACTGCTGTACCTCTTATGTTACTGGCGGGCTTTCTGGGTAATATACTCATCACATTTTTACCTCTGGAAGGATTCATTCAGCTCACAGAAGCTGCTAGCACCACAGAATCAGTGCTCCTAATGGTCGGCCTCGCTGCGTTAGGCACTTTTTTGCCGGTACCTATGGCTTTTGATGTTTTAATAACCGCCATTTTATGGGCCGGGGGTTTACCCGCCAAATACGCAATGACCTTACTCTTTACGCTGGGATCATTCAGTATATACTCCGCATTCATAGTCGATAAGTCCTTTTCCAGAAAACTGGCAGTTGCAATGTTTGCTATTGTTACCACAATCGGTATGATCAACGGTACTCTGGGCCATTTTCTTGAGAAACAACTAACGGTTAATTACATATATGATCATTATCAGATTGTCAAAGATTCTGATGGTCCTCCTGAAGATTATGTAGTAAAGGCTAAGGACACAATACTACTTACCTCCTCGCAACTAAACACGATGACCTCAGATAGAGTCAAACGTGGCGATTTGTTATGGAGCGAGCGGAATGTACAGGTTTCGGGAACACCTTTTAAATCTAAAATTTCTGAGTCTCAGGACTGGTTTTTGCCCATTGAAGGACAAGAGATTGGCATGGATGTACCTTATATTTTTTCTCCCATATATACTCAGGATGGGCTTGCCAATCAAAGGAGTATGTCGGCCGGTGATATTCACGGAGATGGATACCCTGACTTACTGATGGCATCGGCCAATAATTTATTCCTTTATGCAAACATAAGCGGAAAGACTTTCCAACGGCAGTCACTGAATGTGCCTGATAGCCTGGATATATTTGGGGGAACGTTGATAGACTTAGATAATGACGGGTGGTTGGATGTATTTTTCACTACCTACAGAGGTGGTAATTATGTTAAGTACAGCAATAAGGGCAGTTTTGATGATGACACACTTTCTAGGTTACCTCAGACTGATGATATGGTCCTAAGTGTATCAGCTGCATTCGGTGACAGAAATGATGATGGCTTACTCGATATATTTGTAGGTAACTGGACCATGGGCGTAAACGGAGGTTCTATATATTCTATTCCTGCATCACAAAATTTCTGGCTCACAAATAAGGGGGGGAGACGCTTTGAGTTGCAGTTGGCCTCTGCACCTCCGGGGGAAACACTGTCAACCCTCTTGAGCGATGTAATCGGAGATGACTCACAAGACTTGGTAGTGGGCAATGATTTCGTGATGCCGGACTATTTTTATAAGGGTGATCGATCAACTGGAGAACACGAGCTGGTATTGAACCCAAGAGACCTAGTACAAAAGACCACAATGACAACTATGAGTATCACCACCGTGGATGTCGACAACGATTTGGAGTTTGAGATTTATGAAGCACAAACAGACAACCGGAATTCAGATTTTCGTACCACCAACATTGAAAAAATTTGTGGGGCGATAAAAAACGATGAGCAGCGTGGCTCTTGCCAGGCATTATTTAAAAAACACCAGGCTTATTTAGGGACTCTTGTTCATAAGAAGTTTGAACATTGTGAAGAGGAGGATTTACTTGACTGCATAGCATTTCAACTACTTCGACAAAAAATGATAAACGAAAAGCTGGGGAAACCGGAAGATTACTTTACCCCAGCATGGCCCAAATACGACTTCATAGCCAATTTTAAGACAGATCAATACGAAAGAGCTGAGAAATATCTTGAAACGGCCCCTGATGCCAAAAGGCCTGGAGGTGTACTTCTTAAGAAAGATGAATCTGGAAAGTATATAGGGCAAACAGATAAATATGGACTTCGAGTTACTGGGTGGGCGTGGAACAGTAGGTTTGCTGACCTGGATAATGATGAGTGGCAAGACCTCTACATAACCAACGGCTACCTCTTCAAACCTGTACAGGAATCTAATATGTTTTATAAAAACCTAAAAGGGCAGACATTTGAGGAACAAACAGATACCTCAGGCCTAGTGAACTACCTTCCCAGTTCTTCTAACAGCTATGTAGACTTTGATCTTGATGGCGATTTAGATATAGTACTGGCTACTTCTGTAGGCCCTGTTTATTTGTATGAAAACAACAATCACCAAAATAACTCAATAATGTTCAAGTTGGTGGACGAGCTTGGAAATCGTTTCGGTATAGGTTCAAAAGTCACAATCTATTATGGTGATGGAAAGCATCAGGTGAGAGAACTGCTAGCCAGCGGTGGCTATAAATCCTACGATGATCTAACATTACATTTTGGGTTGAGTGAATATGAACAGGTGGACAAATTAATTGTTAAATGGTCTACAGGTGAACAAACAGTTATAGACACTCCACTAAAATCAGGATTCCTTTATAGCATCAAAAGAGCTGATCATGTTAAATAAAGCCTATGGAGATATCTTATTTATTATTTCAGGAGCTCTTTTTATCTAACTTCTTGATTCCTTGACTGCCTTAAAAGCTTTTTCCAAGGCAGACTGGCATTTCCGGTTATTGCTACTCAGAGTAATTATACTAATTGGTTTCGGCAGGTTAACAGTCCTTATGTTTCCTTTTAAAAGAATTGCAAGGTGGATAGGGGAAGAAGGAAAAGAAAGCTCCTCGGACATTTCGGAAAAAGAATCGGAGCGGCTTGTTCGTCTAGCGAGTGCAATTTTTGCTGTATCAAAGTATACTTCATGGCAAAGCAATTGCTTTGCCCAGGCTCTATGTGCACATTGGATTTTGAAGGGGATGAAAGTAGATCATACAACGTACTTTGGAGTCAAAAAGGAAGGCACTCTCAGTATGAAAGCTCATGCCTGGCTAAGAGTTGGTCAAGTAATAATTACAGGTAAGAAAGGTCATAAACAGTTCACCATATTGGGAAGGTTTGCTTTTCTAACAAATTCATAGGTAAATAATAAAGGGGAGTGACAAAATGAAATTGTTAGAAACGGATTTAAGTTTTTAAGTACAAATTCAATCCATAATATTTTGGAATATCTTCTCCACTCAAATGTTAACAACCCATACTCTTTTAGTCGACTATACAACTCCGACTTTCACCAAAGTCGGATCAGCAGGTATGTGTTCCACTCACTAAATTCACACAAATGAAAATTTTCGCACTATGTAACTCAAATCAACTTGGCTTGTCTGCGGTAGCCAAACTCAAAACACTAGGTGTGCTTTCTGGAGTAGGGTACCTAGATAAATATGCCAATGCTATGGAGCAAGGTTTTGAAGCAATAGACATTGGGAAGGACCTGTGGTATATGCTTGATCAAGAGAGTTGGCGTAATTCCTTGCAAAAGATAATTACCGAGCTACAGGTAGATTGTGTGTTTGTACTCACGTTTCCCTGGAAGATTCCTAGTGAACTATTGACGCTTCCTTCAAAGGGCTTTTTCAATTTCCACTATGCCCTGTTACCCAAATACAAGGGGGCCGATCCAATATTCTGGCAGATTAAAAATGATGAACAAGAAGGTGGCTTAACAGTTCATCTCATGACCGAGGAATTCGATGAAGGACCTGTGATTCTACAAGAAAAAATTCCTTTTCCGGGCGGATTCAACTACGGTATCTACTGTGGTCAGTTATCTCAAAGTAATGAAACTTGGGTGAGCAAAGTAGTAACCAAATTGATGTCAGACAAACCTGATTTTATTACTCTAGAACCTGAAAAAGATCCAGCTCCTTTAACTAAGCCAATGGCTAACGATCTCAGAATAGACTGGAGCAATCAAACAGCTTTGGAAATAGAAGCACTTACTAACGCTGCAAATCCTCGCTATGGAGGAGCGGACACGTCATTTTCGGGCCAACTTATAAATATCCTAGAGGTAACCCCTATTGATGGCAATGACACAATGAAAGGTGATCCGGGAGAAATTGTCCACTCTGACCTCACCTATGGTCCAATAGTTGCTTGTATCAATAATGAATTTCTGCGTGTTACCGTGGCACATGTAGCGGGCGCCTATATTTCCGGTGTCAAACTGACGACTCTAGGTTTTTTTAAGGGCACAAAATTCATGTAACCCGTAAGCTTAGGCTTTGTCTATAGGTCAGTCAAATGAGATCTATAACTCATTTAAACCACCTTGATTCACGCTGTACGAAGTACTAATGTGCGTACTACCACTTAAATGCAAAAAAGAACTAGCAACAAAGAATCATTCGATAATTCGAAGAAAAGTATTACATTGATAATTATCAGTAACTATTAACAATTTAAACACATTCAGAACTATGACTCCTTTTATTGCTCAAATTCAACCTTTCGCTTTTAATTTTGCTCCACGTGGCTGGCAGCTATGCAATGGACAACTTATGCCTATCTCATCATATTCGGCAGTATTTTCCCTTGTTGGAACCACTTTCGGTGGTGATGGCCGTACTACTTTCGGTATCCCTGATTTGCGTGGCAGGTCTATGGTAGGTGTAGGAACCGGCCCCGGATTGGAAACCAGAACTTGGGGTATGCGAGGCGGACGCAACACTGTAACTTTGACTGCTAGCAATCTACCAAGCCATACACATACACTAAGATGCGCTAATGCAGCTGGTACGGAAAGAATACCTGTTGGGGCAACAATAGCAGGCCACACTGGGGGAGCAGGCTTTGTTACTACTAACCCTGACTCAAACATGAATTCGCAATCCATAACAAACACAGGGAGCAATATTCCTTTTGATATTGACAACCCATTCCTTGGATTGTACATTGGTTTCGCAATGGAAGGTATTTATCCTTCTAGAAGCTAAGTAATCAAAACATAAAAAAAGCCGGCACTGCCGGCTTTTTTTATGTCCATACTTCTTATTTTGCCTGAATAAGGACCCTGAAAATAAGGGTTCGTTGCACTTTAAAAGAACAAGCACATACATGAAATATAAAATTGGTTTGATCCTTCCGGATTCAAATTATTTCAAACGATTCGGAAAAGACTACAAAACAGTCGTAGAGGCAGGGTTGCAAAAATCTGGGTTTGATAATTACGAAATAGTCATTGAGCCAGGAGGCTACAATAATCAAATGAAGATTATGGCTGAGAAAGTGCAGTCTCTGATTGTGAAAGAACAGGTTGATGCCATCATTGCACCTTTTAATCCAGCCTTTCTCATTGATATTGCTCCGTTACTTGTCTCAAATGATGTGATTCTATTGCTTACCTACATGGGTGAGGATATAATTCATGAAGATTGTCAGTCTGAATTTGCCTTCGTTAATACCTTTGATCTTGTGAAGTCGGCTTGGCTACAAGGGCAAGAAGCGGGTCTTGTTTATGGCAAGGCTGGTGTACACCTTGGCTCTGTACATGATGTAGGTTATGGAACCTCTAAGGCATTCACGCAAGGATTTGAGAGTAGGGGCGGGCAAATTACTTTTGCCACTTTGACTCATAAGGATAGCAGAACCGAATCACCTGCTAGTCAGATCAATGAAGCCCTGCAGGAAAAAGCTGATTTTATCTTCGGCTTTTATTCAGGAAAGGAAGGAATCTCCTTTGCGGAAACTTGGTATGAAACCAAGGGCGATAAAACTCCTTTTATACCCAGCTATATGATGCAGGGGGATGATATAATGGAGGCCTGTGGTAGCAAAATGATCGGACAGAAAACAATTGGTTGTTGGGACCGAGATGGGGAAAGTGAAGCAAATTTGGAACTCAAAACCTTTTTTGAGAAAAACCTCGGTAAGCGGCCTCACCCCTACGGTTTATTGGCCTATGAAACGGCTGAATTATTGGGGAAAGCACTCCTGAAAGCCGATAGCTCATTACCTGAAGTTGTAAAAAGTGCATTGACCAAAGTATCTATTTCTGGTCCCCGTGGTGAAGTAAGCTTCGACCCTGAAACTCGTTTGACAACCACAACGGATTACGAGTTTGAAATTGTCGAAGAGGGCGGTAAAATTATTAGAAAAAAATTGAGAGAGGTTGAGGTACCGGAAAAGTACTACGAAGACCTTGCCTGGGGTATAAAAAATCTAATTAAAACAGGCTGGACAAACCCTTATCTAATTGGTTAGATAGAATCTGCCTAATCAATCGTTTTTGTTAAGTGGGTCAATCAAAGTAAGAGGCCTAGCATTGCTACAAGCTAAGCACAAAGTTACTTGGGTCCAGTCAGTAGATATATTTCTGCAAACTCATAATGTGGAATGCATGGTTTTACTGGAGTTGAAGACATGAGAGAGTGACACTGCGGTTTTTCCAGTCTTAATTAAAATCGCATAACTTACAGCTAAGTCATTTTTCTTTCGTTGATGCTCAATTGGGACATAATTCCGGCTTCAGTAGGTATTATACAGGCAATTATCTTTTCTTTTCTGATTTTGTCCAAGAAATCCATTGCTACCAAAGACATCATTCTTTTGTTTTGGTTCTTTATTTTCTCTATTCACCTAAGCCTTATCATCCTTACTGGCTTTAACAATACAACCGCTATACTGGTCCTAGCAAAGTCACTGACTTTGTTGCATGGCCCTTTTTTCTTGCTCTACACCTATACGGTCTTCGGACAATTTAAGAGGCAACTCCTTATTCACTTTATCACCTTCCTGCTTTTTTTCATAGTAGGGCTTTTTGTCAGTAACAGTCTTGTGGCTCAACGCTTAGAGTCTGTAATGACCATCACCAAAGTACTTACACTTATTGGTTACCCTCTCTTCATTCTTTTTTGGACAAAGGGAAACCTACAAGGTGTAAAGAATAAAAGGGCAGACAATTTCATATTGGATCTAAGGTGGATCAATTCTCTGGCCTTGTTAATGATGACATATGCTCTCTTAGGAATTCTACATGTTTTAGCAGAGCTCTTATTCATGATGCAATTCTCCAATACGCTAGATCTTGGAATTTATACACTGATGATCTCGGTGATAGGTTTCCTTGGACTCAAATTCGGCAGGCTTTATACCCCCGAGGTTCAAACAATGCCTCCTCCGTCAAAGCCTTACAAGAATAGCCCCTTGAGCAAAGTTCAAATTCGTGAGATTAGAAGGAAGATTGATGTCTATTTCGAAGAATCGGATGACTTCTTGAATCCCGACTTCAAACTATCCGAACTGTCGAAAAAGGTAGATGCTCCAAAGCATCATCTTTCCGAAGTAATTAACCTTGAAATGGGCACGACTTTTTATGACATTATCAACGCCAAAAGGATTCAATTTGCTACTCAGAGAATGCTTGATAAAAGCGATACACATATCTCCTTAGAGGGATTGGGCTATGAATGTGGTTTCAACACCAAATCGGCTTTTTACCATCACTTTAAGAATTTCACTGGCAAAACCCCTGGTCAATTTAAATCAGAAATTCGTCCTGATTAATTAAGAGATTCTATTTGACCCCCCGAACAGTATTGATTTGTAAAAAACAAGTCAATAAATGAAAGCAATTAACCTAACTAAACTTGTTATCACAGTCTTCCTTATTTCGTGGTTAGGCGTGATACCTTCTTTACTCATTGCCTATAATATTCAAATTCCATCAGCACTCAAATCGTTGGATATCCTCATGACATTAGGTCCCCTCTTGGGTGCCTCTATCTTCATTTACCGATCCGGTGGCAAAACAGGTCTTAAGTCTTTCTTTAAGAGACTCTTGTTAGTAAGAGTGAACATCAAAACTATTGCTGTTGCCGTTATGGCTCCTCTGATCATCACCATATTGGCATCATTTGTTGGGTTTAAGCTATCAACTACATCCTGGCCCGAGTCTTTTAATATTGGGTCTATAGTATCAAATGCCCTTGCATTTTTTGTCATGTATCTAATCGTCAATACGGAGGAATTAGCCTGGCGAGGAGTCGTTTTTGATAAGTTATTTGATGAACATGGTTACTTCAAGGCCTGTCTGATCATCATTCCGATTTGGTGGTTGTTTCACATGCCATTATTTCTTTTCCCCAATGGACATCAAGCTGGCTATGGTCTTATAGAGTTCACTATCATTGTGATTTCCCAGAGCTTCATCTTAGGATGGATATATATTCAAGGAAAAAGGAGCTTACTCTATGTTCACTTACATCACCAGCTAATCAATGGTTTAGGTCAGGCATTTCCAATTTTTCCGGTATTAATTGGAGGCAACATGCTTCCTTTTTGGTCCTTTTGCACACTTATGGCCCTACTCGCACTTTTAGTGATATTCAATGCGAAAACACAGCCCAACAAGTTTAAGAAGCTCAAATAAAGCTTAAAACCTACCGACAAATTTGATGCTCGCACTCATATCATGTCTATTTAGAATTAAACCGAAATTCTACTTTCACAGTCTACAAACACGGATCTGACCTCAATTAGATCCAAAGTAGAGCGCATGACATTTTTATTAAAAGGTATAGTATCGAAACCTTCTCTTTGCCATTCTCGTGAATATTGACATTATTTGTTTTGTATACAGAAAACAAATCAGTTGATGACCCAAGAAACTATTAGCAGCCAGGAAGAGATTGTGCTCTTAAGTGTCGGAAGCCTTGAACCAGAGGCCTATGCCTACGGCATTCAAAAGGAAATTAAAGACCAAGCAAACCTAAATTGGTCACTCGGCACGATTCACACAATACTCTATCGCCTTGAAAACAAGGGATTGTTAAAATCTGCTATGGGAGGAGCCTCTGAAAAACGAGGAGGTCGAAGCAAACGGCTCTACAGCCTCACGGCAAAAGGCTATGGCAACATTCAACAGATTCAAGAAACTCGACAGGCCATGTGGAACAGGTTAGCGACAAACAAACCTTCCTTCTAATGGAAAAGAATCCGAGTCATTCACCACCAAAAAGGGCACAAAGACTCCTTGAGCGGTTTATTGATGACCAATGGTGGAATGAATTGGCAGGAGATCTTGAAGAGCAATTTGAAGATAACATTGATCAAAAAGGCTTAACAAAGGCAAAACTCATCTATTGGATAGAGGTCATCCGGTTATTTCGACCTCACCTTTTTAAACGAACCAAACAGCACGCTAGGATCATGATGACAGGGAATCACCTCAAAATATCGTATAGAAACCTTAAGAAGAATAAGGTATATGCTTCTATCAATATTCTAGGCCTATCTATAGGCATAGCCAGTGTCATGCTGATCGCCATCTACGTAAACTATGAGACTTCATATGACAAATTCTTTCAAGATAGTGACCGGGTATATAGAGCTGCACTAGAAAGGGTCTATCCTGGAAGAGTAAAGACTTTCGGAACCTCATCCATTATGTTGGCACCTACTTTAAGGGAGAACTACCCACAAGTGGAAGCGGTCACTAGGCTTCATCGGCTATTCTTTACCAATGAAGTTCCGATAGGTTTTCCAGATAACGATCGAACCTTTTTAGAGACGAAATTCCTTTTCGGTGACTCACTCTTCTTCAAAGTATTCTCACATGAGTTCATTGTTGGCGATGGTGACAATGCCCTGAACAATCCAACGGATGTGGTTCTGACAGAGTCCACCGCCATGAGGTACTTTGGTACAACCGATGCAGTAGATAAAATCCTGAACGTTAATAATGGCACGCGAAGGGTTACAGGAGTGATTAAGGACATTCCAGCCAATTCGCATATCCATTTTGACCTATTGGGCTCCACTAGATCTGTACCGCAACTGAACAATGCTATTGACATACAAAGCTGGGTTAACCCATGGGTATATACCTACCTTAAACTGAAAGAGGGGGTCGACCCAGTGTCCTTCGAAAAAGAATTTTCTTCGCTAGTAGACACTTATGGTGGGGCCAGTATAGCTCAAACCTCTGGTTCAGACTGGAAAGAAAAAGGGCATCAATACAACTATTTTCTACAACCCATTGAGTCTATCCATCTGGAGTCGCAGCTCGATGTCGAGGTAGAGCCCAATAGCGATATTGTATATGTCTATATTATCTCAGTCGTAGCACTCATCATCCTGACTATTTCGAGTATCAATTTTGTAAACCTATCCATAGCTCGATCTACCGAAAGGGCCAAAGAAGTAGGTATACGCAAAGTGATGGGTTCGCAACGATCGGCATTGATTTCTCAGTTTCTTACAGAGTCTATATTCATCTGTTTGATCGCCTCGGTAATTTCCATTGGTTTGGTATTTATCGGCATACCTCAGTTCAATCGAATCCTTGGCACCTCACTAGACTTCGGCACCATCATTCAACCCATCGCTTTGGTAATGCTCATCGCATTTATCTTAATTATTGGGATTGTTTCGGGGTTTTACCCCGCCCTTGTCATTTCGGCTTTACAGCCTTCCAAAGTGTTAAAAGGGAGTTATAAAAACAGTAGTAAAGGAATCTGGCTCCGGAACGGACTTATCACCTTGCAGTTCGTCATTTCCATTTTTATGATCTCTGGGTCAATAATCGTGAGTCAGCAAATGAAATATTTGACTAACAAAGACCTAGGTTTCAACAAAGACAATCTGATGGTGATCCATCAAACGGGAGGTTTAGGCACCAATTACAACGCTTTTTACAATGAGGTTTCTCAACTCAGTACCGTGCAGAAAGCTGGTGGCTCTACTTTCATTCCCGGTGAATTCATGGGCAGTGGCGTCTTTTACGTAGATGATTCCGATGTCGGGGCAGTTCGCGGCAACACCTTAAGTGCTAATCAGGAGTACATTGAAACCATGGAATTCGATATTGTTATGGGTCGAAATTTCGACCGACAGTACAATGACTCCCTAAAGGTTATTGTAAACGAAGCCACGGTCAAGGCCATGGGTGTTGAAGACCCCATCGGTATGAAGTTTCTGAGTAATAATAACCCCAATGCACCTACTTTCGAGTTCACAATCATTGGCGTTGTGAAAGACTATAATTTCTACTCTCTCCACTCTGAAATAGGCCCCATTTTTATGTTTTATGGGCTCAGTAATTTCACCCCTAGTGTGACCGTACTTCGGTTGAATCAAGGCGACATCACAGCAACTGTTGATCAAGTTCAAGCCAAGTGGGAAGGGCTTACCGAGCAGCCTTTCAAATACTCCTTTTTAGATGACAATCTTGAACGACAATACGAGGCAGATCAGGCGTCAACTTCTGTTTTTGATATCTTCACGTTGATTGCCATTATCATGTCTTGTACAGGTCTCTTCGGCTTGGCAACTTATGTAGTCAATCAGAGAAGTAAAGAAATGAGCATACGCAAGGTGCTTGGCGCCTCGTTACCGAGCATCATTACGGTTTTTGCGAAAGACTTTTTGCTGCTGATCATGCTCGCCTTTGTAATAGGCTCCCCTATCGCTTATTTCGCATTGAGAGCTTGGCTCAGCAACTTTGCCTATCATATTGACATTGGTATTTTGGCCTTCTTACTTGCAGGATCTATTACCGTTTTACTGGTTTTCATTACAGTCAGTTACCAAGGTATCAAAGTCGCTTTGGTCAATCCGACAAAAGTGCTCCGAAGCGAGTAAACATGATTGTATGAACTCATAATTCTTAGTAGCTTGACGTTATCACAAAAGTCAATTAAGAATGAATAGACTCACCTTCAGAAACGGAGATAAAATAGATGCAATAGGGCTTGGAACGTGGAAATCGGAGCCTGGAGAAGTAGGTCAAGCTGTAAGAGACGCCATTAAGATTGGCTATCGACATATTGATTGTGCTTGGATTTATCAAAACGAAAATGAAATTGGACAGGCTTTTCAGGAAGCATTTGCTGATGGGGACGTGAGTCGTGAGGATTTATTCATCACCTCCAAGCTTTGGAATTCGTTTCATGCACCACAAGATGTTGAAAAAGCAGTTAGAGAGTCATTAGACGCTTTGCAGCTCGACTATCTTGACCTCTACCTAATTCATTGGCCGATCGCCCATCAGCCTGGAGTTGTTTTTTCAGAAGATGCCAGTGGTTTCGCACCTATAGAGGACTATCCTATAGCTGATACATGGAAAGCCATGGAAGCACTAGTAGACAAAGGCTTGGTGAAACATATTGGTGTCTCCAACTTCAATATTCCTAAGCTGCAAAAGCTGATAGAAACGGCCAAGATAATTCCTGAAATGAATCAGGTAGAATCACATCCTTTACTAGCGCAGAATGACTTAGTTCAATTCTGCAATGACAATCAAGTCCTTTATACCGCTTATTCCCCCCTAGGGTCTAGGGATAGATCTGCCGGTATGAAAGGCAGCGATGAGCCAGATATGTTTGAAAATGAGGTACTCAAATCAGTAGCAAACAATCATGGCGTTCACCCTGCACAAATCTTGATCAAGTGGGCTGAGGCTAGAGGCACCTGCGTTATTCCGAAATCGGTTAATCCTTCTCGGTTGAAACAGAATTTAGCTTCCGCTGAAATTGAATTAAGTGAGGATGAAATGAACCAGGTTAATGGCTTAGACAAAGGTTATCGCTTCTTAGACGGAAAATTCTGGGAAAGAGATGGTGGTTATTATACTGCTGAGAGTCTCTGGAACAACTAGAAGTCGTCTAAATAAAAAACCCCGACTAAAGCCGGGGTTGGTAATCAAAAATCTATAACTCTTGTAATTATATTTTTCTGACGTCTACTGCATTAGGTCCTTTCTTACCGTCAGCAATCTCGAAAGACACTGAATCACCTTTGGTGATTTCGTCAATTGTACCTGAAACGTGAACGAATACGTCAGCTCCATTTTCGTCATCAACGATGAAGCCGAAGCCTTTCTCATCATTGAAGAATTTTACGGTACCTGTTTTCATTGTAATTTGTATTAAAAGATTATAAAATAAATAAAGTCCCAAAACTAATAATTAGTTTGGGACTTACCATAACTAGAGCTATGAAAAGGCTATTTATCGTACGTCACGCCAAATCGAGCTGGGATTCTCCCTACCTCTCAGACTTTGATCGCCCCCTCAACAATAGGGGCAAAAGAGACTTACCCGATATGGCAAAACGATTTCTAGAAACAGGTTATCAAGTAGACTTGATCATTGCATCACCGGCAGAAAGAGCCTGGACAACCGCCAAGGGTTTTGCCGAAACGCTAAGCATTGCCGATGAAAAGTTTCTCGATGATGAGCGATTCTACCATGCTGGTACTTCAACCCTCAAAGAGGTTATTTCAGTTGTTGATGATAGCGTTGACAACCTTATGATTTTTGGTCATAATCCAGGGCTGACATCATTGATTGGTGACCTTTCAGACTTTAACCTCTATAATCTACCTACCTGTGCGGCATGTGGTATAGCGTTTAACATAGGCTCATGGCAACAGATTTTAAATACTCAGGGAGAAAAGTTTTACTACGACTTCCCTAAGTCTAGAGCATAAATTCGCTCAAATCTTTGTCTTCAATCAATCCGCTTAAGCGATCATTGACCATCTCTTTAGTAATTGACACCTTCGCGTTAGGCGGAATCTGCTCTGGGATATCGAACAAAATATCGTTCAACAGCTTACTCATCACTGTATGAAGTCTCCTCGCCCCAATATTCTCAACTTCAGCATTGATTTGAAATGCCAATCTGGCCAGTTCATGTAATGCTTCATCCGTAAAGTCTAATGATACCCCCTCTGAATCGATCAAAGCCTCATATTGCTTGGTCAATGCGTTTTTTGGTTCTTTCAATATGCGATAGAAATCATCTTCTGTCAGGCTATTGAGTTCCACGCGAATTGGGAATCTACCCTGCAGTTCAGGGATTAAATCTGACGGTTTAGCTACATGAAATGCTCCGGCCGCAACAAAGAGGATATGGTCTGTCTTTATAACTCCATGTTTGGTATTTACAGCACTTCCTTCAACAATAGGAAGAAGGTCTCTCTGAACCCCTTGACGGCTCACGTCAGGTCCGCTGCTACCTCCTTTACCTGAACCTGCGGCTATCTTATCAATCTCATCGATAAAGATAATTCCGGTATTTTCTGCTTTAGTAATGGCTTCTTCTTTTACCTCATCCATATCGATGAGCTTTGCACTCTCCTCTTCAATAAGCAGCTTCTTGGCTTCGGCAATAGTAACCTTACGTTTCTTTTGCTTCTTGGGCATTACGTTGCTGATCATGTCTTGCAGGTTGATCATGGACATTTCGTCCATGCCTCCTCCTACCATGCCCAAGCCATTTGATGAGGCTTGAATTGAAATCTCAATCTTGCGATCATCAATTTCACCAGACCTGATCTTAGCTCTAAAACGCTCACGTGTCTTCTCATTCAACTCGCTGTCGCTCATCTGAGAAGCTTCTTTGTCATCAGTTTGGAAACCTGCATTAGGCTTCACTGAACGCACTGGAGGAATCAGTGCATCTAGAATGATGTCTTCTACGGCCTGTTCTGCCTTCTCCTTTACTTCTTCCTTTTTAGAATGTTTTACTAGGTTCACAGACTGCTCAACTAAGTCGCGAACCATACTCTCCACATCTCGTCCAACATAACCCACTTCGGTAAACTTTGAAGCTTCCACTTTGGTGAAAGGTGCATCGGCTATGTTCGCCAGCCTTCTGGCAATCTCAGTCTTACCTACACCTGTTGCACCAATCATAAGGATGTTGTTCGGCACTATTTCTTTCTGGATTTCTGATTGCACATGCATTCGTCTCCAACGATTTCTCAATGCAATGGCTACATTCTTTTTAGCATCAGCTTGTCCAATGATGTATTTATCAAGTTCGGCAACAATCTGCCTTGGGGTCAAATAACTCTTATCAATCATTTCAATTCTTGTTTATAATACCATTCAGATTCAAATTCATCTGAAGTGTATTGCTGCCACCAGCGGTATGGTACAATGCCCTACTGTAGGCAAATTCAAATCTTTTTACTTTGAACATAAAGCCGAACGAGAAGCCGGCTCCTCCACTGGCATTTCCAAGCTTAAGTTCTTGTCTGAGTAAATGGTTATAACCAAACCTCAATTGAAAATTTGGTGAGGCGATTAATTCGGCACCAAATACCAACCTTCTAAATATCTCTTCTCCAAAACCAGGTTCTTCACTTTGACCAAACAACGCGTTAGTCGATGGATCGAAAAAAGTAACGTCTGAACGCACCAAATTCCTTGCAGTTACTGAAAACCTAAAGGGCATAAACTCAGGTTTATAAGAAATACCCAATTGAATATCTGTTGGTAGCTGACTTTGGTTTTCTTCGGTATAGTCGGAAATCAAAAAACCAATATTCTTAATTACAAAGCCCACTGTAAGGTCCCTTTCCGGATGTAGAAATGTTCCTCCGATATCAAGAAGTAATGCCGATGCTTGGAAAGAGGCCAGGTCAGATACTGCAATCTTTAAGTTAGCCCCGACTCTAAACGGACCGAATTCCTGACTATTTGTAACCGAAAAAGCATACTCATTGACACTGAAATCACCATTGAGAAAGCCCGCCTCATCGAAACTCTGAATATCTCCATAGTTGAGATAGTCGAGATGAAATGCCCATGTGCCATATTTCTTAATCGGTGTAACATAAGTCAGGGAGGTATTAGAGATATCAGCAAAGTAACCCAGTCTTGAAATCACCAGTTGATGTTGCATGGTGTCGTTCAAGATCGCGGGGTTAGAAGTTATCTGACTAGGGTCGTACCAACCAGATGTGATATTATACCCTCCCAAGGCAGCTATTCTTGCATTATTGGGCAAGTTCAGATACTCAAAGGCACGACTACCACCAAGCTGTGCATTGGCAAATTGCCAACATAAAAAAAGAAGTGCACACAGCAGTAGACGGGTTTTCCTCATTCAAAATGGATATCTAATGAAAATACGCTGAATTTTAGTCCTCAACTACAAATTTGATCGGATTATCTACTTTTTGATTGGTCAGCGCAATATCCAAGACTTCATTGGCCTTCTCTACAAAATGAAAACTCAATCCTTTCGTGTACTGCTGATCGATTTCGTTGATATCTTTTTCGTTTCTCTTACTGAGAATAATTTCCTTGATACCTGCTCTTCTAGCCGCCAAGATTTTTTCCTTAATGCCACCCACCGGCAGCACATTTCCTTTTAAGGTAATCTCACCAGTCATGGCTAGTTTATTCTTTACCTTCCTTTGTGTAAAAAGCGAAGCCAAAGCGGTTAGCATAGTTATACCTGCTGAAGGGCCATCTTTTGGTACTGCCCCAGCAGGAACGTGCATGTGCAGATCATACTTATCAAAAGCCTTATAATTAATGCCATAGACATCCGAATTAGACTTGAGGTAAGAAATAGCGGCCATTGCCGATTCTTTCATCACATCTCCCAGTTGACCCGAAAGTGTAAGCTTGCCTTTACCTCTACTTAAGCTCGACTCAATAAAAAGAATTTCTCCACCGACAGCCGTCCAAGCCAAACCTGTAACCACGCCAGCGTACTTATTGTCGTTATAAATCTCTTTATCGAACCTTTGACCACCCAATACTTTTTCGATGAATTCGGTTGTAATCTTTTTAGGGAACTCCTCTTCAAGTGCGATTGACTTCGCTACGCTTCTAATCACTGAACCGACAACTCTTTCGAGACTTCTCACTCCAGATTCACGCGTGTATCCCTCCACTATAAATTGAATAGCTTTCTTGTCAAAAGAGACATCTCTTGGTTTTAAGCCATGCTCAGCCTTTTGTTTAGGGATTAGGTGCCTCTTGGCTATTTCGATCTTTTCTTCAATAGTATAGCCTGAAACTTCAATGATCTCCATTCTATCTCTAAGCGCAGGCTGAATGGTATCTAAAGAGTTTGCAGTAGCTATGAAAAGTACTTTTGACAGATCATAGCCCACCTCAAGGTAGTTATCTGTAAACTCATGGTTCTGCTCAGGATCTAAGACCTCCAACAAAGCGGAAGATGGGTCCCCTCTAAAGTTTGAGTTCACTTTATCGATTTCATCTAACACAAAAACAGGATTCGAAGAATTCGACTTCTTAATATTTTGAATGACCTTACCCGGCATCGCCCCGATATAGGTTTTCCTGTGACCTCGAATCTCGGCCTCGTCATGAACACCACCAAGTGACATTCTGACATACTGGCGATCAAGGGCTTTGGCGATCGAACGCCCCAGAGAGGTTTTACCAACACCCGGAGGTCCATAAAGACAGAGGATGGGTCCCTTCAGATCATTCTTAAGTTTTAGTACCGCCAAGTATTCTAAAATCCGATCCTTAACTTTTTCTAGGCCATAGTGATCGTCCTCCAATATCTTCTTCGCTCTCTTAAGGTCTAAGTTGTCTTCAGAATATTCGCCCCATGGTAAATCGACCATAAGCTCTGCATAATTCATTGCCACGGGATACTCTGCAGCCATTTGATTCATGCGAAGGATTTTGTCTAATTCCTTATCGAAATGCTTGGCTACTTTTTCTGGCCAATTCTTGTCTTTTGCTTTTCTTCTTAATGCTTCAACTTCCTGCTCAGGGCCGCCATCACCCAGTTCGGTTTGGAGCACTTTCATTTGTTGACGAAGGAAATAATCACGCTGCTGCTGATCGATATCAGAATGAACCTTGTTCTGAATCTCATGCTTCAATTCGAGCATTTGCACTTCTTTCATCAAGTGTTGCAGAAGGCTGGTTGCGCGCTCAACACCGTCATTGATTTCAAGCAATTCTTGCTTTTCTTTTAGTTCCGCATTGATGTTAGATGACAAGAAATGAACCAAGAAACTTGGTTTTTCGATGTTCTCAAGTGCCACCTGAGCTTCTTTAGGAATTTCAGGGTTCAATGTCATGATGCGATTTGCAGTATCGCGAATTGACTGAATAATAGCCTTTACTTCTTTTGACAGACGCTTCGGAAAGTTCTCTTCAAGGTATTTGACCTTAGCCTTTAGGTAGGGAGTTGTGGTTGTAAATTCCGTCACCTCAAAGCGCTGTTTCCCCTGTACGATTATTGTTGTATTGCCATCAGGCAGGACGAGCATCTTTACAATCTTCGCAACCGTTCCGACTTTGAAAAGGTCATCCGAAGTAGGGTCGTCTACTTGAGGGTTTTCTTGGGTGAGCACCCCGATGGTCTTGTCGCCCTTATAGGCTTGCTTTACGACTTTTATAGACTTCTGTCTTCCAACGGTAATTGGAATCAAAACACCTGGGAATAATACCGTATTTCGAACTGCCAATATGGGTAGTTCTTCAGGCAGATCTGCTAACTGAGTACTGTCGTCTTCATCTGGAGCGATCATCTGAATGAACTCTCCACTCTCCTCTTCGCTTAGCTCAGCGGCCAAAATCGATCCTATTGTGTTCTTATCAATCTTCATAATGGGGTGTCAATCTGACACACGATGTCAGAAAAATTAAGTCTACCCCATATTGCAAGCGCTATGCCAATCGTTTTCTTGTCATGAACTCCTTTTTCATAGTTCCGTAAAACGGATAACTTTGTTTTCATAAATTCACCTATCAACAGCAATTAATCCATGCTAAGAAGAAGCATTGTCTTGACACTCCTTCTACTCTGCTACTCACTTGTAGCACATGGACAACTATTCAAAAAAAGGACAAAAAAAGTAGCCCTGACTTCTGATTCAGTAACTGTTGACATCTCTGATCTAAGCTTTCCTAACATTAATAAGACACCCGTCTACATCAACAAAAAGCTAGAAAAGAAGATTGATAAACTAGACAAAGAGCGCAACTGGAGAGAGCTCTATCCTGAGCTCAAAAAGTACGTATCCAACTTCGGCACACAGAATTTTGCCCACCAAACTTATTATATCTGGCGACTGGCTAAGCTTACTGAAATCTACGGATCACCCGAAGAAGCCAAACCCTTGTACGCTTTGGTACTCAAACACTATAGACAAGGACTCGACATACCAGCCATCATGGCAAGGTATGATTCACTAGACAAGAACAAGAAGTCTTACTACGTTCCACTGGAATACTATTACGACTTGGTAGATTATAGGAGAAAGGTAGACACATTAATACCTCCACGTAGCGTTTTGACTAGTATGGGACCAAGGGTCAATTCTACTAATGAAGATTATGCGCCAATGGTTTCAAGCAATGATTCCATTCTAATCTTTACCTCAAAAAGGAATTCTGTAAACACGGGCATCAACAAGTACGTCAATGAGGATTTGTTCTATACCCTAAATACTGGAACCGGTTGGAGCACTGCGGAAATGATTCCAAACATCAACTCGCGCTACAATGATGGTTCTGGATACTTATCGCAAAGCGGAAAGTCTCTATTCTTTTCCCGATGTGAGGCGCCAGACGGCTATGGCAACTGCGATTTATATGTTTCCAATTTCCAAGGAGATACACTCTGGACACAGCCAGAAAATCTTGGAGAAAAGGTTAATTCAGATCAATGGGATTCGCACCCAAGCCTTAATGCTACCGAGGACACACTGTATTTCTCATCCGACCGCAGAGGTGGGTTCGGTCTTGCCGACTTATACTTCAGTGTCAAAGACAAGAGAGGAAGATGGGGTGAAGCCCAAAATCTTGGCCCTACAATAAACACAAGAAACAACGAGGTAAGCCCATTTTATCACCGTGAATTCGATGTCCTCTACTTCAGTAGTAATGGCCATTTACTCAACTTTGGTGACTACGATATCTACAAAGCTTATAGGGCATCCGGTCAATGGTCTGAGCCGATTAACATTGGCCCATTGGTAAATGGAATCGGCACTGAATTCTACTTCAGTATCGATCAGAGTTCTGATTTTATTTTCTACTCTAGGTCCAAGGAAGAGAGCATGAAGAACCTTGACCTTTACTCATTTCCATTACCCATGGCGGGACAACCACTGGCCACCACTAGGTTCAATGGCAGAATCAGCGAGGTCACAGGTAAAATTCCTAAGAATGCTATTGTTTCAATTATTGATTTAGACGAAGGAGTTGAAGTCGCCCCAAAGTTCGCCAGAGATGATGGCACCTTCGAATTCGACTTGATCAACCAAAGAAACTACCTCCTCATTGTTCAGGGAGATGATTTCTTCAGGTTAGAAAAATTGTTCTTCTTAGATGGTGACACTGACTATGAGGGAGTAGTCGAACAGGTTGGCAGTAAGATCGAGTTTTCCACCATTGAATTTGAAAACGCGAGTTCAAAGATATTGCCTGTAATGGAGCCTGACCTTAATAAGGTCATTGACTTCCTAATTGACAACCCAACTTTTAACCTTAACATATCTGGTCATACGGATTCAAGTGGCAACCCCCTTTCCAACCTCAAGCTATCGCAGCAACGCGCTGACGCTATTAAGAGATACATTTTGGGCAAAGCGTCAATCAATCCACAACGCATCTTCGCTATGGGCTATGGTAGCGAGCTTCCGATCATCAAGGAAGAGAAAACTGAAGAGGACAAAAGGTTGAATAGGCGAGTCGAATTCGAAATCTATCGTGACCCGCCTAAGAACCAATTCAATAATGAAAATGAGTGAGCTAGGCCACTCACCTACTTCTAATAATTCGACATTCCTAAGGACATCATTTATTAAATGAATTATTAACGTTTTATCAATTGCCTGTTATTTCTGTACCCATTATATTATTAGTAAATATAAATTAATATAATACTGGAATATTGAAAAAATTGACTGCTGCTTCTATAGTGCTAGCCTCTTTATTTATTGGTTGTTCCACAGGTTCCATTAAAACCAAAGTAGAAATCCGTTCTATAGAGATTGATTTAGATAGAACTGAGGAAGTCATACGCTTATCTGAAGTTGTAGAAGGCATTGAATACATATTTCTTGAGAAGGGTAATTTCATAGGCAGTTTAGACAAAATCTATTCGCATGGTGATAAGTACTACCTGCTTGATAAGAAGGGACAGAAAGTGCACGTCTATGACAGATATGGTCGGTTCATAGGACAATTGTTTGCTCAAGGGCCAGGCCCTGAAGAGTATTCGAGTATTGATTTTGCCGAAATCAATAGACAAGACGGGACTATTGACATCTTCGATATTGTAGGTAAAAAAATTGTATCCTACGATGATGAAGGAGCTTTCGTAAGAAGCATCAAAGCTCCCTTAATAAGTCGTGACTTTACAACAACCGATGACGGAGGATACTTATTCTATTGTCCAGATGAACAGAACCTTGCTTTCGGCAAAGAATTACAGACGGGGGTTTATTATCTCTCAAAAGACGGTAGAAAACTCAACTTGGTAAATCCAATTGGAGGGCTAAATTTTAGTCCAATTCTCACCCCTTATTCTTTCGTTAGAAATGGACCTAACGTTGACCTATTTTCATGTTATTCCGACACCATTTTCACATTTGACAATAACAGCGTATCGAGCAGACTATTAATGATGTATTCAGAACCTACGAATTTTAGACTACTCGAAGATCCTAGGTTCACCCAAAAACTTGCATCCGACAATACGGCTTTACTCAAGATTTATCCATTTAGCTCAAATGGTTTCCTTTCGTATGTCTTCAGCAAAAATGGAAAATCATACATCCTAGTTAAAAAGGAATCTGAAGTCTCTATTGTGGAAAAGGTGATAAATGATTTAGACGGAGGGCATCCACTAATTCTGAATTCATTTCCAAAAGGTGATGACTCTCTAGTTGCGTTTATAGCAGAAAACAACATTCTGACCATAGATGAAATGACAGGAGACAATCTCAAGTATTTAGATAAGAATAACATCATACTCGATTCCGCAAAGCTAGATCGAAGACAGAAGGCTATTGATCATGTTTTAGGGCCGGATCGAAATGGTGACGGTCACCCAGTACTAATTGTTGCCAAATTAAAAGCGCCTGTTAGTCTTGATAGAAATTAAATTCGATCATATCCCGAATAGCTTCAGAATGTCATTACCAAAGACAAAGACCATTAAGGCCAATAGAATGATCATACCTACTTTCTGAGCGCCTTCCAAGAATTTATCTGAAGGTGCCTTTCCAGAAATCATTTCGAAAAGCAAGAACATCACATGTCCTCCATCTAATGCAGGTATTGGCAACAAGTTCATAAAGGCAAGAATCATTGAGATAAAACCTGTGGTAAACCAGAAAGCATTCCAATCCCAAGTTTTAGGGAACATTTCAACTATGCCGATTGGGCCACTCAAACTTCTGGCAGAAAGTCCACCAGTAAACATTTTACCCATAGCTCGGGCATTGAGAATGACCATACCAAATGCCTCTGAAGTACCCTTTGTGATTGACTCTCCAAAAGTGTAATCCTTCACTGCAGTTTCCAATGTAGAGCCAACCATAATACCAATTGTAGTATCTGGATTAACAGCTACATTGAACTCAAGAGGGCTACCCTCTCGTTCTACTTTTATAGTCACTGACTCACCTGCGTAATTGGCTAAAGTACCTCGCATCTGATCCCAGTAGTCGATTTTAGTATCCTCTATATAAGTGATTTTATCTCCCATTTGAATCCCAGCATTCTTGGCATTCGAATTGGCTTGATATTCCTTATCCTTCGGATAGGCTACCAAAAATGGAAGTCTTGGATTAAGATAATTGCTTCTAAAACCTTTGTCTTTAGACATAATGTCGAGCGCATCACTCGGCACATCTATTCTTATTTGTTGTCCATCTCTTAAAACAGTATAGTAGGCGTCAGATTCAAGAAAAACAGATGGATTGGTCACCTCGCTAAAACGCTCGTAAGATTCCCCATTAACATTAAGAATGATGTCACCTGTTTTAAAACCAAACTCTTCACCATAGTCGAAAGCTTGGATACCGCTCTTCATTACCACTTCACTAGGCACATACTCGTCACCTGTGTTATAAGTCAGAATGATCATGGCAATTACACCTGCCACTACATTGACGAAAATGCCACCAAGCATTACGATCAGTCTTTGCCAGGCCGGTTTAGAACGAAACTCCCAAGGCTGTGCTGGTTTAGCCATTTGCTCCTTGTCCATCGACTCATCGATCATACCGGAGATTTTTACGAATCCACCCAAGGGAATGGCTCCAAGACCATACTCCGTTTCTCCTTTCTTGAATGAAAATATGGTGGGAGGAAAACCAATGAAGAATTTCTCGACCTTCATTCCAAACATTTTGGCTGTCAGCATATGACCTGCCTCATGTATCCCTACTAAAATTGAAAGCGCCAGCAGTAGCTGGGCTATTTGAACAATGGTTTCCATTAAATTTTATATGCGTTTGCTAATTCTCTAGTTTCTGTGTCGGACATGACATAGTCCTCATACGTTGGCTTCTTAATAAAAGATGTCTTTGCCAAACAATGCTCAATTAGGTCAGACATTTCCAAAAAGCCTATTTCATCTTTTAAAAACTTGGCTACCGCAACTTCGTTAGCCGCATTTAATATACAAGGCATGTTACCGCCTTGTTTCATTGACTCAAAAGCTAAACTGAGATTTCTGAAAGTTTCGACATCTGGTTGCTCAAAAGTAAGCTCAGGATAATCGATAAAGTTAAATCTCGGAAAGTCAGATTTCATTCTGTCAGGATAGCTCAATGCAAATTGAATTGGAAGCTTCATATCCGGTAATCCCATTTGAGCCTTGATACTTCCATCTTCGAACTGCACCATCGAGTGAATGATGGATTGAGGGTGAACAATCACCTCTATTTGATCCATTCGAAGGTTAAAAAGCCATTTGGCTTCAATTACCTCAAGCCCCTTATTCATCAGGCTGGCTGAATCAATTGTAATCTTTGCCCCCATATCCCAGTTCGGGTGTTTGAGCGCCTGTTCTTTCTTTACTCCAATCAGCGACTCACGATCACGACATCTAAACGGTCCGCCAGAGGCAGTAAGAATAATCTTCTCGATCGGGTTGTGAAACTCACCGACTAAGCACTGGAATATGGCCGAGTGCTCTGAATCTACTGGGTAAATATTAACTGCCTTTTGCTGGGCTAGAGTTGTGATCAACTCCCCGGCTACAACCAAGGTTTCTTTGTTGGCCAGCGCAATGGATTTGCCACTTTCTATAGCCGAAATTGTTGGTTTCAATCCCGCATAGCCTACTAGCGCTGTAAGAACAATATCGATGTCCTCCATTTGGACAACAGAGTTCAGAGCATTTGCACCAGCGTATACTTTGATATCATGACCATCCAATTCATTAAAAACCTCATCATAAAGGCTCTCATTAGTGATCACCACAGTATTAGGCTTAAACTCAATAGCCTGCTTAATCAACAACTCGCTATTATTCATAGCGGTCAACACCTCAACCTCGAATTTATCTGTGTTAGCCCTGATCACATCAAGTGCCTGGGTACCAATAGAACCTGTTGAGCCAAGAATGGCAATATGCTTTTTTGCTGACAAATGGATTTATTTATTGAATCTAATTCAGCCTAATTCATTGAACCTGAATCTGCTGACAGCGGTGCAAATTTAGGCCTTTTTAAAAGGTCACCAAACGCTTCGGAAGATCAGTGTTTCCGAATACCCTTATTCTTCAAACCGCCTTTTAACATGGTTTCGCATTTACACTGGCGATTTAACTATAATTAACACACCAGATAAACCCAATTAACTCCCTAAGCGTAAGTTTGAATAAGAAAACTGACAACACACCGCGCTCCGTAATGGTCAGTTAAATCTCAAGAGCGCATTTTGTATTGCTTATTAAAGAATTGAATATGAAAAGTAAGATTGTCATTGTCCTGATCGCTTTTATTGGCGGAATTGCTGGGGCATTTACTTATCAAAAACTATCTAATACCACTACGATCACCGAGGTTGTACGTGAGATACCAACTAATTTCCAGCAGGCTAATTATGAGCCAGCAGAAAGATACGAAGGAGCATCCGCTGCACTACCCGTTGACTTCAGATTGGCCGCAGAAAAGTCCGTGAGCAGTGTGGTATATATAAAGAATATTCAGCGTAGCCGCAGAAGCATGAGCTTTATGGAATACTTCAACAGAGGCAGAAGTGGCTCTAACAGTGGTATTGCGATCGGCTCCGGTTCTGGAGTTATCTATTCAAAGGATGGCTATATCATCACCAATCATCATGTAATTGAAGGCGCTGATGCGATTGAGGTTCAGCATGAAAAAAGAACCTATACGGCCAAATTGGTTGGTACTGACCCAAGTATGGACATTGCAGTCCTAAAAATTGATGCAGATAACCTACCTGCCATTGACCTTGCACCAAGTCGTGATGTAAGAGTGGGCGACTGGGTATTGGCAGTTGGTAACCCGTTCAATTTAACCTCTACGGTTACTGCAGGTATTGTCAGTGCCATCGGAAGCGATTCCAAAGCCATTCGAGAAAACTTCCCTATCAAGTTATACATTCAAACGGACGCGGCTATTAATCCTGGAAACAGTGGAGGAGCCTTAGTCAATACTGAAGGTGAACTTATCGGCATCAATACCTCAATTATTTCCAGAACCGGATCCTATGCGGGTTATGGCTTCGCAGTTCCTTCCGATGTAGTGGAAAAAATTGTTGAGGACCTTAAGAAGTATAAGGTGGTTCAAAAAGCCTATACAGGTGCTGAGGTAATAGAGATTGATGAAAAAGTTGCCCAAGAAGAGAAGCTAAGGAACTTAGACGGGGTCTTAATTCAGTCCATCAGAAGAAATGGCGCTGCGGATAAAGCTGGTTTAGAGTCTGGTGATGTAATTAGAAAAATAGGTAGTGAACCAATTTCAAGTAAGTCGAGCTTTGAGGAAGTCATTAACGCAATGTCGCCTGGAGATGACATCCGAGTTCAGTACGAAAGAAATAGAAGGCTTTATGAGACTAATTTGACACTGGAAAATATTCTGGGTAATACCGATATTCTGAGCAGTGACAACTCTCTGGATGAAGATGACATCTATTTCTCAGGTTATCTGGGTGCTGAATTCCGAGCCCTCACTGAATCTGAAAGAGAGAGCTTAAGGTTACGCTATGGCGTTAAGGTTAGTAAAATCGACAAGGAGAAGGGTTTCTTCAGAAAACTAGACGACATTGAAGAAGGAGACATCATTGTAGCGGTAAACAGAAAGTACGCGAATAACCCAGAGGCATTAGCCAACTATATAGAACAGTACTATGGGAGAATCTACTTTGAAATAGTAGACAAAAACGGAAGACAACGAACCGAGACTTACAGGTTCAGCAGATAACAAAAAGCCCGATTCGATGGATCGGGCTTCTTTTTTACGCCTGATCTATGATATTCTCAAACTCCTTGCGATAGGCCGAGGGGCTCTTACCCGTAAACTCCTTAAAGGACTTATTAAAGTGGGAGAAGTTATTAAAGCCACTTTCAAAGCTCACTTCGGTAATTGACATTGAAGTTTCAGCCAAGAGCTTTGAGGCATGGACTACCCTAAATTCATTCACGAATTTGGTAAAAGTCTTGCGCGATATCTTCTTAAAGTATCGACAGAAGGCCGGCACCGTCATGCTCACTTCATCCGCAATCTCTTCTAAAGAAATATGTTCTTTGAAATGAGTGCGGATGTGATTGTAGACCAGGTTCATCCGATCGTTCTCTTTCGAATTGACTGCCACCGCCACACCATCAGCATTGAGCACAGTATACTCTTTTGACTCGGCCAGCTCTTTAAGGATAGATAGCAGGCCTATCAATCTACCATATTGATCTGTCCATGCCAATGCCTCAATTTTCTTCCCTACATTGGTCTTGGTCTCACCGTTAAAAGCCAATCCTTTTTTCGAAAGCTCTAGTAACCTTTTAACCAATCCCATTTCGGGTATGTTGAAAAAGTCAGGACCCAAGAAATCTTGTTTGAATTGTATTACGGTTTCAGATTTATTCCCGCTATGCCGATCGGTAAAACCATAGTGAGGCAGGTTCGCACCCATTAAGATCAGTTCACCATCATTAAAATAGGACATGTGTTTACCGATATGTCGTTTCCCGCTACCTCCATTAACATAAACCAGTTCTAACTCAGGATGAAAGTGCCAATTGGCCAGATTATGCTCACATGAGCTATTGTATCTTCTCACAAGAAAACTACTGCCAAAAGCTGGTAATATCTGTTCTAAAGATGGTTTCGTATTCACTGTCTGTTTGCTCATGATTCAATAACCAATTTAGAATGAGTAAGTTCCATAAACCACCACAAAATTAACACTTACATACTCTATATTATCAGTTCAACAATTAATAAATATATATTGGGTTAATATAGAACATATATTGACCAATTTTGGAGTAGTACACAGACTCCCGACCCCATACCTTTGTTGTCATAATTGGTTTAAAACTTAAACGATTAGTAAAATGAAAACGATGAGAAAAGTATTGTTGACAGCTGTAATGGTTATGGCATCAACGTTCGTAATTGCTAATGACACCAAGCCAAGTGTTAGTGTAGAGAAAGTAGGGATGAAGTCAGTGGTAGTATCTACCAAAGGACTAGGTGAAGCAACAGCTCATATTCAACTTAAAGATGAAAACGGATCAGTATTATATAGTGCAGAAACAAACAAGGGACAAAAATTTGCAAAAAGGTTTGACCTCACTGCACTAGAAGCTGGTAACTATACCATCGAGGTTGAAAACGAAGTAAGCTTTACTGCTACTCCTTTATCGATCAATGCAGATTCAGCATGGATTAATGCGGATGATCAAGTGACGATCATCAAACCAGTCATTCGTCAGAACGGTGAAAAACTAGATATCATCTTACCTACTGACAATAATGATAAGGTGTCAATTACCATTTTCGACAGCAAATTCAGAAAATTGACTTCTGAAAGCTTCGGTGGTGAGGCATTGAAAAGGTTTGACCTTTCAAAACTTGAGCAGGGTTCATACACAGTTAAAATGAGAACGAAGGGTAGAAACTTTGTGCAATCAGTTTCTATTAAATAACTAGGATTAGTTAGATGATAAAAGGGGCCATTGGCCCCTTTTCTTTTTTATACGAGTTTCATTTTCATCTTCTTCCTGAGTTCATCCATAGAATTGGAAAACTTGGAATCGATATCCATCATATCACTAACCGACTGGACTGCATGAATTACAGTGCTATGGTCTCTACCACCAAAGTGGTAACCGATAGATTTAAGTGAATGGTTAGTGTATTCCTTACACAGGTGCATTGCAACTTGACGTGCAATAACGATTTCTTTCTTACGGGTTTTGTCTTTGAGATCTTCCACACTTATTTGGAAAAATTCGCCAACCGTCTTCTGGATATAGTCAACACCAACCTCAGACTCAATATCATGAACAATATTCTTTAACGTCTGCTTGGCCAACTCCAGGTTAATATCTGTTTTATTCAGCGTAGCATGTGCGATTAGAGAAATCAAAACGCCCTCTAACTCTCGTACATTGGTATCTACACTATATGCCAGGTATTCCACCACATCATCCGGTATATAAATACCATCCGATTGCATCTTACGCATGATAATGGCCATCCTCGTTTCGAAGTCTGGCATTTGAAGATCTGCCGTAAGACCCCACTTGAATCTAGAAAGGAGCCTGTCTTGTAAACCTTTTAAATCTCGTGGCGCACGATCACTTGACATGATAATCTGCTTACCATTTTGGTGCAAGTGATTGAAAATATGGAAGAACATCTCCTGAGTTTTCTCTTTACCAGCAAAAAACTGCACATCATCGATGATCAAAGTATCTACCTGTAGGTAGAAGTTGGTAAAGCTCTGGATGTTATTATTCTTAATTGCATCGGTGAATTGCGTAGTAAACTTCTCTGAAGAAACGTACAGCACAAAATTGTCACTCGACTGCTGACTAACCGTATTGCCTATGGCCTGAACCAAGTGCGTTTTACCTAAGCCAACACCGCCATAAATCATTAAGGGGTTAAAGGAAGTAATACCCGGCTTCTCAGCAACTGCGATACCTGCAGACCTTGCCAACCTGTTACAGTCTCCCTCTATATAGTTCTCGAAATTATAGCCCGGATTAAGATTTGAATACCTAGAGTCCTTATCCAATGATTGCATCTTGAAAGGATTAATCATCTCAGGCTCGGTAGGCTGTCGGCCCCAACTTTTCTTCTGATTCTGGTTTTGGTTTGGCAAAGTCACCATATAAGGCTGATTTTGCACGCTACCGCTATCCACAATTACCGAATACTCGAGCTTTCCCTCAGGGCCTAACTCGTTTTGCACGCATTCTCTCAATAAGTGAACATAGTGCTCTTCCAGATATTCATAGAAGAATTGACTCGGAACCTGAATTGTAATGGTAGATTCATTTAACCCTAGTGGTTTTATCGGCTCGAACCAAGTCTTGAAACTCTGCTCTCCTACCTGATTCTTAATGAATCCAAGGCAATCCTCCCAAACCGACACTTCACTTTTTACCATCTAATCATTTTGCAATAAGGGCTTCACATTTTCTTTTAGGCGGGGAACAAAAATGATAAAAATTAAATGAACATGAAAGGTGAATCGAGCTCTGAGCCTAAAATAGTTTTCCCCCTTAAAAGCTCTTATCCACATGTATTTTGTGGATAACTATTCTTCACTTGTGATAATGACATTCAAACAAGGTATATACCAATTGACTTAAATTATATCATAAGCCTTAAGAAAAGGCTTAATTTCGCAACAGAAAATTCGAGTGAATGAAGGAAAAATTGTTTGCTGATTTCGAGCCTCAGACAGCTGAGGCATGGAAGTCAAAACTGGTTGCAGATTTAAAGGGGAAAGCATTCGAAGACTTGCTTTGGGAAAGTCAAGGATTCAATGGAAAACCGTTTTATACAAAGTCTGACCTACCATCACCTTTGCCCTCATCGGCAAACCTGCATAGACAACCGGAGTCCTTTGGTCATCGCTATTGGACCAATTATCAACTCATAAAAGTCACTGATTCTAAAACGGCTAATCACAAGGCTTTAGATGCCCTCAACCAAGGAGCCAATGGGCTTCTATTCGACATTAGCGAGCTACCTGATTTCAATGTACTTCTGAATGACATCAAACCGGAATACTGTCAGGTTTCATTCCGTTCAGCAACGCTTGAGACTCCTTATATATATAAGGAGTACTATTCCTACTTAGAGGAGACTCCAGTTGACCTTTCAAAGGTGACTGGGTTTGTAAAAGGTCAAGGAATATTATTCCAAGATTCCATCCCTGGCTTGAAGACCTGCGTTCTTTCGATTTCACCTGGTCATGATCTAATTGATCAGTTAAGCAAGCTCGTAGAATCAGCAGTTGATCATATCAATGACTCAGATTTATCAAAGACGGCTTCCTTAGGGTCTCTTGCTTTTGAAAAATTGATTGGTAAAGACTACTTCCTTGAAATTTCAGCGCTGAGAGCACTTCGGTCATCAGTAAAAGACATTGCTGAGGCTATGGGAGTTAGTGACTACCAACCAACAGTCATTAGTACTTCTCCAAATTGGGATGAACAGATCGAGGATAAACATGATTTCATGCTACAAGCAACCACCATGGCCATGTCGGCCATAGCCGGTGCCACTGATGGTTTATTGATCAATCCATTCTATTCCGTATTTCCAGAAAACCCCATTCTGGCAGAGCGCATAGCGCGTAATATTTCAACTGTCCTGAATGATGAGTCTTATTTAGGTAAGAATGTAGATCCTGCTGCAGGTGCTTACTATATAGAATCGGTGACCAATGATCTGGCTGATGCCATTTTAAAGCACTTAGGAATATCAAAGGCTCCTAAGTCAGACAATGGCACTCATCAGCGTTCGGTAAACTGGGAAACTGCTGAGGGCATTTCAGTACCTCCAACCGTCTCCGCTTTAGACCTAAAAGATGCCGAGCACCTGGAATTCATTGCAGGTAAGCCACCATATCTACGTGGTCCTTATAGTTCTATGTATACCATTAGACCTTGGACTATACGTCAGTATGCTGGGTTTTCTACAGCCGAAGCATCAAATGCCTTTTATAGAAGAAACCTAGCCGCAGGCCAAAAAGGGCTTTCCGTAGCCTTCGATTTAGCTACGCACAGAGGCTACGATTCGGATCACCCCAGAGTAGTTGGTGATGTTGGAAAAGCAGGTGTAGCCATCGACTCTATTCTTGATATGGAGGTATTGTTCGATCAGATTCCACTGGACAAAATGTCGGTATCCATGACAATGAATGGAGCGGTTATTCCTATCATGGCCTTTTATATTGTTGCTGCTGAAGAACAAGGCGTTGACAAATCTCAACTTACCGGAACGATTCAAAACGACATTTTGAAAGAGTTCATGGTACGGAACACTTACATCTACCCCCCTGCTCCGTCCATGAAGATTATCGGTGATATTTTCGAATACACCTCCCAGCATATGCCAAAGTTTAACTCGATCAGTATATCGGGATATCATATGCAGGAAGCTGGGGCTACGGCCGATATCGAATTGGCCTACACCTTAGCCGATGGTTTGGAGTATCTCCGCACTGGTGTGGCCTCAGGTCTCGATATTGACACCTTCGCTCCACGCCTGTCTTTCTTTTGGGCAATAGGCATGAATCATTTCATGGAGATTGCGAAAATGAGAGCTGGCAGACTCATTTGGGCAAAACTGGTGAAGCAATTCAACCCAAAGAATCCAAAGTCGATGGCATTAAGAACCCATTGCCAAACTTCGGGATGGAGTCTTACCGAGCAAGATCCATTTAACAATGTGACCAGAACTTGTGTCGAAGCACTGGCAGCAGCACTAGGGCATACCCAGTCTTTGCACACCAATGCCTTGGATGAAGCCATTGCCCTACCGACCGACTTTTCTGCAAAGATTGCTCGTAATACACAGAAGTATTTGCAGTCAGAAACTGGAATCAATCGTGTAATCGATCCTTGGGGTGGATCATACTATGTCGAGTATTTGACCGATCAATTGGTAGAAAAAGCCTGGGCATTAATTCAAGAAGTTGAAGAAATGGGTGGTATGGCGAAAGCCATTGAAGCAGGTCTTCCAAAGATGAAAATCGAAGAAGCCGCTGCCAGAAAACAAGCTCGAATCGACTCAGGAAAAGATGTAATTGTTGGTGTTAATCGCTACCAAGTCGATGAAGAAACGGACATCGACCTTTTAGAGGTTGACAATACTGCAGTGAGAAAGGCTCAACTAGAAAGGCTAGCAAAGTTAAAAGCCGAGCGGGACAACGCTGCGGTGGAAAAAGCATTAGATACATTGACTAATTGTGCTGAGTCTGGCGAAGGCAATCTGCTTGAACTCGCAGTGGATGCAGCTAGAAAAAGAGCCTCTCTAGGAGAAATCTCTATGGCCATGGAGAAAGTCTTCGGTAGGCACAAGGCTGTGACACAAACCATTTCTGGTGTATATTCGAGTGAAGTGAAGGACAATACAGACTTTAAGGAGGCCAGGGCTATGGCCGATCAGTTTGCCGAATTAGATGGCCGAAGACCTCGGATTATGATTGCAAAAATGGGGCAAGATGGTCACGATCGTGGTGCAAAGGTCATTGCAACCAGTTTTGCGGATTTGGGCTTCGATGTTGACATAGGACCTCTATTTCAAACGCCAGAAGAAACTGCATTACAGGCAGCCGAAAACGATGTGCATATGATAGGTGCATCAAGTCTGGCCGCTGGTCACAAGACCTTGATCCCTCAATTAATCGATGAATTGAAAAGATTGGGTCGAGAAGATATTATGGTGATCGCGGGAGGAGTCATTCCACCAAAAGATTATGACTTCCTATATGATGCTGGTGTATCAGCCGTCTTTGGTCCAGGAACAGTGATCGCCAAGGCAGCTCAAGAGATCTTAAGGCAAATGATGGAAGATGAGTAAAATCATAGACAAACTCGCTTGGATCGAAATCATTGATAAAAAGATTCTGGTGGCCAGAAGCAAGGGCAAAGAGGCTTTTTACATTCCGGGAGGGAAAAGAGAATCTGGTGAAAATGATCAGCAAGCTCTCATCCGTGAGATCGAGGAAGAACTCAGTGTCACCCTTAAAGAGGAATCTCTAAAATATTACGGTACTTTTTCGGCTCAGGCCCATGGCCATGCGGAAGGCATAGTTGTTCAAATGACCTGTTATCAAGGTAATCACGATGGAGAACTACAAGCTGCCGCAGAAATAGAAGAGATGGCTTGGTTACCATTCGAAGAAATGGATAAAACCTCCCATGTGGACAAGATTATTTTCCATGATTTAAGAAAAAAAGGCCTCCTCTAACGATCGTTAGGAAAAAAAACATTCATCCATTTCTGAGATTCGAAATAAACAGATTTCTTTGTTAAACATTTCTAGAGCACAAGGTCAAAATGCAAGTCTTTGAAGTAGTAGATAAAAAGAGTGCCAACGAATTTCTAGACGTTGCGCGAATTATTTATGCTCAAGACTCTGAATGGGTTTGCCCTCTAGACAATGATATCCGTGCGGTATTCAATCCCAAAACGAATACCTTTTACAGCCATGGTGAGGCAATACGCTGGGTGTTGAAAGATGCTCAAGGCCAATTAATAGGTCGGATTGCTGCCTTCATCAATGAAAAAAAGGCCGACTATGGCGACAAACGTATTGGAGGCGTTGGCTTTTTTGAATCAATTGATAACTATGATGCGGCAAAAATCCTTTTCGATACGGCCACTACTTGGCTTAAGGAGAGAAAAGTAAACACGGTTGATGGTCCCATTAATTTCGGTGAAAACGATCAATATTGGGGACTGCTTGTTGAAGGTTTTACCTCTCCATCTTACGGAATGGCCTATAATGCATCTTATTATCAGAAGTTTTTCGAAGACTATGGTTTTAAGGTTAAAATGGAGCAAATGACCAATAAGTTCTACTTGAAAGAAGGACTTAGCCCACGCTTCGTGAAAATTGCCAACTACATTGTTGAGAGGAAACCGAGTATTACTACGGAACGCTTCGACCCGAAAAGGATCGATAAGTATGCTGAAGATTTTATGGCCATTTATAACGCGGCCTGGGCAGAGTTTGAAAATTTCACTCCGATCAAGAAAGACTACGTGTTAGAGACTTTCAAGAAGATGAAGCCTGTCCTCGATCCTAATCTTGTTCAGTTTGCCTATGTCAATGGAGAGCCAGCAAGTTTTGTGCTCTCGCTGCCAGATGTCAATCAGATCTTCAAGCGATTTAAAGGCAAATTGAATTTGGTTAACAAGATTAGGTTTCTAATGCTTAGGCGTAAGAATATCATTGATCGAGTTCGTGTAGTTGTTATGGGTACGCATCCGAAGTTTCAAGGCATTGGCCTCGAATCAGTGATTACCTATAAGTCCTTTGAATACTGTTTTAAAGAAACTCCTCTGAACGAAGTAGAGTTAAGCTGGGTAGGTGATTTTAATGATAAGATGATCGCAATTCATAAGGGCTTGGGGGCTGTTCCGTCTAAAAAACACATCACCTACCGACTAGATCTCAACTAGTCCCCTTCCTTAAGAAAAGCTTGTCGGCTCTACCACCGAACACTTCCCATAAAGCCATTATTCCAACCAAGGAGTACTCAATAATCACCACTTCTATCCTGTCCATATAGTCACCACCTAAGTAGTTGGCATATGTAAAAAAGATCAAGAAAGACCATAGGAAAGGAAAACGAACATTTGAGAAAACTGCAATGGCCAACAATGGAATGACATACCATGGATGAACTGTTGTGGCAAAAAGCAAATACAACGTCCAAACCCAAACCATTTGTCTTGGCCAGTCCTTCTTTTTGCCCAGTAGAGAATAGATCATAATCGACACAAGGGTCGCATACATCATCCACTTGCCGGACTTTGCTATGATATTATGCCCTTCCGTTTCAAATCCATACCAACGAGCCAAATAGTAGATACTTCCATTGAACTCGAATTTTTGGAAATACAGTTCCATGCTCTCTTTAATAGCCCAGATATGGGCAGTATTAATTAATGGCAAGAAGGTAACTGCCAAGGTACCACCGACAATTAGTCCGTAAATAAATGTCTTCTTCAGACCAATTTTGCGAAGTAAAAATGGCAGAAAAATGAGTGGCAAAAACTTAGTAGCAACCGACAAACCGAAGAAGATGGCAGACTTATGGAGTTTGCCCTGCTCATATTGCCAAATGGCAAGCAATAAGAAATAGACCATGATGCCTTCAAAATGAAGGTTGCCAGTGACTTCAAATATCACAAGTGGGTTCAAAACATAGATTAGCCCATAAGCTTGCGGCAGTTTATAATGCCTTAAGAGCTTTCTGATCAAACCGATATTACCTAGCTCAAAGGCAATCATAATCACCCGCATGATCACCACCGACCAAACGATGGAACCGGGTGAGAAAAGTGTCGAGATAAAGAAAACGACCTGGTTTAATGGTGGATAAATTGTGAAGTACTCGGGCGAATTGAGCTGGTTGTAAAGCGTTTTGGTAATACCCGTTAACCCTTGATCGAGATGATGGGCCGGGAGGTATTTGTATGGGTCTTCAAAATTGAGGAGTAGTCTTCCGTCCCAAATGAACCGATAAAAGTCATCAGACAATTTGGGTAGGGAAGCGATCAAGAGCACACGAAGCAGTATTCCCCAGTAATATCCTAAGTCAACATCCTCTGATTTTGCCTGACGAATGATAAACGCTACTGAGGCAAATAGCAAGGTATATAAGCTTAGTAGCAGCCATGTATCTTCACGAGCAACGAAATAGCCAATATAAACCGTCAGCCCTCCAGTAAGAATGTAGGCTAGATTTACCCAAGAAGAGTTTTTGTTAAGCATGTCGGGTATGCTGGACGGTGTAATAGAACACCAGCAAAAATCCTAAACTCAGCAATAAGTGAAAAGGAAGTAGGGCAAAATCATTGAAATAAAAGGCCAAACCTAGCCCTCCTACAAAATACAGCCCTAAAAAGCCCTCTAAGGCAGTCAATGGATTGACTTTCTTTTTGAAGTACTTGTTGCCTTTCCAAGTGTCTTTTTTACCCGTAATATTAAACTTAGGTGTTCTTACAAATGGAGTTTTCTTGCCGATTAGTCCTTCAAACACGGCCACGGCATTGTGTACACTTAGGCCAAGAAACACTGATAATAGCATGAACATTTGCGGCACAAAATCCTTGGCAGTTTTCCAAAAGCCATCCCGTTTTTCTTTGAAACCATTCCAGTAGAAAACGATCAGAAAGGCATAGCCCATCAGAAAGATCATGGAAATGTTCATCAAGATTTCCCAGCTATCAGACAAGTTTCTGATCAACAACACCGGTACACTGAGAAAGGCAGTAACCACAATACAGATAAAGACGGCAGAGTTCAGCAAGTGAAAAGTGGCATGAAACTTAGTACCCAGTGACAAAGGTGCCTTCAATACTTTCGGCAATAGTTTGATACTTGTTTCGGCTGCGCCTTTTGTCCAGCGATATTGCTGAGACTTAATAGCACTCATAGCCGCTGGCAACTCGGCAGGAGCCACCACGTCTGGGGTATAAAATATTTGCCAGCCTTTAAGTTGGGCTCTATAGCTAAGATCTAAATCTTCAGTTAAGGTATCGGCCTTCCACCCCCCAGCGTCTTGAATACACTCTTTTCTCCATACACCACCAGTACCATTAAAGTTAAGGAAGTGACCTCCCTGAGAACGACCATTCTGTTCGACAAAGAAATGGGTATTGAGACCAAAAGCCTGCAGCTTGGTCAGCATAGAATACTCTTCATTGATGTGGCCCCAACGGGTTTGAACTACGCCAATCTTATCGTCAAGTTGAAAATGAGGGACGCTATTCTTTAGAAAGTCTTTTTCTGGCACAAAATCAGCATCGAAAATGGCAATGAATTCGCCTTTAGCGATTGACATACCGTATTGGAGAGCACCCGCTTTGAATCCCTTTCGTTCAGGTCTCTGTATCTGTTGTACATCAATTCCTTTCGCCTGCCATTCGGCAACTTTTTTGGCGATTAGCTCTATGGTTTCATCGTTAGAATCATCAAGCACCTGAACTTCCAGCCTATCTTTCGGCCAATCGAAAGATGCCACCGCATCAATCAGCCTTTCCACCACATAAAGCTCATTGTACACTGGCAACTGAACAGTTACCATGGGGTATTCATAGCCATCACCTATTACAGCTGCCTTGGCAATTAGGTTCTTTCTTCTAGCCTTGCGATATATGTAAACAAGGTTTAGCTGTGATAAACTATATATAAAGATGAACGACAGCGCGCCTGTATATAAGGTTAATACTATTAGCTCAAGCCAGTACATTACAAATACTTAAAAATCGTATATAAAATTTTGTAGCCTGCCAAAAAAGTACCCTTTACTGTGCCAGACACCTTGCTAACACCTATGCGCCTTTTATAGTTTACAGGAACTTCTGCTGTTTTGAATTTATGTCTTGCAGCTTTCACTTGCATCTCTACAGTCCAGCCATAGGTGCGATCTTCCATCTGCAATTCAATGAGCTTATCAAACTTGATGGCCCGAAATGGTCCCAAGTCTGTGAATTTGACCTTATAGAATAACTTCATTAAAGAAGTAGCTAACCAATTTCCGAAAACTTGAGGAAAAGTCATTGAACCTCCCTCTCTATTTCCTAAGGCCCTTGATCCGATAACCAAATCCACATCCTCTTCGATGATGGGTCGAATCAACTCGGGTAGTTGCTCAGGGTAATCCGAATAGTCACCATCAATGAAAACAAGTATCTCGGGCCTTCTATTAATATCAGTTAAGTAGTTAATGCCTTTCAAACATGCATTACCATAACCAGGCTTTTGCTCTGTCAAGACAGTAGCACCTGCGGCTTCTGCCACTGCCACCGTATTGTCATTAGAAGCATTGTTGACTACAATAACCTCCTGTACCCAATCTTCCGGGATATCATTAACTACATGAGCTATGGACTGTTCCTCGTTAAAGGCCGGTATTATTACCTTAACATGTGGTCTTGTAGGGCTATTCAAAATGCGCTGCAAAGCTAATTATAATGAAGCAGTTATAAGGCAGAAGGTCCAGTTATAGTTCCAATCACTTCTTCATTAATCCATGGATGTCGTTTATCTTACAGAGGCTAAAGTTGAGTGGCTCAGACATTAGCACAGCCTTATAATTCAATAACGTCTATGAGGAACTATCAAGGCCATATTCAAGTTATATGTATGTACATGTATTTTTAACATAAACGAAAGGAATCAAAATGAATACGGTCGTACACAAATCAGATAGTAGAGGCTTTGCCGATCATGGTTGGTTAAAAAGTCGCCACAGTTTCAGTTTCGCAGGTTACTACAACCCAGACCGAGTACACTTCGGTGCATTGAGGGTCTTGAATGATGATATAGTTGCTGGGGGCCAAGGTTTTGGCACTCATCCACATGATAATATGGAGATTGTATCTATACCATTGTATGGAAATCTCGAGCACAAGGACAGTACAGGTACTGGTGAAGTGATAAAAACTGGTGATGTGCAGATTATGTCTGCCGGCTCAGGACTGAGACACTCAGAATTCAATCACAGTAAGGAAGATGAAGTTCAATTCTTGCAGATATGGGTATTTCCAAAGGAAAGAGATATCACACCTAGGTACGAACAAAAGTCATTTGACATTGAAGACAGAATCAACACATTTCAGACAGTTGTTTCTCCAGAAGGTGGAGACGCCCTTTGGATCAATCAGGATGCATATTTCAGTCTGGCTAACCTTGATGCAGGAACCAGCCTGACTTATGAAGTCAAGAAACCTGGAAATGGTGTTTATTTCTTTGTACTGAATGGTGACATTGAAATTGCTGGTCAAAGTTTGTCGAGTCGAGATGCAGTTGGCGTAACGGAGGCAGCTAGCATTAATATTAAAGCAAAATCATATGCTGAAATCTTGGCCATTGAAATACCGATGGAAGTGACTTGAGGTTATCAGTAGTCCCAAATCAAGCCATTATAACCTAAGAGGGGTTGTAATGGCTTTTTTTTGACCTGACATCAAATCTTGTTATCTTCTAACATCTTCAACCTTAAACTTTTCTAATGGTAATTTATGGATGGAACACAAAAGTTCTAAAGGAGGCTCCTTTTGCTGGTCACCAATGCACCAATTGCGGGCATGAAAATACTCACATCGTTGTCAGCGGATCATATGCCCATATTTTTTGGATCCCTCTTTTCCCCTATAAAAAGGTACTACATGTCATCTGTGATAATTGTAAGCATGCCAATAAACCCAAAGAGGTCTCCGAAGAGGTACGTTCGCTGGCAAAGCAATTGAAGTCTAAGGTTCGTTTTCCTGCTTATATGTTTTCGGGTTTGGCCATCGTGATGGTCCTTATAGGTTATTTTGCAGTAGCTACCTATATGGATGGCCAGCGTTTCGAAAAGTATTTGAGTGAGCCAGAGGTTAATGATATTTACTACCTCTACGATAAAGATGAACCCTCGGAGTTTAAATATTCACTCTTAAAGGTTATAGACATTCGACAAGATACCATTGATGTATCACCCAATGGCTTTAGTTATAATTATGAGCCCACTCAGTTGCTAGAGGATGACGGGTTCTATGATGTCTTTTTGAGCTATCACAAGAGTGAAATAATGGAAATGTTTACGAATGATGAGCTTAGAACTGTAAAACGATTAGGTTCAGCTGTGTCAGGAATGGATAAAGTGATTATTTATAACCCTGAAGAATTCCAAGAGAAATAGGATCTACCCCGATGCTTAATCTCAGCCACTCCGATATTTCGAGGTGGCTTTTTTTATCACCAAACTATCAATTTCGGCTAAAGTATCACGAAAGTGTCACGGTCATGTCACCTAGACCTAACACTTTGATTCTTAGGGAGTTTTTTTCAAAAAACTTCGAACTATTCTTAGCATCTTCTGATTAATGTCCTGAATCCAGAGAACGGATTCGAAAATTTTAAACTATGAAAACAACAAAACCTACAACAAAACTAATCGCCATGCTACTGAGCATTTTTATGCTTAGTGGATGCAGCTTAGTTGATTTAGAGTCGCCTGCACCTCAGGTAGAAATTGACTCGCCCATCGGACTACCCGCTTCGGAAGCTGCATTTATGACCGCACTCACTAATGATGATATGCGCGAGTGGGAAGCCATAACCTTCGAACTTGAAGGCCTGCAAGGTTTTCAAAACTGCAGGTTAGATGACACCTTCTTATTCTTAAATGATGGCACCTATCGGTATGATGGTGGCGAAGTGCTCTGTGGTGGTGCAGACGACCAACGCGTTAAAACTGGCGTATGGGAGGTAGACTTTGACAACCTTATGGTGGTTTTCGATAGAGGAACCTCTTTAGAAACGCGAGCTACATTATCTGGCCTACAAGACAATAGAATGGAGCTTCTCGGCCAAGTGGAAATCTTCGGACAAATGCTCGACATACAGGGCATCTACGAATACGCATTGCAATAGCATCAAAACATAATCAGGACATTATCAAAATGAAAAATGAAAAAGTTAATACTATCAGCATTTGGTCTACTCATCGGAATGGTAGCCAGTGCGCAAACACTAAATAGCTTTTTGGATGAGGCAGATGCCTTTTTCCAGAAGCGAGTCTCTCAAGGACAGGTAGACTATCAGGGCATAGTAAAAGACGGACAGGACCTCAAAAGTCTAGTCAATCAGGTTGGCTCATTTAATACAAATAGCCTTAGTGATATCGAAAGAAAAGCATTCTTTATCAACGCCTATAACATCTCGGTTATTAATGGCATTATCAAGGGCTATCCAACGAAATCACCACTTGAAATTGGTGGATTCTTTGACAGCAAAAAGCATCAAGTTGCCGGACAGCAGATGACATTAAATGAGTTGGAAAAAGACAACTTATTGAAAGTGACAGGAGATGAGAAGTTGCACTTTGTACTCGTATGTGCTGCAGTGAGCTGCCCTCCTATTGCGAGTTTCGCCTATAGACCTGAAAAGCTTGAAGCACAGATCTTAGAGCGAACTAAAATGGCGCTTTCAAATGATGAGTTCATTCAAGTAGATAACAGCAAGAAGACTGTTGGCATCTCGGAGATTTTCAAGTGGTATCCTGGAGATTTCAAAGACAAGGCGGCCAATATTGTAGCCTACATTAATAAGTATAGAGATAACAAAATCCCTACGAACTACAAGACCACCTATTATACTTATAACTGGACTCTCAACGGTCAAAATAAAAGCGCTGCAGCGTCAAAAAAGGCAAATGAGCCTACTTCAAACCTTCAAGTGTTCACGCCTTCAGTACTCTTGGCAAAAGGACAAGTAGAGCTCAGATCTTTTTACAACATCTATACACAAAGAAATATCAGAAACCGTGAAGGCAACAGAGTATCCATTGATGGGCGTCAAAGCTTTTTCAATGCGCAGTATACACTGAATTATGGAGCATCAAAATCCGCAAGGATTAATGTTGGTTTTGATGTAATCGTGAGTTCCTTTTCCGATGGGAACTCACCTTTTTCTCCAGTTTTTCAGTCTGGTAATGTAAATGAAGTAGCTCTAGCTGCCTTCGGTCCTGCTGTTCGATTTACCCCTTTTAACAAACTGCCAAATTTGTCGGTGAGAACTGCATTTTGGTTTCCTGGGGCGTCCAACTTGGAAGACAGAAATGGAACATTTGTCAACCATGACCGATACACATCATTCACACAGGTATTCTACGATATGGAGATTAATACCAGATGGAGACTATTTGCCGAGGCTGATTTGATCTATCGCTTTTCGCGCAGAGATGACCAAGTAGATTTCTTCAGAACACCAGTGACAGGTATTGTGTCTTACTTCTTGCCAAGTGGCAAAGCGTCACTATTCGCATTGTATCAATACTCTCCAAGATTCGAACGGGTGTCAAACGGTTTTGACGATCAGTTCGGTCTTTCACAATGGTTTCAGCAAGCTGGTCTTGGTTTTAAATACCAGTTGAACAGTAAGCTGGAAATGGAGTTGTCATATAGTAACTTCTTCGCTTCAAGAAATGATGGCGGAGGACAAACCTTTAACCTTGGCTTTCGCTGGTTGAAGTAATAAAATAATTAGTTTTAGTTTAGTTGTTAAAATGCTCCCCTTTATTGGGCGAGCATTTTTTTATTTTAAAACCGTATTTTTAAACGATCAACCAAAACGCTAGATCAATGATCAGACTATGCTTTACGCTGCTCTTTTTAGGTTCAGCCTTAGTGGCTCATGCTCAATTCGATGTTAAGCAACAGCTTGAAAAGAAAATCATCCAAGACAAGTATGTAAGTTTTTTAACAGATAAGGATTACTCTCCAGAGGTTGATGAAGATGGAGATGTCAAATTCAAGTATAAGGAGCGCACCTTCTATATTACCATTGATATGGAAGACAAGAATTTCTTTCGACTTGCCAGGCTGGCCAACCTCAAACTAGACTCAGAGTCAGAAATCACCAAGGCCAAAAACCTCTGCCATGAAGTGACTAAAGACGCTAAAGTGGCCAAAGTCTACTGGATTAATGGCGTGATATGGACATCATCTGAAATAGTGCTCCAAGAGTTTGATGACTTTACGAGCATATTTGATCGCGTACTGACTCTGACGGACAAGGCTTATCTCAAGTTTGTGAAACTTTGGAAAGAGTCTTAGCCATTAAGAATAGAATTGTATTGAACTCCATTACCTTTGTGGCATGAATGGAGATTATAACCTGAAAGAAGTCGTTCTCGCGGCTTTTGAACAATTGATTACCGTAGAGGAAAGTGATGCAGAAAAGCGCCCTGCCCCGGGCAAGTGGTCTGCAAAAGAGATCATTGGCCACCTGATTGACTCTGCCTCTAATAACCATGGTCGTTTTGTTCGGGCGCAGGATTCAGATGAGTTAATCGGCACGGGTTACAAGCAAGATGAATGGGTTACTTCGCAAAACTATCAGGCTGTCAATTGGCATGATTTACTTATTCTTTGGCGTCAGTTTAATCTCCACATTGCTCATGTGATGAATCAAACACCTGATAGTGTAAGGAACAAAGAGCGCACAGCTCATAACCTTCATCAAATCGCTTTCTACACAATTCAAGAAAATGAAGCTACTACCCTTGACTACTTTATGCAGGACTATGTGGTACACCTGAAGCATCACTTGGGCCAGGTGAGAGAGGTTTTGGCGATGGATGAGGAGTAAGGCGTAATTCGTAGTACGTAGTACGTATCGAGTATTGCGTAGTTAGGCTTGAAGGTTAGTATCAAGCGTTTACCAGTCCTTTCTTTTGCTGAGCTTTCCGAAGCATCTTATACAAAAGAGCATACTTAATTTACTATACAGATTCCTCGGTAAACTCGGAATAAAAAAGAGGTTACCCTTGAAGTGGCAACCTCCTCTAAAATCTATTGTCTAAATACTAGGTACTAGGTACCCAATACGTACTACGCAATACTCGGCACTAGTTACTCACCTTGATGCTTTCGTTACCGATAATGATTGGTGGTAAATCTGTTCTTCCTTCTTCAGGACCGTTCTCTAATTTAAGTACACCTCTTGGGCAAACTGCAGAACAAATACCACAGCCAACACAACTTGCACGAACGATGTTCTGGCCTTTTTGAGCATAGGCTCTAACATCAATTCCTTGCTCGCAGTAAGTAGAACAATTACCGCATGAGATACATTGGCCTCCATTAGTGGTAATTCTGAACCTTGACTTGAAACGCTGAATGATACCCATATAGCCTGCCATTGGGCAACCAAAACGACACCAAACACGATTTCCAAGCATTGGATAAAAGCCTACTCCGATGACACCTGAGAACGTTGCTCCAATTAGGAAGCCATAAGGTTTTTGGAAGTTATTGTAGATGTTTAACCCGAAGACCTCTCCTGTATTCCAGAAGTAGCCATAAATGGTCGCAGCGGTCATCACGAAAACGAAAACCATTACACCATGGATCAACCATCTTTCTAGCTTCCAAGCACTCAATTTTTTAGAAGACAAGTGACGGAAAGGATCGCCAGCAGTTTCTGCCAAACCTCCACAACCACAAACCCATGAGCAATACCATCTCTTACCTACGTAGTAAGTAATGATTGGTGTCACGACTAAAAACATTGCTATTCCAACGATTAGGTATAGAGTACCCACAGGTTGATATGCCTCTTGTTGAAAGGCATTCAATTGCCAATCGTAAAAGAAATCATAATCTAAAGGCCAGGTGTTTTTCAAGTCTGTATTGAAATAGCCCAAGTATTCACCACTTGAGGTAGTAACATCATTGTAGTTAAGACCTGCTAAGATCTCTGGTATCAGGTAGGCTAAGAACAACTGACTGGCGATTACCACTAGTGTTCTGATAAACTGATAGCGGTTATGTCGGTATTTAAATAAGAATTTAATCCCTAGAGCCGTGATACAAAGTGTGTAGAGCGTTCCATAAACAAACCATTGACTTGCTGGCGTTCCTTTGAAAAACATGCTCAAGGGGTCAAACAAGGCTACCATACCTTCGTTTCCGCCTGCTTTGAAACCGATATATTCTGGATACCAATAGAGGATCACATAAAAACCAGTGAGTATGATGCCGGCTACCCAGCCCAAAACACCGCGACTCGTTAAACTTTTAAACCAAACGCCATTGTTTTTAATCCCTTCTGGCTGATTGAGGTACAAGCGTGCGGAGTAAATGACTGTTCCTACCAAAATACCCAATAGGGCAACTGGAAGTCCAATTGAGGCTGGAATCGCAACATTTCCCCATGAGAGAAAAAGAACTAATACTCCCAAACCAGCAAGTGCCAAACCTGCCTTCTGGATCACATCGGTGTCCTTCGGCTCTGGGTTAGCGATAGATAAACTTGGATCTACTGATGACATAATTTATTGATATTCTAATTTGAGACTAATTGTAAAATACGCTTCCAGCTCTTCTTTTTTAAGCTGATGTTGCTACCATTCTCGGCATTGAACTGATTGATGATATCCTGCTCATGCGTTTTATAGAGTTCAGGATCAAAGTTGGCATCTCTGAGGTGCTCTAGTACATATTGTACAGTCCTACCTTCTTTGAACCACTTGTCAAAAGCATGATGTCTCAGGCGGAAGCCAAAGTTATTCACGCCCAAAAGTTTGTCGTTAGATTTATCCCAACGCAACCTCAGGCATATTTTACCTCCCTCATGTTCCCAATAGAAGTCATTTTCATTATCCTTCGGCTTAGCCCAAACCCATCCATAGGTCTGGTATTCTATATCGAAGAACTTTGCTGAATTAAACCAATGCCCTGGGTCATATTTAGTCGGTGTATTGCAAATGGTCTCTGCCAAAGCCTCTCCCATCATTCTTCCAGTGTACCAAACTTGCTCAAGGTTTCTACGCTCACCATTCGTTTCTCTGAATTCAGCACAGTCGCCAGCAGCGTAAACATCTTTGACATTGGTTTCCAAATATGGGTCAACCATTATACCACGGTTGGTTTCGATACCAGAACCCTCCAGAAAGCCTATGTTCGGAGAAACTCCGGCAGTAAGCCCTACGAATTGACAGGCAATCTCTTCACCTTGATCGGTTATTACTGCTCTAGCTCGTCCATTTTCATCAGAGAGTATCTCCTTCAGGCCTGTACCAAGTCTCAGATCTACATGATGCTCTTTGATATGGCGGTTGATCATTTCAGATTCGCCATCGGGCAGCACGTTATTCCAGAAACTGTTTTCTCTTACTAGGAAAGTCACAGGGATATTTCTGCTTAATAGCATCTCAGCCATTTCTATACCTATCAGTCCACCCCCTACAATCACGGCTCTGGAAATACTCTTTGTATATTCCTCCATTGATTCAAGGTCTTGATAGTTATAAAGCCCTTGAACGGCCTTTAAGTCTTGACCTGGCCAACCAAATTTATTGGACTTAGAACCTGCGGCTAATACAAGTTTATCGTAGTCCATAGTACAACCATCGGCAAAGGTGAGTGCCTTCTTATCAGTATCTACCTTTTCAACATAAGCTCTTTTCAGATCGATTCGGTTTTTTTCCCAAAACCAATCTTCATATGGCTTAGTATGTTCATATTTCATATGCCCCATATAAATATACATGAGGGCTGTTCGCGAGTAAAAATGATCAGTTTCAGCAGAGATGACCGTTATTCTATGGTCGCTCTTCTTTCTGATATGTCTCGCGGTAGTGATTCCGGAAATTCCATTTCCTATGATTACAATGTGTTGCATGACGAATCTAATAATACATAAAATGTAACTTTTGGTTCTCTGCCGATGTCGTATCAGAGACAGAAAGAAATATTAGCCTTTTTAATTTACTGAAAGCTGAGTCGAATGTGACTCCAATAGGCAAAAGAATTTGTATCTGACATGCAACCTTTAAGGATCGACATTATCTTTAAAGCAAATAATCATTAGAGTAATGAAGAATTTAAAAATGAAGTCTTTACGTTTTGGCCTTTTAGCATTTGCGATGTTGACATTTTCAACCTTCGCTTTTGCTCAGGATCGTGAGAAAATCAATGTAAGAGACTTTAGTGGACTAAGTGTTAGCTCGGCCTTTGCTGTAGAAATCAGCGTAGGTAATGAGGTATCATTGGAGATTGAAATCGAAGATCAGTTTAGAAGTGATTTGATCGCGGAAGTAAGAGGCAGTATGTTGATCATTGGCTTAGAAAACAGCCGAAAGAATCGCAGAATGCGTGAGTCTCCTAAGGCATATATCACGGTAAAGTCATTGAACAAAATACATGTAAGTGGTGCTGTAAGCCTGCGTACTTTGGATGTTATTAAGACTGACGACATGGAACTTCATTTGTCAGGTGCATCGGTAGTAAAGTTAGAGCTTGAAGCTGATGACTTGTCTTTCGAAGCCTCAGGAGCAAGCGTTGTTAACATAGAAGGTTCTGCTAAGACGCAGAATATCAGAATGAGCGGGTCATCTATTTATAGAGCTTATGATTTTGAAACAACCGATACCGACATCCGTGTGGGTGGTGCATGTTCAGTAAATGTATATGTTAGTGGTGATCTTGATGTACGAGCATCGGGCGCTTCTAGTGTGAGATACAAAGGTGGCGCTTCAGTGAACAGCGACACATCAGGCGCTTCGAGCGTGAGAAAAGGTTAATCAATTTATCTGAATATAATCATGACCGATTATATCCCTTGCTTCGAGAGGTCTATACCTTGAAGGGCAGGGGAACTTTATTTAAAGCCACTTCTATTTATCCAAAAACTTTTGAATCAGGTTGTAAGCTGCGCTCATCGCAGGTAGTTCACCGCTTTCAACTTGCTTGAGAATTGTAGGTAGTACCTTAGCGATTTTTGCATCATGATAGAAAGCTTGTCCAAGCATTTCATTCACACTTTCCTTGAACCAATCTACCTGCTGTCGCTTCCTGTTTTCAGTCCAGAAGCCATTGGTTTGCATGGATATTTGATGTTTAACAATCATTTCCCAAATCTCATCAAGGCCAATGTTCTCCAATGCTGAGCAGGTCTTAACTTGTGGTAGCCAACCTGACTCGTCTATTGGAAAAAGGTGAAGTGCACTTTGGTATTCAGCCTTTGCTCGGTTTGCTGCCTTTTGATTTTCACCGTCCGCCTTATTGATCACCACAGCATCGGCCATTTCCATAATTCCCTTCTTGATTCCTTGAAGCTCATCGCCAGCTCCGGCCAGCATCAGCAACAAAAAGAAATCTACCATGCCATGCACCAGCGTCTCAGACTGTCCAACTCCTACCGTTTCGATGAAAATGATATCAAAGCCTGCCGCTTCACAGAGTAACATTGCCTCTCTTGTCTTACTACTCACACCACCTAAAGCACTGCCTGAGGCCGAAGGTCGAATAAAGGCCATCGGATTTCGCGCCAGCTCCTCCATCCGTGTTTTGTCGCCTAAAATGCTACCCTTCGTTTTCTGACTACTGGGGTCAACGGTGAGTACGGCCAGCTTTTTACCTTGTGTGGTCAAAAGTGTTCCGAACGATTCAATGAAAGTACTTTTACCCACACCTGGAACGCCCGTAATGCCTATCCGCATGGAGTTCCCCGTTTTTGGTAGTATGGCTTTCAACAGCTTCTCCGAAGCGATAATATCTTCTGCCTTTTGGCTTTCACAGAGGGTTATTGCCCTACTTAGCACAAGGCGATCGCCTACCAAAACACCTGCTATAAGCTCTTCTATTGTGAGTTTTTTACGCTTCATCTCAAGTTGGCAAGGTAATAATAAAATCAAATGTCATTTAAGCTTCATTTCAAGAGAATAGATGGAATTCTAAGATTCGGAAAACAATTGAATGAAAAAGAAGTAGTTTATTTGAATCCTTAAACTAATGTCACACTTAAAGTTCATCGTCCCCGGAGTCATAGTTCTCCTATCGCTTGTATGCTATCAGGTATACCAAAGGGGTGCTTTTACATTTTTCAGTAGTTCAAATGTAGAACGTGTGGATGCCGAGGAAGCCTTTCGAATGATTTCAACAACCGATTTTACAATTTTGGATGTTAGAGATGAAAGCGAATACGATGTAAGTCATTTGGAGGGAGCCATTCGCTATGAAGAAGGACTGCTTGAAGGTTTGAATGCAAATGAGCCTGTGATGGTATATTGTACAGTAGGATTGAGAAGCAACCAACTCGCGAAGATTCTTGAAGAGGAAGGCTTTAATCAAGTCGTAGAATTGCAAGATGGCCTCATTGGGTGGTCAAATGCGGAGTTGCCATTGGTAAACTCAAGAGATAATCTAACCGACAGCGTTCACGTATACGCACAGTACTTCAGTGCTCTGCTGCGAGGAGGAACACCAGTCTATTAAAATGAAAGCTGACTTACTTATCATTTTTGTTAAGAACCCTATTCTTGGCAAAGCCAAAACCAGATTGGCAGCCACTATAGGCGATGTCAAGGCTTTGGAAGTATACAAATTGCTTTTAGAAAAGACGCGATTAGAGACAGCGGATCTTGATGTCGATAAGGTGGTGTATTATTCGGATTATGTAGATGAATCTGATCTTTGGGACAACACCACATATGCGAAAGCCGTGCAAAGTACTGGAGACTTAGGTATCAAGATAACCACAGCATTCAATAAGGCCTTTCAAGACGGATACCAGAGGGTCTGCATTATTGGAAGTGACTGTTATGACATGACCCAGAACCATCTGGAACAAGCCTTTGAATCGCTCAAGTTCAGAGATACTATTATCGGCCCCGCGGCTGATGGTGGGTATTACACCATAGGCATGTCTCGGTATTTTCCTGAGTTATTTGAACAAAAGGTGTGGAGTACCGAAACTGTTGGTTCCGATACTATAAAAGACTTTGAGGCACTAGACCTAAACTATCAGGTGTTAGAAACCCTCAATGACGTGGATACAGAAGACGATCTGGGCCCCTGGGCAAAGACAGTCATGCATTGACTCATAAATACAAGCTTATGAAAAAGCACATCATTACCACATTGCTAATTCTCATAGTTGCCCTTTATGGCTGTGAACAACCAACAGAGGATTCAATAGACTACCCTGCCAGTGATGTCTTCAATCATGACTGGGCTATGAACAAAATATGGGAAGATGGTCAAGCCGAAGTGGCACATTATGATGCCGAAATGATCGTGTATGGTAAAGTCAGACGGTTTGATAATGCCTATATAACCGTCAAAGAAGAGTTTAATAAAGACTTTAATGTAAAGACGAATGACTATCAGCGTGATGATCTATTCAGTGTTATGAAAGTTAATAAGTTCGGCAGGTTTGAGACCGAAAACTACCCTTACCATTACCTGACAAGTCTTTTCTTTAAAAGGGAGCAACCAGAACAGTTGCATAAAATGACCCACACTGGTCAAGAATGGTGTGGCAATACTTTCAAGCAGTTCGAATTGATTTCAGGTGGCTATGCGTATGATTACAATAGCTATTTTGATGGTTACGGGGATGGGCAAATGAGTATTGAGGGCACGGATCTAATTTGGGAAGACCAACTCTCCTACCTTCTCAGAGCCACAAAATTTGAGGATGGGCTAGAATTCACAAAAAAGGTAGTCGATAGCCAAATCAACACAAAAACCCGTCAACCGAAAATCTACAATGCCCAATTCTCTGTCAGCGATCGGGATAGTGTGTGGCAGGTGAAAACAACTTTGGAGGAAGGTAAGGTCAATACCTATACCTTCAATAAAGAGTATCCTAATCTACTTCAAACCCAAACTACCTGGTACGGCTACAATCTCAAGCTGAATCGCGTAAGTAGATATCAATATTGGAGATAAGTGATTAGTACTTCTTATTTTAGAGTACTAAATCATCAGGAATGTCAACACTCAAGATTACCGATCTCTGGATATATCCCATCAAGTCTATTGCTGGAATTCAGCTAGACCAATCCAAAGTAGAAACACGTGGCCTACAATACGATCGAAGGTGGGTCTTGGCTGATGAAAATGGAATGTTTGTGCATCAACGTGATTATCCTGAAATGGCGCTGCTTCAACCTGAAATCAATGGAGACATCATGACGATTCGCCATAAGACGAAGCCCATTGAAGCCGTAAGTTTCAACATGTCAGAGCCCGACAGTACTCCAGTTTCAGTTACCGTTTGGGATGATACGTGCCCGGCCAAACCAGTAGATGCTAAAGTTGACGCCTGGTTTAGTGAAATTATTGACAAAAAAGTACGCCTCCTATATATGCATGATGACAGCGTTCGACAGGCTGATCAACGCTATGCGATTGAGGAAACTGATAAGGTGAGTTTTGCCGATGGCTACCCTGTGCTCATTATCAGTGAGGAATCCTTGGCTTTTCTTAATAGTAAGAGCACTGAGCATGTTCCCATGAATAGGTTTAGGGCCAATGTGATAGTCTCGGGGGGCGAGGTACATGAAGAAGACAGACTCAGGAAGATTACTGTTGGTGATGTTGAAATGTATGGTGTAAAGCCTTGTGTACGATGTGTGATGACCACCATTGATGTAGATACTGCTCAAAAAGGGAAAGAACCATTAAAAACTCTTTCTACCTATCGAAAAACTGGTAATAAGATCTTATTCGGAGAGAACTTCATCCCGAGTAATGAAGGAGTGATCAGAGTTGGAGATACCTTGAACGTACTAGAGAAAAAGTCGGGGCCTTTTGATTAGTTAATCGGTTATCCGTGGATCGGAAATCAGTCATCAGTAGTTCTAACAGAAATACTGGTTTCTAGTTAACTGATAACTGATTCATGATTACCTTTGCTTTAGCAAAGCCATGGCTGATCTTTATATCAAATCTCTCCATATCATCTTTATTGTTACCTGGTTTGCTGGGCTTTTCTACATTGTCAGACTATTCATTTATCAAAGAGAGGCGCTAGACAAACCTGAACCGGACAGGACCATTCTTGGTGATCAATTAAAAATTATGTCCAAGCGCCTGTGGTACATTATTACTTGGCCATCGGCAATCATTACCCTCATTTTGGGAAGTATCATGGTCTACCAATATCCCGCGATGCTTGAGCTCCCATTTATGCACATCAAACTGACTTTTGTCGCCCTGCTGTACATCTACCACTTCCTGTGTCAAAAACTGTATTCACAGCTTCAAAATGATGAACAACGATATAGCTCAACCCAACTGCGGATTTGGAATGAAATATCCACATTAATACTCATCTCTGTCGTCTTCATTATCGTATTAAAAAATGAGATTAACTGGATCAAAGGCACACTCGGTTTTATGCTTGTGGCTATCGCCCTGATGATCGGAATTCGTACTTATAAAAGGCTTAGAACAAAGGCTTAAAAGCAATGCAAAAAAAAGGAATCACACTTCTATGTGTTACACTGATACTCGCTGTAACCTGGTCTTGCAACGGTAATAAAGGAGCACAAAAACTTCCAATTCTAGGAAGACAAGAGTTCAAAGAGGTTGATGGAAAATTGGACACCATTTACCATACCATTCCGGAGTTTTCATTTTATGACCAAGACAGTCTTGAAGTAACGCTCGCATCCTTTGAAGGGAAAGTTTATGTTGCCGATTTCTTTTTCGGCACCTGCCCCACCATTTGCCCTATTATGAAGCAGCAAATGCTGAGGGTTTATGACAAGTTTAAAGACAATTCGGAATTTGGAATTCTTTCCCATACCATAGACCCGGCACATGATACTGTCGCTTACTTGAAAGATTTCTCAATGCGCCTCGGGGTTTCGGATAGTAAGGTTTGGAAATTTGTAACCGGAGATCAGGATGAAATCTATCGCATTGGAAGTGCCGAGGGCTACCTTGTACCTGTTGGGGAAGATGCCGATGCACCGGGTGGTTTTATCCATAGTGGGGCCTTTATCCTAATAGATAAGGAAAAGCGGATTAGGGGACTATATGATGGCACAAAGCCCTTTGAAGTGGACGCATTGATGAACGACATTCCTAAGCTTTTGGCAGAATATGAAGATTAAAAAATGGGAGTCATTGGTCTTGCTTATCACATTCATTTTTATGGGTTGTGGATCTGGCACAAAGAGTGATAATGAAGATGTTCACTCAAGGTTAGACACCAAAGGCTTGCAACAGTTCTCTAATGGCAAACAACTTTACACCAGATATTGTCAAAACTGCCATATGGAAAATGGTGAAGGCTTGGGCACTTTGATCCCCCCCTTGAAAGATTCTGATTACCTTCTAAATGATGTTGCAGGATCCGCTCGCACTATCAAATATGGCCTCAAAGGCCCTATAAAAGTGAATAGCATTGACTATAATCAACCTATGCCTGCCAATCCGGATTTGACTTCACTGGAAATTCAGGAGCTTCTTATTTATATTTCAAATGCTTGGGGAAACAAAGCAGAGCCAATAACGCTTGAAGCGGTAGAGAACGTTGTTCCTAACCAATAGGCTATTTCAACATTGCTTTTGCTGCTGCGATAGATGAATTGATATCATCCTTGACCTTTGTAACACGATCCATTTCAGTCTGAAAGAAGGCTTTCTGCTCTTCTTCAGTAGATTGACCAGACGTATGAGGCGTTTTGGTTTTCGCCCAATCATTCATCCAGGTCATCATGCCTTTTCTGGCCTCATCCAGCTCTTCCGCAAGACTTCTTAAACCTTCTAGTGCCTCATCTTCGGGATTGCTCTCGGCTAGATCGGTTGCCTTAGCCAGCACTTGCCTTTTAAGGTTCATCACCTCCCCTAGTTTGGGCATTACTTCATCATGGACATCCAAGATTTTTCCCTCTTCCACTTTTGCATCAAAGCCTCCTCCACAAGAGAGTGTAAAAAATGCGACTAACAAGAATCCAAAAAACTTCTTCATTTCACCTCAATTTTCGGCAAATCTAATAGCTATCATCTGCTAAGCCAACAAAAACTCCCTCTACTAATTGGTACATTAGTTTGTCTGGGTTTTTGGCGTTCAGCTTAAGCTTACCACGGATTTTGACACGCTTGGTTGTGTATTTGATCTTTTCTTTCATCGAGATTTCCATGACCGTTTCTGGTCCGCCTGAACCACAGAAAAAACACTCACTGATCGGTAGTGAGGAAAGAATTAATTCGGTTGGTTTGAACATACCATCAAAGGGAATGATAAAGCCATCGACTTCAACGATTTGGTCAGCAATACCTTTAATATCCTTCCCAAAGACAGGGACAAAAACATCACCATACTCATCTTTTTGAATGTCATAACTGACATCTGCCAGGGTTTTCCAGAGTTTAGCTCCTTTCATTTTGACATCTTGTGCCAAAGCTGAAAAGCCAAATCCCAATACAACGATCAATACAAATAGTTTCCTCATCATTTTTTCAATTTACTCTTCGGCCAAAACCTTCGATATATCAGTCTTATACGCATTAAACGCAGGAATGAGCGAAGCGATCAATCCAACAGCTAAACTAATCAACAATACATACAGTTCTTGGTTCACAAAAACCAATCCAGTCACTCCCACTTCTTCTGACTTTTCGTAAGAACGGGCTAGCATTTCCATGAGGCCATGCCCCAAAATAATTCCCAATATTCCACCTAAAGTGGTAATAATAACTCCTTCAATAATCACATGTACAAATAATTTACCCCTCGATGCACCAAGAGACCTCATAATGGCCAGGTCGTACTTTCTGTCCTTTAGGGCATTGTACATAGATATGAATACACTCAGCCCAGCAATGATTATGATTATGTAAGCAAAACTTCTCAGCATGTCTACACCTATACCCAGCAATGAAAAAAGTCTCTGAGTTTCAAAAGCGGGTGAAGCAGCCTGCATATTGGTATTGGCGTTGATCATCCTTGGCATTTGCACAGCCCCCATCGGAGAGCGGTATTGAATAAGCATTGAGGTTATTTCATCCTCCTCGTCACCCTCAGGAAAACCAGTCTCGAATGCCGACCCTAATTCTTTTGCTTCATGTTCCTCTCCTTCATGCTCTTCTTCGTCATGATCATGCACAGCCCAAACGCTCTCGATATTGGTTAAAATGAGGTTATCTAAGACACTCCCATTTTGCTCGAGTATTCCAATAACATGATACTTTCTTTCGTCATGTTCAAGGTCTGTCACAGACAATCCATGTGCCCCAAAAAACTCATCACCAACACTCAGCTGCAGTCGCGCAGCTGCATTGGCACCGAGAACAACATCCAGGTTATAACTCCAGAGTTCTCCTGAGCTAATCTCACCCTGATAAAGTTTAATGTAATCATGATTGGTACCGACAATTCGAAACCCTCCATAGTTATCTCCCAAAGCCAGAGGAATGGCCGACTTGACCAGTCGATTCCGCGTAATCGCTTTGGCTTCGTCCAGCTTTACATTTCCGGTGGGAAAATCAATATGGTAAACATTGGCTAGAATGAGTTGCAAGGGACTGCCCTTGGCGCCAACTACCAAATCGATACCTCTTTTATTCTTTGCAAGATTCTCTTCCAATTGCGAGCTCAGCAGAATGAGTACCAAAATGATCGCCACACCTAAGCTCATCAAAAGCACATTTAGTGCAGTGTTGAGTGGCTTGCTCTTTATGTAATTCCAACTTAAGGATATCAGATTCATGATGCGCTGAGGTTAAGTTGAAGTTCGAATTGTTCTTTTACACGTTGGTCGTGTGTAGCAATCAAGAGTGATGCCTGATACTTTTCTGCCTGACATTTCAGAAGCTCAATTACTTTCTTTGCATTATCATCATCCAGACTTGCCGTTGGTTCATCGGCTAAAATTAGTCTTGGTCTATTAAGCAATGCACGAGCTATCGTCACCCGTTGCTGTTCTCCCTGACTCAATGACCTGACCTTCTTTTCAGCTTTGTGACCTAAATTAAGTTCTTCCAGTACTTCGTAAACCCTTCCCTTGTCTTGAGCTGTTCCAGAAAAGTACTGGGCTAGTAGTAAGTTATCTCCCACGGACAAAGCACTGATCAGGTGAGCTTTTTGAAATACGAGTCCGATATTCTGTCCGCGGTACTTATCTCTTTGATGACCAGAAAGGCTATATAAATCTGTATTTCCTATTACCACTTTCCCTTCCTTAGGTTGAAGTAGCCCTCCAAGAATATGGAGCAAGGTGGTTTTTCCGCTTCCGGAATTACCTAGAATCAGCAGGTGTTCAGCCTCCTTTACCTCCATCTGCGGGATTGAAAGCACTTTTTGATCGGAATACCCGAAACTTAAACCATCAATACTGATCATGAGATTGCGATTGAAAATCTAATTAACGGAAGGTATCCTAATTAATAAAACCGATCGTATAGAATTCCGAAAACCTGTGAAATGTTTTATCCGTTATCAAATCATCTATAAAGCTTTTACACATCAGTTTTTTGACAAATTAATAATACCTTTACTGCTTACGTAAAGCCTAAAAATCTATTTATGCTCGACTTCTTAAAGCGAAAAAAGAAAGCCGAAAAACAACCGAAAGTCAAGAGGAGTTTCTTCAGAGAGTTAGCTAATGATATTCTATTTGCGCTGATCGCTGTAACCATTATCCGCGGTTTGTTCATTGAAGCTTATGCTATACCTACAGGTTCAATGGAAAACTCCATGCTGATCGGTGATCACCTCTTTGTGAGTAAAGTACATTTTGGACCTAGGACTCCAACCACTTTGATTCAATTTCCACTAGCACATCAAAAGTTCTGGGGTACCGATATTCCTTCTTATAGCGATATTATTCAAGCACCGAGTTTTAGGCTTCCTGGTTTAAGAGACCCTCGCGTAGGTGAACCTGTTGTTTTTAATTATCCACCGGACACTCAATACCCCTTAGACATAAAAACTTTTTATGTAAAGAGATGTATGGCGACACCAGGTGATGTTTTCGAAGTAAGAAATAAACAGGTTTATGTTAATGGAGAGCCTGCCGAAAATACCCCTGGTATGTTGACAAGTTATTTGGCTGAGACTCCTAAAGGTGTGCATCAAAGGTATTTAAGAGAGATTGGAATTACTGATTACACAGATAAGAATCCTTTTGATACTTACGCAACTAACGCTTTACCAAATAACAGCTATAATGGTAAAATCGGTTTTGAATTTCACACCACCCGAGAAAAGGCGGATAAGCTGGCGGAGTATAATTTTATAGAAAGTGTAGAAGAGATATTTCATCCTAAAGGCTCTGGACCTCCCGTCTATCCAATTTCCACTAACTATGACGGGAGTAGTAACTTCTCTAATTCAATCAATACAAGGTTTGACTGGACGATTGACAATTTTGGCCCTCTAAAAATGCCTTCGAAAGGCATGGAAATAGAATTAACACCAAGAAACATAGATTTATATGGGCGTGCGATTCAATTCTATGAACACAATGATGATGTAGAAATTAGAGGGGAAGAAGTATTTATTGAGGGAGAAAAAATTGAGACTTATACTTTCAAGCAGGGTTACTATTTCATGATTGGTGACAATCGCCATAACTCGGCTGATTCTAGAACATGGGGCCTTGTTCCTTATGATCATATTGTAGGCAAGCCATTGTTTATTTTCTGGTCGATGGATCGAACTGACCCTAATACTGGCTTCTTCCAAAATATCAGGTTCAACAGGATTTTAGATTTGATCAAATAGCTCTGAAACACTTTCTGACCATAATCATTATTCTATCAGCAAGCGCTGCCTCTTTTGCTCAAAACAAAAGCACATGGAATGTCCTGTCCAAGGTTCAAATTGAAAAACGATTTGACGAAGTGCTGAACTATGAAATAGACTTCCCGACCTTCAGCGATGATGTAAAAGCCTTAAATGGCAAGGAAATTACCTTAGAGGGATGGATGATTCCATTAGACGAGCTTCGTGGTGAAAACTACTTTGTGCTCTCGGCACTTCCCTTTGCCAACTGTTTCTTCTGTGGTGGTGCAGGCCCAGAAACTGTGGTAGAAGTCTTCTCAGAAAAGAATATCAAATTCACCGAAAAAAGAATTAAGGTCAAAGGCACTTTGAACATCAACCCTGATGACCCAATGAAATTGATGTACATTCTGCAGAAAGCAGAATTGATCGATTAGTCGGTCTTTGACGGTATAAAATATAAAGTCATGAAGTATTTACTCTCCTTTCTTCTTGTCGCTGTGACAGCATTTTCATCTTTGGCTCAAACCGATCAGGATGAAATTCAAATTCGAAAAATCTTTGATGAAGCTTTAGAAAAGGGTGAGAGTTATGAAATGCTGAGGCACCTCACCAAAAACATTGGCGGACGTTTGAGCGGATCGCCTCAGGCTGCTGCCGCTGTGGAGTGGAGCAGACAGCAAATGATTGCTTATGGCTTTGATACCGTTTACTTACAGCCGGTTATGGTGCCTCATTGGGTTAGGGGTAAAAAGGAAGTTGGTCGCATAGTCAACTCAAAGAAACTTGGAGCTGTCAATGTAAATGTAGTGGCCTTAGGAAATTCAGTCGGTTCTGGTGCTGCCGGTGTATTGGGAAACATCATTGAGGTGCAGGACTTTCAGGAGCTAGCCAAACTCGGAAAAGCTCAAATACAAGGAAAGATTGTCTTCTTTAACCGTCCAATGGATGCTAAATTGATGGACACCTTCTCAGCTTATAGTGGAGCTTCCAACCAAAGAGGAGCCGGCCCTTCAGAAGCCGCCAAGTATGGAGCTATTGGAGTTTTAGTAAGGTCGCTTAGCTCTTTTAGCGATGACGTGCCCCATACTGGAGGCACGAGATATGGACTTAATATCCCGAAAATACCCGCTGTTGCCATTAGCACCAATGATGCGGACATGCTTAGTGGACTACTCAAAGACGATACAGACCTAAAATTCTATTTTGAGACGCATTGCGAGATGTTACCCGATGTACTCTCTTATAATGTAGTGGGTGAAATCAGAGGTTCTGAAAAGCCAGAAGAAATAATAGCAGTTGGAGGACATCTCGATTCATGGGACTTGGCTGAAGGAGCTCATGACGATGGTGCAGGCTGTGTACAATCGATAGAGGTGCTTCGTATTATGAAAGCCATGAATTACCAACCTAAAAGGACCATTCGAGCAGTGATGTTCATGAACGAAGAGAATGGCTTGATGGGAGGACGCAAGTATGCAGCCATTGCTGCTGAAAAGAATGAGCATCACATTGCGGCCATGGAGTCTGACAGAGGAGGTTTTCTACCTATCGGCTTTGGCATTTCTGGCACAAAAGCCCAACAGGATAAGCTATTAAGCTGGAAACCTCTCTTTGAGCCATACAACATTCATCAATTCAAAAGAGGCGGTGGCGGTGCCGATATCAGCCCCTTAAGAACACAAGATGTCCCGACAATAGGCTACCTACCAGATAGTCAACGCTATTTCAAATACCACCACACAGGCATCGATAACTTCGAAGTTGTGAACCAACGAGAGCTGGAATTAGGCGCTGCAGCCATGGCATCAATTATCTATCTCATCGATCAGTACGGATTGTAATTTCCTAACCGGTTAGAGCCCGTTTAAGGCCAGATATTGGTACTATGTATAAAAAGGTACTATCCTACACAACATATTGATATTGGTCTCGTTCTACCCACTACCACAACCTTTGTAACATATTCCACCTGGCTTCTGTCATATGGGGTATCGCCCAAAGGCTCAACCCGCCAAGGGCGGATAAACTCAAAATGTCATGCAGTCACTCAAAGAATTTTTCTGGTTCTGTTCTGGAGCCAACATCTCACTACTAAAACGCTGCCCTACGGATGCTTCAAAGTATACCGGTATGGGTGCGGCAGTTTTTTTTACAGGAATACTGGCCGCCCTTTCCGGTGGCTATGCCTTCTTCACAGTCTTTGAAAATCCTTATTGGGCAGCCGTCTTCGGTTTAGTATGGGGAACAATCATTTTCAACCTAGATCGCTTTATTGTGTCAACCATGCGAAAGAAGCAAGGTGGCTGGTTCAAGGAAATCATTATCGCATCACCTAGAATGCTGTTGGCCGTTATGCTAGCCATTGTCATTTCTAAGCCCCTTGAATTGCGCATATTCTCTAAAGAAATTGATCGTAAGCTTGTAGTACTGGAAGAACAGATTTATCAGAATGAAATCTCCGAAATAGAGAAGCGATACACTACAGAGAGCAATGCCTTACAGAACCAAATAAGCACTCTCAAAGGGGAGATTGCCGATAAAACAATTACTCGAAACCAATTGGCAGCTGCGGCCAGAGCCGAAGCTGATGGAACTGGTGGCTCCATGAGACGCAGTGCTGGCCCGATCTACCAACTCAAGAAAGCCGATGCTGATCAAGCACAAAAGGAACTAGACCTTGTATCAAATGAAAACCGATCAATCATAGCTGCAAAAGAAGTTGAGTACAATGCGCTCATGTCTCAGAAGACTACCGAACTGGAACAAATCAAAAGGAACCCATGGAATGGAATGGCAGCTCAACTAGAAGCCCTCAGAGTATTGGGCGAAGAAAACCGAGCTATTTATCTAGCCAATATCTTCATACTCCTGTTGTTTGTGATGTTGGAATGTACGCCTATCATTGTGAAGCTAATCGCACCACGGGGGCCATATGACGAACTGCTAGAAATCAGGGAGCACTTCTTTAAAAACCACAACTTAGAGAAGATCGCAGAGATGAATCATTCGACACATGAAAAACTCAAATACTTGATTAATGGATAAACAAAAAACCCCGATGAATCGGGGCTTTTTGTTTCAAGCTCTGAAATTGAATCAGGGCTATGTGAATTTAGCTATCTCCTCTTTAGATAAACTTCTTGTCGCTCAAGTCTTCCTCTTCGATCCTTGTCGTATGATTGTAGCTTATCATCATCGAGAAGCCAGACATCGTGATCGTTAGAGTATCCCATTGAAAATCTGCGACCTCTTCTGCGTCTGTCATCGTCTTCATCTTCGATGACTAGCTCTCCATCGTCATTGATATACCATTCTGCCCATTCAGTTTCTCTTTCTCCGAAGACCTTAACGCTGATTTTCACCTCGCCATCTTCTCTGAAATCGAAACGGACATCAATGCTTTCGACAATATCCAATGCAAAGTTGCTCACGCTTTTTGCGAAGCTTCTGGCTAACCAGAACTCTTCCTCTTCTAGTTCTTCCTCAACTTCGTCTTTGACATGATCAATGTCTATAACAAGATCCCATTCTCCAAGAATGTCTTTTTCTTTCACCTTTTTTTGCGCCTGCACAGATATGCAGACCGCTACTAACAGTAATGCTGTGATGAGTTTTTTCATTTTGACCGTGGTTTGATTTGATAAGTGTTCTTATTAAAGACTTATTCCCGAGCAAAAAGTTACACCCCACACCTGAGAGGTTGACATGAAAGTCTAAATGGAAAATTAGAAGGTTTAGCGATAGCCAACCTGATCCACTAGTAATTTCCTGCTCCTTACAAACAGGCCCTCTCCTTCAGCGACAATCTTTCCAGCACTATTCACAATCCTTGACATCGAGACAATCTCCTTCTCATTTTCTGACACTACCTCCCCTGTCGCAGTCAGTTGATCTACTTCTACTGGTCTTTTGAAGTGAATAGTATATGATTTGGTCAATAGAAAGTAGGTGGACTCAATAGAGGCAGCAGCAAAGTAAGCAGCATCGTCAAGGAGTTTGAAATAGATGGCCCCATGCAGGGCCTCAGCAGCATGAAAGTAGTCTTTTGAGATATTTAAAGAGTAGATCGCTTTCCTTTCTTCAACACTCATTTCGGCTCCAATCAACATATTCTGAATGGGGGCAGAATGAAACATCTGTTCTAAGCGATCATAATGGGCCTTACTCATAATCGGGAATCAGACCAAACTGGATAAAATGATGCTTGAAATGCTTACGATGAAAGCAAAGCCATTCATTGGCCGTCATCGGCCCACCGTAAGGGTGATTGGCTACAGCATTCGGATTAGCTTTCATATAACTCAAAAAGCTCTCCGTTTCTGTGATCAATTTGGCCCTTGCCTCATCCAAACTGGCCGACCTTAAAGGCTGCAATTCATTCTTGCCTGTCGGAGAAGGAACTGAGCGCCTCATTGGGCTGTCTTTCATCAAGTAGGCCTTCAGTCGAAGGAAGTCCTCTTCTTTGGAAACCACCGGAATCTTAATTCTTCCGATAGACATCTTATAAGTGACTATAAGGTGCTCTAGCATATGTTGAGGGGTCATCAAACCCCACACTGGTTGCTTGTCTTCCGTCAGCTTCTCGAGTATTAATGGTACTTCTTCCAGAAAGAAAGATTCTATGGCTGCTAAGTTTTCTTCCATATTTTCAAATATAAAAAAAGCCCCGACTAGCGGGGCTTTCAATTAATCTTCTCCTAAGAAAGGATATCTATAGTCTGTTGGTGGAACGAAGGTCTCCTTGATCGTTCTTGGTGACACCCAACGCAAAAGGTTAATCATTGATCCTGCCTTATCATTAGTTCCAGAACCTCTGGCACCACCAAATGGCTGCTGACCAACTACCGCACCTGTCGGTTTATCATTGATATAGAAGTTACCCGCAGACTGCTCTAATCTCTTAGTCGCCAATTCTACAGCGTAACGATCTCTACCGAAAATCGAACCCGTCAATGCATACGGAGAGGTATCGTCAAGCAATGCTAAAGTTGACTCGAACTCATTCTCATCATACACATAGATTGTAATTACAGGACCGAAGATCTCTTCGCACATTGTTGTGTATTTAGGATCCTTTGTCAACAAAACAGTCGGCTCAACGAAGTAGCCCTTAGATTTGTCATAATTGCCTCCCGCAATAACCTCCACATCAGAGCTTGCCTTAGCATTATCAATGTACCTGGCAATGTTGTCAAATGACTTTTCATCAATCACCGCATTGACAAAGTTTGTAAAATCTTCGGTTGGACCCATTTTGAAAGTAGCCAGATCAGCCTGAACGTAAGTCTTTACATCTTCCCAAAGATTAGACGGGATGTAAGCCCTAGAGGCTGCCGAACATTTCTGTCCTTGGTACTCAAATGCACCTCTCGAAATTGCTGTCGCAACTTCCTTGGCATCCGAAGACCTGTGGACCATGATAAAGTCCTTACCTCCAGTTTCGCCTACAATTCGAGGATAAGATCTGTACTTATAAATGTTCTCACCGATAGTCTTCCAAATGTGTTGGAATACACCTGTGCTACCTGTAAAGTGGATACCACCGAAATCCTTGTGGTTGAAGATCACATCACCGGCAACTGGTCCTGAAACATAAACCAAGTTAATTACACCATCAGGAACACCCGCTTCTTTGAAAACTTGCATCAACACATTAGCAGAATAGATCTGAGTGTTTGAAGGTTTCCAAACAATGGTGTTACCCATCATAGCAGCAGAAGTTGGCAGGTTACCCGCGATGGCAGTAAAGTTGAAAGGAGTCAATGCAAAGACGAATCCCTCCAGTGGTCTTTGCTCAACGCGATTCCAAATACCTTTTGAAGAGTTAGGCTGCTGAGCATAAATCTCAGTCATATACTGCACATTGAATCTTAAGAAATCAATAAACTCACAAGCCGCGTCTATTTCGGCTTGATAAGCATTTTTTGATTGACCCAACATTGTTGCAGCATTAATCTTTGCCCTATATGGCCCTGCAAGCAATTCGGCTGCTTTCAAAAAGATTGAAGCTCTATGTTCCCAGCTTAAGTCAGCCCATGCGGATTTAGCTGCCATGGCTGCATCAATAGCACTTTCAACATGCGAAGCATCTCCCTCATTAAAATGTCCTAAAATATGCTGATGATCATGTGGAGGAGACATTGCAACTTTATTGCTAGTTGTCACTTCTTGATCACCGATGTACATAGGTACATCAATTTGTTGTGCTCTGGCCTCGGCCAAAGCAGCTTGTAATTCCTTCCTTTCCCTTGACCCTGGAGCATAGTCCAATACAGGCTCATTGGTAGGGGTAGGCACGTTGAAAAATCCGGTTGCCATAGTTTACTTATTTATGGTTTTATCAAATGAGTTTGCGCAAATATACAGTTTCAAAACACTGTTATGAAACTGAATTTATAGAATGCTTTTTAGCTCAATTAAGTTCTGAATTTCATGCTGAACTGAACGATCGGTAGATATTTTGTTTGGGTTAAACCATACATGGTCCATTCCAACATTAACTGCCCCTGCAATGTCTGCGTTTAGGTTATCACCGATCATAATACTTTCTTCCAAAGCGGCATCTGTTTTGTCCAGTGCAAGTTCAAATATCCTAGGGTCAGGCTTTCGCATTTTTGAAGACTCTGAGGTGATCACTACATCAAAGTACTGGTCTAACTGAGACGACTGCAACTTGGTTGCTTGAATGTCATCAAAGCCATTGGTGATGATGTGAAGCATGTATTTTTCATTGAGGTAATCTAAAACCTCATGTGCTGCTTCGAAAGTTCTGTTTTTTGTTGGAGCCAACGCTATATACTCCTCTTCGATTCTATAGGGCATGTGCTCTAATGAAGCATCGAGTTTTTGAAAAATCGCTGGAAACCTTCTTTCTCGAATATCTCTTCTCTGAATCTCACTCCGATTATAAAGGTCCCACAGGCCTTCATTTACCTCGAAGAAGGTATCCGCCAATAGCTCTTTTTCGAAAAGCCCCAACTGACCAAATCCATAGCGTTCATAAAGTTCATAAAGCGCCTCTCGAGCATTAGCATCATAGTCCCAAAGGGTATGATCAAGGTCAAAGAAAATGTGCTTATAGTTCCTCAAGGAAGTAGGGTTTTTGAATTATCCCAAAAGCGGTAACCAAGTTTACCGCAATAGGTTTTTATTATGAAGTCTGCTTTTGGCCAGCTCTCGGTTCGAATTCAGTACTTCAAAGGTCTCCTGGTCTTTTTGAAGCGTGGCATCTTTCACCAAAAACTCGAAGATCCTATTGGTCAAATCTTCCACTTCTTCACGAATGCTATAAAACACCCACTGATCAACTTTTCTAGCGCTGACAATGCCTGAATTCTTTAAGTATGTAATGTGTCTTGAAGTCTTGGTTTGCGTGAATTCAAGAATATGTTCGATATCAGAGATGGTCAACTCATCATTACGATAGAGCAAATGGAGTATTCTTACCCTAGACTCATCAGAGACGGATTTAAAGATTTGACTGCCAAAACTGAGGCTAAAATTCTTGAGACGCATGGGTTAAGAATTGTTAATTTGAAAAGAATAAATCTATTTCACCAATCAATAAATGGTTTTTGCATGTTATCATTGTAACGTAAAGCAAATCGTTAATCTAATCCATTTGATTTCCTTTCCGTAAAAGATTACTACATATTCAATTGGTGCAGCATCTTACGAAAAAATATTATCTGATTTTATCGCTGGCAATAGTGTTTACAGCATGCTTGCCAAAAGCTGCTAATGCTCAAGATCGTGAAGACTTAAAGATTGTTCAGGTATCTGGTCTTGTGATGAATATGGATAGTACGCAGACCATTCCTGGCGTACACGTCTTCAATAAGAAAAGTGGTCGTGGAGATATCACAGATTATAAAGGCTGGATTAGTAAGGCATTTCTTGCCGGAGATACGCTTATAATTAGTGCTGTTGGTTTCAAGAATAGAGAAGTGGTTGTTCCTGACAATGTTGGCGATCGCTGGACAGTGATTTTTGCAATGGAGGAAGACTTTGTAGATCTCGGTGAAGTTGAGGTAAATCCCTTTCCTTCCGAAGAATTGTTTAAGGAAGCCATACTGGCAATGAACCTTAATGAGGATCAACAGAATGTAATCAATAGTTTTGCTCCTGAGGTGATTCAAGAGTTAATTCGATCTACACCTTTGCAAGCTAGCCCAAGTGCCAACTACAGGTTTATGCAAAATCAGCAGTTTGTCAACCTTCAAAATAGTGCAGGACCACGCGCAAACCCGCTCTTGAATCCTTTTGCTTGGTCTCAGTTTATCAATTCTTTGAAGCGTAAGAAGAAGAAATAGCTTTTTACCAGCCTCTATCAACTTTAAACTCCTTGAGGTAATCTGTTCCTAACAGTTTGTCTTCAGCATTCGTAAACCAACTCCTATTCTTGGGTATTCTCATCCCTTGCTCGATGATCATGTCATCCAAGACAATGTATTCCCCATCGTTTTTTGCTTCATCATGATAGAACCTGTAACCAACCATGGCATAGGTATTCGGGTTGAAATAGAAATACCATATGTCCTTTCCCACTGACTCATCATAAGTCACTCTTAAGGAAAGTACTGATTTACCCATAAAGGTCGTTTCAATTACCTTATCATCGATATTCGTCCCTTCATCCTTAAGCTTCATAGGCAAGCCATAGAGGTAAGTATAGTAGTCGCGCCACCTTCTCGCACGGTCTGGAGTCAGACTCAGAGAGTCTGCTTGTTCTGCAGTTGGCCTAGCAAAGTTTACTTTAAAGTCACAAGAGTCTTTGCCATCAACCATCCATTCTAATAGTCTTTCATTACTCAGCACAGAAATATGAAACCCTCCTTTGATGTTATCAACAACAACATTACTCAGTCTGGGAGATCTGTTGGGTGTTTCCATTTCAATCACCATGTCCATTTTCACCCTACTCCACCAGCCATCTGGATCATGAAAAGCAATAGTCCGGTTGACCAGTTGATCGGCAGTTACGGACTGGCCATACAACGCGGTTGTCAGCAAACAGATAGATAGACTCAATAATAACTTCTTCATAACATTGGATTGAACTGTAATTTATAAAGCCTTGCGTCCTTATTCCAGCAGATGTTTTTATTTTTGCCAATTCATAGCACAATTGCCTGCATGGACATCCCCATTTGGAAATCTGATTTTTTAGAACCTATACTTGCCATTGCCCTGGTCACAGTAGGCTTTAGCATTTATCATTTTTACTCGATATCTGAGAAGGTAAAGCAAAGCTTTCTTCAAAAATTTGGCGAAGCAAAGGGCAACACCAGAGCCATTTGGTCTCATCGCTATGTAGGTGCCATGACGATAGGCATTATCCCTGCTGTGATTATGATTTTAGTCTTAGGAAAGGACATATCAGACTATGGTGTGGCTTTCAAAAACCACGACATCTCATTGTATTGGATTTTCGGTTTGGCACTGATCATCATTCCCATGAACTTCTTCAATTCCAAGAAGGCTAAAAATCTCGCGTTTTACCCCAACGTTAGAGAAAAGGAATGGACAAAACCTATGGTAGCAACTAATGCATTTACCTGGTGTGCTTACCTATTTGGTTACGAACTCATGTTCAGAGGCTTGTTGCTCTTTGCTACAGTGCCGTTATTGGGAGAATGGCCCGCAATAATTCTTAATGCGGCCTTGTATGCCTTGGTACATGTACCAAAAAATTTAGAAGAAACCATTGGAGCTGTACCCTTGGGTATAATTCTTTGCTTAGTCACGCTTACGACAGGAACCATTTGGGTGGCTTTCTTCGTCCACATTACATTAGCCTTATCTAATTTCTTTTTCTCTTTAAGGCATCACCCAGATATGAAAGTGATTTAATGTCGAAACGAATATTCATAACAGGCAGTACCGGATTTATTGGCAGAAAGTTGGCCATGAAATTGGCAAATGAAGGCAATGAGGTTGTGGCTCTAGTTCGCTCCATGAGCAAGGCTACCGACCTGAAGCATGAAAGAATTTCCTTTATAGAAGGTGACCTATTCGCTATAGAGGCGTTGGAAAATGGCATGAAAGCCTGTCATGAAGTTTATCACTTAGCAGCTTTTGCAAGTGTATGGGCTAAAGATGATACATTCAAAACAGTGAATATTGACGGTACATTGAATGTACTTGATGCCGCTAAGAAGCAAGGAGTGTCTAAAGTAGTGGTCACCTCAACTGCAGGTGTAATCGGACCCGCCATTGATGGGCCCGTCAATGAAGACACACCGAGACAGGTAGACTTCTTTACCGATTACGAGAGCACCAAATATGAGTCGGAACTCAAAATTAAAGAGTACGTATCCAAAGGCCAGCATGTAGTAATTGTAAACCCCACAAGAGTATATGGGCCAGGGCCGCTGAACGTGAGTAACTCGGTAACCAAACTGGTGAAGCAATACATTGAAGGCAAATGGAAATTTATTCCTGGTGATGGACTAAGCACAGGCAACTATGTTTACGTTGATGACGTCATCAATGGACACATCTTGGCGATGCAAAACGGTCGTGCTGGAGAACGTTACTTACTGGGAGGTGATGACGCTACCTACTTTGAGTTGTTCGATACGATTGCAGAGATTGGCGGCAAGAAGTATAAACTCTATAAAATGCCATTGGGAGTATTATTGACTTTCGGAAAGCTACAGTTATTTATGGCAGAGAAGTTTGGAAGGCAACCAATGATCACCCCAGGATGGGTAAGAAAATATCTCTATAAATGGAGTGTATCTAGTGCGAAGGCTCAAAACGAACTTGGCTATCAGGTAACTCCGTTAAAACAAGGAATTGAGAATACAGTCGAATGGCTGAAAGCAAATAATGTCTGATCAAAACACTTATACCTTAGTCACCGGTGCCAGCAATGGTATTGGTAAAGCGATAGCCGAAAACTGCGCTGCCCGTGGACAGAATGTCCTATTGGTAGCACTTCCCGAACCAAAACTTGAGGAAGTGGCCGCAGCCTTAAAGGAGCAATATCCGACTCAGTCATTTGATGCACTCGGCACCGACATGATGCAGAAGGAAAGCCCTCAAGAGATTTACGATTGGTGTAAGCAGAATGGCTACATAGTAGACATACTGGTCAATAATGCAGGCTTGGGTAATTCAGGCGCTTTCCTTAGCAGAGAGGCTAGCTTCTATTATGGGCAGATGCAATTAAATATGGTTTCTTTGGTAATGCTCACTCATCTCTTCCTGGAAGATATGAAGCGACTGCCGAAGACATATGTCTTGAATGTAGCGAGTATGGCTTCTTTCTATGACATACCATACAAAGGTATTTATTCAGCCAGTAAGCGCTTTGTACATTCCTTTTCTCGGTCTTTGAGAAAGGAATTGGAAGCCACGAATATTGGTGTGACGATTCTTTGCCCTGCGGCTGTTTTGACCAACCCTGATGTAATTCAGCGTGACAAGGAAATGGGTAAAGCTTCCAAAATGACCCAACAAACGCCTGAAGAGGTCGCTGAGTATGCACTGGCACGTATGTATCAGGGTAAGGCCATTGCGATACCTGGCTTTATGCCAAAGGTTTACAAGGCTCTGGGAAGGATAATCCCCTACAGCATTCAGATGCGCATGTTGGCCAATGCCTTCATAAAGCAATCCAAATAGTCTTAAATAGAAAAAGCTCCGTCCCGAAGCTTCGGGATCAGAGCTCCCTCGATCTATTTATGGGTAGTTTAATTATCCATTAAGTAGCGCGTAAAGCTTCTGCCATTTACTTCAGCGTATTTGGTAATGATGTCCCATCGTACGTCCAAACCTTTGATATCCAAATCGCCTCTCACCTTAGTATACTTCATATCTAAAGATCGATCGAATTTGGCTGCATTGAAGTTGGCACCATCCCTGAACTTGGTATACTTGAAAATGGCATCTTCATCGAAGAAGGTTTTAGAAAAGTCAGCCTTATCTTCAAATTCAGCATACTTGAAAGTAGTTTCTTCATTGAAAGAAGATTCTTTAAAATTGGCTGAACGCTCAAAGACAGAATATTTGAACATAGCGTTTCTTTCGAACTTGCAGTTTTCAAAAGTGACATCTCTCTCAAAATCTGCAGTGAAAGTGTATTCCGATCTTTCATCGTGAAAATAAGCCAGCACATCATCCTCGAAGGTGACATTCACAAATGAAATTTTAGATGTAATCGTTTCTTTGACTTCATTGTCAGAACCATCTCTCCACCAACGTCTTCTTCTAGGCAAATCTGGTTTCTTCTCATCCATAAAGGTGAAATCCAGTACACCCGTTATGGTAACATCTTTGTAAGTAATCTCATCTCCCTTCTTCAAGGCATCCATTATATCGGAAGCCTTTACTTTTTGCTGGGCGAATGCCGAAACTGAAAGAAGCATTAAAAATGCGCATGTGATCATTGCGCGTGTAGTGAGTTTTTGAGTTTTCATGACCTTTGGGTTTTTTATGTAGACTGATAAAAGTGAATTTGGTTACAGTCCTATAAAGAGTAGATGTAAAAAACTTCAAAAGGTTGCATAAAAGGGAGTGCCCAGACCTTCTGTCTGGGCACCATAGACCAAAACTTACTATTTAGAAACAAATAGTAGGACCGCTGTTCGTATGCTATGGAAAAACCCGGCGCACGACATACGCTGACAATAAATACTGGTTCATGTAAAATACCCTACCTCAAAAAAAAAGCCACCCCGATGTATCGGAGTGGCTTTTACTAAGGTTTTATCACTCTTATTCCGTGGTGCTGGTTTGTTCTTCGACTTGAGTCTTGTAAATAATAACTCCACTAGCCTCAAAAGCCAACTCTTCTTTGGCTTCAGTAATCGCGTCAATGATAGACTGCGGCTTTCCTGCATCTTCAGCATAATGTCTTAGTGTTTCAACATCGGTGACTGTTCTTGTCACTACGCCTTCGATTAGGGCTTCATTACCTTCCATGCCTTCCTTCGGTACAAAGAATGCATAGTCTTTGAAAGTAACTCTCATTTCTTCTCCATTTGGCATCACCAAATTCATCCAACAGCCCTTCATGGCACAAGTAGCTGTGATCTCGCCTTTCACTTTTACCATTATAGAATCTGACTCTGATAACTTGGCTACCATATCATCGACTGAGATCATTCCCGTCTCAGAGATTTCAGCTCCGTACTTACCGACAATCTCTGCGGTATTCTCTTCTGATTTTTGTTGCGGGCTGCAGGCAAATGCTAGCAGGGCAAAACTCAAAAACATAAATTTCTTCATAGCTATAACTTATAGGGCAAAGATATCAAGTATAAACTTGTCAGCCCAATGACTTTTATCAGTTTCTCTTATTTATCACCTTGACGTAAACGAATGAACTCCTTTCTCAAGTATTCGAGTGCCTCCTCAGGGTTGGTAAATTTAGAGCTTTCCGCACTCTGATACATTTCCCCATCGCCTCTCATCAGCCACTCTGCTGAAACTCTCTTCCCTTCTTTCTGTAAGTCCAGAATTTTCTCTAATACAGGGCCACTCGGATAACTCTTTCGCCCTTTGGGATTCACAATATTGAACATAACCGAACTCGAAACTTCAATGCGCTTTGCAAAGCCGCTTTCGGAATCTCTAAAGTCCTTGATCAGGACAGCAATACGTTGGTTAATAGTGGACATTTAAAAATAACTAGGTCTGGGTCCATTATTGGGTACTTCAGAACAAAATGCACAGGCCGGGTCAATCAATTTTTGATCTATAAGACACTGAAAACAACCAAAAGGCACTGTCAGTAGAGGAACAATATTATCACCTTGAAAATTACATGGATCATGAAAAAAGACCGGAATGTCGTTGTTAGTCATCAACAGTCTTGTGGTATCAATACCGACCACCTCAAAGAAACCAAAGACTTCTTCACCAGGATCTTCACTTTTAATATTCCCTGTAAGTGGCCCCACAATTGGATCAAATATAGACCCATTCGTAATGGTCAAAGTCCTTACATTTTCCCAATAATCGAAGTTCTCTTCACTTACCCGTGATTGAATGAGATTAAAGTAATGCTTGTTTTGGAATGATCTATCGATTCTTCGGGTAATGAGTTCTCGGTTTCTTAAGTCGCTTCGTCTAATGTTTCTACCGTCTAGCAGAAATATCTCTTCTGCACCCAACTTATGCGTTACAAAGCATTGGCCTTGATCTGGGGCAATGGGAAACCAAAAAGCCGGAAAATTTCCTGTTAACACGGAGTACACCTCCTCCATCTCCCACCTCACAAAGAATCTATCAGGCAAATCGTCAGGCAAGTCAGAATTTACAAATAAGCGGACCACATCCTCTTCCACTGCTGCACCTGAAGAAGTAATATCTTTCTCAACTCCAATTTCATATCGCATTTCATCCTGAGAGATCACTGGCATGAGTTCTTGAAAGTCTGTGGAATAGATAGCCCCATTGATGTTAGCCTCCAAACGGTAGGACTTTCCGGGCTCTCCAGAAATAATCCTACGTTCCAGGGTGTAATGACCTGGTTCACCTTCCACCAAAACCTCTTCCAGACCATTATCATCTATGATTTTTACACTTGCTCCTTCAATTGGCGTTGGGGCTGTGCTCGCTCGACCAGCTCTAGAAATAACTACTTCGTTGGCTTGGGTGCTGTTGCTTATGCGACCATAGATAATTACCTGCCCACCTACTGTTTCATCCTTCAGCTCTATGACCTCAGAACATCCTAAGACTGTACCTATTATAAGCACAACACCGACTGCCTTTTTGAGTGCTCTATGATAGATGGAAGCGTGCATTACATAAATTTAGAAATAGCTTGGTCTCGCCAATGTACTATTAGGCAATAGAGAACAATAGATACATTCGGCTTCTACAATTTCTCTCTCAATCAAACAACTGATACATTCAAATGGCACCCTGATGATTCTGAGAAAAGTCTCCTGATCAACCTGACAAGGGTCCAAAAAGAAAAGTGGAATGTCATTATTAGTCATCAATAACCTAGTGGTATCAGCACTTGAGGCTTCAAAGAAACCGAATACTTGTTCAGATGGGTCTGAACTTTGGAAGTTACCCGGTACAGCGGCAGGAGGGGTATCGAAAATTGAACCTTGTCGTACAGTAAGTGATTGAAGCTTACTCCAGTACTCATGTGACTCCCTGTTCAAACCCAGTTGTATGATATTAAAATAGTGCTTGGTACTGAAGCTACGATCAACTGGTCTTACTGCGACTTCTCGATTATTCAGATTTACATTCCTTATCTCTGTTCCATCTACCAAAAAAATCTCCTGAGCGCTTAACTCATTAATGATGTAACATACCTGTGGAGAGTATCTAGGAAAAGTACGCAAGGGTAAATTCATACCTGTGATGGTATAAGATTCTTCCATGGTCCAGCGGATGTAAAATTCTTCAGGCAGGCTGTTCAGAGTACTATTGGCAAAAATTCTGACAACATCAGTACTTGTCGCTGTGCCCGAACCGGTAGTATTGTCCTGAATATCCAACTCAAACCGTAACTCATCTTCGGCCAAAATAGGCATCATCTCTTGCAATGATGATGTATAGGTTTTTCCATCCACTTGGACTTCCAGCTGGTATACTCCTCCAACTTGACCTTGCACTACATCCCTACATAGTTCGTATTGTCCGGGTGCTGTTTCGACATACGCCTCCTCTAAACCATCTTGATCAATAACTTTTACCAATGCTCCACTGATTAGCTCAGGGGCTTGCTCTTCTGGCAATGCCCTTGAAATATTAACCACATTGCCCATGGTACCATTTGTGATTCGGCCAGCAATCACTAACTGCCCACCACTCGTTTGATTATTTAATTCTATTACTTCAGCACATTGGGTGAAGAGCATTGAGATGAGCACCAAACTCAGTAAATACAGAACATGTGTTTTACGCATCTTCATCAGAATCTAAAGTTGTAGGTGATGTTCGGAAATGCAGCTCCTAATACGGTCAGCCTGTGAGGTCTTGGGATTAAACCCAAATCTTCAGGTCTTTTGAAAAACACTGAAAACGCGTTCTTTCTGGAAAGAATATTATAGATACCGATCGTCAAAGTACCCAGGTAGTTTCTGCCCTCGAGCTTATCTCTTAATTCTTTCTTTAAGATGTCTCTGCCGAATGTAAAACTCAGGTCTATTCTGAAATAGTCCGGAATACGAAACTCGTTGCGTTCGGAGAAATGAGGAACCACCGTACTCCCGATTCTATAGTTAGTGACGATACCGTTGATCGGTCGGCCTGTGCTGTAAACAACATTCCAGTTAAATGAGCTGGTTCCTCTTAATTGTACAGTAGACACCCATGAGAAGTTATGCGTCCGGTCGAAGTTGGCAGGATACCACTCACCATTGTTGATTACTTCATCCGGGTTTTCACCTTCAATCTGTACTTCCGTTCTCGATAGCGTATAAGAAAGCCAGCCTGTCATGGGCCCCTTGTTCTTCTTAATGTACAGCTCCATACCATAAGCACGCCCCTTACCAGCAATGAGATCTGTTTCTAAATGATTGTTCAACAGTAAGTCCACGAAGTCCTTATAGTCTAACAAATTGTCAATATCTCTTAGGTAAACTTCGAGTGAGGTTTCCCATTTGTTATCACTAAAGTTTTTGAAATAACCGATTGACGCATTATTCGAAATAAGTGGCTTCAAATAGGTATTACTCAGTTGCAGGATATCCGTTGGTGTGGCCGCGGTGCTGTTAGAAAGCGTATGAATGTATTGACGCGTTCGGTTTAAACTCAACTTCAAGGAAGTTCGGTCATCAATGGTATATCGAAGTCCAATCCGTGGCTCAAACCCTGAGTAGTTCGCAATTACATCTCCTTTTTGGTAAGAGACTGTATCGACAATATTTTCTACCAAGCGCTGTGTACCATCTGCGTACTGAAAGACATCGTACGGTCCTCTATTTTGAAAAGTAGAGTAGCGTAAACCCAGTGAAATGGCTAAATCCTTGGTAATGGTGATATCATCATTGACAAAAAAACCTATTTCATTTCCTTGTTCTTTCTCCACCCGTTCAGCTAAAATTCCAGAATCTGGACCTATGGGTGTAGCGATCTCTGGTCGGCCATCATATCTCACTAAATCAGCACCGAATGTGATGTTGTGCCTATCACTTGGGGTATAAAAAAAGTTTTGTTGTGCCTGATAGTACTTCATGCCGTTGTCTATCTCTGCGGCATCGATTCCCGAAGGGTCAAAAAGCTTACTCTTATAAACTCCAGAAACAAAACGTGTAGTAGAAATGAGGTTATCCGTAATACTAGAGTTCCAACTGAAATTGAGAATGTCAGTATCCCACTCAAAACCGAAATCTTGTGCGAACCTGAAGAAATCACCACTGCGGTAATAACTCAAATTCACTTTGTTCTTTGTCCCAAACCGATGGCTTAATTTCAGATTGACATCGTGAAATCGTGCAGCACTGTTCTGCACATCAATATTTCTTGCACGGCCTAAAACCCAATCTGAGTATGACGATCGCCCTGCCACAAGGAATCTTGTTTTACCTCCATTTATAGGACCATCTACAACCAATCGGCTAGCTACAAGGCCAAGTCCTCCTCTTACTTTCACTTTCTCGCTATTGCCTTCCTTCATCCGCACGTCCAATACAGAAGAAATACGACCTCCATATTGAGCAGGCATATTTCCCTTGAAAAGCGTAAAAGCTTCAGTGGCATCAGGATTAAAAGTTGAAAAGAAACCCAAAACGTGAGAGGCATTGAATAAGATGGCGCCATCCTGTAAAATCAGGTTCTGATCGGTACGACCTCCTCTTACATTGAAACCGCTAGCTCCTTCACCTACGGTAGATACACCTGGCAATGATTGAAGGCTCTTGACAATATCTACCTCTCCCATAAATGCAGGAAGGCTTTCAATTTCTTTAATATTCAATCGGTTTACGCCAGCACTAATTCTTTGGATGTTTTTGTCCTCTCCTTCTGCTTCGATTAATATCTGATCTAAGGTTACCACCTGGTCTTCCAAAGCGACATTCAAAACTCCATTCCCAATCACCCGTAGGTCGTAGACCTTATTCACTTTGCCCACGTACTGCACTACTAGTTCAAACTCACCAGTAGCAATGGTAAATTCATAATTTCCTTTCTCATCACAGACGGCTCCAATATTGGTTCCTCTTATGGCTACGGTAGCGCCAAAAAGTCCTTTGCCATCTTCTTTGCCAGTCACCTGGCCCTGTATTCTGACTCTTCCTGTGGAGGTCTTGGAAGGATCACCCACAACCACCCGCTCTTTATTCTGAGCCCAGAGGCTCACAGAAATGAGCAGCAGAAAGAGCATCAAGACACTCCTCAGCGTTCGTTGTAAGAATGGATCCATTAGGTGGTAATCAGGTTTAAACGTGCAATGCAATAATATAAGTCTTTTTTGTACGAATTTGAGTCATGTCTTTTATGCAAACGTTTTCTTATTCAGTGAACGAAGTGTTTAAGGTGATGAACGCATATGCACATATAAGAAACGTTTTAAGCTTATTGTTTCACAACACAGGTTTTGGTCAAGCGTTTATTATTTTTGGCCTTCAGAAACAGTCTGTCATTTGATAAGGAAGATATATTTCATATCCGGTTTAATAACCCTGCTCGCCTTTTGGAACATTGAAATTCCAAAGCGCGCCTTTAGATTCTATCAACGTGGTGATCTGGTAAAAACCGTTGAGGCTTTGGACCGATCTATAGCAAAAGACACCCTTAATCCGGCCGCCTACTATTTGTATGCCAGGCTGTTCACCGACACGGCTTTCGACAGGTATGATGTCGACACAGCCTACCTTTATACAAATCAGGCCTTTGATCAGTTGCAGTTCGTTACGGAACCAAAGGACATTGAAGACCTCCAAGAACTATCCGTAGACTCCGTTTCACTAGAGCGCCTAAAAGACAAGGTCGATAGTCTCAAGTTTATCGACATCAAGGCTATTCACACCATTGAAGCCTATAATTGGTTTATGCAAAGCCATAATGATGCGAATCAGATAGAGGAAGCCATTCGATTAAGGAATCACATTGCCTTCCAAAAATCAGAAGCCATTAACACTTGGCAAGGCTATCAACAATACATGGGTGAGTATCCCGTCTCGGAAGATTTTGCAGAAGCAGAAAAACGTTACAAAAGACTCATCTATGAAGAACGAACGGCTGATGGCAGTTATCAAAGCCTGACTTCTTTTTTAGAAGAATTTCCGAATACCCCTTATCGAAAAAACGTAGTGGCGGAGATTTTTCAATATGCCACAGCAGAAAACACACTAGACTCCTTTAGAAAGTTCTTGATTGACTACGCCAGCACTGATTTCAATTCCATCCTTGCCGATCGTGCCTACCATATTTACAAAACTAAATACCCAGATGGTGACTTTTTTGAAGATTTTGACTTTGCACTAAGTATGGACTCACTTCGAAATGCCCAATCACTTGAAGGCGAGTTTTGGATGCCAAAACTGGAGAATGGTAAGGTAAACTATGTGAGCAAATCAGGGGAGAATCGACTTCAAACTAGCTTTGAAACCTTGACTGAAGACTGCCTCTGTAACCCTTCGTTCAATGACATTCTTTATGGAACAACAGGCAACAAAAAACAAGTCATTGGCAGAAATGGTCATGCCATCTATGAAGGCATATTTGAGGAAGTAATCGATGGTGGTCATGGACTTCTCGTTATTCGCAATGTTGAGGGAGATCGACTGATTCATAAATCCGGTCAGGTGATTATCGATAGTCCGAAGGAAGAAATTAAGGTTCTGACCAACAGCTTGATTAGAACTAAAGAAAATGGGCTTTTCGGACTTGAAAGTATCCATGGACTGCCCTATCTGCCCAATGAATTTACAGCCATTGATACTTTTAAAACTAAGCTTTGGCTCGAAAAAGAAAACGGTATTCAGCTTATTGATGGAACATCTTTACTACCCGTATTACTTGGTGCAAAGCCTCCGGCATTTATCCCCCAATACGATGAATTGGAAGAACTACCAAATGGTAGAATTTGGGCGATCAGGGATGACAAAGAATCCATTCTAAATCAAAACTTCGAAACAATCATTCCTTTTGGAGCTTATGAGATTTATGAACGAGCTTATGGCTGGAAACTCGAAACTCAAGGTAAAATTCAGCTTGTGCACGATCGATATAATGATCTGCTGCGTGGAAAAAACTACGATCGTATCTTAGAAAACGATCGATGGCTCGCATTAGAGCAAGACAGTACTTGGACACTCCTTGACCAAGTCGGAAACGCTAGGCCAAGCTTTGGCTATGACTCTCTGTCATTTTGGGGAGAAAACATGGTGATGAAGTTCAGAGGCGACTCTACCTGGGCACAGTTTAAAACGGGGAAAGAACTCCTTATGAGAGATGATTGGGAGCCGCAACTGCTAATTCCACAACAGTATATTACGACAGGAGAGAAAGCATTGAGTGACTACTTTATGCTAACCAATGAGAAAAAGTTTAGGAAGATTTACAATACCTATGGACGAGAAATTCTGGCCTCTACCTACAATGATGTGACTGCGTTAAGCCCTAATATGATTAGGCTACAAAAACGCAATGCTGCCCTTGCCGATAGCACAGGTCACTTCTTACTCAACTTTATTTATGATGGCATCGGGTCGAATAAAGACGGTTATGTAAGCATTTTAGATAAGGGAAAGGTGGGCGTAATCAACCCTGAAAAGAACATAAACATCCCCCCTACTTTCGATAAATTAATTGAGCCTTATGGTGATACCGTTCTGATAGCCTCTGACGGAAAGTACAAAGGTTTCATCAACGCTAAAGCTGAGTCTTTAACGAGTTTTGAGTTTGACGAGGTGGTGTATTATAATGACACGCTTGCGCTGACCCGAATTGAAAATGAATGGTTGATGTATGACATTGCCAGCGATGAGGCCTTGTATGAAGGCATCCTTACCTATGAGTATATCCTAGAAGACGATTTGGACAAAACACTCTTGATTAACACAGAAGATGGGGAAGGAATTTACAGCCTTACCAAAGGAGAACTCATAGAACCGACCTATACCGAAATCAAAGTGTTGGGTAGTAGTGACGAACCCATTTACTTTGCGATGAAACTTGTGCCTGAGGCAGATATCTATATTGTTATCTATTTTGACAAAACGGCTAACAAAATTTTTACACAGAGCTTTCCGAGAGAAGCGTATTTTAGAATAGCTTGCCCTTCAAAATGATCATATTATGAAAAAGACCATCTTCATTCTATCACTTTTTATCTTGACCATTGGCTTAAAAGCCCAAACCGAAAGCCCCAAACTCGTTGTTGGGATTATGGTCGATCAGATGAAACAAGAATATATCTGGCGCTTTGAAAATCACTTTGGAGAAGGTGGACTAAAACGCTTAATGAATGATGGTTTTGCTGCCAAAAATGGGCATTTCAACTATTCTTCAACAAGTACTGGTCCTGGTCATGCTTCTGTTTACACAGGTGCTACTCCCTCCGTTCATGGTATTGTTGACAACACTTGGTACAGTAGGTTATTGAATAGAACCGTCTATTGTGCAGAAGATACTGCCGTTGTGGCTGTCGGTGGATCTGCAAGAAGTGGTAAAATCTCTCCGATGAACTTGTACAGTTCTACGATCACAGACGAGCTTAAGATCTCGACAATGCAAAAAGGCAAAGTGATTGCTATGTCTATCAAGGACAGAGGTTCTGCGCTACCAGGAGGACACTACTCTGATGGTTCTTATTGGTATGATGCCAGCACAGGAGAGTTTATGACTTCTTCTTATTACATGGCTGACCTTCCGGATTGGGTCAAAGCTTTTAACAATAGAAAACTGGCTGATAAGTACCTTGGTGGGACTTGGAATACGCTTAAACCTATCAGCCAATACAATGAAAGTGGTATAGATAACTCTCCATATGAAGGTGGCTTCAGAGGCAAGGACACGCCAACTTTTCCATATGATCTTTCTAAACTTAGGACTTCTAATGGCGATTTAGGACTGATAAGAAGCACACCTTTCGGCAATACACTTCTGAATGATTTAGCACTAGCGGCAATTGACGCTGAAGGCCTTGGTGCCGATGCTACCACTGACTTTTTAGCAGTGAGTTTTTCGAGCCCCGATTACATTGGACACAATTTTGGACCTCAATCTAAGGAGGTTCAAGACACGTACATTCGATTAGACAAGGAAATTGAAAGACTACTCGATGCACTAGACAACAAAGTAGGTAAAGGAAATTATGTAGTTTTCTTAACTGCCGATCATGCGGTGGCTGAGAACTCTCTTCGTATGAAGAATGATAAATTCAGAGTAGACAATTTCAATAGAGGAGCTTATGCTGAGTCGCTCAAGTCAGCTGTCAATGCAAAGTATGGTGACGCTGAATGGTTTGAAGGACCAATGGGCTATGATACTTTTTTAGACCACGATGTAGTGGCCGAAAAAGGAGTAGACCTCTATGAAATACAGCTTTTTGTTGCGCAACAAGCTATGAAGTTCGAAGGTGTGCATTTGGCACTGACCGCCACTGACATGGCCAGAAACAGCTACAGTGAACAACTGAGATCTCTAATGCAAAACTCCTATCATGCTAAAGAGTCGGGCGACATTAAAATGATTCTTAATCCTGCATGGCAAGCTGGCAGAGCAAAGGGAACAGGTCATGGCAACGCCTGGAATTACGATACACACGTTCCGATTATCTTTTATGGCTGGGGAATTAAGAAAGGTACATCTGTGAGAAAGATGCACATCACTGACATTGCTCCTACCATTAGCATGTTGCTCAAAATTAGGCTTCCTAATGGCGCTACAGGACAACCAATATTCGAAGCGTTTAAATAAGCATATAAATCTCTGCTCGTCATTCCGAGCTTGACCCGGAACCTCGTAATTGAGGGGGGAGAGGCCGAAGGAATCTCCTTATT
>NZ_JAGFMD010000003.1 GCF_017592825.1 Roseivirga sp. E12 | reverse complement strand
GTTAACTACAAATTAATAAACCTATTATTCATAGACCATCACCACATTGCGAAATTATAAACTGTCAGCAACTGAAGTATCGCTAACTGGTTAAACTTTCTCAGCTTGAATGTTAACTTTGAGTCTGAAAATGAGCCCAAGTATTATCACTTTAATCAAAAAAGAATTCCTATCTGAATGGCGTCAGCGCTATGCTCTAAATGGGATTTTACTCTATTTGGCTTCAACCATCTTTGTTGTCTATATGAGCTTTAAGCTGAAGGCCGGAGCGATTGACGAACCTACCTGGAATGCCCTTTTCTGGATTATTATATTATTCACCGCGACTAACGCAGTTGCAAAAAGCTTCATTCAAGAATCACAGGGCAGACTACTTTACTATTATTCTCTAGCCAAGGCAGAAGCTTTTATTATCTCCAAGACTATCTATTACTCTTTATTAATGGTATCAATGGCCCTAGTCGGACTACTATTCTACAGCCTCTTTATGGGTAGTCTAGTAAATGACTTGCCAATGTTTCTTCTTGTCATTTGTCTCGGGTCTATGGGCTTGGCATCCGCGCTTACAATGATTTCTGGAATTGCCTCAAAAGCACCCAACAGTAGCTCATTAATGGCTATCCTTAGCTTTCCAGTGCTTATTCCTCTCTTACTTATCATCATCAAGACTTCTAAATCAGCAATGGATGGATTGGATAGAGGTGTATACATTGATGATATGCTGATCCTAGTAGCTATTAATGCCATCATTATAGCTGTTTCTTATTTGCTATTCCCTTATCTTTGGCGCAGCTAAATGCTTACGGGTTGGGTATAGTATATCATAATCCGTTGATGATTAAAACAGACCATAAAATCAAGGCATGAAAAAAGTCTGGTGGAAAGTTCTCGCTGTTCTCCTAGTTACCTATACAATCATTAGTGGATTGTTATTAGACGTTCCGAGGTTGGCTATTCTTAATGAAACTATTCGAAACCTTCATTTTCATGTGCCCATGTGGTTTGGGATGATCATTATGCTGACGGGTTCTGTAGTTTATGCAATCAAATACCTGAGAACAGGTAAAATTGACTTTGACATGAAGTCAGTAGAATTGGCAAAAGCTGGAATTCTCTTCTGTGTCCTAGGCTTACTGACGGGGATGCTCTGGGCTAAGTTCACTTGGTCAGAATGGTGGAGCGGGGACCCTAAGCAAAATGCTGCAGCTATCTGTCTACTTATCTATTTGGCCTATTTGGTGCTGAGGAATTCGCTTCAGGACGAACAACAGCGAGCGAGAATTAGCAGTGTGTATAGCATCTTTGCCTATGCTGCAATGATTCCACTATTGTTTATTCTTCCAAGAATGGCCGAAAGCTCTCTTCACCCTGGGAATGGTGGGAACCCGGCACTCAACTTCTTCGATTCTGATGACCAGCTTAAAATGGTTTTATACCCAGCAGTAATCGGGTGGACATTGATGGGGGTTTGGTTGGCCGAGCTTAGAGTTCGGTATAAAAGAATTGAAAAAACACTTGAAGAAAATTGAGATGAAGAAAATCGTTTTAATCCTTTTGCTATTGGTTAGTATCCCTGCCTTCGCACAAGTTGACTTAGATAAAGTTAAGGCTGGTGAAAAACATGAAATCACACAATCTGACTATGATAACAAGAGTGTTGACATGGCAGATAGAATGCGTGAAAACGGCAAAATCTATGTGGTCGTTGGAGTCATTTTAATCATCTTTTTAGGGATTACTTTCTATGCGGTTAGAATTGATCGAAAACTCTCCAAAATTGAGGGTGAGGTTTTTGGCGAAAAGGTTAATTCTTAGGCGTTTGTGATTTACTTTTACACCTGAAAACTAAAACGAGGAGATTATGAAAAAGTCAAGTCTAATTGGTATTGTCGTAATCGCTATAGCCATAGCTGTTATCGTCTCAACCTCAAGTAGTGCAAGTTCTTATGTAACCTTTGATGAGGCTTATACACTATCTGAAAATGGCAAATCAGGTTCAATCCATGTTGTAGGTGAGCTAAAGAAAAACAGCGGTGGCCAAATTGTAGGTGTGCAGCCTAGTTCAGATATGCTGACTGTCGAATTCATATTGGTAGACGAGAATCAAAAAGAGCAAAAGGTTTTCTTAAATAGCCCAATGCCATCCGATCTCTTAAATTCTGAAAAAGTTGTGGTAATCGGAGGGTACAAAAATGATCGCTTTATGGCGGACAAGGTACTCTTAAAGTGTCCTTCTAAATACGAAGAAACCTCCTTATAGTTTGAAGATGTAAGTTGAAAGGATGAAGGGTTTTAGGAATCTACATGTTTGGACAAAATCCCACCAATTAACTTTAGACATCTATAAATCGACCCAAAACTTTCCAAAAGAAGAGTTGTTTGGGTTAGTAAGTCAATTACGAAGAGCTTCTGCTTCTATTCCTACAAATATTGCAGAGGGGTCGGGTAGAAAAAGTGAAAAAGAGTTTATACAGTTTTTGAGTATTGCTCTAGGTTCTGCAAATGAAGTAGATTATCTAATTGAGTTATCAAAAGACCTTGAGTTCATTAATCAAGAAACTTGGGTCAAGTTAGATCAAGAAATTAATGAGATACAATCCATGCTCTTCGTGTTGATTAGAAATAAATCCGAAAAATCTTAACTCTTTCCCCTTGAACCCTCAAACTATAAACCTCGCCATTGGAAACGCAGGACACATTTTTGTAATCATATCGTTTGTAGCGTCAATATTGGCTACCTATGCGTATGGAAAGGCTGCTGTCAATAACGAAATTGGTAAAGATTCTTGGGTCAGTTTTGGGCGAAAGATCTTTATTGCGCATGGTGTTGCAGTCATTGCGGCAGCTGTCACGCTCTTTCTGATTATCTATAATCACAATTTCGAATACCACTACGCTTGGAGTCACTCTTCCGTAAACTTGGCGGTTCATTACATGATCGCTTGTTTTTGGGAAGGCCAAGAAGGTAGCTTCCTAATTTGGACACTCTGGAATGCACTTTTAGGCTTTGTGCTTATCGGAACCAATAAGAAATGGGAGGCTCCAGTAATGACTGTTTTTGCATTGGTTCAGGTCTTTCTTACCTCAATGATCTTAGGCATTGTAATTGGTGACTTCAAACTTGGGAGCTCTCCCTTTATCCTGTTGAGAGATGTGCTTAGTGATGCTCGATTTTTAATCAATCCGAATTTCGTTCCTGAGGACGGTACAGGTCTAAATCCGTTGCTCCAAAACTATTGGATGGTCATACATCCACCAATGACTTTCTTAGGCTTCTCTCTAACACTCGTGCCATTCTCGTTCTGCATAGCAGGGCTTTGGAGAAAAGACTTTACAGACTGGATAAGACCGGCCTTACCATGGACAATCTTCGGTGGTGTAATTCTAGGTACGGCAATCATTATGGGTGGTTACTGGGCTTATGAGACCCTAAACTTTGGTGGCTATTGGAATTGGGATCCGGTCGAAAATGCTGTCTATGTACCATGGCTGGTGCTTATAGCCAGTATGCATACCATGATTGTCTTTAAGAAAAGTGAAACTGCTTTGAAGACCTCTATCGTTTTGGTCATCTCTACTTTCTTATTGATTCTTTATGCCACATTCTTAACAAGAAGCGGAATCTTGGGTAATGCCTCAGTGCACTCCTTTACAGACCTTGGACTATCCGGACAATTGCTTGTATACCTATTTGTATTCTTGATTGGCGCTATTGCATTGGCTGCCATTCGATGGAAGCACATACCAACTTCAGAAAAAGAGGCATCAACTTATTCCAGAGAGTTCTGGATTTTTATAGGTGCTTTAACCCTTTGCTTGATGGCATTTCAAGTAATCGTGCCAACATCGTTTCCTGTATTTAATTCCATCATTGAGGCCTTTGGCGGAATTTCTTCCTTGGCACAGCCTGCCAACCAAGTTGAGTTTTATTCTCAATGGCAGCTATGGTTTGCCATAGCGATTGCACTTTTATCAGGTACTGGTCAGTTCTTCTTCTGGCAGAAAATGGATAAGGAAAAGCTCAAATCAGCATTAGCATTACCCATAATAGTTTCACTACTACTCTCGGCTCTGATCTTTACCACCGCCAAAATCTACAATCCAGTATATATTGCCATTTTGGTAGCTGGGGTATACTCTATTGTTTCGAATAGCAATATCCTAATCAACCTGTTCAGGTCTAGAAGTTATAAGCTGACTGGGGGATCTGTAGCCCACATAGGTATTGCCATGATACTTTTAGGTATTATGTTCTCCGAAGGTTATTCAAGGGTTTTGTCTAAGAACTTAACAAGAAAGATTAGCAACGATCTAACGGAAGAGCAGAATAACAATATGGTTATCCTCTTTTTGAACGACCCAAAACCCGTGGCTGGTTATCAACTACTTTATAAAAGCGAAGGGCTCAGCGCAAGAGGAATACCTGGCTATATCAAAAAGTCATTTTTGGCAGAAACAAATGATCCTCATTACAAAGTAGCCATCCAACCCATAATTCAAGAGGGTATTAAGTATGCAGCTCTTGGTGATACACTTTATTTTAGAACCCCAGAGAACACCTACCACGAAGTGGAATACACATCTATGAGTTCGGGAAAGAAATTCACGCTTTACCCTAGAACCCAGAAAAATGAAAACATGGGTCAAACCATTGTTTCACCTGATATCAAGAAGCAATGGAACCGTGACATCTATACCTATGTGGCATTGAGCAATGATTTTGAGGATGAGTTTACTCAATGGAGTGAGAAAGAAATTATTAAGGTCGACTCTATTGGACAGAGGTTCTTTATCAATGATTATGTAGCCATTTATAATGGCTTTGAAAGGATTCCAAGTGTGCCTTTTGCAAACTTAAGCCCCAAAGATGTGGCCGTTAGAGCAAATATTACAGTCTTTGCTGAGGGCGGAAACAATTATACACTCCAACCATTGTATGTAATTCAAGATAACTTTGAGAGGAAGCGTACCCTTATGAATCAGGAGATTGCCTCCAGACTTACATTCGAGAGTATTAACCCTCAAGATGGCTCGGTCCAGTTTGGTATTCAGACTACGCAAAAAGACTATATTATCATTCAGTCATTAGAGAAACCGCAGATCAATATTCTTTGGATCGGAACGATCATTATGATCATTGGCTTTATTATCGCCACCAGAAGACGTTATATAGAGTTTGTGAAGATGCGAGATAAAGGCTTCGCATAAGAGTCGTTTCTGTTATATCCTAAATTCACTAATTTGAGTTGAAGCCAATTCAACTCCAATGAACAATCGTAGATCTTTTATCAGAAAGACCTTCCTTACAGCAGGAACACTTTCCATCGGTTCGCTTTTTCAAAAGTCAATAGCTGCCGACATCGTTGACGCTTTTAAGGAGCTCAATACCTTGAGCCCAGAAATCGCTGCCCAAAACGAAGAATTATGGGCACGAATTCAACAGGCATATACCGCCTCTAATCAGATCATTAATTTGAATAACGGTGGGGTTAGTCCTCAACCAAAGATTGTTCAAGATGCAGCAAACCGATATTATACCTATGCGAATGAGGCTCCCTCTTATTATATGTGGAGGATTTTGGATCAGGGAAGAGAGCCATTAAGGAATAAATTAGCAGCCTTGGCAGGTGTCAATTCTGAGGAGTTGGCCATTAACCGAAATACCACGGAAGCAATTAACACCGTAATCTTCGGACTCAATTTAAAAGCAGGTGACGAGGTAGTATTGACAAAGTACGATTACCCAAACATGATCAACGCCTGGAAACAGCGAGAAAAAAGAGATGGTATTGTCCTTAAATGGTTAGACTTTAACATTCCTATGGAAAGCGATGAGGAGGTTATAGAGAAATTCAAAGGAGCCATTACACCTAAGACAAAAGTCTTTCACATTACCCATATGATCAATTGGACAGGACACATTATGCCTGCCAAAGCCTTATGTGCTCTCGCCAAAGCCAATGGTATCTACTCAATTGTCGATGGGGCTCACACCTTCGCACATTTAGATTTTAAGATATCAGAGTTGGGTTGTGACTTTTTTGGCACAAGCCTGCACAAATGGCTGTGTGCTCCCTTCGGTACGGGTTTGCTTTATATCAGGAAAGAAAGGATTAAGGATATATGGCCATTGCTCGCTTCTCCGGAAAATCAAGTGGACAATATTCGAAAGTTTGAAAACATTGGAACACGCTCCTTCGCCATAGAACAAGCCATTGGTTCAGCAATTGACTTTCACAATGCTATAGGAGCGGCAAGAAAAGAAGCTCGATTGAAATACTTAAAACAGTTTTGGGTAGATCAGGTCAAGGGAATTGACAAGGTGAAATTCTATACCAGTACTAAGCCAGAACACAGCGGTGCTCTTTTTAATTTCGGCATAGAGGGAATGGACGCAGGACCTGTTCATAATTCGCTTTTCAGCACTCATAAGATCCATACAAGCCCAATCAAATGGGAACAGGTCAACGGACCAAGGATTACACCTCATGTGTATACCAAGAAGTATGATATGGAACGGTTAGTTGAAGCCATCAATGTTGTTGCCTCAAAATAATTCATAGATTCGCGAGCAATGAAGAGCCAAAGAATCGCCATTCTCGGTACCGGAAATGTAGCCTGGCACTTATCCAGAACATTGGAGAATAGTGGTCATGTGATTAGTCATATCTATGACCGTGACATTGCCAAAGCCGAAAAGTTTGCAATGGACTATTTCAATGCATCAACGGGCGATAAGCTCGACTTCTCAGCTCTGAATGCCTCCCTCTTCATTATGGCAATTTCTGATGATAGTATCGAAGAAGTAGCCCAAGAGTTAGAGCTGCCCGATAACTCAACATTGGTTCATACATCTGGGACAGTTCCGTTAAATGCGCTAGGCTATACTCAAACCCATAATATTGGGGTATTCTACCCGCTTCAAACGTTTAGCAAAGGAAAAGACCTTGATTTCACGAACATTCCGATTTGTATTGAAGGTGAATCCGAGGAAACCATTGAGTTACTCCGAGGTATAGCCAATAGTATTAGCCATTCAGTGCATATTCTCAATAGCAGCCAGAGAAAAGTCATTCATTTGTCAGCTGTTTTCGCATGTAATTTCACCAATCATATGTTTACCGTTTCCAAGGAAATCTTGGCGAGTAACGACCTCAATTTTGAATTGCTAAAGCCTTTGATTGTAGAAACGCTCAATAAATCCTTTGACATCAGCCCTGAAAACGCTCAAACCGGACCCGCGAAAAGAGGCGATATGGAAACCCTCGACAAACAATTCGATTCTCTGTCCAATGACCCACAAGTAGCAGAAATCTATCGTTTGGTTTCACAGCACATTATCGATTTTTATCAAGAGTAGAACAATCGTGACGATTTAGAGTTTTTGGGATATGGAAACACCCGAAATACCTCAGAAAGCACCTATAAGATTAGAAATGGAAGCAGGCACTTACTTTTGGTGTACCTGCGGTAAAAGCACAAACCAACCTTTTTGCGATGGTTCACACAAAGGCTCATCATTCAACCCAGAAAAAGTGGTGCTCGAAGAAGCTAAGACTGTATCATGGTGTGCTTGTAAGCACTCGAATAATGGTACTTTCTGTGATGGTTCTCATAAGTCACTATAATTAAGGCAAACAGGTTTAGCTTTGCATCGTACATAGAAACAATGCAAAGCATTACCAAGCCCAAGTCATCACTGGTTTTTAACTATCTAAAGCTCATCAGAGGCTTTAACCTCTTTATGGTGGCGCTTACTCAGTACCTTACGGCCATTTTTTTAGTCAGTGGGGCAGAAAACTGGTATCAAATACTTACTGACAAGGGATTCTTTTTATTGGTTTCATCTACCGTAATGATCACTGGGGCCGGATACCTAATCAATGACTATTATGATGTTAAGATTGATTTGGTCAACAAACCGCAACGTGTAATAGTAGGTAAGGACTTAAAGCGCAGATGGGTAATTGCAGGACACACTGCATTAAACCTAGGAGCCGTAGCCATCGGATTTTACCTTTCCATTACCATCGGCATCATCAATTTTGGAGCGTCTTTCCTATTATGGATTTACTCTAATCAGCTCAAGCGACTCCCCATTGTCGGCAACCTTGCGGTTGCACTTTTGACTGGTACCACACTTATTTTGGTGAGTGAATACTTTGGAGACAAAAAGTATCTGATTCTCTGCTATGCTGTTTTTGCGACTTTTATCACCCTCATTCGTGAGATAATCAAAGACATGGAAGATATGAAGGGTGATGAAAGGTTTGGATGTAAGACAATCCCCATAGTTTTCGGAATCGCGAAGACCAAGTGGATTATATATTTGATAGCTGCAAGCTTTCTCATTACTGTCTTTTTAATGATAAGTCATATTTCAATGATTCTACCCATAGGGTTACTGGTTATGCTTATTTTTCTGATCTTTGGTCTAGTCAAAGCTGACACCGTGAAAGCTTACAATCGCTTGAGTACATTAAGCAAAATTATTATGCTACTGGGTGTCATTAGCATGATCTGGATATGACAAAGAAAAGAGTTTCCATTTTCGCCTCTGGCAGTGGTTCTAATGCCGAAAAATTCTTCGAGTACTTTCAGAATGATACTGAAATCGAAATTGTTTCTGTATTTACAAATAATAAGTCTGCCGGGGTAATTGACCGAGCCAATCGTTTTGCCATCCCACACCATGTTTATAATCGCACCTACTGGGAAACAGGGGAAACTATCATTGAAATCTTAGAGAAGGAAAAGGTAGATTTTATCGTATTAGCCGGTTTCATGCTCTTGATACCCGGAGGTCTTGTCAAAGCTTATCCGGATAAAATCTTCAATATCCACCCAGCCTTATTACCCAAATTTGGAGGGCAGGGCATGTATGGCATGAATGTGCATAAAGCCGTCAAAGTTGCAGCAGAGACTGAGTCCGGTATAACAATCCACTTTGTCAACGAAAACTACGATGAAGGCCAGATCATCGCTCAAGTCTCTTGTGCAATTGACAGCTCAGATTCTGCCGAAGAAATTGCTAAAAAAGTATTGCGATTAGAGCACGAAAATTATCCGAAAGTCGTAGCTGAAGTAATTCGGAAATCAATATAAAATTCCTAGTTTTGCGACTTCGGTTTTTACCCCTCCAACATGTCGCAACTAAAAATCAAATCAGCTTTAGTATCAGTATTTTACAAGGATAATCTGGCTCCAATCATCGACCTTCTAAAGGCAAATGGAGTGACTATTTATTCTACAGGTGGAACACAAAAATTTATCGAAGATCAAGGTGCTGAAGTAATCCCCGTTGAGGACTTGACTAGCTACCCTTCAATCTTCGGGGGTCGTGTCAAAACCCTGCACCCAAAAATCTTTGGAGGTATTCTTTACAGAAGAGATCATGAGGGAGACCAGTCACAAGCCGCTGAGTTCGAAATACCAAGTATTGACTTGGTCATTGTTGACCTCTACCCTTTTGAAGAAACGGTAGCTTCAGGAGCTCCTGAACAGGACATCGTTGAGAAAATCGATATTGGTGGTATTTCATTGATCAGAGCCGCGGCTAAAAATTTTAAAGACGTACTTATCGTCTCTTCAAGAGAGCAATATCCAGCGTTGGAAAACTTGCTAAAAGAGAAGAATTGCTCTTCTGACTTACAGAACAGAAGAAAGTTTGCCGCTGAGTCGTTTGACATCTCTTCACACTACGATAGTGCCATCTTCAACTACTTCAATCAGGAAGAAGACCTCGACAAATTCAAATTAAGTGAGCGCACTGGCAAGCAGCTTAGATATGGTGAAAACCCTCATCAGGAAGGGCACTTCTACGGACCATTAAATGATTTGTTTGACCAGCTTAACGGCAAGGAGCTTTCTTATAACAACCTTGTAGACATTGATGCGGCAGTTTCATTGATCGAAGAGTTCAATAATAGTGAGACTGCGTTTGCTATTCTCAAGCACACCAATGCCTGTGGTATGGCAATTGGCACTGATGTAAAAGATGCTTATCTAAGAGCTTTTGCAGCAGATACAGTGAGTGCCTTCGGAGGGGTGCTTGTTTGCAACCAAACAGTAGACTTGGCAGCTGCGGAAGAGATGCACAAGCTCTTTTTCGAAGTGCTGATCGCTCCTGGTTTTAATGACGATGCACTTGAACTACTCAAAGGGAAAAAGAATAGAGTGCTATTAGTTAAGAAACAGAACTTGACAGCGCAGAAGCAATTCAAGAGTTTGCTAAATGGTGTGATTGTTCAAGACCGCGATCTAGTTTCTGATCAATCTGCAGACTTCAAATTGGTGACTAAAAAAGATGTAACTGCTACAGAAAAAGAAGCGCTAGAGTTTGCTTCAAAGATTTGTAAGCATACCAAGTCTAATACCATTGTTTTAGTCAAAGATGGTCAACTATTAGCCAGTGGCGTGGGGCAAACCTCTAGAGTAGATGCCTTAAGACAAGCGATCGAAAAGGCCAAAACCTTTGGGTTCGATCTGAATGGTTCTGTAATGGCTTCAGATGCTTTTTTCCCTTTCCCAGATTGTGTTGAAATAGCACACGGAGAAGGCATCTCAGCCGTTATACAACCTGGCGGATCTATTAAAGACGAGTTGTCTATCAATTTCTGTGACGACCATGGTATGGCTATGGTATTTACGGGCACCAGACACTTTAAACATTAATTTACATAGCATAAGAATTAATAAGTAATTCGTTACTTTAGTTCTTTAATTAAAATACAAGGAGACTATCTTAAATGGGTTTTTTCGACTTCCTAACAAGTGACATTGCCATCGACCTTGGTACGGCAAATACACTGATTATTCACAAGGACAAAATCGTTGTAGACGAACCATCCATCATTGCTATCGATAGAAATACTAACAAGGTATTGGCAATCGGCAAGGATGCGATGAATATGCACGAGAAAACACACGACAACATCAAAACCATCCGGCCGCTAAAAGATGGTGTAATTGCCGATTTCGAAGCAGCCGAAATGATGATCAAAGGAATGATCAAAATGATCGACCTAAAGAAGAGAAGCTTTATGCCCTCTTCACATCGTATGGTAATCTGTATTCCTTCGGGCATTACAGAAGTAGAAAAACGTGCGGTTCGAGATTCAGCCGAACACGCCAATGCTAAGGAAGTTTATATGATCTACGAACCGATCGCTGCGGCAATCGGTACGGGAATTAAGATAGACGAACCTGTAGGTTCCATGATTGTCGATATCGGGGGTGGTACAACTGAGATTGCAGTAATCGCCTTAAGCGGAATTGTATGTGATCAATCTATCCGAGTAGCAGGTGATACTTTTACAAAAGATATCCTTGATTACATGAGAAGGCAACATAACCTCCTCATTGGTGAGCGTTCTGCCGAGAAAGTGAAAATTGCTATTGGCTCTGCCCTTACCGAACTGGAAGAGCCGCCAGAAGATTACGAAATTAGAGGTAGAGATTTGATGACGGGTATCCCGAAAGTAATCAAGATCTCCTATTCTGAAATTGCCTTTGCACTAGACAAATCTGTTTCTAAGATTGAAGAAGCTGTACTTAAGGCACTTGAAATTTCTCCACCAGAGCTTTCTGCAGACATTTATGACCGTGGAATTTACTTAACAGGTGGTGGTGCCATGCTCAAAGGCCTAGATAAGCGCCTTGCTCTTAAGACCAAACTTCCTATTCATATTGCAGATGATCCGTTAAGGGCGGTTGTAAGAGGTACAGGAGAGTCTTTGAAGAACATCGATTCGTATCGTACAGTACTAATGACTTAAGAATGAATGGGTCAGCTACTAGCATTTCTAGTTAAATACCGCGCATTCTTCATCTTTCTATTTCTAGAGTTGATATGCATCTCGCTTATTGTCTCAAACAATGACTATCAGCGAAGTGCTTATCTTAAATCATCTGCAAACGTTATAGGTTCGGTTACCGAGTCTTCCGATAACATTGGCGACTACTTTGGACTCAAACGAGTTAATCGAGAATTGGCTGAAGAAAATGCTAGGCTCCATGAGTTATTACTTGCTCAACCTAGGATTCCCCTTGATTCGTTAAGCAGCTACAGCATTGAGGCTGACACAGCAGACTCTATGGAGTACATCTTAAGATATGCTGAAATTGTTAGGAACAATGTTCGGCTGGCCAATAACTTCTTCATGATTAACAAGGGCAGTAAAGATGGTATTACAGCTGAAATGGGAGTGGTTAGTCCATTCGGAGTTGTTGGAAAGATCAGATCCGTTTCAAAAAACTATTCTGAAGGCATTTCATTGCTTAATACTAGGAACTCTTTCTCTGCAAAGCACAAAGGCTCAGATAGGATTGGTACTGTTCAATGGGATGGTCGTAACCCAAAGATCGCAAAGCTGCTTTTTATTACTCCAGATGTAAATGTCCAAGTAGGAGATACAATCGTTACCTCGAGCTTCAATGCAATCTTCCCAAAAGATATAATGATCGGTACAGTTGAAAGCAGTAAACGTGACGCAAACAACACCTACCTCAATATTGATATAGACTTGAGTGTAGATTTTGGCCGACTGTCATATGTCTATGTAATCGAAAATGTGCGCAAGCAAGAACAGGATTCATTGAGTAATTCTAACCCAATAGATATCCAATGAATAGGAGCATCATCACATTGATCGTAAGTCTAGCTGTATTAGTGCCTTTACAGGTATTGGTGTTTAGAAACTTTGTGTTCTTCAACATGGGGTTTTGCTTCATCTATCTTCTGTTCTTATTGAGTCTTCCTAGAGAAGTGAGTATCGGCCTAGGAATGGTCATTGCCCTAATCATTGGGATAGTAGTTGACCTTTTCTACCAAACCATTGGCATACATGCAGCTGCTGGTGTTCTTATCATGTTCTTAAAACCTTACTGGCTTAACCTCAACGTGCCTAGAAGTGGCTATGAAGTAAACCACCTTCCCATAATCCCAAATTACGGCCTTGGATGGTATATGATTTATTCGTTACCTCTGGTTTTAGTCTATTCATTGACTGTACTTTTCATCGAGGCAGGAAATACTGGGCTTTTCTGGATCATATTATCCAAAGCACTGATAACTACTGTAGTTACACTTTTTTTTGTGGTGATTCTGCAATATCTTTTCTATTCAAAAGCGAGGTAGGCCATGTTGGAGAATAGACGATATATCATACAAATTTTCTTCATCTTCATTGGGCTGGTATTTCTTGTGCGATTGTTCGCCCTTCAAGTGGCTGACGATACCTACCGCACTAAAGCTGAGCGAAATATTCTTCAAAGAATTGTTGAATACCCTTTTAGAGGTTTAATCTATGATAGAAACCAAGAACTCATAGTTTACAATGAGCCTATCTATGACCTAATGGTAGTCCCAAGGGACGTCCACATTCCTGATACCACAGAGTTCTGCAACCTCTTTGACATTACCCGCGAGGAATTTGATGAGAATATTAAAAGAACAAAGCGCTACTCTCGGGTCAAACCATCCGTGTTTTTGAAGAAAATCTCACACGAGAAATATGCTCAAATTCAAGACCAACTTTATAAGCTCAATGGGTTCTATGTTAACCCAAGAACAGTCCGGAGATATTCTCAACCCATACTAGCTAATGAACTTGGTTACATTGGTGAGATCAACCCTTCACAGTTAGCAAAAGACTCTTCTGGCTACCAAGCGGGAGACTATATCGGGGTTACGGGTCTGGAAGAGTACTATGAGCCAGAATTGAGAGGAGAAAGAGGTGTTAGCTATAAGATGGTGAACGTTCGGGGAATTGACAAAGGATCCTATAAAGACGGAGCCATAGATACATTATCCATTCCTGGGAAAAATTTGATTAGCACAATTGATCTCGACCTACAAGCATATGCAGAAAAGTTATTAGCGGGAAAGCGAGGTAGTGTGGTTGCCATAGAACCATCTACAGGAGAAGTACTTGTAATGGCCTCTGCCCCTACTTATGATCCTAACCTATTAACAGGGAAGTATCTGGGGGATAATTTTGAGAAGATCAGATCTGATACCACCTCCCCACTATTCAACCGCCCCATTATGGCGACTTATCCTCCCGGCTCAATCTTCAAAACTGTACAAGCGCTGATCGCATTGGATGTGGGGGTTACTACTACAGATGAAAAAGTTAAAGTAGACCTGACGAAGATTGGAGACCATGCTCCTGCCGGAACTTATGATGTTAGGAAGGGGCTTCGCTATTCTTCCAATAATTATTTCGTTGAAATAATGAGACGCTTAATCACCAGAGGTGAGTCCCAAAGTTATTTTGTCGATAGCAGGTTAGGCATGGAAAAGTGGACCAAAGCAGTTCGGCAGTTCGGCTTTGGAAGTAGGTTGGGAATTGATGTTCACGGAGAAGTGGCCGGTAAAGTTCCGGATGTTGAATACTATGATGGAGTATATGGAAGGAATCGTTGGGCCTACAGTAATATACAGTCATTGGCTATTGGCCAAGGCGAAATGCTTGTCACACCCTTACAAGTGGCCAATCTAGGAGCCACAATTGCTAACAGAGGTTATTATATAAAGCCACATCTAATAAGAGCCGTTGAGGATAACGGAGTCATTACACCTTTTGAACATGAGAAGGTCTACGTGGGTAATGGAAATGAATATTATCCTGAAATTATTGAGGGCATGGCCCAGGCCGTGAAGCAAACTGCACCTCGAGCTATAATTAATGACATCGAAATTATTGGTAAAACAGGTACTGCCGAGAATGGCGTTAAAGACGAAAGTCTTGATCATTCAGTCTTTATGGCTTTCGCACCTCGAGACAATCCTAAAATAGCCATAGCAGTATATGTTGAAAACTCAGGAATGGGAGGACGAGCAGCTGGAATGACAGCAAGTCTTATCATCGAAAAGTTTTTGCGTGGCTACATCAAAAAGAATTGGTGGAATCGAGAAGCGTATGTCTTAAAGGGTGACTTTATAGACGAGGACGAGGAGGTCAATTGAGTAGAGAGGGTGGCTTTTTCGCGAACCTAGATTGGCTGACAGTCTTTTTGTATTTCATACTAGTTACGCTAGGTTGGTTCAACATCTATGCCTCCATATACGACCCGGTTGCTGACCTGAGCATACTCGATATGAGTATCAATTCTGGCAAGCAAGTTCTTTGGATCGGCACTTCCATAATTCTGATTATAGTCATTCTTCTCTTAGACTTTAGGATTTATGAGTCTGTGGCTCCATTGCTTTATGGCGTTTTCATTCTTTTACTTATAGCTGTGGTTATAGTCGGTAAGGAGATTAATGGTGCAAAGGCCTGGTTTCAATTTGGATCATTCAGGTTGCAGCCGTCAGAGTTTACCAAGTTCGCCACAGCTCTGCTATTAGGCAGGTACATTTCTACCAATAGTGTAAAGCTCACCGAGTTCAAAAGTCAATTGACCGCATTTGTGATAATGCTCTTTCCGGTGTGTCTCATTATGCTACAACCAGACCTAGGTTCTGCGCTCATCTTCTTTTCATTTGTCATTCCAATTTTTAGAGAAGGGCTCCCTCCCATTTATCTGGTTGCAGGCCTGTCTTTAGTTATTATTGGTGTTCTTACCATTGTCTTACCCATTCATATCATTGCTATAATACTCGGATCTGTAGGAGTGATTTGGATTTTACTGACCTCAAAATCCCTAAAGAATATTCTACTCACCCTGCTCATCGTTGGAGCCGGAATCGGCTTTTCTTCAGGCTTTAACTATGCATTTGACGAGGTGTTGCCTAAGTATCAACGAGACCGCATTCTGGTAATTTTCTATCCAGACACTGTCGATCCACAAGGGGCCGGTTATAACCTGAACCAATCCAAGATTGCTATCGGTTCAGGAGGGTTTTCAGGCAAGGGGTTTCTGGATGGTACACAGACGAAATTTGATTTCGTTCCTGAGCAAAGTACCGATTTCATCTTCAGTACGCTTGCCGAGGAGCACGGCTGGTTAGGATGCGCCTTCATCATTGCCCTCTTTATAGCACTGATGATGAGAATAGTATTCATTGCCGAGCGACAAAAGTCACAGTTTGCAAGAATTTACGGTTATAGTATTGCAGGGATAATCTTCTTTCACTTCACCATTAATATTGCGATGACGATTGGGCTCTTTCCAGTGGTAGGAATACCTCTTCCTTTCTTTAGCTATGGTGGTTCTTCTTTGTGGTCCTTTACCATTATGCTCTTTGTGCTGCTGAAGATAGATATGCACAGAACACAAGTACTAATGAGGGGTTAGTCAGGCAAAACGTCTTTCTAAAACGTTCATAAAGGCTTCCACCTCTTCACTATCCATATCCCAACCCGTGTTGAATGCATTCGCCCGATTTAGAGCATCAGTAAGATCCACGGCTTGGTCAACACTAGCAAAGGCCTCCCGCATTTGAGCATTATCGCCACCGAATAGGTTGTTTTGGAACATGAACTTTTCATTCAGTGTTAAGGTCGCTTCAATAGACTGATTCATTTTGCGTTGCAGCTTCTCAGCCAAAGTCATTCCCTTCTGTTGTGGGTCAAATTTGTCGTTGATGGTAACAGGCTGGTCAGGGTCAGTAGGCTCTTCGCTATCAACAATAGTCTCGACTTCTACCACAGGCTCTACAATAACAGGTTCGGGTTTTGGCTCTTCAATCACCTCGAACAGTTCATCCATTCGGCCTTCAACTCCAAGTTTTTGCAAAAACTCATTAGCGTCAACTGATTCAAGTTGAGTAAAGTCTAACTCATCATATGAATGCATGATGCTCGCCTTAGTATCAAAATCACCGATCTTATCTACTAATACTTTGAACAAGTCACGATTGGTCTTAATGTATTTGAACTGTAATCTAAAATCTTGAGGCTTCTCTATTCGATCCAAGATACTTTCCAAATAACTCTTAGGTTGGAAAGAGATTAGTATAGCATCTTCAATTGCCTTTACCAGCAGTGGCGTTAAATGCGCCTTATCAATACTGATATGGTTTGAAAGTACATTCATGAAAGCCTTCAGTGCCTCTTTAACTCTTTCATGGTTAAAGTCGAAGTAGGGACTTTCGAGTCTTTCAACTTCGTTTCTCCATTGGTTGAAAAGCGATCGAATAATAAAGGAATTTACCTGCCTCGAGTTGGTCAGTGAGATCAACCTTTCCCCATCAATTTTATCAAAACTCTGGAAGGATTGATCAACTATGTCTTGGCCAATTAATTCACTTATTTCACTAACTGCTTCGTGCTTTAACTTGTAGCGCATCGCTTATTTCTTTTGATTTGTAAATTAAGCATTATGCCCAAAATCCTGATTCGAAATCTGAACAATAAAGTCATCATTGCTAACGACAGTTCGTCCAGCATATTGAATGCTATTCATAATGCCGATGTAGATTGGATGCATGCTTGCGGTGCCAAAGGTAGATGCACAACTTGCAAAATGGTTGTACATTCAGGAATAGAAAGCTTTGACCCTGATTCTGAAGCCGAGACTAAATTCAGAGCACTGGGCAAATTGAAAGACAATGAGAGATTGTCTTGTCAGAATAAGCTAAAAGAAGACGTAGAAATCAGTGTTGCTGAAGTCAACAAGTTTCCTCACATGAACTATACCGACTGAAATGTTTCTAGAACCACAATCGAAGATATCAGGTGAACATACCTCAGGCAGCATTGAGGTGATATGTGGATGCATGTTTTCGGGAAAGACTGAAGAGCTTATCCGAAGGCTCAGACGTGCCGATATTGCCAAACAAAATGTGGAAATCTTCAAACCAGCCATAGACACTAGATATGATGAAGAAGATGTGGTGTCCCATAATAAAACAGCAATTCGCTCGACACCTGTCCAATTTGCTTCTGACATTCTACTGCTAGCAGGTGACAGTGATGTCATTGGCATAGATGAGGCGCAGTTCTTTGACGATCAAATTGTTGATGTGAGTCGAAAGCTGGCCAACAGTGGAAAAAGAGTAATTGTAGCTGGTCTCGATATGGATGCCAGTGGTAAACCTTTTGGCCCTATGCCCTATCTCTTGGCCATTGCAGAATTCGTCACAAAGCTCCATGCCATTTGTACCATAAGTGGGTCATTGGCTTCGTTCTCATATAAACTTACAGATTCTGAAAAGACAGTTGAGGTTGGTGAAGCCGATATCTACGAAGCACGCAACAGGAAATATTTCTATGAAGGACAGAAAGAAAAGCTGGATAAAAAGGAGCACTAGTTTCCTACTGGCTATTTGTCTGTCGCTGGCTTTTTTAAGCCAAAAGTCAATTGCCCAAAGTAGTATACCCATTCTTAGCTGGAGGACTCACTTTAGTTATTCAGATGTAAGAACTGTCACCAGCGGTGACAATAAAGTCTTTGCCTCCACCAACAATGCTATTTTCTTTTATGATTTAGAAGACAACAGCCTCAACTTAATCAACAAAAACAATGGCCTTTCTGGTGTTGGCATTGGCACCATTTTGTTTGATGCAGACACTGACCAGCTGATTGTCGCTTACCAAAATGGTAATATAGACTTCTGGTCAAATGGTAACGTGAAAACAATCGGTACAATCCGTGAATCGAATATCTCCTCAAGTAAACGCATACTTCATATTGAGAAAGTAGGTGGTCAAATCTATTTTTCAGGAGATGTAGGCATCGTTGTTTATGACATTGCAAGGGACGAAATCACAGAGGCCTATCAAAACCTTGGTATCAATGGTGATGAGTTAATCGTATACAAAACAGCATTTACTAATGATAGTATTTATGCTGCTACGGAAAGCGGTATTCTCTCGGCAAGTCTCGCCACCAATATAAATCGTCAAGATTTCAATAATTGGAGGCGAACCTTAACTGGCATTCCATTTCAGCACATTACTCATCTGAACGGCCAAATTTACGCCACCTCAGATTCAGATTTATTTATGTATGATGCTGGCCAGTGGAATTTCAGTCAAAACTTTAATCGACCAATCACTGATCTTGGGCTTTCTAATACAACCGAACTATTTCTATTAACTGAGAACGAACTTTGGCAGGGGAACAACAATGCTCTATCAAAGCAACTCGATGCCGAAAGTGGACAAGTCTTTAATGAATTTGAGCGATTCAACAACCAGTTTTGGTTGGGGAGTTCCGACCAAGGACTTCTTCAGTTCAATAGCTTAAGTACTCCACCCAATAGTCTTAAACCGGCTGGCCCGGCAACAGATGTATTGTTAAAACCAACGGGTTTTGACCAAAGCGTCTATTGGCTTGACAATCAAACACCCTCAACTATATCGAGGTTGAATTTGGCTAACAAAACTTGGTCTTCATTTGAGCCCAGGAATGAAAGCGGCCTGCCAATCAGCAACTTGACTGATCTTGATTTTGGTATAGTCAATGAGAACAATATTTCGGCTCCTGTATTTTCCTCATTCGATCAGGGCTTGTTTTCAGGGGGTAGCACTATTGACAATTCAACAGATTTGATTCAAGCGTTTAACCAAGGATCGATTCCCAGTTTTTTAAACGGATCATATAATGTCTCGTCTATGGCTAGTCAAGACAGAGACCTTCTATGGATCACCACACCGGATAGGTCAAACTCCCTCTACTCTCTCAATACTTCGTCTAATGAATGGACAGCATACTCGCTTCCAGCAACCTTCGGAAGATCCCCAAAGGACCTGTTTATCACACCGGATGGGAATAAGTGGATGAGTATCGATCCGGCAAGAGGTGGGGGTATTGTAGTTTTTGATGAGACAACAAATAGGACAAGAAGCCTCAATACTAATGGTGGACAGGGAGGTCTTCCCGGCTCGGAAGTGACTGATATGGCCATCGACCAGAATTTCTTTCTCTGGGTGGGCACCAATCAGGGAATTGCCTTCTTTCCGAACCCTTCAATAGTTCTTGAAAACAGAGCGTTGACTGCCAATGTGCCCATCTTTGAGAATAGATTATTACTTCGTGATGAATTTATCACTCAAGTGGTTATCGATCCTGCGAATCGTAAGTGGTTCGGAACAAAAAATAATGGCCTTTGGCTTTTTAGTGAAACAGGAGAAGAGCTCATTTATCACTTCACTGTTGACAATAGTCCACTTCCCTCGAACCAAGTGAATGCCTTGTTTCTGGACCCACCGTCAGGCGAACTTTTTATAGGAACTGACAAGGGAACTGTCTCTTTCAGAAGTGACGCTACATTAGGAACAGAACAACATGTGAACGTAGAGATTTACCCTAACCCTGTAAATCCATCGTTCCAGGGAAACATAGTGATCAACGGACTGGCCAATAATGCCTTTGTAAAGATTACGGATGTTTCAGGTAAACTGGTAAGGGAAATTCGATCAAATGGAAGCACATCTCTTTGGAATGCCAGAGATGCTAACGGAACGCGGGTTAAGTCTGGTGTTTACTTATTGTTTAGTTCAAGTGCCGATGGGTCAGAAACATTTGTAGGCAAAATTGTGGTGATCTGATGCTCTATCATACAAAAGGAATAGTCTTCAATGCAGTTAAGTTTAAGGAGACTTCCATCATTGTGAAGATTTACACCCGTGACTACGGTATGCAGTCATATATAATCAATGGTGTAAGAAGTCAAAGATCAAAAGGCAAAATCGCTATGTATCAACCCCTCTCCTTACTTGACATGGTGGTTTATCAAAAACCCGGGAAAGATATCCAGCGAATATCAGAAGCCAAGTTTGCCAAAACCTATTCCCAAATCCCATTCGATCCATTAAAACGAACCATTGGGATTTTCTTAACAGAGATTTTTGGCAAAATCTTAAGAGAAGAATCTGAGAATTCAGACATGTTCGACTTTCTATTCCACTCACTCGAGCTCTTTGATCATCTCAATGAAAACACGACAAACTTTCACCTTCAACTACTTTTAAAAGCCACTCAATACTTAGGCTTTGGACCAGGAAGTGCTGAGGACTTTATCCATCAACTAAGTGAATCAGGCTTTCATTTCAGTACCCTTTCTGGTGAAAAAGAATGCATTAATCAACTGATTAGTGATAACTATGGCAGTCAGATTGAAATGAGCAATGACTTTCGAAGGGAAGTGCTAGACCATATTATAAAGTTCTATCGAATACACTCTGGTAGTCTTCGTGAAATCAAATCTCTCAACATACTCAAAGTGGTTTTGAGTGATTAATTCTCCCATATAATTATTAATTTCGGACTAAACCGATAGAAAAATGAGTACGAAGCTATATGATGAAGTCCCCTCGTTGGACCTTGCAGATTTCACAAGTGGAAATCCCGAAAAAAAAGCCGCCTTCGTTCAAGCACTTGGCGAAGCATATAATAATATCGGTTTTGTAGCCATAAAGAACCATGGTCTGACTGATGAAATGACCACTAAGCTATATAGTACTATTCAAGAGTTCTTCGGGTTAACTGATGAAGTAAAACAACAATATGAAGTTCCAGAATTGGCTGGACAAAGGGGCTATATTGGCAAGGGAAAAGAGCATGCCAAAGGGAGAACTACAGGTGATTTAAAAGAGTTTTATCACGTAGGACAAGAGGTGACTGATGGCGATGCTATCAAAAATGAATACCCCGATAACATTTGGCCTGCGGAGCTCCCAGAATTAGAAAAAGTAGGCTTAAAAGTTTATCAAACTTTAGAAGCCACAGGGGTGAAAATGCTTCAGGCCATTGCCATATACCTAGGCCTAGACGAAAACTACTTCGATAGCAGGGTCCACAATGGGAACAGTATTCTCAGACCTATTCACTACTTCCCAATTGAGAACCCAGATGAAGTTCCTGCTGATGCTGTTAGAGCAGCTGAGCATGGCGACATTAATTTGATCACCCTCTTAATGGGTGCCAGTGCCGATGGATTGCAAGTGCTTAGACGTGACAATAAATGGATACCTATAACGGCCCTACCAGATCAAATCATTGTGAATGTAGGTGATATGCTATCCAGACATACGAACAATAAACTGAAGTCTACAATACACCGAGTGGTGAACCCTCCAAAGGAACTAATGAAGACATCAAGGTTCTCTATTCCATTTTTCATGCATCCGAGGTCGGACATGGACTTAACAGTTCTGCCAAGTTGCGTAGATGAGAACAATCCTAAATTATATGATGATATCACAGCCGGGCAATTCTTGCAACAGCGTCTAGCTGAAATAGGGTTAAGCAAAAAGTAATTCTTAATCATGGCGATTAAGAGAATCAGATACTTCATTTTCCTTAAGGACGTGATGCTTCTTGCCGTCAGTGCCTTTGGTGGGCCGCAAGCTCATGTGGCAATGTTTATCAAGGTGATGGTTGAGAAAAGAGGTTATCTAACCGAAGCTGACCTCATAGAATTAAACGCTCTCTGTCAAATTCTACCTGGGCCTACCTCCACACAGACAATTACAGCGATAGGATTTAGGATCGGAGGAGCCAAATTGGCCTATCTCACGCTTCTAGTCTGGATGATACCAGCCGTAACCGTTATGACTACGGCCGCAATACTCATCAACTCATATCAGACAAAAAACCTTAGCCTTGAGTTCACAAAGTTTATTCAACCCATGGCGGTAGGATTTATTAGCTATGGTGCCTTTACAATTGCCAAGAAGGTGATCAATACCAAAACTGCCATCGTATTGATGATTCTATCCGCGGTTGTCACCTACTTTATCTCTACACCGGCAGCCCTGCCAATCGTATTGGTCATTGCCGGTTCCATCACAGCATTCAAGTACAAAAAGCAGGAAATCGCGGTTAAAGAAAAGGTCAAAATCAAGTGGGGAAATTTCACGCTTTGGGGACTTGTTTTAGTAGCTGCTGCCTTGCTAGGTGCCTTCACCCAAGATCGTTTTGTGTTATTATTTGAGAATTTCTACAGGAATGGAAGTTTGATTTTTGGTGGTGGGCAGGTCCTAATTCCCTTCCTCAATACTGAATTTGTTGAATTCAAAGGCTATCTATCTTCAGAAGAGTTTCTTTCCGGATTGGGTTTGGTACAGACTGTTCCAGGACCCGTTTTCTCCGTAAGTTCATTTGTGGGTGCACTATCGGTTAGGGACCTAGGCATTGGAGGCCAAATACTTGCTGGTTTCATTTCTGCATGTGGTATATTCTTACCCGGTACATTCCTGATCTTCTTTGTGATCAGATTTTGGGATAGTCTAAAGACCTATCGCGTAGTACGCGCATCACTTGAGGGAATTAATGCGGCTAGCTCCGGAATGGTAGCCGCTGCGGCCTATATTCTTTTTCAGCCTATACAAGGTTCGGTTATGGACGTTTCGGTGGTGATTGGAACCTTTCTATTATTAACTCTTACCAAAATACCTCCTCCATTTATAATTCTAGCAGGTCTCTTGGCTGGTTTTCTTATTTGATATAAGTAATCGAAAGGGTTTTTTCAGAAACCTCTAACTCACAATTCATACCTATAATCAAGGGGTAGTTTCTTTTTTCGTGCCCCGCTTCTAGGCCAAACACAAGAGGAATATCTAAATGTGAAAAATATGACAATAGCATCTCCTCAACGCTCTCTTCAAAATAGGATTTCTCATCAGAAATAGAGCTAAAACTACCAATAATCACACCTGAAAGATAATCCAACTTGCCCGATCTTTTGAGTTTAGTCATTAGCCTATCTACACTATACTTTGCTTCGCCTACTTCTTCCAAAAACAGAATATTTCCTGTCGTATCTATTTCATTCGATGCACCTAAAGACTCACAGATCATATAGAGATTACCACCTACGATTTTACCTTGGCAGCGGCCTGAATTCGTATAAGTTGATTCAACTAAAGGTAGAACTGAATTGCCGTGTCCAAAAAGAAGATCCCTAAGTGCCAAATCTGATTTTCCGTCTTTGCCGATAGTGACTCCTACTGGGCCATGGATACAGGGAACCTCAATCACCGCAGACTTAAGTAGAATACTCGTCAGATCGCTAAACCCTACAAGCCATTTTGGTTGATTTAAGTAGTTGGAAAAATCTAAGCCATCCAAAATTCTGGTTGTGCCATAACCTCCTCTTGCAAAGATTATTGCCTTAACCGAAGAGTCATCAAGAGCTCGTTGTAAGTCATGGATTCTTTCCTCATCAGTCCCAGCAAAATAGCCAAATTGGTTATGAACATGTTCACCAACACTCACTTCTAAACCCCAGTCTTCTAGGGCCTTAACACCATTAGAAATGTCGCTTTCTAACCGTTTAGCCGTGGCAACAATAGCAACCTTGTCTCCGTCTTTCAGAAAATATGGTACGTTCATAGACCTAAAATAAAAAAACCTCTTCCAAGGAAGAGGTTTAGATATGAATTTACACTAATTCTTAGTTTCCGTTTCCGCTGTTTGCCGTAGCCGGATCTGAAGGGCTCGGAGTAGTTGGCATAGGAACACCTAACTTCTCAAAAACCTTCTCGGTAATATTTAAGTCTTCCTCAGCAGCTAGCACAATACCGTCATTTGAAGATGTCCTCATGTTCAGAATAATCTGATAACCCAACTCCTTACGAACCTCATCAATGGCAGTCTGAACTTTCGAAAATACAGGGTTCATCAAATTCGATTCTTTTGCCGCCAAAGATTGCTGCGCTTGAGCAGTCCAAGTTTGGAAGTCCTGGTCCATTTTTCTCACCTCAGCATCTTTCGCCTGAAGTGCTGCCTGACTGGCATTAGGCTGTTGTGCCATTTGCTGTAGTTCGTTGACCTTCGTTTGTAGTGTAGCTCTTTTGGCTTGTGCTTGTGATGCCAATTGATCTTCAAAAGTCTTTAATTCTGATCTAATCCCAACCATCTCAGGCATGTTATAAACTATAAAATCGATATACGTATATCCAATTTTAAAATCCTGAGCCTGAGCAGCACCATACACAAAAAGTGCTGCTACCATCACCAATAATTTACGATTCATGATTCCTCTATTTTAATGTTTCAGTTTCTTATTCTTGTTTTAAACCTAATTCTTCTAATACGAACTCGGTGTAGTCATGTACCGGATTTGTATAAATCATGCCGATACTTTCGGCCTTGTCAAAAATGTAATCCAATCCATACCTTCTAGCCACTACCTCCACGGCTTGACTTACTTTATTTCTTAGTGGAAGTACCAGCTCATCTATTTTCTTATAGTAGAGTCCGTCATATCCAAAGAGCTCGGTGTATTTCTTTAACGCTTCTCCTTGCTTATCCTGAATAGCTTTTTCCCTATCTTTTTTCATTTCTGGGGTTAGAAGTACTTCGCTAGCTCTTAGTTCCGCACGCATCTTTTCCAGCTCATCATACAAACTCCGTACCTCTTTGTCATAAGTGCCTGCCAAAGCCTCTATTTCCTTCTGCTTTTCGGCATAATCGGGCATTTTATTTAAGACAAATTCCGAGTCAAAATGCCCAATTTTCTGTGCTGTCGCATTTTGAGCAGCGGCAAAGTTAAAGATTAATGCTAAGATTACTACGCTGGGAAAAATTTTGTGCATACTACCTAATTTGTTGTCCAATTGTAAAATGCACTTGGTTTCCACCGACAATTGCTGGTGAAAAAGAAGGGTCTTGATCAAACCCGTGGGCCCAGTCAATTCCAAGCAAACCAAATGCAGGCAAGAAGACTCGAGCACCTATACCAGCAGATCTAAATAACTTTCGAGGAGAATATTGTGAAAAATCAGTCCATGTATTCCCTGCTTCTCCAAAAGCCAACAAGTAGATTGTAGAAGAAGGTTTTAATGAAATAGGATACCTCAATTCCGCGACAAACTTATTGTAGACTACTCCACCTCTGAAGCCAGTATTTGGATCAATTGGATCAATTACGTTGTCTTCATATCCTCTTAACGCAATAATATCCTGTCCAATTATAAAATTATTACCTCCATTTAGACCGTTTCCTCCTAAGAAAAACCTTTCAAACGGACCTGAATCTGTTTTGCTGGAGTACGTACCAATAAAGCCCATATGCGCTCTAGCATTAATGACTAACTTCTTACTCAAAGGCACAAACAAAGAGAAATCCATCATCCACTTATGATATTCTACAAATCGATATCGCTCTTGTTCAGTCAATTCACCCTCGAACCTCCCTGGGTTTAACAATGACCAAGGTGGTGTCGCATTGATGGCCAAAGTAAATTGAGAGCCATATCTAGGGTAAGTTGGCTGGTCAATATTACTCCTTGAAATTGTAGTATTAAACGTCAAACTATTGGACTGGCCTGTAGAAAAACCAAGGGTGTTTCCAAAGTTGAATACGTCATAAAGTTGGTATGAAAGAGTATTTTGTATTTGGAAATAATCATCTGGCCACCTCAATCTTCGACCCAAACCTACAGTGACACCCGTGGCCTTAAGGAATCCTAACAGATCGTTATTAGTAAAGTTGATCGTTCTATTAGAGGTTCTATTCAAACTAACAGTAAAATTGTTGGGCTTTCGTCCGCCTAACCATGGCTCGGAGAACACCAAGCTATAACTTCTAAACCTTCGTCCATTTGACTGAAGCTGTAGCGACAGCTTCTGACCATCACCACTTGGGTAGGGTCTCCATTTATCCCAATCTTTTATATTCCTAATAGAGAAGTTATTGAGGGACAGCCCCACCGTACCCACAAAGCCAAATGGTCCACCAAAACCACCTGATAATTGTATTTGGTCTGAAGACTTTTCAACTAGATCAAAAAGAATATCTACAGTCCCATCAGCAAGATTAGGCACTGGCTGGGGATTAATTTGCTCAGGATCAAAGTATCCTAATTGACCCAGTTCCTGTATAGTTCTGATCAGCTCCTTTCTACTGTATTTTTGACCAGGCAGGGTTCTGATTTCACGTAAAACCACATGGTCACTCGTCCGGTTATTTCCTTTGAGAATAATTCTTTTAATGACGGCTTGCTCTCCCTCATACATTCTCATTTCGATATCTACAGAGTCATTTTGAGCTCTTACTTCGACTATATCAATCTTAAAGAAAAGATATCCATCATCTGTGTAAAGGGAGCTGATATCATCACCAGTCCTTCCGTCATACTGCGTTCTTTCATCAAACTTCTGACGGTTATAAACATCTCCCTTTTCAATGCCTAGCTTCTCAGTCAGAAATTCATCCGAGTATTTGAAGTTACCTACCCAATCAATATTTCTAACGTAGTACTTAGATCCTTCATCGACTTTAACCTTTAAATCGATATAGTCATCATTCACTTTAATTACCTCGTCATCTACAACTTCCGCATCTCTGAATCCTCTTGAGTTATAGAAGTCAATGAGGGATTGTTTATCATCACGAAATTGATTCTGAATGAACTTCGACCCATTCAGAAAATTAAGCTTTACGTTATCATTTAGAAACTCCTTGAACTTTTTATCGGAAACGGTATAAGATGAGTCCACATAATTTCTAATGGACTTCGGATTAGTCTTAAATACCTCATCAAATAATTTTGAAACCAACCAAAAACGAGGCTTCTCATTGGTTTTTCTAAAAGTTCTTTTTAATCGTTTGGCATCGAAAGAGTCATTCCCGTCAAAGTAAATTTTGTTAATCTTAACTTTCGATTTTCTATCTACCTCGAATCTTAGCCCAACGCCATCGGTAAGAACCGTATCTCTATCTTGTATGGTCTTTACAGTAGTGTTTAGAAAGCCCTTTTCAATGAAATATTTGCGAATTACTATTTCTGAGTTCTTGATTAAGGCGGGACTGGCAACTTTACCTATAATACCAATTTGTTCTTTTATCTCCGTTTGCTGAGTCTTATTGATACCAGTAATGTCAAACTGCCGAATTCTAGGTCTTTCAACAATCTTTACTTCAATAAAAGCTCTATTACCGTCCGTTCTGGTCAACCAGAATTGGACATCAGCAATGATACCCTCTGTCCAAAGTTTTTTAATTGCATCGGAAATTTGTTGACCCGGTATGGGTATTTGATCTCCTACTTTAATTCCAGCAAAGGATATCAGTGCTTTCTCGCTCAACCCACTTAAGCCAGTAAATTTGATGTCTGCTATTTCAAAAACCTTTGGGTTAGAATAATCTATTTGAACGCCCTCTCCAGCATTCACACCATATCTATTCTGCCCGAATACACTCACACAAGTAAATATGGCTATGACAGCTACCAATAACTTTCTCATCCGCTTTCTCAACTCTTTAATTGTTCGCTTGTCATTCCGAATCTTCTTTCTCTTTCCTGATATGATATTAAAGCCTTGTACAGATCTTCTTTTCTGAAGTCTGGCCAAAGTGTATCGGTTATGAAGAATTCTGTATAAGCCATTTGCCAAAGCAAAAAATTACTTATGCGCTGTTCTCCGCTAGTTCTTATCAACAACTCAGGATCAGGAATACCTGAGGTGTTCAAATACTTATCTATTAAATCTTGACTAATATTTTCAGCATTCAATTTTCCCTCGGCCACATCTTTAGCGATGGCCTTGGTGGCTTGTGTCATATCCCAACGACCGCTATAGCTTAAAGCCAAAACAAGGGTCATTCTGGAATTTTTAGAGGTCTTTTCCATAGCCTCTTTCAATTCTCTCTGGCATTTCGCAGGCAAACTTTCAGTATCACCGATAGTCTCCAGCCTAATGCTATTGTCCATCAATGTTTTCATTTCCGAGCTTAGAGTAGACACTAAAAGCTCCATAAGAGCGGTCACTTCCAATTTTGGTCGAGACCAATTCTCTGTAGAAAATGCATACAAGGTTAAATACTCAATACCCAGTTCGGCAGAGCCTTCTGTGACATCACGTACAGCCTTAATTGCATTTTTATGCCCAAATACACGCGCAGCGCCCTTTTTCTTCGCCCAACGACCGTTGCCATCCATAATGATCGCCACATGTTTTGGGAGGGATTCTGCTTTGATTTGTTCCTTCATTCTACCAGCTTCTCAAAAATCAACCGCGAAGGTACAAAAATGGAATTGGTTTTTAAATGTCCTAATCAACTCTTTATCAGAGATTAAAAGAATGGTTTTGGGCAGACAATTCTAAAGAATGTATAGCTTAAGGAGAATCCAGTAAAAAACATGACGTCATCGTCATTGGGATTCCCACCTCGATAGTCTTTAATATTGGGTGTGGCCAAGGACACGTTGTCCAAAACATCAGAGTTTGTCTTGATTACAGAAGCAGACATTCCCAAGGTCCATCGTCTATCCAGTTTTACTTTAATACCTACTCCTACAGGGATTCTAAATTTCAAACCCGAAGAGTACACATTAGACAATTGATCTTGACCTTCGAACCTATAGGCACCAATACCAAATAAAATATACGGTGTCCAATACTGGTCTAGTTTTGGGTTGCGATAGTCTAGAAAATGATATTCAAAAAGCATGTCAGTATTGACAAAATCTCCTTGAAAAGAAGCTCTTCTATTTGCTGAAAATACGTCAAAAGCTTCATCATCTGCACCTTCCAACTGGCCTGCTCCGACTGAAAACCGGACACTCAAGCCATTGTCAATATGCTTTCTGATAAAAAACTGACCTCCTAACGAATTATTACTGAATTGATAACTCCGAGCAACATCGCCTAAATAGCTGTATCCGCCAAGTTCCATTCCTATCTCAGTATTCTGAGCTTTCAGGTTAGTCCAAGACAGTCCAAGACATATCAGTATCAACCAAAATACAGGTTTGATCAGTTTATCCGTATGATATGAGTGCAAGCTAGATAACAATGTAGTAACGTTTTTCAGGGTGCGAGTTAAATATTGTTAACTCAATTTCTGGCATCCAAACCCCAATTTAATTTGTGGCGCAAGGTATCAAAATACTTATGGTTGTTAAAACGAACGAGTTTTGCCTCGAATTCTTCTCTCCTAACGGAAATTTTTACACTATCGTCTACACTCTGAGAACGAGAGTCCAAAGAAACCATGAATTGTCTTGATCTACCCTCTATTTCAAAGGTGATAACACTCGTGTCGGATACTATAATTGGGCGGACATTGAGGTTATGAGGGCTAACCGGAGTGATTATGAAATTCTTCATGCTCGGATGCACCAAAGGACCTCCACAACTCAATGAATAACCAGTAGAGCCCGTTGGTGTGGCTACAATGATGCCATCGGCCCAATAAGAGTTTAGGTAGTCTCCATCTACGTAGGTATGGACCACAATCATCGAAGAAGTTTCTTTCTTGACAATAGTCAGTTCATTAAGGCCAAAATTATGAGGTTGGAATAGGCCCTGATTTGAATCCACATGTACCAATGAGCGGGATTCAATACTTAAATCGTTAGATATGAGTCTATCAAAAATCTCGCTTATCTCATTTCTAGGTGTTGTAGCCAGAAAGCCCAAACGCCCAAGGTTAATACCAATAATTGGTACTTCAGCCTTGCTCGTATAGGTGATGGTGTCAAGTATAGTCCCATCCCCACCCAAGCTAAAAATGTAATCAAACGCAGAAAGGTCATCGCCCAATTGAAAAGTACTCAGCTTACCAGAATCGAAGTTCTTTTCATTGAGGTCTAATTGATAACTACTCGAGATAGCTGCCTCAATATTATGCTTTTCTAATAGCTCGAATACATCACGAATGCAGCCTTGCGCTTCAGGACCGGTACTTTTACCATGTATTGCAATTCTCATGAATGAATTAAATATTGAGATAACGCATCAAAAGATCAAACCTCTCCTGATCATTAGACTTTATCTCCTCTTCCTGAAACCTACCAATTATGCGGTAAGCAAATCTTTCCAGTGAGGCAGTAATATGAGAAATCTCTGTTTTATTGAGTTTGAGCGTCACTCGAAGCATAGCCATGTCCTTTGGGTCTGGATTGACTGTACTACTCAGTATCCTGGCGCCTTCGGCTTCAACCAACCTGCTAATTTCCGCTAAAGAGTAGTCTCTCTGGTTCATTAAAAGTACCAGAATAGCTCCTGGTTCTTGGATTGCAGTAGATTCAGCAAAGGCATTAATAGTATCTTCGATAGCAATTACACCTTGAAACACTCCTGTTTGGGACAAGACAGCCACCATTTGAAAATCGTGTTCTGTAGCGATCTTGATGACATCATAGAAGTGTTGGTGCTCCATAACAAAACACTCCTCACCATCTAGATAATAATCTCGAATCGGCTTTTTAGAGTCATTCTCTTCCAGAATTATATCCTCAGTGATGAAACCTAAAAATTTGCCTTTCTCAATTACTGGCAGCTGATTGGTACGAAGTTCTTCCATCCACACAATCGCCTTATGACCATCATCAGATGGTTTCAAAGGTGGGATCATATGATTTATTAATTCAACTGCTACCATTATCATTGGGCTTTGACGTAAAACGATGCCGTCAGCCATTTAGTTCTTAAAACTATTTCTACAGGACTAAACAATATTATAAAATGTCACCCAATTTCTAAGCATTTCTAATCCATATTGTGTCAATATAGCCTCAGGGTGAAATTGTAGCCCCCAGACCATTAAATCTTCATCACTCTCAAACGCCATCAATTCACCCGACTCTGTATATGCCGTGGGATTCAACACATCTGGAAGTTCTTCCACCAACAGCGAATGATATCGCACTACCTCAAACTGAGTTGGCAGGTCTTTGAAAGCCTCACTTCCTCGAGTGACTAATTTTGAAATCTTGCCATGCATAGGGTAATCAGCCTTGGCCAACTTTCCTCCCAGAAACTCAGCAATGGCTTGATGCCCCAAACATATGCCTAACATTGGGCATTTTCCTATGTAATGATTAACTACATGCAGCAAGTTTCCTGCAAGTGAAGGGTTCTCAGGCCCAGGTGAAAGGACTATACCACTATAATCGAAATGCTTAATTTCTTCGATTGGAAAATCATTTCTGAACACTTTAGACTCAATACCTAATTGACCAAAGTAGTCGACCAGATTGTAGGTAAAAGAGTCATAATTATCTAGCAACAAGATCAAACCGGAGAGATTAGCTCTTTAATAGAATCAATCATTTCCTCGGCAAAAGGCAGGATGATATCTAAAGAAGTAATTAGGTTAGGCCCTAGCTCAGATAGAAATGGATAGAGTACCAATTCTTCATTTTGACCTGGAAGTTCAATTCCAAAGTTATTTGTTAGCCATAGCACTATACTCAGGCCGATTGCCCATTTCACTATACCTACAATTGCTCCAGCAAACTTGTCTACCCCGCCCAGAAGTGTCATATCCACCATCTTCTTCAACAGTTTTCCCAACATATTGACCAACAGTATGATGGCAATAAAAATCACCAGAAAAGATATAAACGGCAGCAAATGGTCAACACCTTCCAAATAATCAGATAGGTAAGACATACCCAGTTCCATTAGTTTGAAGCCTCCGATTATTGCCAAAATGAACGCAAGAATACCGAAAAGCTCTAACAGGAGACCTTTTTTATAACCCATTACAGCTCCAAAAACCAGTGGGATAATCAATATGATATCCAGTGTTTTCAACCTAGCCTACCAAAATTGACTTGACGATTCCAGAAATGGTTTTGCCATCAGCCTTACCAGCCAAAGCTTTCGAGGCCATACCCATAACCTTACCCATATCTTGAGGTCCGGCAGCTCCGACTTGAGCAATTATCTTTTCTAATTCTGCTCTTATTTCTTCTTCTGACAATTGTTTAGGAAGGTATTTTTCGATCACGGCAATCTCCGTCAACTCTGTCGCCATAAGGTCTTCACGCCCCTGATCTTTATATATCTGAGCAGAATCCTTTCTCTGCTTCACTGCCTTCATTAGTAATTTAAGCTCTGCATCCGCAGAAACAGACCCGTCATTTCCTTTTTCTGTTTCTGCCAATAGGATCATTGACTTAATAGCTCTCAGTGCCTGTAACTCGCTCTTTTGCTTCGCCAACATGGCTGTTTTTATGTCCGACTCTATTTGTTGTTTTAAGCTCATATCAGAATAATTTCGATTTTTTTAATCGCTAACTTGCGCACAAAGTTATGCAATAAAGGGAATTTGAATGACTAGACTGAGTGTTAACATAAACAAAGTAGCTACTCTGCGAAATGCACGTGGTGGAGATAATCCCAATGTGGTTAAAGTTGCAATTGATGCCGAAAGATTCGGTGCCGAAGGAATAACTATTCACCCGCGGCCTGATGAAAGACATATTACCACTAAAGATGTATACGACCTGAAAGAGGTAGTAACTACTGAGTTTAATATTGAAGGATATCCAGATGAAAGGTTTCTAAAAATTCTAAAGGATGTGAGGCCTGACCAAGCTACGTTGGTGCCAGACCCTCCACACGTGCTTACTTCAAATGCGGGTTGGGACACCGTTCGGCATGAGAACAAACTAAAGGGCATTATTGATGAAATTAAGTCAATGGGTATTCGGACTTCAATTTTTGTGGAGCCAGGTACTTCGATTATCGAAGGCGCTGCCAAAGTAGGTACAGATAGAATAGAACTATATACTGAGATGTATGCCACTGGATTTATGCAAAACCAGGAAGTTGCCATTTCTCACTACAAAGAGGCTGCCGAAAGAGCTCATGACTTAGGGCTCGGAATTAATGCTGGCCATGACCTTGATTTGACGAATTTGAGCTATCTAAAACAAGGACTAATCCACTTAGATGAAGTCAGCATTGGGCATGCTTTATTTTGTGATGCCTTATATTATGGACTCGAGAATACAATACAACTATATTTACGCGAACTGAAATAAATGCTACTCAATTATAAATCCTTTGGTGAGGGGCAGCCTCTTATTGTTCTTCATGGACTTTTTGGTTCTCTAGACAATTGGGTAACCCTAGGGAAAAAGTTTGGTGAGAGACACAAAGTCTACTTAGTTGACCAAAGAAACCATGGACAATCTTTTCATGCTGATTCATTTTCTTACGAAGTAATGGCCGAAGATCTCTGCCAGTTTATGGGCGAACTTGGCATTTTAAAAGCACATATCATTGGTCATTCTATGGGCGGAAAAACGGCCATGGAATTCACTAGACAATACCCTGAAAAAGTGGATAAACTGCTTGTCGCAGATATTGGCCCTAAATTTTATCCTGTTCACCACTCTCAGATTTTAAAGGCTTTCTATTCCGTACCAATTGCTTCTCTTTCTTCAAGAAAAGAAGCTGATGATATACTGGCCAACTCCATTTCAGACTTTGGCATAAGACAATTTCTACTAAAGAATTTAAGCCGAGGTGGGGAAGGCTTTAGTTGGAAAATGAATTTAGATACCATTGCAAATAACATTGAGGAGGTGGGGAAAGCACTAAATCAAAATGCACTTATCAAGAATAAAACACTCTTTCTTAGGGGTGGTAATTCAGATTATATTTTAAACGATGATTTTAATCTAATACACTCTGTTTTTCCCAATAGCAAGGTAGACACAATAGATGGCGCTGGTCATTGGCTTCACGCAGAAAAGCCAAGCGATTTTTATCAAAAGGCATCTGAATTTCTTTCATAAATGAGTGCAGGAAAAGTCTATTTAATTCCGAACGTCATCTCTGAGAACACTCAGGAAGAAGTAATCCCTAATCAAATCCGTCAAGCGATTCTGGCCTGTGATATGTTCCTTGTCGAAAGTGTTAGGACTGCTAGGAGATATATCAGTTCCTTGAAGCTTGGTTTGGTAATTGAAGACTTAAAGTTTGAATTACTTGATAAGAACACTTCGTTCGAAGACTGCATAGACCTTATTCAACCAATCTTAGAGGGAAAAAACGCGGGCATAATATCAGAGTCCGGTTGTCCTGGAATTGCTGATCCAGGTGCAAGGCTAGTCCATATTGCGCATCAATTTGGGATTGAATGCCAACCTATTGTCGGACCATCCTCAATTCTGTTGGCCTTGATGGCAAGTGGTATGAATGGACAATCCTTTGCCTTTCATGGCTATTTACCCATTGATAAAAAAGAGCGTCAGCAGAAGATTAGAGCACTTGAAAAGGAATCCAAAGAAAAAGATCAGACTCAGATATTCATGGATACTCCTTATAGAAATGAACAGTTGCTTTCTGACATTCTAAAAGTGGCCAGAAAAGACACTTTTCTATGCGTTGCACGTGATGTCACTGGACAAAAAGAAATTGTTTTGACCAAGTCTGTGAGCAAATGGAAGGTTGGAGAAATAGACTTGAATAAAGTCCCCACCATCTTTCTGATGTACTCCAATTAGGACACAACAAAATAAGTTTTCTTTATTCCAGTCATACTTCTATTTTTGTGCCCTCAAAACATTTGAAGTATGCCTTATTTATTTACGTCAGAGTCAGTTTCGGAAGGTCACCCAGATAAAGTGGCTGATCAAATATCTGATGCCCTTATCGATAACTTCTTAGCCTTTGATGCTGAATCAAAAGTGGCTTGTGAAACCCTTGTTACTACTGGCCAGGTAATCTTGGCTGGAGAGGTTAAGTCTAACACTTATCTTGACGTACAAAGAATCGCCAGAGAAACGATTCAACGCATCGGATATACTAAAGCTGAGTATCAATTCGATAGCAAATCATGTGGTGTGCTTTCGGCCATTCATGAGCAATCAGATGATATCAACAGAGGTGTAGATAGAGCTTCTAAAGAAGAGCAAGGAGCTGGTGACCAAGGAATGATGTTTGGTTATGCTTCTAAAGAAACAGAAAACTATATGCCCTTGGCATTAGATCTTTCGCACAAAATACTTCAGGTATTAGCAGATTTAAGAAGAGAAAACTCTGACATCACATATTTGAGACCAGATGCCAAATCTCAAGTAACCATTGAATACTCTGATGATAACACTCCTCAGAGAATAGAGGCAATCGTTGTTTCAACCCAGCATGACGACTTCGATACTGACGATGCAATGCTTTCAAAAATCAGAGAGGATATTGTCAAAATTCTTATCCCTAGGGTTAAATCACAACTTCCTACTCACATTCAGTCGTTATTTAACGATCAAATAAAATATCACATTAACCCTACAGGCAAGTTTGTGATCGGTGGACCTCATGGAGATACTGGCTTAACAGGCAGAAAAATTATTGTGGATACTTACGGTGGTAAGGGTGCACATGGTGGGGGTGCTTTTTCCGGAAAAGATCCATCAAAAGTTGACCGTTCGGCTGCATATGCAACGAGACATATTGCCAAGAATCTTGTCGCAGCTGGAGTTGCAGATGAAGTATTGGTACAGGTCTCCTATGCTATCGGAGTGGTTGAACCTATGGGCATTTTCATTGATACTTATGGCACCGCCAAAGTAGACATGAGTGATGGAGAGATAGCAGAAAAGGTGTCTCAAGTATTTGATATGAGACCATTTGCTATAGAAAGTCGTTTAAAACTAAGAAACCCAATGTATACCGAGACTGCCGCTTACGGCCACATGGGTAGAAAAAATGAAACTGTCAGCAAGACATTTATTAACTCTAGCGGACAACCTGAAACATTCCAAGTAGAGTTATTCACTTGGGAAAAGCTGGACTACGTTGATAAGGTAAAAGAATCATTTGGACTATAATAAAAAAGCCCCGACAAGTCGGGGCTTTTTTATTAGTGCGATACTAGTTTGTCCTTATGCTTTTTGATTTGCCGCCTCAAAGCTTCAGCGCAATGATCAGTCGCGGCTTCAAACGAACCATTAGTTTTATTTGCAAAAAGCTGATCGCCCGGTACGTTAAGTTTAATCTCGACTGTCTTATTCTCAATCCCCTCATTATTGAGTTTAAGTATCACTTCAGCATCAATAGTCCTATCATAGTAGGTATCCAACTTGTCTAATTTTCTCTGGATGAAATCAATGAGTTTAGCATCTGCATCGAAGTGGATTGATTGAACTTGTACTCTCATAATTCTAAAATTTAAAGGGTTAAACTTATGCTTTTGGATGAGCCTGATCGAAAACAGACTTCAATTTCTCTAATGAATTGTGTGTATACACTTGTGTTGCGGCCAAACTACTATGACCGAGCAAGTCCTTCACGGCATTTAAATCGGCTCCTTTATTTAGTAGGTGTGTCGCAAACGTATGTCTAAGCGCATGGGGGCTTTTCTTATCTAATGACGATACTTCATTTAAATACTTCTTAACCGTTCTATATACCAACATCGGATATGCCTGCCCTCCATCCTTGTTTACGATCAAAAATGAATTTTGGTCGTGAGAAAACTCATGATTTTTCTCATGAATGTAAACATTTACGATTTCCAACAAAGATTGGGAGATAGGAATTATCCTTTCTTTATTTCTCTTGCCAAGCACCTTGATAGTAGACTGGTTCTGATTAATGTCTAAAGCCTTCAATCCAAGTAATTCGGCAAGTCTTATCCCAGTCCCATAAAGCATCTCCAATATCACTTGATCTCTTTTTCCTTCGAAGGAGTCAGGAAAACGAATATTGTCAAGGAAAGCCGAAAACTCTTGTTCATCAGCAAAGCTGGGTAGCTCTTTGCTCGTTTTAAGCGATCGAATTTTTGAAGTTGGATCTTTGGTAATTACTTCCCGCTTCAATAGATATTTGAAGAAGGATCTTAGGCTAGCAATTTTACGATTCACAGTTCTGGACGATAGAGAATCATCCATTAGTGATAAGACCCACGAACGAATCATCAACTGAGTAGCATCTGCCAACTCACTTGCTTGAAAATTTACGCGAATAAATGTTTGAAATTGATCGAGATCGCTTTGATAGGAACTAACAGTGTGCTTGCTGTAACGTTTCTCGAATGATATGTATTTCAGGAATGAATTTACCATGCTAGCACTGCGTATTACACACAGTACTAACATAGCAATTTAAAGGCAAAATAAGAATGCCTTAGTAGTTATCTTTGGCGTACATCTTTTGCTTGTATGCCGCCTTAATCTTTTCAGTTCTTCGACTGACAGAAGGCTTTTCGTACGCAGTTCTAGATCTAAGCTCTTTTAAGACTCCAGTTTTCTCGAATTTCTTCTTGAAACGCTTAAGGGCTTTATCAATAGACTCGTTTTCTTTTACATTAATGATGATCATAATATATTAAACACCTCCTCTCAATTCGGACGGCAAAGGTACAACCTTTTCGGAAATACAATAACTATCTGAGAAAGAAAGAATAAGCGTTTTAAGTTTATCTTAAAATTTGTCTAGCGATCACTAGTTTCTGAATTTCAGAAGTGCCTTCTCCGATTGTACAGAGTTTAGAATCACGATAGTACTTTTCCACTGGATAATCCTTCGTATAACCATACCCACCAAATATCTGAACGGCTTCGGTTGCACATTCAACCGCACATTCGGAAGCATGATATTTGGCCATAGCAGATTCCTTAGTCATTGGTTTACCCTCATTCTTTAATTGGGCCGCCTGATGTGTGAGGAGCTTAGCTGCCTCGAGTTTGGTAGCCATATCTGCCAGTTTGAAGGAGATTCCCTGAAAATTAAAGATGGGTTGATTGAACTGCTCTCTTTCTTGAGCGTATTTCAATGCCTCATTAAAAGCACCTTCCGCAATACCTAAACTAAGAGCCGCAATAGAAATTCTTCCGCCATCCAAAACTTTCATTGCCTGAACGAAGCCTTCCCCAACATTACCCAACATATTTTCTTCTGGAACTCGGCAGTCCTCAAAAATCATCTCTGCTGTTTCCGAAGACCTCATTCCGAGTTTATCTTCTTTCTTCCCAGCTTTGAACCCTGCAGTTCCTCTTTCTACAACAAAGGCCGTCATCCCATGTGAGTCGCCAACTTCTCCAGTTCTTACAATCACAACCGCAACATCACCAGATTTACCATGCGTAATCCAATTCTTTGTTCCATTGATTACCCAATCATTACCATCCTTTTTAGCGGTTGTTCGCATATTGCCAGCATCAGAACCTGTATTTGGCTCAGTTAAACCCCAAGCTCCAATCCATTCGGCAGAGGCTAACTTTGGTAACCACTTCTGCTTTTGAGCTTCAGTCCCGAACTGCAAAATATGCCCCGTGCAAAGAGAATTGTGTGCGGCAACCGATAGACCTATCCCTGGATCTAACTTAGCTACCTCAGATACAGCAGTGATGTATTCGTGATACCCAAAACCCGAGCCTCCATACTCTTGTGGTACCAAAACACCCATCAGACCTAGTTCACCAAACTTTTTGAAGATATGAACAGGGAACTCCTGATCATCATCCCATTGATTTCTAAATGGCGTTATCTCTTTCTCACCAAAGTCTTTGATCATATCTGCGATCATCGATTGGTTTTCATTCATCTCAAAATCCATTCCTATTATAGTTTGTCGAAAATTAGTCAAATTACATTTCCAAACAAACGTTTGTTAGGTAGAATGGTTAACCCAAAATTCGAACAACTTATCCCATTAAAATAAACAGTGGGCGAATGTCGCTTTCAGTGGGAAACCTTAATTTTAGCTTTGAGTAAAATCGAAACATGAAAAGTATACTGATAACCGGAGGAGCCGGATTCATAGGTAATCATGTGGTAAGGCTATTTGTCAATAAATACCACGACTACCAAATCGTGAATTTGGACAAGTTGACCTATGCAGGCAACCTAGAAAACCTAGAAGACATTCACGACAAGGATAACTATACTTTTGTAAAAGGTGATATCTGTGATGCACCATTCATTGACGATCTTTTTATCAAGTATCAGTTTGAAGGTGTAATCCACCTAGCTGCCGAATCTCACGTAGACAGGTCTATTGCTGACCCTTTAGCCTTTGTAAACACAAACGTGTTAGGTACGGTCAACTTGTTGAATAGCGCTAATGCCGCCTGGAAAGAAGATATGGATGGAAAAAGATTCTACCATGTCTCCACTGATGAGGTATATGGTTCACTAGGAAGTGAAGGCTTCTTTTTAGAAGACACCCCTTATGATCCACAATCTCCGTATTCTGCCTCTAAGGCAAGTTCAGATCATTTTGTAAGAGCTTATGCGAATACTTATAAACTACCAGTGGTCATTTCTAATTGCTCAAATAACTATGGCCCAAATCAGTTTCCTGAAAAACTACTACCCCTCTGCATCAACAACATTAAACACAACAAACCACTCCCCATCTATGGAAAGGGCGAAAATATTAGAGATTGGTTGTTTGTAGTTGACCATGCCAGAGCGATAGATGACATCTATCATAAAGGAATAATTGGAAGCACTTACAACGTTGGTGGATTCAACGAGTGGAAGAACATAGACATTGTTAGACTGCTCTGTGACATCATGGATCGAAAGCTCGGGAGGCCAAAGGACAAGTCTAAGGAACTGATCACCTTTGTAAAAGATCGGGCTGGCCATGATATGCGTTACGCCATTGATGCAAATAAGATAAAGAATGACTTAGGTTGGGAACCTTCACTTCAATTTGAAGAAGGACTAGAAAAAACAGTAGATTGGTATCTTGAAAATACCGAGTGGCTGGAACATGTTACCTCAGGTTCTTATCAAGATTATTACGACAAACAATACAAGGCATGAAAGGAATTATCTTAGCAGGAGGATCCGGCACGAGGCTTCATCCTTTAACTATTGCTATCAGCAAGCAGCTCATGCCTGTTTATGACAAGCCGATGATCTACTACCCGCTATCCATCCTGATGCTTGCGGATATTCGAGAGATTCTCATTATTTCTACCCCTCACGATTTACCTCTTTTCAAACAGTTATTAGGAGATGGAAGTCGAATTGGATGTTCTTTCAGTTATGCAGAACAACCGAATCCAGAGGGTCTTGCACAAGCTTTTATCATTGGTGAGGAGTTCATTGGAGATGATAAAGTCGCTTTAGTTTTGGGTGATAACATTTTCTACGGTTCCGGTTTGCCAAGGCTTTTACAAAGTAATACAGATCCTGATGGTGGAGTTATCTATGCTTATAGAGTTAATGATCCCGAGCGTTATGGAGTTGTCGATTTTGATGATGAAATGAAGGCCTTAAGCATTGAAGAAAAACCCTCTAAACCGAAATCCAATTGGGCCGTTCCTGGCCTGTATTTCTACGATAACCGAGTGGTGGAAATAGCGAAAAACCTTGAGCCAAGCCCAAGAGGGGAGTTAGAAATCACTGATATCAATAAGGCTTATTTGGAAATGGGTGAACTCAAAGTAAGCCCCATGGACAGAGGCACCGCATGGTTAGACACCGGCACTATCGATTCACTCATACAAGCCGCACAGTTCGTTCAAATCCTTGAAGAAAGGCAGGGAATCAAAATTTCTTGTATTGAGGAAATTGCCTATCGAATGAATTACATATCGAAAGAGCAGCTCATAGAGATTGCCAAACCTCTTGAAAAATCTGGTTACGGTAAATATCTCAGAAAGTTAGTCATGGACTAACTACTCATTATAAAGAACACTCATCAGAACAGAGGTCACTGCTGAAAGTGTCTCTTTGCTAATATTCTCCATATTGTCATCTGCTGTATGCCATGCCGGGGTAAATGAACCTGTGTTTTCTCGATAATCAATTATATCGATCATCGGAATTCTGGCAATATTATTCACATAGACGTGATCGTCTATAATTCCCTCAAAGCCATTTTGCTTCTTGAACATGGTTCCATATCCCAGTTGGCCTGCGATACCCCAAACTTTATCAAGGGTTCTACCTGCATTCTCACGAGAAACAGAATCATAGAGGAAAGTTGCATTCGGTGCGCCTACCATGTCTAAGAGAATCCCATAATAAGCAGTGTAGCCTGATTTATGCTTGTTTTTACTCCAGTACTGAGATCCCAAACACCACCAGACATCTTTTCCGTCAGGAAGAGGTTTGCTTCCCTCTTGAAAGTGTTCTCCCCAATCTTCTCCATCAAACAAGATAATGTCCACACCAACATTCGGTGCTTGATTTTCACTCAGTAAACGCGCTACCTCGAGTAAAACACCAACACCACTGCCACCATCATTAGCTCCATCAATAGCTGCATAAGTATCATCCGCATCACGGTCTGCAAAGGGACGTGTATCCCAGTGGGCTGCCAATAAGATTCTCTTTTTCTTTTCTGGATTGAAGGAAGCAATCACATTGGTAAGTTCCGCCTTAGTGCCATCATAGATGTACTCTGTAAAGTTTTGCATGATTACACTGGCACCATAGCTCTCGAACTTCTCCTTAAACCACTTTGAAGCCTCACGATGTGCTTGCGTATTAGGAACCCTCGGCCCAAAATCAACCTGCTTTTGAACAAACGTGTATACAGAATCTGCATTGACGGTTGGGGCTGGTTTCAACGCAGCAGGCACATTCGAATTACCTTTGGAACTATCGTTTCCTCCGCACGAGAAAACTAAAGTGACCAAAGTGAGAAAGACTAGTGAATTCTTAAATCGCATGAGATATAGTTCTAGCCTAAAAATAAGAGCCTTTTTCCATAAAATTGGAATCACATTCATATTTGATAAGAAATAAAAAACAGCTATTTTTGCAGAACTTATTTGGAAATATACCAGAGGGGACCTTTAAGTCCCCTCTTTCTTTGTGCAACTATGGACATAACATCAGAAATAAAAGCCCTTGCAGAATCCTTTTTAAAGGATGAGAGCTATTTTATTGTTGATGTAATATCTAAAGGGGTCACAGGGAGAACAAAGCATTTGATTCTGCTAGATGGTGATAATGGTGTTACTATTGATGATTGCGCCTCACTGAGCAGACAAGTGTCGCATCAGATTGAAGAAAGAGATTTAATTCAAGATGCCTTTGTTCTGGAAGTCTCTTCGCCTGGACTTGAACATCCATTAGCTTCTGAAAGACAATTTGCCAAAAATGTAGGCAGAAAGTTGAAAATCAGGTTGACCGATGGAACAATGGTTCAAGGAAAACTAGAGGGTCTTTCCAAAGAAGCATTAGATATTGAAAAAGAGACAACTGAAAAGAAGAAGGTGATACTTGAAAAAGCATCTATTCCTTTCAATACAATAGAAAAAGCAAACGTGATCGTGTCATTTAACTAGAGAAAATGGACAGTGTAGTATTAATCGAGTCATTTGCAGAGTTTGCAAAAAGCAAGAACGTAGACCGACCTACAATGATTAGGATTCTGGAAGATGTTTTCAGAACCATGATCAGAAAGAAATTCGAAGTTGACGATAACTTTGATATTGTAATAAATGCCGATAAAGGTGATTTAGAGATTTGGAGATTCCGAGAAATTGTTGACGATAACTCTGAAGACATTTGGGACCATGACAAAATCTGTTTAACAGATGCCCGTAAGATCGAGCAAGATTTTGAAATTGGTGAAGAAGTAGCTGAAGAGATCAAACTAATTGATTTCGGAAGAAGAGCGGTAATGACTGCTCGTCAGACTTTGATTCAGAGGATCAAAGACTTGGAAAAAGATATTCTTTATCAAAAGTATAAAGACCTTGTTGGCGAGATTATCTCAGCAGAAGTATATCAAATCTTGAGTCGTGAGGTTCTCTTAGTGGATAATGAGGGCAATGAGCTTGCAATTCCTAGAAATGAGCAGATCTCTAAGGATAGATTCAGAAAAGGCGAATCAGTTAGGGCAATTGTTGATCGTGTAGATATGGTTAACGGTAGTCCGAAAATTATCCTTTCGAGAACTTCTGGTCAATTCCTTGAAAGACTTTTCGAAAGTGAAGTTCCTGAGGTGTTTGACGGTCTTATTACTATTAAGAAAGTGGTTCGTGAACCAGGAGAAAGAGCCAAAGTGGCTGTCGAGTCTTATGATGACAGAATCGATCCAGTTGGTGCATGTGTAGGTATGAAAGGCTCGCGAATTCATAGTATCGTTCGTGAATTGCAAAACGAGAATATTGATGTTATCAATTTTACTGATAACATGGAACTGTATATTTCAAGAGCACTTAGCCCAGCCAAAATTTCAAGTATGAAAATTTTGGATGAGGACGGACGTGTATCAGTTTACTTGAAACCAGATCAGGTTTCTTTGGCCATCGGAAAGGGTGGGCAAAACATTAAGCTGGCATCAAAGCTAGTTGGCCTTGAAATCGATGTATTCAGAGAGCTTTCTGAATATGAAGAAGAAGATGTCGATTTGGACGAGTTTGCGGATGAAATTGATAGCTGGATCATTGATGAACTTAAGCGTATCGGTCTTGATACTGCAAAAAGTGTGTTGATGCTGGCTCCAGAAGATATCGTTAGAAGAACTGAATTAGAAGAAGAAACTGTTAAGTTCTTGTTCGAAATCCTTAAAAAGGAATTCGAGAAATAATAGATTTTATTAAAACCTGAAAAAAAGGGATATTTGAGTATGTCAGAAGAAAAAATGATGAGACTGAGCCAGGTTTCGAGAAAGCTGAACGTAGGTAGAAATACCATCGTGGACTTTCTATCAGCCAAGGGCCACTCAGTTGACAGCAGCCCCAATGCCAAAATTAATGGTGAGCAGTATGATTTGCTTGCCAAGGAGTTTGCTGCGTCTGCCTCTGAAAAAGAGGAAGCGTCTCATCTTACTATTGGCACCAAACACGTTGAAGAGTTGGCTCCAGTTACTCCTAGTGCTCCTCCAGTAGAGGAACCTAAAAAAGAAGAAGTAGCCCCTGAGGTAGAAGCTCCGAAAGAAGAGCCTAAACCTGTCGAGCCCGTAGTTGAAGCTCCGGTAAAAGAAGAGCCTAAAGTAGAAGCCCCTGTTGAGGAAGAAAAACCAAAAGAGGAAGCTCCAAAGAAAGCAGAAGAGCCTGTTCAAGAAAAATCTGGTTTAAAAATCTTAGGTAAGATTGATCTTGATAAGAACAAGAAAAAAGAGGAGTCAAAGCCTAAAGTAGAAGAAAAGCCTAAGGCAAGCGAACCAAAAGCTGAAGAAAAACCAGCTGAAGAGGCTGCAACACCTGAGAAGGTTATAGAAGCAAAAGCAGATTCCTTAAGAGGTTTGAAGGTTGTTGGTAAAATTAAATTACCTGACCCTCCAAAGAAGACTAAACCTGAAGACAAGAAAAATCAGGGTGGAGATTCTAAAAGACCGAGAAAACGTATTCAGTCTAAGTTCGAACGTGCTAACAAAGGAGCTTCTCCAAGCGGTGGTGGCGGTGGTCAACAAAGAGGTGGCCAACGCGGTGGCAGTGCGAACAGAAATAGAGTTCCTAAGGAAGAACTTACTGATAAGCAGATTCAGGAGCAGATCAAAGAAACACTAGCACGATTGAGTGGTGGTGGCAAAGGTGGAGGCAAGAGCCGTTCCAAGTACAGAAAAGAAAAACGTTCTGCAGCGGCTGAGGCGGCTGAAGAAAAAATGCTTCAGGAGCAGGAAGAAAGCAAAACACTAAAGGTCACTGAGTTTATCTCAGCAAGTGATCTGGCGAGTTTGATGAATGTATCTGTGAATGAAGTTATTTCTACTTGTATGTCATTGGGCATGTTCGTCTCCATTAACCAGAGGCTTGATGCTGAAGCGATAACCATTATTTCTGATGAATTCGGATACGATGTTCAATTTACTTCTGCAGATGACGATGTAGACGTAGTAGAGGAAGAAGATCAGGAAGAAGATTTATTGGACAGAGCACCAATTGTGACCATCATGGGTCATGTTGATCATGGTAAGACATCACTGCTCGATTACATCCGAGATGCCAATGTAACAGCTGGTGAAGCTGGGGGTATTACCCAACATATAGGTGCTTATGATGTAATGACGAAGGATAACAAGAAAATTGCCTTCCTTGATACACCGGGTCACGAAGCCTTTACAGCAATGCGTGCTCGTGGAGCGAAAATCACTGATGTTGTAATTATCGTGGTCGCAGCGGACGATAACGTGATGCCTCAGACTAAAGAGGCCATTAATCACGCTCAGGTTGCTGAGGTGCCAATCGTAATTGCGATTAACAAAATTGATAAGCCAAACGCCAACTCTGATAAAATCAAAGAGGAACTTTCTCAAATGAATATCCTTGTTGAGGATTGGGGAGGTAAATATCAATGCCAGGAAGTTTCTGCAAAAACGGGACAAGGCGTTGATGAACTATTAGAAAAGGTATTACTTGAAGCTGAACTTCTTGAGCTTAAAGCTAACCCTGATAAAAACGCTGTTGGTACTGTAATTGAAGCCTCTCTTGATAAGGGAAGAGGATACCTATCGACAGTAATGGTTCAAGGTGGTACAATGAAGATTGGAGATGTTGTTTTAGCAGGATCTCATTTCGGCAAGGTGAAAGCCATGTACGATCATAGAGGAAACAGACTTGAAGTAGTAGGACCGGCCACTCCAGTTCAAATGCTTGGGTTGGATGGAGCTCCTCAAGCGGGTGATCGTTTTAACGTAATGGATACCGATCGCGAGGCTAGAGAAATAGCCACTAAGCGTGAGCAGATACTTCGTGAACAAAGCGTTCGTACCAAGAAACACATCACACTTGATGAAATTGGTAGACGTCTTGCAGTAGGAAACTTTAAGGAACTTAATGTTATCGTAAAAGGCGATGTGGATGGTTCCGTTGAAGCCTTGAGTGATTCTTTACTGAAACTCTCTACAGAAGAAGTTCAAGTGAATATTATTCATAAGGCAGTAGGTCAGATTTCAGAATCTGATGTGTTATTAGCGACTGCCTCAGATGCAATTATCATTGGATTCCAGGTAAGACCTTCGGGAGGGGCAAGAAAGATTGCTGAAACCGAAGAAATCGAGATCAGGCTATACTCCATCATCTATGACGCCATTAATGAGCTCAAGGATGCGATGGAAGGTCTACTCGAACCAACTGAGAAAGAGGTTATCACTGGTAACATCGAAGTTCGTGAAGTCTTTAAGATTTCCAAAGTTGGTACAGTTGCCGGTTGTTACGTGACTGATGGTTTTGTGAAACGAAACAATCAGATCCGATTGATCAGAGATGGTATTGTAGCTTATACTGGAGATATCGGACAATTGAAACGTTTCAAGGATGATGTAAACGAAGTTAAGTCAGGTTACGAATGTGGACTGAGTATTAAGAGCTTCAACGACATTAAAATTGGTGACGTGATCGAAGGATTCGAAATACAAGAAGTGAAGAGAACTTTATAAAAGTTCTAAATCGATATATTGAACCCTGACTTTTTGAGTCGGGGTTTTTTTATGGAAAATATCTTATTGATTGTATTAGGACTAAATATCTCGGGGCTTCTACTCGGACTAATTAGTCCATGGCGCGCACTCTGGTGGATGAGCAAACAGAACCGACTTTTAGTCTTACAGTATTATGGAATCCCGTTATTGATTCTGTTAACGATCTATTTTCTCGCATAAAATCAACTGACGTCCTGCTTGGTCGGTTGTGCCAAACAAGTATTGATTACCTCCTTCTTTCAATCCACTCTTCTGCCTGATTTGAGCTACCGTCATTTGAAAGTTTCGAGTCGTAATATTGGCCTTCATTTCCGGAAAGTATCGTTTAAGCACTTTCTTATTCAATGAGATTTTATCAATCACTCGAAAGGCTCTGCCCGGAAAACCTTCAATAAGTTCTAAAGAAGTATACAGGTGAGAATTAACTTCAAGCTTGCTTAGCCCAAATGAGTTACCGATAGTCTTGAACGCGCCTGCCTTTAAAATGGAAGCATTCGGTTCATATAAGAAGTCTTGAACTTGGCTGAAGTTCACAGTGTTTGTTTCCTCCTGCTCGAAGGTGAATTCAAAGCTCTCCGTATCCTTGTCTTTTATGTTGACACAGTAGATTTTGGGTCGAATATCTGCGTTTTCACTGAGTAAGAAGATGAGTTCTTTAACTTCATTTGATACCGCTACTATGTGGACCGATTCCACAGATTGTAATTGACGGACAGCCCCCTTTATATCTAGCAATGGAGATGTTTTGAGCATCACTCGCTTCGACTTTGACAAGAGCTTCGGCAAGAGATCAATCACATTAGGCTCACAGTCTTCAAGTCTCACCACTTTCTCATTATGATCACCTCGTCTTGCAGGATCTAAATAAATCAAATCACATCTGATTTCTTCCGCAAGAAAATGTTCAGAATCCATGTGGTGAATTTGCACACCAGAGAGGCCCAGTCGTCCAAAGTTGTGCTGTGCTTTGCTCACCAAGACCTCTTGTCTTTCCACATAATGATTGGTCAAAAATCTGCTTGATAAAAAAGCAAAATCAACACCAAAACCACCAGTAAGGTCTACCATGCTTTCCCCATCAGGGATGAGGTTGGCTTTAAATAGGGCTGTGAGTTCAGAGGAGCATTGCTCCATTGACAACATGGGAGGATAAATTATCTCCTCCCTTTTAAACCATGAGGGTAGTTTAATTTTGGCCTTACGCCTAGATTGTATCTGCTCGACAATCAGCCTCATGGGCCAATCTGGATATTGATTGGCTTTAAGCATTAGCGAAGCAGGGTCATCATAGAGATGATCCTTTATAAACTCTTGGATTTCTGGTTTGGTAAGCGTTGAGATCAAACGGTTTGCATTTGCTTCTGCAAATATTCAACAATTTGAACAGCATTAGTAGCCGCACCTTTACGAAGGTTATCTGCCACCACCCACATATTCAAAGTATTGGCTTGACTTTCGTCTCTTCTTAGTCTTCCTACAAAGACTTCATCTTTCTTATGCGCTGTCAAAGGCATTGGATATAAATTCTGGCTTGGATCATCCTGAATAATTATTCCCTCTGTATCGCTCAGAATCTGTCTCACACTATTCAACTCAAAGTCTTTCTTAAACTCTACGTTAATTGCCTCAGAATGCCCTCCAATGGTAGGGATACGGACAGTTGTTGTCGTAATGGCAATAGAGTCATCACTGAAGATTTTCTTTGTTTCGTTGATCATCTTCATTTCCTCTTTGGTATAACCATTGTCTTGGAAGACATCGATATGTGGCAGCGCATTCATATCAATTTTGTGAGGATAACACATGTCTCCGCCTTCACCACTCCGCTCGTTCATCAATTGATCAACAGCAGCCTTACCAGAGCCAGTAACTGACTGATAAGTAGATACCACAATTCTTTTAATTCCGTATTGCTGACGAAGTGGTTCCAAGGCCACAACCATTTGAATAGTAGAGCAATTCGGGTTCGCGATGATCTTGTCATCAGCTGTTAGTTGATCCGCATTTATCTCTGGAACAATTAGTTTATGCTCAGGGCTCATGCGCCATGCTGATGAGTTGTCAACAACTACGGTTCCAACAGCCGCAAACTTTGGTGCCCATTCCAGCGAGGTACTTCCTCCTGCAGAAAATATCGCAAAGTCAGGTGCAAGAGCCAGAGCCTCCTCCATGGTAATAACTGTATACTCCTTGCCCTTAAATGTCTTCTTTATACCTGCTGATCTGGCAGAAGCTACCAAATACAGCTCATCAAATTGAACATTTCTTTCGTCTAAGACTTCTAAAATCTCTCCTCCTACCAGTCCTGTTGCTCCAACAACGGCAATTTTCATTTTTCTCTATTTATCTCTAAATCATTTATTAGACAGTATAATGCAAATTCATTATATTAAAGTAATAATAAATTTACATGAAATTTATACTGAGCACCCTTTGCTTGCTTTGCACAAATATACTGCTAAGTCAGGTGAACAGTTTTCCATATACAGAAAGTTTCGAACAAGCATTCAAAATTGGCTCAAATATCGACTTTATTCCGAATTGGCTCGGCAATACGATCGGCACGAGGAATAGAATCTTTGTAGGAAGTGACCCTCGAACAGGTAATCAATCTCTTAATATAATTCCCACTTCTAGTTTCAATGGCACCATTGAAATCTCTTTAGACCTAAGGAAAATCAATAATCCCAAAATCTCGTTCTATGCCTTCTCTAAGAAAAATGGCTCATCCTCTAGCAGTAGGCCTGTATTGCTGTCAATTTCAACGTCTATTGACGGAGGCCTCAATTATTCTTCAAGCATTCAAATCGGTAATGAAAAGACTTTCCCAAACAACGACTCCACATCATATTCCCGTTACACTTATGAATTGCCGTTTGAAGCCAGCGGAAAAGAGCAGGTAAGAGTGAAGCTGGTGGCTGAAAGAGGCAATGGGTCCGGTTCATCGGCTGAATTAGTTTTGGATGACCTTACCATTGAAAGTCAGATCCTTCCATTGGAAATTGTCTCAATTGAAACGAACTCTAAGAATTCTGTCAAAATAGTCTTTAATCAACCCCTTGAGGAATCATCCGTTCAGCAAGTCAAAAACTATTCTATTAACAATGGTATAATCATACATGATGTGGTGCTGTCGAGTTCTACCACTGTCACACTATCAACTTCTTCACTTGAGAACAGCACCTACCAAATCAGCGCCACAGGTCTTAAGGCCTTGTCCGCAAATGTTCCAGCAGGATCATTTGTGGGTGATTTTACCTTTATCGAGCCTTTACAAATACAGGATATTAGGGTCCTTGACAAGCGTTCACTCCTTCTAGAATTTAACCTGAATCTAGCGGATTCTTTAGCCGAAGTATCAGACCATTACATTATCTCATCAGGCATTGGAGGCCCCATAAGAGCAAGACTCGATAGTCAGTTCCATAATCAGGTTTTACTTACTCTACCAACGGAACTCCGAAAGGAATCTTACGAACTGGTTATTAATGGAATCAGAGACAAATCTGGTTTGGCCATAGCAAAGGATTTAACGCAAAATTTTGATTATTTACCATTAGAAGTATCCAATCTATTGGTCATTACTCCAACGGAGATCGAACTTACTTTCAATCAGAAAGTAGATGTTAGTAGGGCTCAAATGTTGGATAGTTATGCCTTCGACTTTGATGTAAAACCCATCTTCATTAGTCTTTTTGATAGCATTGCCAACCTGAAACTCAATCGATCGCTTGTTAACAATACTTACACGCTCGCCATCAATGATGTCGTTAATCTAAGTGGTAATGCAATCGCTGAAAACATCAAAACGGAATTCAAAAATGATACGCCTACCCTTCCAAGACAGATCTTGATCAATGAGATTTTTGCCGATCCTTCAGGCGATCATGAACCAAATCCCACAGTGCTTCCAAATGACAGCCGAGATGAATATGTTGAACTATACAATAACACACTCAGTGCCATTGATATTACCGGGTTTCAACTCACAGGGGGTACTATAGGCGAACTTGTGTTAATGCCAAAGGACTATGTTATCCTGACGGCCCGAAATAACGTAGAGAAGTTTGAGGTATTTGGAAACACCGTTGGCGTCTCATCTTGGAACAGTCTGAGTAATAATGGGGAACGAATAGTACTCTATGACAATCTCGGATATTTAGTCGACAGCTTGACTTATGACAAATCATGGTACAATGACCTGGACAAATCCGATGGTGGCTGGTCTATTGAGTTAGTCAACCCAAACCCATCTTGTATTGGTTCTCACAATTGGAGTAGCTCCATTGACAAATTAGGAGGCTCTCCGGGTGAGGAAAACTCTATTTACAACCCTATTCCAGACATTGTCAGTCCTCAGGTCATTGAGTTTCGCCTGGCAAATGATACCACACTTCTGTTCAGCTTCAATGAAGCCATGGAGCTAAGCACACTAAGAGAAAACAACTTTGCTCTTTCTCAGGGAAACTCCATCAAGGAACTCTATGTGTCCAACAGTCTTGGGACTGAAGTCGAAATCCATTTGTCCGGGAAGCCAATAGAAGGCTTGTTGCATAACATCCGGCTTTCGAATTTGAGAGATTGCTCAGGAAACCTTTTACCAGAATCCACATATGACTTCTATATTGGGGCGACTCCAGCTCCAAATGATGTGATCATCACTGAAATCATGGCATCACCCACCCCCTCTCAAGGTTTGCCCGAGGCCGAATACATTGAAGTCTACAACCGGTCAGACAGGATTCTTCAGATGGCAGGAACAATTCTGGCTGATGCCAATAACTCCACCACCTTAGAAGATTTCGCTCTTTGGCCCGATCAATATCTCATATTGACAGCGAATAGCGCTACTCAAGAATTTGAAAGCATTGGATCGGTTTTAGGTGTAAGCAATTGGGTAAGTCTAAACAATAGCGAAGATCAGCTATCTATTTTTAACACAATCGGCAGCACCGTTCATTCTGTTAGCTATTCAGATACTTGGTATCGATCCTCATCGAAAGCAGTGGGTGGCTTTTCACTCGAGATGATAGACCCTAATTTTCCATGTCTGGAAGAAACCAATTGGACAGCCTCCACCAGTTCAATGGGAGGCTCTCCTGGCCAACCCAATTCTGTCCAAGGGGAAAACCCTGATATGGTAGGGCCTAAACTCTTGAAGGCTGTGACCATTGATCCTTCTACTATCATGCTACACTTTAACGAGAAGCTCAACCCTTCGACAATTGAGCCTACCCGTTTTACTGGAAACTATGGGTTAAGCTTTATTGCTGCGATCGTAAATGAAGATGGAAAGACAATTCAGCTCACAAGCTTAGATGACCTTACTGAAAACACTGTCTATACTATCTATGCTAGTAATCTCACCGATTGTAGCGGAAACCTCATTGGCCAAAACGACAGCTCAATCGAATTAGTCGTCTCTGGACAAGCCGCTCCCCAAGATGTCATTGTCAACGAAATCTTATTCAATCCAAGATCAGGTGGAGTTCGATTTGTAGAGATTTACAATAATTCAGCGAAGTATATTAACCTTAAGAACTGGAAGCTTCAGGGAAATACTAACACTCGCATAATCACTATGGATAACTTCTTCATAGCACCAAGACAGTTCTATACGGTTTCTGATGATTCAAGAGTATTAAAAGCACAATATCCAAATGCCAGATCAGACTCATTTATAGAATTAACGGCTATGCCTAGTCTACCCTCAGATACGGGAACAGTCACTTTGCTAAATTCTAAGCAGCTTAAGATCGATGAATTCTCCTACAGTGAAGATTATCATTCTCCACTTATCACAGATAGCAAGGGCGTTTCGCTTGAAAGAATTCGCTATACCTCACAATCCAATGACCCAGAAAATTGGTTTTCAGCTTCCTCAACAGAGTTTTCTGCGACACCTGGATATGAAAACTCTCAGTCACACCCATCAATCTCACAGTCGGGAGAAATCAAGGTATCACCACTCACTTTCGCGCCAGAATCATCACGAGGAAATAATTTCACTACAATAAATTACGCTTTCAAAAGTCTTGGGAATACCCTTAATGTCAGCATTATTGATTCAAATGGAAAAAAAATCAAAGCACTAGGGCAAAATATAATTGCGGGTCGTGAAGGCTTCCTCACTTGGGATGGTACCACCGACCAATTAAAGAAAGCGCGTGTTGGATACTACATGGTTTTAATAGAAATCATATCACCCCAGGGAGCCATTAGATATTCACGAAGCAAGGTTGCGATTGGAACATTTTTTTAGCGAATGTCCACGGTTTGTCTACAAGATTTTCTGGTTACCAAATTAATTCGAACATATTTGGCAACCTAGGTTACAATTGTTGCGCAAACGTTACCAAAATTAAAACATTCTTGGCTATATTATGGTTAAGACCACAACTACAATCTAAGAGACTACTGAAATGAATTGCTTAATTAATGAAACTGTTGACCGTTACTTGCGAAGAGGTCGGAAAGTTGATGTCATTGCTCGATATATGCGGATGCGATATCGAGTGAGCATTGAGGCATCAGCACTGACCAAAAGAATGCAATTAATGAACATCAACTACTAAGATTTAAAAGACCCCATTGGGGTCTTTTCTTTTTTAAATGAACACGTTTCGCAAAAATCCGTGTACTCAGAATATCTTTGCCTAGTAAAGTGTTTTTTACCAAACGAACGTTCGGATAGTAATACAATCAAAAAACATCTTATTACTTTGCAAATGACTAGCGCAGCCTTATTTTAGCGCAAATTTTTTTCTCAACTAATCAAATCGAAATCATATGAGTACTGCGGAGAAGACACGATATTCTGAGAATGAGCTTCAAGAATTTGAGGCACTTATCCTTGAAAAAATTGATAAAGCAAAAGTTGAGTTAACAGAATTAAAACGCAGTTTAACTAAAAGTGGTGATACTGGTGACGACATCACAAACAACTCTACTAAAGTATTAGAAGATGGTGCCGACACCATGGAGAAAGAAAATCTGAATCAGTTAGCGGCTAGACAACAAAAGTTTATCAACAACTTGGAAAACGCGCTCATTCGAATTAAAAATGGCACATATGGCATCTGCATTGATACCGGCAAATTAATATCTAAGGAAAGACTGAAGGCCGTACCACATACAATGCATTCTATTGCCGCTAAACTTTCCCAAAGAAAGTAGTGGATTTTCTAGCTCAGCATATTGAAGCACTAATATTCTGTGCGCAAAAACCTATCAGACTTATTGAATTAAAAGCCTGTCTTTCAGAAATGTTTGAGGCTGATGTTCCTGAAAAGGATATTGAGAAAGCCATAGAGCAATTGACGGAGAAATTCAGTGCCGATACTTTTTCATTTGAATTGATCAAAAGTGGTGGTGGGTATCAGTTTCTGACGAAGCCATCTTATCAGGCCAGTATTGGCATTCTGTTAAAGCAACAATCTAAAAAGCGGCTTTCGACTTCGGCATTAGAGACTCTCTCCATTATTGCCTATAAACAACCCACCACTAAATCAGAGATTGAACAAATTCGAGGAGTGAATTGTGACTACTCTGTTCAAAAACTTCTAGAAAAAGAACTCATCGAGATTAAAGGGAAATCTGAAAACGTAGGAAGGCCCTTGCTTTACGGCACCTCGGATATGTTTATGGACTATTTTGGAATCAACGATCTTAAGGACTTACCCACCCCCAAAGACTTCGCGACACCAGATAACGAAATAGGATCTCCTGATCAACAAGGGGAGACTACAAGCCCTGATTAATTAGCTACCTTTGTCGAAATCGAGTAGGGATACTCCATCTCATATGGCAAAGAAGAATTTCAACCCCAAGAAGAAGCGAAGTAGTGCTAAGGTGAGCAAGAAGCCTGAGTACAATCATAAGTCACTTCAACAACCAAAAGAACAAACAGAGGCCATTAGGCTGAATAAATACATCGCTAATTCGGGCGTTTGTTCAAGGCGTGAAGCCGATAAACTCATTGAAAAAGGAGAAATCACTGTCGATGGCGAGGTGATTAAGGAGCTTGGGTTCAAAGTACAACCAGGACAGGTTGTGGTTCACGAAAAAAATGTACTCAAGCCCGAGAAGCAAGTCTATATATTGCTAAATAAGCCAAAGGGCTTTTTAAGCACCACCACGGACCCAGATGGGCGCAAAACAGTCATGGAACTGGTAGCCAAAGCTTGCCCTGAGCAAATTTTTCCAGTGGGCCGTCTTGATCGATCTACCACCGGGCTTCTCCTTTTTACCAATGATGGCCAACTTTCGAAGAAGCTCACTCAACCCAAGCATCAAATCAAAAAAATCTATCAGGTCGGCTTGAATAAGCCCATTACCAAGAGTGATTTTGAGAGTATACTGGATGGTATCACTTTAGATGATGAAAAGGTTTTCGTGGATGATCTAGCTATAGTAGATGGAGATAATTCTACAATAGGAATTGAGCTCCATCTGGGTAAGAACCGTGTGGTAAGGAGGCTGTTTGAGCACCTTGGCTATACTGTTACAAAACTTGATCGTGTGGTTTACGGCTCGCTTACCAAAAAAGATCTCCCAAGAGGTAAATGGCGATTTCTGACTGAAAAAGAGGTTCTTTGGTTAAAATAAATAGTATGCATGCATACTATTTTATGTTTCATCCTTATATTAGCAAGGCTTATGCAAACGATTTCAATATCCAATAACAAAAAAAGCCTCTCGAAAAGAGAGGCCTTTGATGTGGTGCTGAGTGGATTCGAACCACCGACTCACGGATTTTCAGTCCGATGCTCTACCAACTGAGCTACAGCACCCTGAAATGGAGCACAAAAGTATATAAAAAGTTAAACCGTGCAAAACATTTTTGATAAATTCAAAACTAGGAATAAGACCAACACTTACTAGCGTATAATATGGAGTTTCTGCCTCAAATAGCATTTCTAATTATTGTTGCCACCGCATCGTTTTTTCTTTATAAACGCATTACCCAAATACGGAAGAATATCTTCTTAGGAAAACCTGCAGGTAGAACCGATAATACCTATGAAAGATGGAAAACAATGCTGTTGGTAGCATTTGGTCAACAAAAGATGTTCAAGCGCATTGTACCAGCGTTTCTTCACTTATTGATTTACACTGGTTTTTTGGTTATCAACCTTGAGGTTTTAGAATTTGTGATTGATGGGTTGGCAGGTACACATCGAATTTTTGCCCCCTACCTGGGCGACTTTTATACAGTTTTGATTAACATATTCGAATTTCTATCTGTAGCTGTCCTCTTCTCTTGTTTTGCCTTCCTGATTCGTAGAAATGTGATGAAAGTCAAGCGCTTTTCTGGTGAAGAAATGCGTAAATGGCCTACACTGGATGCCAACCTGATCTTGGTGATTGAAATCATCTTGATGTTTGCAATCCTAACCATGAATGCCACGGATTCGCTGATTCAAGGTCAGGATGATCACTATGCTCAAACCGGAACTTTCTTCTTTAGCAGTTTTCTCATTCCACTCTTTGAAGGAATGAGTGTTTCGACATTGATTTTTGTCGAGCGTTTTGCTTGGTGGTTCCATATAATAGGTATTCTAGGCTTCGCCATCTACGTGACTTACTCTAAGCATTTGCACATTGCAATGGCCTTCCCCAATACATGGTATTCAAACTTGGAGCAGAAAGGCAAAATTGAAAACATGCCTGTTGTTACCAATGAAGTCAAGATGATGCTGGGTATGCCGACAGAGGGAGTCAATGAGCCTCCTGCTGAAATAGCAAGATTCGGAGCGAAGGATGTCAACGACTTAAGTTGGGTGAACATTATGAATGCCTATTCATGTACCGAGTGTGGCCGTTGTACTTCTCAATGCCCAGCTAACATGACCGGCAAAAAACTATCCCCACGTAAAATCATGATGGCTACGAGAGACCGTGCCGAGGAAGTTGGGGCTAGCCTGGCTAAAGGAGGCAAGGGTTTAGAAGACGGTAAGTCATTACTAGGTGATTTTATTATCAAGGAAGAAATTAATGCTTGCACCAGCTGTAATGCTTGTGTGGAAGCTTGTCCAATCAATATTGACCCATTATCAATCATCTTAGAAATGAGACGGTACGTTTCAATGGAAGAATCGGCAGCTCCTGCTTCATGGAATGGGATGTTTCAAAATATTGAGACGAGTTTCTCTCCATGGAAATTCGCACCAACCGATAGGTTCAATTGGGCACAGGACTTAAAAAAGGAATCATAAGATTGCAGAAAGCCATACTCATATTGTTCTTTATTCCGATAGGTTTATTGGGGCAAGAAAGCTTTACACAGAAGCTTTCAGATGCCGCAATCGCATTGACCAGTGACGCTGTAACATATGACCCTAGCTACTTTTCAATAGCCTACCCAAATGGTGATGTACCCAAAGACAAAGGTGTTTGTACTGATGTTATTATTAGGGCCTATAGACAATTGGCCATTGACCTTCAGAAGGAAGTTCATGAGGATATGGCCGCTCATTTCAATGAGTATCCGAAACTATGGGGTCTCAGTAGGACTGATAAAAACATTGACCATAGACGAGTACCCAATCTGATGAAGTTTTTTGAGCGACATGGCACTGTTAAAGCCATTTCTTCAAAACCAGAAGATTATAAACCAGGGGACATTGTATGTTGGAACTTGGGAGGTGGTACTACGCATATTGGAATTGTGGTAAACAAAAAATCCAATGATAATGAGAGATACTTGATTTCTCACAACATTGGTAATGGACAGGAGCTATCTGACTGTTTATTTTCTTACAAAATCATAGGACATTATTCTTTCAAGCGATAATTAAAAAAGATGAGTGATAATATTAACCAAGTGCCAACCATGGCCGAAATGACGGCTAAAGGAGAATCTCCAGAAGTATTATTTTGGGTAGGTTGTGCGGGTTCGTTTGACGATAGATACAAAAAGGTGACGCTAGCTTTTATCAAAATATTGAATAAAGTAGGTATCTCTTATGCTGTATTGGGGGAAGAAGAAACATGTACTGGAGACCCAGCAAGGAGAGCCGGCAACGAGTTTCTTTTCCAAATGCAGGCCATCGCCAACATTCAAGTATTGGATGGCTACAATGTCAAAAAGATTGTAACCGCTTGTCCACACTGCTTTAATACACTCAAAAACGAATACCCAGAATTGGGTGGCAATTATGAGGTAATTCATCACTCTACTTTTCTACAGCAACTGATTAACGAGGGTAAAGTAGGTTTAAAAGGCGGTGGAGAATTCAAGGGTAAGAAAATTACCTATCATGACTCCTGCTACTTAGGCCGAGCCAATAATATCTACGATGCACCAAGAGAAGTCCTTGAAGCACTGGATGCCGAACTTGTAGAAATGAAGCGCTGCCGGACTAAAGGCCTTTGCTGTGGTGCCGGTGGTGCGCAGATGTTTAAAGATGCTGAGCCTGGAGACAAAGAAGTCAATATCGAGCGTACAGAAGAAGCTTTGGAGACTGGTGCTAATATCATAGCAGCTGGTTGTCCATTCTGCATGACAATGATGCGCGATGGCGTAAAAACCAAAGAGAAAGAAGACAGTGTTGAAGTGATGGACTTAGCTGAGTTAATTGCCAAAAACGAAGGGCTTTAAATTAAAAAGGGACCCCGACTAATCAGGGTCCCTTTTACCTCTCCCCATTAAAATTTCTTATAGCTTCATAAACACGCCCAGAGAATACGCTGGTCTCGCTAAGACTCTTCGACCAGAGGCGGCAAAACCAATACTTCCAGAAACCCCAAACCTTTCATTTAAGGAATAATTGACTTCTGGAGTAATTGCTAAATACTCGATGTTATTTGAAAAGATGCCATTTGCCGGTGTTTCAAGATCACTCCCATTGTTCAACGAATTGACACTAAGTACCTTCAAAGCAGCATTCCATTTGGGAGCAATATTGTAGCCTACTTCTATGCCTAATCTTAATTCATCACTGAAATTCTCGCTACGATTATTGAAGGCTAATAGTGTATTTATATAGCCCTTACCTCCATTAAAGCTGCGACTTGCTTCAAGACTTAGCATCACGTTAAATTCCCCATCTCCGGTCTGCAGGATTTCTGTACTTCCTCCACTTGGATTGCCGAAAGGCAAACCCAGTGTAAGACTTGCACTTACGACTATTGGTTTATTGACAATCAGTCCATATTTAAATGAAATATCAAAATCACCGAGAGAATTAACTGCATCCCCTTCAGCCAATAGGGTTCCTGAGCTAGAGACCTGTTCGTTCAGGGTTGCTCTTGAAAAGAATGGTACATATGCCGATACACCCAAGCGATCGGTAAGACCATATTCACCATAAATACTACTGATGTAAATACCAGCCGTGGCAATATCAATAATCTCTCCGCTAGGAGAATAATATTGATTGGCTTGAAGCACATACTGGCTTAATTTGAAGTAACCTTTTCCCTTAGGGGTGGGCCAACCTCCACCTGCAAAAACACTGCTGGTCATCAGCATCAGCAGGCCAGATAAAATTATGTGATTAGTACTCTTCATTTCTAATTATCAAATTGACCTGTTCCGAAAGCAACACCGAATGGCCTGCAGTAAATCAGTACGTGATTGTAAGTATCTAATTGAGCCTCTGTCAGAGCTATGGTATAGGTCTGCGCACCTGAATTTTGCATCAGTTGACCCATCTCAACCCCACCAGTCACTCTAGTGGCATTATTGCTCAAGTAAACGAATAAGCCTGGCCCTCTTGAAGCCACAAAATTGGACGAGAAAGTGAGCACTAAATTGTCCCCGTCTTCAGTGAGGGTAAAATTTCCGCTTACATTGTAATCCCTCAAGCCAACAAAAGATCCTGATCTCTCAGCTGCCGCGAGGACTGTATTTTGTCCAACAGAAACCATTACGGAATCTCGAGCTGCACCAGACATTGCACTGATCCAAACATTACCCTCGGCTACCCCTGTCGCTAACCCGGAAGTTGTGATAGACATTACCGCTTCATTATTTGAAGTCCATGTTATTTCTGTAGAAGACTGCTCTCCCATCTCATCGAAGAAATTTGCTTCAAATTGATATGAATCTCCTACGGCCAATGTCTCTAGCCTTTGGCTAATCGATACTGTCTGTTCTACTATTATATCTTCGACTACATCAGTGCCGATACAGCTCACTAGCCCCATGCCGGCCAGCAGTAAGATTGCATATGTTTTTATCCTTTTCATGCTTGATGATATGGTAGTTCAAATGAAAATGACGTCCCTTGATTTAGTTTGCTTGTGAGACGGATGGTGGCATCATGGATTTCTAGAATCTTCTTAACTATAGCCAGACCAAGACCAGTATTGTTTTTATCCAAACCAATTCTTTTGTCTCCAATATGGTACCTGTCAAACACAAATGGAATTTGCTCTTCAGGAATCCCCACCCCGGTGTCACTTACCTGAATTTCAACCGCATCGTCAAGTTCATTGGTCTTGATTGTGATGGTTCCACCTTCAGGTGTAAACTTGAGTGCATTATCAATCAGGTTTTGCAAGACTCTTTCTATTAAAGAAATATCAGCGTTAACCAGGTCAATATTATTTGAAATGACGGACTGAATCAGTACGCCTTTTTTACGAGCAAGTATTAGATACTTTTGAACTACATCTTGTAGCAACTCATTGACAAAAAACGGCTCCTTCTTTGGGTGAACTTGTTTTGACTCAAGTTTCGAAAGCTCAAACAGCTCAGAAACCATAGTTTTCAATTTCTCAGTACTTTGAAGAATAATGTCCAGGTATTTATCTCGCTCCTCAGGTTTTAGATTATCCTTCTTGATCATTAAGGTCTCTATATACCCATGTATAACTGCCAATGGTGTTCTTAAATCATGACTCACATTGCCAACTAATTCTCGTCTCAGGTTTTCCATCGACTTAAGGTTTTCAATATTACCTACTATAGTATCTGCCATCTCATTGAAAGCCACACCAAGGGTATTGAACTCCTTACCAGATTTGGTCTCTATCCGAGCCTCCAAATCACCATCTTGAAAACGTCTTACCGTATCAATAATGCCTCTGAGATTTCTGGTGATAAACCATATGGCGATCAGGCCGACAATCAAGGCGGCAATAAGTATGGCTATCATAGTGCCTCCTCCAAGAGCAGTGATGTAGTCATTCCAAAGATTGGACGCTACAGCATAGTAATCTTCACCGGCCAACACGACATAGACATACCCTTGAAGAGTTTCGCCCTCCATAATGGGAGCTGCACTAAATATTTGCTCTTCGCCTGGCTTTCGTGGGTCATCACCCATCACGCATACCTCGCCTTTAGTCTCTATGAACTCCTTAATCGGTTCTAGGCTAACTTCTGTGAGTTTTACCTTTTTGTATGGCGCTACATGATTGAGGATTTCCCCTTCCTTATCCAAAAGATAAACTTCAATGCTTGGGTTCACAGCCATCATATGATGCATAATATCATCTGTGGCAGTTTCACTCAGCTCTCCATCGATAAAAGGTTTCACTTCTTGGATAATGCTCTGAGCAATATTGGCATTCAACCTTTGGTTTCTTTCCAAATAGTATTTCTCACTTGTTGATATTGATAGCACAATATGAAATGCACCAACCATCAACAATAAAACGAGAAAAGTAGCAGAGAGCTTCCAAAACAGGCTGATCCCACCCTTCAAATTTTTCGATTCACTCATTAGTCTTGATTTAATTCGTCATTGAACCTATAGCCCACACCCCATGAGGTCAGAATATATTTAGGGGTAGAAAGATCTACTTCAATTTTGCTTCTTAGTCTATTGATATGAGAGTTAACAGTATGTTCATAGCCAGCAAACTCATAGCCCCAAACTATATTCAAAAGACTCTCCCGACTATAGCTCTTCCCAGGGTTTTCAGCCATTAGGGCTAAAAGATCAAACTCCTTGGGTGTCAAGTCAACTCGTTCATTTCTCAATAGGACCTTCCGCTTGTCTTTGTCGACAACGAGTTCTCCATAACGAAGAATTTCTCGTGATACTGATCCGCTATCAGACTGGTCTTCAGTTCTCCTAAGAATGGCTTTTACACGAGCTGTTAGCTCCCGAATACTGAAGGGTTTGGTCAGGTAATCATCTGCTCCCATTTCTAGACCCAATATCTTGTCGATTTCTTCAGATCTCGCTGTGAGCATCAGAATGGGAGTTTTTAGTTTAGAAGCACGCAGTTCCCGACAAACCTCCAAACCATCTTTTCCCGGAAGCATAATGTCCAGAATGATAAAATCAAAAGCCTCCGTAAGCGCAATTTCCAAAGCCGTGTCACCACGATCGGCAATCAAGGTGTCAAAGCCCATATCTTTCAGGTGAATCTCTATAAGACCACTGATATCGGCATCGTCTTCGACTATAAGTACTTTCTTATTCATAATAATAAGCGGTAAGATTAGCGTTCATTCATCACAGAAGTGTCACGGAAAAGTCAACAATGTGCCTCATTATGCGATTTTTACTTTTGCGGATAATACTTATGAAACAATTCAGTTGAATTTTTGTGCCAACTAATTGGTTACAAAGGACTACGACACGACATTTGATGTAAAATACTAGTCGAATATCAACTCGATAAAAGATAAGCCCTATGCTAAGCCCATTTGAAGAACTAAGTGCTGCATCCAGAATTTGGATTTATCAGGCCGATAGAGCCCTCGATCAAGAAGAACAAAAGGCTTTACTAACAGCTTCTGAGGAATTCCTGCAACAGTGGGCCGCTCATGGTCAGGCATTGATGGCCTCCGCCACGGTCAAACATGACCATTTTCTCATCATTGCAACTGATGAGGGCTTTAATATGGCCAGTGGTTGTTCCATTGATAGTTCTTTCCGTTTTGTACAGGAAATTGGAAGTAAACTTGGTATCAACTTCTTTGATCGAGCCAATCTCGCTTTTTTGTTAGATGATCAGGTACGGTTCATAAACATGAAAGACTTGAAATCATCCATTGAATTGGGTAATGTACACGGCACCTCCTTATTCTTTGATAACAATCTGACCACTAAATTAGAACTTGATAAAAGCTGGATCGTTAAAGCAGAGGAAAGTTGGCTTAAGAGATACTTTCAGGCCGCGAAAAGCGTATTATAAAGTAGCATTTTGCTAATTTACACTCAATGAAGAAGCTCTATTCATTACTATTTATTACTCTTTTGCTCTACGCAAGTGGTTGTGCAACGCAAAAGACCAATTTTTTGGGAGTTCAGGAAGAACCTAAAAAAACCGCCCCTGCCCCAAGCAGCCCGTCTATAGGACCTACTCAAAATGCTGCGAAAATCATCACAGCTGACAAAGAAGAAGAAAAGAAAACACCGAAGGTGTTGAAGAGCTATGTTGAAGATCAAAACTACGTTCAGGCGATTGAAGACTTCAAAAAAGAATTAGAGACTAACCCTGATGCTGGAGACATCAACTATTACACAGCAGAGTCTTATAGAAAATTAGGTGACCCTAAGGCCTCAATACCCTACTATGCAAAGGCTATTGCTGCTGGTTTCGACAATGGCGAATTAGAATTGAATTATGCCCTAGCATTAAAGGCAAACGAGCAATATGATGAGGCTAAACAAGTCTTGGCGGAGTATGCGAATTTCTCAACTATAGAGGTATATAAAGAAAGAGCTGAACAAGAAATTAAGAACTTAGAAAAGCTGGATAGCATTAGTCTGTATGTCAGAAATGTTGATTTAACTCCCCTCGATGGTGTGAACACGCCACAGGCAGAATACAGTCCTACTTTTTTTAACAACGAATTATACTTTTCAAGCACCCGTGAAGCAGAGACTTTCAGCAGGTATAATATACCTTACAGTGACCTATATAAAGTAGGCTTGGATGGACTCACTCCGGATGCATCAACCCTCAGTCAATTGCCTGAATTGTTTAATTCTCAGGGGATCAATGAAGGTTCGGTGGCATTTTCTCCTGATGGCAATACTATGGTTTTTGCTAAAGGAAATACCGATGAGAAGAAAAGCAGAAGAAGTGTAGATCTTTTTATTTCCACAAAGAAGAATGGCAGATGGAGCACTCCTGTTTCCATGTCTATTAATAGCCCTGAGTATTGGGACACTTCCCCTTCATTCAACCTGGCAGGTACCACCATGTACTTTGCTTCAGATCGACCAGGAGGTTTTGGAGGTTCTGATATTTACCGTGCAACATTGAACGACCGAGGTAGATGGGCAAACGTGGCTAACATGGGCCCTTCAATCAATACAGCAGGAGACGAAGTTTTTCCTTATGTGGCTCCTGACAATAAACTTTACTTTGCCTCTGATGGACATGCCGGTTTCGGTATGCTAGACTTATTTTCTGCTGAAAATAAAGGAGGGAACATAACCATAAGGAACTTAGGTCCATCTTTCAACTCATCTGCCGATGACTTTGGACTTATTTACTCTGACTTTCCTTTCGAAGGTTTTTACACCTCTAATCGAGAAGGCGGTCAGGGAGGGGACGATCTCTATAGTTTTGTAGATAATTCAAGTGACCTCAAAAAAATCACTTATGTACTTCGTGGAACTACTTACCAAAGAAATGATGATAGTACCCAGGTGATTCTGGGAGACGTTCGTGTGAAGCTTTTGGATGCCGATGGACAGCTTATAGATGATGTTTTAAGTAGTCGCGGTGGCTCTTATAGCTTCCCGGTTGACCCTGAGAAGGAATATACCTTGTTGGGGGAAAAGGACGCATTCTTTACTGCTAGAAAAATCTTTACAACCGTGGGTCAAGGTATCGCTCAAGAGGACTTAGTAGAAAGGTTTACTGAAAAAGTATTTAACGAAGATGTAACGCTGGACCCAATCGTATTGGATGCAGTGATCCTGTTAGAGAATATCTATTATGATCTGGCCAAGGCTGATATCCGTTCGGATGCTGCCCTTGAACTTGACAAATTAGTTCAGTTGCTTAATGATAATCCTGAAATCAAAATTGAGATAAGCGCTCATACAGATTCCCGAGATGCTGACGATGCCAATATGGATCTGTCGCAAAGAAGGGCTCAGGCAGCGGTTGACTATATCATTTCCAAAGGGATTGCAATGGATCGTCTTGTGGCCAAAGGTTATGGCGAGTCACAATTAGTAAATGGCTGTACTAATGATGTGGAATGTTCTGAAGAGGAACATCAAAAAAATAGAAGAACTGAGTTTAAGGTAATCGAAGTGGATCAAAACTAGTATTTCGATAGAACTTTAAAGTTAAGATACATCAAAGGCCTCCTTATTTGGAGGCTTTCTTATTTTTGTGCCATAATATTCTGAAGATGAACGACCGATACATGCAACGCGGGGTTTCTGCCTCAAAGGAAGATGTACACAATGCCATCAAAAACCTTGATAAAGGATTGTTCCCAAAAGCTTTCTGTAAGGTAGTTCCCGATTTCATGGGCAGCGATGATGCCTACTGTAATATCATGCATGCCGATGGTGCCGGCACCAAATCATCACTCGCCTATATGTATTGGAAGGAAACGGGTGATATCAGTGTTTGGAAAGGTATTGCACAAGATGCCATCATCATGAATATTGATGACCTGCTTTGCGTGGGTGCCACGGACAACATTTTGTTATCATCTACTATTGGTAGAAATAAAAATCTGATTCCTGGTGAAGTAATTTCGGCTTTGATCAACGGTACCGAAGAAGTGTTGCAAATGCTACGAGATAATGGCCTGAACATTATCAGCACAGGAGGAGAGACTGCCGATGTTGGTGACCTTGTGCGAAGCGTGATCGTTGACAGTACGGTCATTGCTAGAATGAAGCGAGAAGATGTCATCACCAATGAGAAGATTCGCCCGGGACAAGTAATTATTGGCTTGGCATCATACGGCCAGGCTACCTATGAAACTGAATATAATGGGGGTATGGGTTCTAACGGCCTTACTTCTGCAAGGCACGATGTTTTTGACAAGTACCTAGCAGAAAAGTACCCCGAAAGCTTCGATCCAAGTGTACCAAATGATCTTGTCTATTCTGGTTCAAAAAAATTGACTGATTCAGTTGAAGGATCACCAATTGATGCTGGCAAGCTGGTACTTTCTCCTACCAGAACATATGCACCAGTCATGGTTGAAATCCTTAAGAAATTCAGAAGTCAAATTGGTGGAATCATTCATTGTAGTGGAGGTGCTCAGACTAAAATCCTCCATTTCATTGATAATCTTCACATCATCAAAGACAATCTCTTCGAAATACCACCTCTTTTCAAATTAATTCAGCAGGAAAGTGACACAGATTGGAAGGAAATGTACAAAGTTTTCAATATGGGTCACCGGATGGAAATCTATGTAGACGAGAGTCTTTCAGACGAGATAATTTCTATTTCGAATGCATTCGGCATTCCAGCACAAGTCGTAGGCCGGGTAGAAGCGTCAGAAAAAAAGCAGCTTTCTATTTTTGCCAAGTCGGGTAAGCACGAATACTAGACTCAGGATAGGTCGTCACAATAGACAAGTAGGACATAAGTATCCACCAATATGGTGATCATTTTTAATACCCAACTCAGCATAAAATTTATATTCCGAGTAGGTCGATTGAAGGGTGATAGTCAGTAGGAATTATGGTTGATAACCAAAGGTCTATTACCAAGCGATTTATCACCCGATAAGTCGGGTTTATGTTCGTATTCATAAATCTCAGATTTCTTAAAAATATATTCCAACAACAAATTCAATGATGTGAAAAACAATTTTATGCGTTTTCTCACTCCTAGCCTAGGTTTTCCCAAAATGGGAATAAATATCTTGCTGAACTTCTTGCAGATTCGTTAAAAAGCTCGATTTTCGCATCCCAATCAACATTCAGAACTCTCTGGCACGATCTTGACTAATGGTTATACTCCATTGGAAAAAGGCCGTGAAAAAACTACACAAAAAAAGTTTAAAAAATTTCTCGACATCAAGGAGGGTATTCTCCTTGATGGGGTTATACACATTTATTAAAGGGGTGAAGGTCTTGGACCTTCAAAGAGACACGACTACTATTAAAAGAAAACAACCCATAGGTTGGCTGGGCTGTATGCTCATGCTTATACTATCCACTACGCTTCATGCGCAGTCGGATATTACTGCTATTACGGTTACCAATGAAACTGCTACAAGCTCTACGGATAATGTCACCTCTCCGAGTGATGCATCTAATTCAGTTAGTGCTAGTGCCGCTTATACACTTAATTACGGTTCTGGTAATGATGTAAGAGTAACATCTTACACTGTTGGAGGACTTACTTACAACAACTTCGTAGCTCCAGATACACTAATACTTCGTAGAATCTCTTCATCGAGGCTAGTAAATATTTGGTATCAAGATAATGGAGTCACTGCCAGTGTGGTAACTATCCAGCCCACCAAGGTAGCCGAGGCAGATGCAATCTATCTGTCCAACTCTTTGAACACCGGCTATGACAATATCCTTGTAAACGATGATGATCTTGCCTCTGGTAGTATCGAGGTGGAAACAGAAAGAGTGGATGTCATCTGGTATTCAGGAATTCAGACGCCTGATCCTGATGAAGCCGTGTTCCCAATTATAGAAAGAGGAGGTAATGACAATATCGTGGTTGCTCCTATTTTGTCTTTAGATGCCAACGGTGATCCTGCAACCTATGGTACTGCTATTGGTATTAGTGAAAATGATTGGCCAGGGGTTGGACAAACCTATACAGGTTATATCATCTTAAGACGGGAAACTGTCGGTGTTGACCCTATCCCTCTTTTGGATATTGGTAGCCAAACTGTTCAAGGAGTGGCTGTTAGCTTTACCAACTTAGACATTGCCGCTGATGAAACAATCTTCGGTTATTCTATTTTCCCTGCCGATGTAGTAAATGGATATACCTCAGGTACCGCACTGAACACAACACCTCCCGAAGTAACTATTGCTGGTGGAATCGACTTGGCAGATATTTCTACTTTTCCTACTACTACTAAATCTTCTGATTCAGGACTTGACCTTGTAGCTGGTGTGGCTGCTGGTGTGGCAAGCTCAGGTAATTTGATTGTGGAAAATAAAGGCCCCGGAGGATATAAAGCAGCGCTTTCTACTTGGTTAAAGGCTAATGAAGCTGATGATGTGACCACTTCCACTGATGGGTCTACTGTCACTGATTGGCAAGACCACTGGATCGGTGATCATGATGCAACTACTGGTACGGCTGCTCCTACTTATAGAAGTACTTCTAGTGCCATTAACTTTAACCCTACGGTTGATTTTACTGCCAGTGCAACAAGCCTTACCATTGCCAACAATACTGATTTCAATACCGCTGCCTCATACACTAACAAAGGCTTAAACTTTGCCTTTAGAACCAGTACCACCGATGTGACTGATCGCCAGGTCATCTATGAGCAAGGCGGTAATACCAGAGGTATTATTGTCTATATCCGTAGTGGAAACTTGCATGTCTCTGCTTATAATAGAAATAATGATGGCAGTGGTTCTCCCTGGAATAATGGAACAAACATCACCACAGTCAGTACTGCTGTTAGCACAAATACTGAATACATTCTAACCTTAGAACTTGACGGAAACAGTGGCACAACCGGTACCTTAACTCCTTACTTGAATGGAGCAAGCTTTGGAACACTTTCTAGTGTAGGGCTTCTCTTTTCTGATACTGATGGTATCGAGTTTGGTGGTTCTGATGGTTCCACCCAGTATGATGATGGCACCAATGCAAGTACCAATTCTTTTGAAGGTGAAATCTCTGAGCTGATCTATTGTAATGAGCCTGGTTCCTTTACCTCTGCTCAAAGAAATAGAATAGAAAGTTACCTGGCCATTAAGTATGGTATTACTCTAGATCAGAGTGTTGCAAAAAACTATGTCAACTCAGGGGGAACTGTAATCTTTGATGCCACTAATGATGAGACTGCAGGGGGATACAAGCAATACAACAATGACATTGCTGGTATCGGTAGAGATGATGACTCCGAGCTAGACCAGCCACAATCAAGAAGTGAAAACTCGGATGGTATAGTCATCATTGACAGAGGAAGTACCATCGGAACAGATGACTCCTGGTTAATCTGGGGTAATGATAATGGCGCATTAACCGAAACCACTGCCCTCACCATGCCTGATACCATTGACGCTAGGCTTACAAGAGTATGGCGCGTGGCAGAAGAAAAAGAGGTACAGACCACCTCCGTTTCTTTTGATTTAACAGGTTTAGGATTAAGTTCCAATGCAGCCAATTTTAGCTTATTGATAGCAGGTACTAATGCAGTAACTGTCAGTGGAAACGATGCAGACTTTAGCAATGCCACAGTAGTAACCGGAGGAACATTCAATGGTAATATCATCACTTTTACAGGCATAGACCTAGAAGATGGGCAGTACTTTACACTCGGCACTGACTTTGAAACCTGTGCTCCTGGCGGAGTTGAGGCCGATTTGGCACTGTGGTTTGAAGCTGACTCAGGTACCAACACCACCACCAATGGTGCGAATGTTACTTCTTGGGAAGATCAATCTTTAAATGGAACCAATGCCGCTGAAGCCAATGGCGGAGGGACACCAGTAGAACCGACCTTTGTGACATCAGGCACAAACTTTAACCCCACAATTTCATTTACCGACCAAAGTAATACCAACAACTCTTGGCTCAGAACATCAACTATCCCGGCAACTGGAGACATGTCATTAATTGCGGTCTATTCCAGTAGCCAAACAGACGCAAGTAGTAATACCGCAGCCTATGATGCTCCTACCTTAGTTAGTACAGATGACAGTAACCCTGGAGCTAATTACTCACTTGGTCAGTCAGCAGGACGCGTTCATGCCAAAATAATCACTGGTGACCAGTATGGTGCACGAACCACTGGTACATTCAATGATGCGAATTCTCATATTGCCCTGGCCACCAGAGTACAATCAACCGCTGCCGGTTCAGTTCAACTATATATCGATGGAAACAATGAAGCTTCAGCGGTTTCAGATGTTGCTGCCCTCAACTTAGGTACTGGTATCGGAATTGGTAATCATTATCAACCATTTAACAATGATGGTCAACTGCAAGGAACCATTTCTGAAGTAATTGTTTTCTCTGATGACCTAACATCAGATGAAAGAAACAGAGTAGAGACTTATTTAGCCATCAAGTATGGAATCACTAAAAACAGTGCCGATGATGGGACTACTGGGTCTGTCGATGAAAGAGACTATCGAGATGCAGAAGGTACCGTAATTTGGGACTTCACAGATCAATCTTCAGGCTATAACAATGATATTGCCGGTATTGGAAGAGATGATGCCCAATGCTTTGAGCAAAGACAGTCTTCAAGCATTAATACCGATGGACTCGTGACCATGGGATTAGGAAGTATAGAAGCTACAAATGCTGCCAATAGCAACTCTTTCACTGCTGACAACAGCTTCCAAGTTTGGGGGAATGACAATGGAGCCACGGCACAGGCGAGTGCAGAAACAGTAGATGTGCCAGGGATTATTACTGAGCGTATGGACAGAATTTGGCATGTTCAGGAAACAGGAACTGTTGGAGAAACGACAATTACCTTTGACCTTACAGGTCTAGGGTATACCGGAACTTCGGCTTCTGACTTTAACTTGATTACTTCAAGTACTTCTACCATGGCGAGCGGTACAATTACTCCTGCCGCTTCATTCAGTAGTAACACTGTTACTTTCACAGGGGTAAACTTTAGCGATGGAGACTTCTTCACTTTAGGCACTGCTAGATCAACTTGCGGACCGGCGGGAGTAACTGATAACCTTGGACTATGGCTAAAAGCTGATGCAGGAACAAATACCACTGTCAATGCGGCTGATGTGACATCGTGGGCAGATCAAAGCGGAAATGCTCGAAACGCAGCAGAGGTAAACCAAGGAGGTACTCCTCAGGAACCAACATATCAAACATCTGCGATTAATTTCAACCCTACTGTCAGGTTCACTGACCCAGGTACTACTTCGAACTCTTATCTAGAAACTTCCTCTAATCCTGCTTCAGGTGACATGACCTTAATATCAATATTCTCTACTTCTCAAACCGATGGAACAACAGAGTTTTGGTCATCTCCAGCTATCATAGGTGCTGAATCAAGTGGGACAGGGAATGATTATGCACTAGGGATTTCAGGAAGCAGAGTTCATGCAAAAATTGCTGCCGGAGACGGGCTTGGAACAAGAAGTTCAGTCAGCCCTACTTATGCTGATGGGATTCCCCATTTAGCAATGGCAACAAGACAACAAGCTGCTTCTGGTCCTTTGGAACTTTATATCGATGCTGAAAATGTAACTTCTGGAACTTCAGATAACGTTGCTTTAATTGACCCTGCTGGTGTTGGTATAGGAAATCACGTGGACCCTGTAACTGGAGCACAATTTGCAGGTGATATTCCTGAAGTAATCATATTCAGTGATATCCTAACCTCAGATGAAAGAACTAAAGTTGAAACTTACTTGGCCATAAAATATGGTATCACAAGAAGTATTGCAGATGGAGATGATATTGGGACCGTTTCTTTTGACGAAAGAGATTATAGAAGCGCAGACGGGACTGTAATTTGGGATTATTCAGTTCATTCAACTTACCATAATGATGTTGCTGGAATTGGACGCGATGATGATGGTTGTTTTATGCAAGTACAGTCAAGTAGTGAAAATACAGATGACATTCTTACCATTGGATTGACCGAGGTGGCCGCAAGTAATATTGACAATGCAAATACATTTACTGACGATGGGGACTATTTGGTATGGGGTAATGATAATGGTGCTACTGCTGAGGCAAGTAAAAACATTGTTGATGTGCCTAACTCTGTCTCTGAGCGTATGACACGTATCTGGAAGGTTGAGGACACTGGCACTGTCGGGGAAACTGAACTACAATTCGACCTGACCGGCCTTGGCTATTCGGTTGCTGATGCTACTGCTTTTACGCTGCTTGTCGGTAACACAGCCACTATGGCTGATGCCACAGTTATTTCGGGAGGTACACTAAACGGTAGTATCCTATCTTTCACAGGAGTAGATCTGACCGATGGGCAGTTCTTTACAATCGGTACAGGAATTACCATTTGTGGACCTGGTGGGGTCAATACCAATATTGCCCTTTGGTTGAAAGGAAATACTGAAGTGTTCTCTGATGCTGGGGTTACTGCTGCTGTTGATGGTAATAATGCCATCCAGTGGAATGACCAAGGTACTGCCAATCTTAACGCCTCAGAAATAGACCTTGGTGGTGGTGGACCAATCGAGCCTACCTACCAAACCAATGAGATCAACTTCAACCCTGTGGTGAACTTCACTGACCCTGGCTCTACCAATAACTCTTATATGAGAACTGGTGCAGCATCTGCTGGTACCGTCAACAATGACTTTACACTTATCTCTGTCTTTAAAACAGGTCAAACATCAGGTACTGCCAATGATAATGTGAACTCTCCTGCCCTACTCAGTACCAGGTCGGGCTCTGGCCTTGACAATGCCATTGGTATGGAAAATGGTACCATATGGGTTAATGCAGATTCAGATGCAGCATTCGAAATAGAAACTAGTTCAACCTATAATAATAACCTTCCTCATATAGCAACGGGGGTAAGAAACGATGCCACGGGCAATCTAAATATTTATGTAGATGCTGCCACTGCAGCTACACAGGTCACAGGAATTACTACTGATTTAACCAATGCCGATGGTGGGTTTGGTATAGGAAACCACTTTACTTCTGATGTTGATGCTCAGTATGCTGGTGACATTGCGGAGACCATTGCCTATAATCAGGTATTAGATTCTGATCAAAGAAACAGGGTAGAATCATACCTGGCCATCAAGTATGGAATCACTCTTGCTGGTGCTGATGACGGGACTACTGGCTCTGTAGATGAAAGAGACTATAGAGCGGGTGATGGTGGTACTATTTGGGACTACAGTGGTAAGACTACTTACTCTAATGACATCTTTGGTATTGGTAGAGATGATCTTTCATGCCTTGATCAAACACAATCTCAAAGTGCTAACAGTGATGCAATGGTAACTATCAACAATACTGGAGGTTTTAGTGTTGACGATTCTTGGTTAGTATCTGGTAATGATAATGCAACCATTGAGGCGACAAGAAACCCTGAAAGACCTGCCACCATCAACAGTAGACTTAACAGAGAGTGGCAAGTCCAAGAAACTGGTACAGTAGGTACTGTTGAATTGACTTTTGACCTTACTGGGGTGACCGGTACAGCCTCTGGTAGTAATAACCTAACACAAACAAGATTGCTTGTTGATGATGATGGTGACTTCTCTAATGGAGGTACTACAATCATCTCTCCTAGTGCTACAAATGGTGGTAGCCAGACAGTAACGTTTAATGTAGACTTTACCAATGGGCAGTACTATACATTAGGTTCTATCGAAAATGATGCACTACCAATCACTTTAATCTCTTTCGAGGCAAACACATACAAAGAAGATCAAGTCAAGTTAGATTGGGTCACGGCCTCTGAAGTAAACAATGCTTTCTATACCGTTGAAAGAAGTACCGATGCGGTAAACTTTGAAACTATAGCCACACTTGATGGGGCTGGCAACAGCAGCGACCTTCTTTACTACTCTTTTGTAGATGCAAATCCAGTCAATGGAATCTCATTCTATAGGTTAAAACAAACCGACTTCAGTGGAGAGTTCGATTATTCGGAAATCAGATCTGTCAAAGTAGAACGACAGTTCCAAGCTACCTTCAATGCATACCCTAACCCGGTGGTCAAAGGAGACAAACTTAGAGTATCCTACAAAGTAGATAGAGATCAGACCCTAAGCTTCACCGTCCTAAATACCAGAGGGCAAGTGATTCTTTCTGAACGTAAAGATGTGCTGGTCACTCAGGACTATGTGGAGCTTGAAACTAGTAAACTAGATAGGGGCCTTAACCTCATCAGAATACTAGATCAAAACAACAATACTGTCACTCTCAAAGTAATTCTCAGGTAGAGGATTTGACCTCGTCCCAAAGCTAGACCTTCAGTTTATGGTAAGATTATGTTTGCCAATTGTAAGCAAACATAAAAAGTCATGTGAACGACAGATTCATATATGTCAAATTCTTTTTTCTGTATTTTAATAACAGATCGTATCACTTTTCTGCGATTGTGAAGGATTTTGTCTACGAATTGTTGTCAGTTTGCCCAAATAGTCGATTTTTGCATCCCCTAACTGCTCAATGCACTTCTCTCACCTTCTCAAATTCAGAAGACTCAGAAGTATCCCTTTACTTTCATCTAAGCACTTCTCACTATCACAATTAGCGGATAGCGTTTAACACAAATTTTATTTGAAGGCTGGGGCCTTCTTACAGACACTACTACTATTAAACTTAAACAACCCATAGGCTTGCTGGGCTTTATGCTCATGCTTATACTATCGCCTTCGCTATATGCCCAGACGACTATCACCACTATATCTATATCCAATACAGCTGCTACCGATTCAGACGCATCAGTAACTTCCCCAAGTGATGCTACAATAAATATTGATGCTTCAACACTCTACACAGTCAACTATGGTAGAGGGAACCAAGTTGCTGTCACATCCTATATCTCAGGAGGTTTAACCTATAGTAACTTCGTGAGCCCAGATACCCTAGTGTTGCGTAGAGTATCTAGCTCAAGAAGGGTAAATATCTGGTATGAAGACAGTGGTATCGATAATGTTGGTGATGTAATCACCATAGACCCCGAGGAAGTAGCCGAGGCTGATGCAATTTATCTTTCACGTACGCTCAATGCAGGTTATGACAATATCTTAGTAAATGATGATGACTTATCATCGTCAAGTATCTCAGTAGAAACCGAGCGAGTAGATGTCATCTGGTATTCAGGCATTCAAACGGCCATTCCTGCTCAGGCCATTTTCCCAATTATTGAAAGAGGCGGAAACGATAACATTATTGTTGCACCTATTTTGAGTCTGGATTCCAATGGTGATCCTGCCTCTTATGGTACTGCCATTGGCATAGGAGAAACCTTTTGGCCTGGTACCGGACAAACCTATACTGACTATGTTATCTTCAGAAGAGAAACTGTAGGTGTTGCCCCTATTCCCTTATTGGATATTACTAGTCAGGTTGTTCAGGGTGTAGGAGTCAGCTTCTCTGATATGGGAGTAGCAGCTGACCAGTCCATCTTCGGCTATTCTATCTTTCCTGCTGACATTGCCGATGAGTTTACAACCAATACAGATGATGTCATTACCTCAGGAGCAATCACCGTCTTTAAAACTGGGGTTGATTTAACAGATATTACAACCTTCCCTACCAATACACTCTCTTCCGATTCAGGGCTTGACCTTGTAGCTGGAGTAGCTGCAGGAGTAGCCAGTACCACCAACATAATAGTCGAGAATAAGGGCCCTGGAGGGTATAAAGCCGCGCTTTCTACTTGGTTAAAGGCCAATGAGGCTGATGATGTGACCACTTCCACTGATGGGTCTACTGTCACTGATTGGCAAGATCACTGGATCGGTGACCATGATGCTACTACTGGTACAACTGCCCCGACTTATAGAAGTACTTCTAGTGCCATTAACTTTAACCCTACTGTTGACTTTACAGCCAGTGCTACAAGCCTTACCATTGCCAACAATACTGATTTCAACACTGCTGCCTCATACACTAACAAAGGCTTAAACTTTGCCTTTAGAACCAGCACTACCGATGTGACTGATCGTCAGGTCATCTATGAGCAAGGTGGTAATACCAGAGGTATTATTGTCTATATCCGTGCTGGAAACTTGCACGTCTCTGCTTATAATAGAAATAATGACGGCAGTGGTTCTCCCTGGAATAATGGAACAAACATCACCACAGTCAGTACTGCTGTGAGCACAAATACTGAATACATTCTAACCTTAGAACTTGACGGAAACAGTGGCACAACCGGTACATTAACCCCTTACTTGAATGGAGCAAGCTTTGGTACCCTATCTAGTGTAGGGCTTCTCTTTTCTGATACCGATGGTATCGAGTTTGGTGGTTCTGATGGTTCCACCCAGTACGATGACGGCACCAATGCAAGTACCAATTCTTTTGAAGGTGAAATCTCTGAGTTGATCTACTGTAATGAGCCGGGTTCATTTACCTCTGCACAAAGAAATAGAATAGAAAGTTACCTCGCCATTAAGTATGGTATTACTCTAGATCAGAGTGTTGCAAAAAACTATGTCAACTCAGGGGGAACCGTAATCTTCGATGCTACTAATGATGAGACTGCAGGAGGATACAAGCAATACAATAATGACATTGCTGGTATAGGTAGAGATGATGACTCCGAGCTAGACCAGCCCAAGTCAAGAAGTGAAAACTCGGATGGTATAGTCATCATTGACAGAGGAGGCACCATCGGAACGGATGACTCCTGGTTAATCTGGGGTAATGATAATGGCGCATTGACCGAAACCACTGCCCTCACCATGCCTGATACCATTGACGCAAGACTTACAAGAGTATGGCGTGTGGCTGAGGAAAAAGAAGTACAGACCACCTCCGTTTCTTTTGATTTAACAGGTTTAGGATTAAGCTCCAATGCAGCCAATTTCAGCTTATTGATAGCAGGTACTAATGCAGTAACTGTCAGTGGAAACGATGCAGACTTTAGCAATGCCACTGTAGTAAGCGGTGGAACATTTAATGGTAACATCATCACCTTCACCGGCATAGACCTAGAAGATGGTCAATACTTTACCCTAGGCACTGACTTTGAAACCTGTGCTCCTGGTGGGGTGGAAGCCGACTTGGCATTATGGTTAAGAGCAGATGTTGAAGTGTTCAATACGGGAACTACCCAGGCAACAAACGGACAAAATGTGGCTACTTGGGCAGACCAATCACTAAATGGATACAACGCCACAGAAACTAATGGAGGGGGTACGCCAGTACCGCCAACGTTTACATCAGTCAGCACAAACTTCAACCCTGCTGTGTCTTTCACAGACCAAGGATCGGGGAACTCCACTAATTCATGGCTAACGACCTCTACTAACCCAGCGACAGACGACATGTCCCTCATCGCTGTATTTACAACAACACAGTCTGATGCCAGTGGCTTCAGTGCTACCTTCGACTCACCTGCATTCTTGAGCAATGAAGACGGAGGTGGTGGAAATCTCTATGCACTAGGGCACTCAGGTGGCCAGGTTCACTCAAGCCTCATAGCTGGAACCGGTTTCGGTGCCCAGAGCACTAGCACCTATAATGACGGAGTACCTCATATGGCCCTTTCTACAAGGGTTCAATCCACAGCTGCAGGATCAATTCAGCTCTATTTAGATGGAGCTAGTGACGGATCGGCAGTATCAGACTTAAACTCATTAAATGACAATAATGGTATTGGTATTGGTAACCATCTAAGGGATGATTTTAACTTCTGGGACGGCCAATTCGCTGGCACCATCTCCGAGGCGATTGTCTTTTCTGATGATTTGACATCAGATGAAAGAAATAGAGTTGAAACCTACCTAGCCATCAAGTATGGTATAACTAAAAACAGTGCCGATGATGGGGCTACCGGTTCAGTTGATGAAAGAGATTATAGAGATTCTGAGGGTACCGTAATATGGGACTTCACCGATCAATCATCAGGCTATAACAGTGACATTGCAGGTATTGGTCGTGATGATGCACAATGCTTTGTGCAAAAACAATCCTCAAGTATAAACTCTGATGGCCTGGTAACCATGGGACTTGGAGAAATTGCTTCGAGCAATGCCACCAATGCCAATTCTTTCACAGCTGACAACAGCTTCCAGGTTTGGGGCAATGACAACGACTTCACCGCCCAAGCCAATGCGAATACTTCTGATGTTATAGGCATCATTACCGAAAGAATGGAACGCATCTGGCATGTTCAGGAAACAGGAACTGTTGGTGCTACTACGGTGACTTTTGACCTCACCGGCTTAGGGTATACTGGAACTTCAGCTTCTGACTTTAACCTCATTACTTCAAGTACTTCTACTATGGCCAGTGGTACAATTACTCCTGCTGCTTCATTCAGTAGTAACACTGTCACTTTTACAGGGGTAAACTTTAGCGATGGAGACTTCTTTACACTAGGTACGGCCAGGTCTACTTGTAGCCCAGGTGGCGTAGGTACTGATCTAGATGTATGGCTAAGAGCAGACGTAGATGCTTTCAATACAGGTACTACACAAGCAACTGATGGACAAACTGTGGCCACTTGGGCCGATCAATCTGGTAATTCAAATAGTGGTACGACAGACGGCAACCCGCCAGTTTATCACAACAATGCTACAGACAATATCAACTTCAATCCAATTATGGAATTTGATGGAACCAATGATCGTCTGGCCATAGACTTGAGTGGTATTAAAAATACCAATTATGCACTTGTTGCAACGGGCGAAAGAGCAGATGGTAATGCCGACAATTATATTCTAGGAGCTGATAGAACCGGAGAAGTCAATAACACAATCATACATTTTGGGTATAGAACAAACACCCAAGCCACTCTTGCCCAGTTTGGTAATGACTTAAATAGTAGCACGCTTGATGCCTTTAACTCTCCGAATGCCTCTCCATACCTTTTATTTGGCGAACTAAATAGTTCAGGGCATGCCTTGGAAGAAACTAGAAATGGTGGTTTTTCAACAGTTACTAATGCTAATACAGTTCAGCTGACTGGTACGCAGCAAGACTATTTAGGCTTCAGAGGGACAAGTTCTTTTTATGGTGGTAAAATTACCGAAGTCATCGCCTACAGCTCAGATCTTACACCAATTGAAGAGTTACAAGTCAACAGTTATTTAGCCATCAAATATGGTATCACTCTAACTAATGATAATGACAATGATGCTACTACCAATGAGATAATCTCTGGTAGTGTTAGGGAGGGAGACTATGTCTCTTCTGATGGTACTACCATCATTTGGACCTATTCTGCCAACTCTACTTACCACAATGATGTGGCCGGGATTGGCCGGGATGACCTCTCATGTTTTAGCCAAAAGCAGGCAACTGCCGATGGTACTGATGATATTCTGACAGTCGGATTGGGTGCTGTGGCAACGGATAACATGGCCAATGCCAATACTTTTACTGACGATAGAGATTATCTAGTTTGGGGTAATGATAATGGCGCTACTGCTGAGGCAAGTAAAAACACTCTTGATGTGCCTAACTCTGTCTCTGAGCGTATGACACGTATCTGGAAGGTTGAGGACACTGGTACTGTTGGTGAAACAGAATTACAATTCGACCTGACTGGCCTTGGCTACTCTGTGGCCGATGCTACTGCTTTCAGCTTGCTTGTGGGTAACACGGCTACAATGGCTGGTGCCACAGTAATCTCCGGAGGAACCTTAAACGGTAATGTGCTATCCTTCACAGGAGTAGACCTTACCGATGGTCAGTTCTTTACAATAGGCACAGGCATTACCATTTGTGGACCTGGTGGAGTCAATACTAATATTGCCATGTGGGTAAAGGCTAATGCCGAAGTATTTTCAAACAACCCTGGATCAACAGCTGCAACTGACGGGAACAACGCACTGTTCTGGAATGATCAAGGTGCTCAAGGTCACAATATGGAAGAAGTGGATCTTGGAGGAGGAATTAATGCAATTGAGCCAACCTTTCAAACCAGCGAGATCAACTTCAATCCGGTTGTAAACTTCACTGATCCCGGCTCTACCAATAACTCTTATTTTAAAACTGACGATGCCTTTAGCGTCCCTGCCAACACAGGTCAAAATGACTTCACGCTTATCTCAGTCTTTAAAACTGGTCAAACATCAGGTACTGCCAATGACAATGTGAACTCTCCCGCCCTACTCAGTACCAGATCAGGCTCTGGTCTTGATAATGCCATTGGCCTTGATAATGGTACCATATGGGTTAATGCAGATTCAGATGCTGCCTTTGAGGCCGAAACTTCTAACGCTTATAACAATAACCTTCCGCACATTGCTATTGGGGTAAGGGATGATGACCCGGGTGATCTTACCATTTATGTAGATGCCGCTGAAAGTGCTACTGCCACAGGGATTACTACAGATTTAACCAATGCCGATGGTGGGTTTGGTATAGGTAATCACTTTACTTCTGATGTTGACGCCCAGTATGCTGGAGACATTGCTGAAACTATTGCCTATAATCAGGTATTAGATTCTGATCAAAGAAACAGGGTAGAATCATACCTAGCCATCAAGTATGGAATCACCCTTGCTGGTGCCGATGACGGAGCTACTGGATCAGTAGATGAAAGAGACTATAGAGCTGGTGATGGTGGTGCCATTTGGGACTACAGTGATAAGACTACTTACTCTAATGACATCTTCGGTATCGGTAGAGATGATCTGTCTTGTCTGGATCAAACACAATCTCAAAGTGCTAATAGTGATGCAATGGTAACTATCAACAATACTGGAGGGTTTAGTGTAGACGATTCTTGGTTAGTATCTGGTAATGATAATGCAGCCATTGAGGCAACAAGAAACCCTGAAAGACCAGCCACCATCAACAGTAGACTTAACAGAGAGTGGCAAGTCCAAGAAACTGGTACAGTAGGTACGGTTGAATTGACTTTTGACCTTACTGGGGTGACCGGTACAGCCTCTGGTAGTAATAACCTAACACAAACAAGATTGCTGGTTGATGATGATGGTGACTTCTCTAATGGAGGTACCACAATCATCTCTCCTAGTGCTACAAATGGTGGTAGCCAGACAGTAACGTTTAATGTAGACTTTACTGATGGACAGTACTATACATTAGGTTCTATCGAAAATGATGCACTACCCATCACTCTAATCTCTTTCGAGGCCAATACTTACAAAGAAGATCAAGTCAAACTGGATTGGGTTACGGCCTCTGAAGTCAACAATGCCTTCTATACTATTGAAAGAAGTACCGATGCGGTAAACTTTGAAACTATAGCCACACTCGATGGTGCTGGTAACAGCAGCGACCTTCTTTACTACTCATTCGTAGATGCAAATCCAGTCAATGGAATTTCATTCTATAGGTTAAAGCAAACCGACTTCAGTGGGGAGTTCGACTATTCGGAAATCAGATCTGTAAAAGTAGAACGACAGTTCCAAGCTACCTTCAATGCATACCCTAACCCAGTGGTCAAAGGAGAATATTTGAAAATTTCTTATGCGGTTGGATCAGATCAAACTTTGCAAGTCATTGTGCTCAATAACACAGGGCAGGTCATCCTAAAACAAGAAAAGGAAATAAAAGCGTCTGAAGGTTTCTTCCAGATGGCGACAGGTCAAATGAAAAAAGGTCTCAACCTATTAAGAATATTGGACAGAGATAACAATGCAACTATTCTCAAAATTCTCGTTCGATAGCCCCTCTAAATGCAATTTTAGAGCCCTTCTCCTGAAACACTATTATTCTTTATCTGCGATACACATCTAAATATTTGGTTTTCAAATACTATTTGATGGCATTCAAGTCTTTTTTAGACATTCAGTTTTATTGAAATAGTTATAAAGAAGAGCAACATGCGTATCAGTCACATACCGTTCATCACAGTACAAAACACCATTATCAAACACTTTTTTCGAACAAAAAAATAAAAAGTAGGGTGGTGATGCCATTAATTTGTACTATCATTAAAGTACAATTGAGCTAATAAGCTCTACACCTAAACATCGCGGTAATTAAAACTAGACTTCACATAGTCCTTCTATGCTGTGCGCTAATGCTCGTCCTACGTCCGAGTGTCAGTGGTCAGACGGGTATCTCTACCATCAATACCTCCACTTCTACAGGTACTACTACAACTACACTAGTTACAGCTCCGAGTGATGCGGGCAACAGTATCATTCCCAATGCACAATACAATATCAATTATGGTCAAGGAAATAATGTAGCTGTTAGCTCATATGTGGTAGGTGCCACAACTTATGATCGCTTTCTTGCACCAGACACTCTTGTTCTACTTAGGCGAGTATCTACAGACAGATTAGTCAACATCTGGTATCAGCTTAACCAGATCAATACAGCGCCCAACCCAGACGCGATAGATATTGACCCAGACATTGTAGCTGAAGCAGACGCTATATACCTATCAGGCAACTTAAATGCTGGATATGACAACATTCTGGTAAATGATGATGACTTGGCCTCTGGAAGTATTGAAGTAGAAACAGAAAGGGTCGATGTCATATGGTACTCGGGGATTCAAACTTCAGATCCTACAACTTCTGTATTTCCAGTGATTGAGCGGGGCGGTAATGATAATATCGCCATCGCAGCAATTACGTCTCTAGACTCCAATGGCGATCCTGCTTCATATGGCACTCTAGTTGGAATTGCGTCCTCTGACTGGCCTGGAACGGGTCAAACATTTAGTGATTATGTAATCCTCAGACGCCAAGCTGTTGGGGATGACCCAATCCCATTGATCGAAATCGGATCACAAGTCGTTCAAGGTGTAGCGGTTAGCTTCTCAGAGCTCGGTATTAGTGCAGGTCAAAGTATTTTCGGTTATTCCCTTTTTGCCTCGGACGTTGAAGGTGTAGGTGGTGCTCCTGCCATTGCAGCTGGCGTAACACTTTCTGATATCACTACTTTCCCGTCTAATACCCTTTCTTCCGTTTCTGGTTTGGACCTTGTTGCAGGAGTTTCAGCAGCCGTAGCCAGTGATGACAATCTAATTGAAACGGTAGGGCCTGGTGGCTACAAAGCTGCCTTGACAACATGGTTAAAAGCCAATGATGGAGCCTTTGTAAGCAACGGAGGAGCTGCTTCAACTGAAGGAACCAATGTAGGTTTTTGGGAAGATCAATCAGTAGGTAATTATGATTTCACCACACTCACCACTGCGCCTACATTTAGAAGTAGTACGAGCAGCATAAACTTTAATCCTTCAGTCGATTTTATCAGTGCCACAGAACGGGGTCTACAATTAGGCGATAACAATGATTATAACACAGGTGGTCCTTTTACACGTAAAGGGTTGAACATAGCCTTCCGCACTGAAAGCTCAGATGTAAGCACACGTCAACAGCTTTTCGAAGAAGGCGGAGGAACAAACGGATTAGGCATATACATAGACGGAGGGATGCTCTATGGTGCTATTTGGAATAGAGGAAACTCAGGTAGCTCTGGAGCCCCTTGGAATGATGGTACACCTACTAATTTTGTAAGCACCTCAATTGGCACAGACACAGAGTACATTCTTACTATGGAGTTTGATGGCAGTAGTAGTTCCACAGGAACAATTACTTTTTACTTAAATGGACAGAGTTTCGGCACCCTCAGTTCTGTGGGCTTACTCTACTCTCATGGAAACGATATTGGACTTGGAGATCAAGATGGTGGGTCTAGGTACCATAATAATACAACGGCCGCTGCATCATTTTATGGAGAAATATCGGAATTTATCTACTGCAACGAACCAGGATCATTCCCTCTTTCGCAAAGACAAAGAATTGAAAGCTACCTGGCCATCAAATATGGCATCACATTGGATCAATCGACACCAATCAACTATGTCAACTCTGATGGAACAATCATTTTCAACACTACTCAAAACGCATCCTTAGGTGGGTTCTTGGAATACAATAATGACATTGCTGGCATAGGTCGAGACGATAATTCTGAGCTTGACCAACCTGCTTCTAAAAGTGAAAATACAGGAAGCTTAGTGACTATTGATAGAGGTGCAACCATCTCAACAGATGATACATGGTTAATCTGGGGAAATGATGCTGGAGCATTAACTGAAAGCGCATCCGTTAGTTCACCAAGCAATATTGATACAAGGTTAGAACGCGTTTGGCGAGTGGCGGAGAGAAATGAAGTACTAACAACTTCAGTTTCTTTCGACTTAACCGGCCTTGGCTTAAGCACAGATGCGGCAGATTTTAGTTTATTGGTGGCTTCCAATAGTTCAGGTGCAGACTTTAGCAATGCCACTGTCCTATCGGGCGGAACGTTTAACGGCAGTGTAATCACTTTTACAGGTGTTGATCTCGATGACGCGCAATACTTTACCTTAGGAACAGCCTTCTTCTTTTGTACACCTGGCCGTTACAACGATGGTATTCTTACATGGCTTCGTGCTGACGAGGGGGTTACTACAGCAACCGAAGGTGCGAATGTCACAGCATGGGTAGACCAAACTCCTGCAGGAAATAATGGTTCAAACATAACTTCACCTGTTTATCGAGCCACCACTAACCTCATCAACGACAACCCGACTATCGATTTTAGCACAGGCAGCACAGGGCTTACCATCGGAGGAGGTGTGGTTACAGGAATCAATAGTGGGGAATCCCTTTCCAAAAAATTTACAATTGCCTTCAGAACAGGGGACATAACTTCAGCCACAAGACAGGTGATATATGAACAAGGTGGTGCAACCAGGGGGCTCAATGTCTATATAGTTTCTAGTACCCTTCACATTTCTGGTTGGAATCAGGCCGCAGGTGATGGTATAGGAGCACCATGGAATACTGCAGGAGCAATTGCTACTGTAAACACAACTAACATTGCTTCCAATACCTCTTATGTACTCACTTTTGATTACGCAGGTAATGATGCTATTACTGGGACAATTACCGGTTACTTAAATGGCCAAAGCTTTGGAACACCACTTGCCAACGTGGGAAGATTGTATGGACATACTGATGCTATAGGCTTAGGAGATGAAAATAGTGCTTCTAGATATGATGATGGCTCAACCTCGGGTGCCAGCTCTTTCGATGGTTTTATTTCCGAAATAAGCTATTATGATTCTCCATCCTCCTACCTAGCCACAGACAGGAATAGAATAGAAACTAGTATGGCCATTAAGTATGGTATTACACTTGATCAAACCTCAGCTACCAACTACACCCGATCCGATGCAACCACCATTTGGGATGCCACAACCAACGCTACCTACAACAATGATATCGCGGGAATCGGTAAAGACGATGATGCCTGTCTAGACCAGAAGCAATCTCAAAGTGAAAACACAGGAAGCATCGTGAAAATGGGGCTTAATACAATCGAGGCTAACAACGCGAGCAATGCAAATACCTTTGATGATGATGGTGACTTCTTAGTATGGGGTAACGATGGCGACTTTGCCGACCAAGCAAATGCCAATACTAGCGACCTTCCAGCAAGTGTTACCGAAAGAATGGAACGCATTTGGAGAGTGGATGATACCGGTGCTGTTGGAGGCACCGAAATATCATTCGACCTCACTGGCTTGGGTTATGGAACAAACCTTACCGATTTCCAGCTGATAGTTTCCAACAGTGCAACAATGGCATCTGGTACTACAATTCCTGCGGCTAGCTACGATGTAGGAACAAATACGGTGACTTTTACTGGTGTAGACCTTACTGATGGTCAATTCTTTACTTTAGCTACAGGAAGAGAACAATGTGGGCCTGGCGGAGTAACTGCTGACCTAGAGCTATGGCTGAGGGCCGACCTTCAGGTTTACAATACTGGAACAACTCAGGCAACTGATGGGCAAACAATAGCCACTTGGGCAGATCAAAGCCTTAGCGGTGCAGATGCTACAGACCCTTCTAACCTGACAACATTCGAAACCAACACCGTCAACTTCAATCCTGCGATTGAATTCAACAATGACGCAACATCTCTAGAGGGTTCTATAACCACTACGGCAGCTGGACTTAGTTTTATTACAGCTGGTTTTATCAATAGTACCTCCGGAACAGACGATGCTCTGTTTGAATTCAGAGGAGGAACTTCTGATGATCGAAGTTTCCTTATCAACTCGAGATATGGTGGCAACACCGCCTACTCCAGCAATTTTAATGAAGATGCATGGAATATTTGGTCAGTAGATCACCCATCAGGAAATACTGCCAACCTCTTTCAGAATGGTGCTTCGTTTGAGTCTAGTTATAACGCAAATTCTTCAGATGCAGGCCTAGGTACTTATAATTATACCCTCGGGGATGATGATACCGGAGGAAACGACTTTGTAGGATTCTTGGGAGATGTGATTGCCTATCAAGGTTCATTCACAGGAACAGAAAGGCAGCAAATTGAGACCTACTTAGCCATTAAGTATGGGGTTACTATAGACCAGACAAGTGCAACAAATTATCTTTTCTCAGATGGGTCTACCGTGATTTGGAATGCCACTACTAACACTGCATACAATGATGATATTGCGGGAATTGGTAGAGATGATGCCTCATGTTTCAGCCAAAAACAATCCGCAAGTATCAATACAGATGATATACTAACTGTCGGTCTAGGCTCTGTGGCTGTAGATAATGCAAGCAATGTCAACTCATTTACTGACGATGGAGACTACCTAATTTGGGGTAATGATGGTGGTTCGACAAACCAAGCAAATGATAATACTTCTGACATCCCTTCTTCCTTGGCAAGTAGAATGGAACGAATTTGGAAGGTTCAAGATAACGGTACAGTAGGTAGTACTGAATTACAATTTGACCTAGCAGCACTAGGATATAGTACTGCTGATGCCAGTGCTTACTCATTGCTTATTGGCAATACAGCTACAATGGCCGATGCTACCATAGTCACTGGAGGTACATTTAATGGAGATGTTCTGTCATTCAGCGGTGTTGATCTTACGGACGGGCAATTCTTTACAATAGGTACAGCTTTCGAAACCTGTGGTCCTGGTGGAGTAAACACTAACATAGCACTTTGGCTCCGTGCTGACCTTGAAGTGTTCTCCGATGTAGGTGTAACAGCTGCCGTAGATGGTAATGATGTTCAACAGTGGAATGATCAGAGCTCACCTCAAGACAATGGTTCTGAGTCAAACCTAGCAGGTGCCAATCCGGTTGAGCCTACTTTTGAAACGAATGAAATCAACTTCAACCCCGCACTAAGGTTCTCGGATCCAAATTCAAACAACGCTGCCTATATAGAAACTACTACAAATACGGTAAGCGGTGATATGACCCTAATCTCAGTCTTCAAAACGGGGCAGGTAGATGGCACAGCTGGAGATTTTGTCAACTCACCTGCACTGATTGGCGCCAGTGAAACGAGCAGTACAGCAGACTATGGATTAGGTATGGAAAATGGCACGATATGGATTAACGCCAATACAGGAACCGGTTTTGACGCTGAAACGCCTTCAACTTACAATGATAACTTACCTCATATAGCCCTTGCCACAAGAGTACAGACTGGTGGGGCTGTCAATATTTTCGTTGACGGAGCCTCGGCTGCCTCTGGCACAGGTGTTACCACAGCATTATCAGGACCTACTTCATTTGGCATAGGCAACCATAGTGACGGAGACGTACAGGCACAGTATGCTGGAGATATCGCAGAAACGATTGTTTTCTCAAGCGCATTAAACGCTAACGAGCGAACAAGAGTTGAATCTTACTTGGGCATTAAATACGGTATTACAAGAGATGTAGCCTCTTTACCTGCAGTAGAGCAGGATTATCTCGCAGCAGACGGAGCAATAATTTGGGATTATGACGGTCAGGGCACCACTTATTACAATGACATCTTCGGCATTGGTAGAGATGACCTCTCATGCTTTGAACAAACCAGGTCGAAGAGTGAAAATAGTGATGCCTTGGTAGATTTTAATCTTCCCCTTGGTTTTGATACCAACGATTCATTCATCCTATCAGGAAATGACAATGCCGCAATTGAACAGGAAGGGAATAATGAAAGGCCTGCCTCAATTAACAGTAGACTTAATAGAGAATGGCGTGTCCAGGAATCTGGTACAGTTGGAACAATTGAACTCACCTATGATCTCTCTACCATTACCGGACCATTGGGAGTTGGCACCAACAACCTGACGCAATTAAGGCTCATGGTAGATGATGATGGCGATTTTTCCAACGGAGGGACAACACTAATCTCCCCAAGCGCGGTCAATGGTTCGGAAAACACAGCAACCTTCGATGTGGACTTTACCAATGGGCAGTATTACACTTTAGGTTCTATTGAGGTTGCAGCCTTACCGATTACCCTTATATCATTTGAAGCAACAGTTCATAATAGCAATCAGGTCAAACTAGACTGGGTAACAGCTTCAGAGGTCAATAATGCATTCTACACTATTGAAAGAAGTACTAATGGAACTGACTTTGAGACTGTTGGTAGAATTGATGGAGCTGGTAACAGCGATGTTCTTCTATATTATACATACATCGATACCAAACCGGTGAATGGGCTCTCTTTCTATCGAATAAAGCAGACAGATTTCAATGGCAAATTCGATGTCTCTGAAATGAGGTCAGTCAGAATAAAGTCTGAGTTTAAATCCTCTTATAAAGCTTATCCTAATCCCGTTCTACAAGGGGAGACTTTACGCATATCCTATAGCATAGAAAGAGATCAAACCCTACGGCTTACCGTCCTCAACTCAAAAGGTCAAATGGTTCTTAGAAAAGAAGAACAGGCCCTCTCAAGTGCTGAGTATATCGAGATCTCAACCAAGGCCTTCCAAAAAGGACTGAACCTAATTCGCATACTTGACGAAAACCAGCAGGTAGTCACACTCAAGGTTTTGGTTAGGTAGACCTTTCATAAACCGCTGAGAAAACGGACCCCTTCCTGAAAAACTGAATGTCGGAAGGTTCAAAACCTGCGAGCTTAGTCTGCTCATGAATGTTAATCAGTCCGTCAGCATCCAACTGGCTTATTACCCTGAAAAACCAATGCATCGTTTTTAAAAGAAGCTTATGCCTCGGCCGATCGCTTGGGTAAAAATCCGTGATAAGGAGGCTTCCTGCCGAATTAAGCTGGTTTTTCACATGCATCAATACCTGCTCAAGTTGAGATGTTGAAAAACAATCAAGAAAAAAATTAGCAATGATCACATCATAACTACCCTCCTGTTCTCTAGCGTCTCCATGGACAAAATCAATCTCATTTCCCTTGGAAAGCCTTGATCTTGCCCTGTCCAACATCCTTCCTGACAACTCCACATAGTCAATCTTTAGGTCAAGCCCCTCAGGAATCCATTGTATAATTTTTCCCGTTCCCCCACCTACGATCAGCAACTTCGAGGCAGGCTCAATTTTATGCAGGTAGGTTTTCTGCGCCCTTTCCAATGTCTTGCCGAAGGCCAAATTTGCCAATAGGTCGTAAAGAGGAGCTATCTTATCGAAGTCGTTCTTCATAGCAGCGCAAGACCTGGTAAGAAGAAGATGCCGTCTCCGATGATACGATATAGATTATACCTTTTTAGAAAAGCAGGAGCCTGTAGCAGTAGCAACAGACTAAGCGACATGGCTAAAATCATGAATTGAGCCTTGTTATCATTAAACCCAAAGCCTATGCAAATAACAATGATAATCTCATTAACGATTGAAGCTAAACGGATAAGCTTCTTGGTAGAGCTAGGTCCTCTATTTAAGGCAATGGATGTCATTCCTTGCCGATTATCAGTATCCATTTCGAATAAGGGGAATAACAGAAGATTCACGTAGGCCAGAAGGAAAAATTGTACAAAGAGAACCAAATACATCCAATCCCAATTTTCTAACATGCTTAATGGCCCAACAAAAATACCTGCCACGTAAACAAAGGCCGCAAAGAGCTCTTTTTGTCTGTGAACCTGACTGACTTTGAGATAGAGAAAATATAAACAGGTTAAAGCCACAAGCCCAAAGCCAAAGCGTATCGTGTCGGATGGCAATTGGAAAGCATTGTAAATGCCCAAACCAAAAACAGCAAGGGCAATTCCCAAGATTAGCTTAAAGTACCGCTCATGAAATGCATGGCGTGGGTTTATGGCCTCTCCTTTAACACGATCAGCATCCCATAAGTGATCTACAGTATAAATTAACCATATGGCAACCGCCAAGCCCAAGACTATTTCATTTGACAGCTCGACATTGAAAACCTTTGCAAGGTAAAGGCTTGAAATCACCGCGCCCGCAGTGATATCAAGGCTTAAATTTTGTACAAAGGCTATGATCTTTTCCATAAAAAAACCCCGACTCTCGTCAGGGTTTCAATATATCTAGTTTCAGATTAATCTTAACTATCAGCAGCCAAAGCCTCTGCACCACCAACGATCTCAAGGATCTCTTTAGTAATGGCAGCCTGACGTGTTCTGTTGTAAGTCAATCGAAGGTCTTTCAATAAATCTCCAGCATTATCGGTTGCTTTACCCATTGCCGTCATTCGAGCACCATGCTCAGAAGCATTAGACTCTAATACTGCTTTATAGAATTGAATCTTCAATGACTTTGGAATCAATTCGTCTATAATAAAGTCCTTAGACGGTTCATAGATATAATCAGTATTCGTTGTAGACTCTGCATCTACTTCGTTTTCAACGATTGGCAAGAATTGCTCAGTTCTTACGATCTGAGTCGCCACGTTTTTAAACTCATTGTAGACCAATACTACCTTATCATACTTACCTGATTCGAAACCTTCCATGGCTTCTTCAGCAGCTGCTTTTACCACCTCAAAAGAAAGATCACCAAAGGCTCCCCAGTGCTTATCATTCACCGGATCGCTCTTTTTCTTAAAGAAATCGAAGGACTTCTTACCGATAGGCAAAATCTCTACTTCAGCATTGGCATACTCATCTGTAGTCAAAGCATTTCTCACTGCTTTAAAAACATTGGAATTGAAAGCACCACACAATCCTCTATCTGAAGTTACAGGAACGAAAAGCACTCGCTTTACCTCTCTTACTTCGCCATATGCATTCATGCCTTCTTCTGAATTTCCAGAAGAGACATTGGCTAATAAGGCTCCTAATTTCTCAGAGTAAGGGCGTAACTGGGTGATTCGCTCTTGTGATCTTCTCAACTTAGCAGCCGCAACCATCTTCATGGCTTTGGTAATCTGTTGAGTAGAACTGACCGAAACAATCCTTTCTTTTACTTCCTTTAAGCTTGCCATAGGCTATTATTAAATGGGCTAAAGCCCTATTATTAATTAGTATTTAGAAGACAACTCTTTCGCAACCTTCTTCAAAGCATCAACTGCTTGATCAGATAGTTTACCAGCTTTCAAGTCATTCATTGCATCTGCATGAGTAGCTCTCAACACAGTAATGAACTCATTCTCGAATTCTTTCACTTTGTCTACAGGCACTTTGTCAATCAAACCTTTTGTAGAAGCGTAGATAATGGCTACTTGGTCTTCAACAGCAGCAGGTGAGAATTGTGCTTGCTTCAATATTTCTTGGTTTCTTCTACCTCTATCAATAGTCAACTGCGTTGCAGCATCAAGGTCAGAACCAAACTTAGCAAAGGCTTCCAATTCACGGAACTGTGCTTGGTCTAGTTTCAATGTACCAGCTACTTTCTTCATTGACTTAATCTGTGCAGAACCACCTACCCTAGATACTGAAATACCCACGTTAATTGCAGGACGTACACCAGAGTTAAATAGGTTAGTTTCCAGGAAAATCTGACCATCAGTAATTGAAATTACGTTGGTAGGGATATAAGCAGAAACGTCACCAGCTTGTGTCTCAATAATAGGAAGGGCAGTTAATGAACCGCCACCTTTTACTTTACCTTTTAGAGACTCAGGTAAATCATTCATTGCTGCAGCGATGTCATCATTGTCATTCACTTTTGCAGCTCTTTCCAATAATCTTGAGTGAAGATAGAATACATCACCTGGGTAAGCCTCACGTCCCGGAGGTCTTCTCAATAAAAGAGAAACTTCACGGTAAGCAACCGCTTGCTTAGAAAGGTCATCATATACCACTAATGCAGGGCGTCCCGTATCTCTGAAGTACTCACCAATCGCTGCACCAGTAAATGGAGCAAAGAATTGCATTGGAGCAGGGTCAGCAGCAGAAGCAGAAACAACTACTGTGTAGTCCATTGCACCACCTTTTTCAAGAGCTGCAACCACACCAGCAACTGTAGATGCTTTTTGACCGATGGCCACATAGATACAGAATACTGGCTCTCCAGCATCATAAAATTCTTTTTGGTTCAAGATAGTATCGATAACTACTGCAGTTTTACCTGTCTGACGGTCACCAATTACTAATTCACGCTGACCTCTTCCGATTGGAATCATTGAGTCAATCGCCTTGATACCTGTTTGTAATGGCTCATTTACCGGCTGACGATAAATTACACCTGGGGCTTTACGCTCCAATGGCATCTCGTAAGTCTCGCCTTGGATAGGGCCTTTACCATCGATAGGGTTACCTAAGGTATCCACTACACGACCAACGACACCTTCACCGATATTTACAGAAGCAATTCGACCAGTTCTTTTTACTGTATCTCCTTCTTTTACTCCTGCAGAGTCACCAAGAAGTACGGCACCTACATTGTCTTCTTCCAAGTTAAGTACCAAAGCATTCAAGCCATTTTCGAACTCTAAGAGCTCACCTGACTGTGCTTTTGATAGTCCGTAGATTCTGGCTACACCATCACCTACTTGAAGTACTGTTCCTACTTCTTCTAATTCGGCTTCTGATTTGAAGTTTGAGAGCTGCTCTCTCAATATTGCTGATACTTCATCAGGTCTTACGTCTGCCATTTTATATTATAGTTAATGTTTAAATCTTCTTTAAAATGCTTTTTCGTAGTAGTTCTTAGTGAACTCTAGCTTAAGCGCTTTCAACTTTGAGCTTACAGAATCATCAATCTGACGATCGCCAATCTTAAGGATGAATCCTCCGATAAGCTCTTCGTCAATAACTTCTGTCAACTCTACTTTCTTCCCAGAAATCTGGGTAACAATATTTTCGAACTCGGCTTTTGTCTTAGCATCCAGTGCGAAAGTTGTTGTAATGGTTGCTTCCTCGATGCCCTGATTGGCATTGTATTGATGGTGAAACTCCACCGCAATTTGATCGAGGTACATCTCTCTATGCTTCCTTGTCAAAATTTGAAAGATTGCCAAAGTTAAGTCGTTCACTTTTCCTTCAAACACCATGTTCAATATTCCCAACTTTTTGTCAGGAGTAATAACCGGGCTCTTTAGCATCAAGAGTAAATCTCTGTTTTCTTCCACAAGGTTAGAAAACATCAACATATCTTTATTCACCTCTTCCAACTGTCCTTTTTCAACCGCAAGGTCTAACAAGGATTTGGCGTATCTGGAAGCAATTCTATATTCAGACATTCGTCAGAATTAGTTTAAGTTCAAATCTTTTACGTATTCGTCTACCAAAGACTCTTGCGCTTTTTTGTCGCTCAATTCTTTGCGAAGTACTTTTTCAGTGATCTCTAATGAAAGTGAGGCCACTAATGTCTTAACATCAGCCAATGCCGCCCTTTTCTCATTTTCGATTACTGCTTTGGCATCTTCGAGCATCTTAGCAGTGATCTTGCCAGTCTCCTCTTTCGCTTCTTCTTTGATGGTATTTGCCGCGGCCATTGCTTCTTTTAACATCGCGTCACGCTCAGATCTAGCCTCTGCCATCAGTTTAGCATTGTCAGCATTAAGCGCTTCCATCTCACTTTTTGCTTGCTCAGCAGAAAGTAAAGCGTTTTCAATAGTTTCTTCTCTTTCTTTTAGCCCACTTAAAATCGGCTTCCAAGCAAATTTACCTAGCACAAAAATTAGCAATAGGAATGCTAATGATTGAAAAATAAATAAGCCGGTATCTGGTAATAAAATCTCCATGTCTCTTTTTTTAAAAGAAAAGCTTCAGACCAGCCTAATGCTAAGTCTGAAACTTCTCAAATACTTCTTAAAGTGCTGAAACGATGCTGTTGTTAGTTGCAAGCAAGAAACAAGCTACCACACCGAAAAGCGCAATTACCTCGATAAGTGCAGCAATAATCAACATACCAGACTGCAATTTACCTGCAGCTTCAGGTTGACGTGCCATACCTTCCATAGCAGAAGCACCAATTTTTCCGATACCAAGACCTGCGCCTATCGCAACAAGACCAGCACCAATACCAGCTCCCATAAGGGCGTAACCAGCAGTTAATAAAATAGATAACATAATTATGTTTGTTATAAATGAAACAATGGTATTCTAACTAATTAATGGTGTCCGTCATCAACCGCCTGCCCGATGTACATCGAAGAGAACAGTGTAAAGACATATGCCTGAATCACAGCCACCAATATTTCAATTAAAGTGATCACTACAGAGAAGAGTGTTCCCACAACTCCCACAGCTACACTATTAAGTATAAAACCTAAACCAACAATACTTAATACTACAATGTGACCTGCTGTAATTGAAGCAAACAAACGTAGGGTAAGTGAAATAGGCTTAGTGAAAATTCCGATAATTTCCACCACAAGGATAATTGGCCTCAAAGGAAGCGGTACACCAGGAGTCGCAAATATGTGACCCCAGTAAGCTTTCTTACCATTAAACTGTGTGATGAAGAATGTAAACAAGGCCAGACTCAAAGTCACCGCAATGTTACCCGAAAGGTTAGCAGCACCAGGAGTAAGCCCTAATAAGTTATTGTATAGAATGAAGAAGAACATTGTCAACAAGAATGGCATAAAGCGCTGATACTTGTCTTCTCCAATGTTAGTCTTAGCTATATCATCTCTAATGAAAACGATGATTGGCTCAAATAGTGATTGAAGTCCCTTAGGAGCAGCAACACCACTCTTATATCTTTTTGCGATGGTAAGGAATGTGATCAACATTAAGAACACACTTAGAAAAAGTGATGCTACATTCTTAGTGATGGAAAGGTTTAAGAAGTCGGCTTGTGCCTCCTCATGATCGTCAGCTGTTGGTGCTCCATGAGCATCATCAGTTTCATGTCCTGCACTTTCACCATGACCAGCCCCAGCTCTTACCAGTTTACCATGAGAGATCATATAACCATCATGTGCAATAGGCTCATGATGCTCGTCATAAAAGTCAGATGACATGAAGAATTTCAACTCACCGTGATCGTAAATAATCATTGGCAGAGGAATGGTTACATGCGTATGTCCGATGGTCACAATATGCCATTGGTAATCATCGGCAATGTGATGCATGATGAAGTCTGTGCTTCCTTCCTCTTTTTCTTCGTCTCCGCTGCCTGAAGCGGCAAATAAATTTGAACTGTTTGAAATACTGAAAAGCATTATTAAGAGGCTTATGATCAGTAAATTGGGAAAGTTAGTTCTGTTATTTTTCATCATGTCTTTTCGGCCTCTGTCGAAATCGCGCGCAAGTTAGACAGAATGCTATATATTTCAAATACTAAGTAGAATAAATAGGCAGCGAAAAAGTTGGCCACCCAAATGATTCTGTCTTCGATTCCAACGAAGAGTACAATACCTACAAAACCCATGCTTAAAAGCAATCTCAAAACGGTTAAACCCAAGAAGAGATTTGGTCTGCTTTGCGCATCCATATTCCTGATGCCCCAATCACCAATAATGACGACTATCAACCCTAGAATTGCAGAAAAAATGACAATAGACCACACTTTTTCGTGAATAAACTGTGCGCTACTTTCCATTTGCTGCAAGCCGAAAACGACAGCGGTTAGTACTAGCGAAACGATTATTGATATGGCGATTTGCTTGCCTAAGCTTTGCATGCCGCAAAGGTAGTTCTTTGATTACTAGAGAAGAAACTTAGTAGTAAAAAAGATGCAATAGTTAACTAGTCCTTTGGCAACGATCGGTAGAGCATATAAATGGCTCCGGTTGTTCCCACTAAAATCATCAGAATAATGAACAAGGGTTTGCCTGAATTCCACCACTCATCCATTTTATATCCGAGCCAGCCACAAATGCCAATGGTGAGGAACAGTTGAATACCCAACTGGGAGTATTTCAAATAGTCATTTGGGTTCTTTTCTTTCATTATTCATTGGCCAATATACTTCATTAGTACGGACTCTAGGCTAGCATTCATTGGTCCAGGAGCATTCGGTTCTGCCAAACGACCTTTCTTGTCAAAGATTAAGTACCTAGGTATCGCATCCATTCCGAGGTTCTTTTTCATCTCTGACTTCTCATGATTAAGCACAAGGTAGTTATGTATATAGCCTCTGAGTCCATCTGACACACTCGCGCGCCTCCAGGCATCTTGTTTATTGTCTATCGAAAAATAAACAAAGGCCACGTCATCTTCTTTGAACCTATCTCTTAACAGCTCAGAGCTTGGCATGGCTTGTCGACAGGGTGCGCACCAACTGGCCCAATAGTCTACATAGATCACCTTCCCCTCGAGTTTATTGAGTAGGCCTGTCAACATGTTTGTGCTGCCGTCTTCTTGCAGGAGATTAACACCAATGCTGCTTTGAACCAGCGCCTCTCGGTTGATTAGAAAATCTTCCTGAAATCTCTGGGTAAACAAAGTATCCTCTGGAAATGTATTTTGGTAATCAGTCGCATAGGCAGAGATTGTTTCATAAGATTCATTTGAATCCACCATCTTTTCAAGACAAAACCACTTGGCCTTAGCCAAAAGTGCTCCTTTAAAATGCTGATCTAACAAATCGTATGCCTTCGGGTAATCAATATATAACTTGTTAGATGTTCTCGTCTTCTCTCCTAACAGAATACCCTCAGTAATATAGAAGTACAGATAGGTTTTACCATACCGACTATTCAAGATGAAATCCTCTTCAAAAAGAGAGCTCTCTAATAGTTCTCTTAAATAAGACTTATCGCCCACTCTTCTCGCGAGAAACGAAAGCCTTAAGTAATGTCTTTTTAACTCAAACTCTTCCATTAAACTCAAACTGAAAGCTTCTTCTGGGTTACCCTCTAAGTTTAGTTTGTTGGTTATGCTCTCTATCTCTGTATAGGTTACATCGGAAAACTGCTTTAGTGCTTCTGGATTGGCCTTATAGAAGTCCTTTTGAAAGAAGATGGGATAAATCTCTGTTCTTGAAAAATCATTCGAGGCCGTCATTTTCTGCGCACTATCAGTAAACACAAGCAGGTCATACAATGAATCTTGTGATATCGATCGATCAGAAGGGAATTGGCTTTTGAGCACGTTTACAAACTGCCTCTCGGGAATAGATTTTAGCACTATACCCTCCCCATTGAAATGAAAAAACAAGGAATCTCCTGGCGAGACAATCAAGTCTTGTTTCAGTGTCAGTTTATTCGCTATGGTTAATAGCCGCTCTTCCGATAATGAGATAATTAGCGTGTCCTTACTTTTTGAGCTTATGAACTGTTGCTGTATAGTATCATTGATTCCTACTTGAAAATTTAAGCTTATGGGCGCGGAGGTATCGTTGTTCAGGCTTACCCAAATGGACTTAGGGATTTCCTGATCAACAGCTTCTTCTATAGGAGGATCAGAAGCGCAAGAAATGCACAGGAAGGCTAAAAGTATCGCGCAAATTAATGCAGGCCCCAGAACCCCTTCCCTTAACTGACGAATTTGTTTATGAGCTGTTCTGATATTGGACATGTGCTAAAGGTAGAGAACACCCTTAACTAATCAAATAGTTATATTAATAGCCTTAGGCCCTTTTGACGATTTTTTCTGAGGCGCGGCTCTGAGGTAGACTGATTACAATATCCTTTGCCAAGTGACCCATTTTACAGCCACCATTAAAAGTTGCTCCTGGCTCTACGACCAATTGATTGGTAAGAATGTCACCGTTAATTACAGCAGTTGGTTTCAAAATCAATAATTCCGAAATCTCAATATTCCCCCTAATGTTACCTGCAACTTCACCAGATCTTGCTACCACGTTTCCATCAACATATGCATCCGACCCCATCACAAATTTGGCCTTCGCTTTGGCATTGCCGTACACCTTACCTTCGACTCGAATGTTACCGGCTGACTCAATGCTACCTTCAAGCACTGTTTCCTTACCAATGATATTACTGGTCTGGCTAAGCTCTTCTGATGATTTTTTTTCCTCTTTTGAAAACATGGCTGAATCTGCTTTTCTGATTAAAACGAAATGAATTCTTCCGGATTTACGGCCGAACCATTGTACCAAAGTTCAAAGTGTAAGTGTGGGCCGGAAGTCAGTTCTCCCGTATTACCAATAATGGCCACAATTTCACCTGCTGTAATAAAATCACCCACTTCCTTAGTGAGTGTAGAGTTGTGTTTATATATCGAGATTAAATTCTCTCTGTGCTGAACCGCAATCACATTACCTTCAGATTGGGTCCAACTGGCCAGAATCACCGTACCATCTGCAATGCTCTTGACAGGCTCATCCTTTTTAGCAACCACATCAATTCCATAATGTTCAGTCTGAGCGTTGAAGGGTTCCGAAATATAGCCCGTAAAGGGTGAAAAGAAATAAAGCTGCCTTAGCTCATCGTTTTGTATTTCTCCAGTTAAAAGAAAGTCCCCTCCTCTCTCAAATTCGGTTTTGAACACTGAATCGGTAATTGCTAACTGCTCTGCATTTCCCGGAACACGCGGTTGTGCGGCTTGGGATTCTGGTACTTCATTTGAAGTTACATCTCCCTCCATTATCTTCTTAAAACTCGTAATGAATTGATCTCTACTTTCTAGCTCTTGTGTCAACGAATCGAGAGATATGCTCATCTGAACTAAGTCTTTCCTAGTTTCTTGTTCGGCATAACGAGGATCAAACCATTGCGCAAGGACCGTATTGACTAGATAAATACTGATTGTGAGAACGACCAAAAAGGCCAAAAAACCAAAGAAGGCTATTTTTGCATAGGTAAACTTATAGGTGGCTTTCTCAGAAAAGTCTTCCTCATTCTGAACGATGAAAATATGTCTGGTATTTAACCAGTTAGAAAGGGTCTTCTTGAATCTTGCCACAATAAAAAATCAAGGGAAACAAAAATATTGATTAAAACCTAACCAGATACCTTTTATTGTATTAATTGCGGCTTATTGTTCGTTCCTATTCAGAAATCACTCTGATTTGAAAATCAGCAATTTACATATCAAAAGATTTTTTTGTCTTCTCCTAGTCGTAGGCCTGGTCGGTTGCAATTCTAAAGGCTATCAGAACATGAATGCCCGCTATAATGGGTATTTCTACGCCAACCAATACATAGACGAGGTTTATCAAAGCCTGGAAGACAAATACGACTACAATTTCAATGATATTCTTAAAGTCTTTCCAGACATAGATTCAGGCACTGTTCAGGGCAATGAAGAAAAGCTTGATGATGCTTTCAAAAAGGCTTCTCAAGTAATAGAATGGTACAAAACCAGCGACTGGGTAGATGACAGCTACATACTCATAGGCAAAATCAGGCATCTAAGGGCTCAGTTCCAATACGCAATCGAGACTTTTCAATTTGTCAATCAAACCAGTAAAGATGATGGCGCTCGGCAAGAAGCTTTGATCGCCCTAATGCGCACTTATATGGATATGGGCGACATGGACAATGCGACAGACGTTTCGAATTATTTGACCTTAGAAGAAGAGTTGACACCTGAAAACAACCTAGACTATAAAGTTTTGCTCGCTTACTATCACCAGCGACAGGGTAATGAAGCCGGCATAGCCACAGCCCTTCAGGAGGTTAATGAATTGATCAGCAACCGGGATCAAAAAGCCAGAACCAATTTTATCCTCGGCCAAATCGCTCAGAAAAATGGTGAAGGACAAGAGGCCTTTGATTACTACGATCTGGCACTTAAGGGCAATCCTCCTTACGAGTTAGTGTTTCATTCTGAGTTGAATAAAATGGCCTTGACCGATTATTCTAAGTCCAGCCCCGACAGAATTGAAAAGGTGTACAAAACCTTTGATAAAATGCTAAAGGATGGGAAGAACCTCGAGTATCAGGATAAAATCTACTATGTAATGGGCCAGTTGGAAGAACAACGAGGCAAATTACTGAACGCCATCACGAATTACCGAACAGGAACTCAGGTAACACAACCTGATCAGCGCCAGCAGGGATTGAATTTCTTGAAATTGGGAGAAATCTATTTTGACCCTTATGAAAACTATCAGCTTTCAAGCAGATACTATGATAGCGCAATAACAAAGTTGCCTGAAGACATTGAGAACTATGAGGCCATTGTTGAAAAGCAGGGGATTTTGAAAGACTTTGTGACTCAGTTAAATACGATCTCACGAAATGATAGTCTTCTCAATCTTGCCGAGATGAATCCCGTTTCCCTAGATGCTTTTCTAGACCAATACCTAAGTGCTCAAGCAGAAAAACAGAAGGAGCTCGACAGGCAAAAGAGGAAAGGCAACCCTATTAACCCATCGGTTACAAATACCAATACAGACATTTCGGATGATGATACTTGGTACTTCTATAACCAAGTGGCCATCAGTCAAGGGGAACAAGAGTTTCAAAGAGTTTGGGGCAACAGACCCCTTGAAGATAACTGGAGAAGATCTAGTAAGACTACAGTTGCTGTTGGAATAGACCCATCATTGTTATCCGACAATAACCCAAACGAAAGTCAAGGAAATGGAGGGTCTGGATCAGGAGATGGCGGTTCAGCAGCAGAAAAACAAAAGCTTCTTGAAACCATACCCAGATCTGCTGAACAGAAGGCAGTAGCAAATGCTGAAATCGAAGAGGCTTTCTTTAATCTAGGTCGTATCTATAGGTTTGGCCTAAAAAGAAATAGTGAGTCTGCCAACAGCTATGAAACCCTGTTAAGTAGATTCCCAAAAACCGAATTTCGCTTAGAGACACTTTTTGCGCTCTATACACTTTTCGAAAACACAGACCCTGGCAGAGCTGAGGATTACAAGCGGCTTATCATAGCCGAGTTTCCAGAAAGTCTGACAGCCAAAGTGCTTATTAATCCCAACTATGTTCAGGAAAAGGAAGCACGAAACTTAAGGTTACAACAGCAGTATGCAGATGCTTACACCCAATATGAGGCCGGCAATTATGTAGAAGCTGATCAAATGTTAAAGGCTGCCCTAGCTTCGTTTGAAGATGTAGACTTTCTACCGACTGTTGAGCTCTTATCGGCAATACTGAAAGCCAAAACAGAAGGACTTTTTCCGTATGAAAAGGCATTGGAAGACTTTACCGCTAAGTATACAGAAGGGCCGCTTTTCGATTACGCCAACAGTTTGCTCTCGGCATTAAAACCAGCCAAAGATGAGATCCTCTCCGACCGAGGCTTCGACTTCAGCGAAGACTTTCAGCAACAACACCTCGTGGCAATAACAATTGATAAAACGCTGAATGATGCTGAAGAAATAAAAGCTGCGATCAATGCATTGAACAGTGAAAGGTTTCCAAACCAAAGGCTTTCTATTGGCAATCTCACTTTAAAAAAGAATGAGAACTTAGAAATACTTTATATCAACTCTTTTAAGACTAAATCCGCATCTCAGCGTTATAGAGATGTGTTATCTGAAGTCTTGTCAGAGGCGATTAATCAAGAAGACACTAATTTTCATAATTTTGCTATCTCTATCGACAACTTACAGTTCTTGTTTGATAGCGAGAAGATTGACGAGTACATGATTTTTCATGACAAATTTTATCAATAGATGAGCCTAAAAAGTAAAATAGCCGAAAATCGACCCCTGCTAAGAAAGCTGACAATTGCAGCTTGGGCGGTTTTTGTATTAGGCGTGGTTGGCCTACCAACTTACATATGGGCGGTCAGTTCCAATATGAATAATTGGTTCGGTGAGCTTCCTTCATACTCTCAATTGGAAAACCCTGAACAAAACCTGACCTCTACTCTATATACTTCCGATGGTGTACAATTGGGTTCTGGTTACTTTAGAGATAATCGAAACCCAGTAACCTATGATGAGTTGGGTGAAAACTTGGTCAACGCGTTATTGGCCGCTGAAGACATTCGCTTTGAAAAGCATTCAGGTATTGACCTCGAAAGTATGTTTCGAGTAGCTTATGGGGTCCTTACATTCAACCGTAAAGGTGGAGGTAGTACCATCAGTCAGCAATTAGCCAAGCAGCTTTTCTCTACGCGGGTATTAGCCGAAAGAGAAAAAGGCAAACTGGAAGGTAAGAACCGAATGCTTGACGAGCTTATCTACAAAACTAAAGAGTGGATCCTTTCTGTTCGACTTGAAAAGTCATACACCAAGCAGGAGATAATGGCCATGTACTATAACACGGTTGAGTTTGGTAATAATGCCTATGGAATTAAGTCAGCAGCAAAGACCTATTTTAACAAACTACCGAGTCAACTTACCGTTCCCGAAGCATCCGTATTGGCAGGAATGCAAAAGGGAGTTACCACTTACAGACCTGATAACAACCCTGAAAACTCTAAGCGTAGAAGGAATATCGTGATGAGTCAGATGGTAAAGTATGGCTTTCTAGATCAGACAGTCTATGATACACTGAAAGTAAAAGACATTGAACTTACCTTAAAGCAGCAGGATCAAAATGCAGGGCTTGCCCAATATTTTAGAGGGGTAGCCGGAGGCGACCTGAGAAGGTTGGCTCGTGAGTTGGGTTATGATCTATATGCTGATGGTTTAAAGATTTATACTACCATAGATAGCCGAATGCAAGCCTATGCTGAACAGGCCACGGATAGTGCCATGCGGACATTGCAGCATCGGTTTGATTCACTATTATCAGTGGAAGATAGAAGCCTCTGGATTGACTCCAAGAACAGAGATATTGATGGATTTTTAGAAGACAATGTAATCCCTCGTACCAAAGCCTACAGAAACTTAGTCAAACAGTTTGGTGAAGAGTCTGATTCTGTTGACTACTATATGAACAAGAAGAAAAAACTGTCAGTCTTTTCATGGTATGGAGATATTGATACAGTAATGAGTTCGGTAGATTCCATACTATACTATAAACAGTTTCTTCAAAGTGGTTTTATGGCTACCGACCCGAAAACTGGTGCAATAAAAGCCTGGGTAGGCGGAATCAATTATACTCACTTTCAGTATGACCACGTGCGCTTAGGGAAAAGACAACCAGGCTCTCTATTCAAGCCATTTGTGTATGCCACAGCCGTGGAACAAGGCTACTCACCATGTTATACTTTCAAAGATGAAGCAGTATCAATCGATATTCCTTTTCAAGATGAGCCTTGGAGTCCGCAAAATGCTGAAAACAGATTCAGTGGTGAGGACATGACGCTAAAGACAGCGATGGCTAAATCGGTAAACTCAGTCACCGCAAGAGTTATGAATATTGTAAAACCTGAAAAGGTGGTAGACATGACCAAGAGAGTTGGAATCAAAAGTACCATCCCTCCTTATTACTCTATCGCACTAGGAACAGAAGTAGCCTCCTTACATGAACTCGTTGGTGCTTATGGAACATTCGTGAACAAAGGGGTGCATATCGAACCTTATTACGTAAGTCGAATCGAGGATAGGTTTGGAAATGTTATCTACAATGAACCCCCAAGAAAGAGTAGAGCCATCAGTGAAGACGTGGCTTACGTAATGCTCAATATGTTGCAAGAAACGGCTAAATCAGGATCGGGAAGAGGACTTTATCATACGTATGGACTAGTTGACGCTAAACAAGAGAAAAACGAAATTGGAGCCAAAACAGGAACCACACAAAATGCATCAGACGGTTGGTTTATGGCTATTACTAAAGATTTAATAGCAGGCGCTTGGGTCGGTGGCGATGATAGATCCATACGTTTTAAGTACTGGGCTAATGGACAAGGAGCAAGAACTGCGATGCCCATCGTTGGGTTATTTATGCAAAAAGTCTATGCAGACACTACCCTAGGCATTGAAAAATCCTTCTTTGACAGACCCGCTGAATTGAGCATGGAAATTGATTGTCAAAAATTCACTGATGTCCTTAGTACATCTGATAGTACCATCATTTTTGATGACGAGATTTATTAATTTCGACCCATGGAGGTCGCCCGGTTTAACCCATCCGAAATATTAAAGCTCCCTGATAGTCCAGGCGTCTACCGCTACTTCAACGAAGAAGGGGTTCTTATCTATGTGGGCAAGGCAAAAAGTCTTAAAAAACGGGTTTCCAGCTACTTTAATAAGAATGCAGGAGTCAATCGCAAGACCAGAAGGCTTGTTAGCGAAATCAAAGAAATTGAGATCACACTAGTTAATTCAGAGTTTGATGCCCTGCTGTTGGAAAACAATCTTATCAAGCAGAATCAACCGAAGTATAACATCTTACTAAAGGATGATAAGACATTCCCTTATATCTGCGTATCGAACGAGCGATTCCCGAGAATTTATAGCACCAGAAAGTTCATTCCTTCTAATGGAACATACTTTGGCCCTTACGCCAATGTAAAGGTGATGAACAATGTGCTCAGACTGATTAATAATCTGTTCACATTAAGGTCCTGTCGCTTCGATCTGTCTGAAGAGAACATAGCGAAAGGCAAGTTCAAAATATGTCTCGAATATCATATTGGCAATTGCAAAGGTCCCTGTGAAGGACTGCAAACGGAAGAGGATTATCTAAGAGACATCGATCAGGCGATCAACATACTCAAAGGAAGTCTAGCTGTTCCTAAGCAGTATTTCAAAGAAAGAATGAGTACTGCCGCTGAAAACCTAGAATTTGAGCAGGCTCAGAAGTTCAAGGAAAAACTGGACATGGTAGATCTCTTCCAGTCGAAATCTATAGTGGTCAGTCCAAAGATTGCTGATCTGGATGTATTCACAATCATTACAGATGAAAAGTGGGCCTTTGTCAACTACCTGCGGATTAAAAACGGAACCATCAACCTATCTCAAACTTCAGAGGTGAAGAAAAGGCTTGATGAGTCTGACGAAGACATTCTCATGCTCATTTTAATTCAGCTGCGTGATCAATATCAGAGCAGCGCGAAAGAAGTCTTGGTGAACAAGCCCATTGACTTTGTATCGGACAATTTCAAAACCATTCAACCTCAAATAGGAGACAAAAAGAAGCTCATTGATCTTTCGCTCAAAAACGCGCTCTTTGCCAAGAAAGAGAAATACGCTTCTCTGGAAAATGTAAAAGACAAGGGAAACAGAGTCTTAAAGCAGCTTCAAAACGATCTCCAATTAAAAGAACTTCCTACCCATATCGAGTGCTTTGACAACTCTAATATTCAAGGCACCAATCCAGTGGCCTCTATGGTCTGTTTCAAAATGGGGAGACCTTCTAAGAAGGATTATAGGCACTATAAGATCAAGACAGTTGTGGGGCCAGACGACTTTGGATCGATGAAGGAAGTCGTTGGAAGAAGGTATAAGCGCCTTTTAGAGGAAAAAGCCCCTCTGCCTAAGCTAATTGTTATTGACGGGGGTAAAGGACAATTAAATGCCGCATGTGACGCCTTAGTAGAACTCGGCCTCTACGGAACTATCCCAATAATAGGTATCGCCAAACGATTGGAAGAGCTCTATTTTCCTGGCGATCAATTCGCCCTTCATATAGACAAAAAATCAGAGTCATTAAGGCTTATTCAAAAACTACGAGACGAAGCTCACAGGTTTGCGATCACCTTCCACCGCGACCTTAGGAGCAAGAACAGCTTCAACTTTGAACTGGAGAATGTCAAGGGTCTCGGGCGAGTCACGGTAAGTAAGCTTCTCAAGGAGTTCAAAACCATGAGCAAGATAGAAGCCGCCTCTGAGGCCGAACTAAACGAGCTAGTAGGAGAAGCCAGAACCCGACTTATCAAGAACTTCTTTCAACAAAAAAAGGAAGCTAAATAGCTTCCTTTTTATTTATCATTAGGCACTTTCTAGTATTCCCAGAGGTTGTGCATTTTCTCTAACAGTTCGAAACGCTTCTTCATGGCCTGCTCAATAATTGAATAGTCATAATCTGCTTTTCCATAAAGCGTCTGGATGTTATCATCTCCAATATTCTGGAACTTAGTGATATAGGTACTGAACAATCGCAAGTCAAAAGCATGTGAGAAGCTCAACTCCTTATTTCGAGGGTTACGATCGTTATACCAATAGGCAGCATCCTTATTACTATCGCCATAGACTTTATCTACATAAGCCTTGAACTCTTGGAATTTAATTCTAACGATCTCTCTCTCAGAACCATCAACAGATGCCTTCGGTGGAGCAATTAGCGTAATGGAAACAATATCCCATTTTGCCAATGACTGATTTCTATCGAAGAGCAAGTCTTCCTCTAACAGTAACACATCAAGATCTCCCTTATTGGTAGGATCCAGAGCCTTAGCTGAAGAGTTTCTAGCAAATTCAGTATCAATGATCGAATCTAATCTTGCATCAGAGTAGCCATTGAATTGGCCCCCATTTCTCAATTTCAACTCTGCTCTATCCGATGGTCTCAGATTTTCATCATAGTTTCCTTGATCAGTGGAGAAATCTTTCAAGTTGTTTCTATAATCCTCTTCCAAAAGAATTGCGTCTTCATCAAAAGACTTAGAACCTGCCTCAAAAGTCACATAAGGTGTAATGCCTACAACCTGATCTAATGCCTCGTTTTGAGCACTGTAGTAAGCTTCAATACCCTCAAGAATAATCTTGGTAACACGAGATTCTTTTGCATTCCAATTTGAATTTTGCTTTTCGTTAAAATTCATTTTCGACCAAAGACGAATGCTAAACATTACATCTTCGTCACGAATTGGACGAATAGAAAATTCATTGTTACGCTTACGAGCACTATTTAGCCCTGCAACCTTGGTAGTGCTTTCGATAGTTTCTAGAAACTTAGCAGGGTCTACGCCAGTCCCTTCTTCTTGTGCCGAGACTAATGTCACAGCAAAAAGCATCAATAAGGTCGCAATTCGTATTCTCATGATCTTCTTAGTTAATATTCATGGTTTTATTACCTGAGAACTGAATTGGAATAAGTTTCTCAGCGTAATTTATCCTTACAATCTCTTCGATTGACACGACTATTCTATCTCCTGAAGCCATTAGGCTTCTAATTGCACTAAGGTCAATGCGATTTGTAGGACCATTAGTCGCAATAGGGATACTTCTCTTTCGGGTCTTACCTCTTGAAAGAATAACTTCCCCTTTGCTTACCAAGAAAGTCGCATCTTCAGGGAATCTTTCTGCAAAGTTCGGATCAGCGGCCAATACAATTTGTAGACTTGTAGGCATTCTATCTAAACCTGCATTTGCATTGTAGGCCTGATTATCTGGCCTTACATCAAAAGTTGGATTAGGCACCCTGCGCGCTTCATATTGTCTTTGACCGATATAGAGTCCTGCACTTGATACATCAATCTTCACTTCTCTTTGTTGAGGGTCAATACTCACTTGGCCCTTTTGAGACCCTTGAGTATATGTTCCACCAGTGACAGTAAAACTAGGCTGATAAGCTGGCCCGAGAGCCGGCACATTAATCGTTAAGGCATTTGCACAATCTAGGTATAGTACGTCAACAGACTGAGACCTTACATCAATTACGGGTCTGGCTACAGAATAAGGGTGGGTGGTGGTTCTAGTAATCTGACTACCAGTACCATCATCAGCAGTAATTTCTACCTCAAAAGATTTTTCAGCAAGTCCATTCGCATCATATTCACTTTCCCCTGCTGAAGCCTTAAAGTTTACAATACCTCTACCATTAACCACGTCAATTTCCTGACCGTTAATCTTCACTGTCGGTTGAAGCGAAGAATTACCAAGTGTCAAGAAGGCTTGCGCATTAAACTCGAGACCAGCTGTGATAATGTTAGACTCTGAAAGTACTGTAGCTTGGGCATAATCAATACCTGCAAAAGCTCCAGTCAAGAAATCTTCAGGATCAATTGCACCATCCGCTGTGGCTGATGGTCTGTTTGGAGTTGTCTGTGGAGTATTGGTAACATTGTCATCAGTAGCTGCAGGCTCTTCAGATTGAGTTGGTGCAACAGAAGCCAAACCTCCAATTTGAGGAACGCCATTAGGATCAACTGAAACAGCCGTTCCAACGAGTGACTTCAACTTGTTAAGTGCCACAGCCTCTTTACTATAAATTTGATTTTTATAAAAAGTTAACTGTGCAAGAACTGAGGCCAAAGGTGCCTTATAGAAGTTAAAGTGTGCATAGTCTTTCTTTTTCTCCTCTTGATTGTTCTCATACATCTTAATGTCATCTGCCTTTAAGGCAATAGACTCCATCCACTCAGTGTTCATACCACCCTTTTCAAGATAGTTGATTAATGCATTCACCTGTTCTGGATATGCATCGAGCTTTTCTTTCAACTCATCTGCGAACCCCTGATTCACCAAATAGTTAGATGGCTCCTCGTATTTCTTCAGTGTCGATCTTTTTCTAAGCTTGGCCGTATCACCTCCTGTGGAAGCTTTGCCGAGTTCATACTTTAGATTATCTAAATAAGCAGCAAGACCATTTGTATAGTCTCTTACGCCTTGAGCAACTGCTGCAACAGCCTGGTCACCCGCCTTGTCACCTTGATTGACAACATCCGATTTAATATCCGATAAAATCGTTTGGTTATAGTCTAAGAAAGATGCGTTTGAAACTTCCAAACCACTTTCCATCAATACGAATTTCTCCAGTACGGAGTCCTTAATCTGTAGGGCAAGAAGAGCTGTTAGCACGAGATACATCATGCCAATCATCTTCTGCCGTGGGGTTTCTTTACCTCCTGCCATTATCCTTCAGCTTAAGAGTTAGTCTGTTTCATTGCAGATAACATCGCTCCATATACCTTATTAAGCGAAGTAACATTCGAATTCAGTTTCGCCATTTGATCCTGGAACTCTTCTGTTTGCTTAGCGGTATTCATAGCTCCTTTGATCATGGTTTCCATGTTCGATAGGTAGCCTTTCATATATTTTGCTACAGATTCAGTATCTGCTAATTCCGTTTTATATGCACCACTCAAAGCCTGAAGTTGAGTAGCAGCATCTTTCAACTGCGCTTGGTAAGCTTCAGTTGCCGCTTTTAATTGTGTTTGATTTGAACCAGAGCCTTTCACAGTATTGGCTACTTCACTAAAGGCAGTAGCTGCCTGCGCACTTGATTGGTCAATTCTAGCTAAAGAAGCTGCTGCAGTTTTTGCATTTTTGGTGTACTCATCCGTGGCCACAGATGCATTAGACATACTAGCCATTTGCTTAGCATTATTAGCCAAGTTGTCCATTCCTGCTTTCAGGTTTTGAAGGCCTTCTTTATTCATGGCTGCTTCTTTAAGCATTTTCTGCAAAGAGATGTCTCCCTTGTCAGATGCCGCTCCATTGCTGTCTTTGGAATGATCGTATAGTAGTTTGGTATAATCAGTACTCTTAGGTTCAAATGCAGAGAAAGCAAAAATTAGTGCTTCCACACTTAGACCTGTAACAAGCATTACCGTTGCACCTGCCCAGCCCTCAAGCTTAAACATAGCACCAACAATTACTACAGAAGCACCAAGACCATAGATCTTGGGCATTACGTTGCCATAAAAGTTGTTAACGAATTTACTAGCCATTTTTTTTCTTAGTTAGGTTGAAGTTCAAATTATTCATTAGGTGAAATTACTGTTGGCCAAGGTAGTCCATGGCACATCTGAAACCGATAGAAGCCGAAGCCACATCACGATATTCAAAAGATCTTGTTCCCGTCTGCAAATAGTAGGATACATCGTTCCATGCACCACCTCTCACCACTTTCTTACCAAAGTGTGGGCTATCGCTATCTGTTTCTGGGTTGTAGGTAAACATTGGGTTCAAATCCCAAACCAATGGATTATAAACCGGTGAGAAATCATCTCTACACCATTCTGCAACATTACCTGACATATTGTAGAGGTTGAATGGGTTCGGCAAGAAGGCATTCACAGGTGCGGTATAGGGATAGCCGTCATCAGCGTAAGCACCTCTACCAGGCTTGAAATTGGCCAAGAAACAGCCATCTTTATTTCTGGTATAAGGATTACCCCAAGGGTACTTAACGATTTCTCTACCGCCTCTAGAGGCATATTCCCACTCCGCTTCAGTAGGTAGTCTAAAGTCAGGATATCTAGTTTCGATTGGGGAAGTATCTACAAAAGTGCTTGCAGCAGCTCCGTTAGCTGTACCAGCTGGTCCAACAGCACCAAGGACAGGTCCTGCATCAGCGGCTGCAGCAGCAGCTTCTCTTTCCTTTTTCTTCCCTCCGAAAGAAAATAGACCTCCGCCTCCTTCATACTTTATTTGTTGACCATTATTTAGATTAATGGTTCTCCACTCTGCGAACTTCTCGGCAGCTTCCCAGCTTACACCAACCACAGGGTAGTTATCAAAGGCAGTATGCTTCCAATAGTATTGTGTCATACGATCGGCATAGTGATAGGTAAACTCTTCTTCCCACACCTTAGGATTGGGCATCACCGATGCAATCAAAGTGGCATCCCAGTATCTATCTCCATTTTGCGCTAGCTCAGAAACGTGATATAGGAATTGACGATATTCGTTATTTGTGATTTCTTCAGCGTCCATGAAGAATGGACTCACTGTGATTTGTCTATTCGAATTTATTTGAGAGGCAGCTACATCTTCATCAGCTTGGCCCATAAAGAATGTTCCAGCGGGGATGGCAACCATACCATAAGGGAGTTCTTGATACCAACCTTCTCTATCGAGAACACCAAGTAGCTGACCTTCCTCAAGTAGCTTTCCTTCTTTCCCTCCTCCTGCTAAGAAGCCATCGAACATACTACAGCCCGCGGTAGCGCCAAGCAATAGTACAATCATAAGACCCAGTACAGACTTTCTCATCATAGTCAGTTTTTATAGTTTTCCTGGCCATTTACCTCCTCAAATGTTGCCAGTAGTACGCTTAAAGCGCGAAAATTAATATTTTATTGTTAGTAATTCGCTGAGACTTGAAAAAATTCAATTTTTCACTCTCAAGCAAACTTTTGTTTAGTAACGGTATCTTGGAGTTCTTATGATGTTTCGTCCAAGATTTCTTACTCTCGTTTTTGACTTAAAGGTGTAAATGAGCATGATTTCCTGAGAAGTCGGCTCCTTACTTTGCCTATCTGTCAAAACAATGTCAACTGCATATGCCAACGACAAACTCCGATCTTTTAGTACTTTATATCCAATCATAGCCGAAGCTGATTCTGATTGTCTATAGGATACTCCACCCCATAATTGGTCTCTAAAACGACCAATAACACTCAAATCCCAGTTATAAGAATCGAATCCTACAGACCTAAGTAATAAAGTTGGAGTGATTGTGAGTTCGGGAGTTAACGCGTAGTCATACCCTGCTGTCAAATAGTAGTGTCGAAGTAATTGATTGGCTATTTGATCCTGACCGAAGTCGAATTCGGGTTGAATTAAGTGATTTGTGCTGAAACCACCAAAAAAATTTCCATTTCTATATAGAATTCCTACCCCAAGATCTGGTCTCAATTGAGACTCTTTACCGGATAAATTACCCACACCGTCTCTTGGATCGACAACCACAATCTCGTCAAAATCAATACTGCTCGAGAACATTCCAGCTTTTAAACCAATACTCAATGAGGCTCCATTGGGTAGGTCTAAAAAATAGGATCCCGAAACCTGAAATTCCAGGTTAGAAGATGGACCCAGATTATCATTCACAACATGGAAGCCTAAACCCCCATTCCAGAACTTAGAGCTAGTGTTATAGCTAATCATTTGAGTGCTCGGAGCACCTCCACTGTTTATGGTTCCGTCATAACCAAACCATTGTGATCTATGGATAGCCGTAAGGGTGTTGCCATTAGAGAGTCCGGCAAATGCAGGATTGTAATATAATTGATTGAACATATAATGAGTAAACTGCGCATCTTGTTGCGCTCGCAAACTCAAATGACAACACAAGCATAGAAGGGTTAGCAGAAAAGCTCTTGTCATAATGTGGTAACGCGAAATATATCCCATTTATTTAAACCGCGCGAATATATTACAACAAAACTAGCAAGTGCCCTTATAGGTTTCGCTAATCTTATAGTTTGTTCGCCTTCTTAATATATAACTCCAATGCTCCGGTCATTGATGGAGCGTTAGGCTGTGGTGCCTCGATATCTAAAACAAGATTTGCCTCTTTAGCAGCCTTGGCTGTTGTAGGGCCAAAAACTGCTATTCGTGTATCGTTCTGCTTGAAGTCAGGAAAATTCACGAAAAGTGAGTTAATTCCACTAGGACTGTAGAATGCAATAATGTCGTAGTATACATTATCAAGGTCAGACAAATCACTAGCAACTGTTTCGTAAATAGTAGCTTCTGAGAATTGATATCCGCTTTCTTGCAAGAACCTTGGAATATCATCCTTGCGAATGTTTGAGCACGGAAACAGATATTTCTCGTTCTTATGCTTCTTCAGAATTTCAATTAAATCTTCAGCCGTCCTAGAACCTGTGAAGATTTTTCTTTTTCTGACGACAATATATTTCTGAAGATAGTTAGCCGTCTGTTCTGAAATACAGAAGTATTTCATGTCAGCTGGAATATCTACTTTCAAATCGTTACAAATGGCAAAGAAGTGATCAACAGCATTTCGGCTTGTAAAAATGATAGCCGTATGCTTAAGAATATCAACTTTCTGCTTTCTAAACTCTTTTGCTGCGATAGGATCTACCTGAATGAAAGGTCTAAAGTCAACCTTTATTCCGTACTTATCGGCTAGTTTATAATATGGTGATTTCGGATCAGACGGTTTTGGCTGAGATACGAGTAAACTCTTAACTTCTTTCAGCCTCTCCTCAATGATGCTATTAGACATATACTTCCCTACTTTTTACCCGAATGTGGCTTGTTATGACAGTAATTTAATCCCTACAATAGCAGGGATGATTTCCGTGCTGCAAAGGTAAGAAAATATATATAACTTACTATATAGCTTGAGTTGTTCTAGCTTCATGTAAATGTTTAACAACCTGTAAAGCAAATAGATGAGTGTAACCCCAACGATGGCCTTAATTAGTAAATCAGGGATGACAAAATTGCTATAAACTACAATAGCACAAAGCGAAGTCATAGCCAACACAAAACAATTGTTCAGACTTTGCACCTCTTGAAAATGACGACTTGTAGAAGCTGGAAGATTAAAAAGGGTGCCCATCAGGAAGATGAACAAGTATTTAATGAGAAACAACAGTTGAAAAGAGGCTGTCATCCCTAGCCAAATCAATATTCCTGCGCCAAAACTTTCCGGAACCAGCCAACTGAACAAAGCCAGTTGACCCATTTGGCTCAGTCCGAAGACAAGGATTAAAGCAACAAAGCTTAAGGAAGCAGATAGAATTACAGTGAAGTAGAAGCTCTCTGTGCTTAACAGTCTAAGGTTGGAACCAAATTCATCTTTGAGCTTGAAATTTAGAAACTTGGAGAAATCGTATACAGCGGTAAACATCTTTGGGAACACTATTCGCGACACCGCATAAGTAGCCAACAGTAACAAAGAAATTGCAATCGCTATGTTGCGAAACAGAACTGCAGAAATTTCAGTGACACCTTCCATTTTAAAAGCGGGTGGTAAACCCAAAGTGAATTTTTGATTGATTGAAGTTCAAACCTCCTGAACTTTCAGATGTGCTTAAGGCATAGACAAAGTTAAAGATACCATTGTTAGTAGAAAAGTTAATGCCGGCTCCTAAACCTAGGGCAAACTCATTCTTATCACCCACCCGATCAACTATATCACTTCTGATAAAACCAATATCTGTGAAGAGGGACAGATAGGACGACTGATCAAAAAATACTCTAGACTCAACCGTTGAGTAGGCATATGCTGTCGCAAAGAAAAAATTCTCGCTAAAACCTCGAATAGTATTGAGCCCCCCTAGACGATAAGCATCATTTTGAAACAGCTGATCGTTGGAAAGAAATCCACCATTCAATTCTGAGTATAGCACCATGCGTTGACCCAATGGCAAATAATTGCTGAATTGAAGATCATATTGATATTGCAGCGTCTTAAGGTCTACTCCCTGATAAACTTCTGAGGGTAAATCAATATTCTGATCGATAGTCTTATTACCGACAGAAGCAGACAATTTTAAATGCAAACCCCTTCTAGGTAGAAAGGCATTATCCAATCGATCAAGGTTCAGACTAAGTCCATACCTAGTTAAACCAAAGTCAACAATGTCAGGAAGGCTAGTGGCATTTGCAAACTGCGAAGTAGCTAACAGGTCAGTGTTTCTAAAATCTGTAAAAAAGCTAAGGGCGCTGTTCGCACCTAGGTTAAATGAGAAGTCAATTCGAAAATCTCTTCTGGTAAAAGTGGTGTCCTGCTTTAAGAACTCAAAGTCTGTCTCAACGGACAATGGACTTCTGAAAATATTTGGGTGATCGTACTCTATGCTTATTGACTGTGTCTCTTCACTTAGGCGTCTCCAATGGAGTCCAATCTTTTTCCCTGTTGCAAAGGGGTTGTATAACTCCAGATCAAATTGACCTGTGATCAGCAAACCGTTATCTCGGCTCGTGTTGGGTAAAAAGCCGATGATGCCATCGATGGTATTAATAGGTCTTTTTTCGAGGTCTAAAGTCACTTTAGCCTCGCTGTTTTGAAAAGATAGTGCTGGGCTTTTAGAAAGCCTCATATATCGCAGCCGTCTCAGCTTGCTTACAATGCCATCTACTACTACCTGATCATAAGGATCGCCCATGTGTATCCCTAAGTAAGCCGTGGCAAAGCGCGACTTTAACACCTTACTGCCTACTACATGTACGGAATCAAAGCGTATTAAGGGACCAAGGTCTAGATTAAGTGTCGCATTGAGCTGATTTGCATCAATACGGAGAGAATCGTACTTAAGGGATGCGAACGGATAGCCGTTTCTTTCAGCATAACTTAGCATACTCCCTTCTATTTTTCGAATCGCATTGAGGTTAAAGCGCTTCCCTTCAAATCGGCTTTCCTTGAAACCAGATTTGCGAAGTACATCGCGAGCTATGTTTCCAGCACTTAAGGATAACCACTCAAAAGGCGAACCTGGATCTAGAAAGACAGTCATTTGATCGTTAAGAATTACTATGCTATCATATGTTGCGAGCAGGTAACCATCGATGTGAAGTTGATTCACTAAAGACTGAATGGTTTGGATGGCACTTAAGGAGTCGCTGTGATTTTGACTATACTTATACTTTCTAATCAACTGTTGATGCTCAGGGCTGCTCTTAATTGATAGCTCAATCTCTTTCTGAGCAAAAGAGGAATTAAGTATTAAGAAATTTAGGCCGAAAACGACCAATATGGCACCACGAAAGCCTGACATTTATTAGGTTTGATTTTAAAATAACGAAACTTTGGCCGGATTATACATCCACATTCCTTTCTGTAAAAAAGCATGTCACTATTGTGACTTCCACTTCACTCAATCCGTTGGTCAAATAGACGCAATGGTAGATGCAATTGCAGACGAATTGGTCATGCAGAGTGACTTCCTAGGCAGAGATACTGTTTACACTGTCTACTTTGGGGGTGGTACACCTTCACTGCTCGAAGGCCCTCATCTCAAAAAACTGATGCGCATCATTCAGCATGAATATGCGCTGTCAAGCAACCCGGAAATTACGATTGAGGCCAATCCTGATGATCTAGATAAGGAAAAGCTTTCTACTTTTTTTGATCATGGGGTCAATCGGTTGAGCATTGGAGTGCAGTCCTTTAATGATGATCAACTGAAATGGATGAACCGACAGCATTCTAGCTCACAGGCCATGGATACTTTCTACTTGGCACGCCAAATGGGTTTTGAGAATATCAGCTTAGACTTGATTTATGCCTTGCCAAGTGAGAATCATGACAACTGGCTTCGTGATTTGAAAATGATAACGACCCTGAGGCCAGAACATATTTCGTCTTACTGTCTTACCATTGAACCACAAACGGCATTCGGAAATTGGCTGAAAAAGGGCAAAATAAAAGCCATAGATGAAGACTTTGCAGCTGACCAATTTGAAATACTCTTGGAGATTATGTCTAAGTATGGTTACGAGCAATACGAGATATCCAATTTTGCGCAACCCGGTTATGAGTCTCAGCATAATAGTGCTTACTGGAAGGACGAAAAGTACTTGGGTATTGGCCCATCCGCTCATTCATATAATGGCAAGTTCCGCAAAGCGAATGTTGCCAACAATGCCAAATACCTAAAGGGAATAGAGGAAGGTGAAATTCCTTTCGAGGTGATCACTCTTTCTCTGGAAGATCAGGTAAACGAATACATTTTAACCTCATTAAGAACCAAGTGGGGTTGCGATCTTAGTCTATTAAAAGCCAAATATGAGGTTGACCTTTTAGCAGAGCAAGAGCACTACCTGAATAAATTGGCAGGTAAAGGTCTAATTTTCGAAGATGAAGGCTTTTTGGTTTTAACTGATCAGGGAAAACTTCTTGCAGATAAGATAGCTTCTGACCTTTTTATTGAGTCCGATTAGTAGAAGCCTTCAGCTCTATTTCCTCAATCATTTTGTCAAAATCTTCATCAGAATATTGTGGGAAGTACTGATCAAATATCTCTTTCACAAAGTCTATCTGAATACCTCCAGTCACATACCTCTCAAGGAGTCTAGCATCTACTTCCTTCGATCGCTCTGGTCCGAGTTCCTCATTAATCAATCCGATAATATTTGATGAGGCACTCCATACACGTCCTAGCACTCCTGCCCTGTCGCGAGCAAAATTCTTGAACTTATAAAAGTGGAACCTATTCTCAGCGGCCAACACAGCCCCCTGGCCTTTTTTAGGGTCTAGGTCTTTAGGCAGGATGTTGTAATTCATTCCCAGATCAGTCATCAAACTTTCGGTATGCTCAAGCTTCTTAATCTCGTTGTACAGTTCTGATAGCTTTGAATAAAGCTCAAAATCAACTATATCCGTTCCTTTCTGATTTAAGGCATACTCAATAATCATGAAGTTGTATTGAGGTTCTATATATCGCCAATCATAGTAGGCAGTTATCTCTCCTGCCTGAAAAAGTGAGTCCCATTCCTTTACCTTTCCTCTTTGAAAATCTGCAAAACGTTCGAAGGTTGTTCTGAACTCCTCAAGTTCTAATTTGAGGCCCACCAAAACCTTTTCCTTCTCCTTATCAATCTTGTTGCCTTCAGCATAGCTCTGAAACAAAAAAGCTAAGTAAACTCCGATAAATACTATCAGCAGTTCGAGGGTAAGCCACTTGGCCTTGTCCCCTATCTTAAAGAGTTTGCGAATGAACATTGTAAACAACTTTGCAATAAATATTGACTAATTTCAATCCATTGCCAAACCACTTCTACTGAATTGGTACTTTTGGCATCCCAAACGGAAGTAAATGAGACGAAGATCAACCCAAAAAGGAAGAAAGAGCGAACCCGAGACCATTGGGGATGCTATTGGGGAAATGCTCAAAGCTTTTCGGATAGACGGAAAGTTCTATGAAACGGATCTCATCAACTCTTGGGAGCGCGTTATGGGTAAACCGATCGCGTCAAGAACTTCCAAAGTCTACATTCGAGACAAAAAACTGTTCGTCCATATTTCCTCAGCCCCGCTGAAACATGAGCTCAATATGTCTAGAGATAAGATTCTAGTACTACTTACAAAAGAGTTTGGTCAGCCGATTGTCAATGAGGTGATCATAAAATAGCATCATCTTAAAAAAGAAAACGTCATCCTGAACTTGTTTCAGGATCTTTCCAAATTTCGTTTCGAAAAATAAAAGATTCTGAAATGAATTCAGAATGACGTCAGTTTAAGAAAAACCTAGTCTTAATTCTTCTTGATCTCTTGTTTCAAGTCACCTTCTTTTCTGTTTTCAGGTAGTTTAACCACTTTGATCATATTTTCATCTGTCAAATACTTATTGGCCGCGGCCACTATGGCTTCTCTGGTAACAGCATCTGCTCGCTCGTTTCCTTTAAGGATCATCTCAAAGTCATCGCCACTTTTTAGATAGGCGCCCATCATAGCGGACCAATAGTTATTCTGCTTAATAGACTCCTCAAAGTTCTGCTTCCTAGCGGTGACAATTTTCTGTAAATCCTCATCAGTAAACTCTCCATTCTTGATTTTCTCAAGTTCTTTGAGTGCTGCCTGTGTTAATGCTTCTACATTCTCTGGCTTACAAGGAAAGGATATTGAGAAAAGGAAGCTTGGATTTGGGTATTCTGTAGGCCGAGCACTGGCTCCGGCACCATAAACACCGCCCATTTCTTCGCGTAAGGTTTCTATCATTTTGTTACTGAGAATACCCGCAATAGCATTCATTAAGCCATTGTTTTCCATCGAGTAGTCATAGTCGCCACTGATGGTGATGTTTACCTGACTCTTCTCATCAACCCCTACATAAACGTTTTCGCTGATCTGTCCTTTGCGCACCTGAAGCCCCACATCTTTGTAAGACTCTTTTTTGTCTGAAGCTGGCAGGGTAGCAACGTATTGCTCTAACAGAGGCTTGAAGGTGTCCATATCTATATTTCCAACAAACACAAACTGAAAGTCGGCTGCATTGGAAAAACGTTCCTTGTAGATTTCGATGGCGCGATCCAAATTGATCTCATCGAATTTCTCAGGCGTGGGGAATCCAACCCAAGGATTGTCCTCTCCATACATAATCTCCTGCATTTGAATTCGGTATTGAAAATCCGGACTGGAAGTAATATTCGAGTACACGTTTTTAGTCCTAGTCAACCAGCTGTTATATGCCTTTTCATCCTTTCTGACAGAAGTAAACTTAAGGTGTAGCAACTGCATAAAAGTTTCAAGATCCTTGACACTCGAAAATCCAGAAACACTTTCTTCGTATAGGCCGATACCTGCATTGACCGAAGCTGTCTTTCCTGTCATGAACTTGCCGAGATCAACTGAAGAAAACTCTCCAATTCCCATTTGGCTAATGATTTGTCCAGCATTTTGAACAGACATTAATTCATCAGGACCATAAAGTGAGGCTCCACCAAAGCTGAACCCTGTCATCCTGACTTCATCATTCTTGAAGTCTGTAGGTTTGAGATATACATTAACACCATTAGAAAGTGTCAATTGAGTAATACCGGTTTTATCATTGGTTGATTCACCTGTAACTTTACCCGGAGCCGGCAATGAAGTGATAAGGCTACTCGCCAGTTTCTCTTCTTCATATGGCTTTATCGAATTGTCATTTCTAGCATTATCCAAAATGCTAATCATCTCTGCTTCTGTTGGAATCTTATCGGCATCGGCAGCTTTAGCATTAATCTCAATTGTACGATTGTCGTCACGAATCCAGCCATCCGCTAGACTATTTACCTCTTCAAGTTTTAGCGTAGGCATCACTTGCTCAAAATATTCTAGTCGTTGTTGCGCGCTCAGCAATGAGCCCCCATTCAAGAAATGGCTAACGTATTGGTTGATAATTCTCCAAGACTCTGTCTTGTCAGCCTCTTTCACGCTTCGCTCGTAGCTATTCTTGTAGGAAGCTAAAGCTCTTTCAAATTCACCTGCTGTAAAACCATACCTTCTTACCCTTTCATTGGCAGAAACAGCGGCCTGAAAACCTTCCTTAAACTTGTCCTCTTTAACACTAACATACATCCTGTAGGCAGATTTGTCTCTTCCCAGTGTCCCTCCGTAGTTGCTAAAACTAAACTGGAACGGAGGATTTTCAGTCTGTACTAATTCATTCATCCTTTGGTTGATCATTCTGGAATAAAGACCTCTAAGCACACCCTTTCTAAATGACTCAAGCGTATTTTCAGTTTTTGTAGATCCTGGTGTAATAAAGTCTACAGAAATAGTATTTCCTGTCGCTTCTTCATCACTGGCTACCGCTATTCTTGTTCCCTCAAAATCTGGACGAGAGTAATAAACTCTTTCTTTAGGATCTTTAGGCCCTTCTATCTGACCGAAGAATTTCTTAATGTCCTTCTCCATCTGTTGGGCATCAAAATCCCCAACAGCTATTAGACTCATTAGACTTGGTCTATACCAGTCACGGTAAAACCGTTTGGCTGCATCATATTCGAAGTTCTCCAGTACTTCTGGCTTACCAATTGGCAAGCGTTCAGCATATCTAGATCCCGCCAGGGTGACGGGCCAAATTTGCTGTCTCATTCTTTCGAAGGCGCCTAGTCTAAGCCTCCACTCTTCCATAACAACACCACGTTCTTTGTCAATCTCCTCATCATCAAAAGTGGCCTGATGTGCCCAGTCACTAAGTACGGTGAGTGCCTTTCCAATATTTTCAGGATCGTCTGTTGGAATTGGAAGTATATAAACCGTTTCATCAAAACTGGTGTAAGCATTCAAATCTCCACCGAATTCGAGCCCCATTTTCTGAAGAAAATCTACCAGATCATTCTTTTCGAAATTCTTGGTTCCATTAAACAGCATGTGCTCCGCAAAGTGAGCCAGACCCTGCTGGTCTTCGTCTTCAAGAATTGAACCGGCTTTGATGGCTAGCCTGAATTCTACTCTATTTTCAGGTTGCTTATTTTCTCTTAGGTAGTAAGTAAACCCATTATCAAGGGTTCCGATCTTTACAGAAGGGTCGGTTGGCAGCTCCTGAAAACCACTCACAGTGAGTGGTGACAGCACAAAGAACAGTGCGATCAGGCCGAGCAAGTATTTTGAGTTTTTCATTGGATTGGAGTTTTATTCTAAACTATTGAATTAGTTAATATATGAGTTAAACGATAAAACGAGAAATATTTTCACTTTATTTAACGAAATATTAATACTTAAGAAAGTAGAGAGGAAATGAGACTACTTTTTGAGAAACCTCTTCTGGAAGATGAGAATAACAAATACCCCGATAAAGATGGCGGCATCGGCTATATTGAAGATTGGCCAAAGGGCTACTTTCTTTCCGCCCCAAATGGGTATCCAGTCCGCTGCGTAACCTTCCCAAACATCGAGATAGAGCATGTCGATAACTTGCCCATGAAACCATGGTGTAATCACGTCATAGGGAGCATTGTCTAATAACACACCGTAGAAGATACTGTCAATTACGTTGCCGATCGCACCTCCCAAAATGGCAGCAATACTCCAAAGCAACCCTGGGTGATACTTTTTCTTGGCCATTCGATATAGCACAATACCGATGACAACCATGGCTAACATCCGGAAAACGGTAAGGCCTAACTTGCCATAGTCAGAACCGAAGCGCAACCCGAAGGCCATGCCTCGATTAAGGATGTAATGGAGTTTAAACCAGTCACCGAACACGCTGATTTCGCCTGCTGGGCCCATGGCCATATTGAAATGCACCAACATTTTTACCACCTGATCGATGATAATTACTCCCAGGGTTAAGAAGAAGTATTTAAGGTGCTTCAAGCTTTAATTTATCTCACTGAAATGCTAAGATCAATTTTCCAGTCATCAATTTCAACGGTCTGAGCATTGTCTAGTGTATCTACTAAATCTAAGCTCAAGGCTTGCGTCTCTTCGCAAATGTAGTTTTTGTTGGTACTCAAAGCTTGATTGACAATATCCTCATTATTCAAAACGCGCACGTCTATCTTGTCTTGTACATCAAGCCCTTGATCTTTTCTTAAGTTCTGGATTCGATTCACCAAATCTCTAGCGATACCTTCCTGACGCAAGTCTTCTGAAATGGTAATATCAAGTGCCACAGTAGTTTTACCTTCTGTCGCCACCGACCAACCGGGAATATCTTCACTGCTGATTTCTACATCATCAATTGAAAGTTGGATGGTCTCACCTTCTAAGGCCAAATCATATTGACCTTGTCTTTCAATAGTAGCAATATCATCTTGGCCCCACTGGTTAATAGCGCCAGAAATCAATTTCATTTTAGGACCAAACTTCTGCCCCAAAGCTCTGAAATTAGGCTTTACCTTCTTTACCAAAACACCAGATGTATCGTCTAGAAACTCCACGGTCTTTACATTGACCTCTGTCATGATTAGATCGGCAACTGCCTCCACATGATGCTTTGTTACTTCGTCCAAAACCGGAATCATGATCTTAGAAAGCGGTTGTCTTACCTTAATTCTTTCCTTTTTACGAATAGAATGTGTCAATGAAGAAACTGTTTGCGCTAGCGCCATTTGAGCTTCTAAATCATTGTTAATACACGCCTCATCTGCTACAGGAAAGTCTGTCAAGTGTACAGACTTACTCTGATCAAGTCCGCTCACGGCATTCAAGTCATTGTACAGGTTCTCCATGTAGAATGGAGCTATTGGCGCACCAATCTTAGCCACTGTCATTAGGCAAGTGTACAAAGTCTGGTAAGCAGCTCGTTTGTCATCGTTATACTCACCCTTCCAGAACCGTTTCCTATTCAAGCGTACATACCAGTTACTCAACTCGTCAGCCACAAAGTCCATAACGGCTCGAGCAGCACGTGTTGGTTCATATTCGTCATAGGCCGTGTCAACCGTTTTGATCAAGGTATTCAGTCTAGAGAGAATCCAACGATCACTTTCAGGCCTTTCAGTCAAAGAAATAGCAGCTTCTTCAAACTTGAAGCCATCTAAGTTCGCGTACAGCGCAAAAAAGTTATAAGTATTATGAAGTGTGCCGAAGAACCTTCTTTGTACTTCGCCTACACCTTCGATATTGAATTTTAAATTATCCCAAGGGTTAGCATTAGAGATCATATACCAACGTGTGGCATCTGGTCCGTACTCTCCGATTGTTTTGAAAGGGTCAACTGCATTGCCCAATCGCTTAGACATTTTGTTGCCATTCTTGTCGAGCACCAAACCATTAGCGATCACGTTTTTAAAGGCTACTTTGTCATGAAGTAATACCCCTAAAGTATGTAGTGTAAAGAACCAACCTCTTGTTTGATCGACACCCTCTGCAATAAAGTCAGCAGGGAAACTCTTTTTAAAGATGTCTTCGTTTTCAAATGGGTAATGCCACTGAGCATAAGGCATGGCTCCTGAATCGAACCAGACATCAATAAGATCAAGCTCACGCAACATTTTCTGGCCAGAATCACTCACCAGGATAATATCATCTACATAAGGTCTGTGCAAATCGAAATCGTCCGAAATCTGCTCATCCATAAAACCAGCATCTACTGATTTTTGAACCTCAGCCTTCAACTCGGCAATTGAACCGATACATTTTTGTTCTTTCTTATCTTCAGAAACCCAGATAGGTAATGGCGTTCCCCAGTACCTCGATCTACTCAAGTTCCAGTCTACAAGGTTTTCTAACCAGTTACCAAAGCGACCTTCTCCTGTAGAGGCAGGCTTCCAGTTGATGGTCTTATTCAGTTCGACTAACCTGTCTTTATAAGCTGTGGTTTTGATAAACCATGAATCCAATGGATAATAAAGAATCGGTTTATCTGTTCTCCAACAATGTGGATAGGAGTGCTCGTACTTCTCTACCTTAAAGGCTCTGTTCTCTTCTTTTAACTTAATTGAAATAAGAACGTCCAATGATTTTTCTGGAACTTCACCGTCTTTGTAGTACTGGTTTTTCACGTACATGCCGGCAAAGTCTGTGATCTCTTTCACGTACCTTCCTTGCTTGTCAACGATCGGCACTTCCTTACCTTCATCGTCTTTCACAAAAACGCCAGGCAAGTCATATTGAACCGATGTTTTAAAGTCATCCGCACCAAAAGTCTTAGAAATGTGAACGATACCTGTACCGTCTTCAGTGGTCACAAAATCGCCAATGACAACCGTGAAAGCTGGTTTTTCCAATGGAATATATGGCATCAGTTGCTCATAATCCATCCCCTCCATATCCCTTCCTTTGAAGGAATCAATCACTTTGAAAGGGATTAGCTTATCACCAGGCTTATAATCGTCTAGTGCAATGTCTTTTGCCTTGTCGTTAAAGTAAGCGCTCATACGATCCTTTGCCAAAATCACATTGATTGGTTCAAATGTGTATTGGTTAAAGGTGCTCACCTTTACATACTCAATTCCCGCTCCAACAGCAAGGCCATTGTTTGCTGGCAAAGTCCATGGGGTAGTGGTCCATGCGAGGATAAAATCATTTTCAGTCCCAGTCACCTTAAATTGAGCCACCATGGAGGTGTCCTTAATGTCTTGGTAGGTTCCTGGTTGGTTAAGCTCATGAGAACTAAGACCTGTACCAGCAGCCGGAGAGTAAGGCTGGATGGTATATCCTTTGTAAATCAAGTCCTTGTCATAAAGCTGCTTTAGCAAGCTCCAAACCGTCTCAATGTATTCTTTTTCAAAAGTGATGTATGGGTTGTCAAGATCTACCCAATAGCCCATTTTTTCAGTCAGGTCATCCCAGATGTCTTTGAAACGCATCACCGTTTCACGACACTTCTGATTGTATTCATCAACAGAGACTTTCTTGCCGATGTCTTCTTTTTTGATGCCCAGTTCCTTTTCTACCTGCAGTTCGACAGGAAGTCCGTGAGTATCCCACCCTCCTTTTCGCTTTACCTGAAAGCCTTTTTGAGTTTTGTATCGACAGAAAATATCCTTGACCGTTCGTGCCATAACGTGGTGGATACCAGGTGTTCCATTGGCAGACGGAGGTCCTTCAAAGAAGGTAAAAGTCGGTTTTCCTTCTTTTTCAGAAACCGACTTTTCAAAAATCTCATTGTCTTTCCAGAATTGAAGTATGTCTTCACCAACCTTCGCAAATTCCGGCTTCTTGTACTCTTTATACTTACTCACTTTAATTCCTTTCAATACTTATTACCTATCGGTAGAACCCAAGAATGGGTCGTCTTTCTTAATCAATAAACTATCTGTATCTATTTCTTCGTCATCATCTTCTATATAGAACTCATAGTGCTCTATTAGAGGGTGAATTTTTTGATTTCGTTTACCACTGTCAAACACCATCAATAGTGCAGGAAGCAATGTTAGGTTGGTAATCATTGCAAAGAACAATGTCAATGAGGTCAGTAATCCCAGAGCCACTGTCCCTCCAAAATCCGAAAACACAAAAATCACAAAACCGAAGAATAGAATGATCGAAGTATATAACATACTTGACCCAGTTTCTTTAATACTGTTGCTAATCGCAACCGGAACGAAAAAGTTCTTGGCGAAGAGCTCTTGTCTATATTTTGCCAAAAAGTGGATAGAGTCATCTACGGAAATACCAAAGGCGATACTAAAGATCAAGGCGGTACTTGGTTTTAGCGGAATGCCAAAAAAGCCCATGATTCCTGCCGTCATAATCAGTGGAATGAAATTCGGAATCAACGAAATAATGATCATCCTAATATTGGCAAACAGAATGGCCATGATTACCGCGATGATGGCAAATGCCAGCAGCAATGAGAACCGTAGGTTTTCAATCAAAAACTTGTTGCCCTTAACAAAAAGTAATGTCGAACCTGTTACGGCCGTATCAACACCTTCATCGGCTCCAAAAACCTTGTCAATCTCTGGTTGGACCACATTATTAATCAAGGAGTCCATTTTCTGAGATCCGATATCCGCTATCTTCAAAGAGACACGCATCACCTGGCCTGTAGAATCCACGAAAGAGTCGAGCAAGCCTGCATCTCCATCACGATTACTCAAATAGCTCAGAATTACATTCCTATCACTAGGGCTTGGCAAGCCATAAAATCTTTCATTGCCATTATAAAATGCTTGCCTCACCGCTTTCGCAAAGGACACTATCGAAATAGGTGATGAAATGTTTTCCAGCGGTTCTAAAGCTTTTTCTAAACGATCAACCTTTCTAAGGTTACGTGCATTGATCGTAGACTTCGGCTTACCAAAGTCTATAATGATCTCGAGTGGCATTACTCCGCTGAAGTTGTTCTCAAAGAAATACAGGTCTTGTTTGAGCTCTGACTTTTCTGGAATATCATCAACCATATAGGCGACAGAGTACAGTTTCGTTAGCCCAATAATCGCAAAAGTTAGGATCACGCCCGTCACTGCAAAAACTCGATAGCGATGCCTGTGAACTATTAGATCCAGCAAACCGAGGAACTTGCCGACCGCCTTGAACTCCAAATGCTTCAACTGATTCTTCTTAGGTCCAGGTAAGTAGGAAAGGATACCCGGTATCAGGATAATACTCACTATAAAGGTTGCTAGAATATTGATCCCGGCCACTAAACCGAACTCCTTGAGAAGTTTGATATCGGTGGTCACCAATACCAGAAACCCGATCGCTGTAGTGAAATTAGTAATGAAGGTCACTAAGCCAATCTTTCTCACCATTCGGCTCAGCGCCTTTGGTTTGTTTCCATGCTTAGCATATTCTTGATGATACTTATTAATAAGATATACCCCATTCGGTATCCCGATCACCACAATAATCGATGGAATAAGTCCCATCAGAATGGTGATGTTATAGTTGAGCAAACCAATTGTTCCAAGTACCCAGACCACTACTACACTGATAACAATCAGTGGCACAAACACTGAAGTGAAAGACCGGAAGAAAAGAAACAGAATGATTGCAGTGATGCTTAAGGACAATACGATGAAGAGCCTCAACTCTTTATTCGTCTTCTGCTGCATGATGGTCCGCACAAAAGGCATTCCTGAATAGTGAAGATCGATACCTGTCTCAGCAGCAAATTCTTCTCCTATCCGCTTGATCTCGTTGACAACATCATTTCGGCCTGCCGAGTTAAGTACTTCCCGTTCCATATTCACAAGGATCAGGGTTGCTCCATTATCAGGGTTGAGCAACTGTCCGGCATAAAACTTTAAACCCACAGCTTCTTGTAGCAAGCCATTCAACTCTTCTTGACTCTTCGGAGACTCTGTCATCAGAGGCTGCAAATCGAAACTTCGATTATCCTGATTCTTGACAATCTTTTGCAATGCAGGAAGTGAGATAACGTTGCTGATACCTTCAAGATCTGCAATCGTTTCGCTTAATTCCTTGTATTTATTGAAGTTCTCTAGCTGAAATAATGAGCTATCCTTTGCACCAACTACAAGGATATTTCCATCCTCTCCGAACTTTTCTTTGAAATTCTGGAAATAGCGATAGCTCTCATCCGTGCTTGGTACAGCGGTGTTGAAGTTGAATGCCATCTTGACATTCCTTGCCTGATAACCCATGAAGGCAGTAAACAGGAAGATCGAGATGATCAATATAAGCCTGTGTTTCAGTACAATATGGGGGAGTTTAGACCACATTTTCGAACAAGATGACAAAGGTAATATTTTCCCCTTTCTATCATATTCGAAAGCCTTCTTATTAATAGCTCCAAATTGGCTATCGCATACTTGGTAAGGATATACCCATTAATTTTCTGTATAGGCTCATAGCATTTGAATCTGTAAGGCCAGAAATGTAGTCCAGCAAAGCGCGCAAAGCTGTGTATTGATCGTCAGAGGCTTCGATTTCTGCCTTCAAATCTTCTGGGAGCAGTCTAAATGCGACAGATTGCTTTTTAGACATTTTAGTCTTGGTGAGCACTGCTGGCACAAAGGACTCTAAGAGCCCATTCAATACATTAAACCCTGCTGCCTCGATTTCAACTACGTGCTGAGCGCGATATATTTTTTGGACAGATACATTCTTAATCTCTTCAAGCGCTGAAGTGGCTCGTATATCGTCAGTGAGAGAAATGTCATAGTCGCCAGACAGAATCCCCTCTTCATTGGCAAGAAAATGTTCGACACTCTGCTTGATAAGTTCGCCTATACTCATTGCCCTGAGTAGAGAAATTTGCTCCGCCTTGCTCTTAATGGTACTTAATTTGGCGGCATCGAATTTTGATCCAATTACTTGTTCATAAAGGTCTACCGTATCCTGATGACTAATCAAACCAAGGTTACAACCATCTTCCAAATCGATGATATGGTAACATATATCATCCGCGGCTTCCACCAGGAATGCCAGTGGATGTCGACACCATTGCGCATCAGCTAGTTGGTGCAATTGAAGGTCTTTAGCCAATGAGTCGAATATTTCAGCCTCGGAGTGATAAAATCCATATTTCTTCTGACTCCGTCTCGGCTTAAACTGGTCGGCTACCTTTGAAGGTCTAGGATATTTTGTAAATGCAGCAAGAGTAGGCTTGGTAAGCCTTAATCCCTGATAACCCGATTTATTGAGCAATCGAAAACCTTGTGCGTTGCCCTCAAAGTTGATCAAGTCAAACCATTGCTGCTCAGTGAAGTCCGATTCTAGTATATCCTTATTAGTGACGAAGTAATCCGAGATGGCATCTTCTCCTGAATGCCCAAAGGGTGGGTTTCCGATGTCGTGAGCCAAGGAAGCAGAAGCTGTAATCAAACCAAAATCGTTTGCATTGAAGTAAGGCTCTAATTCAGGGTGTCTTTGCAAAATAACCGCTCCTACAGACCTACCAAGGGACCTACCAACGCTCGAAACTTCAAGGCTATGCGTCAAACGATTGTGTACAAAATCATGTTCGGGAAGTGGGTGAACTTGAGTTTTGTCCTGCAGTTTTCTAAAAGGATGTGAGAATATTATTCGGTCAAAGTCTCGGTCAAACACCGAACGATCGGTATTCTTTTGATGAGATTCCCCGCTATTCAAGAGCACTTTCCAGTCCATTATAAAATCGTTTAGGAGTCGAAATTAGACATCCTATGCAACAGCACAAATTATTCTCAATCTAACCATAATTTAAGGGGTCTATAGTGAAGGATTTTGGGCTTAAAATCTTGATCATTTTTTGAGGGAAACAGGTGCTCAAGTATCAATTAACATGGGCATAATATGAAGCTGCCAACCTGAGAGTTAGAAAAACCAATTCCCTGTTTACTGTGCGAAAATCGCGATTTACTGCAAACGTTTGCGTTAATTTTAGGTTAAGTCGACTATGATTTACCCCTCAGTAATAGTACTTTAAGCATTCGATTGCACTTTTTTGGCCGAATTCGGCCTTAAATCAAGTAAATTAAAAATGATTGTATGAAAAAGTTTTTACTAATCCTACTTGTTATGTCAGTGGGTTTCCAAGGGGCACTACTGGCTCAAACAAAGACCGTTACCGGTACGGTTACAGGAGGGGATGACGGCTTAGGCATCCCGCGTGTAAACGTAACGGTTAAAGGCACTACTAGAGGAGAGGCTACCAATTTAGATGGTACTTTCTCTATTCAAGTAGCGGCCAACGAAACACTAGTTTTCTCTTTTGTGGGTTATATCGCACAAGAAATTCTAGTGGGTACACAAAGCACTATTAATGTAGTGTTACAACCAGACTACGCTGAACTAGACGAAATCGTAGTTGTGGGTTATGGATCTCAAGAAAAGAAAGAGATCACAAGTGCTGTAGCCAGCATTAAACCTGAAGATTTCAACAGCGGTAACATTTCAAATCCTACCCAGTTACTTCAAGGTAAAGTTGCAGGTCTATCAATCACAAGACCAGGTGGTGACCCGAATGGCGGTTTCAATATCCGTTTAAGAGGTATCTCTACTTTCGGTGGTAACCAAGCTCCACTTATCGTTCTTGATGGTGTGCCTGGTGCAGACCTTGGTAACGTTGACCCGAATGACATTGCATCTATAGATGTCTTGAAAGATGGTTCGGCTGCTGCGATTTACGGTGCTAGAGGATCTTCTGGTGTTATCCTTATTACTACTACTAAAGGAAACTCTGGTGAAGGCGTAACAAATATCTCTGTTAACACTTTCGCTACTATCGATTCTAAAGTGTTAAACAAAATCAGTGTTCTCGGAAGAGACGAATTCCTCACAAGAGGTGGTACTGACTTTGGATCTAACACTGACTGGGTAGATGTAATTACTCAAGACGCATTCTCTTATGCTACTAACGTAAGCTTAAGCGGATCTATGGGAGGTACTTCTTACCGAGCTTCTGTTAACTACAGAAACAACGAAGGTATTGTTAAGGGTTTCAAAAATGAAAGACTTAACACTCGACTTAATGTTACGCACAACGCGATCAACGATCGTTTAAGATTAACTGCTAACATTAACATTACTAATGGATCTTTCGGTGCTAAGAACAACAACCTGTTCGATTTCGCATTGACTTACAATCCTACTGCTCCAATATTTGACGATGGTACTTTAAGCCAGAATAGCTTGGGAGGTTACTTCCAGACTTTAGCTTCTTCTGACTTCTTTAACCCTGAAGCATTAAGAAGAGAGCAAAACTTCAGTGGTACTAACAAGACAATCTTAGCTTCATTCAGAGGTGAGTTTGACATTACTGATAACTTGACAGTTGCTTTACAATACAACCAAGATAGATTCACTGGCTTGAACAGCAATGTTTGGTCTAAGTCTGATTTTGACTTTGGTGGACCATTTGGCGGTGTCGCTGGTAGATCTACTGATGATAGATTCACTGAAATCATCACTGGTACATTGAACTACAACACTGAACTAGCTGATGGCCTTGATGCAACATTCCTAATTGGTGCTGAGCGTCAGGAAATCACAAGTGAGGGTTTCGGTCTTCAAACACGTCAGTTCTTATTCGATTCTTTCGGAGCTAATAACTTAGGCGCTGGTGCATTAGCAACTGGTCCTGGTACTAACTATTACTCTTATAAGAATGCTAACGTATTGAACTCAGCCTTCTTCAGAGCTAACCTTAACTTCAAAGGCACCTACTTCATTTCTGCTAGTGTGCGTTCTGAGTCTTACTCAGGGTTTGGTGACAACGAAAAGACAGGTTACTTCCCAGCGATATCAGCAGGTGCTGAGCTAACTGAGATTGCTGACTTAGGTCCGATATCACAATTGAAATTCAGAGTTTCATATGGTATTACTGGAGCACTTCCTCCATCTGCTGACCTAGCACTTCCTGTTATCAGAAACGGTGGTAGAATTGACTTAGATGGTGATGCAAACACTGCTGATGACCAGTTCATCGCTCCAAGACAAGCACAGAATCCTAACCCTACTTTGAAGTGGGAAACTAAAAAGGAATTCAACATTGGTTTTGATTTCGCGATCCTTGATGGAAAAATCACTGGTACTACTGATTACTACACTAGAAATATTGAAGATCTTATTTTCAACATTCCAGTGCCAATCGGAGCGCCTAACCCATTTGATGCAGGAAACTTTAACACTGTAGGTTCTACATGGGTAAACCTTGCTGATCTTAGATCTGCTGGTTTCGAATTTGCTGCTTCATATAACGGTTTGAAAATTGGCCAAGTATCTTGGACTCCTTCATTCAACTTCACTATCTACGACAAAACAACAATTGAGAAACTATCTATTGGTGATGGTTTAGGTTTTGATGATTTACGTGGTGGTAACTTAGGTTCTCCAGGTCAGAACAACACACAGATTATTCTTAACACTGTGGGTGAGACACTTGGTAACTTTGTAGGTGCTAAATTCATCGGAATTGATGAGAATGGCCAATATGTGCTAGAAGATGCAAACGGTGTGAGAGGTTCTTCTGCTGCCGACTTTGCTCTTGATGATTTAGCAGTAATTGGTAACGCTCTTCCTGATGCTGACTTCGGTATCAATAACTCGTTCAGATATAATAACTGGGACTTCAGCTTCTTCTTAAGAGGTAGTATCGGTCACGACCTTTATAACTCTTTCAGAAGTTTCTACGAAAACCAAGATGCTAGTACAAGTGCTTGGAATAGTGTAGTAACTGACAAAACTCCTGTCGTGAGTGCGTCACCTACCTTCTCTGATCTTTACATAGAGGATGCAACGTTCATCAGACTAGATAACTTGCAGTTAGGTTATAGAGTACCTTCTAACTCTGAGTGGGTTGAGAACATTAACGTGTACTTCGCTGCACAGAACTTGTTCACAATTACAAACTACACAGGTTTAGATCCTGAAGTAAGATACACTGACGGTGGTAACCCACTGGTTCCAGGTCTTGAAAGAAGAAACACTTTTATTCCTACAAGATCATTTACACTCGGTGTAAAATTGAATATTAAATAATAGAAGAAATGATTAGATATACTAAAACGACAATTCTTGCTGTAGCGCTACTTTTTGTAGCAGCGGCTTGTGAGGAACCGGTGCAGGAAATTTTCGATGGTGTAACTCCAGAGGAACTCGCAAATAGCACGGAACCTGCGCTAATTGATGTGTTGAAAGCTTCTGCTTATCAACGTATCATTGGAACATGGGGAGGTCATAACTCTCTATGGTCAATGCATGAAGTAGCTTCAGATGAAATGGCAATTGCCCATAAAGGAGCTGACTGGGAAGATGGTGGTCAGTGGCTAAGAATGCACAGACATCAGTACAATGCTAATGAGCAATCAGTAAATAACGCTTGGGCATACTGCTACACCGCAATTGGTGATGTGAACCTTTTGATTCAGCAGAACCCGAACGTTACGGCTCTTGTGGCTGAGCTTCGAATCCTACGTGCCTTAGTTTACCTTTGGTTAATTGACGCATATGGTAATGTTCCAATTGTATTGGAGACTGACACAGACCCAACGCCTCCGACTCGTACTAGAGCTGATGTTTTCACTTTCATAGAAAACTCTGTTCTTGATAACATCTCAGAGCTTTCTACTGATAACACAAAAACCACTTTAAATCAGTGGTCTGCACGTGCAATCTTAGCTAAGCTTTACTTGAATGCTGAAGTGTATACTGGAAGCGCAAGATGGGCTGATGCTGAAACTCAGATTGATCTTATCATCAATGGTGGTGTATTCAGTTTAGAGAACAACTTCTTCTCGAACTTCGTGACTAACAACGAAAATTCAAGTGAGAACATCTTGACATTGCCTTATGATGAGAACAATGCAGGTGGTTTCAACATTGCTCAGATGACTGGTCACTACCAGACTCAAGCAACGTTTGACCTTCAAGATTCTCCTTGGAATGGATATGCTTCTCTAGAAGAGTTCTACAATGCGTACGAGGCAACTGATGCAAGAAGAAACAGTTTCCTTGCTGGTCCTCAGTTCGCATTAGATGGTAGTCCTTTGACAGATGACAATGCTGAGCCGGCTGACCCTGATGGTCCTGGATTGAACTTTACTCCAGAAATCAACGAGTTAGCTCCTAACTCATTGAGACAAGCTGGTGTTAGAGTAGCTAAGTTCGAATACAGAGTTGGTGCTACACCTAACTTGAGCAATGACTTCCCAATTTTCAGATATGGTGACATACTATTGATGAAAGCAGAAGTAATGCACAGACAAGGTAACTCAGCTGGTGCTTTGACTTACGTTAATCAAATTAGATCAAGAGCTGGCATTGCCGACCTTGCTATGTTAACTGACGACATTCTTCTTGCCGAAAGAGGTAGAGAAATGTTTGCCGAAGGTTACAGAAGATCTGACCTGATTAGATTCGGAAAGTATAATGATGCATGGTGGGAAAAAGACGCGTCTAACCCATCTGTGAATATCTTCCCAATTCCACAGATTCAGAGAGATGCAAACCCTGACTTACAACAGAACCCTGGATATAACTAGGATTACTTTATCATAATCATTGAAAAAGGCCCCGATTAATCGGGGCCTTTTTTGCTCTATATTTTACATCTTTGTAAGATGCCTAATAGGTTAAAAGTCTACATATTAAGTACGATTACCTTCATTGTCATTAGTTGCGAAACACCAACTGAGAACACACCCCTATTTAAAAAAATTAATCCTTCAGAATCAGGAATAGATTTCGAAAATCATCTGGAATACGATGAACAACTCAATGCCTATACCTACAAAAATTTCTACAACGGAGCCGGAGTATCACTAGGCGACATCAACAATGATGGCCTCACCGATATTTATTTCTCAGGTAATCTGGTAGACAATAAGCTCTTTCTGAACAAAGGCAATTTTCAATTCGAAGACATTACCGAAAGTGCCGGTGTAGCTTGCCAAAATGTTTGGTCATCAGGGGTCTCCATGGCTGACGTTAACGGAGATGGGCTTCTTGACATATTCGTTTGCAAATCAGGGCCGCTAGAAGGAGAAAAGAGATACAACCAGTTATTCATTAACAATGGAGATTTAACCTTTACGGACAAGGCAAAGGATTATGGCGTTGATGAAATTGGCCTTTCTATTCATGCTGCATTTTTCGATTACGATCGTGATGGTGATCTCGACTTCTACTTGTTAAACAATAGCACGAGATCAGTAGGAGGCTACGACCTACGAAAGGGCCAAAGAGAAGAACGTGATCCCAATGGAGGGAACAAACTCTATCGGAATGACGGTGAAAAATTCACGGATGTAAGTGAGGAAGCAGGCATATATGGGAGCTCTATCGGTTTTGGCCTGGGCGTCACAGTGGCCGATGTAAATCAAGATAACTGGCCTGACTTATTCGTATCCAATGATTTTTTTGAAAGAGATTATCTCTATCTCAATAACCAAGACGGTACTTTTTCAGAATCATTGGAGCAAATGATTTCGGAAACAAGTATGGGCTCAATGGGAGCTGACATCACTGACTTAAATGATGATGGCTATCCTGAGATCTATGTCACCGAAATGCTTCCCGCTACACAAGAGAGGGTCAAAACCAAAACGCTTTTTGAAAGCTGGGACAAATACCAAGCAAATATTAACAGCGGTTATCACCATCAGTTTACACGAAATACCCTACAACAAAACTTAGGAGTCAATCCTGAAAAAAACACAGAGGTGGTCTTCAGTGAGATTAGTCGACAAGCAGGAGTACATGCCACAGACTGGAGCTGGGGAGCACTTATGTTCGACTATGACAATGATGGAAAGTCAGATATTTTCGTTGCCAATGGTGTGGTAAAAGATCTTACCGATCAAGACTACATCAACTTCTATGCTAACAACACCCTCCTCTTTGAACAATACCGCGCTGACAGTTTAGTTGTCACCAAGCTACTAGATGCCATACCATCAGTTCCCCTCGCAAATCATCTCTTCCAAAATCAAGGAGACTTTCAGTTTGAGGACAAAGCCATTCCTACGGGGTTAACCGACAAAGCCTTTTCGAATGGAGCCGCATATGGAGACCTGGATAACGATGGAGATCTGGATTTGATCGTCAACAATATCAACAGCCCAGCATCGGTCTATAAGAACCTGAGTAGTGAAACAACGGAGAACCATTATCTAGAAATTGCCTTTGAGACCAAGGAAGCTTATCAACTTTTTGGTACTAGGGTCACATTGTACTCAGGAGAACTGAAGCAGGTAAAAGAATATCATCCTGTTAAAGGGTACATGTCTTCGATGGACCATATTCTTCATTATGGATTGGGCGATCAGACAAAAGTAGATCGCATTGAAATCACATGGCCAGACGACTCTCAATCGGAAATCACAAACTTGGAAGCTGACCAAAAGATTGTATTGTCCAAAAAGGAACTCGAAGCGAAGAGTCCAAAAGCTATTTCACAAAAGCCATCATTCTTTACCAAAACCAGCTTAACAGGTGGTTTCTCCCATAAGGAAAATGAATTCTCAGATTTCGATAGAGATAGATTACTCTTTCAAATGAGTTCTAATGAAGGACCAGCTCTGGCTGTAGGAGATGTGAATGGAGACGGCCTAGATGATGTATTCATCGGTGGGGCCAAAGGCCTTTCTGCAAAGCTCAATATCCAAAAAGCAGACGGAACATTCAGTCTTAAAACCATGAACGAGGACCTTTTGTCAGAAGATGTTGATGCCTCTTTTGTTGATATAGATGCAGATGGCGACTTAGACCTGATCGTTGCTAGTGGTGGCTATGAGTATGGTGCAATGGACCCAGTGCTTCAAGATAGAATTTATGAAAATGATGGAACGGGCGCTTTCAAACGCATACCATGGACGCAATTTCAATCGGTCAGTGAAAGTTCTGCTTTTCTTAAGCCTCTAGATTTTGATGGTGATGGCGATATGGATTTAATCTCAGGCACGCGCAGCACGCCTTTTGCCTACGGCATACCTGGAAGTATTCATCTCTACGAAAATAGGGATCAGGTATTTAGTGAAATCAAAGACAACCCTGCCTTCAAAAATATTGGCATGATGACCGCTGGAATCGTCACTGACATTGATAATGACGGTGACGCGGATGTGGTAGTAGCAGGCGAATGGATGAACGTCAAGATTTTCAAGAATAATGGTGGAGCTTTTGAAGTAAATGAGCTTCCCAACACCAGTGGCCTTTGGCATAGCCTCGCTGTTGCCGATATGAACAATGATGGACTAATCGATATTATTGCCGGTAACCATGGACTCAATAGTAGACTTAAGGCCGACACTGAACACCCCCTTTCGATGTACGTCAATGACTTCGATCAAAACGGCAGCATAGAGCAAATCATAACGCAATATGAGGGCGATATAAGCTATCCGATCGTGTTGCTTCCAGATTTGGTTAAACAGCTACCTGGATTAAGGAAGAAATATGTCAAACATGAAAGCTATAAAGACCAAACCATAGAAGACCTCTTCGATAAAGAGACATTGGGTAATTCCATCAAAAGCAATGTTCAGGAACTCCGAACAAGCATATTTTATCAAGAGTCAGATGGCAGTTTTAGACAGTCGCCACTTCCTGCCGAAGCACAATTCTCTCAGGTTTTCAGCATCCTTCCAGAAGATATCAACCAAGATGGGCTAATTGACTTAATCATAGGAGGTAACCAAACGCGAATGAAGCCTGAAATGGGTATCAATAATGGTTCATATGGCTTAACTTTACTCAATATTGGCAATGAGAATTTCAAAGCGCTAAAGCCATCTGAATCTGGTATTCTAGTGCGAAATGATACGCGTCAAATCAAAAAAATCAAGGTAAAAGGTGAAGAGGTCTTCCTCTTTGTAAGAAGCAACGAAAACAGCCTTGCCTACAAAAAAGCAATAAATGAATAGTCGATCGATAAGTGTCAGCTTAATGATTTTAATACTGGTAGGACTATCTACTAGCTGTACCAGAAAATCTGAATATCAAAAGCTTGTAGAGTCCGAATTGAGCACCAATGTGCGTCAAGACAGTCTTTATTTAGGTATTAGCCTTCAAATGGAGTCTAAGGATTTCTTCGTGCACTGCTGGGAGATGAATAAGAAGGGTCTATTGACGAATGGAGTGGGTAATCAGATTAAGTACGATGCGAGCGAATTCTTCGAGGAAAAAACCTCTATGCACTTCTATCCAAAGTTTGTGGACGGAAAAATCTTCGAAATGCCAGTGGAATTTAAATATGACAACTGGGCGCTCTGGAACGAAGAACTCTCGGTTGATAACTTAATCGAAGATGTAATAAGTGTATTAGAGTCATGGTATGGCGAAGGCTTTATAAAAATGGTCAATGATGATGGTTCTAAAACCGTCTGGGTAAAAGTAGATGGCAATAGACGCATAAGGGTCTATAGACAGAGTATTTCGTCAGTATCTGTCATTTTCACCGACCTAGTTAAACTGAACGAGATCAATAGCGAAAAGTCCTAATACGCATTATGAACGCTATCAAAACTTCACTTTTTGGCCTGATTATATTGACCGTGGCATGCTCCACACCTGACGCTTCAGGCCCCACTCTTTTTAATAAACTTGAAGCCAATGATTCAGGCGTTTCATTCGAAAACGAACTCGTGTTTGATGAAGAATTCAATATTTATACCTACCGAAATTTTTACAATGGTGGAGGTGTTGCCTTAGGCGATATTGACAACGATGGCCTTGTAGACATCTATTTCACTGGCAACAGAGTATCAAACAAGCTTTATAAAAACCTCGGAAACCTAAAGTTCGAAGACATCACTGATCAAGCAGGTGTTTCGGGGCAAAAGGCATGGAGTACTGGGGTGAGTATGGCCGATATCAATGGTGATGGCCTCCTCGATATCTATGTTTGCAACTCTGGAGATATCTCTGGGGATGACAAACAAAACGAACTATTCATCAATAATGGCAACGGCACATTTACCGAAAGCGCGGAGGCTTATGGGCTGGCCGACAAAGGCTTTTCTACCCATGCGGCCTTCTTTGATTATGACCGCGATGGAGACTTAGATGCCTATCTATTGAACAACTCGTATAAGGCGATCGGAAGTTTTAACCTTCAAAAGAACGAAAGACCAATTAGAGATGCTGTTGGAGGTGACAAACTCTACAGAAACGATAATGGCAAGTTTACGGATGTGAGCGAAGATGCCGGCATTTATGGAAGTATCATAGGTTTTGGACTTGGTGTAACGGTGGGTGACGTCAATGCCGACAACTGGCTAGACATCTTTATATCAAACGACTTTTTCGAAAGAGACTACCTCTACATCAACCAAGGAGATGGGACATTTGACGAAGTATTAGAGTCGAGCATGCGTTCCATAAGTCAGGCATCCATGGGTGCTGATATGGCGGACATTAATAACGATGGTAACCCAGACATTTTCGTGACAGACATGTTACCTGAGCCAGATCAGAGGCTAAAGCAGGTTACAACTTTCGAAAGCTGGGACCGATACAATTATGGTGTCCAAAACGGCTATCATCATCAATTCATTCGCAATATGCTCCACATGAACAATGGTGATGGGACTTACACTGAAATAGGCCGTTTGGCAGGCGTTGAAGCCACTGACTGGAGTTGGGGAGCACTATTCTTTGATATGGACAACGATGGGCTTAAGGATCTTTTCGTAGCCAACGGAATCTATCAAGACATTACAGACTTAGACTATCTCAATTTTGCTGATGACAATGACACCAAAGTCAATGTGATCAACCAAGATGGTGTGAATTACAAAAGTCTAATTGATCCAATACCCGTCACTCCTATCCCTAATTACGCTTACAAAAACTCAGGCAACTTGCAGTTTACTAACCAAGCGCAAAAGTGGGGGCTTGGAGAACCTGTCCATTCAAATGGATCTGCTTATGGGGATTTGGACAATGACGGAGACTTAGACTTAGTGGTTAATAATGTCAACGCGGTGGCCAACATCTTTGAGAATAAAGCCAGCGAGCAACTTGTCGGCAATCGCTATTTAAAGTTTGACCTGAAGGGAAAAGGCCAAAACACCTTCGCAATCGGAACAAAAATTCGAGTCTTAGGGGATGATCAACAATTTTACATAGAGCAAGTCCCTATCAGAGGTTTTCAATCTACTGTTGACGCTAGACCGAACATCGGCTTGGGTAATCTTCAAACTGTTGCCTTGATAGATGTTACCTGGCCAGATGGTAAAGTGACATCTATGAAAGACGTGCCGACCAATCAAACGCTCACGCTTAGTTGGGAAGATGCGACTGAGCCTTCACAACAGTTAGAGGAAAAAGCTGACTTTGTTTTTACCCAAATAGATGCCAGTGATGTCCTAGCTTTTACCCACAAAGAAAGTACTTACATCGATTTCGATCGTGATCGTCTGACATATCACATGGTTTCAAATGAAGGGCCAAGGCTAGCCTCAGCAGACGTCAATGGTGATGGCCTCGAAGACTTGTACATCGGTGGAGCCAAAGGAGAGGCAGGTTCAATGTACATCCAAAGTGCTAACGGCTCATATCGAGAAACAAAGCAAGAAGATATCAAATCAGATGAGCTTTCAGAGGATGCTGATGCACTCTTTTTCGACTTTGATAATGACGGTGATCAGGATCTTTACGTAGCCAGTGGTGGTAATGAATTTGGTCTGGGCTCTATGCAATTCATTGACCGCCTTTACCTGAATAATGGAAAAGGCAGTTTCAGCAAGCTCAGTGACCCAATTCTCAATGCCAATACCTGGAGTACGGGTACGGTAGCGACCAGTGATATCAATGGGGACGGTTATCTAGACCTATTCGTTGGCTCTAGGCTTCGACCTTTCCTCTATGGGGTTCCTGCGCCAAGCTATGTCTATCTCAATAATCAAAAAGGAGGTTTTACAGATGCTACAAAGGACATTGCACCAGAATTAAATGATCTGGGTATGGTTACAGATGCCATTTGGAATGACTTTGACAATGACAATGATGAAGACTTGATTGTGGTTGGTGAATGGATGAATCCAATAGTATTTGAAAATAAGGACGGTAAGCTTACCAACATCTCATCAACAGCAGGCACCTCTGCATTCAAAGGCTGGTATCACCGTATTGAGGCCCGTGATCTTGATGGAGATGGTGACATGGATTTCATTCTTGGAAATCATGGCCTCAACTCTCGATTCAAAGCTTCCACCTCGGAACCGATTAGACTATACGTCAATGACTTTGACCAGAACGGCAGCCCAGAACAGATCTTTACAAGAGTAATTAATGGTAAAAACCTGCCCTACACCTTGAAGCATGAACTTCAGATGCAAATTCCTGAGATTAAGAAACGCTACCTCAAATATGAAGCTTTCAATGATCAAACGATGGAAGACATCTTCTCTCCTGCTCAGCTTGAGAAGGCTATCGTTTCCGAAGCTACCCATTTGGCAACATCTGTCATGATTAATAACGGTGACGGAACCTTCAGTATAAGTGCCCTACCAATAGAGGCACAGCTTGCCCCAACTTACGCCATCAGCACCGCAGACTTCAATGGTGATGGTGCCGTGGATATACTGTTAGGAGGTAATCAGCACCGCGTAAAGCCTCAGGCCGGACGATATGATGCCAACCATGGCATCTTACTAATCGGTGATGGAAAAGGTGGCTTCTCTGCCATGTCAAAGTGGATAACAGGACTATCCATTGAAGGTGAAGTAAGGGATTTCTTGATTCGTAAAATCGATGGTCAAAATGTACTACTGATTGCTATGAATAACGAAGCTCTTAAAGCCTATAAGTTCTAGGCCAATGCGCATTAAGTACTCCATCTTTCTCTTGCCCATTCTTCTATTCGGCTGTTCTGATGATAAGTCGGAACCTATGTTTAGGCTGCTCCCAGCGGAAGAGTCTGGTGTGGTTTTTAAGAATGTTGTGACTTCATCAGCCGACTTCAATATTCTAGAATACCTCTACTTCTATAATGGTGGAGGGGTAGCCACAGGAGATATTAACAACGATGGTCTGGTCGATATCTTTTTCACTTCGAACCAATCCTCCAACAAGCTCTACCTTAACAAAGGGAACCTTCAATTCGAAGATATCACCGAAGCTTCAGGACTTGCCGGTAAAGGCACTTGGTCCACTGGTGTGACTATGGCTGACGTAAATGCCGATGGCCTTTTAGACATTTATGTATCTCAAGTAGGCGACTACAAAGATGCACAGGGCCAAAACGAACTTTTTATCAATAATGGGGACAATACCTTCACTGAATCTGCTGAGCAATATGGCTTAGCTTTCAAGGGGTTTTCTACGCAAGCGGCCTTCTTTGACTATGATAAAGATGGAGACTTGGACATGTACCTCCTCAGCCATTCCATTAAGAATCCAGCTGTTTTCTCTGAAGCCAGTACGCGTTACAAGCCGGAGTCTGGAGGCGATAGGTTTTTCCAAAACCAAGCGGCTCAGGGCCAATTGGGGTTTTTGGATGTTACCGATCAAACCGGAATCTATTCAAGTGCAATTGGCTTCGGTTTAGGGCTGGCCGTTAGTGATATCAACGGGGACCACTGGCCCGATATCTATATATCGAATGACTTTACGGAAAATGACTATCTGTATATCAACCAAAAAGATGGAACATTCAAGGAGGAGCTAGAACAAAGAATAGCGCATACCAGCCGATTCTCAATGGGCAACGACATTGCTGATTTGGACAATGATGGTTTAGGGGAAATCATCACCACAGACATGTTGCCTTCGGACCCAGAAATCTGGAAAAGATCGGTAGTAGAGGATAAATCGGAGGTCTATAAAATAAAATTAGGTTATGGTTACGGCCATCAATATGTGCGCAATACCCTTCAAAGAAATTTGGGAAACGGGCAATTTTCGGACCTTAGCCTTTTTACCAATAACTATGCCTCGGATTGGAGTTGGTCCCCATTAATCTTTGACATGGACAATGATGGCTTTCAGGATATTCATATCACCAATGGTATCTACAAACGGCCTAATGACCTAGATTATCTCAACTATCAATCCACATCAAATGACGTAAGGCAGCGAAGCCAGGACGAACTAGAGGAGTTCTTGGTTGAAACTTTGCCTACCGTTAAGATTCCAAATTATGCCGGCCGAAATCATGGCGGGTTCGAAGTTGAGGATGTTGCCGATGCATGGGGGCTCAATCAACCTTCCTATTCAAATGGTTCGGCCTATGCCGATCTAGACAATGACGGTGATCTTGAACTCATCATCAACAACATTGAGCAAGAAGCCTTTATCTACGAGAACTTATCTAAAGAGAATGCCTATTTGAAAGTATCCTTCAAAGGGCCTTCCCTCAACCCCTTTGGCATAGGCACAAAGGTCACATTGAAACTGGGTGACCAGTCAATAACACGAGAAAATTTCAATAGCAGAGGTTTTCAATCAAGCATTGCTCCCAGCTTACATTTTGGCCTTGGTAAGGCAAAATCCATTAACGAGCTGACAGTAATCTGGCCTGATGGCAAAATTCAGCGGATGACCAATCAAGGCATCAATCAAACACTGACAATAGATTATGAAAATGCCAAGTTAGATACGAGTAAGAGTAAAGAAGAAAAGCAGGCTTTACTAAGCCCCTTGGCTAACCCTTTTGGATTTGAACACAAAGAAGATGCTTTCACTGATTTCGATCGTGAATACCTTATTCCACGGCAGTTCAATCACGAAGGACCAGCCCTCGCTGTCGCTGACGTCAATCAAGATGGTTTAGATGATGTCTATTTCGGAGGTGCAAGAGATCAAGCCGGTGAGTTATGGATTCAACAAACCAGCGGAACGTTCTCTCCTCAAGCCTCTCCTATTTTCAACCAATTGGCAAAAGCTGAAGACATTGCCGCAGAATTTTTTGATGCGGATAATGATGGTGACCAAGACCTATATGTCAGCACAGGCGGTAATGAGTCTGAAGAAGGCCAGCTGTTCTCATATGACAGACTCTATCTCAATGATGGCCGAGGGAATTTTAGATTTTCTCCTCCTGCTTTACCTCAAATCGGATCACAAGGAAAAACCATTGCCATTACGGATATTGACGGTGATGGCGATTTAGATGTATTTGTAGGTTCCAATATTGTCTCAGGTGCCTATGGCAAAAATCCACAGCAGTACCTGCTTATTAATAATGGAAGAGGACTTTTCAAGAATGAGATCACCACTCGAATCTCTGGCAGCGAAACCATGGGAATGCTCAATGCATCTCAGTGGATAGACTATGACCAAGATGGTGATCAGGATTTGCTGGTCGCTGGCGAATGGACACCCATTCATCTCTATGAAAATGATGGTAGCGGAGTCTTCAGCGCTGCGTCATTGGAGGCTTTTGAAGGATCTAATGGCTGGTGGTACAGCCTAAAAGTGGCAGACATTAACAATGATGGCCTCCTGGATATTCTAGCGGGTAATTTGGGTTTAAACAATAAGCTGAAAGCGACTGAAGAACAACCCGTAAGCCTATACCTTAGAGACTATGACAACAATGGTCAAACAGATCCTTTTGTCTTTCACTACCAAAAAGGAATTGAATCACCTTTCGCTACACGCGATGACTTGATCAAGCAAATGGCCGGCATCAAAAAACTTCATCCCGACTATAAGTCTTATGCGCAAATCACGGGACCAGCAGATTTGCTCGGTGGTGGTTTTACGAATGACGCCATAGTCAAGCGTGCCTATTCCTTCAGTTCAAAAGTCTTTATCAATAAAGGAAATGGAAAGTTTGAGGGCATGCCATTAGCAAACGAGGCTCAATTCTCTACCGCAATGGGTTTTGCTGTCAATGACCTCAACAAAGATGGCAACCCGGACCTTTTGGTATTTGGCAATAACTACACTTTCAGAAATGATTATGGCCGTTCAGATGCCAAGCCAATAACACTATTGATGGGCAATGGCGATGGCACTTTTACGCCAAGAGCGGATAGTCATTTGAATACTCCCGAGACTTGGGGAGAGTATCGATCAGCACGTAGAATCATGATTAATGGGCAGGCAATGATTATTGCAGTAAGAAACAACCAGCCGCCCATCCTTCTCAAAGCAAACTAAAAAAAGTACTTCTCCCAAATTGCGAGTCAATGCTTATATTGAGCATGCTATGACCTCACGAAACCTTCTCGCTTCTCTTCTTACCTTCTCTATCATTATTCTATTCTCAGCTTGTAAAAGTCAGGAGTTTGATTTCTCAAAAAAAGATGTGAAAAGCGGACAGAAACTGGTCGGCTTGGACTTTGACAAACAATCGGTCAATACCATGTACCGTTACCTTGGCAGGAATAAAACAGGCTATGACTCGCTCAGGAAATACGAAACTGACAACGAAACATTCCCCGCTCTGCTCTTTGACCCACACCCAAGTGGCTATACCATGCCAGAAAATAATCCCACTGGCAATCAATGGGACATTCCCGAAGACATAGCGCTACCATCCTCTGATGAGGAGATTGCTTTTATGAGTATCCCAGAATTAGCGAGTCTTATCAAGTCCAAAAAGCTTTCGTCCGAGCGGCTTACTCAAATTTATCTCGATCGGATAAAAAAATACGATGCTAAGTTGCAAAGTGTGATTACCGTGACCGAAGAACTGGCCATGAAACAGGCACGCGAGGCAGACAGACAGCTTGCTTCTGGCAACTACAAAGGTATACTTCACGGCATTCCATACGGAGTGAAAGACCTTATGGCCGTTGAAGGCTACCCTACTACTTGGGGTGCCGCTCCCTATAAAAATCAAATGATTAATTACACCTCCACTGTGGTAAAAAAGCTAGAAGCACAGGGCGCAGTGCTCATCGCCAAGCTTGTATCAGGATCACTCGCCAGAGGAGATGTTTGGTTTGGTGGAAAGACTAAAAACCCTTGGGATTTGAATCAAGGAGCTAGTGGTTCATCTGCAGGTTCAGGTTCGGCCACATCTGCCGGATTAGTAGCCTTTTCACTCGGTACCGAAACGCTTGGTTCCATCACATCACCAGCAACGAGAAATGGGGTAACAGGGCTGAGGCCAACTTACGGAAGAGTAAGCAGGCATGGTGTAATGAGTTTGAGCTGGTCAATGGATAAAGTCGGTCCACTGTGCCGATCGGCTGAAGACACCGAGATTGTTTTCAATGCGATATACGGAAAGGATCCCCTAGACCCAACAACCAATGACATCGGTTTTTCTCAGGTAGATAAAAGGCCGAGCGACTTGAAAGTCGCTTATTTGAAAGAAGACATAGAAGCAGATTCTTCGGACCAAGGAAAGAACCTCTGGGCTGAGCTTGAGGTATTGAAAGAAATGGGTGTCAATCCAGACCCTATCAGCCTGCCAAAAAACTACCCATATAATGTATTCGATATAATACTAAGGGCTGAAGCTGGTGCCTTCTTTGATGATCTTGTCTTATCAAAAGGGGTGGATCAGATGGTTGAACAACACTATGGTTCAAGAGCCAATTCACTGCGTCAGGCACGATTGATTCCAGCCGTTGAATACTTACAGGCAAACCGCCAAAGGAGACAACTAATGGATGATATCCATCAACTCTTTAAAGACTATGATGTTATCATAGCTCCAACATTCAGGGGAAGGCAGCTTTTTATCACCAACCTCACAGGCCATCCAGTGGTCAGCATACCAACAGGATTTGATAAAAGAGGTAGGCCCACCAGCATGACATTCATTGGTAATCTCTACGATGAAGGCAGTATTCTTGCGCTTGCCAAAGCCTACCAGAAGGTCACTGACTTCGATGAGAAACATCCACCATTATTCTACAACTCACAAAACGACTAAAGATGAAGACCAAGGTTCTATCGCTACTATGTATATTGTTAATCCTAGTTTCTTGTGAGCCAAAGGAAGGTTTTGATCGAGAGCTCGGTGTCGTCTCGGCCTTTTCAGAATTGGTGAATTCAGGGGTCAAACAATTGGCTTTGAGTTCACCTATGACTCCAAGCGAAATGGATAAGTTTTATCCTCTGGCGGTTGAAGCAGCCGCGGCTTACAATGTTTCTGTTCACAGAGAAAGAGATCTGATCAAGACAAGCCTGTTTCCGGAAGACATTGCCGAAGGAAAAGAGGTACTCCTCCTCTACCAAGGCAATACCAAGTATGCCTATGATCAGTTGAAGAAGGGTCAAAACCAGTTGATTTCATCAAGTAAGTATGACCATGCCGAACGTCAGGAAATCTCACGAAGGTTTGGAAGGTTATTGAGTTACTCTCCTCGTAAAATCAACAAACTCTTGGCCGATAACACTGAGTATAGAACCTTAGATGACTTTAATATTCAGGCTACCAATGTATTTCTATACTATAAAGACCTAGCAAAGGCCACTGACTTTTACACCAAAACCCTAGGCCTTGAATTGCTCACCGAATACGACAATGCCAGCATTATCAAAATCACCGATAGTGCCCTTTTCATCTTGGTTGATGCTGCCAAAGGCATGCACAGCGCAGATGAGCCGAAGACGGTGGCACTGGCACTGCTGACCAATCAGTTGCCAGAGTGGTATGCCTACTTACAGGAGCAAGGTGTTAAGATTAAATATACCTATAAGCCCAAGGAAGGTGGCCCTCATGACGGTTTTGTGGCGATCGACCCCGAGGGGTATCTGCTGGAATTTGAGATGTTCAAACAGCATAAGGAAAATGAGGCCTTCGTCCCTTATTTGGAACAAAATGAAGAAATTGAAACTGCCATAAACTACAACGCCAAGCAGCTCAGTTTCCATGGGGCGATCACCTGGCTGTACTATAAAGACTTATTGGCAATGCAAGGCTTCACAGAAAACACCCTTGGACTAGAGATGGTAGCAGATCAAGGCTGGACTAAAATCTACCGTGCTACAGATACTGGATTCATTGGTCTAGTGGATGAACGAAGAGGCATGCACAAGTTCACCGAAGAGAAAGGAGTTACTGTGTCTTTTATCATTGAAGACCTCGATGGCTGGTATCAATATGTGCAAGCCAATAAACCTTTTGAACTGAGAGAAGGAGCATTTGAAGAAGGCCCAGGAGGTAGATATAAGGCTTTTGTTGGCTTCGATCCGGAAGGGTACTTTCTTGAGTTCGATAAGTTCTTTGATCACCCTGACAATCAGAAGCTGATGCCACTGTTCAAGTAGAGCAGTAAAGGGGGCTCATTTTTGTTTCTTCGCTCACTTGACAGAAGGAATACCACTAATTAAAAAGGCCAGCCAATAAATTGTTCATCTTACTTTTCATTCCTTAACTTTGTGAAGGCGAAAAGGATAAAGAGAATGAAGAAGTATTTTTCCATTTGTATCATAAGTCTATTCTTGATCAGTTCTTGTGACTCAGGAAAAGAAGAGATCGTTATTCCATCAGATGTCTATCATGACACTATGGAGAAGCTTTCTGAGGTGATTGTTCATGATATTTTCTCTCCTCCTGTAGCCAGCAGAATCTATGCTTACCCAAGCATTGCCATGTACGAAATACTTGCTCAGAATGACAGTGAGTACAAAGCCTTGGCTGGTCAGTTGACAGATATGACTGCCATTCCTAAACCAACTGAGAATGTAAGTTATGAATTGGCGGCACTCGAAGCCTTCCTAAAAATTGGAACGCAGCTCATATTTTCAGAAGAGAAAATTGACACCTACAAGGCTGAGCTTTACAAGGATCTTAGAAGAGGAGTGAAAAGTTCTTACTTTGATGCCTCAGTCGCTTATGGAGACCAGGTCGCAGAGCATATCTTGGCTTGGGCTGATGGAGATAATTACAAGCAAACCAGAACCTTTCCAAAATTTACTGTTACGGACGAGCCTACCCGATGGAAACCAACACCTCCTGGTTATATGGAAGCTATCGAGCCACACTGGACTAAAATCAGACCTTTCGCTATAGACTCAGCGAACCAGTTCGTTCCTATCAGACCTACTCCTTTTGATATGGCCAAGAACAGCCTTTTTTACAAAGAGCTAATGGAGGTCTATGATGTAGGAAACAATTTGACCGAAGAGCAAAAAGAAATTGCCTCTTTCTGGGACTGCAACCCTTACGTGATGAATGTAACTGGACATGTAATGGCGGCTACTAAAAAAATCACCCCTGGTGGGCACTGGATTGGTATTGTGAAGATTGTTTGTCAAAAGGAAGAAACAGCACCAATGAAGACTGCCGAGGCATACGCTTTGACCTCAATCGCATTGGCCGATGGCTTTATCAGCTGCTGGGATGAGAAATTCAGAAGTAACCTTATTCGTCCAGAAACGCTAATCAATCAGCATATCGATGAAGAATGGTTGCCGTTACTACAGACTCCACCGTTTCCAGAATATACCAGTGGTCACTCTGTGATTTCCAATGCTGCTGCGGTTGCATTAACTTCTATTTTCGGTGATAACTTTGCTTTCGATGATGACACCGAAGTTAAATATGGCCTACCTGTTAGATCATTTACATCATTCATTGATGCTTCAGAAGAGGCTGCTATTAGCCGACTGTATGGAGGTATCCACTACATGCCTGCCATTGCAAATGGTGTTACACAAGGAAAAGCGCTTGGCAACTTTGTGATAAACAAATTGGAGATCAGAAACGAAAGTTTAGCCCAAAACAACCAATAGGCTTTCTAAAAAGACTTTGAAGCCAGCACATGTTGCTGGCTTTTTCTGTTTTTGGCCACTTGGCTTTCATGGCCAAAAACTATGATTTTCCCCTCGAAGTGCTTATAATTATGTGTTGCGAAAGGCTCTAAAACGCCCATTATTCGCTTCAAAACTGAAACGCGCTTTTACCGAAGTCTCCTCAAGGCAAATGCCTGGGTGATTCGGCAACCTTAAAAACAACTAATGGACAATATTGGATTGGAATGGAGTGATTACACGATAATCATCGTGTACCTCGTGGGAATCGTTTGGTACGGCATCCGTAAAGGAAAACAAGAGAGTTCTGAAGATTATTTTCTCGCAGGCCGAAATATGGCTTGGCCCATCGTGGGGATCTCTCTCTTTGCGGCAAACATAGGTAGTAATACGCTCATCGGATTAACCTCTGATGCCTTCAATACCGATGTGGCTGTCTATAACTATGAATGGATGGCAGCAGTTGTGCTTGTCATATTCGCTATATTCTTTCTACCCTTCTACTTGAAATCCAAGGTGTATACCATGCCTGAGTTTCTTGAAAGGCGTTATGATACAAGAACACGATACCTCTTTTCTGGAATTACCATAGTAGGTAATGTAATCATTGATACTGCCTCTGGTCTCTATGCAGGTAACCTCATTCTGAAAATCATATTTCCAGGTACGCCATCATGGATCATTATTGCATTGCTAGCCTTCGCGGCAGCAGCTTATACCATTCCCGGTGGCCTTTCGTCAGTGGTACACACTGAAGTAATTCAGGCGGTCCTCCTCATATTCGGTTCAATTCTCGTGACCTACTTTGCATTCAACGAAGTCGGTGGGTGGAGAGCCATGATAGATGGGCTCAACAACCTACACGCTAGTGGGGCCATCGAAAAAGATTCTGGAGAGGTACTGAGTCTCATACGGCCGGCCTCTGATAAATCCATGCCTTGGCCTGGACTACTCCTAGGGGTACCTCTTTTAGGTTTCTATTTCTGGGCGAATAATCAATTTATGGTGCAGCGGGTGCTTTCAGCAAAAGACCTTAACCACGGTCGATGGGGTGCCATATTCGCTGGCTTATTGAAACTGCCTGTTCTATTCATCATGGTAATTCCTGGTGTTTTGGCAATTCTATTATTCTCCGATACAGATATCAGTTTCTTGAATTATCAAATTCCTGTGGAAGGTGGTTTTGAGACTTGTGGTGCTTTGGCTGACTGTCCAAACATGACTTATCCAGTACTTATTTACTCCCTACTGCCAACAGGTATTCTGGGTTTGGTGATTGCTGGACTATTGGCTGCAATGTCATCTAGTATTTCGGCAACCTTAAACTCTGCTTCTACCCTGATCACCATGGACTTTGTACAAAAACTTAAGCCAGGTATCAGTTCAAAAGGCTTAGTAAGAGCTGGGCAAATAGCCACTGTGGTTCTTGTGATTCTCGCGGCAGCTTGGGCACCAATGATCGAGACTTTCCGATCATTATGGACTTACCTACAGCAAATTCTCGGCTTTATTTCACCTCCAATAGTAGCCGCCTTTGTAATAGGGCTCTTTAGCAGAAGATCTAACGCCAATGGAGGTTTCTGGAGTTTGGTACTTTCCTATTTACTGGTCCTTGGTTGGATTGCCTATTGCTTCGCGACTTATGGAGGAATCAGTACAGATCAAACGGGAGTTCACTTCTTATACATCGTGCCGGTGTTATTCGTGATTGCGTGTGTAATCAACATGGTGGTCAGTTCAATGTCTCCAGCACCGACTGATGAGAAGTTAGAAGGAATGATTTGGAGCAAGAGAATATACCAAGACGAGACCAAAGAATTGGTTGGACTACCTTGGTACAAAAACTACAGAACCCTATCTCTCTTGCTGCTCATACTCACTGCCATTATCGTCATCTGGTTTGCATAGAAACTTGTAGAAAAGCCTCGGTTGGAAAACTTCTGACCGAGGCCTTTAACACTTTCTGATATTGATTCTCAGCTTAGAATAAAATACTTTAGCCGCCTCTTTTCGAACGTATTGAACATAATTTTCAATGTATAACCCATCGGCCCATTTATTACTGAAAAAGCTTCTCCCTGTACTCAGGAAGCAGATGGGAAATAAGAAAGACGAAGACTTTGAAAGAAGGTATATAAGCTTGTTCAGTGAAATTTACAGCAGGTTTCAAAAGCTCTACGGACAACACGAGGATGCCATGACGGCATTTGAAAAGTTAAGCGAACGTATGCTCGAAGCTTATCTCAAGCGTCCCGAATACCTTAAGAAATCCGATCAAAAGAGAGAGGAAAATCCAGGTTGGTTCAGAAGCCATGAATTGACAGGTATGATGCTCTATGTCGATCGATTCAATAAAGACTTAAATGGCTTAGTCGAAAAGGCGGACTACTTTGAAGAACTGGGCATCAATTTCTTACACCTGATGCCATTGCTCGAAAGCCCAAAAATCAAGAACGATGGAGGTTATGCCGTTAGCAATTATCGAAAAATTGATAGGCGATTTGGTACCAATCAAGACTTCAAAAACGTAACCAAAACACTCCGAGAAAAGAATACCCTTGTCATGCTCGACTTCGTGGTCAACCATACCAGCGATGAGCACGAATGGGCTAAAAAAGCCAAAGCTGGAGACGAAGCATATCAAGCCTTCTACCATACGCATGCCGATCGGTCAACCCCTTACATGTTCGAGCGGTCCATGCCCGAAGTTTTCCCTGAAAGTGCTCCTGGCAACTTCACCTTCAATGAAGAAATGCAAAAGTGGGTGATGACGGTTTTCAATGGCTATCAGTGGGATTTAAACTACACCAATCCTTTCGTGCTAGTGGAAATGATCGATAATATCTTCCACTTGGCAAATATGGGTGTAGATGTATTTAGAATGGATGCGGTGGCCTTCGTTTGGAAGCAAATTGGTACTTCTTGTCAAAATCTACCGCAAGCTCATATCATTCATCAACTCTTTAAGTTGTGTGCACAAGTAACTGCTCCCGGAGTTGCTTTTCTGGCTGAAGCCATAGTGGCTCCCACAGAGATTATCAAGTACTTTGGCGACTCTGAAGTATGGAGCAATGAGCACGATATGGCTTATAATGCCACTTTGATGGCATTGCTTTGGAATTCTTTGGCAACGCGAAGCACACGAGTAATGAAAGCCAGTCTAAGGGACATACCCACAAAGCCTAATGGTACTACCTGGATCAATTATGCCCGATGTCATGATGATATAGGCATGGGTTTCGAAGATCAGCATATTCAAGAATCGGGGTTTGACCCAGGGCCTCACCGGCAGTTCCTCACCAAATTTCTCACTGGCGATTTTCACGGGTCTTTCGCCAAGGGAATGCCTTTTATGTACAACCCCAAAACCGGAGATGCTCGTATTTCAGGTGCTATGGCATCACTTTCAGGACTTGAAGAGGCTATCGAAGAAGGAAATAAATTAGGCCTTCGCAGGGCCATTGATAGAATCAACTTATTGCACAGCATCATTCTTTCCTATGGTGGTATACCTGTGATCTATGCAGGTGATGAAATCGCTACCCTCAATGACTATGACTTCTTAAAAGACGAGTCGAAAAGTGATGACAACCGCTGGATACATCGCCCATTAATGGATTGGAAAAGGGCCGAAAAGCGAAACAAAAAGAATACCCCAGAAGAGAAGGTATTCTCAGCGCTCAAGCGGATGATAGCGGTTAGGCGATCCGTTGAGGAGTTTGCTGATGAGAATAATACCCAGCTGGTGGAAGTGTCAAACGAACATGTTTTTGCTTTTCAACGTAGCATTGAAAATCAAAACACCTTGGTAATTGCCAACTTCAAAGATGCTGATCAAGAAATATATCCTCACCTCGTTTTTCCTCAAACCCAAGTCAACCCATTCAAAATGATCGACCGGATTACAGGGAAGGCAGTAAAAATTAAAGACGGAAGGCTTTCCTTAAAGCCTTATCAATTCTATTGGTTAACGAATAAATAAGCATCATGACAAAGGCCTGGTGGAAAGAAAGTGTAGTATATCAAATCTATCCTAGAAGCTTTAAAGACTCTAACAACGATGGTCTTGGGGATATTCCTGGTGTGATTGAAAAGCTTGATTATATCAAGTCACTCGGTATCGATGTTATTTGGCTTTGTCCTGTGTATAAGTCGCCCAATGATGACAATGGTTATGACATAGCTGACTACCGCAATATCATGGAAGAGTTCGGCACCATGTCCGACTTTGATGAACTCCTATCAGGTATTCACGTCAGAGGAATGAAGTTGGTAATGGACTTAGTAGTCAATCATTCTTCAGACGAACACCAGTGGTTTGAGGAATCCAGAAAATCTAAAAACAATCCATATCGCGATTACTACATCTGGAAACCCGGAGTGAATGGTGGCCCCCCTAATGACTGGCAAGGCTTCTTTGGTGGTTCCACTTGGGAGTATGACCAGCAGACAGAGGAGTACTACCTCCATATGTTCACGGTGAAGCAACCAGACTTAAACTGGGAAAACCCCAAAGTGCGCAAGGAGGTGCAAGATGTGGTTAGGTACTGGTTCGAAAAAGGAGTAGATGGCTTTAGAATGGACGTAATATCATTGATCTCTAAACGTCCCGAGTATGCCAATATGATGGCTAAGCGATTTGATGAAGTTGTTGAGAAGCAATTCGCCAATGGACCCCGAGTGCACGAGTTTCTCCAAGAATTGAATAAGGAGGTCTTGAGCCAATATGATATCATGACGGTGGGTGAAGGCCCGGGCATTACGCTGGATCATGGTTTGGACTATGTAGGCGAAGATCGCAACGAATTGAATATGGTCTTCCACTTTGATCATATGTTTATGAACATGGGAGATGGAGGGCGGTTCGATCCCTTGCCGATTGACTTTCAAGAGTTCAAGGATGTATTTACCCGCTGGGACGAAAAGCTAAAGGGAAAAGGATGGGGTAGCATATTCCTAGGCAATCATGACTTCCCAAGAATGGTCTCTCGTTTTGCAACGGATGGGAATTATAGAGAAAAAGCATCCAAACTACTCGCTACTCTTTTGATGAGTTTAAGAGGAACTCCATATGTCTATCAGGGAGACGAAATTGGTATGACCAACATCGCTTTTGACGATCCGAATGATTATAAGGACGTGGAAACGCTGAATTTCTTTAAGGAGCTAAAAGCCAAGGGCAAAGACCCGAAAGACTATCTAGACAAAGTTCACAATATCGGAAGAGATAATGCTCGAACGCCCATGCAATGGACCGATAAGCAAAACGCGGGTTTCTCAGAAGCCGATCCGTGGATCAAAGTGAACTCCAATTATCCTGACATCAATGTTGAAGATCAGGAACGCAATACTGAGTCTATTCTGAATTTCTACAGAAGGATGATTCAATTCCGGAAGGACAACCCAACGCTTGTGTATGGGGATTATGAATCTATAAGAAATGATCACAAACAGATTTATGCTTACCGCAGGTGGGACGTAGAGAATGAGTTCTTGGTGGTACTCAATTTTTCTGGTCAGGAAGTGGACTTCGACCCTATTATAACTGGTTTAGAACTGTTGATTTACAACTATACGGATGCTACAGAAGACCTGCTGATGAGACCTTGGGAGGCAAAGGTATTCAGAGTTAATGACTAATTGGTTTCAGGAACAATTCGGACTTTTAGGAAAGTCTGATAGTCACGTTCGTCTTCATAAGCGCGCTTCAACCAGATATAACCATTTGCGTCACCGAAAAAACGGTAATCACTTGACTCAAAATCCCAATCGACTTCTCCCAAGTATTCCTGTTCATTAAAGAGTAACAAATTGGTGCTACCATACTTATTATTCAGTTGATCGAATTCAGGTGACTGCCACCATTGAGGAATGCCCATAATTTTTTCAAGTTCTGATTCGGGAACCCTGCCCATCATCATTACGGCAATTTTATCTCCAATTGTCATGACATAGCCCACAGATTTCGTGCGATCGACTTTTCCTTTGCTACTAAATTCAATGGCATCAAATTCTGGTCGATGTTCCTCAGGAATTTCTAGAATATTGAGCAACTCATCACTCGGAGCATCATAGATATAGATGTTCTTGTCACTGGTATAGGCTACCACAAACTTGCCGTTATTCAAGTGATCCATGGATGGGTAGCCATTGTCAATATACTTTCCCAAGGTTCGATAAATGCTTTCCTCAGGTCTTCTGAAAATTGGTCTAGACGTTTCATTAGTAAAGTCTAAAGCATAGACCAAATCAAGACTGTCATAGTAAAGTTGCGTTCTGGGTGAAGGTTTTGATAAGCCAGGAATTAGCGCAACAACTTTTTCTGTTGATTGATCCTTATAGTAGATCAATCGTTTTGGAAAGTAGTCCATATAAATCCAACCCGCCACCTCTATTGGGTACGAGAGTCTTTGCAATCTTTTCCCCTTATCCGAGAAACGCACAAAATGAGTATATCCAAAACCGACAAGCTGATCATTTCCATAAAAAGTCCAGCCAAAGCTTTTATCACCCATATAATCTGGTCCTTCGACAAACGGATTAAAGCTCGAGGTAATCTCTCCTGACTCATTAACCAGCACCATCTCATTTGTCTGCTCATCAACTAAAAGCAGTCGGTTTCCGGCAGGGTTAATCGCCTCCATTGTCAAGACCGAAAGTCTATCGACTACAACAGAATCTGTGATTTGCGCTACATAGTTTATTTCGGTAGGAACATTCGCTTTAGAACCCGACTCCGAGGAACCACAGGAACTTGTTCCAAAAGCAGAAATCACTATCAAGACGATAACAACTGCATTTTTAATGCGACAGGAGGTTTGGATATCTCTCATTCTTTTGTTTTTACTTTAATTTTTAAGAACGTTCTGTAAGGCCTTTCATCATTGTACCGTCTTTGAACCCAATAGAACCCATCGCTCGTACTCTCCATATCATAATTCACAAGGCCCGCTCCATTTTCTAAGGGGCCTAAATATGTCCCGTCCAAATTATAGACGAGGGTATTTAGGTCAGAATACTTCTTCAAAGCATCCCTGTATGCCTGAGATTGGCGCCAATTTTCATTCCGTCTTAGCACCTTCTCAACTGACTCAGGTATAGTACTCAACACTCTCAAAAAGATGTGCTTCCCGTCAGACATGACTTTGATGTTAATTCTTAATTTATCTGGCTTTTCCTTAGAACCGAATGGTACAGTCTCAAACTTTGGCTTAAATTCTTCTGGGATCTCGAAAGTCTGAACAAGTTCATCAGTATTAGCATCATAGAGATAGAATTTATCATCGATGCTGTAAGTCACAACGACTAGGTTATTATCAACTTGACGAAAATAAGGCCAGCCCCTATCTACATAAGCGCCTAGGTTTCTATAAATACTCTCAGGCCTTTTCTTCATGATGGGTTCTGAAGTCCCCTTTTGAAGATCCATTCTATGCAGCATATGTGCCGAATCTTGAAAGGCTTGGGTATTATAATTATGGCCCGCAGGCTCAGTGATGAATGCCAAAAACATCGGATCGCCTTCAGGAGATTTATAAGAAATAGACATCTCTGGTAAATAGTCCAATGACCATATACCATTGACTTCCACTGGGTATTTGTGCCTAGCTATATACTCTCCTTCTTTAGTTATCTCGTAGAAATAGTAATTGCTAAAGCAAACCAGATTTTCTCCATGAAATATCCATCCATGATCAAAGTTCCCCACATAGCCCGGCCCCTCAATATGGGGATTGAACTTTGATACAATTGCACCTTGATTATCAATAATTAGTACCTCCCTACTTTTTCTGTCGATAAGTATGAGCTCTTCTGTCTCCTCACTATAGTCCATTAATAGCACCTCAGGGAGATAATCAAAAGAGAGTGAATCGGCCACATAGGTGATATAATCCTGTACCTGATGTTCATTTTCGCTCTTCTCTGCGGAGCCTCCACAAGACACTGCTAAGAGAATAAGGAGAAGTGACGCTGAGATTCCTTTAATGTGCTTGTTCATTGACCTTGTATTTATAAATTGTCAGAAGATAAAAAGAATTTAAGGCATGTCAGAAAAGCTTTGGGGAATTGATTTGGGCGGTACCAAAATTGAAGGAATTGTATTGAAGTCCAAGGACGAACCCGAAGTACTCGTCCGCCATAGAATAGACACCGAAAGTGACGGTGGTTATGAGCATGTTCTTGATCGCATACGAATCCTTATCGACCATCTAGCCGATGAAGTCGGTGAAAGGCCGAGCATCATTGGCATGGGAACACCTGGGGCCATTGACCCTCCTACTGGACTCTTAAAAAACAGCAACTCGCAATCCATTAATAAAAAGCCATTCAAAAGAGACCTAGAAGCGCTAATCGGTATTCCCACTGTGATGGCCAATGATGCTAATTGTTTTGTCCTTGCCGAAGCACAAATGGGTATCGTTCCCGAAGTAGACCCAGATGCAAGTGTCGTATTTGGTGTTATCATGGGCACAGGCTGCGGTGGAGGTGTGGTGGTCAACGGGCAGGTGATCAACGGAAAACATGGTATTGGTGGTGAATGGGGCCACAATTTCCTGGACGCCTCAGGGGGCGATTGCTACTGCGGCAAGTCGGGGTGCACCGAAAAGATTATCTCCGGAACTGGGCTTGAAAATTATTACGAAGAGATTACGGGTACCAGAAAAAGGCTGAAGGAAATCATTCCCGCTGCACGTTCCGGTGAAGACCCTAATGCGGTGAAAACTTTAGACAGGCTTATCCATTTCTTCGGGCTGGGTATATCTACCATTATCAATACCCTAGACCCAGACGTAATTGTTTTGGGTGGTGGTGTCGGCAATATCGAAGAACTCTATACCAGGGGCGTTCAGGAAGCCGAAAGGCATGTTTTCAACCCTCGACTTGAGACTAAAATTGTAAGACCAAAACTAGGTGACAGCGCAGGGGTTTTCGGTGCGGCTTTCTTGACTGTCTAAATTAACCGTCCGACCGCTTTAAGCGGTCAGACGGATAATCTTTACCAAAACATTGATGATATATACTATAATATTTAGTTTTTAACTATTATTTTTAGTTTACTAAATAATATAGCAATTGTACAAAGGTAGAGGAGCACAAATACAGGTAAAAAATAAGTTCTTGATGCATGAATATGTACAAGAGCACCTGGAAGGTATCGATGAGTATGACGAGGACGCTCCTAAAACCAAATACATTAAGATCTTTCCCAAGACAATTGTTAATAAGGTAACCAGTCCAGATGTCGGCATGGAGTATTCGCTCAACCCCTATCAGGGTTGTGAGCATGGCTGCATTTATTGCTATGCCCGAAACTCCCATGAGTACTGGGGCTACAATGCAGGCCTCGACTTTGAAAGAGTCATCCTTTACAAGGAAAACGCTCCTGAACTCCTTGAAAAGCAGTTTCAAAATCCACGATGGACCCCAAGAACGATTGTCCTTTCTGGTAATACAGACTGCTACCAGCCGATTGAAAGAAAATTGAAAATCACCCGAAAGCTGCTTGAGATTTTTCTACAGTATAAGCATCCAGTGGGGATAATTACTAAGAATGTAATTGTCTCGCGCGATATAGACATTCTCGGTCCACTAGCAGATCTGAATCTCATCGGATTGCATTTTTCGCTTACCTCCTTAGACGAAAAAGTCAGGCGAAAGCTGGAACCAAGGACTGCTACCGCCAAACAAAAGCTCAAAACCATTGAAAAATTGGCCAATCGAGGCATTCCTGTCAGCATCATGATTGGCCCGGTAATTCCCGGGCTCAACGACCATGAAATTCCGGAAATTATGAAGTCCGCTGCTAATGCCGGGGCCAGAAGTGCCGGCTTTACCATGGTAAGACTAAACGGACAAATTGGTCAGGTCTTTGAAAACTGGGTGCCACAGGCTTTCCCCGATCGTGCGGAAAAGATTCTAAATCAAATCAAGGGGGCTCACAACGGGAAACTCAATGATAGTCGATTTGGCATGCGCATGAGAGGCAATGGCCGCATGGTGCAGTCTATTCATCGCATGTTTGAACTCAGCAAAGCCAAATATTTTAAGGATATTCCTCATCGACTGCCTCTTAGAACAGATTTATTTGTCCGAACAAGTAAAGGGCAATTAGGCTTATTTTAGCTCTTTGTCCACAATTTTAAAGGGGTTCGTCATTCCTTCTTCGGTGGAATGACACGTAACTTGCCTAAAGCTTCCTCAACAACGACTCCATAGAAGTCGTCTCTTTCAGCTTGCCTTTCACTTCGTCAATAGACACTCTAATCTGAGATAGATCGTCTCTATCGCGGATGGTAACGGTATTGTCTTCTAAAGTTTGATGATCTACTGTCACACAGTAAGGTGTACCAATAGCATCTTGTCTTCTATAACGTTTACCAATGGCATCTTTCTCGTCATACTGACAATTGAAATCAAATTTTAATTCCGAAAGGACCTCTCTTGCCTTGGCAGGAAGACCAGACTCTTCTTTCTTCAACAGCGGCAATACCGCTACATGATAAGGAGCCAAAGGTGCTGGTAACTTCAATACCGTTCTTTCGCTTCCATCTTCCAAAGTTTCCTCGGTGAAGGCGCTTGAAAGAATGGCTAGGAACATACGGTCTAGACCAATGGATGTCTCCACCACGTAAGGAACGTAAGACTTATTCTCTACAGTGTCGAAGAACTGCAGCTTCTTACCAGAGTGCTCTTCGTGGGCCTTCAAGTCGAAGTCTGTTCTTGAGTGAACTCCTTCCAGTTCTTTGAAGCCCATCGGGAAGTTAAACTGAATATCGGCCGCGGCATTCGCATAGTGCGCCAGATTCACATGGTCATGAAAACGGTAATTCTCTTCACCCAAACCGAGTGCTTTGTGCCATGCAATTCGCTTGGCCTTCCAGTTTTCGTACCAGTCAATTTCTTCGCCTGGCTTCACAAAGAATTGCATCTCCATTTGCTCAAACTCTCGCATTCTGAAGATAAACTGCCGGGCAATAATCTCATTTCTAAACGCTTTTCCGATCTGAGCGATACCGAAAGGAATTTTCATTCTACCCGTTTTCTGCACGTTCAAGAAGTTCACGAAGATGCCTTGAGCAGTTTCTGGTCGTAGGTAGATCTTATTTGAGTCGTCAGCGACAGAGCCCATCTCAGTAGAGAACATCAGGTTGAACTGACGTACGTCTGTCCAATTTTTAGAACCCGAAACAGGGTCTGCGATGCCAAGTTCTTCAATCAAAGCTTTGATATCGGCAAGGTCACCGTTCTCAAGCCCTTTGCCCATACGATCATTGATTTCGTCAATCTTAGATTGGTTTCTAAGAACGTTAGGGTTGGTGGCCAAGAACTGCGCTTTGTCAAAACTATCGCCAAAACGCTTTTCAGCTTTGGTCACTTCTTTATTGATCTTCGCTTCTATTTTAGCGATATAATCTTCGATCAGCACGTCTGCCCTGTATCGCTTTTTAGAGTCTTTATTATCAATCAACGGGTCGTTGAAAGCGTCCACATGGCCAGAAGCCTTCCACGTAGTAGGATGCATGAAAATAGAAGCGTCTATACCAACGATGTTCTCGTTCATCTGTACCATCGCTTTCCACCAATACTGCTTAATATTGTTTTTAAGCTCTACTCCATTTTGCCCATAATCGTATGCAGCGCCAAGCCCATCATAAATTTCACTTGATGGAAAAATGAAGCCGTATTCTTTTGCGTGACTCGCAATCTTTTTGAGCAAATTCTCTTCGTTCTGTGCCATGCCGCAAAGATATAGAAAAGGGATTCAACAAGTACAAGACAGGAATTAAAAAAGGAATTAGACCTATCAAATAACAAGGATTGAAAAAAAGCCGTTTCGAATGCCTAAATGGGTATATTTACACTAAATGTCTAAGCGCGTCATTTATATTTTTGGTGCAGTGGTCTTTGTACTACTAGCAATTATCGGGGTTCAGCAATACATGCTTTACCAGACAAAACAGTACAGCCCAGAGTCGACCGCCCAATATACAAGTAGCGATGTCAACATTCGCGTCACCTATAGCCGACCATCCAAAAAAGGAAGAGACATCTTTGGCGAGCTTGTTCCTTATGGTCAATGGTGGAGAACGGGAGCCAATGAGCCTACCGTGATTGAGGTTTCCAGAGATATTATTTTCGAGGGAGATCAACGACTGCCAGCAGGCAAATATTCATTGGTCACCATCCCTGATGCATCTTCATGGAAGGTGATTTTCAACAGCCGAATTCCTGACTGGGGCACCGACTATTACCCCGAAAGTAACGTGGTAAATGTAAGTGCAAGCGTGGAGCTACTACCTGATGTCGTAGAGTTGTTTACCATAGATTTTACAGAGGATAATGGCAGGCCAGCCTTGATTCTAGCATGGGATCACACCAAAGTTACGGTGCCTTTTCAGATACTCTAAGCTAAAGCTTAGGACCCATCAATTTCAAATTCTTTAGCCTCTTCATTAAACCATCTTGTTTCTTACACATCCAAGGGGTGAATTAAAAAGAAAGAGATATGAGGTCATTATTAAGAACTACTCTGATACTTACAGTTATATTTTCGGCCAGTCAAGTCATGGCTCAGAGTGGAAATAAAACACTCCTTAAGACAGAACAAATCGCTGCCAAATTAGAGCTCACCGATAAGCAGAAAGCGGATCTAGACAAAGAGCTAAAGGCAAATCAAGAAACCAGAAAGGCACAGATGGAGAAAATACGTGCCATTAGAGAAGAAATGAAGCGAGATGCTTTTGTACAGCGTCAAGAGCAGATGGAGCGAATGAAGAACATTCTTACACCGGAGCAATGGGAGAAATTCCAGAAGCTTCAAAAAGAGGGAAAAGGTCGTCTTCAAAGAATGAGAGGAAATCGTGGGCAAAATAATGTGCGAGGGCAAAGGGGTCAGAATGGACAAAGAAATTTTTCCGGTAGAGCAGGTATGCGACCGGGAAGAATGATGCTACGCAAAAAAGCTATTGAAAAGAAAATTGAAGAAAAGAAGGAAAAAGGAGGAGACGGAGGAGACGGAGGTAATTAAACCTTCGCTTATCGCCAGCCACATTGTCCCCCGCTGGCGGGGGTTAGGGGGTGGAGGAAGTAATAAATAGGGTTTCTGCGAAATTGACCCGTTGAAAGCCTCCTCCGTCCTTTGGAGGATAATGGCAACTCCGAAAGGCCACTTATTTCCAATCTTCCTCATCTTTAGGGCCCATCTTGCCCTCCACACTTTTCAGTAAAGTCTTGCTATCATATACTAGCCCTCCTTTGATCACTTTCTGAACATTTCTGGTGTTCGTAATCTCTTCCAGAGGATTGCCTGTGATCACAAAAGCATCCGCCAGTTTACTAACCTCGATGCTCCCAAGAATGTCACTTTTTCTTAGTGCCTCGGCACCATTGATAGTCGCTATCTTCAAAACTTCAGCATTAGGTATACCTATTGAAACCAATGCTTCCATTTCTCTATGCGCACTAAATCCCGGAATAAATTCACCTACTGAAGGGTGGTCCGTTCCCAGCGTGATCTTCCCCCCTTTGTCAAAGAATTTTTTGACAGTCACTTTCTTCACATCAAAGATTTTCTGGAACATCCCCAATTCCTGACGTGTTTCTTTCGTGATTTCAAAAGCATATGGGGTGAGATACTGACGTTCATTATGCCAATAATCATAGAGTGAGTTTCTATGCCCGTAATAGCCATAAGCTGTTAAGGTGGCATCAAAGAAAACACCGTTGGCAATAAAGTGATCTATTTGTTTGTCGACAGCCGGATCGTTAATGTCTAAGTTTTGAAGCGTAGCATAGGCCGATTGTGTATTGGGCAGTGCATCACCTCCCAGAAAGTGCTCAACCCGATCGATCCCCATCGTTATGGCATCTCTCGGGTTCACTGTATTTCTAAAACCGGAACCCAGATGACCCGTGACGGGTAAGCCATGTAGATGAGCCCTTTCAATAAGTGCTTTGAGTAAAACGGGAGAAATTCCTTTGGCCTTGAATCCTGCTACGCCAAGTTCGGCCCACTTATCTACAGTTGCATAAATGTCTTCAATAGTAGTTCCTCTATTCCAAGCCGGAAATGCCGTACCAAAATATGGCCCAGAGCTGTGAATACGTGCGCCAATCTTCTCGCCTCTATCAATTTTTCTTCGAGCCTCCAACATCACCTCAGGTTGAATTTCACCCCCCGGGAAGGTCGAGGTCACCCCATTGGCTAGGAAGATTACAGGATTGGCCTCTACCTCATCTCTTCGAACGCCATCAAAAGTCACACGATAATGCGCATGCAAATCGAAAATGCCAGGCAATAAATACTGATCATCGCTAAGAGTCAACTCCTCATAGTCTTCGCTGGCCGCTAAAGCTTCATTTACTCGAACAAACTTTCCACTGCGAATAACTATGCCCTGGTTTCTGACCATTTCACCTGAAACCACATCGAAGTAAGAACCTCCAGTGATATAAAGGTTTTGGGCAGAAACAGTTCCAAAAGTCAGAGTGGCAAAAAGCGTGAGTGTTACTCGTGTGATCAATTGTCTCATGATTCGTGATTTTTACTCAATATAAAGGCTGTGATTGAAACCTACTTGTAAGAATTGACAAGAGGTAATCCGAAAGCACGTCTATCTTTCGAACCTCAGGGCAACGTCCTCTAAACTCGAGTTGGTACCAACTACAGTTAGCGTATCGCCTAGTCTCAAACGAGTATACCCATGGGTAATAATACTCTGACCTCCACGATTCACCGATAGGACAATAACATCAGAAGGCAATCTCAAGTCTCGAAGTGCCAATCCACGTAGGTTCGGGTTTTGCACCTCCACATCCATGGTATCCTGGTTTTCCTGCATACCCAAAAGAAGGGTTGCCGCCTGTGGCGACCGTACCAGATGGTCCATCAAACTCACCATAGCCGTTGCTGGGTCTACTATCAGACAGTCCAGTTTATGAAATTTTTCGAAATTATAGCGGTGATTAAGCCTCACTACAATGTCTTTGGTACCTATCTTCTCATAAAGTACTTCTGCAATCGCCAAGTTCTCCTCATCAGTCAACATTAGAACCACCGCTTCAGCCTTCTCAATATTGTTATCAATCAGCGATTGAACATCGAAGTCATTCACTTTATGCACTACAAGGTCAGGGTACTCTGAAGCTTCAATTTCCTCACTCCTTGTCAATAGTTCCGCTTCCCAATTATGCTCTTTTAATTGCCTGGCCAAAGCCACGGATTGAGACTCAATACCAATAATCATGGCATCGCGAACACCATCGAAATGAGGTGTGTTGGCTTTTGTCCGTGCTTCTCCAACCATTTGAATGGACCATTTAAACAATGGCGGACCTACAAACTGGTTCAGCACAATAACCGCCACTACTATGGTCTGAAACTCGGCACCAAAAACAGGAAAAGTATTGGCCACAATAGTCGCTAGACCCAAACCAACACCCGCTTGGGTAACGAAAGGCATCCAACCAATTCGTTTAAATAAGGCTGAATCTCCTGCTAATGAGCCTCCGATAATTGACCCTACCACCATCGTAACCAAACGGATACCAAACAGCAAGAAGGCAACTCCAATAACTTTAACAAGGATATCAATGGAAACGGAGGCTCCCGTTAGTGTGAAAAAACAAATGTAGATGATGGGACCAATCTCTTCCAGCAACTTGATGAACTCATACCTGAAACGTGAATAGTTGGTCACTATGAAACTACCGATGATACAAATCAGCAGCGGTTCTATATGGAACTCATGGCCGAAATGATCGAGTGTATAATGCTTTACAAAATAGTAGAGTAGGTAAACAGAATAGCCAACGGCCAATATGAGCACCATTTTTACATAGGGATTGGCCCTTAGTTTCAAGGCGAGAATTAATACTCTGCCAACTAAATAACCCAGTGCAAAAGAGGTTGCTAACTCTGCTAAAAGGAACAGTAAAAACTGTAAGTCGAAAGGATTCCCATTCACCAATGAAGTAGCAATGGAGAGACAGATAGCGAAGAGTATAATGACCAAGAAGTCCTTGATAACCGTTACTCCCATTGCCATTTGTACAAATGGGCCCTTAGCTCGCATTTCGTTGATCACTGCGATGGCCGAGGCTGGTGATCTCGCGACAAAGATAGTGGCCATCAAAATGGCTACTGCCACTTTTGACGAATTGTTCATGTCGCGCATGAATTCGATCTGTCCCGCAAGAAAGTAGATCAATACGGAGCTGCCTATGAAGGTAACGGCCAACTGACCAAAGGTCATCCACTTAATACTCTTCATTTGGCCTCTTAACTCTTTCAAGTAGAGCTCGGCCGCTGCCGCAAAGGCTATAAATGCTAAGGAAATATCGTTAATGAATTGTAAGCCAGACCCTGCCTCTTTTGGTAGTAATTTGAAAATAAAAGGACCTGAAAACAGGCCTATTACTAACAAACCAGTAATGAAAGGCAGCTTGGCTTTTTGGAAAAACCCAGCAATCTGATTGGCTGCCACCGCTACAATGGCAAAACCTCCAAGAAGTAAGGCTATCTGTTGTATTTCAGTCATGCAGCTTCCTTATCAGGGATATTGTTACAATTCCGGATTTACGTAAGCAGACAAATTAATAAAAAATGACTTATTTGATGTGCATAATTTCGGTGAAACACTTATTTAAGCTTTGTGTTTACCCTCAAACCTTGGGTTAGCGTTTTGTGAACCGGACACCTGTCTGCAATTTCGACTATTCTATTTCGCTGTTCCTCAGTGAGGTTTCCAGTTAACTCTAGTTCTCGATCTATGAACTCGACTTTGCTCTTCTCGTCCAAAGTCTCGGCATCAGCTGCATGACGTTTTTCCCTGCTTAGATGAACTTTTACTTCTTCCAGATCAATTCCCTTATGATTGGCATAGAGGCGGATCGTCATGGCAGTACAAGCCCCCAAGGAAGCAACAAGAAGGTCGTAGGGAGTTCCTGCCAAATCAGTACCTCCCACATCTTTAGGCTCATCGGCAATCATATAATGGCCATTGGCCATAATTTCCGTAAGCAACCCTCTTTCCTTTTCATTCCTCACTACTACTTGATGATCAGTCGTCAAATCATCTTCATTAGGTTTTGGCAAGTAACGAGTCGCCCAAGAAGAGATGACCTCGCCAACATAGCTAGCATCTTCCTTCCTAGTGAGCAGGTGGTCTGCCCCATCGAGCGAGATGTAGCTTTTGGGGTGTTTGGCAGCCAGGTATATCTTCTCCGCATTCCTTATATCCACAGTATCGTCTTGTGGAGAATGAAGTATCAGCAATGGTCTATTTAATTCCTTGATCACTTGAGATTGCTCGTACTCCTGTAGGTCGTCAATAAACTGTTTCTTAATTGTAAAAGGTCTTCCACCAAGTGAAACTTTGGCCTTACCCGAAGACTCAATCTCATCAAGTGCATTTTCAAATAAATGCTTTACGTGGGGTGGATCCGCGGGTGCTCCCACTGTAGCTACCGCTGTAATATAAGGTAATCTGTGGGCTGCAATTAATACTGCCGCACCACCCAATGAATGACCGACTATCAACTGAGGCGCCTCATATTTGGACTTAAGGTATTGGGCCGCGACAATTAGGTCCTGCACATTACTAGAGAAGTTAGTGTCTGCAAACTCACCCTCACTATCTCCTAGGCCTGTAAAGTCAAAACGTAACACAGCAATCCCTTTGGCAGTGAGCGCCCTACTAATATTCGTGACGGCCATTAAATTTTTAGAACACGTAAAGCAATGTGCAAATAATGCATACGCTTTTGGGTTTTTGTCCACTGGCATTTCTAGTCTCGCGGACAACATTTGCCCTTCGGCATTAGGGAATTGAAGTTTAAAGCTTTTCATCACTCAAGAGATTTCCTTTACAAGCCCCGAATGCGTAAAAAAGTTCGGGCTATCCCTTCAATTTAGCGATTGTACTGGAATAAATGGAGACGAAAAAAGGAACGCTGTAGGTGAACAATAACTTGGGAACGTTGAGTTGATCGAAGTCTTGATTGATAAAGCACTCGGCCTGATTAATGCAGTTGAGCAATGTTCCGACTACTAAGGACATTTTGATGGCTAGGATTATATTTCGCCTATCCGAAAATGCAGCTAAGAATGAGTTGTTTGAGTTTACCTTCATCTTTTGACCCTTTGACTTTAAGTAAATTTGCATGATCCATGACTGTTTCTTTGTCTGCTAGCACTCATTTATAGATAATCGCGGTCAAAACTAAGGGTGATTCGCAGATTGAGTGTTTAGCATATAACTACCTAATATAAAATTGCTCAAGGTGATGGGCTAACCAGCGAATCGAGGAAATTACTGGCAATCACTATTCCTTAAAAGCATATTGGGCAATCATAGATCGTTAGCTCGGGGCCATCCCGGGCTTTCTTTTTTTGCAGCCTTTCGTAGGTACTTGAAGTATGGGGCATAACAGAAAACAAATATCTTTGCAGCCTGTTTTGCTTGAATATATCTACTAATGGGAAAAGAGAAGAAAGGCGTTTTATTGGTGAACTTAGGAACACCCGACAGCCCAGCAACAAAAGACGTAAGAAAGTATTTGCGAGAATTCTTAATGGATGGTCGCGTGATTGATATCCCTTTAATTTCCAGGTTTCTTTTGGTTAATGGCATCATTGCTCCATTTAGAGCGCCAAAGTCTGCCAAGGAGTATGCGAAGCTATGGGAGGACCGAGGCTCACCATTGAAATTCAATGGTTTTGATGTAAAAGACTTACTACAAGAAAGTTTAGGAGACACCTATCAAGTGGCTCTAGGCATGAGATACCAAAGCCCGAGTATTCAGAGTGCTTTAGAAGAACTTCGAAGCCACAACGTTACCGAAATCATCGTCATTCCTCTTTTTCCACAGTATGCTTCGGCCAGTACAGGCTCAGTATCGGAAAAAGTGAATAGCATAGTCAACACTTGGCAAATTATTCCATCGATTACTCATATTAATCAGTTCATGGATCACCCTAAGTTTCTGCAAGCCTTTGCTGAAAACGGAAAAGCCTTGATGGAAAAGCAGGAATACGATCATGTGATTTTCAGTTATCATGGTTTGCCTGAAAGACAAATCAAGAAAGGCTCGGTTGGAAATCAATGTCAGTTGGGTGCATGCTGTAACCAGTTGAATGAAAGAAACAGATATTGCTATCGAGCACAATGTTTCTATACTTCTCGTCAGTTGGCCGAAAGACTTGGTCTTGAGGAAGGAGATTATACAACCACTTTCCAATCGAGATTAGGAAAAGATCCTTGGGTAAAACCTTACACTGATATTTTTCTCAAAGAATTGCCAGCCAAAGGAATCAAAAAAGTCCTTGCCTTCTCTCCAGCATTTATCTCCGATTGCCTTGAAACTACGCTTGAGGTTGGAGAAGAATTCAAAGAAGAGTTTGAAGAAGTCGGGGGCGAAGTCTGGGACTTGGTGCCAAGCCTTAACACCTCTTCTACTTGGATAGAGTGTCTTGAAGATTTGGTTAAATCAGCCTAATTAGCCAGTCTTATTGATACAATGCTTACTTGGTGTGCGGAAGCGGAAGTACAATCTGCTGATGTAGCACTATTGGTGAGCACTATCAGCACTTCTAATTCGTCTTGTTGAAATTCGGCAGGGATGCTTTCGGGCACTACCACCGAATTGAAGCCATTATTAAACTGAATCACCCATCCACATGATTCATGGCCCTGTACGTTGGTTCCATCTTTAATGATAGCCATTTGTTCTGTTACGGCAGTATCATCATTAGACTTGCACGCAAAAAGGAATAAGATTGATAAAATGAGAAAATGTTTAGCCTTCATGGTTTTGGTATTCCTCTAAAATAGTCCTTGTGTTGAACGACAAGTTAAGTACCAGCATTGTACTTTGGGAGGATAAGCGCAAAAAAATGCAGATATATCTCAGTTTAAAGGTCGAATTTGTTCAATTCTGATCTCTCTTGGAGCCAATGCCCGTGTGCTACAATCAGCACGTGAATTCAAAAACTCAACATTAAGTAACACCTCAAAACCATCTTCTTCATATTGGCGATTTAGATATGTGGGCTTATACAGCTCGCCATTGATACGAATCATAAAACCACATCCTTCTAAGCCGAAAATTCCGGAAACATCTTCGACAACCCCATTTACTTCATCAATTTGAAAATCCTCGTTTGAGCAGGAAAGTGTACAGAGGAGAAGTACGAAGACACAAATTTTGCCAAAATTCATAAATGCTTATTATAGCTATACAGACTGTATTAGCCTAAAAAAGTTGCATTAAACCATTGCTGGTTCTAATATCTCAACAAGTTTATCTAGCACGTAATCAACTTCTTCGGGCTTATTGTACTTACTAAAAGAGAAGCGAACGCCTTGTCTGTCAGCATCAGCTTTGATCCCGTTCAAAACGTGAGAGCCCATGGCTGCACCACTATTACATGCACTACCTCCTGAAGCTGAAATGCCATTGATGTCAAGATTGAAGAGAAGCATATCATTGTCCTCTGACGGAGGAAAACTCACATTCAAAACGGTATACAAACTATGCCCATCGCGGATATCACCATTAAATGAGATGCCTGAGAACCTTTCTCTCAAACCAGCAATCATCCTATCTTTTAACCCTCTGATATATCTTTGATGCTCGTCCATTTCGCGATAGGCAATCTCCAGAGCTTTCGCCAAACCTACTATACCATATACATATTCAGTACCTCCTCGGTGATTTCTTTCTTGGCCTCCACCATGAACAAACCTGCCGATTCTCTTTGATTTACAAACTCTTAGAAAGCCAACTCCTTTTGGCCCATGGAATTTGTGTCCCGCACCAACTAAGAAGTGGCAATTCAGGTTTTGTGTATCATGGGCGAAGTGACCCATTGTCTGAACAGTATCTGAATGAAATATGGCATCATACTCCGAAGCTAAATCCCCAATGGCTCCAATATCATTCAAAGTGCCGATTTCATTATTCGCATGCATTATGGATATGAGTGACCGACTATTATTCTTCAATAGATCATTGAGGTGATCCATATTAATATGGCCCTGCTCGTCCAAATCTACATAACTGATTTTAAGCTTGCCTTCAGCTTCTAGTTTTCTTGAACTCTCAAGGACTGCCTTATGCTCAATTTCTGTTGTAATAATATGCTTAAGGTCATATGCATCAACACAACATGTAATCGCAGTATTGTCTGCCTCGGTTCCTCCTGAAGTAAAGAAAATCTCTGACGGGGAAGTATTCAATAAGTCAGCAACTGTACGTCTAGCGTATTCCAGTTTAGTTCTAGCTTCTCTACCATGTGCATGCGTAGATGACGGGTTTCCGTAGACATCAAGCATTAAGGGCTTCATTGTCTCAAAAACCTCAGGATCCAATGGCGTTGTTGCCGCGTTATCGAAATAAACTTTCATGTCTTCAAATATTAGTTGGACACAATTTCTTTAATATCAGATATTATCTTGTTTGCCAAATGTTCAGCCGTAGCCTGAGATTCAGACTCCGCATATATTCTAATAATTGGCTCAGTATTTGACTTCCTCAAATGTACCCATTCCTTGTCAAATTCTATTTTTACACCATCTATTGTGTTGACTGGCTGTTTTTTATACTTCTCTTTCATAGTCGAAAGCACATTGTCAACATCAATCTCAGGCGAAAGGTCAATCTTATTTTTTGAGATATGGTAATTAGGGTATGATGCCCTTAGTCTGGACATGGGCTGACCAAATTTTGCCAAATGCGTCAAAAACAAAGCAATGCCAACCAAGGCATCTCTACCGTAGTGTAGTTCCGGATAGATAATTCCACCGTTTCCTTCACCACCAATCACAGCATCAGTTTCCTTCATTTTGGTGACTACGTTAACTTCACCAACAGCAGCAGCTTCATAGGTCGCTCCATGCTTCTCTGTTACATCTCTTAGCGCTCGCGTGGATGAAAGGTTAGAAACAGTATTGCCTTTTGTTTGAGATAATACATAGTCTGCTACCGCAACTAAAGTATACTCCTCTCCAAACGGTGTTCCATCCTCCGAAATTAGCGCCAACCTATCTACATCAGGGTCTACCACTATACCCAAGTCATAACTCCCGTTCTCAAGCGTAGAGGATATTTTGGTCAAATGCTCTGGTAATGGTTCTGGATTATGCGGAAACTGCCCATTAGGTTCACAGTATAGCTCTTCCACATGACTGACCCCAAGTGCCCTAAGTAGCGGGGGAAGTGAAATGCCTCCAGTAGAGTTGACACAGTCAATCACTACTTTGAAATTAGCCGTCTTAATGGCCTCAATATCCACCAAAGGCAGGGCCAGGACCATATCGATATGCTTCGCTATATACGTATCATCAAAAGAAACCTTTCCCAAGTCTTTAACTTCAGCGAAAGAAAAAGAGTCATTCGCTGCCAGCTCCAAAACTTCTTGTCCATCAGCTCCGCTGATAAACTCACCTTTTTCGTTCAATAGCTTAAGGGCATTCCATTGAACAGGATTATGGCTCGCAGTGAGGATTATTCCTCCTCCGGCTCCTTCAGCAGGGACTGCTACCTCAACCGTTGGAGTTGTAGATAAGCCCAAGTCCACTACATCAATGCCCAAACCTACAAGCGTAGAAGTCACCAAATTAGAGATCATCTCTCCCGATGGGCGGGCATCTCTGCCTATTATAATCTTCGATTTACCCGATTTCTCTTTTACCCAAGTACCAAACGCAGCTGCAAATTTTACAGCGTCTATAGGAGTTAAGGCCTCATCGACTTTGCCTCCAATTGTTCCTCGAATACCTGAAATTGATTTAATTAATGTCACCAGCTAGCCTATGTTAATTCAATTGCAAAAGTAGCAAAACAAGTGTAGAAACACTTTAATAAAATGCTTTGAAAAGTTTGTAAAAAGTGAGGGGTTATTTGAACTGAGCAAGCACCTTATCCACCTCATTGTCAGGGTTTCCGCAGGCCTCACCTTCTTTCATGTCTTTGCCACAGAAGCCACAGCGAACGCCTTCTTTGTTTAGAAATGGGCTTTGAGAAGCACAAGTACCCTTGAATTCACCATTTTTCAATAGGATCAACCTCACAGACATCCCTACGAAAAACAACCCTACTAAAACTAATGTCAATATTAATGTGGTCATGACAGACTAATTTGTGGCAAATTTAACATACTTGATTTCATAACGCTACCTTTGCCTCATAAGTTTCTGGAAAGGAAAAACTGATGATTCAACCCCCAAAAGATTTACGTAGAAAGGAAAAACTCGAAGCCTTCGATCGGCTTTTGACGATTATGGATGAATTGCGATTGAACTGTCCATGGGACAAGAAGCAAACATTGGAAAGCATTCGTCACCTGACCATTGAAGAGACTTACGAGTTGTCAGACGCCATTCTGACAGAAAACCTGGATGAGGTTAAAAAGGAGATTGGTGACCTTATGCTCCATATGGTCTTTTACTCAAAAATTGCAGATGAAAAAAAGGCCTTTGATGTAGCAGACGCTTTGAATTCTATTAGTGATAAGCTAGTGAATAGACATCCTCACATCTATGGAGATGTTGAAGCAAATGATGAAGAAGCTGTAAAAGCTAATTGGGAAAAGATCAAGCTTAAAGAAAAAGGCAACAAGTCTGTTTTGGGAGGAGTACCGAATTCATTACCGGCCCTTGTAAAAGCGATCAGAATTCAAGACAAAGCTCGAGGCATTGGCTTTGACTGGGAAAAGAAAGAGCAGGTTTGGGAGAAGGTGGAAGAAGAGATGCAAGAATTCAAAAATGAATTCAACGTAGCCAAAAACGGCACAATCGACAAACAAAAAGCTTTAGGCGAGTTCGGAGATCTTCTTTTTTCATTGGTCAACTATTCTCGATTTATCGATATTGACCCGGAAGAAGCACTCGAAAGAACAAACCTCAAATTCATAAAGAGATTTCAATACTTGGAAACGGAATCTAAAAAAGATGGTAAAAATATCAGTGAAATGAGTCTTGAAGAAATGGACCAGTACTGGGAAAAGGCCAAAAAACTAAAATGAATTTCAAAAAGCTCTTAGGTAAGTTTTTGATTTGGCGTATTCGCCATATCCGTACCAAGAATTTCGTAATTATTCTGGGTGGGCTTATCGGTGTTATTGGTGGCATCGCTGCAGTTACCCTAAAGAGTCTCGTTCATTTTATACAAATTTCATTATCCGGGCTTAGTGATTCCTTTATTTACATCTTCTTCCCTGTCGTAGGTATTCTCATCACCGCCCTACTGGCCAATTATGTCCTAAAAGAGAGGTTGGGCCATGGAATCACTACAATTCTGTACGCTATTTCGAAGAAATCAAGCATCATCAGCCGGACAAAGATGTACAGTCGTATGCTCACCTCTGGGCTTACTGTGGGCTTCGGGGGTTCTGTCGGGCTCGAGGCTCCAATTGTTGTAACAGGTTCTGCGATTGGCTCCAACATTGGTCGTTTGATGCATTTGAACTATAAGCAACGCACCTTAATGATAGGCTGTGGAGCGGCTGCAGCTATATCGGGCATATTTAATTCGCCTGTTGCTGGTGTGATTTTTAGTATCGAAGTGATCTTAACGGATGTAACGATTGCCGCTTTCATCCCATTGCTGATAGCTTCGGTAATTGGTTCCTTGATTTCAATGCTATTGCTTGGAGATGATGTGCTCTTTTCATTTGATCTAACAGATCCATTTTTGGCCGGAGATTTCATTTTCTACTTGATTTTAGGTGTCTTCTGTGGACTCATTTCTTACTATTTCTCAAACACCACCCAGTTTGCAGAGAAGCTGATGTCAAACATAAAACAGCCGATTATCAAAGCGATTGTCGGTGGTCTGGGCTTAGGTGTGTTAATGTTATTTTTCAACCCTCTATATGGTGAGGGCTATGATACCATCAAGCTGATCCTCAATGGTCAGGCTTCCGAAGTGCTAAGCAATAGTCAATTCTTTGCTGATGTGTCTAACGAATGGATTTTAGTGGGTTTAGCTTTTCTGGTCCTGCTTTTGAAACCAATCGCGACAGGGCTAACCATCGGGGCAGGTGGCAATGGAGGAATCTTTGCCCCTTCTCTCTTTATAGGAGGCATTACAGGATTTCTATTTGCACAGGTTAACAATCTACTAGATTTTGGAAGAACGCTATCAGTCAGCAATTTCACTTTGGTAGGAATGTGCGGGGTAATGAGTGGCGTATTGCATGCCCCTCTGACGGCAATATTTTTAATTGCTGAAATCACCAGTGGCTATACACTATTCTTGCCATTGATGCTTGTTTCAGCCGTAGCATTCAGTACCAATAGTTACTTTCAGAAGCATTCCTTTTACACTGCCAAATTGATTGAGTCAGGCGATCTTATACAACATGATAAGGACAAACAGCTTCTCAGTCTCATGAACATTTCTAAGCTTCTTGAAAAGGATTTGATGACCATTCAGCCGCAACAGAAATTAGAAGAATTAGTCGCATTGGTTAAAAAGTCAAATCGAAACATTTTTCCAGTTGTCGATGAAGAAAACGTCTTAAAAGGCATAATTACACTTGATGACATCCGAGAGATCATGTTTGATCCAGAATCTCAAAAAAGTGTAATTGTTGAAACATTGATGCATAGACCTCCAGAAACGGTCTCTCCAGATGATCATATGCAGGAAGTGATGTCAAAATTTGAAAAAACGGGTGCATGGAACTTACCCGTTATAAAAGATGGCCAATATTTAGGTATAGTTTCAAAATCACGAATCTTCAATACCTATCGAACTAAGCTAAAACGTCAACAGAAAGAAATGGGCTCCTAAATCGCCCATTTTTGAGCCCAGAGGCATGTTCTAAAAGATTTCAATAATTCACTTTCTACTTAAAGTGAAAATAGTTATCAACAAAAATCAACAATAAGATTTGATGCTTAATCATCTATAGATCAGTTACTTATGTGTAGTTCGGTTGTCCCTGTGGATAAACATTGAAAATTGTGGAAAAAAAATCTCCTAAAAAATTGATTCTTTTTTTTGTCTAAAAATCACTTATGAGTGACTCTAATGCCTTAAAGAAATTGTTTAATTTTTTGCTAAGAAATCCTTCACTAAACTAATGGCAAAAATGTGTTCGAGAGCGACCAACGGCAAGGTTAAAAAACCATTAAAGTCAGATATATAAGCTGTTACATAATTATTACCTAATGCCTAACTATACTAATACTACGTTAACTCTATTTTAATACTAAGTTCATTAGTTGATTCAATGAACTCAGCCGTATTAGAAAAGTACAATTTTCTCGAAAGTGTTGAAAAGGAAGATTTTGTGTATGTAATACAAAATTTAGGAAAACACCCCTTCAGCATCAAGCCTCCTAATGAGGCTATGATTTGACCTGTAAAAGGCTCAGAATCTCATCGAGGTACTCACGGGTATTTGATAGTCGAGGTACTTTATGTTGCCCTCCAAGCTTACCTCTTTTTCGCATCCATTGGTAGAAGGTACCTGGTGCCGCCTTATGAACTATGGGAGGAGACAATGCCATATCCTTATAGCGCTTGGCATCATAGTCAGAGTTGATGCTTCTCAGCGTCTCATCGAGCGCCATCGCAAACCGCGCGAGATCATCTGGATCTCTTTCAAACTCCACAATCCATTCATGAGCGGCATTCTCCTCTTTATCGAAATATTTCGGGGCTGCCGTAAAGTTATTGATTTGGGCTCCAGTCTTTTCACATGCCTCCGCAATAGCTCTTTCGGCATTCTCAACAACGACTTCTTCACCAAAAGCATTGATGAAATGTTTTGTTCTTCCCGATATCTTGATTCTGAATGGGTCGATAGAAGTAAACTGCACAGTATCGCCAATCTTATAGCGCCACAAACCAGCATTGGTTGTAATCAATAGAGCGTATTGTTCTCCAATTACCACCTCATTAAGCCCTATAACCTTGGGTGATTCATTGTGAATTTCTGCAAAAGGAATGAACTCGTAATAGATTCCATAGTCCAGCATCAGTAGCATATCATCGGCCGAAGGGTCATATTGAATCCCAAAAAAGCCCTCTGATGCATTATAGGTCTCCATATAACGCATTTGATCAGATGGAATGAGGCTCTTGAAAAGGCTCTTATAAGGACCAAATGCCACAGCTCCATGAAAAAACACTTCGAGATTCGGCCACACCTCATGAATATGGCTAGCTCCCTTAAGTTCAAGAACTTTCTGCAAGAGGATAATGGTCCAAGTGGGAACACCGGAAATGCTCGTGACATTTTCCTGCATGGTATACTCCGCCATCTTGTCAATTTTGGACTCCCACTCTTCCATCAAGGCGATGTCCAGCGTTGGCGTTCTAACAAACTTGGTCCAGTATGGAAGGTTAGACATGATAACAGCTGATACGTCACCATAAAAGGACTCGCTATTACTATCGAATTGATTGATTTGCTGGCTTCCTCCAATGGTCAACCCCTTTCCATCGAACATCTTTGTCTCTGGAAAATTATTGCAATAGATGGACAGCATGTCCTTGCCTCCTTTGAAGTGGCATTCTTCCAGTGCTTCATAAGAGACAGGTATAAACTTACTCCGGGCATTTGTGGTACCGGAAGATTTGGCGAACCATTTGACATCTGAGGGCCAGAGCAAATTTTGTTCACCCGCCATATTTCGCTCAATATACGGGCAGATGTCTTCGTAGGAGGAGACAGGAATTAATCTTCTGAATTGCTCTTCAGTATGCACATCAGCAAAGCCATGTGTTCTACCGAATTCAGTGTTTCTACCAGTGGTAATTAATCTTTTGAATAACTCTTCCTGAACTTCATGAGGGTATTTCATGAATAGATCGATCTGGTGCATGCGTTTTTTCATGACCCAGGTGAGTATGGAATTCAGGATAGCCAATGGACTAGATTTTTCGTTTCAGCTCAAAATGCTTTCCAAGATATACTTTCCTTACTTGCTCGTCAGCTGCCAATTCTTCTGCTGTGCCCGCCTTTAATAGCTTGCCTTCAAACATCAAATAAGCACGATCGGTAATAGAAAGTGTCTCTTGCACATTATGATCTGTGATTAAGATACCAATATTTCTGTTTTTTAGCTTGGCCACGATGGATTGAATTTCTTCTACTGCGATGGGGTCTACCCCTGCAAAAGGCTCATCGAGCAAAACGAATTTCGGGTCGACAGACAGTGCTCTGGCAATTTCAGTTCTTCTACGCTCTCCACCTGAAAGCACTCTACCCAAGTTCTTTCTCACATGCGTCAAACTGAACTCTTCTAAAAGAGACTCCATCTTCTCGCGTTGAGCCTGCTTAGAAAGCTTAGTCATTTCTAGCACCGCAAGAATGTTTTGTTCTACTGTGAGCTTTCTGAACACCGATGGTTCCTGTGCCAGGTAACCAATGCCTAATTGCGCTCGCTTGAACATTGGCAAAGGTGTGATGTCCTCTCCTTCCAGCTTCACCGTCCCTTCATTTGGCCTTACTAAGCCAACAATCATATAGAAGGTGGTGGTTTTACCTGCTCCATTTGGGCCTAAAAGACCCACAATCTCTCCTTGATTCACTTCAACAGAGACTTCGTTTACAACTTTTCTCTTCTTGTAAGTCTTTATCAGGTTATCTGCAGATAATTTCATTGAGGCAAAAATAGTTTAATCAATCAAATTTGATGTCTTTGATAAAGAGTTGGAGGGATTTATGTCCTCTAAATTCATTCTCCTCGATAGTGTATGCAATATTAAAACGCATGCCACTGTCGATCAAATCGGAATATTCTCCAAAACCAAAGCCGATTACATCATAAGCAACATTCGTACCTTCCTGCCTTACACTGAACTTCAAATGCTGTTCTTTTAAAACTTTAACATTTGTGGCATAAACATTTTCAGAGACAAATACCGGCTGCATATTTTGAGGGCCGAACGGTGCCATTTGTGAGATGATGTTGTAAAACTTCTGGTCAATCTCCTCAAGCCTCATAAGCGAATCGATCTTAAGGCAAGGAATCAACTGATCATCGGTGATCTTCCTTGCAACGGCTTCCTCAAACCTCACTTTGAAGGCTTCAACATTCTCGATAGGCATAGTCACACCAGCAGCATACATATGTCCTCCGTATTGCTCCAACAAATCAGAACATTCACAAATGGCTTCGTAAACATCAAAACCCATAACCGATCGGGCTGAGCCTGTCACCATGTCATTTGATTCAGTAAGAATAACTGTGGGCTTATAGAATTTATCAATGCACCGAGAGGCAACGATACCGATAACTCCTTTATGCCAATCATGCTTATATAACACTGTCGACTTAGCTTGCTCAAAGCCTTCATCGGAGTGAATCATCGCGATGGCCTCTTCAGTAATCGAGCTATCAAAGTCTCTTCTCGCATCATTGGTATCATTGACAGTATTGGCAAGTGCTACCGCGGCCTCTTCAGTTTCGGCAAGAAGCAACTCCACGGCCGAGCCCGCATGCCCCATTCTACCAGAGGCGTTTATTCTTGGTCCAATACCGAAGACTACACTCGAAATGGTCAGGTTTTTCTGAACCTTGTTCAAGGCAATCAATGCTTTCAAACCTGGCCGAGGCGCACTATTAAGCTTTTTAAGGCCGAAGTATGCCATAACCCGGTTCTCCCCTGTTATTGGAACAATATCAGAAGCAATACTGACGGCTAGTAGATCTAAGAATTCATAGGCCACTTCTGGCTCAATGCCCGATTGAATGCTGAACCCTTGTAGCAGTTTGAAGCCCACGCCACAGCCAGACAGCTCTTTGTATGGATAGGTACAGTCTTTGCGTTTGGGATCGAGCACAGCGTAAGCCGCTGGTAGCTCATCCCCTGGCATATGGTGATCGCAAATGATTACATCTATGCCTAGACCATTGGCCATTTCAACCTTATCCATAGCCTTAATACCGCAATCCAGCGTTACAATCAATGAATACCCATTGTCTTTAGCATATTGGACACCCTCGGCCGACACACCGTAACCTTCTTTATAGCGATCGGGAATATAGTAGCCGAGTTGATCGTAAAAGGCATTAAGGAAGCCGTAGAAAATCGCTACTGAAGTGGTACCATCAACATCGTAGTCTCCATAAACCAGTATTTTCTCTCCATTCCCAATGGCTTCGGTCAGGCGATTTACAGCCTTGTCCATATCCTTCATAAGGAATGGATCGTGTAGTTGATCTAATGATGGCCTGAAAAATGAGCGAGCCTCATCGAAGGAAGCCACTCCTCTCTGAGAAAGAAGCTTAGCAATGGTTGAACTAATCTGGAGTTCATCTTGCAAGAGATCGACAATCGCATTATCATATTCACCCTCAAATAACCACCGCTTCTGCATTAGATAAAATTAAAAAATACTTGTCTTATAAGGCATAAAAAAAGCAGTACCTCGAAAGGCACTGCCCTCAATAATATGTTCACAACTTAGTTGTTAGACACTTTCTCTATTGCGATAACCTCTTTCAAAGGAACTCTCTTACCATCGCGGTAAGGTACTATCCAAGCGTCTTCCACACCCATTTCCCTCAAATAGCGTTTAAGAATATTGGCGTCATCGTAGTTTCTGAAGTTTCCGATTATATACTTTCTCAATTCGTTGCCCTCTTGATCGAAGTCCTTGGCTGTTTCGGCATACTTAGCTAAATCAATCTTGCGGAAGGCTCCTACTTGAACTTTGAACACAACACCTACACTAAAATCCTCACCGTTGATCAGTTCAGGGTTATAGACTGGAGTAATGGATTGGTCTTTAAGGTTCTCTATTTCTCTTTGTGCCGCTTGATATGCCGCCTGCATTCTTGTCACCTGTTTCTGTAGGTCACTAACCCTATCATCTTTGGTAGACACCTGTCGTTCCAAGTTTTGAATCTCCCCTTCAATACTCGCGATTTGAGCTTTCTGCTTTACATTCTCATCATAAAGCAGCTTGAAGTCTTCAATAGACATCTTTTTCTTACGCTTTGCCCACTCTTTCAATTCTTTCTTTGTTAGGGGGCGGCCTTCTGTGGTTTGTGCCAAAGCAACCGAAGCCACGAAAATTCCGAGTATGAGCGTTAAAAATACTTTCTGAGATTTCATCGAGTAATTATTAATTCTAAGTACAATTTAGGACAATAAGGTCAGCTTTTCAAACTACCTATCATATCCTCCGGCCTTACCCACTCATCGAACTCATCTGCCGTCAGATAGCCTAAATTAACAGCCTCTTCCTTCAAGGTTGTACCATTTTCATGGGCTGTTTTGGCGATTTTGGCAGCTTTTTCATATCCGATCTTGGTATTCAAGGCGGTTACCAGCATTAACGAGTTATTGAGGTGTTGCTGTATACTTTTTGTATTCGGTTCTATGCCGATCGCGCAATTCTCTTCGAAGGATACGCAAGCATCTCCGATCAAACGTGCAGACTGCAAGACATTATAGGCCATTACCGGCTTGAAAACATTCAGTTCATAATGTCCTTGCGCACCACCAATAGAAATTGCCACATCATTACCCATTACTTGAGCACAGACCATGGTCATTGCTTCACATTGGGTAGGGTTTACCTTACCAGGCATAATGGAAGACCCTGGTTCGTTTGATGGAATAATGATTTCACCAATGCCTGACCTAGGTCCAGATGCCAACATTCTAATGTCGTTAGCAATCTTATTCAAGGAGACAGCTATTTGTTTTAATGCACCATGGGTTTCTACCAGAGCATCATGGGCTGCCAACGCCTCGAATTTATTCTCCGCAGTAATGAATGGAAGCCCTGTAAAATCAGCAATCTTCTGTGCTACATGCTCGGCATAGCCTTCTGGAGTGTTGATGCCCGTACCGACAGCAGTACCTCCTAAGGCTAACTCAGACAGGTGATCGAGTGTATTTCTTATTGCTTTTAATCCATGGTTAAGTTGCGATACATAACCCGAAAACTCTTGCCCTAAAGTAAGAGGAGTAGCATCCATTAAATGCGTACGTCCGATTTTTACCACTTGCATGAAGGCTTCAGATTTCGCCTTTAAAGTGTCTCTGAGCTGCTCAATACCCGGAATAGTCGTTTCCAACACCATTTTATAGGCAGCTATGTGCATCCCAGTTGGATAAGTGTCATTTGATGACTGCGATTTATTCACATCGTCATTAGGGTGAATGAATCTCTCCCCTTCTCCTAACTTATTTCCCGCAATGACGTGTGCTCGATTGGCAACCACTTCATTAACATTCATGTTAGATTGTGTTCCAGAACCGGTTTGCCATACTACAAGGGGAAACTGATCATCGAGCTTACCTTCTAAAATCTCATCACAAACAGCGGAGATTAAGTCTCTCTTCTCAGCAGATAAAACACCTAGATCACAGTTCGTATGGGCTGCAGCCTTTTTCAAATAAGCGAAGCCATACACTACTTCTAGTGGCATGCTACCCTCAGGGCCTATTTTAAAGTTATTTCTAGATCGTTGGGTTTGGGCTCCCCAGTACTTATCAGCAGGGACTTTAACGTCACCCATTGTATCCTTTTCAATTCTATATTCCATGTGAATGAGATGTTTTCAGCAGGCCAAAATTAGGCATTGAAGCCTTTATACTAAAAGAAAAACAAGGTTATTCACCGATTGGTGCCTACAAACCAAAAACTTCTGTCGAACCGCCCGACCATTTACCGAGTGCTGGCGTGCGTTTACCGATTTCACGAACCCGCAAGGCCTAAAGACCCCGTACATTTGAGTAGTCAAAAACAACAAACAACATTTGGTCTAGAGGTTGGTCCCTCGATTAGCCCAAAGTCAAAACTCAAAATACAACAACGCTTAAAACTAACAGTCATGGAAAATAAAATGAATAGACGAATTTTTGTAGGAGCAGCCTTCCTTGTAATAGGTCTACTTCTCACTTTCGACAACCTAGATGTCTTCAACTTCGACTTACCTGATTATGTCTTTCGTTGGTATACCTTCTTAATTATTCTTGGTGTGTTCTTGGCCACTGTTAGAGAAAAAGTAGGTGCCGGAATTACATTGATCATCATTGGTTCAATATTTCTGGTAGATCGGATGTCGGACTATTATTACTGGGATTTTTATATCGAAGACATCTTTAGATTATGGCCTTTGGCTTTCGTAGGAATTGGTTTATCTCTGATTTTGAAGAGAAAAAGTAATAACGACTACGAAAAAAAAAATATTGAAAACGACAACGATCATGTCGATGAGATCGGAATTTTCTCAGGGGCAGAACGTAAGGTTTATTCAAAAGAATTCAAGGGAGGTAAACTCACTTCGATATTTGGAGGAACAGATTTAAACTTAGTAAACGCTGATTTAGCTTGGGGCACGAACGTATTGGATGTATTTGTTTTGTTCGGTGGTTGCGATATTAGAGTTCCTTCTGACATGAATGTCAAAGTGAAAGTAACTGCAATTTTTGGAGCCTTTTCAGATGAAAGAAAAGTCATCAACGAAAATGAAGCCAACGATGGTAAAGAATTGATCATAAAGGGATTGGTTCTTTTCGGAGGCGGAGAGGTTAAATAATAGATTTGGATTTACGGGAGTTTCAAATTGAAGCTCCCGTTTTTTTGCTCAAAGATTTCGTAATTTCCGCTTAGCGCGGATTTTTTTATGGACCACCCCTTTATCCGAAATAGAAGTATCATCATTTATTCCATCATCTGGTTGGTGATCGGAGGGTTATTTGCCTTTGCCCTATACTATTTCTATGATTTTGAAGCCAAAATCGCTGCCCTTGATAGCTTGGTATTCAATGGTATTTTCTTTGGCTTAGGCCTCGCCTACTGGTTTAATGTCCGATACAACTCCTTTGAAAAGTCACAACTGCTAAACCTTGCCATGAGTCATGTGGCAGCTTTGGTGATTTCCATTGCCTTGGCAATATTTCTATCTAAGAGTATTCTAGTAAGGGTCTCAGCAGATGAGGAATATCTGATCTTTTTAAATCAATCCATTCCTTGGCGTTCGGCATTAGGCTTAATGTATTACTCTATCATCATTTTGGTGTATTACCTTATTCTGTACTATGATGATCTTACTCAAAAGAACAATGAGCGCTCCCAGTTAGAGACCATGCTTAAGAGTTCTGAGTTGGAGATGTTGAAATCCCAGATCAACCCGCACTTTATTTTCAATAGTCTTAACTCTATAGCTTCGCTTACCATTGTCTCTCCTGAAAAGGCTCGTGATATGGTCATCAAGCTTTCCGAATTTCTTAGATACTCCCTCGGTAAGGAAAACGACCAAATGAATACCATGAAGGATGAGTTGAACAACATCATCCTCTATCTTGATATTGAAAAAGTCCGTTTTGGGGATCGGCTTTCCGTGGAAACAGAAATTAGTAAAGAGTCTCTTCAACTTAAACTCCCCAACCTGATTCTTCAACCTTTATTCGAAAATGCCATTAAACATGGTATTTATGAAAGTCTGGAAAAGGTCACTGTCAGTCTCAAGGCATGGCAAGATCAAAACATCCTTAGGGTTGAAGTCACTAATCAATTTGATCCTGAAGCTACAGGTAAAAAGGGAAAAGGAATAGGCTTAAAAAACGTGGGAGAACGACTCCACTTGATTTATGGGGTCCCTCAATTGGTATTTACTGAGAAGACTGATAACTTATTCACCGTTCGATTAGATATTCCTCAAATCGCCACTGACTTATGATCCGAGCCATTATCATCGATGATGAAAGTTTAGCAAGAGACCTGATCAAGGCCTACCTACAAAAATTTAGTGAAATCGAAGTGATCGCTGAATGTGGAGATGGCTTTCAAGGTTTAAAGGCCATTCAGGAACACAACCCTGATCTGATTTTTCTGGATGTTCAAATGCCCAAAATTACCGGCTTTGAGATGCTAGAGCTTTTGGATGAGCCTCCAGTAGTCATATTCAGTACTGCTTTTGACCAATATGCAATCAAGGCATTCGAACTAAATGCGACAGACTACTTATTGAAACCCTATGCTGAAGAGCGTTTTAACGAGGCTATAGAAAAGGCTAAGACCAAGGTAGGTACCAAAGGAGCCGCTAAGGCTGAATTGGAAACTCTTCAAGAGACTAGGTCAGAAAGTGATGAGTCTCTCGATAGAATTGTTGTCAAAACCGGCAACAAAATCCAGATTCTTCCATTAGAAAGCATCTCTCACTTTGAGGCGCAGGATGATTATGTTGCCATCCATTCGGAACAAGGCAAGTATCTGAAGCTTCTTCGCATGAAGCATTTAGAGAACCGATTGCCTAAAGGCGAATTTGTTCGTATTCACAGGTCTCACATTGTCAACGTCAAGCAAATCGAGAAGCTGGAGCTCTACGAAAAAGATTCCTACCTCCTCTCTCTCAAGACAGGAAGCCAATTACCCGTAAGTAGAAGCGGTCATGGCAAGCTCAAGGAAGTTTTGAAATACTAGGTGCAACCCTCCGCCACTTTAGCTGTCCATTAGGTAAGTTCATTTCTTTTACAAAGTATATACTTATATTAGTTTGACAAAATATATATAAATGAAAGGTAACTATCTGGGTGAATTTGAGGAATTGGTCATGCTGACTTGCGCCATTCTTAAAGACGAAGCATATGGCATCAACATAGTGCAGGAAATAAAGGCGAGAATGGATCGGTCGGTTAATCTCAGCGCTGTTCATGTCACGCTCTATAGATTGGAAGACAAAGGTTTTGTCAGGTCTTTTTATGGGGGTGCAACATCGCAAAGGGGTGGCCGAAGAAAGCGTATTTTTCAGCTTACCTCTTTAGGGGTAAAATTACTTCAACAAGTAAATGAGAAGCGCCAAAACTTATGGGATCAACTTCCTGAACTAAAGCCGCTATAGCAATGAAAAAGCGGAGCGAATCTCCCCCAAAATGGGCCTTACGTTTATTCAAGTCTCTTTGTCCGGAGCAACTGCAAGAAGGCATTATTGGAGACCTATTGGAACAATATGAATTTAATCTTCAGGCCAAGAGTAGGTTCAAAGCTAATGGCCTGTTCATTTATAACACCTTCCGATTTCTTCGGTATGGCATTTTAAAAAGAAAAGACACCAGACATAAATCAAACATTACCGCCATGTTCAGAAACTATTTTTTAACCTCGGTTCGCGCACTTTTGAAGCAGAAGTTTTACTTCTTTCTCAATGTGTTTGGCCTATCAATTGGCATCGCAGCCTGCCTGCTCTGCTACCTTCATATCAATTATGAGTTGAGCTATGACCAGTATAATACTAAGGTAGATCAAGTTCATAGGCTCATTACGGGTGATGTAAAAGGCGGCAATGGTTGGGTCAAGGTTTCTGCTCCCATGCCTCCGACACTTAAACGAAATATTCCTGAAATAGAGCGTTATACCAGGCTGACGAATATCACACGCGACCCTCAGGTGACCGTTGAGTACAACAACACCATTTTTAGCGAAAGTAAATTCTTCCTTGCTGATCCTGACATTCTAGAAATATTCAGCATCAATATGATCAGAGGAGAAAAGTCATCTGCTCTGGCTGGTCTCAACAATGTTATTCTATCAGCTTCTTCTGCCAAAAAATACTTTGGCAATGAGGATCCTATGGGCAAAACCATACGGGTTGATGATCAGCATGATTTTCTAGTTTCTGGAGTTTTTGAAGACATCCCCTTCAACGCTCATTTTGAGTTCGACTTTCTAAGCTCATTTTTAAACTTAGAAACGATTCTTCCCGGAACCAGCCTGACTGCAAACTGGGGCCAATTCAATTACTTCGCCTATCTGGAATTGGCAAAGGGTAGCGATCCCGCTAGCGTACAAGCTAAAATTCAAAGTACAGAAGTTAATATTGGTGATAATAGAAATTTTGACCTCAGCCAAATCGGTATTCAGCCTCTATCAGAGATCCACTTTGTTGATAATAGAGGAAACCTTAAGCAGGCCTACAACTTCAAATACATCTATATCTATGGAGCCATTGCTTTGGCTATACTGTTTATCTCCTTTATCAACTTTGTAAACCTTAGCATTGCGGGTTCAACCAAAAGACTGAAAGAGGTTGGCATCAGAAAAGTAGTTGGCGCCAGCCGAGGCCAGTTGATCATACAGTTTATAGCCGAGTCGTTCTTGATCGCATTTTTTGCTTCGGTCGCTTCGATCCTTCTGTCAAGTTATTTATTCATTCCCGCTGTGAATGATCTTATGAATAGCCAAATCACCTTGAATCTGACTGATCCATTTATGCTTTCAGTCGTAGCGAGCTTAGTGCTTTTGATTGCCTTAAGTTCAGGTTCTTATATTGCATTTTTCATTATCTCCTCCCAGCCTATAAGTGCTCTAAAAGGTGGACTGAAAACAGGAAACAAAGGAAATACCTTCAAAAATATACTGCTCGGCCTCCAATTCTGTATCTCAACAGTACTCATCCTATCAAGCATTTTCATATACAAACAGCTCAATTTTCTTGGAAACAAGGATTTGGGAATGTCCAAAGATCAAATCGTCAATGTGGCCCTGAGCAATACAACTGCTCAAGAGAATGGTGACCTGCTGGCTTCGAGATTCGAACAGATCTCAGGAGTAAAAAATGTATCTGCCACAGACTTTAGACCAGGAGGTGCTAACTGGAACCAGACCGTATGGTGGGAAGGACAGCAAGAGCCAATTAGCATGTTTTTGATTGGAGCGGATGAGAACTTCGTAGAAACCGTAGACATGGAGCTGATCGAAGGAGATTTGGCGTCTATCAGAAGCAATCAAAACACCCAGTACATTTTGAACGAAGCGGCCCTAAAGCAAATTGGCTGGGAAAGTGCCCTGGGTAAGTCTTTCAGCGCCTTCGGTCAAGCGAGTGCCGTCCCCATTTCCGGGGTCGTAAAAAATTACAACTTCAGGTCTTTACATCACAATGTTGACCCCTGTGTATTGGTAATCAGAGCCAATAGAAATCATAACCAATTGGCAGTAAAATTAGACGGAAGCAATGTTCCGGCATTAATATCCTCTCTAGGCGCTGCATATTCTGAGGTATTACCCGAGATGCAGTTCGAGTTTTCGTTTATGGATCAAAGCTTTGCTAAGCTCTACGAGGCGGAGACGAGAACAAGCAAAATTGTGGGTGTACTAACATTTGTAGCTATCCTTTTGGCGGTATTGGGTCTTTATGCCCTTTTGACTTTCGCTGTTCAGGAGCGCACTCGTGAGTTGGCCATCAGAAAAGTACTGGGTGTAAAAACTCAGCAGGTGTTACTATTACTATCAAACACCTACGTGCGCCTGATGATTATTGCGAACGTGATTGCAATTCCTGTCACTTGGTATATGCTCAGTGAGTGGTTGAATAATTTTAATTATAGAATTGATCTTGGAGTCTTCACCTTCCTGACCGCCATACTGATGACCTTTACTATCATCTACCTAATCGCTGCCCTTAAGACTTGGCAATCGAATAGAATCAATCCAACGGAAGCGCTGAGAAACGAATAAAATCAATTCATGACGATTCATCCTGTCAATCCTACGATTCGGTAAGACTTATTTATAGGAGTCCTATGACCATTGCACATTTGAGCTATCAAACACTCAAAAGCAATGCAACGTCTAAAACTCATCCTAACAATTTTTGCCCTGAGCACAGTTAGTGCTCTTGGGCAAACGGTCATTAAAGGCACCGTTAAAGATGCCAAGGGAGGCAGCATTCCTGGTGCCAACATTTACATCAAAGACACTTTTGATGGAGTCAACTCTCAAGCGGATGGGTCGTTCGTCTTTGAAACTGAGGAGTCTGGTAGTCATATTCTGGTGGTCAGTTTTATTGGCTTTAAGGATATCGAAAAGCCTATTGAGCTCACGGGAAAGCCATTGGTACTGGATCTAATCTTGCAAGAAGAGATCAATAAGCTTGATGGTGTAACCATTACAGCTGGTGCTTATGAAGCCAGTGATGTTAAAAAAATCACAGTCTTAAAACCTCTTGATATTGTAACCACAGCCAGCGCAGCTGGCGATATTATGGGAGCCATCAATACACTTCCAGGAACAGCCACCGTGGGTGAGTCAGGTCGTCTTTTTGTACGAGGTGGTGAGGGCTACGAAACCAAAGTATTTATTGATGGGCTTGAAGTCCGAAATGCTTTTGGTGCTACTGCTCCCAATGTACCCACACGTGGTCGTTTCAGTCCTTTCCTATTTAAAGGAGTCACCTTCAGCACCGGAGGATATTCTGCTGAGTATGGACAGGCCTTGTCCTCAGCTTTGGTATTAAATTCAAATGACATTGCAGAAAAAACACAAGGCGACATTTCACTCATGTCTGTTGGCGGAGACCTCGCTTACACCAAAAAATGGGATAAGACCTCTGTCTCGGGTAAAATTCAGTATACCGACTTAAGGCCATATCAAGATTTGGTTCGTCAATTTTTTGATTGGGAGCAAGCGCCTGTCGGCAAAGTGGGAGAACTGGTTTTCAGGCATAAAGTCAGCAAGAATGGGCTATTGAAAGTCTATACGAATATTGATGTTTCCAACTTCAGAATCCGCTTCCCTAATATCAATAGAGATGGGATCAAAGACACCATTAGCGTAGATAATAACTATGCTTATGTAAACGCAAGTTATAAAGACATCCTCAACAAGAAGTGGTCAATTCGTGGTGGTCTTTCTACTACTTACAATAAAGAAAAGGTAGGCTTCAACAACGATAAAATTGATGAAGTAGAGAAGGGAGCCCATGGTAAAGTTGCCCTCAATTGGGATGCAAGTGATAAAATCACCGTCAATATGGGGGGTGAATTTTTCCACAAGCGTTTCGATCGATCTTTCGGTCTTTCGGATGGTCCTTTAGACAGTTTTGGCTTCGAAGACAATATGATTGGAAGCTTTGTCGAAGCAGACTACTTCGCATCTAACAAGCTCGTCTTCCGCACAGGCGTTCGTTATGAGCATTCAACATTGGTCAATCAAAATTGGGTAAGCCCTCGATTGGCAATGTCTTATAAAGTAAATGACTACGGACAGTTCTCTTTGGCCTACGGCAAGTTTTTGCAATCTGCACAGAATGACTACGCTTTTGTAAACCGACAGTTGGCTCCTGAGCAGGCAACACATCATATTTTCAACTATCAATACATCCGTGAAAACAGAGTATTCAGAGTAGAAACCTATTGGAAGAAGTATGATGATTTAGTAAAGTTTCAGAGCCCTAATGACTTCAATCCATTGAACTACAACAACACTGGTTTCGGTGAAGCCAAGGGTGTGGATGTATTCTGGAGAGATGGCAAGACTTTTAAGGGAACGGACTACTGGGTTTCTTACTCATTTGTAGACTCTGAACGTAACTATCAAGACTTCAACACGCTGGCGACTCCCTCCTTCTTATCTAAGCACAACTTTTCATTTGTATTGAAGCACATGGTACAACCATTAAGGACACAATTTGGAGCGACTTACAATTATGGATCAAGCAGGCCTTTTCACAACCCAAACAGGCCTGGTTTTCAAAACGATCGCACGCCAGATTATCACGATTTAAGTCTGAATGCAGCCATTCTGCTCAAGCAAAACATTATCATTTATATGTCTTCTTCCAATATTTTTGGAAGGGACAACATATTCGGCTATGAGTACGCAGCTCAGCCAAACATCGATGGTATTTATGACAGACAGCCTGTAAGACAAGGCGCTAAGAGGTTTATCTTTCTTGGCTTGTTTATCACGCTTACCAAAGACGGACAGGAAAATCAATTAGAAAATTTATAAGTCAAAAATCATGAAAACAATCACAACAATAATCATCGTAATGGGACTAATGATAGGCATGGTTCCTACAAAAAAAGAAGTAGAAGGCGTAACGGTAACGGTAACCGTTGGTAGCCTAAGAAATGAAAACGGCTATATCGCTATCGCTCTTCACAATGGAGAAACCGAGTTTCCTGGAGACGATGCATTTATGACCAAGTACGTGGAAGCTGATGGAGGATCTGTGGAAGTAGTATTCAAGAATGTACCGGTCGGAGAATATGCTTTGGCAGTACTGCACGATGAAAATGGTAATGAAGAAATGGATTTCAACAGCTACGGAATGCCATTAGAAGGCTATGGATTTTCAAATGAAGCCATGGGTGAGCAAGGCCCTCCAGATTTTGAAGATGCTGCTTTTGATGTAGATGAAGATACTGACGCTTATGTTGATTTAATGTATCTAGGTGGTTTCTAGAATCCTAAAAACTCTTTTTAAATCCTCGGCTTGCCGGGGATTTTTTGTTTTGAGAAAGGTAAACCAAAACTAGTCTTTCTTCTTCTACGATTCATCTGGCTTATTCTACGGTTCGGTCAATCCTTTTATGCCGCTTCGCAGGTTCGAACTACATTTAACTTATCAAAAACGAAAACACAGGATCATGAAAAAGATATTTTTATTAATCGGATTATTAGTCGCAGGATTCGCGCTTCACGGGCAAGGTAAGGAAGCTTACACTAAAGCAATGTCAAAGGCATTAACTCAAATGTCTACTGTAAAGACCATTGAAGACAGACAGGCTGTGGCCAGTCAGTTTGAAAGAATTGCAGCTAAGGTTGATGAAGAATGGTTACCTAGCTACTACGTTGCACTTAACTATATCAATATGTCTTACATGGCTGAAGGCATCAGCACTAAAGACAAGTACACTACAAAAGCACAAGAGTTTATAGACAAAGCAATCGCTCTCGAGCCCAATAATGCGGAAGTAGTGGCCCTTCAGGGTTTCAACTACATGACTCAGTTAGCGGCAGACCCTAATTCTAGAGGTCAAATGATGTCTGGTAAGGCTATGCAACAATTTAGCATGGCAGTAAGAATAGCCCCTGAAAACCCACGTGCTAACATGTTATTAGGACAGATGCAGCTTGGTATGGCACAATTCTTTGGGTCGCCAACTGACCAGCCATGCGCAAAGGTCAAGCAAACTATTCCAGCCTTTGAGGCAGAAGAGGCCAATGTGACGCTAGAACCAAACTGGGGGAAAGCGATGGCAGAAGGCATCATCAAACAATGTGGTCAATAAAAGAAGTTTTTGCTGAAAGCACTCACATTCGCGTGGTGCTTTCAGCCTAATAACTAAAACATCAACTCCCAATGGAACAGGCGCTCATCTTATCACATGTTATCGCAGGAATCACCTCCCTAATAAGTGGAATTATTGCTGGATTTTTCGGTCGAAAAGGAGGAAAGTTGCACAGACAAGTAGGTAAAATGTTTTTCTGGTGCATGTTCTGGGTTTTTGTAAGTGCCATTCTCATAATAAGCTTAATTCATTTCAATGCCTTTTTAATGGTAATCGCAGTTTTCAGCTTCTATATGGCCTTTTCAGGGTACCGTGCTTTGAAAATGAAGAAGACAAGAAAGGCAGAACAAATTGACTGGATCGCAGCCATTACAACCCTTCTATTTGGTTTAGGAATGATCGGCATGGGTGTCAACTATCTAGTACCAACATCCTTCTCCTCAGTCATTGGTTACTTATGTCTGTTTTTTGGTTTCTTCACTGCAAAAACCGCTTGGGATAACATACAAATGTATCGCAAACTCGAGTCGGCCGATAAGATGTGGTGGTGGTTTGCTCACATGAACTCTATGTCAGGAAGCCTTATCGCTTCGGTTACAGCATTTCTAGTCCAAAATGGTGAGATCTTTAACTTTCCTAATTCATACAGCTGGGCCCTGTGGGTCTTACCTACTTTTGTTGGGTTTCCAATTGTGAGTTATTGGGCCAGAAAATACAAAGCACAGTTCAATACAAAGGCTGTTTAAATATTATCTTTAATCATGGCGATTTATACGTTCAAGAAAGTTTGGCAAAGGGAGCTGGTGCATTTCATTCTCATATTTGCCCTAGGCTGTGCAATGGCTTTTGTCTTTGATACCAGCCTTTTTAATAAGCCATGGATCAACATTCGCTTAAGCATGACTTACTCCGGCTTTATGTGGCTTTTCTTTTGGAAAGGAAACTCATATCTGGTCGATTTCTGGAACAAAAGAATCTCTTGGCTAGAGCAACCAGGCAAGAGGTTTATCATCGGAGTCATTACAGTGCTCGTCTACACCCCTCTGGTTATTGTGGGACTTAATACCTCATACAATCTACTGCCAGGGGTAAGCACAAATTGGGGCGGAGTCGATGTTCTGATCTCCATCGGAATTACCTTTTTCATCACCTTTTTTATGTTCGCGAAGACCTTCTTGGACAATTGGAGAAAAGCCTCCTTAGATACAGAACGTATCAAGAGGGAGCAGATGTCAACAAAGTATGAGTCGCTAAAAAATCAGGTCAACCCTCATTTTCTGTTCAATAGCCTCAATGCCTTGACCAATCTTGTGTATGAAGACCAAGACATGGCAGCAGACTTTATTCGAAAATTATCCAAGGTGTATCGCTACGTTTTGGATAATCAATCGAAGGAAGTTGTACCGCTGGAAACGGAACTTGCCTTTGTGAACTCCTACCTTTTTCTTCAAAGGATTCGATTTGACGACAAGCTGAAAGTCAAGATTGACATTAGCGGGTACGAGAACAGAATGATTCCGCCAATCGCGCTGCAAATGCTCTTTGAAAATGCGATTAAACACAACACCATTGCCGAAGAAGAGCCTCTATATATTGACGTACACATCGAAAATGGTGAGCTATTGGTCATCAAGAATAATCTTCAAAAGAAGAACATTCCAATTGAAGAATCTTCTGGTGTTGGCCTAAAGAATATAAAGGCTCGCTACGAATTTCTTAGCCCAACGAAGGTTGAAATTCAGGAAACTGATTCAGAATTTATTGTCAAACTCCCATTGTTGTCTTTTTCCGAATGAAAGTACTATTAGTCGAAGATGAGTCGATGGCCGCGAAAAGGCTAACAAGGCTTCTACATGATTTGAACCCCAGCATAGAGATCCTTGCTCAGCTAGACTCTGTCAAGAGAGCTGTGAAGTGGCTAAATGAAAACGAGGCCGATCTATTATTCTTTGATATACAACTTGCCGATGGACTCAGCTTTGAAATTCTAGAGCAAGTCCAAGTGAGTGCTCCGATCATTTTTACAACGGCTTTTGATGAGTATGCTATTCAAGCCTTCAAATTGAATAGCATCGACTACCTATTAAAGCCGATCGATCCGGAAGAGTTAGGCAATGCGCTCAAGAAGTACGAGGATTTGTTTGCCAAAAGAGAGGTTCCTTCAATGAATATGGCACTTATCGAGCAGGCCATGCAGATGATGACAAAGAAGTACAAAGAACGATTTGTGGTCAAAATAGGAGAGCATATTCACACAATTGCCACTAACGATACAGCCTATTTCTTCAGTCAAGAAAAAGCCACCTATCTGCAAACCATCGAGAAGAACAGGTTCATTATAGATTATACCTTAGAACAGGTAGAGCAACTGGTCAGTCCGGAGCAATTCTTTAGAATTAATAGAAAATATCTTGTTTCTCTCGATGCCGTCAAAGACATAGTGACGTATTCAAACAGTCGATTAAGGCTTATTCTAAAGCATTCAGATGATATGGATGCTATAGTCAGTCGAGACAAAGTACAGGAGTTTAAAAAATGGTTAGACAGATAGTTGCATGAACAACTTAGTAGGAAGTGAAATTGGCCTCGTACACTTAATTGCCTCATTGGTAGCTACCGTTGCAGGCACTATAGTGATAGGAGCGCGAAAGGGAACAAAGTTCCACAAACAAGTTGGCTATGTCTATGCCATATCCATGCTTATTCTAAACCTTACTGCCTTCATGACCTATCGGCTCTTTGGCACTTTCGGTATCTTTCACTACGGTGCAATTGGCAGTCTGTTAACACTTTTGGCTGGGATGATTCCTGCGATAAGAAGGAAAAGCAAAAGGTGGATTTACCGCCACTTGGGCTTTATGTATTGGTCGGTCATTGGCCTTTATGCTGCTTTTGCATCCGAAACATTTACCAGGATACCAGAGACTCCCTTTTTCGGAATGGTAGGTATAGCGACTGGAGTGATAATGCTCTTGGGCGCAAGATTCTTCATCCGATATCAAAAACGCTGGAATGAGCAGTTCTCAAAATATGTGAAAGACTAGCCGAAGCAGTCTTTTCGTTTATATTTGGACATGCTCAAGAGATTCGTTCTATTGCTTTTGCTGTGTTCTGGCAATATGCTTATTGCACAAAAACCGTCTGGCTTATGGGTGCTTAAGTATGTAAAAGCCCTTCAACCTGTTTTTACAATGGTACAAATTGACGGCCAATATGAAATGGTGGACGAGGACCCACAGGACTCCACTTTTCTATACAACTCAGGCCTAATGACTCTCGAATTCAGCAAAAGACAAAAGCCAGTAAGTCATGCATGGGATGGCAAGGAACAATGGGAAATGGACCTGAAGGATAACGAGATTTTCCTTTACGGTAAAAGAGACACCCTCTATGGCAGCTACAACACGGAAGAAATTATTCTGCGTTCTACGCTTGACGATCGGCCAACATATTATCATTTCACTCCACTTAAGGAGAAGAAGATATCCACACCAGCAATATTAGAGGGAAAATGGCAGATTGACTCTTCAAATCGACTCCTTAAAGATCTTCAAATAAGTTTTTCAGAGGATAGCACTTTTCAGATCACTACAGGCAAGAGTCTTGAAAGTAAAGTTTACTTTACGTATGATATGGAGAAGATAAAGGGTATAGAATACGATTTCCCTCCAAAAACAATAGAGAGTAAAGACAATGAGCTGGGTACTATCTACCTATTCAAAACAAGAAGAAAAACGATCAAAGGAGTCTTCTATCCTGTTACTGATGGTGTTTCTATACCAATCCGAAGTGAGCTTACACTTCTTCGAATTGACAACTGACCGAAAAACACAATTTTCATTAATTTAATCTTTCAATCTTCGCGGTAGAGATTAGTCATGAAAATTGTACCCCAAGCCTTCTATCTATCTCCAGCTATTAAGAAAATAATGGTTGACGGAGACTGTTCAATTATCCACAAGCAGGCATACAAAATGGACCTCGATAACCAAAGGTTGCTTTCAGCGCATGCTTTGACCATAGTATCAAGTGGGGCATTAATGGTCCACAGAGATGAAGGTATTCCCGTCAAAATTAATTCTGGTGAGATGGTTCTTCTTCCAAAAGGGCTCTATGCCATCACAGACCTTATACCTGATGACAACCCTTTTGAGGCCACCGTCATCTTCTTTAATGATAACATAGTCAAAGAGTTTCTAGAGCAAAAAACCAATGATATCTCAGAGGTAAAACCTGAAAGCACTCCCTCAAAATTTGATGTAAATAGCTCCTTCCGGGCATTCATTGATCAAACTATTTCATTATATGAGCATATGAAGCCAGGTCCATCAATAGTCAGGAATAAAATACTCGAAGCGCTTCACATGATTTGTGACACAAACTCAAATGGTGCTTTCATAGACAAGGTTTTAGCCCTAAAAACTAATCCAAAGAAAGAACTACTAAGGTTTATGAAGCTTCACTTTGATAAACCCTTGAGTGTAGAACAGTTCGCTCAGCTCAGTGGCAGAAGTATCTCTTCTTTTAGACGAGACTTTCGACAATCTTTCAAGGTTTCACCAAAAAAGTGGCTCATCCATCAGAGGCTCAACAAGGCAGAGATTCTTTTGATTCAAGAAAGAATCACTGTTACCGATGCCGCTCTAAGCTCAGGTTTTACCGATATTCCTCATTTTATAAGGTCATTCAACAAACAGTTCCTTAATACGCCAAAGCAATATTTGTTATCAAAACGGGACAAAAATCAATCAAACTAGTGCCTTGGTCGAAAAACACAATTTTCAAGCGCACACCTCAAATACTTTTGCCAAATGAACACAAGAAAAATGAAAATCGGATTTGTCGGGCTTGGTATAATGGGAAGTAGAATGGCAGCCAACCTCTTGAAGGAGGGGCATGAGCTCGTTGTCTACAATCGTTCAATTGACAAAGCTCAATTACTAGTGGACCAAGGAGCCTCAGTTGCCAAAAATGTCAAAGACCTTGCAACCCAAGTTGACTTAGTTTTCACGATGCTGTCGACACCCACAGTAGTCAGAAAAACAGCAGCAGAACTGCTCCCCAACCTAAGACCTGACAGCTGGTGGGTTGACTGTAGTACTGTGAACCCTTCTTTTTCAAGAGAAATGGCACAGCTATCGAAAACACATGGTGTGAACTTTATAGATGCTCCAGTTGCGGGTAGCAAGGCCCCAGCAGAGAATGGCGAGTTGCTATTTTTGGCCGGAGGACTAGAAAAAAACCTAAAGCCTATATCTCCCTATTTAGACTCAATGGGCAAAAAGACGATTTTTCTTAATGAAATAGGAAATGGTGCTAATATGAAAATGCTGATCAATCTTATGCTCGCCCAATCAATGGCCACCTTTTCAGAGGCAATTGCTTTAGGGAAAGGTATGGGATTACACCAAGAGCTTCTCTTGAACATTATGACTGCTACGCCTGTCGTCTCACCTGTTATGGGCTTGCTTAAAGACAGGCTCGTTGCCGAAAACTTTGATGTCAACTTCCCGCTAAAATGGATTCATAAGGATATTCTACTCGCTTTAGAAACGGCTGAGGAAGTAGGTGTCCCAATGCCAAGCCTCAATCAAACGGAGATACTCTATAGAGATGCCTTGGACAAAGACCTTGGAGAATTAGACTTTTCGGCAATCTATAAATCTCTGGTAATCTGAAAATTAATGATCGTCCATGGTTGATTTCCATGTAAGTCATCTACCTTGTCTAGAGATAGATGTCCATAATCAGCAAAGTGAAGGCGGTTGAAAAGATTTTTGCTTCCCTCGATAAAGAAATCTCAGCCCTTCAAGCCACCAGTGGACTTCATTGCATTTCGGGGTGTGGAAAATGCTGTTTTAAACCCGATATCGAAGCCACCCCGTTAGAGTTTCTTCCATTTGCTTTCCATCTCTACCTCACCAATCGCATAGAAGAAAAATATGACCTACTGCTAGAAAGGGAATCTAGCACCTGCACGATTTTCGAGCCACAACAAAGTTCATTGGTTAATGGAAGTTGCTCTGAGTATAAATTCCGGGGCTTAATTTGTCGATTGTTTGGTTACTCAGCTGTCAGAAATAAATATGGAAAAACCAGCTTTGTCACCTGTGCTCCCTTGAAAACCCAAAGCCCTGAAAAAGTCAACGCCATCAATACCGCAATAGGCAATGGGGGAAATGTTCCTATGATGAACGACTACTACTTTCAAATTAGAAGCATTGACCCTGACTTAGGCAATAACCTGCTTCCCATTAACCAAGCCATTCGACAAGCGATGGAGGCAGTTATGGGTTATTATGCCTATAGACAACCACCGCCAGCTCCGGGAATGTTAAGCGCATAAAAAAGCCCAAGATTTTCATCTCGGGCTTTTGATAAATCATTTAAGGTAAGGCCTAGTTTCCTCCGCCTGCTCTTTGCATTGGGTTAGAGCCTGAAGACTGTCCTCTTGCTGAGCCTCCTCTACTCTTGAATAACTCAAAGCGGTTAGGCTTTGCGCTTCTTGGGAAATAGTTATTGGCTTCATCTGTATCAGCAGTCTCTCTGTCAGGGTCTAATCTGATCTGAGCTACTTGCTTCTTCTTCATAAAGGCTTTAGTCACCTTATCTTCATTCTTTCTCCAGATATAGGCAGGAATTCTGTCTATCTCTTTTGTTCCATCCACGAAAGTCCATTCAATGATCAATGGCATTACCAAACCACCAACGTTGCTGAAATCTATTTCATAGAAGTTGGCTTTATCACCAAGAATAGCTCTTTCTTCATCTGAAAGCGTAGCATCAAAACGTTGATATGCCGCCTTTGCAGCATCCGTTACTTCAAACTGATCATAAGAGTAGTAGAAGTCCTGTAGTCTTTCGTCTTCTTCCACATAAAACTTTCTACCCTCTGCTCTATTTCGCTTTGCAGCTAGATCACTCTGAGTGTTTTTAGCTTGCTCGCTAAGAATAGGGTACTCTATCTCAGGGTTCTTTGTGCTCAACTGATACCATTTCACATCATCGATTGCAATGTCAACATTGTCGATAGTGAAGTACCATCCGCGGATAAACCAGTCAATGTCTACAGCAGAAGCATCTTCTAAAGTTCTGAATAAATCGTCAGGGGTTGGGTGCTTAAAAGCCCATCGTTTCGCATACTCTTTAAAGGCGAAGTCGAAAAGTTCGCGACCCATGATTGTTTCTCGAAGAATATTCAATCCGGTTGCCGCTTTCGCGTAAGCATTATTGCCAAAGCCAATGATATTCTCGGAATTAGTCATGATTGGTTCCAACTGCGATTTTGGCAAGGCCATATAAGGCGCAATTTTATGAGCTGGCCCTCTTCTGTGAGGGTAGTTAGGATCGAACTCTTGCTCCGTCAGGTATTGCACAAAAGTGTTTAAGCCTTCGTCCATCCAAGTCCATTGTCTCTCATCAGAGTTCACAATCATCGGGAAGAAGTTATGTCCAACCTCATGGATGATTACGCCAATAGCTCCATACTTAGTCGATTCAGCATAGGTTCCGTCAGCTAGTGTTCTTCCATAGTTGAAGCAAATCATTGGATACTCCATACCGTTAGAAGCTTCAACCGAAATCGCTACTGGGTATGGGTAAGGAATAGTAAAGTTCGAATATGTCTTTAGGGTATGTGCAACAGCCTTAGTAGAATATCGCTCATAAATACCATAGGCTTCCTTAGCATAGTAAGACATTGCCATTGGATGATCAGATCTTCCTTCGATGTCTACAGCCATTGCATCCCACACAAACTTTCTCGAAGAAGTCCAGGCAAAGTCACGTACATCTTCGGCTTTGTAGTGCCAAGTCTTGGTTCCAGAAGCTTTAGTCTTTTCATTTTCCTTAGCCTCGTCCAGTGTCACAATTTTAACAGGCTCAACAAATTCCTTTTGTGCCTGATTCCATCTTTTCTGCTGCTCAGAAGTAAGAATTGATTTTGCGTTTTGTAATACTCCCGTTGAACCTACCACATGATCTGAAGGTACAGTCATTTTCACATCGTAGTTACCGAAGGTCAATGCAAACTCTCCACGTCCGGTGAACTGTTTGTTGTTCCAGCCTTGGAAATCAGAGTAGACAGCCATTCTTGGGAACCAACCTGTGATCGTATAGATGTAGTTGCCATCTTCCGGAAAGTATTCATGGCCTCCACGTGCTCCAGAAATAGCTCTCGGGGTAGTATTATACCACCATTTGATACTGAAGGCGATCTTCTGACCTGGTTTTAATGGAGTAGCCAAATCAATACGCATCATTGTCTGGTTGATGGTATAGTTCATATTGTTACCCTTGGAGTCTTTCACTTCCATAATGTGAAATCCCCAGTCATTATCATGACCATCGAGGCCATCCAATTGTCCAAAAGACATTCTAGGGCGGATACTGCTTGGATCGAACTTGTAAGAGTCGTTCTCAGGGTTTCTCACATTTTCGTCTAAGGCCAACCATAGATAGCTCAATACATCAGGTGAGTTATTGAAGTATGTAATGGTTTCGGCACCTGTTAATCGCTGATTATCGTCATCAAGTGTCGCTTCAATTTTATAATCAGCCTTTTGCTGCCAGTACTGTGGGCCGGGAGCTCCAGAAGCCGTTCTATAAACACTCGGGTCCCTTAACATACGCTCCAACTGCTCAAAGCGCTTCCCATGATTACTGTTAACTACTTGAGCAATAGCACTCGACCCCATAAAGGTCAAAACCATTGCCATAAGCCAAAGTCTTTTCATTCCTATATCGTTTATTTTACCAAAATTTAGTTTCTAACATGATTGTAATGGCTATTCCAGCCACAGCTGACGAAATGATCAAGTTCCAATCTCTACGCGCCACATTGAATATGTTGACAAACACAAAGGAGATGATCATAAAGAATGCCACAATTATAATCTGACCCAATTCAAGACCAAGATTAAAAGAGAGTAGGGGAGTTACAATGCTATCTTCCCGACCCAAAATGCTTTTCAAATAATTTGAGAACCCTAATCCATGAATCAGGCCAAAAACCAGCGCGAAGAAATAATTAGTGTTGAATCGGGCAGGAGTTAGGGCGCTTTGCTTGCGCAAAATATTAGAGAAGGCGGTAATGAAAATGGTGCATGGAATCAAAAATTCAATGATATCGCTTCTGAAATTCACTATCTCCAAGGTACTCAAGGCCAAAGTGATGGAATGGCCAAGCGTGAAGGCTGTAATCAGGATCAACACCTTTTTCCAATCTTGTAGTAGATAGATAGCGCAAAGGGCAATTACAAAAAGTATGTGATCATATCCGTCAATATCTAGGATATGCTCTCGCCCTAATTCAAAATATATTGCAAACTGGCTCATAAACGGCCTTTATTTCAGGCCTGGATTTTGTAAGGAATGCAATAATAAAGTTTAATTTTGAATACCCCTATAAAACTTAAAAGCATGCAGCAAAAGCTTATTTGGTCGGTTTTTTTAAGTGCTGTTCTGTACTGGCACCCTTTTCATGTGAGCGTGACAGATATTGAGCATGATGCTGAGGCGAAATCTATTCAAGTGAGTCATCGGATCTTTTTAGATGACCTCGAGGTTGGATTAAAAAAGTATCACAACATCGAAAAACTCGATACTTACGAGCCTGAAAGTCAAGAAAGGCTTGATAGTTTAATCAGCTCATACCTTAAAAAGAAGGTGCTCTTTGTAATCAATGGTGAATCCATGACATTCAATTATCTAGGGTCTGAGCTTGAGGGTGATGCCCGCTGGTGCTATTATGAAATAGAGAATGTAGATCAAGTAGATGAAGCCGAAGTAACCAATGTTGCGTTGATGGAGGCCTTTGATGATCAACAAAATATTGTCCACTTTAAATCAAAAGGTAAACTCAAGAGTTATAAACTAGACAAGGACACCAAGTTTATCCAGTTCAAATTCGACTAGTGAAAAAACACCTACTCTTTATAGCCTTCATTCTTTCAATAACCGCGTGTGAGTTTGGCTCCAAGAAGCCAGCCTTTGTAGAAGTCGAAACCCCCGATAGCATCCCAGCATTTGTGGAGTATAGAATAGAGGTTTTGAATGAAAAGTCGGGGCCTTGTGAGCAAGACAGTCTTTCGAGTCAATGTACTACCTATGCTGTGGAGTATCCGGTAATCACCGGGATGATCAGTGAACAAGCCAAGGCTGAAATCAATGAGAACATCAAATCCGCAATCTTTGACTATGCCTTTCTCACTGAAAAACCTGAGAGTTTTCAGTCACTCATTGACGAACTATCGGCAGAATATACTTCAATATTAGAGGAGTACCCTGACTATAGTGCATCATGGTCAATGGAGGTCAACTCTGACATTATTTATCAGGACTCTAGCTTCATTAGCGTAGCATCAACCATTTATTCCTATACCGGAGGCGCTCATCCAAATCAGTATCAAGTATATAGAAGCTATGACCTGCAAACAGGTAAAGCTATCACTCTCTCTGACATCCTTTCTTCAGGTTTTGAAGAGGAGCTGAACCAAGCTGCAGAAATCGAGTTCAGGATGCTAAAAGAAATTCCTCCAAATGAGGAGTTAAAAGATAGAGGCTACTTTTTTGAAGGGGGTACCTTTGTTCTCAACGACAACTTTGCCATCATAAATAAAAGTCTGATTTTCTATTTCAACCCGTATGAAATTGCTCCTTATGCAGTTGGTTCTACGGAGTTAGAATTAAAACTTACTGATTACATCAATTTGTTAAACGAAAATGGAGTTCTAAATGATCTCAAGAATTAGTCTCTTACTTATTGCTCTACTAACATCCAGCCTCGGTTTTAGTCAGACTAAGGAAACTGATATAAGCTTTGTCATTAGAAATGCTGGTATCGGTGTTGATGGGTTTTTCGAAGAAAACACACTTACCTATAAATTCGACCCAGATAACTTAAACGCATCATATTTTAACCTTACCATACCAACCACGACCATCAATACCAATATCAAAGGCAGAGACAAACACCTACGAAAGTCTAAGTACTTTGATGTAGAAAACTATCCAAACCTCACATTCAAATCCACAAAAGTAATTCAGACTGATTCAGGTTATAGTTTATCTGGGGACCTAACGATTAAGGCCACTAAGCGTTCGATTGACATCCCCTTTACCATAGAAGAATCTGACGGTATGCGCTACCTAATGGGTTATGTCGAAATTGATAGGAGAGACTATGGAGTAGGCAAAAACCATCTGATCCTGGGTGATTTAGTGAAAATCAGTATCAAAGTCGCCTATCAAGAGAATTGAAATTCCTTGTAGGCGTTCCACCTCGTGCCATCATGCTTTAGCAACCAGAAGGAATCTACGATAAGTCGCTCATTAAAGTCTTTTTCTTTAAACTCATCCCAAGCTTCTAAAAAAGCATCCTTCTTTAAATCTCTAAAGGCAACTGTCATGTGTGGGTGGTAACCACGGTTATGCGTTGCATTGAAAAGGTTCATATGTCGCTTCGCAAAGTCCGCCAATCGCTTTTGAAAATCGATTAATTCTTGACTCTGTTGATTCTTGATGAACATCGTTTTGGGCGAAAATGCTCCATAACCGTTAAGTTCTAATTCAAATTTTGATTCTTTAGTTGCTTGCGCAAGTAAATCAAAAAGTTTTCCTTCCTTTTTTTCCTTCCATCGGAAAGGCATATGCAAAGTGATATGAGCCGGAGACCTTAAAGCACCCTTGCTACCATAGGTATCTCGAAAGTATTCTTTGATTTCCTGAACCTGCGATTGAACAGGCTCAGAAGGGATTATGGCAAGAAAATATTTCGCTTCGGTACGCTTCACTGCGCGAAGCTAATAATTGAAGATTGCTTATTCAATTATCTCAGCATAGTACCTAGCCAAGGCCACTAGGTCTTCTTCTTGTTTGAATTTGAGCTTCTTCTTTTTGATAAAGCCTCTTAACTGATCAGAGTACATTTCGAATACGCCTAAGGACCTCTTTCCAAATGATGTAACAGGAATCAGTTCAGTATTCTTGGCAAAGAAATAATCCGTTTGGACACCAGTACTTATGCTGCTTTGTAAACCTTCTCCATCATCCGAGTATACTTTTTTGGCAACCACCCTGCTGTGAGCCAGCACTCCTATTCTACCAATCTCCAAAACTTCAAAAAAGCCTTTAGTCAAATAGTCCACTGAGGCGAATTCCTTGATATTAACAAACAATCTTCTTTGTTCCTTTTGATCTATAAACTCAAATTGACTAATGGCCTCTCCCGAGATGTAATCTACTTTGCCATTTGACAAAATTTCAAAAGTATTCGACTCTGCATTGTAGCGCATTGCCTTTGATGATAGTTGAGATCCTTCGGCACTGGTAAAAACCATGCCCACGAATTCCTCTGTCAGGTAAGGGCCAGCAAAGCTTCTCTCAATTGTCTGTGCTGATTTATTCCTCTTTAGATTCTGATTAAATATGGTTAAGCCAGGCGCCTGGCTTTCTTCATGAGTACAAGATTCCAATGACTCTTCGTTGATCGATTGTCCCCTTAAAAAGAAACTCATTGAAAGAAGAAAGGTCAACCCTAAAAACCCTCTTCGAAACACTTTAATATTGTCCATCCCTTGGTCGATTTTATATACCAATTTAACTACTTCTCAGTCAGTCAGTTGTCACAATTCTATAACAATAGAACTTAGGAGTCGGCCAGATGTCCTTTCTCAGTTCATAATGTTTTTATTGCAATCCATTAGATTTGGCATATTGTTTGAAACGCTGCATCGCACAACCAAGCGATTAACAATGGAATTTATTAAGAGAAACTTTTTAATCTGTCTAGCTTTTACCCTTCTAATTGCATGTGATAAACGTAAAGATGGAGATGCACAAGACCCGTTTACATTTTCAGAGGCTGAAATTCTCCAAGTGCACAACGGAGATCAAAAAGAATGGAGGTTGACTGAATTCTATGAGTCATATCGCGACAAACTCAAAAGCGATTTAGAGCCCTGTGTTATCGATGATGTTTATACTTTCTCAGCCAATGATCGGGTTGCAACGGTGGTATATGGTGAAAACTCCTGCTACTGGGATGATCCATCAATACAGTTTGGTGGAGCCACCTATACATATTATCCAGAATCAGGGGAGATGTTTTTAGACTTCTCAATTGCTGAACAAAAAGAATCTCTTAGTAGTGTCGTCATATGGGTCATGAGACTAATCGAATTGAGCCCTAACCGTATGGTTTTTGCAAATGGCACCTCTGAAAATAGAGGCAGAGCAGTAGTTTTCGAAACCAACTGACGGTAGTTGTTCTCTACATAAGATCATGTTGTTTTGGGAAGTGAATTCCTGTAAATTCCGCCTTCTTAAAACTCACTCATGATGAAAAAACTCTTAACAGCAGCTCTCATTGCAATTCTTACCACCTCTGTCTGTGTGGCACAACAACTCAAAAGTCCGGATGAATTCTTAGGCTATGAGTTGGGCACAAGGTTTACCCCTCACTATAAAGTAGTGGACTACTACCAGTATGTAGCAGGCGAAATGAGCAACGTTAAGACACATCAGTATGGTCAAACAAATGAGTTGAGACCACTAATAGCAAATCTTATCTCATCACAAGAAAACATCGACAACTGGGATCAAATCCGGACCGATAACCTTAAGCGAATCGGTCTTATGGAGGGCGATCCGGTTGGAGGAAAGATCGGTATAGTTTGGCTAAGCTATAATGTCCATGGTAACGAGGCCAACTCTACTGAAACTGCCATGAAAACGCTTTATGAGTTGGCAAGGCCTGGCAATTCCAAAGCACAAAACTGGTTGAAAAACACAGTAGTCATCATGGATCCGTGTATCAACCCTGATGGAAGGGATCGCTATTCCAATTGGATTAACCAAGTGGCTGGCACTACACCAAACCCTAGCCGTGATGCAGTTGAACACCGAGAGCCATGGCCAGGAGGCAGAGCTAACCACTATCTTTTTGACCTTAACAGAGACTGGGCATGGCAAAAGCAAGTAGAGTCTCAGCAGCGCATGAAGCTTTATAATATGGTAATGCCACACATCCATGTGGATTTCCATGAGCAGGGTAGCAATAGTCCATATTATTTCGCTCCAGCAGCAGAGCCTGTACATGAGCAGGTAACTCAGTGGCAAAGAGATCTTCAGGAAATGATCGGAAGAAACCACGCCAAGTATTTTGATGAAAATGGATGGCTGTTCTTCACTAAAGAGAGTTTCGATATCCTTTACCCTAGTTATGGAGACTCATACCCAATGTACAACGGTGCCATTGGTATGACATATGAGCAAGCAAGTAGCGATTTGGCCATTCTCACAGATGAAGGCGATACACTAACTCTTAAGGATGCTATCGCCCACCACTACACTACGGGGATGTCAACGATAGAGGTGGCTTCGGTCAATTCTGAAAAAATGGTTGATGAGTTCACTGCTTATTTCAATACTGCGGTGAATAGTCCAAAAGCGAAGTATAAGACCTATGTAATTCGCGGAACGAATCACCCTGATAGATTGTCTCAACTTAAAGACTTCCTAGACAGACATCATATCCAGTATGGTACCGGTAGTACAAGAAAAGCCGTTTCAGCATTTGATTTTCAATCTGGAGAAACCAAGAACATGACAATTCAAAATGGCGATATCGTTATTTCTGCCTATCAGCCAAAAGCTGTACTGGTACAGGCCTTCTTCGAACCAAATACTTATACAAGTACCTCTGCCACATACGACATTACCGCATGGTCGACACCATATATGTTAGGCTTGAATGCCTTCGCGACAGAAGTCAAAGTTGATGTCAACCCTGCTGAAATCGTAATTCCTGGGGCAGAAATGATCCTTAACAACTCCACGCCTCCGGCTTATTTAGCTAAATGGGAGACGTTGGAAGACGCTAAGTTTTTAGCTGAATTACTTAAGCACAACATCAAGCTTAGATATGCAGTAGAGAAATTTAATGTTGCCGGTAGAGAGTTTAATCCTGGAACATTGATTATCACCCGAAAAGGAAACCGGCAAATGAAGGGTCAGTTTGACGAGATCGTGAGGAAGACTGCAGTGAAATTCAATCGTAGCCTCTATTCAACGCCAACAACCTTTGTTGATGCTGGAAAGGACTTTGGGTCAAATAATGTTCCGTTTATCCAAAAGCCAAAAATTCTCGCGCTTCGTGGTGATGGTGTTTCTTCACTCGGTTTTGGTGAGTTCTGGTATTTCATGGAGCAGGAGTTGAACTACCCTATTACCATGGTGGATACAGATGCTTTCGGGTCTATTGACCTTGACAACTATAATGTCATTGTTATGCCATCTGGTTCTTATGGAAGAATGCTGAATGATAGCAGAATGAATAGTTTAAAATCATGGATCAGAAGCGGAGGGAGGGTTGTCGCATTAGAAAGTGCTATCAATACTTTTGCTGGTAAAGACGGTTTCCAATTAAAAAGAAGAGCTGAGGATAGTAAACCAGCCAAAAAAACAGATGAAGAAAAAGAAAAGGATGCACTGACTTCCTATGCTGACCGCGGAAGCAAGTTTGATGATTACAGGCTGCCGGGTGCTATCTTCAAACTGAAGGTTGACAATACTCATCCATTGGGCTTTGGGTATTCAGATCAATACTTTACACTTAAGAGAAACACATCTAGGCTTGCCTACTTACCAAATGGATGGAACGTGGGGATTATCGAAGGAGAAGCTTCTCATGTTGCTGGCGTAGCTGGCGCAAAAGTGAAAGAAGATCTTGCCAAATCAATGGTATTCGGAGTAGAAAATATGGGCCGTGGAGCGATTGTTTACTTTGCAGATAACCCATTATTTAGAGCTTTCTGGGAGAACGGAAAAATGTTTATGGCCAACTCTCTGTTTATGGTTGGGCAGTAATCTATTAAACTTAACAGAACATAGAAGGGGGGCTAAAGCCTCCCTTTTTCTATTTGAAGCACGCCCAACGCTACAGTTACTGCATCGCAAAAGTTCCGCAATTCATTGTTGATAGGTTCTTGATCCAGAACTTTGGTATAAAGAGCTTTCCTTTGATTGATTAGTCGGTCATTGCCCAAATAGCTTATACTAGGGTTAATCTTGTGCAAGACTTTTCTCAGCAAGACTTGATCCTTTTCTTTTTGGGCTTTTTCTAGTTTTACCAATTCTAAAGGAAGTGTCTCAAGAATAGTCTCAATAATCTCCTTCATCAAGGCGCCATCCCCCTGAGTAGAGGTTCTAAGGTTGTCGAGATTAATTGTGACTTGAGGTTCCTCAACACATAGCAGGGCTATTAAGCTGTCCGTGGCAATTGGCTTCATCAGGTAGTCATGGTTTTCTATTTCCTGAAGCCCGTCAAGTATCTCTTTGTCGTCACCAGACAAGAAAATGACCTTAGTGGATTGATTAAGGCCTGATCTACTTCTCAACCCTTCAATTGCGGAGATCATATCCCCATCAGGGAGGTTCACATCAGTAACGATAAAATCAAATGGTCGTTCTTGTGCCTCTAGTTCAAAAGCCTCTATACTTTTGACAAACGTTCCCTTAATGCCCATCTCTGAAGCAATCCCTTTTAAAAGGACGGTTCCTATTTCATCGTCTTCGACAAAAAGAACTTCTAAATGGCTCAAATCGGTTGTTGACTTATCCTCCTCTTGGACTGGTTCTAGGGTGGATCTTTGAAATTCCAGTTGGAAGGTCATCGTTGTACCTTTTCCCTCCTCACTTTCAATGCCAAGTCGGCCTCCCATCAACTGAATTAACTGTTGGGCAATTCCTAGACCTAGACCTGTTCCCCCAAACTGATGATAATCTTGTCCCTCAACTTGGGCATAAGGCTCAAGTATCCCTTCAATATCTCTATCCGACATGCCCTTTCCGGTATCTCTAATTGTAAAGGCTAAAGTTTGAATCGAATCACTGGACCGCTCTGCTGTTACAGCCAAACTAACATGACCACGATCGGTGAATTTCAAAGCATTACTCAAGAGGTTGTAAATGACCTGCGAAAACCTTACCGAATCGCCATCGACATGCACTGGAATAGTGGAGTCTATTTCAAGGTTCAGTTTAACTCCCTTTTCCCTAGCACTATGTTCAAAACCTGCTACAATATTTCTGATGGTTTTCTTGAGATGAAATGGGCTCAGGGATAGACTAAACTTACCTGCTTCTATCTTAGAAAGGTCCAGCACATCATTGATAATGGCATTTAAATGATTGGAGGTTGCCTTGAGCGCAGCCAGATAGTCTGTACTACCTTCACTTTGAGACGATCTTAATAGGTCAATCAAGCCTGAAATACTATTCAGAGGGGTTCGCATTTCATGACTTACTTCTGCGAAAAACTGCTCTTTGAACTTTTGAACCCGATGTAACTCTTCGTTTTTATAATCCAGTAAAGCCTTCTCCATTTCAAGATACTTCCGCTGTATCTCCAGAAACTCTTCATTGATTGCCGAGTCATTGCGCTCTTGCTGAACTTTTGTGATTTGTTCCTGATCCTTAGTCTTGTTTAGGATCACCCATTGAATTCGAGTATCATCGAACTTCACAAACTCCAGTGCGAACAAACCTTCGGCTCCTTCATTCCACTCTACAACATCGAAGACTAGCTTTTCACCAACAGGTAAGCCTGGAAATACCTCTTCAATACTTTTTAGAAAGTCGAATTGATCAAAAACGGACTTCTTTGCTTCTACTTTTATTAAGGTATCACAGGTATCTAATACTTCACCGTTCGTATGGAAAATGACTACCTGAGACAAGGGGGAAATCATCTCTAATTTTATCCGCTCAATTCTTGAAATGTGCTCGAACATTAGACCATCTTTTTGGCAAGTCGCTGAAACGCTTCCTCCACATGCAATCCAGTTTTGGCACTGGTTTCAAGAACTTCTTCTAGAGAAAGGCTATCCAAAATGTCTTCTCTTTCAGTGTCATTGACCAAATCCATCTTATTGGCCAATATCTGAACGGGTATTCCGGGAATGACTTGATTGAGGTAATCCAACTCTGATTGAAGGTTCTCATATGTCGATGGTCGACTAAGGTCAAATACGTAAAGCGCCCCGTGAGCACCTAACCTGTAGCTAACGGGAACTTTCTTCTGGCTGTCCTCACCTGCGATGTCCCAAATAATCATGGTAACATCAAAGCCATCGACTTGCACAACCTTCTTATCGATCTTAACACCGATGGTGGTGATGTATTGGTCCGAAAATTTCTGATGTACAAAGCGTTGGACCAAGGATGATTTGCCAACGCCAAAATGTCCAATGAGGATTACTTTCTTACTCAGTGACATCGTCAAAGGCATTAAAATGCTCTTCTAGACCAGAAGAAATTAATTCTTGGGAAGCTTCGGCCTCTTCTCCATCCTTTGCCTTGATGAGTACTTTCTCAGCAAAAGACAGCAACTGATCATCGAGTTTATCTTTAAATGCGGTGCTCATGCCGCCCGAACAGACTACTGAGATAAAGAATGACTTGAAGCTCTTGATGATTACCTTATAGTTTTCATAGTCGATGCTTTCCAGTTCTTGCGCATCTGCCGAAAAAGCATCTTCTACAAAGGCCTTAATAGCAGTGAGCATACCAGCGACCATATCTCCATCTAGCGATTCCTTTTTAGAGTAACTCCCAATGAGAATCCCTGAATTCCTTTCTATAACGTAGATTTCTTCAATTTTCGGTTCTATCAGATTGGATAGCACCATATCCTTTTGAGGTGTTCCTGAAACCCACGCTTTAATTCTCAACTTCCATCCTTCCCATGAAAAAGCCAGCTCCATTTGGGCATCCACTTTTTCGGAAAGTTTCTCGATTTCAGACGTGATATACTTCTTGATCATTCGACCAATAATGGGGTAGAGGACTTCTACCACTTCATCTTGAGATTCCTTGATCTGCTTTTTGATAGACTCGGTGATCTGAGGGCCAAAAAGCCCAGAAAAGTTCTTCTTGAGTGCTCCCTCCTGATCGGTGAGGATAGGGTTTACGCGCTCTTCAAGCTTCTCTTTATCATTGAGTTGCTGATCTAGTTCTTCTAATTTTTGAGCGAGTTCGTTTCTGTCCTCTCGGTCTTGTTCCAAGAGGATTTCTTTTAGTTTCTCAAAACCAACGGCCTTGCTCATTCGAAATGGTCTATTCTGCTATTTGTTTACCCATTTCCTGAAGCATACTCCCTAGGAGTTTGCGGTTGACTTTTTTCTCGTCTAAATCTGCAACAGAATCATCCATGTCAGACCTCAGTTGCGTGACTTTCTTATTCATATCACTGCGTAAGTCTGAAATCTCATTGGTCAATGTTTCCTTAGTCTGATTGATCAGCTTATTCAGCGCATCGCGGGTATCATTGATTTCGTTTTCGACATCAGTACGTGTCTTTTTAATGAGTGCTTTGATCTCATTAAACTCTGAATCATACTGCTGCATATTATCTCCAAAAATGAGCTGTTTTACTGCTTCAATTTTTGGATCAACACCTGTTGCTTCTACTTCAGGTGCCTTCTCTTCTTTCTGCTTTGCCATAATCTATTTTAATAATACTTTTAAAGTCTCTTTATCTACTTGTCCTGAAGGGAACAAACCGTTCTCGGTTTGAAACACCCTCAATCTATATCTAGTAATTGTATTAAAAATTCCATCTACCGGAATGCTATCTCCTTTGGAATTTAGCATCCGCTGTAGCTCCATAGCATCGTTGCCATTGGAACCAATGGCAAGACCCAGTAGATGCTCTTTGTGCATAAACTCGATGTCTTCCGGGGTGATTCCCTTTTCGAGCATCTTAATTTCATCGTTATTGTAGCCTTTCTTTTTGCGCTCAGCGGACTTCAAGAGCTTGTTCTCAAGTATTATTGCACTTGCCCGGAGTAACTCGTAGTATTCAGTCGCTTGAGTAGACTCGAAGTTCTCCTTATCCATATAGCGAACATCAATACCATCGTTGTTCCAGAGCGAGCGGGCATAAGAACCTACCTCAAGCGCTGTTTTATAGTATTCTTTTACCACCAATTGGTCATAGTAGTCTTTGTCAATGGCTTCTGAAATTGGGTAGTCATAGGCAGAAGGAGGGTTGAATCTTCTGTCTTTCAGGTATTGAACCGCGATGTAGGAAATGACCCCCAAGAGGATCACTATGGTCAGGAGGCGTTTCATGTTCTTTCGTGTTAAAAATAGTGTTCGGTTTATAAAAATAAGACATTTTTATTAGCGAAGAGTCCAGAAGGAACTTGTAATAAATTGAGAATATCAAAAAGCCCCAACTGGAGGTCAGTTGGGGCTTTTAAACAGCATTAGAGAGGGCTATTTGGTGATTACTTCCACGACTGTTTTATAATCCTTGATCTTGCGTTTGGGAAACTTTTTGAGAGACTTGTCTTTATAAATGTTAATGCTCTTGATAAAGCTATCCTTATACTCTAAGAGATAATTGTCTGGCATAAACTTACCATCGAGCACTAACACTGGTTTTTCAAACACCATCATTGAACTCCTGATTACTTGCCCAGCTGCTTCTTGTCCAGCTTTACTTTCACTAAAGTTATATCGGCTGTTTTTCGATGAAAATACGCCAGCCCTCTCCGTGCCCAGCTCCTCTTTGAGCTTTCCATCTCCCTGGTTAGTTATAATAGAAATTATGCCATCATAACCCTTTGTTTCCCCATTTGGATAGCGTTTTTGCTGAGCCCTATCCTTGAAAATCTGAATACTAGAAATATCCTCTTGTCTGAAGTCACTGAACTTTAAGTCAGGTCTCAGCTTGCCATCAACTTCGAGTACAGGCTTATTACCCAAGTTCTGAATCGGTTTGCTTACCAACTCCCAGATCTCCTCCTCGACTTTGCCTTTAGGAAACTCATAAAGCTGGTGGTCATCAGAGTAAACCGTAGACCTGAAAAGGTCAGCCTCTTGTTGTTTAGCCGCTAATTCATCGCTTAAAGCAAGAATCTCTTGTTGTTTTTGAAGTATAGCATCCAGCTTAGCTTGCTGTCGATCCGTAGTCTCTTCCAACATTTTTTTGTGATTAATATACTTTTCAGCATTGCTTCCCCCATCATGAAAAGCCAAAAGCTCCTTCTCGAGCTGTTTCAATTTTACGACCTGATCATTCAGCACTTTTGGGTCTACACTTTCAGGGTCAGTAGAAGCTTCGAGAATCATTTGATCTAATTTCTGCTGCTCTACTAGGAGCATATTTTGCAACAGTCTGGTTCTTTGAGCTTGCACTTTATCAAGCTCTACCATTTGAGTTTGATCTTTGAGCTGCTTCTGCCTTTCAAGCACCTCATAATGTCGATAAAAAGCCTCCTTTTGTTTAGGTGTCAATTTTTCAATGATCAGCCCAATGTTCTCCTCTAGCTTTCCAATTTTATCTATCTGACTGCGAGCAGCCTCGGTTTCCTCGTTTGATGGGTTGGTATCGTTACTCAAGCGCACAACCATTTTATCCCCTAATTCCTTTTCATGGGCCCAGAGGTCCACAAGTCTAGTTAACTCCTTAAAGTTTTCATTCCCGAGATTGATATTTGAAGGCTTATTTTTTTTGGTTGTTTGCGGGTTACTACCCATAAACTCCGACATTTTTTTCTCAGCGACTTTGGAAGAATAATTGTTCAATCTCATGTAAGCTTCCGAATACACCTCAAACGTCTTTCCTCTCAGCCTTTTGTCATCCCTTGTAATTCTAGTAGGTTTTCCATTAGAATCAGTCGTAACCACAATGAGGCTCGAGTCTTCTAGGATCTCCATGGTGGCCTGAGCTACCGTTATGGTATCGCTTTTTTCTTGTTTGTCTGATATGTCAAATCTTAATATCGAATCATCAGATGTACCGATAATACCCGGTTTGTCAAGATCAAATGTCAGAATATTCGGAAGTGTATCGCTAAGGTCTCTCTCAAGATTCGATTCAGTCAGTTCAGGTTCAACAATAGCTTTCTTTTGACTCTGGCTGGTAAAAAGAAATACTGACAATAAGATGACGCAAGGCAAAATTAAGCCCGTCCAGTTGGGTTTTTGTTGTTTTTTCATAATTCTATTGACACGTTTGAGTAATTGGTTCTTTGAGCTCCCGGCAAAACCGATAGATGGAGACAGCATTGAAAATTCTTGGGCCTTGGTAAGGGCACGCACTAAGGTCAGACCATCGGCATGTCTATCCATTACCATTTCGTCTGAGGCAAATTCGCGCTCATTGTCAAGCTGGCTTTGCAGCCACCAATAGACAGGATGGTAAAAATAGACTGCTCTTAACCCGTTGATAACTATGTTGATAAGGAAATCATTTCTCTTGAGGTGTGCGAGTTCATGTAAAAAGATTACCTCCACTTCATCCATCGTCAAACCCTGAATAAGCCCTAGAGGAAAGAGTATTATTGGTTTAAAGAACCCATAGACCATCGGGCTCGAAACCTTTGACGACTCCTTTAGGAAAATCGTTCTTTTCAAGTCAAATTCGTTCTTCAGTTTCTCTAAAAGCCTAGTTATTTCATTTTCCTGAATCTCAGAGGCTTCTGATTTCAAGCGATTTAGATAAGCGTATGAGCCCAAAGACCTTAGCAAAACAAATGCAAGTCCGATCGTCCAAATGACTCCTATCCAAGGTGTCATCTCTACAAATTCAAATACTTGGTTTTGAACTTCTGCAGGTGTGGACAGGGGCTCATTATAAAAGTTCGCAGATTCAACGGACGAGCTAATGGTTAATTCTGCACCTGAGATTTCCACAATGGGTTTTGCCCTTTCAAATCGTTGATTAAAGGTATAGACTCCAAGTATAGGTAGGGCCAAAATACAGACTAGTAAGAAGTTATGCCTGAGCCGTGCCCTGCTCTTTTTCATAAGCAAAAGCCCGAAAAAGGCTATGGACATGACGATAGCACCTTGCCATAAGGAATCGATTAACGTCATTCCCAAGGCGTCAAACAATTGTCTATTGATCACCATCTTCAAGCTTTTTAATAAGTTCTTTAATCTGATCAAGTTCTTCTTTAGAAGTCTTACCTCTACCCAATGCACTGAGCACTAACTGAGAGGACGAGCCTCCAAATGCCATGTCAAGGAGTTTGTCAACCATCGCCTCTTGCACTTGTCCTTTCTGAGCAACAGCTCTGTAAATGTGTGTACGACTGGTTTCATCCCTCTCAACTAGACCTTTTTGTGCCATGATCTGCATGATCTTCAGGGTTGTGGTATAACCAGTCTCCTTAGATTCGTTAATCTTATCATTAACTAACCGAACACTGGAAGGTCCATTAGACCATAACACTCTGAGTATTTCTAATTCTGAATCTGTAGGCTTAGTCATATTCACTTTTATCTTTTTATATAACAGATGAGCGCACCCATACCTAAGCCCTTTTCAATGAACTTTGGGTTCTGCGCATCTAAATCTATCTCAACAACAAGAATTTCCTCCGGTTCAGGGGTTGGTACTAATGGAGTTCCTTGCTTCAGGAGTTGTACTTTCAATTTTGTCTCTGTCGATTCCATCTCTTCAAAAATCACTTTTTGAATTGGGCCAAATTCATCAATGACCTGCCTGTAGAACTTTAGATGGTCATCGAAATTCTTCATTTTATTTAACACTTCCGGAGCATAATAGGTCTTGATAAATGAAGAAATGGCCTCATCCGTACCTTTATTCTGGGTTTCAATCCAAGCGTTCAAAATGACCATTGCATCCTTAGGTGCTTCACTTTGAACAGGGGTGACATGGAACCAGGAAATGATTAAGAATAAGAGAACTTTCATAACTACGACTTGTTTCGTACTTCAATTATATACGAACAATTTCGTACTTCCAAATTTTACTACGAAGTATTTCGTAATTCTTTTGTCTTTTAACTTTATTTAAGAATCGTAGTTTTGATTAATCATGTCTGACAAAAAGAAGAAATCTGGTAAGAGCGAAGAGCTGGGCTTTGGCCAAAAGGCATATACCAAAACCACGCGGTTAATCTCTCAAAATGGAGAATTCAATGTCGAAAAAGGAGGATTGAATTTTTGGCAATCTCTCGATATCTACCATGAGCTTATTTCTATGAAGTGGTGGAACTTTGTAGGGCTAATTACGCTCGCCTTCTTTTTTGCTAATCTGATATTTGCCCTCTTATACTATATCTCGGGGATTGACAGTATTGCTGGCCACGAGGCAAAGCCTGGCTTAGACCACTTTATTAACTCATTCTATTTCAGTACACAGAGTATCACCACCGTAGGTTTTGGAAAGCTTTATCCAAACTCAAATGCCGCTAGTATTTTGGCAGCAATAGAGTCTTTCATTGGCTTATTAGGGTTTGCGCTAGCCACGGGTTTGATGTTCGCTCGCTTTTCTAGACCTGGTAGAAACTTGATCTACAGCAAGAAAGCAATCATTGCTCCTTATCAAGGTATTAACGGCTTGATGTTTCGGTTCGCAAACGGCAATAAGAATCAGTTAATCGAAGCAGAAGTAGATGTAGTGATATCCTACTGGTATCCTCAGGGAAATCGAAGGGTCTTTAAAGGTGTCAACCTAGAAAGGAAGAAAATCAATTTCTTTTCAATGAGTTGGACTATCGTTCATCCTATAGATGAAAAGAGCCCAATCTTTGGTTGGAACCAAAAAGATTTTGAAGAAAAGAAAGTGGAAATCATCATCATGTTCAAGGCCTTTGACGACACTTATGTAAGGCAAGTTTATGATCGCATGAGTTATGTGGCAGAAGAGGTTGAATGGGGCAAGAAGTTCTCTCCAATCTATAATGACTCGAAAAAAGGCAAGATATTAGTCGATATGGAGAAGCTTAGCGAGACAGAGGCTGCTCAATTAAATTAACCTTCCATCCCACTTTTTTTGGCCTCAGTGTATTAGTCCTTGATTTTGAGAGACTCAGCGTTAATTTCAATAGTCTGATTAAAGTCAACGCTATGAAATTCAAGCACAATATTTTCAAACTCTGCGGTATTTGTCTTATCGCCATGTGGCTATATATGGCCCCAGCGCAAGCGCAGGAAGGGTACCAACGTCCTCCTGAAGTAATTGCCAAACTGATCGATGCCCCTTCGACACCTTCGGTAAGTATAGACTCAAAAGGGGAGTGGATGCTCTTGATGGAGCGGCCAGGTTACCCAAGCATTGCTGAAGTAGCGGCTCCTGAGCTTCGCATTGGTGGGACTCGAATCAACCCTGCGACAAACGGCCGAAGTCGTCAAACATTTATGACTGGCCTAAAACTGAAAAACATGGATTCCGGAGAGGAATTTAGCTTTAGTGGCATGCCAAGCAACCCTCAGCTCGGTAATGTTGGTTGGTCTATGGACGAAAGCAAAATAGCATTTACACATACAGTAGCCACGGGTATAGAGCTATGGGTAGCCGATGTAAAAACCAAAACCGCAAAGCGTCTTTTAGGTGCGGTGATCAACAATGCCTATGTTTCTGCTTATGACTGGATGCCTGACAATCAAACGCTTATAGTTAGTACCGTTGTGGATGGTAGAGGGGAAGCACCAAAGAAGCCTAGTGCCCCAAAAGGCCCCGTTTTGCAGGAAACTTCAGGTGCAGAGGCGCCATCGAGAACTTATCAAGACTTACTCAAGAACTCGCATGACGAAAACCTATTCGAGTACTACACAACCGTACAGCTCAGAAAAGTAGATCTCAATGGCAACGCCACCAAGATTGGTAAACCAAGTATTATTAAGAGGTTCAACCTATCGCCTGATGGAAAATATATGCTTACGCAAACCATCCAGAAGCCGTTTTCTTATTTGGTCCCTGCTTCCAGGTTTCCGTTCAATTATGAGGTTTGGGACACCAACGGCCGATTGGTAAAAGTAATGGCAGAGATCAGCCTTGATGAAGTACGGCCAAAGGGATTCGATGCCACAAGGTTAGGAGCCAGAAGTATGACATGGAGAGCAGATAGGCCTGCAACACTCTATTGGGCAGAGGCCCAAGATGGTGGTGACCCTAAGAAAGAAATTACTGAAAGAGATATGGTATACATGTCTGATGCCCCTTTCAACGCTGCTCCTACAGTATTAGCCTCAACAAGTTTGCGTTACTCAGGAATTACCTGGGGAGACGATTCTAGGGCACTACTAAATGAAGGTTGGTGGGCTCAGAGACTGGACAAAAGGACTTTAATAAACCCGTCAAAACCTGGAGAAGCAGGTACGGTGATCATTGATCGGAGTACCACGGATAGTTATAATGATCCGGGTAGACCAATGATGAAAAAGACCAAGTACGGAACATATACCATGATGTTCGACAAGGACAACCTGTTTATGAATAGCATTGGTGGCTCTTCTGAAGGGAATCGTCCATTCTTGAGCAAATTCAACCTAAAGTCTAAAAAGCAGGAAATACTATTCCGTTCCGAAGCGCCATACTATGAAAGACCAATCGATATTCTTTCTTCAAAAGGCGATAGGATCATCACACTCCGAGAGTCTGAAAATGAGCCTCCTAACTATTATGTGAGAAACATCAAGAAGGGAACGATGAAACAAGTAACCGACTTTCCTCATCCTCAACCGGATATGATGGCGGTTAACAAGGAGATCATCAAATACCAGAGAGAGGATGGTATAGACTTAACAGCTGTGCTTTACACGCCATCGGGTTATGACAAAGAAAAAGATGGTCCTTTACCCGTTCTCATGTGGGCATACCCTCGTGAGTATAAATCGAAAGCCACTGCCGCCCAAGTACGAGGCACCCCTTATTCATTCACGAGAGTAAGTTCTGGTTCACCATTGTTTTGGGTACTAAGAGGCTATGCGGTTATGGCAAATACCGAGTTCCCGATTATTGGCGAGGGAGAAGATGAGCCGAATGACACGTTTAGAGAGCAGTTGGTTATGAATGCAAAGGCAGCCATTGACGCTGTATCAGCACTGGGTGTGGGCGACAGAAATCGAGTAGGTGTCGGAGGGCATTCTTATGGCGCCTTTATGACGGCCAACCTACTGGCACACTCTGATCTTTTTGCAGCCGGTATTGCAAGAAGTGGGGCCTATAACCGAACATTGACTCCTTTTGGTTTTCAGCGAGAGCAACGAACTTATTGGGAAGCACCAGAGTTGTACAATTATATGTCTCCGTTTATGCATGCGGACAAGGTTAACGAACCTTTACTACTCATTCACGGAGAGGCTGACAACAATTCGGGTACATTCCCGATTCAGAGTAAAAGATATTACAATGCCATAAAAGGGCATGGAGGCACTGCACGACTTGTTATGCTTCCCGATGAAAGCCATGGATATAGAGCTAAAGAGTCTATACTTCATATGCTTTGGGAAATGGACACATGGCTGGAAAAATATGTGAAGAATGCCGCAACAAAACCGGAACCTACGAGTATAAACTCTAAAGGAAGGTAGTAACAAACACAATCATTTTGCTAGGGCTCGTTAACGCGGGCCCTTTCTTTTTGCCCTTTGATCAAAGTCTAATAAGAAATTCAAACCAATTGATTTATATTCCTAAGTCAAACAAACAAACATGAAAAAGTATATCTCCCCACTCATTTTGGCAGCACTCCTATTGGTTGCCATTAACCTTGATACTCAAGCACAACGAAGAAAAGGCAAGAAGGCCGAAAAAACTGAGGTCGAAGACCCTCTCAAAGGAGTGTCTCTAGGTACCATGGCCTTCCGAAGCATTGGGCCAGCATTGACATCGGGTCGAATCGCTGATATTGCTGTTAATCCGGATAATTCCAACGAGTTTTATGTTGCAGCAGCAGCTGGTGGTGTCTGGAAAACAACCAACGCTGGAACCACCTTTAAACCAATCTTCGAAAACTATGGTAGCTATTCAATAGGCTCGCTCGCCATGGACCCGAATAACCACAATGTGATTTGGGTAGGTACTGGAGAAAACAATAACCAACGCTCAGTATCATATGGTGATGGTGTTTACAAGTCGATTGACGGTGGAGCCTCATTCAAAAAAGTGGGCCTCGACAACTCCGAACATATCGGCATGATCAAAGTAGACCCAAGAAATTCAGATGTGGTTTATGTAGCAGCTACAGGTCCTCTTTGGAGCGCTGGTGGTGATCGAGGTCTTTACAAAACCATTGATGGTGGAGAAAATTGGGAAAAGGTGCTGGAAATCAGTGAGCATACAGGAGTTAACGAAATACACATGGACCCAAGAAATCCAGATGTCCTTTATGCGACTGCACACCAACGCAGGAGGAGGCAATGGACTTACCTAGGCGGTGGCCCTGAATCAGGTATTTACAAATCGACCGATGCCGGAGCTAATTGGGAAAAAGTTAATAAAGGACTTCCTGGTGGAGATAAAGGAAGAATTGGGTTGGCGATTTCTCCAGTTGACCCAGAAGTGATTTATGCTGTTGTTGAAGCGAAGCCTGGTCAGGGAGGTTTTTATAAGAGTACCAATCGTGCTGCTTCTTGGCAAAAGATGAGCGGCACATCTTCTAGCGGTAACTACTATCAGGAAATTGTAGCCGACCCTGTCGATGTAGACCGAGTCTATTTGCTAAATACATTTACTCAAGTGACGGTTGATGGCGGTAAAACCTTTAACAATCTAGGAGAGCGAAGTAAGCATTGGGACAATCACGCCATGTGGATCGACCCAAATAACAACAAACACTTACTTCAAGGTTGTGATGGGGGAGTTTACGAGTCTTTCGACCAAGGTCAAACCTGGAAGTTCTTCACTAATCTTCCAGTTACTCAATTCTATAAAGTCTCCGTTGACAATGCCAAACCTTTCTACAATGTAATGGGTGGTACACAGGACAATTATAGTCTTCATGGACCCTCTCAAACAGTAAGCCAACATGGAATAGTAAGTAGTGATTGGATTGTAACTCAGGGTGGTGACGGTTTCGAATCGGTTCCTGATCCTGTGGATGACAATATTGTATACGCCCAATACCAAAACGGAGGTCTGATCCGATTTGACCGCAAAAGCGGAGAGGGTGTGACGATTATACCTAGACCAAGAAAAGGAGAGAAAGCCTATAATTTCAATTGGGATGCTCCTCTCATGGTAAGCCCACATGATCATAAGACGCTTTATTATGCGGCTAACAAGCTATTCAAAAGTACCGACCATGGTGATTCCTGGACGGTTATTAGTGATGAGCTAGACCAGGATATCGACAGAAACTTACTTCCGATTATGGGCAAAATTTGGCCGATGGATGCAGTCGCAAAAAATGGTTCTACTTCAAGATATGGAGCAGCCGTATCGCTTGATGAGTCAAGGGTTCAAAAGGGGCTTTTATATGTTGGTTCCGATGATGGACAGATTAGTATTAGCGAGGATGATGGAAGCTCTTGGAGACAGATCAATCGATTTGATGGAGTTCCAGAAAACACTTATGTCTACGACTTAATCGCTTCAAAACACAATGCGAATACAGTATATGCCGCTTTCAATAATCATAAGAGTGGTGATTTCACCCCTTATGTTTACGTGAGTAACGACAAAGGACTCACATGGACAAACATCAGCTCCAACCTTCCTGAAGGAGCTGTCTATGCACTAGAGCAAGATCATGTGAATCAGAATATCTTATTTGCGGGCACTGAGTATGGCGTACATGTGACGGTAAATGGAGGTGCTAGTTGGACACCTTTGAAAGCCGGATTGCCCACAATCAATGTTAGGGATATGGCCATTCAGGAAAGAGAAAATGACCTAGCACTTGCCACTTTCGGACGAGGCTTTTATATACTAGATAACTATAGCCCGTTAAGAGAACTAGCCGAAAAGGCGACTGAAAAAGACGCCCATATTTTCGCCATAGAAGAATCCCACATGTTTAATACGTGGACTCCACTGGGAAGCTTAGGCTCTAGGGAGAAGGGTTTTCAGGGAGAGTCGTTTTACACTGCCAATAACCCAAAAACAGGGGCTGTCATCAGGTACTGGCTAAAAGACAGTCCAAGTACGCTCAAGGCTGAACGCCAGAAAAGGGAAAAAGAAGCTTTTAAAAACGGAGAGCCTATACCATACCCTACCATAGAAGCCTTCAAGACAGAGCAAGACGAACAGCCGTCATTTCTAATATTCACTATCAAAGATCAATCAGGCGATATTGTGAGTGAGTTGAGAAAACCAATGGGTAAAGGAATGAACGAGGTAGTGTGGGACCTTACTTATATGAGCTTTGGTCAGGTTAATACCAGGCAAGCCAGTCAAACACAAAGCCTCCCATCTTCGAATGTATATGTTGTGCCAGGCAACTACACCGTCTCAATGAGCAAAAACGTGGCCGGGGAAGTCATCGACTTGACCGATGCTGTGAGCTTTAAGGTGAGTGAACTTGACAACAGAACAATTCCTGCCAGCGATTGGGCAACTATGGCGGCATTTAAAAAGAAGGCTGTCAAGCTTGTTAATGCTATCAATGCTACGCAGGGTGTACTGGGTCAGCTCAACACAAAGATTCAGGGCTATAAAGCAGCCGCCAAAGGTTTGCCTGCCAAGGAATCTGCCACAATGTTCACGGAAGTGCGACAGCTAGAAGACGAGTTAAGAACAGTAAGGGAAATGTTGAATGGAGATCGAACACCAAACCGATTGGATATTGATGGGGAATACAGTACTGCCAACAGGGCTCAGAGTGCTATCTTCGACATCTTCGGCTCTACTTCCAACGTAACAGGCACTTCGGAAAGAAACTATGGCATCGCTGCGGATGAATTTGCCGCAATACTAAATGCAGCCAAGTCAATACACACTAAGTTTGAGCAAATGGATGCGAAACTTGGTAGACAAGTAGGCCTGCCACTGCTGCCAGGTGCTCTTCCGAATTGGAAAAAGTAATAATCAAAAGAGGGTGACTTAGTCAGTCACCCTCTTTGTTTAAAAGTAACAACCCTCGTGCATGATGACCAATGGTTTCTTCGACCACGCTCATAATATATGTATATACTGCTACTTGCATAACAATTTATTTGCTGTGATCGACAGATAATTGTATGTAAAAGAATGATTTTCTGTTGTATATTTAAAAGTCATTCTATCCTCGACTTAGTAGTTATAAGTAGCAAAAGCCTTAAATTTGCTCAGCGCGCTGTGTTGGATCATTGAAATATGTAGTATTCATACTGGTTTTCTTTTCTTCTGAGAGGGTTATTTCTCAGGACCTAATTTCTGTTGCCTCCACTTTCTTAAATGATAAGAACTACATCGAAGCAAAATCATCTATCGATGAAGCCTTCGACAAAAGCACATTGGTTGATAATCCTGGGGCTTGGTTTATGAAGGCAAGGATCTATCACGAAATACTACTTTCCAACGATCGTAACCTGAATCAATTCAAAGAGGACAAAAATGCCTTCATTAAAACGATAGTCGAAGCTTACAATAAGACCATTTCCTTATCCGTACGAACGAGCAACTTCAATGTACTCGCTAAAAACCAAATAGAGATACTATGGGCCTACGGTATCAACGAAGGTCAAAGGCTTTTTCAAGCTCAAGCTTTCGATAGGGCTATCGAGGCTTTCGAAATTGCCAAAATCACCAAACCAACAGAGTCTAGAGCCTATATCTCAGCAGCAGTAAGCGCACTATATGCTGGTAAATACCAATTAGCGATAGATAATTACACAGCTGTCAAGGATATTGATGATTTACCCAGAGACGGTTATGATGGTCTGATTCTCGCAAAAAGGAACCTTCGGGTTTCTGATCAAGAATTACTAGAGGTCGTTGGCGATGCCCGATTTGATTACCCCAACCATGTTCCTTTTGTTATTGAAGAGGTGAGAACGCTTATTCGACTTGACAGACTGGACGCTGCCGAATCAGTTTTGAACACGGCTATTAAAAGAAATCCGAATGATGCCAGACTGGTATTAAGGCAGGCTGATTTATTCGATATCATTTTTAAGGACGCATATATCAATGGTGAGCCTGAGCGATCGGAACGTTATTTTGAGATGGCCTCCACTAACTACGAACGCTTTCTAAACCAAACCCCAGGACACTTTGCTGCAAACTATAACTATGCGGTAATGATCAACGAACAGGCAAATAGGGTTTACACACGAATCAACCTCATGAGCAATGAAGAATACGAGATTCGAGGTAGAGAGAGCGAGGAAATTGGCCATGACTGGACCAGAAAAGCACTGCCATATATGGAGAAGGCTTGGGAGCTAAAACAAGGTGATGCTAAGGTTATGGAGGCTCTTGCCGTATTTTACAAACGCCTTAAAATGGACGACAAGCTAGCTGCCCTCAATGGAAATTAAAGTCGTTGTGGGGTCTAAAAACCCTGTAAAAATCAAGTGCACCCAACAGGCCTTCGATAAGGTATTTCCCAATCATAAATTGACAGTTGATGGAGTATCAGTGCCTTCAGGCGTTAGTGATCAGCCCATGTCCGACAAGGAAACTTTTACCGGGGCACTTAACAGAACGAAACAGGCCAAGATAGATTTTCCAAAAGCCGATTACTGGGTGGGCATAGAAGGTGGTATTGAAGATAGCGAAGCGGGAATGGAAGCTTTTGCCTGGGTTACTATCCTTTCTTCAGACCAACAGGGGCAAGCCAGAACGGCCACTTTTCAGCTGCCTCCAAAGGTACAAGAGCTAGTCCGACAAGGTATTGAACTCGGTGTGGCCGATGACATGGTCTTTAAGCGAAGCAACTCCAAACAGGCAAATGGAGCAGTCGGCATTTTGACAAACGACCTTATTGATAGAACAAGCTATTACGAACCAGCCGTAGTACTGGCGCTTATCCCATTTTTACATTCAGAATTGTATTAAAAAAGCCATCCCGATTACTCGGAATGGCTTCTATTCTCTTCTAGGTGGCCTATCTAGACCTATTCAAGTTGTTATCAAAAACCTTTGGCTTCCTTGGCATTTTTTGATCCATATTGGCCGTTTGCATTACCATAGTAGCAATGATCACAGCATTTTTTCTTAGGTCCGCGGCTTGAAGTCTTTCGAACAAATCCATATTGGTATGGTGTGTTCTTGTACCATAGTCAATTGGGTCTTGGATAAACTGAAACCCTGGTAGTCCAATACCATCAAATGCTTGGTGGTCCGTCCCTCCAGTATTTCTAATGGTTACGGTATTAGCTCCCATATCTTCAAATACTGAGAACCAGCTATCGAAAATTGGTCTTACCGCTTCGTTTTGCTGTAAATAAATACCGCGAATAGCACCAGTTCCATTATCCATATTGTAGTAAGCGGAAAACTTCTCATGCGCTTTATTTGGACCTCCATTTTTCATAAAAGTGTTCTGAACATAGTTTCGAGAACCGTAAAGGCCTTGCTCTTCACCACTCCAAAGTGCGATACGAACTGTTCTCTTTAATGGTACACCAGATTCTTTCAAAATTCTGATAGCCTCCATCATTGTAGCCGAACCTGCTGCATTATCTGTTGCACCTGTACCAGCAAACCAAGAGTCCATGTGAGCACCAAGCATTACCACCTCATCTTTAAGGTTTGGATCTGATCCCGGAATCTCTGCAATTACATTATAACCCTTTAAGTCACTGCGATGAAACTCCGTCTTAGTATCTGCTTCAATCATTACAGGCTCACCCTTAATGGCTAGTCTTACCATTCTGTTATAGTGTTCCGGTGCAATTTCCATTTCAGGAAGTGCATTTGGATCTCTTCGGGCACCATTAGATGTGAAGAAAGTTCCTTGTCCTCCACCTCTATGCGTATTGAGTACCATTTTTACGCCCTCATCTTTAAATAACTGATAAGCCGCATTTCTAAGGTTAGCTCTTCTTCTGAACTCAGAGACTCTTCTTTGTGTAAAGTCTCCATTAGCATTGCTGACTCTAGAGGACGTCATTCCCTCTAGCTCGTCATCGGTCCATCTTTTGGCATCAGCTTCAAAAGTTGTTCGTGCCTCAATGCTAGTTGGCAGCATAACCACTTTACCCGCCAGCTTACCTTTATACTCTGTCAAATCAGCTTCATTCTGAATGTTGACGTAGACTACTTCTGCTTGGATTTGACCATTGGTTCCTGGAGTCCATGCTTTCGGTATGCCGATAATCGCTTGATAGTAAGGAGCAGTCATCGCGAGATACGATTTCTTTACGTCCCAACCCGGACCAAACTCTCCCCATGCTTCAACCTTAACATTTGAAAGGCCCCATTCCTTCATTTCTGCTGAAGTCCAATCGTAGGCTTTCTTAAGGCCAGAAGACCCTGTAAGTCTTGGCCCAATTCGATCGGTCAAATTCCAGGCGATATCCATCACCTGACTATTATTCAACCCTTCATCTTTGATTTTATAAACTGCGTTGTAGTCGACTTCCGTGTTTTGGAAGGCCATCGCGCTAGTGCCCACAAAAAATAGGCAAGCAAAAAGTATACTTAGCTTCTTCATTTTTTCATTGGTTTTCCTAAATATAAGAAGGACAAGAATGAAGCGCTCAGAAATTTAGACGTGTGGAGAATATGTGGGATTAGTTCGATTTTTCTTGGATAACCTTATTCATCTGAGCCAAAAAAGTGCTCAATGCTTGGCTCCAATCGGTGGAAGCATCCCATTCCTTACCCACATAAATGTTATTATTTCTCAGGTCATTGAGGTAGAACTTATGAATGATTCTACCTGTGGGTTTCGGTCTGTCAGGAAAAGGCAACCACTCGTAAACACGGTCATCGGTTCCACTAACAAACATCAGTTCATACTGAAAACCTTCCTGTCTCAAGGCTTGATTGGTCTTTGCCGCATCCTTGTAGAAAATATTGTTGGTACTATCAGTTACCAATGCTTGAATAGCGTAGTCACGATCCCGAATGCCTTGAATGAATTCATCCCGAGCATAGAAATTCTCATATCGAAATGAAGCAGGACCTATTTGATCAAAAAGCGCGAGATCGAGCGCCTGCACTGATACTTTAAATTCTGCCAGCCTTGGAGGAATACTCTTTGCAACAATGCCCAAACTTACCTCGGGAAAGAAAAACTCGGGTGATTCATTAACCAATAGGTTATCGCGATATACCGCCCCCGTCTTAAAGTAGGTATTCAATTCGCTGGCCACACTTTCCAGTTTTGAAGCAGACCTAGTCCAGAAAACACTGCTCTTATCAAAAAAGGAAGGTTTTCCGTTATAGGGGCCCATGGCAATAAATATGGGTGAGTCTTCATCCTTAGCGGCAAAAAGGATCACATTCTGAATTTCTCGTTGATTCAAATAAGTCGGAATCTCTAAAACCTTGTTAGGAATGGAAAAGAGTGACTCTACTTGTATGTACGCTACAGCATCTATTCCTTCTTCAGCCAAAAATTGCTGCAGTTCATCCACCAAAATCATCCACTCGTTCTGTTCAGCGACCTCAGGCACAGAAAGTAACACAATTGACTTAGTACTTAGAATATTTTCGGGAGGATATAAGGCTTGATTAAGCTGAAGCTTTTCAAGCATTTGATTGGTCTCTGACTGACTATTGGCAGAATGCCAAAGGCAAATGAAGACAAAAAAGTACGCTAACTTCTGTATAAATGGTCGCAAGACTTCGTTTCGTATTGATTAAGTTTATGAAAGTTAATTAAACCACAACCGAAAAGGATTTCATCAACTTTCGACAACCCTAGTAACGATGCAAAGGTATTCAAATTTCATTGCCCTATTTATTCTCGCCCTGATCATTTCCCTGCCTGCCACAGCTCAGATAGATCGTCTCGACTCTGAATATATGCTGGATGACCTAAGAAGGCTTTCTCATGACGCGGCTCAGGGCCGAAGAACTGGGACTCCCGGAGCAGAAGCTGCCAGACGATTTATTGTAGGTCAAATGAAGGATGTTAAAGCAAGAAGTCTTAACAAAGGCTATTTGCATCCTTTCACCTTTAAGAATAGGGCTGGAGAAGAGATCGAAGGCGTGAATGTGATTGGTTATGTCCGAGGACGCGAAGAAACTGCTTTTGTAATTACAGCACATTACGATCATCTGGGCGTACGCGATAGCGTGGTTTATAATGGGGCTGATGATAACGCCTCTGGGGTCGCAGCACTACTTGCCATGATGGAGTATTTTAGAGCGAACAAGCCTCGCCACACGCTGGTTTTTGCTGCGCTGGATGGTGAAGAAATGGGCTTACAAGGAGCAAAAGCCTTTCTGGAAGATGAGCGTATTCCCTTGGAGAACATTGTGTTGAATATCAACATGGATATGATCAGCATAAACGATAAAAATGAGCTTTATGTAGCAGGAACGCATCATTATCCTAACCTGAAACCCATCATTGAAAAAATTGACCCTCAACCTCTGAATCTTAAACTAGGCCATGACTCGCCTGACCTTGGTAATGATGACTGGACAGGTCAATCTGATCATGGAGCATTCCATAAAAAAGGCATTCCGTTTCTATACTTTGGTGTTGAAGATCATCAACATTACCACAAACCAACTGATGATTTCGAGAATGTAAATCAAGAATTCTATGTCAGAGCAGCACACGCAATATTGGATTGTATTTTGGCACTAGACACCTCACTCAACTGATATAAATATGATTCAAACCTTTATTAGTCACGCTTGGAAAGAGAGTTTCCGGTCACCAATTTGGGCGAAGAATCTACTAGCCAACATTTTTCTTGGGTTTGTAGGGGTTATGCTAATGGTCTACGCCATCATGGCCGGTGTAGGAATAGCCTTTGGCTTAGAGGAAGTGGTCCCAGGTAAGGACCCTGTTGAGCTCATCAACAGTCTGCTGCTCTATTACTTCTTCTTTGAGTTCATGATCCGATTCTTTCTACAAAATGTACCTGTATTAAGTATTCAGCCTTACTTACATCTACCTATCAAAAAGAGTCAGTTTTTGCATTTCATGCTTAGAAAAAGTCAGGTCAGTGTATTTAACCTTTTGGCCATTTTTCTTTTTGCCCCTACGGCAATTGTAAGAGTTGGTCGGGAATACGGAGCGCTTACAGGCTTATTATGGCTAGTGATGATCATTGGGATGGTCTTTACCATACATTTCCTGGGCATTCTTTTCAAAAAGAAACTCAATGATATGCCCAACCTTTTGTTGGGTATGGTAATCATCTTTGCAGCCCTCGGAGCTCTGGATTATTTCCAAATTGTATCATTTTCAATGATCTCGGATAAGCTGTTTGGTGCCGTTTTAGCACAGCCAGCTTTTGCAGCAATACCTGTTGCGCTGTGGTTACTCTTCTATAGGCTGAACTATATCTACCTATCAAAGAACACTTATCCGGAAGAAATCTCTACCAAAAAGAATAAAACGCGAGTCTCGGGAGATTTTGCATTCCTCAAAAGGTTTGGGAGAATTGGTGAGCTCATCGCCCTAGAACTTAAGCTGATTATAAGACACAAAAGACCAAGAAACACATTGGTTATGAGCGGGCTACTCCTCTTTTATGGATTAATCTTTTACACCCAAGACATCTACATGGAAGAGATGAGTGGCATCTTTCTGCTGGCAGGAATCTTTGTAACAGGTGCGTTCTTTATCAACCACGGTCAATTTTTACTGAGTTGGGAAAGTGGCTACTTCGATTTTGTTCTAATTCGAAAAATGAACTTAAGGCAATACTTCGAGGCGAAATACTATATGTTCGTGACGGCATGCACTATCGCCTTTGTAGCCTCTTTGGGCTATGCCTATTTCGGAGTCGAAATCATCTTGTTCAACCTTGCCGCTTATCTCTTTAATATTGGTGTGAATATTCCTTTCGTGATGCGCATCGCTATGTTTAACCCTAAGAAAATTGACCTCAATAAAGGAGCGGCATTCAACTATGAAGGTGTAGGAGCGGCACAATTTCTTATTGCCATACCGGTGCTGGGTTTACCATACTTGTTCTATGGTCCATTATTAGCCTTTGGTTATGGGACTTACGGTTTGCTTCTGGTCGCCCTTATCGGCTTGATAGGCTTCCTACTCAGAAATAAGGTGATAGATTATATTACCAAATCGTTCACTGAAAACAGACACAAAATCGCTGCGGGCTTCCGTGCACAATAAATGAATTCAATTATGATTGACGTTAAAGAGCTTTCGAAGACATACAAAGGTGTTGAAGTGGTTAATATCCCTGAGCTGTCCATTGGTAAAGGGGAGAGTTTTGGCCTTGTGGGTAACAATGGGGCAGGAAAAACTACTTTCTTTAGAATGATCCTGGATTTGATAAGGCCCACTAAAGGAGCTGTCACCTCCAAAGGAGTAGACGTTCGATCATCAGAAGATTGGAAGTTTTATACAGGTTCATTTCTTGATGAGTCTTTCTTAATTGACTATCTCACACCAGATGAGTATTTTGAGTTTGTAGGTTCACTTCACAACTACTCTCCTGGTGATATGAAAGAGTTTTTAGGCCAGTTCGAAGCCTTGTTCAATGACGAGATTGTTGGCAAGAAAAAGTATATCCGAGACCTGTCTAAGGGTAATCAAAAGAAGGTGGGGATTGCAGCAGCATTAATGGGTAGCCCGGAAGTAATTCTACTAGATGAGCCTTTTGCTAACCTAGATCCAACTACCCAAATTAGGTTGAAAAACTTACTTAAGGACTGGAAAGAAAACCACCAGCTTACTATGTTGATTTCTAGTCATGATCTCAACCATGTGACGGAAGTCTGTGAAAGAATTGTCCTTCTAGAAAAAGGATTGATCAAACAAGACATCGCTACCAGCGCTTCCACGCTCACTGATTTGGAAGAATACTTCGCTACTTACTAAGGAAGCCTAAACCTTACCATCCAGTCGCTATAGAGCGCATTTATCTTTATGCGATCACCTTGGGTGACATCTTTTGGTTGCTCAAAGTAGTATATAGCTTGAAGCCAATGGTCTAGCTCGCCTCCCGGTCCAGATGAATAAGTGTCTTCTTCATCCATATGTAAATCGAACCAAAAAGCTACCGCCTGAAGTTGACCACTTTCAATACATTTAGGCTCAAGGGTATCAATTTCCGGTTTGTTAAAGTCGATCTCATAATCGTTGACATCATTGAAATCATAGGCCCTCAAGTCAAACACTTCACTTAGGGGTTTGTATTCTTGAATTGCAAGATTTAACGGGGTATATGTATCCGAAACCCTGAACTCATCAAAGATGGAAAGATCAAAACCCGATATACTTTTGATAGGGTTAACTTGGTGAAGCTTTGGGATTTCAATTAACTGTGCCTTAAGGGAAATTCCGGCAGGAATAATTCTGACGTTCTTGGTTGCCACTTCCTCTTTGGCCTGTCTCAATGTAGGTAAGACGCCTTCGCCTAAACCACCTGAATCCAGAATTTCACAGATGATTAAATCAAACTTTTCATTATAATCCTCTCCCTGCTCTAAGTGGCTCGACCGCTTGTTGATAACTTTGATGCTGTCTCCAAACCCATTAGCGTCAACAATTCTCTTTGCTGCTCTAAATAAACCCTCGTGCTCTTCACAGGCTATTATTTCTTTTGCACCACATCGAGCCGCCATCATAGACAGCAAGCCAGACCCCGTCCCAATGTCAAGTATTCTTGTCTTTCTGTTTGTGTGCTTTTTTATCGCCTTCTCGAATGCATCGTTCCTGTTGGTATCCGCCAACATAGTAAAGTGCCACCTAGGAACACTTTCACTTCTTAACTCCTCAAGCGCATTTTTCGCTTGAGAATTATCGGGTTCGAAGAGAAGAATATGCTCATAGACTTTTTCTGCCTCCTCTGGTTTTTTCTGTTTTATGAATAAATCAGCTAGGGAAATGAGATCATCAATATTTTCAGGAGAAATACCGAACTCGTGTTCCCAATTCTCAGCAGGAGACTTACGCTGCTTCTCTTGTTCTTCCTCGTCACTCATCGACCCTGTCTCCGCCATTAAGGCAAAATGCTCTTAATCTCTCCAACCTTCCAATCAATCACCAAGCCCTTTGCTACCCCTTTGGCCTTTTGCTTTCCATAGAGATACTCGACCAGATATAGAGCAGGATCATATGATTTAGCCCCTCCAGATGAGGTAATCGCCTTTCCGTCATGAACAAAGCTCACATCTTCATAAATGTCCAGATCAGGGAAACGCTTTCTCATTTTAGCTATATCGCTCGGAAAAGTCGTGCACTTCACATTGTCCAAAAGCCCTGCTTGAGCTAGGATAAACGCACCATCACATAATGACATTACAAACTGGGCTTTTGCGCCTTTCTCTTTGACAAACGAGATCAAGACTTCATCCTCCAGATCAGAATCCATATTGTGCTCCGCACTCGGAACTACTAAAACATCAATCTCTGGCACATTCTCGAAGCTATAGTGCGGAGTAACAGTAATGCCCTCGAAAGTGACAATAGGTTCGAGGGTTGGTGAAACAATAAATGTTTTCATGCCCGGGTCAGTGTGAAAGATTGTGTGTTGAAAAATATCGTAAGGCGCCATCAGTTCAGAGTTGTAAACTCCATTAATCGCCAAAAAACCAACATTCAAGACTTTTGTCGGAGCATTCTCTGGTTTGTGAATTTCTAAACTTGTCTGCACAACTTCTTTCGAATCCTTTTCAACTCCACAAGCCGACAAGAACACTATTAAGCCTAAAAAGTAAACTTTCTTCATATCAATTTCTTTTGTAAATCACTCCATTCTTCATCACCAGGTTCACTTTTCTCAAATTAGAGATGTCGTTCAAGGGGTTCCCTTCAACCACAATGATATCAGCCAAAAACCCTTCCTTTATTTGTCCTAGACGATCTAAGTGGAACATGTCAGCATTAAGAGATGTAGCTGATTCCAATGACGCTTGGCTGCTCATCCCATAGCCAACCATCATCTCCAGTTCCCTAACGTTATCACCATGTGTAAATACGCCAACATCTCCTCCAAAAACTATCTTGACTCCTGCATCAAGAGCCATTTTGAAAGACTTTCTCTTATTCACAATTCTGGTTGGTTCCGGATCAACATCTTTATTCCAGCCACCATATTGTGTTATAGCGTCACCTGCTGCTAGTGTAGGACAAAAACCAATCCCCTCCTTAGCCATTAATGCGAATAATTCAGGAGTTCCGCCATCTCCATGTTCTATGGTTTCAACTCCAGCTTCTATCGCCCTGCGCATACCTTCAGGGGAAGAGGCATGAGCAACGACATAACGTCCGCTACTCTCGGCAATCTCTACTATGGTTTTGAGTTCGGCCACTGTAAAAGTAGCCTCAGCAGTTCTATTAGGTCCCCAGCGATAATCAGCATATACCTTTATAAAGTCAGCTCCGTGCCCAATTTGGTCTCTAGTCACTTTGATCAAGTCATCAAATCCATCTGCCGTTTCTGCGCCTAATGGCACTTGTACGCCCTCATGAAAGCCTTTAGGGCCGTAACTTCCTGTTGCAACAATTGCTTTACCGGCTACCAGAAGTCTAGGTCCAGGAATTACTCCTTTTTGCACGGCCTGCTTCATGCCAACATCTGTGTAACCTGCACCTTCAGAGCCTAGATCTCGCATAGTGGTTACACCAGCCATCAGTGATGCCCTTAAATGATTCACGGCCCGGGCTGATCTTTCAGCCCAAGATTCTTTAAGTACCTGATCGTTCCAAGAGGTTTCGTTGTAAGGGTGTAGTAAAATGTGAGAGTGACCTTCAATTAAGCCTGGCATTAAAGTCATACCCTTGAGTTTTATCGACTCTCCTGCCTTTATATTTCTGTCTGGCCCCGCATAGGTAATTTCATTTCCTTTTACAGCCACCACCCAATTATCGTGCATGGTCACTCCATCGAACACTCTATCTGGTTTTAACAAAAAGTCTACCTGTGCATGACCAAAGAGAGGTAAGCATAGTATTAGCAGGAACAAAATGGGCTTTCTCATTTGGCAAACATTTGAGATGGGTCTCTAAACGACTTAAATTCTAATGCATTTCCGCTAGGGTCTAGAAAAAACATAGTTGCCTGTTCGCCCACTTCCCCTTCGAACCGAATATAAGGCTCGATAATAAAGTCCGTACTTACTTCTTTGAGTTTATCTGCCAATCCATGCCATTGGTCCCATTCCAAAACAGCCCCAAAGTGCCTAACCGGTACATTCTTTCCATCCACAGCATTTGTGTGTGCAGCGACAAGCTCCTCTGGTTTTACATGTGCACTGAGTTGGTTGCCAAAGAAGTTAAAGTCGATCCACTTGTCCGTAGAGCGGCCAATTTCGCAACCTAAAAGTCCCCCGTAGAACTCTCGCGTTGATTCGATATCCTTAATAGGAAATGCTAAATGAAAAGGAGAAGTCATTGTCTTTAATTTTAAGACAAATTGATCATTTCTAGTTTCGGGTGCAACCGATTTTTATATTCCATCACATTCTTGTGGTACTTGGTCACATTTAATTGTTGACTGGTGAACCGAGTGTTATGATTGGAGCATGAAACACATTAAACTGATTCGATTTACATATCTATTCATAATACTGATATTCCTTGGTCAGAAACTCTATTTTTTCGCAGGTTCTGTCGGCCAACAAGTAATATTAAACTCATTAAATGCTTTTGGAGATAAGGCACTAGCCGTAGACCATCATACCAACTTTTTGATTCAAAAAATAGTTAACTACTTAGTTTACATTGGGGTCATAATCTATGCCTATAAGTCCCTATTCCCTCAACTCACTATTCAGAAAAAATGGTCATTAGCTTTTCCAACAACAATGGTCATCTCTATTATTATTGGAGTGATCATGGCCTATATAGGCAGAGCCATTAATCCAGCACTCTTTCTATCCCCTTTTAGTGGAAAAGTTGCCGCTTCCTCAATATCAATGTTTGAACACTTGATTATAAGCAATGTCCTCGGGACAATGCATGCTTTTGGTATTGCAACGGTTCTGCTGAGCGTAGAAGACTTCATTCGACAACAGAAAAATCAAACCACACGGATAAACTGGTCATTTTGGCTCAGTTTAGGACTTATCTATTTCGTCCTTTCCCTTGTTTTGGCAACACGGGCGTTTGGGGGTCTATCAGGTCTGCTGCTAACTTTTACACCAACAGCAGCATTAATAGCCGTATTAATGACATTTTCATCTTACGTTTTCACCTCCACATTCCTCATCGAGTCAAAGGTGCACCTAAGAAGTCTTGGAGCCAAGGCCACACATTTCCTATTGCCATCTATTGGTTTGGTTGGAATTGTTGTGTTCAAATATAGTCATAGCATAGGTTTTGGAGATCTATGGCTTTTATCCGGCTGGAGAATAGCAATTAATTCATTTCTATTTCTATCCCCTATTCCAGCATTCGTAAGCTTTTTAGCCTTTCGATTCAACCTATCAAACGTGAAGTCTGATCAAGGTCTGCGAAAAGGCCTAGAAGTAAAGAAAACGGAACTCTCTTTACTCAAATCTCAAATCAACCCACACTTTCTATTCAATTCTCTCAATACCGTATATGGTTTGGCGCTAGAAGAGCAAAGCCCAAAAGCGGCAGAAGGCATTCAGAAGCTGAGTGATATGATGCGCTTTATGTTGCAAGAAAATACAGTTGAACACATTCCTTTAGAGCGAGAAATCAAATACATCAATGACTACATAGATTTTCAAACGCTACGAATAGCAGATAGGGAAAATATTCAATTAGAGATTAATATTAGTGATCGTTGCAAGGGTGAGATTGCTCCCATGCTTTTAATTCCAATGATTGAAAATGCGTTTAAACATGGCATAAGTTTAGAAAAATACTCTTGGATTAACTTAGCATTGAAATGTCAAAACGATGAAGTACACCTTAACATTAAAAACAGTATGCATCAAAAAATTGGAGGCAACTCTGAAGAAAGCGGTATTGGGCTAGAGAATGTTAGGCAGCGTCTGAAAATTCTTTATCCTAACAAACACCTTTTCCTTCTAATAGAAAGCGAAGAGCAGTTTGAAGCCATCATCAAAATAACATTGTCATGATCAAAGCCATTGCCATAGATGATGAGCCTGTAGCGCTCAAGGTTATTGAGAATCACGCAGCACGAATTCCGTACCTAAGCTTGCAAGCTTCTTTTACCAATGCCTTCGATGCACTTAGCCATCTCAATGCAAACAAGGTTGATTTGGTTTTTTTAGACATCAACATGCCAGACATCTCGGGCTTAGAGTTTTTAAAAAGCCTCACCACGAAGCCTAATGTAATTTTTACTACAGCCTATTCTGAATATGCCGTTGAGAGTTATGAACTAGAGGCGGCTGATTATCTACTAAAGCCTTTTGACTTCGGGCGATTTTTAAAGGCAGTAAACAAGGTGGCTGACTTGACTTCGGAAGAGAGTAAAGACCATCTATTTCTCAAAAGTGGCTATGAACACATTCGAATTGACAAAGCTCGTCTAAGGTACATCAAAGGTGATGGAAACTATGTTGGGTTCTATACAGTGGACCAAAAGATTCTTTGCCGCATGAAAATGTCTGAGGCAGAAGAGTTGCTGCCTAACGATACTTTCCTCAAAGTACATCGCTCATACGTTGTAAACAGGACTGAAATCACAAAGGTGGAAAAGCATCAAGTTCATTTAAAAGATGAAATCATTCCTATCAGCCAAACCTATTATGAGAGACTGATATCTCAGCTTTAGTTTCTTAAATTGGGCTTTCTAAAAAATGCCCATGAACACCAAAGACTTCCGAAAGCATGCCCATGAATTAGTCGACTGGATGGCTGACTATTTCGAGAATGTAGAAGACTACCCTGTCTTGCCTGACATCCAACCGGGCGACATTTTTAAGCAAATCCCCACAGAAGCTCCAAAGACACCAGAGTCTTTTGAGGCCATCTTTAAAGACTTCAAGGATGTCATTATGCCCGGAATTACCCATTGGGAAAGTCCGAACTTTATGGCCTACTTTCCAGCCAATAAGAGCAAAGCCTCTGTTCTGGCCGAAATGCTCATGAGCACTTTGGGTTCGCAATGCATGATTTGGCTAACCTCTCCAGCTGCAGCTGAACTAGAAGAAAGTGTGATGAATTGGGTACGTGATATGCTCGGTTTATCCAAGTCATTCACCGGTGTAATTCAAGATACGGCCTCCACGGCAACACTTTGTGCCATACTTACTGCAAGGGAACGAGCTACAGGATATGCGGTGAACGAAAAGGGTTTCCAAGAACAGAAATTCACCGTCTATGCCTCATCAGAGATCCACTCTTCCATTGAAAAGGCAGTGAAAATCGCGGGTATTGGAGCTGCCCAATTCAGACCGATAGCAGTTGATGAGAATTTTGCCATGAGGGCAGAAGTATTATCCAACACCATTGAAGAAGACATTGCGAAAGGATTTACTCCTATATGTGTGGTTTCAGCAATCGGCACCACAAGTACTACTGCGATTGACCCCATTGCCGCAATCAGCAAGATTTGCCAGACACATAAGGTTTGGCATCATGTAGATGCCGCTTATGCCGGCACGGCATTGGTACTTCCAGAAATGCGATGGATGTCAGAGGGTGTTGAAGAAGCTGACTCATTCGTTTTTAACCCACACAAATGGATGTTCACAAATTTCGATTGTACGGCTTATTATGTGAAAGATCCCGTTGCACTGGTCAATACTTTTACGATCACCCCTGACTATTTGAAAACCTCTGTCGATGGCGAAGTCAAAAACTATCGGGATTGGGGAATTCCCTTAGGCCGAAGGTTCCGGGCCTTAAAACTGTGGTTTGTTATCCGAGAAATGGGTGTAGAAGGGATTCAATCAACCATTAGAAAACATATTACCCTCGGAAAATGGTTGGCTAATGAGATCATAGCACATCCTGATTTCGAACTAATGGCTCCTGTACCGTTAAACACTGTCTGTTTTAGGTTTACTTCCGGCCCAGAAGACCAGCTTGATCAAATTAACGAGCAGATTATGACAAGTATCAACAAATCAGGTAAGCTCTTTTTTACCCAGACCAAGCTTTATGATCAGTTCACTTTGAGGCTTTCATTTGGTAATACTAACCTAGAAGCCTACCATGTGGAAAATGCCTGGCAACTGATCCGAGAGACAGCCTCCAAACTCAAACAACCTCAATGACATTGGGTTAGTACATTATGAGCAGAGGCTTTGCTTTATGTGTCGCAATATTACTCACCACAGGCTGCAACCCTGATAAGCAGACTAAGGTCGATCAAGACAAAATTGTCTTTGCCACGGATGATGCGTCCAGACTGTTCTTCAAAAATGTGAGGAAGATTTATTATGAGCTTGAGGTGATGGAGGCTGCAAAGCTCGATGTCTATCGCCATAAGCAAAGAGAACTTTCAACGGACGTTCCAGTAATCAATCTGGCTATAGTTGACAACTGGAGATATGATGAAGCATACTTGCTATTAGAGCCAAACGAATTAATTGGTACTCAGGGTGAACTAGCCGTTCAGTGGGAATTGGGAGCGGAGAGAGGTAAAATCGTTTTTAGACCTGGAAACAAAGCAGCTCAAGTTGCCTTCGCAGACAAAGTATACCATCGATTACAGCTGGGCTGCAGCTTTAAGATTCAGATAAACGATACTTGGATTCCTTTCCTTGACTCAGACAAGTCGAGAGAAGCTTTCAGGATAACAATGTTTGACTATTACAGGCTAGTCAAACGCATTTGATTAATGCTCTTCCTTCTTCTTTTTGCCCTTGAAAATGGCATCGTGCTGGCTTAGTGCACCTACAAAACCTATTAGGATTACAACAATCCAAAGAAACGTATTTGCGCCAGAAGCAATTGGTGGATCAAACAACATAGTTCTTACTATTTAGGCCACAAAGATAGAGCAAATCTCAAATGTTGAGTAGTGCTTCACAGTTTTTTAACAGCACTGTAACAATAAAGTATAATTAGGGTATAAAATGTAATAAAAAGTTAACCCCACATACCCAAAGAAGCATCGCATTTAGCTCTATTTTCGTGTGTCCAAAAGTTCCATAAGGATGAAGAGTATTTTAAAGGAAGAACGTAAGAGAAGAAAGATTACTCAAGAGCAGCTGGCACAAATGGTTGGAGTTTCTAGACAGAGCATCAATGCCATAGAAAGAGGGAAATACACTCCATCAACCGTGTTATCGCTCAAGATTTCAGAAATCTTTAACACCTCCGTCAATAAGCTCTTTGAATTGGAAGCATCAGATTACCAACCTTAAGAGCTTTCCATTTACCGTATTTTCTGTAATTTAATATGTCAACCTTATTGGCATTCAAACACATACAGAAAACTATGGACAAAAAGATCAAGATTTTATCAATTGATGGTGGTGGAATTCGCGGAATCATTCCAGGAACCATTCTCCACTACATCGAAACCGAAATCCAAAAACGCCCAGGACAGGAAAACTCTCAACTCGCTGATCACTTTGACCTCATAGCGGGTACAAGTACAGGTGGCATTCTTACCTGTACCTACTTGGTACCAGATGAGAGTGGTAAGTCTAAATACTCCACTGAATTCGCGTTGAATATCTACCTGAAAACTGGGCCTGACATTTTTAGCAGAAGCTTTTGGCAAAAGGTTAAAACGCTTGACGGTATCGCAGGAGCAAAATATTCTGCCGATACCATCGAAAAAGAACTTGATCAATACTTTGGCGACCACTGGATCGCAGATTTGAGAAGGCCCTGTATCATAACCTCATACGACATTACCAACCGCAAAACGGTTTTTTTCAACAAGCTTGACGGTGTCGACAACCCTGTCAGAAATTACAAGGTGAGAGATATCACACGGGCAACTTCGGCCGCTCCTACCTACTTCGAGCCAGCTCATATTAGCTCTGAAAACGGTACTATTTCTACACTAGTTGATGGTGGTGTTTTTGCAAACAATCCTGCACTCTGCGCTTATTCGGAGGCTAGGACCCTAGACTTTAGCAAATTAGACACTCCAACGGATACTCCTTTCCCTTCGGCCAAAGACATGATGATCTTATCGATTGGTACAGGTACAGTCAAGGAGAGTTATCATTACGACAAGGCCAAGAAATGGGGTGCAATCGGATGGATAAAACCAGTGATTGATATTATGATGTCTGGTAACTCAGAAACCGTGGACTATCAACTGGGGCAAATCTTCAATGCCACTGACAGTGGGGATTATTACCATAGGATTCAACCCGGTCTTGGAGAAGCTAATTCTCAAATGGATGATGTTTCGGAACAGAACCTAAAAGCATTGCATCAGGCTGGCCTGCAATACGTTGCTGCCAATCAGGATAAACTTGATGCTATCGTTGATCAAATACTTTCTTAGGTCCCGTGTAAGGTAAGTACCAAATGACGACTGCCACCTTGGTTTCGGTGCTCGCATAAGTATACGCCTTGCCAAGTACCCAGATTTAAACGACCATTGGTGACAGGGATTGTCACAGAGGAACCTAGTAAGGACGCTTTGATATGAGAAGTCATATCATCGGGTCCTTCAAAGGTATGCTGGTAATGATTTTCTTCTTCTGAAACTAGAAGGTTAAAGTGTGTTTCGAAGTCTTCTCTGACCGTAGGGTCGGCATTTTCGTTGATGGTCAGGCTCGCAGAAGTATGTTTAATATGGACGTGTAGCAACCCCTGGTGGATCTGATCTAACTCTGGTAAAATGGATACAATGTCCCGGGTAATCAAATGAAAACCCCTAGGGTGAGGCCTCAGTGTAAGCTCTTTTTGAAAGTACTTCATTCCAAGCTTCCGTCTTGAAGCTTGTCTGCGTTTTCGGCTATACGAAGATTCTCAATAAAATCTGCAAGTTGGCCATCCATAACGGTTGGAAGGTTATGCACTGAGTAACTTATACGGTGATCAGTCACTCTTCCTTGTGGATAGTTGTAGGTCCTGATTTTGTCCGAGCGATCACCACTGCCCACCAATGACTTTCGGTCGCTTGCAATTTCATCTTGCTGTTTCTTCAGTTCCTTTTCATAAAGCCGAGAACGAAGTACCTGCAGCGCCTTATCATAATTTTTGTGCTGAGAACGACCATCCTGACACTCTACCACGGTATTGGTTGGCAAGTGCGTAAGCCGAACTGCTGATTCAGTCTTGTTTACGTGCTGACCACCCGCTCCTGAGCTACGATAGGTGTCTTTTTTAACATCCTTCATATTGAGCTCGAAGTCGACCTCGTCCACTTCAGGAAGGACCGCTACAGATGCAGCAGAGGTATGAACTCTGCCTTGGGACTCTGTTACTGGTACACGTTGAACTCGGTGTACACCAGACTCAAACTTTAAGGAACCATAGACATCATCGCCTGAAACCCCAAAGACAATTTCTTTGAAGCCGCCAGAAGATGCCTCACTCAAACTGATTAATTCTTTGCTCCAACCTTTAGTTTCTATAAACCGATCGTACATCCTATAGAGGTCTCCAGCGAAAATTGCAGCTTCATCACCGCCAGCACCAGCACGAATCTCCATAATCACATCTTTCTGATCATCTGGATCTTTTGGAATCAGTAATACTTTGATTTCCGCCTCAAGTGTTTCTTCTCTTGGTACCAGTTCATCGAGTTCCATTTTAGCCATTTCTCGAAACTCTTCATCCTTTTCAGTTTGAAGCACCTCTTTGGCAGAAGCAATGTTGTCAATGACATTTTGATACTCGTCATAAACCTTTACGATTTTCTCTAAATCCTTGTACTCCTTGCTCAGTTTAGAATAGGCTTTCATATCGGACATGGCATCTGGCTGTACAAGCAGTTGGCCTACTTCTTCAAATCTGTCCTTAATGGCTACAAGTTTTTCAATCATTCCGAATCGGTTTAGTCTCCAAAATTAAAAAACAATAGCAATCCCTTATACATTTGTATACCATTCCATAAAAACGAAGAATGAAAAAGCTGTTGATTCTTATTGTACTTCCACTCATCACCATTTCATGTGGAGACCAAAAGATAGATACCACTCAAGCACGTGAAGAAATGGAAGACCGCGAGATCAAAGTGGTTTCTGAGGCAGAGATCATTGAGAGGGCAATGGAAATTGGTAACATAATCTCAAAAGACTTTTCCATTGATGTTATTCCTCAGCCTAATACTGAAACCCACGTAATTAACACTGACTTTGGTACTGATTCTGTCTATCAAAAACATAGATACTTCTTCGATGATCCAGGAGACCTTAGCGGCAAACCACTCCAGGTTTTTGAAGCTTATCGGTACAACCGAGAAAATGATTTAAGGTCTGAACCTAATGTTCAAAAACTAGATGATGGCAGAATGCTTTACTACACTACACCCATGTATTCAGATACGGTGATGGTGGGCATGTGGGCAATCGAAATTCCCCGTAAGAAGGTGGTATTAAGCATAAAAAATTAGACCTCCTTATACCGGAAACAGTCTTTGACATGATCATTGACTAGACCACAGGCCTGCATATAGGCATACATTATGGTACTCCCGACAAACTTAAAGCCCCTTTTCTCTAGGTCTTTACTCATTTTATCAGATTCTGCTGTTGTTGCCGGAACCTCAGCCATTGACTCCCATTGGTTCACAATGGGCTTACCATCAACGAATGACCAAATGTATTTGTCGAAAGAGCCAAACTCTTCTTGAACCTTAAGAAAGTTCTGCGCATTGGTCACAGCACTTTTTACCTTAAGTCGATTTCTAATAATCGCTGAGTCCAATAGTATTTGCTCCATTTCTGCCTCGCTGTAATTGGCCACTATCTCTGGGTCAAAACCCGAAAACACCCTTCGATAACCTGCTCTCTTCTTTAAAATTGTCGACCAATTCAAGCCTGCTTGTGCCCCTTCAAGAATTAAAAACTCAAAATGGATTCTATCATCATGGACAGGAACACCCCATTCCTCGTCATGATATTTGATATAATCTTCAAAAGAACCTTCGCACCAGCTACATCTTGTTTTCATGCCTTCAAATTAAGAAACATTAATCTTTAGTAAGGCTAATTTCGGTTCTTGATTCTTAAGTTTGATTAGAAACCATTCGAAATGCTCTGATGAGGATATTGCTTATTGAAGACGAAGCAAAGCTAGCCGTCTTGGTAAAAAACGGATTAGAAAAAGCCGGACATTCTATCAGTGTGGCCTCAAATGCGTTTGAAGGAATAGCTCAGGTGACAGCCGAAAAATTCGATTTAATTTTACTGGATATTATGCTTCCCGATAAGAATGGTTTTGACCTGCTAAAAGAGCTTCGAAGTTCGGAAATTGACACTCCAGTAATCTTTATGAGTGCACTAGCCGAAAGTGAGCACGTTATTAAAGGGCTTGATCTGGGAGCGGTAGACTATGTCAAAAAACCTTTTGACTTCGAGGAACTGAAAGCACGTATCAGAAATGTTCAAAGAAAATTTGGGTCAGACAGAGTTTCACTCTTAAGGATAGAAGATCTTGAAATGGACTTAATTAAACGTGAAGTGTCTCGGGCTGGCGACAGCATAGAATTAAGCAAAAGAGAATTTTCAATACTTGAGTTACTATTAAATAATACGAATAGACCTATCTCCAAAGCTGAGATAACGGAAAAAATCTGGAAGATAAATTTCGACATGGGTACCAACGTTATTGAGGTGCATATGCATCAGCTCAGAAAAAAGATCGACCAAGCATTTGATCGAAAGCTTATTGAAACAAAGGTTGGTGAAGGATATTTAATCGCAGGAGAATTAATAAAAAATTGAGGTATTTGAAGTTCTTTCGAAGCATTCAATTCAAAATTGCTGCATCATTCTTTGTGGTATTTATGGTCATCACGACCATTTTTAATGTAAACTCCTTTCAAACGGTAAGAAAAAGCCTTGTCACGGCTCACCATGAAAAGCTCACTGTGCAGACACAAAGAATTCTGGATCAGATCACCAGCGATAGTGTCCCTACCCTAAATCAAGACGTATACGCGTATCAAGTTTGGAACAGCTCCCTTGATGAGAGCCATATGACATCTGATAGAGGTAATTTTCCCTCGAGCTTTCAGCAGAGCGTCAACCTTCTTCTTCCAGAATCATACGTCAGTAACCTAGAACCACCAGCAGTGCTGGAAATTGATGACTTCACCTTCTGCATAATTGAGAGATATTCCTCTGCCGATCACTTATCCAAAACAAACCTTGTGGCCGCATCAAAAAATGTAGCATTATATGCTCAGATTGAGTCCATTAAAAAGTCTCTACTCTACAATTACCTCATTGCAGCCCTAATAGCCTGCGTTACAGTAATTCTTATATCTGGTCTTGTGCTTAAGCCCATTAAATCCCTCATATCAAAAGCTCAGGGTATAAAGGCCTCCGAAACAATGGATCGACTCCCTGTCTCAGGTGCTCACGATGAGTTAACAGACCTATCTAAAACTATAAATGAAATGATTGAGAGGATAGAGACATCTATTAAAGATCAAGGGCAGTTTTTTGCCTCTGCATCTCACGAGTTGAGAACCCCATTGGCCAATATGCTCTCTGAACTTGATTTGAAGATAGCTGATGCTGATCTCAAATCAGATAAAAAGTCCTTTGAGAGTTTTAGAAATGAAGTCATCAGGCTTAGTCACTTGGTTGAGGACTTCCTCCTAATGAGTCAACTCAAGGCCGATACTCTAACTATTCACAAAACACAATTTCGCTTAGATGACCTCCTCTACGATGTTCTAGAAAAAATGAACCCCCTGATTGCTGAAAATGCATTCGACATCAGTTTAAACATAGGCCCACTCTCAAAAGCTGAAGTCAATGGTGACAAGTCCAAAATGGAAAGTATACTTGTCAATTTGATTCAAAATGCCGCTATGTACGGCAGCAACTCAAAACCCATTGGAATTAGTCAAAATGTCCTTAACGAATCAATAGAGCTTACTATTATAAATCAAGTAGACTTCAAGAAGCAAAGAAATAGCGGCAATAAACTAGGTCTTTGGATTTGTGGAAAACTGGCAGAAAAGCAAGGGTTCAATTTTAAGAGTACAGATGAAGATGGCATCTTCACCGCAACTGTCACTATACCCATCTAGTGCACATAGCTCCCTGCGTTAATATCAATAGTAGTACCGGTGGCATGGTCTGCCAAGCCGCTAGCCAATAACACAACCATAGGTGCTAGGTTCTTAGGTTCTGTCAATTCAGTAAGAGCTATATCATCTAATGCAAAAGACTCACCATATTGATCCATAAAATCTTGGGCCATATCCGTTCGCACAAAACCTGGCGCAATATTGAATGCCTTTATATTCTGTTTTCCACAATGACGTGCTATAGATCTGGTCAATGATGGTATCGCTCCCTTTGAGGCCCCATAGGCCAGATAGTCCATAGTATCTCCCCTAAAGGCAGCACGCGAGGAAATATTTATTATTCTGCCTCCTCCATTGGGGCCGAAGTGTTCTATGGCCTTTTTACACAATAAGCCTGTGGCACGTGTATTCACGGCAAAAGTTTTCTCCCAATCAGCCAACCAATCTGTATCGTCCACTCCAATATCAGATGATATAGCTATTCCCGCATTATTTATCAGCACGTCTATTCTTCCGTAATGATTAATTACTTGTTCAAACAATGATATAGTTGATGAGGCTTGTTCCAAGCTTGCTTGAAACGGCTTAGCTCCATTCCCAAGGCTCTGGCATAAGGCTTCGGCAATTTCTTGACTTGAGTTATAATGAACTGCAACGGTGGCATTGGCTCCTGCCAGGCCCTCACAGATCGCTTTCCCAATTCCTCGAGAGCCTCCAGTAACCAAGACTACTTTTCCTTTTAAAGAAATCTCCATGTTTAAATGCTTTTGGTCGAATAAATTACATCCTTAATCCCGCTTAAAAAACATTGTGGAATCAAATACGATTAATTCCTCAAACGCTACTGATTATGAAAAGACACCATCTATTAATTATCGGCTGTTTCTTGATTGCCCAGCAATCACTGATGGCTCAAATCACTTTTGAAGAATATGATCCGCCATCAACACTAGTAGTTCCTGAAAACCCGATTTCAAACGCCAAATTCCCATTTATAGATGTCCATAGTCATCAGTGGCGTATGGGAGAGCGAGACCTTAATAAACTTGCTTCTGAAATGGATGGCCTCAATATGGGGCTTATGGTCAACCTATCTGGTGGTAGCGGAAAAGCTGTGGTAGATGCCATCAAAAACATTAAAGACAACCAACCTCAACGATTCATCATTTTCGCAAATGCCAATTTCAATAATATTGACGATGACTGGGGGCCGAGAGCTGCCGCTCAGTTAGAAAGAGACTACAATCAGGGCGCTAGAGGACTAAAGATCTTCAAGAGCCTCGGTTTTTCTGTTAAAGATAAAGATGGCAACCGTGTGGCCGTAGATGACGCTCGATTAGATCCATTATGGGCTAAATGTGGGGAACTTGGAATACCCGTTTTAATTCATACAGCCGATCCCAAGCAGTTTTGGGAGCCTTTTGATGCCAACAATGAACGCTGGCTTGAATTAAAGACTCGCCCAAGGCGCAAAAGAGAAAATGACGACCCTGCTCCCTGGACTACCATGATAGAGGAGCAGCATAATGTATTTAAAAAGCACTCCAATACTACCTTTATCGCTGCTCACATGGGCTGGTATGCCAATGATCTTAACCATTTGGCTGAGTTACTAGACGAGATGCCAAATATGATGGTAGAGATCGGTGCAGTAATTGCTGAGCTGGGTAGGCAGCCAAGGTTTGCGAAGGCGTTTTTAGAAAAGTATCAAACACGCGTACTCTTTGGCAAGGACGCATACAACCCTGATGAATACCCGACTTACTTTAGAGTGTTGGAGTCAGAAGACGAGTACTTTCCGTATTACAAGCGATATCATGCTTTCTGGAGAATGTATGGCTTGGGCCTATCGGATGAGGTACTGAAAAGCATATACTATAAGAATGCTTTGCGCATTATCCCTGGAATTGACGCAAGTGCCTTTCCTGATTAACTAAAAACTCAGTCGTTAATTTTCCCGATTCAGAAATATGAAAGCCCTAGTCTGGCCTGATCCGCTTCAAATTAGACAACTCTGCTGCTACGTTTGTAGTATGCAAAAACAGAATCAAATAAGTCAAACCATGATAAGACGGATATTGCTGTTTGTAGGAATAGGCATAGGCTTGTTAATCATTGCCAATGAATCCAAGGCCCAAAAAAATGTAGCCATATATGGTAAAGTAACAACCGTAAGTGGGGATAAATATACCGGAGCAATAAGATGGGGCGGGAGTAATTCGCAAAAGGCGGAGTTATTCTGGGTAGAACTTTTTAACGGTACAAAGACATCTAATGACTTCATGAGCTTCCTCTCGAAGTCAGAAATCAAAGAACTTAGTGGCAGGGAAGAGAGTGATTCATGGTTATCTCTTGATTTAGGTGTGCTCAGTATATGGGAAGACAAATTCTCTAGAACACAACACGAATTCAAAGCCCGGTTCGGAGATATCAAATCTATTGAACCGCTAAGAAGAGACCGGGCCAAGGTTACCTTAAAGAACAATGTGGCTCTCGAAATCACAGGTAGTAATAGTGAAGACTTTGGAGCAACCATCGTAGTAATGGATTTTGAGCTTGGAGAGATTAAGTTGTCTTGGAGCAGGATTGATAAAGTGGAATTTATGGCTGCGCCTGATGGTTTTGACGAAATTTTCGGCAAGCCTATTTATGGCGTTGTCGATGCAGGAAGAAAAGGAACCTTCAAGGGTCTCATCGCTTGGGATAATGATGAGAGGCTTATGACGGATATTCTTGACGGCAAAGATCGCGATGGCGATAAAAAGATACCGTTTCGAAGTATTCAGAAAATTGCAAAAAACAGAAATGGCGTTGACCTAACGCTCCGTTCTGGTAGAACACTTTTCCTAACTGGCAGTAATGACGTGAATCAAGAAAACAGAGGCGTGGTTGTCTACGACCCAGATTATGGCCTAGTAAAAGTGGGCTGGCGTGATTTTGTCGATTTAGAGATAGATGATGACGAAAGCACAAGCATGGACTATAATGATTTTCCTGTTTCAAAAGGAATTAATGCCACCGTGGTCACCATTGACGGAGATGAGTTTAAGGGCCTTGTAGCTTTCGACTTAGACGAAGCCTGGGAGTTCGAAATCCTAGATGCCAATGATGACAGAGTAGAATACCAAATACCGTTCAGAAACATCAAAAGCATCATTCCAAAAAACTCTAACTACTCTATGGTAGAGATGAAAAACGGTGAAAGACTATTACTAGGAGATCATCGTGATGTGAGTAGCGATAATGCCGGGGTGCTTGTCTTTGTTTCCAAATCTGGAGACCCAGAATATATCAGATGGTCAAAGATCGATGAGATCATTTTTGATTAAATTGTAGCAGTGGCACTTTCCAAGAAGTTTAAGATACAACTTACCATAAGCCTCGTATTGGTCGGGGCTGTTTTTTTGACGCTTTATCTGACGAATGCGGACAAAGAGCTTTACCTAACTGCAGGTTGGTTAGTCATCACACTTGCCCTTGTTTGGGTTTCTAATCACTTTTTGACAAGGAGGCTTGATAAGAAATTACCCTGGCTGGAATACGGTAATAGGCGGTTTTATTGGCAATTGGGTATTGGTATATTCCTGTCTCTGCTGATAATCAATATTAGTTACTTGATTCTAAAATTCGGCCTAACTACCGACCCACCTGACGTGACTCAGATTCTTTCCATGAACGTATTGGGTATACTGATTCTATTGCCCACTATTTCGCTCAACTTTGGTATTCAGTTTTTGAGCAACTGGAAAACAGCACAGGTAAATTCTGAAACCTTCCAAAAAGAAACCATTCGAGCGGAGCTCACAACACTCAAAAATCATTTGGACCCGCATTTTCTCTTCAACAACCTGAACATTCTTTCTTCGCTTATTAGTGTGGACACAGAGTTGTCCCAAACCTACCTAGAGAAGTTTGCAGATGTTTATAGAAACATATTGAAAAGCAGTAAGGAAGAGTTAGTCACTTTGAATGAAGAGCTTAGGTTTATTGCATCATACCTATACCTATTGGAAATCCGGTTTGAGGATACGATTCAGACCTTCATTGATATTGAGAGCAAATCGCATACTTTATATCTACCTCCGCTTACCTTACAGATGCTAATAGAAAACGCCATCAAGCATAATATCATTTCGGAAATCAGGCCATTGAAAATCCATATCTCCTGTCAGAATGGATATCTATCGGTCAAAAATGAGCTTCAGGAAAAACGAGTGGAAAAACGCAACAGTGGTAAAACCGGACTTGACAATATTCAAAAAAGATATTCTTATTTTACAGACAGAGAAGTTCAAGTATTTAAAAACCCTGACAACTTTATCGTCAAAATTCCTCTAATCGACTTAGAGAGCGAGTAATATGAAAGTAGTTGTTTTCGAAGATGAAAAATTGGCCTCAGATCGATTGATCCAATTGGTCAAAAGCATCAAACCTGAGGCAGATGTGCTTACTTCTATGAAGTCTGTAGAAGCGGCAGTGCTTTGGCTTCAAAACAATGAACACCCAGACCTCATCATAAGCGATATTCAGCTATTGGATGGATCAAGCTTTGAAATATTTGATCAGGTGGAAATCAAAACACCTGTCATTTTCACCACTGCTTACGATGAATATGCCATTAAGGCATTTGAAGTAAATAGTATTGACTATCTCTTGAAACCCATCCAAAAGGAAAAGCTATCCAATGCACTGGATAAGTTTGAGCAAAAGGCCCAGCAACAAGGCGCTAGTACCCCGATTGACATGGATGAAATCAGAGCGGTGATCAGCGGGGCGACTAAAGAGTATAAATCGAGGTTCTTGGTGAAGCTCGGCCAGCGCATAAGAGCGATTCCTGTTGAAAAGATTGCCTACTTCTACTCACAGGACAAACTATCTTATCTCATGACTTTTGAGGGCCAAAAACTACCTATTGACCCTACTCTAGAGGAGTTAGAATCACTACTAGACCCGAAGCAATTCTATCGGGTAAACCGAAAGTTCTTCGTGCACTTTGATTCTGTCACAGATATCCACCCTTATTTCAAAGGCAGGGTTAAGCTTGGCCTTAACCCTCATATCGATGAGGACATAGTGGTTAGTAGTGAAAAAACGCCTGCTTTTAAAAAGTGGCTAGACCAATAGGCTGAATCAGACAGTCGGATTCGGTATTAGGCCTTCCCGTTTCAGTTCGAAAATCCCCCAGTATAACCCAGACTCATTTCAGGAGTCAGTAGGTCATCACATATTTGTATCATCGAAAAGAAACAACAACTAAAACATAAAAAGGTCATGAACTCAAAATTGAAAACCACTTTGATCGCCACTTTAGCCTTAATCAGCTCTTTCACAGTAAATGCACAAGAAGAAGCTTTGATTTATGGTAAGCTTACTACCATTGATGGCGATTCTTATACGGGCCAAATTCGCTGGGGCAAAGAAGAAGCCATTTGGACGGATATATTCAATGGCAACAAAGAAGACAATGAAAACTATCGCTACCTAAGCCGTGACGAACGTAACGACCTTAGGGATGACAGAAGAAGAGGTAACCGTTGGAACGGATGGAACATCAGTTGGAACAGTGATTACGAAACAACGCATGAGTTTCAAGCACGCTTTGGTGATATCGCCAAGCTGGAGATTCAAAGAAGGTCTGAAGTTAAGCTGACGCTTAGAAACGGTGAGACAGTCTATATAGAAGATGGCTCTAACGATTTTAACACAGAAATCCACATCATGGATGACGAACTAGGAAAAACCTCTTTCAGGTGGAGTAGAGTCGAAATGATCGAATTCATGGAAACTCCTGGCAACCTAAGAGAAAAAATGGGTGATCCACTTTACGGAACTGTTGAATTCTATGGCGGTGAGTACACTGGCTTTATTCAGTGGGACCACGATGAAAGACTTTCTGAAGACATTCTTGATGGTGACACTAGAGATGGTGATGTGAAAATCGAGTTCGGGAAACTTGCTTCAATAGAAAGAGATAGAGGCGGTAGCAACATTGTTACACAGTCTGGAAGAGAAATGTACTTGAGAGGTTCAAATGATGTAAATGGTGAAAATCGCGGCATTATTGTAACCACTGATTTTGGTAGAGTTGATATTCCTTGGAGAGAGTTTAAAAAAGTGACTTTCAAAGACGCGCCTAAAAATGCTATCTCATACGGCAGCTTTTCTAACATGAAAAAATTGTCTGGCACTGTTGAAACTAACGATGGGGAAACTTTAAGTGGAGATATTATCTACGACTTAGACGAAGCGTATACTTTCGAAATGCTTCAGGGTAAAGATGACGATGTAGAATACATTATCGCCATGGGCAATATCAAGTCTATCTCTCCTAAAAATTATGATTACTCTACAGTTGAGCTTAAGAACGGTACAGAACTATTGTTAGGTGATGCTAGAGATGTAAACGAAGATAATGATGGTGTACTAGTGTTCGCTGGTAACGGTGATCCGAAATACATCAGATGGGATGACATAAAGAAAATTACGTTTAACTAATCCAACAAAGGGCCAAGCCCAAAAGTCAAAAACAATTCTTCATAAGTCTATTGCTTGAAGGTCGCGTTTGGTCACGCGGCCTTTTTTTATGCTAAAAGCTAAATAGAAAGTAAAAGAACAGCACGATCCACGCTGCATCAGTAAAATGCCAGAAGTCTGTAAGGATTTTAAACTTGATTTTCTGGTATGGGCTGGTCGCGTAAAGAAGGTGTTTCACGACATCCTTAGATGTTTTATGGCACTCCATCAGCAAGGATACCAAGTAAATCATTACGCCCAGCACGTGAATCACATGCAGGCCGGATATAACGTATAAATACGCACCGGTTCGTTGACCACTAAAAAAAATGCTGTTAGACTGCAGCTCACGCCAACCCGTAATCTGTGCAGCTGAAAACACAAGGCCTAAAAGTAGGGTAACGCCCAACCACTTTTTAACCTCATCTAGATCGTCCTTCTCAAAAGCAGGCAATACCTTAGAAACGCTAAAACTTGAGCACAGCATAACCAATGAGCTTACAATAAAGGACTTCGGAAAGTCAATTTTTAAAAACTCACCGCTCTCCGGTCGAGAAACAGTAAAGGCAACAACCGTAAACAAAAAGATAATTCCACTCCCAATCATGCTTACATAAAGCAAAACCATATGGGGGTGCATCTCTTCAATGCGCTTGAAGGCCTCTTTCTTAAGGTCTAATTTGTTCTTTGCACTTTTCATTAGTCCATCGTAACAACTCTTTAAACGAAAGGGTTATGTGAAGCAACAAAAAAAACTCATAATCGCAAGATTCACTTTGATAAGTGGGTCTTCGAAAAATATTACATTTGCAAGCCATTCCAGACAGATTAATTGAAGGTTAAGGATTTCATAAAGGTTTATAAAGAGGACACGGTCATTCAGGCGATAGCCGAAAGAATAAAACCGAATGAGACCACCTACCTGAGGTTAAAAGGTCTGGTTGGAAGTCTAGATGCCGTAGTCGCAGCAGCTACCTATCAAGTCAATAGGCAGACTAACATTTTCGTCCTCCACGACAAGGAAGAAGCCGCATACTTCCACAATGATCTCCAAAACCTATTGGGAGACAAAGAGGTACTTCTCTTCCCAACATCATATAAGAGGCCTTATCAGTTCGATGAGACGGAAAATGCCAACATCTTAATGCGAGCCGAAATCCTGAACCGTATTAACCATAAAGCCTCTACAGGTGAACTCATTGTGACCTATCCTGAGGCCCTAACGGAAAAGGTTATTAACAAGAAGTCTCTTTCTACAAACACTTTTTCTGCCAAAGTAGGTGAGTCATTAGATGTTGCTTTTCTAACGGAACTACTACAGACTTATGACTTTGAGCAAACTGATTTTGTCTATGAAGCGGGCCAGTTCTCGGTTCGTGGTGGTATACTGGATGTCTTTTCCTATGCTCACGATTTACCCTATAGAATAGAGCTCTTTGGTAACGAAATAGATAGTATCAGAACCTTCGACCCGGTTTCACAGCTAAGCCAGGAAAGTATCAAGGAGATTAACATCATTCCTAATGTTCAAACGAAACTTTTGGAAGAGACAAGGCAGTCATTTTTGAGCTTTATTCCCAATAATTCTAAAATCTGGTTCAAAGATTATCAACAGACCTTAGACACGATTGAAAAGTATTTTCTAAAAGCGACTGAAAACTTTGATGAAATACTCGCTGTCACAGATACCCAAGTCGTTTTAAGTCCTGAACAACTATTCGAAAAACAAGAAACTTTCAAAGCCGATTTAGCCGGTTATACACAACTTGAATTCGGAAGCCGATCATACCTCAAATCAGACTATACTTTTGAATTTGATGTAGAACCACAACAGTCTTTCAACAAAGATTTTGACGTCATCGTTGAAAATTTGGGTCAATGGCAACTAAAGAACACCAGCCTCTGTATTGCAGCTGATTCGCTTAACCAAATCAGTCGGTTGGAAACCATCTTTTTAGAGCTTGACCCCACGCTGAAGGTTCTGCCCATCAACATAAGCCTGAGGCAGGGTTTTATAGATAAAAATCGCGAAATCCTCTGCTACACTGACCATCAGCTGTTTGACCGCTTTCATAAGTACAAAAGCAAGGCGAAGCATTCCAAGTCAAAAGCGCTGACGCTCAAAGAGCTTCGTTCTTTGCACCCTGGAGACTACGTTGCACACATCGATCATGGCATCGGCAGGTTTGCAGGCATGGAAAAGAAAGAGGTAAATGGTAAGCTTCAAGAATCCATCCGGTTAGTTTACCGCGATGATGACTTGCTCTATGTCAGTGTACATTCACTGCACAAGATTTCAAAATACACAGGCAAAGAAGGCGTGGCACCTGCAATGAGCAAATTGGGTAGCCAAGAATGGGAGAATAAGAAAAAACGAGTAAAGGGTAAAGTTAAAGACATTGCTAAAGACCTAATCAGCCTGTATGCCAAGCGAAAGAATGCGCCTGGTTTCGCCTTTGCACAAGATGGCTTTATGCAAGCCGAACTTGAGTCCTCATTTTTATATGAAGACACACCCGATCAGGCAACTGCGACCGAGCATGTAAAAAATGATATGGAGTTGTCACACCCTATGGATCGACTGGTCTGTGGAGATGTGGGTTTTGGTAAGACGGAAGTAGCCATTCGAGCGGCTTTCAAAGCAGCAGTAAACGGAAAACAAGTGGCAGTACTTGTGCCAACAACCATTTTGGCCATGCAGCACTTTAGAACCTTCTCTGAAAGACTCGCAAAATTTCCGCTAAGGGTAGAATACATCAATCGATTCAGGACTACCAAACAGATTAAAGAGACACTCGCGCGTGTCAAAGAAGGAAAAACAGAAATACTGATTGGTACTCACAGAATAGTCAATAAGGATGTAGAGTTTAAAGACCTCGGTCTTCTGGTCATAGACGAAGAGCAAAAGTTTGGGGTTAAGGTTAAGGATAAACTCAAGGAGTTTAGAGTTGATGTTGATGTCTTGACCTTAACAGCCACACCAATTCCACGGACGCTTCACTTTTCATTAATGGGAGCTCGTGACCTGAGCATAATCGCTACGCCTCCTCCTAACCGACAACCTGTAACTACCGAAATTCATACGTTCAATGAAGTGATCATGCGTGATGCCATCAGCTTTGAGCTTCGCAGAGGCGGTCAGGTTTTCGTGGTGCACAACAGAATTAATGATATTGAGCAGATCGGTAATATCATACTAAAGCTAGTCCCGGACGCTCGAATTGGTATTGCCCATGGGCAAATGGAGGGTAGCCTTTTAGAAAAGCGAATGGTCAAGTTTATTGAAGGTGAATATGACGTATTGGTTTCTACCAACATTATTGAGTCTGGTCTCGATATTCCGAATGCCAATACGATCATCATCAATCATGCTCATATGTTTGGGCTTTCAGACCTTCACCAAATGCGTGGCCGTGTTGGGCGTTCGAATAGAAAAGCCTTTTGTTATCTGTTGACTCCCCCAACCATAGGGCTTACATCGGAGGCAAGAAAACGACTCAGTGCATTGGAAGAGTTTTCAGATTTGGGTGATGGCTTCAAAGTGGCCATGCGCGATTTGGACATAAGAGGTGCTGGAAACTTACTGGGTGGTGAGCAGAGTGGTTTCATAACAGACCTTGGCTTTGATATGTATCACAAGATCTTGGACGAAGCGGTACAAGAGCTCAAGGAGAACGACTTCAAAGACCTTTTCGCTAAAGACTTAACAAAAGAAGCTGCTCAAGTGGTCGCACAAGACTGCACCATCGAAACAGACATGGAAATCCTTATTCCAGATAAATATGTTACAAATATCTCCGAGCGACTTGGCCTATATTCTAAGCTGGATAGTATCAAAGATGAGGAGAGGCTTCAGGAGTTTATCATCAATGTGAGTGATCGGTTCGGACCAATGCCAGACGCTGTTAAAGACTTGGTGGAGACTGTCAGGCTAAGGTGGTCTGCAGAACAGCTTGGCTTTGAAAAGGTCGTAATGAAAAATGAAGTCATGAAGTGTTACTTCATGCCATCAGACAATGAAGCATATTTTCAGTCGCCAACATTTGGCAAAATATTAGCTTTTGTACAGCAGCACCCTAGAAAGAGCAAAATGAAGGAGTATAAAACGAGGTTAATACTCACCTTCAGCGAAGTAATGTCAGTAGACGAAGGCAAGGCCTTGCTTAATCAGATGCTGGCATAAGGGCTTCATTTTGCAAAAAGTCCTCGGACTCCACTAGATAAGCTTTTACCGTATTAAATACCACTCCCAAGTGAAAACGAAATCTCAGTACATAAGGCAATAAATCTTCAGGTTTTGAGCTTATAACGCTGCTAGACATATCTCCCATTATTTCAAATGTCTTGGCGCCATGCTCCTGGTAAAAGGCTTGCGTGTCATAGATCTGAGAAATGGCCATATTTCTTTCATTCGAAATAAAGTTCAATGACTGGTTGTTTTGTGCAACATCCATAGCCGCTTTATTAAGAAACGAAAGCGAAAAACCTGCCGAGAAATCTTCTGGCTTCCTTTTCTCCTTCACATCCTCAATCCATTTCTTGATGAAATCTAGGTCTTTGGCTATTCGCGCTGAATCTCTGATAAGCCCCTCTCTATTTTCTCTTATTTCATCTACAATATTTGAAAAAGACTTTTCCGCCAGCTGTCTATTCAGATAATTCTGCCGCATTTCCGTCAAGGACATGGCCAAAATTACGGCTATGACAATTGACAAAAACTCGAAGACAGCTCTCTTGACATTGAACTTCATAAGTCACAGTTTTAGAAACTCATTAACTCTTTGAATTTAAGCGTTTGACGTCTTGAAACATCAATTTCTTCACCCCCTTTAAGGTAAATTCGCAAGCTTCCACTAAACCATGGTTCTATACGCTCGATCCACTTTAGGTTAATGATCTGTTGCCTATTTGCCCTAAAAAAAGTCTTGTCATCAAGTCTAGACTCGAGGTAATTGAGTGTTCTAGTAATCATAGGCTTCGAAGTATCGAAGTAAACGGTAGTATAATTCCCACTTACCTCAAAGAGCCTGATATCCGATAATTGAACAAACCAACAGCGCTCACCATCCTTTACAAACACTTGATCGTTAATTGTCAAAATGCCTTCCTCAGAATTGTTTTGCTCGTTTTCCTTCTTCCTTACCTTATCATAAACTTTGGAAACTGACCCAGCCAGACGCTGTTTCTGTACGGGTTTAACCAGATAGTCCAAGGCGTTATACTCAAAGGCCTTGAGTGCGTGTTCATCATATGCGGTGGAAAAGATTACCTCTGGCAATACTTCCAACTCTTCTAGCAACTCAAACCCATTTTTACCTGGCATTTGAATATCCAAGAAGATTAAATCTGGCTTCAGCTCATTGATCTTTTCTTTTGCCTCATCAGCGCTTGCAGCCTCTCCCACAATTTGAACATTGTCAAACTCTTTTAGCAATCTCTTGAGCTCGTTTCTTGCAAGCCTCGAATCATCAATTATAAGTGTTTTCATAAGGCAAATCTTTCTTTGTCATTCAAAGGTATTTTAACCGTAGCACATACCATATGCTCGTTGAGGTTTTGAACAGTAAGCCCAGAGTTCTCGCCATAGAGAAGTCTTAGGCGCTCACGAGCATTGCTGATGCCAATCCCTCTCCTTTTTTCTCCTGAGACAGGCTTTTCCCCTCTTTTCAGTTGACCAGTATTAGTAATATTAAGAAAAAGAAAATCATTGTTAATGGCCGACTTTATTATGATCTCTCCTCCATTGGGCAGGTTATTGATGCTGTGCTTAATGGCATTTTCGACCAGGGTCTGAACAATCATGGGAGGAATGAGCATCTCTTTCGTTTTCTTATCTATGTCAAAAGTATACTGCAAACGCTCTTCAAGCTGGATAGCCTCTAGTTTCAGGTAATCAAGTACAACTTCAAGCTCTTTCTCTAATGAAACCTTTTCATATTGATCAAACTGAACGGAAAACCTTAGTAAATCAGATAAATGCGTGATAGCATCTCTAGCACGTTCTGAATCCTCAACCACCAACGAACGGATGTTGTTGAGGCTATTGAACATAAAATGAGGATTGATTTGAGCTTTTAGAGTGCTTAATTCAGCATCCTTAATGGATGCAGATAGTTTCCACCCTTCTATTTCCATTTCACGAGCCTTCTGCAAATACTGATAAGCAAAGTACAAGGCTGACCAACAGATAAAATAGATAGCGTAACTGGCTACAAAGCTTAAAAGAAATACCAGCAGTTTACTTCCAGAAAAGTTGGCTATACTGGCTTGCCTAATCTTCTCCATGGTCTCTTCGTCTACCCCTTCCATTTCGGGGATACCCATCACGCCATTTAACGCCTCGGGGTCAGCAGAAGAAACAAGTACGAAAACACCAACCAGGGTTATCAAGGTTAAAATCGACAATAATGCACCTTGCAGTACACTTGCCAAAAACACTTTCGGCCAGAGTTTCGCAATTCTAAGATCTTTCCAGTTCTTACGTTTTACATAACCACGGTATAAATGACTTACAAAGACACCCAAAAATATGGCCATAAGGTTTGTGCCCAATGCGGGCAAAAACGGCATGAACATAACCATTGCTAAAAAGCTCGTTAGCATCAATCCACCCCAGCCGCCAAACTGAAGCATCCAATAGAGCTTATTTTTATTCATGTTTCAAATAAAAGAGATTTCCATAAAGACGATGATTGCCTTTGACTGAAAGGTAATATAGGCTGATCAAGTGACTTATAGTCTGTTCAAGTAATATTGGTGGTTTTTAACCTTTGAATTCTGACCTTGATGCTAAATAGGGCCAATGCATGCACTAACATTTATTCTATTTTCTGAAATATCCCTTCAATAATCTCGTTTTGGACATTGAATCAGAAGGCTGATTTTGTGATAGATTGAGTATAAATGTATATTAGCGAGTTCAATTTTCACCTGAATAAGCTTAAATAGTTAAAAATGAAAAACACAGCGGGTTATTTGAAAGTAGGCGCTCTTAGTGTTATACTTTTGTTCTCCATTAGTGCTTGCTCCAAAAAAACTAGCCAAAGTAGTACCACTGGTGCCACATATGCTACTCAAAAGAGCAACCTAGGCTTTAAGCCATATGACGATCAGGCTCTGCCTAACCCTCCTGGGATGGTATTCGTTCAGGGCGGTAGAACTATTTTGGGCTCTTATGAACAAGATCTTTACGGTGCTCGCGATAATGTTGAGAGAACCGTTACAGTCAACTCTTTCTGGATGGACGAGACAGAGGTTACCAACAAAGACTGGAGAGAGTATGTACACTATCAATACAACCCTCAAAACTTAAGCCTTCCAAAAAATATTGAGATAGAAGATCCTAATGCGAAAGGCAATGAAGATTTGGCTGATCCTATCTTACCATTTATTCCTGATCTACAGGGGCCAACCCATAGCAAGAGTAATCCGAAAATGATGGCCGACATTATTCCAAATGATGCAGTTTGGACCAGTAACTTCTCTTTTAACGATGTTTACGCTGAAAACTATTATAGCAATCCTGGATTCAACAATTACCCTGTGGTTGGAGTCACTTGGAGACAAGTTGTTGATTACTCAAAATGGAGAACCGACTTTGTAAACCTTAGACAAATCTTTGAAATGGATTTTGACGAATTACCGTTAACATTTCAAGAAGAGTTCATAGTGATTAACGAGACTACTGGAGATTATGAGTTGGGAATTGGTGGTCAGATAATAGGTGATAATAACGGTGATAAACAGGTTATCTCAGTTGAAGACTTTGATGATTTTCAGCAAGAAATCATTGAGTTCATGAATGAAGAGGTAAACAAAAGGCAGTTTATTGAAAGAGGTATCTACCTTCCTCAATTTAGACTTCCTAACGAGGCAGAATGGGAATATGCTGCAAAAGCAACCATCGGTACTGTTTACTTAGATGAAAATGAAGAGTATGGCCGGATCTATCCTTGGGATGGAAGAAGTACACGAAACCCATTTGGTAAAAAGAGAGGTGAGCACTTGGCCAACTTCAAAAGAGGTCGTGGTGACTATGCAGGTATTGCCGGTAATGTAAACAATGATGCTTCAGTAATACCTGAAGCAGTTGGAGGAAGAGAACCAAACGATTTTAACCTCTTTAACATGGCAGGAAATGTAAGCGAATGGGTGTTTGATACTTACAGGCCACTGTCATATGGAGATTTTGATGATCTAAACCCTGTTAGAAAAGATGGTACCGGTGATTCTGAGAAAGATTACGGTTGGGAATCTAGTCAAGTAAGAGACAGTGTTTCTTTCAACCCACAACTCGAATATCGTTCTTTAGTGAATGATCGATCAAAAGTATATAAAGGTGGGTCATGGAAGGATGTAGCCTACTGGATGGCTCCTGGTACGAGAAGGTATCTTGATATGGACAGAGCTACTTCTACAATTGGTTTCCGTTGTGCCATGATATCTATAGGCTCTAAGCAGCTAGACCAGTCGAATGGAATCATAAGTAGGGTTTTCGGCCGAAAGTAAACCGAATCCAAATGATATTTAAAGGCTCCAAGTTTTGGAGCCTTTTTTATTTTGCCCCACCAATTGTAGCAATGCCCATAAACTCTGGCTTACATTCTCTTAAAACTTCCAAGCAAGCAACTAATGTGGAACCTGTTGTCATGAGGTCATCGACTAATAAGACACGCTTTTCATAGAAGCTATTGTCCAATACTTTAAACACACCATCAACATTTACAATTCTGCTCAATTTGCTTCTTTTGGTTTGAGAACCTACGTGTTTCACTTTCACTAGTGAGTCAACATTCATCGGTATGCCCAAGGCCTTCGACAAGCCAAGTCCAAAGTGCTCGCTTTGATTGTAGCCTCTTTCTTTAAATCTCTTTTCGTGCAAAGGTACTGGTACAATGAGGTCATAAGCATCGGCATAGCCACTTTCTAATAGTTCTTTTCCATACCTCCTGCCTATCATTTCTCCTATTCCTGGTTGGTTACCATACTTAAGTTGGTGCAAAACCTTCTGAATCAACCCTTTCTTAAAGAAATGGGCATAAACCAATACATCTCTCACGGCAACCACCCCTTCAAATTTTTCTTTGAACTGAGGAACTTCAAGCCTATGAGTATGGGTTTTTGGTAAATTGTAGTGACATTTCGGACACAAGTACTCACTTCCTTTTGGGAGCAATTCATCACAACCTAGACATAGGTTCGGATAGAATAGAGACACGAAGTCTGAGAGGTACGTAGAAAAGGAGCCTTTCATCATTTTATTAAAGAATAAAGTAAGATAAACATGAGTATAGTACAAGAGTTTAATGACTACCGAGCCAAAATGAACGAGAAGATTCTCGAAGAGGATAATAAAGTGCTCAAGAGACTCTTTAATCTTGACACGAATGCCTTCGCTGAAGGTGAGCTTGATATTAAGACAAAGGAAGTTGTTGGCTTAGCCTGTTCAATGGTTCTTCGCTGTGATGACTGCGTCAAGTACCACCTTGGCAAGTGTTATGAAGTAGGCATTAGCACCAAACAGGTATTTGAGGTATTTTCTATTGCCAACCTTATCGGTGGTACCATAGTAATCCCTCATTTAAGAAGAGCTGTCGAATACTGGGAAAGCCTGCAAGAAGAGGCCAAAAATGTATAAAAAAGACCTTGAGTTACAAAGAAAGTGGGTGAAGCTACTCACTCAACTTGCAGAAACAATTGGCAAAAGACCCAAGGACCTAAACAGTACTTTATTTCTCATTGGTGTTCAAGAGTTAGGAAAAGGCAAGCAAAACTTCTCTAAAGAAGAAAAACAAGACCTTATGCACATAGCGATATGCAAAGTTCTAAGTTATTCGGGCTACTATGAACTTGAAGGTCTTGACAAAGATGGTTGGCCACACTGGGTGGCAATGAAGAAACTACCAAGGTTTGATCTATTGGACCAGGAAAAACTGCTCAAAATGCATGTTTTAGAGTACTTTGAAAAAGAATACAACTTGACAATCACACTATGAAAATCATTTCGTACAACGTTAATGGCATTAGGGCCGCACTTAAAAAGGGTTTTGAGACATGGCTGGCTGAAGAAAATCCAGACATTGTCTGTATACAAGAGCTCAAAGCAATGGCCGATCAGATTGAGCCATTTTACAAAGAGTTGGGTTATGAGCTCTATACTGAAACAGCGGAGAAGAAAGGCTATAGCGGTGTAGCTATATTGACCAAACATAAGCCTAAGCATGTCGAATATGGTTGTGGTAATTCGTTATATGATAGTGAAGGCCGGGTGATTAGAGCGGATTTTGAGGACTTTTCTGTCATGTCGGTTTATATGCCGAGTGGTACTAGCGGAGATGTGAGGCAGGACTTCAAATATGAATGGCTCGACTTTTTCTACGACTACGCCCATCGACTGATTAACGACATTCCTAACCTTGTCATTAGCGGTGATTATAATATAGCCCATACACCAATTGACATCCACAACCCTGTTTCAAATAAGAACTCCTCTGGATTTCTTCCTGAAGAACGAGAATGGATGACCAAATTTATCGGTTCCGGCTTTATCGATACTTTCAGGGCTTTCAACGTTGACCCTCACCATTATTCATGGTGGAGTTATAGGGCAAATTCAAGGGCGAATAATAAAGGTTGGCGCATAGATTACCATATGGCCTCCAAGCCTATGGAAGATCGGTTGACCTCAGCATCCATCCTTCCTGGAGCTCATCACTCAGATCACTGCCCAATCGTATTAGAAATTGACTGAATAAGTAGTATATTCTGCTCTTTATCAATCGTTTTACAATCCTTTACGCATGTTTTGCGTAATTAAAGTGTGAAACAAAATTTCATAGAGCATGGGATCTAATGAAGCACTTAAGAATCAACTAAAGGCCTATAAAGCAAAGTACTATAGGAATAAAGCGATTAAAGGTGCTATCATATCTGCCGCCCTGCTCCTCGCTTCATTTCTGTTTATTAACACTGTGGAGTTTTCAGGCCGCCTAGGCTCGATTGGACGGGCCGCCATGTTATATGGGTTCATTGCCATTAATATCACCTTAATCTACTGGTTTGTTGTTCGGCACTTGTTGGTTTTGAAGAATTCAAGCAAGCAGATCAGCAATGAAGAAGCAGCCCTTCAAATCGGAAAGTTTTTTCCAGAAATTTCAGATAAACTTCTGAATATCATTCAGTTAGAAAAGCTGTCCAGTCATGAAAATGAACTGCTACTCGCAAGCATTAGGCAAAAAAGCAGTACTATTCAACAGGTTCCATTCGTAAACGCCATTGACCTCAAAGCCAATAGAAAATATCTCCGGTATGTCTATACTCCGGTAGCCATTATCATAGCACTCTTGATATTTTTGCCTCAGTTCATTACCGAAAGCTCAACCAGAATAATAAACTATAATTCGGAATTTAAGGCAGAGGCGCCATTCAGTTTTTCAATAGATAGAACTCAACTCGAAGGTTTCATTGACGAACCTTTTACGCTGTCCATAGAAACCTCAGGTCAATTAAGCCCAGTTGACGTCTATATCTGGATCAATGAGCGTAAAATCAAAGTATCCAAAATAGACAATGATAAATTCGAATACAGGATTGACCGCTTGCGCGGAGATGTGAGTTTCAGCTTGGAATCTGAAGGAGTGCTTTCAGACCGATATAACATTGAAGCCTTCAATAGACCTGCCGTTGACTTGTTTAGCATGGATATAGAGTACCCTGAGTACACACTAAGAGAAAACGAGAATATCCGCAATTCTGGTAATTTGACGGTACCTGAGGGGACTGAGGTAAGTTGGAAGTTCAACACAAAACACACTGAATCACTTTCTATTCACTTTGAAAATCCGGCAGAAGCATTAGCTGCAGAATTAGTAAATGAAGAAGAGTTTCTTTTAGAAAGAACGATTAGTAAGTCGGGGCCGTATTCTATTCAGCTTAAGAATGAATTCAGCAGTAATAAAGATTCTCTAAAGTTTCAAATTGAAGTGATTAAGGATCGATATCCTGAAATCGTATTAGACCAGTTTCAGGACACCGTTCTTTATAAAAACATAGTTCTGGGTGGAAACATCAAAGATGACTATGGGTTCTCATCCCTCTCTTTCCACTATTCTTATGATGATGAACAAACATTCGAGTCTTTTACAATTCCATTCAATCAGGAACTTTCCGATCAGAGCTATTATCAAGTTTATACACTGGATTCAGCCAAAATTCAAGCTGGGGCAGAATTAAAGTATTACATGCAAGTGGCCGACAACGATGCGGTTAATGGTTCAAAAGCTGTCAAATCAGCTACTTATAGTTTCAAAATTCCTTCATTGGAAGAAATTGAAGCTGAAATTGAGGCTAACGACCGACAGATTCAAAGCGAAATAGACAAGACACTCGAGGATGCTAAAGAGCTGAACAAAATGATCGAAGAAGCCGATGAAAGGCTCAAGACTAAGAAAAAGATAGAGTGGCAGGACGAGAAGCTGATGCAAGAAATTTTGGATCAAAAAGACAAGCTTGCCGAAAAGGTTGACGAGCTCAAAAAGCAAAACAACCAAAACAACCAAAAACTCGAGCAGTTCAAACCTCAAAATGAATCCATTAAGCAAAAGATGGAACAGCTTCAGGAAATCATGGACAATGTATTGGATGATGAGATGAAGAAGCTCTACGATGAGCTAAGAGAGTTGTTAGAGGAACAGTCTGATATAGAGGAGTTTAGAGAAAAAATGGACGATCTCCGGGAAAATAGCGGTAACCTGGAAGAAGACCTCGAAAGAACTTTAGAACTCTTCAAAAAGCTTCAGTTTGATAAAATGCTTGAAGATAATATTGAGAAACTACAGGAGGAGATAGATGATCAAGAGGCTCTGAATGAAGAAACTGAAAAGGGTGAAAAAAGCAACGAAGAGCTTGCCGAAGAGCAGAAAAAAGAGCAGGAAGACTTAGAAAAACTTCAAGAAGAGCTAGACAAGCTTAATGAATTAAATCAAGATCGCAAAAACCCTGATAGCCTGCCAGAAGACTTGGACGAAAGCCTTGAAGAAGCAAAAGATGAACAGCAAAAAGCACAAGATGAACTGAGCGATAAAGGAGAAAATGAGGAGGGAGAGAAAGAAGAAAACTCTTCAGAAGAAGGGCAAGAAAAAAGTGAAAGCCAAGAGTCCGAAAGCCAGCAACAGCGACAGAATGCCTCTCAATCTCAAAAGCGTGCTGCCGAAAAGATGAAAGAGGTAAAACAGAGCCTTCAGTCCATGCAAAGCGGTGCCCAAATGGAGCAGCAGCAAGAAAACCTGGAAAACTTAAGAGATCTTGTCGACAACTTAGTTACTCTTTCCTTTAATCAAGAAGGCTTAATGAACGAGTTTAAGGAGATACGACAAAGCGATCCTAGATATGTTAAGCTATCTCAACGTCAGCTTAAGCTACAAGATGACTCCAAGATCATTCAAGACAGTCTCATTTCATTATCTCAAAGAGTATTTCAAATATCCTCCTTTGTAATGCGTGAATTGGGAGAAATGAATCGCCAAATGGATGGTGCTGTCGAGACACTCAAAGAAAAACGTATTAACCAAGCAGTCGGTAAACAACAGTTTGCTATGACTGCCATAAACAACTTGGCTCTTTTACTTGATGACGTTGTTCAGCAAATGCAGCAGCAAATGGCCAGTCAAATGGGTCAAGGGAAATCAAAAGGAAATCAAAAGAATAAACCACAAATGGGTGGTTTAAGTGAGCTACAACAGCAGCTTAGTGAGCAAATCAAAGAACTAAAAGAGAGCGGCATGTCAGGACGCCAACTCAGTGAGCAGTTAGCCAAACTAGCCTCTCAACAAGAAAGACTCAGAAATGCGCTTGAAAATTTTGAAACGGGCCTTGATGGAAATAAATTGGGCGAGAAAATTGATCAGTTGATCAATCAAATGGAAGAAAATGAATGGGATCTCATCAACAAAAGCATTACTGATGAGACTGTTCAGAGACAGCAAGATATATTAACCCGTTTGTTAGAAGCCGAAAACTCGGTTCAAGAAAGGGGTGAGGACGAGGAAAGAAAAGGAAGAACAGCCTTTGACTACGACCTGTCTATTCCAGAATCTCTTAATGAATACTTAAAAGCCAAAGAAAAGGAAATCGAATTGCTAAAAACTATCCCAGCAAAGCTGAATCCCTATTATAAAAGAGAGACAAATAAGTATTTCAAAAAGATCAAGGAAAAGAATTGAGCCCTTCAATGAAGAACATAAGCATCGAAATACCATCTCTTGTTGAGAACATTCGCATAGTCGAGAGCTTCGTAGACAACGCCAAAGAAGAATACAGCCTAACCGATGATCTTTATGGTAATATTATGATTGCAGTCATTGAATCGGTTAATAATGCCATCATCCATGGTAATAAGGCCGATAAAGCCAAAAATGTCTTGCTTAGTGCCAATTTACAAGACGAGCAGATAGTATTCACAGTCTCCGATCAAGGAGCTGGTTTTGATCATCAGAACCTTCCGGATCCAACAGCACCTGAGAACGTAGAAAAAATTGGCGGTCGCGGAATCTTCCTGATCAAGAACCTTGCTGACGAAGTAAACTTCAAAAGTGACGGCAGTACCTTGGAACTTACTTTCTACCTCAATTAATGTCAAAGATCAACTTCTTCCAAGAAGAGATCTCCTTCCCGCTATCCCATAAGCGCATACTTAAGTCATGGATCAGTCAAGTTGTTGAGCAGCATGACCAGATAATTGATTCAATCAATTTCATTTATTGTTCAGACAACTATTTACTCAAAGTTAACCAGCAGTACCTTGATCATGACTATTACACTGACATCATCACCTTTGACAATCGCGAAGATGACAGTGCTCCAATCGATTCCGATATTTTCATATCCATCGACAGAGTTAAGGACAATGCTAAACGACTCAAGATTCCTTACAAGCACGAACTTCATCGCGTAATGATTCATGGCATTCTCCACCTTCTTGGAAAACAGGATAAAACCGAAGCTCAAAAAACAGAGATGAGAAAAAGCGAAGAAGCTTCTTTATCTTTGCTGCACATTTGAAGAAACACAAAGTGTTCCACGTGAAACTTTTTCGACTAGCGCAACTGTTTCACGTGGAACTATTGATTTAAGGATATGTATCCAGCATACGATGTTATAGTAGTAGGGGCCGGTCATGCCGGGTGTGAAGCCGCAAATGCTGCTGCACGAATGGGTTCAAAAGTTCTACTGATCACAATGAACATGAACACCATTGCCCAGATGTCATGTAATCCTGCGATGGGGGGTGTGGCCAAAGGGCAGATAGTTCGTGAGATTGACGCACTCGGTGGAATGTCAGGTATCATTTCTGACAAGTCCATGATCCAGTTTCGCATGCTCAACAAATCAAAAGGCCCAGCGATGTGGAGTCCAAGAACTCAAAACGACCGCATGCGTTTTGCAGAAGAATGGCGTTTAGCATTGGAGGCTAATCCCAACATTGATTTCTGGCAAGAAATGGTCACAGGCATTCTGGTGAAAGACAATGTTGTCACCGGTGTCACAACTGGCATGGGCATTGAATTCAAAGCCAAGTCCGTCATACTTACATCAGGCACCTTCCTAAATGGTATCATACACATTGGTGAAAAACAATTTGGAGGGGGAAGAACAGGGGAAGGAGCTTCAACGGGAATAACAGAACAATTGGTAAGCATCGGTTTCGAAGCTGGCAGGATGAAGACTGGCACCCCTCCTCGCGTTGATGGCCGCTCTTTAGACTACAGTAAAATGGAGGAGCAAGCTGGAGATGAACAACCGGAGAAATTCTCGTTCAGTCATTCAACTCGTCCACTCAAAGAACAAAGGAGCTGTTATATAACATATACCAATCCTGAAGTGCATCAAACATTAGAGAAAGGTTTCGACAAGTCTCCCATGTTCAATGGAAGAATACAGGGAATAGGTCCTCGGTATTGCCCCTCTATAGAGGACAAAATCAATCGTTTTGCGGAACGAAACAGGCACCAAATTTTCGTTGAGCCAGAGGGTTGGAATACTGTTGAAATATATGTCAATGGTTTTTCTACTTCCCTTCCGGAAGACATTCAGTACGAAGCAATCAAAAAGATTAGTGGCTTCGAGAATGTCAAAATGTTTAGGCCTGGGTATGCCATTGAATACGATTACTTTCCACCAACACAACTGAATCATACGCTTGAAACGAAGTTAGTTTCCAACCTTTACTTTGCTGGCCAAATCAACGGCACGACAGGTTATGAAGAGGCAGCTTGTCAAGGCCTAATGGCCGGAATCAATGCTCACCTAAAGAGCACTAAAAAAGAAGAGTTCACCTTATCACGTTCGGAAGCATACATTGGCGTTCTCATTGATGACCTCATCAATAAAGGCACAGATGAACCTTATCGTATGTTTACGTCAAGAGCCGAGCACAGAATACTTCTTAGACAAGACAATGCAGACCTAAGACTAACACAAAAGGGATATGATCTTGGCCTAGCAACTCAAGAGCGATATGACACTATGAAAGCCAGATCAGGTCAGATTCACAAACTTCTCAACGACCTAGAACAGAAAAAGGTAGATCCTTCTGAAGTAAATCCCACACTTGAATCACTTTCAAGTGCAGCAATTCAGCATAGAACGAACCTGGCTAAGTTGGTCAAGAGGCCACAAGTTCATATTAGTGACCTTAAACAAGTAAACGATTCCCTTGAAGAATACTTTGATAAGTATGAGCAAGACATTCTTGACGGTGCTGATATACATATCAAGTATGCGGATTATATCGATAAAGAAACGAAGCTAGCAGAACGTGTATCGGAACTAGAGGGACTCCGAATAAAAGAAACATTTGACTTTAAGAGTATACCGGCTTTATCATCGGAAGCAAAAGAGAAACTAGAAAAGATCAGGCCTAAAACCATTGGCCAGGCTTCAAGAATCAGCGGTGTCTCGCCTGCCGACATTTCAGTACTAATGGTATACATGGGCCGATGATCAACGAAACGCTTACATGCTGTCCAATATGTCATAGTAGAGAGTTACAAGAACACATCGATGTTATAGATCATTTCGGTGATAAAGAAAACTTCAAGCTCTGTCTTTGCAAGCAATGTCAGACTCTCATTACAAATCCTCGACCATCCATTGATAACATTGTAACCTACTATAAATCAAATAGTTACGTGTCTCATGGAGACAAAAAGGGTGGTTTTTTCAATATAATATACAGCAAGGTTCAAAAGATCAATTTCAAACGAAAACATAGCATTCTTAAAAAATACACTCTTGACAAACAACACCTCGACTTTGGCTGTGGGACAGGAGCGTTCCTCAAATTTTTGAAAACCAAAGAATGGAGCGTTACTGGTATTGAACCAGACCAAAAAGCCTACAATATTGCAACCAAGAACATTTCTTCTGTCTACCAAAAACTAGATCAATTACCTTCTGATCAAACCTTCTCTTCAATCAGTCTTTTCCATGTACTTGAGCATGTACATGATTTAGAGCATACTCTTAAAACACTGATATCACACCTTGATAAAAACGGGATCATTATACTCGCTCTCCCTAACTACAAATCTGAGGATGCACAGCGCTACGGCAATCACTGGGCTGGCTATGATGTACCACGTCACCTCTATCATTTCTCACAAAAAAGCGTCCACCAGCTGGCCAAAACTTTTGGTCTGAATATTGTTGCTACGCATCCCATGAAATTTGATAGCTATTATGTTAGTTTACTTTCCGATGAGTACCTCAACAAAAAGAAGAGCTACTACAAGGCATTCATTAATGGATACCTCTCTAATAGAAAAGCCGTTAAAACTAATGAGTATAGCAGCCTCATTTATGTACTAAGCAGATGACACCTATTAGAACCCGTACAGCTTTATCTCTAATCCTTCTGCTATTCATTGGTTCATGTGCCAGAGTAGGAGCACCAACAGGTGGTCCAGAAGATGAAACCCCACCCGTACTCATAAGTTCAACACCAGAAGCAGGCACCACTAATTTTGAGGGTCAAACAATTCAACTGTCCTTTGATGAAAGAATAATTACTAGGTCAATCGAAACCGATCTCATCATTACACCAAAACCAGCTGGTACCTATAGAGCCAGAGTTAACAAGAATGTCCTCTCCCTGAGTTTCACTGAGCCCTTTCAAGAAAATACTACCTATAACTTGAGCTTTGGAAGTACAATCCAGGACATTACAAATAACAACCCAGCCGAAGGCATTAATCTGAGCTTTTCAACAGGAGAATACATCGACTCGTTGACAATAGCGGGAAAGGTTCTAAACCTCTATACTCAAGACCCTATAGAAAACCTCTTAGTTTCACTTTATTCAGAAAGCGATTCATTAGACATTCTAACAGGGCCAGCATCCTATTACAGCCGTACAGACTCAGCCGGCAACTACAACTTCAGAAACTTGCCTAGTGGTCAGTTTCGAGTTTATGCTGTTAGAGACAAAAACAATAACAGCCAAGCCGATAGTGAAAGTGAGCTATATGGATTCTATCCAGACACTCTCTCACTCAGTAGTTCACTTACCAACATTGACTTCACTATTCAGAGTTTAAATACAGAAAGAATTCGCACTGTTTCTGCCCGAAACTTTGGAATTTATTATGACATCTCATTTAATAAATCAGTTAGTAATTTCGAGATAGTCGAAGGAGAAGATCTAATATACAGCATACCTGAAGCTTCTAAAGTACGCTTCTATCCCATGGATAGGCCTACCTCCGATACTACACAACTCATTTTTAGTGTGAAAGACTCTCTCAATAGTGTCTTTTTAGATACTGTACAAGTCTCTTTCAATGAATCTAGGTTAGATCCTGCAGCCTTTAGCTTCGAAGTGAGCCCAAGTACTAATCAACTTCCTCCAAAAGACACTATTTCAATTTCTTTTAATAAACCTGTCCTTCAATTTAACGCTGATAGCCTCTATTATCAGCTTGACAGTACAACCACACACCAGATAGACCCAACCCTCATTAGTTGGGATAAACTCAATACTCAGGCCTCATTTCCAATAGATATAGTAGAACTACTAAATCGAGTATCAAGCCCTAACATCTTTCTAGTGTTTAAAACTGGTGCTTTTATCTCAGCCGATAATGACACTTCTATTCAGCAAGACAAAAGCATTTCCCTTTTGACAACCGATGACTCAGCTGTTATTGGTGGCTCGGTCGTATCTGACCATGAACAAATCATCGTTCAATTACTTGATTCACGGACACATGATGTAGTCCGCACATCTAATTCAAAAGAGTTTCTATTCACTTATCTCTCTGCTGGCCGCTACATGATAAGGGTTATTAAAGACATCAATGGAAATGGAAAATGGGACATTGGAAACCTCTTGAATTGGGAAAGCCCCGAGCCAGCTAAGTTCTACTTTGACGACTTTTACAAAACCAAATTCATAGAAGTTAGGAAGAATTGGGAGCAGACTGATGTCAATGTCTTCTTCTAACCGCAAGTATAACTTGTGTATAAGTCATTATATCCCATCAACTTCTCCACAGAAATCATAGTAGAATTTTTCTCAGCTCGCTAAACATGGATAACCCATACATTCCAAACAATGTATCACCACATCATCCACACATTTTATCAAGAAGACCACTTATCCACCGAAACAATCACTTATCAATATCTGACCAATAACTACTTAATAAGCAAGAGATTAACAAGTGCATAAATTGTGAAGAATAACTGTATTGCAAACATTTCGTAAACAAATGTCTTAGATTAGTGTGAATCGAAAAAGATTTCCACATATCCACAGCCCTAATAGAAACAACTTAAGTTTATATAAAGAATAATATACTAATATGAGTGTGTTGAAACTGTTGATAAAGTCTTGCCTTACTGCTGTAGCTTGCATCATCATTAATTCAAATTATGCACATGCCCAAACAAATGATCCCGTTGAAATTGCCAAAGAATACTACAACCAGGGTGAATTTGAAAAAGCCAAGGAGGAATTTCAGAAGCTTGCGAGAAACAGACGAAATATTTCGAGAATTCACGATACGTATTTCAAATTACTTCTTACAATGGAGGAATTCGATGAAGCAGAGAAGTACCTCAAAAATGTGGTTAAGAATAATCCCACAAATTTCATCTATGAAGTGGATTTAGGAGTGCTTTACCGGACTCAAAATGAAGAGGATAAAGCAAACGAATTGCTCGAAAATGTCATTAAAAAGATTACCGACAAGGCTGCTGTAGAAAAGAAATCCAATGAGACCCGATTTCTAGCACAAGTATTTTTTGAAAGGAATTTTAGGGATAAGGCACTTGATACCTATATCAAAGGAAGAAATGCCTTAGGACAGGAAGACTTATTTGCTCTCGATTTAGCCAATGTTTATCGACTGATGAACAAAAAGCAGCCAATGATTTCTGAGTATCTCAATTTTTCTAAGAATCAGCCCCAAAACTTGAATTATGTAAAAAATTCACTTCAACGATATTTACAAGAACCTGCGGACTTGGATACTCTCGAAATGTCATTGTACAACGTCATTCAAAAGGAAGCGGGTAATAGTACTTACAATAACCTTTTAGTATGGACCCATCTTCAACAGAAGAATTTTTCAGCGGCACTCAGACAAGCAAGAGCACTTGATAGAAGACTAGCTAATAATGGCGATAATATAATGAACGTGGCAATGATTTCATTTAGAAATTCGGACTACAAAACTTCAAAGAAGGCATTTGGTTACATAATTGAAGATTTTCCAGAGAGTCCGAGCCGAAGACTTGCCTCACGTTATGTTTTACTCTCAGAAGAAGAGGTTCTTAAAAAGTCTTATCCAGTAGATACCACAGCGATTCGAGATCTTATTAAAAGGTACGAAGTCTATATTTCTGAATCGAGAGATGTGTTTTCAGTGATGGAATCTCAGAGGCGCATAGCTTTGTTACAGGCATTTCAACTTAACGAAATTGACAATGCCATAGAAACCCTCACAAGCATGCTAGAACAACAGGTAGGTAGACATAATGTTGTAGCGGAAGCCAAAATGGACCTAGCAGATATATACCTACTTAACAAAGAACCTTGGGAATCTATTTTGCTCTATGGTCAAGTTGAAAGGATGTTTAAGGACGAACCTTTGGGCTATACCGCCAAACTCAAAAGCGCAAAGCTATCATACTTCAAAGGTGATTTCGAGCTTGCTCAGAGCAACTTAGATATTTTAAAACTCGCTACGTCAAGAGAGATTGCCAACGATGCGTTAGACCTCAGTATTCTTATAAAGAACAATACGGTATTTGATAGTACGGATGTGGTGATGCAAGAATATGCGAGTATTGAATTATTACTATTTCAAAATCAGAAGTTAGAGGCCTTACAGGCCATGGACTCGATGTTGGTTAAGTACAATTACCACTCTATTGTAGATGAGTTACTTTATCTGCGAGCTCAAACAGAAAGAGAGTTAGGGAATTTTGATAGCGCACTGTTATCGCTAAATAAGATTAACGAAGCCCATTATTTCGAAATACTAGGAGATGATGCTTTATTTCTGACAGGAATTATCCACCAAGATGACCTTGGGAACACTGAATCAGCAATGACAGTTTATAATGATCTACTCACAAAGTTTCCTGGGAGTATATTCGTTGCCGAAGCTCGCACAAGGTTCAGGGAGCTTCGCGGTGATTTCAACAACGAGAATTAGGTATATTTAATGGCAAATTCCTTTAACAATTTAAGGGTAGGTAAGAAATTCCGGCTTCTCAATTTCGGAGAATCCTTTGACTTCGAAGTGTTGGAGATAATGTCTGATGGTGACTGCCAACTCAAGGACATCTATACATTAGAGAACTACTCTCTTTATGATCTTATTCGCTACGGGAAAGGTCCTGATTTTGATGTTAATGATCTGTGACCCACGTGTCATGTTTCTGCCAACAATTTGTCAACAAAACTCAAATAGTATATTGTAAACCAGAATTTTACTATTTTTGATTCCCCAAAAATGTAAGCTGGTGAATTTTTTTGGGAATAAGGAATGATAGGCACTAAACTAAAATACCTAGCAGTAAGTAGTATCTTTTTATACTTATTGTTGCTTGCACCGTTAATGGCCCTTGGTCAATCGGAACAACAAGTTAAGCAGGAACTTGAAAAAAGAGGGATTGATACCCTTGAAGAAATTCAGGCTGAACTTCGTAAAAGAGGGATGTCAGAGGCAGATGCAAGAAGACAAGCCAAACTCTATGGTTTAGATTATGATCAATACCTTCAAAAATATGTTCTCAATAAAGAAGCAACAACTACCTCAGCTGAACCTATAAACAGTATTGAACCCGACTTAGTAGATTATACAACTGAGATAAAGGATGACCGAAGTCAAATTGCCCCAACTGTGGATGTCACGAAAAAGCCAGACGACTCGGATGGACTGAAATATTTTGGATATGATGTTTTCAATAATAACCCATATGCAAATCAACAGGCACTTGTTGGTAATATAGACCCTGGATACATTGTTGGCCCCGGAGATGAATTACGTGTTTACCTATGGGGAGAAGCAGAGTTTCAGTTTGAAGGAATCGTTGACATCAATGGAAACCTCTTTATGCCGAATGTTGGCCAGGTGTTCGTCTCAGGTACTACTTATCAAAACTTGAACCAGAGGCTTAAGCAGTATTTATCTCGTTTTTATTCAGGTTTGACTAAGAACAAAATCTTCTTAGATGTTTCGTTAACCAAACTTAGACCGATCAGAATTATGGTTATGGGAGAGTCAAATAACCCCGGCTCCCATCTTATCAATGCTTTTGCCACAACATTAAACTCGCTTTACGCTTCTGGAGGAATAAAAACTTCAGGATCACTTCGTGACATAAAAGTTTTTCGAAACAACAAATTTGTTTCGACAGTCGATCTATATGACTACTTGATCAAAGGGTCAATTTCTGAAGACTTGAGACTAATGAGTAATGATGTCATTTTCATTCAAAGTAGACTGAATAGTATATCCTTGAAGGGAGAAGTGAATCGACAGGGAATTTACGAATTGAAATCAGGAGAAGGCTTAGTTGATCTTTTGGGTTTCGCTGGTGGCCTAAAACCTTCAGCTCATACTGGTGGAGTTACTATCAAGAGAATCAAGCCTCTTATTGGTAGAAATGACGATTCTGCTTTTGACCGAGAAATTATCACTATTGATTATGATCAACTTTTGCAGGATGGTGTGAATTTTCGTATTCAAGACGGAGATGAGATCACCTTTAGTAAGGTGCTAGATAAGTTCGACAACCTTGTGACAATTGCCGGTTCTGTGTTTAGACCAGGTGAGTATGAGCTGTTAGAGGACATGACTATCCGTTCTTTAATTGAAAATGCAGGAGGCTTAAGACCAAACACTTACTTTGAAAAAATTGACCTCTTCAGAAAAGATCGAAATGGCGATTTGAAGTTTAGATCTCTTTCTTTGTCCGATATTATTGGTGGCCAAATTAATTCTGACTTGAGCCTTCAACCCGATGACTCAGTAAAAATTTATAATGATCAGGAATTAGGGGCCCTACAAACAGTTTCCATCGAGGGCTTTCTTTCTGAGCCAAAGACTGTTTTGTGGAGAGAGAACTTTACGCTCTATGATTTAATCTTTATGTCTGCGAACATAGAGGACCTAGAATATCAAAATAGAATTTTGACTAGCAGGGCTGACCTGTTGAGGTATCAAGAGGGCAGAACAGACTATCAAGTAGTTCCATTCAATTTGGATAACGTCTTGGATAAGAGGTTTAATGCTGTTTTAAGGCCTAAAGACAAGGTGATTCTTTATAGCCGTGATATCAATGAGATACTGGATAAATATGTCACAATTCGTGGTGCAGTTAAGAATGAGGGTCGCTTTCTGTTAACGGATAGCATGACAGTAGAAGACTTGATATTGCAAGCAGGGGGCTTTGTACGAACTTCCTTCAAAGATTCAGTCACAGTTTCTAGAGAGAAGTTCGATTTTACAGGAAACCAAATAGCCGAGTTGAAGAGGGTTAAAACAGACATGAGCTATTTGGTGGGTATAAATACTAAATCCACTTCAAGTTATTTCCTAGAACATAACGACAATGTCTCTGTAGACAATATTCCAGGCTCCTCAGAACAAAGAAGGGTAAGTGTTGGAGGCGAAGTCAAATTTCCCGGTACATACAATCTCGAGAGCAAAGGGGAGACTCTCTCTCAATTAATCAACAAGGTAGGTGGTCTATCACCCAATGCATATCTTCCTGGGGCGACTTTCACTCGAAACGGTCAACGCTTAGCTTTTTCTTTTGATGACCTATTTAATAAAGGAAATACCAAGTTTGATATCGTTCTGCAACCTAATGATGAGATTTATTTCCCTGAGTCTGTTTATACCATTAGTGTGCAAGGTGAAGTGGTTAACCCGTCACTTCAGAAGTTTACAGAGAACCTAGGTGTAAGAGCGTATCTGAGAAACTCTGGAGGGAAGACGAAAAACGCTAAGAAGATATTCTTGACTCAACCAAACGGATTCACAAGAAAAGTAGGCTGGTTTTCGAACCCGAAAGTCTTGGATGGGGCAACAATTACTGTTTCTGCCAAACCAGCAAAAAGAGAAAGAGAGCCGGGCAAATTCCTTGAGAATTTTGGCACCATAGCAGCCATTGTCAGCTCCACACTCACCACTATATTCCTAGTACAGAGATTAGACAATAACTAAATAGCAGTTATCGACTGATCAACATCTATTTTTCAAAAAAATAGTATGCATGCATAACAAATTTTTTCTAAATTCGTAAGACCTCAAAGCCTTATGAAGAGAGAAGAAACCGTAGATCACCAAATTAAAATGTGCTGGCATGCCATTTACCGAATGTATAATCAACAGGCGGTTCAACATGAAAGCACAACTTCAATGGCCTTTGTGGTCTTGAATATAGACCCAACTGAAGGCACTCCTGCAACTAAGATTGCTCCTTTGATGGGGCTCGAATCCAGAAGTTTGACACGAATGCTCAAGAGCATGGAAGAGAAAGGCTTTATCTACCGTGAGAAAGACCCTCACGATGGTCGTTCAGTCAGAATCTTTCTTACAGAAACAGGCCAGGAAAAGCGAAGAGTATCAAGGGAAACAGTCATTCGATTTAATGAAGCCATTAGGCAATCGATTGCTGTCGAAAAACTAGATACATTCTTCGAAGTAATAACCAAGATTAATCAATTGATAGATTCAAAATCAATATTCTAAACACATGAGTCGAAGTATAAAGAAAGTAGCAGTATTAGGTTCCGGAGTAATGGGCTCTAGAATAGCTTGTCATTTCGCTAACATCGGTGTGGAAGTATTGCTGTTGGATATTGTTCCTAGAGATTTGGCTGATGACCAAAAAGCCAACCCGGCAGCACGAAATAAAATTGTAAACGATGCACTTCAGTTTGCGCTAAAATCTAAGCCTTCACCTATCTATGACAAGTCGTTTGCGAAGAGAGTGAAGACCGGAAACTTTGAAGATGATATGGCTAAAATAGCCGATGTCGATTGGATCATTGAAGTTGTCGTAGAAAGGCTTGATATCAAAAAGATTATTTTTGATCAAGTCGAGCAGCACCGTAAACCGGGGACATTAATCACATCAAACACTTCAGGTATTCCTATGCACCTAATGTGTGAAGGAAGAAGCGAAGACTTTCAGAAGCATTTTTGTGGTACACATTTCTTTAACCCTCCCCGTTATTTGAGGTTGTTAGAGATAATTCCAGGGCCGAAGACTGATCCAGAAATCATCGATTATCTAATGCACTATGGTGACCTATATCTAGGTAAGGAAACTGTTTTGTGTAAAGACACTCCTGCATTTATTGCTAACCGTATCGGGATTTACGCCATCATGTCGGCAATGCATACCATTGAGGAAATGGGGCTCACTGTTGGTGAAGTCGACCGAATGACTGGACCAATCATTGGTCGAGCTAAGTCGGCCACTTTCCGTACAATGGATGTTGTTGGTTTAGATACAACAGTGAATGTTGCTAACAACCTATATGCTGGCCTTCCTAATGATGAGTCCAAGGAAGCTTTTGTACTACCGGGCATCGTCAAGGAAGTTCACGAGCGTGGTTGGTTTGGTGATAAGTCTCGTCAGGGCTATTTCAAAAAGTCCAAAGACGCGAATGGAAAAAGAGTTATCCAAGAATTGGATCTTAAGACATTCGAATATGGTGATCGCACAAGAGCAAAATTCAAAGCGCTAGAGGCGGTCAAAGATGAGGAAAACCTCAAGGCTCGAATCAAGACACTCGTCAACTTTGATGACAAAGCAGGAGAGTTTTACAGAAAGACCTTCTACGATACATTCAAATATGTAACCTACCGTATTCCTGAGATCTCGGACGAACTATTCAGAATAGACCAGGCCGTTTGCGCAGGTTTCGCATGGCAGATGGGCCCATTTGATACTTGGGACTTACTAGGCGTCAGGTCGGTGGTCGAACAAATGGAAGGCATGGATATGAAGCCAGCCGAATGGGTTTACGAAATGTTGGACGCAGGCCACGAGTCATTCTACAAAATTGAAGGTGGCATTAAGAAGTATTATGACATTCCATCTAAGTCTTACAAGACAATTCCGGGAACGGAGGACTTAGTAATTCTCGAAAACATCAGAGAAACTAATAAGGTGTGGGGCAATGCAGGGTCAACTATCTTCGATATTGGAGATGGAGTACTTTGCTTAGAGTTCCATACAAAAATGAATGCTATTGGCCAAGAAGTGATCGAAGGCATCGAGACGGCTATTTCTTTGGCAGAGAAAGATTATAAAGGCTTGGTGATTGGTAACGAAGGAGAGAATTTCTCAGCAGGAGCCAACTTGGCAATGTTGTTCATGTTTGCGGGCGACCAAGAGTTCGATGAAGTGAACCTAATGGTAGCACAATTCCAGAATACGATGAAACGCGCTAAGTTCTCTTCGATTCCGGTTGTATCCGCGCCAGCAGGCTTGGCTCTCGGGGGTGGTTGTGAATTGTCACTTCACTGTGACGCCATTCAAGCACATGCCGAAACATATATAGGTCTAGTAGAAGTTGGTGTTGGTTTGATCCCGGGTGGTGGCGGAACCAAAGAGTTGACAATGAGAGTTGCGGACTCTATTGAAGGTGGAGACCCAGAGTTAAACCGCTTGCAAGAGGCCTTTATGAACATCGCCACTGCGAAAGTTGCGACTTCGGCAGAAGAGGCTAGGGCTATGCATATTTTGAGACCTCAAGATGGGATTACCCTGAACCGCAAGCGTCTATTGACGGATGCTAAGGCCAAAGTGCTTGAACTTCACGAAGCAGGTTATACCCAACCGATGGAGAGAAAGAATATCAAAGTGCAGGGACGAACAGGTTTGGCGCTTTTCGAAGCAGGAATCAATGGCATGTTGCTTGGAAATTATATTTCTGAACATGATGCGAAGATTGCTCGCAAGCTAGGTTGGATTATGTGTGGCGGTGATTTGACATTCCCACAAGAAGTATCGGAACAGTATTTACTGGATTTAGAGCGACAAATGTTTGTCGAGTTAACAGCTGAGCCTAAAACACTCGAAAGGATTCACAGCATTCTTTTCAAGGGTAAACCTTTAAGAAACTAGATATCAGATTTTAGACATTAGACTCATGCACAACTTTAAAGAATTGAAGGTATGGCAAAAGGCGAGAATAATGGTCAAGGAAGTTTATGTGGTAACCGCCAAACTTCCTAAGAGTGAGAAATTCAACTTGATATCACAGATGCAATCATGCGCAGTATCTGTGATGTCTAATATAGCAGAAGGTGCCGGAAGAGGGACAGATACTGATTTTGCCCGTTTTCTGGATATGGCACTAGGCTCATCTTATGAGCTAGAAAGCCAGTTAATTGTATCGGCAGACTTGAGTTATTTAGAGAGTTCTGCATTTAACGAGATGACGACCAAATTATCTGAAGTACAAAGAATGATAATTGGTTTAATGAATAAACTAAGAGGTCAGTAGTCTAATATCTGATCTCTATAATCTATAATCTAATGAATGCATATATAGTAGCAGGATATAGAACGGCAGTAGGTAGGGGAAAAAGAAGTGTTTTGAAAACAGTTCGCCCTGATGATATGGCTGCCGATGTAATCAAGCATTTGGTAAGCCAAGTCGATGGCTTTGACGCGAAACGCGTGGACGATTTGATCGTGGGTAACGCGGTCCCCGAGGCAGAGCAAGGCATGCAAATGGCCAGAATGATTTCACTCTTGTCTTTGCCGATCGAGGTGCCTGGTGTCACGGTCAACAGGTATTGTGGTTCAGGCCTTGAAGCAATTGCTTTGGCTTCGGCCCGAGTACATGCAGGGACGGCAGATTGCATAATAGCTGGTGGAACAGAGTCCATGTCAATGGTTCCTGTAATGGGATACAAAACGGCATTGAATTACAAGCTAGCGACTGAACATAATGACTATTACCTCAGCATGGGCCTAACGGCTGAGCAAGTAGCCAAAGAGTTTGATATCAATAGAGAAGAAGCCGATCAATTTGCTCTGGAATCTCATACCAAAGCTGTTGCAGCACAGGCAGCCGGTAAGTTTGATGATGAAATTGTACCGATCAAGGTGACTGACAAAGTAGTTGGTCCTGATGGAAAAATTCACGAGAAGTCATACACGGTTGATAAGGACGAAGGACCTCGGGGAGATACATCGATGGACGTACTCGGTGGTTTGAGACCGGTGTTCGCGCAAGGCGGACAGGTGACAGCTGGTAACTCTTCACCTGTTTCAGATGGCGCCTCATTTGTGATGGTGATGTCCGAGAAGATGGTGAAAGAATTGAAGTTAGAACCAATTGCTAGAATGGTGACTTACACAGCGATCGGGGTACACCCAAGAATAATGGGTATCGGTCCAGTGGAGGCAGTGCCAAAAGCCTTGAAGCAAGCAGGTTTGAAACAGTCCGACTTGGACTTAATTGAACTGAATGAAGCTTTTGCAGCGCAGTCATTAGCAGTAATCAAAGAGCTCGACCTAGATCGTTCTAGATTAAATGTGAATGGAGGGGCAATTGCATTAGGCCATCCACTAGGTTGTTCTGGTGCTAAGCTGTCGGTTCAGCTTTTCAACGAAATGAGGAGAATGGGTAATGCCAAATATGGTATGGTCACAGCATGTGTTGGTGGTGGCCAGGGAGTAGCAGGAATCTACGAGTTCCTGAAATAGTAGGGCGTATGGCGTAGTACGTAATACGATGTTCGATACGCGTACATCAATTTTATAAATATGCACAACTATAAAGAATTGAAAGTTTGGAAGCGTGCAATTGATTTTGCTCAGTTGATTTATCAGACGACTAAAGATTTTCCAGCAGAGGAGAAGTTTGGTTTGATAAGTCAGCTAAGAAGAGCAGCCGTTTCCGTACCATCAAATATCGCGGAAGGTGCTGGTCGAAACACAAAAGGAGAGTTTGGTCAGTTTTTGGGAATTGCCAGTGGTTCGCTTTGTGAAATAGAAACACAAACGATCATAGCAAAAAACTTAGAGTTAATAGGAAAAGAAGCATTTGAATCAATAAGTGAGGAGATAGATCACTTGCAAAGAATGCTTTTCAATTTGAAAAAGAGCTTGCGTTAGGTCGTGCTACGAATGACGCAATACTAATTACGAATCACATGACTACAGTTACTAAACATTCAATTAAAGGAGGCGAGTTTCTTGTCAGAGAAACAGATGCCCAGGAAGTCTTCATTCCAGAAGAGTTTTCCGAAGAGCAAAAAATGATGGCGCAAGCCTGTCAAGACTTTATCGATACCGAAATCACCCCAAAGGCGGATGAGATCGATAGTATGAAGGATCCGGAGTTGGTTCCGCAAATTTTCAAGAAGGCGGGCGAACTGGGCTTGTTAGGGATTTCCGTTCCGGAAAACTATGGTGGACTCGGCATGAGTTTCAATACGGGTATGCTGATCGCGGATATTATTGGTGCGGCAGGATCTTTCTCTACGACATATGGCGCCCATACGGGTATTGGTACGCTTCCGATTCTATACTATGGTAACGAAGAGCAAAAACAGAAATACCTTCCATTACTGGCTACAGGTCAGTGGGCGGCATGTTACTGTCTGACGGAGCCAGATGCGGGTTCAGATGCTAATTCAGGTAAGACCAAAGCGGTCCTTTCTGATGACGGTAGCCACTACAAAATCACAGGTCAGAAAATGTGGATCTCTAATGCCGGGTTCGCTGACCTCTTTATCGTTTTCGCCAAGATCGAAGATGATAAAAACCTTACTGCATTCATTGTGGAGAAAACCTTCAATGGTATTACCATGAATGACGAAGAGAAGAAACTCGGAATCAAGGGATCTTCTACACGTCAGGTATTCTTCAACGACACAGAAGTGCCTGTTGAGAATATGCTTTCCGAAAGACAAAATGGATTTAAGATTGCGGTGAACATTCTCAACATTGGCCGAATTAAACTCGGAGCCGGTGTTTTGGGTGGATGTAGAACAGTCATCTCTCAGGCGACACAGTATGCGAATGAGCGTAAGCAGTTTGATGTATCTATTTCGAGTTTCGGTGCGATCAAACACAAACTAGCCGAAATGGCTACGCGTGTTTATGTGACAGAGTCTCTGGACTATCGTGCCGGACAAAATATTGAAGATAAAATGGATGACTTGGTAGCGTCTGGAATGGATGATGCCCAAGCGAAGCTGAAAGGTGTGGAGCAATTTGCGATCGAATGTGCCATCGGAAAGATCCACAGTTCGGAAGTGCTTGATTATGTAGTAGACCAAGGCCTTCAGGTTTATGGAGGAATGGGCTACTCAGCAGATGCTCCAATGGAGCGTGCTTATAGAGATGCGCGTATCGCGAGAATTTACGAAGGGACCAACGAGATCAACCGCATGTTAATGATTGGTATGATCCTTAAGCGTGCGATGAAAGGTGAACTCAATATGTTTGAGCCAGCTATGGCCGTATCCAAAGAATTGACTGCTGTACCAACTTTCTCAACCATCGACAAGTCAGTACTTTTCAATGCCGAGAAAGAGGTGATCAAAAACTTGAAGAAGGTCTTCTTAATGGTAGGTGGAAAGGCCGCGATGGCTTTGCAAGACCGTATCGAAGACGAGCAAGAGGTGATGATGAACCTAGCCGATATCTTAATCGAGATTTACGCGGTAGAGTCGGCTATGCTTAGAACAGAGAAGCTGATCAGCATGAGAGGTGAAGAAGCCTGTGCAGATTACATCGCGATGACACAAATCTATATGGCGCAAGCCGTAGACAGAGTGAATGCCGCGGCTAAAGAAGCCATTGCTTCATTCACCAAAGGCGATGAGCAAAAGGTAATGTTAATGGGCTTAAAACGATTCACTAAAATGGATTTGGTGAACACCAAAGAGCTCAGAAGACAAGTAGCGGATACCATGATTAAAGAAGGTAAGTTCCCTTACTTCTTCGCATAATCTGTCCTATTCCTCCCCTGTAAGGGGGAGGTGGCCGTAGGTCGGAGGGGGTATTCCTACTTAAAAATAATCGTCCATTGGACACACGGGCTCAGCCCTCTAAACAAAGAAAAGCGAATCGCAAGGTTCGCTTTTTTTATTAGTTAAACCCTTCCCTGTCAGGGCGAGCCTACGAATTACCTTAAAGAAAACTAAATCCTCCCCTTTTTAGGGGGAGCCTGCCTGTCGGCAGACAGGGTGACCGAAGGTCGGAGTGGGTATTATCTCACCATGGGGGAGCCTGCCTATCGGCAGACAAGGTGCTCGAACGCTTACGCTGAAGCTTTACCGCGTTCGCATTAGCTTTTAGCGGTTGTGAAGCGAAGGCGCAAGGTCGGAGGGGGACAAACCAGAGACGAAAGCATCTTAAAACACGAAAAGGACCTCGGTACTGATATGGGTGCATATAGTATCGAGAGCCCTTTGTCGCCTTACACAAAACACAACAATTTGGATAACCAAACACGATCAAAACCTTAAGGCCTCAACCACCACACCATCTGTGAAGTGGTACAAGCTCCGTAAAGAGGCAGCAAGGCTATGATCAGTTGATGTTTGCTTCTTCCCTATCGCATCTGGGTACAGAGAAATCTAGTAGTCAATTGAATCATATGATATAGTTGTTTTAAACATCTATATAATAGCTTCAATATATTTTAAATAATATTATAAAACAAACTAAGTATAATTAAAACAAACTAAAGTGTAGTTAAAAGCAATTGTCTGACAAGAAATAGATGCGATGAATTCGGTAATTTGGGGTAAACAAGCTCCACATGCCAAAAAGACTCAATCGGATCAAGGCCGTACTGGCCGAGACCGGCCGAACCAACCTCTGGTTAGCCGAACAGCTAGATGTCAATAAAACCACTGTCTCTAAGTGGTGTACCAACGAAATGCAACCCCGCATAGATATGCTCTCTCGCATTGCTGAACAACTTGATGTAGATATCCGAGAGTTGTTGGTGGGGACTAAGAGTTAGGTTTCTTAAAGTAAATTGATGGTATCCATGTGCCATCTTGCGGTTTGGATTTATTATATTTCTTTTTTGATCATTATGTCAAATTATTACAAAAACCCCGAAGTACTCACAGTTTTTGGATACGAAGTTTACTTCACACGTTTTGCAGACTCAATTATTAAGGATCATTTTCAGGATGCTCTATCAGATTTAGAGAAGGTACTTGAAGAGTTCCAAATTACTGAGACACAACTAATTTCTGCTGGTGGAGGGTTAAGCTCAATAACACAAAACCTTAGAGACAAACTTTATGAGCACAACTGGGAAAAGATCAATATTGAGAGTGAGCATAAGGTACGAGAAAAAGTGCTTACCTCTGAAAGCCATGAGATTGATCATTACAAGGAGTTTGGCAAAGGAAATATTGGCTTAGAAATCGAGTGGAACAATAAGGACCCATTCTTTGATAGAGATTTAGAAAACTTTAGAAAGCTACATCAACTAGGAGAACTTACGCTTGGTATAATAATCACCCGTGGCGAAAGCCTTCAGCAGGAGTTGATAGAAGTATATAAAAGATTTCTGAACGATATATACCCTTATAGTATTGAGCAATTGTCAGAAAAGTTAAGTTTATCCCAGAAGGCAAGTGCAAGAATATCAAATATGGTAAGTTTTGATCGAGAAGAGTCAGTCGCTGCCATTGCACGTTTATTATGCTCATCCAAGTATGGAACCTCAACTACACACATGCAGAAACTGACTACTAGAATGGACAGAGGCGTAGGTGATCCTTGCCCATGTGTCTTGATTGGAATAGGGAAGGAAAGAATCTCTGCTTAATGAATTTTGAGATTTTCAGCTATAGGTTTGCGAGAGAAATAATTGAACATCCTACCTACGCTGCAGCAATTCATGAGATTTCAGCAGTCATAAGAGAATGTCCTTTATTTATTTGGCCAGGAAAGTCGCGTAAGAATGCTGGCTTAGAGGTAGTTCAACAGCTATTGAATGCATATTTTGATGTAGGCTTTTCATCAACTCACAGGTGGCAGTTTCACCCTGATGCTACAGGAATAAAGGGCTCCAATTTAAAGGCTGACTTCAAAAAGGATTTTAATGGCCTTACTATACAATCTGAAGTACAATTTGGAAATATGTCTAGATGGTACTCAGATATATTTAAATTTCAAACTGCGTATTCAAAGAATTTGATAAACATGGGGTTGTGCATCGTACCGATGAATAGTCTTGCAAGACGGATTGATTCTAACATTACCAATTTTGAGAGATGCATAAGGGAGCTACCCTCTGCCGATTTGTCGATTACCCTCCCTATTCTCATGGTTGGAATTTATTCCGACAATGAAACGCCCATAATCGATGTTTCTCAATCTCAATTCGATGGAATAAAGGATATAACTAGAAAAGGAAGGTCGGCTAATTTGTACAGAATAATAAATGCATATCTAAATGATCAACCAGTTGAAGATGTTTCTAGTTTATCGGAAATAGGACCAAGGCCTGCTTAGAACTTTGAAGCTGAGCCTCATATTTCGTGATGTATTGATAAATTTTGTATTGATAAATTTTGTCAAGATAAAATTTATCAATAAAATTATGTCATGAAATCCTTTGGCCAACAGATAAAGGAACTGAGAGAAAAAGAGCAATGGACACAAAGACGGCTTGCGAATGCACTTGATGTTGACGTAGCAGTTCTTAGTAGAATTGAGAATGAAAATAGGTTTCCAAAGAAGAGAGTTGGAGATATTATAAGGGTTGTATCCGACTTGTTTGATACGCCTGAGTCGTACCTCAAGTTAACATACTTAAGTGATGAGATAGCCTCAATTTTGGAAACAGAAGAAGATTACCAAGAAATCTTGAAAGTAACAGAAGCTAAGGTCCACTACGGGCGTGAAAAGAAATCTGTTCAGTCTAAACTAAATTTTGAAAATGAAAGCGATTGATTTATACAGTGGGATAGGCGGCTGGACCCTTGGCTTCAAGATGGCTGGAATAGAAGTGGTTTCCTCTTTTGAATGGTGGAAGGATGCCAATGAGACCCACAACGCTAATTTTGGAACTAAGCATAAGGAAAAAAACATTAGGGAATTAGATGTCCATAGTGATTTGCCTCCAAAAGATGAAATCGATTTTGTGGTTGGAAGCCCGCCTTGCACGCAATTTTCATTTGCCAATAGAGGTGGAAATGGTGATTTGGTAGATGGGTTAGTTGATGTAGCAAAATTTCTTGAAGTAGTGGATTACATAAAGCCGAAATACTGGGCGATGGAGAATGTTCCTAGAGTGGCTGGTATAATAGAGAAAAGTATTGAAAAGGGTGGGCCCCTGGAACGATACTCACACCTTTTTGACGATCAGTTCAGAGTCATTAAAGTCTACAACTCCGCGGACTACGGAGTTCCTCAAAACCGGAAAAGAATGATTGCGGGAAGATTTCCTTTTGGGCTTTTCGAATCATATCAGGAAGTTACTCCAAGAAGAACCCTTGGAGAAGTAGTCATGGGCCTAAAGCGAGAAAACCTCTTGGACCCGATTTATGGCCACTCACTAAAGACACTAACAGATAATATTCATGAGGCGCCATTAACGGACGAGGAAAAACGTATCAACTCTGATTCAAAAACCCATCACCCTGTTTACAATAAAATGTCCTTCCCGGATATTCTTGATAGACCTTCGAGAACTATAACGGCCCTCTGTACAAGGGTATCACGAGAGAGCATAATAATTGAAGATGACCCTGAGAAGTACAGAAGGCTGACCGTTCGAGAGCGAGGGTGTGTTCAAACCTTTCCTGCTGATTATCAGTTCCACAGCAACTCCTATGGTGGCAAACTGAAAATGATAGGCAACGCGGTTCCGCCATTGTTGACTTATTATATTGCTCAAAGTATGCTCGAAACGAGCCTAGATGAAGTAGCTGTCCCAGTAAGTGAGGGAAGGATAAATTTGTCCACGGAAAACGCACCTAAGTTTTTTAGTCCTGAAAGCAAGGGGAGTAAATTCTCTTGGAAAAGGTCTTTTTGGCTCGCAGTACCAGGCTTAAGGCTTGGTAGCGGAGTCAGGTTTGAGCTAAGAAATGTAAGTAATAAGGAAATTGAGAAAACGTTTTGGTGGGTCAATTTTTGCTACGGAAATTCCAAGAACTTGATGCAATTTCCCTTGGATAAAAGAAGCTTTGAGACAGTCTGGGAGTCCTTACAAATTATGGCCTTAGATTGCGAAATTGGTGATATCTTAATGAACTTTCAGAATTTTGTAGCTTCTGTTGACGCTCCAGGGCTGCAAGAAAACTGGACGAATAAAGACCGCTCTAAAAACAACCCGATTGAGTTGATTGATGATATCGGTAGATTCGCTTCGGAGTTAGTAGAGAGGTTAAACAGGTCAGATGCTATGACACTTGACAAGTTAAGAGAGCTTGTAGGATTCATAGGCTTGGGAGAACAAAGAAAACTAATGGAGAATGCCAATATCATAATATCCGGAATCCTTTTAGGGTCGATTTTCAATACCGTGATTACTGGCGATAGGTTCGTTTTGGATTTGGAACTTCAAGACTAACTTACTCATATCCCCCTCCCAAACGGAGCAAAAGCTAGGCCGGCTAATTTAAAGTGCTGCGCACCGAAAGGAATACCGATAATGGTAATGGTAAAGAGCAGGCCCCAGATCAGGTGAGTGAGAAATACCCAGAAGCCTCCAAAAACCAACCAGATAATATTTAAAGGAAGCGAGAGGCAACCGCTTAGTGTTCGGCCGGGCTCTATCTGCTGTCCGAAAGGGGCAAAACCTAGTATGGCCAATTTAAAGCACTGAATACCGAAGGGAATCCCCACAATGGTCAGGCATAGGGCAATGCCCCCAATGATGTATTCGAGCGCGATCATCCAGCCGCCAAATACAATCCATATAATGTTACCAATAAGGTTCATAGCTTGTTAACGATGTAGGTTCCGGATATTTTTTTCCCTCTTGAATTTAGGAATAAAAATTCCGGAATGACGCCCTAATAAGAGTTTCTAGAACTGAGATTATACACGGCCCTAATTCCCCGACTCTCTGATTACCGATTCCTGTTTACTTTTCACCTAATTCCCCAACACCTACTCATACCTTAAGGTATTCGATGGATTCATCCTTGCACTTTTAATGGTTTGGTAGCTGACCGTTAATAAGGCCACTAACAAAACAACCACTGCAGAAATGGCAAAGACCAGAGGACCAATATCTGTACGATAAGCAAAGTTATTTAGCCATCCATCCATGACGAAATAGGTCAATGGTGTTCCAATAACCACGGCAAGTAGTATCAGCAAGAAGTACTCTCGAGAAAGCAGCAGCAGAATATTCGACACCGAAGCGCCCAAGACTTTGCGTACGCCAATTTCCTTAGTACGCTGCAATGCACTAAAAGCAGATAGGCCAAAGAGCCCCAAACATGAAACGATAATCGCAAGAATGGAGAAGATGCTGAACACTGTTCCGAACTGATCTTCTTTTGCGTACTGCCTATTGAAAAAGTTGTCTAAGAAGAAATAATCCATGGGGTTTCCAGGGAAGAATTTGTCCCATGAAGCCTTCACTTGCTCCGTTAGACGAGATGTATTATTCGTTTGAAGCCTCAAAGCATAGAAAGAGTTTCCATTAGGCTGAAGGTGATAAAGTATTGGGGCAATGGTACTCTTCAATGACATTTGGTTATAGTTGTCAAGTACCGCAACCACCTCTTTGTCTTGGCCGCTATCAGTAACTTTTTGGCCGATCGCGTCCTCAGGGTTTTCGAAGCCTAGAAACCTGGTAGCCGCTTCATTGAGCATTATGCTGTTTTCATCCGTAGCAAATTCCCGGCTGTAGTTTCTACCATGAAGTATTTCTATATCGAAGTTGGGGATGTACTCATAGTCGATACCGACATGGTAAATGGTTTTAAAGTCTGAATTAGGTGCCTCTGCCCTTTTCGCTCCATTGGTCCAGAAGATCTCATCTCCAGGCACATTGGTAGCCGTACTTAAACCAGATATCGCTGCAAGGCTTGTCACCTCATTTTTAAACCCTTCTAGGTAATTGGCATAAAGAGAGTCGACTTGTAGCACACTTGGGCCCTTAAGCACCAAGGTAGATTCCATCTGAAAACCAAGGTCTCGGTTTTTCAAGAACTCCATTTGTTGATAGACAATGATAGTTCCCGCAATCAAAAAGACTGAAGAAAGAAACTGAAAAGTGACGAGTGACTTTCTCAACACCACTCCTTTTCCAGAAGTACTCAACTTGCCTTTTAACACTACAATTGGGCGGAAAGAGGAAAGCACAAATGCAGGGTAAAGCCCTGATAGGAAAGCACCGCCTAAGAATACAGACAATACGATCAGCCATGTACCTGAATTGAATATCAAAGCCAATGATAGCGGTGAACCCGTAAGATTATTGAAGTAGGGCAGTACCAAGGCCACAATCCCAACGGATACAATGGCGGCAAGGAAGTTGACCACAATGGACTCAACAATAAACTGACGAATCAACTGACCTTTATAAGCGCCCAGCACTTTTCTGACACCTACCTCGCGGGCACGCTCCATCGACTTAGCCGAAGCCAGGTTGATATAGTTAACCCAAGCAATGACTAGAATGAATATGGCGAGAATACCGAGGAAATAAACGGACTGTGCATCGCCATTTTCCTCCGGTTCGGACTCTTGAAGCAGGTTAGATTTTAAGTGAATATCATTGATGGGTTGAAGAACGAACTCCTGAAGCCTTCCGTTTCTCTCAAACTCCTCTCCCTTCAAATCATATAGGTATGCAGCAAATCGCTTGTCAAAATCTTTTGGATCAACCCCTGGACTCAGCGAGACATAGGTGTTGTGATCATACCAGCCCCATGAAGTTTCAGACTCACCTTGAGAGATATCTCTGAGTGTTGAGTGAGAAGCGAGAATGCTAAACTTAATGTGCGAGTTATTAGGAACGTCTTTTACTACACCTGTTATCAGATAGTCTTCCGTAAACCAGCTATTGCTCCATTTGAGGTATTTGCCCACGGGGTCTTCCGTGCCGAAATATTTTCGAGCGGTGCTTTCTGTAAGCACCATTTTCTTAGGACCATCTAAGGCCGTTTCAATGTCGCCCTGAATCAGTTGCCAGTCGAACATGGTCAACCAGGAAGGAGTAGCTAATTGTATCCTTTCTTCTCTAAAGTTTACATCACCATAAGAGACCACACCATCGGCAGGAAAGGCAATAGCATAGTCTTCTATCTCTGGAAAATTCTCTTTCATCGCCTTACCCACAGCAGGCACAGCGGCAGCACACTCGAAAATGGTTACACCGTCTTTATAGCTGTTATACTGAACGCGATAAAGATTATCACCATTGGAGTGGAACTTATCGTAGCTCTTTTCAAAAGTCACATACTGAAAAATGACCATACAACAGGCCATGCCGAGGGCTAAGCCGATAATATTGAGAAAAGAGAAAGCTTTGTTTTTGAGCAGGCTGCGGAAGGCAGTGCGGAAATAAGAATAGAGCATAGCTGTTAAGTTTTGAGTTGACCCGCCTATTGACGGGTTTGACCAAGTCTAATATCCTGAAATTAAACTCTTTATCAAAGACGCAAAGTCTTAACCAAAGGATGCATTGCCTTTTGATAAGCCCCAAGAGGGATCGATTTATATCATGAACGCGGGTTTTAAAGAGACAGAAAGCTTCTTACCATTGCGCATGATTTCCAAAGTCACGGAACCCTTTACACTAGATAAATAAGCTTGGCATTCATCATGTGTCATCCCTTTCTTTCCATCCACAGACAGAATGCGATCCCCGCTTTTTATGGCTGCTTTTTCCGCAGCGGAAGAGGCGATAACGTTTTCAACCTCTAGGTATCCTTGACGTTTTTTCAGCTTTAACCCACTCTTATTTTCCCTATAGGGAGCATTGAAGAGGCTATTCTTCTTAGTATACATGACCTGTTTCTTATAGTCATAGATCGTATTAAAGCGTTTGAGAATTTCAAGCCCGAGAATTCCGTTCACATTGCTCATGCTACTGACTCCGGTGGTAACGCTGGCCATCCTAATAGGTACTCCTTCAAAAGATTCTCCGAGCACCGTAAAGCTTTTCAGTCTTCCTACTTTATCTATTGAGGAATTGTTAAGAGCTCTTCCAGAATGCTCATAGTTAGGAGTTACCTTCTCTACTAATTCGTTTTCATTGACGGTTGGCGTATTAATGCGCAAGGCCAAGGCAGCACCAGTATCGACTAAGTAGGGACCGGTAACAGTCTCATCGTCTGATACGATAAGGCTACCCTCAATAATAGGGATGTTGAAAGGGGCTAGTGAAATGCTATGCGCTTCATAACCCTCGGGTGCAGTAAATCCATTGCGCGGAAAAAGGTTGATAAGCCCTTTTTCAAAATCCATTTCTACCGTATATCGGTTGAGAATGTTTGCGCCAATAATCGCATCAAGTGGGTAGTCCGGATCACCCAGGTGATCTAAGTTCATCACCAAGAAACGTTGATTTTTAAGTTCTAATTCCTCCCCTAACATCAGAAGGTTGTTAGTTGAAGCCTTGATAGAGACAGGACCCGATGCGCCCATTACCGTCTGCGTACCAGCAGTGGTAATCCCGATTTCATCTGCCACTTCTTCACTGGCTAGGTTGGCTGCAGCGCCCGTATCAAATACGATATTGATGGGCCTTCCATCATTGATTTGTCCCTTGATATAAATATGTCCCAGATGGATTTCGAAGGGTAATGAAACAATAGGCTCATTGGCCTTTGCCACACTACCGACCAACAGAAGTGCTACTACAATAAGATTTCTCATAATGACCGTTTCCCTAATATACAGAGAGCCTACTAGAGAAGTTGCAAAATGATGTGAGCGTTAACACACGTTAAGAATAACATTGGCCTTTGACCGAAGGCGCTCTCAATGCTTAAGCATACTGGCTGGGATGGTTTGCTTTTCCATGTTAGGCCCCTCGATCAGTATGCGCAATGTTTCCCCACCACCAGCTTCGAAATAGCGTACTTCAAAAGGATGAAAACCTGCTTTTAGTGCAATTTGCCCTTGTACCTCCTGGGGACCGTGTGGGCCATCATTGTCTACTACCATTTGGTTATGTATCCAAAGTGCGCTGCCATCGTCTGAACGCGTATGGAATGTGTAAATGCCATCTGTTGGCACTTGGATCATTCCTTGAAATTGCATACCAAAGGTGAGAGGCATGTTTTTCGGCAGGTCGATGGAGGTCACAACTTCAGAGCTACTAGCCGCCTGGCCTTCGAGTTGTGTAACACTGTTGAAGGTGCCTTTAAATAATGATGCTCTCAAGCCATCATCGGCTTTGAGCGGTTGGATATCACTGACTAACTGAGCTTTTTTATAGTGAGCAGTACGGACTACACTTGAGTTTCCATTTGCACCAATGACTACGGCTTTAACAGTAATTGGTCCTGCGGACAAATCGACTGTAAAAGAACCTGTATAGAGGTTGGCCTTATCGTCTGGGTCGGTTCCATCTAAAGTATAGAAGATTTTTGCCTTTTTTAAGCCTGTCTTTAAGCTAATGGTTTGTTCATCGGCTAAAGATAGGCCATCCATTAAGCCTTCCGGCACATCAATAAAATAGTTGACGTCTCGGGCATCTAGCAAGCTGTATTGATGGCCCAATTTCTTTTGAAAACCCTCCCAGTCTTTGTTTTCAGGCTGGGTCCAAACAGTTTCGGATAAGGCTAAGGCCCTTGGGTATACCATATACTCTACATAGTCAGAGGTCTTCATGTACTCGGTCCAAACGTTAGCTTGGGCCCCTAGCACATGCCGGTGATGTTTTTCTTCTAGACCTGCAGGAATTGGTTCATAGTGATAGACACTTTCTAGGGTTGTAAACCCGCCAATAGCTAGAGGCTGAGTTGCAGGGTCAGCTTGGTAGTGGTCAAAGTACATGTCGGCATTTGGAGACATTACTACATCGTGGCCGGCTTCTGCCGCTTCAATACCTCCGGCTACACCGCGCCAAGACATTACGGTAGCCTCAGGTGCTAGTCCGCCTTCTAGGATCTCGTCCCAGCCGATCAACTTTTTGCCTTTATTGACCAAAAATTTCTCCATGCGTTTGATAAAATAGCTCTGAAGCTCGAACTCGTCTTTAAGCCCCTCACGCTTGATTACCTGTTGGGCCAATTTGCTCTTTTTCCAAACCGCTTTCGGTGCCTCATCTCCTCCTATGTGGATATACTCTCCTGGAAACAAATCGATCACTTCGGTTAATACATCCTCCAGAAACTCAAAGGTCTTTTCACTAGGGCAATAGATGTCATCATAGACTCCCCATCTGGTGCCTACTTCATAGGGACCCGGTCCGCAGCCCAGTTCAGGGTAGGCAGCTAAAGCACCAAGGCTATGACCGGGCATTTCTATTTCAGGAACAACGGTAATTTGTCTTTCTGCTGCATAAGCAACCACTTCTCTGATTTCATCTTGGGTGTAGAACCCGCCATAAGGCTTTCCGTCACCCACATATGGGTCGAAGTTCTTGGCCACCATCGTCTGCTTGCGCTGGCTTCCGATTTCCGTCAATTTTGGATATTTCTTGATTTCAATTCTCCATCCCTGATCCTCTGTCAAGTGCCAGTGAAAGGTATTGAGCTTGTAGAATGCCATCAGGTCGATATACTTTTTCACAAACTCAACAGGAAAGAAATGACGACCAACATCAAGGTGGAGCCCTCTCCACGCAAAGCGAGGTTCATCATTGATGGTCATAAACGGGAGTACCGCAATGTGCTTGTCTGCGGGAAGCATTTGAATGAGAGACTGCGTACCATAGAAGAAGCCCTTGGAAGTGGAGGCTTCAATGGTCACACCTTCATGATTTACTGTAAGCGCGTAGGCCTCTTCGGCCAACTCTGAATTTTCTTTGAAATGGATTTGAGCATTTCCAGACTCATGCAGCTCAGAAGCCCAACCCACAGACTTGAAATAGTCATGTAGAAAAAGCATCACTTCATTAGCCTTTTCCGATTCAGAGAGAAGAATTGGTCGGCTATTCAGGTTGAAATGCTTGTTAAGGTCGTACGTTATGCTTTGAGGTTGGGGAACAATTTGTGGGGTGATTACTTCAGGTGACTTTGATTGACAACCGGCTAAAAATACAAGGGCGATTGCCAGCACTAAAAATTTTTTCATGGCGGAAGTTATCCAGTTTGAGGGAAAAATGAAATGCATTGATCAACGGTTAAGCAGAAGCCGTATGATTTCAATATCTTGATCAAAATTCTGAAAATGGCAAACCGAAGAAAATTTCTCAAATCATCGATCTATAGTGGCTTAGCAGTAACCACAGCTAGTTTAAGCAGCATGGCCTGCGAGGCGCCAAAAGACCCTAAAAAGCCGATAGTGATTTCTACTTGGAATCATGGAATGGAAGCCAATGCTGGAGCCTGGGAAGTGCTTTCAAAGAAAGGACGTGCCGTTGACGCAGTTGAAAAGGGCGTTCGGATTACCGAAGATGATCCCAATAACGCTACGGTGGGTATTGGTGGTTTTCCTGATAGAGACGGTGTCGTCACCTTAGACGCTTGCATCATGGATGAGTTCGAGAACTGTGGATCAGTAGCTTTTCTTCAGAATATCAAAAACCCAATTTCGGTAGCCAGAAAGGTAATGGATGACACACCCCATGTTATGCTGGTGGGTGAAGGCGCAAGACGTTTTGCTGTGGAGAAGGGGTTTAAGGAGGAAAATCTCTTGACCGAAAAGTCAGAGAAAGCCTGGAAGAACTGGTTGAAGAATCAGGACTACAAGCCTAAAATTAATGTTGAGAACCACGATACCATCGGTATGGTAGCCTTGGATGATATGGGCAATTTATCAGGAGCTTGTACCACGAGTGGTGCAGCATGGAAAATGCATGGGCGCGTGGGTGATTCTCCAATCATAGGCGCTGGCCTCTATGTAGACAATGAAGTAGGAGCCTGCACTGCAACGGGTTTGGGAGAGTTTGTCATTAAAATTTGTGGTGCCCATATGATTGTCGAACTAATGCGACAAGGCCTGTCCCCGAGTGAGGCTTGTAAACAAGCCGTTGAACGTATAGTTCGCAAATATCCTAACGACTACAAAGACCTTCAGGTGGGCTTCTTGGCATTGAGCAAAAGCGGAGAGTACGGGGCCTACTCCATACATAAGGGCTTCAACTTTGCGGTAAAATCAAATGATCAGGAAGAGTTGATTGACGCACCGTATTACGGTAGCTAATCGTTTTTGCTCATGGATTGCACTTTGCCATAGGTCAGCGAACGCCAAAGCCACTCAAACGGGCCGTATTTAAAGCTTTTGAGCCAGATGCTGGCGAAGGCTATATTGAATACCCATATGGCCAGCACAACAACCAACTGGAAAGACCGATCGAGATCTCCAAATAGGGCCAACCCATGGCCATAAAACAAGAAGCTGCAAATAATGGTCTGCATTAAATAGGTGCTCAGTGCCATTCTACCTACATCAGCCATCCTTCTGGAGATAAAACCTCTTGCCGAGTCCTTGGTGAGGATCATTACAACACCGACATAACCAAGTGCGACTAAAACAGAACCCCAATAGTTAAGTTGGGAAAAGAAAAAGAAACTTAATCGGAAATCCCATTCATAATTAAAATCAAGTATGGTACCCATAACTACGAGGGGAAGACCAAGTCCAAGGCCGTAGCCAATCATTTTGCTGTAGTATTTGGTGCTCTGTTTCCCTTTAAAAACACGTCTTTTATACAGGGCCATTCCAATAAGCATTAGGCCCGCTACCTTCCAGAAAGTCTCAAAGACAAAAATGGTAGTTTGCATTTGAAAAGCCTGTGGCGCTCGGTAGAGAATTTGGCGTTCCCATGTCCCTCGATAATATTCTATCTCTTCAGAAATAGCACTGGCTTCTGGCGTCCAGATTTCTGTTTCCGTGGCGTCATATTCGCCTGGTTCCCATACTGGCGTTGTATAGCCAATGATCAAACTGAGAGCCGACCCTATTATCAATAGAATTACACCAGCCTTCATCTGTACCCCCGACTTCTTACTTCGGAACATAAACATGAAAAAGGCACAAATGGCGTAGATAAATAAAATATCGCCATACCAAAGTAAGTAGGCGTGCACTAGTCCGAAAAGAGCCAAAAAGACAAAGCGTCTGTTTTGTAAATCTGTCGATCGCATGTGCTCTTTTCTCGCCTTCTGAGAAAGCATCACAATACTCGCACCGAACATCATAGAGAAGATCGCCATGAATTTTTGATCGGCAAAGACATGACTCATTAGCCAAACCCAAAGGTCATTGCCAGAAAGATTTTCGTAAGCTGTAGGATTACTATAGGCCACGGAAGGCATAGCAAAACTCTGAATGTTCATGACCAAAATGCCTAATACGGCCACACCTCTCAATATATCCATCGAGACGATCCGAGCATTAGGGTCGACAGGGTTTAGAATGTACGTAGCTTTGGTCACTAAGCTGGAAAATTATGCATTATCGGGGAATATTAAAACCTAATAGACCTTGATGAAGATACCCTCATCATTTATCTCAAGAGGAAATGTCTTGAGAGCTTGACATAGCCTGTTGGCTTCTTCACCTGTTTTTAGGTTGAATCGATAGAAGTGTAATGGACAAATAACTTCACTGAAGGCGTTCAAACTACCTTCTGATAAGGGTTGTTTTTGATGAGGGCATAAAGCCTCAAAGGCGAAATACCCCTTTTTCGTTTTTGCCAGACAGAGCTTTTGCTCACCAATTCTAAGTACCCTAATGTCTTTTTCCACGAACACTTTGTCCATGGCTGTTTGGTTTTCGAAAACTTTGACTCTCCTATACGTTGAATCCATTGCCATTAATATAAACAAGAACTTTGTTTCGCGATCGAATCTCCGATATTAGTGCGAATTTTATGTCGAAAACAACCCTTATACTCAGGTCTGCCTCAGTAGCCATCATGCTTTGGCTCTGTTCATCACTTTCTGCGCAGGAGGTGATTATCAAAAACGAGTCCTTTGAGCCCTTGCCAGGAGCCACCCTGGTTATGCTACCCGATTCGGTAGTCTATGTTGCAGACCCCGAGGGAAGGATCACACTTAACATTCAGGAACCTAGGTCAGCCACTATTTCATATGTCGGCTATACCACTCAAAACCTTTTGATACGTCAGGGAGACAATCGAGTCATCATACTTAACCGATCTAACAAGGTGCTGAGTGAACTTGTAGTAGAAGGGTTTTCGGGCAAACAACCCTTGAATCGACAATCGGGTGGTTTGGCTTACATAACTCCCGGCACTTTCAATCGATTCGATGAATCAAGTCTTGTAAATGCTGTGAACACCGTGCCCGGTGTCAGATTTGAGCAAAGGGCTGGAGGAAGCTATCGGGTTTCTATCCGAGGCAGTTCTATTCGTTCGCCCTTTGGTGTTAGAAACGTGAAGGTCTATTGGAATGGAATACCCTTTACCGAACCCGGAGGCAATACCTTCTTGAATCTTCTGGACCTGAACAATACCGCCAAGCTCGAGATAATGAAAGGCCCATCAGCAAGTGCCTTTGGGGCCGGAAATGGTGGTGTTATGAAAATTCAAAGCACGGATTTGTCCATGTTGTCTAATGCCTCCCTATTGAGCACATCGTTCGGATCTTTTGGAGCACAGAAATTTAGTGGGGTGCATAATGTACTCAATGAAAACAGTAGTCTGACTTTAAAGTGGTCGAGCCAAACATCAGATGGATATAGAGAGCACAACCGATTGGATAGACAGACCATCGAGCTCGATGGTCTCTTCTTTCCAAGTGATAAAAGGACTATTTCGGCTTCCATACTTTACTCAGACTTGTTTTATCAAATCCCAGGAGGCCTAAACCCAGACCAACGTGCGGCAAACCCTCGCCAATCAAGGCCAAACAGTATCGAAAGAAACTCGTCAGTGGGCAATGAATACTTTTTGTTTACCGTGGGTCAAGAGTACCAAATCAGTGACTCTTGGTCTAATAAAACCAATGTAGGTCTAAGCACGAGTAAATTCGAGAACCCATTTATTCTCGATTATAAAAGAGACAACCAGCAGATATTCAGTTTGCGTTCGGAATTTACCAATGAACTAAGCCTAGGTGGTAAGGATTTGAACATGACCTATGGCATAGAGTATCAAAAATCCTTTTTCGATGGTAAGAACTTTGGGAATGTGGACGGCCAGGCAGACACGATCCGCTTTGCGGATGAAGTAGATATTGATCAACAGCTGTTGTTTGCCAACTTTGACTATCAGCTGAGCGAAAGCCTAGGACTAACCTTCGGCATTAGCCTCAACAGCCTGTCTTACCGTATAGACCGTACAATCGACAAGATCAATGACAATCCTCAAGCTTTTAGAAAAGAGTTCAATGAGGTTTGGTCTCCAAGACTGGCACTGTCACAAACGATTAATGATAATTACTCCGTTCATTTTAGTGTAATGAGCGGGTTCTCTCCACCCACCACCACAGAGGTAAGAACGAATGAAGGAAGTATTAACCTAGGACTTCAGGCCGAGAAAGGCACGAACTATGAAGTCAATTTTCGGGGAGCTGCAGCCGATAAGAAACTATCTTTTGACCTGGCTCTTTTCTACTTTCAGTTGAGTGATGCCATCACCACGTTCGCGGATGGGCAAGGGGTAGTATTGTTTAGAAATGCCGGAGAGACCAGCCAAAAAGGCCTAGAACTCTCGACAAGAATGGACTGGTTGACTGATGCAAGCGGCCTAGTTAGAAGCCTGAGTACATCCCTTGCCTATACCTATCACGACTTTCAATTCGAGAACTACATTGACGATGGTGACGATTTTTCAGGCATGGCCTTACCAGGAACCTCACCGCATGTAGTCAATATTCAAACGGATCTGGTTTTCCGCAATGGAATCTATATGAACCTTACCTATCACTACTCAGACCCAATTCCATTGAACGATGCAAATACCTTTTTCTCCCGAGCCTATAACCTTGTGAACCTAAGGGCTGGCTATCATGGAAGACTATTCAATCAGGATATCGAACTCTATGGAGGTGTGGATAACCTTTTTGATGTTTCCTACAGTTTGGGGAATGACCTGAATGCATTTGGAAGAAGATATTTTCAGCCTGCGGCAACAATTAACTACTACTTCGGATTAAAAGTAAAACTGAATCATTGATATGCCTGATTTTAACTCAGAGTTGGTTAACCAATTGCTTAAAGAAAGACGATCGATATACCCAGCCCAATATACCGGAGAACCTGTTGATGAGAAAGTCATCAAAGACATGATCGAGAACGCCAATTGGGCGCCTACCCATCGTTATACAGAGCCTTGGCGCTTTATGGTATTCAGTGGTGATGGACTAAAAAAGCTAGCAGATTTTCAGTCTAACCTTTACAAGGAGGCGAGCACCAGGGCGGGTAACTTTGATGAAAGCAAGTTTCAAAAGCTGGCCACAAAACCACTTCTCTCTTCACATATTATCGCCATTGGTATGGTAAGGGACCCCAAAGAGTCTGTTCCTGAAGTGGAGGAGGTATCTTCAGTAGCTATGGCCGTTCAGAACATGTATTTGACAGCAACGGGACATGGGGTCGGTTGTTATTGGGGAACTGGAGGGGTCACTTTTTATGAAGAAGCAAAGCCCTTTTTTAAGCTTGGGGCGAAGGACCGGCTTTTGGGCTTCCTATATGTAGGGAGTATCAATAAGGAGAAATGGCCCAAGGGTAAGAGAAGGCCTATTGACGACAAAGTAGAATGGGTGTATTAAAAGATTAACTGCCAGCGAAAAGCCCACATCCACCTGAGAGAAAAAGCCTTGATTTCGGCCGACTTCATAATTTTTAGTAGTTCATCTCTGCGAAAAGCTCGCCTTACTGAAAGCGGAGCATCGTATTTAACCATTGGTGATTTCGAAAATAGTTGTGTAAGCAACTTAATGGAATGATAGGCAAACCAATGTCTGTGTAAATCATTAATGACCACCCCAATTTTGGCTTGTGTCTTGAACTGGTGAAAGATTGAGATCAGTTGGTCATCTTTGAAATGATGGGTAAACAGGGTACAGATTACAATGTCGAATCGATTCTTCTTAAAATCTTCGGAAAAGATGTCCTCAGTGTAAAATGATGTTTCTGGATATTCGGCACAGTTCTTTTGAGCATAGGCCACAATGTTTGGGTTAGCATCATAACCCTTTAGTTCAACCTTGTAGCCTTTTCTCCTTGCCCATTTGGCCACGAGAATCATAATATCTCCACCCCCACATCCCAGGTCTGCGATCACGATCGGCTCACTGCCGGAATGCTTTCGAAGAAGTTGCTGAAGACCCTTGATGGTTACCTGATTGCCCCCGAGTAAGCGATTGATGGTTTCCAACTCTCGCAGGGTTTGGTCAATGATCTCCCCTCCAGAGTCTAAGTCATCCATTAACTCTTCTTCATAAGCTCTTTTCTCAAACATGCCTTAGACCAAACTGTTAATATTAAACTTAATGATTAAATTAAAGGATAATGAGCGTTACGAGGCTATTCTTTTCACTCTTAATATCCAGTACTTTGGTAAGCGCTGTTTGTGCTCAAGAGGAGTCCCAAAACCAAAAGGCTGAGTCTCACATCTTGAAGGTGATGAGTGAATACAAGAATCCATGGGCTTACTATCCATTAAGGAGAGATATATTTCTGCCTTCTGAAGAGGAGGTAATGAAAACGGAGTTGAAGAACAGTTACCCCGATAACTCTTTTGTTGTAGGACCATTCATTTTTATGAAACCCGGTGCTGAAGTTGACCGAGAGCCTTTTGTTGATGCTTCGGGCAGGCCTATGTTTCAAAACTTTTTTAGGGCGAAGAAACCAGCATCACTGAGCAGTAGTTCATCTTTCTTTTTAAGCAAACAGAAAAGATTATTGAGTGCGCACCCCACTCTCGGTAAATTCCTCCTTTATAACGAGGGCTTTCTTAAGCTTAAGTAACTTCTAGGATCATAGACTCTACGGTAAGGCCCGGGCCAAAGGCCAGAGAAAGAATTTTGTCTCCTTTGTTACTGCCGTTGAGTGAATCAAAGAGCTTCTTTAGCACAAACACCACTGTGGGTGAAGACATATTGCCATAGCTTCGCAACACCTCTCTGCCAGCCCAATCCTGATCTTTTTCGAGTTTCAACTCTTGTTCTATGACTTCTAATATCCGTTTTCCCCCAGGGTGTAGGGCGTAGTGATGGATTTCTTCTATGGATAATTTGTCTTTAAGCTGTTGCACTAGGTTCTTAATGCCTTTCTCTATCAGCACAGGAACGTAAGCACTCAGTTTCATTTCAAAGCCGAAATCACCAATATTCCAAGCCATCTCCTGCTCACCACCGGAGAAAATTTCATTGTGAAAAGCGACTGGCTTCAACTGAATTTCTGAGCTCACCGAAGTATCTGCTGAGATGAGGAGTGCTGCTGAACCATCACCAAAAATCGCGTTCGAAATGAGGTTGTCGTCATCGGTCTTATTCTGGAAATGCAAAGTGCATAGCTCGGTGGCGACCACAAGAACTTTGGCCTTTGGGTTGGTGGCACAAAATGCATTGGCGGCCTTAATACCAACAAATGCCGCATAACAACCCATAAAATTGATACAAGTACGTTCGACACTCTTACTCAAGCCTAGGCGATTGACAAGGTCAATATCCAAGCCCGGGGCATACATACCAGTACAGCTTATTGTAATTAAGTGTGTGATCTCTTTTACATCAACAGCCGTTTGGACTAAACAATTATTCACACTCTTAATGGACAACTCAATGGCTTCCTTTCGATAGTAATCAGACCGGAACTTTGTAGTTGGAAATGGATCGAGACCCTCACTTGGCGGATAAAAAGCCCGACCTTCCAATTGATCAGAAGCATAATCTGGAATGGTAGAGTAGCGGTTCTCAATACCCGAAGCTCTATAAAGTGCTCTAAGACGACCCTGTTCGGCACCTTTCATACCATGCGCCTTGGCCATGAACTCCACTACCTGAGTTTGAGGGATTTTGTGTTTTGGTACGGCAATGCCAATTGAAAGAATGGAACTAGTCACATCCTATATTAGTGGTTTTTAACCTAAATTGTTTGTCGAAAGATCGGATTATGTTCAAAAGGTCAAACTGGCTCCATTTACGCATTCATTTCTCATATTTTTTACTCCCTATTTACCTTTTTTCGCTATCGATCAGTCCGAACTTAAGTGAAGCGGGCCTATTGGGCCTCTTTGTAGTTTTTCACTTGTTTATATATCCTGCCAGTAATGCTTATAACAGCTTTTATGACAAGGATGAAAAGAGCATCGGTGGTCTAAAGAACCCACCACCGGTTGACAAAGGGTTGTATTGGCTAGCGCAACTGTTTGACCTTATAGGCTTGTTGGTTGCCTTCATCTATTTTCCAGGAAACTATACGCTGATGGCCATGCTGCTGGCCTACGTCATCGCTTCCAGAGCTTATAGTAACCCAAGAATTCGACTTAAAAAGTACCCTTTTACGAGTTGGCTGATCGCTGGCTTCTTTCAAGGAGCATGGGTGGTTTGGCTGGTCTACATTGGGCTCAATGACTTTCCTTTTGCCAATGTTTTTAGGCCACATGTTTTAATTCCAGGGCTGCTGGCCTCGGCTATTTTATGGGGTTCTTATCCCATGACGCAGATTTATCAGCACGAGGAAGATGCCAAAAGAGGAGACATAACTTTATCAATTAAACTAGGCGTTAAGGGTACGTTTCTGTTTACAGGCGTGTTTTTTGGCCTTGCCAGCTTGGGTTATGTATTGTATTTCAATGAATTCTTTAGTCTGAACTATGGGCTGATCTTCTTGGTGGCCATGTCACCCGTGATCATTTTCTTTACCCAATGGTTTTTTAAGGCATTAAAAGATGAATCTAAGGCTGACTATTCAAATACTATGCGACTGAACTGGATTTCGGCTACCTGCCTAGGAGGCTTTTTTCTGTACCTCTTTTTGCATTCAACCAATATTCTATCCGTAGTGGGTGTCTATTAAAAGGGTTGTCCGTGGGTATTCTTCATGATTTGGTAGGCGAGAAACGAAGAATTTTTCATTAAGCTCACGGCTATTTCAGAGGTAATTGAAGACCCAAAAAGGGCTTGAGTCCTTCTTCCAACGCGAAGTCTCTTTTTAAAAGTGTCATTCCAGGTTTTGGTATACTCTTTTTCCAGCGCTTCTCTATTGAGCTTATCCTTTGTATAGTGTCTTTCAATACAGTCGGCCACAATTTTTGCAGAATGAATTGCCATGGCCATGCCATTGCCGCAAAGAGGGGTGATTAAGCCCGCAGAGTCCCCTGTCATCAGTACATGTTCCTCAACTGCGGATTTTGGGGCAAATGAGAACTCATTGATTACTTCTGGCTTGTCGAAAAGGAAGTCTGCATTTTCGAATATTCCTTTCAAGTATGGGTTGCGCTTTACTTCGGCTTCTTCCATCGCTGTAATGGACCCGTATTTTCGTAACCTATCCCTACTTCCTAGGTAACATAGGTTGTACTTGTCATCTTCTATGGCGCTTATACCACAGTAGCCATTCGGAAAATTGTGTAGCGCTATTTTATCCTTCGGAAAGTCCGTTTTGATATGATACTTCACTCCAATAAAGGGTGCTCTTTTTCGAGTAAAGCCTCTTTGCAGCTTATTGTCTAACACACTCTTTTTGCCATAGGCAGCAATGGCTACTTTGGTTTCGAACTGTTCGGTAGCTGTGCTAAGAACGAAGCGATCGGCTTCGAAGCTTGTATCGATTATTGTGGCTTTGGTAACCACATTGATGCCTTCTTTAAGAGCGGTTTGATATAGAAAATCATCGAGCACATATCGACTGATACCAAAGCCCCCTAAGTCCAAAGGCAGTTCAAAGCTTCTTCCTTTAATAGAAGTAAACTCAAAACGCTTTATTTCTGATGGTTCGGAAGTGTCAGGAAAGAGACCGTTTCGTTTGAGAAAAGGCTTTACTTCGTCAGAAATATACTCACCACAGACCCTATGGAAGGGATATTCCTTTTTCTCGTACAGACTGACATCATAGCCTTTGCGCTGCAAAAGAATGCTGCTGACAAGACCAGCTAAACCACCACCAATGATTGTTATTTCCTTCAAGATATCCCTTAAGACAGGTCTATAACCACTCAAATAAAACGGAACAGACACATTATAATTTGAATTAAGTTTATATTTCGATAAGAACCAGAATTTCTAAAATACAATCCAATGAAAATACTAAATCTAAGACCAGCAACACTCGTTGCTTGCGCGCTTGCGGCATTTATGCTGATAGCCGTAAATCCCGCTGAAGCTCAGCGGAAGAAAAAGAAAAAAGATGCGAAAAAAGAGCAAGAGGCACCTAAACCTGCTCCTAAAAAGCCAGCCCCTAAAAAAGGCGGTATTCAGCCTTTTGACAAAGTAATAACCAAAGATGCCAAGACGGATGAAGGCCTTTTCAATGTTCATAAACTGGACAAGAAGTACTTCTTCGAGATTCCTAATGACCTATTAGGTAGAGACATGCTAATGGTAACGCGTATTGCCAAGACAGCATCAGGTATAGGCTTTGGTGGTGGAAAAACCAACACACAAATGCTTCGCTGGGAAAGAGTTGAAGACAAAATTCTTCTTAGAATTATTTCGACAACAATAACAGCTGCTGATTCACTACCAATTAGTGAGGCAGTCAATAACTCTAACCTAGAGCCAATTTTAGCTGCTTATGATATCAAGGCGCTGTCTAAGGACTCGTCAGGGGTAGTTGTTGATGTGACTGCTCTTCTCACAGGTGATGTTAAGCCTTTGGGTTTACCGCAGTTTAGAAGAACACAATACAGAGTAACAAGACTAGACAACGCAAGGTCTTATGTATCTCGTGTAAGCAGTTATCCTGAAAACATTGAGTTAAGACACGTGAAGACATATTTCGCGAGTAACTCTCCATCAAGCTCAGCAGATGGATCTATTTCTGTTGAAATGAGCAACTCAATGGTTCTTCTTCCTGAAGTGCCAATGCAAAGAAGACTTTTTGATGAAAGAGTAGGTTGGTTTGCTAGAGGAACTACAGATTACGGTCTTGAGGCTCAACAATCAAAGACGGTCAGATATTTAGATCGTTGGAGACTAGAAGTAAGAGATGAAGACGTGGCTAAATTCCGTAGAGGAGAGTTAGTTGTCCCTAAGAAACAAATCGTTTACTATGTAGACAGAGCAACACCAAAGCAGTGGGTACAAGCAATCAAAGATGGTATTGAAGATTGGCAAGTTGCTTTTGAGGCAGCTGGTTTCAAAGACGCGATCATTGCTGCAGATCCTCCAAGCAAGGAAGAAGATCCAGATTGGAGCCCTGAAGATGTACGTTACTCGGTAGTAAGGTACTTGGCTTCTCCGATTCCTAATGCTAATGGTCCTCACGTATCAGACCCACGTTCTGGAGAAATCTTAGAAAGTGATATCAACTGGTACCATAATGTAATGACACTACTTAGGCGTTGGTTCTTTGTACAGACTGCTGCGATCAACCCACAAGCACAAAGCTCTGAGTTCGATGATGAAGTAATGTCTCGTTTGATTCGCTTTGTATCTTCTCACGAAGTAGGACACACACTAGGTTTACCACACAACTTTGGTTCAAGTAATGCTTACCCTGTTGATTCACTAAGATCAGCTTCTTTTACTCAGCGAATGGGTACTGCGCCTTCCATCATGGATTATGCTCGTTTTAACTACATCGCTCAGCCAGAGGATGCAGGTGTTGCTTTAATGCCAGAAGTTGGTGCATATGATAAGTATGCTATCTCTTGGGGCTACAGACCAATTTTGGATGCTGACTCACCAGAGGCAGAAGTACCTACTTTGAGAAGATGGATCGAAGAGAAAAACGGAGACCCACTTTATAGGTATGGTCGTCAAGGAAATGCAAATGACTATACTGCTCAGAGCGAAGACTTAGGTGATGACGCAATGAAAGCCAGTGATTATGGTATTGCTAACCTTAAGAGAATCATGACAAACCTTAGAGATTGGACCTACGTTCCTGGCTCGGATTATACCGAACTGCAGGAGATGTACGGTGAAGTAAGATCTCAGTTTAACAGATATATGGGTCATGTTGGTCGCTATGTAGGTGGCGTAAAAGAGAACTACAAAACTGCCGATCAGGATGGTTTAGTATATACTCATGCTCCAAAAGCGAAACAGAAAGAAGCGGTTAAGTTCATCACTGATAACCTATTCAATACGCCAAAATGGATGTTGGATCAAGAGATCATCGGTAGACTTCAGGATTATGGCGCTGTTGAAAGCATGCGTTCACTTCAGGTAAATGCTATGAACTCACTTCTTGAGTGGAGAAAACTTGGAAGAGTTATAGAAAATGATGCTATGAACGGTTCTGATGCCTACAGCATCACTGAGCTTTTCTCCGATGTGAGAAACGGTATCTGGTCTGAGCTTTCTAGAGGAAGAACAATCGATACTTATAGAAGGAATCTTCAGAGAGCTCATATCGAGCGTTTGGAATTGTTGATGACAGGTGAAATGCCTTCAGTACCAGCACAGTTCAGAAGGTTCTTTGGACCGGGTATCGATGCCAGTCAGTCTGACATCAGACCAGTTGTGAGAGCAGAGCTGAAAACACTTCAGTCTAGAGTAAGAGCTGCTATTCCAAGAACCGCGGACAGAATGTCTAAGATTCACTTAGAAGATGCTCTTGAGAGAATCAAGAATATCCTTGATCCTAAGTAAGACAAACAGTATTGCATAAAAAAAGCCCCGACCCCCGAAGTTTCGGGGCGGGGCTTTTTTTATGGCTTGAAATTAGGATCAAATCAGATCCTTTAATTCTATTGTTTTCTCTATTAGCTGGCCGTCTCTTTTGACTACAATTTTCAATACAGTCCCGGAAGGCTGTCTTAAAAGGCTGTTCATACTGGCAAAAGAATAGAAGAAAACAGGCTTATCACCTATTGAAATTATCTCATCGCCAGGTTTCAAACCCTTTATCATGGCTGGAGAATCTGGAATAATGTCAGCTACAAAGTATCTATTCAACTCTTCTCCTGATGCGCTAAAAGTGAAACCAGCAGTATTGAACTTGAAGGTGTTTTTATAATCATCGTTTCTCTTCAAGTAAATGGCCTCATTGAGGTAGTCAAAAATGACATTGAAGCGAGATAAGACATCAGAACCAATAGTGCCGTAACGTTTGATTTGTTTGGCATTTCCTTCGATTCCGTCTACCACTCTCTTCACCTGCCAGTTTTCAGGAAATGAAGTCACAACCTTAGTAAACCTGAATCGCCTTCCAAAACGAAGTCCTTGTACTCTCCCCACTTTGCCTTGTAGTTCGCCAATGAGGCTACTTCCCAAAGAATGATCAATGGTGTGCTTTGGTAGCACAATCTCTTCATGACGCTCCTGATCTAAAAATAGGGCACTACTCGCACCAGTATCGATCAATAGGTTAACGTTCTGTTTTTTCTGACCCTTCTGCTTGATTTGAGCCTCGATGTATGGGCGAAAATCACGGATCTCAACATCCACTTTACGGAATCCTTTTGGTGCCTTGAATTTGTCAGGCTCGTAAAGGCGAAGCTTTTCATTTGCGTAATCCACTTCCACCACAAAGCGATTGAATAGCTCAGAACCTAGAATTCCATGTGCCTCAACACCTAATACGTTACGGATATCTTTTCCAGATTCTTCTAGCAAAAGCATGGATTGATCTTTTCCGCTAACACCATTTAATTTTATACTGAGGTTACTAGCGACAATTAAATCAGTGATTTTGTCACCATTTCCGGCATAAATAGGAATCGTTCTGGCGTTAGCCAGATTATTATCCGCAATCACAAAACGATCGAAGATCATGCCTGACTCAGAGCCAGTATCTAGAATAAAATTGAAAGGGCCCTCCCCGTTCACGAGAATTGGGACAACAATGAGGTTACTTTCATCTTTGAAGCTCAATTCAACATACTGCTTGCCATCATCGAAAGAGAATCCGAGAGAGTTTTGGGCAAAGCTATTAATTGAAAATAAAAGCGCGAGTGTCAGTATTGTATATCGCATGGTAATGATTTTGGTTGTATGGCGCCAAGGCCAACTAATTAACACTAACGGAGTATTCATACCCTTAGTTTTATTTGAAGACTCGTCTATATACTGGTTTTCGATAAACGAATTGCAATAATAATAAAGGATAAAGAAGAATGGTGATTAATTTGTTTTTTGCTTTATACTCTATGCTATCAACTATTTCGCACCCTTCAGCATTGCCAATTAGTATATGATGGTGCTTCCAATAACTAAAGGGAAAAGGCAAGACGATACCCTCATCGATAAACTCGAATCGCTCAGGTGTCTCATTATCATAGGTGATTTCACTGACCCATTTCTGCTTTGCTAGTTTAAAGTCAAGCAATAGCTCTACAATATCGCCAGAACCGCAACCATCGAATCTCAATAATGATACGGAGGGAAATGGAGGGTTTAACTTCAAAAATAGCTCCTCATTAAAACCAGCTTTAACCAATGGTAAAGCCTGATTGACTTTTGTGGTCACCTTGACATTCATAAGAGGATAACATCAAATACAGCTAAATGTTAGTGCCTAACACTTGTTTGTATGTTGCATGAATGTTCGTATCTTCAATTAGATTCACCTCGACTAGTTAAAGTGTACAGAATATACCACCAGGCCACTATATTTTTGGCCTCGATGCTCTTATTGATTGCTACCCAAAGCCTATCGCTAGCACAAGAGCTTGCGCTAAAGTCGAAGTACTCCTATTCCACCCCTGATTTAGAAGCCGCCCAACAACTTTATAGTCAAAGAAAATACCCAGAAGCCTTAGCTGCTTTTGAAGCCATCATTACTCAGGCAGAAGCACAGCAAAACTATGAGGAGATCGTCTATGCTATGGAAAAAAAGGCTTTGGCTTTGAGGAGGTTAAATAAGTATGATCAGGCTATTGACACAATTGAAGAGGCTATTAGGTTAGCGCAACTTGAGTTACCAAAAGAGCATATACTAATTTCGAGGACATACTACACAAGAGGGGTATTGGACCATAGGCTGGGGAACTTTTATCAAGCACGATCATATTTTGATACTGCCCTAGTGTATTATGACAATGCTGTTCAATATGACTCAGCGGGGTACAATAGACTAATACAGTACAAGTACTATGCCTATCAGTATTCTGAAGGAAGTCAAGATACTCTTTTGAAGTATTTGGATAAGCTTGTGGAACTAGAAGAATTGAAACCAACACCTAGCAGAGATGAAATCTTAATTCTGCTTCAGAGCTATCCTACAATTTATACCCAAAAAGGAGACTTTGAGCAAGCTCTGTCTTATGCGATTCAAGGATATAAATATGCTAAAGATCATCGTGAAGAAGTTTCTGATAGGTATTTTGCCGAATCTCAGTATTACTTGGCACGAGTTCTCTATAACAAGAAGGATCATCGAAGAGCAATTGATATAGGGGAAGAAGCAATGCCTCTGGTGGAGAAAATTCCAAGGAATCAAATGCCAGAATACTATTCCTTCAACAATCTGATGGGCATCGCTTATATGGCCGTTGGTAAACCACAAAAGGCACTACCTTTTCTGACTAAAGCGATTGAATTACCCATTGAGGATAGTAGGGGAAACACTATTAGAAATAGTCTCAGGTTCAGGGCCCAAGTAAAAATTAACCTTGGCCTTTGCTATTTAAATTTAGGAGCCGATGAGAAAGGAAAAAGATTCTTGGACGAGTCATTGGCAGAAATGAAGAATCTAGTGACGAGCCCAAATTCTAACTTAAGAGTTAACTACAAACACCTTGGGGATTATTATTTCAATAAGAGAGACTGGAAAGAATCTTTGATAATGTATGATTCAGCCCTAAGAAATAGTATCCCGTCATATACATCTGAACTTCACGGGTTTCCCCCAACGGAAAACGTTGACTTCTCTTACGAAGACCTAAGGATACTACAGAAAAAGGCATCGAGTATGAAGAATGCTGCCTTTAATGATTATTCCACGGAGGAAGCTCTTCTATCTTCTAGAAAATATATTCTTGAGACTCACAAACTACTTTTAAGTAGGAGAAAAGAACTTCTTGCAACCCAAGGCAAGCTTTTTTTGAGCGAGAACTTCAAGAGGCTTTATGAGAATGGGCTGGATATTTCTTTCAAATTATATAAGTCCACGGGAAATAAAGAATACTTCAATGATGCAATGGGCTTTGCAAGCAACAGTAAGGCTATATTATTTCTGGAACAGTCAAATGAATTTGACCTAGTGAATAATGATCAATTGAATATTGATATCAAAGAACTGTTTTTTAAAGCCAAAAACAATGTTGAAAGACTTCAAAAAATCTTTGACGGCCTTATCGACAAGTCTGTTACAAGTGATTCGGTCATTACGATAAACGACCAGTTATTGCTGGCAAGGAATGATGTTCAAGAGGTAAGGGATACTGTTGAATTTTTACTTACTCAATTTGACAGCAAAAACTCATTTGTAGAACTCCTGAACAACAGTAAAACTCCGAACCTTAAAAAAAGTCAGGCGCTAGTTGAGTTCTTTTACGGTGAGGAAGACATATATATTCTGGCCAAAATTGATGATCGACAATCTTTTAATCGGGTTAAACTTGATGAACAACTTCTGGCATCAATAGAGCAGGTAATTGCGTTGGTTTCAAAAGCGCCAAAAGCGGAAGAGATTAGGGGTCAAGCAACAGTATTTCACAACGAATCAGCTAGTGTTTTTGATAAACTATTGCGTCCTACCTTTGATGAACTGGACATTGAGTCTGGACACTTGATTATTGTTCCAGACGAGATACTGTCAAGGCTCCCTTTTGAAACGTTGGTTATGGAAGGGGGTCCTTCAAGCTTTGACGAGCTGAGTTACCTAGTCAAACAATTCAGCGTTCAATATCAACTGTCAACACAATTGTTGTCGAATTCTTGGGATAAGGATAAAGCTGGAAAAGGGCTATTGGGTATTGGGTTTAAACAAGAAGGAGAAACTTCATACGACCGAGGCTCATATGAATCTCTTCCTGGTACTGAAAAAGAGATACGATTTTTGGAGGCATCAGTGCCAGGGACATACCTCATCGGTGCAAATGGCACAAAGACAGAATTTTTAGATAAAGCAAAGGATTATGATATTTTGCATCTTGCTATTCATGGGCAAGCAGACACTGTAAGTAGGTACGAATCAAGTCTGATCTTTAATGGCCAAGAAGATAATATCCTTAACACAGATGATCTCTATAGAGCTGATTTAAGAGCTAGGCTTGCCGTGCTAAGTGCCTGTGAAAGTGGTATAGGAGTTTTGAATAAAGGAGAAGGAACCTTCAGTATTGCGAGGGGCTTTGCTTTGGTAGGAGTCCCGTCTGTCGTAATGAGTCTTTGGAAAGTGAATGATCAAATTACATCTGAAATAATGGTTGACATGTACGAATCGTTTAGGGAGAGTCACACGATTAATGAGTCATTGCGCCAGGCTAAGCTCAATTACTTGGAAAGAAGTGACGAGTATTCAGCTCATCCATATTATTGGGCGGCATTTCTTCAACTTGGTGAGAATGTTAGAAAAGATCAGAGAAAGAGCGGTTGGACTTTAGGTCAAGTAACTCTTTTATCGATAGCTGCCCTATCCTTGTTAACCATTATTGCCCTACTCTTAATAAAAAGAAAAAGGGCTATATAGCCCTTCTTCTCGCGTGTATATGTGTGTGAAATAAAGATTCTTAATAAACACTATCTAATATAAAGGCCCAGCCTTTGGATTTCCTACCACTACCTTTTTTCAAGATAATAAACTCAACATAGTCTCCTTCCTCAAGAGATTTGATTGGTGTTTCATTGTGAAATCTATAAAAATCTCCGGTTAAAAGGCTTTTGACTTCACCAAACTGGATTTGGCGTTTGCCCATAGACCCGTCAGGACTATCTCCACCTTCCGAATCATCAGGCCTCACAATAACTTCTACAGCAGGGCCACCATCAGGTTCATTGTCTAGACCGTCAAACCCAAGGCTAGTTAAGGCCTCTTTGCTTCTCTTTGAATATGAATTCTTTTTCATAGACAAGGAAATTAGTGAAGACAAAGCTTCTTCCTCCTTCTTATCAGCTAAAAGGGCCATACTCAAGTACCACTTAGATTGGTCTTTGAAAGTGGAGAAGTTGTTAAGCGTAGTATTTAAACTCTTAACGGCAGTTTCATAATTACCGATTTCGATATTGGCAATACCCATATAGAAATAGTTTTCGGCTGTCTTCTCAACTTCTACTAATACTTCGAAGTTTTCAACAGCAAGAGCGTAGTTACCGGCATCATAAGCACTGTACGCAGCAGCACTCATTGATTCAGTATTTATTGATTCGCCCCTGACTTGTCCGTTCAGGTTATTATAGGGTTTGTAATATTCAGTAAATACGTCCTTCGGTGACGGTTGCCCGCTCCCGTTTAGGACAAAGTAGCTGACCGATACCATAAGTATCAAGCTGGCAGCCACGGTTAACATTCTTTTCATAGCAGTCTGATTGTTGGTAGTCAATTCTTCTTGGTTGAGGGAGTCCTCGATGTCAGTAAATAAGGACTTAATATTCTTGCGCGCTTCTAGCTTAACGGCAAGTTTAATTTCTTTGATCTCCTGGAATTCCTGATTGAATTGGGGGTCAGTTTTTAGCCTTTCATTGAAAGCCTTGAGTTCGCTTTTGTCAAGCTCATTGGAAAAATACCTGTCTAGCAGATCAAAATTGCTCATCATAAGGGTTTACCTATAGTTGATTCTTTATTCTTTGGATACACTTGTATTTTAAGTTTTTCACAGTGTTTCCATTTTTATATCTCATCACCTCAGCAATTTCATCGTTGCTAAGGTTGCTGAAATAGAAAAGTCTTAATATTTCACTACAGGGTTCTCCCAGCTCGGAAACGAGCTTCTTGATTTTGTTAAGTCTGACCTCTTTCTCCGAATCATCTTCTTCTAGGACTTCGAAGAGTTCATCTTCGTCAATTTCTTCTTGATAAGAAATCTTAGAATTCTTTCGCGAATCCGCGAGTAGTTTATTCTTGCCTATAGAGTAGAGATAAGTCTTAATCCCTGCTTCGTTCATTTCTTCAAACGACTCTTCTAGAACGTTTTCGTAGAAGGAGAGTATGGAGTATTGAAAAATATCAACAGCCTCGTCATCGGTGCACTTGTGGGTATAGGTAATCCACTTTAAAAAGCTGGCTCTATACTTTTTGTAAATGTCCTCAAGTGCAGTACGATCACCGTTCCGCAATCGTAAGATCAACGAGTTTACACTCATGCTCTACTTCTTTAGTGATTAGGCAATTAAAAGGTCACCCAAAAGAGAGGGTTTTTTTTAAAAAAAATTCATGTCCGGGAGCAATTCTCATTATCAAAAAGGTAAAAGACAATATATACTAAAAAAAGGCACATTTAGAGAGGTTTTTTGGCCTCGGTAAAAAAAATGTCCACTAAAAGGGTGACATTTGCAATCCCCTAATCATTAATAACATACAAGCAACTTATTTATGGGTGCCAAGTCGTATTTTTTGATTGACAACAAAATCCAACCAATGGACGATGAGTTCGTGGAGGGTGTTGAGAAAAAAGAAACGACTTCAAGCAAGGTTTTATCAGACATAACTGTCCTTGTAATTGATGATAACCCAATAAATCTAATTGTTGCAGAAAAGACACTCAGCAAGTTTGGAGCGAATTCTATCAAAGCGCTTTCTGCCAAAGAAGGAATTCAAAAATTTTCTACGGGTTCGATTAATCTCGTTCTAATGGATTTGCACATGCCCGGCATCGATGGCTACAAGGCTACCAAGCTTTTGCATGAGACTGAGCAATTCAAAAACAGCCCTGTTCCTGTTTTAGCCTACACCACTTTTGCCTATGATGAGGTAAAAGAGAAAGTCGAAGCACACAAGCTGGATGGTTATATCGGAAAACCATTCACCCAAGGTCAGGTTTTTGAAACTATTATGTCTGTTTTGAGCATCAAACCTGATACAAAACAGGCTTAAATAGACTTCCTTAATTTCCCTGAAATCTTCGCAGCAAATGCCATTGGTAATTACTGAACCAAAGCGTATTTTTGACAAAACATTATTGAATGCAGCAAGACCAAATCGTCTTTGATCTGATATCAAAAGAAGAGAAAAGACAAACCGAAGGGCTCGAACTAATTGCCTCAGAAAACTACGCTTCACCTCAGGTCATTCAAGCCATGGGCTCGGTTTTGACCAACAAATACGCAGAGGGACTTCCTGGAAAAAGATATTACGGTGGATGTGAGGTAGTCGATGAAATCGAAAACCTAGCAATTGATCGTGCCAAAGAACTTTTTGGAGCGGTTTGGGCCAATGTTCAGCCACACTCAGGTGCACAGGCCAATGCTGCGGTCATGCTAGCCTGCTTAAATCCGGGCGACAAAATCTTGGGTTTTGATCTCTCACATGGTGGGCATTTGACACACGGATCTCCAGTTAATTTCTCGGGTAAGCTTTATCAACCCTTCTTTTATGGAGTAGAAAAAGAGACGGGCCTTATCGATTGGCATAAGGTGGTGGAGACTGCCAGGAAAGAGAAACCTCAAATGATTATATGTGGCGCTTCTGCCTACAGTAGAGAATGGGATTATGCCACTTTGAGAGAAGTTGCGGATGAGATTGGAGCCATACTATTGGCAGACATCTCGCACCCATCAGGCCTAATCGCAAGAGGTTTGCTCAGCGATCCATTGGAGCACTGCCATATTGTGACCACAACAACCCATAAAACACTTAGGGGACCTAGGGGTGGTTTGATTATGATGGGCGAAGACTTTGAAAACCCATGGGGTCATAAAACCATGAAGGGCGATGTCAAGATGATGTCTCAGCTCTTAGATGGTGGTGTTTTTCCGGGAACTCAAGGAGGTCCATTAGAGCATGTAATTGCCGCTAAAGCTGTCGCTTTTGGTGAAGCGCTCAGCGATGAATACATGGAGTATGTGCTTCAAGTAAAGAAAAACGCGAGTGTTATGGCGCAGGCATTTGTGAACAAGGGTTACGATCTGATTTCTGGCGGAACAGATAACCACTTGATGCTAATAGATCTGCGGTCGAAAGGACTTACAGGTAAACTCGCAGAGAAAGCACTAGGCTTGGCAGATATTACGATTAACAAAAACATGGTACCTTTTGATGATAGGTCGCCATTCGTTACTTCAGGAATGAGGGTTGGTACCGCTGCAGTTACTACACGTGGTTTGGTGGAGGCAGATATGGAAAGAATCGTTGAGTATATCGACAGAGTGCTGTTGGACCCGGAAAACGAGGCTAACCTTCAAAGTGTAAAGGCAGAAGTGAATGCCTGGATGAATCAATACCCATTATTTAAAGCATAATTGGCACTAGACCAACTACAAGACGATCAGCAAGAAAAGGAAATGGGGTTCCTTGACCACCTAGAAGAACTTAGGTGGCATTTAGTTCGTGCTGCAGCCTCAGTATTTATTTTTTCCATAGCTGCCTTCTTGTTCAAGGATATTATTTTCGAGACCATTCTTGGCCCAACTCAGTCAAATTTCTGGACATACCAACAGTTATGCCGATTGGCCGAACTGATCAATACCCCAGCGCTCTGTTTAGGAGATATGGATATGGTAATCCAGAACAGAACCGTTACAGGACAGTTTGTATGGCATATTAAGTCCTCACTGGTGGTTGGCTTGATCCTTGGGTTTCCATATACCTTCTGGGAGGTATGGAGATTCGTTAAACCAGGTCTTCGTAACACTGAAAAGAAGGCATCTCGTGGAGTTGTGGTGGTGGTAACATTCTTGTTTTTACTGGGGGTACTTTTCGGGTACTTTATAGTGACTCCGCTTAGTTTCAACTTTCTCTACAACTACGAGCTGAGCATCAAAATTGACAATATCTTTGATTTATCGTCAATTATTGGGATGGTAGCCACATTGACATTGGCTTGTGGCCTGATGTTTCAGTTACCCGTGGTCACCTACATTTTGTCAAAGGCTGAAATTATCACGCCTAAATTGATGAAGCGATACAGAAGGCATTCTATTGTGGTTATATTGATCATATCGGCCATTATTACGCCTCCCGATGTCATTAGCCAAGTATTGATTGCGATGCCACTGACCTTCCTTTACGAGATCAGTATTATCATATCTAGAAGAGTCCAAAAGAGAATAGAAAAAAGACGATTATGAAAAAAGTAGGAATTGGTGGCGATCATGCTGGGGTTGAGTACAAGGATAAAGTAGTATCCTTCTTGAAAGACAATGGATATGAGGTGAAGGACTTCGGACCAAATTCTACGGATTCTGTTGACTACCCCGATTATATCCACCCGATGGCCACTGCGATCGAAAATGGTGAATTGGACTGCGGTATTGCAATTTGTGGAAGCGGTAATGGTGTGTGTATGACTGCCAATAAACACCAAGGGATCAGGGCAGCCTTAGTTTGGCAAAATGACTTAGCAGCACTTTCCAGACAGCATAACAATGCAAATGTGGTTTGTATTCCAGCCAGGTTTGTTGACTATGATTTAGCGCAAGAAATGGTTTCTACCTTTTTGACTACAGACTTCGAAGGAGGCAGACACGAAAGAAGGGTAGACAAAATTAGTTGTCAGTAGCCGAGTACTATAGTTGCGATGGCTACGGCCACGATACCCAAAAAGAGTAACTCTCCCACATATTTCTTAGATAGGTCGGCAAACAATTTGGTGCAGAAATAAGCCATGGCCGGTATTACCAAGACCAAAGCAGCTAAGTTATTGAATCCGAAAATGGCAAAAGCTAGTATTCCGAAGAAGCCAACCCAGCTCATAGCTTTCTGAACTAGTATTTGATGATTGGTCATCCCCTGACCTGCAAAATTTTGAATGGCGGCTACCAAACTCAAGGCCAGAGCAAAGCCATAAACAATCAGAGACTGCTCTAACAATTCACCCAAGATTTGATGGTCTACACTTCCAGAAAACAGCGTGTTAAGGAATTGATCACCCTTGTCTAATACAAAGAAGATAAGCCATGTGATCAGTAGGGGTAAGACAAATCCCCAGGTCAATAGAAAATACCTGCGTGTTATAGTACCAGAGTAGAGCAGATAAATAATTAACACCATGATGTATATCCACATAAACGGATAGTAACAGAGTGCAGCAAGACCTATGGTGAAGCCAGTACTGATTATATTTTCTTCGGTACCTCTATACTTAATATGGTAGAACAAGAAGTTGAGCGAGATTAGAAGAAAGCTACTCCCCACCAACGCTGGACTCAAGTGGTAAAAGTCCTTTGAGGCACTCATAAGAATTATGTACATCGAAGCAGGCACATAGGAGCTTTCCTGAAAGGATGCGTTTCTGATAAATATTGAGTTCAGCAGAATGCCATTGAGTAGAATAAGCGTTCCTGCCAAAAGAGTGTCCAGCACCTCGGTGTTAAAGAAAGAAACAACCATAAAGAGCAGGTTCGTTATAGGTCCAGAGTGAATGGTTTCGTTCGACAAGGGACCTTCAGAATCAATGGTTAGTACCCAATCTTCCGTTTTGAAGAAGAAGAAAAACGTTATCCTTGTGACTATTAGTATCATTAACAGTCCAACAATTCGGTAGGGGTCGTTTTTCTTAAAGTAGCTGAGCAATATCTGGGTTTAAAAGACTGTGCAAATAAGCTAAAAATTAGGCTGGAAGGAAAATCAATAATTATATCAGATATTTGCAAAATGGCAGGAAGCAAAAGGCAGCAGAAATTTTCTAAGCTTATTCAGAAAGAGGTGAGTCAGATTCTTCAACAGGACTACTCTGCAAATTTTTTGGGAAAGCTAGTTACCGTCACAGACGTGGAGATGAGCCCTGACTTGGGTTTAGCACGACTGTACATCAGCATCTTTCCTGTAAGCGCGACTAACGAGTCATTGGAGTTTTTAAATAGCGTAAAATCCCGAATTAGAGGATCACTAGGAAGGGCTATCGGCAAGGATGTGCGGGTTATTCCTGAACTGGCTTTCTTTAACGACAGCACAGCGGAAACTGCTTCAAGAATGGATGAGATTCTCGGCTCTTTGGAAATTCCTAAGGACGAATCATCAGAACCAGAAGAAGATTGAATGTCTCCAGCTTCATAGCAAGGCGTTACTTTACCTCTAAAAAGACCAAAAACTTTATTCAGGTGCTCTCTTGGGTATCTATGATTGGCGTGGCGATCGGTACCATGGCACTCATTGTGGTCCTTTCCGTTTTTAATGGGTTAGAAGATGTATTAAGATCTGTGTATCAGACATTCGACCCAGACCTGAAGATTGAATCAGTTAAGGGAAAGTCTTTCGAGGTATCTGAAGACTTCATCGAAGAGATCACGCAGATTTCAGGAGTTACCAATACAGCACAGGTCATTGAAGATAACGCGCTGGTGTCATATCGCGATCAGCAAGTGGTGGTGAGGATTAAGGGCATTGAAGAGAGTTACTTGCAGGCCAATAAGCTGGATACCTTTCTGCTGCAAGGTGAACTGAAATTGAGAGAAAATGACGTGAATTTTGCAATTCTAGGGGCAGGTGTTGCCTATGAATTGGGCATTTTGTTGGATAATGATCTGTTTGAGATTGAAATTGTCTATCCGCGAAACCTCAGGCCTGAAGCAAGTTTTACAACCAATTCTGTGAGAAGAACCAAAGTAAAGCCCTCGGCAGTCTTCAGTGTAGAACAGGCTTATGACGAGTCATTGGTAATGACATCCATTGAAGCAGCCAAAAGAGTTTTAGGCTATAAAGATGAGCGAACATCTGTTGAGGTTTACATTGGAGATGGTGAAAACCTGGGTCGCATTAAGAAAGAACTAAAGGCGCTTCTAGGGGAAGACTATCGCGTGCTGGATAGCGATGAACAACATTCTGAGCTTTTGAAGGCCGTAAAAATTGAGAAGCTGTTTGTATACATCGCCCTTACATTTATTACACTGATTGCCTCCTTCAACATCTTCTTCTCTTTGTCTATGTTAGCAATTGAGAAGCGCAGAGATATGTCGGTACTCTTTGCCTTTGGTGCTACCAAAAACCTTGTCAAAGGCATCTTTATAAAACAAGGGATCATCATTGCCATTCTGGGTAGCGTGGTGGGCTTACTATTGGGCCTATTCCTTTGTTGGTTACAGCAAACCTATGAGTTAATTGGGCTGGGTATGTCTAACGCAGTCAATCAAGCCTACCCGGTAAAGATCATCTGGACAGATTTTATAATGGTAGGCTTGAGCATAACGATCATCACTATTTTGACCGCTTATCGACCAGCAGTTCTGGCTTCAAAAGTAAACCCAATCGCTTACTTAGATTAAATTAATCTTACTTTACACGAGACAGTTTTTCCCTTTGAGAGAAATCTTTAATTTGCGATTCGCTCAAGATTCAAATGAAGGTTTCAACTGCTCAACCGTTCCAATTAATTTACTCACTCTATGAGCACGAATACCTTGGATATCTGTTTGAATCATTTGTAGTTCAATTGGATGAAAAGGGACGTCTCACGCTCCAACACCAGAATATTTCATCAAAAAACGCAAAGGAATTTGCAGCCGGCCTCAATGAGACCGACTATGAGCTTATTAAGCTTATGGATGAAATGCAGCAAGAGTCGATAGTACTCAAGTTCTATAAGCAAAGGGTTAAGCCAGCGGACTTTTTTTTCAAAGTTTATGACAAGGAGAAAGGAGACAAGGCCCTTCAAGAAACAATACACCACCACCTTGAGCATAGAAGGGCGAAAATACTTGAACGTTTAGGAGGCAAGAGAATTTTTGAGATGGGCCGTGACGGTGAGCCAGCTTGGAAAGAACTTTCTTGGGAGGACGAAAAGGCGACAGTGCTCTTTCACTTTAGAAGAAACGATGATAACACCCACTACTTCCCAACCATGAAACACAAAGGGGAAAAAGTGGAGTGGCAGTACAATGGTTCATTCTTGGTTTGTCATGAACCGGCTTGGCTCATTGTTGGTAATAAACTCTTGCGCTTTGCTAAAAATGTAGATGGTAAGAAACTGAGACCTTTTCTCAACAAGAAGTTCATTGTTGTGCCTAGGAAGGTGGAAGAGACCTACTACGAAAAGTTTGTGACCCAATTGGTGGCTTCCTTTGACGTTTATGCCAAAGGGTTTGACATCAATACAGAGAGTTATCCGGTAAAACCAGTCATTTCGTTCTCAGAACTTGTTCAAACAACTAATGGAGAACTTTTTGGAACTAATGGCAAGGCGAATGCCGAGGAGGAAGAGAGTAAGATTCTATTCAAACTTAGCTTTGACTACGGCCCTTATCAATTTCCTTATGAGAATGCGCCTAACTCCTCAGTAAAGCTTGAAAAGAAGAACGATTCCTATGTTTTTCACAAAGTCAGGCGTGATGCCGATACCGAAATAGACTTGGTACAAAAGCTCCTAGATTCTGGTTTAAAGTTTCAGAATGGGCGTGTGGCTATGTCAAGGGGCAGGGCTTTTTCCTGGTTAAAGGACAATGCGGATGTACTCGAGCAATATGATATTAGCGTCAAGCAGACAGATGCTGAACGCAAGAAATACTTTGTTGGTGAGTCTTCGCTGGAAATCAAGGTAAATGAGAGTATAGACTGGTTCGACATTCACGCTGTTGTACGCTTTGGAGACTTCGAGATCTCCTTTAATGAGCTTCGAAAACTGATCAACAAAAAGAGCAAAGAGATAAAGCTTCCAAATGGAGAGATCGCTGTTATTCCAGAAGCGTGGTTGACTGATTATGCAGAGCTTTTCGCTTTTATGGAAGACGATGGCCATGGCCAAAACCTAAAATTGAGAAAGCATCACCTCTCCCTAGTCGAAGACCTTAGAAACGGGCAGTTGGCGCAGGTTTCGATGGACCGAAAGCTTCAAAAACTTCAGGGTTTTGAGGAAATCGAAGACTATGACTTGCCCAAAGAATTTAAGGGAGAACTCAGACCATATCAAAAGGCAGGCTATAACTGGATGCGCTTTTTGGCAGAATACAGTTTTGGAGGGTGCCTAGCAGATGATATGGGGCTTGGTAAAACAGTACAGACGCTTGCCCTCTTACAGTCCCAAAAAAGTGAAGGCGCCATACAAACGTCTTTGTTGATTATGCCCACCTCATTGATCTATAACTGGCAATTGGAGGCGTCAAAATTTACACCTAATCTTAAGGTACTCATTTACGCAGGGACGCAACGTGATAAAAACCCTGAGCAGTTTGCCAATTATGACTTGGTGATCACCTCATATGGCATTACTCGCATCGACATTGATATTCTCAATTCGTTCTATTTCAACTATGTGATTCTCGATGAATCGCAAGCGATTAAGAACCCAGGTTCGCTCATAGCTAAGTCTGTGGGTAAGCTTAAATCAAGGCACCGTCTGATTTTGACGGGTACGCCATTGGAAAATAGCACCATGGACCTTTGGTCTCAGCTGAGTTTCGTTAACCCTGGTCTTCTGGGTGCCGAAAAGTACTTCAAGAATGAATTTCAATTGCCTATTGAGAAGAAGCAAGATGTTCAGAAGACTCGGAAGCTTAATGTGATCATTAAGCCATTCATTTTGCGAAGGCATAAATCACAAGTGGCTAAAGACCTCCCGGAGAAAATCGAGAGTGTCAAATTCAGTGAAATGTCTCCTGAGCAAGCCGAAAAGTATGAAGAGGTAAAGTCATATTACCGAAACAAAATTCTTGATACGATTGAGTCCAGCGGGATCAAAAAATCTCAACTCCTTTTGTTACAAGGCTTGACTAAGCTGCGTCAGATTGCAAATCACCCAAGAATGGTAGAAGAGGATTTTGAGGGTGATTCAGGTAAGCTCGAAGATATTCGCTACATGATCGAGTCGGCCTTGAGTGAGGGACATAAAATCTTAATCTTCAGTCAGTTCGTGAAGCACCTGACCATTGTACGCAAGTACTTTGATGACAAAGGCATGTCGTACGCCTACTTGGATGGCACCACTAAAGATCGACAAGGTCAAGTTGATGCTTTCCAAAACAATAAGGACATTAAGCTTTTCTTAATTTCCCTTCGTGCTGGTGGGCTAGGGCTCAACCTGACCGAAGCTGATTATGTCTTTTTACTTGACCCATGGTGGAACCCAGCCATCGAAGAGCAAGCGGTGGATCGTGCCCATAGGATTGGACAGAAAAAGACAGTGTTTACCTATAAATTTATCGCCAGAGATACGGTAGAAGAGAAGATATTGGCTTTGCAGAAGAACAAACTTAAACTGGCTTCAGACCTTATTTCTACTGAGGAAAGCTTTATCAAAAAACTTACAACCGAAGACATTTCCGAGCTGCTCGCTTAGGGTATGAAAATCGTTTATATTGCTAGTCAATGGCCAAGGTAAAAAGCGTCTACATCTGTCAAAATTGTGGCGCCAATTCAGCAAAATGGATTGGTAAGTGCCCTTCGTGTAATGAGTGGAATACCTATGTTGAAGAAGTAATCGAAAAAGGAGACCCGGCTAAAACTTCTTGGCGAGATACCGACCAACCAACCCTTAAGCAAAAACCGGTCAACGTTAAAGAAATTGAGAAGGGTGCCGAACGAAGGTTAGTCACGAAAGACGCTGAATTGAATCGTGTTTTAGGCGGAGGAATTGTCGCAGGCTCGCTTGTGCTGATTGGGGGAGAACCGGGAATTGGCAAGTCGACATTAATGCTTCAGGTGGCCTTAAGCTCTGCGAAGACCAAAGTCCTTTACGTTTCTGGTGAGGAAAGTCAACAGCAGATAAAGATGCGTGCCGATCGTATCGGAGTCCAAAGTGATAACTGCTTTATTCTATCAGAAACCAGCACTCAGAATATTTTTAGTCAAATCAAGGAAATGTCACCTCAGGTGCTGGTCATTGATTCCATTCAGACCTTGCATACCAACCGCATAGAATCGGCTGCAGGATCAGTTTCTCAAGTAAGAGAGTGTACAGGTGAACTAATGAAGTTTGCCAAAGAGACCAATACACCTGTTTTCTTAGTGGGTCATATTACCAAAGACGGAAGCATTGCGGGGCCTAAAATTCTCGAGCATATGGTAGATACTGTATTGCAATTTGAGGGTGATCGTCACTTAACCTATAGAATTCTACGGACAGTAAAGAACCGATTTGGCTCGACTTCCGAGCTCGGTATTTACGAAATGCAAGAGTCTGGTCTTCGTCAGGTTTCGAACCCGTCTGAGATCCTTATTTCACAGAGGGCTGAGGATTTGACTGGTGTGGCTATTGGAGCAACCATTGAAGGAAACCGTCCATTGTTGATCGAAATACAATCTCTAGTAAGCTCTGCCACCTATGGCACCCCTCAGAGAAGTACAACGGGCTTTGATAGTAAGAGACTTAATATGCTATTGGCAGTTCTTGAGAAGCGCGGAGGTCTGCGTTTTAGTGCCCAAGATGTTTTCTTAAATGTTGCTGGTGGCATAAGAATAGAAGAGCCTGCTTTAGACTTAGCTGTTTGCGCCTCCCTTGTCAGTTCTTATCATGATGTGGCTATTTCTGAAAAAGTAGCCTTTGCTGCGGAGGTTGGCTTGGGTGGTGAGATTAGGGCAGTTAATCGTATTGAAAATCGAATTTCAGAAGCAGAGAAGCTTGGCTTTGAAGAAATATACATCTCCAAGTACAATGTAAAAGGCCTTGACTTAAAGGGCAGGGCCATTGCCATCAAGCCCTTCGGTAAGTTGAGAGAAGTATTTGAAGACTTGCTCTCTTAGTACTTCAAGCGATAGTCTTGATGGAACGAATTTGTTTCCACATGACGTTATGAGTGAAATTTTCATATCATGAAGACCATCTCGACCCTTTTAATTTTTGCTTCTCTCTCATTTCTAAATCAACAAGAAGTCGTTTATCAAGGAGAATTTGACAATTACAGCCGTTGGACAACTTTTGAAGGTTCTTGGAAGATTGTGAAATCTGGAGACACGCATCAGGTTGTATTTGCTGATGACTTTAAAGCAAAAGAGGCCCCCGACTTGAAAATTTTTCTTTCAAAGGCAGCACTTGATGATATTGAAAGTAAGAATGCATTAAAGAAAGGTGACCCCGTCTTTGTTGCCAAGCTTAGTGCTTACAAGGGCGCTGCGACTTATGACATTCCGTCTTCAATAGACATTAGCCAGTACAAAACCATCATAGTACACTGTGAAGAGTACACGAAACTCTGGGGTGGCTCACCTCTGAATTAGTTATAGTCCGAAGCCCTTTCTGCCCTGCAGTCCACCCGTGTGGATGAAGAGAATTCTATCTCCTGAATTGAAATGATCATTGTGGATAAGTTGGTATAGCCCATACATGGCTTTACCCGTGTAAACTGGGTCGAGCAATACACCTTGCCTACTTTCAAAGCCTTCCATAAACTCTAATAAATCAGGCTTAGTCTTGGCATATCCCCCAAAATGAAAATCGTTATTGATTTGCCAGTTCTCATATAAATTATCAGAGTACTCTGAATTCAGTTTTTTTACTTCTGAAGTCAAGAATGATCCTTTTAGTGAAGAAAAGCCTACCACATTTGAGCTGCCTTTGAGTCCTTGAATAATGCCTGAAATAGTGCCTCCCGTGCCCACTGAGAGACAGTAGTGGTCATAGTCGTGTTCCAGCTCCTGAATGATCTCCGTACAGCCCTTAATGGCTAGGTTGTTGGTGCCTCCTTCCGGAATTTCATAGAAGGGCGTAAACAAATTATGTAATGTTTGCTTGACATTTCTTGCATTCTTCTCACGATAGTCACTACGGTTGAGATAGTGCAATTTCATTCCACAAGAAACTGCGAAACTCAGTGTTTTATTCAAGGGAGGAATCTCCTCTCCCCGAATAATTCCTATCGTTTCGAAGCCATAAGCTTTACCGGCACCAGCCACTGCATAAATATGATTGGAGTAAGCACCCCCAAAAGTCAGGAGCGTTTGATGTTCTTGATTTTTGGCTTCCTGTAAGTTGTATTTGAGCTTACGCCACTTGTTCCCGGAGACTATGGGATGGTTCAGGTCTTCACGCTTAATGAATACTCGGACATTCTTTTCTTTGAAGAGCTCTTCCTTAATTTCCTGAACCGGTGATGGCTTTATTTCCACACTGCGAAGTTAGTGATATCTTTGCTTGACTTTAAAGCAGCATCATGAGCGAAGAATTGGAAGAAGGTGAATTGTTCGAACACCACAGAATTGTCTGCGACCCGGGCCAGGAGCCGTATCGTATTGACAAGTTCTTAATGGACCGACTTCCCAATGTTACACGCAATAAGGTGCAACAGGGCATTAAGGAGGGCTTTGTTAAGGTGAATGGCAGTGATGTTAAGCCGAACTACAAGGTTCACCCTGAGGACGAGATAGTTGTGGCATTACCTGAGCCGCCAAGGGAAACGGAGCTAGTCCCGGAGGATATTCCCTTAAATATTGTCTATGAGGATGACGATTTGCTTATCGTCAATAAGGAAGCCGGAATGGTGGTACACCCTGCCTATAACAATTGGTCAGGTACTCTGGTCAATGCATTGGCTTATCACTTTCAGCAATTGCCAACGATGGAAGGCAATGATGGAAGGCCCGGTTTGGTCCATAGAATTGATAAGGGAACTTCAGGACTTTTGGTTATCGCCAAATCAGAGATGGCAATGAGGAGTCTGGCCAAGCAATTCTTCGACCATAGTATTGAAAGAACTTATTATGCACTGATCTGGGGAACTCCTGAAGAGAAGGAAGGAACCATTGACGTTAATTTAGGAAGGAGCGAAAAGGATAGAAGAGTCACTGTGGCGATCGAAGATGGTTCACGAGGAAGAACGGCCATAACTCACTACAAAGTACTGAAGGAGTTGCGCTATGTTTCACTGATTCAATGCAATCTAGAGACGGGTAGAACACACCAAATCAGGGCTCATTTTAAACACTTAGGTCATCCCTTGTTCAATGATGCTACCTACGGAGGTGACAGAGTGGTAAAAGGAACTCAGTTTTCTAAATACAAATCCTTTGTTGATAACGCCTTTAAAATGATACCGAGACAAGCTCTTCATGCAAAATCTCTGGGCTTTATTCACCCCAGAACAAAGAAGTTTGTGCAGTTTGACTCAGAGCTCCCTGAAGATTTTAGTAATGTGCTGAATAAGTGGGAGGATTACGTGAAGTATGACTAATACACAATGTAGTTAAGCACTGCCCAATAGTGAAAACCTGTGCCTCCGAGCACGAAGAGATGCCAAATGGCATGGTGATATTTCAGCTTTCTCATTAGGTAGAAAATGATCCCTACTGTATAGGAAATACCTCCATAGATCATAAAGTTGACTACCTGATTGCCGAGTTCTTCGGAAATACGATCAAACATAAGAAAACCGAGCCAACCCATTCCGAGATAAGAGAGCAGAGAAATAGCCTCAAATCGGCCAGTAAAGAAGGTTTTAAAGATTATGCCGGCAGTAGCAATAGCCCAAATGCCTATGAGCATGTTGATACCGAAAGCTTTCTCTCCCAGTACTCCCCAAGCGAATGGAGTGAAGGTTCCCGCAATCAAAATATAGATGGCTGCATGATCTAATTGCTTAAACAAGTACTTTCTTTTTTGATCTGTAACGAAATGATAAACCGTTGATGCGGAGTAAAGGATAATCATGCTAAGAAAGAATATGATAGTGCTCCAGAACCTAGAGATTTCATGAGAGGGTACCCTGAGAATTACAAGTACGATTCCTACATATCCAAAGATAATTCCGACCGCATGCGTTAGCACATTGGCCATTTCTTCCTTAGGAGAATCAACATCAAGTTTAGATGGTTTCAAGCGTCTAGTATTTCTCCACAGAATTTGCAGTGAATGGCGTTGCTATCATGTCCTTTTTGGCCACAGTTTTCACACATGATTTGCTCTCGTTTCTTTTTATCCTTGCCGAGCTCGACAGTAACAATGCCAGTGGGGACTGCTATAATTGCATAGCCTAGAATCATCACAAAAGAAGCAATAGTCTGTCCTAATACTGTGTGTGGAGCAATGTCCCCATAACCAACGGTTGTCAGTGTCACAACGGCCCAATAAACGCTTCTAGGAATGCTGGTAAAGCCATTTTCGCCTCCCTCAACCAGGTACATAATGGTTCCCATCATAATAACGAGCATTACCACTGTGGCCATGAAAACGGTAATCTTATGACGACTAGATTTGAGTGCCCTCGCTAGTTGTTCTCCTTCACCAACGAAACGGCCGAGCTTGAGAATTCTAAAAACCCTTAAGAGTCTTAGGGCCCGGATGACTAGCAAATATTGTGTTCCGGCAAAGACTAGACTCAAGTAACTGGGCAATAGAGAAAGGAGATCGATGATGCCGTAAAAACTAAAAATATAGCCTCGTTTTCTCTCGGTAATGTAAATACGAGTAAGGTATTCAAGAGAGAACAGAACAGTCAGTACCCATTCTACAACCCTGAATACATTTCCGTAATTCTTTTCGATTGACTGGACACTTTCTAGCATCACAGCCAACACACTTAGTATGATGGCAATCAGTAAACCGACATCGAATGCTTTTCCAGCAGGAGTATCGGTACCAAAAATGATGATGTCGAGTTTGCGCTTGATGCCCATTGTCTAAAAGTAGTAATAATTCCTTGTGGCCTAAAGCGCCCAGACCTTTAGGCACACAGAACTATTATTCAGTAATGTTTTTAAGTCTAAACCACGGTGCTTGATAGTTGTCAGGTAAGTGTTCCTGCGGAATTGTGCTATGGTTTCCATCACGTTGAGCACCATAGTGAGGAGACAGAATTTCGATTCCTGCTTCGTTGCACTTGTCTTGAATATTTTTATGCATTTCGGAATAGATAACTGCCATCTTATGGATTTCTCGGGTTCTGGCATTCAACTGATAGCTCACATAGAAATCATCAAGACTTGTCTGCAACACATAGGGCTTAGGCAGTTTTTTTATGAACTCTGTTTCCAGCGCTGCCTCGATCAGCACATCATGTACCTTGCGCCATGGCACATCATACCCAATGGTAATAGTGGTATTTAGGATAAGCCCTTCCTCATCATTCGCGGTTGTATAGTTGATGGTGTGGCTGTTGAGCATTTGTGAATTCGGAATCGTAATGATTTCGTTTTTTATTGTCTTTATTCTCGTATTAAGAAGAGACTTCTCTTTTACATCTCCCATTACATCACCGATCTTAACGCGATCTCCAATTTTGAAGGACCTCATATATGTTATTACGAGTCCTGCAATGACATTTGAAATAGCACCGGCACCACCAAGAGCAACCAGTAGACCGATGAAAGTAGATACTCCTTTGAAGATCTCTGAATCAGACATTGGTAAGAGTGGCCATATGGCTATGAAGCTTAAAGCAATCACGAGTATCTTAATGATATTATAAGTGGGTTTGGCCCACTCAGGATAGAAACCCGGTAATTCCAGCTTACCTCGAGCTACTTCATCCTTGAAGAATAATAGAACCTTTAAAATATATCTAGTAACAAACCAGATGACAGCAATGGTCAGTAGGTTAGGTATAAAGTCGAGGAATTTAGAACCAATGCTTTTGAGAGGGTCGAGTATATATCCAAAGAGTGTGGTCGCTATGTCTTGAGTCCATGGAAACAATGAAAAAAGAACGGGTAGTAAAAGATAAATTATGAGGATAAGCACTGCTAACCGTAGCCCTTTGGCAACATAGGTGAGAAATAAGACTTGTTTTTCCTCAGTTAGTAATTCATAGGTCTTAATCTTGAACCCTGTAAGTAGCTTGCCTTTTTGCCCATTGATTTTCATATATAGGAGCCTGAAAAGCCTGTTGAAATACCTAAGCCCAATAACAAAGAGTATTATGATAGAGAGAGCAATGCCTATGTTGATAATTAGCGATTTTAAGGCGAGCGTTTCTTTTTCCTCTTTTTTGTTAAAGCTCAGTAGCATATCTGTATAGTACTGAGTTGCCGCATTCTTACTTAAACCAAGAGCCTTGGCATCTTGGGCAGTTACGGTCATGACAAACTGCTCTTTGTAAAAGATGTCGTTTTCATCAGTACTCTTCTCAATGCTGATCATTGATGCATCGAACTCTGAGTCGCCAAAAGTTTCCAGAGCGGATTTTATTCTGGCAGAGCGACTTTCTAAACTATAGGGACCAATACCATTGTATAGGTAAAAAGAGGAGTCTGCGCCAAAAGCGACTTTAGTAGATTTAGAAATGCTCTCCTCTTGGACTATCTCTTGCGCCTCTTGGACGCCAGTTACAGGGATAGAATTTTGAAAAATGATTACGAAAGAAATGATTAGATACTTCATACCAATAATTTACCTGTTGTGGTAAACAAAGCAGATGGTATCTATTGAATGAGGAGGGTTTGCTAGTTAGACCGGAATGGGTATAAAAAAACCACAGGCCTTTTCCGTTACTAATATAGGAAACCTGTGGCTTTTAAACTTCTTTCTTGTGTCTTATAGACTCATCATCTCTTTAAATCGTGCTGCTTGTCTACGACTTACCTCTACTTTGTCTCCTCCTCGAAGCACGACCATCAGGCCACCATTGAACCAAGATTCAATGCTTTCTACCCACGTAAGATTAATGATATGTTTTCTACTGGCTCTGAAAAAAGACCTGTCGTCTAACTTCTCATCCAAGGCATTCAATGACTTGTGGATCATTGGTTTGAAATTGTCAAAATAGATTTTGATATAGTTGCCATCAGACTCGAATAGCCTAATGTTTTCCAACTTTACAAACCAGCACTTATCCCCATCCTTTACAAAAACTCTGTCCTGAGGTCCTAATTTTTGATCACCCACAACTTCTGCAATCGGCTCTTTTTTAGGCCTATTGATTAGCTTGGTAATGGTTTCTTTCAATCTGTCTGGCTCGATTGGCTTCAACAAATAGTCTAGGGCATTAAAGTCAAAAGCCTTCAGGGCGTACTCATCATAAGCCGTGGTGAAGACCACATCTGGTACAGAATCTAGTGTTTCCAATAGCTCAAACCCAGTTTTACCTGGCATTTGAATGTCTAGAAAGAGCAAATCCGGCTGAAGGCTCTGAATTTTTTCCTCGGCATCTTCAGCGTTTACAGCTTCTCCTACTATTTCCACTTCAGGGTATTCTTGCAGCAGATTGGTTAATTCCTTTCTAGCTAGCCTTTCATCATCGATAATCAGTGCTCTCATCTGTTTCTATTTTCCTTAAATGCGCTGAGGTATTTTCACTTCAGTCACAACAAACTTATTATTTTCATTGTAAATACGAAATGAGGCAGCATCTCCGTAGATCAATTTTAGCCTTTCTTTCGTATTAATCAGTCCAACTCCTCGTCTTCCTCTTCTTTGAGGTTGCCCGTTCATGAGTTGACCACTATTTCTAATTTTCAGTATCAATATTGAATGCTCTACAACTGATTGAATTTCTATCAGTCCTCCCTGCATTAAGTTCGATACGCCATGCTTAATCGCATTTTCTACTAATGTCTGAACCATCATAGGCGGGATTTCATATCCGTCAGACTTTGGGTCTATTTGGTAACTGACCTCCAGCCTCTCCTCAAATCGTATGCTTTCAAGTGCGAGATAGTCCTTTACGGTATTAAGTTCATCACCAAAGCTCACTACCCTCTTCTTATCCGTGATCAGTGAGTTTCTCAGAATATTAGAGAGCTGTGTAATAGCAATTTTTGCCTTTGTTGGCTCTTCATCGACCAAAGCCCGCATGCTGTTGAGTGCATTGAAGATAAAATGAGGGTTCAACTGCGATTTCAGCTGGTTGAGGTGCATCTCATTCATGGCGGCCTCGTATTTCAAAGATCTGTTATTGGTCTCCAGAAAGTGGTATAGGAAGTATACAGTAGCCCAGAGTACATAGAGGATCACATATGTAATGAAGGCAAAAAGAATGTCGGTTGCTAGCGCTTGACCTGTAGCAAGGTTCCCTACTAGACTGTAAAAGGCAAAGGAAAGAGCAACAACAATCAGAGATGACATTCCGATTATACCAAGGATTCTAGGGATTACTCTCGCAATGTTAATTTTTAGCCAACCCCGCTTTATAATTATCTCTCGCAGAATTAAATGAGAGCACATCAGCAAAAGGGGAGAATGAACCATCACCTCAATTCTCGAAATGCGCATCGTTGCCTCATCTAAGTTTTGAGGATTGATGGATATAGTGATGAAGTTGATGAAGAAATAAATCCCCCAACCCAAAATCTGAAGTGTCCAGTATAATCTCTTTTTCCTCATTTAACGAGTGGAAAATAAGCAATCTTTAAGCATTATAAAGGCTGCTTTATCATGAGAGGTAACTAAAGGCTATTTGTGGGGCTACAAACTATCTCCTGGCTTGTATTTGTGGTTTCTGAGGAAGGTTCGAATGATCAGCCTGGTACCCCTATCATAGGTCATATAACTCCAGACCCAGTTGCTTAATACAACCAACCTGTTTCTAAAGCCAACAATGGACATCAAATGGACAAACATCCAGACTAACCAGGCGAAGAACCCCCCAAAATGAAATTTAGGTAGGTCAACTACGGCCCGGTTTCTACCGATTGTGGCCATTGAACCCTTGTCCTTGTATTTGAAAGGCGCAAAAGCCTTGTTTTGGAGTTTTCGTTTTAGGTTTTTGCCCAAGTACTCAGCCTGTTGCATGGCTACAGGTGCTACCATTGGATATCCATTCGAATATTCATTAGTCTTCATCATTGCGATATCACCAATGGCGTATACGTCTTCATAGTCCTTCAACTGATTGAATTCATTAACCAATATACGTCCTCGTTCAACAACTCCTTCAGGTAAGCCATCAATGATATTTCCTGTAACACCCGCAGCCCAAATAACTGTTTTGGCAGGAATAACAGTGCCATCAGTGAGAGTAACATCGCGGCCGTCATAGTCTGCCAGCCTTGTATCGGTTCGAACGTCAATGCCAAATTCTTTTAAATACTCCATTGCCTTCACACTAGACTTTTCAGACATACCAGCTAACAGGCGAGGCCCTCCTTCCACCAAATGAAGTTTCATAATATCGAAGTCAATATCGGGATAGTCTTTCGGCAAGACGTGCTTCTTTAACTCGCCAAGGGCCCCTGCAACCTCAACTCCCGTTGGTCCGCCACCAACAATTACAAAGTTGGTCAAGCGATCTTGCTCGTCAGGGTCAGGCGACATTACTGTTTGCTCGAAATTCTGGAGCATATGACTTCGTAAATCCAATGCCTGCGGAACCTGCTTCATAGGGAAGGTGCGCTCATACATCTTCTTATCTCCGAAGTAGTTGGTCTTAGAGCCATTGGCAATGACTAGCATGTCATAGTCAAGCTCACCAACGAGTGTTTTGATACACTTCTTTTCTAAGTCTATTCCAGTTACTCTAGCCATTCTAAAATAGAAGTCTTCGTGCTTTTCGAAGAGTTGCCTTAGGGCACCTGCTATGGAGTCTGGTTCCAAACCAGCGGTTGCTACTTGATAAAGAAGTGGTTGAAAAGTGTGATAGTTATGACGGTCGAGTAAGACTACTTGATAAGGGAGTTTTCGAAGCGATTTAACCAGCTGAATTCCGGCAAATCCACCGCCAACAACAACAATCCTTGGCTTGTCACACTTAGGAATTTCTAAGTGTAGATGATGAAAGGTAGACATAGGCAATATGTTAGTAATGCATACGTTTTTGGTTGCTCAAAGTTGATGCTTATCGGGTCAATTATTACTAAAAAGTGAGATTTATTAATAAATGTTAAAAACCAATAAATATGAGCACTACGTATAATACACATTGACCAATCACCGTTCTATGGGTGAGCTTTCAAAGAAATTTTAGAAAGAAATTAGAATCGATAATGGATGTCCGTAACTGGTGTTAGGTTACAGACTGTTGAGGAGTGAGATAGTTGTATCGATTTTAATGTTTTGGTTGAAGACGGTGCTGCTCGCGAAAGCGGCAGCATCTATTTTTTATACCTATGAAAGCTCTTCTTTCAAGAATTTGGCTGTATAGCCCTTGGTGCTTTTAGCAACTTTTTCAGGCGCACCTTCAGCTACAATAATTCCGCCACCATTTCCACCTTCTGGCCCCAGGTCAATGATATGATCCGATACCTTGATCACATCAAGATTATGCTCAATCACTAAAACGGAATTGCCTTTGTCTACCAATCGGTTCAAAACGTCCAACAAGTGCTGAATGTCCTTGAAGTGTAGCCCTGTTGTAGGTTCATCCAGAATGTACAGTGTCTGGCCAGTGTCCTTTTTAGAAAGCTCTGTTGCCAATTTCACCCGTTGCGCTTCTCCTCCTGAAAGGGTGGTGGCATGCTGACCTAAAGAGATATAACCCAAGCCAACATCATTAAGCGTTTTGATTTTTCTTAAAATCTTCGGCTGATGTTCAAAGAATTCAACGGCCTGCTCTACCGTCATGTCGAGTACATCAGAGATTGATTTTCCTTTAAACCGAACCTCTAGCGTCTCACGATTATAGCGCTTGCCTTTGCAAGTTTCGCAAGGCACATGAACATTAGGTAAGAAATCCATTTCGATCAGCTTCATACCAGCCCCTTCGCAAGTTTCGCAACGCCCTCCTTTTACATTAAAAGAGAACCTTCCGGCCTTATAGCCTCTAATCTTGGCTTCTGGTAGTTCGGTAAAGAGCGTTCGAATATCAGAAAAGACTCCAGTGTATGTTGCTGGGTTTGACCTTGGCGTTCTACCGATTGGTGACTGATCAACCTCGATTACCTTATCAACATTATTAAGCCCATCAATGGACTTATAAGCCAGAGGGTTCTTTCTCGACCTAAAGAAGTGCTGATTTAGAATTGGAAAAAGGGTATCATGAATCAAGGTAGATTTTCCGCTCCCAGAAACACCAGTCACGCAGACCATTTTGCCTAAAGGCAACTTTAAAGTAACATTTTGAAGGTTATTACCTTCCGCACCCTTAAGTACAATTTGATTGCCGTTGCCAGCCCTGCGTTTCTTCGGAACTTCAATGCTACGCTGTCCTTTAAGGTAGTCCGCTGTGATACCTCCTTCGTCCAGAAACTTTTCAGGAGAACCCGCAGCCACAATTTGACCGCCATGTCTACCAGCACCTGGACCGATATCGATGATATGGTCCGAAGCCAGCATCATATCCTTATCATGCTCAACTACTATGATGGTATTACCGATATCACGAAGGTTTTTCAGGGCATTGATAAGCTTTACATTGTCTCTTTGGTGAAGCCCAATACTTGGCTCATCCATAATGTAAAGAACACCAACCAATTGTGTACCAATTTGAGTAGCCAATCGAATTCTTTGTGCTTCGCCACCCGACAAGGTTCTCAGTGGGCGGTTCAAGGTCAAGTAATCCAAGCCGACATCAAGCAAGAAGCCGATTCGCTTTCTAATCTCTTTTAGAATTTCAGGAGCAATCTGGCGCTGCTTCTCTGTCATTCTATCTTCCACACCCACAAACCAATTGCTCAATTGCGTAATGTCCATTCGCGCGAGCTGCGAAATGTTGGTATCTGCAATTTTAAAGTGCAACGACTCCTTTTTAAGTCGAGCGCCATCGCAGGAAGGACATGTTTTGATAGACATAAAGTCTTCAATCCATCTTTTGGTCTTTTCGGTGCCTTCGTCTTTTTGCTTTTCAAGAAACTTGATAATGCCTTCGAACTTCGTACTCCATTCGGTGCCTGGATATTTCTTTGAGCTGACTGCTACAGGCACATCGTCTCCATAGAGGATAACATCCAGTACCTCTTCAGGAATTTTCTCTATTGGGGTGGAAAGATTGACTTTGTATCGCTTCAGAATGGCATCAATCTTCTTAAAGATCCAAATGTCTCGGTACTCACCTAATGGCGCAATGCCACCACGACTTATACTGATGCTCTTGTCTGGGATAACGTTAGCCTTGCTAATCTCTTCAATTTGCCCGAGCCCATTACAGGTTTGGCAAGCGCCATAAGGAGAGTTGAAGGAGAAGTTGTTAGGGGCGGGCTCGTCATAAGAAAGACCCGTTTCAGGATCCATCAAGTACTTCGAAAAATGGTGCACGTTCGTTTCTTCATCGCGAACCACCATTACACCTTTACCATGAGACAAGGCTGTCTTGACACTCTGAGCAATACGATAGCGATCTTCTACTTCAGCAATGATGCGGTCCACAACAATCTCGATGTCATGTGTTTTGTACCGATCGACTTGCATTTTGGGCACCATGTCCATGACCACGCCATCCACACGGACTTTTGTAAAGCCCATTTTTCTTATTTGAACGAATAGTTCTCGGTAATGACCCTTTCGTCCTTTGACTACAGGAGCCAAAAGAATAAGCTTTTGTTTGTCAAAATTTTGGATCAAATGATCGACAATCTGATCTTCCGATTGGCGAATCATCGCTTTGCCTGTCAAGTAGGAATATGCTACTCCGGTACGGGCAAACAGAAGGCGAAGAAAATCATAGATTTCAGTCAGCGTACCTACGGTGGATCGAGGGTTTCTCGATGTAGTTTTCTGCTCAATGGAAATAACAGGACTTAAGCCATTGATTTTGTCGACATCTGGTCGCTCCATATCGCCAATAAAAGAGCGGGCATAGGCCGAAAAACTCTCCATATACCTGCGCTGGCCTTCTGCATAGATTGTGTCAAAGGCTAGGGAAGATTTTCCTGAACCGGAAATGCCGGTAATGACCACCAGCTTGTTGCGAGGAATTACCGTATCGATGTTCTTTAGGTTATGCTCCCGAGCACCGAAGATTTCGATGTTTTCATGACCAGAAAGGTCTACAGGGGCAAGATCGATAGAGGTGTTTTCCTTAAGTTTTTCCATGAATTGGACTGCAAAATGCAGAATTCACAAAGGTCCTTATTTCATGGGGTAATTGCAAGTTGCTCTAAAAAATAGGCTTAGCAACTAATGAGTTTTTCTAATTGCTATCCAATTCGTCTTGTCTATACTAAGAGTATCAAGGGGGACTTCATAAGTGAACCACTTATAATCATGGGCCTTTATAACTTCGAAGGGTCCGTCATACCAATACCTGACTGATAATATTTCTTGGTTCTTGGACTTGTGCTTATACAATACCCTCCTGTCAGGGTATTTTAGAGCCGTATCTACAATGACTATTAGGCTGACATACGCACTTAGAATAAAGAGAATAGTACCGCCAACTATATTGACTACTAAGTAACGTTTTGACCGGTTAATCATGTAATCCATTGTAGCCACAAGGAGTACTAATATTGGCGTTGCTAAGGCAAAGAATGTGATCACGTCCTCAACCAGGTTAGGGTGCTTAATATGAATAGGCACATACTCGTTGAGGGCAAAAGCTATATATCCTGTGATCAACGTTCCGATGGCAAACTTTTGCCAAATCTTGAGTGACTTTACTTCTGAGCGATCCATTATCCTGCAATTTGAAATGTACCCATGATTGCTTTGTGGTCTGATGTGATGGTCACGGCATTCAAGGAGTCACATCCAATCCCTTTTGAGTAGAAAATATAGTCTATTGGTATCTGCGCCACAAAAGGGTTCCAGGTGGGATAAGTAGGCGTCAACTTCTTACGGCTATCTTTCAAATCTGTACCCGATTTGAAACTGATCAAACGCTTGTCCCAAGGCACAGTATTAAAGTCGCCCAAAACAAGGAACTCCCCTTCCTTTTCATTAATGAACTGCTTGGCTGCATGCATATGTGCATTGCGGTAATTCCAGCGGTTTCTGGTAGTAGGAGACATCGTGTGTAGCGCTAAGAAATTAACCAGCTCTTCTCCCACCTGAATTTTACCAGTAATGTTTGCCGTCTCGTGCCATATCAGATGTTCAGTATCTATCAACGGGTATTTACTGAAAACAGCAATGCCTTGACTCACCGATGGATGTGTCATCACGGTATAGTAGGGGAAGGCTGTCTTTAGTCCTTCCTCCAATTTTTCGGCCCAAACTGGCCCTACTTCCTGAAAGGAAATAAAGTCTGGATTGAGTTGAATAACACGGTCAATGGTTTCTTCATAAGTATTGTTACTCGCGTGAACATTGAACTGCATCACTTTTAGCTCTTCGCTTCCAGCAGATAGACTGTAACCCATATCGATAGGTCCATTGATCTTAATAAGTAAGAGCAGATAGATACCAAAATTGACGCTCGCCAATCTATAATGGTGTTTGACAATCCATAGAATACTGAAAATGCCATAGACCAACATGGCTTGGAATAAAAAGGATTGCAATAAGGTTAGCGTGAAAGTATAGGTTGGCATCAGCAGCACAATTGCTGGCACCAATAGCATAGCGGCAACCATTCTTTCCTTGTTTTTCTTTTGTCTTGTCCAGCAGTATGCTCGGAGGAGGAACAGGCCTCCTCTGAGCAGTATTTTGAGTTTAAATGGATTCATTTCTGGTTATTTACTTTTCTGAAATCGATAAATAAGCCCGATGGCCGCACTGGAGTTTATTCCGAGATCTGCTATAAATGAGCCATCGTCACGGTTCACGTTTGCACCTACAAATGGAATGGCTTCAACATTGGCCGAGAAGTTCGGGGTAACATCATATTGAAAACCCAGAATGTACCCGAGGCCCACTCTTGCTGCGGAGTTGTCGTTCCGTGAGGAAATTGAGAGGCTAGGTTCAAATCCATGGATAAAATGGAGTTGATCCTTGATTTCCTTTCTTTTTTCTATTCCAATACCAAAGACAAGTCCAAACCTAAAGTCTTCAGAATAGCCTAGGTCTGTAAGCCCCACTCGAAGCCTTTTGAACTTCCCTTCCTGCTTTTCTTTTTTAAAGACGAAGTCCGAACCTCTGGAAGCAGTCAATCGCAAGCCGAGTTCTCTATTAGTGGTCTGAGCATTAAGCGCGTTACTGTTTAACATTTGAGAAAAGGCCAATAAGGCAATGAAGAGTATGAATTTGATTGTTTTCATAGTATTTAATTCCATGAGTTTACCTGTTTAATGATATAAGCGTTGGGTTTGGGTGCTTAAGCGTGAATTTGATTGTTTTCAAGGCGCTCTTTTGAGCTTTTGATATTGTACCAGTCTACCTTTCTGGAAAGGAACATACAGAAACCAAGGACGATCAGCAGACCAAAGCTTCCTACCAATAATGAGAAGTCTTCCATTCTAAGAATCACGAAGATGAAACTGTATATGAGGGAGAAAAATAACAGCATGAAGCCGGCCAATTTCTTGCTCTTTAGAATAGAGAGAGAGTATGCGGTTAGCATGGCAATGATGAGAGAAGATGCCACCCAATAGGCTCCACTAAAACCAATTAACTCGGAGAGTGATAGAAGCAAAGTATAGAAGATTGTGAGAGTAAGCCCGACAAGTATGTACTGCACTGGGTGGATTTTCTTCTTATTTAAAACCTCGATGAAAAAGAATGAGAGAAAAGTGAGAAATAGGATAAGTACTGCATACTTGGCTGACCGCGTGTTTTGCTGGTAGTTGTCTACCGGTTGATAAAGGTTAACACCAAAGTCGGCATTGCTAATACTATGTGATTTTCCGAGCCATTGTTGCGGATAGTTTCTGTTAAGGTCAAATACTGACCATGTGGCCGTGAACCCGCTATCACTAATTTCATGAGTATCGGGTAAGAATTGACCGGCAAAACTTGGATGTGGCCAACTTGATTGGATTTTGACTTTGGTGGTTTTGCCTACTGGATTGAACATCAAAGTCTTTGTTCCTCTGATGTCAAGGTCAACAGCAAAAGCTGTCTCCTTGCTCTTTAAGTCAAGTTTTACTCGGGTATTGACCCCTGTTTGATTTCTTGTTTCTCTGATGCTTTCAGTGCCGTACTTTAGATCATTCTGATCAAGGTCTAACTGGATAAAATCTGGAATGCCTGGCTCCATTCTGTATGACGTATCTTTCAGGTGAAACTTAACGTCTGATTGTATCCCTCGCATATCAGGAATGCCAATGCTCAAGGTGGCTTCTTGCCACAGAATATGATCTGGCTGATCGGTAAATTGAGAGAGATCAATCTTACTGAATTTTCCAGTAACTGATAGCGAAGTGGAATAAACAATTACTTCATATATTCCTCTCTTTCTAGTTTCTGGTTTTAAGTCACCATCTATTATAAGTTCTTCAGGAAGGAAGTGAGCGTACCTTTTCGTGCGATACGTCTTTTCTTTGTCTTTGAGGGTGACTTCAAACGGTATGGTTAGTATAGGACCAGTGAGCTCGAGAGGTGCGGCCCAGCTGTCAGAAACTTCGTTGACAGCTACAAACTGGTTTGATTGACGTTCCGTTATCAATGATTTAATCATCGATTGGGGGATAAGGAGAATAGCAATGAGAAAACCAATACTCAAGAGCTTTACACTTATAGAGTTCTTAATTGCGTTGTTTACTTTTTCAAAAGTCGATTCTTGTTTTTGTTCCATGCTTATATATTTAAAAGTACTTTGTATTTCAAAGTGAAAGAATAAAAAAATATTACCCTCTCCCTGTTTGTTTTTTAATGAGTGCTTCAAGAGCATTGATATGCTCCATAAAAGCTTTCTTACCTAATTTTGTTACCATATATTTTGTGTTTGGCTTGCGACCGATAAAGGACTTTTGAACCTCTACAAAGGCCTCCTTTTCAAGTGCCTTTAAATGACTAGCAAGATTACCATCAGTTACTTCCAATAGCTCTTTTAGCCGGTTAAAGTCCATGGCTTCACCGGCTATTAGAGCGGACATTATCCCCAATCGCACCCTGTTTTCAAAGGCCTTACTCAGCTTATGAATATCTACTTTCAACGCTCGTATTTAAAGTACATTAGTGCACCATAGATGATGTGCAAAACACCAAAGCCTAGCGCCCAAATCAAGAGCCCATAGCCTATAACTGCACTGGCAATAAGCCCCAATATTACCTCTGAAATTCCCAAAAACCGAATGTCTCTATAGGTATAGTGGCTGGCATTAATGAGGCCCATGCCATAGAAAATTAGTGTCACAGGCGCTATCAGTGCAATTAAGCCTTGGTTATAGAAAATGACAACCAAAATGCCTCCAGCGATCAATGGAATAAAAAGATTGATAAGCAGTCGTTTAGTTGTTTCGTCCCAGCTCTTAACACCTTCCTTTTTGGCTTTTCGCTTGGTGAGAACTATTCCGGTGACAATTGTTAGCAAAAGCACTGAGAGGGCGATAATGATAAGTGCTGTCAGGTTGCCTCTCACGTCACGGAGTACGAGTCGTTCGTAAACGATGACTTCGCTAGTGTAAACTAATTCATGGGCTATTGCGGCACCAATCAGCGCATAGATACCTGCTAATACTCCAGATAGGCCACTAAGAGAGATAAAACGCGATGACTTCTCCATAATGGAGCGTATCTGAGAAATATCTTTTAAGTAATCTTTTTCCATTTTAAAAGTACTTTGAATTACAAAGTAAACAAATGAAATTTATTGTGCAATCCAAGATTGAATAAATTTTCGAAGTATTTTTGACCACCGTGCACAACCAAGACGAGATTCGACTTCAACAAGAATTGTCACAAGGCAGCGAAAAGGCCTTTGAGGAAGTCTTTCAGGTTTATTTTAAGGTGCTCACCGTTTTCTCTAAGAAGTTTGTTCAAGACTTAAGTATTGCCGAAGATCTAGTACAAGAGGTATTACTTAAGCTTTATGAAAACAGGAGGTCAATCCAATTTCATACTTCGCTCAAGGCATTCCTGTTTCAATCAGTTCGTAACAAATCAATTGATTATCTCCGTTCGCTTAAGTCAAAATCTGACCACCATGATCAGATCAAACTACTGACTGTTACTGAGTCGACAGACTGGAGTGACACCATGGAACAGACAGAATTGGAGGAGCGAATTTCAGAAGCCATTTCAGCTTTGCCTGATCAGTGCCAAGTAATATTTAAGATGAGTCGTTTTGATGGTAAGCGGAATCAGGAGATTGCGGAAGAGCTGGATATTTCCAAAAGAACCGTAGAAACGCAGGTGAGCAATGCGTTGAAGCGGCTAAGAAAGGATGTGCTACCCTATGTCAATTTATTGGTTATAATCCTCTCAAGGCTGTTTTATTAAATTTTTTTGACTGGCCTTACGTGTGTTTTGCATGTGGGTCGTCATAATATTGAAACTGAATGAAAGAAAAGGCTAACATATCGGATCACTTGTTGATCAGCTATCTGAATCAAAGCGCTACTGCTGAAGAAAGTCAGCAGGTAGAGGCATGGCTAGCGGCCGGTGTTCAAAATCAGGTAGAATTTGATAAAGTGAAGTTAGTCTGGCAACATTCTGAAAACCTCAGCGATTTTGAGGCTATTGATCTAGGTCGGAACTGGAGAGAGCTGCAAGGCAAAATTCAAAGGGAGCGAAAAGATAGTGGGCCAAAATGGCAAATATGGAAGTATGCCGCTGCCGTATTGCTGGTAGCGACTGTCTCTTTCTTATTGTTCCGACCAGGGCCTGTTGAAATGCAGCAAGCAGTCGCATCAAATGGACCGATGGAAGTTCTTTTGGCTGACGGTTCCGTAGTTTGGTTGAACGAAGGCGCGGTACTTGACTATCCTGAAGAATTCACCGCTTCGACTAGAGAGGTAAGTCTAACTGGCGAGGCATTCTTTGAGGTAAGCCACAACCCTGACAAGCCGTTTATTGTGGAGGCCGATGGTACCACAACAGAGGTATTAGGCACAAGCTTTACCATTACTGAAGAAGATGGTGAAGTACTCAGGCTTGTACTGGCCACTGGAAAAGTTCGGTTTACTAAAGACAACCAACAGGCCACTTTGACTCCAGGACAAATGATAGTAGTAGATGCCAACGGTAAAGTAAGTAAGTCGGTAAATGACAATCAGAATTTCATGTCGTGGAAGACAAGGAAACTCACTTTTGATAACACGCCAATGAAGGAAGTTATCAGCGATATTTCAGAACTATATGGAGTGGTTTTGGAGATTAAGGATAAAGAATTTTTGACTTGTCCGATGACAACAACTTTTCAAGACGACTCGCTTAAAGACGTTTTAGAGACAATAGAATTACTTTTTAATATAGAAATACAACAAAACGGTCAGCTCTATCAATTGATAGGAAAGGGTTGTGAGCAATAGCATCACCCCAAAAAAGAAATAACTCAAACAACCATGCAACGCAAATTAATACTTCAAGCAGCTATGCTGCTCATGGTCTTCTATGGCTTTTCACAAAAGCCACCAAGCTTACTCAACAGGGTTTTAAGCATTGAAGTTGAGGAGGAACCTTTAGCCAATACGCTGAAGAGAATTGAAGAATTGGGTGGTTTCCGATTTGCCTATTCTAATCAGGATATTGATTTGAGTCGTGACATTACGCTAAAGGAAGATAGCACTCAACTCATTGATATCCTTCGTCAAATCTTTCCTGCGGAAGACATCTCTTTTCGCGAGAGAGGAAACAAAGTGCTGATTGTAAAAGCTCCTGTTGTCAAGATTTATCAAACAGTAAGGGGAACAATCATTGATCATGAGACTAAGCAGCCTATTCCAGGGGCAAATGTGATTATCATGGGCATAGAACCCTTGACCGGAGCGTCCACGGATTTATATGGTCGGTTTAAAATAGAAAAAGTGCCTGTCGGTAGGCAGTCGATCAGAGCCACTTTCAGTGGATATAAGCCCTATTTGCAACAGAATATTTTAGTCGATGCCGGGAAAGAGTCGGTAATTAATATCACACTCTCAGAGTCAGTCACCGAACTTGAGACGATTGTTGTAATTGCAGAGTTGGACAAGGCTAGACCTTTGAATGACATGGCCATGGTAAGTGCCAAATCATTTACAGTTGAAGAGACCAGCCGTTACGCAGGAAGCTTTAATGATCCTGCGAGAATGGCAACCTCCTATGCGGGAGTTGTAAGTGCTCAGGACGATACTGATAATGGTATTATCATTAGAGGGAATTCGCCTAGAGGGCTTTTGTGGAGACTGGAAGGACTTGAACTTCCGAATCCAAACCACTTTGCTTCAGATGGTGCTTCTAGCGGGGCGATCAGCATGTTGAATAGCAATGTGTTGACCAATTCGGACTTTCTCACCGGAGCCTTTCCTGCTGAATATGGTAATGCTTTTTCAGGAGTATTTGACCTCAAATTAAGGAATGGTAATGATGAGAAAAGGGAATATGCAGTTCAGGCAGGTCTTTTAGGGATAGATGCTTCCTTTGAAGGGCCAATTCGCAGAGCCAGTAGTGACCTGCCAAATGCATCCTACTTACTGAATTATAGGTACTCAACCATCTCGTTGCTTGAAGATTTAGGGTTGAATATAGCGAGTGATGGAGTAAGTGTTCCAGCTTATCAAGACCTCGCATTCAAACTCAACCTTCCCACAAAGAACTCTGGTACGTTTTCGTTTTACGGTTTAGGAGGAACATCAAAAACGGATGAGGTCTTCGACTCGGAGAGTAATGGTCAGATTTTTTCGTTGAAAGAAACGGAAGAATATGCACTGGGTCTAGCAGGCCTATCTCATGTGATCAACTTGAATCCAAAGTCCTATTTAGAGACCTCGGCTTCGTACAGTATTACCCAATATGACTTTTTTCTGGAGGGTGTCGAGAACCAGCAGGTGTTCGATGAAGATATTGAGGACTATCGCAACGAAAACGTACGATTGGCAACCACTTATAAAACCAAGTTCAATGCAAAACATAGCACAAAAATCGGGGCAATTTATACCGACTTCGCCTTCAACCTAAACTCTTTAGGAAGGGAGCTTGATGGTACCTTACGATACCGATCTAACGAGTCTGGCAACTTTGGCATGTTTCAGTCTTTCATAAGCCACAAGTATAACCTGTCCAACCAATTGTCATTTACAGGAGGAATACATTATATCCGACTAGACCTCGCAGGGCAAGATAATATAGAACCGAGGCTCGGTATGACATGGCAGTTTACCGAGAATCAGGCCTTGAGCTTTGGCTTCGGAGTTCATAGCAGAAAGGAAGAGACATCGCTTTATTTTACCGAACTCTTTCGTTCGAATCTTTCTACGATTCAGCCAAACAAGAACCTTGGCTTAGCCAAGGCAAGGCATTTCGTATTGGGCTATGACAGAGATATTGCGGGGAATTTCCACCTTAAAGTAGAAGCATACTATCAAGACCTTTATGATATTCCTGTAAGCGCGGACCCATCCAGCCGGTACTCTTCACTGAACCAAGAAAATGCATTTCAGCGCGAACCACTGGTGAATGAGGGCAGAGGAAGAAACTATGGCGTTGAATTGACCTTTGAAAAATTCCTTTCGGATGGCTACTTCTTCTTATCAACGGCTTCCCTCTATAACTCAGAATTTAAAACGCTCACAGGCACTTGGCATGATACGCGCTACAATGGCAACTATAACTTCAATCTGGTAGGAGGCAAAGAATTTGTCCTAGGCTCGGGCTCAAAACAGAAAACGCTGAGCCTTGGGCTAGAGACAGTTTTAGGTGGAGGAGCAAGGGCAACGGACATAGATCTTACTTCTTCCGTGAATCAGGGAGAGACTGTCTTTTTTCAAGACCGCCCCTTTGCTAGGCAATTAGAAGACTATGCACGCATTGATTTTCAAGTTGCCTTAAGAACGAATAAGAAAGGACTGACGCATGAATGGAAGATTGATATCCAGAACCTAACGAGTAGATCCAATGTAATTGGAGAGCGCTATTCGAGTGTGGAAAATCGGATTGTACCGGCTGCATTTTCTGGAGAGATAATTCCCGTGCTTAGTTATAAACTCACTTTTTAATCAATTATCAAAAACCAAAAGTCATGAAAAAAACAACAATTACACTTTGCCTTTTACTACTGACTAGCCTAGCCTTTTCGCAAGAAAACGGTGAAATGAAAACGCTTTTCGGTAATGGAGGTATTTATTCACATGGTGGATATGGAGGGCTCAGCACCAGCTACTCAAACATCGGTGGCCGCGATGCAATTTTAATCGGAGGCCGAGGAGCTTGGTTGATCAACCACCGTTTAGGCATTGGTCTGGCCGGTACAGGCTTTCTGACAGAAGCACGTACTGACTTACAACTAAACGATCGCTATGAATTTGTAGGTGGCTATGGAGGTCTGTTTTTAGAGTTCATCGTCAACCCAGAAAGTCCTGTTCATATTAGCTTTCCGTTGACTATAGGTGCTGGAGGCATTGCCTATGCTCGCTCGCATAATTCTTTTAGGGGAGGAGACTTTGACTTCTTGGAAGAAGATAGTCAGGCCTTTTTTGTCGTAGAGCCGGGAATAGAACTAGAGCTTAATGTTATCAAATTTATGCGTGTTGCCTTTGGAGCCAGTTATCGCTATACATCGGATATTGATCTGAATTACCTAAATGATGGACAGGCGATCACATCCAAGGATGCTTTAAGGGGACTTTCCGGAGGAATTACCCTTAAATTCGGTAAGTTCTAAAACGTTGAAATTTCAGTGATCAAGATAAGTATCATACTTTCATTTTTGGCCTTCTCCTGTGTAGTGCAAGCACAGGGGAAGACGCCATTTCTTGATCAGAAGGTCAGTTATGAATTAACGGATCAACCTATAGTAGAAATTCTTAAAACGCTGGAAGCCAATCACAAGGGTTTAGTATTTGTTTATTCATCCAGTACATTCGACATGCAACGAAAAGTCTCGGGTCACTTTCAAGAGGTTACCCTGAGCGACTTACTAAAGGAGGTTTTTAAAGAAGAGTATGTAGACTTTCAAGAGAAGAGTTCAAAAATTATAATCAAACCGAAGAAAAAACCGAAGGAGAGCTCAACCACTCAGAAAAAGGTAGCACAAGACACGTCAAAAAAAGAGACCAAACTAAGACGAAGAGCAAGGGTAGTTAGCCGACCTGTAAGCCAGAAAAAAATTGAGGCATCAACCGAGGATATAGAGAGTCCTGTGAGCTATCCGGTAAAATTGGAAATCGAGAAGGAGGCAGATACCATAAGTGAGGAATCTAAAAGTCAAACGCCAAAGATCCATTTTGACTTAGTAAGCCTTGAAAACAATAAGAGCCTGACTTTCAATAGGACAAAGCTTGTCTACCCTCATATGAGCTATACAAACACTTTAATAGATAGCAGTCTGCTGGAAAGCAAGGCTTATAAGAGAGCAATCTTAAAGGAGGAAAAAGAGAAAAAACGTCAAGAGCGCCAGCAAGAGAGGCTGAATGAAGAAAAGAAGTTTAGAGCCTACATTACATCCTACACTGGATATACCCAAGTAGGTGGCAATGGCGGAATTCAAATGGGAGGCAGCCTTGTTTGGTTAAAGAACAAACGATGGGGGTTCGGCCTTTCTGGATATGCGGTGCAAAGAGCTGTTGATAGTGACATGGTATTGTCAGGTGATTACAGATTAGCGGGGGGCTATGGAGGAGTGTTTGTAGAGTACACCCCAAGGCCTAGCGACAAGTTCCACCTTAGTTTCCCATTGTTAATCGGTGGAGGAGGCCTGGCTTATTTACAGCAGATAGATCGAAGCGTGAGTGTGACGGATCCATTGGTCGAAGACTCTCACGCTTTTGCGGTAATAGAGCCGGGAGTGACCTTTGAGGCTAATTTACTTAAGTTTCTGAGGGTTGGGATGTCAGTCAGTTATCGATATACCACCAACACTGCTTTGAATTATCAGAGTAATTCTGATCAGATTGTCAATGGAACTGCCATCAACAGCCTCAGTTTTGGAGTGTCCGTTAAAGCTGGAATTTTCTAGTACTCGGACAAATGGTGGGTCAAGGCGGCATGATCATTTACCAATGCATCTACACCCGCCATTAACAACTGACTGCCATGCCCTTTTCTCACATGGCTTCCACCCAAATAGCCGATGGTCTTTAGTCCTGCCGCTTTTGAAGCGACTACACCCGCAACGCTATCCTCAACTACGAGCACCTCATCCTTTGTCAACGACAGTTTTTCAAGGGCCAGCAGATAGACCGCTGGGTCTGGTTTGCCTTTGGCTACCATTTCGGCTGAATAGATTCTGCCTTCAAAGTGATGCGTGATTTCAAGTTTTTCGAGAGCGAGTTCTACATAATCCTTGGCGCTATTAGAGACCACTGACCGCGGAGTGATGAGTGAATCTAGCATGTTCCAAACACCATCAATTGGGCGTTGGTTGTCACGAATCATACGGTCAAGCTCAGGAACTACCAGACTCAGGTCTAAATCGGCATTCAGGCTCCCTTTGTCTTTTAGGATGTTGATGATATCACTGAAAGTCTTTCCCGTATACTCACGGATAAACTCCTCAATGTCGATTGTCACGTTTTCACTATTGAGCCAGTTAGTGACCACTTCGGCAGCCACGATTTCTGTATCGATCAGCACTCCGTCACAATCGAATAGTATGTGTTTGATCATTAGAAGTTCGGTGAAAGCAGGTACTTAGAATAGAACTCATCGATCACTTTAACAGCATCTGTTGGTGTATCCACCAAATTGATCAAGTCTAAGTCCTTAGGACTAATATTGCCGAATGACAGCATAGTGCCTTTTACCCAATCCAGCAGTCCTCCCCAAAACTCAGTACCGACTAAAACGATCGGGAAGCGACCGATTTTGTTGGTTTGAATGAGGGTGATTGCTTCAAAAAGTTCGTCTAGCGTACCGAAGCCCCCAGGCATTACGATAAAGCCTTGAGAATACTTTACGAACATGACCTTTCTTACAAAGAAGTAGTCAAAGGAAATAAGCTTGTCTGGGTCTATATAAATGTTGTTTCCTTGTTCGTGCGGAAGTTCAATGTTCAGTCCCACTGACTTTCCATCTTCACTTTGGGCCCCTTTGTTTCCCGCTTCCATAATACCCGGACCACCACCGGTGACTACACCGTATCCGTGGCGTACCAATTTGGCAGCAATTTCTTCAGCCATTTGGTAGTATTCGTTGTCAGGTTGTGTTCTGGCAGAGCCAAATATCGACACACAAGGGCCAATTTTTGCCAGTTTTTCGAAGCCTTCGACCATTTCTGCCATCACTTTGAAAATCACCCATGAGTCATGGGTTTTGATCTCGTTCCAGTTTCGATCTTTAAAGGCTTGTTTGATTTTATCTTCGTTTGTCATTTTTGTCTTTTATCATTAGCTGACTCATAACGTTATGAATGTCAATTTAGTCAGTTCGGCTTACCATTTACGAGTATCTCAAACAAAGGTTGATTTAATAAATCATGCACCTATTTAGAGCTTAAGTCATCCAATGCATTTTCCAATTTCGGAAAACGAAATTTAAAACCTGCTTCTTCCATCTTGTGACTACTGATCCGACTTCCACCTAAAACAATGGAAGCCATTTCACCGAGCATAAGTTTCAAAATAAGGGAAGGCACAGGAATGGGTAAGAACATTTTTCCAAAAGCCTTAGCGGCTTTCTTGGTAAAATCTCTATTAGTTTCGGGTCTAGGTCCCACGGCATTATAGGCGCCCGAATAGCTCTCGTTCTCTGCTGCTTCCATAAACATCTGGGCTAGGTCTGCAATGTGAATCCAACTCATATATTGACTTCCTTTACCCAACGGTGCCGCTACAGGAGGTTTTAGCAATTCAATCAGAGCGCCCCCTTCCTTACTCAAAACGATGCCTATTCGAAGTTGAACAAGTCTAATGCCTAATGCATTGACTTTATTGGTGGCTGTTTCCCAAGCATCGGTCACGTGAGCTAAAAAGTTATGGCCGACAGGTGCTTTTTCTCTAATAATTTGATTGCCAGTATCATCTCCATAGAGACCTATTGCAGAGGCTGCCACAAAGGTTTTTACCTGATTTTCTCTTTTCTGAAGCTCATTAAAGAGAAGCAGAGACGCCTTAGTCCGGCTATTGTAGATTTCGTCTTTGCGCTCGGTAGTCCACTTGGCATCTGCAACACCTGCCCCGGCCAAATGCATAATAGTATCTACTCCTTTAAATGCACCTTCTTCGATGTACTCGCGCTTATAGTCCCACTCGAATACTTCGTAATCAGGATGTTTTTTCTTGGAACGACTTAGGACAACAATTTGGTGACCCTTAGCCTTTAGCATTGGAATAAGCACGGAGCCTACAAGCCCGGTTCCTCCGGTGATAAGTATCTTTTGAGACATATAGTTAAAAGCAAAACGAGGTAAATATGTTCTACGAATATAGACTTTTGGGCATAAAAAAAGCCCCAACATTACTGAAGGGGCTCGACATTATATTAGTTACTCTACCTTAAAAAGTTGTAGCTGTACTTTAATCGGAACGATGTTCCAGGGTCTCTTCTCGTTTCAATAGCATTTGCGCTACCGAATGACTCGAATTCTCTCTCTCTTAGGTCGCCAAGTAGGTTATTAACTCTTAAGCCAAATGTGTGCTCTCCATCGAGTCCAAAACTCTTCTGAACATTGAAGTTCAAGCTGTTGAAAGGGACATCATAAGTATCAGGCGTACGGTTAACACCTACAACAGCTAATGTTCTTCCCTGAACATTGTAACTCACGCTGGCTTCCCAGAAGTTTTCGAAGTCAGTATAGTTAAACGAAGCGTTCACAATGTATGGAGGCTGCCCAACGAAGTCTCTTGTCAAGTTGAAGGTCTCACCTGTTCTTAAACCATTGATTCTACCGATTTGCTCGGCAGCGTTCAAGTTCACTTTCGCATCTGTTACTGTGATGTTAGTGATGAAAGTTAAGTTTTCGAGTTTCGGAGTGATGAAAGAAAGGCTCTTTCTAACTTCTAATTCTACCCCAGTGATTTCGGCATTTCCTACGTTTCTAGGAGTGAAATCATTCGCAGCAGTTTCAGATCTAATCAGCTCGATCGGGTTAGTGAAATCCTTGATGAAACCACCAATTGAGATAGTTTCTCCACGGCCGAAGAAGTACTCCCAACGAATATCAAAGTTGTCGATAGTAGTTTCTACTAGGTCAATATTGCCAATGAAGGTTCTGCCCGTAAGTACATCTTGAATCTCTGCGGTAGACTTTTCTTTGAAGGAAGGCCTTGCGATTGTTCTTGCGTAAGAGGCTCTAATGTTAGAATTCTCAACAACGTTATAAACGAAATTCACAGAAGGGAAGAACTCAAATGAACTCAACACTTTGTCGTCTTCGAAGACTCTTCCTGTAGGATCATTAGGGTTAGCGCCTGCTTGGTTTACCCCAGTATACCATTGATCATATTGCTCAACTCTTAAGCCAAGAATGGTCTTAAGCTTTGGTGTAAGCGCCAACTCACTCATGGCGTAAGCACCGAGTGTATTAATACGGCCTTCGTAAGCATTGGAAAGGTTAAAGTTGTTTTGGACATAAACTCCTGTTCCTCTGTCTGGAGTCCAAATGTTCTCCTCTGCAAACAATCTGTCTGGATTGGAATCTAAATTAAGCAGGTCTTGGCTTCCTCTGATAGAGGCAACGAAGTTCTGGATTTCGTAATCTCTTGTTTTGTAAATATTGCTAACACCAACTTTGAATTTTGATTCTCTACCTCTGAAGGCAAAGTTCTGAGTGAAATCAGCTTTAGCCACATAATTCTGCTCAGTAAGCGACCTCCAAATTCTATTAGGCTCCCCACCTTCTTGTGGGTTAATAGCAATTGATCCATCATCGATTGTAAATGGAGTAATTCTGATGTCTTTATCATTGATAGTAGAGAAAGTCGGAGAAACTTTCCACTCGAGCTTGGCATCCCTTTGGTTGAAGTAGTGCTCTCCGGCTAACAAAAAGTTAGTAAGGAAACGCTCAGTGTATTCCAAGTTGTCAACTATCGCTGTATTAAAGTTGTTGTTTGAACGAACTCTGGTTCTATTGGCAGCACGCTGAGTTCCATTCTGAATGTGCATTGCTTGGAATCGGTACTTGTTTTTGTCAGTCTTCAAAGAGAGACCAGCCAAACCACTTAGTTGAACATCTTGGATACCGAGTCCGCCTTCAAATCTTGTATCTGAAATCAAACCAAAGTCATCTCTTTGGCTTGGCTTTACTTCCGCAGCATCAATAGCATTCTCGTAAAATGTAGAAGAGTTGTTATAGTTGAGCGCTGCGATGTAACCTAATTTTCTTCCTTTCCAATCAAGCTGGTCTCCAGCAGAGAACCCGAAGCTGATATTGGCAAAGTTTGACTGCTCAGAAGCAGCCATTGTTGGGTCAAAAGACCTTGTGATTGACTCTGTCTGTGGGTCACGAAGGATTGGAGAAGGGATATCTCCATTTCTTCCGTCAAATGGTAAACCTCTTGTACCATCATCAAAACCTAGGAAGTCTGTACCGCCACCAGCGTATCCTAGAAAGTCATTTCTTAGGTGCATGCTTGGGTTATACTCCAGACTGAAAGAGAGATTCATAGTTTTCTCATCCGGAAAATCCTTGGTCTCAATATTTACAGTTCCGCCTACAAAGTCTGCACTTAGGTCTGGGGTGAAGTTTTTGTAGACAACGATGTTGTCAATTAGTGATGTTGGGAAGATGTCAATTTGGATGGCGTTTCTGTCTGGATCTAATCCAGGAACTTCCATTCCGTTCAAAATGGTCTTTGTATAGCGGTCTCCTAAACCTCTTACAAAGACATACTGTCCACCCTGGATAGATACACCAGGTACTCTTTTGATAGCTCCAGCAACGTCACTGTCACCAGACCTTTTAATTTGTTGAGATGAAATACCATCAATTAGATTTGTTGATTTTCGCTTGGCCTGCAACAGTGCAATGTCTGTAGTACGAATAGCCTCGGCTGTTACTACAATCTCGTCTAGTTCAGAAACGGCTTCTTCCATCCAGATCGCCTCAATAAGAGTGACCTCTCCGGCTTTGACCACTACATCACTAATATTAACGGTAGTAAAACCGATGAATTTAGCCTGGACGGTATAAGTGCCTGGTGCGAGCTCGACTTCGAACTTTCCATCAAAATCAGTTACTGAACCTTGGGCTACTTCTGGTATGAAGATTTGTACACTGTACATTCCTTCACCATTAGACCGTTCATAAGCGGTACCTCTTATCTTCCCTTTCTGGGCAAACGCACTTTGACCGAAAGCAATCAAAGATAGGAGTAAAACAAATTTTAGAGTTTTCATTATAAATCAGTGTTAGTATTTCTTATCAAATAAAATTGCCCGTGAGCTAGGCTCACGAGCAAAGTTCTTGCGCTAAGGTCTTTCTTATTAGAAATTGGCCAGTAGTCCTAATGCTGAGGTGTATGACCAGCCCAATACTGATACATCTGCACCTACAGACTTGTTAGCGGTGGTAACAATACTGTTAGCACCTGGAAATTTTACGTCTTGGTTGTTGGTTACCTGTGCGGCTCTGTCAGCGACAGAAGCAATAGAAGCATCCAACTTGTCATTTAAAATTGTTGCGATATCTGTGAATGAAGTAGCACCATCTCTATCAAGGCCGTTAAACTGCAGGCCAGAGAAGGCAATGATGTCATTCGCATAGTTATCAGAGTTAGTTGTGTTGTCAGAAAGCTTTTTAGAAGCATCATTAGGATCAGTAGATCCGTCAGCGTCAAGCTCTAAATCAACACCGGCTTTGAAACCAAAGAAGTAGATGTCTTTTAAGTCGTACTGAGCACCATCTCTAAGGTCAGCGAAGTCAGAAGCACTTCTACCCCAAATGGTACCGTTAGTGAATTTTCCAATTTCAGGCTCACCTGCATCGTTTCCTTCAGGACCATCCAACTCGAAGGGGTGGTCAGAGTCGAAACCAGCAGAGGTAGAGGCACCGATGTAAACGATATTGTCGGCAGTACCAGACCATCCCTGGTCAGCATCGAAGCCATCATCGTCAGGGTTCAAAACGATAAAATTTGAAATGTTAACTGTTCCACCGAAAATTTCAACACCATCGTCAGCGGAGTTGATAGACTCAACATGGTTGATTACAGTTCCTGAACCTACACCACCAAGTGTTAAACCTTGTAACTCGTTACCAGGGCCTAATTGCTGACCAGTATATCTAATAGAGCAGTATGTGAAAGAACCAGAGTTGTCTGCCGGATCGCTACCTCCGTAAAGACCTTCAGTTACAGAAGAAGGAATACCTTCGATTTGTACTTCGTTTGCTTCAGCAACGATTGGCGCGTTTCCAAGGATCAATACACCACCCCAGAGACCAAGGTCATTGTCGATATCTAAAGTAGAATTGAATTCGCCAACATTAACGTTGTCAAGAATAGAGGTGAAAACGATAGGGTTTGCAGCAGTACCGTTCGCTTGAATGTCTGCACCCCTTGCCACAAGTAGTACTGAAGCCAAAGCTCCTTGTCCGTTTGTACCTTTAACTATTGTACCTGGTTGAATTGTCAAAGTTGCACCAGCACCAACAATCACACGACCGTTCAATACCCAGGCAACATCACTTGTCATGGTGAAGTCTCTATTGATGATACCAGAGATTTGAGTTTGCTTGAATTCCACGTCATTACCACCAATTGATCTGGTTTCAGTAATATCAGTGGTTTGGAATGTATCAGGGACATCTCCTATTTCAATTACCACTGTAGAGGAAGTAGTATTTGTCACTTGATCAGTAACAGTTAATACTATGGACCCCGCTCCATTGCTTTCAGCAGCATATGACACTTCAACTGTACCAGTAACGGCTGCCACTGCCGGCTGAGAAGTTACAGTTGCTGTACCGCCTGTTGCTGTAACTGAAGCTTCAGCGTAGCCTCCAGGAACGGTGATGTTGAACGTAACTGTTGTTGATTGATTTTCGGTAACACTGACCTCATTAGGGCCGCTTACCACCGGAGCCGCAATTTGCGGATCATCTTCGCCACATGCAGAAACAACCAGTGCGGTTGCGGCTACAAAAAGTAGGCTAAATAGTTGATTAATAGAACGTTTCATGTCTTTGATTAGGTTTTAATTTCTAAACCCAAAACAACATGATAGGAACTACAATGCGTTTACGCCTTTGTTAAGAATAGTTGTTATTCTGTTTAACAAAGTGTTAGGAAGGTTATCGGAATGTTAAGGAGAACCTTAGTGATTGATTGGAATCTTCTTTAGGAGCTTCTCAATGATCTGTTCGGTGGTAATACCATCAGCTTCAGCTTCATAATTGAGTATAACTCTGTGATTAAGTACATCGGAAGCAATCTCTTTGATGTCCTCTGGTAGCACGTAGTCACGCTGATTGAAGAAAGCAATCGCCTTGGCAGCAAGGTTCAAGTTAATGGAAGCTCTTGGAGAAGCTCCAAACTGCATGTAATAAGCTTCTTCGTCTAAGCCATACTCTTTTGGATGACGTGTAGCGAAAACCAATTCAATGATATATTTCTCGAGAGACTCAGAAATAGTAACCGCATTCACTTCATCGCGAATAGCGAAAATGTCTTCTTTGGTAAGTAGTGTTTCGATTTCTGGATGGAACTTCATGTTGGCCATCCTACGCATTACTTCCAGTTCGTCTTCCTTAGTAGGATAGTCAACCTTTACTTTTAGCATAAACCTATCGATCTGTGCTTCGGGTAGACTGTAAGTTCCTTCCTGATCGATCGGGTTTTGAGTCGCTAAAACGATAAATGGCCTGTCCAGCTTATAACTCGTTTCACCAATGGTCACGGTTTTTTCCTGCATGGCTTCAAGTAATGCTGACTGAACCTTGGCTGGAGCACGGTTAACCTCATCAGCAAGAATTACATTACCGAAGATGGGGCCTTTCTTTACTTCAAACTCTGCCTTTTTCTGATTGTAAATCATAGTACCCACTAAGTCAGCAGGTAAGAGGTCTGGGGTAAACTGAATACGTTGAAAATCTAAATGAAGAACCTCGGCAAGTGTATTAACGGTTAAAGTTTTCGCAATTCCCGGAACACCCTCTAAAAGAATATGGCCATTTGTGAATAAGCCAATCAACAATCGGTTGACCATATACTCTTGGCCCACAACGATTTTGCTTACTTCAGAAGCAACGCGATTGATTTTTTCTTGATGTTCTCTTTTTAAGTCGTTTGATACAACCTCTTCCATGATTTTCGATTCTTAAGGCGCGCTAAAATAATCAAATAGATAATATGCTAACCATAATACTTACATGAGCGCCAAAGGTTTTATATGGCTAGCAATTCGCAAATATGAGGCATAGCCAAATTAAGTCACAATCTGGCCTCGGCATTTAACAAGAATTAACAGGCGGAAATATTTCAAATTTTTTTTTCTGAAGAATGCTCGAAAGAATCTAAGTGCCTCCTTGATTTCTGCTATTCGCCTGAAATACACGGAACTGTTTTTCACATTTTCATTTTCGAAGGCCGAAAGCAAATGTTGGAAAAACACAAAAAATAACACACTGCAAGACACCCTAATTTTGCACAATTCAAAGGGACCTTCTTTTAGCACCGGGCTTGATTCTTATGTTTAAAGCCCTCATATTCAGTATGTGGTAATGTAATTACTCACCTAAGCTAAACAACCACAAAAATGCCAGTCACAACTAACAAAAGGTATTACCTTAGAATAATTCTATTGTTGATACTTTTTTCATGTACTGCAAAACAGGTCTTTTCTGCAGAAGAGGAAGAGCAGGCAGGTCCTGTAATTTCCTCTGTTAGCATTAACAGTTGCGTTGGCTCAATTACCATAAGTGTCACTTCTGGAGTTCTTCCTTATAGCTATGAATGGAAAGATAGTGGGGGTACTACATTGCCTTTTACGTCATTCATTGCGAGTGGTTTAACGGCTGGAAATTATACAGTTGAAGTGACTGACGGCAATGGTGATTCTACCGGGCCAGCAACTTATACGGTTACAAACCCACCTGATTTAGTAGGTACTGTTGTGGTCAACGATGTTACCTGCCGAGGAGATTCGGATGCTCAGATTGTAGTGACGATGGGTAATGGCAACCCGGGCTACGATTGGGAATTATTTGATGGAGGAATGTCTTCCATCGGCACAGGATCGATTGCATTTCCAAACAATGTGATAACCATAACCGGCTTAGGAATTGGAAACTATACCCTGAGAACGGCTGACCAAGACGGATGTACTGGAGACATCGTATTCACGGTTACGCAACCGGCTAATTTTCTTGGTTATTCAATCGGTTCTTCCACGGATGCTACTTGTTTTAACTCATCGGATGGCTCTATCACAGCGACAGGTACGGGTGGCTGGGGAGCCTATACTTATCAATGGGTCAGGCTTTCGGACAATGCGGTCATTGGAACGGCAGCCACTATTACAGGACTTGCCGCGGGAGATTATAGACTGGATATTATCGATAGATCAGGTACCGGCTGTACAATTAGTACTCCAACACTAACGATCAATTCACCTCCTGAAATCATTCCAACGGCTAGTATTTCAAATGCCCTCTGTAATGGGGATGCCAATGGAGCGATCGATCTTTCGGTGGCGGGGGGTGTCGCTCCTTACACTTATTCCTGGTCTAACGGAGCCACTAGCCAAGACATTTCTGGATTAACAGCAGGCAACTATACGGTTACCATTACTGATAATGCTGGCTGTACCGATGTGGAGACATTCACCGTTACTGAACCCGGTGTACTGACCATAAACCCTGTTATTACAGATGTTGACTGTTTTGGAGATAATACAGGACGGATTCAAAGCAATGTTTCTGGAGGAACTGGACCCTATACCTACGCTTGGTCAACAGGAAACAGTGGGACAAACCTTAATAATCGTGTTGCCGGAACATATTCTCTGACCGTAACAGATGCCAATGGCTGTGTCGCCACGGCTGTGGGCCTGACGGTTTCACAACCTGTAATGGCACTTTCTAAACTGTCTGATGTGCAGACAGACCCAGCTTGTTTTGGCAATAGCGATGGATCAATCACCATAACTATGCAAGGAGGTACAGGACCCTATAGTTATCTATGGTCGAACGGAGATAATACCACTACTGCCACTGGTTTGAATGCCGGGATTCATTCCGTAACCGTGACAGATGCAAATGGGTGTACCTATTTTGAGGCATTCACGCTGACTGACCCCGCTAGAATTGCTGTTGCCCCAGTACTCACCTTGCCAACATGTAACGGTGGAGCGGATGGTGCAATAACAGTCTCCGCATCGAATGGTACAGGTCCTTACATTTATAATTGGAACACCGGAGATTCAGGCCCAACCATTACCGGTCTGGTCGCAGGGACATATACAGTTACCGTTTCTGACGCAGGAGGTTGTTCGGTTATGGAGAACATTGTACTTGGTGAACCTGCCATCCTTGTGGGCAATGCAACAGTCAATAATATATCATGTAATGGCTCAGCTGACGGGAGTGTCTTTTTGGGAGTTAGTGGAGGAACGGCTCCTTACACTTATGCTTGGAATACAGGGGCAACTACCAATAACATTACTGGATTAGCTGCAGGAGGGTATTCAGTTACTATTACAGATGCCGCAGGTTGTGCCATTGTAGAAAACTATACGATCATCGACCCAGCTCCAATTGGGGTAGCTTTCACACAGACCAATATCCTTTGTAAGGGAGCTACTACAGGAGGTATTGATATTACACCTTCAGGTGGAACCGCACCTTACAGTTATCTATGGTCAAATGGCGCTACTACACAAGATTTGACTAATGTCGCTGCCGGAAACTACAGTGTCACTGTAAGAGATGCTTCAAGTTGCACGACAGTTTTGAATGTTACCATCACCGAACCGGCATTGGTACTGAACTTATCGGGAACCGAGACCAACGCAACTTGTAATGGATCAAATAATGGATCGATTGATGTGACAGTAACAGGGGGTGCGGGTCCATATAGTTATTCATGGAATACAGGTGCGATTACTGAAGATATCACAGGTCTTGCCCCAGGCAACTATTCGGTATCTGTTACTGATGCCAATGGCTGTATCAAGTCAATAGGGTTTACAATTACTGAACCTGCGCCTTTAGCAGCATCACCATCCAAAACAGACATTACCTGTAATGCAGCCAATGATGGTACTATATCGGTCGCGGTATCAGGAGGCACAGGTCCTTACACTTACAGCTGGGCAGACGATGGATCCATTACCTCAAATACTAGAACAGGTCTTACGCCTGGAAACTACACGGTTACCGTCATCGATGCCAATGGGTGTATGGACGTTGAAAGTATAACGATTATTGAACCTGCTCAACTAGCGTCCTCTGATGTAGTACAAAACGTTAGTTGTTTTGGTGAGAGTACGGGTGCTATAAACCTCTCCATCTCAGGAGGAGTAGCCCCGTACTCATTTTTATGGTCTAATGGAGCCCTCACCGAGGATCTTGTTAATATTCCTGCGGGAAACTATTCCGTTGTTATTACAGATGTAAATGGTTGTACCATCAACGATAATTTTACAATTACTCAACCTTCCAGTGCACTCTCTAAGACTGAGGCTGTACAACAAATTACATGTAATGGTGCCGCTGATGGTATTATCAATCTAACTGTCACGGGTGGGTCAGCACCCTATACATACAACTGGTCAAATGGCAGTACTTCCGAAGACTTAAATAGCCTTCCGGCAGGATCTTATTCGGTTACCATTACAGACAATAACGGTTGTACCATTAATGACACTTATGTAATTACCGACCCACCAGTGCTCGTATTGGCAGGCACCAAGACTGATGTCTCCTGTTTTGGAGCCGATGATGGAACCGTTGATATCACTGTTTCGGGTGGTGAAGCACCTTATACATACGCTTGGTCAAATGGCGAAACCACAGAAGATGTAACCGGTCTTGCTCCGGGAAATTACACGGTAAATATTACGGATGCCCGAGGCTGTACTACCAATCAGGCTTTTAACATTGTGGAACCTGCAGTCTTAAGTATTGGGCATTCCTTAAATAATGTCAGTTGTTTTGGTTTGGCTGATGGCGCCATAGATATTACCGTCAGTGGAGGCTCTGCTCCTTACACCTATGCGTGGTCCAATGCGAGCAATTCTGAAGATATTTCTGGCTTGACTGCTGGAGATTATACAATCACCGTCACCGATGTTAACGGGTGCTCTTTGGTCGAAACAATTACAGTAACGCAGCCTTTGGCTGCTTTGAGCACAGCCGCAGTTGTAACCGATATTGGTTGCTTCGGTGGAAGTGACGGAAGCATTCAACTTACTCCTGCAGGAGGTACGGCACCTTATAGCTATAGCTGGAACACAGGGTCTACGAGCAAAGATATTTTTGGTCTATCGGACGGAAGTTATCAAGTGACAATTACTGATGCCAATGGATGTAGTATTGTTGAAAACTACACGATCGCCATGCCAGCCGCTCTACAATCAAGTGGAACACAAGTGAATGTGCTTTGCAATGGAGACAATACCGGTAGCATTGATCTTACAGTTACTGGTGGAACCGGAGCTTATACTTACACATGGTCAAATGGAGTGACAACCGAAGACCTTAATAATGTAGTGGCGGGAAGTTATACCGTCACAATTGCAGATGCTCGAGGTTGCTCCATTAATAGAGCTTTTACAATTACTCAACCCTTGGCGCTCAATGTAGTGGACAATGTTGTAGATGTCGCCTGCTTTGGAGATGGAGATGGTAGCATTGATATATCCGTTTCTGGGGGAATTGCCCCCTATACTTACAGTTGGTCAGGGGGGGGAACCACCCAAGACTTGTTCAATCTTACGGGTGGAAGCTATACGCTGACGGTGACAGATGCTAATGGATGTCAATCGGTAAATACTTATACAGTAAACGAGCCAACAGCGGCCTTGGCAGTTTCAGGTGTTGTCACAGACGAAAACTGTTTCGGAGACAGTCAAGGAGCAGTTCAGTTGACTGTGACGGGTGGTTCAGCTCCTTATAGCTATTCGTGGAATCAAGGATCTACCACCAAGGATGTTTCTGGTCTGGGAAGAGGAAC
>NZ_JAGFMD010000035.1 GCF_017592825.1 Roseivirga sp. E12 | reverse complement strand
TAAAATACCTGTGCCCTTTTCAATCATGAGAGGGCAGTCTTTCAACTGCTCTACCAGCGGTATTGGCAATAACAATCAATTCAATCTAGATGCTGATAATGATGGAATACCAGACATTATAGAGGCCGGTGGCATCGATGCTGACAATAATGGTATAGTAGACGGAACATTTACCGACACCGATAATGACGGATGGGCCGATACTTTTGACCCTGACAATGGCGGCACTCCGCTCGCGGCCATAGATACTGATAATGACGGCATCGAAAACAGAATAGATCGGGATAGTGACAATGACGGCATCATAGATTATGT
>NZ_JAGFMD010000034.1 GCF_017592825.1 Roseivirga sp. E12 | reverse complement strand
ACGTATGGTTCTGAAGGTTATGGACAATACCATAGACTAGCCTTATTCGATGATCAAGGCACTGAGGTGAGTAGCACAAATCACGTTCATGGCAATTCGGACATGGGATTTTCGGTGGAAGGTTTGACTTCTGGTTCTGAATACTTTTTGACAGTGGATCAGGGAAATGGTGATTCTCATAGGAGAGGAACCTTCACCTTGCATATGAATGATGAAGCGGGTTATGATTTACAGTCGGGTGCCTTGCTTATTAGCTTTGATAGCAATGGTGAGTATCGGTCGTCTAATGCTGAGTTTTCAACTGAGTCTGGTACCTCAGA
>NZ_JAGFMD010000033.1 GCF_017592825.1 Roseivirga sp. E12 | reverse complement strand
GTGTTTACGGTTTGGTTACCAGCATTATCAGTTACAGTAAGTGTTACCTGATTAACACCAGTATCATCACAGTCGAAGCTTGTTTGGCTTAATACTTTAGAAGCGATGCCACAGTTGTCAGCACTTTCAACTTCTACCTGGTCTACAGTAAGAGCAGCATTACCGTTAGCATCAAGGCTAAGGGCAACATCTTGAGTGGTAAGGGTAGGAGGCGTGTTGTCAGCAACAGTTACAGTGGCCATGCCAGTAGATACATTGCCATTGCTATCAGTAACAGTTACCATTACTGATACCTCACCGATATCACTACAGTTGAAAGTATTTTTAGAAAGGGTAGCATTAACGATGGCACAGTTGTCTTC
>NZ_JAGFMD010000032.1 GCF_017592825.1 Roseivirga sp. E12 | reverse complement strand
CCTCAGCGCCCACATTAAAGGCTGTCATATGACAGCCTTTTTTTGTTGGTATGCACTACGTTTATATTCTTCACTCTACATCGCTCGGCCGTTTTTACACGGGTGAGACTATCAATGTTGAGACTCGTTTAATTCAACATAATATGGGTCATTATGATGGTGCAAGTACTTCTATTGCGAAAGATTGGCGTGTTTTTCTAATTATCTCTTGTACAGATAAGGCTCAAGCATTAAAGGTAGAACGCTTCATTAAGAGGCAAAAGAGCAGCAAATTTATCCGCAAGCTCAAGGATCAACCTTCTATAATTGAAGATGTTTTAAGAAGATTTTAGGGTCGTGGGTTCGCCCCGAAGCTTCGGGGCCTCAGCGCCCACA
>NZ_JAGFMD010000031.1 GCF_017592825.1 Roseivirga sp. E12 | reverse complement strand
GTGTAGGCCGTACCCGTTCCATTCTCTACAAAGCTGGCTGTAGTGGCCGAAGTAAAGACTGGATCAGTGTCATCAACATCTGTTACGGTAATGGTCACTGTCTGTGATACAGTATTGACACCGTCACTTGCCTTGACTTCCAGTAAATAGGCATTGTCGGTATTCCCATCTGCCGGTGACTCAAAGTCTGGTGAGGCTTTGAAAGTCACAGCTCCTGTTGATCCATCAATATCGAATAAGCCTTCGTCATTACTTGTGCCAAGGCTATAAGTAATCGCATTGGCATCTGTAGCCACAGCAGTGTAGGCCGTACCCGTTCCATTCTCTACAAAGCTGGCTGTAGTGGCCGAAGTAAAGACTGGATCAGTGTCATCAACATCTGTTACGGT
>NZ_JAGFMD010000030.1 GCF_017592825.1 Roseivirga sp. E12 | reverse complement strand
GTGTAGGCCGTACCCGTTCCATTCTCTACAAAGCTGGCTGTAGTGGCCGAAGTAAAGACTGGATCAGTGTCATCAACATCTGTTACGGTAATGGTTACTGTCTGTGATACAGTATTGATGCCATCACTGGCTTTTACTTCAAGCAAATAGGCGTTATCAGTATTTCCATCAGCAGGCAATTCAAAGTCTGGTGATGCTTGGAAGGTCACTGCTCCTGTCGATCCATCAATATCGAATAAGCCTTCGTCATTACCTGTGCCAAGGCTATAAGTAACCGCGTTGGCATCTGTAGCTACAGCAGTGTAGGCAGTACCTGTTCCATTCTCTACAAAGCTGGCCGTAATGGCTGAAGTAAAGACTGGATCAGTGTCATCAACATCTGTTACGGTAATGGTTACTGTTTGAGAAAC
>NZ_JAGFMD010000002.1 GCF_017592825.1 Roseivirga sp. E12 | reverse complement strand
CAAGCTCAAGGATCAACCTTCTATAATTGAAGATGTTTTAAGAAGATTTTAGGGTCGTGGGTTCGCCCCGAAGCTTCGGGGCCTCAGCGCCCACACTAAAGGCTGTCATATGACAGCCTTTTTTTGTTGACATGCACTAGGTTAATTTCTTTTATTCTTACGTTATCCTGGACCTACCTGCGGCAGGCAGGCTCGTTTCAGGATCTATGATAACAGCTGTCGGAGATTCTGAGATATATTCAGAATGACGAACTTTTGTAAAGCTCGATGAACCAATCTAAGGTTTGAAATGACTTTTTGCCATGAACTATTGATCTGCAACTGCCACCCCTACAAAGGAATCTGCTGTTCCATAGTACATGTACCATTTATCTTTGAAAGGCACTAAGGCCTCAAGAAAGGTTGTGCCGGCAGCGTACTGTCCGGTGACTTCATGTGGTAGGCTTGGACATATAAAAGGGCTGTCCATTCTCGAAATGAACTTCGAAGGATCACTCAAATCAAAAAGCGCTTGTCCTCCGCAATATGTTCCTTTCGGGATTGATGGATCAGCAATTTCTCCTTCATCATTTTTGCCATTATAAATCAGTAGAATACCTTTTTCTGTAAGCAGGGCTGGTGGTCCTGGTTCGGTCAAAAAACTATCAAACATGTTTGGTCTAGTATTCATGACAATGGCCAATTCGCCCCTCTCATTCTCTAAAGGAGTCCAATCTAATAGGTCATCAGACCAAGCAAGGTTGACACCGCGCTCGCCAAAGTACATCCAGTATTTATCGTTGATTTTTACCGCGACTAGTTCATCCCCAATTCGTTCACAGACTATGGAGCCTGATTTACTCCAGGTATTCAAGAACTTTCCAGAGAGGGCCTTCTCCAGTGCTGGTCCTTCTTTTTTCCAGTTGTACAGGTCGTCAGAACTGGCAACCGATAGTCTAGCCACATCTTGGTTCCATGCCGTGTAGGTCATAATGTACTTGCCATCGGCTCGTTTCACGACTCTTGGGTCTTCGCAACCACCTGGGTAGTCCCATTGAAGATTTGCAGTTGAATCAGGATATAAGACTGGTGATTCATGTTTTGTAAAATCAAGACCATTGGTGCTCCATGCAAGACCAATTCTTGAAGTTCTACCACCTAAGTAGGCCTTGGGATTGTCTTCTGCCCTGAAGAACATGAAGATCGTATCATTGCGGTTTATGGCTGCAGGATTAAATACATCTGCTTTTTGCCAAGCGACATTTGAATTGGTCAGTGGGTCAAGGAAAGTATAGGACGAGTCAGCGCTTAGTATCGGGTTCTGTGCGGGCTTTTCAAAGCCTATGATCCATGGGTCTGTGGGTTGAGCACAGCTAACAATAATCAGAAGAGATAAAAAACTGAGGAACTTGTTCATTCCTCAAGTTAGTGAGCAAATCTGGTAGATAAGACTATAATAGCTTTTTAAAAGGATCGCCCATATTGAGCGATCCTTTCTTATCATTCCACTTTTATTTGCCAACCATCATATAAGTCATCTTTGGAACCGTCCTGGTCCCAATCGAGATAACTCACGAAGCGCGCTTGTTCATTCTGTATGGTGACTCTGTATGCATTATTATAATTTGATGAAGACAGAATAAGTGAGTCATTTCTAATTGACCAGTTTCCTTCTTCTTTGCCTATCTCTTGTCCATCGAGTCCTCTGTAGACTGATACAAAGGTGCCATCTGCCCAATAGGTAGTAGAGATTGGTTTGATGTTGAGTGTTTTTTCCCATTCTCCAATGTCAATTGACAAAATGCTACTAGAATCACTATTGCTAACTGTACTCACCTCCACATTGAGCGTTGTGTTTTCCCATGTTCCAACTATGTCTAAAGGAGACAAGTGGTGAGCGTCTTGGCAAGAATAGGCACAAGCCAAGGCTAAAAAAATTGTAAGTCTCTTCATGTTCAATAGCTATTTAGAAGGGAAGCCTTGGTTTTCCATTACCTCCTTCATTTGACCGTGGTGTCTTTGGGCATGAGCACCGAGAAGGATGATCCACTGGTAGGCGCTAATCTTTCCTGCCGGACTATCTAAATAGTACGCTTTCAAATCGTCTTGGCTGTTTTTAGCGAAGTCAATGTTTATTTGTCTTGCTGCTTTGAATTTGGCAATGAAATCTTTGGGTGATTCGACAAGCCCCTTAGGCTCGAAAGGTGGGGCGGTTTTTACACGTTTTCCAGGACTTCGGTCAGAAATGATATCGATTACGGTCTGATCTGATACTCTGGTTGCCTCAGGAACGATCACTCTGAATTTCTCGTTTTTTATAACGTTTTGAGTGATGTTCTGATGAATCGCTTGCTCGGCAATTAGAAGGTGTTCGCATGCACCCGCCACAGACCAAGTGTCTGAGTTCGCCTGATAATTCCATTGTTCTGGAGTAAGCTTCTCTATGCTTTTAAAAATGTCCTTCATGGAAGACTCGAGGTATTTTACCGCGAACTTCCTTTCTTTCTTGGACAAGGTTTCTTTTTCGACTGGACTGATCATGGTCAGTGCAGTCATCATGAGGATTACTAGTTTTTTCATTTTGTTGATCTTTAAGTTCAGATAGTTTTAGCCAAGAACGGAGCATAGGCTATTCAGAAGACCATTACAACGCCAATTTGAACCAAGGGTGTTAAAATGAATAATGGATGGTCGCTATTGATTGATCCACCTTTTGAACTCTGGACCTGTGTACCTGCTGACTATTGCCTCTGATGGGATGTTAGTGGTAGCAGGTTCAAGGCTTACACGCAATTTCTGATTGATGTCTTTTTGTACTTGCTTAACGGCAGAGGTGCTGATGACAAACTGTCGGTTTAGCCTAAAGAATCCTTCGATGTTATAGGCTTCCGATAATTCATTGAGGGAGCTGAACTGGGTCAGGATTTTTTCTCCATCATTCTTGACGGCATACACCATACCTTTTTGTGAAAAGAGGTAAGCAATTTGGTGAGGTGAGATATTGAAAGTTTTGTTACCGGATTTGAATGTCCAATACTGATTCTGATCGGATTGCTCATTAGAGGTTCCGGATTTTTGAAAGTCCCTGACAATAAAAACGAGTGTCTCGATTACAATGATCAACAATGCAATGAACAGAGAGGAGAGGAACTGACTTACTCCAGACACGTACCCAAAAAGGAGAAAATTCAGGGAATACACGGATACTCCGAACACGAATGTTGTTAATAGTAGTGAGACTCCTAATTGATAGATAACAGCCTTAATAGGGTTGGAAGTGACCGACCATTTGTCATTGAGCCTGAAATAATTCCATGTGTTTATCTCGCAGCATAGTGTACAAATGGCTAGAGAAGAAAGATATAGCACCAGCGGAAACTGGTAGCCTTCGTCCCATGGAAGTTTGCCATATGATACAAAGTGCACTAGCAAAAGGGCAAGGAATGGAATTAGGATTCTTCTGATTTGATTGTGAGAAAGACTTTTTAAAAACTTCACATCTCAATCTACGGAGAAACATGTACACGGTTTGGTAATAATTATAGGTGCCTGCCGAAATTGTTTAGTGGTACAAGTGATCTCTTTTAAGTCTAGCGCTCGTTGCAAGTGAGTGCTTGAAAAAGAATATTAAGGCGTTCACACTGCAATTTATGGCATCGATTTTCCTGACTTTGGGATCTATTGATGCTAAGGTCAGTCGTAACCAACAATGATTGGAAAGAGGCATTAGCCTAATCAACCTTTAAGTTTTGATTAAGAACCAATAGACATTCTATTCATTGAGTATTTCATGTTAAGTTTTACTTCTTGAGTTTTTCGAGCTCCTCAGAGAAATAGTAAGGATTAAGCCTTTTCGCCTCCATGTAATGTTCATAAGCTGTTGCCATACGACCAGTCTCTTTTTTCCTCAAACTTATGCCTTTGCTTCCAATGCGACTTAAGCCAATGGCAGCATTTCCATGTAGGTACCAGACATTTGGAAACATTTCGATCCCGAGTTGGAAAATTTTATAAGCCTCTTCATATCTATCCTCTCTTAAGATACTAGTCCCAATGCCATTGATAAGAAGTGGGTCAACGATAAAATCGTTACCAGCATGCGATCTTTTTATAATATCTATGCCAACTTGGATACCCTGACTTTTTATAATTTCAAGGACTTTTTCGGTATGAACTGGCGTGTCAGAAATTCTTAAACTAAATCGCCCTCCACGTTCGATTGCCTGTGGAAATGTTCCTGTGCTGAAAAAACTGCTTATGGCAGAGATTGATTTGGGAGGGAAGAATAAGACATCATGACTCGTCAGTGGGACAATAAAATGGCGACTATTGGTCAGTTGTTGTTCTACCTGATTTGCATCCTCTACAGATGTCCGTGGGTCCAACTCACCACTGACCATTAGAGTGGGGATATTGCTATAAAAATCTTCTCTGAATTCATCAGGCAACGGGGTAGATCCGAGTGCACTTTGAAAGTCTATGCGGTTAAAGGGGTAATTCATCGCATCTGTGTGTCCGGTAGCGTTTAGGTCTGTGTTGATTTTACCTCGCCTTTTCTGAGAAACACCTGAAGCAGAAGAAGTAAGATAGGTCATAATGGTCCCGACTTGTCGTCTTTTGAGCGTTTCGACTAGCACTTCTGCAATACCTTCAAAGTGCCCTTCAGCGGCAACTTGATAGGTGAGTGCTATATTTCTGACATTGCTTGTGGAAGACATAGATAATAGATGGATTAATTCCAATTCGTATCGTCCAACGAGGACTTCCTCCTGCTTCCCATTAACTTCTACGCTGACTTTAACAGGTTCTTTTTCAAGCCTTTTAAGCACTCTACTTACGTTCTCTTCAAATTGAGGAAACACCTTCGAGAGCTTCGGGTCAGAGTCAATGAATGATTGTATAACTTTGACTTGCTGCGTGAAATTAAGAGGGGAACGCCATCGCTGATCAAGACCATTGATGCCAACTAAAACCGCTTTGTCAACTATCTCGGTATGATACTTCATTACTGATAAAGCCAAATGTGTACCATAACTATGGCTCAGAATATTCACTTTCTCATATCCAAGTCCTTTAATTAGGTCCTTAACATCAGCCGCGTTTTCCAAGGTATTGTAAGCAGAGGGATCTATTTGGTTCCTTTGCAGGAATTCAGCCATCTGTGCGACTGTTTTTTTGAGTGCTTTGTCAGAGGCTTCCGAGTCAAGTTCTTTGTCTAGAGGTAGTTCAAAACTGGCGCTCATAGAAAGTGAGGGGATCGCTCCTCCAGTACCCCTCTGATCGAAGAGGATGACGTCAGAATGTGATCTGATACCTTCTAATAACCAAAACAGTTGACCCTTTCCCTCTTCGATACCTGAATCACCAGGGCCTCCGCTCAGGTAAATGACCGGACTTCCTGGGTTTTCTGAGTAGCTCTTGAATCTGAAAAAAGGAAGCTTTACAATAGAGTTGTTGTTCTTATTTCGATTTTCAGGGACGGCCAACCATCCAGACTCACCATCAATCTTTTGATCATATACGTTTTTAAAGGACTTCTCTTTAATCGTTATATCTCCGATAGATTTGACCTTGTTGTGTTGAGCCTGTGTGCAATTGCTCAATGAGGAAAAGATTAATGCGATACATAAATACTTCTTAATAGCACCAGTCATAAAGGATAATTTTGAGTAAGCCTCCAATGTCAAGTATTTGTGTGGGAATCGATTAAAGTAGATGTACGAGTTAGTTTGTCCTTATGTGAAAGGACTCATTTAACACTCAGTTTGTACTGTTTTGGGCTTTGTCCAATTTGTTTCTTAAAGTTGATGTAGAATGCTGACTTTGATTTGAAGCCTACCTCATTGGCAATTCCTTCTATAGTCAGATGATTGTATTTAGAGCTAATGATCATATCTGCTGCATGGCGAATGCGACATTCATTCAATACTTCAGTGAAAGTTCTGTTAAGGTTTTGATTGATGCTTTGAGACAAATAGTTGGGCTTTAGTCCTAATTTGTCACTTGCTTCAATAAGCGAAAATTGACTATTTAAATAGGGTTTTTGATTGTTGAGGTAGTCCATTAATTTTTCAACATTCGCCTCAGAAGCTACTTTGGTCAATCCACTCTTCCGGTATTTCTTGTTAGAGGAGGACTCCCTCTCATTTTGTGGGTTAAAGAAATGATATATCGTGTATATAGTCCAAACTGTGAGTAAAGCAGCCATCAGATAGCTTTGCTCATAGTTGTAAAAACTGAGTTTTCTAAATATAGCTACACCGACTAGTGAAGTAAGAAAGGCGGACAAAATAATTGACCATCTTAAATATGGGGGTTCGAGGTCTCGATGCTTCTTGCTAATTGTGAACCATATTACTGAAAGGTAAATAACAACCTGACCGATAACACTCCAAAAAAACACCTCTCTGTTTAATGGAAGATAATTAAAGGCTTCATTAAGGTATATGAGCTTTTCATTTGAATCTTTGAGATAGAATGGAAGGTGAAGAACAAGTGCAATCAAGAAGGGGACTGAATGAAGGCTCGTATACTGTTTTTTAGTTTCAGGGGGCTTCAGAGACGAACGGATGGTTAGATACAATAATGGTGCGATCAAAAAAGAAAATGGAGAATGAACGTATGTCAAGAAGGGAAATTCGAAAATGATTTTTGACGATAGTGCCAATGAGCCGGCAGCAACTATGCCCACAGAAAACAATAAGCTTGAAAGATAGTATTTAGTAGGAGTTCGCTTCCACTTCGCTAATATGATAAGCGCAAAGAGGAGAACGTTGAAAATACCGAACCAGATCATTTGATAAAATTTCTTTATCAAATGATCTGGTTTTAGGGTGAAAGGTTGCTAAGGGCTACAAAAAAACTTTTAGCCAAGGCCTGCCAACTTCTCTTCCAAGACCTTGATCTTGGATTCTGCATCTGCCTGCTTCTTCTTTTCATTCGCCACTACTTGCTCAGGGGCACCACTTACAAAGCGCTCATTGCTCAGTTTTTTTGTAACGCTATTCAAAAAGCCTTTGGTGTAATCTAACTCCTTCTGAATTTCCTCTTTCTCTTGCTCCACATCAATGGCTCCTTCTGCCATTGGCATATAAAACTCATCAGAGTTGATTACGAAACTGAGGGCATTCTCGACTTTATCATTGGTAGTTTGAATCTCGCCAATGTTGCCAAGCTTTTTGATGGTACCATCAAAGGCTTCGTATGCCGATTGATCCTTGGTTCTCACGAAGAGGTCCAATTGCTCTTTTGGCGAAAGGCCTTTGCTACTTCTTGCATTACGGATATTCGACACCAGTTCGAAAACCTTTTCAGCCTGTTTGATTAAGCCTGGATTTAGTTCTCCCACGATCGGCCAAGCAGAAACTATGATGTCCTGACCTTCCGCTCGTTCTCTAATTTGGCTCCAAACTTCTTCGGAAATAAATGGCATGAAAGGGTGAAGAACCTTCATCAGCTTTTCGAAGAGATTCAATGTGACCTCGTAAGTAGCCGGGTCAATCGGTTCGCCATAAGCAGGTTTGATCATTTCCAGATACCAAGAACAGAAGTCATTCCAAACCAGCTTGTAGGTGCTCATCAAGGCATCTGACATTCTGAACTTGCTGAAGTGATCTTCAATTTCAGTCAAGGCCTGGTTAAATCGGGCATCGAACCATTGAACAGCTATTTGGTTTTCGGCTGGCATTGAAGTTCCCTTAACTTCCCAGTTCTTTACCAAGCGGAAAGCATTCCAAATCTTGTTCGCAAAGTTTCTTCCTTGCTCAACGAGCTTTTCATCATATAGAAGATCGTTTCCGGCTGGAGAGGAGAATAACATGCCCGTTCTAACGGCATCGGCTCCCAGTTCTTTAATTAAATCCAAAGGATCAGGCGAATTACCCAGTGACTTGGACATCTTTCTACGCTGCTTGTCACGAACAATCCCCGTAAGGTATACATGCTCGAACGGCTTTTCGCCAGTATACTCATAGCCGGCAATGATCATCCTCGCCACCCAGAAGAATAGAATCTCAGGTGCAGTAACCAATACTGATGTAGGATAGAAGTAATCTAAGTCAGCATTCTTACCCTTAATGATTTTGCCTGTTTCCTTGTCAAAGCAATCATCATTGAAGCCATCAAAAACCGCCATCGGGAATAGCCATGATGATGCCCAAGTATCTAGAACATCTTCGTCTTGCCTAAGGTCTGAAGCAGAGAATGTTTTTCCTGACTTTTCTTGCGCCAATGTCAATGCTTCTTCAATAGTTTCAGCAACTACATATTCGTCATCTCCAGTACCATAGTAAAAGGCAGGAATTCGCTGCCCCCACCATAACTGGCGAGAGATACACCAATCCCGAACGTTTTCCATCCAGTGGTTATAGGTGTTTTTGAATTTTGCAGGGACCAATTGAACTTCATCATCCATCACTACTTTATGAGCAGTTTTGGAAATCTCTTTCATATTGATGAACCACTGCAAAGAGAGTTTTGGCTCAATAACGGAGCCCGTTCTTTCGGAACGTCCAATCTTAGTGGTGAATTCTTCGTCACCCATCAAGAAGCCAGCTTCGTCAAGGTCTTTGATGATTTGCTTTCTTACTTTGAAGCGATCCATACCAAAGTAAGCAGGTACCTCACACTTCTCGTTTAACTTACCATCAAGACTGATGGTGTCTATAACTTCAAGATTATGACGTAAACCGATCTCGTAGTCATTTGGATCGTGTGCTGGTGTGACTTTCAGGCAACCTGTACCAAATTCTATTTCAACATAGTCGTCCCCAATGATTGGAATCTCTCTATTGATAAATGGAACCAGGGCTTTCTTACCGATCAGATGCTTGAAACGATCGTCTTTTGGGTTAACAGCGATACCCGTATCACCCATGATGGTTTCCGGGCGCTGAGTCGCAATAATCACCTTCTCGTCAGAGTCTTTAATATCATACTGAACCTTGTAGAGCTTAGATGTTTGCTCTTTGTCGTCATAGATTACCTCTTCATTGGAAACGGTGGTTTGGGCTTCAACATCCCAGTTTACCATTCTCCATCCACGATAGATGTAGCCTTTTTTATGCAGATCAACAAAAACGCGAAGTACAGCTTTATGATAGCCTTCATCCATGGTGAAGGCCGTTCTGTCCCAATCACAAGAAGCGCCAAGCTTCTTCAATTGCTCAAGGATAATTCCCCCGTACTTTTCTTTCCACTCCCAAGCATGTTCTAAGAAGGCGTCTCTTGAAAGATCAGATTTCTTAATGCCTTGCTCGCGAAGCATTCGAACTACTTTAGCCTCCGTAGCAATGGATGCATGATCAGTTCCAGGAACCCATAAAGCTTCCTTGCCTTCCATTCTCGCTTTACGAATAAGGATGTCCTGGATAGTGTTATTCAACATGTGGCCCATGTGCAAGACACCTGTCACATTCGGAGGAGGAATGACGACAGTAAATGGCTCTTTGTCTGGGTTGGCTTTGGCTTTGAAATAGCCCTTTTCCATCCAGTGCGCATACCACTTATCTTCTATTGCTTGCGGGTTGTACTTAGTTGAAATTGACATTGAATTGTTTGAATAAAATTGAGGTGCAAAAATAGATGATTAAGTCGGAAGATGGAAGCTTGAAGAAGGAAGTCAGAAGTTTGAAGAGGGAAGTTGGAAGGTTAAAGAATCAAGGCTTAAGTTAAAACTGAAAAGTATGGTCATTCTGAGGGAAGTATGACCGAAAGAATCTCCTCATTGAAACTCAATAATTAAAAAGGAGATTGCTTCGCCCAAAAGATCTCGCAATGACGTAAGGAGACGTCACTGCGAGCCTGCCTGTCGATAGACAGGGGACGAAGCAGTCTCATTATAATGTACAATTACTTCTTCTCCAGGGCATCAAGTCTCTTTAGAACCTCATTTAAGGTTTCCTTCAATTCCTTGTTCTCTTTTTTTAAATCGTCTTTCTCCTTGCTTTCTTGGATGAGGTATAATGTCAATTCTTCCACCTTTTTTAAAAGGGTAGCATCCATTGCACCAAGATCAAGTCCATTGGTCTCTATTTCTTTGGCAGCAGGTACTTCCGGAAGGTGTTGATTTGCTTTAATGTACTGCTCAACCTCGCTTAGGGCTCGCAGCTCATAACTAGGAGCAAAAACATAGTCTGGCCAATTTCCTGGATCTACTGAGACTTTAATTTTTTTTGATTCTAGTACGCCAAATAAATACATGCTTCCTCCACTGGTGATCTTTAGTAATTCTTCGCTTGAGTCTACATTGGAGATTGAGAAAGCTCCATTGGACTCAATTCCCGTGCCCATTCGGTAGTATGTTCCATTTGAATCTTGAAAGTCTATAAAAGATGAAGATTGTGATTCATTTGAATTTAAGTGGAGGTAGCTACCTCGAATTTTTGTGATTCCATGTTTGTTAATGTTAAGAATACCTTCCACTTCAGCGTCTCCAGCAACATCCAGCATGTGATTTGGTGATGTAGTGCCAATGCCAACGTTACCGTTTGACTTTACTGTCAAACGGTCCGAAAAAACATCGTCAGTAGTATTCCTAAGCGCAAATCGTAAATCAGCTTTTCTATGCTCTGAGGAACCACCTGTTGTACTCGGTCCTTCTGTAACTAGATTCATTCGAAAGTATTCGGAGTTTAACCCTCCATAGTCATCGACAGCTCTATTGCTGCGAGCATTTAGAATTGTATAGACGCTATTTGATACTATGTTTTGTTGGTTAGAGATTACGCCATTGCTCACCTGAAACCGATCTTGTGGAGAAGTGGTACCAATGCCTACATTCCCTGTAGAGGTAATTCGCATTCTCTCATGTGAGTAACCAGAGTACTCAGTATGAAATGACATATAACCAGTTCCTTGTCCCAGGGCGTTATCATCTTTGGCTCCTTTAATTGAGGCAAAAGTCCAAATCGCGTTACTATTGGAGTACCTGCCGCCAAAACCTATACTGCCCCCAATGTCTGCACCTTGTGGGGAATTAGTAGCTATTAAGAGGTTTCCTCCAAACTGACTTACAGTACCGGATAGAGGTATGTCAGCACCTTGGATCTGTAGTTTGGCAGAAGGTGAAGTAGTGCCAATACCAACATTTCCTGAGGTGTAATAAACAGGGTTTGTGCCTAGCCATTGAGCAAAAGCAAAGTTGGAAATACAGACTGTAAGAAGGGTGATGAATATCTTTTTCATGATTATTATTTTTAAAAATACAGAGGTATAGTTTAAATATAATAAGTCTATTGTTAAGAGCTGTTTATAAACTGCTAATCAAAAATGATTTAAGTTTATTTTTGATAAATGGTAGTCTTTCTACAGCCGATAATCCTTTTATGAATGTCATTTGAGGGAGCTCTGGCTTGGCTTTTACTTTCTATTACCTCGGTGTAGAATGCAAAGCGCCTTTTGTGAAGTTGCTTTTGTTTTCACAAACGTTACAAGGGTCCTCGAAGGCACCTTCTAGTGAAAGTATTGGGTTTCCATTTCTAGGAAGATCATTCAATTGTTTTTCCCATGTGTCTAGCTGAGGGCGTGTGAGTTCAGTGAATGAAGTGGCCTTAAAGCCACCACTGCCACCAGGCTCAAAGTTGTGTGTTCCTGGAACAACCAAGAGGTTAATTGGTGGAGACTGAGGTGGAGGCGCCAATCTCCCGACTTTATAGTGTCCATCATCATAGCAAACACATACGATAGTGTCTCCTTCCACACAGACTATTACTGGTTCATAATCCCATTCATGCCTGTATATGAAGTATACAATGACCGAAATGATAATGATGACAGCGATTATAATTAGTACGATTACAAAGAACTTGACAGTGACAACAGTTGCGACCCATTTCCAAACGGTCTTAGCGACCGCAGCAATTACTTTACGGAAAATGTAACCGACTATTGTAGCACCGGCCACTGCAACCAGTTTCCTTTGCCAGGTTCTAAAAGTTCTTGTAAACCATCTTTTGACCGGTCCCCAAACATTCTTTTTGAAATAGTGTGTGACGGTCGAAATCGTTAAATGACTGATGTTCCATTCATACACATAAAGGAAGCATAGTATACCGTTGCACATTACGGCTCGGCACCATACTTTGATTAACTGTTTTTCTTCACCTGATGGTAGTTGTAAATCGGGTTGGTACTTTTTGGCTTTGTCTAAAATAGTACCAGTCAAGGGTTGATGTTGAGCAGGCATAACTTGTGTGTTTTAACATAAGTTAATGAAAATCAGTGGATAAGAAAAGTTATCAATCCAAAAATGCAGCCTCCTTTGAGTTGTCTAACAGGCTAAGAGAAGGGTTGATAAGCCGTCTTATGAATGTTATTTGAGAGTACAAATGAACTCTGCACTTGGCCGAGATTGGCTGTAGTAGAGAGCTTGGTCAGGATAAATGCTTCGTACTTTTCCATATTCTTGACCACAATCTTGAGCAAAAAGTCAAAGTTTCCAGCAATATGATAACACTCCATTACTTCAGGGTATTGGTTGACTTCGGCCACGAATTTCTCGAGATAGGATCGAGAGTGTTTGGTAAGGCTAATGGAGATAAAAGCTGTGAGGATCAAATCCAACTTTCTATTGTCCACCAGAGCCACATATTGCTTAATGATGCCGTCTTTTTCTAGTCGTTTGACGCGTTCAAAAACCGGAGTTGTCGACAAATTCAATTGGTCAGCCAAGGCCTTAGTTGTAATCCGTCCGTCCTGTTGAAGGATTTCCAAAATCTTGATATCCGTTTGATCCATTTTCATCTAGTGGGTTTTTCTAAATAGGTTGACAAATTTATGCTTTTCTGTTTGATTTTTCTTCTAATGGATGGAATTGAAGTTGAATCAACTATTTGATGATTATTCATTAGCGGATACCGATGAGGTCTAGTTTTAAAAACTAGTTTTGTAATTATCCAGAAATCAATAATTCCAATGACAGATTTACTCTCAAAATTTGAAAATAAACCACCTGAAATAGTCTTTGAATGGCGCGACCAAGAAACGGAAGCTGAGGGTTGGGTAGTGATCAATTCCCTGAGAGGCGGTGCTGCCGGTGGTGGTACACGCATGCGCAAAGGACTGAACAAGCGAGAGGTGGAGTCATTAGCCAAAACGATGGAGGTAAAGTTTACAGTTTCTGGCCCTCCAATAGGTGGTGCGAAATCGGGTATTAATTTCGATCCAAATGATCCGCGCAAAGAAGGCGTGCTCAAAAGATGGTTTGCTGCGGTGAGCCCCTTGTTAAAATTCTATTATGGTACAGGTGGTGATTTAAATGTGGATGAAATTCATGAAGTAATCGCAATGACAGAAGAGGCAGGCATTTGGCATCCGCAAGAGGGGGTTTTTAACGGTCACTTCAAACCCAATGAGGCTTCAAAAATCAATAGAATAGGTCAGCTCAGAAATGGTGTGGTCAAGGTGATTGAGAATCCAGAGTATTCACCGGATGTTGCCAAGAAATATAAAGTGGCCGATATGATCACTGGATATGGTGTGGCTCAGGCCATTCACCATTACTATGACATTTGGGGTGGCAATTACAAGGAGAAGAGAGCTGTAATTCAAGGTTGGGGAAATGTAGGTGCGGCAGCGGGCTTCTATTTGGCCCAGATGGGAGTAAAGATTGTTGGGATTATCGATAGAGAAGGCGGCCTTTTGAATCAAGATGGCTTTAGTCTGGAAGAGATAAGACGACTCTTTGTAAACAGGAATGGAAATCAGTTGCATGCTGAAAATATGATGCCATTTGATCAGGTGAACGAAGGAATTTGGGATCTGGATTTCGAGATTTTTGTTCCAGCTGCTGCCTCAAGGTTAATCACCAAAGATCAGGTAGACAGGATGATCGAAACAGAACTAGAAGTGATTTCTTGTGGTGCCAATGTACCATTCAATGATCCGGAAATTTTCTTCGGAGAGACGGGTTTGTATGCCGATGAGAATCTATCCGTGATCCCTGACTTCATTGCGAATTGTGGAATGGCGAGGGTTTTTGCGTATCTTATGGAAGGCGGAGTGGCATTAACGGACGAAGCGATTTTTGAGGACACTTCTGAAGTGATTCGCAAAGGACTGCAAACGGTTTATGATTTGTCTTCGGACGTAAAGGGGATCTCAAAAAGAGCTCTAAATCACTCACTCAACCAACTTGTTTAAAATTTAACCTATGCCATTTTATCATCAACTCGGTAAAATTCCTCATAAGAGACATACGACTTTCAAAAAGCCTGACGGAAGCTATTACTATGAACAGCTCTTCGGAACCATCGGCTTTGATGGGATGTCTTCACTCATGTATCATGAACAGAGGCCGACACAAGTCAAGGAAGTCATCAAGTCATATGATGTTTCTCCGAAAATTGCGGTAGAAAAGAATATGCTCTCCCTAGGAATCAAGGGTTTTTCAGTTCCCCCTAAGGCAGACTATTTAGAAAGTAGAACAGCTGTTTTGGTGAATAATGATTGCCATATTGTTTTGGCATCGCCTCAAGAGTCGCTTAGAGACTATTTCTATAAGAACACTGACTGTGATGAATTAATATTCATTCATGAGGGTACCGGAACATTACGAACACAGCTTGGAAATATAGAATTTGGATACGGGGACTACCTTTTGGTGCCTCGTGGAATGATCTATCAGATTGATTTCGACACCAAGGACAACAGGCTTTTTATAGTTGAGTCACACCGACCAATGTATACGCCTAAGCGATATAGAAACTGGTTTGGTCAAATGCTTGAGCACTCACCTTTTTGTGAGAGAGATATCAGAAGGCCACAAAACCTAGAGACATACAATGAGAAGGGCGACTTTATCATAAAGGTTAAGAAAGAGGGGATGATTCATGAATACATTTATGCGAGCCACCCTTTTGATATAATTGGTTGGGATGGATATAACTATCCATATGCTTTTTCGATTCACGATTTTGAGCCAATTACTGGCCGAGTGCATCAGCCACCTCCAGTACATCAAACTTTTGAAACAGATGCCTTTGTGGTTTGCTCGTTTGTACCAAGGCTTTTTGATTATCATCCGGAGGCAGTTCCGGCCCCATATAATCATAGTAATATCGATTCTGATGAAGTGCTCTACTACGTGGATGGAGATTTTATGAGTCGAAATAACATCGAACGAGGACAGTTGACATTGCATCCTGCCGGTATACCTCACGGTCCGCACCCGGGTGCAATGGAAAGAAGCCTAGGCGTAAAAGATACTGCAGAACTGGCTGTGATGGTGGATACTTTCAAACCTTTGAAAGTGACAGAAGTAGCAATGAATATTTTAGTTAAGGACTACCACAAATCGTGGTTGGATAAGTAAGGAATTTATAAAGAATTAAGAAGATGGAGAATACGACATATTCTGGCGAAAAGATATTTGAAGGAGCTCAAGACTTCCTCCCAATGAACGGTACCGACTACGTAGAATTATATGTTGGTAATGCGAAGCAGTCCGCACATTATTATAAATCTGCTTTTGGTTTTCAATCAGTGGCCTATGCTGGACTGGAAACGGGTTTAAAAGATCGTGTGTCCTATGTTTTACAGCAGGATAAGATTCGTTTAGTACTAACATCACCTTTAACAGAGGGTGGACTAATCAACGAGCACATCAGCAAGCATGGTGATGGTGTAAAAGTGATAGCACTTTGGGTAGATGATGCTACCAAGTCTTGGGAAGAAACTACTAAACGTGGCGCTAAATCATTCATGGAGCCTCAGAAAGAGGAGGATGAAAATGGATATGTTATAAAATCAGGAATTCACACTTATGGTGAAACGATTCACATTTTCGTGGAGCGAAGTAATTACAATGGTGTTTTTATGCCAGGCTTCCAAGCTTGGAAATCTGATTTTAATCCTTCAGAAGTAGGCCTCAAGTACATCGACCATATGGTTGGTAATGTAGGTTGGGGAGAAATGAATAAATGGTGTGAGTTTTACGAAAAAGTAATGGGCTTCACCCAATTGGTGTCATTTGATGACAAAGACATTTCGACTGAGTACACGGCCCTAATGAGTAAGGTGATGAGTAATGGTACTGGTCGAATTAAATTCCCTATTAACGAACCAGCCGAAGGTAAGAGAAAGTCTCAAATCGAAGAGTACATTGACTTCTACAATGGTGCAGGTGTGCAGCACGTTGCTCTGGCTACTGACAATATCATTGAAACAATTGGTGCACTCAGAGCTAGAGGCGTAGAATTCTTAAAAGTACCTGAGATCTATTATGATGATGTACTTGACAGGGTCGGAGAGATTGATGAAGATCTTGAGCCATTGAAAAACTTGAATATTCTGATCGATAGAGATGATGAAGGTTACCTCTTACAGATTTTCACCAAGCCGGTACTAGATCGTCCAACAATGTTCTTTGAGATTATTCAGAGAAAAGGTGCTCAGTCTTTTGGTAAAGGAAACTTCAAAGCACTTTTTGAGGCCATTGAAAGAGAACAAGAATTAAGGAATACACTTTAGGCCCCATCCCTGCCTTCCCCAAAGGGAAGGTGGTCCCTCCCTTGGAGGGGGTTAGGGAGGCTTATGACGTCAAGTAATAGAATTATGATCAAAGCAAACGATCCATCGCGAAAATCTTGGGTACATGTACCCGCAGATTCAGACTTTTCAATACAGAATATACCGTTTGGTATATTTAAAACATCTGACTTAAACCCCAGAGCTGCTACAGCCATAGGAGATAAGGTTGTAGACTTGTCGATTCTACATGAGGTGGGTCTTTTGGAAGGCCTGGACCTTCCTTCTGGTATTTTCTCAAAGCCAAATCTGAACGATTTCATGGAACTAGGGAAGGCTACTACAAGAAGAGTTAGGGATAGAATTTCGGACTTATTGGAAGAGAATAATGCCGAGTTAAGAGACAATGACAAGTTAAGGTCAACTGTATTTCATGATATGGAGTCAGTTGAAATGTTGATGCCAGTAAGCGTACCGAATTATACTGACTTTTATTCTTCAGAGCAGCATGCGTTTAACGTGGGCACTATGTTTAGGGGTCCTGAAAATGCCCTAATGCCGAACTGGAAACATATTCCAGTGGGTTACCATGGTCGTGCCTCTTCAATAGTAGTTTCAGGCACTCCTTTTCATCGGCCTAAAGGGCAAACCAAAGCGGATGATGCTGATGTCCCTTCTTTTGGGCCTTGTAGACTTCTTGACTTCGAATTAGAAATGGCCTATATCACTTGTAAAGAAAACCCTTTGGGTGATGCAGTTTCTACCAGCGAGGCAGAAGACTATATTTTTGGTTTTGTCATTTTGAATGACTGGTCGGCAAGAGATATTCAGAAGTGGGAGTACGTACCATTAGGACCCTTCTTGGCTAAGAATTTTGCATCGCACGTTTCTCCGTGGATCGTGACAATGGATGCTCTTGAGCCGTTTATGGTAGAAGGGCCAAATCAATCTCCTGAAGTGCTTCCTTACCTAAGGTATGAAAAGGCAACACATTTTGATGTGAGCCTAGAGGTAGGTATTCAACCTGAGGGAGCCGAGGAGACAGTTGTATCAAACTCTAATTTCAAGCATATGTATTGGAATGTGAGACAGCAACTGGCGCATCACACAGTCAATGGCTGTAACATGCAAGTGGGAGATATGTATGGTTCAGGTACTATCTCAGGACCTGAAGAAAGTGCCTATGGTTCCATGCTCGAATTATCTTGGAGAGGAACCAAACCTCTGCCCATGACTGATGGTTCGGAGAGAAAGTTTATCCTTGATGGCGATACAGTCATAATGAGAGGACATGCGGAAAAGGATGGTATACGTGTTGGCTTTGGTGAGGTCAAGGCAAAAGTGCTACCTGCTAAATAGGTTCTTTCTCCCATTTATCGTAGTCAGAATGAGAAAGTAAAAATGAGAATTGACCCAAAAGAAATATCTACCCCAGATTTGCATGCTCAATTATTGGGCTGCATTGGACCTAGGCCCATTGCGTGGGCAAGTACTGTAGACGAGCAGGGTAAGTCAAACCTAGCACCCTACAGTTTTTTCAATGTATTCAGTACAAACCCACCTACGCTCATTCTCTCACCAGCTAAGCCTCGTGACTTGCAGTTGAAACACACACTTTTGAATGCGATGGCTACCAAGGAGATCGTCATCAACATTGTCAGTTTTGATGTGGTAGAGCAAATGTCCCTGAGCAGTACAGCTTATGCCAAAGGAGTAAATGAATTTGTTAAGGCCGGTGTGACAGCTGTTGATTCAGAAAAGGTCAAACCTCCGAGAGTAGGAGAGTCTATTGCGGCTTTTGAGTGTAAGGTGAAGGAGGTTGTTCATTTAGGCGATGATGCGGGGGCTGGTAATCTTATTATTTGTGAAATTGTCTTGGCGCATATCAAGGATGAAGTACTAGGTGATGACGGCAAGCCTGATCCTTATAAAACAGACCTTGTGGGTCGAATGGGCGGAGATTGGTATTGCCGGGCTAATGGAGAAGCCATTTTTAAGCTTCCGAAACCAAACAGGAATCTTGGAATAGGAGTTGATCAAATTCCTGCTGCCATCCGCAATAGTACTGTGCTAACTGGCAATAATTTAGGGAGATTAGGAAATATTGAAAAAATCCCCGAAAATGATCGCATATTTGCATTTTCAGAAACGTCTGAAATACGTGAGATCAAAACACGTTTTATCAATGATAAGGAGTCGCTCGAATATCATTTGCATGAATTAGCTCAGAGATATTTAGTTGACGATGATCTTGAAAGCGCTTGGTTGACCTTATTGCAGACTATTGATTGAAAGACTAACTACCATTAAAAACAAAACATATGAAAAAACTCATTATCGCTTCAATGCTAATGTTCACCGTATTGGGAGCAAACGCACAAAAAATCAATTTTGGTCCTAGAGTTGCATTAACATCAACAACAATTGACTTTAAAGATCCTGTAACAAACTTTACTGAAGGTGACGCCCAGGTGGGTTATCAGTTTGGTGTATTCTTAAGAGCTAAACTATTAGGTCTTTATATTCAGCCGGAATTACTTTTCTCTAAGACAAGCTCTGTACTTGACGTTCTTGGTGGCGGAGGAGGATCTGTTGATTTTGACTTTAATAAGATTGATGTACCAGTAATGGTAGGCTACAAATTGGGGCCGATCAGACTTCAAGTTGGACCTTCTTTTAGCTTCTTAACAAGTGCCGAAAGTACTGATGCTGGTGGCCTTGTGGAAGATGTTAAAGACAACTATAACTCTGCGACCGTTGGTTACCAAGCAGGTATCGGCCTTGATATTTTAAAGTTTGTGATTGATGTAAAGTATGAAGGAAACTTGACTGCTTTTGCGGACGCTCTTCCTGCAGGAGTCAATTCAGACCAAAGACAAAATCAAGTAGTAGTGGCAGTAGGATTTAAATTATTCTAAGCACACGGCTGCAATCATAAAAAAGAAAGGAAGTCCTAAAGGGCTTCCTTTCTTTTTTTATTAGCCTTTTTAGTGGCTTCCACATTCTTTTCTATTCGATGCCCTGGTCTTGACCATTTGATTTTCTCACCTGGTGCTGACGTCATTTCTTCTTGTGGTAGCGGAGTTGGTTTCGCACCCTTGGCATAAGGCTTCATGGGTTTGATACCCAAGATATTGAACAGCTCCATGTCCTCATTCACATCTGGGTTTGGTGTAGTTAATAGCTTATCTCCAGCGAAGATTGAGCCCGCACCTGCCATGAAACAAAAGGCCTGACCTTCTTTGCTCATTTCTGTCCTTCCTGCGGAAAGACGAACTGTCGTTGATGGCAATACGATTCGGGTTGTGGCCACCATACGGATCATATCCCAGATCGGAACGATTTGTTGTTCTTCAAGAGGTGTACCTTCTACTGAAACCAAAGCATTGATAGGGACAGACTCTGGTTGAGGGCTTAGTGATGCTAAAGCAAGAAGCATTCCGGCTCTATCTTCGATTGATTCGCCCATTCCAATGATACCACCACTACAAACGGTAACGTTCGTCTTGCGAACATTTTTAAGAGTTTCAAGCCTATCTTCCCAACCACGAGTTGATATAATCTCTTTATAGTATTCTTCGGATGAATCTAAATTATGATTGTAGGCGTAAAGACCGGCTTCTGCAAGTCGCTGTGCTTGATTTTCGCTAAGCATTCCCAACGTACAGCAAACCTCCATGTCAAGAGTGTTGATGGCACGCACCATATCCAATACCTGATCGAATTCTGGGCCATCTTCTACGTTTCTCCATGCAGCACCCATACAAACTCTGGATGAACCAGATGATTTAGCTCTTAGGGCTTGTGCTTTAACCTGATCTACAGTCATTAAGTCATTAGTCTCAATATCTGTATGGTACCTTGCTGCCTGTGGACAATAGGCACAATCCTCTGGACAGCCACCAGTTTTGACAGACAAGAGAGTGCTTACCTGAACTTCATTGGGGTTGTGATACTTCCTATGAATAGAGGCCGCCTCATAGACTAATTCTAAAAGCGGTTTATTATATAGGTCAACAATTTCTTCCTTCGTCCAGTCGTGTCTAATCTCACTCATTCTTTAGATTTAAAGTCTCGGCAAAATAGCGACCTGCTCAATCAACTCCAATAACTAATACTATATTTGATCGATATGACAGGCATCTATTTACTATTGGGAACCAATCTTGGTAATAAGGTTAAAAACCTGGAAAAAGCGATTGAATTAATGGTCGCAAACAAGATTGCTATTAGAAGGGAATCATCTATCTACGAAACTGCTGCTTGGGGTATTGAAGATCAACCTTCATTTCTCAATCAGGTCATAGAAATAGAGACCTCAAAGACTCCTGAGAAACTTTTGGAGCTACTGCAGGGGATAGAGCAGAAAATGGGTCGTGTTCGGGAAATCAAGTGGGGGGAAAGACTGATTGATATTGATATTCTCTACTATGGAGATACGATTCTTGATCATAACGATCTCAAAATTCCGCATCCTGAAATTCAGAATAGACGTTTTACGCTGGCTCCGTTGGCTGAAATTGCACCAAGTCTAGTGCATCCCACACTTAAGGAGAATCATACCGATTTACTCCAAGCATGCCCAGACAGTCTGGAGGTTTCAATACTGGAAGAAGTACATTAAAAAAATCCCCTAAGAAGGGGATTTAATTTTTTTAGATACTTGCGACTTCTGCTTCTCTATGGATTTTTTTCACCAGCCCTTGAAGTACTTTTCCAGGACCAGATTCCACAAAGTTGGTAGCTCCATCTGCCACCATGGCTTGAACAGATTGTGTCCATCTCACAGGTGCTGTTAATTGAATCTTTAAATTTTGCTTGATCTCATCCAAATCGGTCGATGCCTTGGCAGTCACGTTCTGGTAGATTGGGCAGACCCCCTGACTAAATGTTGTTGCGTCAATTGCCTTTTCCAACTCTTCTCGCGCTGGCTCCATAAGTGGTGAATGGAAAGCGCCCCCTACAGGAAGTGGAAGTGCTCTACGGGCTCCTGCTTCTTTTGCCTTTTCACAAGCAATTTCAATTCCTTTGTGTGATCCCGAAATCACTAACTGTCCAGGACAATTGTAATTAGCAGCTACTACAACTTCATCAATAGATGCACATAATTCTTCTACTACTTGATCTTCTAAACCAAGGATAGCTGCCATGGTTGAAGGATTGATTTCACAAGCTTTTTGCATGGCTAAAGCTCTTTGTGAAACTAGTCTTAGTCCATCCTCAAAGGAAAGGACACCGCTAGCAACAAGAGCCGAGAATTCTCCTAAAGAATGACCTGCAACCATATCAGGTTTAAAATCATCAGAGATTTTTGCCAATACCACCGAATGCAAGAAAATGGCAGGTTGGGTAACCTTGGTTTCTTTAAGTTGGTCCGCAGTACCTTCAAACATGATGTCGGTGATGCGAAAACCAAGTATGTCATTTGCTGATTCTAAAAGCTGTTTTGCTTCAGCTGATGAGTCGTATAAATCTTTGGCCATTCCGGGAAACTGTGCTCCCTGACCTGGAAATACATATGCAGTCATTCTTTTTGCGTTTGTTTTGGGTGTGGCAAAACTAATCAATAATCACTAAGCATCCACAAATCTCGAGCGAAGCTCCGGGGTAGGAATTCGACAAGAATCCTGTTTGCCCCACCATTTATATCTGTTCTTGCCAATGATGTCATAGACACCATGTCTGATGAATGGAGGGATAATCATGAATATGTAAAGTAGGGGGTATAAGCCACTAAGTTTTCTTGCAATTCTAAGTGCTGCCGAACTCTTTTTGTACACCTGCCCTTTGCTGAGCAATACCAGACTATCAAACTCTTCAGTATTGTAGCCCAGTTCTGCCAGCTTTTGTTGTCCAAAATCGGATTGTAGCGCGGCAAATCGAAAGTAATTTTTGGGATCGTGGTCAATGATGAAGTTGACAGAGCTGTTACATAGATTACATACGCCATCGAAAAGGAGTATGTCTTGGTTTTCTATGTTTTCCGACTTTTTCAACTGATTATCAATTCTTTCGACTACACAAAGTTAACAATGCTACTTAAGAAGTAAGTTCCTCTGGTAGCATAGAAACTGTCGAGTAGAAAAAAGGTTATCTGAAAATCTTAACCCAGTTTCTAAACTCTTGTGTTCTTAACCTAGGGTCTAATACATTGAAGGTGACCGTTGCAGAATAATAGTATGTGCCAGAAGGTAGGGGATTACCATTCACGTCTCTGCCATCCCAGTCGATGTAGATATTAGGTTCTGTATCTTCCGCAGAGTTATAACTGAAAATCTCAGTTCCACCCCAACGGTCAAATACTTGGAATACTACTGATTCTACAAAGCGTGGACAACTTCCGTTTGGCTGATCAAAAGCTCTGAATGTATCATTGATATTATCACCGTTAGGAGTGAATGTGTTCGGCAATTCATAATTAGGACAGTTGTCAAAACAAACCGGATCGCTCAAAGGACTTTCATTGTTTGATCTATCTACTGAAGCAATTCGATAGCAGCCTTTAATTTCGCTCAACCCAGTGTGTTCGAATGTTGTGGTTCGTGTATTGGCAATCAAAACGAAACTGTTTTCTTCTCCAGTACTAGAGAAGTATATATTGTAGCTGGCAATGTCATTGTCAATATCATCCACTGTCCAGTCTAGCGTATTCGTAAAGTCGGCAAACGCGCAAGGTTCAGTTTCTAACCTTTGACAATTATCACTTTCTAACAGAATGAGTGGGAATTCCCCCGGTATGAGCGTAGTGTCACCAGGAAGTTCAATCTCTGGTTCCTGAGGAGGTTGCTCATCGTTTGGCATGACACAAATTATTTGCGAGTCATTTACCAACGGTGCATCTATTTCATCATTGCCATAACTACCTCTGGTGGTTACAAAGTAACAGTACTCTCTATCATCTCTAAGAGGAGTGTTATTGAACGATCCATCGTCAAAATACCTCAGACCGTCCACGGTGACTTTTGCACTATCGATCAGCACAAAGGTGTCGACATCATTGGCATCCGGGTCAGTTCGGTTTCTATAGATGAGATGGTATGGTGAACTTTGCACCTGATTGGACCAAGGAACGCTGGCACTCCACGAAAGATTGACGGATTGTATTTCTCCGACAGCTTCAAGTCTAACAGAGGATGCTGTTGCTGAGCTGTCTATTAAATTGTCGTCCGCGTCATAAAACCTGACCTGATAGTTGAATGGCAGGTCTTGTGTATTAATACCGGTGTCTGTGAACATGGTATCCGTTGTAGAAGCTAATAATGTTCTTCCTGAGGTCCCAGTAAAACCATTATAGCGGAACAATTCATATCTAAATGGAGGAGGAAACAGTGTTTCGTCAATATCAAGTGGAGATACCCACTTTACAAAAACTTCCCCATTAGTGTCATTTGTCTCCTCAATAGAAACGTTAGTTATCGCTGGGATGTCCAGCGGAATCAGAACACAAAATTCTTGTGAAGCATAACTGGTCCCACCTGATGGAGAAGGAAATTCGGCTACGAGTCTGTAGCAATAATTCACCCCAGGTCTAACATTATTATCATCTAAGTAAGATGTCTGATTAATCGGCAATTCATCTATCAATACGTAACCCGAATTGGCAGGAATACCAATGTTACAGTTCTCGGGTGTAAAGTCGAAACTTTCTACACGCCTGTAGACCTGCATTTTAGGGTTAAAATTGGCGCCAACATAGTTGTCCCAATCCAGTTGAATAGAAGTACTTGAGGCTATTGTTCCAGTGAGACCCGTAGGAGCAGGGGCTACTACTGTAACATTCCATCTTTTGAAATCTGTAAAAGCAGGAGCATCCCGATCAAAAGGTCTGTCTGATACTTTAAACTGTACCTCATAAGGTCTACTCCGCACATGCGATATGTCTGTTTGCCAGCTGAAAAGAGACTCTGCAGGCTGATTTCTGAACCTTGGTATCGCTGAACTGTCTGGTAGAGAAAGAAACTCTGCTGGTGAAATATTTAAGTCAAATACACCTCCAAAAGCCTCTACAAGTACGTCATTGCCATCAGGATCTGTTCCTAAGACCACAGCATTAAGCAATGAGCCTGCTTCAACACATGTGTCAGGAGGAATTACTAATTCTGGTCGCTCATTGTTACAGTCTTCTACCACGATTTGCATATCGCGTGTGACAAAACCAATCAATTCATATCTATCATTTAATACAGAAAAACGCCATTCTTCCACGATGAACGCAATATTATACTCACCCGCTAACATAGGAGCATCCCAGACCAGATCACCTGTAACTGGATCAATTTCAAAAACGGCAGGACTGCCTCCATCTTCTCTTATGTTGGAAATTGAACTATCGTCAAGAGGTAAATATGTTTCTATTTTAACACCTCTATCCTGAAGAGGAGTTACAAGTTTATAGGCTAGACTGTCCCCATCAGGGTCGAACGCTCCGGCATTGTGAATGAATCTTCCTCCAATACATGCTCTATCCACAGGTGGGATTGTAAGGATAGGAGTGTCATTTAGTGTGTCTCCTGCACGAATTCTTAAGGCTGTTTCGACATGAAATGCTAAGCTTTCAGAGGCAGGGCCACCTAAGTTGATAATATTGGAATTTCTATTCTGTTCCGTGAAGCTTACTACATAGACTCCAGGTCCATCAAAGGTGTGATCAAATTGAATGGTGATAATTGAAGTCTGATTACCAATCTCTACCTCAGTAATTCTGTTATCAACGGCTTCGGCACGTAAAGCCTCTATGCCGCCTTCGATAGTTCTTCCTTGTCCAAAGTTAAATATACCTCCTTGCCCAAAGGGCACACCTTCCGTGTCTCTGTATATAGTTAATGTAAAGCGATACCTTAAACCAGATTGAGAAATACGAACAGCAGTAATTTCACCGGCACGAATATGAGTAGCCGCGGCATCAATGGCAAAGAGGGAAATTAGTGTTAAGCACAGAACTAATCTTCTGAACATAGTCATGTAGTAATACCTTTAAGGACTAAACGCAATATCTGTAATTAGTTGTACTTTCTTTTAATATTTCTTGACATTCTGTAGTCCATTTGACCCTTTAAGCAAGCCTTGTTTGGCTTACCTAATGATTTGAACCCAGTTTTTGAATTCTTGTTTTCTACGAGAAGGATCGAAAGTGTTGAATATGACTGATGCAGTAAAATAATAGGTGCCCGAAGGAAGAGGTTTGCCCTGCTTATCATTACCTGACCAATCAATAAACACATCCTTTTCATCATTTGTAGACTTTGATTCGTAAATCGTTTTCCCACCCCAACGATCAAATACCATGAAGACAACTGATTGAACAAAACGTGAACATTGCGTATTTGTCAAATCGAAAGCCCTGAACGTGTCATTAATATCATCCCCATTAGGGGTAAAAGTATTTGGTAATTCGTAATAAGGACAATTGTCAAAGCAAATGGCCTCACTCAGTTCACCTTCGATACCACGACTATTGATGGCGCTTACTTTGTAACACCCCTTGAATTCTCGCAGCCCCTGATGTTCAAAGGTTTTAACCGCGGTATTTGCAATAAGCTCATAGTCATTCGGGTCTCCTGTCTTAGAGAAATAGACATTGTAGCTTACAAGCTCGGATTCTGATCCATTGATTATCCAATTGATCGTATTGGAAAGTGATAGTGCTGAACAAGATTGAAAATTTGAGTTTTGACATTCTTCTTTTTCCACTACTACAAGGCTGTTTCCGCTTGGTCCATCAATGAGAGAGGAGTCATTTTCAATCAAAATTTCTGGAGCGTCTGGTATTGGATTTTCAAGGGGGGTAAAACAGTTGATTTGTGACTCGTTTATAAGCGGTAATTCTATGCCGGTATCTTCATATTCTCCGCTAGTGGCGATGTAATAGCAGTATGATCTATCGGTCTTGAGAGGAGTGCTATTGAACGAACCGATATCGATGTATTCGAAGCCATCTTGAAGTACGTCTACACTATCGACCAAAACGTAACTGAGCTCATCATCTGCTTCTGAATCTGTTCTGTTACGATAAATGTAATGATAAGGGAACCTTTGGGATCTATTGGACCAAGGCGTATTTGCCTCCCAGTTGATCTCTACAGATCCAATTTCGCCACTCCCTTGAAGCCAAACCGAGGAGGCAGTTGCACTACTGTCGACTAGGTTGTTGTCAGCATCATAAAATCTTACGTAATAGTTATGTGCCAGATTTCTGGTGTCAAAACCAGTGTCATTGTAGGTTGTGTCGTTAGTTGAAGTTAAAAATGTACGACCGCTGGATCCATTTATATCATTGCTTCTAAAAAGTTCATAGGTGAAAGGACCGGGAAATAGAATTTGATTAATTCCAATGGGCGATGTCCACCTAACAAATGTTTCACCGTTAGTATCATTGGTATTTAGAACACTAACATTAGTCATTATAGGTGTGTCGACATTAATGGATAGGCAGAACTCTGCGGAAGCATAGCTAATTCCTCCCTTTGGTGCAGGAAACTCAGCCACCAATCGATAGCAATAGTTGACACCTGGCCTAATACCACTATCATCAGTATAGCTTGTTTCGTTACTGGACACCTCACCAATTAAGACATATCCTGATCCATCTGGTATTCCTGTATCGCAGTTTGAGGGCTGAAAATCAAAACTTCCAATTCTACGATATATCTTCATTGTAGGGCCGAAACTAGCGCCTATATAGGGGTCCCAATTGAGGTCAATGGCATCTGAACCTGACACAATGCCCGCTAAGCCAGTTGGCGCAGGGGCGATTACCTGAATGCTCATGGTCTTAAAATCGAAGAGCGTGGGGATGCTTGGGTCTAACTGAATGTCACTTACTTTGAACACTACATCATGAGGTTGAGCTTGTACATGCGATAGGTCAGTTTGCCATCTTAAAAGGCTTTGCGCGGGGGAATCCCGGAACAACTGTTTGTCATTAATATCTGGAAAGTTCAAATATTCGGCAGGTGATGAACTGACTCCGAAAACACCTCCGAATGCTTCCATAAGAATTTGGTCCCCATTGGGATCAGTACCAGTAACAATGGACTCTAATACAGTACCTGCCACAATACAAGTGTCTGCTGGCGCTTCCAACAAAGGTCTCTCATCAGAACATTCGGCAACAACAATTTGCATGTCTCGTGTGACATAGCCTAATAGTTCAGATCTTCCAAGTTGTTCGTTAAACCTCCATTCTTCGATAATAAAAGCAATCGAGTATTCTCCTACGAGTTGAGGCGCATCCCATTGCAATGACCCTCGTATCGGATCAATGGTGAATATAGCTGGAGTACTTTGATCCTCTTTTTGAGTTGAAATGTCAGGATGATCAAGGGGTTGGTAGCTGGTAATCGGGTTATTCAATCCAGCTAAGGGTGTTACTATTCTATAAGCAAGGCTGTCACCGTCAGGATCGAAAGCTCCGGATATGTGAACAAAACGTGAGCCTAGACAAGCCTGGTCTAAAGGAGGCACAGTCAGCTGAGGTGTGCTGTTAATGATAGTATTGCTTACCGTTAAAATCGTTTCGACATGAAATGGAAAGCTGCCGGAAAGTGTTCCTCCAAGATTTATTATGTTTTGATTTCGGTTTCCCTCAGTATAACTCACCGTATAATTGCCCTCTCTTACGTAGGTGTAGTCAAACTGTATCACCACTCTGGAAGTGAAATTACCAAGGTTGGTCTCCTGAATTCCTCTAATAGAGAGAGCCTCTAAATTGGCTCTGCCTGCAGCAATAAACCTACCATCTCCGGTATTAAAAACACCGTTAATGTCAATTGATGATTCTGTATCTCTATAAAGAACTACAGTAAACCGGTACCTTAAACTAGTTTGCGAAATCCTTTCCGCAGTAATTTCTCCGGATCTTAGGTGAGTAGCATAAATACTTGTCATTGAAACGACAAGCATTGAAAATCCTAGAATCAGTCTTTTGACCATACTTAGATAAGCAGTAACTAATGGATAAACGGAGTATTGCTAATTAGTAATGTTTATAGACAAAAAAAATAAACATTCGGTTGTAACAACTTATTAATGAGGAGTACATATCAAAGTCGAATTGACTTTGATTGCAAACGTTTGGGATATAACTTTGAGTCATAAATTTAACTGCTAACATATAATGAGTTGGGTTAAACAAACCTTCAGCAGTTCCATTGGGCGGAAGTTCGCGATGGCACTGTCAGCACTATTCTTACTACTTTTCTTACTGCAACATTTCGCTATCAATCTACTATCGGTTTTTAGCGCAGATTTATTCAATGAGGTCTCTCATTTCATGGGAACCAATCCATTGGTACAATTTGCCTTACAACCCGTATTGATTTTCGGAGTAGTATTTCACTTTGTCATGGGATTTGTCCTTGAAATCAAGAATAGAAATGCTCGAGAAGTCAAATATGCAATGAACAATGGTGCAGCCAATTCCACATGGTTCTCAAGGAATATGATTTGGTCTGGCCTGGTCATTTTGGGCTTCATAGGTCTCCATTTCTATGACTTTTGGATCCCAGAGATCAACGTCAAATACATCCAAGGCGACATGTCAGGCATGATAAACGGAGAGTACAGATATTATGAGGAATTAGTGCATAAATTCCATGACCCGATTAGAGTAGGTCTATATGTATTGTCATTTGTTTTCTTGGCAATGCACCTAAAACATGGCTTCCAGTCTGCTTTTCAGTCAGCTGGAGCCAGACATGAGAAGTATACTCCGGGAATAAAGAAACTTGGAGGTCTTTATGCCATAGCAATCCCTGCCGGATTCATTTTCATTGCACTGTATCATCATCTAACAGCGATTTAAGAAAGGAATTATGACGACATTAAATTCGAGGATTCCAGAAGGTCCAATAGCTGATAAATGGACAAATTATAAGAATAACATTAACCTGGTTAACCCAGCCAACAAGAGATCTATCGATGTGATTGTCGTTGGGACAGGTCTGGCCGGAGGCTCGGCAGCTGCTACTTTGGCGGAACTTGGTTATAATGTAAAGGCATTTTGTTATCAAGATTCTCCCCGAAGAGCACATTCTATAGCAGCTCAGGGTGGTATCAACGCAGCAAAGAATTATCAAGGTGATGGGGATTCTACCTATCGCTTGTTCTATGATACTGTAAAAGGTGGCGATTATAGATCTAGGGAGGCGAATGTGCATCGCTTGGCAGAAGTTTCCGCAAACATTATTGATCAATGTGTTGCTCAAGGTGTCCCTTTCGCAAGAGACTATGGTGGGCTACTAGACAATCGCTCCTTTGGTGGTGTTCAGGTATCAAGAACCTTCTACGCCAAAGGTCAGACAGGACAACAGTTACTGTTGGGTTGCTACTCAGCAATGTCTAGACAAATCGGTAAAGGAAAGATAAAAATGTACAACCGTCATGAAATGATGGATGTCGTTAAAATAGATGGAAAGGCGCGGGGTATTATAGCTAGAAATCTAGTCACTGGAGAAATTGAAAGACACTCTGCACATGCAGTGGTAATTGCGTCTGGTGGCTATGGAAATGTATTTTTCCTATCTACAAATGCAATGGGTTCGAATGTTTCAGCGGGATGGAAAGTTCACAAGAAGGGTGCACACTTTGCAAACCCTTGTTATACGCAAATCCACCCAACATGTATTCCTCAACATGGCGATCAGCAATCTAAGCTGACTTTGATGTCGGAGTCGTTGAGAAATGATGGTCGAATTTGGGTTCCAGCTAAAAAAGAAGATTCAGAGGCAATTCGAGCTGGCAAATTAAAGCCAACTGATATCGCTGAAGCTGATAGAGATTATTATCTGGAAAGAAGGTACCCCTCATTTGGTAACCTTGTGCCAAGAGACGTGGCATCAAGAGCGGCAAAAGAGCGTTGCGATGCTGGTTTTGGTGTTGGAACGAATGAAACTGGTGAAGCAGTTTACTTGGACTTTTCTGCCGCTATCATGAGATACGGACAAGAGCAAGCTAATATTCATGGCCACCATGATGCATCACAAGAGAAGATTCAAGCATTAGGAACAGATGTTATAGAGAAGAAGTATGGCAATCTTTTCCAGATGTATGAAAAGATTACAGCTGACGATCCATATACTACTCCGATGAAGATTTATCCAGCGGTTCACTATACCATGGGCGGGGTTTGGGTTGATTATAACCTGATGACAACTATTGAAGGTTGCTACTGTATTGGAGAGGCGAACTTCTCTGATCATGGTGCTAATAGACTGGGAGCTTCAGCCCTAATGCAAGGTTTGGCAGATGGATACTTTGTACTTCCTTATACTATTGGAGATTACTTATCAAATGACATTCGTACAGGAACTATTCCTACTGATGGCCCAGAGTTTGACGCTGCCGAGAAAGAAGTAAAAGACAAAATCGACTTCTTTATTTCTAACAAGGGAAGCAAATCTGTTGACCACTTTCATAAACGCCTTGGTAAGGTGATGTGGAATAAAGTTGGTATGGCCCGAAATGAAAAAGGGTTGAAGGAAGCCATTGCCGAGATTAAAGAAATCAGAGATGAATTCTGGAAAGAAGTTAAGGTGCCAGGCACCAACGACAGCATGAACCCTGAATTGGAGAAGGCTGGAAGGGTTGCCGATTTTCTTGAGTTAGGAGAGCTGTTCGCGAGAGATGCATTATTGAGAGAAGAATCGTGCGGTGGTCACTTCAGAGAAGAACACAGTACAGAGGAGGGTGAGGCAATGCGTCATGACGATGATTTTGCACATGTTTCGGCATGGGAGTACAAAGGTGAACCTGCAGATGCAGTCTTGCATAAAGAGGAGCTTAAGTACGAAAACATCGAACTGAAAACACGTTCATACAAGTAATTAATTGAGAATTTAAGAATTAAACATATGTCAACCACAAACGGATTGAACCTTACACTTAAGGTTTGGAGACAAAAGAACGACAAGGATAAAGGGCAGATGGAAACCTATCAGGTTTCTGATATCTCAACAGACAGCTCGTTCTTGGAGATGATGGATATTCTCAATGAACAACTGATTAATGAAGGCAAAGACCCAGTTGCATTTGATCATGATTGCCGAGAAGGTATTTGCGGTTCTTGTTCGATGTATATCAATGGTGAAGCCCATGGCCCAGGTAGAGAGATTACTACTTGCCAGCTTCATATGAGAGAGTTTAAGAATGGTGAAACTATTTATATCGAGCCATGGAGAGCTAAGGCATTTCCTGTGATTAAAGACCTTGTAGTAGATAGAAGCTCTTTTGATAGAATCATGGCTTCTGGAGGTTTCGTAAGTGTAAATACTTCAGGTAATACTCAAGATGCTAACGCCATTCCAATTCCAAAGGCGGATGCAGACAAAGCGTTTGATGCAGCTACCTGTATTGGATGTGGGGCTTGTGTTGCTTCTTGTAAGAACTCTTCGGCCATGTTATTTGTCTCTGCTAAGGTTTCCCAGTTTGCCCTGTTACCTCAGGGTAAAGTAGAAGCTGCAGAGCGTGTTCAAAACATGGTTAGCCAAATGGATGATGAAGGTTTTGGTAACTGTTCTAACACGGGTGCATGTGAGGTAGAATGTCCTAAGGGAATCTCCTTGGATAACATTGCCAGAATGAATAGAGAATATCTTTCTGCTAGTGTTTCTGCGGACAAATAATTATAAAGAGAAGACATAAAAAAAGGCCTCAAATGAGGCCTTTTTTTATGTCTTCTAACAAAAACTATTGCTTCTGTAAATTCAGGACGTAAAGTCCACTTGTTCCAGCAGCAGCACCTCCATCTGCAGTAAAGTTTACACTTAGTCTCACCGTATTAGGTGTAGCAGTGGTATTTAGGTTGCTCACAGTAAAAACATTGTTCGTGTTATTGTCTACAATGATCTGGTCAAGATTGGTGCCGTTAAAATCCCAAGTACCTGAGGCACCAAATAACGGATCTCCATCTGCAGATGTATAAGTCTTACTTGTAAGTGTTCCTCTTAATGTCAAGCTGAAATTTTCAAACCCAGTTGCCGGAGCGCCATCAAAAGTAATCGAGGTAGCAACCCATGTGGTTCCATTGGCACCAGCGATGGCTGCAATTCTTTGCTCTTCTGGAGTTAAAGTTGGGGTGTCGTCACCGTCACCTCCTCCTCCGCCACAGGAAATTACTGAGAAAGAAATAAGGACAAGTAGGCTTAAAATATAGGTTTTTGTACGCATTGTTACTTTAATCTTCAGTTACCAATAATAGACATAAATTCTAAAAATACACACTGCATGACGCATTCTTATTTGTAATCTGCAATGTGCAATACATTATCACAGAAATCATATTCCTGCTTTTGGTTCGAACTAATAATCAATAGCTTCTTTCCTAAAAGAGGCCTTATATTATCCAAATACCAATCAATACCCTGTTCATCGAGGTTTGTAGTTGGTTCATCCAAAAAACAAACCTCACTCTTGGAGAAAAACGCTAATCCAAGTTTAAGGCGCTGTTTCATTCCCGATGAGTAATTCTTTATTTGCTTATGACGATCACTTTGCAAATACACTTTATCGATAAAGTCATTCAGTGAGTATCCATCTTGTAACGCTTTAAACTTGAAATGAAACGCTAAAAACTCATCCAATGTGAACTCTTCGATTAACTCCAGATAGGGGGTGATAATGTCTAGTGTTTTAAATATCTCATCTTCTGGAATCAGAACATTGTTATCAAAGAACTGTATAGAGCCCTCATTTGTAGGGATAAAGCCTGAAACGGATTGAATAAAGGTGGATTTACCGCTACCATTTGGCCCTGTAATGGCATAAGTATGTGTGCTTTCAAAAGTGAAGTCAAGGTGTCTAAAAATCCATTCTTTGACGAACTTTTTACCTAAATCCTTAACCTCTATTTTCATACTATCGAGCAGTATAACCTTTCATTATACCACGATCTGATCCTCTAAAGAAATTGATTATTTCATCACGTTCTCTGGTTGGGGGCATTTCAAGTTCCACCAAGTCAAGTGCTTTAGAGTTGTTGAGCCCTTTTAGGAAAATGTATCTGTATATCTCTTGTATTTCGGTGATCTTCTCGTTAGAGAAGCCACGCCTTCTTAAGCCTATAGAATTGATTCCTGCATAGCTCAATGGTTCACGACCTGCTTTGGTGTAAGGAGGGACATCTTTTCTTACTAAAGATCCACCTGATACCATGGTGTGTGCACCGACATTCACAAATTGGTGAATTGCAGCAGCACCACCAATGATGGCCCATTCTGCTATGGTCACATGTCCAGCCAACTGAACAGCGTTTACAATGATGCAGTTATCTCCGATGACACAATCATGTGCCACGTGAGTATATGCCATAATCAGGCAGTCTTTACCAATTACAGTCTTGTTGGTAGCATCAGTTCCTCTATTGAGTGTGACACACTCGCGAATGACGGTATTGTCACCGATTTCAAGGGTAGTGTCTTCTCCACCGAACTTTAAGTCCTGTGGGATTGCAGAAACTACAGCCCCTGGAAAGATTTTTACATTTTTGCCGATGCGCGCACCTTCCATGATGGTTACATTGGATCCGATCCAAGTGCCTTCGTCAATCACTACATTTTTGCTTATTGAAGCAAAAGGTTCAATGACCACATTTCTTGCAATCTTGGCTTCAGGATGAATATAGGCTAGTGGCTGATTCATGGGTTCTTAACAATTCTGGCTGTCATGGATGCTTCGCAAACTAAAGTATTTCCAACGTATGCATAGCCAGTCATTTGGGCGATACCACGCTTGATCGGAGATGTCAATTCACACTTGAATTTAATAGTATCTCCCGGAATGACCATTCTCCTAAATTTACAACGGTCAATTCCTAAGAAATATGGTGTGTAATTTTCAGGGTCTGGTACGGTATTTAGTACTAAAATACCGCCAATTTGAGCCATTGCCTCTACCTGAAGTACTCCAGGCATTACCGGGTTATTTGGAAAATGACCTTGGAAGAAGGGCTCATTCATAGTGACGTTTTTTATGCCAGCCACCATGTTGTCATCCAAATGGATGATTTTGTCAATTAATAAAAATGGATATCGATGCGGCAGAATCTGGGTAATCTGATTGATGTCCATAACAGGTTCCATGCTAGGGTCATAATGCGGTACATTTGACTTTGAGTCTAGCATGGCCTTCTTTAATTTCTTTGCAAATGCCACATTAGCAGCATGCCCAGGTCGGGCTGCAAGTATTTGGGCTTTGATAGGTCTTCCTACTAAAGCTAAGTCACCTACAACATCGAGCAGCTTATGACGAGCTGGCTCATTTCGATGCCTGAGGTCTACATTGTTAAGAATGCCTTCTTTTTTTACTTCTACCTTAGGCTTGTTGAAGAGCCCGGCTAAATAATCCAGTTCCTCATCCTTTACCACGCGATCCACTACCACAATGGCGTTATTCAAATCACCGCCTTGTATCAGGTTGTTTTTGAAGAGCATCTCAAGTTCATGTAAGAAGCAAAATGTCCTACTGGAAGCAATTTCTTTCTTGAAGTCGGCAATACTATTGAGTGAGGCATGCTGACTTCCAAGTACTGGAGAATTATAGTCCACCATCACAGTGACTCTGAAGTCATCAAGGGGTAGTGCTGCAATTTCTACATCCCTGTCGGCATCTTTATAGATCACACTCTCATTGATCTCCAGAAAGTTTCTAAGGGCGTTTTGTTCTTGCACGCCAACTTTTTCCAGAGCTTCAATAAACATCATGGAGCTACCATCCAATATTGGAGGTTCTGGCCCATCAATTTTGATCAATACGTTATCGATTTCAAGACCTACAAGAGCGGCTAAGGTATGCTCAACGGTATTTACTCGCGCACCATTATGCTCAATAGTAGTTCCTCGGGACAAATCGACAACATAGTCGACATCAGCATCTACAATCGGCTCGTTTGGTAAATCAATTCTTTGGAACTTAATGCCATGATCTGGCCCCGCAGGCGTGAAAGTCATATTGGCTGTTACACCGGTGTGTAGACCCACTCCAGATACCGTTACAGGCTCTTTAATAGTATGTTGCTTTGTCTTCATCTACTCTTTGAAAATTCCGCGAATTTAAAGCTTTTTTTCCAGTTCCTTAACCCTTTGAATGACATTGGGCAGGTTTCTTAAGGTTACGCTCATTCTTAAGAAATCGCGATGTTCCATGATAGGCGAACCAAACCATACTTTTCCTTCTTCACTAATCGTCTTTGGAACTCCAGCCTGAGGACCAATGATGGTTCTATTAGCAAGAGTCAAGTGTCCTGTAATGCCTGCCTGTCCACCGATTTGGCAATTCTCTCCAATTTTGGCACTACCTGATAACCCGGCCTGAGAAGCTATGGCTGTATTTTTACCCACTTCTACGTTATGTGCGATTTGAACAAGGTTGTCGATTTTGGCGCCTGACTTTATGATAGTCGAGCCCATTGTAGCACAGTCGATTGTAGTATTGGCTCCAATGTCTACATTGTCCTCGATGATTACATTGCCAGTTTGAGGGATTGACTTATAGGTACCGTCTTCTTGTGGTGCGAAACCAAATCCATCACTGCCAATGACCACGCCTGAATGAATTACGCAATTAGCTCCAACCTTACAGTTGGCGTATATCTTAACACCCGCATAAATGATGGTATTGTCGCCAATTTCCACATTGTCACCCAAGTAAGTGTTGGGGTAGATCTTGACATTGTTGCCAAGTTTAGCGCCATCTCCTAAATATGAAAATGCTCCTAAATAGACCTGTTCTCCGACAGTTGAAGTTTCACTCTGAAATGAAGGTTGTTCGACTCCAGTTTTGACAATCGCTGTCATTTGCTGATATGCCTCCAAAAGCTTGGCAAAGCTTGAATATGGGTCTTCAACCCTAATGAGGTTGGTTGAGTATTCTTTCTCTGCCACGAAGTCGTTTTTAACAATCACGGCACTCGCCTGAGTGCTATACAGATATGGCGTGTACTTTGGGTTGGCCAAAAAAGCAATGCTTCCAGCGGTTGCTTCTTCGATTTTCTCTAGGCGATTGACATTGATATTGCCGTCTCCATCAACCTTACCGTCAATCAGTTGGGCAACCTGTTCTATTGATATTTCCATGTTTCGATTGTGGGTTACAAAGATATGTCTTTTGGCCAGCAACGATAGTACTTGCGGACTATTTTGCTCATGGCCTTAATGTTGGGTAGATCAGCCGCTTCTACCACATCACGGACTTCTCCTGACTTAGACAAAATCATGATCTTTTGATCTGTAGAGATATAGGCGTTATTAGATAACTGTCCTGTTGAGTAGAAGTATTCAGCATCGCTGGCAGGTATGCCATAGGTGCGTTGTACTGTTAACGCAATTTGCTCTATTTCTTCTTTGCTTGTTGGTTCTGAAGTGATTTCTATTTTGAATAGCTCCCGCTTCAGAAGCATTTCGCAGAGCTTAGAAAGAACGGTATCATGGTACTGACTCCATACCTTAATGGCCCCCCAGATGTCATAGTCATCTAAGGCTAAAAATGCTTCCATTACCCCATCTTCTTTTTGAAAATCCTCAGTTTTGATTTCTTGTCTTAAGAATAACTTGAGGGCTGGTGTCGCGAAAATTTCTTGTCCTCGCTGCGTTAGGTGTTTAGCTCTTTTGATAATGCTGATAAGCATTTTCTCTGAACTGACACTGGTCTTGTGTAGATATACCTGCCAGTACATGAGTCTCCGAGCGCTTAGGAAATTCTCGATGCTGTATATGCCTTTTTCCTCAACTACTAGCTCGTCATTATGGACGTTGAGCATTTTGATGATTCTTTCTGCGCCAATAGTACCTTCGGAAACACCTGTGAAATAGCTGTCTCTTTTGAGGTAGTCAAGCCGATCAATATCGAGTTGACTGGAAACTAATTGGTTAAGAAACTTTCGGGGGTAGGCTCCTAAAAAAATCTGTAGGCTCATGGAAAGACGTCCGCCCATTTCGTCATTTAACTTTGCGATCGTTAAGTGAGAGATAGATTCATGAGCCACATCTTGCAGCAACGTTGATTCCAATGCATGAGAAAATGGCCCGTGTCCAATGTCATGAAGTAGAATGGCAATGAGTGTTGCCTCCATTTCTTCGGTAGAAATAGCGACTCCTTTTGACTTGAGGTTTTCTAGTGTCTCGGTCATTAAATGCATCGCACCTAGGGCATGATGAAACCTGGTATGGTGGGCTCCGGGATAGACAAGCTCGGTGAGCCCTAATTGCTTGATCCTTCGCAGTCGTTGAAAGTAAGGGTGATCGATGATGTCGAAGATGAGCCCGCTTTGGATAGTAATGAATCCGTAGACCGGATCATTGATTATCTTTTTTTTGTTCAAACTTTGTGCTTTTAATACTTTAAATTCGAGCTTCTTGCCAAATTCTATCTATGCAAAGATATAACATTTTGTGGGCGGACGATGAGATAGATCTCTTGAAGCCACACATCCTATTTCTGAATGATCGCGGTTATGACATCACTCCTGTGACTAGTGGTGCCGATGCTATTGACGCAGTTGAAAAGGAGCACTTCGATGTGGTTTTCTTAGATGAAAACATGCCTGGAATGACAGGTCTCGAAACATTGAGTTATATCAAAAACAAACGCCCTTCTCTACCTGTAGTGATGATCACTAAGAATGAGGAGGAACACATTATGGAAGAGGCGATTGGTTCTAAGATTGCTGACTACCTCATCAAACCTCTGAATCCTAATCAAATCTTGATTTCCGTAAAGCGGATTCTGGACAACAGGCGCTTGGTAAGTGAGCGTACTAATATGCAGTATCAGCAGGACTTCCGGACTATCAGCATGGAAATGAATGATCGAATGGATCATAAGGAATGGGCTGAAATATACAAGAAGCTCATTTTTTGGGAATTGGAAATTGACAAGACCGAAAACAAGAGCATGCAAGAGGTTCTTGAAATGCAGAAGGTTGAAGCTAACTCAAATTTCGCCCGATTTATTGAAGATGAATACGAAGATTGGTTGAACGATCCCAATGGGGATAGGCCCATTTTATCGCATCAATTGATGAAGAAAAAGGTCTTCCCACAGTTAAATGACCAACCCTTTTTCTTTATCGTAATCGATAACCTGCGTTTTGATCAATGGAAAATAATCGAAGAGGATATCGCTCCTTATTTTAATATCGAGGAAGAAGATACCTATTACTCAATTCTGCCGACAACTACTGCCTATGCTCGTAACTCACTGTTTTCAGGCGAGCTTCCCTTAGAGATGTCTCGTAAGCACCCTGACTTATGGGTAGGGGATGATGACAGTGAAGAAGGCAAGAATAACAATGAAGCAGAGTTTATCAAAAGACAGCTCAAGAAGAATAATATCAACGCTCGGATGAGCTACCATAAGATTGTTCATGCCAATCAAGGCAAACAACTGAATGATAACTTTTCTAATCTTCTTCAAAACGAATTGAATGTGATTGTCTACAACTTTGTGGACATGCTTTCTCATGCCAGAACAGACATCCGGATGATTAAGGAACTCGCTGCCGATGAGTCTGCCTATAGATCATTAACAAGATCATGGTTTCAGCATTCCCCACTGTTCGACTTGCTGAGAATGATCAGTGATAAAGGCCTTCGGGTAATGATCACCACGGATCATGGTACTTACCGAGTCAAGCGTCCTTTTAAAATCGCAGGAGACCGAAGTGTTAACACCAACCTTAGATATAAGCAGGGTAGAAACTTAGGTTACAAAGGTAATAATGGGATTTTCGAGGCCTTACAGCCAGAAAAATTACATTTACCAAAGCAGAACGTATCGACCACATATGTCTTTGCAACTGACGACACTTTCTTTGCCTATCCTAATAATTACAATCACTACGTGAAGTATTATCGAGATACATTTCAACATGGTGGCGTGTCAATGGAGGAAGTGATTATTCCGATTATTTCGTTAAATTCGAAAAGGGCCTAAAAGACATTTGAATGTTGATTAAAGCAAATTCCCTGAACGATTTGCCCAAAGTTGCCTCCGATATTATTGCCTTCGCAGGAGAGGAGAAGATTTGGGTTTTGCTGGGAGAGATGGGTGCTGGAAAAACTACTTTGACCAAGGCCCTAGGCGAGCAATTGAAAGTGTTGGATAATGTGCAGAGCCCTACATTTTCTATTGTCAATGAATACTTAACAGCAAGTGATGAGACCATTTATCACTTCGACTTTTATAGAATCGAAAAACCTGAAGAGGCAATGGAGATAGGAGTCGATGAGTATTTTTACTCTGGCAACTTATGTGTTATAGAATGGCCTCAAAGAATAGGAGGGTTGATGCCCGAAAAGTTCTTAAAGGTTGAGATTGAAAATCTTGAAGGAGAACGGAGAAACTACAAACTGACCAAACATGGATGAAACGGGAAAATCGGGGTTCGCAGCTTTAGCCAAAGAAGGGAGCCTCTATCCAGAGGAAAAGCTTTTAAAAGTTAAGTCTGGTAGTAAGTCATTGCAGATATCGGTGCCGAATGAAGTATCTCTTCAAGAAAACCGTGTTAGCCTTACTCCAGCAGCTGTAGGTATTTTGGTTGCTAACGGTCATGAAGTCCAGGTGGAACAAGGGGCTGGTAAAAACGCATTTTTCCAAGATCGTGAATATTCGGAAAGCGGTGCTCAAATTGTTTACTCCAGAAAAGAAGCCTTTGAGGCTGATTTAATAGTGAAAGTTGAACCACCAACCAAAGAAGAATTAGAGCTCATAAAACCCGGTTCGACAGTATTTTCAGCCATTCAACCAGGAAATGCTTCTGCTGAGTACTTCGAGTTGATTAACAAAAAGAAAATAACAGCTTTGGGCTTCGAACTATTGGAAGATAAAGCAGAAGGTCAACCCATTGTTAACGCCATGAGTGAGGTGGCGGGAAGTTTAGTCATTCCGATTGCCGCTGAATTAATGAGTAGTATCGGTGGCGGGAAAGGAATTATACTAGGGGGTATTACAGGCGTGCCTCCGACCAGAGTGGTAATACTTGGCGCAGGAACTGTCGCTGAATACGCTTCAAGAGCGGCTATCGGCTTGGGAGCGGAAGTCAGAATTTTTGACAATGAAATCTATAAGCTCAGACGTGTCAGGCACAAGTTGAACAACCAAGTGTTTACTTCTGTAATTGACAGTGTCACGCTAAGTCAATCGCTACTATCAGCAGACGTGGTTGTAGGTGCTTTGAGAGCTGAGAAGGGACGCGCACGATGTGTGGTTACTGAGGAAATGGTTTCAGCAATGAAATCAGGCGCAGTAATACTTGATGTGTCTATCGATCAGGGTGGTTGTATTGAAACTTCAGAGATTACTTCTCACGATCTGCCAACATTTACGAAATACGATGTGATTCACTACTGTGTTCCTAATATTGCATCACGTGCAGCCAGAACGGCTACTACGGCCATTAGTAATATTCTGACACCAATACTCTTAAAGATGGGAGATAATGGTGGAATCAATGAGATGATCTATCACTACTCATGGTTCAGCAAAGGGATTTACGGTTATAAGGGTTGTACGACCAATTTAGGTATAGCCAAAAGGTTCAACCTTCCATTCAAAGACTTGAGTCTGCTAACAGCAGCGAGATTTTAGCCTGTCATCATATTGTTGCTTACGGCTTTGAATAGCTGTTTCGAAAGGGCCGATTCTTCCTCTGGCTCGAATTCAGTGAATTCGGTAATTCCCACTTTCGCCTTAACATCGGTTGGCTCCATCGATTGATAGGCCATGGTCCAATTAGGATAAACTCTGTAAGCAGTCTCGCGCATATGCAACAGTACTAAACCATCATGTCGAGTATCGGTTTTAATACGCTCATAGAGCTTCATTAACAGATTGAACTCTCCTTCGAGCAGTTGTAAAAACTGGTTGTTGTGGAATAAGAGGCAGCCGGTTATGCCATTGGCTTTGTTAAAAGCCCTTGCTGTATGGAGTATATTCTGAATATCACTTTCAGAGGTATCCGATTTTGCATTGCTTCTATATATGAGCTCATAAAGCATAGTAACCTAATTTATGTAAAAATCATTTCACTATGAAGGCTCTTTGAGGCTTAGTTTTTTGACAAGAAATCCAATGGTAAGCCCCTGAAAAAGAATCGAGAATACTACTATGGCATAAGTTACTAAAATGATCAAGTCTCTAAATTCGGAAGGCGGTAACGATAAGGCTAAGGCAATAGATATACCGCCCCGTAGACCTCCCCAGGTTAGCATAATTACAGTACTACTCTTTTTGGCTCCTTTACTCTTCATTAAAGAGACAGGAATACCTACAGAAATAAAACGAGCCAATAATACTGCTGGTATGAGAATAAGGCCAGCCATTATATAGCTCATGTTGTCAGGAAGGGCAATGATCTCCAGACCAATTAATACGAAAAGAACTGCATTGAGAATTTCATCCAGCATCTCCCAGAACTCAGAGACCTGATTTGAAGATTGACTGGCATCTTTAATAGCGATAAGCTTATTGCCTACAATAAGGCCAGCCACAACCATAGCTATGGGACCAGAAACATGGAGCACTGATGCCAGGCCATAACCGCCAGCAGTAATGGCAATGGTAATGAGCACTTCAATTCTAGGCGCATCCTCAATACTTTTAAGAATTAGAAAACCGAGGTAGCCAAGGATGGCTCCAAATATGATTCCGCCTAATGCTTCTTCTCCCAAGAGCTTAAGTGTTTCTCCGATTTCAAAACTCGCAATACCATGTTCATGCACCATCAGTATACTTAAGAAAACAACCACTCCAATGCCATCATTGAAGAGTGATTCGCCTGATATTTTGGTTTCTAGGCTTTTAGGGGCTTTCGCTGATTTTAGAATGGCAAGTACTGCGATTGGATCGGTGGGCGAAATTAAAGCACCGAAGAGCAGGGTATAGGTAAGTGGTACTTCAAAGCCCATCGCACCTAATATCCACTGGGAGAGAAATCCAACTATAAAAGTTGAAACAAGTACCCCAAGTGTAGCAAATGCCATTACTGATGCTCTTTCCTTTTTGAGCAATTTTGAGTTGACATGAAGGGCTCCTGCGAATAGCAGGAAGCTCAGCATGAAGTCCATAAGTAGCAGCCTGAAGTCGAGAGTGGTCACAACTTCACAGGTTTCCATCATGACTTCCTTATCAAACTTGCCGATAATGATCATGATACCAGCAAAGACGAGAGAGAGGACCATGAGGCCAATTGTCATGGGAAGCTTCAAAAACTTATGATTGACATAACTGAAGATTGCAGCAATACCTATGATAATTGTGAGAGACTGAAAAAGAGAGGATTCCATATGCTAAATGTAATAATGCTTACCTAAAGATGATGATAATCAAAAACTTAGAGTGTCTTATAAAGTATATATGAAGACTGATTTAGGCCTGGCTATTCTGAGACCTCCATTTTTTCGGAGTATAACCTGTCCATCTTTTAAAGGATCGGATGAAACTACTGGCATCGTTATAATTCAAGAGATAGGCTATCTGGCTTATTGATAACTCCGGTCTTTTCAAGTAAGAAAAAGCAAACTCTTCCCTCAAGGATTCAATGATTTCTTTGAAACTATGTCCCTCACTTGAAAGCTTTCTTTGAAAGGTGCGCGAGCTCATGTTGAAGTGACTTGCGACCTGATCCAAACTGGGAAACTCAGGTTTAATAAGTGAAGCTACCGATGCCTTGACTTGTTCGAAAAAACCAGCATTGGAGCTGATTTCTCTTATCCGCTCTTCAGCATGTGCTACCAATATTTTTAATAGTTGATAGTCACTGGTGACAATGGATTCTTCCATATGCCGCTTATCGAAGAATACCGCTATTTCGGCTTTATTAAAATGGACAGGGCATTGAAACAGCCTTTCATATTCTAATGTGGAATGAGGCTTGGCAAAAGGCAAATGAATTCGAAGTGGGAAGTGTTTTTTCCTAGTCAGTTCATGATACTCTCTGATGGTAAATACCAAAGTGCCATCAATAGTATGTTTTACAGCCAATTTGGATTGAGAATGCCAAGTAGGCTCAGGGGTTAATGTGAGCTTATAATACTCGTTTTCCTCTGTCAAGGCCATTGGCAATGAACTACAAGCTAACTGGGCAAAATCACAAGCATATTGCAATGCCTGCTTAATCGTTTCACTTGTTTGCGTGATTTGAGCCACCAGACCAGCGGCTGAGAGGTTTAAAGACTCTCCCAAGTGTAAGCCAAAATGATCGTCTCCAGTTTGACTCACGCACTCGTTGATTACACTATTATAAACTGTAGAATCAAGCTGGCAGTGTTCCTCATTAAGCGTATCTACATTCAGTTTGGTATGAGAAATAAGGCTTTTAATATCAGCCCCATGGAGTGAAGCAAAGTGAATAATGTTGAGTAGAAAACGCCCATTGAAAGCCATAACCCAATTTAGGGAGATTGGCGCGGATTGACAATTTTTTGGCAGATGATGCTCATCTCAGAGCAATGGATTTCACGTCTTTTGAGTAGTTAATCATTAAGCATATGAAAAAGATAGAAACAGAAATTACAATTGAAGCTGACCGAGAGCTGGTTTGGAGCACCTTGATGAATTTTAAAGCATACCCTGATTGGAATCCCTTCATAAAGAGTATCAGAGGAGAAGCCCAAAAGGGTGCCGAATTGGAAGTGACCATTGGTATGAAAAAAGGAAAACAAATGGACTTTCGACCTGAGGTATTGAAGGCCGAAAATCAAACTGAATTTAGATGGATTGGAAAGCTATTTATCAAAGGCCTATTCGATGGTGAGCACTACTTCATTTTAGAAGAACAAGCAAATGGTGGCACACTATTTAAACACGGAGAGAACTTTTCTGGCTTCATGGTAGGGCCTCTGTTGGGGATGATTAAAGAGGACATCCAAAACGGTTTCAACGCAATGAATGAAGCCTTGAAAAGACAATGTGAAAAACTAGATAGAAAGGAGTATGTAAATGTCGGTTAATAGTAAAAGACTTAGAATCACCCTAAGAATTAACGCTGCATTTTCAGCCATAAATGGAGGGGTTTTGGTGTTCTTTGGTCAGTTGGGGGAAATAATGCAAGCAAACCCCGTCACGCTTAAGTTTGTCGGTGTAGGGTTGTTACTTTTTGCAGTTTCAGTAGTAATGGTCACCAAACCTAGAGAGTTGAAGAGCAAACAAGTGATGAGCATTGTTGTTCAAGATGTCTTATGGGTATTAGCAAGTGCAGTGGTCATTTTAACAGAGATTTGGAATTTGAGTGCCTTGGCATATTGGCTTATTGCTTTTACCGCCATAGTTGTAGCCAGCTTTGGTATACTGCAATGGCGATTTTTAAGAAGGATTCATTAGCGATTTGTTTGATGGAACGGCCATCAAATCCGACCTTGCAGTATGTCTGCCCTCAAACAAGAATTACTTAACCATTGCCTTTCTAATATAGAAGAAAGAATTGATCGATTGGAGCAGGAAATGGAGGCTCTAAAGCGTTCTGCTGAGAGTGACACTAAGAGCTCAATGGGAGACAAGTATGAAACAGGTCGCGAGATGATTAATCTGGAGAAAGGTAAAATTGCCGAACAACTCAATGAGACGATTCGTATGCGTCAGGCTTTGTTAAGTATTGATGCAGACAAAAAAAATGAGATAGGAGCCTTAGGCGCACTGATTACAACAGCACAAGCGATGTACTTTATGGCAACCTCAATTGGGAAGGTTTCTTTAGGCGATCAGGATTTCTTTGTTATATCTCCCGTTTCACCAATAGGTCAGCAGTTGCTTAACAAGAAGGTTGGTGATCAGATTAGCTTTGCAGGAAAAGAGATAGCCCTACTTAACATTGAATAGTTTTATTTAAATGGGTCGTCATCAGCTTCCTTTTCAACTACTTCGATTTTGTCATTGGTGTCATCCATGAACTTAGTTTCTTGATTGACAATATTGGCAATACCCACCATATAAGCCATCATCAAAGTTCTGAGGCCTCTAATGAGAAATGTAAAAAATCTTTTTAGTCGTGACTTAGGCATGCCGATGGCTGGGCAATCACCATACCAGACAGGTTATGTCACTATTTCTCTGTCACTTTGCCCTGAAATAGTAGCCATGTGTCAGGATCTAGAACGATTTCGGCAGGCTTTTTCTTTGATTTGACTTTGAATGATTCGTATTCGTCAGTTATGCTCAATGTTTCCTTTTGGGTAGAGCCATCATCAAAAATGATGAGGAATTCGAGGTCAAATTCAAATAGTTCAGATTGATCTTGTGCAGTAAAAATGTTTAACTTTTTGCCTTTGTAGGTCCAACTGAACTCAATCTCTGGTTGTCCCGCGGTGTATATCCACTGCTTAAAGAATTGATCAAGGTCTTTACCCGATGCTTCTTCGAAAACTTCCTTTAAGTCTTCTGTCAACGCATTGGAGTACTTAAACTTGTTGTAGTAAGTCTTGATACCTTTCCAAAAAACTTCATCGCCTACTTCCTTTCGAAGCATGTGCAGTACCCAGCCACCCTTTTGATAAGTGTTTGCATTGAGCAACTTCATGTAGTCAGTTACAGCAGTATTTACTACTGGAACAAGTTGTTGCCTGCTGAAATTGATCACATTCTCCCTTTGCTGTTTGACCATTTCTACCAACTTATCTCGACCATAGGTCTCTTCCATGTAGAGATTGGTAAAATAGGTTGCAAAACCTTCGCTTAACCATGCATGATGCCAGTTGGCCTCGGATGCCGAATTACCGAACCATTGGTGAGCAATTTCATGAGCTATCAGGCCTTCGGCAGATCGCTTTCCATCTATGGATCTTTCTGAGTAGAAGATATTACCTGCGTTTTCCATTCCTCCAAACTGCGTTTTGGATTGAACATTGGCCAGTTTGGCATATGGATAGGGTGCAACATTATCAACAAACCACTTCAAAATCGGAGCGGCTTGGGCATAGTCATAAAAACCATCTTTTTCGTCTTGAGGATAAACCCAACTGGATACCTGTGCACCGTCCACAACTTCTACATTGTCAACGGCAAAGCGAGCAGCGCCCATGACCATCACCTTAACTGGGATTACGACTTCAGTTTTCCACTGCGTCTTGGTGAAGTTATTACCAATAGACTCCTCTCTAACAAGTCGACCATTTCCAACAACTTTATAGTGACTTGGTGCAGTAACTATCCATTCCACCGTTGCCTTATCAGAGGGATGGTCTACAGTTGGCAGCCAATGCCTTCCACGGTTAGGCCAGTTGTCTCCGAAAAAAGTTCTATCGCCATATTTGTTTTTAGAAATGACTAGGCCGGTTTGCGGAACCCCATCATAAGCAATTGTGAAGGACTTAATTTCTCCTGCTTTACCTCCCTCTTTAATGGTTACCTGGTTGTCAAAATGTGTATAAGGAATTCGCTTTTCATTTGACATGATCCGATTGACAGACATGCCTTTTCCATTTTCAGGGTTAATCAGGTCGAGGACAAACTCACTGACCTCTTTTTTAAATTTAACGATAACGGTTGCGGCTCCTTCAATACGATCATTTTCGTCATTCAGCTTTATATCGAAGGAGTAGTGTTGAACGTCTAGCTCATTGAACCTATCAAAATGTTTTTGAGCGAAAAGGGATGTTGAGAGAAATAAGGCAAGAATAGCAAGTCGAAGCTTCATGAGATCAGGTTTGAAAGTTTTGAATGTATGAAATTCAATGGCAGAGGGCAATACTGATTTTTTATATGGTGTTAGATTTCCCTATAAATAGGTCGCGTTAAACAGGTTGGTCCGCCACCTCCCTTTACGCTTATTTCTGAACCTGCATATTCTTTTACTATGCAACCGGCCTCTGCTAATCGTGATTTAGTGATTGGGTTTCCAGCTACCATTAAGCATTCTCTAGGAGAAAGTGCTAATACGTTGCAGCCCATTGATTCAAATTCTTCCTCAGGTACTTCTACAAAGTCAAAGCCACGGTCGATGAGCAAATTTCGAAACTTGATTGGCATTAACGGAGAGTAGATCACGGCCAAATCCTTGTCAACAGGGCTTAAAATAGACATGAGGTGAAACACATCAGAAGGTCCTTTATAATGGGGCAACTCTACTGGTATGACTTCAATACCCTTTGGGCCTAAAAGCGCTTCCAATTGTTTCATGCCCTCTGGGTTGGTCCTATAGGTATGCCCGACTGCTACCGTAGTTTGATCCAGCCAGGCCACATCCCCCCCCTCTAAAGTTCCAGGAGAATTGATAGTACCCAGAATATTCAGTCCTATCGACTGGTAGGCCTTGACTTGAGCTTTGGGTTCATTAATACGGCCACCTTTCCCCATATTACAAATGATCATACCGAAGTCAGTAGCTAAAGCTGCGTCACGACAATAGATAGAGTCCATCATAACGGTGTCATCGGCTTGAAGAAAATTCAACTCAATATCTTGTTTGACAAAATGGGATTGAAAGGCTTCGTATTCAATAAGCGCTTCTTGGAATATTGGCTCGCCCAGATAGTTCAGTTCTTCCCATTGAGTTTGTAAAGTTGCTTGATTAAGAAATGCCTCAGAAGCGGGTTTAATCCATAATGACTTCAGTGTTCCATATTCCGAATGGCATGTTTTCATGTACGCTTTCTTTTATTCCAAAAATAGATGGGTAAACCGAGAGCAACTCCACCAAAGCCCCAGAGGTTAGCCTCAAGCCCTGAGCCTATGAACATCCAAATTGAGAAGGATGTTGCAACAATTCCTAGGGCCAAGTTTCGATATGACGATGTAAAACCCAATTTATTCTTTAATGAGAAGTGCAAGAAGGCAAGAGCACTAGTTGCATACGATATTAGGACGGTTACTGTAGTGAGTAAGAGTACGAAAGCATAAAGACTATTTAGTCCTTTTGATTGATTGGCAAGGAGCAACAACGTGATGATTACGCTAGATATAATAATGCCAAAGCTCGGAGTGTCATTACGATTCTTTTTACCAAAAGCCTTTGGCAAGAGTCCATCACCTGCCATGGCTAATGGAAGTTGCCCCTGAATCAATATCCATCCGTTGAGTGCCCCAAAGGCAGATATACAGGCACCCCCAGCTATTAAATAACGTGCATTTTCCCCCCATAGGTTGGCGGCAGCATCGCCATATGGTGCTACAGAAGTCGATAGCTGATCAGGTGGTAGTATACCAAATAGTGAGATTGAACTTAGGATGTAGATGATGGTAACAATGGCGGTACCTAAAATGGTCGCACGCGGTATGGTTTTCTTTGGGTTCTTAATGTTTCCTGCAGGTATAGTAGCCGCCTCTAAGCCCATAAAAGCAAAGAGACAAAAGGCTGTAGTAATTGTAATGGCTTTTAAGCTTGAGCTCTCACTTAGGTTGAAAGGGGTGAAGTGATCTGCTTGAAAAAAGAAAAAACCTGCGATGGTAATCGTGATTATTGGAATGATCTTTAGAATAGTAGAAACGAGCTGCAATTTGCCCGCACTTTTTATGCTATGGCTGTTAAGAGCTGTAAGTAGCCAAAGTGTTAGAAAACCGGCCAAGGCAGCCAAAACTGTATTTTCTGCCAATGCTGGTATGAATACACTTAAATAGCTTACGAAAGTAATGGTGATGGCAGCATTTGTAGCCCATATAGATATCCAATAGCCCCATGCCACTATGAATGCGGTGAATTCACCAAAGGCCTCTCGGCTATAAGCATATGGCCCGCCACTAGCTGGAATAACTTTAGATAATAGACTTAATACTTTGGCCATAAAAAGAGCCCCAGCGGCAGCTACTGCCCACCCTATTAAACTAATCCCACCGTATGGGGCAAGTGCCGTTGGTATTGAAAAAATACCAGAGCCAATCATTCCACCAACCACCAAGGAGGTCACTGTCCAGAGCCCGAGTTGTTTGGATTTTTCACTCTTAGAAGACATGTAAGAAGATCAAATGAGATTGCTTATTTTGCGATAAGTGATTTAGTAAGATATTAAGAATAGTCGAGCATGCCTAAATACGAGATTCATCCAGAAATTGAATACGCTGAGACATTACCCTCTTCTTTCTATAGAAGCTCTGTGGTGTTTGAAAGCTTGTTAGAAAAGGTGTTTGCCAAGTCGTGGCAATTCGTGGGCGATCAAAGTTTAGCACTTGAGGGTGGCGCTGTTTTTCCTTTCAAATTTGAGGGTACAGACGAACCCATGATTTTATGTCGTCAGGGAGATGAATTGAGAATACTCTCAAATGTGTGTACGCACCGTGGAAATATATTGTGCCATCACTCAACCAAAGCCCGAAATATTACCTGCGCCTATCATGGCCGAAGGTTTGGTCTGGATGGGAAATTCCAGCACATGCCGCAATTCAAAGCCACCAAAAACTTTCCACGCCCTGCCGATGACTTGCATGAGTTTCCGATGTTGAAATGGGGTCCATGGCTTTTTGCCTCCCTAGGACATGCTTATGATTTTAAGGATGTGATTGCCGCTATGGAACGGAAGGTTGGGTATATGTCATTGGACAAATTCAAACTCCATGCTAATAGGGGCAAAGACTATCACATCAATGCCCATTGGGCCCTTTACTGCGATAACTACTTAGAAGGGTTCCATATTCCTTTTGTTCATGCCGATTTGAATGCAACACTTGATTATGGGAATTATGAAACGGTCTTGTTTAAACATGCTAACCTGCAAATTGGCTATGCCGATGGAGACGAACATGTTTTTGAATTCCCGGAGAATCACGAAGATTACGGAAAATCTATAGCCGCCTATTACTTCTGGGTGTTCCCTAATATGATGTTCAATTTTTACCCATGGGGACTATCTATAAATATTGTAAGACCAATATCGAAAGAAGAGACAAAGGTGTCTTTCATTTCTTATGTCTATGATGAGACTAAACTAGATGTGGGTGCTGGTACAGGGCTAGATAAAGTTGAGCAGGAAGACGAAGCAGTGGTAGAAGGTGTGCATCAAGGGATGAAGTCAAGTATTTACAATACGGGCCGTTATTCTCCCGAAATGGAAAAGGGAGTACACCATTTTCATAGACTTTTGACAGAGTTCTTAAATGCTTAAATATCTCTACTACTTCTTCGGGAGGTTCATGTGAAACAAATTCAGCTCGTCAGAATTGGCTTCAATAAGGTCAGGCCTACCATCACCATTTAGGTCTGCGGTAATAATGTCATAGCTGTTGAATTTAGGGCCAACACTCATTTGGGTCCAGCTTTTCCCACTATCATTATTAAGAAATACTGAATTTGTGCCTCTTACATTCGCAACTACAATATCCATATCACCATCAAGGTCTAGGTCACTAGTAGTTACCGAATATGATTGATCCTCCTCAGAGTCATAGATTGCACTTTTCTTAAAGCTCATATCTTTATCTCCAAAATAAATAGCGTTTGGTTGCCCAATATTGGCAGTAACAATGTCTTTGTACCCATCCTGATTGATATCAGCGATTGCCACGGCTCTGGTTTCGTCAGAACCTGTTCCAAAAAGAATTTTAGTAGAGAAATCAAGATTACCTCCGTTTAGGTAAATGGCATTCGACTGACCATCTCTATTTGCCAGAATCAGATCTAAGTCGCCATCCTCATCTATATCTGAAACCTCCACATCGATTGTCGAATCATCCTTGGCACCAAAACCAATTGGCTCAGAGAAACCCCCTTTACCATCATTTAGACAGATTTCATTTTCCTGACCACGGTTGGTGATTAAAATATCAACGTCACCATCCTGGTCAAGATCAGCTAAGGTGAGATTGCGTGTATTCGAGTATCGTTTACCAAAATGCTTTCCTCTTGTGAAATTGCCCATGCCATCATTGAAGTAGAGCATGTTAGGTGCGTTGTCATTGCCTACAGCCACATCTAAGTCACCATCACCATCGAGGTCGGCCAGTTCAGTGGCATAACTCGTTTCACTTGTAATATCAAGTGGTTGAGAAAGGGTAAAGATGCCACGGCCATCATTAAAGAAAACTTGGTTTTGTAGTGGCCAATGCCTTCCGTTTGCTACAACAATATCCAGGTCACCATCGCTGTCTATATCGCCAATGCCTATAGAGGCCGTTCGGTCTTTGTTGGTACCCAAAATATAGCGATTGCTACTTCTGAATTGAAGACTTTGGCTAAAGCAGTGCTGGACAATTAGTAGGCAGCATATAGTCAGAATCTGTTTCATTTGGGTTCGGTTTGGCGTTTGAACTTTTAAGCTAGCAAATTCTGGCCTATTGTAATCCGCAGGACTTTTAATATCTTACTTAGATGGAAATTGGTACTATACTGATCCTAGTAGGCGTAGCATATATAGTGGCTAATTTCGTGATCTATTTTGCCCAAGAGCGTTTCCTCTTTAAGCCAGAAAAACTTCCCGAAGACTTTGAATTCAAATACCCTAACCTTCGGTTCGAAGAGTATAACCTTGAAAAAGAACCAGGGGTCAATATCAATGGTATTCATTTCAGAATTGCCGAACCAAAGGGAGTAGTCATTTATCTCAAGGGAAATTCTAAATCTTTAAAAGGTTGGGGCAAGTTTGCAGTCGATTTTACCAGGCTCGGTTACGATGTTTTGATGGTGGACTACCGTGGTTTTGGCAAAAGTACGGGCAAGAGATCAGAGGAAGGTATCAAGGAAGATTTACAATATGTCTATGATAAAGTGCGAGAGCAAGTTCCGGAAAAATACATTGTCCTTTACGGTCGGTCATTAGGTTCTGGCTTTGCAGCTAAAATTGCTTCTAATAATCATCCGAGAATGTTGGTGCTCGAATCGCCTTACTATAGCTTGGCTAAGGTGACTAAGCGCTACATTCCTTTTATGCCTGTTTCACTATTGATTAAGTTTCCAATTCGGACATACAAATGGCTTAAATACGTGAATTGCCCCATCAAAATCGTTCATGGTACAAACGACAAGCTTATTCCCTTTAAGACAGCTGTGTCGCTGTCAAAAGTGAATGCCGAAAACACGAGACTTTATCCGGTAATTGGAGCCGGGCACAACAACCTCCATACTTTCGAGGAGTATCATCGTATGCTCGAGGAAATTCTCAATGCTAAACTGCCGGGTACCATTGATCCGACAGAAACAAGTTTGAATTTTAAGAGAAAGCGTAAAAAGGAAAGACAAAATCCATAATATTGAAACGCTTGTTGATCATAGGTTCCAGTCTTCTTTTCGTTTACATTCTAGGTGCAGTATTCCTGTACACGTTACAGGAAAAATTCATTTTCCTCGATGGAGAATTGCCCGAAGATCATGTCTACAGTTTTGACACTCCACATGAAGAAGTTGACCTGACTACAGATGATGGTGCCAAACTGAATGCTCTTCATTTCAAAGCAGAAGATACCAAAGGCCTGATCTTATATTTTCATGGTAATCGGGGAAACCTCACCCGTTGGGGAAAGGTGGTTGAACGTTTCGTGAAACTTGACTATGACGTTCTTGTAATGGACTACCGTGGTTATGGCAAGAGCAGGGGAGAACGTTCCATGGAGCTTTTGCTGAGTGATGCTGAGTTATTTTACAGTTATGCGCTTAGCCAGTATCCTGAAAATGAAATCACCCTCTATGGCCGATCGCTTGGAACTGGAATCGCTTCGTGGCTCGCAGGGAAACATGTACCTAAGAGACTCATTCTGGAAACACCTTATTACTCTCTAGCTGCTGTAGCTCAGCGTTACTACCCGATTTACCCCTCTAATTGGGCGCTCCGTTATAACTTCCAAAGTTTCAAATACCTGAAAACTGCCGAGTGCCTTGTCCATATTTTTCATGGAACGGATGATGAGGTTGTGCCTTATAAATCAGGCGAGAAACTGCACGAGTCCCTGCCGGAAGGCCAATCAGAATTCATCACCATTGAAGAAGGAAGGCATAAGAACTTGTCTGACTTCGAAGAATTCAGAAATCAATTAAGTAGAATACTCAAGTAAGAAATCATAATGCTTGGATTAAGAACAACCATCTACAAAGTTTCAGATATGGAAGCCGCCAAGGCTTGGTACACACAAGCCTTTGGTACCAAACCCTATTTCGATGAGCCATTCTATATCGGGTTCAATATTGGAGGCTATGAACTGGGTCTGCAACCAGAAGAAAATTCAGGAGCAGAAAAGGTCGATAGTGTATTGAGCTACTGGGGTGTAGAGAAAATAGAGGAGGAATATAAAAAGCTACTCGCTCAGGGGGCTACGCCTCATGAAGCACCCACTAATGTAGGGGGCGAGCTCATGGTGGCAACTGTCAAAGACCCTTGGGGAAATGTGCTCGGTTTGATTTATAACCCTTATTTTAAGCTCCCTAACTAGAAGCTACATAATAAAAATCAAGAAGATGAGGGGGAAGAGCATACCTATCAATGCCATATACCAGCCTCGTTTCTTAAAGCTATTTTTTCCACTGGAGATAAACATGCCTGAAAGCGCAATGAAGATCATGGCGATTCCAAAGATGTCCGAATACCAGATCCATGCTGGATTGGTCGTTTGATGCAAGTCAGCCATCTCTTTCAAAAGGATTCGCTTACCATACCATTCCTTTTCACCTACGCCAGTTTCTAGATTAATTTCAGCACGGGCTTTATCATAAAATATGCGTAGCTCACCATTTTGAATACGGAAGCTTTTGTACTCGTTGCCGATTCCAATCTCAGGTAATTTTGACTCAACAAACTCTTTTGTAATTAACTCCACATCAGCTGGAAGTGGCATGTTGAAGGCCTCAGACTCATAGACAAATTGTCTTGAATTAAAGGTTCTTCTATGGTTCAAAGCAATTCCCGAAATAGAGAAAGCGAGGATTAACCCTACAAAGATGTAAGCAATATCTCTATGGTAGTTTCGGCAGAAGTTTCTGAATTTTTGACTCATTATTCTTATTTAGACCAATTCTTAATAGTGGCACAAATATAGAATTGAGTTTTAGAATATCAAGCGGATGATAAAATTATTTAGAATAATTCTTGATAAGCCAAATAGCAGTCCTTATTCAATTTTCTTAAGTACAACAAGCTCATTGAATTTATCAACAAACTGATCTATATGCTGTCTTATCTGTTTGTACTCTTTGGGATCATAGACTGATTTTTTAAAGATATACTTTCCTTGAATGAGAAGTGCGTTGTTAACTTCCTGAACTTGATAGTCTATTTTTATGAGACCATTATCAATCAATAGATTCTCTGGTTTTGAGAGTACTTGAAAGCCTTCCGGAATGCTTAAAGTGCTGATATATTCCCTATGCCTTTTGTAAATAAGATCAACAGGATAGCTTCTTGATTTTGCCTTTAGCGGGTTTGACCCCCAGGGCTTGTTAAGAAATGGTCGGATATTAATTAGGTCTCCAAAACGGTCTATACCCGGAGCACTGGCGCTATAATTAATTGTGAATGCTTTATTTCGTTGAGATATTTCGGATTTAATAATTTCACCTTCCAGATTATATGATTCTAAAGCCTCTTTTAAGAAATCAGGGTCTTTTTTCGCAATCAATGCGTCATAACCTGTCATTGATCGTTTGAAATCTCCAACTACCAAATTACTCTCCAAATCTATGCTTAGAGCTAATTCTTCTTGAATTGAAGAGAGGGGTTCGGTTGAAAGATTCACCCATAATTCGCCTTCTTTTGTAATTACCAAACCTTGTTCGTTAATGCACTGAGCTGGTATCCAACCAAAGGGCAACAAGGGCTCCGTTGCATCTAAAAGATAGCTTCTGCCATCTAACTCTAGTAGAACTATGCTGGAGTTGAAAAAGCTTTCGAATGGATCAGTTTTTATGATTTTCCCATGACTTCGAGTACTGATCAGCACAGCCTTAGCGTTGAGGCCAGCTGCTTGAAGCAAACCGGCTAAGAAGAGATTTATCTCTGCAGTACTCCCCTCGTTGAGTGCCATGAATTCCTTTGTGGATAACTCGGTGTATTTTTGGAAGTAGCCATTCCATGAAAAACGATTCTTCACGTAGTCGGTGATTTTTTGAGCTTTTTCGATTGGAGTGAGCGAACTTACTTTAAGTTCATCCTTGAAGATCTTTTTAGCCGACCTACTGCTTTTCTGAATGAACTTTCCATAGCTATCATAGGCCAATAATTCCTTTGAAAGTTGAGGCCAGGTGGTCATAAACTCGTCACTTGTACCATCGGGCTTGTAAATCTTTGTCAGTTGCCAATCCATTTTAACGATGTAATCACTTTTTGATGTGATAAAGGATTCATCATTAAATGCGGACAAATTTTTCATAGCAAACTTGTAGTTGACATCTTTGAATTCAATGTCCGCGAATGTTCTATCGAATTTTGATTCACTATTGGAAGTGTAGTCAAAGCGAGTTTTACCTTGGAGCAGGTAGGTGTATTCATAGAATGGGATTATGCCAACTTCATACTCGCTGTAGACTGTTGGTAAATCGCTTTGGAATTCCCAATCTGGAATATTGTTGCTTCGAGGAATCTCAAGTGTATATTGGTATTCAATTACACTCCCCACTTTGACGTTTGGTATTACAAATTTCTTCGTCCACAGCTCGTTACCCAATTGTTCTTCATAGATATCTTTCTCCGAGAGTTCATTTTTAATTTGACCCTTTGTGTCGTCCCAATTATAGGCAGTGGCCTTAATATCATACACCAATTGTTCTCTATTATAACCACTTCGGAAAAAGTATATGTTAATATCTCCCCTTGCCTGACCGGAAGTTTTAAGGATCTTAATTCGCTTAGTTCTGGTGAAAATAATATTGAATTGACCCTTTTCGCGATCAATCTTGAAGGTGGATTTCCCTTTGTCAAAGAGTATAACTGCCTCTGCCTCTTTATCTGCAGCGTAGGTTTTGAGCTTCAGTTCTTCATCGCTAACAAAACCAAAATTCCGATTTTGAGATAACGCAGTAAATTGAATCAGCAATAAAAGAATTACACCAACACTTCGATGTATTAAGGTCTTGTGAGTCATGTTCATTGTAAAGATATCCTTGAAAATAGATGGTTAATCAGTGCATTCCAACCTTACCCTTCATCGATTGGAAGATTTTTTGAGAGTCGAAACCAATGCCGTTTTTGAAGACTACTTCCATCTTTCGAATGTTGGCAACATCGGCTTCAAGATCACCATCAATTAGGACAAGGTCCGCCTTCTTTCCAACTTCCACAGAGCCTACTTCGACATCTCTCTCGAGGTATTTTGCACCATTGAGTGATGAAATTTTAATTGCCTCTGTCAAGCTAAAGCCTGCTTCAATAAAGAGTTCTACCACCCTTTGGTTGGCATAGCCAGCTACTGTTCTGCCTGCACCAGTGGGATCAGTACCAGCTACTAGTTTTCCTCCTGCTTCATAGAACATTTTTTCCCAAGCCATTTGCTTCTTGAATTGGGCCAATGATGCAGCATCTTTTCCTTGTCTTCTCGTGTGACTGGCTATTAAGCTTTCTTTGATTTCTGGACTCATTGCATCTATACCACCGCCTAAGACGACCTCACGATCAGTATAGGGCTCAAAAACAGGTAAAGTTGAGGTTATGGCCACATCCTTTTCAATCAGAAAGTCCATTAGTGATTTCATTTCAGGGCTGTCTAAGTCAAGGTCTCTAAGGGCCTGACCTCTTTTGAATGCTGGGCAAAAATCGTCCACTTTATCCTTCACAAAATCGGAGCTTTGGAAGAAACCATGCTCAATATTATCAATACCAATTTCTGCTGCTTCTCGATAGGTGACTGAGCAAATATGACCTGTCACTTTTTTGTCTTTTGCATGCGCAGCCTTCACAACTTGAGTAAGGTCTTCTTTGGTAATGTTTTGATAGACCTTGAATGAGTTGATGCCCCTATCGGCCCAGAAATTCACCATTTCCACGCCTTCTTTAGAGCTATTGATAATACCCACTTCAGGAACTGGCGTGCCCGCCCTTTCGATAAACGGACCCGTCAGGTCCATCTTAGGTCCAAGCATTCGCCCTTCTTGTATTGATTTGCGAATATTGAGGTCTGTTTGTGGTTCTATGCTTCCCGCTGTTCTAATGGTGGTAACACCGCCTGCTAGGTAAAGCCTGGGGAAGGTAAATGTCATTTGAGCAACACTGAAAACACCATCAAAGGGTTTAGGGTAGAAGATGTGCTCGTGTAACATTACTAATCCAGGGATTATTGTTTTACCACTGCCATCAATGTGTGTGGCTCCCTCAGGTATGGTCACCTGATTACTGTTTCCAATAGCAATTATATTTTCTCCTGTAAATACAACGGTTTGATTGTTTCTTATTGGCCCACCTGTTCCGTCTATCAGTTTCACATTGGTAATGGCAACTGTAGATTCCTGAATCCTTACATAAGGTTGAACGGCTCTAGAGAATTCTTGGGCAATGGAAAGTGCTATGGTTGTGATTGTAAAAGTGATTACTAAGAATAGGGTCCTGAATTTCATGGCGAAGTTTAAAAGGTGATCTTAAGATAGGTAAATCCCGCAAATATTGAGATTGATCTTACACCGATTGCAATTGTGCTGCATGCAGAATAAATTGGAGGATGGAATCTCTTGTAAGTTTCTTCGATAATGTACCTACTGAGTTCAGAGCAGGTATACTCATTAGTGGTATTCTATTCTTTTGGATACTTGAAGGAACAGTTCCTTTAATTCGCTTTAGTTATAAGAAGTGGAGGCACGCGGGCATCAATCTGTTTCTGACATTGACCACTATGATTATCGGTTTCGGACTCGCTGGAGCGCTGCTGTTCGCCTCAGATTTAGTGGCTCAGAATAGGTTTGGCTTGCTGTATATTATCGACCTGCCGCTTTGGGGACAACTGATTGTCGGAGTTCTGCTTATGGACTTAATTGGCGCTTACTTTATCCATTGGACCGAGCATAAGGTCAAATGGATGTGGAAGTTCCACTTGGTTCACCATTCGGATACTACGGTGGATGTGACGACAGGGCTGAGACATCACCCAGGAGAGACAGTTTTTAGAATTGGCTTTACCATTTTGGCTGTGATGGTTATTGGTGCTCCAATGTGGATTATCATGGTTTACCAAAGCCTGTCTGTACTCTTTGCCCATATCACACATGCCAATATTAATATGCCTAAAGCTGTAGATCGTGCACTTTCTTGGGTTTTCATTACACCACTCATGCACAAGGTGCACCATCACTATATGCAACCTTTAACTGATACCAACTACGGAAATATCTTTTCTTTTTGGGATAGAATATTTGGGACCTTTGCTCAGGTAGAGGATACCACTGAGTTAGTTTATGGTATAGACACGCACATGGATCCAAAAGAAAATGATCAGATGGGGAGCCTTTTGAAAATTCCTTTCGAACCTTACCGCCCTCCCACGGGTTCAAAATTTGGAGATTAATATGCTGGGGAAAAGTATTAGGGAACTGACGAGCCAATTGGCTCAAGACGGAAAAGTAATGAAGGTTACGATCAGACCTTATCGTAAGCAACCTCCTCTTATGATGACTGAGGTGAATGCCATTGCCGAAGTAGGCCTTGAGGGAGATCATTATGCCAGTAAAGGAGGCAAGCGTCAAGTAACCTTGATTTCACAAGAACATATTAATGCTGTTGCTTCCTTTATGGGCAAGGAAGGAATCGATCCACTTCTATTAAGAAGAAATATCGTTACCTCGGGTATTAATCTTCTGGCTCTTAAGAACAGGCGTTTTCAAATTGGCCAAGCCATTCTAGAGTATACCGGAGAATGTCATCCATGTTCAAGAATGGAAGAAAACCTAGGCCGAGGTGGTTATAACGCCATGCGAGGCCATGGTGGCATCACCTGTCGAGTAATTCAGTCAGGCCGAATTACTCGAGGTGATTCAATAAAAGTTTTAGACTAGATTATCTTATATCAAAGGCAATGATGAAACCATACCCGTCAGCTTGGAATTCAAACTGACCTTCGCCAGTTTGGTAGTCTATCTCGCTGGCAATGGTAACCGGGTTTATGGTAAATGATGCCATAAAGTCAGATACATTTGCGTCAGTGAAAGGTTCGTCATTATCAATGTAGACAAAATTCCAGTTGGCATCTGTTAGCATCACCTGACTAGGAGTGTCAATTGTTCCACTCCTTGGTAAATCGTTGCTAGTAAAATCATCACCAAGTTGGAATGGATTAAATATATCCTGTCCAACAGGAAAGAACCCAAAGAGTAATTCAGGACCGCTTCCATCAGGGTCCCATGCCTCATTGTTGTCATTCACAAAGCTGATTGCTGTAACCGCCAATGCTACAGTGAATCTATTTCCCACAAGTACTGTACTGGTAGATGTAGCCACATCGCCAGAGCTGCTTGTTACGGTAAGCGTCACCGTGAATGTACCAACTGAATTGAAAGTGTGTGAGGCATTTTGGGTGGCGACCGCTGTTGTATTATCTCCAAAATTCCATGAAAATGTTTCTCCATCTGTTGATGTATTAGTGAATGTCACGATATCACCAGGTTCAACTACCTGCCTATCTTGAGTGAAATTGGGTGTTGGGATTACGGTAGGCCCTTCATCGTCACTTCCTCCACAGGAATAGATTAATACAATAGAGGCTAAGGCAATGATTTTGAAGAGGTTTTTCATAGTTGAGTATTTAATCGAAGAGTATTTTTAAACTTAACACCTAATTAATACAATTCCCTTAGTTGTTGTTTGAATGGAATTCAGAAAATTTACTGTTTATCGAATCTCAAAGACTAATGAGAACCGAAAGCCATTCGCAGTTATTTCGAATACACCTCCACCCAATTCATAGTCTTTTTCAGATTCAATCGTGATAGGGTTAAAAGTAAAACGATCCATTACTACTGAATTTTGTAACATATTCAGCGGAGGTTCATTGTCGAGAAATATCAGCTCCCAATCTTGATCAGTAAACATTACCTGAAACTCTGGAGGTAATCGCCCACCGGCTGGAAAGTCACTTTCGACATAATCGTTTCCAAAATTTAAAAACGAATTAGTATTGGGGTTAATGGCCTCGTAAAAGCCAATCAACAAATCTGGCCCTGTATCATCATCATCCCATGGATCTCCATTAGAATCCATGAAGTTTATGGTGTCTACTCTTATCGCCAAGGCCCATCGATTGCCTACTAAAACGCTTGAGGTCGTGGCTATGCGTTCTCCTGTACTACTGGTGACAGTAAGTCTAACTACAAATTCCCCGAGTTCTTCGTAAACGTGGTCTGGGTTTTCCTCATTAGAGGTTGTATTGTCTCCAAAATCCCAAAAATAAGTCTGGCCGTTTTCACTCGTATTAGTAAAAGTGACGGTCTCACCAACTTCAATGAAAAATCGATCTTGTTGGAAACTTGTGATAGGTTTTACAACGGTAGGATCATCTCCACTACACGAATTGAAGACAATGATAGTGAGAAGAATTAGTATTGGTTGAAGGTTCTTCATTAACAGAGGTTGAACGGGAGCACGTCAAAATAGAAACACCTTAGGTAGGAAACTCCCTTAGTACATCTGGATTTAACCCGTAGAGTATTAACTGCTTAGTATATCAACGTAAAGTTGAACGCATCGTTATCGTTGGTTTTCCAGAGGGGTATTTAGGGGTAATATCCAATCTGCATTGCCAAACCATGGCTTTGGTACTTGGGTGATGTCAAAGTTAGGCGCAATAAGCTGTTGGTAGCTCCGGCCATTGAGTGAGGCCCAAGCGTCTACATAGACCTTAACGTTTGAGCCCATCAGTCTGAATTCTTTTTGAATATGTTGTGCAAATTCCCAGATCATATAGGGTTTACCATCCATCTTGTTAGCCTGCCAATCCTCGATAAATCCATCCGTTCTGATTTGTATCTTTTCTTCGGAATCTTCATCCTGAATATAGAATCTGGTAATACCTGACTTGCCCCTGAGCTTCATATGCCAGGCATAGCGATGCCCTTCTTCTGTCCAGTGCACATTTCCTGGTATCAACAAATGCCTGAATGGTAAGCTGACTTGTAAGGCGACAAACAAGGCGAGTCCGACAATGATTCCTTTTTGAACTATTGGTCTTGAAAGACTATAGTCCTGGAAATGAGTATTGGGATTTGGTTTAAGCCCAACCGATGAAAGCAGCTTTCTTGGCCAGTCAGGAGCAAAAAAGATGGTGGTGGCAAACATCATAAACCAAGGGAAGATACCGATACTAAAAAGTTGATCATTCATCAAGTGAAACAGGGATATGATGATAAAGCCAATGAGTCTAGTTCGTTTAAAGAGAAGGACAGGAACGATAAGTAGGTCCAAAAGAAGACCGGAGTAAGACATAAACATGACCATCCATCGCTGATCGAAAAACTGACCAATAAGAGGGAAGTCCATATCTGATTGCAACCAATTGCTCAGGGGATAACCTCTGAGCCAATCAGGATTAATCTTAGCAACACCGCCAAAAAAGTACGGAATGGCTATAGTAAACCGGACTAACCACAAACTCCAGCAGGGGATTAAGGATGACCTGATCTTCCTAAACAGTATACTATCCAAGGAGAAGTGCCGGTGGGCGGGAATAAAGATCAGAATGAAACTGATGATCATGACCAGGTAAAAGTGGTTGAGATATCGTGCCTGCTCCAGCAGAAAAGTATAACTGAACAAGACAAAAAACAGGACCGTACTGATGCGGTAGAGAAAGCCTATTAGAATGAAGATGGCGAGAGTTCCTAAAGTGTACCAAAGCAAGTACATGTACTGTTCAGGCAAGGGTTGAAAGTTGAATGGACCGTAACTAAAGTTGAAGTCAGGCTCCACCCAATAGCGATGTATCCAGTCGTACCTGAAATACCGAGTTACCTCCCAGAACATGATCGCACCAAATACTAGTCGAAATATTACTATGGAAGAGTTATCAACAGGCTGAAATAGATTTTTGATCTTTTTCTTACCCCAGACTTCTTTGAGATCTCCTTGCAGAATGTTCATGACTTGATATGAAAGTAAATATATCAATCCGTTGCGAACAATACCTATTACTCATTGAATGTGCCGAGTGAGAAAAACTTTCTTGCAAATTGAACTATCAAAATTCTGAGTCGTCTTAAGGGGCGAGAAATTTAGAATGACAAAAAGGCGAGAATCTGGATCATTGAACTTTAAGCTGAACCTCCTTGTGTTGAGGTGTCAGGCAGGCAATGAACCTGCATTTAGAGATCTATACGAGCGCTTTAGCCAGAGCACACTGGTCTTTTTGGAGAACCTAACCAATCGTGAAGTGGCTCAAGATTTGAATCAGGAGGTATGGCTCAATGTCTATAGACAATTGGCCAATCTCTCGGACACAAGAAGGTTTAAGACTTGGTTGTTTCAAATTGCTAGAAACAGAGCACTGGACTATTTCAAAAGCACAAAAAGATTAAGAGAGTTTCACGAAATGTTGAAACCCGATATGGATGAATTAACAGAATTGATGTTAGAGGAAATAGACTTTAAGAGAGAAGATATCTTACAGAATTCTCTAGATGGTCTGTCTACCAAATTGAGAGAAGTGATTATCCTGAACTTCTTTGAAGGCATGGACTATTCCGAAATAGCATTTATTCTAGGTTGCTCTCTCGGTACCGTCAAGTCAAGAATCTATAATGGAAAACTGAAGATTAAAGAATTGTTAGAAACTAAAATGAAAAAGTCATGAGTGAAAGAGGAAAAAGTAACGATGCAGTCTGGAAAATGATTGAAAGAGAGAAAAGAAAAGATAAATCATTGACCACCATCAGCACTGTAGCGTGGATTGTCACACTATTGGTGGTTTGTGCATTTATGGTGCTAACTTTTATGGACTTTAGCCAGCAGATGAATCTTTATAAAAAGGGAGTTACTTCATACGAAAGTGTGATTTCTACTCTTGTGCCTTTTCTTATAATCCTAGGAATATTTAGCCTAATAGTAGCCATAGTAATGACTATTGGGAGGTTTATGCGACTTAGGACGGCAAACTTATTGGAGATTCAACAGAGATTGACACTTCTTGAGCAAAGCCTTCCTAATGAAGATAATGGACTTTTATGACCGGCACTCGTTGATTGCCGTTTCTAAAATGCCCATCACTTTTTCGGTATTCATACCTACAAGGGATGCTGGAAAACCTACTTCTAAGTTGGTGATCGCTAATGTCTGTGAAGCCTCGTCAAAATGGTAGTCAGTTGAGATGCCATTTTTGCTGAGGTAGCCAGAAGTACCTTCAAAGGCAAGACCCTGCTCTTTGAGCTTTGATCCTAAACAAGTAAATGTACTTGTCGAAACATTATCAAATGTCCTGTTCATCTTCTTCGGTTTCTAGTTCAGCAACTGGAGTTAGGTGATCAGGAATTCTCTCTTCACCGGTTTTGACATGATGAAATACTTCTAGCACAGGTGATTCCTTGATTTCAGGCACCACGAAAGTAACCAGCATATTGTTGAGACTTTCGTGAATTCTTTCCCAAGCCATTTTAATATCATCAGCATGGACGATCATTAAATTGGTCACTTTCTTTTCTTTGCCACTGTCAGCATCTCCAACCATGTAAGAGATTTTTGCTTGGTAGAAGACATCTCCTCCTGAGTATTCAAATACATCTACAATTTTACTTTTAGCAATACTGGTTACCTGAAATTCACCCATTACACGTTGACCAATCTCTTCGTAGATTTTTGCCTCAGCCTCAGTAAAAGATAGCGCATCCGCTAAGTAGGTCTCTGTTACATTCTTTACACGTCCGTGTTCGTCTTCTTTTTGGTATTTAACCTTACAAGTAAACCAGTTTTGCATATCAATAAATTTGGACTGCGAAGTTAAAATTCAATCATGACATTTAAAGCCTTTGAGCGAAAAGCCTTAGATTATTTTCGAATGATTGATGATCTGACGTATTTCGCTGACCAATGAGTAGTGTTTTCCCATATAAAAGTGCCATCGTAGTCACATGCTTTCCAAAGCAGAGCGATTGGCTTGCCAAAGAAATTGAAGCTTTAGACTTCGATGTAGTCAGTAAAAGCATCTCTGAAGTGGAGATTAGCGGTTACATGGATGACTGCATGCGCCTGAATATGTATTTGAGAACTGCCGGCAGGGTGCTTTTTCAGTTACAAAGATTTAGAGCAAATACTGCCGATGATCTTTATAAGAGAATAAAATCTATTCCTTGGGAAAACTACCTGCATAATGATAGCTACTTCTCTGTGACGTCATTCGTTCGCAATGAGCACATCAAAGACGATCGGTTCGCCAATGTAAGAGTCAAGGATGCGATTGCCGATCGCCTGATCGAAGTGACCGGAAAGCGACCCGACTCTGGCCCTAATCGTGATCACGTGGTAATCCATTTATACTGGAAAGAAGATCAGGTTCGTCTGTATTTCGATACATCGGGCAATACTATTTCGAAACACGGTTACAGAAGGATACCATTCAAAGCACCGATGATTGAATCATTGGCAGCTTCAACAATTATAGCGTCTGGTTGGGATAAGCAAAGCCATTTTGTAAACCCTATGTGTGGTAGCGGAACGCTTGCTATTGAAGCGGCTTTGATGGCCATCAATATGGCACCTGGCCTGCTCAGAGAGAATTTCGGTTTTATGCACCTCAAAGGTTATGATGAGGAGTCTTGGCAAGGCTATAGAAGACTGGCAAGACTTCAAGTGAAAAGATCTCCAGAGTTTAAAATCATTGCTTCGGATATGAACAAGAATGCCATTTGGTCTGCCAAAGAAAATGCCAAAACCGCTGGTGTAGATCATCTGATTGATTTTGAGTTGTGTGATTTTAGGGAAACCCCGGTGCCCGAATCTCCAGGAGTTGTAATGATGAATCCTGAATACGGAGAAAGATTGGGAGCTGACAAAGACCTCGAAGAAATCTATTCCGCAATAGGGGACTTCTTTAAGCAGCGTTGTAAAGGATATATTGGCTTTGTATTTACAGGGAATCTCGATTTGGCCAAGAGGATTGGACTTCGAACTTCGGCTAAGATTCCATTTTTTAATGCAAGAATTGAATGTAGATTACTGAAGTACGAACTCTATCAAGGAACTAAGAAAATTCGCGATTGAAAATAATTAACGCATTCGTTAACAGCTTTCCTATCAAGCTACTTTTGGTGCATGTTAAGCACAATCAGTTCCTGCTGTTCTATTGGTTAATTCTGTTCTCGATTGTTGATGGTCGTTTTGGCAAAGCCCTCGGTATCCCCTTTCTATTTCTAGATCCCATTTATATGGGAGAAGTAGGTTTTTGGGGCTTTCTCATTATAGGTGTGGCATTGGCGGGCTTTTCGATGGCTTTCAATATTACCAGTTATATTCTTGATGGCTTCAGGTTTCCGTTTCTGGGAACACTACCAAGACCGTTTTCCCATTATTGCCTCAATAACTCGCTGATTCCTATTGCTTTTTTAACCTTCTATGTTCAAAGGGTTATTGTCTTTCAGGATACGGTTGAACTATATAGTGGCCCTCAGATTGTTATGGGTCTATTGGGCTTGTTCACAGGTATCATTTTCATGCTGAGCTTCCTTTTTGTCTATTTCTCTAGAACCAATCGAGACATTCAAAAAGTGATGCGAAGCAAAACTTTGCGCAGTAGTAAGGGTTCACAAAGGGTTCGTCACAATGCTTTTAAGCAATTGAGAAAAATGAGACGGTCTAAGGTAAAAGTGAAGTATTACTTTTCACTGAAGCTAAAGCACTACTCGACAAGAAGGTATGAGAAGTATTACGATCGAATTGCCATACTCGGAATCTTCAAGCAAAATCAGCGGAATGCTATCGTTATAGAGTTATTGCTCTTGGCAGTCTTGGTGATCTTGGGGGTTTTTCAGTCCTCACCACTTTTCCAGATTCCTGCTGCCGCCTCAGGTATATTTCTTTTTACCATGATAGTGATGGCAACAGGTGCGTTGAGCTATTGGCTCCGTTCTTGGGTGGTAACCGCTGTTATCGGCCTCCTGCTACTCTTTAATGTGCTCTCAAGCGCTTTCAACTGGGGTTACCAATATCCAGCCTACGGTCTGGATTATACTGGAGAAAAGGCTGATTACTCCTTAGAAACTATTGAGGCCATTAGTGGTAGCGAAGAGATTGAAGCATCCAAGGCACATTGGCTTAAAATGCTTGAGAACTGGAGGTTAAAGTCAGGAGAAGAGAAACCTCGAATGACTTTAATTGCTGTCAGTGGTGGTGGGCAACGATCGGCACTATGGACTATCAATGTTTTGCAGCATGTAGATTCAGTAATGGCGGGTAACTTGATGAATGAAACAGTCTTGATTTCAGGAGCATCGGGTGGTTTGGTAGGTGCTGCCTTTTACCGCGATTTATTCTGGACGGATAAGAACCCCCAAGATAAAGTCCACTTGGAGCATATGGGTAAGGAATTATTGAATCCATTGATCTTCTCACTATTAATCAACGATATCTTTTACAAAGCCAGAAAGTTTAAATATGGCGGTCAGCGTTATAAACGAGAGCGTGGTTATGAGTTTGAGAATAACCTCAGTGAGAACTTAGAGGGAATGTTGGACAGGCCAATTTCGGCATATCAAAAAGCGGAATTCTCTGGAGATATTCCGGCATTGTTGGTGAGCCCATTAATTACCAATGATGGCAGGAAGCTCTATATTTCTCCTCAGCCAGTAAGCTTTCTAAACCTTCGACCTAATGAACAGAGCATAGTTCAGGGAGTAGATTTTAGGTCGTTACTGAAAGACCAACAAGCCGATAGCCTAAGGTTTTTAACGGCCTTGCGAATGAGTGCCACCTTCCCTTACATCACACCAACGATCACTTTACCTACCAATCCACCAATAAAAATTGCTGATGCCGGTATTTCTGACAACTATGGTGTGGTAGATGCACTGATCTTTTTGAATGTTTTTAAAGATTGGATTTTGGAGAATACAAGTGAAGTGGTACTTCTTTCTATCAGAGACTCAGAAAAGAATGAGGAGTTAGGGCCTGTCGGAGGAGAGAACTTTCTTGAGAGGTTTTTCTCACCCATACAGTCGGCCTATTCGAGTTGGGATAAGGTACAGACCATTAAGAATGATCAATTTTTTGAACTCACCAAGTCTCGGATGGGAGATCATCTGAAGCGTGTCGAATTCCAGTATGTGAGCGAAGAAGGGCTTGAAGAAAGGGCCTCACTGAGTTGGAGGTTGACAGAATTAGAAAAGAGAAATATCCTTAAGGCCATTCATAAAAAAAAGAATCAAAACATCCTCAGAAGTCTTTCTGGAGCGAAACGCTACTAATAACACTGCCTAACAAGTGTTAGGAAAACCATTCTTTTTGCCTAAATTTGCAGACCGTTTACACCCTTGAACAATATGCAAGACGTAGCTCCTTACAAGCCTAAGAATAAGATCAGAATAGTTACAGCAGCCTCTCTTTTTGATGGGCATGATGCGGCCATTAACATTATGCGAAGGATCATTCAAGCCACTGGCTGTGAGGTTATTCATCTTGGCCATGATAGAAGTGTGGAAGAGGTTGTAAATACTGCCATACAGGAAGACGCACAGGCTATTGCTATGACTTCTTATCAAGGTGGACATAACGAGTACTTCAAGTATATGTATGACCTTTTGAAAGAGAAAGGTGCTGAGCATATCCGAATCTTCGGAGGAGGAGGAGGAGTAATCCTGCCTGAAGAGATCAAGGAATTAATGGACTACGGTGTCACTCGGATTTATGCTCCAGATGACGGCCGTGCCATGGGCTTGCAAGGCATGATCAATGATATGGTCGAAAGGTGTGATTTCCCTACGGGTGAAAACCTCAACGGAGAGGTAAATCATCTTGTTGAGAAGAATACCAAGGCGATTGCTAGAGTTATTTCAGCTGCCGAAAACTTCCCAGAAGAATCTAAAGGCGACCTAGATAAAGTGCATGAAATGGCAAAAGCCGTTGCAACGCCAGTCTTAGGTATCACTGGTACGGGAGGTTCTGGTAAATCTTCTTTAGTGGACGAATTGGTCAGAAGATTCTTGATTGACTTTGAAGACAAGAACATAGCTATCGTTTCAGTAGATCCATCTAAGAGAAAGACGGGTGGTGCACTGCTTGGCGATCGTATTCGTATGAACTCCATCAATAACGAGAGGGTATATATGCGCTCTTTGGCCACGCGTCAATCTAATCTCGCGCTTTCTAAGCATGTAAAAGAGGCAGTTCAGGTGTTAAAGGCGGCTCAATATGATCTCATCATCCTTGAGACTTCTGGAATTGGCCAATCAGATACAGAGATTCTTGACCACTCAGACGTCTCACTTTATGTAATGACACCTGAGTATGGTGCTGCCACTCAGCTTGAAAAAATTGACATGCTCGATTTTGCTGATGTGATTGCATTAAACAAGTTCGATAAGCGTGGTGCATTAGATGCCCTTCGCGATGTAAAGAAGCAATATCAACGCAATCACGGTTTGTGGACCGCCAACGTTGATGAAATGCCAGTGTTTGGCACAATCGCTTCTCAATTCAATGACCCGGGTATGAATTCACTATACAAAGTGATCATGGATACAGTGGTTGAAAGAACGGGCGCTGAACTGAATTCAACTTTTGAGATCACAAATGAAATGTCTGAGAAGATATTTGTGATCCCGCCAAAGAGAACTCGATACCTCTCCGAAATTTCGGAGAGTAATAGAGGCTATGACGTTAGAGCATTATCACAGGCGGATATTGCCGATAAACTTTACGGACTTCATAAATCAATAGAAACCCTTCAAGACTCGGAGATTGAAGATAAAGATCGATTGATCAAAGGCCTTCAAGAATCTTTCGAGAAAGTGAAGCTGGACTTCGATCCGCACAACTGGCAGTTGATTGAGCAGTGGGAGGAGAAGAAAAAGAAATACACAGACCCTGTTTATAGTTTCAAGGTTCGCGACAAAGAAATTAAGATTCAGACCCATTCCGAATCACTATCACATACTCAAATACCGAAAGTTTCTCTGCCTAAGTTCAGAAGCTGGGGAGACGTCCTGAGATGGTCACTTCAAGAAAATGTTCCAGGCGAGTTTCCTTATACGGCAGGGATCTATCCTTTCAAAAGAGAGGGGGAAGATCCGACAAGGATGTTTGCAGGTGAAGGCGGACCGGAGCGTACCAACAGACGTTTTCACTATGTGAGTTTGGGCATGCCTGCCGCCAGGCTATCGACCGCTTTTGATTCAGTGACTCTTTATGGAAACGATCCAGACCATCGTCCGGATATCTATGGCAAAATAGGAAACGCAGGTGTGAGTATTTGCTGCCTAGATGATGCTAAGAAGCTTTATTCAGGATTCGACTTGTCCAATCCGACCACATCTGTTTCGATGACCATTAATGGCCCAGCTCCAATGTTGCTTGGTTTCTTTATGAATGCAGCCATCGATCAGCAATGCGAGGTGTACATCAAAGAGAACGGTCTTGAAAAAGAGATAGAAGCAAAAATCGCGAAGATTTATAAGGACAAAGGAGTCGCAAGACCACAATACCAAGGTGATTTGCCAGAGGGTAATGATGGTCTCGGGTTAATGCTTTTAGGTGTAACCGGAGATCAGGTTTTGCCTGCGGAAGTTTACGAGCCAATTAAGGCAAAAACGCTATCCGTGGTTAGGGGAACTGTTCAGGCGGATATCCTTAAAGAGGATCAAGCACAGAATACTTGTATTTTCTCTACCGAATTTGCCCTTCGTTTGATGGGGGATGTTCAGCAATATTTTATTGAACAGTCGGTTAGAAACTTCTACTCTGTTTCGATCTCAGGCTATCATATTGCAGAAGCCGGTGCAAACCCGATTACGCAATTGGCCTTCACATTGGCGAACGGCTTTACCTATGTAGAATACTATCTGAGCCGTGGAATGGATATCAATGCCTTTGGTCCTAATCTGTCATTCTTCTTCTCAAATGGTATCGATCCAGAATATGCGGTGATCGGTCGTGTGGCGAGGAGAATTTGGGCAAAAGCCCTAAAGCATAAGTATGGTGCTAACCCTAGAGCACAAATGCTCAAGTACCATATTCAGACTTCAGGCCGATCGCTTCATGCCCAGGAAATTGACTTCAACGATATTAGAACAACGCTTCAGGCATTATATGCGATTTACGATAACTGTAATTCGCTGCACACTAATGCATATGACGAGGCTATTACGACTCCTACAGAGGAGTCTGTACGCAGGGCAATGGCTATTCAATTGATCATCAATAAAGAACTTGGCCTAGCCAAGAATGAAAATCCAATGCAAGGATCATTCATCACTGAAGAATTGACTGATTTAGTAGAGGAAGCTGTATTGGTGGAATTTGATCGCATTACTGAAAGAGGAGGAGTCCTTGGTGCAATGGAAACTATGTATCAGAGAAGTAAGATTCAGGAAGAATCGCTTTACTATGAGACCCTTAAGCATACAGGTGAGTTCCCAATTATCGGTGTAAACACTTTCTTAAGCTCTAAAGGGTCGCCTACTGTACAGCCAAAAGAAGTGATTCGCGCGACTGAAGAAGAGAAACAGTATCAGATAGCCATGCTGAATGATCTGAATGAGGGTAATAAGTCAAAGATTGAAGAGATTGTCAAACGACTTCAGACTGCGGCTATTCAAAATGAAAACCTTTTTGAAGAGTTGATGGAAGCCTGTAAATATTGCTCATTAGGGCAGATCACAAGCGCCCTCTTTGAGGTAGGTGGTCAATATAGGCGCAACATGTAGTTGCTTTGGTAATCAGTTGATTAGTCAATCGGTAATTAGTTCATAGAATCTCCTAATTGAGCACTGTCATTTGCTTGTTGGTGACAACACCAACAAGGGCGAGAGTCTGTGTATTGCCGTCATTCTGAATGAAGCGTGGCGGAATGAAAGAATCCGTCTGTTGATATCACTGCCCAAATGAACTTATAGAAGGCTTGCCACAGGGACGGATTGCCGCATCAAAATCTTTGCTGCTGTAGGATTCTCCAATCGCAATACTGAATTCAATTCAGTGGCCTTGAATTGATAGTTTGTTGGTAGTGGCTACGATCCTTGTTTATTCAAGCGAAATTTCTAATCAGTATTTGTGCTATGATCGTCAATGTGATAACGGTCACTATAATTGCCTTCTCGGAAGGAATTTTACTTTTCTTAAAAAGTAAATTTTTAGAGTCAAAGAGAGGCAAAATGAAAAATAAGAAACCACCTAATTGGAGGTATAGACCAAATGATGCTGTATTAGGGGATAAGTGCCCTAATGATGAGGTTAACGGATCAAATAATAATGAATAATTGAAGTCGAGTAGGTAGAAGAATAAACTTAAGAGGAGTATTTTTTTCTGGAGCCACCCACAAGCAAAAATGGACATAACTATTCCAGTTAAACCCAAAAACAAATCCAGCCATGCTGGTTCTGGATTAATAACACTAGATAAGGCAAAGCCTAATATTAAGATTAGCGAAGAAAGGTAGGTTATGATTTTGGATCGTTGTTCTCTAAACATTTACTTCAGATATAATAGTTTACTTTTCCATGCTATCAAGCATAGCTTTTAAGTCAGCGGAACTATAGGTTTTGGAGTGTAGGACAAGGGTGTTGATCTTTTGTGTATTTGTGATGTCATCCAACGGATTGTCATCAAGTATTAATATATCTCCTGACTTACCGACTTCTAGGCTGCCATAGAAATCTTCCACTCTCAAGAACTTTGCTCCATTAATGGTTGCTGCTTTTAGGGCTTCCAAAGGCGAGAGTCCTGCTTCCACCAAGGCGGCTAGTTCCTGATGTAATGAAATACCCTGGTAAGTATATGAATTGGAAGCACCAGAGTCTGACCCTGCCAAGAGTGAAACGCCTGCGGCACTCATTTTTGGTACTAGGTTTTTAAAAGCGGTATTCAAACGATGGCGCATGGCCACAAAGTCTTCGGAGGCTCGAGCGGCACTTCTGATTCTACCTTGGTATGTTTCAATAATGCCATTTCCGATGTACTGTAAGTATTCGTCATTGCTATGGTCATCACGATCTAGGTAGGACAGGGTGTTTCCTATATGCATCGTTGGGGTCACGTAGGTGTCATTATCCACGAGCATTTTGAAGGTTTTTTGTGCTTGTTCTTCGGAGTAAGTATCCATTAGGGTAGTCATAGATCCCCAAAAGCCAGCTTTGCGATTAATATTATCGTCTGTCACCTTTTGCTCTGCTGAGGAGGAGCCCTTCAATATATAATAGAGATGTTCGACCGAACCGAGACCTGCAGTAACGGCATCTTCTAGCATTACTGTAAAAGGCATATGTCCCGAAGTTCTAATCCCTCTTCTTTCCGCCTCTTCTAAAATCCAGATATAGGCCTCTTTAGTAATCCGGCTATCATAGAGTTTGATAAAGTCCACATTCATTTGCTCTAGCGAGTCTATCGCAATGACTGCATCTTCTTTTGTTACTACAGGAATTGAACCGGCCCATGTAGCTCTGGGCCCATCCAGTTTAGGTCCTGAAGTATAGATCTTTGGCCCGATTAGTGACCCGTTTTCTATTTCTGATTGCCATTTGAAAATTTCCGAAGTCATATCTCCACCGGCTTCACGCACCCCAGTAATTCCATTGGCAATAAATAGAGGGAGTAGGTTCTTGTTTTCTGCGATCAATTCATCACCACCTCGAAAGTGGACATGCATATCCCAAAGTCCTGGAATAACATATTTTCCGGTCGCATCAATTGTTTGCATGGCAGAGTGATTTGAACTCCCTCCACCTATATAAACGATGGAGTCGTTCCTAATCCCCAAACTCATGTCAGTACTGACTTTACCAGTATTTACATCAATGACATTAGCATGTTGAATGAGTATGTCAACTTGTTCTATCTGTTTTGAGGAACAACCGAATAGGAGTAAAGCCGAAATGATGGCAGGAATGAATCGCTTCATGGACAGCACTGTTTAAGGTATAACCTAAAAGTATCAATTCAATTGACAGAATAGAACCAGTATTTCTTTAGTGGTAACCGAGTAGAGTGTTAAACTAAGCTTTCCAAGTAATGCTGAGGAATACCGAACTGCTTTTTCAATTTGTCGATCTCCCCTAGGTATTTCTGAGGGTCTGTTGCTTGCTTCTTTCTTTGGCCTACAATCATCAGGTTCTTACCCGTGTGCTCTGTAGATATAAATTCAAAAACTTTGGTTTTATAACCATTGGCCTCCATGATCAAAGCTCTGATGGCATCGGTGACTATTTCTGCCTGACGCTCCTTTAAAATGCCATGCTGTAAGAGACTGTCAAGCCCATCGCTTTCGGTCATGGACTTTCTTATTTGCTTATGACAGCACGGTGCGCAAATGATCAACTCTGCATTAGCAGCCATCCCTTTGGCAATGGCATCGTCTGTGGCGGTGTCACAAGCATGGAGCGCAATTAAGATATTGGTCTTGTTGAGTTGATAATCTCCAATGTAACCTAGTTCAAATTGGAGCTTATCAAAACCAACTTCTTTGGCTATGCTGTTACACTTGTCAATCAAATCCTGGCGTACTTCTACACCTGATACCGATGCGTCAAGTTTTAGCTGATTGGTCAAATAGTCGTATAGCGCAAAAGTCAAATAGCCCTTGCCCGAACCCATGTCCACCACCTTGATGGAATCCTTATTAGAAACCATTTCATGGTTTTTTAAAAGACTTTCAATCACCTCTACAAACTTGTTGATTTGCTTGAACTTGTCTCCCTTGTCCTTTAAGACCCTTCCGTTTTTGTCGAGCACTCCTAGAAGTTGAAGGTATTCTACTCCTTGAATCAGATGCCTTTTTTCTTTGTCATGTCCACGATTTGGAGCGGACTTAAAAGTGGCTTCTTTCTGCTTTAATCTCGATTTGGCCCCACTTCTCTCATAGGCATAGTCCGATGCTGTGGTAAAGAGATTCGCTATTTCGAACTTATTATTCAGCAAGTCTTCTATAGTCGATAGACCGTCTTGAACCTGCTGGTTTTTCGTGACATCGTTGGTTTTGTGCCGATAGACAAATGAGAGTTGCGACTGTCTCTTTATGGTCGCCAAAGAGATAATAACTTTCTTAAGCATGTCTTTTGAATCGATCGGTTTACTCAAGGTCAATCTCACAAAAGTATCTTCTTGAATACTAGAGTTTACATGCTGAAGTAATTGGATCTCGTTGGACATAAGGCAAAGATACATTTATGCTTATTATGTGGCGGGCTGATCTGGACAATCTCGGTCCTGTTGAATACAATTGTCGAAAAAGGGTCAAAGGGTTAGCGCCTTAAGGTATCGAATGACAATCATCGTATCTTAAGTATTCATTAATCCAATTCCCTTTGAAGCGTTTTCTAGATCACGTCAGTCTATAAATGAAACAAGACTAATCTATTATGAGAAAGCTGTTAGGAACTCTATTTTTTATTGCAATCGCAATTGTTGTCTCCTGCGACTCTGATTCTGATGATCAACCATTCCAAAAAGAGAGTGATCTCGTTTATGAGCGGAGAGGGGGAATCTTTGGAATGCTGTCGAATGGATCGGATACTGTGAGGATAAGTCCGACTGATGTGAATCTTAAGATCGACATTGATGGCAGCAATCCAATTTCTCCTGATGGCTCAATGCTGATGACCATTGATGATAATAGAGGTTTAGTCTTAGTCAAATTGGATGGCTCTGGAGTTTCAACGCCAGTCAGTTCGGAAGCCTACTATGCGGGCTGGTCTCCAGATGGAAATAAAATACTTTATGTCAAGAAGGTATCTAGTTCGTCACTTTCTGATATATATGTTGTGAACTCAGATGGTACTAACCCTCAAAACATCACGCAGTCTCCGGCTAATTATCGGTCCCCTCGATGGACTAACGATGGTCGAATAGTCTTTACCGTCTCAGCTAGTAATTCGGCCTTTGAGCTTGCCATTATTAATGCAGATGGTAGCGGCCGAAGTAACATTGTAACTGGAATTGAAGCCATATCCGATTTCAGATTATCCAACTCTACAAGCAAGGTAGCGATCAATGGGCAGATGCCGAATTCGAATCAACGAGGTATTTATACGCTCAATCTTGACGGATCATCGCTCACTCTTTTAACTGAAGTGAATTCAAGAAGAATTCATGACTGGTCTCCGGACGATTCTAAGCTACTCTACACTACACAAAATGCGACAGGCGAGTTCTGGAATGTCTTTGTGATAAGTACGGATGGTAGTGGCACACCTGTTAATCTTTCCAATCGGACGGAAACTAGTGACAAAGGATGGAATCCGTCTTGGTCGATTACGGGTTCAGAGGTAGTATTCTCAATAAGAGATTTTTCGAACTTAAGAGGCTATGATATTTATAAAGCCAATGCCGATGGTTCAGGGTTGACTAACCTGACTAACTATTCTGAGCCTATCGGTGGACACTTCAGTGCTTTTTGGTGTCCGTTTTAAATATCACAAGTTAATTTCTAAGGTGCTGAAGCGTTTGGGACAAAATCAAAGTCTATAGAAGTAGAAACCATGTTGAAAGCTTACTGATTAGTCGGATGCCTTAATAATAGTGGTGATGTCCATTGCGGTTATTGGTTGATCAGAGAATGTGATGAAGATGATGGGTCATCGTCTATTTGCAATCTAGATTTTCAATACGCATTTGACTATCATGGATTAAATGTTGATAGATGAAACGCAGCCGCAATAGAAAGAGTATGTTATTAAATCATTTAATGAGACCGCTTTTTCGAATAAAGAACTGCTGTAACCTTGGATATATGAATATAAGAACGATAGCTCTTTTGTTAATACTACCTATTTTTTCGTGCGATAGATTCGCTGAAGATGCACTACCCGTATTGGATGCTCGGTTTGAAATCAATGCCAATGCAACATTCATTATTAATCCTGCGCAAATAATGAATCGCCAAATAGGAGAGGTGAGATTGGTCTCTTCGCCCTCTCAAGGAAGTGTTGAAATAATAGATGGTCAAGCGTTTTTAAAATATACTCCCAGACCAGACTTTTTAGATGGAGAAGACTTGTTTAAGATTTCAGCTACGGATCTAAATGGGTTTGTCAGAGAAGTCAATGTTGTATTGGAGGTTGATCAGAGCGTTTGTATTTACAAATCGGTCTTCGATTATGTTCCAGTAGAACGGAGTAGAAGTGTGACGGTTGATCTTTTTGAGAATGACTCCTTTTGTGGCAATGTGTTGGACGTTCAATCTGCAACAATTGTACAGTCCAACATACCGACAGCAGACTTTACTAATTTAGATTGGATTTCTTTGTCAATAGACCCAAACACGAATCAGGCACTTTTACAGGTAGATGCAGGCTTGGATGTTGGGGTTGTCAAGCTTTTGTATGAGATAGGCGTCAATTTGAAAGCGGGTAATGAGACCTATTTTGAAGGGAGTTTAGCGATTAACCCAAACTCATTTGAACACTATTTTGTAGCCGAAGTGACAGTAGAAGTTATCCGATAGAAGGTAAAATAAATATTAAACAGCTTCCATAGAGTTATGGAAGTAGTCGAGGTCATACCATTGTGTATGACTTACTGATTTATGCAGGATTTAGGCCATTTGATTGACCAATGCATCGCAGGAGAGCAGAAGTCACAGCGTGCGCTTTATGACTACCTAAAAGGTAGGTTGATGGGGATTTGTGTTCGATATCATCTTAATAAAGAGGAAGCTAATGATGTCTTTCATGATGCGATTATTCGGATTTTCAAGAATTTGGAAAAGGCTCGTGAAGTGAGAGATTTTAATGCTTGGGCTTCTAGGGTCGCTATTAATGTTGCCATAGACGCTTATAAAAAGAGAAGGTCTAACATTACCGTGTCTATAGAAGAAAGTGAAGTATGGCAGTTTAGCTCAGAAGAATTAGATGCTGTTTCTAAAATGAGTGCTAGCGAGATAATAGTCTTACTTCAGAAGTTGCCAGAGAGCCAAATGATCACCTTCAATATGTTCATAGATGGTTACTCACACAAGGAGATTGGGGAGAGGCTGGCAATTGCCGAGAGCTCTTCGCGGACCTTATTAACACGGGCAAAGAAGAAAATGATTAGGCTAATCAGCAGAAGGGAGGAAAGTGGAAAATAGCTCAGATCAGAAAGCAAGGAAAGTTTTCAATGATAAATTGAAAGGCTTTGAAGCGCCTGTCGATGGTGCCATGTGGTCTCAGGTTCAATCTCAAATCGGAGCCGTGAGTCCTGTAAGGCGGTTTTGGAAATGGTCGATATTATTGCTCATTCTTCTATTGTCAATTGGTTTTGGATCTGGTTTATTTAATCAAAAAGCAATTGATAGTAATCCAGCGGATGATGTTCAAAAGTCTATCGAACCGAATGAGTTAGTTATAGCCTCGGACACTGTTCAGAAGGAGGTACAAGAATCCATTCAACAAGATGCAATGAGTGCTGAGGGGGATTTGACTCAGCATGAGAGTGTTGTTCTTACTGAGCGTGTTCTGGAAGATGTCTCGAAAAAAGAGGAGGTCAGAGCTCAGGTGGAAAAACCTTTAATCGAACGCTCAACGGACTTCATATCCATGACATCCAATAAAAGCGTCACCTCAATGGTCATGCTTGAACGAATTTCACCATTGTATTCTCCTTTAAAAATTGAGCCGTTTGAGATGATCAATCAGCCTACGGCTGAAGAGGTTAAGACTAAAAAGGGTATTCAACTTAGACCTTTTGGGGCTGTCACTTTCAACTATCTATACTTTCAACCCAATACAAGTGACGATATATTTTTTGATAGTGAGTCTACTGCAAATACCTTCTCCATCAATAGAGTAGGACTGAGACCCGGGTTTGAAGTAACCATCCCAATAAGTGACAGGCTAAGCTTAAAAAATGATGTCTATATGAACCTGAGACAGTTTAGAGTTTCCCTGCGCTATATTGAAAATGCCTCTCAATCGGAGAACATAATTTTTGAACGTTTATCAAAAACCTACTCTCAATTTTCTCTAGGCTTGGTCTCTGGCATTAATTACCAACTAATGACTATTGCTGAAAGACGGGTTGACTTTGACCTTGGGATATCGTTTGAACGATTCTTGAAAAATGAGCTCAGCGATGAGGGCATATTGGGGTCGCCTAATGCTCTGTTTAGTGCCAATATTGGATTATCAGTTTATCCACGACCGGCAAGCAGAAGTTGGATTATACGTCCATTCGGCTTTATTTCTTTGAATAGCCGAGCAGCAGAATATCCGGTGAATATTACGCCATTCGGCTTTGGAATACAATTCTATAAAAATCGCTAATCTTGAGTACTGTGATTCGAAAAAGTGAAATTCTTCACCGATTCAGGGGTGTCAAGACCAGGTTTACAATCAGCGTTTCTGACCACTTTTCCAGGAAGTGTATCTATCTCTAAAACACCAGCCCAAACGTCCAGGTCATGGTCAGCCACCTCATCACTAGCGCCCACGTCTCTCACTTTGGCAGATGCTTCGTCAATGTCTATGGCGACTACCAAGGTACCATTCAGTTCTTTCTCATTTGGGACTCTCGCTTCTGCCCAGCGACCTGGGATTATGTTTTCGGTGATGATTTCCAGTGCCTCCATCTTGGCATCTGAATCTTCAATAAGATGTGCTTTTCCGAATACCGTGACCGAACGATAATTGATGGAATGATGAAATACCGACCGGGCTAAAACCAAACCATCCATGTGACTGACAGTCAGACTTGCTAACTCTTGATCGAGAAGAGAGAGTAACATCCTGTTTTTATTTGATCCGTGGATCAGGATTTGATCTCCCTTTCTACCATAACCAGTTGGAATAACTATCGATGTATTGCCATGGATATAGGGCACATAGCAAATGAAATGTGAATCAAGGATATCGTAAACCAGCTTTTTATCGTAGTGAGCTCTTTTTGGCCCCCTAACGATTTTATTGAGTGATGTCTTAGCAAATTCGGTCATAGTGGTAATCTTATAATCTAAATATCATGTAATATTGGACTAGCATTGTGATCCAGTTTGAGATTATTAAGTAGTCCACTATGATAGCACTGAAAAACCTAATTGAAATTGATCGGTCTGCTGATACCCCAATATATCTGCAGATTAATAATGCCCTCATTCACCTAATTAAGAATGGCATATTGGAAAGCGGCTTAAAACTTCCTGGAAGTCGGAGTCTGGCCATAGATCTAAATATTCATAGAAAGACCGTGGTAGCTGCTTATGACGAACTGATTAGTCAGGGCTGGATTGTTGCATTGCAGTCAAAAGGTACTTTTGTGAGTAATGAATTGCCCGAGGTTAATCCAGGAGGTAATCTTGAAGGAGGTAGATTTTCTAGAAACGCTCCATTTGAGTTCAACGCCATAGAAAGTCTCCACAGGTCTGAGCCAAGCCTGCCTAATGGTTTGACATTAGATGAAGGAACACCAGATATCAGAATCGCACCTGTGACAGAAATCTTTAGGCATTATAGAAGCATTATTTCCAGGAGTTACAATACAAAACACTTGGGTTATGGCTCTTTTTATGGAGATCTCTCGTTGAGAGAGGCACTTGTGAATCATTTACAAGAAACCAGAGGCTTAAGGTGCAGCGTGGATCAAATATTGATTACCAGAGGTAGTCAAATGGCCATGTATCTGTCAAGTCAATTGTTACATCGGAATGGTGGGGTTTCAATCGTTGGTGATACGAATTACATTGCCGCTAATTTGACTCTTGAACATGCTGGAGCTGAGGTTATGACTGTAGCGGTAGACGAAAAAGGGCTTGTGACAAAAGAAGTTGAAATACTATGTGAGCAACACAAAATAACCTCTGTTTATGTGACTTCTCACCATCATCACCCCACCACGGTTACCATGAGTGCTGAAAGGAGAATGCACCTTGTGGAATTGTCGAGAAAGTATGGATTTGCTATTCTGGAAGATGACTACGATTACGACTTTCACTATCAACGAGCACCGCTCTTACCTCTGATTAGCATTGCTTCCAATGGCAATGTCATCTATATGGGCGCATTGTGTAAGATTGTAGCTCCGGCAATTCGAGTAGGATATATGGTAGCTCCGAAAGATTTCATAGAATCTGCGGGCCATTTGAGGCGGGTTATCGACAGGCAGGGAGATGCAGTTATGGAACGAGTGATTGCCCAGATGATATTACATGGAGATTTGCAGAGACATAGTCGAAAAGCTTTGAGGTTATACCACACTAGACGAGATCACTTTTGCACACTACTTTCAGCCGAGCTAGGAGACTATTTGAACTTTGAAGTTCCTGAGGGTGGGATGGCAGTTTGGGCCTTACTAAATAAGAGTCTGAGTTGGACTGAAATAGCAAGAAGTGCTGAGGAGCAAGGCTTGGAAATCCCGAACTATTTAAATTACGATCGAGAAAAATTAGGTCATAATGGAATGCGACTGGGCTTCGCGTCACTTAATTTAGACGAACAAAAGCGAGTTATAGGTATTTTGAAAACATCAATTCTCGAACAAATGGCTAGTTTTTAAAAATAATTTTTGGATTTTGTCCCTATTCAAATCAAGAAGCGTCTTAAGGGTGAATCGCGATTTTTTAAACAGATTTTTTTAATTCAAAACAGAAATAAGATGCAAAAGTATTTATACCTATTTAGAGGAGGTGATGCCAGAATGGCCTCTATGTCTCCAGAAGAAGTTCAAGCGCATATGGCCGAGTGGGGTGTATGGATGCAAGGTTTAGCAGAAAAAGGTCAACTGATAGATGGATTGCCGTTGAAAGCTGAAGGTAAACAAGTTTCTAAAGGAGGTAATGTGGTGACTGACGGGCCTTTTGCTGAAGGTGCTGAAATTGTTGGTGGATATCTAATGATTAACGCCTCATCTTTGGAAGAAGCCACCGAACTGTCCAAAGGATGTCCAATTCTCGATTCAGAGGATGGACACATAGAGGTAAGAGAAATCTCTAATATGTAAGACATATCATCAGAAGAAGTCATAATCACTTGACTTCTTCTGATACTAGTTAGTGATGAATATTCACTAGGTTAGTTACTCTTTGTTTCGACACAGTCAATTGATGACTGATTTTTTATGTCCAATCCAACGGTTAATAATACACTAGATCACTTATTCAGACATGAATATGGTAAGCTGGTATCATTGTTTGTAAACCGATATTCACCGCATCTTATTGATAAGATCGAAGATTCGGTTCAAGAGGCATTATATAAAGCTGCTAAAATATGGTCATATCAGCCAATGCCCGAAAACCCTTCGGCATGGTTGTATCGGGTTGCGAACAATCAATTGATAGATTTCTTAAGAAAAGACAATAAGAATGCTGATTGGGAACATCATGAGGACAGAATCATTGAGAAGGAAACCACAGAGCTTGAATTACCAGAGAAGAAGGTGATAGTAGACGATCAGTTAAGAATGATCTTTGCCTGTTGTCATCCGGCAATGAAGCCAACCGAACAGCTAATGCTGAGCCTTAAGCTACTATGTGGTCTTTCTATCAGGGAGATCGCGCGTGCCTTACTTAAGAACGAAGAGGCAACCAAGAAGGCAATCACTAGAGCCAAGAAAAAATTCAAAGATGAAGTCGGTATGTTAAGTGTACCGAATGATGAGGAAATAACATCGCGACTAGCAGAGGTATTACAAGTAATCTACTTGCTCTTTAATGAAGGTTATAAAGCAACGGAAGGAGCCAAGCTGATAAAAACCGAACTTTGCGAAGAAGCCATCCGCTTGGCTTTTCTACTGACCAACGAGCCAAACTGTGATAAGGGAGAACTGAATGCCCTTATATCTATGATGCTATTTAAAGCAGCACGCTTTCCTGCACGGATGGATGCCGAGGGTAATTTGCTGACGTTGGAACATCAGGATAGAAAACTTTATGATGAGGAGTATATAAAGTGGGGTTGGGACTTTCTCAGACAGTCTTCGAAGTTTGAGAATACTTCAGCTTACCAATTAGAGGCGGCTATCTCTGCCTATTACACAACCGCCAGAACTTATGAAGTCACCAACTGGAAGACTATTCTTGGCTTATACAATTCATTGGTAAAAATCAAGCCAATTCCCGTTGTAAAAATGAGCAGGGTGGTTGTGCTGAGTAAGGTTGAAGGTCCTGCTAAGGCCTTGAAAGTTATGGAATCCATCGAACTGGATATTAAAGGGAATCAATCTTTTCAAGCCCTAAAAGCCGACCTGTATGCAGATTTGGGTAATTGGTCGCTAGCAAGAGTATTCCTTCAAAAAGCAATTACCCAGGCCCAGAATATTGCCGAGCGGAAGTTTCTCGAGAAGAAGCTTCAATCGTGGATTGGCAAGTAAATACATTGGTTCTGGTCAAGAATCTTGCCTCGCTCATATGGATTAAGGTCTAAATTGAATTAATTGCAACATGCTTAAGACCGTCCTCCGATTCGGTTTAATAATCATTGCTTTGCTCGTGCTTTTCCAATTGAGCAATGCCTCTCTATTTGTTCCATCAATTCCTGCGGATGTGGTGATTGGCATCACTGCTGTGATACTCATTGGCTTGGGCATATATCTTGGAGGTAATATGAAGAAGGACAGGGTGGTGGAAGTATCAGCACCAATAAGTATTGACACTGAAAAAATAATAAGTCTGGGTATTAGCGAGAGAGAGCTCGAAGTATTGCAACTCATCTCTGAGGGCCTTTCAAATCAAGAGATTGGTGAGCGACTTTTTATATCCGAAAGCACTATAAAAACACATGTATCGAGCCTTTTCGTTAAGCTAGATGTCAAGCGAAGAACCCAAGCTGTTACACGGGCCAAGGAGTGGAGAGTAATCATTTGACAGGCTCCTACTTTCGTATGATTTCGTAGATTGGTACTTAAGTATGATGTCCATACCTAGACATGTGAGTTGATTTGAGCAAATAAAACAACAATTCGATATGAAAAGGATACTTAAGATTTATTCACCCTATGTATTAGCCATTTTAGTGGGTATTCCAGTACTGTCAGGCCTGATAACTGGTTTTGGGCCAGAATCATTTAGTTCTGGCGAGATTATTGGATACTCTTCAATGATTGTGGCCATGGGCCTAATCTTTTTTGCAATTAGAAATCATAGAGATAAGGTCAATGATGGAGTTATTTCTTTTGGCGAGTCGATGAAAATCGGTTTGTCACTTTCCACTTTAGGCGGACTGGCTTGGGGATTATATAACTTTGTTTTCGTTACCTGGATCATGCCGGATTTCAACGAACAGTATGTTGCCTATGTGGAAGGACTTGAGGTTGGGACACCAGCCTTTCAAGCCAAATATGATGCACTTATGAGTGGCAGTGAAAGCTTTATGTACACCCCGATTGGAGGAACTATATTGATGTTTATGACGGTTTTCTTAATAGGTTTTGTAATTACCGTTATCAGTTCCTTGGTTTTACAATCAAAACAAAAAATGGCCGAGGCTTAACGAAAATGAAGCAATTAAAGGTTTTCTTAATCATGATATTCTTGGTTCTCCTGAGCCCTTTATTGGCTCAGGAGAATACTTTTTTAGATGAGATAGAAAAGTACCGAGAAGAACAGAATGCAGAATTCCTTAACCCTGACAAGTCACCATTGACCCCTGAACAACGAACCGAGTTTACAGGACACTCATTTTTTGAGGCTGATGCGGCCTATCGAGTCAATGCACGATTTGAGCCTACCCCTAATGATAGACCTTTCCCTTTGGGAACTAGCAAGGGCGGAACTCAGCTTTATAAACGAATCGGTATACTGCATTTTGTTCTGAAGGGTGAACCTTATACGCTCGAAGCGTATTTGCAGGTTCAGCGTTTTAGAATACCAAATCAAAAGCCTATCGTTTTTCTTCCTTTAGTTGATGCAACCACTGGAACATCAACCTACGGAGGTGGACGGTATCTTCACTACGAAGGAGTGCCTGAAGGAGAGGAGTGGATTATTGATTTTAATAAGCTTTATAATCCATACTGTGCCTATAGTGATAGATATGAATGTCCTATGGTTCCCGAACCCAATCACCTTCCAATTCCAGTTGAGGCAGGTATCAAAGGAAGTTGAGATTAGGAGATTCCTTCCAACACAGGTGCAATTCGACTTACTTTTTTCCATTCGAAGACCTTGATGAATCTGGCTATGCTCGACAGAAGAATTCCGGGGTTGGCAATGTCACTGCCCAACCATGCTATGGATGCATCACGTTTTTTTAATAGAGACGTCCTTTCATTCACATCTGCGATAGCATAAGAACAGGCAAAGTCCCAAGCACCGTCTCGAGCTAGTTGAATACTAAAGTCTACCAGCCTTTCATCCAGTCGGCCAGCGATTTTGTCCATGACGCCAATAACAGGAGATACCTTATCAATATCTGATTGGACACCATCGACCATGGAAGAGAGGATATCATTGATTTTATAGAAGTCGGCTTTAAGGCTGTCAATATTATCACCAGCGATTTCAGCGGCCGCAATGCCTAAGTCGAGGTTAATGTGTGCATTGATGCCTAGCAACAAGTGTTGTAGAACGATAGGCCAAAACCTATCTTCTTGATTGAAAGAGACAGCCCAGCATGCGCTGGGCTCTTGCCCTTCTTTAAACTGCGTATAGGCTTCTAAATACCGATTAGCGAAAACTACATCGAGTCTTTCCATACGAGGATTGTCTTCAAACTCTTTATTTTCGATAGCCACTTTAATGGCTTTAGTAACTGCTCTATAGAGAATAGGGAAGTAGGCCAGTTTCGATCCTTGATTCACTTCATCAGCCACAATTTGATCTAAAAATGAAATGACTTGGTCTATGGTTTTTGCTTGCATTGTGTGAGTATTCTCTAATGAAAATAGAGAATACTCCTGAGATTGTGACTATTGAAGTGTACAACTTCCATTAAAATCAGACGCATCGAACAAGGTGTTCGCACGACCGACCAATGTGCCTTTGGTGACTTCAATGGTTAATTGATTATTGCCCGACCTTTTTGGTGAGCAGTATTCCAACAAATAGTAGCTATTGGCTCGACCATTGATAAGGTCACCGATCTCTCTAAAACTGTCTAGGAGCTCACCAATATTCGCAGCAGAGACAAAGCTGGTCTTTCCTACTTCTCTCAATACTTGTTCGTCTATTTCACCTCCCAAACCAATGGTGTAAATGGAAATGTCTCTGTCGGCATTAGCAACGGCTCCAAGTGCCTGGCCCTTGGTATTTCTATTGGCTTGATCAGTTCCATCGGTGAAAATCACCAAGGCACTGGAAGCAATTTCATCGAGGTTTCTTGTCTGGGTCAACTTTTGATTAGCAACTTCAAGACCCTGAATTACGGCTCCATATAAATTGGTAGAGTTATCAGAACTCATTTCAGATGATATGTTGTCTATGGCGGCCTTGAGTTCTACAGCGCTTGTTGAAACGCCCTGCAATTGCTTAATGTTCTCTGCGCCATCGAACCACCAAATGTCCATTTTAATGGCTTGTGATGATGGCTCGTCACTGGATGGCACTACTTCGTCAATAAAGCTCTTCGCTGCTTGCTTTAGGCCTGCCAGGTTTTCACTTCCTAAGACACTACCACTTAAATCCAGCATCAATGTAATGTGATAATCAAAGACTTGCTCGTTAGGCTGAATCTTTCGGGTAGCTTCAAACTCGGAGATAACGGCACCATTCTCGTATATGATAAAATCGTCCTCTGTTAAACCGGCAACACCATTGCCAGCGGCATCTTCAACCCGGAAAAAAACGGAGACATTGGATGGTAGATTTATAAACTGATCTTCAATGGTTACCGCTAAGTTGACATTCTCAGCATCATCGCTACCACAGGATGTGGTTAGGCCCAATAGTAAGGCCGAGAGGAATAAAATGAATTTTGATTGTTGCATGGTTCTAAGGTTTTGAGTTCACCGCTAAAACCTTGAAACTTATTTTCATATTGTACGGTTAGCCATTTAATTCGACTAAATTTGAGTCCTGCTTATTTAATGACAATATGAAGACAACTACCACGTTACTAGGAGATTATCAATTCGAATCGGTCAATGAAAATGGCAATGTCGTGCAGATTGATATGCGTGCTCCTGAGGAAAAAGAAGCTCAGTCACCGACCGAATTAGTTTTGTCTGCGCTAGCCGGTTGCGCATCAGTAGATTTGGTACAAATGTTGAAAAAACGCAAACGAACAGTCAATAACTTAACGGTTGAGACTGAAGGTGTTAGAAGAGATGAGCATCCAAGAGGCTTTACTCAAATTTCGTTACATTTTATATTAGATTCTCCAGACGCAACTCAAGCGGAGTTCGAAAAATTAGGACATATGGCTGCAACAAAATACTGTTCTGTTGCAGGTTCTCTAAGTGCCGAGATGGATCACAAATTCACTATCAACCGCTAGAGGTTCAGCCAGTAGGTCATCTTAATTACCAGAGCCCTATTTTTGTTTACAAAGTCATCAGGGAAGTAATTGTCTGTATAGGCTATAAAAATGTCTGAGACAGGTTTAAACCTCCATTGTAGGCGCGAATTGATATTGATGTTATCAATTTGACTGTTGTATTGGATGAATGTAGTCCAGAATAGCGACTTATTGAATGTAATGTCGAATCGAGGGCCGATTAGAAAAATATCGGCATCACCATAAGGATCAGGAAGTCTAATATTATTGTAGTTGAAGTCTAGACTGACGAGTCCATAGGGTTGAAAACGATAATTGATATTTCCACCGAGGCTGTATCGATTGCCATTAAAATACTCTCCGGCACTAGCCCTTAATGTGTAGAAAAAGAACTGTCGTGTGTCTGAATTGTAGCTTGCCTCAAAATTAGTAAATGTGTAATCGGTACCTTCCGGAAGTTCCAGGTTACCTTCACGTGTAGGATCAAAATCGCCAAAGAGGTAGATGAAATTTCTTACAAAACTGGCATTGAACCTTCCTGTGTTTTTTAATTGAGTATCAACGCCCAGTCTAATTTCTGAGTCTGTAGTTCCATTGGCGTCATTTTGGAAGACCTCGTAAGAGACGAGAGGATTAAACTGCTGGAAAGGCCCTTTTTCAGGGTAGAAATTCTTTCTTACCTCCAAACTGGCAAATTCATAACCTCTTCGTCTAGCAAAACCCACTTGAGGGTTGTAATTGTCCCCGACCTTCTGAACTCTACTCTGTACCCTCCAATCTATGGTGGAGTATGCTAAACTAGCAGCAGTAGCATAACTATCATCTAGCCCCTCTTTGTCAAATGATTTATGATAGAAGATTTTTCCATTCCATACATTATCCGAAGATGCCAAGTTATAATCCACACCCACTACTCTGTTGTATTGGTCGAAGTTGGTACCATTTTCATTACGGAAATCCTGTTTGTTGATGAGGATGAAGCCAATGTTTGATCGGCTGAAGACCTTTCTTTGTAATGCCGCAACCGTATAATTGATTTGTGGGAGGTTGATATCTCTTTCCTCATCGGCTTGCATACTGAGCACGCCAATTCTCCAATTGTTATTCAGTTTGCCGCTGAGTCGAGCACCGAAATTTATCTTGTTCTGGATGTTCTGTCCGGTGGATTCGTCTCTTGATACACCAATCCTTCGAGAAAAGAAAGGCCGTAGTCCATCTTGACCAAATTGCCCGAAGAGGTCAGCGTTTTCTAAAAAGAACTGTCTCCGTTCTGGGAAGAATATTTCAAATCGATCGAGGTTTGTTACCTGTCGATCAACTTCAACTTGCGAAAAATCAGGATTGACCGTTAGGTCCAAATTCAGAGCAGGACCTATTCCTAACTTAGCGTCAAACCCGAAATTGCCTGATGATTCTGAGGTCCGAGGCAGCTCATCAGTATCTCCTGTGGGAATATATCCACCACTACCAGACGTATTTGCTGAAACATATGGAATGACAGCGATGTTGGCACCAGGGTTATCCAAAGGCTTATCCCAGATTAGTTGCCCGGTATGTGCCAATGAGTAAAGCACGAAATTTCTTGGTATTGGATTCCAGGTAGATCTTTCACCAGTATTACTATCAATTCGGTATGAATTGATATTCCAAACACTGCTGCCCTCTTTAAACCTGATACTCTTAAATGGTATGGCCATTTCCACCATCCAATAGCCATCATGTTGCGTAGCTTCACCGAACCACTTGTTTTCCCAATCTAGAGATAAGTCGCCACGACTACCGCCACCATTGGAAACTAATCCTTCACGCCTTACACCAAAGGGGTTCATGCCAAACTGAAAGGCATTGGTTTTGTCGTCAAAAGTATCGAAGTGGACAATGAACATATCATTTCCTCCACCGCGAAAATCTCTTCTTAAGGAAGGTGTTACGTATTTGGAAGGTCCCGTATTGTAGAGCTTGGCTCCGATATAGATGAATTTGTCATCATAGCTGAATTTCATCTCAGTAATGGCATTAGCTTTAACACCATCTGTTGGAAAGTTTTGCTGAAAGTCATCAGCCAAGTCGGCATTCTTCCAAGTCAGTTCATCAAGTAAGCCGTCAATCACTATCTCATCTTGTGCTTTCGCAATTTTCACTTGTTTATTGTCTTGTGCCAGTAGGCTGAGACCAGTAAAAGAGATGATGAAAGTTAAAGTAAGACTGAAGTATCGCATTTATATGGCAACAATAAACGTATTTAGAATTTCTGCAAAAAACTATATGTGCTTTGTGACGGACGGTAGTTATGTCTTAAGTCTGCTATATTTCGAAAAAATCTAAGCTCCATGCGTGTCGTCAAAGAAATAACAGGAAAGTCGTGTAAGATTACAGTCTTTTCTTGGAATGGGAAATACTTGATCAAGCTTGAAAGTGGTCCATTTGAGCAAACTTTTAAGGTGAGCGAATTGGATGTAATGGAACCTGAACTCGATGATATTCTAAACGAAACTTTTTTAGGCGAGGCGATTAAAAGATTTGACGAAATGGCACAATCCTTAAGAAGTGCATTGAATTAGAAAATACTCATTAAATTTATATGTTCAATTGGTAAGTTCATAGTCTTTGCCGTTGATCACTTGAAACACGAATGTCATTTTTTATCTACTTTTCTTTAGTATTCTGCCTTGTTGCTGTGGGCGTACTTTCCTATTATTTGATCAACTATAAGAGGAAGTATCAAAAGTTTCAGGTGAAGCTCATCGATGAGAAGAGAAGAAAGGAATCCATCACAGATACCTTTGAGCTTCTGATGGATCACTCATCTGATTTTGTATTTAGGTACAACAAGAAAGGCATGATTATCTATGCCTCGAGTAATGTTGAACGGATCCTAGGTTTCGAAAAGGAAGATAATCAAGTACACTTTACTGAGCTTCTGACACCAAACCCGATCAACGACAAAATTGCGGGCCATATGTCCGGGTTTTTTGAGGGTGATCAGACCATTCGTACACCCGTCTTTGTAGAAGTATATGATGCTGCTAAGCAGACGCACATGTTGGAGATATTTGAATTCCCATTTTCAAATGTTGATGCAGAGGTGGAGTATGTGACTTGTGTGGCAAGGAATGTGACCAGCCTTTACAAAACTGAGCTCGAACTGAAAGAAAGTGAGCATCAACAGGCTATGATTTTACAAGCTATTCCTGATGCTATGTTCACACTCGATCGCGAGTGCCGTTATATCGATTATCAAGTACACAATGAAGATAAGCTTTGGTATAGACCATCTGACTTTTTGGGAAAAAAAGTGTCAGAAATAGTTCCTGGTCCACTGGGCAAAATCTTTGAAGATGCTATAACCAATGCTTTCAAGACAGGCGAGTTACAAACCCTGGAGTATGAGTTCGGAAAGCCGGGAGCCGAGGAAAACTTTGAAGGAAGGATCATAAAATTGGATCCAGATCGAGTACTTATCATTTCAAGAAATATAAGTCCGCAAAAGAAACTGGAAATAGAGTTACGAAAAGCTAAGAATGCTGCAGAATCTGCTGCAAAGGCCAAAAGTAATTTCTTGGCTACAATGAGTCATGAAATTAGAACACCAATGAATGGCGTAATAGGTATGACCAGTTTGCTAGCAGAAACGGAGCTTAGCGAAGAGCAAAAGGACTATGTAGATACTATCCAAGCTAGTGGGGATACACTCTTAAGAATCATCAATGATATCCTTGACTATTCAAAAATCGAATCCGGAAAGCTGTCTTTTGAAGAGACAGTGTTTTCACTGGAGAAAGTTGTCTATGACTCATTTAGCCTCTTTAATTTCGAAGCGTCAAAGAAGGAGTTGTCTTTAAATTCACACATTGACGAAAACGTTCCGCCATTTATAAAGACAGACAGAGGCCGACTACGACAGATTTTACTTAATCTACTCTCTAATGCCGTGAAATTTACTGAGCGTGGATCTGTGACATTAAATGTAGAGCTTGAGAGTATGTCTGCTAAGCATGCGGTAATCTGCTTTACGATTAAAGATACGGGGATCGGTATACCACAAAATAAGCTTGGTGGCCTGTTTCAGGAATTTACTCAGGCAGATTCTTCTCATTCAAGAAGGTTCGGAGGCACGGGCCTAGGCTTGGCAATAGTCAAGCGTCTTGTGAAGTTGCTACATGGCAAGATTAGCGTGAAGAGTGAGGTTGGCGTTGGGTCTGAATTTTCATTCAATACGCGCGTAAAACTCGCTAGCAAGAAAAACCTTGGAGAGGCAATCCTCAACCAAACTGAAATTCCAAACGACAAATCTGATCAGCTCATTAGCAATGAGTTTCCTTTGAAAATATTACTAGCCGAAGACAATTCTATCAATAGAAGACTAACTACGATTTTCTTAGAAAGACTCGGCTTTATTCCTGACGTGGCGGTTGACGGTTTAGAAGTAATCAAAATGGTGAAAGAGAACGCTTATGATCTGATTCTTCTTGATGTGTCAATGCCAAAGATGGACGGTCACATGGCCGCTCAGATTATTGGCGATATGGGTATGTCATCTCCTCCATACATTATAGGGTTCTCGGCCAATGCCTTTCAGGAAGACATAGATCTTGCTTTGGAGAGTGGCATGGACGATTATTTAACCAAGCCTATTCAATTTGAAGTTTTGCGTAACAAATTGATTGCCGCAGGTCAAAGAAGGTTCCCGTTTGTGTCTTAACTTGCCTCCTCATTTTTGAGTATGAACTATTTCGTTACGGCTATCGGTACTGATAGTGGAAAAACATTGGTGTCTTCCATTCTGGTAGAAGCCTTAAAAGCTGATTATTGGAAACCAGTTCAAGCAGGTATGCCCACTGACAGTGATAGTGTCAGAGGCTGGCTTAGCAATGAGCACTCGGTTGTACATCCTGAAACGCACCTGTTAAAAATACCTGCCTCACCTCATGCGGCAGCTAAATACGAGCACTTATCTATAGTGCTCGATGACTTTGTGCTACCAGAGACTGATAATGAAGTTGTGATTGAAGGAGCAGGGGGGCTTTTAGTGCCCTTGAACGATGAAGATTTTGTGATTGACATTGCTGTTGCATTGCAGGTGCCAGTGATTTTAGTGGCTAACCTCTATTTGGGAAGTATCAACCATACTCTATTGACAATAGATTACCTCAAAAGAAATAATATAGAAGTCAAAGGTTTGGTGTTTAATGGAGAGTCAAACCCAGAAAGTGAGCGAATTATAGAGCAGCACTCGGGCTACAAAGTACTTTTGAGATTGCCAAAACTAGGTTTGGTTAACAAAGAAGTGATTCAATATTGGGCAGATGAATTAATGATGAACTGGTATGAGTGATTGGGTGAAAAGAGATGGGGATGCTATCTGGCACCCTTTTACCCCGCTAAGGGGAATGGACGAGCCCATAGTAATTGAGAAAGCCGAGGGTGTAAACCTATATACTTCAGCGGGGGGTCGAATTATAGACGCGATATCATCTTGGTGGGTGAATATCCATGGCCATAGTCATCCACATTTGGCGGATGCTATTTCCAAACAAGCCAATGCATTGGAACATGTGATTTTCGCAGGGTTCACGCATAAACCGGCTATTGAATTAGCTGAGCGCCTGTTAGAGATTTTGCCTGATAATCAGTCCAAGATATTTTATTCAGACAATGGGAGTACAGCCGTGGAGGTAGCCATTAAAATGGCTTTCCAGTACTTCTATAATCAAGGCATAGAAAGGAAGAAAATTATCGCCATTGACGGAGCTTATCATGGAGATACGTTTGGTGCAATGTCTGTGGGAGAACGAGGCCCATTTACCGACCCGTTTGATCCTTACCTTTTTAATGTAGAGTTCCTTGATTTCCCGTCACCAGAAAAAGAGGAAGAAGTATGGCAGCGTTTTCAAACCCTGATTGCTGAGGGAGAAGTAGCATCATTCATTTTCGAACCTATTATTCAGGGTGCTTCTGGAATGCGAATTTATTCTAAATCACTTCTAGACAAGATGATCAAACTGGCTCAAGCCAATGATGTTATCTGTATTGCGGACGAGGTGATGACGGGTTTTGGTAGGACAGGAGGTCTCTTTGCTTCAGATTTGTTAGCATCCAACCCTGATATTTTCTGTCTTTCGAAAGGCCTTACAGGAGGTGCTCTTGCCATGGGGGTAACTAGTTGTACCGATAAAATCCAAGAAGCCTATCGCAGTAATGACCTCATGAAAACATTTTTCCATGGTCATTCTTTCACTGGTAACCCAATGACTTGTGCAGTGGCTAATGCCTCTTTAGATCTTCTTTTGACCAAGGAATGCGAGGAGAATAGAGCAAGAATCAATAACCGACATAGAGCCTTCGAACAAGATTTAATTGGACAAGATTTGGTCAGAAACACGAGGGTTTTAGGTACCATTATAGCATTTGAACTTAATACCGAAAGGGATACATCCTACTTTAATGAAGCCAGACATCATTTGTATCCATACTTTATTGATAAGGGCATTCTGATAAGGCCACTGGGTAACGTGATTTACCTAATTCCGCCTTATGTCATATCCGATGAGGATTTAGACTTCATTTATAGAACTATCCTTAACTTTCTAAACGAATATCCATCACTAATTAAAAATCAAGAGTTATGAAAAGGTGTTTTTTGACCTTGTTGGTTGTTTTTACATTTTCCAACTGTGAAGCCCAACAGGCGAACGATGTTTACTATAAGGTTATCACTATGCGTGCCACCCCTGGTAAACTTCTTGACTTGATTGATGTGATTAAGGTGGATTTGAAGAACTATGAAAGGGCTGGTGTCGAGAAGCCTTTCTTAATGAGACATTCTCAAGGGGATCAATGGGACTTACTGTTGATGTATCCTATAAAAGACTTAAGTAAGCATTTCTCGGAAAATGAGATGACCAAGAGAAGGGAGAACTCAGCTACTTTGGATCAGGGGTATGGAAGGCCATATTATAACTTGGTGTCGTGGCAAGAAGAGTCGATTGTTGAAGGCCCATCATTGAAGGAGTTCAACGATCGTTTTACGGAGTTTGATTATTACCATGTAGAAATGTTCCAAGCATTGGCCGGTAAGCAAGAGGAGCTCCTCAGACAGCGTGAGATGGAGAATGTTTATCTGACAGAAATTGGTAGGGACACCAATCTAATCTTCACCAAGATTTTCGGAGGCGAGGTCGATATCTTCACTCTGGGGTTCTATCGAGACATCAAACACTTTGCTGAAAGTGCAGATATTCCAATTGAAACAGAGAATGCTGCGGCTAAGAAAGCTGGTTTTGAAAGTGTTTATACTATTGGAAGCTACCTACGCTCTTTATTGCTTGAGCATCATGATACGCTAGCCGGAGCCGTTAGAAACGACTAAGCAGTTTTTTCTGTCACTAAGTATTTGACAATGCCGTGTCCTTTGCTTTGCCAATTCCCGGTAAAGCCTTTTGGTATTAGAAAGAAGTCTCCTGTGTAAAAGGTGTGTAACTCTCCGATACTGTCAGTGATGTCTATTTGGCCAGAAAGCAGATGAATCAGTTTTTCACTCATGGGACCAGATGACTTCAAAGATCTGGGTGCCTCTGCCATAAGCTTAACAGTCAATTCAACGCCTTTGGTAAGGACATGCTCATAAATACCTTGCTCATTGATTTCTATCTCGATGCCTGATAGTTTGTCTTTATCCAATAATTCTGGAACTGTCTTTGCTGAATTTGCAGATGACGCTCTCTCCGTAGTAATAATTGATAATTCGTAGTGGTAATTGTCATTGGCCACTATCTGCCAACTGCCGGTATATCCCTTAGGGATAAAGAAAAACTCGTTTGACTGAAATGCCATTTCTTTACCACCATTGGGAGTGATTTTGGCCTTCCCATTGAGCATGTATACCACTTCATCAATACCGAAGTTATCCATGCGAGTTGTCCACGACTGACTAGAAACTACATAAACGCTTAAATCTTCTCCCCTTAGTAATCTTCTTTGGAAGAATTTACGTTCAGGCTCAGCATTCAGAGTTACCTTTTCGAGACCCACTCCCGACAAGGCCGATTTATCTAGAAGAATTGGTTTTAATGTATTGCCCTGAGCAATTAGTAAGTCGTTTGGTAGAAAAAAAAGTAATAAGAGGGTAGGTGCGATTAGTCTACTTAGGAGTGTTCTTTTGGCTGACATAGCTTGAATTTGATGAAAAAAGAGCAGTTTATTCTAGAGGATCGACAGAGTCGATGAATTCACAGACCATTTACTAATCGGGATAGACGAATTTCAATATTCGCCACGTATTGCTTATTTAAAGGGGGTGCCCAGCTTTGTACAAGTAGGGTCTTTGCTATCAAAGGGTTATCATTACTACTTGGGAAGATTAGAGTCCTCTCAAGTAGGCCAAAACATAGAAAGATGAAAAAGTTAACTAACACCAAACTTTTTACTTTCACCTTTTTTATACTACTAACTCAACTCTCGCTGGCTCAAGTCCAAAAGCCAGTTAAAGCGTATGATATGCGCTTTGGTGGCTCCGCACGTGATACGGATGTCAGCTCCATAAGAACCAATGATGGTGGTTTCCTACTTACTGCTAGTTCCCTCTCAGGAATTAGTGGCAACAAAACGACACCTAACCAAGGTGATGATGATTGGTGGGTGGTTAAAACCGATGCTGATGGAAATATTCAGTGGGACTTTAATTTTGGAGGAACCTCAGAAGAAGGCTTTGAGGCAGGTGCTGTGCAAACAGCCGATGGTAATTTTGTACTGGCAGGAAGAACCCGATCAGGTATTTCAGGAGATATTGATTCTCCATCAATGGGTTCTGATGATATCCTACTTATAAAAATTTCAGCTGCAGATCGCAGTGTAATTTGGCAAACGAGGGTAGGTGGTAATGGTGCCGATTGGGCCTTTGATCTTAAAGAAACTTCTGGTGGCCACATTATAGTCGGTGGCTATACAACGTCAACTGACCTTGTTGGCATTAGCCCGATGGGCTCTCTAGACTTGTATTTAGTGAAAATAAATTCGGTAACAGGAGATAAGATATGGGAGAGAACTTACGGAGGTAGTGGTTTCGAATCTGCCGATGAACTATTGCCCAATGTCGATGGTGGAGTGGTGGTAGGAGCTTATTCTGCCTCTGCCGATCTGGGACAGGCAAATAATGGAAGCTTTGATTACTGGATATTCTCCACTGATGGAAATGGTGATGTACTTTGGGAAGACCTATATGGAGGACCTGGTTTAGACGCTGTTCGGTCTATGGCTCAAATGCCTGATGGAGGTTTTGTATTTGCAGGCCAAAGTGGCTCTGGTGCAGGAGGAGATAAGTCTGAAGGAAATAAAGGCTTTGATGATATTTGGGTGGTAAGAACCAATAGCATTGGTGAGTTACTCTGGGAAAAGACAATTGGAGGTGCAGGTTATGATTGGGGACAGGCGGCCTATGCTTTGCAAGACGGGTCAGTAATTGTTGGCGGTTTTTCAAATTCTCCATCGGGAGGAGATAAGTTAAGTGATAACATAAATGCCTCTCTAGACATTTGGTTCTTTAACCTTGATGTTGCTGGGAACTTGATATGGCAGGCTGATTTCGGTGGAGCAGGCTCTGACGGAGAGCTGAATATTCCATTTTACGATGAGCTGAATCACGAAGTCTATTTATCAGGAGGTACTCAATCTGGACAAGGTTATTATCTCTCTACACCAAATTTTGGAGGGTCTAATACTGACCTGTGGTTGTCTAAATTCAAGCTTCATTCAATAGAAAAGACAAGCCTAAATGTCTGTGATGGTCAATCTGCAAATGTGTTATTGGAAGGTACTCTCCATACTGGAAGTAATAACAGACGATATGAGTTAAGAAACCCTGATGGGTCTTTGAACGGAGTGAGTATATCAGGAGAATCACCAGAAGTGAATTTACTAAGTGGGACGGTAGTCAATGACACGACCTTAACTGTTTATGCCCTGAGTGATGTTGGTGATGGAAGTATTTTAGAAGAGTTCATCGGGGAAGTCAATATTGCTGTAGGAGATGAACTGCTCAATGGAGCTAAAGAGACAGAGATAGTTTTTGAAGAGAATATCTGCTACAATAAACGGGCGAAATTATTTGTTACTTCCTCTGAGATTGGCGTCATGTATTCATTAATAGATGGCGAAGGTAATGTTCTAGTTGCGAAGGAGGGCAGCGGAGGAGAATTGGTTCTAAGAAGCCCTAGGCTGAAGGAATCGACTTTTTTAAGCCTCAAACTTGACAATATGGCGACAGGCTGTTCTGTGATTCATGACACTCCCGTTACTATTGAAGTCGAAGATAAGATCACCGCAAAAATGTCCTTTGACCGAAATGATATTCAGATCAATGAACCAGTTTCTTTTTCGGTAATTGATGATGATGGCATTGTATCATGGGAATGGACCTTCAATAAGAAGAAAGAAGTGTCAGGAAGGGATGTGTTTCACACTTTCAAAAGGCCAGGTGTACATTGGATAAAACTGAAGGTTACCAATGAGAATGGTTGTACTAAGGAGATCAGAAAAAAGATTCTGATTAAGCGTAAAATATTCTTTGGAGTACCGGGTGTTTTTTGGCCTTGTACCAATCAAGGCCCCTTCAAAGCGAAGTTAAAGCATACCAAGAAGGAACGTCTTGTGATTGTCAACGGCCGTGGTAAGGTTGTTTTCTCTGGCAAGAACGAATGGCATGGTTTCGATAAAAGAAGAAGGCTTGTTCCTGCAGGTAGGTATTATTACCGAATAATGGCTACGACTGTAGATGGAAAGCCATTCCAGAAAAGAGGTTCTTTTTACGTTTCTTATTGATTTACCTCTGTCAGCTTAATCTTTGATAAAGCCTCTTTCTTGTACTTTCTGCCTAAAGGAAGTTTCTCAGCGTTTACCTGCATAAAGTCATGTCCGTATGCTTCCAACTTATGCTGGTTTATCAAAAATGATCGGTGTATACGAAGAAACCAATCGGGTAAGGATGACTCAAGGAAGCTAATTTTCTCTTTGGTTATAATCGTGTCAGACTCTCTGTGGATTTTGACATAGTCGGCAAGGCTTTCGATATAGAGGATGTCATTCACAGCCACTGGAATTGACTTCCTATTTGACTTTATATTGATAATCTCCTGACGGTTTTTATGTTTGAGTGTATCCAGTTTTTCTTGGTTCAACTCATTGGCCTTATAGGTATGCATAAATGAGAAAAGAATGGCAATGAAATAGATAACTACTACCATCTGGAATAGATCAGCTGAAACAGGATTCATTTGGTCCCACTGCAAGTCCGCAAGAGTAATAAATGAAAACATGGAGATAACGGCTGTCAAGAAAGCTGAAATGATAATTGTGTAGACAGTGTAAAGCCCAAATTGGAAGTGTTTTCCTTTTGACAAATACTTTGGTACTAAAAATAGATTGAAGAAGTAAGAGCTGCCTACTGCCACGGGCATAAGCATAGATGAGTAGTAGAAAGACTCAACATAATTGCCCCATCTTATACCGAATAAGATATTCAAAAAACCGAATATCACGATCCAGAAAATTATTTGATGTGATGTTTTGATCATAGACTAATCTCAATGAATTACTTCCCTAATCTCTTCATTTTTTAGCTATTTTAAAGGAATTGTCGATTAACGACAAGTCTGGTGGGGGATATGACCTGTACATTGGTCCGGCTGGTTAATAGCTTTGAAATTAAGTTTTAACCTAAAGAAGTACATATGTTAGATTTAATTAATGAAGGTGGTCCATTTTTTATGGGACTACTCTCCATAATAGGAGCTGGTATGATAGCACTGGCAATTTTCAACACCTACTCTATTTTCAAAAGCAGCGAAAGTCAAAAGGCTAATGCTAAAATTACTCAAGTGAGGGAAATTGGCTTGCTTGCTTTAGTTATGGGAATCTTAGGCACCACCGTTAATCTTTTAGGAGCATTTCAAGCAATTGAAGCTGCGGGCGATGTGTCTATGAGTTTATTGGCAGGTGGGCTCAAGTATTCTACCTATACTATCATCTATGGAATGGTGATTTACGTTCTATCGCTGTTGGTTTCAATAGTCCTCAGGTGGCGATTGAATAGCATGGTATCAGCGTGACAATACTTATTCAAGGAGTGCTTTAGGTGCTCCTTTATTAAGACTATTTGTTGTCAGTTTCTAGCTCTTGAAGTCTGCGATTGGCATTCTCATATTTAGGGTCTAGCTCAATCACTCTCTTAAATGCCCGAATGGCACCTGCTTTGTCCTCATTGAGCAATAGTCCTTCGCCATAGCTGTTAAACACTCTCGGTGAATGTGGGTAAATAATGGTATTGAATTGGAAGGTGAGTAGGGCCTCCTGTATTCTATTGGAGCGCAGGAATACATAGCCCAAGGTGTTTAGCTCTCTATCCTTGCCTACCAAATGGTTGACTTTGTTTAAGTGATTACGAACATCTTTTATGATGTCTTCCATAGATTCATTTTCAAAGAGCTCTAATAAGTAGGTGGCCGCTCGATAATTAGGCTCTGAAGCATAACCAACTGCAATCTGGGCAAGGTCAAGCTCCAAATCATTTCTGGGATATTCGACAATTCTCGCATACTCTTTTCCTTCTTCTTTGAAGATAAAAGTTGGGACACGATGAATTCTTAAACCTTTTTCTTCCCCATTAGGACCTTGTTTGTACTTTTCTACACCATCATAAAGCGCAGTGAAGTTCAGTTTGTCTTGATCTAAACCAAGGTCATTCCACATTTTGATAAATTGAGGAACCCACCTTTTACTATCTCCGCACCAAGTACCGAGATATATATCTACCTCAGTGTTCTCTAGGTTCTTCTTCCAGTCTGTTGGTGTACCTTTTAATGAAAATAACTTCCAATTTTCCTCGAACCATACGCCATAGATAGAATCTGCTTTCAGTACTTCAAGGTTAAAAGGGCCGGCAAGGTGTTTTTCTGCTCTTGCATTGAGATAGGTTTGTGGCGTCTGGGCAATAGCTAAATGACCAAAGAGTAAGGTTATAAGTAGGAGGTGCTTTTTCATGTGTGAAAGAGAGTTGTCAGATATCTGACTAAATATAAATGCAATATTAGAGAACAACCAACCCAATCAATGACTGACCAAAAAAAGTTAGCCAGTGTAGGGTTTGGTTCAACCAACGACCAGTTGATTGTTCAATTGGATTGTAACAGGTTGACAATAAAAAAGCCTCATATCAACTAAGATATGAGGCTTATAAAATTGTCAGTTAACTATCAGATAGTCATCGAAGGATCGAAGCGTTCCAAATAATCGGCAACTCTTCTCACGAACATTCCTCCAAGTGATCCATCAACCACTCTGTGGTCGTATGAATGAGATAAGAACATCTTATGTCTGATCGCAATAGCATCTCCTGTTGGCGTTTCAACAACTGCTGGCTTCTTCACAACAGCACCAAGGGCAAGAATACCTACTTGAGGCTGCATAATGATCGGGGTTCCCATTACATTACCGAAAGACCCAACATTAGAGATAGTGTAAGTACCACCTTGAAGGTCGTCAGGAGTCAGTTTGTTTTCTCGTGCTCTACGGGCTAAATCATTCACCTTTTTGGTCAAGCCTACAAGATTGTATTGGTCAGTGTTATGGATTACTGGAACAATCAAGTTACCACTAGGTAAGGCAACAGCCATGCCTACGTTGATCGCTTTCTTTTTTACGATGTTGTTACCGTCTACCTGAATGTTCATCATTGGATAGTCTTTCAGTGCGTTCACAACAGCCTCCATAAAGATCGGAGTGAATGTGATTGGCTCACCTTCTCTCTCTTTGAAAGATTGCTTAATTCTGTTTCTCCAGTGAACGATGTTGGTAACATCTGCTTCAACAAAAGACGTAACGTGTGGAGAGATTCTCTTCGAATCTACCATACGCTCAGCAATCATTTTACGCATGCGGTCCATCTCGATGATTTCATCCTCACCAGATACCGAGACTGGCATTGGCTTCGGTGCACTTGCCGATGGAGGTACAATCGCTGGTGCAGGCGTAGCGGCCGGAGCTTGAACACCACCTGCAGGCCTATTTTTCAAATAGGCCATAATGTCTTTCTTGGTAACACGGCCTTCGCGACCAGTACCAGGTACTAGCTCCAATTCGGCCATAGGGATACTCTCCTGACGTGCGATGTTCATCACTAGCGGAGAATAGAACCTATCAGATGCAGGCTTCTCTAATACAGCATGTCCATTTGCAGCTACTGGGGCAGGAGTTTCATTGGCTTGACCATTGACAGCTGCTGGCTTTTCAGCGGGAGGAGCAGAAGTTTCGGGTGTAGATACTTCAACCGCAGCATCCGTTTCAATTTTTGCAATTGGAGCACCTACAGGTACAACGTCTCCCTCTTGCACAAGAATTTCCTTTAATGTTCCGCCATGTGTGGCAGGAACTTCAGTGTCTACCTTGTCGGTTGCAACCTCAAGTACGGATTCATCCGCTTCAATAGTTTCACCTTCTTGCTTTAACCAAGATAGTACAGTACCCTCCATGATACTTTCTCCCATCTTCGGCATTACCATTTCTACTATAGCCATAACTAAATACTAATGATTAAAACGATTGCATTGAACCACAAAAGTACGTCTTTTACCAAATATTATCAATGTTTTAACCCTTCAAACTTTTTCTAACCAAATTTAGTACTGATATTTCTGTTAATTCAATATTTAATATTCTGTTTTGGGTCAATTGCAGCTTTTTTGCTACGGTTTGTTCTCCATCTGCGTAGGCTATCCAAACTGTTCCGACAGGCTTGTCTGGGGTTCCTCCTCCGGGGCCAGCTATTCCACTGCTAGCAGCACCAATATCGGCTTTAAACAGCTTTCGTACGCCTTCAGCCATTTCTTTCACACAGGCTTCGCTTACCGCTCCATGTGTCTCCAGAGTTTGTGGCTTAACGCCTAAAACGTTGATCTTATGATCGTTGTGGTAGGGTACTACTCCCCCTTGAAAGTAAGATGAAGAACCAGCGATTGTTGTGAGTTTATGTTGAACATACCCTCCCGAACAACTCTCTGCCAAAGCCAATGTTTTGCCTTCTTCCAATAGCATTTCGCCAATGGCTTTTTCAAGTGTTGTCTCGTCATAGCCGTAGACATATTTGCCTACAAGCTGCAGAAGGTCTTCAATAAGCGATTGTACCTCTTGCTTCAACGATTCTCTGTCATCACCTACAGCTGTAAGTCTTAGTTTGACATGCCCAATGCTAGGCAGGTAGGCAAGAGAAATGTGCTCAGGTAGCCCATCTTCCCAAGATTTGATTTTATCTGCTAGGAAGGATTCACCTATACCGACTGTTTTAATGAGTTTGTGATAGATGACTGGGGTTTGGAAAAACTCTCTGAGCTTGGGTATCACGAGTTTCTTCATGAGGTTTTTCATCTCATGCGGTACGCCTGGCATGGAAACGAATATTTTTCCATTACGCTCGTACCAAGTTCCAGGAGCTGTCCCCAGATCATTATGTAGAACCTCAGCAATTTCTGGAACGAGTGCTTGCCTGCGGTTTAGTTCCGTGAAGACTCTGCCTCTGCGTTCAAAGAAATCTTGAACATGATTGAGTACATCTTCATTCATAACGATTTCGCTGCCGAAATAATGGGCTAACATGGGCATGGTAAGATCGTCATTGGTAGGGCCTAAACCTCCTGTTATTAAGACTATGTCCGCTCTTTCTTCAGCTTGAGAAAAAGCTTCAAGAATATCTAATTCTGTATCCCCGACTGTAGTTTTTCGAATTACTTTGACTCCAAGTTCATCGAGCTCCGCACTCATCCATTGGGAATTGGTGTCAGTGATTTGACCGTAAAGAATTTCGTCTCCTATGGTGAGAATTTCTGCGAGTACTTTCTTCATTCAATGAATTGTAAAACCTTAAATACTGAGATCGAGAGCTTGTCGAATATCTGCAATGATATCATCAACATGCTCTAAACCTACCGAGATGCGAATAAGTTCTGGAGTAATGCCAACTTTTTGCCGCTCTTCTTCACTGAGTTTGGCGTGGGTCGTTGACGAAGGGTGGGTAACGATTGTCCTACTGTCACCGAGGTTAGCGGTTAAGGAGCACATTTTGATCTGATTTAAAAATCGCTTTCCACGCGCTAAACCTCCTTTAATACCGAATGAGACCACTCCACCTCCGGCAGACATTTGCTCAATCGCTATTTTATGCTGTGGGTGTGAAGGCAGAAAAGGATATTTTACCCATTCGATCTGATCATTTGATTCTAGGAATTGAGCAACTTTCAACGCATTGTCACAGTGCCTATCCATTCTAACTGCCAGCGTTTCTAGACTTTTCGATAGTACCCAAGCATTGAAGGGAGACATTGCAGGGCCAGTACTTCGACTGAAAGCATAAATCTCATCAATCAGTTCCTTTCTTCCCACGGTTACACCCCCGAGTACCCTGCCTTGTCCATCTATGAATTTGGTAGCGGAATGAATAACGAGATCAGCACCATGCTTGATGGGTTGCTGTAAATAGGGGGTTGCAAAGCAGTTATCAACTACTAAAATTAGATTGTTCTTTTTGGCGAAATCTCCCAGCCAATTTAAATCAACCAAATCAACACCAGGGTTGGTTGGTGTCTCCACATAAATCATTTTGGTATTGGCTGTAACAACCTTTTCCCAAGAAGCAGTGTCCTTAAGATCGACATAGGTTGTTGAAATGTTCCATTTCGGGAGAATCTTGTTAAATACAGTGTGTGTAGAGCCAAATATCGATCGGCAAGAGAGAATGTGGTCTCCTGCTGATAGTAGTGAGGCAAATGTTGAAAAGACTGCAGCCATACCCGAGGCAAAAGCATAACCTGCTTCGGCCTGTTCCATGGCGCAGATTTTATTGACAAACTCTTCAGTATTTGGATTGCTGAAACGGCTATAGATATTTTTATCTATCTCACCAGCGAATGCGGCTCTCATTTCCTCTGCATCTTCATAAGTGAAGCTTGAGGTAAGATAAAGTGGTGTTGAATGCTCTTGCGCATGTGTTGTTCCGATTTGCTGTCGGATGGCTTGAGTTTCAAATTTTTGAGCTTTGTCCATGTCAATTAATTGTTGACCAAAGATAATTGCTCTTCTCGCTAGTGGATAGCCAGTCTTGGAAAAGTTTGTAAATGATTAAATAGAAATAATGAAAATGGAAAGATCAATACTAAAGAGAATAGGCGGACTTCTTTTGATTGTCCTTTTAATAAATGCCTGTGATAATGAACCAAGCACCACACCAGAAGATGACGGCAGCGAATTGGTTGGTGTTTGGACAGTCACCTCTGCCGTGGCAGCGAATTGTGATGATGCAAATGAGAATGGATCGTTTGGTACAGTTTGCACCACCACTGATTGTCTGAAAGTTGAATTTAAGTCTGACGGAACATTTGTCAGCACAGACTTGGAAGATGGTGTTACCGTCAATAATAATGGTACTTATTCGGTATCAGGTGATCAACTTACTATCACCGAAGGAATGGATGTTCAGGTGGCTACATTTGAGATACAGAATGGAACATTGACTCTTCAAGGTAATGAGACTGAAACTGGCTGTGATGTTGCTACTACCTTGGCCAAAGATTCTTTATAGGCTTTTTGACATCTTCTGATAAGCGATTTCGGCAAGTAATACCCATTTGTCAGAAGATGTCTCTGCTATTACAAACCAATCTTTTAAAGGTGGTTTGTTTTTGAATGGGTTTAGTAGTTCGTACTTATGAATACCCTCCGAGCTCGGGTCAAAATCTCTTCCGAGCTTAAATACCATCTTATCTCCCCACAGAAAAGCAAAGTTTTTGCCTTTGTATTGAATACCAGAGGATGACATCATTTTGCCCTCGGCTACTTCCGGGTGCATTGATAAATCTGATAGAATGCTTTTGAATATTTTTTCTGAAGCTGTCATCGCTAAGTTATTTTAGTGGCATATTTCTTTGGGAGCTGTGTATTAGGTTTGCCAATACGTAATGCTGCTGACAAAAGATAAGGCCTTACAAGTGAATCTTTGTCCTAAAATTGTCAAACATGAAAAAATTATTATTCCTCAGTCTATTGACGATCTTAATGGCCTGTGAAGGGAAAAAAAGTGAATCAAAAATAAAGAGTGAGCCAGAAGTCATAGAGACTTCAAATGCTGATCACCATACTGTATCTATTTCGAAAGTGTTCGAGGCCCATGGTGGTTTCGAGAACTGGAGTGCTTTGAAAACGCTGTCATATGACAACGGTGGGCAACATACCATAGTGGAACTTCAGAATAGGTACACCCGCATTGAATCAGAAAATCAAACAGTTGGATTTGATGGTGAGAAAGTTTGGGTCAACCCACCAAGTGAGAATGCTTCCAGACAAAGAATGAGGTACAATCTTATGTTCTACTTCTACTCTTTTCCTTTTGTAGTAGGTGATCCTGGTATTACTTATGAGGATTTGGAGCCAATTGAATTGCAAGGCAAGAGCTATAATGCCGTAAAAGTTTCTTATGGCGATGGCATTGGTGATTCTCCTAAAGACAACTATATCGTATTATCCGATCCTGAGACTAACCAAATGAATTGGTTGATGTATACGGCTACTTTTGGTAGAACTGAATCGAGTGATCGTTTTAGTTTGATAAGATATGAAGGTTGGAAGGAATATGAAGGGGTTGTATTGCCGAGTTCTCTACAGTGGTATCAATACACTGATGGCGTTGTTGGGGAGCCAAGAGGAGGAGCACGAGTATTCGAAAATATTAACGTGTCAAAGGAGTATCCGTCCATGGATAATTTCAACATGCCAGAGGGTGCCCAGGATGTTACCAACCCTGCTACGTAAGAGACTTAAAAAGATTGATTTTGAAGCCTTGATCGATGAGATTGAGGCTTTTTTAGTTTTTGACCTTCAATTTTAGTTGACTTTTTCTTAAAAGATCAAAAAAAACACGTTTTTGGGTTGCCGTTCGGTCTATCTATTACAACAGTTTCAGATTAAACCCGTAACTTTAAACATCAGTTTAAAAACTGATAAACCTATCTCAACCCTATGAGGCATGATTGCTGATCTGGGTTATCGTCTACATTTCTTGTAGATAACTCACTGTATAGCGTATTATTAATTGAAACATGGATTAGCCAAAGAGGCCTATTCAAAACTTATAACAGATGAAAATTAAAAGAACTCTACTTTTTAATTCCCTCAAGGGTTTGGCCTTTGTGGGAGCCATTATTTTAACAACAGCTTCTTGTAAAAGTCAGAAGGCACTAGCTGATGTAGCTCCGGAGACTCCTGAAGAGGTCGTGGTTGTGGAGACGCCTGAACCAGAGCCTGAACCAGAGCCAGTAGTAAAGCCTAAAGAACCAAGTGCAGAGGAAAGAATTACTAGCAGTCTGAATTCCTACTTCTCTGGTATTGCCAATGCATCATCTACAAGTGCTGCTAACAGTAGCATTCAAGAAGCGCTCCGTATGTTCGGTAGCTCAGAGGCACCAGTGCTTATTATTTTTTATGCCGCAAATGGCCAAGAAGATTTTGACGAGCCTACTACGATTTCGAAATACTTGAATTACCTAAAAGACCAAGGAAAGAACCCTCATAAGGTGAAAGAATTAGTAATGGACGCTCAGGGTAAAGTCAAAGAACTAGTTCTCGTTAAAAAGTAATTCACCTTTATTGAAGACATTATGAAAAAGTATATAACAAGACTATCTATTACGCTTGCAATCATCTGTTTCTTGGGTATCAATCTTTCGGCCCAGACAGCTGTAGATCCAAATAGAGAAAAAGCAATTGACTCTTTGGCGCTTGAAAAAGTAAAGGATCTCGGTAAGTACATCAGTATTATTGGTAACAAAGACACCCCTTTTTCTGAAGCGACCAGAGTGATGGATCGTGCTGAAGAGCTTTTTGCTCCAGGGAGTGAAATGGGAGTTTCCTCTTTAGCGTCAGAAGAGATTGAGTATTATAAAGTCCGTGAATACTTCAAGCGATTAATGGCCCTGAACTATGACAAGGTGACCATTGAATGGTATGACGTTCAGTACATTTCTGATTTGGAAAGACAGCCTGACGGAAAATATGTTGGGGTCGTGACCGTTTACCAAAAGTTCGAAGGAAGAAGTGGTGACTTACTGAAGTATAAGGATACTACCAAAAAGGACATTACAATCTATGTTGAAAAGAAGTCGACCCAAATTGCTGGTAGAACAGTTGAGTTCTGGGATGTTATTTTAGGAGACATAAGAGTATCAGAAACCTCTGTATGATTCAGAAATTAAGCTTATTTATAGTATTACTTTGTGGCGTTGTCAGTGTTGGCAACGCCCAAGTGCTTGATGACGATTATGACATTGAGCAACAATTATTAGCGAGTACCAAACAGCTCAATCAGTTCTTTAAGCGATTTAATGGTGAGGAGAATAACAAGGGTGTTGAATTCGAACCTGGCGATCGACAGTATCGCAATGCAAGATTGAGAAAGAGGTATTTGAGTATGCTCTTCGATGAGGAATATGCTCAAATCTCGAAAGACCTTAAAACACGGTTTATATCCGATGCTACCAAGTCTGACAGTCCACAATTCTTAGGGCTGAGATCAGACGAGTGGTTTGCTGTTGTCAATACCACCTTTGAGTATGAGGGAAGAGAAGAGGCAATAACATTATATATGGAGATGCAACAGGAAGGCCTCGGTTATGAGTGGGTCATTTCGAAAGTTTCTTTCGGCCGATATAAGCAAATGTTTGACAAACAACGTGGAGAGACCAAAGAATTCCTTCATCCCATGAGTCATGAATTGGATTTCATGAATTTGAGAAAAGCTCTGGTGAAAAATGGAAGCCCTGAATCTTATACACTCGCAGATTATGAGCCAGATTACTTAACGCTATTCATTTATGAAGTGAAAAAGGGTCTGCTAAAATTCAACACTGTCAACCGAATTAAATTTCACTTCTTCAGCCTTGATGGTTGGTACTTTGCACTTAACAACTTTAACAGAGCCGGTTATAATACTGGATGGTTAATCTCTGACCTGACAGCAATCAATAAGCCCCAAAAGGAACAGCTATTGAAGATAATCTATGATCAGAACTAGAGTATTTCTTCCTCTTATCATACTTTGTTTTTCAGTCTGTGCCATTGCCCAAACTGAAAATCCAACAGACACTTTGCCCGATCCGGAAAAGGAACAGGCTATGGCTATGGTGGAGGCTGTTGAGTACTACTTCAATTTGCTAGGTTCTAAGCGGACCAAAACACGCGAGAAGGAAACAATTATTAATGAGAGCTACAAAAAGCTCTTTTTGGATGATCGCGTTCAGGTGGAAGATGATCTGCAAGAGAACCGTTCCACTCAGATATTCAAAGACATTCAAGCTTACTTAAAGGATATTGATTTCTTCTTTAAGGAGGTGGTTTTTGATTTTGAAATCAACTCAGTAGAGCGGCTCTACACTGCCGATAGTGTCCCTTATTTTAAGGCCGATATTACTAGAAACCTTAATGCTATAGGTATAGCTGATGATACATTGAAAATCTCTGGACAGCGGTTTATAGAGTTGAATTTTGATGGACCGCAGAGAGAGATCAAAGTCGCTAGTATATACACTAATAAGATTAATCGCGAGAGACAGCTGAAGGCTTGGTGGCTTAATCTTTCAGTGGGGTGGAAGCAGATTTTTCAGGATGAGATCGGTATATACGATGATAGTCTCACGGTGGATGAGCTTACGCGAATTGCGGGGATGGACTCCTTAGATTTATCCGGTAACGATCAGGTAGTTAATCTTGATCCAATTTATGTCTTGACCGATTTATCATACCTGAAGCTCTCAGATTCTTTTATAACCGATTTGAGCCCATTGCTTTCTATTAATCGCTTGAGAACTCTCGATATTTCCCAAACATCGGTACACGATTTAAATGCATTGAAGTATCATACGGATATAGAGCATATGATTTTGCATGATAGTCACGTAACTGATTTCTCCGTGTTGGGCTTTTTTGAAAAACTCAAACGGCTTGATCTAATGGGCTCACAGTTTGAGGATTTGTCTTTCATTTCAAGCCTGAAAACGCTCACAGAACTCAATTTGGCTAGCGCAACGGGAACCAATACCATTGACTACTCTCAACTAATAAACCTTCAGCACCTGAGCCTTCAGCAAAGTGATCTTAATGGTTTGAATGGGTTTGAGGGAATGGTTGAACTCAAAGAACTCAATATTCAATTTACTTCAGTTGATAGTGTCGAAAATTTAGGTGGGCTTAAGAGCCTTGTTTTACTGACCATTTCGGACACCAATGTCAGTGATATAAGCCCGCTGATAAGTGTCGGTTCTTTGAGCAAGCTATATGTAGATGGGTTGAGTTTAGAGAATAGTCAGATAGACAGTTTTGTCGAGAATAATGACGCCCTGCTTATCCGTGATATAGCAGCACTTAAGGCTTGGTGGGATTCACTTTCCCCTGAATGGAAGACGCTTCTGGTCACTCAACTCAACAGGCAGAACCCAGCAACAGAAGAGTTGGTGCCACTGCTTAACCTTGCCGAATTGAACGCAGGTAATTCTGGTATTAAGACGTTAGAACCACTAGTAATGCTCAAAAAGCTATCTAAACTCAATGTTAGCGACAATATTATTACCAGCCTCAAGGGAGTGGAACAACTTGCCTACTTAGTAGAGATCAAATTAAATAATACGAATGTAAATGATTTGAGACCTTTAAAAGGATTGGTTAACCTTCAAGTGATCGAAGCAGAAAATACTAGAGCCCGAGAAGTGAAATCCCTAACCAGTCTATCAAAATTGACATATCTCAACGTTGATGGATCTTCAGTAACCAAAAGAGATGCTCGAACCTTAATGGATGCTATACCTCATCTGAAGCTACGTTTTCAAACAGGATCCTTGATGAGTTGGTGGACAGGATTAAGTGGAGACATGCAGACTATTTTACGTCAAAACGCAAATGTTTCGACTAGGCCTAGTTCTGATGAGTTGCATGCATTGGTCGACATTGAAGCATTAGAAGTTAATGGACCGATTGATCCGAGTGACCTAACTACACTCGATGAATTCGTCAACTTGAAATCTCTTAAGCTTATTAGAACCGGTTTAACCAGTTTGACTGAGCTTCCGGATATTCAGACCTTGACTAGCCTTAGTATTACCCAAACTCCTTTCGAGGACTTGAATTCTTTGTTGCGGTTTGAAAACATTACGAACCTGGACATCAGTAATACAGCTATCACTGACCTGAGCGATCTATCAGTGATGATAAAGCTGAAAGAGTTGAACTTCTCAGGGACTACTGTCAAAAGGCTAAGAGGGCTTGACAGGTTGGTGAACCTCGAAACAGTAGACTGTTCTAATACACGAGTATCAAGGCTCGATGATCTATTTCTGCTCCCGGAATTGAAGCAAGTCATTTGCTTCAATAGCAAGTTGAACGGAAAGGATATTGAGTCGCTCAAAGGGTCCCAACCAAAGGTGAAAGTCGTCTTCTACTAAGCTTTGTACTTCTTGAAGATTGCCGTAGCAATATGGCCACCAAAGCCGAAGGTATTGCTCATGGCGTAATTAACTGTCCTGTTCTTCGCTGTTCCAAGAGTCAAATCATATTTGTCTGCCCAATCTGGTTCAACATCTTTAGTATTGATGGTAGGAGGGATGATGTCGTCTATCGTTGCCATAATGCTGGCAATGGCCTCAATAGCTCCAGCGGCACCTAGTAAGTGGCCTGTCATGGATTTAGTGGCACTGATGTTTAGATCTGGATTCTCACCAAACACCCTTGCTATAGCTTTAAGTTCGCTAACATCGCCCATAGGAGTAGAGGTAGCATGCATGTTGATATAGTCAATATCTTCCGGCTTAATTTCCGCTTCTCTGAGGGCTTCATTCATGCCCAGGTAAGCACCTTCGCCATCAGGGTGTGTACCAGTAAGGTGGTAAGCATCTGCCGCCATACCACCACCAACTACTTCTCCATAGATGTGGGCTCCGCGAGCCTGTGCATGCTCCAACGATTCTAAAATCAGAGCACCAGCTCCCTCGCCCATAACAAATCCATCTCGGTTAACATCGAAAGGCTTAGAGGCACCAGCGGCATCTTCATTGTTAGTGGATAATGCTCTAGAGGCATTGAATCCTCCAAGACCTGCGATGGTAATTGGAGCCTCGGACCCGCCCGTGACAATCATATCCGCCTTGCCCCAACGAATGTGATTAAAGGAATCTATAATGGCAGTAGTGGAGGTAGCACATGCTGATATTGTCGTGAAATTTGGGCCTCTGAGCCCATATTTAATCGAGATGATACCTGAAGCAATGTCAGCAATGATTTTCGGAATGAAGAAAGGATTGAAACGAGGAGTCTCACCATTCTTAACAAAGTCGATCATTTCTTCCGTGAAGGTTTCAATACCTCCATTACCAGAACCCCAAATGACGCCCACACGATTTCTATCGAGGGTTTCAAAATCAATCCCACCATTTTTGATCGCTTCTTCAACAGCCACCAAGGCATAAGAAGTAAATCTGTCATAACGTCTTGACTCGCTCTTTGGAATGTGCTCGTTGAGATCAAAATCTTTCAACTCACAAGCAAAATGTGTCTTGAATTTAGAGGTGTCGAATCTGGTGATCTCGGCCGCACCACTTTGACCGGCTTTTAAGTTTGTCCAAAAACTTTCCAGATTATTTCCAACTGGAGTCAGTGCTCCCATTCCCGTAACAACTACTCTACGCATGATCGTTTTGTGCTAAGTTCGATTCAATAAATTTCTGTAAACTATTTGTAACCTCATTAAAGTATTCTGGTGCATTCAATGTTTTTGAGACCAGAATACCGCCCTCAAGAAGTGCAATGAAAGTGTTTGCAAAGCTTGATGGATCAACCATCGGACTCACCTCCATCTTACGCTGACTATCTATAACGATGGTTATAATTTCCTTACGCCAAAGATCGAAAGTCGTTTGCACCTTTTCCTTTAACAGTGGATGTGCATCATCAGTTTCAATGGCACTATTCATTAATGGGCATCCTCCGTTCTCAGCAACATCTCTATAGTGATGTTGATAGAAGGTGACTAGGGCAGATAGCTTGTCGATGGCATTGCCGTTAATGGCGATCGATTTATAGAGGCCCTTTTGAAGGAAGCGTAGGTTGAATTCGAAACAAGCCATTGCCAAGGCGTCCTTACTCCCAAAGTTGCCATAAATGGCACCTTTGGTAAGGCCTGTGGCGGATGTCATGTCTGAAAGACTGGTGCCATACACTCCTTTTTTATTAAAGATGGGAGCTACTTTTTCTATTATGAAAGCTTTCGTTCTATCCGCTTTTTTCATCTTATAATAAAATTATACCAATCGGTATATTAATCCAAGGAAAACATGATCTAATAAGTACCGTTAAACACCGTGGTTTTCCATAGTCGGTTTGATATCGAAATGGATTATCTCGTATTTAATCTTTCTAAACCGGTACCATGAAGTTCAAAACGCTTATTCTTACAACTTTTATTCTTTCAATTGTTAACCTTTCATTTGCGCAAGACAAGCCTTGGGCCAATCCCATTATTAAGGATTATGGAAGAATTCTAGACCTAGAAAATGTAGCCGTGACCCCCGATCCGAATATGGAGTATAAGATTCTGATCGAGATCGTACACGATATGAAAAAACCAGGGCGTTTGAATTTCTACGCCAATAACGTGGCTCGTTTAATTAACCTTCATGCCATTGGGGGTGTTAAACCCGAAAACCTCAACGTGACTGTTGTCATCCATGCGGCAGCTACTAATTCAGTAATCAATGCGGAGGCATATGAAAAGAAGTACAAAGTGGAAAGCCCGTATGTCAAGTTTTACGAGGCATTGGATGAGGCTGGAGTGGAGATGATTGTCTGTGGTCAATCCTTGAACATGTTTGGGCACCAACCAGAAGACGTGGTGCCTCAAATTAAGATTGCCACTTCTGCACTGACTGTTATGAGTACTTATCAACTCAAAGGGTACTCATTTTTTAAGATGGGCGGATCTTGAAAAAGAATGATTGACTAAGTCTTGAAAATTCACTCTATTGAGGAATCAAGATAAATCAATCCTCTCATGATCAATATTAAGCGTTTTATTCCCGTACTATTCGTTTTATTCCTAGCCAATACCGCTCTTTCTCAAGAGATGGTGAACCCGGTAATCAAAAGTTACGGAGGCATATTTGATGCCCCACATGCCACTGAAAAGCCTGACCCTAATATGGAGTATAAGGTGATTATAGATGTCGCTACGGGATCATCAAAAATGGATGACCCTTTTTACTCCATTTCTAATGTAGCTCGACTTATGAACTTACATGCAATGGGTGGAGTGAAGAAGGAAAACATGAAGGTAGTTCTGGCTATTCATGGTGGTGCGGTTTGGTCTGTATTAAATAATGATAAGTACAAGGAGAAGTATGGCATTGATAATCCACATATCCCTCTTTTTAAAGAGCTTCAAGAAGCTGGTGTGAAGATTTTCGTTTGTTCTCAATCAATGATGGGTAGAAATATCGATCACACGAAACTTGCGCCTGGTCTAGAAACCGCTACATCTATGCTTACTACCATGACCACTTATCAACTGAAAGGATATGCAGCATTGAAGTTTTAGTTTTGGATACAACTTTTTTTGTCGAAGGACCATCGTAATAGAAAGAAAACCTCTCTCAAACTATGAAACATCATTTCAAATTCGCCTTAAGACAATTATTCAGAAATAAACTCATTGCCTTTGGCAGCTTGACGAGTATGGTGGTGGGGGTATTAAGTGCCTGTCTCATTTATGTTTGGGTCGATAATGAGTTGTCTACCGACCGATTGCACAAAAACGTAGACAATATCTACTTGACCGTATTCCAGCAGAGCCCAATTGATCAAGTCAGCCCTATTGGAGCGAGACTTTTTTTCAAGGTCAATTACGGAGACTATCCACAAGTCAAAAGTGTTCTCAGTACTGCCTTATACAATGAGAATCGCATTAAGTTGGTGAAGGGCGAAGTGGAATATCGAGGGCGAGGCCTTGTAACAGATAGTACCTTCTTTGACTTCTTCGATTTTGAATTGCTGGAGGGTGACCGGGAAAATGTCATGAAAGACCCGACAAGCCTTGTGATTACTGAGTCAATGGCCAAGAAGATTTTCGGAGATCAGGACCCTATAGGAGAGACGCTTTATCTAGAATGTGACAGAACCGGATACTTTGAAGTCAGGGCCATCATGAAAGATATTCCTTCCAATAGCTCAATTAGCTTTGATTTTATGGTGCCTTCTCATATGCATAAGTTCTGGGGCATCGCATCTCAGGAATTCTTACTTGTGGAAGAAGGTTTTGACAAAGCTGCCTTTGACGAATCCTTCAAACATGTGGGTAGAAATCACCCTCAGTTTAAGGAGAGTATACTTTCCACAGTTGCATTCACTAACATCTATTTTGACTACCGATTCTCACAAGATCTCTTCGTTAAATTCGGTAATAGAGATGAGGTCAATACCTTGATTTTGGTAGCGTTGGTTGTGCTGTTTGTCAGCATTTTCAATTTCACTAATCTCCAGACTACTCTAACGATATCACAACTTAAAACTCGGGGTATTAAGCAAGTTAATGGCGCTAGTAAGACTGATTTTACTTTAGAACTTTTTGTTAACAGGTTTATTTATGCTGGCACATGCATCGTAGTCACTTTTTTATGCTTTGAATTGATCAAACCTTATTACTTGAACTTTCTTGGTATAGGTCAAAACTTCACTACCCTCGAACTATTATTGACACTTCTAATAGGGATAAGTGTATTCGTAATGTTATCTGCTCTTATTACACTTTTTCAAACCTCTAGTGTTGTCACTTCTCAAGCCTTGATGGGCAATCTTAATAAGAGCAAAAAGTCCAATGCAGGTAAGTTTCTCACAACAGTTCAATATGTTTTTGCTATAACCTTGATCATTGTGACAGGGGTTGTTTTTAAGCAGTTCAATTACATGCAAAACAAGTCTTTGGGTTATGAGGAAGAGAATGTAGTGGGTATCAACTTTTTCGAAAGGGTGCCTTATAACTTCGATAATCCAGAGATTACAAGACAACAAGAACTGAAGCAAAGAGAAGACTATAAGTTGGTCAAAAGTGAGTTGCTCAAGATACCAGGAGTTGTTTCCTTTTCGCAAGGGCCGCTGCCAGTAGATGGTAGTGCTTCTTCCATGGCATGGAAATTGGCAAATAGTGAGTACGAATATACGGATGTGAACCTGATGACTTTAGAACCGACTTATCAAGAAATACTAGGCCTCGAAGTGGTAAAAGGAAGGTTCTTTTCGGACTCGCTAGATCGTTCTAGGCAGCATAAAGTAGTTATCAATGAGGCAGCTATGAAATATTGGAACATCGATGACGTAGAAGATGCGAAAATAGCCAGCAGCTCATGGAGTGGAGAAGATGATCCATGGCAGGTGATTGGTGTAGTTAAAGATTTTCACTTTGAGCATTTGTCGAAGAAGGTAGAGCCTCTGGTTATGACTTTCTTCAATGATGTTGAGAAGGAATTTTTAATTAGACTTAATGGAGAGAGATTCCAAGAAACGATCTCGGAGGTGAAGACACTTTTTGGTCAAGTCAACCCAAAGAGGATTTTTGAATATACATTGTTAGAAAACAAAGTACAGGCTCAGTACGACCGTGAGAAGAAGCTTTCTCAAATCTTTATTCTATTTACATTGGTTGGTCTGGCACTGTCATCTATTGGTCTATTCACATTCGCACTTTACGAAACTCGGAAGAGGATCAAGGAGATTGGTATCCGGAAAGTTGTTGGTGCTAATGTATCAGAGGTTGTAAGGCTGCTGAGTGTGTCGTTTGTGAAGTGGGTCTTGCTCGCCTTTGTGATAGCCTGTCCGCTTGGGTGGTATTTTATGAATGGATGGTTAGCCAATTTTGCCAATCAGACCACACTCAGTTGGTGGTTATTTGGAGGGGCAGGCCTGTTGACCTTAATACTAGCATTGCTGACAGTGATAGGCCAAACCTATGTTGCCGCAAGAAGGAATCCTGTTGATTCGCTCAGGTATGAGTAGGGCGATCAATGTTCGGTCGGTGTCTATTTATTTTTGGACAAACTGACCTTCTAGTCTTGGAGCTTGGCTAATTGGTATTATTTGAATATCTAATTATATTCAATGCGTTGTTTTGACGAGCAACGACCAAAACCAACCGTCAACCTGACACACATGCCACTTTCAAAACGGACCAAAAGGGCTTCGAAAAAAGTCAATTGGCTTTTTTGGGGCGTCTTTGCACTTGTAGGATTAGCATACGCCTATTATTTCCTTATTTATATAGAGGATAACGAAAGGCTACTCAATCAACAGAGTGCACATGAACTGCAACAGTTTATGCAAGGTATTGAGGCCAGAGACCAATTCTTTAAAACTGTTGCAGAGAGTAATTCCCAGACAAGTTGTGAGTACTTGGATCAAAGTTTTGATTCTAAATTCAACTGTTCTACACCTGATTCAACTAGGAGGGTTGATCACCTAGACACGGTGGGATTTTACCACAAGGGTGAAGAATTCTCATTAAAATATATTGCAAAAACAGCCAACCTGTCTACATCGAAGCCGCTTTCCTTCTTCATTTCGGTGAATGATTTTTTTCACACACTCACAGAGGAACATGAATTCTTCGATCGATACCTCATACTGGATGAAGAGAATGTCTACTATAGCCAATCATATTTTCAGATCAGTAGGCCCGAGCTAATCATCGCAAATCTAGACTCAGCGGATGGCTTCGAAGTTAGAACAACGGAAATGGTCTTCAAGCAGGTGGATTACAAAGTATTTATTTCGAGTTTTCACCTTAAAGGAAAACGATATAGCCTTTTAGGTTTCAAGGAAAAGACCGAATGGCTGGCAAAAAAGCGATCTGTTGACCCCATGTTATCTATAGGGTTTTTGATCGGGGTGATTTTATTGATTTCGCTTGTGCCACATATCAAAGTGAACAACCTAAGTTATACAGAAAGGCTGAGTCATAAGGACATTTTCAGAGTATCATCAACTCTCTTTTTTATTGTTGGTTTTCTAACAATCACCACTTATTTCATACTTAGCTTTGTCCAAATACGCTTTAAATCACATGAGCAGTTAGAAAAAAACGGAACATTAATTGCGAAATCATTTAATAAATCAATTGAGTCATATGATGATTTTCTCAATGATTCCAAGACTTTTGCAGAAGATGTAGCCGGGATAAATGAACTATTTTGGACTTCGGTTGATGGTGAAGTGCAAAGCATTATTATTTGGCGAGGAGATCGATCCGCTAACGTTGTCAATAATGCTGAAAAAGAGCTTAAGGGGAACTCACTTGGACACAGAGATTATATTAAGCGTGCGAATCAGTATAGTCCAATATCAAAAAATCCGATTTACCTGGAATTCGTAAAGTCGATCACAAGTTCTAATACTGAACTTGCTCTTTCTAAACGCAGGTCTCTTGATGCAATTAACATAGTCACGGCAACACCCGCTGGTTTGACTAGAACAAATGAGGATAGTCGTTTCTTCTATCAAATAATAGACGATCAGGGTAATATTTACTTTGATTCTAGGCCTGTAAACATCAGTGGTACGCTGATCGATTACACCTTCAATGATGAGCACTTGGTGGGCTTTCTCAATAGTGGTGAGGAGCAGTCCGAAGTGATGAATATTAATTTTGAAGACCAAAATTGCTATTTAAACCTTCAACGATTGAACATTACGAGTGCTGACAATCAGATTATTCCCGTTAGGGATTACTATGTTGCAGCCTTTTACAGTTTCGATCAGGCTAATCAATTTTTGGCAGCGAGTTCAAGCGTCACCTTCATTTCGAATCTTTTATTATTTCTTCTCCTCATTACAATTGGCTGGCTCATCCGAAAGATGTATCACAGGAAAAGTGCTTTGGCGAAGAAGCGCTTTGGTTTTCCATGGTTGCTTCCCAGCAATGGTAGAGATGGCGAATACTATTTGCTGGGATTGTTATTTATCCTCTATTCATGTTTTCAGGTATATCTATTAGTAGCTCATGAGTCTATAAGCTTTGCAACTTTATTGATAATCCAGTTAGTAGTGGTGTTATTGACGTGTGTCGCAAGTTTTCTCGTCTTGACTAGTCATGGCAATCAAGATGAAGGCGGGCGATTTGCGATGAATAAATTTATTCTGCCTTTAATCTCCGTTTTGCTACTCAGCTTAATGCTAGTATTCAAACTGGACTTAAAGTATACTATTCCTTCTTGTCTGCTTTTGTTTTTGACCATGCTGACCATCCTTAATAAGGATATGCTCATTAAGAAAATTGAAAATGGGCGTATGTATATAAAATACAGATCCTTGATCTATGGCTTTTTCATGACCAGTTGGATCATAGCGGTTTCGTTTTTGCCGTCTATTACCTTCTCCTATGTCTCTGGTGCTTATGAAAACAAGCTGGTCAATTGGTCTACAATACCATTACCAGAGAAGGCAATGATTTCAGCCGACCCTGTCTATGATTTGCTTAGAGTGGGCGTGTTAACTGACTTGGGTGATACCCCTATAATATTTGATATCAATTGGTCCATAAAGAATTCACCCAATAAGGAGAGTATGTCCCACAGTGGTATGAAACCATTGAATACATACATTGGCTCGCAAGGAGAGTTTGAACATACTTATTGGTGGGTATTATTATTGTTTGTAGCAGTGGTGCCTTGTATATGGCTATATATAAACGTCATTCGGTCGAGGCTCTTCTTTTACAAATACAACTATCCGACCAACCATGGAGACCTTGGTTTAGAAGTGGCTCATATAATGAAGTATCTTAAAAAAGGTAGTAATTGTATGTTAGTGGGCTTACCATTTTCTGGTAAAAACAAGTTGATTGAATCTGTTTGTGAGGCTTATCCAGAGGATAAGGTCAAGTCTTTTGATGTTATGGGTATGAACTTGGCCACCGATCATAAACAAGATTTTAAGATTGATGGTAGTCCGGAGATTATCATTGTAAAACAACTTGGCTATAAGGTAGAGGATGAAGAGGCGAACCGAGTGAAATTAAGTTTACTCACGAAAATCAAACATCATATTTATGATAGTCCGAGCGGTAAAAAACCTGTTGTTCTGATCACTTCCTCAGTTGATATTATCCATATTCTAGAAAACTATGACCAGGAGATTAAGGAAGGAGACGCCAGTACGGCATTTACCTTAGATCGAGCCTTATGGCAATCACTTCTCTATGATTTTTATGTGTTCCGAGTAGCTTTGAAAGAAGATGTGGAATTTTCTGAAAAGGCTTCAAACATGGAAGACTTCTTGAAGATAGAGCTTATGCATGGTCGGTATTTAAAAGGTCTCTACACGGATTTTTATGCAGAAAGGAAGAAGATATACGGGGACTTGTTCAACCAGAATGTACGAGAGAATTTGATCCTGAAAATTCAGGAGATTGCAACACCATATTATTTATCACTATGGAAAAATTGTGGTAAAGAAGAGCGACTGGTACTGTATGATTCGGCTGAGGATGGCTACCTCAATTCATCGAATAGAGCTGTAATTAATCGTTTACTAAAATCAGGTCTGCTTATTGTCGGAGAAAGAGGTCCGAAATTGATGAATGAAAGCTTCGGAAATTTCATCCTTTCAATGGCCAATAGCGATGAGGTACTAAAGGTTGAGTTGGAAGCCAACAGAAAGGGGCGCTGGAGCACGTACCGAATGATTACTATACTTATCATTCTTTCACTCTTGTTGTTTTTGACCCTGGCAGAGCAACATATGGTGGATAAAGCACTTGCTATCTTAACAGCAGTCATTGCTATCGTTCCAGCAATTGTAAATGGTGCGAAGAACTTTTTATTTAATAAATCAACTACTTGATCAGAACTGATTGATTACAGTCACTCCATTGCTTTTGAACTCGTTCATTCTGGGCAGTAGTTCTGCCCCTCGTTCTAGTGAGATTAAGTCGCCAATAAGTTTGTCTGGTGTTAAATCCCCCGTTTTGATCATGTCGAGCATTTCTGGGTAAACATGAGCTTGCATGCCATGGCTACCAATCACTTCCAGTTCGTTAGCGACAACCAGATGCATTGGGATTTTTGGATCATAGTCATCTCCAGCCATTAAGCCAACCTGAATATGCTTACCTCTTTTTCTAAGGCTGGCTATAGAATTGTAACAAGTGGTCTTATTTCCGAGGGCGTCTAATGAAACATGAGCTCCACCTGCAGATAGTTCCTTGATTGCTCCTACAGGATCTATTTCAATAGCATTAACACAGTGATCGGCACCGATGGATTGGGCCATTTTGAGTACCTCTTCATTAATATCTACGGCAATGACTTTTGCCCCTTTTGCCTTTGCAATCATAATTGCTGAAAGCCCAACGCCACCACAGCCATGAATCGCTACCCACTGATCTGGTTTTACTTGCCCCTGATAAACGACCGCTCGATATGAGGTAATGAATCGGCATCCCAAACTAGCAGCTGTTTCAAAAGTCACCTCTTGAGGTAGACGTACCAGATTGATGTCCGCATAATGAATACCAACATATTCCGCAAAGCTACCCCAATGGGTAAAGCCAGGTTGAAACTGATTATCACAGACCTGATGATTGCCTGAAGCACATTCTGGACATTTACCACAACCCCCAACAAAAGGTACCGTGACACGATCGCCTACTTTAAATCTGGTAATGTCCTTCCCAAGTTCAACAACTGTTCCAGCCAATTCATGTCCTGGTACGTGAGGCAGTTCAATGTCACTGTCATGTCCCATCCATCCATGCCAATCAGATCTACACAAGCCGGTGGCCTCGACTTTTAGCACTACTTCACCTGCTACAGGTGCTGGGTCAGGAAGAGTTTCAATCGTAACGGGACCTTGAAACTTTGAATAAAGGGCAGCTTTCATTTTTTGTGACGATTCTGAACTGAACCTAAATAAGCAAACAATTATCATTTTTCTGTGCTTTATTTGTGGAACAAACTTAAAGCTATGTACAACGGACTTTTACACATGCACTCGGGCCTAAGGTGGGTCGTATTGGTATTATTAATAGCAGCAATCTTCAATGCATTCTCAAAGAAAAAAGGAGGAGCTTGGACCGCTAAGGATAAGAAAATCACACTTTTCGCGATGGTCTTTACACATATTCAATTGTTAGCGGGCCTTGCCCTCTACTTTATTAGTGAGAAAGTTCAGTTTGTCGAGGGCTTTATGAAGAATCCTGTCTATCGATTCTATGCGGTTGAACACATCTTGCTAATGCTTATCGCTATTGCACTGATCACAGTGGGTTATAGCAAAGCTAAGAGAGCTGCCAGTGATGCTAAGAAGTTTGGTGCTGTAGCAACTTTCTATCTGATCGGTTTAATTCTAATTCTGGCGTCTATTCCTTGGCCATTTAGAAACCTGGGAGCAGGTTGGTTTTAGAGTCTAAAAAATACATTTATGCTCTTCATGGCACACCTTTTTACCTTCATCACTGGGTTCACAGCCATGTGGGCCAATTGGAGGGTTGTGATTTGAGCACAAGGCTAGTGCAACAGCCCTCGACCGTGTTGTTAGTTGAAAGTTCTTCACAACTTCTCCCTGTTGATCTAATAGTTTGATTGTTTCTGCTGAGGGAATATTAAGTCCAAAGGTAAAATTGTACTGTAGTATTAAACCATTCCTAGATTGGTTGATCTGTATTTTGCCATCTTCCTCCATTTTAGCTGTATAGCTCGGATCGATAATAAATACGTTCCCAACCTGTTGACCTACTTTTAGAACGTCATCTATACTCTTCACGATTAGTGTTCCTTTTTTATTCAACTGATTGCTATTCAAAATCTTACGGCTCGATCCAATTTTATAATTGAATTGGTAAAGCGAATTTTTCTCAATGCCTTGTGAATAGGATGTAAATGAGATAACAAAGAGCGAGAGTACTAAACCTAATCTATTCATTTTTGAAAGTGGATTTGAATGTTGCCTCTAACCTTTTGAAAAATGTCTCTGAAAAGATACCAGCAAAAAGGCTGAGGAACATAAGTGTGGTGCTATTGATTTCAATGGACGATGATGATAAGAAATTTGGAAGGATGTAAGAAACACCGACAACGATAATGCCCATCATTACTCCCATTAAAACGTATTGAAATTGTTTCTGAATCGTTTGCTTCTGGCCAATTATTGATGCTCTTGTGAGCCTTATGATCCCTCCTACAATTCCGAACGCACAAGAAGTCAAGAAGTAGACCAAGTCAGTGGGCAATCCATATAACCAGGAGAATACATTTTTTAACTTGTTGAGTTGCAATTCAACATCATAATGTTCAAGGTTGAGGTAACTTGATATTCCTATGAAGAATTCATCGTCATCATATGAGCTATATACCTCGTACTTTTTCACACTGATAAGAGAGTCAAGACTGTTTGAAGTGGGTAACTGACTAAGTATTTTAATTTCATTGTTTATATCGTTTCGCTTTCGACTCTTTATTCTTTTCAGACGTTCAAATTCGGCATGTTCTGCACTGTATCCTTCATACTTTGTAAGCATAAAGCCTCCGGTACCCAGATAAAGTCCTCCAGCAAAAAGGAGGATAATTGTAATTGAGAAGAATATTTTGCTCATAATGTGAGTAATAAGGTATCTCTTTTATGAGAATTAATCAAGACTAGATTTGATTAATTGGTGATAGAATCGAATCGCATCTTTATAGTCTTCAACGGGAATATGTTCATCAACCCCGTGAAATGTATTGATATTGTCTTCATTGATGTGATAGGGGACAAAGCGGTAGATGTTTGAACTCACACTTCCGAAATGCCTAGAATCTGTTGCGGCAATCACCAAATTGGGAGCAGTCAAGGCATTGTCAAATACTTGCTTGATCGTTTTGTTAATGGATTTGTACCCATGGCTATCAATGGGAGATACCTTGGATGGGTTGGTGTTGAATCCATAGAACTTTGGTTTGACCCTCCCATCATCGATTACCGTTTTGACATGAGTCATTACATCGTCAGCCGTTTGCCTTGGGATGATCCTGAAGTTCACGACTGACCTGGCATAAGTGGGAATTACATTTTCTTTAATTCCTGCTTCAAAGATAGTTGGAGAGGTAGTGGTTCTTACCAGCGCATTGCCTGCCCCGCTAGCATTTTCATAGGTACTAATGATCATGCCCTTGAACAGATTCCGATTGGCAAATGCCATCTTATTAACAAAACCCATTTCAGGTCCAAGTTGATCCATAAAGCCTTGCATGGGCTCTGATAATGTGGGTTCTAAGGGATTGGCTTTAAGTTTAGCCATGGCATTGGAAAGCACATCAATAGCTGTCTCTTTGGCGGGTTGTGAAGAATGACCGCCTTCCATATCAACAGTAAATTCTATCGTGGTCGAGCCTTTTTCAGCTATCCCAATAAGTGCAGCGTCAGGCTGAATACCGGGTATGAGTTTCTGGGTAATGGCATACCCTTCATCTAAGACAAATTCTGCTTCAACGCCTTGTCGAGTCAAATATTCAGCAATCAAGACAGCGCCCTTATCACCGCCTATTTCCTCATCATGACCAAAGGAAAGATAGACAGTCCTTTTGGGTTCGAAACCATCAGTCAAGAGCATTTCTGTAGCTTCTAGAATCCCGATTACTGAAAACTTATCGTCAATGGTACCACGGCCCCAAATCTTGCCGTCCTTTATTTCTCCGGCAAAGGGATCGACTGTCCACTTGTCTGGAGATGCAATTGGCACCACATCTATATGACCCATTAAGACGATGGGTTTGAGTGTCGCATCGGAACCCTGCCATTTGTATAAATGACTGTATTGACTAAATACTTTGTGCTCGAGAAGCGAATCGATCAGGGGGTAGTTTTCTTGCAACAACCGGTTGAAAGCTTCGAAGCCAGTAGAGTCGAACTCACTTTCATTCTCGAACGAGATCGTCTTCAGCCGTAGTGCTTGTTGCAAATGACCTATGGCAGCTTCCGGGATAGTAATTTTTTCAATGACATCAACCTTTAGTTGACTGGAGGTGAAAGTCAAAGTTTTCACCAAAATGAATCCAACGAAAAGTAAAACAATGACGAGTAAGGCGAGAAAAGATTTCTTCATAAATCGTAAAGCAATGGGCCTTACAATTTACCGATTTTCACTTTAATCCCTTCGGAATTTCCTGCCATCAGACCTGAAATGATTTTTGTACTCGGAAACTGATCGAATAGGATTTTAAGAAAGACAGTGATGGGAATGGACATAATTAAACCTGGTATTCCCCAGACAAAACCCCAAAGCATGAGCATAACCAAGATTGTGATCACATTGATGGAGAAAGATTTCCCCATGAATATCGGTTCAAGTATTCCACCAAATAACACCTGAACACCTGTGATGGTAATAACAAAGAAGAGGAGGTAAGAAGCGGCTTCAATTTCTACAAAGGAGAAAACCGCGAGTAGAATGACGCTAATTACTGAACCCACCAATTGAAGGAAGTTGATAGCGAAGGCAAAGAGTCCCCAGAATACAGGGAAGCTAACGCCAAAACCCCAACAGGCCAGTCCTATACCAATGCCTGTGAAGAGGCTAATAAAGAACTTTACCTTGATGAATTTGATCAAGTCTTTCTCAATTTTCATAAAGGTTTTGACAGAGGAAAACTGCTTTTTGAAGATTGTATTTTGCAACACTTTTTGAATGTCAACTGAACCAGCGAGGAGCAAGATGACCATAAAAGCTGAGGACAGTGTCATGGTCAATGTGTCGGTAATAAAGCCAACTGTTGGTGCAAAGTTTTTGCTTAAAGTCTCTTTGTTGATGAGAGAGGCTAAGGCATTTTCGTCCTGAAGGAAATCGACACCGAAGAAGGATTCAACCGAGAAAATAAGAGAGGCAATTTTCACTTTGGCCTTGTCAAAGTATGCATTATCTGTTGAGAGAATCTCTTTGCTTGAGAGCTGGATAAGTTCACCCCCAAGTTTAAAGAAGACGGCAATAATGAGTATGACAATGATTAGGCTCAGTGCTTTTGGACTGCCTTTCTTTTTTAGCCACCGCATTAACGGCAAAAAGAGTAAGGCAATGAACATTGCAGAAATAAGTGGAATGAAGATAAACGACAGAGTCTTCAGCATATAGAATACTAAAGGAATCACAATAATAAGAAGTAGAAGATTGGTCGTTCTGCGATCGTTCATTCAAATGAATTTGCTGCCGCAAAGGTATACCGATTATGGGTAACTAATGTTTTGAGAATCACTATTTTTTGTCCGTTAGTAGGTCTTCGTCATATTCGCATCAACGCAGATAATGAAGTCAGCTTTCCCAATGTGATCGGCCGAGAGCTTGGTGATGTCATCCTGCTCCACAGTTGATATCGTCAGTACTTTGGCTGATGGATTCAGCCTATTGAGATACCATAAAATTCCTTCATGATAATCAGAGTGGTATGCGCCATTGTAGTGGATAAATAGTTTTCCTGATGGGTGATTCTCATTAATAAAATATGCCATGGTAGCGTCCTTTGAAGCTTGGGATTTAACCAAGTTAGGTGTGCCATGATCGCCCATCATTGTAAGAATGTTTATATAACGAGGAAGGTCGGGATCGAAAGCAATCGGTAAAGGTGCTATCCATGATTTCTCTTCATCTGTGAGACCTTCCAATACTTCAAAGCCCTTTTGGTAGACCATATTGGCATATCTTCTTGGAATATTTGTTCCTACAAAGTCTAGGTTATTCTGCTTCGCGAAATTCACGAGAGGTGCATAGTCTGTTTGGTGGTTTTTCCATAGTCGAGCCAGTGTATCTAATCCTTTCGCGTCAATTTTACCCCCGAGGTAATTCCTGAGTTCATCTTGATTATCAGCTTCAATCATTTCAGCACCCAGAACCAAATCTCTTTTCTTGTGTAGCGCTGCAGTTACCTCAAATTGTAGCCAGTGGGCTATTGGGTTATTGTGCTGTTCACCAAAGAAGATTACATCTGGTTTTTCAAGTTGTTTGAGCATCTTTTTATATGAGACCTTTTTGCCTTTAGCATTATAGATTACATAAGGACCATTTTGCTGGGCTAAGATTGGAGCCGTAAAAAGTAAGAGGCTAAGGGCTAATAAAAATCGCATGCTCAATTAATTAGATACTCTGAAATTTAACTGATCTACACCTGTATTCTTAGACCGAGGGTGATAGGCGGTAATTATTACTTCATGGCTACCGGTTTGCTCAAGAGCGAGCTGTGCAGTAAAGGTATTGGCCTCTGAAATTGACATGGGTATCGTTTTCCAATATCTGCTATTGACGTATATCATTGCTTCTACTTCTATCTCTTCAGAATCCCACAAGCCCCCTTTAGAAATAGTACACCCACACATCATGACCATATTGGCCTTGATTTCTACCGTTTTATCTTTTTCAAGCGAAAGTCCCTGATGGGTTTGTGGATAGAGACCATCGACAACGAAACCGGGAATCTCTAGGGTGATACCTGCTCCATCCATATGTTTTCCAGGAATCATCCAGACTTGTGTTTGGGCAAAGATTCGAGCTTCCTCATGGTTAAGTGGAGATAAGGCTTGAATGGTAATATACTGTGGTTTGCTTAAGTAAAGACTCGCCTCATAGAAGGCAGCACCAGTTGTGATATCGGTGTTTCTTTCATGAGCAGTTTTCATAATGAGGTCGGTATCACCTGTTCCACCTGAAGTGAGGCCCTTAGCTAGAACTTCATCCGTTAGTGCATCTCTCAGTACTATCATAGAACCACCCATACTAGTACCAATGAATTTAGCGTCCTTGGCCTTGGTCCGAACAATGATTTTTGTCCTTTTATCTTCTTGAGAGAAGGCGGAGAAGCAAGAGAAAAGGAAAAGAGTGATCAGGAAGTTTTTCATAGTCATTTATTTGGTAGTTCAAAGTACTGATATTGTCTCTTTTTGAATTCTTTTAAAACCTCATCAAAGTCAATCAGTCGAAAGTCTTTCATAAAAACTTGATCATTGATCTTAATTAATCGATAGGTGATATCAGACTTTGATTTCAAATTAATCTTGAGGTTTTCGTGATCTTGTACTTTTATTTTTTCGACTAGTTCTGTTTTTCCGAATTCATCGAGAGCTTTATTATAAGACTGTTCATATATCAACTCATTCCCTGAAATCCTCGTTACCCATGTCTCAATTTGTCCTTGAGAGTTCAACCAAATGACTAAGGTATCACTTACCCAGCGCTCATAATACTCACCATCGTCTACTAACACTTGCCATTTACCATTAAGATCATCGTGACTTATTTCGGCACAGCTAATTATTAGTAGTGTTAGCAATAAGGAGAGTGCCATTTTTTTCATGCTTGAATTTAATAGACTTACTCCAATAAGGAAGTGTGTAATGCAGACAAGGGGTTCAAGTTTGTAATAAAGAATGCTTCTTTTCTTATTGGTGGTCTAACAATAGCAATACATGTCTGTTAATTCTCAAACCAATATCTTAATTTCGAAACCAAACAAACGTTAGTTATGGGATTGACATCTTCACAAAAAGAGATCTTAGACAAGGCCATTGAAGCCTTGCATACTCGTGTTTTTCATGCACAATATCCAGAGCATCCATCTCCAAAAATTTATGGAGAAACAGCGGATGAGGATGGTAAAAATGCCTTTAAAGCCTTAAGAAAAGGCAACTTCGAAGAACTAAAGCAAGAAGGAGCAAGCGAATGGATTGGCGAGGAGGATTCTCCCTATTTTGCAGAGCCTGTAGGTACTAAGTACCCGGCTTTTTCTGTCGATACTTTAATTGAACGTGCAGAAGGTGCATTTCACTCTTGGAGAAAGGTCTCTAAAGATGACAGAGCATCTGTGTTGATCGATTCTCTTGAAAGATTTTCTAAGCGCTTCTTCGAGAACGCTTATGCCACAATGCACACAACCGGGCAAGGTTATATGATGGCTTTTCAGGCCTCAGGCCCACATGCTGCAGATAGAGCATTAGAAGCTATTGCTGCGGGTTATGAAGAGCTAGGTCGCTTCCCTGAGTCTACTGTTTGGGACAAGCCAATGGGCAAATACAACCTTGTGATTAATAAAGAATGGAGAGCTGTTCCTAAGGGCATTGGCCTTGTGATCGGTTGTTCTACTTTCCCAACATGGAATTCCGTACCGGGTGTCTATGCCGATTTGATGATGGGTAACTCTGTGATTGTCAAGCCACATCCAGGTGCGATTTTACCAATGGCAATTGTTGTTGCCGAGATAAGAAATGCCTTAAGAGATGCTGGTTTTGACCCTGAGGTATGTCAATTAGCGGTTGATACGCAAAGCAAGCCTCTAGCCAAAGAGTTAGCGGAGCATTCTAAAGTTAAGGTCGTGGACTTTACTGGAAACTCAGAGTTTGGGTCGTATTTGGAGTCATTGCCCAAAGCTGTTTTCACTGAGAAAACAGGAGTAAATTCTATCATTCTCGATTCTGTTGAAAACATTGACAAAGTAATTCAGAACATTACTTTCTCTGTGGCCCTTTACTCTGGACAGATGTGTACTGCTCCACAGAACTTCTTTATTCCTGAAGGAGGAGTTAAAACTCCTGACGGGATCGTTTCATTCGATGAAGTGGCACAGAAGTTTGCGGACTTTACGGATGGTTTGATTAACAACCCTAAGGCCGGACCATTTGTGGCAGGTACTATCCAAAATCCTGCTACCGCAGAAAGAACTGTTGGTGCTTCTAAAGCAATTGGTGGAAAGACTTGGTTAGAAACTAGAAATATCGAACAGAGCATTCCTTATTTTAAGAATGCTAGAACACAGACACCTACAGTAATTGAATTGACAGCAGGTGATAAGGACAAGTTCTCAAAAGAGATGTTCGGCCCGATCGCTTTCTTGATCAAAACGAAAGACACGAAAGAGTCTGTCGCTTTAGCTAAAGAAATGGCTGAGTCTTATGGCGCTATTTCTTGTGGTGCCTATACTACCGATGCTGAAATGAAGGAATACATTGCTGACGAGATGTCTCTGGCTGCAACACCGGTTTCTTTCAACTTGGTAGGACAGATATTCGTGAATCAAAATGCAGCATTCTCTGACTTTCATGTGACTGGTGGTAACCCTGCGGGAAATGCTTCATTTACTAACCCTGATTATGTGAATCGTAGATTTACTTGGGTGGGAATGAGAGAGCCAGCTCCAAGAGCTTAATACTGTTTGAAAACTTTAATCAAGAGGCCATCTCGATATATCGGGGTGGCTTTTTGTTTTAAAGACTCTTGACCTACTAGTTTCCTTAATACTTAACGAAAACAACATCAGGTTTCGTCATTCCCGCGCAGGCGGGGATCTCCCTATCTCTTAGTAAATTGTGTTATGCAGAAAGGAGGTTATGTATATATTATGTCGAACGTCCACCGGACTGTGTTATACATCGGTGTCACCTCCGATTTGGAATCTAGAGTATATGAACATGAAACAGGTTTAAATAAGGGGTTTACCAAGAGGTATAATTGTGTAGACCTCATCTACTATGAAGTTTTTGATAACATTGAGTCAGCCATTGCTCGAGAAAAGGCAATGAAAAAATGGAATCGCGAGTGGAAAGAACGGCAAATTAAGACCTTGAATCCCGAGCAGAAAAGGCTTAACGAGCAGGTCTTTCGTTTCAATTAAGGAGATTCCCGCCTACGCGGGAATGACGTTAGATGATATATGGGTAGGAATGAGAGAACCAGCTCCAAGAGCTTAAGACTGCCTGAAAATTAATTAAGGCCATTCCGAGAGGGATGGCTTTTTATTTAGTCAAGGATGATCATTTTTTGGCTTAAGTGATGTTCTCTAAAAAATGCCTTTAGCTCCCTTTCGAAATCGATCATTGTTTCTAATACATATTCATTTGAAATTAGATGGTATTGATCATCCAGCGAGGAGATCATCGAAGAGATTTTTTCGTCCAGGTCGTATTCCAAAGAAAGTTTATTCAGAGCCATAACTGAGTTTTCTAAAGAGAATGCGCCCTTTTCATATTGCTCACCAATTATGTTGATCAAAATACTCTCGTCAATCAAATGATGATTATCTAGAATGACTGTCCCAAGAATTTCTAGAATGGCATTTTTATCCGAGGAATAAAGGGAGAGGTCAATGAATATTGGGTGAGGATCCTCTTCTTTCAATAATGTCTCATCCGAAAATGTGGTTACTCTTTCAATTGGCACGATACCCATCTTTATAGAGATGCAGATAATTATCAGTTCATTGATATGATTTTCAAGCTTAAGTTTACTCATCTTACAGTTTTTACCTCACCTTGGCCTTTTTAATGATTTGTGCAAATAGGCCTGGGAAAAAGCGTTTTACATAGGCTGCATAAGACTCTTTCCCAATATAAACTTCTCTTTTTTGATGCTTAGTTGCTCTGATGATTTTTTCAGCGCAACGGTCTGGGCTGAGTCCGTTGGCCTGTGCATCGTCCATTGACCCTAAGGCCGTCCCATCACCTTTCAGCGCATGGATTGACAGGTTGGTTTTGATGAAACCAAGAGCAGCAAGCGTCACTTTGATACCACTATCCTCTAACTCTGCTCGCATACTGTCATAGAAGCCATGAAGCGCATGTTTACTGGCAGCATAACCTGAGCGATATGGCGTTCCAAAAATACCTGTAAGACTGGTGATCACCACAAAGTGTCCATTACCTCTTTCCAGCATATGGGGGATTAGTAGTTTGGTAAGACTCACAGAACCGAAATAGTTGACTTCCATTAAATCGCGATCCACTTCCAAAAGGGTGTCTTTAACTAGTGATCTTTGGCTTTGACCTCCATTGTTGATGAGAATATCTATTTGACCCAAAGCTTCGATGGCCTCGGATGTCTTTTCAACATGCGAATCAGTCTCAGTAAGATTTAATGGTAATACTTTAATGCGATCAGGGTTCTCGCATTCATGTTGTACTCGAAGTAGTTCTGCTTCTCTTCTTGCGGAAAGAATTAGGTTTACATCAAGTTGGCTGAGTCGTTTGGATAGGGCTTCGCCTACGCCTGAGGAGGCTCCAGTAATCCAAATGGTTTTTTGATGTAAATACGGCATGGCAGTAAAATACGCGATTCAGTGGAATTTACTTTTCTTTTGATTCTCCAAAAGAAAAGTAACAAAAGAAAAGGCGACCAACCTGTCTGCCGACAAAGGCAGGTATCAAAACCATCGAAGTGGAATTGTGCCCTTAGTTTTTTTATCGGTCGATGGTCACGCTGATGTTGGATCTCCACCCGCGCAGGTCAGCCAACTTTCATTTATTATATGATCTTAGGCTGGAAATGATTTTGTTGTCAATATTAATCTCCCTCTTTGAAGAGGGAGTGCCGAAGGCGAGGGAGTTGGCTGAGTTGTTTGGCTTCGCCTACGCCTGAGGAGGCTCCAGTAATCCAAATTGTTTTGTGATGTAAGTTTCTCATACCCCTCCGCCTTTCAGGCACCTCCCCTTACAAGGGGAGGAGTTTATTTTTTCGTGTAGGTCACAAAATCAAAGGCATACTTGTGGCGATCGTCTGCAGTGTGGTGAATGCGACCGGCTTCATTCCATTCGTGCTCATTAAACTCAGGAAAGAAAGTATCCGCTCCGTCAATCTCAGCATCTACTTCAGTGATCAACATTTTATCTACCATGCCCTTATCGATGGAGTCTTTGTAAATAACACCACCACCAATAATAAAGACTTCTTTTAGCGAATGCTGAACTTCACAAAGCTCAAAGGCTTCTTCTAAACTATGTACCACAAAGTGACCTTCTGGTGCCACATAATCTTGCTGCCTGGTTATTATCACAAAAGTCCTTCTTGGGAGAAGGCCTGGTAGTGAATCGAATGTTTTGCGACCTAGAATGACAAAATGGTCAACGGTCACCTCTTTGAAGAACTTAAAGTCATCAGGCAATCTCCATAGTAAATCATTGTCTTTACCGATCGCATTGTTCTTGGCTTTGGCTACTACTATTGTCCTGATCATAAGGTGTTTCCTAGTAAAAATGACTTAATGTCCATACGCTTCTTTCCTTCCATTTGCAGTTGGGTGATGGCTATTGCATTGCCTCCGGTTTGGATATGCAAGTAAGACTTGTTGTCCGTTTCATAGTCACCTGGCTTTTCACCAACGCTGGTAAAGTCCAATTTTTTGGCTCCAAAAATCTTGAACTTCTTTCCATTTAGATGTGTCCATGCTGCAGGGTAAGGAGATAAGCCTCTTATAAAGTTGTAGACCTCTTCGGAAGATTTGGTCCAGTCAATCTCGCAGGTCTCCTTAAAGATTTTTGGGGCATGCTTAATCTCTTGATTCGTGTCTTGAGGCTCTTGCGGATAATCACCAGCTTGGATGGCCCGAACGGTTTTGAGCACTAAGTGTGCTCCCTTTTCCATAAGTCGACCATAGACATCTCCGACAGTATCATCTTCTTCAATGGTCTCCTTTTCTTGAAATATGATATTGCCTGTATCGATTTCGTGTTTCAGAAAGAAGGTGGTGACACCAGTTTCTTTTTCGCCATTAATAATGGCCCAATTGATAGGTGCAGCGCCTCTATATTGTGGAAGCAAAGAACCATGCAGGTTGAAAGTGCCAATTTCGGGCATATCCCAGACAGCCACCGGCAACATTCTGAAAGCCACTACTATCTGAAGGTTAGCGTTATAACTTTTCAGCTCTTCAAGAAACTCTGGAGACTTTAGGTTGGTAGGTTGCAAAACGGGAATGTTCTGCGAAACGGCATAGTCTTTCACCGGTGTTGTGGCTACCTTTTGACCCCTACCTTTCGGACGGTCGGGGGCTGTAATGACTGCCACTACATTGAAGCCGTTTTCTACCAGTATTTGCAAACTTGGCACTGCAAACTCTGGTGTTCCCATATATATGATGCGTAGATCCTGCATTTATTCGAAATCAGGGTAAAGTAAATACTTCTTTCTCATGGCCTTGTAAGCATCTAACTTAGGTTGCCAAGTGGCTTTAATCTCTTCTTCAGACCAACCTGCTTCTACCTGCTTCCTAAACTCCTTAGTCCCTGAAAGCTGGTCTATGTAGGACCTAAAAAACGTGGTGTCATCCTTCAGGTCAGCATGATAGTCAAGAAGGTATTTTAAGGTCAACTCTCTCGGGGCAGCTTCGTCACCAAAGTATTTACCTTGGCATAGTTTGCCTTCCATGGGCGGATACTTTGAGCCTCCATTAGGTTGAGGTGTAAAGCTAAAAGTGCCTTTTGAATAGTCTGGATGCCCAATTACTTCGAAGGGAAAATCGGTTCCCCTGCCAACGCTGACTACCGATCCTTCAAAAAGGCCAAGCGTAGGGTAGAGGGCAATTGCGTTATCATTAGGTAGGTTTGGCGAAGGTTTGATAGGAAGGTCATAGATTGAATTATGATCCCATTCATCCATTGCGACTACTGTCAACTTTGATTTAACGGCATCACTTAGCCATCCTTCACCATTAATCATCAATGCTAATTCACCAACTGTTAAGCCATGTACAATTGGAATGGGGTGCATAGCCACAAAGGCGTTGATATCATCGTCTTTCACTGGTCCGTCCACATACATGCCATTAGGATTAGGTCGGTCTAGTACAATGACCTCTTTATCATTTTCGGCAGCAGCCTCCATTACGTAGTGCATGGTGCTGATAAAAGTGTAAAATCTAATGCCTACATCCTGAATATCGAAAATCAGCACATCGACATCCTCGAGCATTTCTGGACTTGGTTTTTTTGTTCTACCATAAATGGAAATGATCGGCAGGCCAGTTTTCTCATCTTTTGCATCATCTATTTTGGCTCCGTCAGGAGCTTCACCTCGAAAACCATGTTCTGGAGCCATCACTTTTACGACATTGACTCCTCTGGAAATCAGCGTATCAACCAGGTGCGTATTATTGATTACTGAGGTTTGATTAACCACCAAGGCTACTCTTTTTTCCTCAAGACTAGGTAGGTATGCCTCCATTCTTTCGGCCCCAAGCTGAAGTTCTTGCGCATTGGAACAGGCAAAAACAGAAAAAATGCAGAGGGCGAGCAGTAGTCGAATCATTCGCTTCGTTTATATTTGAGGAATTGCGTTAAAATTAACCATAATCTTGAACCTCCCTTATTTCATTTCCAAAAGAATCAATGCTACAGATAAGGGTAGTTTTTCATCTATCATCCATCGCGTGGCTATCGCCAGTGTCGCCTTGGGTATTGCCATAATGGTTATCTCTTTTCAAGTGCTGGGAGGCTTTCAGAATAACATCAAGGATAAGATATTCACTTTTTCGGGGCACATTCAGATTAAGAAATTCTCGCTCAATAACTCTTTTGAAGAAGAGCCGATCATTGTTACGGATGAGCGGATGGAATTACTAAAAAACGATCCTTATGTAAGGCACATTCAGGAGTTTGCTCATAAGCCAGGTTTGATAAACCGCAATGGTGAGAATTTTGGCTTGCTGTTCAAAGGAATAGGCAATTCTTTCGATCGTGAGGCCTTCCAAGATTATATGGTCGCGGGTGAAATCCCTGTTTTTGACACGACCAAGTTAGTGACGAACACCGTCATGTTGAGTCAACGTATGGCAGATCGGATGAATGTCGAGCTGGGCGATCGATTGGTGACGGTTTTCATTATGGACCCTCCCCGCAGAAGGAGCATGGTGGTTTCAGGAATCTTCAATACTGGCCTCGATAACTTCGATGAAAAGACTGTCATCGGGGACATTAACATGATTCGAAGCCTTAACGACTGGACTGCCGATCAGGTGGGTGGCTATGAAGTTTTTGTTAAAGATGTGGACAGACTAGATGAGGCTGACGATTCCATCATTCAGAAAATTAGTGTAGAGCAATACACCGAAAAGGTAAACGAGAAGTTCGTGCAGATTTTTGATTGGTTGGGTCTATTGTCCCAGAACGTATATATCCTCATTACCCTGATCTTATTTGTAGCCTGCTTTAACATGATCTCGGTCTTATTCATCCTAATTATGGAGAGAACCCAGATGATTGGCTCCTTCAAGGCCTTTGGTGCAACGAATAGACTAATCAGAAGAATATTCGCTTACAATGGCGTGCGATTGGTTATCAAAGGACTTCTGCTTGGTAATGTGATCGCCATTGCCTTTGGTGTACTTCAATATTACTTCGAACTGATACCACTAGAACCTTCTACATATTATATGGATCATGTGCCGATTGATTGGAATTGGTTGAGTACAATAGGTATTAACCTACTGACATTGGTAATTGTAGCACTGGTATTAATTATTCCGACAGCGGTGATTTCAAGAATTAGCCCTGTCAAGGCCATTCGCTTCGATTAATTGAGTGGTCTCCATCTCTCTTCGGTAGGAACGGAAGAGGCTTCCGATTTTTATTTGCATTACGCCAATTACGGCTTCCTTTATAATGCCGCCACTCATTTTAGATTCACCTCTCGTCCGATCGGTAAAAATGATAGGCACTTCGGTGATTTTAAATCCATACTTCCAAGTGAGGAACTTCATTTCTATCTGGAATGCGTACCCCATAAACCGAACTTTGTCTAGTTCAATTGTTTCCAAAATAGATCGATGATAGCACTTAAAACCTGCAGTCGTGTCACTTATTGGCATGCCCGTTACAATCCTCACATAGTGACTGGCAAAATATGACAGCATAACCCTACTCATAGGCCAGTTAACCACATTAACTCCTGTGACGTACCGCGAACCGATAGCCATTTCGTTGCCATCATTTTTACAAGCTGAATAGAGTCTATTAAGATCTTCTGGGTTGTGAGAGAAGTCAGCATCCATTTCAAAAATGTACTGATAGTTTCGCTTTAATGCCCATCGGAAACCATGGATATAAGCAGTACCTAATCCCAATTTTCCAGAGCGTTCTTCTATGAAGATACGATCGGGATAAGCCTCCATTTTCGCTTTGACTAGAGCCCCAGTACCATCTGGTGACCCATCATCGACTATAAGTAAGTGGAAGTTCGAAGGTTGAGACATCACTGCCTCGATCATCTCTTCGATGTTCTCTTTCTCGTTATAGGTCGGTATGATAACTAGGCTATCGCTCATATGAGGCACACAAATCTAATATAATCTCAAATACGGGCTTCAGGTCGTGAAAATTAATTTACTTTAAGCCACTTGTACTTCGGTAAATGGTTGAACGTCTCAGGAAAGGGATAGTTTTCAACCATGTCTCAATAATTGTTAAATGAAAAAAGCTGTATTTCTAGATAGGGATGGGGTTCTCAATGAAGAACTGGGTTACCAGGTAACTTCAATGGATGAGTTCAAAATCAAAGAAGGAGTTGCCGAAGGCTTAATGAGACTCAAGAAATCTGGTTTTACTTTGATCGTTGTGACCAATCAGAGCGGTATTGCTAAGGGGACTTATGATGATGCCTTTGTGATGGACTGTCACCAACGCCTTCAGGCAGTGTCTCAGAATGTACTTGACGATATCTATTTCGCTCCAGGCTATGATTCCGTCAGCAAGTCATTATCACGAAAGCCAGGTTCTCTAATGTTTGAAAGAGCCATTGCCAAGCATAATGTTGACATTACGAATTCATGGATGATTGGTGACAGAGAAAGTGATATGATTCCGGCTAAGAAAGTCGGGCTAAAAACCATTCAAATTACTCCAGAGACACCATCACCTTTGGCTGATAGTGCTTCAGCAAACCTGAGAGAGGCCGTTAAACTCATAGTTGGAAAAAGCTAGGAGCAAGTTTAAACCTGCTCCTAAATTCTTTATTCGCTTCTTAAGCCTTCAGTTGGCGCAGTTGTCATTACCTTTCTAATCTGCGATGAAACGGTAGTGATAACCATGGCTACCACTATCACAAAAGCAATTGCAAATGGTATAACAGTTATGGGTTTATGTACTTCATAGACCGTCTCGAATAGTGAGCTCATTAGCATATAGCTTATTGGAAGACCAAGGATAAGCGCCACTGCCAAGAACACTACAAATTGCCTGTTTATGACGTAGGCTAAGTTTTTCAACCCAGCGCCTAGGGCTTTTCTAATGCTGAATTCCTTGGTTCTGCTAGCAACATTGAGCGATACAAGTCCATACAATCCAAGGCATGATAGAATAATGCACATAGATGCGACAATACGCATGAGCTTCCCATGTCCGTCAATTTCTCTGAAATAGTTCTCAAGTGTCGCCTCTTGATAGAAGCCTCCAAATGGCTTTTCGGGAAATAGCTCTGCCCACTTGTCTTCAAGTGCTTCATAAGTGGAAACCAGAGTTCCGGGTTTTACTCTCATAGAAACAAAAGAGTACTCATCTTCTGGACTAAGCTTTATAATCATTGGTTCGATTTCTTCAGAGAAGTCATCCTGATGAAAGTCTTTGATAATGCCTATTACGGCATAACTCAAGGTATCTGATTTGAAGCGTTCGCCAAGAGCACCCTCTGGGTTAATTATTCTGGCCATACGCTCGTTGACCAATACGTTTTGAAAATCTGCTTCACGACCCTTTTCAAACGATCTACCTGTAACAACTTCTAGTTCCATGGTTTCAATGTATTCAGGCCCTACTTCCAAAGTGAGTATATCCAAGTCTTCTTCCAAGATTTGGATTTCCATTCGGGTAGCCCGTCTACTGAGGTGATGTTTTGATGGTGCTATCGATTCTATATTAGGGTTGGCTTCCATTGCTGCCATTAACTGCATTGCTTCTGTGGCTGGAAAGACGTTGGCACTAATGGTGGCTTCTTCATTGTACCCCCAATCCTGACTTTTTTGGAAGGTAGTATTTTGGGTGAACATTATGCCACCAACTACCGCAATGCAGGCCAGTATGTACTGAAAGGTTAGAAATACCTTCGTCATCTTGTTCTTGCCTCCAAACTTCAACCTCCCTCTAAAGATGTGTACTGCGCTGAAATTGGATATGTACAATGCCGGATAGGCCCCTGAGGCAAGCCCAGTAAATACAACCAATATCAAAAGGAAAACCCAAAGTGATGGTTGAGCAATATCGAATTCCATTCCGATATCAAACATCTGATCGAAGCCTGGAATTAAAACGGTGGTACCTAGGATAAAACCAAACACCAAGGCTACTAGTGTTAGGAATACGTTTTCTGCTAGAAATTGAAAAACCAATGATTTCCGAGTGCTCCCCATGACCTTGCGAACACCAATTTCTTTAAGCCGTTTGGTTGCAGATACTATCGCTATGTTGATGTAGTTGAAAATCGCCAGGACGAGAATAAACCCAGCTATAATTGATAATACTAGACTCCCAATACCATCTGTACTCCCTGTGATGGTATTCCTCATATGATCACCCTTGGTGTACAAATCAGTCCATGCGAAGAAACGAAAGCGCGTTGCAGGATAGTCCTTTCTCACCTCGTTTTGAAGCGCTACATATTGCTGTACGTTTTGAGTGATGTTGCTTATTGCCGAAGGATCGTCAAGTTGAATGAATGTGGCATCCAGAAATCTACCCCAGCTTGTTAGGTCAATATCCGGATTTACCTGTTTTAGTTGATCGAAGTTGACTAGTACTTGAAAGGCCATGCTTCTCTTGTATGGAAACTTTTTGGCTACTCCAGCTACTTCAAAAGTATACCGATTAGACCCGAATTCGAAGGTCATGGATTCCCCTAGTGGGTTTTTATCACCGAAATACTTAATTGAGGTGTTCTCACTTATGATAATCTTGTTTGGCTGATTGAGTGCTGATTTATCTCCCCATTTCAATGGGAAGGTGAACATGTCTAAGAACTCAGGGTCAACAAAACTGAAGCTTTGATTGAATACGTTAGCACCATTCTTTAAAACTCCACTTAATCGTTCTACTCTCACTACCCGGTCGATTTGCGGGAAGTCATTCATTAAGACCTCGGCAAAAGGAGAGGGGGTTATACCATATTCGGCTTCCTGACCACTTCGGTTAAGAAAGGAGGTGGCCATGTATATATCACCTTTGTTTTCGTGAAACTGGTCGGTAGTATACTCCATATCCACAAAGGCATATACCATAATGGCTACGCCTAGTGCCATGGCCAATCCGAAAATATTAATAAAAGAAGCTAGCGGACTACGTTTAATAGTCCGCAAAGTAGTTTTGAGATATGATTTAAGCATGTTGGTTGAGTTTTGACCTTATGCTTAGTGAGATGCAAAAGCCATCTCCAAGGTTGCATCAACTCCCTTTTTTTCTCAAACAGGTAAATGAATGCCCGTCACTCCAAATAGTGAGCGATACAATTTCCTTCTTGTCATTTCTCTTGAATTCCATTTTTAACCCTCCGGTATTAGTAAGGTCAAACTTATCTTCTTCGAATGCCACAAGAAGTGTTATTGGCTGAGATTTATTGGTGGGCTGCGCCATTAGTTTGGCACCGCCATCCATACTAACTGTTATGTCAAATCCTTGCTCAGAATTGTTATCATAGATATACTCGCCTACATAGGCTTTCAACTCCTTGTTTTCAATTTTATGTGCATCGCTTGATGTAGTTTGAGCTGTCGCTAGTTGGGCAAATGATGTGAATGCGATAAGGACAAATAGTCTGAAAAGGAATTTTGATTGTCTGGTCATAATGTTTGAGTTTTTAAGCTTGGAGGTGAGTTTTTAAAAAAAGGTTACAGTTTGAGTAATTCAGTGTACAATAAAAACTAAAAATATAGTTATTAAATCGGTAAGCCAAATTGGCTACTTAATATTCTATATTTATTAAGGCGGCAACTGCCTTCAACAATTAATCATTTTTAGCATGTCCAGAAGTATCAAACTAACCATCTTCAACCTGATGATCATATTCTTAATTGCTGCTTGTAGTAGTAAGAAAGAGTCTTCTAGTGAGCTTGATCGGAGGGCGGATGAGCGATTCACCGCATACATTTCCTCTTATACCACAGGTCAGGTTTCTTCACGGTCTTTCGTGACCGTACAATTAGCCAGTGAGGTGCCACAGGATTTGCAGCGGAAGGATGTTTTGAGTTTTTCCCCATCACTGCAGGGCGAGGTTAACTGGCTTACTGATCGCGTTATTGAATTTCGGCCTAACAGTGCTTTAAAGAATGGACAGGAATACAAGGCTAAGCTGAACCTAATGGACTTAGGCCTCGAGGTTGAAGAAGGTAGTGAGGATTTTGAGTTTCTGTTTGAAGCCATTGCTCAGGATTTTGACTTTAGGATCACGAGCGTTGTTAGCGACTCTGATGAACCCATGACAAAACAGGTGGTCAATGGCGAATTGCAGACAGCAGATTATGCCGATACATTGAAGATAAGTCGAGCTTTAATAGCCCGACAGCCAGGTGCAGAATTAGAGATACGCTGGGATTTTGATAAAAATGCTGGAACCAACCACTCATTTACCATTACTGGTGCAAAGCGTAAGGATGAAGCTGTGCAGCTTAGCTATGAGTTTAATGGGGAAGCAATAGGTGTAGTACGATCTAGCAGGGGTAAAATTGACATTCCAGCCTTGAGTGACTTCAAAGTTGTGACAAGCAGGGTTTTTAAGGTGGGAAGCCCTTATGTGCTTTTGAGTTTTTCAGACCCGCTCAATGAAGGCCAGGATTTGCACGGTTTGATCACCCTTGAAGATGATAATAATCTTAGGTTTTCAATCACCGAAAACCAGGTCAGGGTGTATACTTCGACTAACTTGACAGGGTCGAAAAGACTCTCGGTTTACCCGGGTATCAAAAACAAGCTGGACTATAAAATGCAAAACAGCTTTGATACCAATGTTTCATTTGCTCAAACAAAACCAGAAGTTAAGGTTGCCAATAAGGGAACTATTCTGCCGAGTACCGATGGCTTGGTATTGCCTTTTGATGCTGTAAACTTAAGGGCTGTTGATGTGACGGTCATCAAAATTTTTGAAGACAATGTCATTCAATTTCTACAAACCAATAATCTCGATGGCAATCAGCAACTGAGAAGTGTTGGGAGACCAATCCATGAAAGTCGTGTGATTTTGGACGAATCCAATCTACTTGACCTTTCGGGTTGGAACCGCTTCAATCTTGATCTGTCAGAATTAATCAATACCGAGCCAGGGGCTATTTATCAGGTGAGGCTAAGTTTTAAAAAGGCCTATTCACTATACAATTGTGGTGAGGGTACCCTTGACGAGTTGCCATTAGAAGGTGAGATTGAAGAAGATCAGTGGGATGCCAATAGTGGGGAAAATAGCGGTGCCTATGATAGCTACTATAATTACAGATACAATGCTAACTATGACTGGCGTGAGCGTGATAATCCTTGTAGTGACAGCTACTACTATGGTAATAATAGAATAGTCGATACTAATATTCTCGCATCTGACCTTGGGCTTATCGCTAAGATCGGAAACAACAGAAAGCTGGATGCTTTTGTAACGGACCTGCGTACGACTAAGCCAATTTCTAATGCAGTTGTGGAGGTATATGATTTTCAACAAACAATCATTGAAAGTCTAACTACCGACAGTGAGGGAAAAGTGAGCCTGAATCTTGACAGAAAGCCCTTTCTACTGGTTGTTAAAAGAGGCGTTGAAAGAGGATACCTGAAGCTTTGGGATGGACATTCGCTATCGCTGAGTAACTTCAATGTGGGAGGAGCCAGAGTTCAGCGTGGCATCAAGGGTTTTATCTATGGAGAAAGAGGTGTCTGGCGGCCTGGAGATAATATCTACCTCAATTTTATGCTGGAAGATGCAGATGCCAACCTTCCAAAGGACCATCCAGTAGTGATGGAATTAGTCGATCCTTCGGGAAATGTGAAAGTGAGGAGGGTTGAGACGGGATCTTTAAATGGGTTCTATCACTTTCCACTCAAAACGCAAGATGATGCTCCGACCGGAAACTGGCTAGCGAGGGTTAAAATTGGAGGCACTGAATTCACCAAGCGTATTAAGATTGAGACTGTAAAGCCCAATCGCTTGAAGATTGATTTGAAATTTGATAAAGATCGGATTACTGCAGGTAGTGGTGCCTTGAAAGGTGATCTTGATGTCCAGTGGTTGAGTGGGGCGCCAGCTAAAAACCTGAAAGCAGAGTTTGATGTTTCATTGAGCCCTTCTAGAACCACTTTCGAAGATTATCCTAACTATATGTTCGATGACCGAGCAAAAGAATTTCAATCTGAAAAAGAGAGCATCTTCAGTGGTACAATCGATGCAAAAGGTCATGCGAATGTTAATGTTTCCCTAAACAAGAAGTCGAATTCTCCAGGCATGCTGACCGCTACTTTCAGTGGCAAGGTTTTCGAGCCAGGGGGTGATTTCAGCATCGATCAGTTTAGTATTCCCTTTTATCCTTATGAAAGTTTTGTGGGTATACAGAAGCCCGAGGGCGATCGAAGAGGTCAACTCCTGACTGAGAAAGATCATGTCTTACAGCTTGTTTCAGTTAGTACTGAAGGGAATCCAATAAATAAAAAGCGTCTTGTGGTTGAGGTTTTCAAGCTCAATTGGCGCTGGTGGTGGGATAGATCCTCTGATGATCTTGCTTATTACATCAGTCGTAACTACAACCAGCCTTATGATCGGCAGGTGGTTGAAACCAATGAAGGTAAGGCCTCTGTTAAGTTGAATATTCCAAACCGAGATTGGGGTCGGTATTATGTGAGAGTAAGAGACACGGAGTCTGGACATTCTGCCGGTGCCATCACTTACTTCGATTGGCCGGGTTGGGCTGAAGAAGGTAGACCGGGTGGAGCTGCACTGCTTAACTTTTCAACCGATGCTGAAGACTATGAAGTCGGTAAACCAGTAAAAATCAACATTCCTGCCAGTGCAGAAGGCCGTGCATTGGTAAGCATTGAGAACGGGAGTAAAGTGGTCGCCTCATATTGGGTAGAAACCAAAGAAGGCGCCAACGAATTTGTGTTTGAGACCACGCGAGAAATGGTGCCCAATGCCTATGTGCATGCTACACTTTTACAACCTCATGCCCAGACTAGAAATGATTTACCAATTAGGCTTTATGGGATTGTGCCCATCAATATCAGTGATCAGAGCACTAAGTTAACTCCTGAGATTCTACTTCCAGATGTACTAGAGCCTGAGTCTGAAGTGACCGTGCAAGTATCCGAGCAAAACGGGAGTCCAATGACTTATACAATTGCTGTGGTTGACGAAGGTTTATTGGATATTACACGTTTTAGGACACCCGATCCTTGGAATACCTTTTTTGCTAGACAAGCCTTGGGTGTCAAGACTTGGGATGTTTACGATGATGTGATCGGAGCATATAACGGTGACTTATCGCGACTACTCGCACTCGGAGGTGATGGCTCAGCAGCAAGGCCAGAAAAAGTGAAGGCCAATCGGTTTAAGCCTGTTGTAATGCACTTGGGACCGTTTGAATTGAATGCGGGAGAGTCGGCATCGCATAGCTTTCAGATGCCTAATTATGTCGGTTCAGTAAGAACAATGGTCATCGCAGGACAGGACGGTGCTTATGGAAAAACTGAGCAGGCGACCCCAGTTCGAAAGCCTTTGATGGTACTCGGTACGTTACCAAGAGTGGTAGGGCCGGGAGAAAAAATCAAGCTACCTGTTTCGGTTTTTGTCATGGATGGCAATGTGAAGGATGTTCAAGTGAGTGTTAAAGGAAACGATTTGTTGAAAATCGTGAGTGCCAAAAATCAATCAATGAGATTCGATGAAATAGGCGATCAGGTTATTGACTTTGAATTTGAGGTAAGCGAATCAGTAGGTGTTGGAGAAGTAGAAATAGTGGCTACTTCTGGTAGAGAGCGAGCTACTTATAAAGTCGAGGTCCAAGTCCGGAACCCTAACCCCTTTATCACTGATGTAAAGGAATTTACCCTTCAATCAGGAGAAAGTCTGAATAATACCTTCGAACAGGTCGGTATGGTCGGCACCAATGAGTTCACTCTTGAACTGAGCGTTATTCCACCCATTAATCTGGGTAGGAGGCTGAGTTATTTGATGCGTTATCCGCATGGTTGTATCGAGCAGACTACTTCTTCCGTATTTCCACAGCTATTCCTTAGTGACATTACTGAGCTTTCCGAAAGAGAAGTTGAGGATGTACAAAGGAATGTGAAGGCTGGAATTGATCGCATCGGGAAATTCCAAACTGCTACAGGAGGGTTCGCCTATTGGCCAGGCAATAGCGATGACAATGATTGGGGTACGAATTACGGAGGTCACTTTCTTTTGGAAGCCAAGGATAAAGGCTATTTCATTCCTTCGCGTCTTCTAAACAATTGGAAAAAATATCAGAGAAAACGAGCTCGTAGCTGGAGCAGGTACTCTGCTTACAATGATGACCTAGTACAAGCCTATCGTTTATATGTATTGGCAAAGGCACAGGTTCCAGAGCTCGGAGCTATGAATCGATTGAGGGAAGATGAAAGACTCAGTTTGGAAGCCAAATGGCGATTAGCTGCCGCCTATGCGCTCACTGGCAGAGCCCAGGTTGCCAGAGAAATCATTAATGATTTGTCTATCGAGTCGGCAAGAAAGTCGAACTACTATTATTACGGATCCATGCTCAGAGATAACGCTATGATTCTTGAAACCCTTGGTCTCTTGAATATGCAGGATGAAGGACTGACGCTAATGCGATCGATAGCGAAATCGCTGAGTGAAGACCGGTGGATGAGTACACAAACAACGGCCTATGCTTTGTTGTCGATCATCAAGTTTGCAGGTGCTGATAAAACCAATAATGGAGTCGAAGCTAGCTACAAGGTGAATGATAATGCCATGCAACAGGTGTTAACCGCGAGACCTATTGTGTTGGTAGATGCTCCAATTCGTGCGAAAGAATCTACCAAGGTAGAAGTAGAGAACAAAGGTACTGGCGTGCTCTTCGTGAGAGCGATCAGAAAAGGACAGCCTCTTGCTGGACAGGAAAAACCTGCTGAGGAAGGCCTGCGCCTTTCAGTCACTTATACCGATAGAAACGGGAATGTGATTGATCCGAATAGTCTAGATCAGGGTGCTGACTTTTTTGCAGAGGTTTCTATTTACAACCCAGGGACCAAAGGAGTTTACAAAGACCTGGCGTTAAGCCAAATCTTCCCCTCAGGTTGGGAGATACTGAATGATCGATTGAACGAAGTTTCAGGCACGGTTCAAAAAGTAGACTATGATTATCGTGATATTAGAGATGATCGAGTGTTCACGTATTTCGACCTAAGACCTAATGAGCGAAAGAAGTTTCGAGTTGCGCTAAATGCTACTTATGCTGGGCAATACTATTTACCAGCGGTCAAGGTTGAAGCCATGTATGATGATACTATTAGTGCCAATACAGCCGGTCAATGGGTAAAAGTTGAGAGAAGCGATCGGTGAGAGTCTATATAAGACGATATCGTAAATGGCTATTGGCCTTTGCCACTTTGGTGGGTATAGTGTATTACTTTGCCCTGCCAAAGGAGCTATTCGATGATCCTTATGCCACCGTGGTCAATGACTTTCGAGGTGAATTGATGTCTGCCAGAATTGCCCAAGACGGTCAGTGGCGCTTTCCTGAGGTCACCGAGATACCAGATAAATATGAAAGAGCACTGTTGCTATTTGAAGACCAGCACTTTTATCAGCACCCAGGGGTAAACCCAATAGCCCTAGGCCGAGCCTTATGGCAGAATGTAAGCAAGGGAAAGGTAGTCAGTGGAGGAAGTACCATTACTATGCAAGTGATTCGTCTCTCACGAAAGGGTAGAGGGCGATCGCTGGCCGAAAAGTTGATTGAAATGACTTTGGCAACGCGACTCGAGCTTCGCTATAAAAAGTCTAGTATCCTCAAGCTTTATGCGTCTCATGCTCCTTTTGGAGGTAATACAGTTGGGTTAAGTGCTGCTTCATGGAGGTACTTTCAACGTCCTCCTGAGAATTTATCATGGGCCGAGTCTGCTTTACTGGCTATACTCCCCAACCAACCGTCATTACTTTTCCCAGGTAGAAGAAACGAAAAACTAAAGGGTAAAAGAGATCGACTGTTAGATAGGCTCTATGCCGAAGGGTATATGGATGCTACTTCACTTGAATTGGCGAAAGCTGAGCCACTCCCGGATGGACCAGGCAACTTGCCTCAGAAATCGAGTCACTTCCTTAACTACCTAGCCAGTAATGGGCAGTCAGGAAGGGTGACATTGTCCAGTGTTGATGGTCATCTTCAAGATAGAGTGAATGGAGTGTTAGAGGCGCATCATCAACTATTGAAAACTGATGGTATTCACAATGCTGCGGTCCTTGTGCTTGATGTGAAGGCCAATAGGGTTTTATCGTATAACGGTAATGTGCTAACAGCGGGCAAGGATCATGCGACTTCGGTAGATGTGATTCAAGCCCCAAGAAGTACGGGGAGTTTGCTAAAGCCAATGCTTTACGCTAGTCTACTTGATGAGGGCCTGATCTTACCGAAGACTTTAATACCTGATGTTCCGACCTTCTATGCTGACTTTGCACCTAAGAACTTTACAAGAAGGTATGACGGAGCAGTGCAGGCCGATATGGCCATTGCGAGATCATTGAATGTTCCAGCGGTGAATATGCTCAGGCTATATGGCTACCCCAAGTTTCATCAAAAATTGAGGGAATTAGGTATGTCGACATTGACGCAACCTGCCGACCATTACGGGCTTGCGATGATTTTAGGGGGCTCTGATGGTACACTCTGGGATATGGCAAATATCTATGCCGGAATGGCCAGATCGCTGTCAAGTTTTAATGAGAGTAGATCGGCTTTATACAAGGCCAATGACTTTGAATTTGCCACTTATTCAGGTGCTAAAACACCGAGTGTGGATGAATCAATGGAGTCGTCCCCTTTGAATGCAGCCAGTCTATGGTTTACTTTTCAGGCCATGCTAGAAGTTTATCGCCCTGACGAGGATGCTTCGTGGAAAATGTACTCGAGTGCACGAAAGGTAGCTTGGAAAACGGGAACGAGTTTCGGCTATCGTGATGGCTGGGCTATTGGTGTTACCCCTGAATACGTAGTCGGTGTGTGGGTTGGTAATGCCGATGGAGAAGGCAGGCCTGGGTTGACGGGCATAAAGGCAGCTGCTCCAATTATGTTTGATGTGTTTAATCTATTGCCAAAGACTAGTTGGTTTTTACCTCCAAGGCGGGAATTGACCGTGGCAGCTGTTGATCGTCAGAGTGGTTATTTGGCCTCTCCATACTCAGATGAAGTCGATACGGTATTTATTCCGAAGGTTGGCTTAAGAACTGTAGCAAGCCCTTATCACCAAAGGGTCCATTTGGACAAGACAGAGTCTTTCAGGGTAAATTCCGGGTGTTATCCATTGAATGATATAGTCTCAAAGAACTGGTTTGTATTGCCTCCAAAACAGGCTTTCTACTTCAAGAAAAAGAATCCTACTTATCAAGAGTTACCACCGCTGAAAAGCGATTGTACCAATGAAGAATTATCCTTGGTGGTGATGGATATGATCTATCCAGAACCAAATGCTACCTTATATATCCCAATTCAGCAAGATGGGACTAGAGGTCAGTTGGTTTTTGAAGCAACTCACCGGAAGCAAGCTTCAGAATTGCATTGGCATTTGGATGATAAATACCTGGGTAGTACCAGTGACCAACATGTCATGGGCTTACAGCCTACAGCCGGTGAGCATGTGCTAAGAGTGATTGACCCAGAAGGCAACGAATTGGTGAGGGCATTCAAAGTGCTTTCCAAGGAAGGTGATGAATAAAACGGAGTCTCATTACAACCTCATTTAATGGAAGTGTGTCAAAGACATAGACAAAGCTCAAAGGCAAATGAAAAAGCTCAAATACTTATTGTTGATGATGACCTTGGTTGTGATCAGCTCTTGTGGAGAAGAAGACACACTACCAGAGTCATGTTTAGAGGCAGGAGAAATAATTCTTACGGTTGAAAATGGTGTTGGCTCCATCAAAGAAGAAAGCGGTCAACGTATCATTACCTATTTCATTCCAGGAACCATAGATTCGTTCAGAGTAGGTGTGGTCTGTAACAACGAATTCCCAGACTTTCTGATTACGGAGGAAAGTGAAGTGCGATTCTCAGGCCATTTCCGTAGTAATAACAATCCTGTTGGAAATGTATTGGCCTTTGGTGATAACAGTATTGATATTCTGGAACTTACTTTTATTGAAGACATTACCGGAGACAATTAATTCTACTCTCCAATTGTAGTTAGAAGTTTAAGGTTGAAAAAGACCCCGCACTGGCGGGGTCTTTTTGTTTAACTAGTTCATCTCTGGTTTTAACCTATCGGCAAACATTGCCCTTAGTTTGGCAACTTTGGGGTCAATAATCGCTGTGCAGTAACCTTGACTTCGATGATCATTATAGTAATTCTGATGATCTGCATCTGCAGGGTAATAAGCTGCTAGCGGACTTACTTCGGTGACAATCGGATCGTCAAAGTAGTCCTTCATTTCCAAGACAATTTCTTCTGCTACTTGCTTTTCCTTATCGTCTTGATAGAAAATCACAGAACGATATTGCGTTCCTTGATCGTAGCCTTGTCTGTTCAAAGTAGTCGGATCATGTGTTGAGAAGAATATCCTCAACAAATCAGCATAATCCAGTACTTCAGGATCATAAGTAATCTTAATCACCTCGGCATGACCCGTTCTTCCCGAACAAATCTCTCTATATGTCGGGTTTTTAATCTGTCCACCTGAATAGCCAGATTCCACATGACTTACACCTTTTACTCTCTGAAAAACTGCCTCGGTACACCAGAAACAACCACCACCAATTATTGCAGTTGCTTCTTTGTTATCATCTTCCAGCAATTGCATGGAAGCTGAGTTGATACAGTACCTCAAACCACTTGGCTCAGGGCCATCCGGAAACACATGTCCCTGGTGTGCATCACAAGTATTGCATACCACCTCAACACGCGTCATACCATAACTCGTGTCCTTTATGTATCCAATAGCATTTTCCTTAACGGGTTGAGCAAAACTCGGCCAACCTGTTCCAGATTCAAACTTTACTCTGGAATCAAATAGTGGAGTTCCACAGCAAACACAGCCATATAGGCCTGGTTCGTGCCTTTCACAGAAAGCGCCCGTTCCGGCTCTTTCAGTGCCCTTAAGTCTTGCAATTTGGAACTGTTCTGGTGTGAGAATTGCCCTCCACTCATCTTCTGTTTTTTCTACCCTTCTGTCAGGGCTTGGGTTGCCATTATTGGCAAATTTGATCACATCAATCCACGTGAGCATATTATTCCTTTCTTTTGCTAAAAGAACAAATCTATGAAAGGATTAGTTTGAATTTGCAACAATAATTTTGTCATGAAAATTGGGATAGATTTTGGGAGTAAACTGGCAGGTACAACCGTGATCGCTTATCAAAAAGATGGACTGATTTATTTCGAGAAGTCCATAAAGAATCAGGATGCTGATCAAATGATCATCGAGTTTGTGAGGGAACAAAAACCTCAAATGGTTGGGATAGATGCGCCATTGTCTTTGCCAGGAGTCTATACTAACCTGAAAGGATATGAAGATTATCACTATCGTTTATGTGACAAGGAATTGAAAGCCATGTCTCCTATGTTTTTGGGAGGGTTGACCGCTCGAGCTATCAAACTAAAAGATCAACTAAGTGTAGAAGGAGTGCAGGTGTTTGAGACTTATCCTGTTCAGACGGGCGGAGGCTTGGGATTAAAGGAATTTGGGTATCGTTCCAAGGCATCTGATTACAACGCTATGCTTCAAGTATTGGGAAAAAGAGGCTTTCAGCTGGCTCCTGAGTCCAAAGTGGAGACTAGTCATGATTTAGATAGCGTTTTAGCGCTCATGGCAATCCACAATATGAGTACGGCTAACGAAAAGAGATCTGGCGATCCTAACGAAGGGCTGATTTTCTACTGAGGGTCAACCCTCTAAGACGACACTAACCCTGTTCTAAGCTGATATTTTTTCCTCTATATATTCTACCGCCTGCCCCACGGTTTGAAGTCTTTCTGCATCACTATCAGGAATTCTGATATTAAAGGTTTGTTCGAATTCCATTACTATTTCGGCATAGTCCAAGGAGTCGATACCTAGGTCTTTTATAAAATTTGCGTCAGTCGTGGCTTCGGTCGGTGCGATACCTATTTTTTCAACAAGTATTTGAATTACTTTTTCTAGCGTATTGCTCATTGGGGACTCTTGAATGAAATGATTTCGGAAGATAACCGATTCCTTTAAAATATTTAAAACCTCAGTGTAAATTCTGTGCCCTCGTTCATCACAGACTTAACGGTAATAGCACCACCATGTTTTCTCATTATTTGTTTAGACAAACTTAGCCCAATACCTGAACCTTGTTTTTTGGTAGTGAAAAATGGAATGAAAATTTTACCGAGTGCCTCTTCATCAATTCCTACACCATTATCTCTGATGGTAAGCGTAGGCCTTCCGTATTCGTTAATGAAGGCATTTAGGATAATCATTTTGTCTCCATCATTCTCGTCTAGGGCATGAATTGCATTTTGCAATAGATTAATCAGTACCTGATCGATTAACTCCTTGTCTATGTTAAACATCAAGCCTTTCGGCTCAATTTTTAGTCTGAAGTCGATACCCTTAGCAGCTATTTCATGTTTCAAAAGAAGACTGATATGATCTAGCACTTTTTGAACTTCTATCTCTTGAAGTTTTGGCTCTGGAATTCTCGTTAAGTTTCTAAAGTCAGATACAAAACGAATTAGTCCTTCACTTCTTCGCTTGATCGTTTGGACTGCGAGGTAAATGTCTTCTAGCTCTTCCTTTTCTATTGGAACATCATCTTCAATATTGTCTACAAGGTTTTCCTCTACAGTCGCAGCTAAGGAAGATAAAGGAGTCACAGAATTCATGATTTCATGTGTCAAAACCCTGATCAGGTTTTGCCATGCCTCCATTTCTTTTTCTTCCAGTTCACTTTGGATGTTCTGTATAGAGACTAGTTTGAATTCTTCGCCTCTTAAAACCAACTCAATCACGTAAACCGAAAGTTGAGTACGATTACCTTCATTCGTAAGCTCAATAAGAGCGCTTCCACCAGTCTTGAGCTTCACTAATGATTCCACCAGTTTTGCACTGACCTTACTCAGCTCGAAGATGTTAGTAATAGATTCTATACCAATTAGTTTTTTGGCAGAGCTGTTGATAATCTGAATATCACCTAATTTGTTGAAAGTGATAAGTCCAATGCCAACGTGCTGAACAATTGTTCGGAAGTAATGATAATTGGCTTCTTTGTCAGCGCGTATTTCTCTAAACTTCTTGATTACATTGTTGAACTCGTTATAAAGTTCATTCATTGACTGTCCACGACCATGAGTGGGGTAGGTGGTAGTGAAGTCATCGTATTTGATTGAACTCAGAAAGCCAGATATTTCTCGATTAGTCTTGTCAATAGACCTAACCAAGAAATAGATCTGAATGGCAATGATCATTGTCAAAAAGGTGGTATTGACACTATTAGGTACCTGAAATACCACATATGCCAAAAGCATAATTGAACCGATCAGTAAAACTATTCGGAGTACGAGAAGTAGCCGAATATTTTTAAAGCCCATGCTTCTCTAAACGTCTATATAATGATGCTCTTGTGAGTCCAAGTTCTTTGGCAGCCTTCGATATGTTGCCCGAATGTTTGTTGACAGCTTTTAGGATAATGTTCTTTTCGACATCATCAAGATTAAGGTTGTCTACAGCTTCGGTTTGACTATCTGTTTTCTGAACAAGGAAGAAGAAATCGTCAGGCATAAGAATATTGCCCTCACTCATAATTATTGCTCGCTCAATAGCATGCTGTAGTTCACGGATGTTCCCTGGCCAAGGGTATTTGCTAAGCTTCTTCATTGTTGAGGAAGCTACTTTCTTGTGAGGCTTGCGATATTTATCACAGTAAACCTTAACAAAGTGTTCTGCAAGGAGATTTACATCATCTTGTCTCTCTCTAAGAGGAGGTAAGTGAAGTTCTACCGTGTTAATTCTGTATAGCAAATCTTGCCTGAAAGTATTTTCAGCCACCATGTCATAGACAGGCATATTTGTTGCACAGACGAGCCTAATGTCAATATCAACAGCTTTGTTAGACCCAATGCGGGTCACTTGTCGCCCTTGTAAAACCGATAATAATTTAGATTGCAATGGCATACTGAGATTGCCAATTTCGTCTAAGAAGAGAGAACCGCCAGTAGCGATTTCAAAGCGACCTGCTCTGTCTTCTTTAGCATCCGTGAAGGCTCCTTTCTTGTGCCCAAAGAGCTCACTCTCGAACAAAGTCTCAGTAATGGCTCCCATATCGACACCTACAAATACATTGTCCTTTCGTAATGATCTTTGATGGATCGCTCTAGCGACTAATTCTTTACCGGTACCATTTTCGCCAAGTATCAAAACGTTGGCGTCAGTGCCAGCAACTTTGTCAATGATACTAAAGACGTTTTTCATTGCCGGACTGTCACCAATTATATCCTTGAAAGGCTTATTGATATCGTCCTCTAACTGTTTCTTAGCACTTTTAAGCTTATCGACTTCTTTATAAGATTCTTTTAGTTTGATAGCTGCAGATAATGTACCGATGAGTTTTTCATTTTGCCATGGCTTCAAAACAAAATCTGTAGCACCTTCTTTTAGTGCCTTGACAGCCATTTCAACATCACCAAACGCGGTTATTAGGATGACGACAGCTTGTGGGTCTGCATCAAGAATCTGCTCTAACCAATAGAAACCTTCTTTGCCACTTGTAATGTCTTTGCTGAAATTCATGTCCAGCAGAATGACGTCATAAGTACCATTGTTCATTAAGAACGGAATCTTCTTAGGGTTTTTCTCTATGATTACTTCTTTGGCATGTTTTTTCAAGAGCAGCTTAGCTGCAATCAAAACATCCTCATCATCATCGATTATTAAAATCTTACCTAATTCTTTATCCACAGTGTCGTTAGTTTATTCGAATGGCGTTTCTTAAGCCTAAATAGTGCCAATAGCCTTAATGCATCTAATATATAGGTTTTAGATACTTATGTGTCCGAATCCGTAACAAAAATTGATCGAATATGGACATGTTTTTGAGCTTTCATTGGAGGATAATGATTGTGTCTAATTTCCATGTTCAATTGTAATTGTAATTATTGAAGGATGAATTTTATATAAAGGGTATGTACATGTAACTGAAACCGATGGTATAAAAAAACACAATATTTAAGGAACGAAGATTTTGCAGAAGTGATTAAAGTACATATATTGCACACGTTGTTTTGAATTAATTTAAATATTAATTCAGATATTTTGAGTTTTTGACCTTTGGGCTCGGTACTGACCATACTGAGCCTTTTTTTATTCCCTCCTGTCAATAGTCTTAACCATAAAGTGTTCGAATACGATCAATCCGTGTGTTATAATTGTACACTTTGAGCCAGACTGAAATCTATAATATTGTCGTAACAAGCTGTAAATCAGTTTTTTGAAAAAGTGGCACTCTTGTTGTCTATAGCTGGCCGGATTAGAAAACACTATAACAACAGCAATGGATAAAAAAATCAAAAAGAAAACATTCACTACCAAGCGGGTCGTAACAGTACTTGGTAGCGCAGGATTAGTATTCCTTATACTATATGTTTTTGTTTTTGCCGATAAGGCTTCAAAACTCAATGTAGATTCAGAGAAAATCAGTATGGCCGAAGTGGTTGAAGGACCATTTCAAGAATACATACCTATAGAAGGAACAGTTCAACCCAAAGCGACATTCAGGCTTGACGCGAAAGTAGGTGGTAACGTTCAAGAAAAATTCTTGGAAGGCGGTGTAGAAGTTCAAAAAGGAGATACAATTCTTAAACTTGAGAATAGTTCTCTCGAAATGAACTATATAAGTCAACAAACTCAAACCAACCGTCTTAGGAATGAGATAGAAAATACCAACAATGGTTTGAAACAGTCTCTCTTTAGGTCGAATGCCGAAGTAATCAGGATTGATTTTGATATTGATGCTGCGAAAGACGTTTATACAAGAAATCAACAGCTTTGGAAGGATAAAGTAATCTCTGAACAAGAATATCTTAATTCAAAGCGTACTTATGATCGCTTAATAGCAACACGTGTTAACACTATAAAAACGAAAGAATTTGATTCTCTTAATTCTGTGAATCAGGTTAGTCAAAACACCCAAAGGCTCATCACATCTCAAGAGAGTTTGAGAATTGTTGAAGGCCAGTTAGACGATTTGTGGGTTACTGCACCTGTTAATGGACTATTGTCCACTGTAAATGCTGAAATTGGTCAGAGTATTGGTCAAGGAACTACGATCGCTCAAATTGATGACTTAGAGGGCTTTAAAATTCAAGCAAATGTTGATCAACACTATTTACCAAGAGTTTATGAAGGCCTAGTAGGTACTTATGACTTTGCGGGCTCTACTTACTCTTTAGAGATCAGAAAAAAATTCCCAGAGATTAATAACGGTACTTTCGTAGTAGAAATGGTAGGCCAAGTGCCTCAAGGTGTTCGTAGAGGGCAGACCATCTCTATCAGACTTCAATTGAGCGAAGAAAAGAATGCTATTCAAATCCCTAGAGGAAGCTTTTTCCAAACTACAGGGGGGAACTGGATTTTCGTTGTAGACGAGTCAGGAACCGTTGCAACAAGAAGACAAATCAGAATTGGAAACCAGACGCCACGTCACTATGAAGTGCTTGAAGGTTTACAACCTGGAGAAAAAGTCATATTTTCATCCTACGAAGGGTATGACGATAAAGACAAACTAATAATCAAACAATAAATTAATTCAAACAACCGATAACTTTTTACATTATGGAAAATGGTAAAAACATTATTACAACAAAAGGTCTGAAGAAGTTCTATTACACTGACGAGATCGAAACTACTGCACTAAACAACGTTAATCTGGCGATTGGCGAAGGAGAATTCGTGGCAATCATGGGTCCTTCTGGTTGCGGAAAATCTACTTTACTAAACATCATTGGTCTACTGGACAACCCTTCTGAAGGTGAGTTCTTCTTTTATGATGAAGAGGTTTCAAAATATTCTGAAAGACAAAGAGCTGAGCTAAGGAAGAAGAACATTGGTTTCGTATTCCAGAGCTTTAACTTGATTGACGAGCTTACAGTTTACGAAAACGTTGAGCTTCCTTTAATTTACTTGAAGTACCCTGCTGCGGATAGAAAGAAGAGAGTAGAAGAAGTGTTAGAGACTATGCAGATCATGCACAGAAAAGATCACTTCCCTCAGCAGCTTTCTGGTGGTCAGCAACAAAGGGTTGCGGTAGCTAGAGCTGTAGTTGCTAAACCAAACCTTATTCTTGCGGATGAGCCTACTGGTAACTTGGATTCAACAAATGGTCAAGAAGTAATGACTTTATTGAGCGATTTGAATGCCAAAGGAACTACCGTAGTAATGGTTACTCACTCTGCAACTGATGCAGAATACGCTCACAGAGTAATTAACCTATTTGATGGTCAGGTAGTATCTGAGAACATCAATTCTAAAGAGAACTCTCTAGTTTAATAATATTCCCTTATGGGTTTACATCCACTTGCCTAATGGCAGGTGGATGTTAAAAGAAGCTTTTAAATAGCTTCCTGGTATTGTATTGCCTAAAAGATAGAAAACACCATTATGAAAAAAATATATTACACGTGCTTGGCATTCCTCATGCTGTCAAGTGTAAGCTTTGGACAGCGTACCTTAACGCTCGAAGAGTGTATTAATATTGCTCTTGATAATAACATAAGTATTAAGAGAGCAAGAAATAATGCTCTAATTGCCAAGTCTACTTTTACTCAAAGCAAATTTAATTTCTTGCCTTCGTTGAATGCGGGTGCTTCCCACAACTGGGCAGAAGGTCTGTCATTTGACCAGACATCAGGAGGGCTTGTGAACACAACCACATTAAGTGGAGGTGGTTCAATCAGTGCAAACCTCAATATATTCAATGGGTTCTCCAATAGATTGGGAATGCAGCGTAGTAATCTCCTGTATCAAGCGGCAGAGCAAGATGTCAAAGGAAATGTTCAGGCTACGGAAGCAAGTATTGTATTCTCTTTTCTACAAGTGATTACCACTGGTGAGAACCTGAAAATCGCAGAACAAACAAAGGAGTTGTTGCAAGAACAATTGGAGCAACAGGAAATTAGAGAGAGAGCTGGAGTTGGCAACATGGAGCAGGTTTACAATTTCCGTTCACAGATTGCTTCGCAGGACCTAGCAATTGTAAACCTGAGGAACTCTTTGCAGAGCAACAGACTTACACTACTTCAATTATTGTTCTTAGATCCAACGGAGGAGTACACATTCGAGGGAATAACTGGTGATGATGTAACACTAGAACAAGAAATCGAAGAGTACGGTACTGTGTTTTCTAGGTCAATGGAATTTTCTCCGGCAGTAAAATCAGCTGAACTAAACCTGCAAGCTTCTAAGAAAACCTTGAAGATTGCTCAGTTCGCTTGGCTCCCATCATTAAGTGCTAGTGCTGCAACTGGTACAAGCTGGTCTTCCAACTTAAGAAATCAAGATGGCTCGGTCGTTGATCTGTCAGATCAGTTTGATACAAATAGAAGGAAAAACGCGAGCCTAAACCTTGGAATTCCACTCTTTACTAGATTTCAAAACAGGACTCAGATGCAACAGTCTAAAATCCAATACTTGAACTCTGAATTGAATCTAGAGCAGGCAAAAAACACGCTAACCAACCAAGTTCAGCAGGCTTATTTGGATTTAGTCAACGCGCAATCCACATATTCAGCGGCTAAAACGAGTCTTTTGAACCTTGATAATGCCTATGAATTCGCAAAGAATAGATATGAAAGCGGAACTATTGACTTTGTTACTTATTTACAAAGTTTGAATGGCAAGAATAGAGGTGAGTTGGAGCTTATTAGAGCTAAGTATAGCATCCTTTTAAGAAAAGCTATTCTGGATATTTACACAGGTGAATTGGATCCCGCAAACTCTAATTAAGTTTGAATACATCCACAGTTTGGTTATGCACTAAGAAAATTTGATTGTTTTCCATAAGTACAAATTGATAAGGGAGGTCAGGTAAACTGATTTCCCTTTTTGTTTTTTTATAGAGGTGAACCATATAAAGCTTGGAATCACTAATGAAGATGATCTCATCCTGATTGAATGTGAAATTATTCGTACTCTGGCCTGTGATTTTTTCGATGTAGTTACCAAGGTTGTCAAAAGCTAGAATGCCTTCCTCTTCAATTGCAATAAAGAGATAGTTTTGGTAGGACCTAATAAATTTCATTTCCCAATTCTCCAAATCTAGACTTAGGTTCAGCTTATTTTCGGCAAGTACTTCTCTGTCATTAATATCAACTTTAATCAAGCTTAATTCCTGATTGTTCAGTATCCAGAGGTTATTGTCGCTTGCTAGTGTTGCCAAACCTGAAAAATTGCTGATCTGATTATTATTGATAGAATACCTTTCAGAAGTATTTAGAAATCTATCTAGCAGAAGGTATTCTTGAAAGCTTTGGTAGTACACAAAGGTCCTTAATCCTTGCCATGCATCAATTAATGTTGGAGTCCCTTGTTTTTGGGGAGAGAAGTGATACACCTGCTTTCCTGTTTGATCCAATTTGTCAATTGCTCCCTGATTATTTGAAAAATACAGATAGCCTCGTCTATCTATTGAAGCCGCTGTAGGCGTGTAACCTAGATTGAATGAGTCAACCTTGACTAATTCTTGAGCAGGGCTACAAAAGTAAATGAGAAGAAAAGAGAATATGTATATACTAGCCCTCAAACGTCTTAAGCTTTATTTCACCATCAGAATACTCCGCATAAGTGTAATAGTTAAGCCACTCGCCTAGGTTAACATATCTGCTGTTCTGTCCCACCTCCAAATCTAAAGGAAGATGTCTGTGGCCAAAAATGTAATAGTCATAGTGATTGACCTTCTCCATCTCTTTAGAGAAGCTCCAAAGCCATTCATCGTCACCCATGAACCTCTGTTCTGTATCATTGGCTTGAGCACGACTTTTACCCGACCAGAAGTTAGCTAAACCAATGCCGATATTGGGATGTAACCAACGGAAGCACCATTGGAAAAATCTATTTCTAAAGATTTTTTTCAAAAATTTATAGCCACTATCTCCAGGTCCAATACCATCACCATGCCCCACAAAGAGTTTTTTCTCATTGATGAAAACATCAATAGGATCGTAGATGACTTTAGCTCCTAATTCTCGGTCTAGATAGCCGAACATCCAGAGGTCATGATTGCCAGTGAAGATTACTAGGTTGATTCCAGCATCCGCTATCTCAGACAGCTTGCCCAAAAATCTCGAGAAGCCTTTGGGTACAGTTGACCTGTACTCAAACCAGAAGTCAAAAAGGTCACCGACAAGGAAAATCGTATGCGCGTCTTTTTTGCATTCATCTAGCCAGCGAATGATCTTTTTCTCTCGCTCCAAACTGATCTCAGCTGTCGGAACCCCAAGATGGAAATCTGATGCGAAATAGACTTTTTGATGTGAAGCAGGATTTAATTTCATAAGTGAAGCAAAGTAAAAATTGCAAAACCTGTGTAAATAAAAAAATCAGGTCGTTAAACCTGATTTTTAATGTATTGAAACTATCTCTTTATTCTGTCTTTGGATCTTCCGCAGAAGCCTCAGGAGCAACATTGTCTTCGACTATTGGTGCTTCTTCGACCACCTTGTCAGTCTTAGCCTTTTCAATAGCCTCTTCTTCTTCTTCTTCTTCTTCTTCTTGGGCTTTTCCATTGTTATTGGTAAAAGCCTCGTAAGTGGTTTGCTTCTCAAAAGGTCGAGGTCCAATAAGACCTTCCAGATCTGATTGGAAGAGGATCTCTTTTGCCAAAAGCTCTTTTGCCAAGACTTCTAATTCAGACTTTTTATCAGTAAGTAGATCGATAGTCCTTTTGTAGGCCTTATCAACGATCTTTTTCACTTCTTCATCAATTGTCTTTGCCGTGTCTTCAGAATACGGTTTCGAGAAGCCGTATTCATTCTGTTTAGAATCATAGAATGAGATATGGCCAACCTTTTCATTCATACCATAGACGGTAACAATGCTGTAAGCCACTTTGGTAACTCTTTCTAAGTCACTCAGTGCTCCAGTAGAAATCTTATTGAAAATAATTTCTTCTGCTGCTCTACCACCTAGAGTCATACACATCTCATCTATGAGTTGCTCTGTCTGGTAAAGGAATTGTTCCTTCGGAAGGTATTGAGCGTAACCTAATGCTGCGACTCCTCTTGGTACAATAGAAACCTTTACCAATGGATCGGCATGTTCTAAAAACCAACCTGCTACCGCATGGCCAGCCTCGTGGTAAGCAACAATTTTCTTTTCTTCAGGAGAAATAATTTTGCTTTTCTTTTCAAGACCACCAATCACTCTATCAATCGCATCTTGGAAGTCTTCCATATCAACGGCCTTCTTGTCTTTTCGAGCAGCAATCAAAGCGGCTTCGTTACAGACGTTAGCAATCTCAGCACCGGCAAAACCTGGTGTTTGAGCGGATAACTTTTTAGGATCTATATCCTTAGCCAATTTAATAGGGCCTAGGTGAACTTTGAAAATAGCTTCTCTACCCACAATGTCTGGCTTGTCAATGCCAATCTGTCTGTCAAAACGACCTGGCCTTAAAAGTGCATTGTCTAATACATCAGGTCGGTTGGTAGCCGCGAGAATGATTACTCCAGAGTCAGTCGCAAAACCATCCATTTCTACTAACAATGAGTTAAGCGTGTTTTCACGTTCGTCATTTGAGCCGGGCATTTGACCTTTTCCACGTGATCTACCTATAGCATCTATCTCATCTATAAAGACGATACATGGCGCCTTTTCTTTGGCTTGTTTGAAAAGGTCACGTACACGAGCTGCACCCACACCAACAAACATTTCAACAAAGTCAGAACCTGATAGAGAGAAGAACGGTACCGCTGCTTCTCCTGCAACAGCTTTTGCTAACAAGGTTTTACCTGTACCTGGAGGTCCTACAAGTAAGGCTCCCTTAGGTATTTTCCCACCTAATTTGGTGAATTTCGAAGGGTTCTTTAAGAAGTCAACAATCTCTTTTACTTCTTCTTTGGCTTCATCCAATCCAGCAACATTGTCGAATGTGATTTTGACTTTGTTCTCTGCATCAAACAGAGCCGCACGTGATTTCCCAATATTGAAAATCTGACCACCAGGACCGGCATTGCCTGTCATTCTGCGCATCATCAGCCAGAAGAATAGTACAATAAGTATTAAGAATCCCCATGTGCTAAGGAAGTCCATGATAGTTGTTCTATCATCGAATTCTATTCTTACTTGCTGTTGCTTAGGGATTTTATTCGTGTCAACGAAGTTATCGTAGTAAGTACGAAAATCTTCAGCCGAGAAGAATTGCTTTTGGATTGTATAATGTGGTCCGCTATTAAAGCCAAATACGCTATTGCCGTCTAATTCAGTCTTATATTTCGCATTCTGTAGAGCTTCTTGCTTAAGTGTAACTTCTACAGTGTTTTGGCCATTAATAAAGACCACACGTGCAACGTCATTGCTTTTCACCATGTCCTCAAAACGGGATGGAGTGATAGCAATTCCGGTACTTTGACTTGTGAAATACGATACAGCGAAAAATACAATAATAAGGGATACGAATATCCAAACCTGGTTATTAGGTCTTTTACCACCTGGGCCTGGCTTGCCTAGTATATTCTTCTTTCTTGGGTTATCCGGCATTCTATATATTTTAAATTTTGTAAACCTACTTAATAACGCACTCTTAACAATAATGTTAGCTATGCATTTTGAGAAACACGACTGATTTTTGCATCACCCCATAATTCCTCTATGGCGTAATGGTCACGCTTTGCTTTATTGAAAATATGAGCCACTACATTCACATAATCGATTAGAATCCACTCTCTATTTGTGAATCCTTCTTTACGCCATGGGCTTTCTTTTGAATCTGTTTTTACCTCATGTTCTACAGACTCGGCAATGGATTCAATTTGAGTGTCAGAGTTTCCAGAGCAAATGATGAAAAAATCACTGATTGCACCTTTCACTTCTCTAAGGTCCATAACAACAATGTCCTCAGCTTTCTTCTCTTCCATCCCCTTAACAACGATGTTGCTCAATTCTTCAGAATTCATTCAATTGGGTAAGTGATTTTTAACTTATTTTAAGGATCAAAACTACTAAAAATTCATTGTACAAAATCCTTGCTAATACCTTATTTCTGGGCAAAAAGGTTATTTACATGCCAAGTTGTCATTCTACCAACGACATCGCTCTGGAAATGGCTAGAAACTCTGACATCACGGAAGGGACTGTCATAATAACCGATGACCAGACTGAGGGTAGGGGTCAGAGAGGAAATAGCTGGCATGCTTCACCAGGCAAGAACATTACACTGTCCTTATTGCTTAAGCCGAAATTCTTGGAAGCATCCAAACAGTATCCTTTGAATATGGCAATATCACTGGCAGTGTTAAAGACGGTTAATGACCAGCTGGCAGATAATGAGGCTAGTATTAAATGGCCAAATGATATTTATGTAGGGAGAAGAAAAATCGCTGGAATGCTTATTGAAAATGGCCTCAGTAGGAAAACTTTGGATTATTCAGTCATTGGTATTGGATTGAATGTCAATCAGTCTGATTTCGGAGGACTGCAGGCGACATCATTGAAAGATGAGTTAGATAAGGATAGTGACCTTGAACTCATATTTCAAAAGTTAGTGGAAAATGTTGAAGCTTATTATCTACAGCTGAAGGCAGGTAAAAGTTTGGCAATCAAGGAGGAATATTTGAGGTCTCTTTTGGGCTATAGATCCAAGCTAAAGTTCAGAACAGAGTACGAGTTTGAGGGGACAATTCAGGATGTAACAGAGTCTGGCCAGTTATCCGTTTCTATTAATGGGAGGTCTGAAAACTTTAGTTTTAAGGAGATCGATTTCATTCTTTAATCTTTTGACAATCTTTGATTTTCCTATTCACTTAGCTTACCTTTGTGCCGCAATTAATCAACGAATTATGCAAGAAACGCTTGAACATAAAGTAAAAGATATCAATCTATCTGATTGGGGTAGAAAAGAAATTGAATTAGCTGAGGCTGAAATGCCAGGTTTAATGTCTTTGAGAGAGGAATTTGGTCCATCTCAAATTCTTAAGGGAGCTAGAATTGCAGGGTGTTTGCATATGACAATTCAGACTGCGGTTTTGATTGAGACCCTTACCGCGCTTGGTGCAGAGGTTTCTTGGTCTTCATGTAATATTTTCTCCACGCAGGATCATGCTGCTGCAGCCATTGCGAAAGCTGGAATCCCAGTTTATGCTTGGAAGGGCATGAATGATGAAGAGTTTGACTGGTGTATAGAGCAGACATTGTTTGCGTTTGAGGGTGGAAAGCCCTTAAACATGATTCTTGATGATGGAGGTGATCTTACTAATATGGTATTGGACAAATACCCAGAGTTAGTACCTGAAATCAAAGGATTGTCCGAAGAAACTACCACAGGAGTTCATAGACTTTATGAGCGCATGAAGAATGGTACTCTTCCAATGCCAGCGATCAATGTTAATGATTCAGTGACTAAGTCCAAGTTTGATAACAAATACGGTTGTAAGGAATCACTAGTAGATGCTATCAGAAGAGCTACTGACGTAATGCTTGCAGGTAAAGTGGCTGTTGTAGCAGGTTATGGTGACGTTGGAAAAGGTTCTGCTGCTTCTTTGGCAGGTGCTGGCGTCCGAGTGATTGTTACCGAGATTGACCCAATTTGTGCGCTTCAGGCGGCAATGGATGGTTTCGAAGTTCAGAAAATGGATAACGCTATTCCTAGAGCTAACATTATTGTGACTGCAACGGGTAACTACAATATTATCCAGCAGAGACACTTTGAAGCTATGAAGGATAAGACCATTGTTTGTAACATCGGTCACTTCGATAATGAAATTGACATGGCATGGTTAAACGGAAACCATGGTGATAGCAAAATAGAGATTAAGCCTCAAGTGGATCTTTATAACCTAAACGGTAATGATATTATCGTTTTGGCTGAAGGTCGTTTGGTGAACCTTGGTTGTGCTACGGGACACCCTTCTTTCGTAATGTCTAACTCTTTTACAAACCAAACACTGGCTCAAATTGAGCTTTGGACTAATAGAGAAGCTTATGAAAACGCAGTATATACACTGCCTAAGCACTTGGATGAGAAAGTAGCCAAACTTCATCTTGCCAATATTGGTGTGGAACTTGAAGAGCTTACTCAAGAGCAGGCTGAGTATATCGGTGTTACTGTTGAAGGCCCTTATAAGCCAGAGCACTACAGGTACTAGAATTAAGGAGTATAGTGAGATTAGAAAATGGGCCGTAAGGCCCATTTTTATTTTAGGTCTTCGTTAATATAAATAAGGTTCTCACCGCTAACAGTTTTTGTAAAGCTGTATCGTGAAACGGCTTGTTCAAATACCTGGGTACACCCAGGTTGCATTTTTTCGTGGAGCTCTACAATTAGAAGCTTTACTTTCGGTAACCAGGATTCATAATCAGAGGTGAATACGTTCATTTCGGACCCTTCAATATCTAGTTTAAGAAAGTCTACAGATTCCCATCCCATTTGTGTTATCAAGTCACTAATGGAGTAGGCTTGAAAGGCACCCTCTGCTGATTCGTCAGTCTCTTCCACTTCAAATGCCCACTTTTCAAAATCAGGATTCTTGATTCTAAGATGTGAGGTTTTTCCCCAAATAGCGGATTTTAATGCTTTGATATTTGAGAATTCCTTTGTGTTTTTTTGAACTAATTCGAAGTTAGAGCTATCGGGCTCTACGGCTAATACTTCTGCATTTGGATACTTATTTGCAAAGAAAACAGAAGCAAATCCGACATTTGCTCCACCATCAATTATAGTCTTTGGTACATACGGTAACTCCATTTCATATCTGGTATTCAGAAAGATTTGTTGAAATGTAGGTACGTCTGAAGTTTCTTGTCTTAGGTAGAGTTTGGCCGAATACCCTTCCACATTGAAGTCTACTACTCTATTTGCCTTAGTATCGGTATAAAACTTATGGTAAAGGGCTAAACCCTTAGGTTTGCCGAACTTCCTAATGTACTGCTTAGGTCGATAGTAGAGCTTTAATTTATCTTGAATCGGGGCATATAAACTATTAGCAATATTTTTTATCGATCGAATAAATCCCATATCAGTTCTTTGGTTCAAAGACGAAGTTATTGGAGTAGAGCTGCTTATTGATAATCTCTTTATTATCATCAATAGCCTGATGTTTTGAAGCATCAAATTGATCTATACTAGTGAGCTTTCCATTTAAGAAGAAGAAGCCTTGGTAATCTAATGATTTCAAATACTCAAAAACGTCTTCTACTTTGATGCTATTCAAGTGCCGATTTTCACACTCAAATATGAGTTTTGGTCTATCGACTGTTAGAATGTCATTGGCACCTTTAAAAACTTGAAGTTCGTGACCTTCTACATCCATTTTTATAAAGTTCACTGGCTTTACTCTATCCATGAGAAGCTTGTCAAGCTGTATTACTGGTACTGTAATGAAGTGTCCGTCCTTAGTGTCATGTCTTTTCTCAAAAGTAGCCCCAGGTGAAGTCAGGCCCTCGGCCTTTGGGATGAATAATTCTAGCGTACTCTCTCGAGAAGACACACCAGCATGGTGAAGTGTTATGTTTTTGTAACCATAAGCGTTGATAGCCTCACTCACATACTTGTAAAGACTTGGTTGCGGCTCGAATGCTATCACTGAGCCACTATCGCCAACTGCCTTTCTCAGCCAATGCAGGTAACCGCCTTTATGTGTACCTATGTCCAATACCGAATCACCAGAATTGATGTTCTTAAGGATATACCCTAACTCAGGTGCATCGTCTTTGTATCTATACTTCACAGCGCGATACAAAAACTTGATTTTAGAAAAATTCCCTTTTGACATAACCTTTTATTGGTTTCGATGAACAAGGTGGTACTTGGCGAACTTAGATAAATCCCCATTTTCGGCATCTATACATGCTATAATGAATTTAGCAAATTGCGATTCACTAGGAAAATCGTAGATGAAACCTGACCATAGTAACTCAAAACCGGATAGTTCTGATAAACTCTCATCTCTAATTAAGGCAAGGGTTTCACCTGTTTTATTATTGATTTGCTCGGGTGTCATATCCCGTTGAGCAAAACGTTTGGCGTAATAAGGGATATTATGAATTAAAGTAGCCTCTATTAGGATTGGTGTCTTTTCACTTACCACGGTACTTTCATTTAGTACCTGACCAATCTCATCATAAGGTCTAAACTTCTCCAGTCTTGGTAATACAGTTGCGAAGCAAAAAAGAAAGAGTAGAATGATCCAGAAAGGGGCTGCCACCAAGAGTTGATTTTTGGATTCCACTTTTCTGAAATGGAAGTAAATCAATATGGCTAAACCTAGCGCAGGTGCTAAATAGGTAAGTGGGTGAAGGTTTAACTGTTGGATAGCAATCACATTAGCAGCGATGATCAGAACCGCAGGAAATAAAAAGCTACCGGACCATATGGCTTTCCAAAGAGTTGATTTGGGCTCATATTGCAACAGAAGAGGAACAATCATCAGTAACATAGCTGGATGCGCTTGAATCATGTAGGTGGGTATTTTCCCCTTGGCTATTGTGAATACAATGAACATGACTATAAACCAGCAGATGGGAAATAGTACTGCCGAAGCTCTTTTCCAATCTCTTATCCATTTGATTAGCGCAAAGAAAAATACCAGCGAATACGGAAGAATACTCCAAGAGATTACTTCAAGGTAGAAGAATGGTTTAGGGCCATTCGTCTTCTTACTTAGTGCCCTGCCGAAGGTTTCCCGATAGTAAATCTCCCAAAACTCAGCTCCATCTTTTATATACATGAAGATAACCCAACTGAGGCCAATTAACAGTGTAATAGGTATACCAAGGTGTAGTTTTAGTAGTTTGATATCATCCCAGATTCTTTGCCATTTGAAAGGCCCCTTCAGCAATACATAGAGGCCAATAATCCCTCCAATAACAATAATATATGGGAATCCCTTGGTAAGCACTGTCAGGCCTAATATGGCGAAGGCTAATATCATGTATTTACCCTTTTTCAACTCGAACCCTTTTAAGAAATAATACATGGTCAGGGTAAAGAAAAAGGTCAAAGGTATTTCTGGTGAGGCGTACTGTTTGACAGCAAGCAGTTGTACACTGAAGGCCATCATGATCATGGCATAGAGCCCTCCTTTATTGCCATAGAGCTGCCTTCCGATTAGGTAAGTAAACCAGATACTACCTAAAGCCATAAGAACGATTGGAAGACGAATGGCAAATTCATTCAGCCCGAAAATAGATGAAGAAGTGGCAATTAACCAATAGGTGAGAGGGGGCTTATTGTATCTCGGCTCATAATTATAAAATATTTCTAGAAAGTTTCCTGACTCGAACATTTCTCTGACAGCCTCAGCGTAAAAGCTTTCGTTAGGAGTCCAAATGTCATTGACATGAAAGTTAAAAAGGTAGAGCAAGGCGATGATGAGCATCAAAAACCTTGTTTGTTTCTTGTGCTCTCCATCAAGGGCTATATAATCCAGAAACTTGTTCATTCTACAGATTTGCCTTTATGAATGAGCCTCAAATACATGTATTTAAGGAAAGTATAATAACTGGCTGTTTTGCATATGATCAAACCCTCAAATCCATCTCTAAATCCACCTCGAAAAAAATAATCATTGATAAACCTGTAAAATGGACTGGCAATTAGTTTTATAATACTCGGGTTCTTACCCATAGCTTTCATTGCTAGTGCCGCTTCCTTAGCGTATTTGGCAGAACGATTGATGTGATCTTCATAACTCGTATAAGAATAGTGATTGATATCTGCCTTTATGGCAACTGTTGAACTACCTGCCTTCATAATCACTTCTGGGTGAGGGTCTAATCCCCGCCAATTTCCTTTTTTTCGATTATAAAGCCTCAGTTTTGAATCAGGGTACCATCCGGAATGTTTGATCCATTTTCCGCAATAATTAGTGAACCTATTGAAGAAATAACCATCATATGACCAAGAGTTTTTAACGGTTGCTATCTGAGCCTTTAGGCTTTCTGAAAGTTCTTCGTCAGCATCTAATTGTAAGACATAGTCATATTGAGCAGCGTTTTGGGCAAAGTTTTTCTGGTCAAGAAAACCTTTCCAAGGATTTTCAATAACCCTGGCTCCAAGTCCTTTGGCAATTTCTCTAGTTCTGTCAGTTGAAAAGGAATCGACCACCAAGAGTTCATCGCAAACACCTTCAAGTGAGGTTAGACATCTTTTGATGTTCTCTTCTTCATTAAAGGTGATAATGACACCAGAAATTTTTACGGATTGACTCATGGATTAAAATCGCTGCAATTTAGCATTTTGATTCGATTAGATGATGTGATGGTTATATTTGCCTTTGAAAAATTAGTGTCATGATTTTAATAGAGAACGCAGTAATAAGTGATGATATCAAAGAACAGTTCTTTGTTTGTGATATTGACAAGTGTAAAGGAGCATGCTGTGTTGAAGGAGATCTAGGAGCCCCACTAGAAGAATCTGAACTCAAAGAACTTGAAGAGTGCTATGAGGTTGTAAAACCATACTTATCTCCAGAGGGTATCGCGGCTATTGAGAAAGAAGGCACTTATATTAAAGATTTTGAAGGAGACTATTCCACTACTACAATTGGTGGTAAAGAATGCGCTTTCGCCATCTATGACGAAAAAAATGTTTTGAAATGTGGGATTGAGCAAGCTTACATTGATGGTAAGACTAAGTTCAAGAAACCCATTTCATGCCATCTATACCCGATAAGAATAACTAAGTACGACCACTATGAAGCGCTGAATTACGACCGATGGTCAATTTGTTCCGCTGCCTGTGCATTAGGCGAGAAACTGGGAGTTCCCATCTACAAGTTTCTCAAAGACGCATTGATTCGTAAATATGGAGAAGCTTGGTATCAGGAGCTTTGCGATGATATTGAGGTATAGACTAGTCTACCAAAAAGGACTCTCTATCTACATTATGATATAGTACTTCTATTTCTTTTTAGAAAATAGCTCTAATTGCTTATCTCATGTTTTGAAAACTCAAAACAACAGAATCATGGTTAAGAACTATTTAAAAATGGCATGGAGGAACTTGTTGAAACACAAGGGGCATACCGCCATCAATGTCTTTGGATTGGCAGTAGGAATGGCCTGCTTCCTACTCATCCTCTTTTATGTAAAAGACGAGTCCTCATTTGATAAATTCCATAAAGATTACGATCGGGTCTATCGGATTACTGAAGTCAACTATTCGGATGGAGGAGATAATTATTTGGCTAATGCATACAGTGCTATTGGTCCGGCACTCAAGAGTGATTTCCCTGAGTTTGAAGCTTTCGTAAGGCTTCATATAGAAGAATTCTCTGTAGCTAATGGACCGGAAAAGAAATTCCAAGAACCAAATTTTGCTTTCGCTGATTCCACACTATGGGAGGTGCTCGACTTTGGCTTACTCGAGGGTGACAAGGCTAGTGCATTGGCAGATCCATTTTCAATAGTTATTACTGAGTCAATGGCCTCTAAGTACTTTGGAGATGATGATGCTATGGGGAAAACTCTGAAAGTCGATGGTCAATATGACTTTCAGGTTACGGGTATACTTAAAGACCTACCGAAGAACTCTCATATGCAATTCGATTTCTTAGCTTCGTTCATAAGCCTTAGACAATTGCAAGGTGGGTGGATGTTCAATAACTGGTACTGGCCACCAATGTATACATATGTCAAAGTTCCAGCCGGAGCGAACGTTGAAAACATGGAGGCAAAATTTCCGGCTATGGTTGAAAAGTATCTGGGAAAACTTACGGCTGAGCAGCGTGGCTATCAAATGCAACCTCTTGAGGAAATACATACCACCACCGACTATGCCAATGAGTTAGGTAAAACTACCAACAAGACCTACCTGCTTATTCTCACCACAACAGCCTTTCTTATTTTGGCAATCGCCTGCGTTAATTTTATGAACCTCTCTTTGGCTAGATCTATCAGTCGATCAGGTGAAGTAGGAGTCAGAAAGGTTTTTGGAGCTGTAAGAGAACAGATCATTGTTCAATACCTGAGTGAATCTGTTTTGGTAACCATTATTTCAGGGGTAATAGGTTTTGGCTTCTTTCTGCTGGCAATGCCAGCTTTTAACGGATTAACCGAAAAGTCCCTTGAGGTTGCGGCTGCGGATGTGCCATTGATTTTGGGAGGGTTAATAGTGATTGCCCTGATTGTGGGGTTTCTGTCAGGGATTTATCCAGCACTCTTTCTCTCTGGTTTTTCGCCAGCGGCTATCCTAAAAGGAAAAGTCGCTAAGCAAAGCCCTTTTGCCAGTCTGTTCAAGAAATCTCTTATCACTTTCCAGTTCGTAATCTCTGCGGCCTTAATCATTTCCACCTTTATCATATACTTCCAGTTACAGTTTATGAGAAACAAGGCCTTAGGTTTTGATAAGGAACAGACTGTAGTATTGGAAGTACGGTCACTTAGGGATCAAACGAGAATTAAAACACTTAAGGATAGACTGAATCAATTACCTCAAGTTAGAGGAACGGCTGTATCATCCAGAATTCCTGGACATGAGGGCTTTTACGATTATAATGTGCTTCCAGAAGGAGAAACAGCCGAGAACAATATGCTCTTTATGCGTTTGGAAACAGATCTAGACTTTGCTAGCCTCTATGAGTTTGAAGTACTGAAAGGACGTGGTTTTGATAACCGCCTTTCGACAGATTCTTTAGCATACTTAATCAATGAAACTGCCGCGGCACAATTGGGTTGGGACGAAAGTGACCTTAACAAGAAACTGAACATGGGCAGTCTCAATCAAGATGGCACCTTTAGAGCAGTACATACGGGAAGTGTCATTGGTATCGTAAAGGACTTTAATTTCATATCACTGCATAACGATGTAGACCCTGTTGTTATCAGTGTGATTCCTAGCTCTCAACCATATATGCAAGGGAAGTTATCTGTCAAACTTGCCTCTGGAGATTTGATGGAATCTATGCAGGTGATAGAAGAGGAGTGGAGGCAATTTACAGCTGCCTCACAGTTTGAGTATTTCTTTCTTGATGATTCTGTGGAAAGGATGTATGCTGCAGAGAAACAATTGGGTAAGGTGTTTCTGACCTTTTCATCCATTAGTATTATACTGGCATGCCTAGGACTCCTCGCCATGACGACTCTTCTAGCAGCTCAATTGAAAAAGGAAATTGGCATAAGAAAAGTGTTAGGTGCTACTGTTGGAAGTATTGTTCTCCTTATGTCCAAAGGGTATATGCAACTGATTACTATCTCGTTTGTCATCGCTAGCGTGATCACCTATCTTGTCATGGAGAAATGGCTTGAGAACTTCGCTTATCATATTCAAATGCAAGTTTGGTACTTCCTATTGGCTGGCGTGGTTTTAGGGCTTATTTCGTTTATAACTATGAGTTTTAAATCTTTAAAAGCAGCTTACGGCAACCCGGTGGAGGCCCTTAGATACGAATGAAAATCAACTGGAAAATCTTAGGTGCCCATTTGCTTTTTTGGCTACTCTATATAGTCATCTGGGGAATACATGATCTTGCTTTTGCACCTACTTTTTGGGATACCGTTGAAGGGAATGTAATTGGTAGTCTTTGGTATGCTGTAGGGGTTTATATCAATTTATACCTGTTAATACCCTACTTACTCCTAAAGAACAAAAGGTGGGCTTATGTAGGCTTGGTTATACTGCTTATGCTTTTAGTCTCATATGGTCTGGCTCAGACATTTGCTTGGCATTATTTGAGTATTCACAAAGGGACGAGTGATTTCTTCGCAAGTGTTCAGGGGATTGCCAACACAGCATCTGATTTTTTGGTTGTCTATGGACTGGCCACATGTTTGTTTTTCATTAATGAATGGTACATAAAAGAAAGAAAGCTTCGTGAACTTGAGAGTCAAAATTTGAAAGCAGAATTAGTCATGCTGAAAGGGCAAATCAATCCACACTTTCTCTTCAATGCCCTTAACAGCGTGCATGTACTGATTAGAACCAATCCTGAACTTGCAACTGATACTTTAGAAAAGTTTTCTGACCTGTTGAGCCATCAGTTGTACGATGTAGAACAGGACAAAATTACGCTTAGCCAGGAGGTTCAAAACCTCGATAACTTTATTGAGCTTCAGAAAATGAGGCATAAGGATCATGTAGATGTGGATTGGTCCTATACTGGAAGTCTTGAGGGGCGACTGATATCACCGATGCTGTTTTTGAACTTTGTAGAAAATGCGTTTAAGCATGGATCTGCTAATGGTGATGAGCATGTCAAAGTTGAGATTTCACTTAGTCTTGCTGAAAATCAGTTGAGCTTTGTGTGTTCAAATTCTGCTTCTGAAGATGGTCGTGAACCTAAGAGTATAGGCCTGGGAATCGCAAATGTGAGGCGTAGGCTGGATATCATTTACCCCGACAAATATCAACTCTCTACAGGCTTTGATGAAGGTGCTTACAGAGTTCTGCTTAAATTAGATATTAGTGAAGCTTGATTGTATCATAATAGATGATGAGCCCCTGGCCCGAGATGGGCTAAGAGACTATGTGAAGAAAGTGAGTCTCCTACAATTGGTAGGTGAGTTTAAAAATGCCATCGAAGCGAAAGCCTTCATAGAAGAACACCCAGTTGATTTGATGTTTTTGGATATCAACATGCCAAAGATAAATGGCTTGAACTTCGTGAGATCTTTAGAGGAACCTCCAAAAGTAATATTCACCACGGCTTATCGCGAATTTGCAACCGAAAGCTATGACCTCGATGGTATAGACTATCTTTTAAAGCCTATCTCTTTTGAGAGATTCTTCAAAGCCGTGAATAAGGTGTTGGAGCTTTTACAACCCAATATCGAAGAGGGTACCCGAGATCATTTCTTTGTGAAAGTTGATGGTACAATCAAGAGAGTGCTCAATAGTGAGGTACTCTATATTGAAGGTATGAAAGACTATATCAAGATTTATCTAGCCAATGGATCGACTTTGATAACGCTCCTTTCACTAAAACAGATGGAACTAGCCTTGCCTGAAGGATTTATACGTGTCCATCGCTCTTTTATCGTTTCTCTGCGCAAAGTAGGAGAGATATCGGGGAATGTCTTGAAAATAGCAGGCTCTGATGTGCCCATGGCTCCCAACCTGAGGGCAGAAGTAATGCAGAAAGTCCTAGGAGACAACTATTTGAAAAGGAATTAAAAAAGCCGGCTACTAGCCGGCTTTTTTATAAGTCTGAAAAATCAAAATCATCGAGGAAGGCGGTAGTAAAGTCTCCTGACTTAAAGCCTTCATCATCCATTAGTTTTATATGGAATGGAATGGTAGTCTTGATTCCTTCGATTACGAATTCTTCTAAGGCTCTCTTCATTCTTACTAATACCTCTTCTCTAGATTGAGCGCTAACGATAAGCTTAGCAATCATGGAGTCGTAGTTTGGGGGAATAGAGTAACCAGCATAGACATGGCTGTCTACACGTACACCATGTCCGCCAGGAAGGTGGAGGTTGGTGATTTTGCCTGGAGAGGGTCTAAACCCATGACCAGGATCTTCCGCATTGATACGACATTCCATAGCGTACAATTTTGGGTGGTACGCTGTTCCCACAATTGGTACACCGGCAGCAGCCTTGATTTGTTCTTTGATCAAGTCAAAATCCGTGACCTCTTCGGTAATCGGATGCTCTACTTGAATACGGGTATTCATTTCCATGAAATAGAAATCCCCATGTTTGTCCAATAGGAATTCTACTGTTCCTGCACCCTCATAACCAATGGCTTCGGCAGCTTTTATTGCTGCAGTTCCCATCTTGTCTCTAAGCTTCTCATCAACCGCAGGAGATGGCGTTTCTTCTACGAGCTTCTGATGCCTTCTTTGGATAGAACAATCTCTTTCTGAAAGATGACATGCCTTTCCAAAACTGTCGCCAACTATTTGGATTTCAACATGGCGTGGTTCTTCTATGAATTTCTCTAGATAAAGACCGTCATTACCGAATGCGGCAGCCGATTCCATTCTAGCATCATCCCATGCCTTTTGAAAACCGTCATCATCCTTAACAATCCTCATACCTCGACCTCCACCACCAGCGGTGGCTTTTAAGATCACAGGGTATTTCATTTTGTTGGCGATTTTAATACCGTTTTCAACCGTATCAAGCAGGCCGTCTGAACCAGGAATGGTAGGTACACCTGCGGCCTTCATTGTAGCTTTGGCAGTAGCCTTATCACCCATTTTATCAATCATATCTGGGCTGGCACCTATAAATTTTATGCCGTACTCCTCACAAACGCGGGAAAATTCAGCGTTTTCGGAGAGGAATCCATAACCAGGGTGAATAGCATCAGCATTAGTGATTTCAGCTGCTGAAATGATATGAGGTATTTTCAAATATGACTCATTGGAAGGAGCGGGTCCAATGTTTACAGCCTCGTCAGCGAATCTGACATGTAAACTGTCCTTATCAGCGGCAGAATAAACAGCCACTGTTTTAATGCCCATTTCTTTACAAGTTCTAATAACTCGTAGGGCAATCTCTCCTCTATTGGCAATTAATATTTTCTTGAACACGGTGATTCAATTAAAGATGATACATAACGGGATTTATCCCTTTGCCTTATGACGGGTCAACCAAGAATAGTGGCTGATCGTACTCTATTGGCGATGCATTTTCAACTAGTACTTTTACAATAGTACCAGATATCTCTGATTCTATTTCATTGAAAAGTTTCATTGCTTCAATAATTCCAACTTTTTGTCCAACCGAGACAGTATCTCCAACACTCATGAAAGGAGGATCTTCTGGTTTTGGAGCTCTGTAGAAGGTTCCAATCATTGGCGATTTAATCTCAACGTATTTGCTGGTGTCATCCGCAGCAGGTGCAGCAGCCTTTGGCGCTTCTGCAGCAGGTGCCGCTGGCGCAGGTGCTGCCGGAGCAGCTGCAGGTAGGGCAGGAGTACTAGCCACTACTGTTGCTTCAGCATTTCGTTTCACCTCAATTTTGAACTCTTCAGTTTCAATGTTGACTTCTGCCAAACCAGATTTGGCAATAAAGTCGATCATGTTTTTAATTTCTTTCGGATTCATTCGTAGGTAAGTTGATTATTTTACTCGCTCACCGTAAGAGTGAGTTCTAGTGTCTACTTTAATTTTGTCCCCTAAGTTAATGAATAATGGCACTTGAATTTCAGCACCGGTTTCTAGGGTAGCGGGCTTGGTGGCATTAGTAGCTGTATCGCCTTTAATACCTGGCTCCGTGTAAGTGATTTCGAGTACTACATAAGCAGGTAACTCGCAGGTAAGAGCAAGTTCAGTTTCAGCATGAAATAGAATGTCGACTTCTTGACCGTCTTTAATAAGGCCAGCACTTTTGCCGATCATTTGCTCTTCGATCATTACTTGTTCGAAGGTATCGGAATTCATAAAATGAAAACCGAAATCGTCTTTAAACAAGAATTGATGTTTTCTTTTTTCAACTCTTGCCGTTTCAATCTTGTGCCCAGCAGAGAAGGTGTTGTCAACAACCTTTCCCGTTTTGACATTCTTTAATTTGGTTCTAACAAAAGCAGGACCTTTACCGGGTTTCACATGTTGAAACTCTGTGATCATCCAGAGGTCTTGATCTTTAACTATACAAAGTCCGTTTTTTATGTCTGCAGTAGTTGCCATATGACAAATCTATAGAGTTATGTCTAAAATTATTTAGGATCGTAGGCCCATTTTAACCAAATCGACCCCCAGGTGAAACCTCCACCGAAAGCCGCAATGATCAAATTATCACCTTTGCGAAGTTGAGATTCATAATCCCATAAACACAGCGGAATTGTTCCACTGGTAGTATTACCATATTTATGGATGTTCAACATCACTTTTTCTTCTCCCACGTCCATGCGTCTAGCTGTAGCATCAATGATACGTTTATTTGCTTGGTGTGGTACAAGATAGGCGATGTCGTCTCCTGTAAGGTTATTTCTTTGCATTACTTCAGCTGCAGCATCCGCCATATTAGTCACAGCAAATTTGAATACAGCAGAACCTTCCTGATAGACAAAATGCTCTCTATTTTGAATGGTCTCCAGACTGGCCGGTTTTCTACTCCCACCAGCTTTCATGTGTAAGTGCTGTGCTCCTGAGCCATCTGATTTAAGCATTGAGTCCATGATTCCAAAATCAGGAGATCCTGGTTCTAGTAAAACGGCTCCGCCACCGTCACCAAATATAATGCAGGTAGTTCTGTCGGTGTAGTCTATGATGGAAGACATTTTGTCTGCCCCCACAACAACGACTTTTTTGTATTTGCCAGTTTCGATGAACTGTGATCCTGTGATCAATGCATAGATAAAGCCAGAACAGGCAGCTTGCAAGTCATAGTTGAAAGCATTTTTGGCACCCACTGCATCTCCAATCAAGTTGGCTGTTGCAGGAAAAGTCATGTCTGGGGTAGTGGTGGCGCAAATGATCAGGTCAATATCCTCGGCATTGGTGTTAGTTTTCTCTAGGAGTCCTTTAACGGCTTCTATACCGATAACTGAGGTTCCCTGATTTTCACCTTTCAGAATGTGTCTTTGCTTGATGCCAGTTCTTGAAGTGATCCATTCATCAGTGGTGTCTACAATAGTTTCAAGTTCCTTGTTCGTTAAAACATAGTCTGGAACGTAACCATGGACACCCGTGATTTGAGCTCGAATGTTCGTCATTAAGTAGTATTAAGGCCTATATGATGACCTGAATTAAAAGTTCGGAGCCTAATATAAGCGTAAACCATTCAGAATCATAATCAGAAATTAGAAAGAGGTTAATGGACAAATGCCCTTAAATAAGTACTGCTCCTGAATTGATATCCAGGAGCAGTACTTTCAAGACTTTAGTAATTAAACTAAAACTTCTTTTTCCATTACCACTTTACCTTTGTAGTAAAGTTTACCCTCATGCCAGAACGCTCTGTGAGGCATGTGAAGCTCGCCAGTTGTAGGACAAACTACCAATGTCTTGGGAGTTAATTTTTTGTGAGTTCTACGCTTGTCTCTACGAGTTCTTGAAATTTTTCTTTTAGGATGCGCCATCTTAAATCTTATTTATATCGCTTTCGCTATTTTTTACTCTGTAAATCTTTTAACGCTGCCCATCTAGGGTCAACATCTTCTTCTTGCTGTTCGTCAGTATGTCCATCATCCTTATGTGAGGTATAGACCATTTCGCCTTCGGCATCTTGATCATCTTCCTCTTCTTGAAATCTGGGATGAAGTTTTTTCATTGGAATTTGTAAACCAATGAACTCGAAAAGTAAGTCAGCGATATTGATGGTTTGTGTATCTTTTAAGATAACCATCACTTCCTCTGACAACTCTTTTTCTTCTTCGCCAAACTTGAAAATCATTTTACTCTCAAAAGAGATTGGCTGATCAAATAAGTCTAGACTTCTATCACAAGTCAACTCAACACTTCCTTCAATTTTGAAGTCCATTTGAATCATACTGGCTGACTTTTGAAGTGAAACGTCTGCAGTAAGTTTCCCCTTGCTAAACATTTCATTTTCAAACAGTTCAAAGAACGAATCTAAAATTTCGAATTGATAATCGTAATTACCATTCGCTAGCTTGAAAATGTGAATATCAAATGCTCTCCTTGCTTTCAATTCCCTAGCTTAAATTTCAGGACTGCAAAGGTATGCAATTATTGATTAATGATGAAATATGTTTAGCATAAAAAAAGTATCTCGAAAAGAGCCTTTTAGCAGACCTGTTTTTCGCTGACAATCATTAAGCTTCCGGTCGCTCTAACTCTTTCTCTTTTATCATATTCTTAGCGGCCTTAGCGTCTACCATTAGTTCCCCAAGTGACTGCTCGTAACCATTAAGGTCAAGTTGCTCTGTACAGCACATTTTCAAGTCAATATTTTTGTATTTAGCACTCTCTTTAAAGTCGCTCAATATCTCTAATACATCATGTTGAATGTGACGTGTTCTTGACGCATCAATGAGAAGTTCGGCATCATTTGGCACCCTATTTAACACTCTCAAGATCTGCGCTTTGTTGAGGAAGGTCACCATTTCTGCCAAGACAATACGGTAATGCTTATGCGCCTTGTCATGCGTTTCCTTTAATACAAAAGGGTTTTTAAGATTATTTAAGAGAATGTAGAAAATAGCTACTGCCATACCTATTCCAATACCCTTTAGTAAATCGGTGAGTACAATGGCTAGCACAGTAACCACGAAAGGAATGAACTGCTGGTAACCAGACTTGAACATCTGCTTGAAAAGAGAAGGCTTAGCTAATTTGTACCCCACAACTAGGAGAATAGCGGCTAAACTCGACAGGGGAATCATATTGAGAACATTGGGAATAATCATTGCAGAGATTAGAATTAGAAATCCATGAATCAATGCTGATGCCCTCGTTTTACCTCCAGACTGAATATTAGCTGAGCTACGTACAATTACCTGAGTCACCGGCAGGCCACCTATCATTCCTGAAACAAAATTACCGATCCCTTGAGCCCGGAGCTCTCTACTCGTAGGAGTAACACGTTTCTGTGGATCTAATTTATCAGTTGCTTCAACACACAAAAGTGTTTCTAAACTCGCAACTATAGCAATGGTAATACCCAAAACCCATACTTCAATCATTCCGAAGGCACTAAAATCCGGCAGTGTGAATTGATCGATAAAGCCGTTGAAATCACTTGCAACAGGAATGCTAACCATATGGTCCTGGCTAATTGCCATTGAGGTTCCAGAAAATGAGATGGCCAATATAATCCCAACAATTACCACAACTAAAGGCCCTTGAATGACCTGCGTTATTTTAATTCGTTTGATAAACTGCTGTTCCCAAAGAATGAGAATTGCAAGCGAAATAAGCGCAATGGTGATAGCTCCTGGGGAGATAAAGTTGATCATATTGATCAGTTCCGAGAATGTATTTTCTCCATCGGCTTGAATAAAACCTAAATCCCCTTCAGGGTCTGCGTCATAGCCAAAAGCATGTGGGATCTGCTTTAGGAAAATGATAAGCCCAATTCCTGCCAGCATTCCTTTGATGACCGCACTTGGAAAGTAGTAGCCAATAATACCCGCTCTGGCTACGCCCAAAACGAATTGAATTATACCAGCTATCACTACAGCAACCAAAAAGATTTCAAAGGCACCCAGTTCTTGAATACCGGCCAAAACTATGGCGGCAAGCCCAGCTGCCGGTCCGCTCACTCCAAGTTGCGAACCGCTGAACATAGTGACTACAATGCCACCCACCATGCCGGCAATAATACCGGAGAAGAGTGGCGCACCAGACGCCAAGGCAATACCCAAACAGAGGGGGACTGCTACGAGAAATACAACGAGACCCGCAGGGGCATCAGATTTTAGGTTTGAAAAAAAACTATTATTCATTAGTAAGGTCTTAGTGTCCATTACAACTCGTGCAATGGCTAATTGTTAAGTAAATTTGATTTGAAAAGTAAACTGGATTGTTAGAACCTTAGTTCTGGAGGAGGAGTATTTATTTCTCCATGACTATTCTTTCTAGTCAGAAATAGATCCATTTCATGGGTCTCTGAATCGAATGAAATTGACGTTGAGCCTCCCTTGTTGTTGGTGACCAAAAAACCTTCTTTTAAATCCTCTAGGTCTTTTTCGGACTCCTCCGAATCGGATTCATAGAGTTCCATGCAATCGAAATTATCAAAAACCTGAGTGAAGGATTCTGCAGTAACGATTACCGAAAAAGTGCAAAAAAGTAAAAAAGCTATAGTCCTGTTCACCAGTTTCAAGATAACAAAGAATACGTTTGGATAATCATTCAGTTTTATAAATCGATCAATTCGTCTTTTATTCTGACAAACTACCTATTGTTCAGACTCAGCGCTGTTTCTATTACGGATAATGTCAACGGCCATATAAATAGCACTCCGCATACTCTGTTCATTGGCCATATTCTTTCCCGCAATATTAAAGGCCGTTCCATGGTCCGGAGATGTTCTTACAATGGATAAACCAGCGGTAAAGTTCACTCCATCTTCAAAAGCAATAGTTTTGAAAGGGATCAGGCCTTGATCGTGATACATGGCTAGTACACCATCAAAGTTAGAGTAACTGGCATTACCAAAAAAGCCATCGGCAGGATAGGGGCCAAAAACTAGCTTTCCCTTTTCTTTAAATTCGGAAACCAACGGAGCAATTAATTCTTTTTCCTCACTACCTAATAGGCCTTCTTCACCGGCATGGGGATTAAGTCCAAGTAGTGCCACTCTTGGCTTGGCTTTACCAAAGTCCTTCTTGAGCGAGGTCAACATTAGATTTAACTTTTCTTGTAGCACTTTCTTCGTCAGTTTTTGACTGATTTCCGAGAGGGCAATGTGCCCTGTAGCCACACCGATCCTTAGACTCTCGTTGCACAAGAACATAAGGCTGTCTTTCGCTTCGAAGTTGGAAGTGAAGTATTCCGTATGTCCAGGGAATTTAAAATCATCAGATTGAATATTGTTCTTGCTTATTGGTGCTGTAACAACTCCCTGAATACTGCCGTTTTTCAGGTCCTCAGTGGCTTGTTTGAGAGCAGCGAGGGCAAACCTTCCGGCTTCTGGAGTCTCAGTTCCGACCTTCAGCTCGAAATCCTCAGTCCAGCAGTTGATGACATTCAACTTGTTCTGACGATACTCTTTTATAGATCGAGCTTGATGGAATGAGAATTTCTCTATGTTCAGAATGGTCTTGTAAAGCGAAAAGACTTTGCCATGACCGTAAACAACTATATCTACATGGTTTAGAAGGAGATTGTTTTGTACTGCCTTGATAATTACCTCAGGCCCAATTCCGTTGATGTCGCCTATGGTAATGCCAATAATTGGTTTAATTCGATTGTGGTTTGCTGCCTCGTTCATGTCTCTTCTAAATCAGTAATCCATTTTCCTACCAAGCCTTAAATCGAGATTTTTGCGCAAATTAATGTTTTTTGCCTAAGTTGTCACGATGTCTTCAGTACGCCCTAAAAAACACCTCGGTCAACATTTTCTAAAGGACTTAAGCATAGCCGAGAATATAGCCAAAGCGCTTAGCGGCCATGGCGACTATAACCGAGTTTTGGAGATTGGTCCAGGGACAGGTGTGCTGACGCAATTCTTATTAGAACAACCAATCGAAACTTGGGTGATTGAAGTGGATAGAGAGTCGGTTTCCTATTTAAAGGATAACTTTTCTTCCTTGAGCGATAGAATTATTGAGGGTAATTTTCTAAAAGTCGACTTTATGAAGGCTACAAATACGCCTGTGGCGATAGTAGGCAATTTTCCATACAATATCTCTTCCCAAATATTTTTTCGGGTACTAGATTTCAAGAATGATATTCCCGAGGTGGTTTGTATGATTCAGAAAGAGGTCGCTGAACGTCTGGCATCGCCCCCTGGTAATAAGACTTATGGTATACTGAGTGTATTGCTACAGGCCTATTATGATATAGAGTACTTGTTTACAGTAAAACCAACAGTTTTCAATCCACCGCCAAAAGTTGATTCTGGAGTGATTCGCCTTAAGCGTAACAATATCAATAAGTTAGGTTGTGATGAAAGCCTTTTTAAGGCAGTAGTTAAAGCCGGCTTTCAAATGAGGCGGAAAACATTGCGCAATGCATTAAAACCTATAAATTTGCCCTCCGAATTGGTCGATCACCCAATGTTAAATTTGCGTGCTGAGACCCTTTCAGTTGAAGATTTTGTAACCCTAACAAATCTAATTTCATCGTGTCAGAAGCGGGCGTAAAATTTGAGCTTTCCAAGGAATATCTTGATCTGGTCGTTCAGGCAATCGAGCGGGCAGATAATGCTTTTATCCTTGAGACGATGGAAGGAGTCGATCCGGCAGACATCTCTCAATTACTGGAGGAGGCTACTCCTGAGAACACCAAATTTGTCCTCGATTTACTTCAAAATGAGGTGGGTGCTGAGGTCATTGAGGAGCTCGAAGAAGATACGCGTCAGGATTTCTTGAAGGAATTGAATCCTGAAGAGATTGCCGAATACATAGAAGAAATGGACTCTGATGATGCGGTGGATGTCATAAACGACTTACCCGTCAGAGTTAGAGAAGAAGTAATTGCAGCCATCAAGGATCCAGAAAGTGCAGCGCATATCCAGGAGCTGATGCGCTATGACGAGGATTGCGCTGGTGGACTGATGGCGAAGGAAATGATTGTCGCCAATGTGAACTGGACAATCCTTCAGACCATTGAAGAAATTCGTAGGCAAGCAGAAAATGTCGACAAGATTTATTCCATCTATGTAGTTGATGATAGACAGAAGCTTTTAGGTAAGGTTTCTGTTAAGCGTATCATACTTACCAATGACACGACCCATATCAAAGATATCTATGATGAAGATATCAAAGCGGTTGAGACCTACATGGATGAGGAGGAAGTGGCGGATATCATGCAGAGGTATGACTTGGATGCCGTGCCAGTCATCAACCTTCAGGGGAAATTGGTGGGTAGAATTACGATCGATGATATTGTAGATGTCATCACTGAGCAAGCAGAGGAAGATATGCAGTTGATGTCCGGTATATCTGCCGATGTGGAGGAGGACGATAGCATTTGGGCAATTTCCAAAGCACGACTTCCCTGGCTAATGATTGGTTTAGTAGGAGGTACCTTGGGTGCCTGGGCGATCGGCTTTTTCGAAGGAGATTTAGAAAGCAACGCTGCATTGGCATTCTTTATTCCACTTGTTATGGCAACAGGGGGTAACGTAGGTATTCAGTCATCTACTTTGGTGGTACAAAGTCTGGCCAATAGATCGGCATTTACAGAGTCTTTCAGTAAAAGAATTGGTAAGATGTTTTTGGTGGCCATTTTCACTGGGGTAGTGTTAGCCGCAATAAGTTTTGGCATTGTCTACATATGGAAAGGTGATGCTGATTTAGGTAAAGTTGTAGCCATCTCATTGATCTGTGTCATTATGCTGGCTTCCTTCACCGGGACTTCCACACCTTTAATATTAGACAAGTTCGGAATCAATCCCGCACTCGCCTCTGGTCCATTTATTACGACCACGAACGATATCCTCGGGATTATCGTTTACCTAGCCATCGCTAACGTTTTACTCTCATAAAAATGTCCAAGAAGTGCCTTATTGTTGATGAGATGCATGAAAGCATCCAGGATTTACTATCGCAAATTGGGATAGAACCTGTCTATCTTCCTAAAGCTTCGAGGTCCGAAATTCTGGATAAGATTCATGATTTTGAGGGTTTACTTATCAGAAGTAAAACTACAGTAGACCAAGAGCTGGTAGACAAGGCAGTTAAGTTAGAATTCATTGGAAGAGCAGGTGCTGGACTCGATAAAATTGATGTCGAATATGTCGAAAATCGTGACATAGAGATACTCAATGCTCCTGAAGGAAATCGTGACGCCTTGGCCGAGCATGCTGTGGCTATGCTACTGAACTTGCTGAACAATATTAACCGTGCCGATCGTGAAGTAAGAAATTGGATTTGGGATAGAGAGGGCAATCGGGGAGTAGAACTTAGTGACAAGACGGTCGGCATTATCGGCTATGGTCATATGGGGCAGGCTTTTGTGCAAAGACTGCGGGCCTTTGATTGTCGCGTGTTGGTCTATGATAAGTATAGGAAAGGTTTCGGGACAAAGAATGTAGAAGAGGTAAGCCTAGAGAAGATGTTTGCCAAAGCCGATATTTTGAGCTTACATGTTCCTTTAACAGAAGAGACGCGCGGCTGGATTAATGCTGACTTCTTCGAACAGTTCCATAAGAATATCTATTTACTAAATACAGCCAGAGGCGAAATTGTTCCCACAAAGGACTTACTGGCGCTTTTGGATTCAGGTAAGCTCTTAGGGGCAGCGCTGGATGTATTAGAGAAAGAAAAGTTCGATCAGTTAAGCAAGGACCAGAAGGTTCTTTTTGAGAATCTTTTTACGCGAAAGAATGTGGTACTGTCTCCTCATGTGGGAGGGTGGACTTTCGCCTCTTTTAAACGAATCAATGAGGTTTTGGTGGGTAAGATCGCCACACATTACCGTATTGATTGGAATGCTTAAGCTTTAAGATTTGCTAATTTTTAGCTAATTTTGATTTCAATCGCCTGAAGAGGCGATTTTATTTGTTTATAGACGGTTTCAATCTGAGGCCGTTCTTTGTTTAAGAGTACACAAAATATAATGATATGGCAGGTGTTAGTTATTACACTGAAGAGGGATTGCAGCGATTGAAAGATGAACTGCAGGAGTTAAAAACGAAAGGTAGAGCCGATATGTCCAAGCAAATTGCTGAGGCAAGAGACAAAGGTGACTTGAGTGAAAATGCTGAGTATGATGCTGCCAAAGATGCTCAGGGTTTAATGGAAATGCGTATTTCCGAGCTAGAGACTGTCATCGGTGATGCCAGAATAAAAAAACAGGAAGATGTGGACCTTTCAAAGGTGTCTATTCTTTCTACAGTGAAGATTAAGAATGTAAAGAATGGCATGGAAGTGAAATACACTTTGGTGTCAGAAAAGGAAGCCGACCTTAAAAGCGGCAAGATCTCTTATGAATCGCCTATCGGAAAGGGTCTTTTAAATAAGAAGATCGGTGAAATTGCAGAGGTGATTGCCCCTGCAGGAAAAATAGAGTTCGAAATTCTTGACATCACTTTAGAGTAAAATGCCGAGTATCTTCACCCGGATCATCAATCGTGAAATTCCAGGCTATATCGTAGCTGAGAATGAAGATGCGATTGCCTTTCTAGATATCAATCCATTGAATGAAGGGCACACCTTGGTAGTTCCAAAAAAAGAAGTGGACAAGCTTTTCGATCTGGATGAAGATACTTACCTCAAATTACAATCCTTTACACATCAAGTGGCCAAAGCCATTGAGAAGGCCATCCCTTGCCTAAGGGTTGGTGTTGCCGTAATAGGCCTTGAAGTGCCTCATGCCCATATCCACCTGATTCCCCTACATGGTATGCATGATATCGATTTCGGTAGGCCGAAGTTGAAGCTGGAAGCATCTGTCTTAGCAGGTATTGCTTCTAGAATCAATCAGCAGTTAGGCTGATTACTAAGGTATCTTGACTGAAGGATTGTTCTCTTAGTATGCGGATGCCCTTTTCTTTAATCTCAATGCTTTCAGTGATAATCATTGTTTTCATGGGGTGTCAAGCTCAGGAGGAGGAGATACCTGATGTTCTAAATAATTCTCCAGTTGAGGGAGTTAGGAGACGTATTCCTACTACTTCTGTTCCTCCATCTTTAATGCTCTATTGTCAAAATCGTCCAAGAACAGTAAATGATCCTTCCATTGTGTTAGTTAGAAATGGGGAAGAGACTTTTGTTAAAGGTGTCTTGTCTGATCTTAACATGCAGGATGTCGAAAAAATTGAGGTGCTAAAGTCTGAAGCAGCTGTCGCTAGGTTCGGTGAGAAAGCAAATTATGGAGTAATTCGGATTAGTGTTAAATAGATGCTTTTACTTCACCCTCCCCGGATTATCCGCTACAAAATTCTTCCAGCTTTTAGCACGACTTTGTAGGCTTCCGTTTTGGAAGTGATGACAAACAGCCACTGCCAATGCATCGGTAGCATCAAGCATTTTGGGTAGCTCTTTGATACTGAGCAAGGTTTGAAGCATAGAGGCGACTTGTTCTTTAGAGGCATTTCCATTTCCAGTAACGGACTGCTTCACTTTCTTAGGCGCATACTCGGTAATGGGAATGTCTCTGGCCAGGGCAGCAGACATTGCTACGCCTTGAGCTCTACCCAGCTTTAGCATGGATTGAATATTCTTGCCATAGAAGGGTGCTTCCAGCGCTACTTCGTCAGGATGGAACTCTTCGATGATAGAGGTGATCCGCTCGAAAATCTTCTTGAGTTTAAGTTCATGGCCAGAATACTTGCTGAGATGAATCACGCCAAACTGCAGAAGGGATAGCTTTTTACCAGTGACTTTTAAAAGCCCATATCCCATTACGCTGGTCCCGGGATCGATACCTAAGACTATTTTTTCTGGTACTACTGCCATCAGTTTGCAATATAATCAATCCGAATAGGCAGGCTATTTTATTTTTCGATGCTAATGGTATTTATTCGTGTATGATCCTTGCCATTGGCATATATGCGGGCTACCTGATTTTTCTTCTTGCTCTAATAGTTATTTGGAACACTTGGAGAACTGATAGTTTACGCAGGGAAGGGCTTCCGATTTCAGTGATTATTCCGTTTAGGAATGAGGAGGAGAACCTTCGAAAACTTGTTGACAGCTTGAGCAATCAAGCCGATGGAGCTTTTGAGGTTGTTTTTGTCAACGATCACTCTGAAGACAATGGCTTGGAATTGCTTAGTGAACTATTAAGTAGTGCTACTTTTCAGTATCAGGTACATAGTTTGGAAAAAGCTTTCGGGAAGAAGGAAGCTATCACCGCTGGAATTCAATTAGCTACCCATGACCTGATCATTACTACTGATGCCGACTGTTATGCAGAACCACATTGGCTTCGAGAAATGTCGGGCCAATTTCAAGACGATAACCTTCAGATGTTAGTAGGTCCAGTAGCTTTAACGGGAGATAGCTTTTGGCAAAAGATGCAATCCATCGAGTTTTCCTCATTGATAGGAACAGGCGGAGTTTTCTTAAGAATGAAGATGCCACTCATGGCGAATGGTGCTAATCTCGCCTATAGAAAAGAGGTGTTCAATAAAGTAAACGGTTTCAACGGAATTGATTCAACGCCATCAGGAGACGATGAACTGTTAATGCATAAGGTCAAAAAGGAGTTTCCAAATGGCATAAGGTTCCAAAAGTCAAGAGGATCAGCGGTGCAGACTTCGGCCTCCTTCAATTGGAGTACTTTTAAACAACAACGACTGAGATGGGCTAGCAAATGGAAGGTCGCATTTAGGCTTAGCACAATCCTGAGTGCCCTGGTAGTTTTTGTTGTGCAGCTGATACAACTTTGGCTTATCTTCCGACTTATCGAACCTGTCGACAATCTTAAACTAATTACTTCGTTACTATTGTTTAAATTATTGACCGAGTTCATTTTCCTTTGGTCGGTCAGACGATCCTTTGGACAAAAAATGAACGGGATTGCCTTTTTAGTTAACTATCTATTGTATCCCTTTTATGTCATTTATTTTGGCATTGCTGCTAACTTTGGAAAGTTCAAGTGGAAGGGTAGAGCATATTAGATGACAAGCATGACCGATGAGGAATTTGATGTAATGGATGAGTTGTACTTTGTACAGCCCTTCAGTCATTTAATTGAGGAACTCGAGATGAACGCAACTGATTTAAAGAGTGTTTTGAAGGGCTTATTAGATCGGGACTGGATCAAGTGCTTCTATAATATGAATGAGGAAGTTTTTGAAGACAAATTAGACTTTGACAACGAGTTTCAAGATTACTATTACTTAGCCACAAAAACAGGGCTTTTGGCCCACAACGGAAGATAATATGCCGCATAGTTCACTGCAGAATAGATTTGATCAAAAAGAGTTAGAGATTAATGCGCTCTTGGAGATTACTCAGGCAATGAACAATAATCTGCCAGAAGAAGACCTCTATAAAATTTATGAGTTTACGTTGCGAGCCAACCTAAGGCTTGACAAACTCACTCTGTACGTGCAAGAGGAGGAATGGGAATGCAAAGTGCAGTTTGGTACGAAAAAGGATTTTACACAAGTAGCGCTCGGAGAGAGCTGTTTGAAAGTAAGCGAAGCTACTGAGATCAGTAAATTGGATTTAGATGTTCCATGTTTCTCAGAGTTCGATATTATCATTCCTGTAAAGCATAAGGACAGGTTGTTGGCCTTTGTATTCTTAAAGGTTAAAAGCGAGATAGAAGACCTAATTGATACCACCTTTATACAGGCACTCAGTAATATTATATTGGTGGCTATTGAGAATAAGAGACTTGCCAGAAAGCAGTTGGAACAGCAGGCATTACAACGTGATATTGAAATTGCTAGTGATGTTCAAAACTTCCTTTTTCCGAAAGATCTGCCGAGAACCGAAAAGATCGAGATAAAAGCCTTTTACCAGCCATGCCAAACGGTGGGGGGTGATTACTATGATTATATAAGCCTTGAAGATGAGAATCAATTTGTTGTCTGTATTGCCGATGTTTCTGGCAAGGGTGTGCCCGCAGCGATATTGATGTCCAATTTTCAGGCAGTTTTGCGAACAGTTTCCCGGACGGCTCAAGATCCTAAAGAAGTTGTGACCGAATTGAACTACCAACTCAGCCATAATGCCAACAGAGAGAACTTCATTACCTTCTTTTTAGCGGTATATGATTATGGGTCGAAGGAACTGAGGTATATCAATGCAGGGCACAACCCGCCTATGTTAATGAATGGTGCCTCAGATGTGCAACGATTAACAGTCGGCACAACGGTACTCGGTGCCTTCGAGCCATTGCCCTTTTTAGAAATGGGTACTGTTACAGGTTTAGAAGACTTTTCCCTTTTCCTCTTTACCGATGGTTTGACAGAAACCTTTGATGATCAAGACGAAGAGTTTGGCGCAGAAAGATTGCAATCCTTCCTTGAGACGCACCATGGTCGTCCTTTAGATGAAATGCATCAAGACCTTTTGAAAGAACTGGATGATTATCGTAAATCACAGCCCTTTTCGGATGACTTGACTTTCTTATCTTGCAGGGTCAAGAATGGTACCGCATAAAACCCCTTCTCTTTTTAAGTACATATGGCCAAGCCTTGTTTGGAATGTTCCGAACGCTGGTAAGAAGATTTTCTTGACTTTTGATGATGGACCAATTCCAGAACTTACAGAATGGGTGTTAGAAACCTTGGCTCAGTTTAACATCAAGGCTACTTTTTTCTGCGTAGGAGAAAATGTCGATAAGCACCCTGAAGTTTTTGACAAACTCCTGTTGGAAGGCCATAGCATTGGCAATCATACCCATCACCATCTTAATGGCCGGAAGGCCCTGACACAAAACTATCTTGACAATGTTGCGCTGTGCGATGAGGCTCTCGCTAAACACAATGAGACCACCGAGCTTTTTCGGCCACCCTATGGAAGGCTTAAAACAAGGCAAAGAAAGTTGTTGAAGAATAGAAAAGTGGTAATGTGGGATGTGCTATCCAAGGACTATGATCAGTCATTAAGTCCGGAGATTATTTTGGATGGGATTATCAAGGCCACCCAACCAGGGTCCATCGTTGTCTTTCATGACAATCTAAAAGCTGAGAAGAATTTGAAGGTTGTTTTGCCGAAGTATATCCAACACTTTCTTAATCAAGGTTATCAATTTGGTCGGTTGTGATGGTAGTATTACTTGGGATATACCTGCTCCTTTATGTGGTCGAACTATTTTTGATGGCCGTTCATTGGTTGAAGTTTAAGAGTACCTCGCTCTTAGAAGGTGATGAGCTTCCCAAGGTTTCTGTTTTGGTCTGTGCTAGGAATGAAGAGCATAATCTAAGAGATAGTCTGTCGTCATTGCTAAGTTCTGATTACCCCTTTGATCGCCTAGAAATATTGGTAGGCAATGATAATTCCGAAGATAATACAGAGAGCATCATTCAAGAATTCGTTCAGCAGAATGATGTGATCAAATCCATCAGGATAGACGAAGAGAAAGATGGGCTTATCGCCAAGGGCAATGTTTTGAGTCAACTCATTGATGCCAGTCATTTCGAGTATCAAGTGATCATTGATGCCGACATGATCGTGACCAAAGATTGGTTAAAGCTGATGGTTTCCTCGCTCGTTAGTGGAAATGACATGGTAAGTGGCTATACGCAAATCCTTAAGTCTAACTGGATCGCGAATCTCCAATTTATGGATTGGCAATCAGTGCTCTTTGCCATGAAGACCATGGCCGACTTTATTAGACCCATTTCCATATTAGGTAACAACATGGCATTTAGGAAAAGTACCTATGATAGATTGGGAGGCTTTAGAGGACTGGGGCCTACTGACGTTGAAGATCTCGGTTTGCTACAAAGATTCCAGAAAGAAGGCCTAAAGACCATGCAGCTAGTCGAACCTTACGGTCATGCCTATACCAAGCCTCAATTGACTTTTGACGAATTACTTACTCAGCGTTGCCGATGGATGAACGGGGTATTTACACACCATTTTGTGCTGGGCATACCGGCCTTCTTTGCAAGGTTATGGGTGGTAATGGCACTGGTGATGGTCTGGTTTAATAAGGATTGGGCGCTGTTTATTGCTTTCTATGGTCTATGGACTAACTGGATGAAAAGTCGGATCATGACGACTCGGACAAAGTCTCACGACTCAATCTTTCTGATATCACCAATAGTTATTAGTCTTTTAGATACTTTAGCACTTTTAAGAATAATATTCATTGGAAAGGTTAGCTGGAAAGGAAGGAAACACTGATGATTGATACGCACGCTCATATCTATGCCGATCAGTTTAAGGAAGATATCGCTGAGGTTATTGAAAGATCTCAAGAAGCTGGACTGACTCGTATATACATGCCGAACATTGATCATACCTCGATCGATGCCATGCTTGAATTGGAGTTGCAATATCCAGACTTTTGTATTGCAACCATGGGGCTTCACCCATGTTCTGTGAACAGCGACTTTGAAAAAGAACTCTATATAGTAGAGGAGTGGTTATCGAAAAGGGACTTTGTCGCCATTGGGGAGATGGGTACTGATTTATATTGGGATAAGACCTTTGTCGATCAGCAAGTTGAGGCTTTCAATGTTCAAGTCGAGTGGGCCAAAAAATATAAAAGGCCGATCATTATTCATTGCAGAGAGTCGCTAGATATGACGATCGATTTGGTTGAAAAACTAAAAGACGATGACCTGACAGGTGTGTTTCATTGTTTCAATGGCTCGGTAGAGCAAGCCAATAGAATCTCTGCGCTAGATTTTCATATCGGTTTAGGAGGAGTATCTACTTTCAAAAATGCTGGTATGGATAAGGTCATTCCATCATTAGATATGGATCATGTGGTTTTAGAAACGGATAGTCCATATTTGGCACCTGTTCCCCACAGGGGGAAAAGAAATGAGCCAGCCTACGTGCAGTTAGTGGCACAAAAGGTGGCCGATTACAGAGAGACTTCAATAGAAGAGATCATCGCGACTACAACTAACAACGCAAACAAACTATTTCAATTCAATGCTTGAGTTAAAACCAATACAGCACTTTGATTTATTTGATAAGCCTAAGGCGAATATCTTAATCATATATACTGGTGGAACGCTTGGAATGGACTATGATGAGAATGGGGCACTGGCACCATGCGGTTTTGATCAAATACTAAGACGGGCACCAGTAGCCAAAGAGCTGCAGATCAATTTATCGGTCATATCCTTTGAGACTCCTATAGATTCTTCCAAGGTAGAGTTAACGCATTGGCAAAGAATGGCAGAAGTCATTCATAGACATTATGATCAATTCGATGGGTTTCTAATTCTGCATGGTACCGATACTATGGCCTATTCAGCTTCAGCGCTAAGTTTCATGCTTGACGGGCTCAACAAGCCTGTGATTTTTACAGGAGCACAGTTGCCCATTGCCTCTCCACGATCTGATGCCCGCGAAAATCTGGTCACTTCTTTAGAGATCGCTTCCGATAAAAAGAATGGTAAACCGATTATCACAGAAGTGTGCATATTTTTCAATAATGTCCTGCTTAGGGGTAATCGGTCGAAGAAGGTTGAAAGTGAACGCTTTGATGCATTCGAGTCTGAGAACTATCCCGTCTTGGCGAAAGCTGGGATTGCCATAGAGTATCAATGGTCTTATTTGAAGCCTTTTCGAGAGGAACAATTGAAACTCAGCGTGGCCCTGGACCCTGCAATTGTTATTCTAAAGTTATTTCCTGGTCTCAATCTCTCTACGGTTGAACACATCATTAAAGCACCTCTAGTAAAAGGCATTATACTAGAGAGTTATGGTGCAGGAAATGTGCCTCACGAAAAATGGTTTTTGGACTTACTGAAATCAGGTGTCGACACCGGAAAATTAATATTGAATATAAGTCAGTGTAATGGAGGTCGCGTATTGCATGGAAAGTATCAGACCAGTGGAGCTCTAGACAGTATCGGAGTTTTGAGCGGAGCTGATTTAACTACCGAAGCAGCAACCACAAAAATGATGTATGCACTAGGTCGTTTTAGTAATCCTACCGATAGCAAAATGTGCCTGACAACTTCGATTAGAGGTGAAATGAACTGATTTTTCATGGCTGACAAAAACAAATTTCGGCTTGCATACTGAAATTATTATTGATTTATTTGTCACCCTGCGAGAAGCGCAGATATCGAAAAGGAGAGGTGTCCGAGTGGCTTAAGGAGCACGCTTGGAAAGCGTGTGTACCTCTTAAGGGTACCGAGGGTTCGAATCCCTCTCTCTCCGCACTATCAACTAAAACTTTAAGTGATAATTTCTTTTAATCATATTTATTAATAATTTAGAAATCGTTTTAACCTTATATTAATCAAAACTAGACTATGAAAAAGTTATTTTCTTTACTGATGATCCTTGGCCTTTTTGCTTTTGGATTTAACGCTGTAGCTCAAGATAGCACGGGTACAGCTTCAGATACAACTGTCGTAGCGGAGCCAGATCCAATTCCTGAACAACCGGAATATGAGATTGAAGAGGAGGCCCAGTCTTTCGACCAAATCATTAAAGACAAGTTCATCGAAGGTGACCCTCAGTTTATGTCACCAGTATTGATCTGTTTAATTCTTGGCTTAGCTATCGCTATCGAAAGAATTATCAGCCTTAACTTATCAACAACCAATACTCAGAAGTTACTTAGCAAAGTTGAAGACGCACTTGAATCAGGTGGAGTTGAAGCTGCTAAAGAAGTTACTAAGAGCACAAGAGGACCAGTTGCGTCTATCTTTACTCAAGGACTTATGAGAATGTCTGAAGGCATTGAGATGGTTGAAAAATCAGTTATCGCCTACGGATCAGTTGAAATGGGTAGACTTGAAAGAGGTCTAGTTTGGATTTCATTATTTATCTCTCTTGCTCCAATGCTTGGTTTCATGGGTACTGTAATTGGTATGATTGGCGCCTTTGATGCAATTGAGGCTGCAGGTGATATTTCTCCTTCACTAGTTGCGGGTGGTATTAAAGTAGCACTCTTGACAACTGTTGCAGGTCTAATCGTTGCGATTATCCTTCAGTTGTTCTACAACTATTGTGTTTCTAAAATCGACTCTATTGTAAACTCGATGGAAGATGCTTCTATCTCTTTAGTAGACCTTTTGGTGAAGCATAATCTTTCTAAGTAATCATTGTCAACTCTAAAAAGATAAATTATGAGTCAGGAACAATGGATTGATATCGGATTATATGGCGCGATCATTCTGATCATTGTCGCAACACTTGCGGCCATCGGAATGAACCTCGTAAATGCCTTTAGTAATCCTAAAAGCCTTGTAAAAGGCGGAATTGGAATTGGCGTGTTAGCCATAATATTCCTAATTGGTTATTCAACGGCACCAGCAGAATTTGGTGCTTCTACAGCTAAGGCATTGGAAGCCTCCAGTTTTGACCCAAGCAGCGATGCGGCCGTGTCAACTTATAAACTGGTAGGTGGAGCAATGACGACAACGTTAGTACTACTTGTTGTTGCTTTAGTAGGTTTAGTATACTCATCTGTAGCAAGAATTGTAAGATAGTTTTATGGCAAGAAGTAAAGATAAGGGAAGTCAAGAGGTGAATGCGGGCTCAATGGCCGACATCGCGTTCCTGCTTTTGATTTTCTTCCTTGTAACTACCCAGATTGCCACTAACAAAGGACTGACGCTTTTGCTTCCTCCTAAGCAGGAAGAAGACGAGCCAATTGAAATCAAGCAACAAGAACGTAATCTGTTTAAGATCCAGATTAACTCTGCTGATAGACTTTTGGTTGAAGAAGAGCCGTTAGACGATGTTACGCAAATCAGGGATATGGTATATGACTTTGTATTGAACTTTGGAAACCCTAGTGATAAGAAGAAGGGTAAAAACGAAGTGAGTGACAATGATGTATACGCGAGTCTACCAGCTTCAATGAAATCATATATAGGTCGTAACCTAGGGTCATCCGATTCAGCCGATGGTCCAGGTAGCGCAATTATATCACTGAAGGCTGACCGTGGAAGTAGCTACGATATTTTCATTAGTATCCTAGATGAACTAAACGCGGCTTACAATAGAATTTATGGTGAAAGAGTCGGACTGACTGACGAAGAATTCAGAAAGTTGAATAGAAACGACCCGCGCCAGAAAGAGATGTACGATAGAGCTAGGTCGGGTATTCCGAAAGCGATATCTATTGCAGAACCATCAACAGTAGGAGGGTAATATTATGTCTAAGTTCAAGAAGAAAAGTGAATCGAGTCAGGATATACCTACCGCAGCATTGCCGGATATTATCTTTATGCTTCTGTTTTTCTTTATGGTAACCACCGTATTAAGAGAGACTGAGCTTAAGGTAGAACAGAATATCCCAAGGGCTGAACAGTTGGTGAAGCTTGAGAAGAAAAAATTGGTGACCTACTTATACGTAGGTGCTCCAAAAGATGAAAGTCTTGGATCAGAATCCAGAATTCAAGCCAACGATGCCTTTATAGGTATTGAGGGTATTGTACAATGGGTAAACCAAGAGAAGTCTAAGTTGAGCGAAGTAGAACGCGATCAGATCACAATATCTTTGAAGGTTGATGAAGAGACCAAAATGGGAATCATCGTTGATATTCAAACTGAGTTGAGAGAAGCGAATGCGCGTAAGATCATGTACGCTGCACCAACTAAGGCAAGAGATAACTAATCAATAACTTTTTCAAGAAAAGGGACTACTTAGTAGTCCCTTTTTTTATGCATTTTTAGTGATAGATGAACCAGGTAAAACTAAATGACAGAAGAGTCACTAATGGTTGGTGCATGTACGACTGGGCCAATTCTGTCTATTCGCTCACAATAACTACTGCCGTATTTCCCATATACTTTGAAAGTGTAACCACCAGTGCTGAAGGCAGTAAACTGGTAGACTTTTTAGGTTGGCAGTTACCCAATACCGTACTCTATTCTTATGCGCTGTCAGTATCTTTTTTATTAACCGCTCTAATGCTGCCATTATTGACTGGCATTGCTGACTATACAGGTAAGAAGAAGACCTTTCTTAAGATCTTTGCCTATTTGGGTGCATCAGCATGTGCAGCGATGTTCTTTTTCGAGGGCTCAAATATTGAGTTTGGGATAATAATGGTGATTTTGGCCAGTATCGGTTATTCCGGAGGCCTGGTTTTCTACGATGCATATTTGCCTGAGATAGCCACTGCCGACAGGTTTGACAGGTTAAGTGCCAAGGGTTATTCCCTTGGATATATTGGAAGTGTCATACTGTTGATTTTGAACCTTCTGATGATTCAAAAACCAGAGATGTTCGGTTTGCAGGAGGGTTCACTCCCTGCCAGAATTTCCTTTCTTACAGTGGCTGTTTGGTGGGCTGGTTTCGCTCAAATTACGTTTAATCGCCTTCCAGCGAATCCCTTTAATAAAACGGAGACAGATCATTGGTTTAAGAAAGGCTATAAAGAATTAAGACTTGTTTATAGCCAAATAAAGACCTTGCCGAATCTAAAGCGGTATGTGTTGGCCTACTTCTTTTTTAACGCAGGAGTTCAAGCGGTTATGTATTTGGCTTCGCTGTTTGGATCAAAGGAACTTCAACTACCAACCGAAGCCTTGATCAAGATTGTTCTTATTATCCAACTTGTGGCGATCGGTGGAGCATACCTATTTGCTAATCTTTCCAAAAGGAAGGGCAACGTGTATTCCTTAATGGCTATGATAATCATTTGGATCGTTGTATGCATTATGGCATTCTTTGTTCAGAATGAAATGCAGTTCTATGGACTGGCCATTATGGTTGGGTTGATTATGGGTGGTATTCAATCCCTTTCGAGATCAACATACTCCAAACTTATCCCTGAAGACACGCAAGACCACGCTTCCTTTTTTAGTTTTTATGACGTTACCTTCAACGTTTCTATAGTGGCTGGTACCGTAGCTTATGGGACGATTGAATGGCTCACCGGTTCAATGAGGTTTAGTGCACTTGGCCTAGGCGTTTTCTTCATCATAGGCTTAATAATAGTTCGCAATGTCAAGGTTAGAAAGGTTTGACCATAGACAAGCTATGAATCCTTTTTACCGCAAACGTTTGCAACGCGATTAGTGCTCTGAAGCCTCTTTAGCTTAGTTTTTTATAGCTATTATTGATTCTATACGGATTTTGTAAGCAGGAGACGCCTGTTTTATGGAATCGATTTTAAAACTTAAAAGAGCATGAAAAAACTACTTTACACTATGATTGCGATGTCATTATTGACATTCGCCATTACCTCCTGCGACAACGGGAATGCCGATTTTGATGTTGTCGATGTCGCACCGGTAATTTCTATTGCTGATCCCGGGAATGTAATTCAAGGACAAGCAGTAAATATTGAGGTTTCGTTTACTGATGGAAGCGAAAACTTATCTCAGAGTACATTGGCCTCGGCAACTTATGACCTTTCGAATGGGACTACTTCAGTTGCTTCTGGATCATTTACTGTAACCGGAAGAACTGCATCTGGGACGGTATCAGTTTCAGGAGGTCTAGCTGCTGGTGATTATACGTTAAGCGTAACAGCTGTTGACTCTAATGGAAATTCAGGAACTGAGACTTTTGGTTTTGCAGTTACTTCTGATTTCTCAGTAGGAATCATTGGTTCGGCTACGCCAACTGGATGGGATTCTGACACAGACTTAAGCTTTGTTACAGGAACTCAGTATGAGGTCACAATTGCTTTGACAGCAGGTGATGCAAAATTTAGAGCAAATGATGATTGGGGTACTAACTGGGGCGATACTGCATTCCCAACGGGTACTGGTACTCAGGATGGAGCAAATATTCCAATCGCAACTGCAGGTACTTACCTGGTGACTTTTGATACATCCACTGGAGCATATACATTCACTGCACAGTAGTCAAAAGAAAGAACTAGTTAAAAAGCCCAGTAACTGGGCTTTTTTTAACACTAACCTTTATGAAGAAATATCTATTTCCGCTAATACTGTTCTTTCTGACAACATCCCTTTCGTTCGGGCAGATTGTAACATTGGAGCCATCAACAGCTAATGGTGATCAAGAGGTCAAACTGATTTTCGATGCTACTCAAGGCGATGCTGGTTTAGTAGGGGCAAGTAAGGTATATGTTCATACGGGTGTGGTTACAGATAGTCCAACCGGTACCGCATGGACCTTTGTAAAGGGTAATTGGGGTGCCGATGATGGCATTGGTCTTATGACCAAAGTGTCAGGAGAAGATGACAAGTGGGAAATCACTCTTTCTCCCTCTGCACGAGAGTACTATGGAGTGCCTTCTGGTACCAATATGTTCAGGCTATCAATGGTGTTCAGGAATGCTGACGGATCCTCCAAAGGAGCAGGTACTCCTGGCTCAATCAATGGTGGAGAAGTAACTTCTAATGGCGACATCTACATGGATTTGAATGTTGCCAACTTTGTGACTATAACGTCACCTACCAACGAAGACATTTTTGTTGTAGATGGAGAGTCTGTTACACTTTCAGCTGAGGCCTCTAGTGATGTTACCGCTATGGCAATCTCTGTAGATGAAGGAAATGGTTTTGATGAAAAGGCCAACGTCACATCTGGTAATACAATCAGTTTTGACTTTACACCCACGGCAAGTTTTCAGGGAACGTTAAAGGTAACGGCTACGGTCAATGGAGAGAGTCTAGAAGTGACTCAGCCATTGAATGTGACCCTTACACCAGCCACTCAAGAATTAGCACTGCCCGCAGGCCTTGAAAAAGGAATAAACTATGGTGATGATCTAACCAAAGTTAGCTTAGTGCTTGAAGCCCCAGGAAAAGACTTTGTTTATGTGGTAGGAGATTTTAATAACTGGCAAGTTGGGTCAGACTACCTAATGAATGTAACTCCTGATGGTGAACTATTCTGGATAGAACTCTCAGGCTTGACGGCCAACCAAGAATATGTTTTCCAGTACCTAGTTGATGGCAATATAAGGGTAGGAGACCCCTATGCCGATAAGGTTGCCGACCCATGGAACGATTCGTTTATTCCAGCCTCAGTCCATGAAGCAGTTCCTACTTATAACAATATTGAATATGGTATAGCAACAACATTTCAAACAGGGCAAACCCCTTTTGCATGGGGTGCCTCAGAAGGTGCCTGGCAAAGACCGGAAAAAGAAGACCTAGTGATCTATGAACTACTAGTAAGAGATTTCATTGGCACGCACAGCTATCAAGACCTTGTGGATACGCTGGATTACATTGCTGGTCTTGGGGTAAATGCAATAGAACTAATGCCAATTATGGAGTTTGAAGGCAATGAATCATGGGGCTATAACCCTATGTACTTTTTTGCGCCTGACAAGTACTATGGTTCAAAAGACAATTTGAAGACCTTTATTCAGGCCTGTCACCAAAAAGGAATTGCAGTCATTTTAGATATGGTATTGAATCACGCCTTTGGCTTAAACCCAATGGTAAGGATGTACTGGGATGAAGCCAATAGCAAACCCGCAGCCAATAGCCCATGGTTCAACCCTGATGCCACACACCCTTTTAATGTTGGCTTTGACTTCAACCACGAAAGTACCTACACTCAAGACTTTGTTGACTCAGTCAATGCTTACTGGATAAATGAGTATCACTTTGATGGATACAGATTCGATTTGTCCAAAGGGTTTACCCAGAGAAATAACCCTAGTGATGTAGGAGCCTGGTCGGCCTTTGATCAGTCTAGGATAGACTTGTTAACTCGAATGAGTACTGAGCTCTGGTCTGTAGACCAAGGTGCTTATGTAATTCTTGAGCACTTTGCCGATGGCACGGAAGAAGCCGCTCTCGCTGTGGCAGGAATGCTTCTTTGGAGAAACGTAGGATTCTCGTATTGGAGTGCTCTTGGCGGCTCAACAGGAGACACCTTCCAAGGAGCTACGGCTAGTACTCATGTTTCGTATATGGAAAGTCATGACGAACAAAGACAACTATGGGAAGTCTTTCAAGAAGGAGGAGCTACAGATGGCTATAATACCCGAGATACAACAATCGCCTTAGAAAGGCTGAAAATGAATGCCGCCTTTATTTATACCCTCCCAGGGCCTAAGATGCTTTGGCAGTTTGGCGAACTAGGCTATGATATTGATATCAACTTTAATGGAAGAGTAGGGAATAAGCCCTTAGTTTGGGGTGCGGGCAATTTGGGCTATTACGAAGACCCTTTGAGAGGCTATACCTACGATGCCTTTGCCGCAGTGATTGGATTAAGAAACCTTATCAATCAAGAATCGAACATTAGCTATGTATATGACTTTAGTGGCGATATAAGATCCATATCGATTGACTCCGATGATTTAGATGTACTGATTGTTGGCAACTTCGGACTGACTGCTACCACAACTGACATCACATATACACAAACAGGAGAGTGGTATGATTACTTTTCGGACGGGCCAGTGGCTGTGGGCGATGTGAATACCTCAATAGATCTTGCGCCAGGTCAGTTTAGAATTTTTACTTCTAACGATGTGTCGGATGGGTTTCCAGGGGTTGTTGAAGCATTTGTGAGTCCAGTTACCGTAAACCCAGAAGTGTTTGGACCAGATGATGAAATCACCATTACGTTTGATGCTACTAAGGCCAATCCCGATGGCACAAGCGGACTTGTAGGTGCATCCAAAGTGTACATGCATGCCGGAGTTGTCTTTGACGATGTCAATAGCCAAGCCATACAGAATTTAGTTGGTAGCCTTACAGACGATGGTGTGGGTCTTATGACAAAAGTCGATGGAGAAGATGACATGTGGCAGATCACGATTACGCCAACAAACTATTTCTCTATCACGAGTGGGGAAGCTGTAAGGCTCGGTATGTATTTCAGAGATGCTGATAATTCTAATGTTGGTAAGGGATTCAGAGGCTCTACAGTATTTCTAGACATGGAATTGGAAGGAGAGCTAATTAGCGTTTCTCCAGCGGAATTCGATCAGGATGATCAAATCACTTTGACTTATGATGCTAGGTTTGGTAATAGAGGTCTTGTGGGTGAAAACAAGGTGTATATGCATTCGGGTATCAGTTTTTCTGAAAACGGGACTGCGTTTGAAGATGGTTTTGTAATTGGCAACTGGGGAGAAGATGATGGCGTTGGCCTAATGACTCGATCTTCAGAAAATGCGAATAAGTGGCAAATCACTTTTACCCCGACACAATACTATGGGATGAGCGATACCGATGTTGCCTATCGTTTAGCAATGGTATTTAGAAATGTCGATGGTAGTAAAAAGGGTGCTGGAACTCCGGGCGATTTTGAAGGGGGTACTGTAATTGCCAATGGGGATATATTCTTTGACTTCCCAATCATCAAAGAAGTCACTAGTATCGAAGATGAGTTACCAGGCTTCAACTACTACCCAAATCCAACACAAGGAATTATTAATTTCTCAGGCGATATACCTGGTATCCCCAGAGCAATAAAGATTTTTGACCTTAATGGAAACGAAGTCTTCAACCAAAAGCTGTCTCGTGGAAGGGTAGAACCAGTGGACATAACAGGATTAAAGTCAGGCCTCTACCTACTAAGAATATTGACCGACCAAAAGCGGTATACTTTGAAAGTTCTTGTTAGGTAAAGAAGAAATAAAAAAGGGAGGCTTAAGCCTCCCTTTTTTATTGAGTTTATTCGAATTGCATATGCTTGACAGAGTCTCCCGAGTCCCTTAATTCTCGGAGTGAGTCGATGCCAATTTCTAGATGAGCATTTACATAATCGCCAGTTACCTTGCTATCACTTGCCTCGGTCTTAACACCTTCAGGAATCATCGGGTTGTCAGACACTAATAGTAGGGCACCTCTAGGAATTTCATTCACGAATCCCACAGTGAATAACGTTGCTGTCTCCATATCAACAGCCATTGCACGGATTTTTCTTAAATACTTTTTGAAAGCCTTGTCATGCTCCCAAACTCTTCTGTTAGTGGTATAGCATGTTCCGGTCCAATAGTCTCTTTGGTGCTTCTTAATCATAGAAGAAACAGCCCTTTGCAATCTAAATGAAGGTAGGGCAGGTATTTCTACAGGCATATAGTCGTTACTTGTTCCTTCTCCTCTAATAGCCGCGATAGGCAGTATCATATCGCCCAGTTGGGTTTTCTTCTTTAAACCACCGCACTTGCCAAGGAATAAGACTGCCTTAGGGCTGATGCTGCTTAAAAGGTCCATCACTGTGGCTGCCATCGCACTACCCATTCCAAAGTTGATGATTGTGATGTTCTCTGCAGTTGCACTCTGCATCGGTCTGTCTTTTCCCCTAATCTCGACCCCGAATTTCTCAGAGAACATGTTTACATAATTAATAAAGTTGGTGAGTAAGATGTACTCTCCGAACTCTTCATTAGGCACTCCAGTGTATCTAGGGAGCCAATTTTCTACTATTTCTTGTTTGGTTTTCATATAGCTTATTTGGTTCAGGAGAATTATTTAGCTTTGCCAAATGCTCGAACTCAGGCTTCCGAAATACGAATATCGAATTGAACAAAGGGCCGGCAAGTTAGCCATTTTCGATCCGATAAGGAAGAAGTTCATTGTATTAACCCCAGAAGAATGGGTTCGGCAACACTTTCTTAATTTCCTTAATAATCATTTAAACTATCCTTCAAGCCTTACTAGTGTGGAGACAGGGCACAAGTATAACTCGCTAACGAAAAGAAGCGATATCATGGTTATGGATAATGAGTTGAAGCCTCTGGTCTTAGTCGAGTGCAAAGCTGCCTCAGTGGCTATTAATGAGTCCACAGTTAGACAGTTGGCTGTCTATAATACCGCTTGCAAGGCGCGTTTGTTAATTGTAACTAATGGAATTGTAACATATGCTGGTCTTTGCGACAACACCAACGATTCTTTTGAAGGACTGATGGAAATTCCTGATTATAATAGTTTGACAGCTATGCTTTGATTCAGTAAATTCCTAGGTGAGTTTTATCAAGAAAGCAGGGTTTCTTACAGCATTCATAATTCCATTACTGGCCATCCTCGGATTCTATTTAGGAGGTTACTGGAATTTTATGGCGTCCGTCTTTGTCTTTGTTTTCATTCCCTTAGCAGACTGGATTATTGGAAAAGATCCAGAAAACATGACTGATGAGAAAGCCATATTGGTATCAGAGCAATTCTACTACAGGTTGATCACTTACATATGGACATTCTTTCAGCTTGGCTTCCTAATGTGGGGTGCCTTCGTGATTGCTGAAAGCGCAATGGAGCCGATATTCTTGATTGGGTTTATTCTTTCCTTCTCTCTGGTTACTGGTGGTATTGGCATTACAGTGGCACATGAGTTAGGGCATAAGAAGTCAAAGCTTGAACGAGTTTACTCTCGGATCATCCTGATGACGGTTTGTTATATGCATTTCTATATTGAACACAACCGAGGTCATCATGTATATGTAGCTACTCCTCGTGATCCAGCGACAAGCCGAAAGGGAGAGAACTTCTATGCCTTTTGGCTTCGCTCTGTAATAGGTAGCTATTTCAGCGCATGGAAGCTTGAGAGAAGCAGATTGGAAAGAAAAGGCATCAAGTTCTGGAGCTTCTATAATGAAATGATCTGGTATACCCTTTTGCCAATATTTTTTGCTTTGGCTTTGACTACAGGGGCAAGTATCTACTTTGATCGATTGGTATGGGAGGTGCCTTTGTTCTTTTTCATACAGAGTGTTTTAGCATTTACTTTACTGGAAATCGTCAACTATGTTGAGCATTATGGCATAGTCCGAAAAGAGAATTCACCAGGGGTTTATGAAAGAGTAAATCCAATGCATTCATGGAATTCCAATCACCGATTGAGCAATTTCTTCCTCTTTCAACTTCAGAGGCATTCCGATCATCATGCCAATGCGATTAAGCGATATCAGGTTTTAAAACATTATGAAGAGTCTCCGCAGTTACCTTCGGGATATCCCGCAATGATTTTATTGGCGGCCATACCACCTCTGTGGTTTAAATGGATTAATCCTAAGCTAAAGACCTGGGAGGAAACAGTTTATAATCGAGCTAACTAGAGACTCTTACTGGCCTTTTCATCAGCCCTTTTTGCATGATTTTTTCTTTGAATGTTGCCAACCATGTTTGCGACTGTATCTCGGCTGAGCAACCGCGGAAGAAAGGCGCTGAGTTTATTCCAAAACCCTGGTACTGCAACTACCTTTCCCTTCATTAGGGCATTGAAAGCATATTCAGCCACAAAGTCACTGTCCATGATGTTAAACTTGATGTTCGGATCATCGTTGCCATTCGCCTTGGCAAAGTTGGTTTTGGTCATGCCTGGGCAAATTACTGTGGCGTTTATTCCTGTTCCTTTCATTTCATTGGCCAATGCCTGAGTGAAATTCAGCAAATAAGACTTAGAGGCATGGTAAGTCGACATTAAGGGGCCAGGAACAAATGCGGCAACTGAAGCATTGTTGAGAATGTAACCTTTCCCGCGAGAGATCATACCTGGTAATAGAAGCTTAATAAGTTCTGTTGCAGTGACCATATGAACCTGCAACATAGCACGGTCTTTGGCCCAACTGCTTTCCGCAAAGTATCCGAAATTGCCGAAGCCTGCGTTATTGAAAATTAAATCTACTTCAATGCCCTGGCCTTTAAGGAAATTGACGATTGTTTCAGCAGCTTCTTCAGCAGATAAATCCAGAACAAGGGTGATAACGGACGAACCGAGATTCTGCAGTTTGGCGGAGGCTTTTTCTAAGCCTTCAGAGTCCATGTCCACCATAACAAGGTTATAACCTTTGGTGGTCAATAATTTGCAGAATTCGAATCCAATGCCACCAGCAGCGCCAGTAACTAATGCAGTATCAGCCATTTTGTATTTGTTCGGGGAAAATTATATAAAAAAAGGAACCTCTAAAAATAGAGGTTCCTTTTCGGTAATACTTTTAAGCTATTAGGCCAAGTGTTGGTCTAAAGAAACGTACGGTAAATCAAATGCCTCAGCTACTGCTTCATAGACAACATCTCCTTTAATTACGTTCAAGCCTTTAGCCAGTTCTACATCGTCATTACATGCCTTTTTCCAACCTTTGTTCGCCAACTGGATAGCGTATGGAAGGGTGGCGTTAGTGAGTGCCAACGTAGAAGTGTAAGGTACAGCTCCTGGCATATTAGCTACGCAGTAGTGCAACACATCATCAATAACATATGTAGGCTCTGCGTGAGTAGTAGGTCTACAGGTTTCAATACAACCTCCCTGATCTACTGCTACGTCCACAAGCACGGTACCTGCCTTCATCTCTTTAAGCATATCTCTTGTAATAAGATGTGGAGCTTTAGCACCAGGAATCAATACTGCACCAATAATCAAATCAGAATCTTTGATCATTGCACGAACATTATATTCGTTTGACATCATCGTTTTGACGTTAGCCGGCATGATGTCATCTAATTCTCTCATCCTTTTTAAGCTGATATCCATCATTGTCACATCAGCACCCAGGCCCGCAGCCATTTTTGCAGCTTGGGTTCCAACAATACCACCACCAAGGACTAAAACCTTAGCAGGAAGCACACCAGGCACACCACCTAGTAACTTGCCCATACCACCAAGAGGCTTTTCTAAGTAGTTGGCACCTTTTTGAGTTGCCATACGTCCAGCCACTTCTGACATTGGTACTAACAATGGTAAGCTACGGTCCGCTTTTTCTACTGTCTCATATGCCAGACAAACTGATTTGTTTGCAATCATAGCCTTAGTCAATGGCTCATAAGAAGCAAAGTGGAAGTAAGTAAAGAGTAATTGGTCTTCTTTGATAAGGTTATACTCAGACTCTATAGGCTCTTTTACCTTCATGATCATTTCGGCAATCGCATAAGTCTCCTCAATTGTGGGGAGAATTTGTGCACGTGCACCTACGTAGTCTTCATCAGTAAAACCACTTCCCAGACCAGCTGTAGATTGAACATAGACGGTATGACCGCGCTTTGTAAGCTCAGCTACGCCAGATGGGGTAGCAGCTACTCGATTTTCGTTGTTTTTTATTTCCTTAGGTACGCCAATGATCATGATAAAAGGACGTTTAAATTTTAGTGTGCGCAAATATAGCAAGTGGAGATAACAAACGTTTGCTATTGAAATAAAAAAGCACTTAGGTACTGATAATCAGAAGGAAATGTGACTACATAGGCTAATCTCAAAATTATGTTCTTTTTGATCAAAATTGAAAAGAATAAAATTTTGCTAATCTCTGTTATTTGAATTTGAGATTTGATTCAAAAATCATTCACAGAATAATATTCTATGAATGGTGTCTTTTTGCTTCTTAAACCAAATTTGATTTGTCTTAAATATTGATTACTTTTGTGTTCCATTTGATTGGGAAACAACCGTTCATTAAAACCATGAAGCCTGTGGGAGCAACAAAGAGTATTAACAAGCGAAAGGTTAGTGTAGAAGATGTCCTTAGAGATTATCGCCTAGTCTTTGAAAGTAGAGAAGCTAGTTTGATAGGCCGAAAGGAAGTCTTCATGGGGAAGGCAAAGTTTGGCATCTTCGGTGATGGTAAAGAATTAGCTCAAATCGCCATGGCCAAAGTCTTCCAGAATGGAGACTTTAGATCCGGTTATTACCGCGATCAAACCTTCATGTTTGCTATTGAAGGCTTGACTATTCAGCAATACTTCGCTCAATTATATGCTCACACTTCTATAGAGGCAGAACCAGCGTCTGGCGGCAGACTAATGAATGGCCACTTTGCGAATCGTCTTTTAGACGAAAATGGAGATTGGAAGAAGCAGACGGAAATGAAGAACTCCAGTGCTGATATTTCTCCGACTGCAGGTCAGATGCCACGTTTAGTGGGTTTAGCTTATGCTTCCAAACTCTATAGAGAAAACAAAGAATTACACGGACTCAGCGATTTCTCCATCAAGGGAAATGAGGTAGCCTTTGGCACAATCGGAAATGCTTCTACATCAGAAGGGCATTTCTATGAAAGCATTAATGCCGCTGGCGTTCTTCAGGTCCCGATGGTTATGTCTGTTTGGGACGATGACTATGGGATTTCTGTGCCGAAAGAGTATCATACAACAGGTGGGAGTATCTCTGAATTCCTTTCTGGAATGCAAAGAACAAAGACTAAATCAGGTTACGAGATTATTAAGGCAAAAGGTTGGGACTACTTGGGACTAATTGATGCCTTTGAAAAAGGAACTAAAATAGCAAGAGAAGAGCATGTCCCTGTTCTAATTCATGTTCAGGAGATGACTCAACCTCAAGGGCACTCTACATCTGGATCCCATGAACGCTATAAACCAAAAGAGAGACTTGAATGGGAGAAGGAGCATGACTGCCTTGTCCAGTTTAAGAAGTGGATTCTTGAGAACAATATCTCTAGCGAAGAAGAAATAGCTGAAATTGAAAAGGAAGCTAAAGCTACCGCAAAAACTGCTAGACAGAATGCTTGGAATGGTTTTATCGATGATATCAAAAAAGACCAAGACAAGGCAGTAGAAATTCTTGAGGCCTTAGGAAGCGAAAGTGCACATGGAGGCACCATCCTTCAAATCGTTTCAGAACTCAAAAGTACCCTAAACTCAATCAGACTTGACACTTTTAAGGTCGTCAAGAAGGTTTTGAGAATTACTCGTAACGAAGAAACATCTGCGAGAGCCTCACTGGTCGCTTGGCTAGAGAATGCGAATAAGGAGAACCATTCACGTTTTAATTCTCATGTGATGAGCGAATCTGCAGATGCTTCCTTAAGGGTAGAAGAGATCGAAGCTGAGTTTTCGGAGTCATCACCATTGGTTGATGGGAGGGAAGTACTTCAGGCTTGCTTCGATGCAGCCATGAGTAGAGATCCTCGCGTTTTTGCCATTGGCGAGGATGTAGGGAAAATCGGTGATGTAAATCAGGCATTTGCAGGTCTTCAAGATAAGTATGGGCAGCTGAGAGTAACGGATACCGGAATTCGAGAGACTACCATCATCGGTCAGGGAATTGGTGCAGCCTTGAGAGGGCTTAGACCAATAACAGAAATCCAATACCTGGATTATTTGCTATACGCGATTCAAACACTTTCTGATGACTTAGCTACCCTGCAGTACAGGACGGCAGGGGGTCAAAAGGCGCCACTCATTATTAGAACAAGAGGCCATAGACTAGAAGGAGTATGGCACTCAGGATCACCAATTGGAATGATTTTGAGCAGTCTTAGAGGTATTAATGTATTAGTGCCTAGAGATATGACACAAGCTGCTGGTTTCTATAATACCATGCTTAAATCTGATGATCCAGCATTAATCATTGAATGTCTTAATGGGTATAGATTAAAAGAGAGAATCCCAGATAACATTGGTGAATTCACTGTACCATTAGGTAAACCAGAGATACTGAGAAGTGGTGAAGATGTGACTGTCGTGACTTATGGCTCGATGTGTAGAGTGGTAATGCAAGCGGCACAAGAACTAGAAGAAGTTGGTATTTCGGTTGAAGTCATTGATGTGCAAACATTACTTCCATTCGATGTTGATCATTCAATCATTGAATCACTCAAGAAAACGAATCGTGTGGTGTTTGCTGATGAAGATGTACCAGGCGGTGCCTCGGCTTACATGATGCAGAAGGTTCTGGAAGAGCAACAAGGTTACTTACAGCTCGATTCTCAACCAGTGACTATCGCAGCAAAAGAACACAGACCAGCGTATGCTTCTGATGGGGATTACTTCTCTAAGCCAAATACTGAGACGGTATTCGATAAGATTTATGAACTAATGAGTGAGTCCGACCCAGTTGGATTTCCTGAGATTTACTAGTTGGTAGAGGCAATTGTGATGCCCTGAAGAGTGAATTCCTCAGTTCTGGCCACATTGCTCTCGTTTAAGGCACGATCACGAATTTTGAATTCCAGCATCAGTGTGTCCGTCCTAAAAATGGGAAGGAACAAACCTGAATTCATCTCATAAGTAACCACGCCTTCGATTGGGCGATCGTTGTTTCGAATAAAATCGCATGGATTATCTTCACTAGAAAGGCATGGGAACCTTCCATCGAATGAGATACCACATAAGGTAGTTTTATTTGCGCTACCTCGAGGCTGAGCTCTCATCTCAAGCTCTTCAAAAACACCATTGTTTTTAACCAAAAAATCAACTTCAATGTTAAATTGATTTTCGTTGAAATTGATCAATAGTGTGTCTAGAAAATCAGCGTCATTATTAAGGTCTAGATTTTCTCTATCCTCAATAACATAATTCACACAAGAAAAAGGAGGGTCAGTTGGTCTCTCTCCAAACTCAATAAATCCGTTAGGGCCAGTTACTAATCCGAAAGAGTTATATGGGGCATTGTTTTCATTACCATCAAGGCCCAAATCCCCGTTGCCATCTTCTACATTAAATGAGAGGCTCAGTACTGTTTCCTCAAAAAGAGGGTCACCCTCATTCCTAATTTGAAAAGTGATATTATCAAAACTGATAGCTGGAGCATCCGGTAAATCTGGGGGCTTATTGCAGCCAATTGCGACCAGCCCGAGAGCTGTTATGGCCAACAAAACCTTTGAAAAGTGTGTAATTCTCATGCAAAGCATTTAAAAGAGTACAATTATAGCAATATTTGCCCTAATAGTCTTCCCATTGTCAATAACGAATGCCTGATATCAATAGTTTATCTCAAAGAATTATTTCTGTCAACTCTTTGACATTTGATGATCTTGCACTTGAAATTTTTAGATTTCAATTTAGGCATAACCCTATATACCGATCGTATGTTCAGGCTCTGGGTAAGCAAGAACATGATGTCACCAATATCTACGATATCCCCTTTTTACCAATTGAATTCTTCAAGACCAAAAACGTCAAAACTGGAGAATGGAACACCGATTGTGTTTTTGAAAGCAGCGGTACAACCCAAAGTCAGACCAGCAAGCATTATGTTTTTGACGAGTCTTTTTATCTCCAGAATTGCCTTAGAGGTTTCGAAACTGTTTATGGTTCCGTAAAAGATCATACAATTCTCGCTTTGCTACCCTCATACCTTGAAAGAAGTAACTCTGGACTTATTTCGATGGTAAACTATTTCATCTGCGAAAGTGATAATGATAATTCTGGCTTTTTCCTCAACGAGTGGGAATCCTTGAATAATACCTTGATTTCGTTGAGAGATCAAGAAAAAAAGACACTACTCATTGGAGTAACCTTTGGGTTATTAGACTTCGCTGAGAGATTCCAAATGGAGTATCCAGCATTGACTGTTATGGAAACTGGAGGAATGAAGGGCCGAAGAGAAGAAATGATAAGAGATGATGTTCATTCAGTTTTAAAAAGTGCCTTTGGTGTCGAGAAAGTACATTCTGAGTATGGAATGACTGAGCTTTTTTCTCAAGCATATTCTCACGGGGAGGGTATTTTCTCTCCCAGCCGTACTATGAAGGTAATCTCTAGAGATTTGAATGACCCTCTGGCTTATCCATTTAAAGGCAGAAATGGTGGGTTGAATATTATTGATTTGGCTAATTTCATGACCTGCTCATTTATTGAAACTAAGGACATGGGAGAGGTTTTTGAGAATGGAAACTTTGAGGTAAGAGGGCGAATTGACAATGCTGAACTCCGAGGTTGTAACTTGATGATGATTTAAAATAAAGTCAAAATCAGGTCGTTTCGAGATAGGTTAGCCTGGAATAAGATTATTTTGTTTAGGGTTAATTTTTAACTTTGTTGTATAACTACTCAAATGAATAAGAAGAAAATCATCATTATAGCGCTTGCTGTGGCTTTTTTGGGCATAACTTCTTGTGCACAAAAAATCTGTCCGGCTTATGCCAAGGTTGATAAAAAGGAAGAAAAGAAAGAGAAAAAAGAAGGTCAGTTTTAATTTTAGACCAAATATTTCTTTATATCTTCTGCATCAATGCTTTCACCGCACATGATCACCAACCTTTCCGTTACATTTCGAAGTTCTCGAATGTTACCTGACCAGTCATAGGCTTGCAAAGCCTTTAGCCCATCTGCAGTTACTTCTTTCTTTTTGGTGCCGTATTCGTGCGCTATATCATCTAAAAACTTATCGACTAGTAAAGGGATGTCATCCTTTCGTTCTTTCAAAGGTGGTACTTGAACTAGGATTACGCTCAATCGGTGATAAAGGTCTTCTCGGAAAGTGGCCTCACCAATCTCCTTTTTTAAATCCTTATTTGTTGCTGCTAGTACCCTGACATTAACGTTGATGTCTTTATCACCACCTACTCTTGTGATCTTATGTTCTTGCAGTGCTCGAAGAACTTTTGCCTGAGCTGAAAGGCTCATGTCACCAATTTCATCTAGGAAGAGCGTTCCATCATTGGCTTGTTCAAATTTGCCTATGCGTTGCTTATGAGCAGATGTGAAAGCACCCTTTTCATGTCCGAATAATTCACTTTCAATAAGTTCAGCTGGAATGGCAGCACAGTTAACCTCTATGAAAGGGGCGCTGGAACGATTGCTACGTTCGTGTATTCCCCTTGCAACAAGTTCTTTTCCGCTACCATTTGGTCCTGTAATAAGAACTCTGGCATCAGTAGGACCGACTTTGTCCATCATTTCTTTGACCACAGACAGAGAGTCCGATTCGCCAATCATCTCATAACGCTTGGAGAGTTTCTTTTTGAGAGTTTTCGTCTCCGTGACAAGCGAACTCTTATCCAAAGCATTTTTGACAGTGAGTAAAAGACGGTTTAAGTCCGGGGGTTTTGGTACAAAATCAAAGGCTCCCATTTTGGTGGCGTCTACCGCAGTTTCGATAGTGCCATGTGCCGATATCATGATGAACTGAGTATCAATGCCTGCCATTTGGACGCGCTCTAGTAATTCGATGCCGTCCATTTTGGGCATTTTAACATCACATAGGGCAATATCGTACTTGTTGGCAATCAGCTTATCCAGACCTTCTTGACCATCCTTGGCTTCATCAATTGTGTACTTCTCATATTCGAGAATTTCTCTGAGAGTGCTTCTGATACTCTGTTCGTCATCAATGATTAAGATCTTGGCCATAGAATTTAAGTTTTGTCAATATTAAAAGGTCGTGACATTCTAAACAAATAGTTTGCCACGACCTTTTTAAAAACAAGCCGATAAGCCGGGTTCTGTCATATCTCGACTAATCGAGACGTTCTTATCATTTATCTAGTCGAGACATTGCTGTCAAGATCAATCTGCCTACCCACCTACATTGGGCGGGTACCCTCAAACGTAGGCTTACGTGGCATTTCACCGCATAGAGTTTACCTGATTTCACTACAGCATTACCTGTACATCCTTTCTGTTGCACTAGTCCTTCCCCGACAAGTCGGGGTGACGGCCGTTAGCCGCTATGCTTCCCTATGGTGCCCGGACTTTCCTCCCCGACTTGTCGGGGCGATAAGATGGCTTGCTTGTACAAAGGTATGGTTATTGCAGAAAGGGAATTTGAATTCTCCCCAAAAGTTTGCCTCAACCTGCGGGATTAACAAAAAAATATTGATAACTATTTTGAGGTGAGTGGTATCAAGCTTAAAGAAACTAGATGCAGCCATTATGAAGAAGAACTACTACGGCCTTAGTATGGGATTAATAAGGCAAACCGACAGACCCACCAACCATATCTCAGAGAGCAACTACTTTGTCCATATAATGAAGGACCTTATACAGGAATTTAATAAGATAGGTGCCGATTGCATTTTCTTAAAAAGAGACCTTAGTGAATTAGGAGATTTTATAAATGAGATGGCTGTTGAAGGGTATGTGATTTTTAGCTTTCAAACGGAAGAGTATTTTTCTGATGTATTGAAAAACGCAGAATTGGTCGTTGAAGATTTTGCCATACAACTAGTCGGAGCTGCAAAGACATCCAGAGAAAAAGTTGATAATGCTATTGCGGTAGAAAATTTTAAAATGTGCTTTAAGCCCTATTGTATAGAAAAGGCTGTTCCAGATGACCTATCTAAGCAGAGTGTGGTAGATATAGTCTTAGAAGAACTTAAAGAAGTCATTAGTAGGGGGAGAGGAATCCCCTTGGTGACAAAACCATCAATCGTAAACCTTTTGCTAAATAGGAACTTTAGTGCTAATTGAATAGGGCAGTAAAAGTGTATTGTACTTAATCCTTACTCAGTTCAATTGGGAGATAATCATTTTTTTAATACATTTCGAAAGCTGGCGGAGTTAAACTATTACTCATTTCAATAACTCCGATGAAAAATTCTTTTTTTACCATTAGCATGGGATTCGTCAATAGAGAACCCCATTACACCAAAACCCCAGATCAAAATAATATTTACACCGACATTATGAGAGGCTTAGGGCAAGGACTTTTACGTTCTGGTGCTAAAATTTATCTTCCTTACCCTGTGGAATTGATAAAATCCGAGGAAGAAATATGTGATATAATTGCCCATTCGGGATATTGCATGATGTCTTTCGAAAGGGGAATGTCTAAGTCGCATGTTATTCGGCTTGTAAATTCAATTGTTCGAAGTTACGCATACGAATTAGTCTCTCAATTTGACAATGAATTGAATGAGGATAGCATCCAAGTTTTCGCGGAATGCTTTAAACCATATGTCGTTTCTGTAGATAGCGCCCGTGCTATACCACTGGCAAAGTCAATGAGTCAACTGAATGAAGCTATGCAGAGAGGTAGAAATTTGACATTGGATACCAAGCGATTGTTACTTAAGGTACTTAATTCTACAAAGGCTGTTGCTTGAATATCACTGTTCAAATATACCCTCTAAGGATAGATTTTCGAAGGTATTACCATTTGTGAGTATTGCAAATTCATGACCACAACCTGATTTGTAATAGTCTATTGTTAATTCAAAATCACTTCCAGATACTTCTTGGACTCCTGCCCTAGGCAAGTAAAACCCATCCGCCCAACAGTCTAGTCTGTACTGGGTATACCCATTGTCTTCTATTTTGAATACCTCTCCGCCTTGTTCAGTTATTTTCCAGTCTACATCCACGCGGCTTTCGATGTCTGGGTTTCTTATAGAACCTTCAATCTCCCTAACAACCATTGATCTGGTACCTGAAAAGTCAAAGTCTAATGTACTATCTGTGAACTTTAAGGAAGTTTGAGGGAATGTGATTTCATATTTTTTCTCCTCTGAGTCAACTTCCGAAGTATTAAGAATAGTGAAGTCGCCATTGATTGTAACATTTTCGTATTGATAATCAACTAACTGGACAGATATTAGATTGCCAGTTCTATCAAATGAATCATCGTATGCTACTATCATATCTCCTGCTCTCAAAATGTCAATGGCATCTACACAAGAGTTGAGCTTAAGTGTCAATCGATTATTGTCAGCATCTATTTCTCTAGCGCAGTTTCCCCGAAGTGAAAATATGTTATAATCAATATGGGTGTCTATAGTTCCTCCAGGGTCCTGAAGATCCAGATTGATCATTGCATTTAATACAATACTCTCCAGATCGTTGACGATCAGTTCCATTATCAGGGCTTTTCGGGCCTGCTCGATATAGGGAATGTTTTGCTCGCCTTTTGGTTCAGAGCTGTCATCGCACGAATGGCTGAAAAAGACAATGGTCAGTAAACATATGAGGCCTTTAATCCATTGAGATAATCTTCGATGCATAATGGTGTGTGGTGGTTGACTTTAAAGTCAACGTAATCCTAAGACTGTTTCTTATGTATCCTAAGTGGTTTGATCCGAGCTTAGTAGTAGAATAGACGACCTTTAATGCCGTTTTTGTTAATCTCCAATGCGGGTGCTGGTAAACGAATCATATCAGCCATGAATAGCAGAGCTTTCAACCATTTTTTGTCAGTTTTGATGTAGGATAGGTCGAAATCGATTCCAAAATAGTATTGTCTGAAATTCTCAAACCCAGCTATTCTGTTTTGATTATCTCTGGCAAAGACCATGTTTTGAGCACCATAACCAAGTGCCAGATTGATCCATTTCGGAAAACGGCTTTCCTTGGCAAAAGAGTGTATATCAAAAGAGACCCAGTAGGTTTGGCCGTTGTAGTCTTTCAACAATTCTTCCAAAAGACCACTCCCAAGGATTTCGGGTCTTTGGCCCGCCAAGCTGGTTTCATGGAAGCTCCACTTCATCTTGATGCGCTGTTCATTCCAAGCTCTTTGTTGTAAGAAGAAAAGTCCGGACCCGGCAGCATTAGCAATCACATCTCCATAAGAGAAACCGAAATCGGGAGAGAATCCATCTAAGATCTCCACCGGAAGTAAAAGCAAGGTGCTTAGTGTGCTGCTCCAAGCGATTGCTTTGTGATCTGACAATCGGGTATTCTTGAGTAAGGCATAGTTGACTCTAGAAAAATTGTATGTAGTGAAGGTATGTCCAAATTTGTCCACCTGCTTCCATTCGGCATTGTCATTGAAGAATTTGAATTTGTCAAGACCCTGTTCTTTGTACCAAGCTTGGCTCAGCACAATCATAGACGCACCATAGCCAATACCACCGTAAAGGGCTATTTTTTTAAGTCTATTATCGGGTAATGTGTCCTGCCCGTAAGATGAAAGAGCGTGCCCGAATAGTAAAGCCAGGCACAATAGCATGGATCGCATATCGCAAGATAATTAATCTACTTACCTAATGCCTTTTTATAGGTGTCTATTGCCCTTGATCTTGCAAACTTATGGCCAACAATGGGAGTAGGGTAATCTTTAGTGTCATACTCAGGGATCCACTGTTTAATGTATTTCAGCTCACGATCAAACTTTTCAGTCTGAGAGGTCGGGTTGAATACACGAAAGTAGGGTTGGGCATCCGTTCCTGTACCTGCGGCCCACTGCCAACCTCCATTATTAGAGGCTAGATCGAAATCTAGAAGTTTTTTCGCAAAATAGGCTTCACCCCATCGCCAGTCAATCAAGAGATGTTTTGTTAGAAAGCTGGCTACTATCATACGGACACGATTGTGCATATAACCAGTCTGATTCAACTGCCTCATTCCGGCATCTACAATCGGGTACCCAGTCAAGCCATCACACCACTTCTGAAAGCCTTCTTCATCCTGTCTCCAGGAAATCTCATCGTATTGTGGCTTGAATGCATTGTTAACCACATGCTGATTGTTAGCTAAGATCATGGCATAGAAGTCTCTCCAGATGAGCTCATTCAAGAAGGTACTGTTCAGCGTTTTTGCTGTCAAGGCTAAGCTTCTGATGCTTATGGTGCCAAACCGAAGATGAACCCCTAGTTTAGAGGTAGCATCAAGGGCCGGAAAGTCCCTTTGCTGGTCATATTTTCTTATCGCTACATTATCAAGATCAGGACTAGGGGTGTCAATTGAAGATTTCTCGAACCCCATTTCATGTAGGGGTATTATTTTGTCCACTCCTGGGTGCCAATTTTGTTCTTTAAGTGCATCTCCTTGAAGAGTGGGAGGATTGTGGTCAAACTTACTACGCCAGACCCGACTGTAAGGAGTGAAGACCTTATAGAAACTGCCGGTGCCTGATACAATTTCTTCCTTTTCGTAAATCACATGATCCTTGAAAGTATAAAAGCCGATTCCTTTAGTTTTTAGGAACTCTTCAATTTCATTGTCTCTTTCATGAGCATAAGGTTCGTAATCTCGATTTGTAAATACTGAGACTATTTTAAACTCTGAGGCAAGTGCCTTGAAAGCTTCTAAGGGTCCTGAATGTAAAGACTTAATGCCAGACCCGATTTGAGCCAACTTATCATTCATTTGATTCAATTGTCCATGAATGAAGCTGACTCGAGCATCGTCCTTGTCTTCTAGTTTATCCAGAATATTCTTGTCGAAGATGAAGATTGGTAGTACACTTAAGTTTTCCTTCAGTGCATAACTCAGTGCAGTATTGTCGTAAAAACGGAGGTCTCTCCTAAACCAGAAGATATTGATTTTTGACATTCTCGGTAGTAATTCAAGTTCCTAACCGAAAAGTCTGCCATTAGTTTCCACTTTCGGCTTCAGAACTTTCCTTTTTTGCCGTTTCCTTTCGTTTCTTTCGTTTCTTGTTCACCCCAGAAAAGAATTCCCTAAAACTGTTGAAGCTGGTAGTTTGAGTAATACTGGCCCCTGTAGTGTTGGTAGTGGCCCCTTGTTGATTCGCAAGGTTGGCGATGTCATAGTTATTTCGCGAATAGACTTTGACCTTATATCTACCATCGTCCGTCAACAGGTACTCTGCAGTCCAATCTCCGGCTATACTGTTGACGTCAACGAGGTTTGTCAAACCGCCTTCTCGCGTGATCCTGAGTCTTCCATCCAAGAAAGTGTATGAAAGCCTTAGCCTAAAAGTATTAAAGGCTTCCTGATCTAAGTCTGCCAAATCGAGGTCAACTTCAAGATTTTCATCAAGTTGTGCGATGAGCTGGCTAAACTGGTTAGACAGAAACTGACTTACATTTTGTGTGGTCGTTCTTCCTCCAATGGTGATGCCGCCTTGGTCAGAAAACCTGTTAAGTACAATGAGACTTAATACTTGGCGGTTAAGTTCTTGTTCATCGCTTAGGAGTCTATTTTTAAAGGCATCAATTGCCACCTGATTCTCTTGTCCTTGAATTTGACTAAAGTCAATATCAAAGTCAATTGTAGGCGATAACATTGGGCCTTCTAGGGAAAGCAAGACTTTTGTTGGGAACCTTCTATTTACACCCGTATTACCACTTTCACCGGCAGGGGCGGCAAAACCGGTCTGCTCTAAAATAGGCTGGAGAGAAGTGTTCTGAGAGAATGATGCGTTCAAATCTAAAACTCCTGTATATGGATCGCCATACCAGGTAATAGTGCTAGGCTGCTCAATGTCAAACTCCTTGGTTATGATGTTATACAGGGAGAAATTGTATCCACCTTCTACTATATTCAGGCCGCCAGTCATTGTAAAATCCCCTTGCGGATCGATTTGCAGTCTGAGCTGACCATTGCCTCTTCCACGAATTATATCTCCAGATTTAGGGTCTATGATTATCTCTACATAGGCATCTGGAGTGACGCCAATATCCAGATCCAAGTTGAGTCCCTCGATTCTGATTTTGTTTACCTCATCTTCTTTAATCTCAACAGTGTTATCTACAGATGTTGTATCAGTGCGATCTATGAAAGTTATGTAATCAGGGTTCTCGCTTTCATCAAACCCCTCGCTTATGGGAACGAAGAGGCGAGTTTCTCCGGCCGTTTGCACATTAGCCGCAATGGTGAGGTTCGATGCTTCTCCTGTCAGTTCAACTGTCCCAGTTGCATATGCGGTTCCATAATATGGTTCTCCAATCGTGTCGATCGTGTTGAGTACTTGAAACTCGTTCAAGTCACCTTTAAGGTTTAGTCTGAAGTCACGAAATGAGCTGTGTGCTATGGTGCCATTGAAGTCTGCCTGACTTCCAATTTCATCTTCAAAACCCATGTCTGATAGTTCAATAAGGTTCTTTTTAAAAGACACCTCACCATTGAAATCATACTTTGTGTTGAGGTAATTTATCTTCATCTGGGCATCTTTCAAATTACCAGTTCCAGTGATTACCGGGTTTAAAGTAGTGCCTGAAACTTGATATTGACCGTTCAGAAAACCACCCAGTTCAGTAAAATACTCTTCTACAAAGGGTTCGGCAATCCGAAGGTTGGCATCATTCAATTGAAGATCGAGCTTCAGTTGTTCGGTGGCGTTAGAAGGAGAGAAGTCTCCTTGCAATGAGATGATTTGCTTGTCCAGTCGTTTGACAGTAAAACCTAAGTCGAACTTCCTTCTGAGGTCATTCCAATTCAGATTTCCTTTCAAATCGCCCACCAAGAAGTTGTTAACTCTCAAATCGTCCAGCTGAAATTTGCCAAAGAGTAGTGGATTGAAGTAGATGTCTTGGGCAGATAGATTGCCCGACAGATTGCCGGTATATGTTTTGGAGGTAAGAGGGTTGACATTGGCTACAGAAACGTCCTCGAATATAATGCCGAGTTTTTTAGTGCTATCTTTTGTAACAGCCACTTCACCATCAAAACTGATCGACTGGTCTGAGTTATACACACTAAGTTTTTTGATGTCGATTCGTCTTTCGCCAAATATTACCCGGTTCTCATCCTGTATTTTCCATTGCTCATTAAGGGCCTGCAGTGTCGAATTATTTTTAAACCTTAGTACCGTGCTATCTGGATAAAAATCAATATCTGCACCAAGTTTGGCAAAATTACCTGTGCTCTCTTGCTCCACGCTCTGTTCAATATCAATGTGTGGGCCATCCCAATTAGCAGTGATTTCAAGTGACTGAGTCTCGGCAGTATTGGCATAACGCTGTCTCTCTGAGCTTAAATATCCACCAGTGTATACTTTGGAAGCATCTCTCAGATCTGTGGAATTGATAGCGATTGTGTTTTTATAGAACCAAATATTGGCCCATTTAACCGTATCAGAATTAGCCGAAACGCTCAAGTTTGTGTTTTGCTCGTTTGTAAATCGGCCTTGTACATTGGAATGCTCAGAAACATATAGTGATGTATCAAAGAGTTGAAGTATGGGGCTTATATCTCTTAAATCAGCTCGATAGGCAATGTTGAAGGGTGTCTCGCTGGTCTTGTTTTTTGCTAAAAACTCGTCAACCTCCTGAAGCCTGCTTGAGAAAATCAGCCTATATTCTTCATTGATGGTTTGTAACTCATCAAGTAGATTGGTGAATTCGAATTGACCATCTAATTGGATATCAAATTGATTTTCTGAGGCAAATCGCACTTTTCTTCCATTGATGTCTCTCTGAGAATCGAAGAGTAGTGAATCAAAGACAATGTCATTCTCTTGGTACTTGAAATAAGTATCATTCAATCCAAGATTTCCTAAAATGCTATCTAGTTTTATACCCGTAATGTCAATGTCGAAATTACTGGCTATGGTTACATCTTCATTGATAATATTCAATGCTTGTAGTTGCGCTGTATCTAACTCTCCTTTAATTTTGAAGATTTGCTTTTGATCTCTAAGGTCAACCGACCCTCTTGCTCCAAGACTAATATTAGGGTCTTTAATTGCGAGATTTCCTTTAAAGAATGACTGTGCAAAAGTCCCATCAGTCACGATGTTGGTATAATCATAACCATTGATGCCAACTCTTGGAATGTCTGCCTTTAGTCTAAAATAGGCATCTTCAATAGTGAAGCCGCTTCCTTTAATTGTGCCGTTCATGTCAACAGTCTGAAAGATACTGTCGCCTGTGAAGAGTCCCAGGTCAAAGTCATTCATGCTAAGGCCTCCGTCATACGTAGCTAGTTCGCCTGGTACTGGCTCTATATTAGTATTGGAAGAAAACGACCCAATTTCTGTATCAAAACTACCGTCAGCCACAAAATCATTCACATAACCTGTGAAGTTGCCACTAAGCTGAACCATTCCGAGTTTGCTGGTTATGTCATAGGCCCTTTGACCTATGTATTCCTGAAAGTCATTGGCATGGATGGTAGAATTGTTTAGGGTCACAGAAAAGTCTGTCGTTTCGATATTTGGTAGTCCCTCTAGCTCAATCGAACCACGCAATGCGGTGTTTTCTCCAAACTGGAGTTCAAAATCATCTGAAAAGAAGTCGCTGACATTACCCTGAAAGAAGCCATCGATTTTGACTAATTCGTTGTGTTTTTTGAATTCAGGAACAAAATAACTTAGCTCATCCGTATGTAGTCTGGTATCATCAAAATTGGCCCGAATGTCAATGCTGTCCAAGAAGTAGCCCATATCACTTGGGCGGTTCATACCAAAAACAACCTCATCTGTAATCCGCGACTTGCCAATTTTCAAGTCCAAATCGTAGAAGGCCATCTCTCGCCATGAGTTCCTAAAGAAGGTTTTGAGCTCATCAATTTGAAACCCAGAGGCACTATCCCTTGCCGTTAGATATTTGATATCTATTTGAAAAGTGTCTGCTACGGCTTTTAAATTCAGTAAGTCAGCATTTAGATCGACTAGTTGAAAATGATTGTAGTCAAAGCCTGTTTTTACACTATCCCGGTTACGATCCGAAATACTAAACTTTGATTCTATGAGAGTGATCTCGTCAATGGTGAAAGCGGCTGGTTGAACCGGGCCGTTCGTAGGTTCTGCTGCAAGCAACTCACCCAGTTTAATTACCCAGTCATCAATGTTGAGTCTTCTGCTCGTTTCATCTCTTAGATTCACTTCCGCACCCTTAACCCATGCTTGGCCGGTTTCAAAGTTTTGCTTACCGATGAGGTCTCTCAATTTAAAGGTGAGCACCATTTCATCGATACCGATCATTTTGACATCATTCAAGTCATAAATGATGGTACCATCCACTGAAACGGCATTGAACCATTTTATATTGATGTAATCAATCTCCGTCTTATAGCCAGTACCTTCTGTAAGATATGTTGTGATCCGACCACTGATATAATTTTGGACTGGCGGTAGGTGTATCAGGAGCGCAACCAGCGCTAGTAAAATGAAAGGAGTAAGGACAAGCCAAAGAATTGATTTAACAATTCGTTTTTTAATAACTTGCGATCTTTTAATTTTCTCTTTCAATGCCTTCCTCCGAAATCAAAATCTTAGCCATAGAATCCTCTTGTGATGAAACATCTGCGGCTATCGCAGTCAATGGCAAAGTACTTAATAATATAATCGCAACGCAATCGGTACACGAAAATTATGGGGGTGTAGTACCTGAATTGGCAAGCCGCGCACACCAGCAAAATATTGTTCCTGTTGTAGATGAAGCACTCAAAAATGCTGCCATCTCTAAAGATGACTTATCAGCCATAGCTTTTACACGAGGGCCAGGACTTATGGGAGCTTTGTTGGTAGGTACCTCTTTTGCCAAATCAATGGCACTTGCGCTTAATGTTCCTCTAATTGAAGTGAACCATATGCAAGCCCATATTTTGGCTCACTTTATCGAAGACCCGAAACCGAATTTCCCATTCTTATGTCTTACGGTAAGTGGAGGTCATACCCAAATTGTTCTGGTCGAGGACTTTCTAAAAATGGAAGTGATAGGAGAAACCAAAGACGATGCAGTAGGTGAGGCTTTTGATAAAACGGCAAAAATGCTGGGTTTGGGCTATCCTGGAGGTCCGATTTTGGATAAAATGGCTCAAAAGGGAGATCCACTCAAGTTCAAGTTTCCAGAAACGGAGATGCCCGGTCTAAGCTATTCTTTTAGTGGTATTAAAACTGCTGTTTTATACTTTCTGCGTGATGAACTCAAGAAGAATGAAGACTTTATTAAAGAGAATATGAATGATATTTGCGCCAGCGTTCAGCATACTCTGATTCAGATGTTAATGCAAAAACTCAGAAAGGCTTCCAGACAATATAAGATTAAAGAGATTGCCATTGCTGGCGGTGTTTCTGCCAATAGTGGATTAAGGAACACTTTGCATACCATGGCGGAGCAGGAGCGATGGAATGTATATATACCTTCATTTGAATATTGCACGGATAATGCCGGAATGATTGCAATGGCTGCTCATTTCAAGTATTTGCAGAAAGAGTTTGTAGACCAGAGTGTGAGTGCCTTACCTAGAATGAAGTTCTAAATGAAAGAGCAGGTTAGAGTTGGTGATGTCAAATCACATCAGTTTAAAGTGACAAAGGACCATTTAGCAACTTTTCAGGCTGGCCCTGTTCATCCCGTTTGCAGCACTTTTGTATTAGGTAGAGAAATGGAATGGGCAAGTCGGCTTTTTGTGCTTGATATATGTGAGCCCCATGAAGAAGGTGTTGGCACTATGCTTCATATAGAGCACAAATCTCCAGCATTCGTTGGCGATAATGTTAGTCTCAAAGCGAAGGTGATACAGTTTGAAAAGAATGAATTGATTTGTGAAATAGAAGTGACTTGTGATGACCGACTTGTTGCCCTTGGAAAAACTGGGCAGAAAATAATGTCAAGAGAAAAGATCACTCAAATTTTCACTAGTTTAGGAAGATAGATGGCGAAGGATAAGCAACGATTTGCGAGAACGGTAAATATCAAGAATAGGAGGGCGAGCTATGAGTTCGAATTTCTTGATAAGTATGTTGCTGGAATGCAATTGATGGGAACAGAGATTAAGTCCATCAGAGAGAGTTTGGTAAATATGCAAGATGCCTTTTGCTACTTTCAGGGAAACGAGCTGTTTGTAAAACAGCTTCACATAGCGCCTTATGCACAAGGAACTCACTATAATCATGAGAGCGATCGTGAAAGAAAACTCTTAATGAATAAAAGGGAACTGAGTAAACTTAGGGAAAAGTCGAAAGAGAAAGGTCTGTCTATCATTCCAACCCGACTTTTCATAACCGATCGTGGGTTTGCCAAGCTTGAAATTATCCTGGGCAAAGGCAAGAAATTGCATGACAAACGAGATTCCATAAAGGAGAAGGATTTAAAAAGAGATCTGGAACGAATCAATTATTAATAGATGCAAATAGGAGATCATGGTGTAGTGAGATTGAGTATTGTTCCGATGCGAGCAGATCAGTCTGATGCATCAGAAATGATTTCTCAATTGTTGTTCGGAGAGCACTACCGTGTTCTTGAGGTTTCCGAAGACAATTCTTGGGTGAAAGTGGAAAACGCTTTTGATAGCTATCAAGGTTGGATTGATGTAAAGCAGCATCACTCAATCTCATCAGAATATTTCGAGCAAATAGAGAGCAGTGAGTATAAGATTTGTACTGAACTGCTGAGTAAAATTCTCTTTAACCATCAAGTCAGTTTCATTACCTGCGGAGCGATACTCCCATTGCTCAATAATCCAATTTTCAAGGAAGAGGGAAATGTTGTTTTTAATGGGAACGCGAAAAGTGTTCATCAAAAAGTAGGAGCTACCGCATTGATCAGCACAGCTAAGATGTACCTGAATACTCCTTATTTATGGGGAGGACGATCACCTTTCGGAATAGACTGTTCAGGTTTCTCTCAAGTGGTTTTCAGGATGTCGGGCTACAGGTTGCCTAGAGACTCCTCGCAGCAAATTATGAAAGGTGAGGAGATAAAATTTGATGAACATGAACCGGGAGATTTGGCATTTTTCACAAATAAGGAAGGCAAGATGAATCATGTCGGTATTTTGATAGGCGAAGGGGAGGTTATACATGCCTCAGGACAAGTACGGATTGATCAAATTGATAAGAAGGGTGTGTTTAATCGAGAGCAAAACCGATATACCCATCATTTATTTAAAATTAAGCGAGTGTTAAAGTGATTCATGAGACGTGTTCTGGTCCTAAATCAAGATTATAGCCCATTGTCTGTTTGTTCTGCGGAGAGAGCTTTCCTCTTGATTTACTTAGATAAGGCTGAACTCGTGCATGGTGACCCAGAGCTCAAGATTAGGTCCATCAATTCTAGTTATCCGACACCCTCTGTCATAAGACTTCAGAAATACATTTATATACCTTTTAAAACAGTGATGCTCTCGCGTCAAAATATATTTAAACGAGATGCCCATCAATGTCAGTATTGCGGAAATACCAAAGACCTGACGCTTGATCATGTAATTCCCAAGTCAAGAGGAGGAGGGTCTAACTGGGCTAATTTGGCAACGGCTTGTAAACGTTGCAACTCTATTAAAGGAGACAAGACTCCTGAAGAAGCTGAAATGCCCCTTTCACAAAAGCCATTTAAGCCATCTTATATAATGTTTGTGCGCAACTTCAGTGGCTTTACTTCTGATGACTGGTTACAGTACTTGAGTTTGAATTGATCAGGAGCAGTAATTTGCTTTTCCGGGTATTCAAATAAAAAATAAATTCTTACCTTTGCAGTCCGTTTCAAACGAGGCGGCTTTTTGTAACAAGTACAAGGAGTTTTTATAACCAAAAATTCCCCAATGTGTGCCCTGCATATTGAAGGAAGTAATCACAGGGCAATATTATCATGTCAGAAGAAAAAAAAGCACCTGAAGCAGTAGAGGAAACTGTAGTTGCTCAGGAAACTCAAGAGACACCAGTCGTTGAGGAAAAAGTAGAGGAAACTGTAGTTGCTCAGGAAACTCAAGAGACACCAGTCGTTGAGGAAAAAGTAGAGGCAACTGAGGTTGCTGAAGAAACTCCAGCAGTAGAAGAGAAACCAAAAGCCAAAAAAGCACCAGCAAAAAAGGCTGCTAAAAAAGAGGCTGAACCAGCTCAAGAAGAATTTGATTGGGAAGCTTTTGAGACCAAAGGTTTCGGAGAAGGTTACTCTAACAAAGAGAGAGAAGATTTAGAAGCACTTTATGGTGACACACTAAATACTATCGAGGAGAAAAAAGTAATCCACGGTACAGTTGTATCGATTACTCCTAGAGATATTGTATTGAACATCGGCTACAAGTCTGATGGTTTAGTAAGTTCTTCAGAATTCAGAGATACACCAGATTTGAAAATCGGTGATCAAATCGAAGTTTACATTGAAGAGCAAGAAAACGCGCAAGGACAGCTAGTGCTTTCAAGAAGAAAGGCGAAGATTGTTCGTGCATGGGAATTGATCCAAGATGCTAGTGAAAATGATAAGGTAATCGAAGGCTTCGTAAAAAGAAGAACTAAAGGTGGTCTTATTGTTGACGTTTACGGTGTTGAGTCATTCTTGCCAGGTTCACAAATTGATGTGAAGCCAATCAGAGACTTTGATGTCTTTGTAGGTAAGAAAATGGAAGTGAAAGTTGTGAAAATCAACTACAGCAATGACAACGTAGTAGTATCACATAAAGTACTGATCGAGAAAGATCTTGAGAAACAAAAAGCACTTATCCTTGAAAACCTTGAGAAAGGACAAGTATTGGAAGGTGTGATCAAGAACATGACCAACTTCGGTGTATTCATCGACCTAGGTGGTGTTGATGGTCTATTGCACATCACTGATATCTCTTGGGGTAGAATCAACGACCCAGCTGAGGTGTTGAACCTTGACGAGAAAGTGAATGTAGTAGTACTTGACTTTGATGATGATAAGAGAAGAATTTCTCTTGGTATGAAGCAATTGACTGAGCACCCATGGGATCAGTTAGATGCTGCTATTGAAGTAGGTTCTAAAGTGAAAGGTTCTATTGTGAATGTTGCTGATTACGGTGCATTCCTTGAGCTTAACGCAGGCGTTGAAGGTTTAATTCACGTTTCTGAAATGTCTTGGTCTCAGCACTTGAGAAATCCACAAGACTTCATTAGCGTAGGAGATGAGCTTGAAGCAGTTGTGTTAACACTTGACAGAGACGAAAGAAAAATGTCTCTTGGTATCAAGCAATTGACTGAAGATCCTTGGACTAAGCAAGATGTATTAACTAAGTACGGTGTTGGTACTAACCACACAGGTATTGTAAGAAACCTAACCAACTTTGGCTTGTTCATCGAGCTTGAAGAAGGTATTGATGGTTTGGTACACGTTTCTGATCTTTCTTGGACTAAGAAAATCAAGCACCCATCAGAATTTGTGAAGGTTGGTGATGAGCTTGAAGTACAAGTACTTGAGTTAGACATCGACAACAAGCGTTTAGCACTAGGTCATAAGCAGTTAGAAGAGAATCCTTGGGATACTTTCGAGACTGTATTTACGCCAGGTTCCGCTCACAAGACAACTGTAATTTCTAAAAACGATAAGGGTGCTTCTCTAGAATTACCTTATGGACTTGAAGGAATTGCTACCAACAAGAACTTGAAGAAAGAAGATGGTTCTAACGTTGAAGTAGGTGAGACGCTAGATTTCGTTGTTGTTGAGTTCTCTAAGGACGACAAGCGAATCGTTATGTCACACACTTATACGCATACTGCTCCTGAAAAACCTGCGGCTCCTGTAAGAAAGGCACCGTCTGGTGGTTCTGCTAAGGCAAAAGCGAAACTGAAGAACAATGATGCTGAAGTTTCTACTTTAGGAGATCTTGATGCACTATCTGCTTTGAAGGCTGAAATGGAAGACAATACCAAGAAGGCTAACGAGAAGAAAGCTGCTGACAAGAAGAAAGCAGATGCAAAAGCAACTAAGGCTAAGAAAGAAGAGGCTCCTAAAGAGGAAGCTCCTGAAGCCGATGCTGCTGAAGAAGCAACTGAAGAGTAAGGTTTAATATATTTCAAAAAGCATCCTGTGAAAACAGGGTGCTTTTTTTATTACTTAATTGTTGAAAAATTGGTGCGCCTGACGATTATTGATAAATTTGCGCACTGAATTACTAGCGCTGTGGCCGAGTGGTCCCGATAGACCGGGAAGCACTGCAAAAGATGTGATCATCTGTATTGCAAAGAGAAAAACGAAAGCCACATCGTTTAAAATTATGGCGCTGTGGCCGAGTGGCTAGGCAGAGCTCTGCAAAAGCTCGTACAGCGGTTCGAATCCGCTCAGCGCCTCTCCAAAGCTCCGATTTATCGGGGCTTTTTGCATTTTGATAAGCGGATGAGAACCGCTCGGTTCGAAAGCGATTTTAAGAGCTTCGCGAGGGGTATGTGCGGCATGCCTTGCGGGTATGAGCAATTCCTGCCTTTGGCAGACGCTCAGCGCCTCTCCAAAGCCCCGATAAATCGGGGCTTTTTTTGTTATTATGTATTTCAGTAATTAACTGTCAAAGGACTTGGTCTTCGAGGGAGAAAAATAATGACAATCTTCTCCTAATTGTTATTGCAAAAGTTGCGGTTTTAACAGCCTAAATTGTAGTTCAAACCAGACGATTGAAAATGGTTGCGTTCTTTCCTCAGAACTTCATTATTTATAACGATTCTAAATAAAATATTTGGAATTATTTGAAACATAAAATATTGAAATACAGCTTGTTGAATATACTTTTTGATTGGTTTCAAGGCCTGAAAAGGGCCTGAATTTTAGTTTGAATTACGAGCTTCCGATGCTACCTTTGCCGCTACATTTTCAACATTGAGTTAATCTGTGATTAAAAATACATTTTACATGGTAGCGAAAACAACCATTGTCCGATTTGCGACAGCATGCTTATTTGTATGCTGTTTTCTTTTTTCTGGAGCAAATCTTTTTGCTCAAAGAGATGCAGTACCCACTGATGAGGCTATCATCAAAGCAGGTGCCGGATTATTTGAAGAATATCAGTGCAATACTTGTCATACAGTCGACCGAAAGCTTGTGGGTCCAGCACTTGGAGGTGTTTATGATAGAAGAGAATTGGAGTGGATTTACTCTTGGGTAAAGAACTCTGGTCTAATGATTGAAAATGGAGATCAGCAGGCAGTTGCTCTATTTAATGAGTTCAACAAGGTGCCAATGGCTCCTTATGATCTGGATAACGATCAAATCCTGTCTATCCTCGCTTATGTGAGAAATGTAGAAGAGAATCCTGTTGAAGTAGTTGTAGACCCTGCCGGAGGTGGCGATGGTGCGGTGGCTCAAGAAGGCGGTGTTCCAGCACAATATCTCAATGTAATGGTTGGAGTCCTTGTTTTCGTACTTCTTGTTATTCTCATTGTTCTGGGATTAATCATCAGTGTCCTTAGAAGAATAGCTGCCGATAAGAAGGATCTTGATGAAGATGATGAAGATGTAATTAACGAGAAGTTCAGTCTATCTGCCTTTGTTAAGAGTCCAACAGTAATAGGTATTATCACTTTCTTAGTGATTGTCTTAGCAGCAAAAAATGTAATTGATGGTCTCTACACAGTTGGTGTGCAGCAAGGCTACGCTCCGGAGCAACCAATTGCATTCTCTCATAAACTTCATGCTGGCGATTATGAAATTGCTTGTCAGTATTGTCACACAGGCGTTGAGATTGGGAAATCTGCAAACATTCCTTCTGTGAATATTTGTATGAATTGCCATAATTTCTTGAAAACTGATTCGCCAGAAATTCAAAAACTTTATGCTGCACAAGAGTCTGGGCAGCCTATTGAGTGGGTTCGAATTCACAACCTGCCAGACTTAGCCTATTTCAATCACTCACAACATGTGAAGGTGGGTGAAATAGAGTGCCAAACTTGTCACGGTGAAATTCAAGAAATGGAAGTTGTAAAGCAGCACGCTCCTTTAACAATGGGCTGGTGTATCGACTGTCATAGAAATACGGACATTAACTCACAAGGCAATGGTTACTACGACAAGCTTGTAGAGCTACACAATAAGAGTTCGAATACGCCAATGAAAGTGGCTGATATCGGTGGTTTGGAATGTGCTAAGTGCCACTATTAATTGAATACACGATTTCTGATTGATATACAATGAAAGAAAATCAAAAAACATACTGGAAAGGAATTGAGCAGTTAACAAACGATTCTGAGTTTGTTAAAAAGAACGAAGGTGAATTTCCAGAATATCTTCCTGTAAGTGATCAGGACGGTAATAGCAACAGAAGAGATTTCTTAAAGCTAATGGGTTTCGGTATCGCTGCCGCTTCTTTAGCTGCATGTGAGGCTCCTGTTAGAAAAGCTATTCCTTACTTGAACAAGCCAGTTGACGTTGATCCGTCTGTGCCTAACTATTACGCATCTACCTATGTAAATGGTGGAGATGCTGTAAGTATTGTTGTAAAGACAAGAGAGGGGCGCCCTATCAAAGTTGAGGGTAACAAGTATAGTTCAATCGGTCAGGGTGGTACAAATGCTCAAGTTGAAGCGTCTGTTCTTTCTCTTTATGATAAAGAGCGTCTTGCAGGTCCCTCTAAGGACGGTGCTGAGGCTGACTGGGAAACTGTGGATAGAGAGATTACTGCTCAACTAAATGATATTGCTTCTAAAGGAGGGCAGATCAGAATTGTTAGCCAGTCTGTATTGAGTCCGACTACTAAAAGAGCTGTAGGTGAATTTGCTGCTAAGTTCCCAACAACACAGCACGTGACTTACGATGCTGCATCAGCATACGGAATTTCAGAGGCACACAGAAGATCTTTCGGTGAAGCAATGATTCCATCTTATGATTTCAGCAAAGCTCATACTATTGTAAGTGTAGGTGCTGATTTCCTAGGTACTTGGATTTCGCCAATCGAGTTTACTAAGCAATACAGTAAGACAAGAAAAATTAACGATCATCACAGAGAGATGTCTCGTCATTATCAGTTTGAGTCAAACTTGTCATTGACAGGTTCGAACGCTGATTATAGAACACCAATCAAACCATCACAAGTTGGACCTTTAGTAGTAGCCATGTATAACGGTATTGCTGCCAAAGCAGGTCAGGCAACTGTAAGTGGTGGAGCTGCTGTTGATCATGCTACTGAGGCAATCAATGAGTTATGGGCTAATAGAGGTAAGTCACTTGTGGTTTGTGGTTCTAATGATCCAATGGTTCAGGTATTGATTAACGGAATCAATAGCATGTTGGGCAACTATGGAACTACTCTAGATGCTAATGTACCAGTACACTATCGTCAAGGTAATGATCAGGCAATGAGTAATCTAGTGAAAGAAATGAACAGCGGATCTGTTTCTGCGGTCATTTTCTTTAACTGTAACCCTGCTTACGATTCAGCTGAAGGCGCAGCATTAAGTGCTTCTATCTCTAAAGTTGGCTTGACAGTTTCTACATCGGATAGAATGGACGAGACTGCTTCTGTTGTGAAGTATGTGGCGCCTGATCACCACTACCTAGAGCAGTGGAACGATGCAGAACTTAGAGAAGGACATTATAGTTTGGTTCAACCGACTATATCTCCAATATTCAAAACAAGACAAGCACCTGAGTCATTCTTGAAATGGGCAGGTCAGGATGTAGAATACTATACTTACCTACAGAATAACTGGAGAGAAAACTTCTTCGGTAAGCAAACAGACACTTCAAGTTTCCAAACTTTCTGGGATAAAGCACTTTATGATGGTGTATTCGAGACTGGAGGAAGCAACAGAAGCCTAAGCTTAGATACCGCAGCAGCTAGTGCAGCGGCTACAAGCATCGCTCAGAATTATAAAGTGGGCGCAGGAGGTTTTGAGCTTTCACTTTACCAAAAAATAGGATTAGGAGATGGTTCTCAGGCCAACAACCCTTGGTTGCAAGAAATGTCTGATCCAATCACTAAAGCTACTTGGGATAACTACTTGACAATGTCAATTGCTGATGCCAACGAAATGGGCATCACTTTGAAAGAAGGTGAAACGCAATTAGTTGATTTGACAGTAGGTGGAACCACAGTTAAGATTCCTGTTCTAGTTCAGCCAGGCCAGGCCAATGGTACATTGGGTATGGCAGTGGGTTACGGAAGAACAAAAGCTGGTAGAGTAGGAGATAACCTAGGAGTAGATGCCTATCCAATGATGACTAAGCTCAATGGAGCTAATGTTATGGATGTGTTTGCTGGTGTTAGTGTTACGGCTACGGGCGAGAGCTACAGAATTGCTCAAACTCAGACGCACCAAACGTATATGGGGCGTGAGAATGTAATTCAGGAAGCTACGCTTTCAGAGTATAAAGAAGATGCAGGTGCTGGAAGATGGCATCCAAAAATTTATAAGGAAGGTAAGTATATCAAACCTTCAAAGATCACCTTGTGGAAAGGTCACGAATACTCTAACCACCACTGGGCGATGACTATCGACATGAATTCTTGTACTGGATGTTCGGCTTGTACCGTTGCATGTCAGGCAGAAAACAACATCCCTGTTGTAGGAAAAGAGGAAGTGTTGAACAGAAGAGAAATGGCATGGATTAGAATTGACAGATACTATTCTGCAGCTAATCCGGCAGGAAGTAAGAAGGAGCTGGAAAATGCAGCTGAAAATCCTGAAGTTACTTTCCAGCCGATGATGTGTCAGCATTGTAATAATGCACCTTGTGAAACTGTATGTCCTGTTGCAGCGACAACTCACAGTTCAGAAGGATTGAATCAGATGACCTACAACAGATGTATTGGTACTAGATATTGTGCTAACAACTGTCCTTACAAAGTAAGAAGGTTCAACTGGTTCAAATACCACGACAATACACAGTTCGACATGAACTCATCAATGAACAACGATTTGGGTAAAATGGTATTGAACCCAGACGTAACCGTTCGTGCAAGAGGTGTAATGGAGAAATGTACAATGTGTGTACAGCGTATCCAAGCTGGTAAACTTACTGCGAAACGTGAAGGTAGAAGACCTGTTGATGGTGAAATCAGCATAGCTTGTGCTTCTGCTTGTCCTTCAGATGCAATCACATTCGGAGATTTGAATGATACTAATTCGAAAATCTCTCAAATGTTACAGATTGAGGATAAGAAGGATGGCGAAGGCGCTACCGAGCGAGTGGTCAATGAAGAGCGTGCTTACCACGTGTTAGAAGAGATTAATGTCAACCCTAACATTTGGTACATGACCAAGATCAGAAACAAACAAAAAACTGAAGCTTAATTTATAAACCGAAAGAATATGCAGGTTACTTCACCCGTAAGAAAACCTTTAATCACAGGCGGTAAGACCGTTCATGATGTTACTGAAGACATCTGTCGCCAGGTTGAAGCTAAGCCTTCAAAACTGTGGTTGATGGCCTTCGGAATTTCCGTGGTTACATTAGCCATAGGCTTCCTTGCTGTTGCTGCTACCCTTTGGGAAGGCATTGGTATGTGGGGTCTAAACAAAACAGTAGGCTGGGCATGGGATATCACCAACTTCGTATGGTGGGTAGGTATTGGTCACGCAGGAACACTTATTTCTGCAGTACTGTTGCTTTTCCGTCAAAAGTGGAGAATGGCAATTAACAGAGCATCTGAGGCGATGACTATCTTCGCTGTAATATGTGCCGCTATGTTCCCTGTACTTCACATGGGTAGACCATGGTTAGGAGCTTACTGGGCACTTCCATTACCAAATACCTTCGGTTCGTTGTGGGTAAACTTTAACTCTCCATTATTATGGGACGTTTTTGCCATCTCAACTTACTTCTCAGTATCTCTTGTATTCTGGTACCTCGGTTTAGTGCCTGATTTTGCAACAATTAGAGATAGAGCAACAGGTATTAGAAAGAAAATTTATGGTGCACTTTCTCTAGGATGGGATGGCGCTGCCAGAACTTGGTCTAGATACGAGTCAGTTTCTCTTATTCTAGCAGGTTTAGCAACACCACTTGTACTTTCAGTACACACAATCGTATCCTTTGACTTTGCAACTTCAGTTATTCCTGGATGGCACACCACTATCTTCCCTCCATACTTTGTGGCAGGAGCGATTTTCTCAGGTTTTGCCATGGTACTAACACTAATGATAGTTACCAGACAGGTATTTAAACTTCACGACTATATCACAATCGAGCATATTGAATTGATGAACATTGTAATCATTGTTACAGGTTCTATCGTGGGTATCGCTTATATCACAGAGTTCTTTATCGCTTGGTATTCAGGCGTGCCAGCTGAGCAATATGCTTTCTTTAATAGAATGCAAGGGCCTTACTGGTGGGCTTACTGGTCAATGATGACATGTAATGTGATCTCGCCACAACTGTTCTGGTCTAAGAAAATTAGAACCAGTATTGCTGCTACGTTCATCATTTCAATCATTGTGAACATCGGTATGTGGTTCGAGAGATTCGTAATTATTGTGACTTCGCTTCACAGAGATTACTTGCCATCTTCATGGGCGATGTTCTACCCAACAGTTTATGACATGGGAGTTTACTTGTTCACCTTCGGATTATTCTTCACAGCGTTCTTCTTGTTCGCGAAGTTCTTCCCAGTGATCAATATGGCTGAAGTGAAGAGTATTGTTAAATCATCATCAGAAAAAACGGCTTAATCATGAGTGATTCTAAAGACTTTATCCTAGGTGTTTACGATGACGAAGATGTACTGCTTAGCGCAGTAGGTAAGATTCGTGGTGCCGGAATCAAAATAGACGAAGTATATAGCCCATTTCCAGTTCACGGACTAGATGATGAGCTAGGTTATAAAAAATCGAGACTACCTATTGCGGCATTTATGTTCGGGATTTTAGGTACGACCCTCGCTTTAACAATGCAAATCTGGATGTTAGGTATCGACTGGCCAATGATCATTGGTGGTAAGAACCACGTAGCATTGCCAGATTTTGTGCCTGTGACTTTTGAGCTTACAGTACTTCTTGCGGCTTTCGGTATGGTAGGTACCTTCTTGGTATCTAGTGACCTCAAGCCTTGGAAAGACCCTAAGTTGTTAGATATCAGAATTACTGATGACAAGCATATTATGGCAATTGACCTAGGTCAGAATAAAGCTGTAGATGCTGAGAAAATTGGTAGCGCACTGAAAGATTCGGGTGCTGTTGAAGTGAATGATAAAAAAGTTGAAGAATAAGCTGACTAACGTTATGATGCATAAATTAAAAGCTTTTGTTCCCCTTGCACTTGTAGTACTTATCAGTGCTTGTACTGCCAAAGGTGACAACCCTGGTTTAGAATACGCTCCACAGATGTATCACTCTATACCTTACGAGCCACTAACTCAAATCACAGATAAGGAGAGTGGTCAATGGTTGAGTAATAGAGAAGATGGACTAGGTGAGTTTTATAATTCTAACCCAAACAATCCTTATTCACAAAATGTAAGAAGACCAGTTGCAGGAACAGTGAGAAGGACGAGTAATAACATATTGCCTTATAGATTGGAGAAGGATCAGTTGGCCGAGGCTGCATTGATTGAAAACCCATTCCCAGCAAGTCCTGAAATACAGGCTGAAGGCAAGAGGTTATATACTGAATATTGCCAGCACTGCCATGGTGCAGATGGTAAAGGCCAAGGTAAAGTAGGCGTGGTATATGCAGGTGTACCTTCTTATTCAGCTCCAAACAAGAAAGATTTACCTCAAGGACACATCTTTCACGTGATTACTCACGGATATAATCGTATGTGGCCTCATGCTTCACAAATCAGTGAAGAGAGACGTTGGAAAATCGCAAGGTATGTTCAACAATTACAGCAACAGTAACAGATAAATTTTTTAGAGATGTCAAAAGAAGTATTTGATTTTAGCGCTGGAATAAAGAAGAAGCTTGCCATAGCTTTTATTTCAGGTGTAGTGCTGTTGCTAGTGGGTGCTTGGTTGTCTTCAACTGGTGGCCATGGCGAAGATCATGGTGGAGATGACCATACTACTGAGTTAGCTGAGGCTGATGGACACGGTGCTGCCGAAAAAACTGAAGGAGATCATCATGAAGGTGATGACAAAAAAGGTGCCGATCATGATGCGGATAATGCTGGTCACGGTGCCGATGCCGGAGAGCATGAAGGAGGAGAGAGCCATGAAAAAGGATGGTTCGAAAGAGTTGTGATGGACGTATGGGTGAACAATGTGTATTTCACAGGTTTAGCATTGATAGGTCTATTCTTCTTTGCAATCCAATATGCCGCTCAGGCAGGATGGTCTACATATATCTTAAGAATTCCATTGTCAATGGCGAGCTGGATTCTACCAGCGGGTATCTTGATGCTTCTGACTTTCATCTTCTTCAATCACGATATTTTCCACTGGACGCATAGTAATTTGTATGAGGTTGGCGGAGACCACTATGATGAACTGATCGCGGGAAAAGCGAATTTCTTCTACTTACCATTGGAAGGTGGTTCATTCCCGGTATTCTTTGTTGCGAGGATGGTTATCTTCTTTGGAGCATGGGTATTGTTATTTAGAAAACTAAAGTCTCTTTCGAATCTGGAGGATGAACTAGGTGGTACTTCTTATTGGTATAAGATGAGAAGAACATCAGTGGCATTCTTATTAATATTTGCTGTATCCTCATCCATCTCTGCGTGGGACTGGGTAATGTCAATTGACGTACACTGGTTCTCTACTATGTTTGGTTGGTATGTATTTGCCAGTTGGTTTGTAGCTGGTTTGGCATTGATCACACTGATGACGGTATTGTTGAAAGAAGCTGGTTACCTATCACAGGTAACATCAAATCATTTACACGATCTTGGTAAGTTCGTGTTCGCATTCAGTATATTCTGGACATACATCTGGTTCTCCCAGTTCTTGTTGATCTACTACGCAAACATTCCAGAGGAGTCAGTATACTTCGTGGAACGATTCTTAAGCGACAAGTATGCACCAGTGTTCTTCGTGAACTTAATCATGAACTTCTTCTTCCCATTCTTAGTGTTAATCACTAGAGATGCGAAGAGATTGAATGTATTCTTGAAAATAGCTTGTATCGTAATTATTCTAGGGCACTGGATAGATTTCTATCTAATGGTGACTCCTGGTACAATGGGTGAGTCTGGAGCTTTCGGTTTGACTGAAATAGGGACTTACTTAATATTCGGATCAGCGTTCTTGTTTGTAGTACTCAAAGCACTTTCATCTTCTGCTTTGGTACCGAAGAACCATCCAATGTTAGAAGAAGCAAAACATCACCATATTTAACACATAGACAAACTAGTAGATATGTTCGGTTTTTACATAGCACTTGCGGTTTTCTTAGTTGTAGCCATCCTACTTCTGATCTTTAGGATCACGCGTTTGGTTGGTATAGTTAAGGGAACAGGAGATAAGGTTGTTACAGGTAGTAACAATGCGAATGCAGCGATGATGATTGTGTTCATGGTGTTGTTCTTTGGACTTTCAGCATGGTATTCATATGCTTATTTCGATGCATATGATCCACCAGTAGCCTCTGAGCACGGTGAGCTTACAGATAAGCTTTTCTGGAGAACCATGTGGGTCACTGGAATTGTATTTGTGATCACTAATATTCTGTTATTCTACTTTTCTTATAAGTACAGATATTCAGAAAAGAGAAAGGCTCTTTTCTACCCTCACAACAACAAGTTGGAGTATATCTGGACAGGTGTTCCTGCCATTGTACTTACCTGGTTGGTAATCTCAGGCTGGATGGCTTGGGATGGTATTATGAGCGAGGCTCCTGAAGATGCTGAGCAAATTGAAATCATGGGATATCAATTCCAATGGTCAATCCGATATGGAGGTGTAGACAATCAAGTAGGTGACTACGATTACCGTTTGATTGACGCTGTCAATGCTCATGGTCAAGATCTTTCTGATAGATCGAACTTCGATGACTTTATTTCTAATAGCATGGTAATTCCTAAGGGGAAACCAGTATTGCTAAAGATTAGAGCAAGAGACGTACTTCATAGTGTATTCATTCCTCACATGCGAGTCAAAATGGACGCTGTACCAGGTATGCCTACGCAGTTTTGGTTTGTAGCGAACAAGACTACTGACGAGATCAGAATCGAAGAAGGAAATCCTGATTTCAATTATGAGTTGGCTTGTACTGAAATTTGTGGTGGAGGTCACTTCTCAATGAAGAAACGAGTAGTCGTTCTTGAACCTGCAGAATATGCTGAGTGGAAAGCAGATCAAAAATCATGGCTTTCTAAAAATCCTCAGTATTTGAGTCAAGTTCCTGAGAACTTGAAGGAATTAGCATTAGTTACAGCCGGAATTAACGAATAAAAAGACATTAAATCAGTGCATATGGCAACAGAAGCAGCACAAATCGATGTTCACGCACATGACGATCACCATGATCACCATGAGCAGTCATTTATTGAAAAATATATATTCTCAACGGATCACAAGACCATTGCTAAGCAATTCCTGATTACAGGTATTTTCTGGGCAATTATTGGAGCTGCCATGTCAGCAATCTTCAGATTGCAGCTTGGTTTTCCTGAGGCAGATCTTGGATGGTTGAGACCGCTATTAGGTAGATGGATTACTGAAACGGGTCAGTTAGACCAGGAGTTCTATCTAGCTTTGGTAACAATGCATGGTACCATCATGGTATTCTTTGTGTTAACCGCTGGACTGAGTGGTACGTTCTCTAACTTCTTGATCCCTCTTCAGATTGGAGCAAGAGATATGGCTTCAGGCTTTATGAACATGCTTTCTTACTGGTTCTTCTTCGTTTCAGGTGTTTTGATGTTCATCTCACTATTCTTAGAAACGGGGCCAGCTTCGGGCGGTTGGGTAGTATACCCACCATTGTCGGCAATTCAAACGGCCATGCCGGGTTCTGGTATGGGGATGACACTTTGGTTGATAGCCATGGTGTTCTTTATAGCATCTTCATTGCTGGGAGGTATTAACTATATCACTACAGTAATCAATCTAAGAACAAAAGGTATGACCTTCTCAAGGTTGCCATTGACAATCTGGGCTTTCTTCTTGACAGCCGTGATTGGTGTTCTTTCATTCCCAGTATTATTTGCGGCAGCCCTACTTCTAGTATTTGATAGAAGTTTTGGTACCTCATTCTATCTGTCAGAAATTTATATTCAAGGTGAGGCGCTTTCTAATGTAGGAGGTAGCCCAATTCTATATCAGCATTTGTTCTGGTTCTTAGGGCACCCTGAAGTTTATATAGTGTTACTACCTGCTTTAGGTATTACATCTGAGATCATTGCAACCAACTCAAGGAAACCAATCTTTGGTTACAAGGCGATGATTGTGTCAATGCTTGGTATTACGTTCCTTTCGTTTATCGTTTGGGCTCACCATATGTTCGTGTCAGGTTTGAATCCTTTCTTAGGGTCAATCTTCATGTTCTTAACATTGATTATTGCAGTACCATCAGCAGTAAAAGTTTTTAATTACCTGACTACTTTATGGAAAGGTAATATCGTGTTTACGCCAGCCATGTTGTTCTCAATTGGTTTGGTATCAGTGTTTATTTCCGGGGGTATCACGGGTATTTTCCTAGGTAACTCAGCAATCGACATTCAACTACATGATACTTACTTTGTGGTTGCTCACTTCCACTTAGTAATGGGAGCGGCATCAGCATTCGGTTTATTAGCTGGGGTTTACCATTGGTTCCCTAAGATGTTTGGCCGTATGATGGATGCTAAGCTGGGTTATATTCACTTCTGGTTGACGTTCATTGGTATTTACTCTGTATTCTTCCCAATGCACTATATCGGAATCGCAGGCTTCCCTAGAAGATATTACTCATTTACCAACTTTGATGCGTTCAGTGGATTTACAGATTTGAACCAGTTCATTTCAATAGCCGCCATTGCAACATTCATTGGCCAGTTTATCTTCTTGTTCAACTTCTTCTACAGTATGTATAGAGGTAGAAAGGCACCAGCGAACCCTTGGAAGTCAAATACTTTGGAGTGGACTACTCCACGTAACCCGGGTCACGGTAACTGGGAGGGCGAAATTCCTCACGTTTACAGATGGCCATACGATTACTCCAAGCCAGGTGCAGAGGATGATTTTATTCCTCAGACTGTTCCATTCTCAGAGACTATGGACTCTAACTTGCCGCATGAAAATGACTTGATTGCATTGGAAAAAGAGCAGGCAGAAGAGATTGTAGTAGATGAGTCTGCCGGACACTAAAACGAGATTGTTTAGACGGTTTTCGGCCGTCACGATAATAGCCGTTTACTTGTTAATAGCAGTAGGCGGAATAGTAAGAAGTACTGGGTCAGGAATGGGATGTCCTGACTGGCCTAAGTGTTTCGGAAGTTGGGTACCACCTACAAGTGTAGATGAGTTACCTGCAGACTACAAAGAGAACTATGTTCAACAACGAGTTGAAAAGAACAAAAAGTTCTCTAAGTATTTAACAGCATTTGGGTTCGATGACTTGGCTTACCAAGTAGAAAATGATCCCAGCATTCTTGAAGAAGAAGATTTTAATGCGGTTAAGACTTGGGTAGAATATGTAAACCGCTTGATAGGTGCGGTTATCGGCCTGCTGATCTTTGGCACTTTTGTGTTATCGATTAGATTTTGGAAGAAAGATAGACCCATCACCGTTCTTTCATTTATTGCATTTGTATTGGTCGGTTTCCAAGGCTGGATTGGTTCTATCGTAGTAAGTACAAACTTATTGCAATGGATGATCACAATTCATATGCTCTTGGCAATCGTAATTGTCGGTTTGTTGATTTACGTCTACTTCCGCTCCAAAAGACAGAGTCTTGAAGTTGTGACTGGACTGCCAGCCAAATTGAAATGGTTAGTTGTAGCATGTATGTTACTGACGATCATTCAGATTGTTTTGGGCACCCAGGTCAGAGAAGGAATTGACACCGTTGCAGCCTATGCTGCTCGGTCAGAATGGATTTCTAATTTGGGAGTGACCTTCTTAATTCATAGGTCTTATTCATTGCTGCTACTAGCTCTACATGCATATATGTTCTATATGCTATTAAGAAGTGAAGGGCTCAAGTCATTGACAAAGTGGTTGTTAATCATAGTCATTGTTGAAATATTGAGTGGAGTTGTTATGGCCTACTTCGGAGTACCCGCTTTTGTACAACCAATACACTTGCTATTAGGAACATTAATAGTTGGAGTACAGTATTATCTGTTGCTTCTCATTAACCATAAACAAAGGAGTATTGCTTGAATATGATATCAGGTGATTCAGCAAATATTAAAGTAACATCACTCTTTGCTCAAAAGGCAAAGGCATATGTGGAATTGACCAAACTGAGACTTTCTCTAGTGGTATCTTTTTCATCTGCCTTTGGCTACGTTTTGGCCATGAGAGGAAGTGTAGATTGGATGCAATTGACAATGCTCTTCATTGGTGGGTTCTTGATTAGTGGTGCCTCATGTACTATCAATCAAGTGCTTGAAGTGGAATACGATAAGTTAATGAAGCGTACGCAAAGCCGTCCCCTTCCGACCAATCGTTTGAATGCCACAGAGTCCTTATGGTTTGCGGGAGTTGTAGCCATTCTTGGACTTTATATGCTTATGATCTGGACCAACTGGTTGACGGTTGGTCTCGCAGCATTATCTATGATTTTATACAGCTTTGTCTATACTCCTCTGAAGAGAGTTGGGCCTATTGCTGTTTTTGTTGGCGCTATCCCAGGTGCTTTGCCTCCTCTATTGGGGTGGACAGCTGCTACTGGTGATATCAACCATGCGGCAATGATCATCTTCGGTATACAGTTCATCTGGCAGTTTCCACATTTCTGGGCAATTGCATGGGTGGCGGATGAAGATTATAAAAAGGCAGGGTTCAAGCTTTTGCCAGTGAAAGGAGAGAAGGATCTTAAAACCGCTTTCCAGATAATGACTTATACCTTGTTTTTGATTCCAATGGGCTTATTGCCAATGTACTTTGGGTTGACAGGGGTGAATTCAGCTGTAGTTGCTACAGTCTGTGGTGTGTTGTTCTTGGCGTCAACGATTAAGTTGATGAAAGATCAATCAAGAAAATCTGCTTTGCGGATTATGTTCGGTTCGTTTCTATACTTACCGATAGTTCAGATCGCGTACCTATTAGACATGGTGAATTGATGGTGGAGGATTATAAACTAGTAGACGTACCCGTAGAGCAACCGCTCTCAATGCATCCTAAGAAATTTGCGCTTTGGTTGTTCATCGTGACTGTGGTGATGATTTTCGCTGCCTTTACGAGTGCGCACATTGTAAGACAAGCGGATGGTAATTGGTTGGTATACGATATACCACCAATGCTTTGGATTACTTCTGGAATCATATTGACCAGTAGTATCTTCATGCAATGGGCATACATAGCTGCTAAAAGGGATAAGTTGGAGCAAGTAAAACTTGCACTTTCAATAACGACAATATTAGGCTTGGTCTTTTTGTATGGCCAGTTTCAAGCTTGGGGTCAGTTGGTAGATGCAGGAGTATTTTTTGTGGGAAATCCTGCGGGAAGCTTCATGTATGTGTTCACTGGAATCCATGCCGCACACCTGATAAGTGGTGTGATTTATTTGTTATATATGCTAATTTCGTCCTTTAAATATAAGGTGCATGCTAAGAATATGTTGAACATGGATATGTGTACAACTTACTGGCATTTCCTTGGAGGACTCTGGATATATTTGTTCATATTTTTATTGCTGAATCATTAATTAAACTGTTCTATGGCAACTACTGCTACAGTAAATAAGAAGAGCTTATGGGGAGGTGGAATTGCGCCTTTCAAAGCCAGCTATGGAAAGCTGATGATGTGGTTTTTTCTACTATCAGATGCTTTTACTTTTTCTGGCCTGCTTATCACCTATGCCTTCCTGAGATGGAGTGCCCCAGCTTATAAGGGCGATCCTGAAGCTTTTACTTTTTCAACAGAATATTGGCCAATACCTGAAAAGGTTTATGAGGCTTTTCCTGGTTTACACGGTGTAGAAGCACCACTATACTTTGTTGGTCTTATGACCTTCATCCTGATCTTAAGTTCAGTTACTATGGTATTGGCCGTAGAAGCAGGGCATAGAATGGATAAGAAAGGTGTTGTCAAGTGGATGCTATGGACAATTATTGGTGGTTTCGCTTTCTTGAGCTGCCAGGCTTGGGAATGGTCTCACTTTATTTCAGGTACTGACATTGCTACAATTGGTGATGTTGTTAAGAATGGCATCTGGGTGGAGAACTATGAGATTATAGGAGCCAACCTCAGTTTTAATCAATATGGACCTCCGGCTTTTGCCGCATTGTTCTTCTTTATTACAGGCTTCCATGGTTTCCACGTGTTCTCTGGAGTTTTGATCAATGTGATCATCTTCTTTAATGCTGCCAGTGGTATGTATGAAAGAAGAGGCCATTATGAGATGGTTGAAAAAGTTGGCTTGTACTGGCACTTTGTAGACCTTGTATGGGTATTCGTATTTACATTCTTTTATCTGATTTGATAGACTTTTATTATGGAACAAGTAACAAGCAACGTAGTAGTTCAGCCCGTAGATAAAGCCAAAATTCGAGGAATTTGGAAAGTGGCGTTGATTCTGTTTCTAATAACAGTTATTGAGTATGCCTTTGCCTTCACAATGGATGCAGGTATGTTAAGAACCGTAATCTTCGTAGGGCTTACTATAGTCAAAGCATGGTTTATTGTAAGTGAATTCATGCACCTAGGCCATGAGGTCAAAGGGTTGATTTACTCGATCATTTTGCCAATGGTATTTATCTTATGGCTCATAGTCGCACTAGTGAATATGGAAGGTGCGGCAATTAAAGATGCCAGAGGTATTGTAGATGTTGAACAACCAGCGACAGAACATGTCGGAGGTGAAGAACACTAAATGAAAAGAAAATATTAAATATAGAAATCAGGCTGTTCTCATGGCCTGATTTTTTGTTTTAGGCTATGAACAAAAAAATAATTCTTCTGTTTCTGGTAATTGCCTTACCCGCTTTAATCTTCCTTTTCTTGAAGGCATTTGGTAATAATGAGTTCACTATACCAGTCTACTATGAACAAGGTCTGGGTGACTCTTTGGCCACCCCATGTTTGGATCGCTCTTTGGAACAGTATGTTGTCGAGAACCCAGGTCTTCCCCTAGGGTCATTTAAGATTGTGCATTTCGAGAGAATGGACGGTCCAGTATTAAAGACGCGCCTAGAAGAGCTTGAACGATTGCAAGATGTATTCTATGATAATCCAGATATCAAGCTATTGACACATTTAAACGGTGCTTCCATAAAGCAGCAGGATATAAGCGACTATGACAAAAGAATTCAATTCTTAGATCAGTTTTGGAAAATCAATGAGATGGATTCCAGCACTTGGGCAGACCTTAAGTACTGTGGTGTCGCCATGTCTTCTTTGGACAACCGTGTGGTATTAGTTGATGAACTCAATAGAATCAGAGGCTATTACAACATTTTGGAACGAGAAGAAACAGATCGGTTAATACTAGAGTTAAGGATTTTAAATTCAAAGAGATAAAGGCATGTCACAGCAGAAGAAGTCCATGTTCTGGATTAAATTCCTCTCGATTGCAATACCCTTGGCTGTTGCTATTCTATTAGGACTAAGAACGAAACTTGATTTAGGAGAGTGGGTGTATAACCTACCCCATGTGATCGGTGTGATAAACAGCCTTACTGCCGCATGTTTGATTTTGGCGTTCATTTTTGTCAAACAGAAGAAAATCAGTCTTCATAAGAAATTTAACTCAGCAGCTTTTATACTCGGTGCTATTTTCTTGCTCTGCTACGTCACCTATCATGCAAGCGCAGAATCTACGGCCTATGGCCAAGATGATTATACAAAATACATCTACTACTTCTTTCTATTGAGCCACATACTGCTTTCTATTGGTGTAGTACCCATGGTTTTGTTAGCCTTTTATTATGCCTTGAATGATATGATCGACAAGCATAGAAAAATTGTCAAATATACATTTCCGGTTTGGTTGTATGTCTCAGTGACTGGTGTAATCGTTTATTTGATGATTAGCCCTTATTACATTCATTAGTGGGATATGCGAGTATTGAGGCTTAAATTTGTGATATGTTCAAACGGTTGAGAACACTTCTACTTACTATTCTGGCAATGGTGCTAATTAGTGCAAATTCATTTGCCCAGTGTGCCATGTGTCGTGGTTCTGTAGAGTCTACCGTTAGCGCTGGAGAAACTTCCATGGCTTCCAACCTGAACCTTGGTATTTTATATCTGTTTTTTGCACCGTATCTACTGGTAGGTTTAATTGCTTACTTCTGGTACAAGACTAGTAGGAAAAATGTCAAGAAAGCCAAAGGCATTGGCAGTATTGCAGGGTAAGTGCCCTCAGTGCCATCAAGGTGATTTGTTCACGCACAGTGCTTATAATCTAGGTAAATTCACAAAAGTTAATGAGCACTGTTCTCACTGTGATGTTCGTTTCGAACGTGAGCCCAGATTTTTTGATGGTGCCATGTACATCAGCTATGCACTTTCGGTAGGCCTCTTTTTGGTGAGTGCCTTTATCATTTACATGTTATTTCATCCAGTTTCTGAGAATGTTTATCTCATAGCCATTATTTCGGAAGTATTTTTGCTGTACCCATTGATGTTCCGCTATTCGCGCATCTTTTACCTCTACATTTTTGGAGGTCTTAAGTTTAAGCCCGAATTAGAGAGGAAAGAAAATAATTAGTAGATTCCGTTAAAACGGTATTAGGGTACAATATTTTGAGTGATAAGCAAGGTTTTTTTCGAACCAACAAGTTCCTAATTATCAGTATAGTACTGGTAATGATTACGCTCATTATCGATGAGGCTATATTTTCTGATCAAAGCCGAAGAGTCGACCCTCAGACTACTATCACCAAAAATCTTCATACTGCCCTTTTTGAATTAGATGATCACATAGAAAGGATCAGCGATGTCGCTATTGTAGACCTGAACAGGCTTTTTAATCGCTTTACCAACAATGAAGAACTTCCTTATTTCATTTATGAGAATGGGAATGTCATCTACTGGAGCACCAACCGATTTGTCCCGAAATATGGAACCCTTGGTGGAACCTATCTCTATAAATTTCTCGAGCTAAAGGGCGGCCAATATATTGCCAGAAGGAAGGTCATCAATAGTGCTCAAAACAGGGTGGTTGAAATTTTTGCACTATTGCCCTTGTCGTCTGATGTGGTATTGAATGATTCATTTCTAGAATATGGACTAAATGGCAATGTCTTCGGTCGTTCCTCTTTTACGCTTTCTAGCGAAGAGGCCTCACCTGAAAAGAATATCAGTTCTCCAGAAGGGAGCTTCCTATTTTCTTTTGCAGGCACCGAACGAATGAAAATTGATTACCCTCGCTTTTCAACATTCATTTTTCTGCTCTACCTTATCTCTATTGCGGCTTTTATATGGTCTGGCTTCGTGTACAGTCATAAACTTGCTTCCAGGGGTAAACCGTATTTTGGAGTTACCCTTATTGCGATTTTTATGCTTGTGGTCAGGCTGTCCATGCTACGATATGAGTACCCATTGAGCATTATTGAGTGGTCTTTATTTCAACCCGATAGTTTCGCTGCGAGCTGGTGGCAACCCTCACTAGGTGATTTTATATTAAATCAAATCGCCCTATTGGTTGTTATAGGCTACGGTTATAAGGTGTTTACTCAGCGGCAACGAGATAATCCCAGCCATTCTATTAAGGCTGTAGTACTTCCATTAATACTCCTTGTGACTACACTTTTCTATTTTATAGATGAGGTACAGTCTTTACTGCTCAATTCGCAGTGGTCATTTGATGTAGCGAGAGATATTAGCTATAGTCCATTCAAACTCTTGGTTTATCTCGCCTTGTTTATCATAGCCATAATGGTATTCCTCATTGGTCAGTACCTCAGTAAAGGGCTTAGGAATATTCCTCAAACACGACTGGTGAATTCAATACTGACATTTCTATTAGTTGCCACTGTATCGTTAGGGATTGGATTGGAGATAGAGTCGCTAGTGCTCGTGGGATTCTTGATGGGCTATCTTTTGATAGTTTTCAATTTTAATTTGTCGGATCATTTAGATAAGGTCAACTACAACACATTCTTATACTTTTTTATTGCGGCATTTCTTATGTCGAGCGTTTCGACTTCAATTCTGACAAGGCATATTCGGAGCGAGAATTTACAAGACAAAAGAGCACTGGCTACACGACTATCTACAGAAGAAGATGAGACTGCAGAGTATTTCCTTTCTCGAGCACGTGAAAGCATTGAAGAAGACATTAGAATTCAAACAGGTATCACGAGTCCGTTCGGTTCCAAAGATCAAATAAGAAGGATTATACAAAGAGTATACTTGGGCGAATATTTTGACAAATATGAAATAGAAATACTACTATTCAATGGAGCCGGTAGACCTATTAATAGTAATACCTCCATTGACTATGAGGGATTGAGAGAAACCTATGCTAAGGCATCAAATGCTACTGAGTTTGATGGGCTCTATTTCTACAGAGAAGATTATCCGGTACAGCTAAACCAATACTACTTGTTCAATGAAATTCAGCGATATAATACAACTGTTGGCTATGTTCTAGTGAGGCTAGACAGGAAAGAGCAGCTGAACAATAGCATTCTACCGAGATTGTTACTGGATGATAATTTTGAGGAGAATGAGCTACACTTTGACTATGCGGTGTTCAATCAGGGCGTACTTGAGTCAGTAACTGGAGACTTTAATTACCAGAGGAGCTTTAATGTGAGCTTGTTGTCAGATTCGCTTTTATATCAAAATGGAATTTTTGTTCAGGGCCACCATCATTTAGGCATTCCAGGTACAGGTGAAAATCAGGTTTACGTGATTAGTAACAGGCTTTACCCGCCAAAGTATCTGATCACCAACTTCGCGATTTTCTTTCTGTTTATGGTGGCCGCTATCATTCTGATTTTTGGCGTGAGTGCCATGTTTTATAACCTTCAAAAGACCAGTACCACACTTTCTGCCAAGATTCAAATACTACTCAACTTTGCCTTCTTCCTTCCACTGATCATTGTGAGTATAGTAGTACTGAGATTGGTCAACCGAACGGTAGAAGAAAAAATTGATACCCAATACCTGTCTATTACAGAAAGCGCAGCAGCAAATCTTGCCAACCAACTGCAAGACTTTTTGGAAGGCCAAAATGAAAACAATGAAAGTCTGGAAGATAGGATCACTGAGATTAGTTTATATGCCCAGGCCGATATCAACCTTTTCAATACAAATGGCAGACTGATAGCGACAAATCAGCGATTGATTTTTGAGAATGAAATACTAGCCCCATTCGCCAACCCGAGTGCTATGGCGAACATTGTGGAGGCGGGAAACAAGGAACAACTGAGCATTGAAAGGGTAGGTGAACTGGCCTACCGATCTACATTCTATGGCATTAGGTCTAATGAAGACAACCGTCTTCTAGGAATTCTGACAATGCCTTTTTTCGATTCAGAAGAGCAGTTAAAGGCAGAACAACGCGACATACTCTCGAACATTCTCAATGCCTTTACTTTCATATTCGTGATCTTCGTGGTGCTCTCTTTCCTGGCCTCAAGAATATTGACCTACCCATTTAAGTATTTGACCCAAAAGATTAAATCGACTACACTTTCTACTTTGAATGAGCCACTAGAATGGCAAGCCAATGATGAAATAGGTCTAATGGTAAGAGAGTACAACAAGATGCTCCTCAACCTTGAGAAAAGTAAGAAGGCACTGGCCTTGAGTGAAAAAGAAAGCGCATGGCGTGAAATGGCGCAGCAGGTGGCACATGAGATTAAGAATCCATTGACACCAATGAAATTGAAGCTGCAACATTTGAAAAGAGTATTGAGTGAAGCTCCGGATGTCGGGACCGAGTTCAATATGCCGATCGATAGCTTACTTAATCAAGTTGAAACGCTAAGCGATATCGCCACCTCGTTTTCATCTTTCGCCAAAATGCCGATACCTATCAGTGAGCGTCTTGACTTAGTAGAAGAATTACGAAAGTCGGTAAGGTTATTCAAGGGGAATAAAGCAGAAATAAAAACAAATATTCCAAAGCAGCCGGTATGGGTTATGGGAGATACCAAATTATTGGGAAGGATCTTTAATAATTTAATTCTAAATGCTGAACAATCTCTTGGTGAAGAAAGATCAGGTGAGCTTTCCATTGAGCTCTTAGTCACTCATAATAAAGCGCGAATTAGCTTTCAAGATAATGGTAATGGTATCCCTGAAGACATCAAGGAAAAGATATTTATCCCTAAATTTAGTACAAAGGAAGAAGGTTCTGGTATTGGATTAGCCATTGCCAAACGTGGGGTAGAACATGCCGGTGGGAGTATTTGGTTTGACTCAACTCTTGGGAAGGGAACAACCTTCTACCTGGAGTTTCCGCTAACCGATTGATTGTGCTTCGTGGTTCACTTGTTTTCTTGGTCACACTTATGCTTAGTGTCTCACTAAAGGCACAGACTGAAGAAGTATGCAAATGGGTATCTGAGTTTGACAGTGAGGTTATTCTTGATTCTCTGACAGTTTATCCAGAGTCGGTTAGGATCACAAAACCCAATTCGAAAATTCAATTCGAGTTTAATCTCAACACCAATAGTATCTTAATTCCTAAACAAGGAGTTGACTCCGTTCTCGTATGCTATCGCACATTGCCCTTTGACCTGCATACGCCTAAAGCGAATAGAACTTTAGATATTTATGATTCTACTGCTCTTTTCAAAGATGCTGTCCTTTATCAAGAAGCACTGGCGCTACCTACACGAGAAGAGGTAATCTCTACAGAGAGCATCACCAAAACAGGAAGCATTACCCGAGGAGTGTCCTTTGGTAACCGCCAAGATGTATTTGTTAATTCTACACTGAATTTGCAAATGGAAGGACAACTAACCGAGAGTGTAAACTTACGTGCTGTTATAACCGATCGCAATGTCCCTTTTCAACCTGAAGGGAACACACAACAACTACAAGACTTCGATAATGTATTCATAGAACTTTATAACGATAAGTTTTCATTGAAGGCAGGAGATGTAGTACTGAGAAATCAAGAGTCGAATTTCCTACGATATTATAAGAATGTTCAAGGAGCGCAATTCAAGGTCGACTATGATTTGCCCAATGGTTTTAAAGCACAGACGTCACTGGCGGCCTCTGTGGCCAAGGGTAGGTTTGCATCCACGACTATCGATCCGATTGAAGGTGTTTTAGGACCTTACAGGGTGAGAGGTCCTCAAAATGAGAGATTCTTGATCATTCTCGCAGGCTCGGAAAAAGTGTTTATTGATGGCGAGCAGAAGACCAGAGGCTTTGAGAATGACTATATCATTGACTATAATTTAGGAGAGATTACTTTCACGAATAAGGTGCTGATTACTCAGTTTACGCGTATCAGAGTTGATTTCGAATTCTCAGATCAGAACTATACGCGATCGATTTTTCAGGCGAGTCACTACCAACAGAATGATAAGCTCAACTTTTCGCTCAACTACTATAGCGAAAAGGATAATAGAAATCAGCCTTTGGCTTTTGACTTGAGCAACGAAGAAAAGCGTATTCTCGCGGATGCCGGGGATAACTTGGACCAAGCATTCACAAGTCGAGTCGATAGCATAGGGTTTACGCCCGATTTGATTCTTTATCGCAGAACGGTCGGAAGTGACGCCAACAACCAGACTTATGATATTTTTCAATACTCCACTAATCCAGATAGTGCCTTCTTTGACGTGCAATTCAGTGATGTGGGTTTTATGCGAGGAAATTATCGTTTGCTGAGCACCACTTCTAATGGTCGTATTTATGAATGGATACCACCGGTTAATGGTGTAGCCCAAGGTAACTTTGAGCCCATCTCTATACTTAACGCTCCCAACCAGAAGTCAATGTTTACTGTTGGTGGCTCTGCAAAGCTAAATAGTCATGATGTTGTAGAAGCAGAGATTGCATTGTCTCAAAATGATCTTAATCTTTTTTCAGAGGTAGACTCGGAGGATGATAATGGAACGGCTTTTAAATTGATTCACAGGACCACCGATCGTCAAGTCCAGTTTTTGCCCAAGTACCTCTTCAATTCGGAGCTTTCCTATGAGTACAACAGCGAATCTTTTTCGTTCATCGATCGATTGCGATATATAGAGTTCGATAGGGATTGGAGCTTCAATCCCAACGATTTTGCACAGAGTTTCTCAGAAAATATTCTCAACGCCAAGTTGAACCTGACCAAAGATCCATTGAATAGTTTCGATTATCGATTGGTAAGACGTAAGCGCGGAGAGGCAGTAGATGGGTTTCAACATTACTTTAATTTCTCCAAGCGGATAGGAAGGCTTCAGACCAGGCTTGATGCTTATTTAATGAATAATGATCAGGCCGTTTTGAGCTCCGAATGGAATCGACTGAAGTTTGATGTCTCCTATGGTAGTCGGTGGTTTATCCCTGGTTATCGATATCAACAAGATCGAAATGCGGTAAGAAGCCAATTGGACAACCTTGTTGTGAGTACGGCCATGAACTTCTCCGAGCACACTTTTTACTTGAAAAATGCAGACACCCTTAAGACGACTTATGGTATTGACTACCAGGTCAGGGAAGATCGACTACCTGTAAATGGTGTGTTGCTGGACAACAATCAATCAGAGACTTGGAATGCCTTTTTCAGAACCAACTTTGATGATAATAATAGGCTCTCTTTGCTGTTTACCTATCGAAATCTTGAGAACCTCAACGAGAGCGGCATCGATAGAAATGACGAGACTATAATGGGACGTTTGGATTGGGTGGGTTCATTTTTTGATAGGATAGTACGTTCCGAGCTGAACTATAACCTTTCCAATAGCCGTGAGCTGAGAAGGGAGTTTATTTTTATTCTGGTAGCAACAGGTCAGGGTACACATACATGGCGTGACGATAATGGTGATGGTATTCAGGATCTCAACGAATTTTATCTGGCCATAAACCCTGATGAGAAGAACTATGCAAAGATCTTTGTGCCAACCGATACTTTTGAAGAGGCCTTTAATACCATTATTTCATATCGTTTTAACCTCAACTTCCCAAGAGTATGGAATCGTGAAACAGGGTTTAAGAAGTTCATTTCTCACTTTTCTAACAATACCGCATGGTCTCTAAATTCTAAAATCATTGATGATGACTTGGGGAGTAGGCTATTGCCAACCAACGTTCCAGACTCTGTGGTTTTAGGTTTGAATGAGAGTGTTCGTTCGACTTTATTCTTTAACCGATCCAATACCAAGTTTGGAGCCGATATTGGCATCGCTCAGATTCAAAATAAGCAACTGCTTCTCAATGGTTTTGAAAGAAGGGCTAATCGAGATATCAGAACACACTTGCGATGGAATATTAATAAGTCGCTTAATCTCGACATCAACTACATTGATGGGAACAGAAGTAATTCGTCTGATGTATTGGAGCCAAGAAATTATCAAATCGAACAGACAACCTTTCAACCATCTATCACCTGGCAGCCTTTCAGGACTTTCCGATTTACTGGTAAGCTTTCGCAAAAGGAGAAACAGAACGTATTCTCAGAGGGCAATGGAGAGTCTGCCATGCTGAGAGAATTAGAAATCAGTATGCGCTTTGCAAAAGCTGCTAAGACTACCCTAACGAGTGGTTTTCGCTTAGTAAATATTGACTTTGTAGGTACCGAGAATACGCCTACCGGCTATGAACTTTTAGAAGCGTTGAGACCAGGTCAAAACTTTACCTGGAATGTCAATTGGCAACAAAAGCTTGGGAAAGGCCTACAGTTGGTGTTAAGGTATGACGGCAGAAAATCAGCAGATAATAGTGCTGTTCATCTTGGTAGAGTACAGGTTAGTGCGCTGTTCTAACAAGTGTTAATAAAAGGTTAAAGGGTGAATTTGGTCAGCCAGTTGTCTAGTCATCACGTATCTTAGTACTGATCAAACCACTTTTTTATGAAGATTCGAGTAACACTTTCCGTTCTGCTTTTGTGCTTTTCATTTACTGATAGCTATAGCCAGAAAAAATCATCTGAAATTTTTGTGGATCAGCAATGGTTCCAAAATCATCAGTCTGATGACAACTTGGTCATATTGCATGTGGCAGATCCAAAATCATATGAAGAAGGACATATTGAAGGGGCGATTTCAATAATTCCGCCAGAGTATACGGTTGTCAGAGATGGACTTTATTGGGAGTTACCCGAGGTAAGTAAAATGGATTCTACCCTAAGGTCGAAAGGTGTTAACAACGATTCTCAACTCGTTCTTTATTATGGGGGCGGTGATCATGCTGCTACTCTTAGATTGTTTTTTACACTAGACTATTTTGGACTTGCTGATCGGGTTAGGATTCTGGATGGAGGTCTTAAGGGTTGGAAGGCAAATAACCTTGCCCTTTCAACTGATAAGCCAACAATTATAGAAACTGCCCCTGGTAAGCTTAAGCTTAAGACAAAGAAGAAAGTCAAGGTAGACAAGAAGTATGCGCGTAAATCTGCTGGAAAGGACAAAATCAATCTGATTGATGCAAGAAGAGATGTCTTCTACAACGGTACAGAAACTGGTCAGTACAAGCGTGGAGGTCATATCATGGGAGCGAGTAATATATGCTGGTTGGATGTAGTCGATGAGAATATGTTTCTGAAAGACAAGACGGTTTTAGCCCAAATGTATGCTACCCAAGGAGTCAAAAAAGGAGAGCAGGTTGTGGCCTATTGCCATGTGGGTTTAAGAGCATCTACCATCTATACCATTGCCAAGTATTTGGGCTTTGATGCAAGACTTTACGATGGATCTTTTAATGAATGGGATACGTTGCCGGATGAGTATAAGGTAGAAAACGGAAAGTAATCTATCCTAAGGACTTAATTTTTCTCATCATCTTATTAGCGAAGACGAAGTCATCTAACTCCTGAACTCCGGAGTGGATGATGTCGTCATTTGTACCTTCCCATAACTTTTTACTATTGGAAATAAATAGAATGTATTCGCCAATCTCCATTACCGAGTTCATATCGTGAGTAACAATAATTGTAGTGATTTTATACTCATCGGTGATCTCTTGGAGTAATTGATCAATCTTGATTGATGTTTGAGGGTCAAGACCCGAATTAGGCTCATCACAGAAGAGGTACTTAGAGTTGTTCACAATTGCTCGGGCAATACCCACACGTTTTTGCATGCCCCCACTTATCTCAGAAGGCATTTTTTTGTTAGTGTTTTCGAGCTTAACTCTCTTTAGTATGAAATTGACTCGATCCAGTTTTTCATCTTCTGGCATGTCGGTCAACACATCCAGTGGAAACTTAACGTTCTGCTCGACATTCTTCGAATCGAAGAGCGCGCCTCCTTGAAAAAGCATTCCTATCTCTCTCCGGATATCCGTTTTCGTATCCCGATCGGCACCGATGAAGTTTCTTCCGTTATAAAGTACTTCACCACTATCTGGGGTAAAAAGGCCAACTATATTTTTGAGCATTACACTCTTGCCAGATCCACTGGCTCCTATGATAAGGCTGGTTTTTCCCTGCTCAAATACACCATTGATGTCTTGAATGACTGTCTTATCAGCAAAGGATTTCGTAAGATTTTTTACTTCAATCATCAGACAAGGAGTAGTTGAGCTAATATAAAATCACTTAACAAAATTGCGATACAGCTTACAGTTACCGCGCGTGTACTTGACTGTCCCACTTCTAAGGCTCCACCTTTGGTGAAGAATCCCATGTATGCTGAAATGGAGGATACAAGAAAGGCGAATACCACTGATTTGATCAAAGCGAAGTAAACACTGAAGGTGTTGAACTCAAGCTTCAAACCAATAAAATAATCAGCTGGAGCCAATACCCCACCAAACTTAGCCGCTAAGAAACCACCAGAGATCGCCAATGTTCCGGCAAGTATTACTAGGAACGGATACATGAATAATGTGGCTACTATCTTCGGGAGCACTAAGTAAGAAACGGAGTTAATACCCATTACTTCGAGAGCATCGATTTGTTCAGTGATTCTCATTGTACCCAGGTTACCAGCAATACTTGACCCCACCTTACCAGCGAAAATAATTCCTGTGATAGTCGGTGCCAATTCCAATATGGTCAAATCTCTTACTACCAATCCAATGACATTGTCTGGGATTAGTGGGTTGACTAGATTGTAGGCAGTCTGTAAGGTAGATACAGCACCCATAAACACGGATACTATCGAAACCAGAACGATACTATTGATTCCGATTAGGATACATTCATCCAAAATCAATTTGGCATAAGTCCTGAAAGATTCAGGGTTCTTAAAAAGTGCGCCAAGAAATAAAACGTATTCTCCGAGTTTTCTCATTAATCTAATTTCTTCCTGTTGGAATCAATCAACGGTAAAATAGTAAAACTTGCCCTAAGACTGCCTTGAAATTTATTAAAAAGGATTTAGTGCCTTTGTATATAAAGCAACGAACCTTTTAACGAGAAGGCATTAACTTTAGGTGATAAAAAGAAAAATATGCGCAAACTGGCAGTGATTAGTAGTGGTACCAAAGGCATTGGGAGAGCGACAGTAGAGAAGTTTCATAGGGAAGGTTATGATATAGCCACTTGTGCAAGAAGTGAAGAGGATTTGCTAACACTTAAGGCTGAATTGGAGGGAAAGAATGGGCCAGGAAAGGTTTATATGAAATCAGCTGACATGTCTGATAAGAGGCAATTAGAGGCGTTTGCAGACTTTGTTAAAGCTCACAATCAGCCCGTAGATGTTCTATTAAACAATACAGGAGTTTTCGTTCCAGGTTCGGTTCATGAAGAGGATGAGGGTAACCTTGAACAAATGATTGAAACCAACCTTTACAGTGCCTACTATCTCACACGAGCCTTTATACGTGATATGAAGAAAAGGAAAGAGGGGCATGTCTTTACCACCGGTTCCATTGCGGGTATTCAATCTTATGCGAATGGAGGAAGTTATTCTATCTCTAAGTTTGCTTTGCACGGATTTACAAAAGCCCTGAGAGAAGAGATGAAAGAGTTTGGTGTTCGAGTGACGTCAATCCTTGCTGGCGCAACATATACTGCTAGTTGGGAAGGGATAGAATTACCCGAAGATCGATTTATGAAGGCCACTGATGTCGCAGACGCTATTTATGGGGCACATGCACTATCTAAAAATACAGTAGTAGAAGAGATAATACTTAGACCACAGTTGGGAGACATTTAGAGAGTCGACTTATTTGCAACAAATTCCCTCATTTCAGGTTAACTTTGAAGCAATCAGAAAGCCATGAATTCTAGTGTAGCCTCGGTCAAAAAATACTGCAATAGCTTAGTCAAATATAGCCGTAGAAAGTCGATTCCAGTTAAGGTTGGCGATGTGACCATCGGTGGTGACAATCCCATTGTTGTACAATCTATGACCACCATAGATACCATGGATACCATGGGTTCGGTTGAACAAACCATTCGGATGGTTGATGCTGGTTGCGAGCTTGTCCGAATTACAGCCCCAAGCCTAAAGGAAGCAGAGAACCTCAGGCATATCAAGGCTGAATTAAGAAAGAGGGGATATGATGTTCCGCTGGTGGCTGATATTCACTTTACGCCTAACGCTGCCGAATTAGCAGCGCAGATCGTTGAAAAGGTGAGGGTCAACCCAGGCAATTACGCTGATAAAAAGAGATTTGAGAACATCGAGTATACCGATGAGACCTATGAAGCAGAGCTTGATCGAATTAGAGCACGCTTTACTCCCCTAGTCGAACTTTGCAAAACACATGGTACTGCCATGAGAATCGGCACCAACCATGGCTCCCTTTCCGATCGGATTATGAGCCGCTATGGCGATACAGCCCTTGGAATGGTTGAGTCTGCTCTGGAGTTTCTAAGGATTTGCGAAGACCTAGACTTTGACCAGATTGTTATCTCTATGAAGTCGAGCAATGCCCAGGTAATGGTAGAAGCTTATCGACTTTTGGTTCAGAAATTAGATGAGGAGGGCTTAAAGCCCTATCCCTTGCACTTGGGAGTGACCGAGGCTGGTGAGGCCGAAGATGGTAGGATTAAATCGGCCGTGGGTATTGGCACCTTGCTAGAAGATGGTTTGGGTGATACAGTAAGAGTTTCCTTGACAGAAGAACCGGAGTTTGAAGCGCCAGTGGCTCAAAAGCTAGTGGATCAGTATACCAGTCGTGAAGGACATGATGTCATTGCCGAGATTGATGAAAACCCTATTGATCCATTTGCCTATCATCGCAGACAGTCAAGAGAGGTCATTAATATTGGAAATACCAATGTTCCAAGGGTGATGGCTGATTTCAGTCAGTTGGAAGAGGTATCTGTAAAGAGTTTAAAGACTATAGGTCATTTCTATCTCCCAGAACCCGACAAATGGACCATGAATGATCAAGGTGCCGATTATGTCTATTCTGGCAATAGGGCCATCTCATTTATGCTTCCAAACGGAATTAGAGAGGTGATCGATTACCCAGCATGGGAACAACTCGAAGACAAAAAGAATCGTCATCCATTGTATACCCTCGAACAGTTACAAACTGCCGAGACTTGTGATGACTCATTGAATTTTTTAAAACTTGAAGATCATCAGTTAGATACTGAAACAATGTCTGTTCTTGAGGCAGATAATCTTGTGGTGATTCTCAATACTCAAAATAGGCATGCAATGCCTGCGCTGAGGAGGTTCTTTTTTGAACTTGAAAAGCGAAAGTTACAAGTGCCTGTCATCATTGAAAGGCAGTACGAGATAGAAGATGAAGAGACTTTCCTTATCCAGGCATCAACGGATGTTGGAGGCTTGTTGGTCGATGGCTTTGGTGATGGTGTGATGCTCAGTGCTTGTAAAGGTGATGGGCTTGATGTGCTAAAACTTAAGAACGAAACCGCATTTGGTATTTTACAGGCAGGAAGGACTAGAATGACAAAGACAGAGTACATTTCCTGTCCTAGCTGTGGAAGAACGCTTTTCGACCTTCAAGAAACTACTGCCATGATCAGAAAGCGTACCGATCACTTGAAAGGCGTGAAAATTGGCATCATGGGATGCATCGTAAATGGGCCTGGAGAAATGGCGGATGCGGATTTTGGTTATGTCGGTTCAGGGAAAGGAAAAATCACCCTTTATAAGGGGCAAGATGTTGTGAAAAGAGGAGTGCCATCTGAGCAGGCGGTTGATGAATTGATTGAGATCATTCGTCAGGATGGCAAGTGGATGGAACCACAAACTATAGAAGGATAAGTTATGTCAGAAGAGAAGAAGAATACTGAAGAAAATGAAAGAGTGAAGTTGTCTGCTAAAGAGGCATTTGACTTTGGTCCGCTGCTTGGTTATTTCTTTCGCAAGAAGGACCCAAACCGCCCGACTAACTTCAATTTGAAGATGATGCATGGTGTGAATAAAATTTCAATCATCATGTTTCTTATCGCTTTGACCGTGATAATCGCCCGCGCCATTTCGCGAAGCATGTAGTTTATAATTCGATTTTTTTGACTTATGTATATCGATGAATTTAGAGACTATTGCCTGTCAAAACCAGGTGTAACCGAAGACACGCCATTCGGGCCAGATACTTTGGTAATGAAAGTGATGAACAAAGTTTTTGCAATCACAGGGATTGTGGAGTATGAGTTTATCAATTTGAAGTGTAATCCGGAAAGGGCAGTAGAATTAAGAGAAGAGTTCGAAGGTATTCGACCAGGGTGGCATATGAATAAGGTGCACTGGAACTCTGTTTTTACAGATGGATCTGTACCGGAAAACCTGATGCGAGAATTGATCGACCATTCTTATGAGCTGATTGTGGCCAGCCTACCAAAAAAACTCAAGGAAGAACTTAAAAATCTCTAAGGAATCAACTTCACCACATAGTTGTGTAAGGAATAGTTATCATAACTATTGACACTTAACTCTATCCAGCCCAGATACCTAGTTGAACCAATATCTATTCGGACAGCAATGAATCTATTCTGTAGACCATTCCACAAACCTGTTACCGTTTGACCAGAGACTTCTGCTAAAGGTAGTGTGGAGGCATTAACCCAAGTTTCTGAAGTAGCTGTCACTATATCGCCACTATTTAGGGCCTTAATATCCCCATTACCATCTACCGAAACCCGAACATCTACAGATTCTGTATTTAGTGTGAGTCCCTTATTCCCATTGAATTCTTCATAAGCGCTCAAGACAATATCAGCAGTCTGATCAAAGTTGATGTCCAGTTGACGAGGTGTTATATGAACCTGATCGAGTGATAAGACAATGGGGCTGGTCAAACCCAGAGATACAATATTAGCACTGCTGTCGTCACCCATTATCAATTGACGTTGTTCTTCGGTGATTCCTCCATCATCATCGCCACAGGAAACAATGGAGAACATCAATAAAGTGAGTAGTAGGATTTTGTTGCGTTTCATATTTAGGGTTTCAATCAACTAACTAGGTCTGCCAGTAAAGAGTTTGAGCCTCAATTGGGTTTTCAAATGGAGTTTTTTCCTCTTGGCATTTTTCATATCGAGCCCGGATGGCATTATACCATTTCGCCTGCATGTCAGGATCTCCCATTAGCATAAGTGGAGGATTGTTATTAAGCCCTTCTTTAAGTTTCTTGAATACGTCAACATCTTGTTGTATGAAAGTATCTGCAAACTTGTGGAAAATAGGTCTCAGCACCTTGAACCAACTGATATCAGTGTATATGAACTGGGTGAGTTCAGTAGTGTTCTCGTTAACCGGTGTCAGTGTGGTCATTATTAAAATGACTTTTTCGCCTACGGTGAGGTGTTCAATTCTAATGCCTGGTATTTGAAAGCTAATTTCCGTTGTCTGCTCTTTCTTAAGGATTTTATAAGCAGCTGAGTTTTTAGAAGGGGTATGCCGAACCATTTTGAAGCCGAGATGGCTTGGTGCAAATTTTTTCTCCTTCAGCTTGAGGTTATCGCTTTTTCTAAAAAACCATGACTGATGTACAAATGGAACGTGAGCTGGGTCTATCAAGCCTATAACCGAATGATCTAGACTACAGTCCATGGGCTTGGCTGTAACCAAGTCGAACGATTTATCCTTATCCAAAGGGAAATGGGGAAAGAGACTTTCGTCAATGTCTTCAGGCTTCCTCATATCACGAGGCAAATAGATCAATACAAGGCCGTGAACTTCTCTAATAGGGTAGTAGGGTGCCCTGACTTTGCTTACATCCAGCTTAGAGTTTGGAGGAAGTGCTGGGATTTTTGTGCAGGTTCCATCGGTTTTGAAGCGCCATCCATGATAACAACATTGAATTTCGCAGCCGTCAAACTTTCCATAAGTAAGTGGAATTCCTCGATGTGGGCACTGATTTCTAAGGGCGAAAGCTTTGCCGTTTTCATCCCGACCTAAAAGGATTTTCTCACTATCGATTTCCTTTTCGATGGTCTTGCCTTTTTTTAGGACACTTCCATGACAGGCCACATACCAAATATTGCGGAGGTTATTCGACTTGCTTGCTTTCATTCTGCAACAAACATAATGAATAAGATGCTTATTGGTATATGATTAAAATCAGAGTATTTCTAGCAAGGCATTTTTATCCAGAACTGTAGCGAATTCTTCATTCAGACTTGCGAGAGCTGTTTGATGGACTAACTCTGCTTCAAAAACCTCACCATTAAGACCTTTTCTGTCAAAGGTGGCTGTTGCATCTGATATCAAATAAACATCGAAACCGAAATTACCAGCCATGCGAGTAGTGGTAGACACACAATGGTTGGTAGTAAGCCCAGCGATCACAAGTGTATCAATTTTTTGATTCTCTAGTCTCTCCTTAAGGTCTGTGCCTATAAACCCTGAATTCACATGTTTAATTATTAGCGGCTCTCCATCGATTGGTTTGAACTCATCGAGCATTTGAAAACCTGGCTTGCTCTCATGGAGTTCGGATGCTGGATCTGTCGAACTGTGGATTACATGGAAGACAGGTAAGTTTTTTGCTCTCCAAGTTTGCAGCAGAGCATGGGCTACCTTTTCAGCTTCAGGGTTATTGCGGTTACCTCCCCAGTGTTCGGTGTGTTCCCAACCTTTTTGAAGGTCGATAAGAATTAAGGCGGTGTTTTTTTCTATGAGGCTCATATTGATTTTTGAGTCCCAAAAATAACAGCTAGTCTTTAATGATTGACTCTAATACCTTTAAGTCTCCGTCAATTTCTGGCAGTTGTGTAATTCCCAAGACCTTAGCAATCATAGGATATACGTGGATATTACGAAACTTACCGATTGTTAAACCTGATTTGAAGTTTGGACCATAGGCATAAAAGATGGCACCCATGTCATCTGTCTCATCTGGGTCAAATCCATGCTCTCCACGGAATTCTTGATTGGTGATAGCTCTTTGTTTTCTTGCTGAGGAGCTTAGATAGTGCCCTGGATTGATTTTAATAAATAGATCACCCACGCGATCATGAGTGCCATAGTTCCAATGTGCAGGCATCTCAGACTTGAAAAATACTTCAAAGTTGTCACTGTCATTCCTTGCTTTTAATTGCTTAGCAATTTGCTCAAGGTAAGCTCTGTCATCAGAATAGAAATGACCATGTGCGCCATTGCTCACGAATCGAAATTTTTCTTTATCGAAATCCTTAAGAAGGTCTGAAACGGTGAGGTAAGATTCTTCCTTAGGTGTGATTTCGTTCATGCCGTGATCTGAAGTAATGATCACATTGACTGGCAGGTCAACAGTTTTAAGCTTTTCCATTAGTAACCCAATAAGTCTGTCTGCCTCTAACACTACTTGCTTGGTTTCATCAGCATTTGGACCAGTTGCATGGCCCTGGCTGTCTACTAGGGAAAAATAAAGGGTTGTAAAGTGAGGACGCTCTGCCTCAGGAAGGTTCAACCAATCGATAGCAGCATTGATTCTTGTCTCGTTAGCTACATTATCATCATAAATGTGATAGTAATCAGGATAGCTTCCCGTAACAGGAGTTTCAGACCCAACCCAAAAATAGGAAGCGGATTTCATTCCGTTCTGCTGTACCAACTGCCATAAAGGAGTGCCTCCATAAAAGGCCGTGTTCTCCACGGCAGATCTATCTCTGATGCTATACTGGATATCTAAATTACGGTCATAGAAAGAATTATCTACCAAGCCGTGATGATCAGGGTAAAGTCCGGTGACGATCGTATAATGGTTTGGAAATGTTTTACTCGGATAGGATGGAAGCATTGCCTCAGCACTCACTCCTTGACTAATAAGTCTTTTGAGGTTTGGTGCATCAAACTTTTCGACATAGTCATGCCTGAAGCCATCCAACGATATGAGAATGACATAGGGCGCAGTCACTTTATCCTGAGTTTTGGCCACAGAGACAAAGCCAATCACTGCCACAAGAAGGATTAACTCAAAATGCTTTTTCACCACGCGATGTTTCGAAAGTAAAGGTAGTATGAAGGATATGCCCATGTGATTTTATAACTGTTAAGCTTCTATTAATAAACGTAGAGAATTGTTAATCCAAGTAATCGAGATTGAAATCCAAAGTTAGTGCCAACTGGTTCATCAAAGTCTTAGCCAAGCCTTTGGTACGACTCATTTCATATTTGTAGAAGAACTTCATGGCATGAATTTTCCCCTCCATTGCGGCTTTTTCATTTTGATCCTGACTTAATTCTTCATGTGCGGCATTGGCAATTTTTAGCCATTGCCATCCGATGATTACGGTTCCAAACAAGTCCATAAAGACAGTGGCGTCAGACAAGTATCTTTCAAAGTCACCTTTTTTGACGATTGGTGCAAGTTCTGTTAATACCTGCTGGATCATTTTTAGGTTTTGTTCTAGCTCTGTGGCGTAAGTATGAAATGCCTCAATCTGTGATGCTGTGTCAATGGTTTCCGTGATCTCTTCCGCTAACCACTGCAAGACCTTACCATTTTTCAGATTAACCTTTCTACCCAATAGATCGAGCGATTGGATACCAGTGGTACCTTCATAAATAGAGATAATGCGGATATCTCGGTAATACTGCTGAAGAATAAAGTCCTGACAAAATCCATAACCACCCAGTACCTGAAGCCCTTGACTTACAGATTCAAGCCCCTTTTCGGCAGGGTATGTCTTGACAATTGGAGTCAGCAGTTCGAGCAACAGATGGTATCGTTCCTTGGCTTCGCCTTCGGCCAATTGTTCCTGGTCTAGATAATGTGAAGCCTGCAAAACTAAGCTTAATGATCCTTCAACTATGGCCTTTTGATGAAGAAGCATCCTTTTCACATCGGGATGATTGATAATTAAGGTCTGGTCTTGTTGCAGGTCCTTGTTGCCAGTAGCGGTGAGTTTTCTGCCCTGAGGGCGCTCTTTTGCATATTGTAAGGAGGCATAGTAAGCTGCAGAAGCTATGCCAGCACCCATTCTGCCTGTAGCTATCCTAGCTTCGTTCATCAACTGGAACATGTAGCTAAGACCTCGATGCTCTTCACCTACTAACCATGCTTCTGAATTTTCGAATGCTAGATGAGACGTGCAATATCCTCTTTGTCCAAGTTTTTCGAATTCACCAGCAGTGATGACATGATTGTCCTCGAGTTGCCCTTTTACAAGTTTGTATTTCGGCACTACAAATAGGGATACTCCCTTGGTTCCTTCTGGAGCGCCATCGATTCTTCCTAAGAGCAGGTGGATGATGTTATCGGCAAATTGATGATCTCCTGAAGAGATAAATATTTTCTGACCATTAATTAGATAACTCCCATTGGCCGTTGGCGAAGCACTTGTGGTAATATCTGACAGTGAGCTCCCTGCTTGTGGTTCTGTTAAGCACATAGATCCGGTCCACTCCATACTGAGCATCTTGGAGAGGTATTGATCTTTCAAGGCTTGACTACCAAAGGTGGCGATCAGGTTGGCAGCACCTGTCGTTAGTCCCAAATAACCGGTTACATGGTTGTTGGCGGCCTCCATGATATAGTAGGCAGCATGGAAGAGCGTGTTGGGCATCTGTAAACCACCATCTTCTTCATTGAAAATTGAAGCAATGAGTCCGAGATCTCTCGCTTGTTGAAAGATGCGTTCGAATTGAGGGTGAATAGTAATCTTTCCGTCCTTAAAGAATGAAGGCTTCTCATCCATCTCCTTGATGTAGGGAAACAGCTCCGCATCACTGAGTGATTCAATGGAATCTAAAAACATATCCACAGCCGTACTATCATAGGCTGAGAACCGCCCCTTACCTAAAACACTATCCGTCTCATGAACCTGATGGATTAGGAATTTGAGCGTTTCTAAATTGGTATATTGATTTTGCATGTGCTTTCAATTAAAGTAAAGGTGCTAAAAGTCTACAGACGGACTCTTTCAATTTCTGTCTAAGACCACGCTTTCGCCAGTCTTCAAGGGTTATTTGGATGCATTCCAACTTGTCTTCTTCAAACTGATCATGAAGAGTTTCTACCAGATCCTCATCGTACAAGTAAGTATTTACTTCATGATTCAAGTCAAAACTCCTGTAATCCATGTTGGCAGTGCCTACTGAGGCAAAAGTCTTGTCTATCATGATCACTTTAGAGTGAAGGAATCCTTTTTGATAGTAGTAAATGTGAATACCTGCTTCCAAAAGCTCTTCTATAAAAGAAAGCGAAGCGGCTTGTACAATCCAAGAGTCCGACTCATAAGGAATCATTAGTTCAACTCGTACGTCACTCTTCGATACGGTTGTAATTGCATCAAGGATGCTTTCCGTAGGTATAAAATATGGAGTGGCGATTCTTACTACTGATCGCGCTGAAGTAATAGCAATTAGGAATGAATCCATTATACTGGCTAGTTCCCAGTCTGGACCACTTGCATTAATCTGTACACAATGACCTCCAGAATTTGAGAATTCCGGGAAGTACTTCTGCTGGTTTTCTAGTTCGTGCTGAATAACAAACTGCCAGTTTAAAAAGAAGAGGAACTGTAATGTTTTAACCGCTTCACCTTCAATCATAAGGTGGGTGTCGCGCCAGTATTCAGGATGACTTCCGTTGTTGATGTATCGGTCGCTTACATTGATGCCCCCGGTGAAGCCGATTTTCCCATCAACAATGAGTATTTTTCTGTGATCTCGATAGTTAATCTTACTTGTAAAGGACGGGAAGAGGACCGGCATAAATTCAACCAACTGAATCCCACTTGCCTTCAACCTTTTGAAGAAACTCTTTTTCAGAGCTAGAGACCCCACGCCATCTACCAACATTCGCACTTCCACGCCTTCTTGTGCTTTCTGAATTAGGGCTTCAGCCAGTTCGGCACCTATGGCATCGTCTTCGAAAATATAGTATTCTAGGTGTATATGGTCTTTGGCATTTTTCAATGCCTTCATCATGACTGGAAATTTTTCTTCCCCATTCCTCAATACCGTCACCTTATTATTAAAGGTGAGAGGAGATAAATCGTTTTTCAAAAAACGAATCAGCTTCTCGAATTGACCATAAGGTCTGATCACATCAGGGCCTAATTTTGTCTCTTGGTCAAGATGTTCTTGAGCATATAGCGGTCCGAAAGCCTGATTTATTAAACCTCGCTTGGCAAAGACCTTTCTTTTTCTTTGATGCTGCCCAAAGAAGAAATAAATCAGCACTCCAACGATTGGTAGTAATAATAAAAGCAGTAGGTAGGAGTGTGTTTTGAGTGGGTTTCTATTCTCCAGCAGTAGGTTGATCACCACAAAAAAGATGATGACGTAGTACAGCGGAAGTATGTATGGTGAGATGATTTCCCAAACGCCAAGCATACCTAAAGATAGCCTACTTCAACATAGATTTTATAAATGCTGTACCAAAATCCAGAATTGGTGTGGAAGACATAATCTTGAGTTCTTCCTTGAGGGATGTTTCCTCATCGAGAAATTTGAAAAAGGCTTTCGCACCATTTTTCTTAAACATAGGTGTGAAAACCTCGTCTCCTGTGTATTTACCAGAAGCCAATACATTCAATAAGGTAGCGTCATACTTTTTGAATCTGGCTTTTTGAAAAGGCAAATCCTTCAAAGGGTCAATTCCTTTAGACAGATTGTCGACCATCTTAGTAATGATCTTCTGCCCGCGCAGAAAGGTATAGCCGGTGGAAGGTTTTGCGAAGCCACCATTGATGCCTATCCTGATCACGTTTTCACTGACTCTCATTTGAAAACTGTAGTCTGTCATAGGGATAACGCCAAACTCTTCTTCCTTGACCTTATAATTGGTTATGCCTAGCCTTTTGACGTAAGTCTCCAGTCGATCTGTGTATTGATCTTCTTTTAGTAGTGATTTACTAAACACAGTATATTCTACCAATGCATTGTGTGCATCGAAGGGTAGTACATAACCAAAACGACAATCACCCTCCTGATCAATGCTGAAGTCCATGTAGGTGCAGGCATCAGGGTTGAATGCTGGAGATTCGGACGTGATGAAATAGCCCTTAAAGTGCTGTAAAAGGGTAGTGACTGGTTTTTGCTGGAGTTCCTGATGATTGAAAGTACTGTCGAAGACAATACTGCCTAGATACTCATTCTGATCTGTAATTACCTTGCCACTTGATTCTATGGACTGGATTTCTTCTTTTACCCAAGTAATCCGATCGTCTTGAGATAAAGACTTCTTGATGTATTCATAGAAATCAATACCCTGAATCAACTTATATGAGTAAGGATCGATTTCGTAAGTCTCGTTAAAACCAGTCCCAAAAAAAGAGGCGTGCTTCCATGATTTATGGACCAAATGCTCAAAGAGGTTCTCGTTTTTTTCCCAGAAGCACCACGTTCTATCGTTTTTTGACTTATCTTCCCTATCAATAATCAGGATTGACTTATCAAAATTCTGCTTATTCTTCGACACATAAGCCAGGGTAAGCCCAGCGGCACCCGCTCCGGCAACTATATAATCGTATTGCTTCATTAGTCAATAAACTTACAATGATTATCAATCATTTCAGTTTGTATGGGTGATAACCATATTGGTTAATGCTATGTTAAATAAATCTTCAGGTCGATTTTAATTAATCGTTTTGAAAACTTAGTAATATTGTGCCCCCTTTGGGGGAAATCGAATGAACAAAACAATCTTCATAAGTCTACTGGCTATATGCCTGTTGTCTTCGTGTACAGTACAAACGATGTGCCCAGCATATCAGTCCGCTTTTGTCTTTGACCAAAAGGAACAAGACGGACTCTATTCACTATTTACTGTCTTCGAAGGTGATACGGTACCTAAAAGGCCACTTGGTTTTCGCTACAAGGCGGATGGCGATACGCTTATGGAGAAATTCATCAACGGGACCAAGGGAAGAGGCTTTAGAGTTCAGAGTGGTCGGATTCACTCTTTTGAAAAAGCTGGTTTCACCTATGAAAACAGGAGGAAAGAGAAACTCTGGGCCAAAGTATTTAATGGTAGGGAAAAACCAGTACTGGAAAACCCATACCTCTTTGATCGTATCGTTAAAAAGCGTCCATTCTATAAATTGGATAACCTAGAGTCTAAGTTGATTCATTTTAATCGTACCGAATATGATTCTTTGGTCAAAGCAATATTAAATAGTTCGGATACAACAACTCATACCAGGTTGATGGAGGAGATGATGGTCCTACCACCTGCCATTCAAGTACAGTATGCCCCGATTCTCCGAGGTGGTTTTAACGTAGAACAAGAGGCTTACAATAAAAGATTTCAGGAGTACTTCTTAAAAATTGAAGAAGCCAAAATCGAAGACTTGTCTGACACCACCGGTTTGATGGACTTTGGATATGATACATTGGCAACGGATACGGTTGCTAAAAAGAAAGGACTCTTCGGTCTATTCAAAAAGAAAAACAAGCCACCTAAGCCTAAGAAAGAGCGTAAGAAGAAGGCCAAAGATGAGAATAATGAAGGCTTGATTCCGGATGAAAAAACTCAATAAGATACTTTACAAGATCAAAGACTGGATAACAGTTTTTTAGACATCTGATTTCTTTTTCAAATAAACTCTCCATAAAAATGGTTGATTGTCAATAGGCTAGTGTGAAATCACTTTAGTTATCTAAGAAGGCCTTCGGTTTATAATAGATGTTTTTTTATGAGTGGTTGGTATAAGCCTATTTTTATGAGGCTACTTATGTAGAAGTAAATTATATTTGAAGATATTGAATAATATTTAGAATATGTCCACTATAACACGAATTTTCATTCTCTTATTTTTATTAACTAATGTGTTTGTTTCCAGCGCTTTAGCTCAAAAATTTGAGTTTAAACCAGGCGTTCTTTTCCCTAAGGAAGGTGCTCCAATAAGCGGTTTAGTTAAGTATGATTATAAAAGTAGTACTTCTGTAAGGGTTGAGTTTAAGGAATCTGAATCAGGAGAAGTTCGCGAGTTCGCGCCAGATGATATTCAGGGATTTGAATTTGAGAATAATTCATTTGTGTCCAAAGAAGCGGTACTCAACAGTGCAATTGGTAAGGGCAGTGTTTTTGATGGGCTCCCAGATTCAAATGATGAGAAGGTTTGGGTGTTTCTTCAAAAACTAGTGGGTGGATCCAAAACGTTATATGTACATACTGATGAGCTAGGCATAACAAGGTTTTTTATTGATCGCGAAGGCGAGACAGAGTTATTAAACTATGGCCTATATAGTGGCCTTAATGTGAAGAATGAAATCGTTAGGAGTTCAATTAATGATTATAGAGATCAGTTAGAATCATACCTCACTGACTGTCCGAAAATCACCTCGCTTCTGCAAAAGGCAAACTACAATCAGAAGCGGTTAGTATCTATTTTTAAAGAATACACAACATGTGCTGAGAATACTGAAATTTCTTTTTTTAATGCAGCCTTTAGAAAGAAACCAGAGCTTTCTTTTCTAGTCGGGATGACATTGAATGAAATCAGTTTTTCTGATGGTACAAATAATCAATCCTCACCTGATGCGTCAATTCTCGCATTGAAGTATGACCCTACACCAGGGATTGCAATTGGCATTGGGCTGAATCTTGATCTTGTGAGAAGTGGAAGTCTATCACTTGAGTCTTCTCTATTATACACCACGTTTAGCTCCGATGGAGAAAGCACAACAACAACAGCGCTCGCTACAACCATGCTCACTTCTTCGATTAAGTATACTTCTATACGATTCAATTTTTTACCAAGATTTAACATGCAATTAGGTAAGGTTAAACTGTTTATTAAGGGAGGTTTCTCAATAGGATCTCTATCCGTTGATGAAGACGAATTAATGATAAGAACTATTACCAGCTCCAGAGATTTTGAACGAACTACCAGATTAGTCGATCCGGATCAATTTTTCAGTTCATATGCGGCCAGAGTGATGGGGTTGGGTGTAACAATTCGAGAAAAGTTAACCTTTGAGACTCGACTTGAGTTAAGTGGTAGTTTACATGGAGTGCGTGATTTGGCATCTGATACAAAAAGATATTATTTCCTATTGGGATATAATCTTTGATAGGACTAGATGGACCTCGGTAACATTAGGTCTGTGTCGAGCAGGATTGAAATTTTTTTTTAAATAGGGTAGGGTATTTCAATGGGTTACGGATTCATCTGTAAACATTGAAGCCATGAAATTTACAAAGCACTTACTATTCTTATTTTTTGCGCTATTGAGCGTTTCTATTGTCAGTTGTGATAGAGAGGATGAGGACGATGAATATCCTAATGATCAGGCTGACCAAACCAAGAGTTCTGGCCTAGTTGCCAGGTACTCAGTATCTGGAAATACCCTCTCCCTAATCGAAAGTGGTCCGGCAGCTAGTGGTTTTTATAACCAAACAAGGCAAAACGAATTCTGGAACTTCTTTACCAATCTAATCCCTTCGGATGCCCGTCAGGTAATGAAAGAACTCGAGCTGTTTGCAGATCCTGATGATGGAACTGCGGCATACGTATCCCCAATTAATGATAATGATTTGAGTCTTTGGATAATGGGGCATAACCTCGATTTTATCTGGGATGATAATAACCAGTTTGTTCCTGGCGAGAGCGCTTATACATCTATACATGAAATTGCTCACCTGCTCACTTTAGATAATAATCAGGTAAATGTTGGCAATAGTGGCTGTAGCAGTTTTCATACGGGTGAGGGCTGTAGTAACACAGATTCTTATATCAATCAGTTCTATAATCAGTTTTGGGCGGATATCTATGGAGAACTTCAAAGTATTGATCAACAGGATTTTGGAGCCCTATTCGCGTTTTACAATAAGTATCAAGACAGGTTTGTTACTGAATATGCCGCAACAAATCCGGGAGAAGATATAGCTGAATCATTTGCGACCTATGTCTTGGCCGATGCGCCATCTGAGAAAGATATTGTCAATCGGAAAATGAGCTTTTTTGACGGCTTTCCTGAACTAGTCAACTTGAAAGCTAGAATTAAGGGAAATATCAATTTCACAATAAGCCTACCTGGTATCAGAGGTGAGCGATCAAAAAGATTTATGGCCAGAGTTGGCTCAGGAATATAGTAGTGCGTTCTTTTGGTTGAATGAAAAAGCGAGCTTGTACGGAGCTCGCTTTTACTATTTTAAACTACTAGGTTAACAATCTTTTTAGGCACAACGATCACTTTTTTAGGCGTTTTGCCTTCAAGCCATTTCTGTACGTTTTCATTCGCCAAAGCAGCGGCTTCTATCTCATCTTTACCCAAATCAGCACCTAATTGAATCTTAGCACGCATCTTACCATTGACCATCACTGGGTACTCAATAGAGTCTTCTACTAAGTAAGCTGGATCAAAGGTTGGATAATCGGCATTGATGATGCTCTCTTCATGTCCAAGCAAGGACCAAAGCTCTTCGGTAATGTGAGGAGCGTAAGGAGAAATGATCACGATCAGGTCTTTGAGAATGCTTTCGTTATTGCATTTCAAAGCCGACAACTCATTCACACAGATCATAAAAGTACTGACCGAAGTATTGAAGGAATAACGTTCAATATCTTCTTGTGCCTTTTTGATGGCCTTGTGCAATGACTTTAACTCATCTTTAGAAGGCTCGGCATCTGATAGGTTCAAATTGCCTTGCTCATCGTGGAAAAGTCGCCAGAGCTTACGTAAGAACTTATTGACACCATCAATGCCATTGGTGTTCCAAGGCTTGAATTGTTCCAAAGGACCCAAGAACATCTCGTATAGCCTTAAGGTGTCAGCTCCGTATCGCTCAATGATCTCGTCAGGGTTAACGACATTGTATTTGGATTTAGACATCTTCTCGACTTCCCAGCCACAGATGTATTTTCCATCCTCTAGAATGAATTCGGCATCAGCTAAATCTGGTCTCCATTTTTTGAAGCCTTCGGTGTCCAATACATCATTTCGACAAAGGCTTACGTCTACATGAATAGCTGTAGTCTCGTATTCTTTTCTCAATCCGAAAGACACGAATTTATTCTCTCCTTTGACTCGGTAGACAAAATTCGATCGCCCTTGGATCATTCCCTGGTTGATCAACTTTTTGAAGGGCTCTTCTTGATTGACAAAGCCCAAATCGAACAAAATCTTATTCCAGAATCGTGAGTAGAGGAGGTGACCCGTAGCATGTTCTGATCCACCAATGTATAGGTCTACATTTTCCCAGTACTCTTGTACTTCTTTGTCAATTAATGCGTCTTCATTGTGTGCATCCATATATCGATACCAATACCAACTAGATCCTGCCCAGCCTGGCATTGTACTTAGTTCTAGTGGATATGATTTATCATCACCCTTAGGTGAGTAAGTAAAGTTCTCTGCTCTGCCCAATGGTGGATCACCATCTTCGGTAGGTAAGTACTTGTCAATTTCTGGTAGGATAACGGGCAGGTCTTTCTCGTTTACCAAGTATGGAGTATCATCTTTGAAGTAAACAGGTACAGGTTCTCCCCAATAGCGCTGACGTGCGAAGATAGCATCTCTAATACGGTAATTGATCTTCCCTTTACCTACACCTTTTTCCTCAGCGAATTCGATCGCTTTTGAGATCGCGTCTTTGCAAGAAAGGCCATCCAAAAATCCAGAATTGATCATCACGCCATCTTTGGTGGCGTCAGCTTTCTCACTGATGTCAGCGCCTTTGATCACGGGAACGATCGGTAAGTCAAAGTGCTTGGCGAAGTCATAATCTCTTTGGTCACCGCAAGGTACAGCCATCACGGCACCAGTTCCATAGCCGGCCAATACATAATCAGCTACCCAAATCGGCACCTTTTCTCCATTGAATGGGTTGGTCGCGTAGCTTCCGGTAAAAACACCCGAAATGGACTTGACATCTGTCATGCGATCACGTTCAGACCTATTGGAGGCTTGCTCAACATATTGTTCAACAGCTTCCTTCTGCTCTGGAGTAGTCAAGGCCTTTGTTAAATCGCTTTCGGGGGCTAATGACAAGAATGTCACTCCGAAAATTGTATCGATTCTGGTCGTGAAGACTTCTATCTCGATATCCGAGTTTTCTACCTGAAACCTTAATTCTGCACCAATGGACTTTCCAATCCAATTGCGCTGCATTTCTTTCAAGGGCTCTGACCAATCAATGGTTTCCAGGCCTTGAAGCAATCTTTCGGCATAAGCAGTAATGCGCATGCTCCATTGTTTCATGTTCTTTCTAACTACAGGAAAACCACCTCTTTCGGAGAAGCCATCTTTCACTTCGTCATTTGACAAAACGGTTCCCAACTCTGGACACCAGTTTACTGCCGTTTCTGAGAGGTAAGTCAGCCTATATTTAAGCAACATATATTGTTGCTCTTGTTCAGTCCAATTATTCCATTTGTCTGCAGAGAATTCCCGGATATCGTCATCACAAGCTGCGTTGATTCCAGCATTGCCAGACGTTGAGAATCTTTCTATTAATGTGTCAATGTGCTCTGCTTTAGAGGTGTCGTGGTTGTACCAGCTGTTAAAGATTTGCATGAAGATCCACTGTGTCCACTTGTAATAAGATGGATCGCAAGTCTGTACTTCTTTGTCCCAGTCAAAAGCAAAACCAATATTCTTCAGTTGCTCTTTGTAGCGAGCAATATTTTCTTTGGTAGTAATTGCAGGATGCTGCCCCGTTTGAATAGCATATTGCTCAGCAGGGAGGCCAAAAGCATCAAAGCCCATTGGGTGCAATACATTGAAACCTTGGTTTCTTTTGAAGCGAGAAACAATATCACTGGCAATGTAGCCCAACGGATGCCCCACATGTAAACCAGCTCCTGATGGATATGGGAACATATCCAGTGCGTAGAACTTAGGTTTTGAGGTGTCCTTGTTTGCTTTAAAAGTCTCTTTTGCCGTCCAATATGCCTGCCACTTAGGCTCTATTTCACGATGATTGTATTCAGCCATTACCGCTTAACCGATTTTCTTGTTTAAAGTCTGCAAAAATAGTGTTTTTAGTGCCTTTAGAAATGATTTTTGGTAATTATCATCTGATTTACTGCCAAGCGATTATCTTTGGCAGATTAACAAGTATCTATGTTCGGACTGTTTAAAAAGAAACCCAAGGAAAAGCCACTTCCCAAATTACTTGACTTAAATAACAACCCAATAGTGGAGGGAGCTGTTGTAAAGTCACTTCGTTATGAACTGGGAGAATGTACCGTAGAACTTGAAGGACAAGAATATTTCTATGTCTCTAAGAAATCAGGCGAGCGTGTGAGTTATACCCGAATGGTAGATGCCATTACCGAAAACCAAAAGGTGATGCTGGTCACTGAGGCTGATAAGTAGGTCTATTCAATTCTTCCGACTGAGAATTACTCAGTTTAATTAAACTGACCAAAATGCCAGAGTATTCCAGAAGGGTCATGCAGGAAGCACTCTTTACCCCAGCTTTCAACCCTTATTGGAGTGAGTTTAACTTTCTCGTACTTCTCATCAAGTCCTAATTCAGTGAGTTCTTTCCAATATCTGTCGACATCGTCCACCTCCAAAAAGAGCATGGTATTGTCTACCCAGTCCCGGACATAGGCTTTTTGTAAATAGAAGGCGAGGGTATCAGTAACACGGAAAAGCGACATGTTATGGGCTATTACCGATTCTTCGAACCCTAACTCCTTATAAAAGGCTCTTGATTCGTCAAAATTCTTTGCTCCAATAAAGGCTCTGATGGACTTAGCAACGTGTTTCATGGGCTTTGTTTACTCTGCAAGTAAAGGGTTTGGTTTGTAAAATGACCTTGATTGAAATCAAGAAATAGGCTCGCTTCTGGTCTAACGGTTATTGCTTAGCTGAATATGTGAGATATAGGCTAGTTGTTCTTTAAGATGGTACTGACTATTCTATCAGAATTACTTTGAAGCGTAGCTATGGTTTCTTCACCTTCATAATTAAGGTAGTATGCCATCCATATTAGTCGTTCTTGTATTACCATTCCATTCATGGTCATGGCTAAGGAATAAGGTTCTTGTCCTTCAGGCTGGTATTTTGTTATCATCACATAGGTGAAAGAGTTCTCACTAGTATAGTATGACTTAATAACTATTGGCACTCCAATTTCGATTCCCTGGCTTATTTTGTCTACCTCTTTTTCCATTGTGTCCCAGTTTTTTGTGAAAAAGTTATCTGATAAGACAGCATACATCTCTTTGAGAGATTCTTTATTCGCCTTATAATTCATCAACTGTTTTGTTCCGTATATCTTGAAGTAATCATCGAACTCAAATTGCCCGAGTTCATTTGCCCTTTGATAGGTTTCGTCATTTAGGTAGAAACCAAGTACTGTGTTTGCTGGTACTTCAGTTCCGTCAGCAAGTTCTTTTACTAAGGGGATCGAATAGGCTTCTTGATATCCTTCGATCTTAGCTAGGCATAAATTGACATCTCCAAACTTGGTGTGCCTATCACAATTATTTTCTTGGCATTGGGCAAATATTGTGTTGGCAAATAGCAAAAACGTGGTCAGGAGGAGCTTCAGTTGGGTCATGGGTTCAAGGTAATTTTTAATTCGAATTTCTATGGCAATTGGGGTAGTTGATCCTATAAAGATCATTTAGTTAAAAGTAATATATTATTTCATGGCCTCATGATCAATGAGACCTGTGGATGTATGCTTCATTGTCATGTTTACAAAAAATAACACTTACTTCATGAGCTTTTTGCCCTCAATTGCGTTACCTATTTGAAAAGCACATCAACATGAAAAAACTATCTATACTCTTCTCCTTTGTTTTACTGTTTAGTTGTTCTGCAGAAGCTCAACTTCTGAAAAAGGCCAAAGGTCTTCTGGGTGGAAAGGGTGGATTTACAAAAGAGGAGGCTGCCGATGCCCTAAAAGAGGCTTTTATTCAAGGCACAGGGAAAGGAGTAGATCTGCTTTCTCAATTAGATGGTTACTATGGTAATCCAGAGATCAAGATACCAATACCACCTGATGCTAAGAATGTTGAGAGTAAGTTGAGAGCGATTGGGTTAGGAAATGAGGTAGATAAGGCCATTGAGTCCTTAAACCGTGCAGCTGAGGATGCGGCTGTTGAAGCTAAAGACATCTTTGTAGCAGCGATTAAGGGCCTAACCATAAACGATGCGCTTAACATAGTAAGTGGTAAGCAAGATGCCGGTACTCAGTTTTTAAAAGGTCAAACCACTGATGACTTAACCTCTAAATTCAGTCCTATTATCAAATCTTCATTGGACAAGGTAAACGCCACTAAGTATTGGAGTGATGTTATGACTAAGTACAACAAATTACCTTTGGTCAGGAAAGTGGAAACAGATTTGACAGCCTATGTTACTCAACAAGCAATTGATGGGCTGTTTGTGATGATTGCTAAGGAAGAGCTTAACATTAGACAGAATCCGGCAGCGAGAACTTCTGAACTATTGAAGAAGGTATTTAAATAAGAATCTAGGAACTAGAAAAAAGGCCTTTCCTATTGATTGGGAAAGGCCTTTTTTGTCCTACTTATTAGGCTGAGGGGTAGTCCTCAAATATGGCTTAATCACCTTATGTCCTTTCGGAAATCTTTCAGGGATGTCTTCTGTAGGAATAGACGGTGCGACTACAACATCTTCACCATCTTGCCAATCAGCTGGTGTTGCAACACTGTAGTTTGCTGTCAATTGCAATGAATCGATCACTCTCAATAATTCATCAAAGTTTCTACCGGTAGAAGCAGGGTAAGTAAGTGTCAACTTTACCTTCTTATCTGGTCCAATGATAAATACCGACCTAACAGTTAAAGTATTATCTGCATTTGGATGAATCATGTCATACAGGTTTGCAACGTTTCTGTCGGCATCTGCAATAATCGGAAAGTTCACAGTAGTGTTTTGTGTCTCATTAATGTCATTGATCCACCCTTTATGAGAAGCTAACCCGTCTACAGATACTGCTAATACTTTTACATTTTTTGCGGCAAAGCGATCTTTCAATTGTGCTGTTCTACCCAATTCAGTAGTGCATACGGGTGTATAATCAGCAGGGTGTGAGAATAGCATTCCCCAGTCATCACCAAGCCACTCGTGAAAATTGATGGTGCCCTCTGTAGTCTCGGCCTTAAAGTCCGGAGCTATATCACCTAGTCTAATACTCATAGTGTTTTGTTTATGGTTTAAATATGAACTGATAACGATCCAAATTTTTTAATGGTTCGGCTATTCAGGTCTAAAAAGAAGATACTTGGAATTATTTTTTAAATGGCTCGTGGCAATGACGAAAGTCTCTTTCAGTTTCTAGCTGCCTGAGAAGATCGCTTGGAACCTAATTTATAAGCGAAAGAGAAACCAATTAAAGATATACCACCTTCTCCCACAGGTTCGCCACTTGTCACTACGTTTAATTCATATCCGAACGCAGCAATCAAGCCTAGCTTCATCTTGTCGTTTAGTAGAAAGTCATAACCAATACCAGCGGTAGGCTGTACTACACTGATATCCGTATTGCCAGATATGGAAGGCTGGTCATCTCTCCAGTCAATGTCGAGAAACCACATACTTGCTCTTCCTTCAATGAACCAACCTGAAAGACCCGTTTTGAAATATCGTTTGTAGGCCAATGTAAACCCTGGTCCACCACCTTCTTCATTGTCATGTTTCCCGAAGTCTTTTCTCTTGGCCATATTATACCCAAGTTTCCCCATGAGCACTGATCTAGTAGAAATTTTCCATGCAGACCTAAGGTTCACAATAGTGCCTGCAGGGTAACGCTGAACCCCAATGCCTACCGTCTCTAAACCTCTTGACCTTACAGTTTGAGCAAATGCTAGTGTGGACATAAAAATACATGCCAGAATGATCAGTGGTCTTCTCATATGGCTAGATGAAGGTGAAATTATAATTGGCTATGAAGTTCCAAAGAACGACTACTGCAATGGCGATCAGCTTTGCCCAATAGAAATTCATGTCCTTCTTGTTGATCAATAGATAGATGATGAAAGTGTTAATGCCAAGTCCAATGAGAGCGAAACTCAAGTATTTGGAGTATTGGATCAATTCATCAGGATTCTGATCATTGAAAGTCCAGAACTTATTGAAAAAGAAATTCGAGGTGGCCGCACAGAGAAAACCGACTCCATTCGCTACGTACTTATTGACCTTTAAGCGTTCTTTACCCAAAAAAGTAATGCCATAGTCAATGGCCATACCGGAAAGACCGACAAGGCAAAACCGAAAAAATTTAAAGCCTAATTCAAGCATTAGATGCGTTCGCGAATAAATGGTGTTGTGCAAATATGCTGAACTATTTTGATTTCTTGAAAAGCCTTACTTTTGTGTCCTTACTGAAACACAAAAATGTCCCTCAATCAGCAATCAACCAACCATCAATCCAACAAGCTCTTTTATACTTTTTTAGCAGTCTGGTTTGTTATCGGCTTAATCCAAAATTATTTCACAGAGGTTAATGGAGAGGAGGCCTACTACTGGTTATTCTCACAATACCTAGATTGGGGTTATCTAGATCACCCGCCCATGGTTGGTGTAGTGACAGCACCTGGCTATTGGCTTATGCCAAATCCACTAGGGTTGAGGTTAGGGGTGCTCATCATTAACATACTCACTATGTTGGTGGTGTGGAAGACCACTGAAAAGCGAGATACGAAACTTCTGATATGGATTTTTGTCGCAATGCTTTCCGTGCATGTTGGTTCCTATATGGTAAAGACGGATGTGCCTTTAATACTCGGTGTGGCACTATTCTACTACTTCTATAAGCAGTATTTGAAAGAGGATAGTTTGAAGACTGTGGCCTTTTTGGCCCTGTCCATTGCCTTGATTTTGATGAGTAAACATCATGGAATTTTGGTGGTGTTCTTTACAGTACTATCCAATGTGAAATTACTCACCAGAAAGACTTTCTGGATGACCGTTGTGTTTACGGTTCTGCTGATGCTGCCTCATACTTATTGGCAGTATATGAACGATTTTGCGACTATAAAATTCCACCTGTACAACCGAATCGATATGGGCTTTAGTTGGGAAAATATAGCCTACTATCTCGGAGTTCAGCCTCTAGTCTTTGGTCCGCTGGTGGGTGTGTCTCTGCTGGCTGCTAGTTATAAAAACAAGACAGGTTCTGATTTCAATAGGGCTTTGAAGTTTACAATTGTCGGTGTGTTGATCTTCTTCTTAGTATCGACTTTCAAAGTGGAGTTTCATAAGCATTGGACAAGTGTGTTGTCTGTTCCTTTCATGTTATTGGGGCATGAATATATTAGTAAGAATGAAGGTTGGAAGAAGTTATTGATCAGACTTTCAATTGTGTCTATTATCATTGTCATTCCAGCCCGTATTTACTTAGCGTATGATTTCTTTCCTAAAAAATGGACTGAAGGTTGGGATGTGCTCCACAATTGGGACACTTGGGCTAATGAGATTCAAGAATTGAGCGGAGGCTTGCCCATCATGTTCAATAACCACTATGAGAGATCTTCACGCTATGCCTACTTGACTAAGGATATTGTCCACTGCTATAATACATTCGACTATAGAGAGACACATCACGATTTACTTCCCCTAGAAGAGAACCTTCAGGGTAAGACAGTATTCCAAATCAACAGGTTTAGAGATACAATTAATTATGATGACTATTTCACTGAAATAAGGAAAGGGATTCACTATAGGACCATTGAGAATTTTAGAAGCTATCGTAATGTTTGGATCGAAATTGAGGATGGTGAGAAGCACTATGATTTCAAATCTGGTGAGCAAGTCGATTTAAACCTGATATTGATTAATAAATACAAGCGAGAGGTCAATTTTGCCGATGCTGGCGACCGACAAGTAGTATTGAATGTTCATTATCTCAAAGGGTTAAAGCCCGTTGGAAAGCAGCAGCTTACCGTACTTACAGGAAAGATGCAGGAAGGGCAGGAGCAAACCCACAGTGTGAGCTTGATGATCCCAGATCTCGAAGGTGATTTTGATATTCGTTTTTCTATTCAAGTTGGAGAAATAGAGCCTCCAATTAATAGTCGTAAGGTAAAAGTTACTATAGACTAAAACCTGTCCTTTATTTGAGAGATGGATTTAGGTTTGCCTTCTCTATCAAATCGCTGAGCGAGTTGGTACTCAGTCAATCCCATCACCACAAACATGCTGAGTGTTACAGCACCTAAGACTACATAAATTGAAATCATGGCATCTAGGACAAAATAGGCAAATATTTGAAGTGTTATAGTGACAATTGATGTCCACATCATCAAATTACCAGCATATTCGTTAGAAAAGTCCCAGGCCTCTTGACTCTTCATTGATCGCTTGGTACGATAGCCCATCATACCGTTGGGTTTCTCAGGTCTGACTAGCTTTCCGAGTGTTCCGATTAATATGGATGAAAAAGCCAGTATAGAATGCACCATTATTAATTCTGAATTTGACATGTCACTCCTCGTTTTTTCTGTTTTTCTTAAGCCTTCCTGTTTCTTTCAGAGCCTTATTTACGATCCATTCCATTTGCCCATTGGTACTACGAAACTCATCTGCAGCCCATTTTTCGACTGCAGATAAGAGTTCTGGATCAAGGCGTAGTACAAATGGTTTTTTCTTGGCCATACTAATATTTGTCCTTAGCTAAGACCAGGTGAGCTCCTTGACTCATGTTGGTAATTACTCGCCAACCTTGGGCGGATAACTCGTTCAGTCTTTTTTCGAATTTCTCGACCCCTTCAAAAGGGCCTTTGGTTATAAGCTTGTATTGCATGATTCTAATGATTTAAAGTGCCTGCATTTACAATAGGTGAGGCAGACTTGTCTGAACATAAAACGACCATCAAGTTACTAACCATTGCCGCTTTTTTCTCCTCATCAAGATCAACAATCTCTTTCTTGTTTAATTCTTCAAGTGCACTTTCAACCATGCCCACAGCGCCTTCTACTATTTTGAAACGGGCGGCAACAATGGCTGTTGCTTGCTGACGCTGTAGCATAGCACTAGCGATTTCTTCGGCATAGGCTAGGTAACCAATACGAGCTTCTATCACTTTGATACCGGCTATCGCTAATCGTTCGGTCAACTCTTCTTCCAAATCATGATTGACCTCTTCCATTCCCGACCTAAGGGTTATTTCAGAGTCATCCTCAAAATTGTCATAAGCAAAAGTATTGGCAAGCTTTCTAACAGCAGCATCTGACTGCACTCGAACAAAGTGCTCATAGTCATTTACATCAAAAGCAGCTTTGAATGTATCTTCTACCTGCCAAACGAGAATAACACTGATCATGATTGGGTTACCTAATTTGTCGTTTACCTTGACACGCTCACTGTCAAAGTTGTGGGCTCTTAGTGATACCTTCTTTTTGACATAGAAAGGGTTTACCCAGTAGAAGCCATTTTGCTTGACCGAACCCTTATAATTACCAAAAAAGATCATGACCCTTGATCTGTTCGGTTGAATGACGAAAAATCCAGGCAGAAGAATGAAAAACAACAAAAACAGCAAGCCGTATTCGCCATTCCGTGTCATTGCTAAACCGGTAATGGTACCAGCGAATATTAAAAGAACTAATGCAAGCATGCCAAATCCTGACATTGGCTTAAAGGATGTTTCGTGTTTCTGCATAATTAGAAATTTATAATGATATTAAAATGATATCATATCAAATATACGCTGATCTTCTGAAAAGGTTTTATGGTCATTGCTTTCTTTATAGTTTTTAAGACTAATGTTACCTTCGGGCATGATTGAAAATATCACCCGCCCAACACTCCTGTTAGACCTTAAAAAGATGGAGTCGAATATTGATTCAATGATTGAAAAGGCCGATCGGTTGAATGTCAAACTCGTACCTCACTTTAAGACGCATCAGTCCAAAGAAGTTGCTCAATACTTTAGAAAAAAGGGTTTAAGATCAATTACTGTTTCTTCGGTGCTGATGGCAGAATACTTTGTGAAGCATGGCTGGCAAGATATTACAGTAGCCTTTCCTTTTAATAGACTGGAGGTAGGAGTAATCAACGGTTTCATTAGTCAAGGGGTAAATGTGAAGCTTTTGATTACAGATGTGGATACGGTGTCCTTTTTGGGTAAAGAGCTAGTGGGGGCAGTCGATTTGTTTATTGAGCTAGATGCCGGCTACCATCGGTCAGGGGTCAATACTAACCATATAGATGAAATCAGGGCAATTGCTAGTGAAATGGCAAAGTCAGATAATACCAAGTTTTACGGATTATACTGTCACCCTGGGAATACCTATCATGAAGACTCAATTGATCGCATTAAGTCACTTTGGAGAGATGCTATTGAGAAAGTCAATGAAGTGCGACTCAACCTGACAGATTTAGGTAAGGATGTTGTAATCCGGATGGGGGATACGCCAGGCTGTGCTGTGGTGGAGGACATGAAAGGTGTGGATGAGATTGGTCCGGGCAATTTTGTGTTCTACGATTTGGTGATGAATTACCTCAATGTCTGCGATGAATCTAATATAGCCGTGGCTGTAGCTTGCCCCATTGTAGCAAAAAACGATGAGAGAAAAGAGATTGTAATTCATGGTGGTGCAGTGCATTTCTCCAAAGACCACTTGTTTGATGAAAGCGAGCAAAAGTTTTTCGGTGAGATGGTAATTCTTCAAGAAGACGGTTGGTCAAACATAGTTCCAGGAGCCAAACTCGTTTCTATTTCTCAAGAACATGGAATTTTAAGTGTATCGGATCGGCTTTTTGATACGCTCAAGGTAGGTGATGTGATTGGTATACTCCCCATTCATTCTTGTCTGACAGCCAATTTGATGAACGAGTACGTCACTTTGTCTGGGCAGAAATTCGAACATATGTAAGTGCTTTCATTTCTCTGTTAACTTTTTCCTATACGTGTCGTCCTTGCACAAAAGGAAGGTGATATGTGTCTCCTTATTATTGAAGTTGATCCTTGTTATTCTTGAGAAATCTGATTTAGACTTACTAATTTTTTCTGGAACCTGCAACATTCCAATGGTACTTCTAATCTAATGAACCATCGAACTGTGTTTTCGATCATTTACCGATCGATAGCGATGGTTTACCGATATAGCTTTTTAATAAGGTGATACTTCTAACAGTTTTGTAACACAACGGTCAAACTCAAAAACAATGATTAAAAACTATCTAAAGGTTGCGTTCAGAAACCTTCTGCGTAACAAATTCTATTCAATCTTGAACATTAGCGGCTTAGCAATTGGTATTGCCTGCTGCTTATTGATTGTCTTGTTTGTAACTGACGAACTTAGTTATGACAGATATTATGACAACTCAGAAAACACCTATCGACTGACAATGGCAGGGGCCTTAAATGGCTCAGCATTCGATTTAGCCGTGGTGGGTGATGTAGTTGGTAAAACATTGGTGGAAGATTTTCCTGAAGTGATCGAATATGTCCGCTTCAGACAAAATGGCTCTCCATTCATCCGGTCGGGAGAGAATATTTTTAAAGAAGAAAAGTACGTTTGGGCTGATCAGTCAGTCATCGACATCTTTGATCTTGTTATCGTTAGTGGCGACCCTAGCACTGCCTTGTCAGCTCCTAAATCTTTAATGATGAGCGAAACGGCTGCCAAAAAGTACTTTGGTGATCAGGAAGCAATAGGACAACAGGTAGAATTCGGACAGGCGAAGGATTATCGTGTTACCGCAGTTTACAAAGATATACCTTCAAATACACACTTCGATTTTGATGTGATTGGCTCACTATTGACGCTTGACGAGTCACGCCAGAATATGTGGATGAATATGAACTTCCAGACGTATGTGGTATTGACTCCAGGTGCCGATTTGGCTAAAATGGCTGCACAGTTCCCAGATATGCTTAAAAAGTATATTGGTCCTGAAGTAAAGAAGTTCTTAAATATAGAATGGGAAGAGATGGAACAGGCTGGGTCTTCTTTAGCTTTTGCCTTACAGCCTGTGGTTGATATTCACTTGACATCGGATTTACAGGGAGAACTAGACGCCAATAGTGACAAGAGCTATGTTTATATTTTCTCGGCTATTGCATTCTTCATTCTCCTAATCGCTTGTATCAACTTTATGAATCTAGCTACCGCGCGATCGGCACACAGGGCTAAGGAAGTTGGTGTAAGAAAGGTTTTAGGCTCTGTTAAGTCACAGTTGATTTATCAGTTCTTGGCTGAATCTATTTTGATCAGTTTTATTTCATTCGTACTAGCAGTTGGAATTGCTTACCTCGCACTGCCATTCTTTAACGATCTTTCAGCAAAGCAATTGGTTATCCCTTTTGAAAATCCACTTTTCTTGGGTTCTATATTCGCAGGTGTTTTATTAGTTGGCTTTTTGGCGGGAAGTTATCCAGCCTTTTTCCTATCTGCTTTCAAGCCAGTTACGGTTTTAAAGGGCTCTTTAAGTAATGGGATGAAGAGCGGTGCTTTGAGAAGTGTGCTTGTTGTTATTCAGTTTTGTACTTCTATCTTTTTAGTAATTGGTACACTGGTAATTCTTAATCAACTAGAGTTCATTCAGAATAAGAATTTAGGGTTTGATAGAGATCAGGTTTTGATTGTTAATGATGCTTATTTGGCGCGAGGTAATACGGCAGCACTAAAGACTAAGATAGAGTCATTTCCTGAGGTCAAATCAGCTTCTTTGAGCGGCTTTTTGCCTACTCCTTCAAATAATAATATGAACCTCTATTTCAATGGTGTAGTACCAAGTGAGGGTACTCAGGTTATTATGAGCAGTTGGACTGTGGACTATGAGTATTTAGAAACTCTTGGAATCGATTTAATCGAAGGTCGAAACTTCTCTAGAGACTTTGCAACGGATTCTACCGCTATCATTATAAATGAAGCTGCTTTGAAAGAACTTGAAATAGAAGGAGATCCACTAGGTAAGATCATTGGAACCTTCGTAAGTAACGAGGGCGATATACAAGGATTTACCATTGTGGGAATAGTCAAAGACTTCCACTACCAAACTCTTAAATCTAAAATAGGGCCCTTAGCACTGCAATTGGGTAATAGCACTGGACTTTTGAACCTCAAGGTTAATACTCGCGATTATGCTGGTCTGCTCGGTAAACTCGAGTCGAGTTGGATGGAGCTGGCTCCAAATCAACCTTTCGAGACATCATTTCTGGATGACAGGTTTAATAGAATGTATGACGCGGAACAAAGACTTGGAAAAATCTTCGGTGTTTTTGCTACGCTGACCATAGTAGTGGCTTGTCTAGGGTTATTCGGTTTAGCTGCTTATACAGCTGAAAATAGAATTAAAGAAGTGGGCATTCGAAAAGTGCTTGGAGCAAGTGTTGGGCAAATAGTATTCTTGCTATCACGAGACATGGGCAAGCTGGTTCTTATTGCCTTTATATTTGGAGCACCGTTGGCATGGTATGCTATGAACAATTGGTTGCAGGGGTTTGAATATAGAACCTCTATTGGCTGGACAATATTCGCAATGACCGCTCTCGGTTCATTATTTATCGCATTGATTACAATGAGTTATCAATCTTTAAAAGCTGCTGTGAGCAACCCAGTGAAGTCACTAAGGACAGAATAAGGTTAATTGAACAAAGTCGAAAAGAGCGATTCTTAAAAGGGTTGCTCTTTTTTATTTTAAGTGGCAGACGAATTTTGCATTAAAATTGTTAGAATAGTGTTTTGACCTACTAAATGAAATCATTCTTTAAGTTACCTGTCCTTATATGGATATTTATTACACTGCTAGTTTATGCCAGTGTCCTTATATCTCCATTGACTTTCCGGTATTCGGGGGTGGTCTCTTTTGGTATACCTTTCATTATCCTGCTTAACTCAATTTTTTTGATTCTGGCAATCATCTTTAAATCTAAACTAGGTTGGGTTCCTTTTTTGCTGCTCATCTGTGGCTGGCCATTTGTAAACATTGCAGTGTCGCTAGTGGGTAATGATGATTTGAATCAACCTGGGATAAAAATCCTTAGTTATAATGTTAAGTGGTTTGTAGATGCTAGAGAGAACAATTTCAGTGAGGTTATGGATTGGATTGAAGAGGTTGATGCTGATATATTGTGCTTTCAAGAGTTTAGCCCTACTAAGGGAATAGCAAAGGGGATTCTTGATAAAGGTTACCGTCTTTCAATGGATGAGAGGCAATTCAATAATGCCATTTTTTCAAGATACCCAATTATTAATGACGGCCTCATTCTAGAATCTAATTCCATTAATAATATTCGATTTGCTGATCTAGTAATTAAGGAAGATACGATTAGGGTTTATGGAGTGCACTTGCAATCTATGGGGATTGACCCCAATAAGATTCAGGATAAGGAGGGGATTCAGAGCGAGTATGATGACGTCAAATCAAAGTTCCTCTTCTCTAGTACTTCAAGGACTGAACAAATTAAAGTCTTGCTACAGCACATTGAAGAAACCAACTATCCAGTAGTTATAGCAGGTGACTTTAATGATGTCCCATTCAGCTATAATTATTTTCAATTTAGAAGACGTTTCGCCAATTCTTTTGAGGAAAAGGGGAGGGGTTTGGGGGTGACTTTCAATCGAAATATTCCATATCTACGCATTGACAATCAATTTTTTTCTAAAGAATTCAAGATCAAAGCTTTCAAGACCTTCGATGATATTTATTATTCTGATCATTTTCCGCTAATAGGTATTTATGAGTTAAGTGATTAACTTGGTGCTTTGAATGGGTTTTTTATGGCTGGGAATAACAGTAAACTTACTAGATCAGGTGCGGATAAAGTGGTGGCAGGTGTGTGTGGTGGCTTGGCAGAGTGGCTTGGCTGGGATGTTACCTTGGTAAGGCTCATTTATGTGTTAATTTCAATTTTTAGTGCCGGCTTTCCTGGATTTATTGTTTACGTAATCCTTTGGGTTATTATGCCGGCAGAGTAATGGACACCTTACAAATCTGCAATTAGAACTAAACCAAATGAAACGATTTTTACTCGCGTGCTTAGTCTGTTTGACTATAGCAGCGGTGCCTTCATGTGACTTAAAGTACTTTGAAAGCACCGAATTCGGAGACATAGTTTTCGATCCATCTCTCGCAATTCCGGTTGGAACTATTACTTACACTGTTGCTGAACTCTTTGAAGAGTTGAACGATGGAGGAGCTGTAATAGCACCGAACGGTGAAGATGTTGTTACTCTAACTTACACTGAGACCTTACAGTCCCAGAGTGCTTCAGGCTTCCTAACTGTATTGGATCAAAGTTTTGGATCTAGTCTAGTTTCGGGAACTGACCTTTCAAACCCTCCAGTGGAAACAACGATCTCCATCTCAGAGCTTTATGAGTTTGATTTAACTCAAACTGCTGATGAAGATTATGACAGCATAATTTTTAACGCGGGAAGTTTTGATTTCAATGCGAGTTCCAACATCGGTGCCGATGTGGACTTCACAGCGACATTTATATCGCTTGAAAATGCTACTGGACCGATCGTGATCACGGGTAGTCTACCTTCAGGTGGGGCCAATTTTGTACAATCAGAGTCTCTGGTTAATGGTAAGGGACTATTTCATTTAGATGATCAGGGTAATCCGGCATCTAGTAAATTCTTAGTCAGAATAGCATATAATATCACTGTTGGACCAACCAACAGCATTACGGCTGATCAACAAGTGTCATTTACCATAGGTATCAATAATACTTCATTTCAAACCGTATATGGAAATGTTGGTAACCAATCGCTGACTGTAGGGCAACAGGACATTAGCCTCGATTTCTTTAGCACATTTGATTCGGGAGATATCACATTTGCTGATCCGACAGTAAGGTTCATCTTCGATAACAGTTTCGGTTTTCCTTTAGGTATCGATTTTCAACAGATAACGGCTGTGAGTGGGACAGGTACAAATATTCCGTTGCAAGGTACCGTTGTTGACAATCTTCAGGTAGTCAATGCTCCGAGTGTCAGTCAACAGGGACAAGTTGTGAGAACAGAAATAGAGGTCACTGCGAATAATTCGAATATTGATGCCTTACTTTCCTCAAAACCGACTCGTTTTTTGGTTGATGTAGGTGCTGAATCAAACCCTGCTACAGCACCAGCCTCGTATAATTTCATTGATGATTCGAACTTGCTAGATGTATCGGTTGAGATTGAAATTCCTCTAGAATTAAACATTAACGGGCTGATCGCAGAAGAGGTAGTAGACTTTAGCAATGGGGATGACCTAGCGGAAGCGAAGAGATTGTTGTTTAGGGTAATTGCAGAGAATGAGTTGCCACTAGGCGGACTTGTCGAATTGCAATTTAGAGATGGATCAGGCGCTGTTATCTACACCGTGGATGAACGACCGGCATTTACAGCTGCTGCTGTCGGTGTGGACGGTCGAACCAATGAGGTTGCCATGTCAACGGTTGATATTCTTATTCCTGAAGAAGGTATTAGAATCATCGAGAATGCTGCAAGTATTAATGTAGTCGCCACCCTGACTACTACGGATGCACAGAATGCAACAGCCGTAAAGTTTTTCAATGATTATGAATTGCGTTTCAAACTAGCAGTTCAAGCAGATGTAGAAGTAAACTCAAACGGTAACTAAGATGAAGAAACTGTTAACTATCGCGCTATTAGTTTTGGGTTTTACAAGTGCTAATGCCCAAGGCTATTTGTCTTTCTACCAGTTGAGAGACATCGTACCTCAGACATCAGGAATTCAACCTGCTTTTATTCCTGACAACTCATTGACCATAAGTATGCCAGCAATGAATTTTGGTGTTATGCTACAAGGGGATTTAGAGTTACAACAGTTGCTCTCAAGGCCTGCTGGCCAGACGGATTTGACTGTTGATTTTGACCTTTTACATGAAGCCGCTCAGGAAGAGAACTTTCTAAATCTTGATGTGACAGTTAACTTGTTTCATCTGGGAATAAAAACGAAGCATGGAGCCTTCTCGCTTTTCGCAAATGCCAGAGCAACGTTTGACTTCGCTTATGGACAAGGATTAACAGATTTTCTCGCCAACGGTAACGCAAATTCCATTGGTGAGACTATTGATTTCTCGGACACACAGATTAGGGCAGAAGCATACCAAGAAATTGGTATTGGATACGCCAGGAAGTTCCTAGGAGAACGATTGACTGTTGGAGCAAGAGCTAAACTTGTAACTGGTATTTTTCATGCCTCCTTGGCTGATGGAGCAAGTGGGACTTTGACCACTGCGGCAGATGATTTTTCTTGGCAAATTGCAATCCAAAATGGTACTGCTAATACCGCTGGTTTGGATCTCCTTTTCAATTCCGATGACTATGCTGATGATGCGCTCACTACCTATGCACTCAATAATGAGAATAAGACGGTGGCATTCGACTTTGGTGCCAAATTTAAGCCTTTAAAATGGCTGGAAGTTGAGGCTTCTGTCAATGATATTGGTTCAATTGATTGGAAGGAGCAAGTCAGGAATTATAACACAGCAGATACGGTTGCAACTTTCTCTGGTCTTGATCTTGAGGGGCTTCAAGATTCGGGTGAAGTTTTCAAGGATAGCCTTGAAAATAAGTTTCGCTCTAATGAAACCAGATCGGCTTTTTCAACTAGCCTGCCAACTAGAGTTTATTTAACTGCCTCAGCGTATTTGACAGAAAGAGACAGGTTTTCGTTAACCTATTTTCAATCTAGTGCACTTAATAACTTGCCTGCCAACTATGCCTTGGCTTTTAATCACAGGTTCGACAAGTTTGTGATAGGTGTTTTAGGAACTCATAGAAGATCGAATAACGAGACTAATATCGGTGCCAATCTAGGTACGAATATTGGTCCTCTTCAACTCTACATGGCCCTAGATAATGTGCTGGTTCTGAATAAGCCAGAACAATATTCTAAGGCTGATTTCAGGTTTGGTTTGAACCTAATGTTCGGATATAAAAAGTGGAGAAAGAAGTCTGAGGTAGCTAACCTTGACGAACTCTAATTCGCTTTTCGATGCCCATTATAATAATGGGTAGTAGGGTCAAATCGAGTACTAGTGCAATTATCGCAGTGATTACAATAAAAAAGCCCAGATAATAGGGAGAAGATAGTCCTGACGAAAGAAATAAGGCAAAGCCAGCACATAAGATTATGCTTGTAATTAGTATACTCTTTCCAGTGCTGGCTATGCTGTTTTTAAGGGCCCAGGTGACTGTACTAAACCTCTCTCTCTCCAGGTAATAACGGGCTAACAAATGAATACTGTCATCAACTGCCACTCCAAAGGCAACAGTAAATATGATTGCCGTTGATATGTTGAGCTCAATTTGAAAGTAACCCATCAATCCAAAGAGTATTAGGATGGGTAGCAAATTTGGTATCAAAGAGTAAAGGACTATTCTCCAGCTTCTAAAGAATATCAAAAGGAAGACTGATACACTGGCTACAGCCAGACTTAAGCCTTTTATAAGAGATTGCGAAATGTATGTGTCCGTTTTGTCAATTAGGTAAGAAGTACCCGTGAGTCGAGCTGTTAAGACCTCTGAATCGACAATCTCTGTCAAGAAATCTTGGAGTGATTTGTTTAGAATTCTTGCTTGTGCACTTCCTATATCTGTTGATCTTCCAACTATTCTTAAGAAGCCTTTCTTATCACTTTCAAAAACAGATTTTAGTGACTTTAGTTTAGGAGAATTATACAAGCGTTTGACTTTAGATAAGTCCTTTGAACTAGGTAATATATAGTGACTTTGTGCTGCACCATAAAGTCCTGAATTTAAGGACTTAATGAGGGTTAAAGGTGACTCAATCTGATCTACACCATACATCTGACTAGCATATTGTTCGATAGACTCAAGTGTTTCCAAAACTCGCAGGTCGAACAAGTCATGGGCTCCATTTAACTGAATGCCAATTTCAAATGGCTTAAACCCGTCATAATTCTTGTCAAAGTATTTGACTTCTTTCAACTCTGGTTCATCTTTTTGAAAACCAACGATAATGGATGTGTTGAGTTCTAATTCCCTAATTCCGAAGATTAGTAGAATACTCAAGATTGTTATCGACCAAATTACTTTTTGACGATTTCTCAATATGAACAAAAACCATAGGTCCAAAATCCTTTTCCAAGAAGTTTTAACCTTAACTCTCGTTTCTACCGGCTGAGGAAAAAAATAAAGTATGGCGGGTAGCAACAAGAAGGTGACGAAGAACGCAAACATTACTCCTACGGCCGTATATAGTCCAAAGTCTTGGATGGGGCGGATAGGAATCACATATAGGCTTATAAAGCCAATAGCGGTAGTGATAGAAGTAAGGCATGTGGCTTTACCTATAAAGACGATAGTGGATTTAAGAGATCGGGCTTTTGAGATTTTGGAGCGTATATATTGATCGTACTTGTGTACAAAATGAATGACATCTGATAGAGCTACGATTAGAAGAATAGGTGGAATAATGACGGTCAAGACATCTATTGACTTTCCTGTCAGAGAAATAAAACCCATTGTCCAGATTACACTAATCATTATTGTGAGCAGTGGGATCACTACCCCCTTCAAAGACTTGAATAATAAGAGTAATACAAGGGTGACGAATACCAGCCCAAGAAGAAGCAACTGCAATAGCTCTCCCTCTAACTTCTTAGTAAAATCATGTTGCATTTGAATTTTTCCAGATACCAAGTAATCACCTTGATGCATTGAAGTCAGATATTTCCTGAGTGCGATCAAAAAGGCGTCAGACTGTTTATTGTTGTCAAATGCCTCATGCCTCAAAACGAACATCATAGAATGGTCGTCCCTTCCGAAAAACTTCCCATCTAAACCATTCCTGACTATAGACTGTTGATCAATGTCTTTACGAGGGTCGATTAATTTGATAGTATTGATGCCCAGCGGTGTTATTTGGACTTTCTGTTGATCAAATGCGCTTTGGATATCAATGACTTCTGACCAAGTCTCAAGTGATCTAATCGTTTGATCTACTGTTTTTAAAAAGATAGATTTTGTAGGGTCATCAGTCGTTAGTACAACGAAGAGAAAGTCATTGAACTCTCCAAATTCCTCACTTAAAGATTGATAGTAGGATAGATCCTCATCACCTTTAGGAAAGAAGCTATCGAAGTCATAGTCAAATTGAAGCTTGGGTATTTGAAGTCCAAGAAAAGCAGTGACCAGTGTTAAAATGAACAATCGGGTTAGAGACCTTCGCTTGGTTAGTGTTGCAAAGTTTTCGATCCATTTTGATGTACGAAAAACTTGGGATGAACGCTTCCCATTCGTGACATTTTGATTTAATTTGTTCATTGATTCAAATCTAAAAAATCGAAGACATTATGAAGCAGTATCACGACTTAATGAGTCATATTCTTGAAAATGGTGTAGAGAAGGGCGACAGGACAGGTACTGGTACGAAAAGTGTGTTTGGTTATCAAATGAGATTCAATTTGTCAGAGGGATTTCCCGTGATAACGACAAAAAAACTGCATCTAAAATCAATAATACATGAGTTGCTATGGTTTCTCCAGGGAGATACTAACATCAAGTATTTAAAGGATAATGGTGTAAGAATTTGGGATGAATGGGCAGATGACAAGGGTAACTTGGGGCCAGTTTATGGTTATCAATGGCGCAACTGGCCTGATGGTAATGGTGGTACTATTGATCAGATTACAAGATTAATTGACCAGATAAAGAATAATCCGAATAGTAGGCGATTGATTGTTAGTGCATGGAATGTTGCGGATGTGGATAATATGGCGCTTCCACCTTGTCATACGTTTTTTCAGTTTTATGTTGCAAACGGAAAACTGAGCTGTCAATTATATCAAAGAAGTGCTGATGTATTTTTGGGAGTTCCATTTAATATTGCATCATACTCGTTGCTCGTTTTGATGGTTGCTCAGGTTTGTGGTTTAGAGCCTGGTGAGTTTGTGCACACTTTCGGTGATGCTCATCTTTATTCTAACCATTTTGAGCAAGCCGAACTTCAGTTAACACGTGAATTCAGACCGCTGCCTACAATGAAGATGAATCCTGATGTAAAGGATATCTTTGATTTTAAGTTCGAAGATTTCGAATTAGTAGGTTACGACCCTCATCCACATATTAAGGCTGCTGTAGCTGTTTAATAATGGGGTCTAGAAGTTCCTCTGGGCTTCCGTAGGTAAGGGTATCAATTGTTTTAAAGTACTTAATTCCAGAAGCGTTAGTAGAGAATACTGAATCGGCATTTACCAGTGTCTCTTTGGTTTCAGAAACTTCCTGAAATTTAATATGACTTTTCAGGAATAGCTCTATCAAGGCATTCCTCATTATCCCTTCAATACATCCGCAGGATAGGCTTGGTGTAAAAACTGAATCTCCTTTTATCCAAAAGAGATTGGCAATGTGTGTTTCGGAAAGGTGCCCGTGAACGTCAGTCAGTATGATTTCACCTAGCTGCCGAGTATTTTTTTCTAAGCCTGCCAAGACATATATCAGGGCATTAGTGGTCTTAGCAAAAGAAATCGGAGAGTAATGGGTATGTATCTTTTTTGAGAACCCAGTTTTCTCTATATCCTCAAATATTGGTGCCTTGACAGGCTTTATCTCTATAAAAAAAGATGAATTTGAGAGTTCAGGAGTATATAGTCCTCCTGTGTCTCTCCATAGGACCACTTTAGTTCTGATATCACCGTATATGCCATTCAAGTCTTGTAGCTCTTTAACCATTTTGGTAAAAGAATCAAGCTCCAATGAGAGTGGAAAATCTATTCCTAGGACCTTGCATCCTCTTTTAAGTCTGAGCAAGTGTTTTTCAACTAAGTTAATTCTCTTAGCACCTGTAACAATTGTTTCGAAGAGCCCGTCTCCATAACAAAATGACCGATTGCTGGTTTTGATCAGGTAATCGGAAGTTTCAATAATTCGAGAGTTAAATATCGCTTTCATGGAGGGTATTAACCTTTCAAACATAATAGAAATTTGGCAACGACTTATTTCTCTAATATTGAAAACTTAATTTCGCATTCATAATGGCAGACCAGAGTAGTGTTTTTGATATGATAGGACCAGTAATGATCGGTCCTTCAAGTTCGCATACAGCTGGTGTTGTTAGAATTGGTCGTGTGGCAAGAAAGATTTTAGGTAAGCAACCTGAAGAAGCAAACATCACATTTTACAATTCTTTCGCCAGAACCTACGAAGGGCACGGAAGTGATAGGGCTATTATTGCAGGATTGCTTGATTTTCTGACTGATGATGCCAGAATTAAAACAGCCTTTGATGAGGCTGAAACTGCGAATTTCAATTTCAAATTTCGATCAGTTGGCAATGCATCAACTATGCACCCAAACACGGTTAGGGTTGTTGCTCAAGCTGGGGATAGAAAGATTGAGGTGGTAGGAGAAAGCCGCGGTGGAGGCGTGATTAAGATTACAGAGGTGAATGGTTTTAATGTTGGCTTCAATGCTGGCCTTACTACTATGATACTTTTGGCGAATGATAGAAAAGGAGCCATAGCATTTATCGCCACAGTACTGGCAAATGACGAGTGTAATATTGCTTCTATGTCAGTCAACAGGAAGGGTAAAAATGATAAGGCGTGTCACGTGATAGAGATGGACTCTAAACCACCGACCGTCACCGTAGATTATTTAAAACATTTGGATTGGATTAGAGAGGTCATATTTATTCCAGACATCGATTTTTAAAAATTAAACATGAAATTCAGACAAAAACTCTATTTCGGCCTGGTGCTCCTTTTTATGGGGAATCTGGCCTTCGGTCAAGACTCAAAAACAGAATGGACACTCGAAGAGTGTGTTAGCTATGCTTGGGAAAATAACTTGACCATTAGGAATAATCAACTTACACAGCTTCAGAATGAAATTGCGGTTAAACAATCCAAGTTTGCCCGTCTCCCAAATTTGAGTGCAGGCGGAAGTGTCGGTAAGTCATTTGGTAGAACAATTGACCCAGTATCCAACTCTTTCTTAAGTCAGGACATCCTGACCAGTGGATTGTCGGCAAGTTCAAACGTCACCTTGTATCAAGGAGGAATTCTCCTTAATACAATTAAGCAGAATGAATTGAACCTTCAAGCAAGCGAGTTCGATTTGCAAAAAGCTAAAAATGATATCGGCCTGACTGTGGCTACCAATTTTTTGAACGTACTGCTCAATAGAGAGCAATTGGAAAATGCAAAATTCCAATTAGAGGTTACAAAGAATCAGCTCGAAAGAACAAAGAAACTTGTCGCTGCCGGATCGCTTCCTTTGACTAACGAATTGGACCTAGAATCTCAAAATGCTTCTAATGAGGTCCAAGTAGTTAATGCCGAAAACAATCTGAATCTAGCTATGCTTAACTTGAAGCAGTCTATGCAGATGCCTGCCGATGAGACATTGAATATCGTTGCACCTGAATTGGCAGTTGATGATGTTGCAATGTCTTTAGAAACTCCATCAAATGTATATGAAGTAGCTGTTGAAAATCAGCCCGAGGTTAAAAGCGCAGATTTAGGTATCAAGAGTAATGATCTAGCCGAAAAAATTGCTCGTGGAGCTTTCCTGCCTTCATTGAGTGTAAGCGGTAGTATATCTACTAACTATTCAGATAGAGCTCGCCAATTACAGGGGAGTCAATTAGTGAACATTCCGGCTCGAGACATAGGCTTCGTTCAGGGCACAGGGGATAGAGTGTTTGTTGATGCATCTCAAGAAACGGTTCCTGTCTTTAGTGACTCCTACAGTACTATTGATCAATTCAACGACAACCTGGGACAGTCAGTCAGAGTAAACCTCAGTGTACCAATTTTCAGTAGACTTTCTAACACATCCAACTTGCAGCGTGCTAAGATTAATAAGCAACGTGCGGAGATTACAGCACAAAACGTAAAGAATCAATTAAGGCAATCCATTGAAACTGCTTATAACAATGCATTGGCAAGCCTTAAGTCTTATGAAGCTACTGGTAAAAGAGTGACTGCATTAGAAGAGTCTTTCAGGGCAACAGAGCAACGATATAACGTTGGCGATGTAAACTTTGTAGACTATCAGGTAGCGAGTAACAACTTATTTGCGGCTAGAACTGACTTAGTTCGTGCCAAGTACGAATACATTTTTAGAGTAAAGATTTTAGATTTTTATTTAGGTAACCCAATTACATTAGATTAAGAAGATGACTAAGAAGAAAAAAGGATCAAATAAGATCGTTTGGATATTACTTGTACTAGTAGTCCTAGTATTGGTGTTTGCCATTGTTGGAAAACAGGCTGGCGTTATTGGTGGAGAGAAAACCATCAAGGTGGAATTTGCCGAGGCAGGTCGTGTAACCATAGTTGAAAAAGTTACAGCCTCTGGTGTAGTTCAGCCAGTGACGGAAATTGCAATTAGTCCTGACGTTGCAGGGGAAATAATAGAATTGAACGTTGAAGAGGGCGATGATGTAGTGGAAGGTATGATCTTAGTGAAGATCCGACCTGACAACCTTCAATCTGCACTTGATAGAACTCGGGCTAACCTGAATCAACAGAGAGCGAATTTAGCATCTTCAAAGGCTAGTAAATTCAGAAGTGAGGCACAATTGAAACAAGCGGAATTGGCTTTCAAGAGGTCTGAACAGTTAAAAAAGGAGAACGTAATCTCTGAGGCTGATTATGAGACTGCGAAAGCTAATTACGAGGTTGCTAAATATAATCTTGATGCTGCTGAGCAGAGTGTCAAAGCGGCTGAGTTTATCATCAAGTCTAGCGAGGCAACAGTTGCTGAGGCAGAAGAGAATGTTCGATTGACAACTGTTAGAGCCCCAGCAACGGGTACTATTTCGAAACTCAATGTTGAGCAAGGTGAACGTGTGGTTGGTACACAGCAAATGGCTGGTACAGAAATGATGCGACTTGCAGACCTCAATCAAATGGAAGTTCAGGTAGACGTGAATGAGAATGATATCATTCGTGTAAATGAGGGAGATACTGCGATTATCGATGTAGATTCTTATACCTCGATGGACAAGAAGTTCAAAGGTGTGGTGACAGCAATAGCTAATACTGCTAACCCGAAAGCTTCAGCGGATGCGGTTACTGAGTTTAAAGTTGAAATTCGAATTTTGAATGACAGTTTTAATGATCTTCTCTCGGAAATTCAAGGGCCTTCACCGTTTCGTCCAGGTATGACGGCAAGTGTTGAGATAATCACTACTACCAAAACTAACGTTTTGTCTGTGCCTCTTGCTGCCGTAACGACTAGAAACCCTAAACTTGCTAAGGCAGAAGCTAATCGATTTGAAGATAACGATGATGATGAGCCAAGAGTAACTAATGCCAATGCTAAACCTGAAGAGAAAGCAGACATCAAAGAAGTAGTCTTTATTAACGATGGCGGAACAGCAAAGATGGTTGAAGTTAAGACTGGTATCAGTGACTATGACAACATTGAGATACTTTCAGGTCTTAATGAAGGTGATCAGGTGATTTCAGGTCCATTCTTTGTTGTATCGAAACGATTAAAGACTGGAGACTTGGTTGAAAAGATAGAAAGTAAGAAGCCTTTGGCTAGTACGAAATAAGAAAAGATTAAAAAAATAATGTAAAAAGGGGCAAGCGCCCCTTTTTTATTTGAATTGCCTTAGTTCTTTATACAATCTATTGAGTGGCAAACCCATAACATTATAATAATCACCTTCAATTTTATTGATGCCAATCATTCCAATCCATTCCTGAATACCGTAGGCCCCAGCCTTGTCAAATGGTTTGTACCTTTCAATATAGTAGGAGATCATTTCGTCACTTAGAGAGTCAAAGGTTACTGAAGTGATTTCTGTGAAGCTGACCTCTTTATTCTGAGTTCTGAGACACACACCTGTTGCTACCTGATGTGTTCTGCCTGATAACGCTTTTATCATTGATGTAGCCTCAGTCTTGTTCTTCGCTTTTCCCAATATCTCGGAATCAACGATAACCGTGGTATCGGAAGTAATTACCAAAACTTTTGATTTAAGCGTTCCAAACGCGTGAGACTTTTTGCGTGCCAGGTACTCGGCCACTTCTAAACAAGTCAAGTCAGGTGGGAAGGACTCATCAACTTCTTTGACACTGATCTCGAATTCTAAACCCAGACTTTTTAACAATTCTTGACGCCTTGGAGACTTAGAAGCCAGGATCAAATGGTAGTTCAAATTCATCATTTTTGATTGATCCAAATAGGTAACCGCAAATCACTTTAGGGTAGAAATACGTAGATTTTTGAGGAAGTGTATGACCAGAGTAGCAGACTTTTTTTACCATCTCCATGGAAATGTCCTGAGTGATAATAGCGAATTGAGCTTCTCCTCTAATCGTTTTTGTTAGGCAGTTGGCAAAGTTTCTTTCGAAAGTAATATTCCTCGAGTTTCGTTGATCCTTACCTAGAATGCCAAGACCTTTTTCGATTATGAAATAGTGCATAACAGTGAGGTCTAACTTTTTAATCACATTGGGAAAAGACCACTCAATATGGTCAATGACCTCAGGTTTTAATCGAACCTTATAGGCCTCATCACCAAATAGAAGCCCAAATGCCCAAGGTTTGCCCAATATGATTTCCGTTACATCATTGGGGTTCTCCAACGGTTTGATAATGAAGTTTGGTTCTAACTTCTTAAAAAACTCGGCCTTATCGAAATTTTCAAGGTCACTGATGAGTCGATGAGTTGGTAGTATCCTTAAGTCATCTGCTTCTCCATTGGTGAGATACATCATATGGTAGTTGTACCCCTCTTTACCAGTATTGGCTTCTTCGTTAGCGATTAATTCTTTCCTGTAAATGATAGAGCTTTCCAGTCTGTGGTGTCCATCAGCCAGAATTACTTTTTCTCTTCCAAGTTTGTCAATAAACTTTTGAATAATGCTTTTATCATGAATGACGGAGAGTACATCTCGAACTCCTTGATAATCCTCGGTCTCATATATTGGATTCAGCATGCTCTCATCCATGTATTGCTCGAGCTCAAAGGCCGGATCAAAGTATAGCCCATGAGTTGGGCTAACGTTGAGCTCTGTTGCCTTCAATACTTCCACTCTGTCCGAAACCGAGTGGGGCATTGTATTCTCATGGCGTAAAATTTCAGAGTCAGGTTGGCCCCAATCTGTGGCTTCAATAAAGCTTACAAATCCCTTCCTTGTATAGTCTTTGTTACTACCCGGTAATGAGAAATGTTGATAATAGACATAAATTCCGGGCAGGGGATCTTGTTCAATGATTCCATCAGCTTTCCATTTTTCTATTGTACCATGGGCATCGTCCGGTGTTTCTCCGTGTAATGGTACACTCAGATGGATGCTGTTATGAGGGTTCTGATAGAGAGCATCTCTTTGCTGCTGAGAGATAACATCAAACAATGGAGAGGTTAATTGTCCAATGGATGATGATAATTCGTTGTTGTATCGCCAAGCGCGAAATGGAAGGATATTAGCCATTGTTATTGTCTAGCCCTTAGTTTCCATTTACTGATATGTCCATTGTCATCTTTGACCTCATTTCCGTTGGACTTTTCGTTTAATATGTGGGCAGCTAAAGCGATAGCGAGTTCCTCTTTTTCTGAATCATTGTCGTCCAGCACACCTGGAGTAAAATACTTGTCTACAAACTTGGTGTCAAAGTTTCCGCTAATAAATGCTTCATGTCTGAGTGCAAAATCACAGAAATCTAGTGTAGTTGCTACTCCGGTGATTTGATATTCATTAATGGCTCTTAACATTCTAAGTCGAGCTTGCTCTCTGTTTGCTCCATGAGTAATTAACTTAGAAATCATAGGGTCGTAGTAGATGGGGATTTCCATACCTTGCTCATATCCATCATCAACGCGAACTCCTGGTCCTTGTGGTAATGTATAAGTATTCAATGTACCTGTGTCAGGAAGGAAATTCTCTCTAGGATTCTCAGCATAAACCCGAACTTCCATTGAATGGCCATGGATTTTAAGGTCTCCTTGCTTGAAACTAATTTCTTTTCCCTCTGCTATATAGATTTGTTCTTTAACTAGATCTATGCCTGTAATTTCCTCTGTTACGGGATGTTCTACTTGAAGCCTTGTATTCATTTCTAAGAAGAAAAAGTCAAGATTCTCATCCATAATGAATTCCACTGTGCCTGCGCCATAATAACCGCAGGCTTTTGCCACACCAACGGCAGCTTCTCCCATCTGTTTTCTCTTCTCAGGTGTGATCACCGCAGACGGTGCTTCTTCAATAACTTTTTGATGCCTTCTTTGAATGGAACATTCTCTTTCGAACAAATAAAGAATGTTGTCATGCTGATCTCCCAAAATCTGAATCTCGATGTGTCTTGGTGAGCCTATATACTTTTCTACAAAAACAGATGGGTCTCCAAAAGCGGATTGAGCCTCACTCATTGCCCGTTGCATTTGACTCTCGAGCTCATCAGCGTGCTCTACAACGCGCATTCCCTTTCCGCCACCACCTGCACTAGCTTTTATCAGGACAGGATAACCAACTTGCTCTGCAATGGATTTTGCCTCTACCACTTCTGTGACTGCATGGTTGACTCCTGGTACCATTGGAATGTCATAGTCAGAAACAGCGTTCTTAGCCGCTAGTTTATCACCCATAACCTCAATGGCATGAGTCGATGGCCCTATGAAAATGATGCCATTCTCTTCCACCTGCTTGGCAAAACTTGCATTCTCCGAAAGGAAGCCGTATCCGGGGTGAATAGCATCCACATTTAGTTCTTTGCATACATCAATCACCTTAGCTGTATTGAGGTAGGATTCAGATGAAGCTGGTGGGCCAACGTTTACTGCTTCATCGGCATAAGCTACATGAGGAGAGGTACTGTCTGCATCGCTATAGATGGCTACAGTCTTGATTCCCATTTCTTTAGCAGTTCGCATTACACGAATGGCAATTTCTCCGCGGTTGGCAATAAGGATTTTAGTGATCTTTTTTGAGGACATTTATCTCGTTATTAAGGATGCAATGCTAATTAATAATAATCGCAATCAGAACCAATGAATGTGTTATATGTACTCTAATTTTTGATAAATGGTGTATATAGTGTTACCTTCGCATCTTGTTTTAGCAGGTCTAAGACATCTAATATTTAAAGACAAAAGAAGTTGGATTTATTTGAAAAGCTACTGACTAATCAAGGCCCTTTGGGAAAACACTCTGATGTTTCCGAAGGATACTTCATGTTTCCAAAACTGGAAGGTGAAATTGCGCCTCGTATGAAGTTCATGGGTAAGGAAGTGTTGACCTGGAGTTTGAACAATTATTTAGGACTTGGAAACCACCCAGAAGTAAGAAAGGCTGATGCACAAGCCGCGGCTGATTGGGGTATGGCATATCCTATGGGAGCCAGAATGATGTCTGGTAATACCAAGTATCATGAACAATTGGAGCAGGAACTTGCCGATTTTGTAAGCAAGGAGGCTGGCCTTTTGTTGAATTATGGTTACCAAGGCGTACTTTCTATTATAGATGCAGTGGTAGATCGTAAAGACGTGATAGTTTATGATGCGGAATCTCATGCCTGTATCATTGATGGCGTTAGATTACACATGGGTAAACGTTTCGTTTTCCCTCATAACGATATTGAGAACTTAGAGAAGCAGCTTGAAAGAGCTACCAAACTGACCCAAGAAACTGGCGGTGGAATCCTAGTGATTACAGAAGGTGTGTTTGGAATGTCGGGTAACTTAGGTAAGCTCAAGGAGATTGCTGCTCTAAAAGAAAAATTCCAATTCAGGCTATTTGTCGATGATGCTCACGGTTTTGGAACTGTCGGTGCCACTGGTGCTGGAGCAGGTGAGGAGCTGGGTTGTCAAGACGAGATTGATATTTATTTCTCAACATTTGCTAAATCAATGGCTGCAATTGGCGCCTTTGTAGCAGGTAATAAGGAGATTGTCAAATTCCTGAAGTACAATTTGCGTTCTCAGATTTTTGCCAAGTCTTTACCAATGCCTTTTGTAATTGGTGGATTAAAGAGGCTTGAAATGCTAAGAGATAATCCTGAGCATAAGAACAAGCTTTGGACTATTGTTAGGGCTCTTCAAAGTGGCCTCAAGGAAAAAGGTTTTAGCATTGGCACTACTCAGTCTCCTGTTACTCCAGTAGTACTTAATGGTACAGTAGGGGAGGCAGCAGCACTAAGTAAGGACCTTCGTGAGAACTTCGGCATCTTCTGTTCAGTTGTGATTTACCCAGTTGTACCTAAAGGCACAATAATATTGCGTTTAATCCCAACAGCGTCCCATTCTTTGGCAGATGTCGAAGAAACAATTGAAGCTTTCGAAGCTATTAAAGGAAAGTTGGAGAGCGAAGAATACAAAAAAGAAGAAGTGGCGTTAGCTTTTGGCGAGTAAAATCAAAAAAAAGTGCCTCCACTGTTGATAATAGAACATTTTGCTTTATATTGCTGGCAGTTAGACATTATTATCAACAACCTTAAAACACGATAAATATGAGTCAATTTAGCAAAGTTCAAGATTTAGTAAATTCTTTAGAAGGCGATTTCGAAAAGTTCTATGACAAAGGAAATCAAGCTGCTGGTACTAGAGTAAGAAAAGGTATGCAAGACCTTAAAAACCTAGCACAAGAAATTAGAATTGATGTTCAAAACATCAAGAACAGCTAAGAAACTAAAATCCAGATAAATGAGGCCCCGACTTGTCGGGGCCTTTTTTATGCCCTTTAGGGTAGTAATTCGGCTATTTGAGCTTTCAAAGAAGTTGAAGCTTCCAATAATGGAAGCCGAACTTGATTACCGCAAACTCCTTTTTGATTCAGAACTTCTTTTACCCCAACCGGATTACTTTCTATGTACATCAGGTCATTGATCTTATCAAACGAAGTCGTTATTTCTCTTGATTTTTCAAAATCACCCTTCAATGCCGTTCGGGCTATTTCGCTAAACTCTTGTGGAAATCCGTTAGCAAGCACAGAGATTACTCCTATACCTCCAAGTTCTACCAAGTCTGTGGTCAATAAATCGTCTCCGGAAGTCAAAAAGAAATCAGAACTCATACTGTTGATTACTTTGCGGCATTGATCTAAATCTCCGGAAGCATCTTTTGTTCCTATAATATTTTTATGCTTTGACAAAGCAAGTGTTGTTTCAGCAGAGAGATTGGACATGGTTCTGCCTGGAACATTGTACAATATGATTGGCAGTGGAGATCTGTCAGCTAGGTACTTATAGTGTGCTATAATTCCAGCTTGGCTTGGTTTGTTATAATAAGGGCTTACCGATAAAATGGCATCAACACCATCTAAGTCTGCGTTGGCTATTTCTTCAGCGACTTTCAGCGTATTGTTACCACCAATACCATAAACAATAGGTAGTTTTTTGGGATTATGCTCCTTAACAAATTGCAGAATTTGAGACTTCTCCTGTGGAGTGGTAGTTGCAGATTCTCCAGTAGTGCCGAGAACAACGAAGTAATCAACCGCTTGTCCGGTGAATTCAAGGACATTTGCCAAGCCTTCAAAATCTACTGAACCATCTGAATGAAAGGGTGTAACTAATGCCACACCTGTACCCTGAAATTTTTCCATTATCGTAACGCTCTTACGTATTTTAACATTTGTTCGGCAAAATTAGAAATGCCCGAACTTTTATTGATACCGATCATCAACTCATAGTAATTGGTGTGTTGTTCATCGTGAACCCCAATGCGGCACTTAGCTTTTGTTTGTACCAGTATGCTCTTAAGGATTTCGTTTGATTCAAAGTCAAAATGAAATAGGTAGTCGAAGGGGAAATTGACAAAGTTCTGCACTTCTGGAGAGTTCAATTTACCCAGATTTGACAAAACGGAAGCGTCAAATGTCGGGTTGTCAGTGATGATGGTTTCTTTAGAAGGATTGAAGCAGAGGATCTCTACCTTTTTACCCAAGCCCATTTCCTCAATAAAGAATTTTAGAGCTTCTTCTTTCTTATTGTCTGAGCATGTATACAAGACGCCAATAAGTCCTGCCTGCTCAAAGGGGACCAAGTTTGACGATGGCTTTTTCCGCTTGTTAGGGTTATTGAAGAAGCTTAATATTTTCTTTCCAATTACTGACATTAGGTATCGAGGAGTGCTAAGAATTCGGTTTCAGAAATAATGTTTACGTTAAGTTTAGTGGCTTTTTCCAATTTAGCTGGTCCCATTTTGTCACCAGCGACTAGATAGTCCAATTTGCTACTTATGGAAGATACAATCTTCCCTCCATTGGCCTTAATCTTCTCTTTTAATTCGTCTCTATTGAATTGCAAGAAAACCCCGCTAATGACAAACGTTTGATCCCTCAAATTCGATCCCTCACTTACGATTTCTTTTTTGACAATCTCAAAATTAAGGCCAGCAGCTTTCAACTTATTAATCTGTTCAATACTGTCAGGGTTGTCAAAAAACTGTACTACACTTTCTGCAATTCGGCCTCCAATTTCTGGTACCTCAATAAGGGTTTCTAGATCAGCCTCTGAGAGCCGGTCAATGGATTCGAAGTGTTCCGCAAGCTTTTCGGCCACGGTCTGACCTACAAAGCGAATGCCCAAGCCAAATAGTACTCTTTCAAACGGAACAGCCTTTGACGCTTCAATAGCACTGATGATGTTCTGAGCTGATTTTTCTCTCAGGCTTCTAAGACTGTAGTCTCCCTTCTTTTCGGAATAAGTCTTGAATTCTAAGCCATTCAGTTGTTCATAGGTCAAAGAATAGAGGTCAGCATAATTTTTAATCAATCCATGATCCAGTAGACCTCTGATAGTTTCAGATCCTAAACTGTCAATATCCATGGCTTTTCGCTGAATAAAATGCTCAATTCTTCCCTGAATTTGAGGAGGGCAACCCGTCACGTTGGGGCAATAATGATTTGCTTCACCCTCTGATCTTACTAGTTCTGTATTACACTCCGGACAGTGGGTAATATAAGTGGTTGGTTCACTAAACAAGCTTCGTTGAGATAAATCGACTCCTGTAATTTTAGGAATGATTTCACCTCCCTTTTCTACCGAAACGGTGTCCCCAATTTGTATTCCCAGTCTCTCAATTTCATTGGCATTATGTAGCGAAGCTCTTTTTACCGTGGTTCCAGCCAATAGGACTGGCCTCAGATTGGCAACTGGCGTTACCGATCCCGTTCTGCCGACTTGATAAGAAATGCTTTCTAAAATTGTCGAAGCGCTTTCGGCTTTATACTTATATGATATGGCCCACCGAGGACTTTTTGCTGTAAAGCCAAGCTCATCTTGCTGATTAAGACTGTTTACTTTGATGACGACACCATCAGTCTCAGAAGGTAAGGTATGTCGTTTTTCTTCCCACTCAGTCACATATTCCAGGACCTCATTAATGTCTTTACATTTTCGGTAGGTAGGAGAAACATTAAATCCCCATTGCTCAATTTGATGAATTGCTTCTGAATGCGTGTTATACTCTAAACCATCACCCAATAGGTAATAGAGGTAGCAGTCTAATTTCCGACTTGCAACTACCGATGAGTCCTGCATTTTGAGTGTTCCAGAGGCAGCATTTCTTGGGTTGGCAAGCTTGTCTTCTCCAATGTCCTCCCGTTCTAGGTTAACACGCTCAAACTCGTGCTTAGGAAAGTAGACTTCTCCTCGAACTTCAAATTCATTAGGAACGTCTTGATCTATCTTTAGAGGAATAGAACGAATAGTTTTGGCGTTGGCAATGACATCATCTCCTTTTGTGCCATCCCCTCGGGTCACAGCTTTTTTAAGAATCCCATTTTCATAGATCAAGCTGAGGGCAACACCATCAAATTTCATTTCGCAGAAATACTCATATTCAGCACCATCTAGTCCTTTGGCTACTCGGTTGTCCCACTCGACTAGTTCTTCTTTTGAATAGGTGTTGCCGAGGGAGAGCATTCTGTACTTGTGAACGACTGTCTCAAACTCCTTGGTAATTGTACCACCGACTCGCTGAGAAGGGGAGTCTTCAAACCTATATTCGGGAAATTCTCTTTCCAAAAATATCAACCGTTCGAGCAGTTGATCGAAGTCATAATCACTGATTTCAGATCGACTTTGTTGATAGTAAAGTTCACTGTGGTAGTTGATTTTTTGAGTCAGTGATTGAATTTCTTGGAGTGCTTCTTGAGCCGTCATATTAATTCAATTTGTCCAAAGAAGTTTGAAGGTCTGATTCTGCATTCTGAAGCTTGTCTTTGCAAGAACCTATGAGAGTAGTAGCTTCTTTTACTAAGCCTGTTAATTCATCAATATCAAGGTCTTCCCCCTCAATAGTGGTCACAATTTCGTTGATGCGATCGATCGCTTCTTTATAGCTAATACTCTTTTTACTCATCCTTGATTGCCGTTACTTGGCTATTAATATTCTTATTTAATGTTCGGGTTTCCAATAAATCCCCAACCTCTAATTTTTGATTCATTACAGATTTACCATTTTTCAAGGTTAAAGAATAACCTCTCTTCAAAATAGTCATGGGGTCGATTAATGTTAACTGTTGATCCAGACGATCAACCAACGAATGCTGACGTTCTAAAAAACGCTGAGATACATATTTTAGAGTAAGTGCTTTCTGACCCAATGCATGATCATACGATTTGAGAGTTTCTTTAGTGGCCTGTTCAATACTACTGGATAAATATTGTAACTGGCGCTGCTCAAAAGTCAGTTTATTCTCAAAAACCTTTTCAATTCTGTATAAATATTCATGAAGCAAGTCATCAAATCTGTTCATGCCAGAAATAAGAAATTCTGCCACTGCGGTTGGTGTCTTCAGGCTAGTATGAGCTACAAGATCAGCAACCGTTTGATCTCTTTCATGTCCTATACCCGTCAATAGGGGTAGTGGAAAAAGGGAAATGGCCCTAGCCAATTCATAGGTATCAAAACAATCCAAATCCGCTTGAGCTCCACCTCCACGAATGATCACCACTGCATCGAAGTTCGTCTGGCTTTCGTGGATGTCTTTAAGCGCCTTTCTTATGGATACCACCGCTTCATTACCCTGCATCATGGCCGGGAAAAGAATTGTTTGAAAGTAATATGATCCATTGTTTCGAAGTTGATCTATGAAGTCTCCATATCCAGCAGCTGAATCTGAGCTGATGACAGCTATGTTTTGAGGTACTATCGGAAGCTCTAGTTTTTTGTTTTTATCAAATAGCTCTTCTTGTTGAAGTCTTTGAATGGTCTCTTCTCTTAACCTTGAGCGTTCGCCAATGGTATAGTTGGGGTCAATGTCGTTAACGGTAAGGCTGAGCCCATATACTTCATGAAAATTTACGCTTAGGTTAAAGAGTACTTTGATTCCCGGTTTTAAAGAGGTGCCAGTTGCATTTTCAAACTGAGCACTTAGGCTCCTATATGTGTATGACCAAATGTTGGCCCTCATCTTGGCCTGTATGAAGTTGTTCTCCTTTTCTACCAACTCCATATAGCAATGACCTTTTTGGTTGACGCGCAATTCACTTATCTCGGCAACCACCCAATAGTTTGGTTCTAGATTGTTTTCTAGTTGTGATTTGATGAGATTATTGAGCTCGAAGAGCGTCAGCTGCGCCATAGTGCAAATTACATGAAAGTGCTCTGGCTACAAACAAAAAATCCTGCCGAATAAGCAGGATTTCTTTAGAATAATTATCTCTTAATTACCGCCTGTATTGCCGGGCTTTGGCTTTCCTTCAGTCCGATTGCCTCTACTTACCCTTTCCATTAGAGATCTTCTGAAATCAGAGTCAAATCGTATTACCCTCCACACTTGCCTCAAAGTCAGTACTTCTTTAAATCGGCCCAGATACTCTTTCTCTAAGTCGAGTTCTGCCTGCTTTTGCACTAGATAGATTTCGAGCATTTTGTCAGCGTTTTCATCTGAGAGGTTACGAGTACCATCTTCAAATAGAAGTCTTTTCTGCGCACCATATTTCTTGGATAGCGCACTTTTCTTGTTGTCGTACTCATTGAAGATTGGCCAAAATACCTTTGCGGTCTCAGTGGAGAGATCAAGTCGATTAGTCAGGAAGGCTATTCTAGCCGCTTGCAACTTTTCTCTATCCATTTGAGGTCCACGTCTGTTTCCTCCTCCATCTTGTGCAAATGTAAATGCACTGATGACTAACAATAATATACCTGTATATATGACTCTCATATTTCTAATAGTCAAAGTATTCAAAATCGTATTCTAGCTCAGGGTTAGATTCAAGAGTATTCACAAAAATACCCGTCTCATCATCATAGATAGCATCTAATACACTATCTATTTCCTCTACGCTAATTAAAAACTCATCATTTATGCCATTTTCACTTTCAAGAAATGAAATGATTGTTTCATCAGATACATTTGCTAGTAAATCTGAGTCGGCAGAACTAGGTTGGTTGAAGTATATAGTAATCAGCAGCGTCAATGATGCTGCGACAGCCAGCCATCTAGTCAAAGGTCTTTGATAGAACTTTAATTCTTTCTGGCCTACAGAAAGTTTAGTTTCTATGCTTGCAGATAAGGTGTCAAAATAACCTTCTGGGGTAACAAAAGGAGATTTCTTTAAGTGCAAGTTGTATTTTAGATCACTCTCTTCGGCATCGATCGCATTAGAAATACGCTCAGATAGGCCATTGAAATACCCTTCTCCAACTTTGAAGGGAAGCTTCTTTAGCTCGAGGTTTTCTAGAGAATTCTTATCGTGATCGTTATTATTCATTTTCTATTTGATAATCAAAGTGTTAAAGGGTTTAACCTGTTGTCAAAGACTCTTCAATTTTTTTAACCGCTAGATGATAACTGGCCTTCAGTGCACCAACGCTTGTTCCAGTGATTTCTGAAATGTCATCATATTTCAAATCATCGAAATATCTCATGTTAAACACTAGTCGCTGCTTTTCTGGCAGTTTTAAAAGTGCCTTCTGCAATTTCATTTGAATTTCATCTCCATCAATATGTTCACCATGACTGAGCGTATTTTCTAACTCTTGGTAAACATCGTCCATAGAAACAGCATGTCTTCGTTGCCTCTTCTTTAAAAAGTTGAGTGCTTCGTTTGTAGCAATTCTATAAATCCATGTGAAAAGCTGAGATGCTTCACGAAAGGTGTCTAGGTTTTTATAAACTTTAATGAAGACTTCTTGAACTACATCGTCCGTATCATCATGAGAGATTAAGATCTTTCTGACATGCCAATAGATGCGTTCTTGGTATTCGGCAACCAAATTTTTGAAGGCAAAATCCTTGTTTGAGGATACCCTAAAGGCCTGAAGTATTTCTTTGTCTTCCAATTGGTGCTTTACTTTCGAAGGGTTAGATGCCAAATTGAACTAATAGTTTAACCAATAGCTCATTAAATATAGCCATTCACCCAATAGTTGTCGTTTCGAGCGTTATTATAGGGTTGATTTACAACTAATTACTAATTTAGTACCAATTAAACTTGCCAAACGTATGGGTATTGAGGAAGATATTAAGCAGGGTAAGAAGTTTGAGAACATTTACGAAAAGCTGGTGGTCAACATCATGTTTACTAATAGCTGGGTTGTAGATGAACAAGCGAAAATTTTTAAGCCTTATGGCATCACCACTCCACAATACAATGTACTCAGAATCTTAAGAGGCCAGTATCCAGACGCATGCACTGTAAATATGATAATTGATCGTATGTTGGACCGTATGTCAAATGCTTCCAGAATTGTGGACCGTCTAGAAAATAAAGAATTGGTTGAGCGCACTGTTTGCAAAACGGATCGTAGAGCCAAGGATGTTTTGATTACCGAAAAAGGACTGGCAGTGCTTAATGAAGTAGACAATGCCTTGCAACTATGGATGAAGAAGATGGACCTGTTGAGCGTTCAAGAAGCGCATCAAATGAATGATTGCTTAGATAAACTAAGAACCATTTAGTCTTTTATCGCCCCATATTTTTTGAGAATTTCTAAAACTCTGTCTAATGGTAGTGCATTGACCGTATGTTCATTATTCCCAGTCATGGCTTCTGCCGCAAATAATGAGTTGACGATTGCCTCTTCAGTGGCCTCAATCGTAGCAAGAAATAGTGGAGACATGGCGTCATTTTTTAATACATCACCAGAATCCAATCTTTCTCTCGTCTGATAGGGGATACGCATACTTTCGGCCGTTGATGCTGCAACCACATAGTCACCACTGCCATTCGAAGCAATACCTCCAGTTCGCGCAAGGCCCATCATCGCTCTCTTCGCTACACGCTCTAGTTGACGAGCATCCAGAGGAGCATCTGTTAGCACAACGATCATGCATGAGCCATCACTCTTTTCAATGGCATTCCTAAAAGGATATCTGTCCAATTCTTTACCGACAGGTGCACCAGCAATACTGAGTACACCTCCAAAGTTAGTCTGTACCAGAACGCCCACAGTGTAGCCCCCGAGAGACTTTGGTAAGAGGCGAGAAGAGGTTCCAATTCCTCCTTTAAATCCAAAGGCTACTGTACCAGTACCAGCGCCCACATTGCCTTCGGCAACGAGACCTTTTTGTGCGTTTTGGATGGCCGTCATGACATCTGTTTCAGTCACATGCATTCCTCGGATATCGTTTAAATATCCATCATTGGTTTCACCTACAACAGCATTAACGGACCTTACATTCTCATTCTCCGGGAGGTTCAAAGTGTATTTTACTGTTCCCTGAATTCCCATTGGGACACTTAGTGTATTTGTGAGAATTATGGGCGTTTCTAGATTGCCAAGTTCTTGGACTTGGCTAATACCGGCTAGTTTCCCGAAGCCATTGCCGATATAAATCGCTGCAGGTACTTTAGATTGGAAGATGTTTCCTTCATGTGCTAGGATGGCAGTCACCCCAGTTCTAACATTATCCCTCTTGATTAATGTTTGATGGCCTACTTTCACTCCTGGTACATCGGTTATTGCATTGAGAGTGCCCGTCTTCATAACACCTATTTCAACTCCATGATCTCGTGCCCTCTTTTTTTTCTGACCCATAATTGGGAGAACGATTATGACCAATAAGCAGGAAATGAGTGTTTTCATACACCTAATTTACTTAAACCATCGATTATCTTATCATTGCGATGTGCAGTTCAACCTTAATACAAACCGAACATTCAGTATAAGGGCTATCTGGGTTGAAACTGGCGTTTCTTTAGACTGGAAACCAAAAACTCATGAAGAAAATTTTAAGCACATTTTTGATTGCAATTGTTACACTAGGTGTAGCTTATGCACAATCTGCAGATGCGATTGCGTCCAAGTATGTGGAAGCCATTGGTGGAGCAAAGGCCTGGAAGAACGTGAAAAGTCGCAAGTATACGATAACGCTCAACCAAGCTGGTTTTGATATTCCAGGCTATATTATCGGTGACTCCAAGAACAGAGAGAGGCTCGAACTTGAATTTAATGGAATGAAAATGGTACAAGCTTCTGACGCAAGTACTGCTTGGACGATCAATCAATTTCAAGGTGTTAATGAACCAACCAAATTGGAAGGTGCACAGGCTGAAGCAGTTCTAGAAGCACAATTCTTAGATGTATTTATTGATCATAAAAAAAGAGGCTATACGCTCAGCTACGAAGGTGAAGCTGATCTGGAAGGCACTTCTTGTCAGCTTGTGAAGTTGACTAGTCCTAAGGGCAAGGAGTCTGTGCATTATTTTGACAAGGCCACCGGCTTACAAATAGCTCAAAAGGAATCGGCTAACGGACAAGAAACAATGAGCCACTATTCAGACTATACTGAAATGGAAGGTGTATTAGTGCCAAAGAAAATAACCCAGAAGATGGGTGGAGTTGTTGCATTCACAATCACTGTTAACAAAACGGAATTCAATGTGGCTGTCACAGACGATATGTTCACTTTTCCGGGAAAGTAATTATTGATAAACTCTAAAAAATAAAGGCGCTTTTTGAGCGCCTTTATTTTTTATGCCTTGTTGGCCATCTCATAGTAGCAAATATGATTTCCGATCAATTTGTTAACTTCCGTTTCAACCCAGAAACGCGCTATGAAAAACAATGCTATAAAGCTCTCGCTTTACATCAACTATTTTGTCTTTGCCATTCTACTCAACAGTGTCGGTATTGTAATTTTAAAATCCCAGAATGTCTACGGGGTTGACGAGGTACAAGCCAGCATATTAGAGGCATTTAAAGATCTTCCTATAGCAATAGTCTCTTTCTTGATCGCCTCTTTTTTACCCCGTATAGGCTATAAGAAAGGCATGTTGGCGGCACTCGCATTAGTATCTCTGGCTTGTGTTGGCATGTATTTCGGGAATTCTTTTTGGACGGCAAAATTACTTTTTGCCACAGTAGGAGTAAGTTTCGCCATCATTAAGGTTTCCGTTTATTCAGTCATTGGTTTGGTCACCTCGAATACTAAAGAGCATGGTAGTTTAATGAGTAATATTGAAGGAGTGTTTATGTTTGGTATTGCTTTGGCATACTTTCTTTTTCCCGCCTTCAACACCGAAAGTGACCCTAATGCCTGGTTGAATGTCTACTGGTTATTGGCAGGCTTGTCTATGCTTTCCTTCTTGTTTTTGCTTAGAGCAGATTTTCAAGAAGGTAATGAAGTACCTGGTGCTACCGTTAAGGAAGACTTCGCGCAGATGTTCTTACTGATTGCTAAGGTTCTGGTTATTGTCTTCGTAGTATCTGCATTTCTGTTTGTAATGATAGAACAAGGGATAATGACTTGGCTACCAACTTTTAACGAACGGGTGCTTGAGTTGCCTGAAAATGTGGCCATAATGATGGCAAGTATTCTGGCCATCAGCTTAGGGGTAGGCCGAATTCTGGCGGGCCAGTTGGCTAAGAGATTTTCATGGGTTTGGGTATTGACGGTCTGTATTTTCGCCTCTATGGCAGTGGTGATCTTTGTATTGCCGAAGGCTGTAAACGCTGAGATTGGTTTGGTAGAGACTTTGGCAGATGTTCCTGCCATAGGTTATGCATTCCCTTTGGTAGGCCTTTTCATTGCCCCAATCTATCCATTATTGAATTCAGTGGTATTAAGTGCATTGCCAAAAAAGCTTCATAGTCCAATGTCAGGGTTAATTATCATCTTTTCGGCATTAGGTGGTACCCTTGGGTCGAGAATTATTGGTATTCTATTTAAAGAGTTAGGTGCCGATCAAGCCTTTACATATACCTTGATTCCTATGGGCCTTTTGTTGGTTGCATTGTTCTTCTTAAAGCGTCTTACGGCCAAGGAAGTAGCAAATGCATAATTAAACCATTCGTAGAAATTGAAGTCCAATTGAGAATTCAATTGAATAAATTCCTTGTGAAATAAAACTAGTCCAATGAAAAACTTATTTAAAAACTCTGTTGCCCTTTTGGTTGTAATCCTGTTTAGTACAGCATTCGTTTCTAAACCTAGTGATACTTTGGAAGTCATTGATCAGGATAGTGACGGCATTGAGATTACTGGTAAAGTCAAAGAAATAATTGAGGCGAAGTGCATGGGTTGTCATAAGCCGGATGCTCGAAACGAAAAGGCTAGAGAGAAACTTCAGTGGGTCAAGGTGCCTGACATGAACAAAGAAGAGCAAGAGCACTTGATCGATGAGCTTTTTGAAGTTTTGGAAGAAGGCAAAATGCCACCAAAAAGGATTGTCGAAAGAAGGCCTCAGATGAAGCTTACGGATGAAGAAACCAAGATCTTAATGGCTTGGGTGGAAAAAGAAGAGAAGAAATTGAAAGGCGAATAAACTTAGATTTCTCTAATTAAGTCTAATAAACCTGCATTCTTTCCTTTAGGTCTCACCACCATCATTGGAATGTCATTGTTGTATTGAATCAGCTGTTCCGCACGGCTACCAATAAACAATGCTGTAGTAGATGTTCTTCCTTTTACACCAATGAAAATGGCTCCTGGTTGGTTATCATGAGCAAAGTCGATGATATCGGTAACCGGGTTGTCGTTGGTGTCAAGAGAGTAGACGACTTCAAGGCTCACACCTTCATGATCAATTTCTGACATAAAGCGCTTATAGTCCCTTTCAGCATTACTTTTCATTACTTCAGCAAACTCTTCGTAAGTCTTTCCTGAATAATGATATCCACCTGGAACTGTGTACACGTTCTGGCAGATGATTTTCACATCCTTATATTTCCTAGCAACCTTAATGGCCTCTTGCATGGCTCCTTTAGAATGATCTGAAAAATCACAAGGAACGTGTAAAAGGTGAGTGCTAGGTTCAACTCCTTCTGGGATAATAAATAAAGAACAAGCAGCTCTTCTAGCCAAACGATTGGACAAGACACCACCTCCTATGAAGTTCTTATGTCTTCCCATCATGATGAGGTCTATATCATTCTTTTCCACAAACTTCAAAATAGCTTTAGAAGGAGCACCTTCTTTAATATGAATGTGGATGATGTCCATTAGCTTTTTTGATAAAATGCTTTTTGCTAAAACGCGAATTTTGCTTTCTCGCTCGGCAATGGATTTCTCCTTGATTTCCGGAAACTCTTTCAAAACTTCATCAGGGATTTTCATTTCGCTGATACTGTTGAAAAAATGAATTTCCTTGGTTTCGTTTGTAGTGGCGATAATTTCGAGAAACTTCAGAAGGGTTCTATCCGCATCCGAGGTATCCACCAAAACCATTATCTTTTCTCTAGAAGGCATATGATCAAAAAATTCACTGCAAAATTAACACTTCTTTTGCTTGGTGAATTGTTGGTTTCTTGAAAATAATGAAATCGTATTCGAAATAAGAATACTTGTCAAATTAGATTGTTGAATTAATCACATCAACCAGGAGCTCCATTTGCTCTTTTGAGTGGGTAGGGAAGGAAGCAATCCGGATCTGTTTGCCTTTATGGTTACCATAGCCATTGCCCAGGACAAAACCCTTTTTACTTAGCTTTTCCAAAATTTCAGCAGAGCCCTCAGTAGTATTGGCAACTGTGACTGTTTTCGATCTTAACTTTCGATCGGCCACGAAATGGTTGAGTTTTGGATGGTTTTCAACCAAGTGATTCAGAAGTGCAGCCTTGTAATTGGCTTCGCGTCTGATTACATCAATGCCTTTTTCTAGCATATCCCCCGTCACTTTTGCCAGAAGGAAAATATTGAGCACATTGGCCGTAAATGTTGTTTGATTCTTGAGACCATTTTTCATCAGGTTGGGCAAAGCTTGGTATGCTCCAATCGAGTACCCTGCCGCTAGTTTTTCCTCAGCCTTTTTGATTGCTCTTGGGCTCACTATCCAAACGCCCAGCCCAGCAGGAAGTCCAAAACATTTTTGGACAGAAAAATAGACGCTATCAACTTGAGAGAAATCCAGATCAATCACCGGAAGAGCTGATACACCATCAACGGCAATTAGGGTATCCGGATGGCTCGCGCGAATATTATAAATATCTTCGGCTGGAAAAGAGACGCCTGTACTGGTCTCATTAAGGGGTAGCGTAATTAACTCAACATCTTTTGGTATTAGCTCAGGATTAGTATCCGGAAGTTCACCAAAAGGCGATTCAACTTTCTCAGCTTTGATTCCCCATTTTACTGCAAAATCATAAAAGCGGTTAGAGAAAGCTCCAAGGCAATAATGAAATGATTTTTTGGTAACTAAGTTCTGCAGTTGCCGCTCCCAAATTTCAGTCGCTGAGCTTAAGAAGAATACCTGATAGTCATCAGGGATGCTCATTAATGATTTGAGATTGTCTGATGCTTCTTGATAGTAACCTTCGGCTTGTTTGCTTCTATGGTTAATCTCCATCACCTGCGCTCTGGAGGCATGCTTTAGGTGTTCTTCCACTGTGAAATAAAGTGCAGAAGGTCCCGGGGTGAAGAAAATTTTCTTAGGCATCTAACTCGGCTTCTTTTAATATAGCAACATGTCTTTCGTAATGCTTTTTCACAAAAACGAAAAAGTAAATCAATGGGAACAAAAGTATGACTCCCGATACAAAAAACATATTAGCCAAGCCATAATATTCGGCTATGTAACCTAGCGAAATTGAGCCGGCTGCTATACCCAGGTCTACTGCTGAAAAGAAAGTTGCATTAGCTGCTCCTCTGCGCTCCAGAGGCACCATATTAAGTGCCATGGTCTGTACCGTAGGCATGATAATTCCATTGCCGATACCTACTAAAACACCTACAGCCATAAATTGCCAAAAGCTATCAACATAGCTAAACCAGATAAGGCCTAAAACAGTAACAGCAAGCCCAACAAAGACAAGCATGGACGGACCTTTTTTGTCCATAATTTTACCGACAAAAATCCTAGCTAAAGCCACTCCAACGGCCATGAAAATAAAGAAGAGGGAGCCTTGCTCAATATTGAGCTCTTCGCTATAGAGAAGAATGAACGAGAAAATTGCAGCATAAGGAAATGCTCCTGTGAACATCACTATGGCTATCCTATTCACTCGTTTATCGAACATTTTTGAGATACCAATCTTAGTTTCTCCTGTTTTGATGTTAGGCACTTTTATAAAAAACGCCAATATGAGTGCAGCAACGGCAAAGGCAAACGAGATTGTGAATAGGTTAAAGAAGTTATTCTGCCCCATGATTTGGTCTCCAGAAAAAGGAGCTAAGGCAATTGCCATAGTCATGGCCAGACCAAAATATCCTATTCCTTCAGCTCTGCGACTTTCTGGTATAAGGTCTGCAGCGATTGTACTACCGCCAGTTGTAATTATTCCCCATGTAAACCCATGAAATACTCTGATCACCAGTAGGATGTAGAAGGTAAACGAATAGTGATACAGCCACATAAGGACTGTGAACAAAATCAGCGCAATTAGATAAACGGCTCTTCTGCCATAGGCATCGAGTACATAACCACAAAACGGACGTATAGCTAAGGCTGATGCTGCGTAAACTCCTATAATCCATCCAATCTGATTCTTTTTTGCTCCCAAGGCCACCTCTGCGTAAGTTGGTAGGGTAGGAAGAAGGAAGTAGAAGGCCGAGGCCATCAGGAAGTAGGAGGTGAAGTGCAAGATGTAGTCCCGCGTAAGAATTTTGTCAGTAGATAAACTCAATGTGTACTTTGATCTCCTATTAAGCGTGCAAGCTAATAAATTATATGCCAAATACCGATTTGTGCATTTATTCACTGAGACGCGTAGATTAATGAAAAAGTAACAATAATTCTCTTTAAAAAGAGTTTTTTGAAACCAAACACCTGTTATGTTTGTATGTAATTAACAGTTTTGACAAAGACTTCCCATTTGAGCTTAGACTAGTTTTCGAACTTTACAATTATAACTCAAATACCGGGTGAATCCCTCTCAAAACAAGGCCTCACCCCGACATGTCGGGGCCTCGTTCTTCGGAAAAGGATAACAGTGGACTGTTGCGAGTCTAAAGGATAGCCCAAATCTTGTCTTACATAGAGGTTCGAAAGACCTTTAGGCTTGAATTGGGATAATATAAAAGCCTCGACTTGTCGAGGCTTTATTTTTTCCAGCCTTCTAAAGTGCTCCTCAAGACATCAACCACCTGGTCTACATTACGCTTCGAAAAACAAAGAGGGGGTTTAGACTTTATTACTGAATCACGTGGTCCATCTGTACTGATCAGGATGTGCCTTTCTCTGAATGTGTTTTTGATTTTCTGAGCCAGTTCTGTATTTGGAATCAATGTGCCTTCATTAACAAGCTCAATCCCTATGAACAGTCCAGAACCACGTACATCACCAATAACGGGAAATTCTTTTTTTAAATCTCTCAGACAGTGCATGTGATATTCTCCTACGGACTTGGCATTTTCTTGAAGTTCCTCGTCTTTAATCACATTCAATACTGCTTTCCCAATCTCACAGGAAACCGGGTTGCCACCGAAAGAGCTGAAAAATTCCATGCCATTGTCAAATGCATCTGCTATGGCATCGGTGGTGACTACGGCACCCATTGGGTGACCATTGGCAATTGGCTTACCGAGTACTATAATGTCAGGAACGACTCCCTGCATTTCAAAACCCCAAAAATAATCTCCAAGACGACCAAAGCCAGTTTGCACTTCATCGCTAATACAGACACCTCCTTGATCTCTGATGTACGGATAAACCTCTTTGAGATAGCCCGGGGCCAATGGTACTTGCCCACCACACCCCACGATCGGTTCTGATATAAAAGCGGCAACTTCACTTTGAGATTGCTTTAGCTGATCAATGAACTCTTGTGCATAAAGAGCACCAGTATTTCGCTCTGAATTAAACTTGCTTCGATATTCGTTTGGAAGTGAAGCTTCGATGATTTCATCTGCTTTACCCAAACCTCCAGAACCCTGGTACTTATAATGGCTAATGTCAATACCTAGTCGAGTGTTCCCATGATAGCCATGCTCCATGACTGCCACCGTTTTCTTTTGAGTAAAATTCTGGGCCAACCGAATGGCTAAGTCACTGGCTGCACTGCCCGAGTTCACAAAAAACACCTTAGAGAGGGGCTCTGGGAATTTGGCCAATAACTGTTCGGCATATTCATGGAGGTTGTCATAGAGGTACCTTGTGTTGGTATTGAGCTTTGCAATTTGTCGTTGGGCTGCTTCAACTACTGCGGGGTGTTGATGCCCTACATGTGGGATGTTATTATAGGCATCTAGGTAAGTATTGCCAAACCTATCGAACATGTACTGAAAAGCTGCACTTTCCATATAAATGGGCATTTTGTAACTGACAGAAACATTTGATCCGATAACACTTCTTCTTTTGGAAAGAACTTCCTCGATAGGTTCTGTTTGATCGATATCAAAACCTGCTGCCCTGAAGAATTCGTTTTTGGCCTTTGTTGGATTAATAGTTACCCATTTTTCTAACAAGTCCCAGGCTGGTTTTTCACTAATAGTAATGTATTCGCTGTCAGGCTGATTGATCTTTTCTTGTGCCGATTTGCAAACGCTTGTGATAAGTCTTCCCGCGATCAGATAGTACAATACTCCAAGTTCCTTTTGCTCCAAAGGGTATTTTTGATGATAGCCTTTGATGATATAACTAGCCCATATTAGAGGGTTTTCCTTGCCGAAGATTCCGTAAGTAATGGCTATGGCCAGTTCGTTTATCAGTTGAGTGTGAACTGAGTCACCAAAATCGATGACCCCAGTTACTTGGCCGTCCTTAATAAGGATGTTCCAATCATTGGCATCGTTATGGATAATTGACTGTCTTAGCTGGGGAAGTATGGGATAGACATGCAGATCCCATTGGTTAAAGAAGTGCTTGACCAGCTTTCTCCTAGATATATCTTGAATGTGCTTTGAAAGAGGTTTTAATAATGTGATGTTCTGTAGGTCCCATTCGAGTCTTCGACTTTCTATACTTGGATTCTTAAAATCTCTAAGCTTTACATCAATTTCGCCCATAAAGCTTCCCAGAGACAAGAATAACTCAGGTGTATGTTCTGCCTCTGCCAAAAAAGCTCCTTCTACGAACGAGAGAAGCCTAAGCATTTGACCTTCTTCAGTTTTGGTGACCAGTTGTTGATTGATGTTTAGAACTGGCCGTGATACCTGAGAGCTGTTCAAATGTGTTAAAAGGTTGACAAATTCTGTTTCTGCTTCTATTTCCGATTGGACTTGAGAGGAGTAATCATATACTTTCAATACATACTTCCCTTGATCTGAGGTGACCAGATAGTTTTCACTTATATAACCTTCCATTGGCTTTAGGCCAACATTTGTCAGGCTGTAATGGTGATTGAGAACTGTTTCCATTTACCTTGAAGATAACAAGCCTTAAAGTATAGTCTCTTAATTGGATGGCAAAATATTACAAAGAGTCTTATGATTACCAATCCGTCTCAATAGTTAGCTCCATTGATGTGAGTTGCTCAAACCGTCAAAATTCGTTAGGTTCATAACAGAAAGCATTCTACCTATTTATTATGGTATAGGTAGAATATTATTTACAATAAACACACCAACATGTCAAAATACGAAATACACCCAAAGCTGGGTGTCTCCAGATTGGGCAATAGCCCAGAAGAGTTCTATTTATCACCTGATAAAATTGGCGGCCTTCCGATTGTTTGCGACAGAAATGGAAATGCAAAAACAGAAAAAGGTAAGCCTGTATTAGAAAGAGAGTTCAAAGATTCACTGGGCAGGGTAAAACGCCAAGCCGCTAAGTTTCGAATTTTTAAAACAACTGGTAGAAGCAAGAAAGAAGTTACACTTTCTGACAAAGACGTAAAGTCGATTGAATGGACCGCTCACATCGCTAACAAGAAGCCTATTTGGTATACATTTTCAGAACTATTGGGTGACTTGGAATTCGGAGAGGAAAACAGTTATGAAAACCAAAAAGTCCCCTTCAACAATCCTGATGTTGTCAAGCCTGAGGAACGAAAGAAGCTTATCATTGATCCAGGGCCCAGAAGTATCAGCAAACCTAAGGAGATCGTTGAATTTTCTCGATATAACATACCATCAAATTATCCCAACGGATCTTTTCCTCCACTTTCTGCCGGAGGAAGCCAAATTGATAGCTTAGGTGAACTAAGAATGGATAATGACGGAAACCTAGTTGCCATGGGTGGTTTTGGTAACGTAACTGGTTCTGCACAAATAGACTCATTTCGAGGGGCTAGTGGTTACTGGGATGACATAGCCGATGGCTATGTTACGGCCACTATTCATCTTAAAGACGGTTCAACCATAGATGCCGAACCTTCTTGGCTCATGGTTGGAAGCCCGAAGTATGCTCCTGAGTTGGTCAATATTACTACGCTTTATGACACAGCGTATAATGTGGGCATAAGACATATGAATGCTGATAAAGACATTTATAGAAAGGAAGATGATAACGCTAAACAGTTTCTAAACATCATCAATAAGTTTCGAAAAAGCTTGGGTGAGAAGCCTTTGAATTTTACTCCTTTAGGGGGATATCAGCCAGACTTTAAGGTCAATTTTGACGAACACATCAAACCAATTCTCGATAGGATCGATAATTATAAATGGGTGGCTGATATACCATACTTAAGCAGCTTTGTGAATCCCAATTTTGACCTTAGGGATTCAAGTAATGCGAATTATGAAAACCGTATGGCCTTTTTCAATTATTTCAGAGTGCCTTTGCCACCTGAGGATTATACCAAATTGAAAAAGAAAAGAGCCAAGGATCTAGAAAAGTCTGGCAAACAATCAAGTAGCGAGCCATTGATTGTGAACGGACCAAGTCAACTGTTTTCAGAAAATGGTCTTCCATTAATGCCTTTAAACTCAGGTGATAACTCAGTCACGAACTCTGGACCCATTTATAAGTTCGAAACCTTATCCTCAACCCAGTATTTCTTCCTATTTCAATGGGCAGTAGGGAAGTTTAGTACTAACCGACTTAAGCCAAAAGCATTGCATGAAGCGCTCACTGAGGCAGACATGGGCAATTGTGTAGGTGCACCATTTTCTCCGGGAATCGAGACCACATGGATTGTGAGAAACGCACCTATATATGAACGTCCAATGATGATTAAGTTGGCACACTTTGAAGGTAGCAATAGTGAATTGGAGGTGTTCTATCAAGAATATGGTCTGAGTACAATTGCAGATGAAGCAAAGGGCTTAGGGTGCGAGCCTGGAGACTTAACAAAGAGAATGGCTATACCGTGGCAATCTGACTTTGCGGAATGTACCGTACAAACTCCAAATATTACTAACGCCAACATCAATCAATTTGCTGATGGGACAGGTGTAGAAGTACCACCAGCTTATTATGTTTATTGGTGGCCACCACAAAGTCCTATGCATGTTACGGCTGGAAGTATTGATCCAGGAGACCAGGTGCTAGATGGACTTGTTTATGGACCAGTTGTGGATCAACCGATTATACCAGCCGGCCAGAGAGTGCCTTATCAAAGAGGAGTACTTAATGCTGCAGATATGATTAACAACTGGAGTAGACTAGGTTTCATAGTTAATCAAGGCACGGAACAGCTGCCGTATTTTACAGAGAAAGAGCGTAACAGTGCTGCCTTTGGCCAACTCGAAGCAAATCAGAAAGGTGCTCAAGTATTGATTCAGACATCTAAATAGGTTTTTATAATGCCTGGCTTAGCATATGATGTTGTTATCATCGGTGGAGGTGTTGTAGGCACCTCTGCTGGGATAACCCTCCTTCAGCGTGAAGGATTAAAGGTTGCGATCATTGAGAAGGCCGATTTTGACAATTATCGAATTGGTGAATCTCTTTCTCCCGGGGCCAGACCTCTTTTGGAGTACCTTAAAGTATGGAATAGGTTTGAGAAAGAACAATCGCTGACTTCCTATGGGAGTCATGGCGCATGGTCTTCTGAAGAATCTGTGGCTTTTGACTTTCTGTTTACAACACATGGACCTGGTTGGAGTCTTGACCGAATTCGTTTTGATCAAATGTTGTTTGAGACCTTCGTTGAAAGAGGAGGGTCAACTTTTCTAAAGTCTACCTTTAAGAAAGCGAGTCACAATAATGGTAAATGGACCATTGAGCTTTCAGATGAAAATGAGCTTCTTTCAAATATTACCACACAGTTTATCCTAGATGCTACTGGTAGGCAAGGTGTTTTTTCTAAACACATGAAGGCTACTAGAATCGTCTATGACCGATTGATAGGCGTTGGTAATGTGGGGAAAATACCAAGTTCGTTGAAGGTTAGTGCAAATGTTATGGTGGAGGCTTGTGAGTATGGGTGGTGGTATTCAGCTCCAGTACCGGAAGGTCAAGTCGCAACCGTATTAATGACCGATTCGGATATTGCAAGTAAATTGAACTGCACAGATAGCAGTGATTGGAAAAGGTTGTTAGAAGCGATGCCTTTGACCAGTGAACGAGTAAAAGGAGTGGTATTTGACAAGGCTCCGAAAGCATATGCTGCATACTCCTCTGTTTTGACAGAACCAGGTGGTGAAGGTTGGCTTGCAGTTGGCGATGCCGTGGCATCCCATGACCCACTTTCTTCGTCAGGTATACCACATGCTATGGGAAGCGGTATTCAAGGTGCTATTGTGGCATTGAATGAATTGTCTGGAAGGAAAGATGCTTATAAGGCCTTTGATGAGGGAATTCAAAAGGACTTTATCCAATATCTCAAGACTCACTGGCAATATTATTCAATGGTAGAAAGATGGCCAAATGCTCTGTTCTGGAAAAGAAGAACGACATCAATAAAAATCGATCCGCAGGCCGTGATCGGAAGCATTGGTTCAGTGGAATCGCTCTCTGAATTTGGAACGACTCATCTATCTAAGAAGGGTGTAATCGATTTGCTTGAAACTTGTAAAAGAGGACAAGTAGTGCATGAAACTATTAGAGGTTTTAAAAAAGCTCATCCTCAATATCCCGATCAGCAATTGATACTGAGTTTTCAGGAATTAGTTGAGAATGAGCTAATCGAATTGGTCTAAATCTCTTATTGTCCTTTTTCGTAAAGAATCTCTCCGTTGATAATGGTCATGGCTACCTTGGTATCTAGTATTTCCATTTCTGGAATAGTCATGATATTTTTATCAAACACAGTAAAGTCTGCCGCTTTGCCTACTTCAATAGAACCTTTGAAGTCTTCTTCAAACTCACCGAAAGCAGCATCAAGCGTAAATGATCTTAAAGCTTCATCACGAGACATTGATTGATCAGGTTCGAATCCACCTTCAGGAAGGCCTGCTAAAGTTTTTCTAGCTACAGATGCAAAGAATGATGGGAGAGGGTCTACGGGCTCTACAGGAGCATCCGTTCCATTGATGATTTTAGCGCCAGACTGAAGTAGTTTTTGCCATACGTAAGCGCCTTCCTCAATTCTAGCTTTTCCTAGTCTGTCAATCGCCCATGGTCTGTCAGAACTCATGTGTACGGCTTGCATAGCTGCAATCACGCCCATTTCACCGAAGCGAGGGATGTCATCAACATTCAAATGTTGTGCATGCTCTATTCTGAACCTAACGTCCTGCGAGTTAATATTTGGATACTTTTTGAAGGAAGCCTCATATCTGTCAAGTATTTCTCTGTTCGCTCTATCGCCAATAGCATGGGAACAAACTTGAAATCCGGTAGCTAAGGCCTTTTCAGATACTGTGTTAACAGTCTCCATCGGTAGCGTCTCATGTCCGTAGTGATCCGCACGATCGGTATATGCCTCCAACAACCAAGCTCCTCTAGGGCCTAATGCACCATCACAGTTGAGTTTGATTGAACGTACCGTTACCATATGGTCAGGGTCAATCATAGGTCCTTTTTCATACCACTGCTCAAGCAATTCTGGAGAGCGTCCTGTCAACATTACATACTGACGAACTTTAAGTTTGCCTTCTGCTTTAAACCTTTGAAGTCTATCAATAAAGGCTTGGCCTGAGCCGGCATCATGAAAACTTGTAATCCCTTTTTCTAACAACTCTTGAATGGCCATTTCTAATGCTTGGTCTGCACGCTCTGGGGTTTCTTGAGGAACGAGTCTACCTACTAGGGAAGAGGCTCTTTCAGTGAAAACGCCTGTAGGGTTGCCGAGTTTGTCTTTGATTATTTCTCCTCCTTCAACTTCACCGGAAAGGCTTTCAACACTTAGTCGATTGACGCCCGCCATTTCCATGGCTTTTGCATTCGCGAATGAAGCATGTCCGCTTGCATGTCGCAGATATACTGGGTTGTCAGGGCTAACGGAACTCATTTTGTCATGAGTTTGGAATCCTTTTTCCATTACTTCAGGCTTTTCAATCCACTTGTCTTGGTGCCAACCGCGTCCTGTAATCCATTGACCGGGTTCGGCTTTGGCTACAGCCTCTGCTACTTTTTCTACCAATTCATCATACGTTTTGACGTACATTAAGTCAAGTTCCAGTTTGTTGTATCCAATCCCCATCAGGTGAGCATGGGATTCGATCAACCCTGGGGTCATGGTCATCCCCGTTAGGTCCACAATCTTTGTGTTCGCCCCGGCCATTTTACTGATTTCTTCAGTCGTGCCAACGGCTTCAATCATTCCATCCGTGATAGCTACTGCCTGAACTTTAGAATTGTTGTTGTCTACGGTGTAAACTTCACCATTTATGAATATGGTGTCAGGTCCGGTTTTAGGAGAACAGGCTTGGATAACGAGTAGCGCTGCTAAGGCAACTAAGGACAGGAGTCGCTTGAATTTATTGTTCATAGTCTAAGGTTTCAATTATGCTAAAAACTAGCATAATTCTAGCTAGATAGCAATTAGAACTATGGTAATGAGTAAGGAAGTACTTTTAACGGTTGTCTAATAAAGAACTCTGAATTTGATAGTATGCTCTATCTTCTTTAGCGCCTTTGCAAGGTCTTTGCCATACTCCTTATCAATATCGGTGATTACATATCCTATGGACTCGTTTGTCTTCAAATACTGCCCAACAATATTGGCATCATGAGCAGCTAGCACATTGTTGATCTCGGCCAAGACACCAGGTTTGTTCAAGTGAATGTGAATGAGTCTATGCGCATTGTCAAGAGGAGGTAAGGTCAGATTCGGAAAATTAACACTGAGGGCTGTGTTGCCAGTGTTTATGTAATCCATGATTTTACCCGGGACAAAATCCCCAATGTTTTCTTGAGCTTCTTGAGTACTGCCACCAATGTGTGGAGTAAGAATTGTATTTGGTAATCCAATCAGCTCCGATTCAAAGGGGTCATTGTTACTCTTCGGTTCTTCTGGGAATACATCTACTCCTGTCCCCCTGATTTTTCCGCTTGAAACGGCTTCCTTAAGTGCTGAAATCTCAACAACTGGACCTCTCGCTAGATTTAGGAATACAGCCCCATCTTTCATCATTTCAAAATGCTCTTTTCTGAAGATGTTCTTGTTTTCGGTTCTGCCGTCAACATGGAGGGATACTACGTCAGCAAGTGCAAGAAGTTCTTGAAGTGAGTTGCATTTGGTAGCATTGCCTAATGCTAAACGCTCCTCAATGTCATAGTAAAAGACATTCATCCCCATATTCTCTGCCAATACAGAGAGTTGGGCACCAATATTACCGTAACCAATGATACCTAACTTCTTGCCTCGGATTTCATAGCTACTATTGGCTGTTTTAGACCATTTGCCCTGGTGCATGTCATTGCTTTTGTCAGGGATTCCACGCATAAGCATAATAATCTCTGCTATGGCAAGTTCTACAACAGATCTTGTGTTGCTGTAAGGCGCATTAAAAACTGCTACACCTTTATTCAATGCAGCTTCTAAATCAATTTGGTTGGTACCAATACAGAAGGCACCGATGGCCATTAGCTTATCGGCATGCTCAAGAACTTTTGCTGTGACTTGGGTCTTTGATCTAATACCGAGTACTCTGATGCCCTTAATCTTTTCAGATAGTTCGTCCTCATCAAGCCCCGCAGGGTAACTTTCTACCGAAAACCCATCTTCCTTTAATTTTGCTAAGGCCTTTGGGTGAACACTCTCTAATAAGAGCATTTTGATTCTGTTCTTTGGGTATGATAAAGCTCCACTCATGTTATTATGGAATAGTATTTCGTCAAAACTTGGGGCAATGTGATCGGCATGTTCCTTTACACTATCCCTTTCAATATTTTCAGTATAGGCATAAAAAGTGTTGGCGGCACCGGCTTTCCGAACCTCATAATCGGTATATCCATCGCCAATCATGTGGACGTTTCCCTGTAAGCTTAACTCTTCTATTTGCTTTACTTTGCCTCCGTTGGAAGACAAGATATTCTCCCTGTTAAAATCTATGATGGTACCATTGTCATCGAAAATGAAGTCATTGGCGAATACATGTTCAGGCCTGATGCCGAGTTGCGTGACTACGGGAACAATAAACTCTTTGAAGCCATTAGAGACAATGAAGGTATTGGCAGCATTATGCTCAAAAAAAGTCTGGTTTCTACTGATAGATTTGGACACCAACTTGCTTAGTCGCTCAACCAATTCATCTAGATGAGATTGGTGGGCATCAAGGATATTAATTCTTGATTCTAAGGACTCTCTGAGAGACATTTCCCCAGCCATTCCTTTATCGGTCACCTCTTTGATTAACTGAAGTCGTTTCTCTTTTTCAGGGTGATTTGCCAAAGAGATTTCGCCAAGAATATCCAGCGCTTCTACTTTGGTAAAGGTGCTGTCAAAATCAATTACAAAATGCTGGACTTCTGATGTGGTTTGACTCATTGATCGCTTTGGCTAAAAATTGCCCGGCATTGGTTGCCAAAAACTCCAGCAACCCCTGCTGCAAGTCCGCCAACGACACCAGTAACTAAAATTAGCACTAAGGCGTTTCCGCCAAGACTAAGTAGAACCGCTACTTTTTTAGCCAAGATGAAGTCGTTCGCGCTGCTCAATAACCAGGCGTATATTATCCAAAATACGGCTATTGCTAAGAATGGAACAAAGAATGTAGATGCTTTTCTTAAGCGAACGATTGCACTAGATATAAAGGCTGCCAGCATAATGGACCACCATGGCAAAAACAAGGAGAGCACGAAGGCAAGAACTATCGTGAGGATGAAGTTTGATACAGTGCTTTTCATTGTTTTGGTGTTAAAGTTTGTGAGAACATGATTCCACTGGTATTTGAATCATCTTGCATGAATAGTAATTCTAAATACTCACCACTGGCCCAGGTGTCAACAAAGTTGTCGTAATATTTACTTCCAGGGTTACCTGACTGACCTCCTGGGTAAATGCCAAGAGCTCTTGGCGGGTCTGACATCTCTACGATCATTCGCCAAGAAGGTCCGTGATTTCGGCTTGTAGCATTGACAATCCCGCTGTTTCCACCGATCGGTAAGTCAAACCTCGAAATTGCTGGTAGGGCTTGTAGTAAGTGGCCAACAAAGGTTGATTTGTAGTCTCCCCAATTATAACCTTGATTATTCTCTTTCCAGTTTTTGATGTCTTTAGCCGCTTCTTTAAAGCTTAGAAGGAAAAGGTCAGATGCTGTTTCTACCTTTTCAGTTTCCATAATGTCCATGAATTTGTCACCTGGAGCATTCTTAAGTAAGTATATAGTCTGATAAGCAAAAGGGTAGGGCATATCAAGATCTTCCTCAGCGAGTTCATCCCAGACCATGTTTCGAATCCTTATCCACCAGCGTTCCCAAATGGTCGCACCATTTTTGTCTATATCATTATAAAAGTCCCAGCCAGATACCTCGCCTAGCAACATTTCTTCTTCAGGATTGAGTTGTGTAATATCAATGTTGGCGATCATATGTGGTAATAACTCAGCCGCTTTAAGGTTGTAATTATTGTTGTGAAGGTCCTTGAAGTCTTGCACATCGAATTTTTCTTTTGACCTGAAGAAGTCATTGATCACTCTGTTCCTATACGCTTCATAGCCATCATTGAAAACATAGTAAGGATACGATGCATCAGTAGGATGCTGATTGGCCGAGCTAACAAACCCTCTATCAGGGTTTTTGACATGGGCATTGTGTTCCTGTGGAATAAAGCCATTCCAGTCATGGTCTGGGTTATTACCATCTAACAAGAATTTGCCTTGTCCTTCCCATTTATTTGGAAACTTCCCCTGAACCCAAAGTGCTATGTCACCTTCTCGGGATGAGAAAATGAAATTCTGAGCAGGAGCGACAAAATGTTTGAGTGCTGACTTATACTCATCGTAATTCTTGGCTTTATTCAACTCCAATAGTGTCTGTTGATTGTTACCACCAAGATGCCCCGCCCATTTCATGGCGTAGCCTATTAGCTCATCGTTTCCGGAGAAGCTTGCATCATAAGTAACAGGCCCGTGATGTGTGTAAACAACCGTGTCATAGTAAGTCTCTCCACCCCTGACTATTATCTCTTCAATCTTTTTATCCGTGTTTGTCCAAGCATCTCGGTGACGGTATCTATTCCTTGATTCGTCCTCGAAAGTGATTTTGTACCAGTCCTTTACATCACGAGTTGCATTAGTTACGCCCCAAGAGATATCATTATTAAAACCAATGACTATTCCAGCTGCTCCAGGAAGAGTTACTCCGAAAGTGTTTTTTTCTGGCGTTGCCAACTGCATGGCATACCATATTGATGGAAGGTTCAGTCCCAGATGAGGGTCATTGGCCAAGATGGGATTGCCAGAGTAGGATTTGCCTGGACCTACAGCCCAGTTGTTACTACCATTGTCAGGATGAGGTTTTGGTAATAAACCGGAAACGTAGTCCTTTGGAAGTTCACCTTCAGGTACATCGGGTACTTCTACCTCTCCAAAGTCTGCCCAATCTCTTTCAGAAGGGATTACGGGATCGTCAATATCAAAAAAGTCGGGAAAGAGTAAATCGAATCTCTCTTGTCCATGCTTCTTAAGGAAGTTTGTGTATTCTAAGTCAGAGTCGCCACCGGCCAACATGTCGGTCATATACATGAGCAGGAGTGCAGTTTTCTTTAATGTCCAAGGCTCAGGCTTATAATCCAGCAACTTGTACTCAAGGGGGTAGTCAGCTGGTGAAAGTGTTTCGATATAGCTGTTAACTCCATCGCGATAGGCTTCTAGGTTTTTAACGAGTTCTGGAAGCTTCTGCATCTCCTTAAGTGCATTTTCGGCACCAAAGACCATTCCTTTTCTTCTTTGACCTCTGTCAAAGTCTAAAGCGGCACTACCTACAACCTCTGACAATCGACCGGCAGAAGCATGTGTCTGAAACTCCAACTGCCAAAGCCTATGTTGTGCAGTAATGTAGCCTTGAGCCCTGTAGAGGTCTTCATCATTTTGAGCAAATACATGAGGTATTAAAGCCTGATCATAATGAACCTTGACGGGCTGCGATAGGCCTTGAAGGTTTTCAATGCCTTGAAAGCCATCCGTAGACTTTTCATTTTGCCAAACCCCTGTATAAGGGTTTAGAAATTTACCAACGGGAGGTATTGAGCCAAACTTAGTATTAAGTCCATAAAAAATTGCGACTGTAAAGACTAAGGACAAGAAGAATTTAAACTGCTTCATGGTCTGAGATAGAGATACGATCGTTAATATAATAAATTCAGCTTCTACACATTATGAAGATATCCTATTGTCTCTTAATTATGTCAAACTGGAATTTCCTTTTACTTTTGTTTAAATCATAATATGAAGGACATCTCGCCTGAAATTCTCGAAAAGGCAAAACAAATTAAACTGATCATCTTTGATGTTGACGGAGTGCTCACCGATGGAGGTATTATCTATGATAATGCTGGGCAAGAATACAAAAGATTCAATGTTAAAGACGGCCAAATCATCAAGTACCTCAGGAAATTCAATATTCTAACGGGAGTAATTACTGGTAGGGACTCGCAAGTAGTCCGTAATCGATGTAATGAACTCAGAATAGATTTCCATCATCACGGAATTGAAAATAAGATTGAGGTATTCAAAGAAGTCCTTAACAAACTCGGATTGACAAAGGGTCAAGTTGCATATGTTGGGGATGACATCAATGACCTACCTATTTTGGTTAACTGTGGCTTAAGTGCCACCCCCGCGGATGGTCATCATGCGGTAAAAGAAAATGTTGACTATATCACAAGGGCTGAAGGAGGAAAGGGAGTTTTGAGAGAACTGTCAGACTTAGTTCTGGACAGTCAAGGCCATTATGATCAAATAATCAAGGACTTAACAAGCAATGAAGATTTTTAAAGAAGACTTTCAGATCACAGAAGAAATATCACTTGGTAAAGGTAAAATGGTCTTGTTCTCAGGGCCATGTGCTATCGAAAGTTATGAGGTCTGCGCAAGGGTTGCGGAAAGCGTTAAAGAAACTTGTGAACGGCTCGATATTCAGTATATATTTAAGGCATCATTTGACAAAGCCAATCGAACTTCGGTAAATTCATACAGATCAGTAGGGTTGGACGAAGGGTTAAGCGTACTAGACAGGATTAGACGCGAATTTGATCTTTCAGTCATCACCGACATTCACGAGCCTAATCAGGCGAAACCTGTGAGTGACGTGGCGCAAGCATTGCAAATTCCGGCTTATCTATGCAGACAAACGGACCTGTTGGTAGCAGCAGGAGAGACAGGTAAAACAGTGAAAATCAAACGTGGACAGTTCATGGCGCCAGAAGACATGCAGTATGCAGTCAACAAGGTGAAATCTACTGGAAACAACAAGGTTTGCCTCACCGAACGTGGTGCTTCATTTGGTTACCATAATCTGGTTGTTGATATGAGGGCTTTGCCAACTATGAGACAGTATGCCCCCGTAATTTTTGATGTCACACATAGTGTACAACAACCTGGGGGAGCTGGAGGGACTTCGGGTGGCCAAAAAGAATTCGCCCCTTACTTGGCAAGAGCGGCTGGAGCCGCTGGAGTTGATGGGTTCTTTATTGAAACGCACCCTGATCCTAAGGTTGCTTTAAGCGATGGGCCAAATATGATTCCTCTGCATAAAATGAAAGATTTTTTAACGATGAGCAAGCAAGCCTTTGAACTAGGTCAGCAATCTCAAAACTCAGTTGAATGACAAAGCAAAGATCTGAACTTAAATTAGTAGTAGGTTTCCTATTTATCCTGTTTCTAGCGAGTAGTTGCATCCCTAATGAAAAGGTGGTTTACCTACAGGATAAGAATCAGGATATACCCAATGACTCCTTAATCAATTTAAAACGTGTGGATTATAAGCTGCAGCCAAATGACATCCTTTTGGTCAATTTCTACAGCAGTGACCTAGAGGCAGTAGAAAAGTATTACCCTGTTTTTGCTCGACCTGGCTCTATTTCACTTGCTGGGAATAATAATGGAGGAGGTAATGGTAACAGTGGGCCAGATCCTTATTTGACAGGATATAATGTGGATAAAGATGGCATGATTGAGATAAATGCACTGGGTAGAGTAAAGGCGGCAGGCCTGACGACAACAGAGTTGAAGTATGCCATTGAAGAACAAATCAGACCTCAAATCAAGGATATTTTGGTTGGAGTAAAACTAAGTGGTATTCCTTATACCATATTTGGTGAAGTTAGGAGTGTTGGGCCTAATCTGATTAGGCAGTATGAAGTGACATTGTTACAAGCTATTGCGGAAGCCGGAGATTTGACTCTTAATGCTGATCGTGCACACGTAAAGTTGCTGAGGCAGTACCCCGATGGGGCTAGAATACATGAGTTGGATGTTACTGGTAGATCATTTCTGCAGAGTGAATATTATTTTCTTCAACCGGATGACATAATTTATGTGCCTCCATTGAAGATAAGAGAGTTAGGAACTGGAGAAACAGCGTTACAGACTTTTGCAACATTGATATCAGTGATTTCCGGCACAGCGTTAATTATTAGCGTACTTACGAATAACAACTGAGATGTCAAACGAGTTTGATTTTTTTGAAGAGAAGAATGGTCAAAATTCTGGGGCTGCATTAGACCCTAAACTCATATTGTTTAAGCTCGTCAAGAATTGGCCAGTCATTATCATTTGTGTTTTTATAGGGTTGTTAGTTTCATTTATTTATCACAGGTACACTAATGAGAAGTACAGACTATCTTCAACTTTGTTGATACCGGATGCAAATTCTAATATCGACCCGAGTATTCTTTCAATGTTTACATTGAGCAATACTTCAAACTTTCTTAATGAGCTTAAAATACTTGAAAGCAAAAGAATTACTGAATTGGCGCTTGATACTTTGATTTTCGGGACGGAGTATTACTCCAAAGGAAGGATCAAGACTATAGAAGAGTATAAGACTTTAGCGTTTGAGGTTGTTAGAATTGAAGAAAATCCTCAAATCTATAATGAGCTTTTTAAGGTGAGTTTTGGAAAAAATAACTTGTTTCAACTTACCCTAGCTGAAGATGAAAACCACCCTGAATCAGGTATTTATAGTCCTTTTGAAGAAATTATCACTGACAGTTATGCTCTTAGATTGGAGTTTACCAAACCTGCAAACTATGAGGGGAGAGAGTTCTTCTTTCGATTTAGGTCTAAAGAGAGTTTGATAAATGAATGGAATCGTAGGTTAAGGGTTACTTATCAAGGTGAATTTACGTCAATTGCGGCTTTGAGTTTGATTCATACAAACGCCAATAAGGGAGCAGACTTTCTAAACGCCATAATGTTGGCATACATGTCAGAGGAATTAGACAGGAAGAATCAATCGGCAGAAAGAACCATCAAGTATGTTAATAGAGAGATGAATGCTTTAGAGGATACTCTAAAATTCTATGCTGCTCAATTAGATCAAGTGAAGATAGAGAATCGAGTAATCACTTTTGACCAAAAGGGTAGTGATATATTAGATCGCATAAATAAACTTGAGGTTGAGAAAGGTGTTAATGAGAGGGCCATAGCAACCCTAGAAGAAAACCTAAAGTTTCTTAGTGATACCTCAAATTTAGATCGAATTATCCCAACTTTGCAGACATTTGATGGGAATGCAGACATACAAAAATACATTACTACTCTTCAAGGGTTCCTTGCTGATCGGGAAAGAAGGTCACAAGTCTTAGCAAGTACTACACCGGAAATTCAAGGGCTAACTCTTCAAATTAATCAATTAACGAGCTTTTTGAAAAACACGGTTTCTGTAAAAATCGATGAGTTGGAGGCGAAGAATAAGGCCGTGCAAAATTCGTTAGACCGATTAGATGATGAATTTAAGAAGTACCCAGAATCGCAAAGGGAGTATGGAGATATAGAACGTGTTTATGACTTGTACTACCGAATGTTTCAGTTTTTCAGAGAAAGACGTGCAGAGGCCGGTATTCTAAAAGCTTCGAATGAGGCAAATTCTAGGGTAGTGGATCAAGCTGCAGGCAATGTGTCACCTGTTTTCCCAAATAAGTCCTTTAACTATACAATTGGGGTTGCGCTTGGAGTAGCCATACCATTGCTTCTACTTCTTTTGAGAGAGTTAATCAATGATAAAATTGAATTCCGAAAGCAGATCGAAGGACTTACGAGTATCCCAATTATTGGTATGATTGGCCATAATAAACATGAGGGAAATTTGGCGATTTTAGAACATCCGAAGTCAATTATGTCAGAGTCTTTTAGAGCCATAAGATCAAATATGAGTTTTTTTGGTCGAGAGAAGTCTATCAAGACTATATTGGTTACTTCAAATGCTTCTGGTGAAGGTAAGTCATTCTGTTCCTTGAACCTTGCATCGATGTTCGCTGTATCAGGAAAAAAAACGGTTTTGATTGGTTTGGATTTGCGAAAACCAAAACTATTCGGTGACTTCGGCCTTTCCAATGATTATGGAGTCTCGAACTACTTGGCAGGATTTGTTGATCGAAGCGAAATAATTCAGAGTACTCCGTATGAAAACCTTGATTTAATAGCTGCTGGTCCTGTACCTCCTAATCCAGCTGAACTTCTCATATCAGACAAGCTTAAGGCTCTAATAGAATCATTGAAGGAGGAGTATGATCAAGTAGTAATTGACACCCCGCCAGTGGGTATTGTAGCTGATACATTCAACTTGACACAACTTGCTGATTTGAACATCTTTGTAGTACGCCAAAATTATACTGTTAAGCAGGTGTTTCCTTTCCTAAATGATATTACTAAGAAAGGGTTGGTCAATAATTCTGCTTTGCTATTGAACGATTTTCAAGTTAACAAAGGCTATGGTTATGGTTATGGCTATGGTTATGGTTATGGTTATGGTTATGGTTCCGGATACTATGACGATGAGGAAGTCAAAAGTAGGTTTTCTTTTAAAAGGATACTCAAGAAGTAATCAAGGCAGGACTTGAATAGATAATATCTTGAATAACAACGACTATTACCTCTACCATTGAAAAAAGCATTCACTTCATTTACAGACGACTTCGCGTATTTTTACAGCTACATCGGCTATAGGCTTCCTTTCACTTTTGTACTGAGTTTTGCCGTTGGCATTCTAGATGGTTTGGGTTTAGCAATGTTTCTTCCAATGTTAGAAATGCTTGATAACGGGCAAACTGTTTCAAATGCTGAGTCTATGGGCAACCTTGGCTTCATTATTACTTCTATGGAATCGATTGGTGTTCCTTTTACTTTGCAATCGGTTCTTGGGGTGTTAAGTTTCTTTTTTGTATTCAAGGGGTTGGCGAAATTTTTTGAAAGTTATTTTAAAGTAAAAGTTCAACAAATTTTTGTTCGGAAACTTAGAACGGAGAATGTTAACTATTTGGCCAATTATGATTACCAGAAATTTATTTCAATGGATGTTGGTCGTATACAAAATACAATGAGTGGAGAGATTGAGCGTATCATCAGTGCTTACAAGAGCTTTGTTGGAACACTTCAGGCCTCAGTCGTTCTGTTCGTATATATAGCTTTAGCATATTTGGCAAATGCCGAATTTGCTCTATTGGTCACTTTTGGAGGAGTCGTTTCAAATTTTGCTTTTAGAACCATTTATAATCGTACCAAACAACTTTCAAGGGAACTAACAAAAGGGGGGCATTTGTATCAACTTTTGATGATTCAAATGATTCATTCTTTCAAATACTTAAAGGCCACATCTTTGGTTGACGTATTCACAAGAAAAGTTGAAAACCTGACCAATGAAATTGAGGAGAGTAAAAGAAAAGTTGGTTTATATGACGCAATTCTCTCTTCTGTGAGAGAACCTATTGTTGTTCTAATTGTTGTTGTTGTTATTCTTATAGAGGTCACATATTTGAATCAAAATTTGGGGTTGATAATACTCTCACTCTTGTTTTTCTATAGGGCGCTTACTTTTGTAATGAAATTGCAGACTGAATGGAATGCCTTTTTGAAAGTATCTGGTTCTTTGGAAAATATGAGGGATTTTCAGCAGGAGCTAATTGAAGGTGAAGAAAAGCTTTTAGGAAAAGAAGTACATTCCCTAAAAGATGGAATAGTGTTGGAGAATGTTGATTTCTCTTTTGGTCAAACCCTGGTGCTGAATAATATTTCACTTGACATACCTAAAAATAAGACCGTTGCATTTGTAGGAGAATCGGGATCTGGAAAAACTACTCTTGTGAACCTCATTGCAGGATTACTTCAGCCTGTTACGGGTTATGTGAAAATTGACGGCATTGATTTAAACAGAGTAGACATTAAGGAATATAGAGCTCGCATCGGGTACATTACACAAGAGCCCGTGATTTTTAATGATACAGTCTTCAATAATGTCACTTTTTGGTCCGATAAGTCTTCAGAGTCACAGGAAAGGTTTTGGAAAAGTTTGGATAAGGCTTCTATCTATTCATTCGTGAATGATTTGAAATATGGTGAAGACTCGATATTGGGTAGTAACGGAGTTAATCTTAGCGGAGGACAAAGGCAAAGACTATCTATTGCCAGAGAGATGTATAAGGATATTGATGTTCTCATTATGGATGAAGCGACATCGGCTTTAGATTCTCAAACTGAAAAAGAAATACAGAATAACATTGACTCATTAAGAGGCCAGTATACTATACTTATGGTAGCACATAGGTTATCAACAATCAGAAATGCCGACCTTGTTGTATTATTGGATAAAGGGTCGATTATAGATATCGGTTCGTATGACATGCTCTTAAAAAGATCCAAGCTTTTTAAAAAAATGGTCGATCTTCAAGAACTCTAATAGAATGTATAAAGACAAAACTATCCTTATCACTGGAGGTACAGGGTCACTCGGAAAGGCGTTGACCTCGTATTTGCTTAATAACCACCCTGAGCTCAAAAAACTCATTATTTTTTCCAGAGATGAGCAAAAGCAGTTCCAAATGGCACAAGAATTCCCTCCATCGGAATATAAACAAATGAGGTATTTCATCGGGGATGTACGTGATAAAGAAAGGCTCGCTAGGGCCTTTCAACAAGTAGACTATGTGATTCATGCAGCGGCTATGAAGCACGTACATATAGCAGAGTATAACCCAGAAGAGTGTATTAGGACTAATGTGGATGGAGCTCAAAACGTAATCAATGCATGTCTGAATGCAAATGTTCAAAGAGTCGTAGCACTTTCTACTGATAAGGCTTGTGCACCAGTGAATTTGTATGGTGCTACCAAGTTGACAAGTGACAAACTTTTTATAGCAGCAAACAACATCAAGGGATGGAACCCTATTAGGTTTTCAGTTGTCAGGTATGGCAATGTAATGGGTAGCAACGGATCAGTTATCCCGTTTTTTATGAAAAAAAGAATGGAAGGAGCATTACCAATTACTAATCCTGAAATGACTCGTTTTAATATTACGTTGGAAGGAGGGGTGGATATGGTGATTTATGCATTGGAACATGCTGTAGGCGGAGAACTGTTTGTGCCTAAGATTCCTTCGTATAGGATTTTAGATGTTGCAGAAGCAATTGGTCCAGAATGTGAAAAGCGAGTAATTGGGGTCAGGCCAGGAGAGAAGATTCACGAAGAAATGATTACCGAATCGGATGCCTTTAATACATATGATTTTGGTAAGTATTACGTAATTGTTCCTACCGTACCACCTCAAAAACTAAAAGAGCACTTGAATATGGAGAAGCCGGCTAAGGTACCGGGAGGTTTCAGGTATAATTCTGGAGAGAATAGCAATTGGGAGACGGTCGAAACTTTGAGGGAGTTGATTAAAGAGCATTTGTACCCGGACTTTAATGTGTAAGGATTGCTGAACAATACTAGTTTCATTTATAATGAATAATATTAGATAGGTAATGAAGGACATTTACGAATTGGTAGAGCTAAACTCATATGGATTCTATCAAATAAAGAACATTCCGAATAAACAGGAACTCAAGGAATACTACGCTGATAAGTACTACCAGAATGAGGTACAATATCAGCATCAGTATCTTGAAGAGGAGAAGCAATACATTTATAATAAGATCTCACAAAAAGCACATAAGGCTTATGGGCTCGGAAATTTCCAAGATGAGCAAGGACTGAGATTACTAGATGTAGGTTGCGGTGAAGGCTGGACGCTAGACTACTTCGACAAAAAGGGGTGGGATGTTACCGGAGCGGACTTCAGTAAGTTTGGTGTCGAGACCCAAAATTCCCAACTCAAAGAAAGAGTACATCAGGGAGATTTAGAAGATACATTGAAAGCTTTGCTGGATGAAGGGCAGCAGTATGATCTTATTTGGCTTGACAATGTTCTGGAACATGTGATTAATCCACTATTGCTTTTAGAAACCTGTGCTGCACTTGCCAAAGAAGGCGGGTTGCTATTGGTAGAAGTGCCCAATGACTTTTCAAGCCTCCAAAAGTATTTATCTGATAAGGAAAAGATTTCCAAGCCATTCTGGGTGTCTCCACCAGATCATCTTTCTTATTTTAGTCAGGAAGGGCTGGATGCAGTGGCTAAGGAAGCAGGTTGGGGAGCTGTTTTTGCTATGTGTGACTTTCCTATCGACATGATGCTTCTGCTGGATCAAACCAATTATGTAGAAAAATCTGAAGTAGGAAAATCCTGCCATCTGATGCGAGTGGAGTTTGAGAATTTCATTCATCGGCAGGGTTCAGACAAGGTAAATGCATTTTATGAAGCTATGTCTGGCCTAGGGCTTGGAAGGGAGATTATCGGTTACTATAAAAAGGCCTAAAATGAAGCAACTCACGGAAGTTGAAATGAAGCAACTGGACGAACAGGGCTACATTATTGTAGAAAATGTACTATCGAAAGAAGAGTGCACTCACTATAAGAATCTATTGAGGGAAAGCTATAATCAATACAAAGATCAATATGCCCTCTCAGAGGCTGCTAAGAAATTCCATGGTACAGAAACTGCTGTGATTAAAGTAGTATATAACCTTTACAACAAGCACAGAGATTTCTTTTCAACCATTGACGATGATAAGGTCTTTCCTTATGTTTCTTATCTACTCCAAAAAGGATCTTATATGGATCAGGAGCCATTTATACTTCAGCTTTCTTCTGGCAGAGGCGTAGGGCATGGTTCACAACAGCAGCAACTGCATATAGATTCCAATATGCCAGGTACTCCTTTTGCATTGGTAGCACAGGCACTGTGGATGCTCGATGACTTTACAGAAGAGAACGGAGCCACGAAACTCGTGCCCGGTAGTCATCTCACGCCAAGCTTTGCGGAGAATGGCAAACGCTATATCAATGAGATCAGTGCATGTGCCCCTGCTGGCTCTGTACTTGTCTACAATGGAGGCGTCTGGCATGGCAGTGGCAGCAACCAGTCGGAGAGCGAGCGCTGGGCATTGATCAACACCTATTCCCGGTGGTTCCTAAAACCCTCTTTCGATCCTAATAAGAATATGCCAGTTGATATGTACGAAAGTCTGACTGACCGACAAAAAGAATTACTCGGATATAAGTATACTCCGCCAAAAGATGAGTTTACGCGGCTCTCAAGAAGGTCCGATATATTTGAGCCTCCTTCCGATTATTCATTACCATCTTAATATTTACCAATAGTGAGAGCAATTCCTTACGGCCGACAGGATATTACCGATCAAGACATAGCTGCGGTAAATGAGGTGCTCAAATCTGATTACCTCACCCAAGGGCCAGCTGTCGATAATTTTGAGGCGGCTTTTGCCGAATATACTGGCGCTCGTTACGCGGTGGCGGTTTCGAATGGTACTGCTGCTTTGCACCTTTGTGCCATGGCCCTGAAAGTAGTTCCGGGTCAGAAAGTAATTACTACACCAATTACTTTTTCTGCGTCAGCCAATGCGATCGAATACTGTCAGGGAGAGGTTGTTTTTGCTGATATTGATCCTCAAACTTATCTGATAGACCTTCAGGCGGTCAAGGCACTGTTGGCTTCAGAGCCAAAAGGCACTTATCATGGGCTGGTGCTTGTAGACATGACAGGCAGAGCGGTAAACCTTGAGGCATTCAGACAGCTGGCTAATGAATATGGCCTGTGGATTATAGAAGATGCCTGCCATGCACCAGGTGGCTTCTTTGAAAACTCACAAGGGGAAAAAGAACTTTGCGGAAATGGACGTTATGCCGATGTGGCCATTTTCTCATTTCATCCGGTAAAGCACATTGCTTCAGGAGAAGGGGGGATGATCACTACCAATGATGAGGAAATCTATGAAAAATTGATCAGGCTTCGGACCCATGGAATTACCAGAGATAGTAGCCTTTTCCGGAATACATCCGAATTTGCCTCTGGAGGTCAGGAAGTTGTCAGGGGTAATTGGCCCGACTGGTATATGGAGATGGTCGATCTGGGTTATAACTACCGACTCTCAGATATTCATGCGGCATTAGGACTAAGCCAGCTGCAAAGGGCTGATGACGGTTTGAGTAGGAGAAGGTATCTGGCCACAAGATATAATGAAGCATTTGCTGGTAAGTCCTACGTGAAGAGGCAAAGTGGCAAAATAGAGGGGCATGCCTATCATTTGTATATTCTGGAGTTAGAAGATAGAATTGGTTTATACAACCATCTTAGGAGCCTAAAGATTTATGCCCAAATTCACTACATACCGGTGCACCTGATGCCTTATTACAGACAAAAAGGCTGGTCAGAAGGTGACCTTCCAATTGCGGAGGACTATTACAGGCACTGCCTGAGTATTCCTATGTACCCCACATTGAAAGACGAGGAACAAGACTTTGTCATCAGGTCAATAGATGAGTATTATTCGGATTGAAAAACGATATGTATAGCCCGAAAAAGCTGATTTTGGGAACCGTTCAATTTGGGCTGGATTATGGAATAAATAACCCAAAAGGCCAGCTCTCAACAAATGAATCTGCAAAAATATTGGCTGGTGCTTTGGAAGGGGGAATTCAATGCCTTGATACTGCAGCAGGTTACGGCTCTTCAGAAGAAGTGATCGGTGCATTTGTACTAGAGCAAGAGCAAGTGCCTTTTGACATCATCACAAAGCTTTCTGTAACGGAAGGTCTAGGACCGAAGGGGTCACTAAAGAAAAGTCTTAGTAGACTGCAGATCGATTGTCTGGATACCATTCTTTTCCATTCATTTCAGCATTACCAGCAGAGTACCGGACAGCTGAAAGAAATCGAATCTTGTGTGGCAGAAGGGTTGGTTAAAAAGATTGGGGTATCTGTATATACCAATGAAGAATTGGAAGCACTCATCAATGCAGATGACATTGCTGTAATTCAAGCACCATTTAATCTATTCGACAATGATGCTAAACGAGGTGCCATTTTTCAGGCCCTAAAAGACTCTGGCAAAGAGGTCCATACACGATCTGTATTTCTTCAAGGGCTCTTTTTTAAGTCCTACGAAAGCTTCCCAACCTTATTAAAACCGCTGATTGAGCCGCTTATGGTATTGCGTGCTCTCTGTAAGAAATATGATACAGACATGGCATCTTTGGCACTTTGTTATCCACTATCTAAACCATATTTAGACCGAGTATTGATAGGAGTAGATAGCCTGGCGCAACTCGAAGCCAATTTATCCATCCTTGGAAACCCTGTAGTAGGAGAGATGCTCGAAGAAATAGATGCTACTATTAATGTGAGGCAGATAGACCTATTGAACCCAGCCCTATGGAAAAAGTGAAAACAATAGCGATTACCCAGGCCAGGGTAGGTTCTAGCAGACTACCTTCCAAGGTATTGTTACCCATTGGTAATCAGACCTTACTGGACATACATCTCAAGCGACTAACCATGGCGCAAAAAGTTGATCAGGTGGTGGTAGCCACAACTAACGAAGATCGTAGTGACGAAATTTGCATTATTGCAGAAAGGTGCGGTACCATCTGGTTCAAAGGGTCTTTAGATGATGTCTTAGACAGGTTCTATCAAGCTGCTATTCTTCACAAACCAGACTGGGTAGTACGGGTTACTTCAGATTGCCCTTTAATTGACCCTGAGCTTGTAGATGCAGTTGTTGAATTGGCAATCCAACATGATTATGACTATTGCTCTAATGTATTGGTTCAAGATTTTCCTGATGGTCAAGATATTGAAGTATTTAAAATGAGCACACTGGAAAAGGCTTGGAATGAAGCTGTGAAAAGGCACGAGCGAGAGCATGTCACCCCTTATATTTGGAGCAACTGTGACTTTAATGGAGGGGAGTTATTTACATCTGCAGATTTACCCTCGCCAGGCAATTACAATGCCATCAGAATGACAGTGGACGAAGCAGCTGATTTGGAGGTGATGACCTGGTTGGTAGAAGCACTTGGGATTGATAAACCATGGTTTGAGTACACTCAATATCTGATTGCGCACCCTGAAAGGGCTATCAATTCGAATATTATAAGAAACGAAGGATACCTGAAGTCCCTTAAAAACGAAAAAGATGAGTAAAAGAACAGGGCAAGACCTTTACAAAAAGGCCAAAACCTTAATCCCGGGAGGAACGATGTTGCTGTCAAAACGGCCTGAAATGTTTCTTCCTGAAAATTGGCCTTCTTACTATAGCAAGGCGAAAGGATGCTCCATTTGGGACCTCGATGGTAACGAATATAGAGATGTATCCATTATGGGCATTGGCCCTAACATACTTGGTTATAGTCATGATACAATAGATGAAGCCGTAATGGGGGCAGTCACTAATGGAAACATGTCTACCCTGAGCTGTCCAGAAGAAGTGGCCTTGGCTGAGAGACTCATAGAACTACATCCCTGGGCCGATATGACGCGTTTTGCAAGAAGTGGAGGCGAAGCCAATGCCATTGCTATTCGCATTGCACGCGCTGCAAGTGGAAAAGATAAAGTAGCTTTCTGTGGCTATCATGGATGGCACGATTGGTACCTCAGTGCCAACCTAGGTGATGGTGAAAACCTGGATGGACACCTATTGCCAGGTCTAAACCCACTTGGAGTACCCAAAAACTTGAACAAAACTGTGCTACCGTTCAATTACAATAGACTTGACGAACTTGAAGCTATTGTTCGGGATAATCCCGATGTAGGGGTGATCAAAATGGAGGTGTCAAGAAACGAAGGACCAGCTCCCGGTTTTTTGGAAGGTGTAAGAAAGCTGGCCACTGAAAATGACATTGTGCTGATCTTCGATGAGTGTACCTCGGGTTTCAGACAAACTTTTGGAGGTTTACACAAAATGTATGGAGTGGAGCCTGACATGGCCATGTTTGGAAAAGCCTTGGGCAATGGCTATGCCATTACTGCTATCATTGGCAAGCGTTCGGTTATGGAAGCTGCTCAAAACACCTTTATTAGCAGTACGTTCTGGACGGAGCGTATCGGCCCTACTGCTGCTTTGGCTACATTGAAGGAAATGGAGCGAATCAAGTCTTGGGAGATTATCACTGAAACGGGTAAAGGCATTTCTCAACGATGGAGAGAACTGGCAGCAGTTCACAATCTTAAGATCAACACTTCAGGGCTACCCGCCCTTTCTTTTTTTGGACTGGACACACCTCATTGGTTAAAATACAAGACGCTTATCACTCAAGAAATGCTCAAAAGAGGATTTCTGGCATCAAATAGTGTATATGTCACCACTGCCCATACTCCAGAGGTAATCAACCCATATTTTGACAATTTGGATGACATGTTTGCACTAATTGCTAAATGTGAAAAAGATGAATTATGTGCAGATGACCTCCTTGAGGGTCCCGTATGTCACGGGGGCTTTAAAAGGCTGAACTAAGTCGGTTGTTAACATGGAGGCATTGGAAGAAGTAAGGACAAATGTTTATATCCTCACCGAAGGCGGGGCTAATGTTGGTTTTGGCCACATAGCACGCTGCTATGCCTTGAGTCAGGCCTTTCAACAACAAGGAGCCAAGGCCAAGCTGGTTGTCAATGGTGATGACAGCCTCCGCAAGCTGATCAATGAAGATGAATATATCTGCTACGATTGGTTGAATGATACGAAAGGCCTACTTGCAAATCTGGATGCCGAAGAAGCCATTTTCATATTAGATTCATACAAGGTAGACAAGGCAGGGCTTGACCAACTCGCAGCCAATTGTCCTAACATTGCATATCTCGATGACCACGGTCGTACAGACTACCCTAAAGGGCTGATCCTTGTGCCTATCAACTTCATGCATTATCTGGACCTACCATATGATGAGGATCGGGATATGCTCATAGGCCAGAAATACATCCTTATACGAAAACCTTTTTGGTCAGCTACTAGCTCAGTTGAGATCACTGAGGAAATAAAAGAGGTAATGATAATGATGGGGGGGATGGACCTGAAGAACCTTTCTGGTTTAGCCCTTAAAACCATCAGCGAACAATTTCCGAAGGCCACCATTCATCTCATTTATAATAAAGACAAGTGGCATATAGCCGAATGGAAACAACGCTTGGGAGATAGGTTAAAGATACTGAGTGGCCTGAATGCCAATGAAATGTGCGAACTCATGTGTAAGATGGACCTGGCCCTTATCACGGCCGGTCAGGCTGCCTATGAGCTTTTTTGCCTGGGAATACCGACCATTCAGGTATCTGTGGCCGAAAATCAGATATGGGCGTTGCATGCAATTAAAGAAGAGGGATATACGGAGCATATTATAGACAGCAATGGACCTGATTATGAAGCATATTTGGTTTTAGCTGTGAAACAGGTCCGATCGATGGAGGAAAGGAAAAAAATGCGTAAGATCGGTCGGCAAATAGTAGACGGCCAGGGAAGCATGCGACTAGCAGAAGACATAATGCTGTATTTTAACCGAACGGATCATGAGTAAGATAACAGAAGACCTTAAAGCACACTATGCCAAAAAGTTTGAGGAATTTGGTGCTACCTCCGAAGGAGTTGACTGGGGTCCAAAAGAAAAAGCGGCCATGCGCTATGAGGCCATGCTGGATGTACTTTTAGAAGGTGATCGTTCTGGAAAGCAACAAGTGTCTATGCTCGATATCGGTGCCGGCTATGGGGGGCAATATGAATTTATGCTGGCTAAAGGTTATGGTCATATCCAATTCACTGGAGTGGATGTGGTGAAAGAAATGGTTGATTTCGGTAACCAAAAATACCCCGAAGCAACCTTCATCAATGGTGATTTTTTAAGTATGCCAGTGACTGAGCGGTATGACTACCTGACCTGCAATGGTATTCTCACCCAGAAATTATCCGCTACCGACTCAGAAATGCATGATTACATGGAAGCACTGGTGGCAAAGATGTTCCAGATTTGTCACAAAGGAATAGCCTTCAATACAATGACATCATATGTCGATTATCAAATGGATGGCAATTTCCATAATGACCCCTCTGAGCTTTTAAAAATTTTGTTTAAACACACTAGGCATGTGAAACTTAATCATGCCTACCCTCTTTACGAGTATACAGCTTATATGTACAAATAATGTTGAAGATAGGTGTAGTTAGTTCCAGTAACGGAGGAGCATTCAAGACATTTTACAAACTGATAGGTTTACAAGCGAGTCAGGTGGTTTTAATTACCGATCGACCTTGCGGTATCGAACAATTTGCAGTTGAGCAGGGAATTAATTATAAAAGAATTGAGACAACCGATAATGATGATTTGAGTGAGCAGGCCAAAAGTTTCATTGACGAACATGGAGGTGTCGATGTGATTTTTCTTTTTTATACGAGACTCATTACGGAATCACTTTTTGATCACTACCTGACCATTAACTTTCACCCCTCATTACTTCCTGCCTTCCGAGGCTTTGCTCCTACGAAAAGAGCCCTGAGTGCCGGTGTGAAATACTTTGGCACTACAGCACATGTGATCAATGAAAATGCCGATGAAGGAAAGATCATTGGACAATCGTGTATTGCTATAGCATCAAAACATACAGTAGAAGCACTTGAACGGGTAAGTTTTGTTCAAAAGGTTTATCAAATGGCACTGATTTTTGAAATGTTGGAAGCTGGAAGTCTCCAATTCAACAACGGAGTGATTGAATTGATAGATGAATGGCCGGTTTCTATGGTGTTTAACCCCGCTCTTAAATCTCAGGAAACGTTGAACAAACTCATTGAACTTGATGAGAAAAATGAGACAGGAGTGTTTAAATTGTAAGGGTGAAAAGTAGGAAGAAAGTCCTAGTGTTAGGAGGTAGTTATTTACAAAGTGATTTTGTAGAAACAACTTTACGCTTTGGGCATGAGGTCCATGTATTGGATAGGGATGTTAGTGCCTTTTTGAGTAGTCATCCGGGAATAATCTTTGAACCCATTGATATTTCGGATTTCGATGGGGTGAATGCCTATTTCGAAGCTGCAGCCTGCGATATAGTACTCAGTCCTATCACAGAAATAGGGAATAGGGTAGCCTCCCTGGTTGCTGAAAAGCATCAATTACCCTACAATTCTGTAGAAACTGTAATGGCTACTACTGATAAAAGAGTAATGCGCGAAAGGCTTGCTGGTAGCGTCATGACAGAGCCAAAAGTATTCACGCTTAGTAACAACAAGCAAATTCCACCTTCACTCAATTTTCCTCTCATTCTGAAACCTTCCATCAGTTCTGCAAGCAGAGGGGTAACTTTGATCAATTCACAGGAGGAGTTTGAAGAAGCTCTGGAAAGAGCCCTTCCATATTGCAACGACCTGTCTGAAATTCTGCTAGAAGAATTTATCGATGGCCAGCAATATAGTATAGAAACGGTGTCTTTTGATGGCCAGCACCATATTGTAGGCATAGTGCAGGAGGTGCTGTCAGGAGCTCCTTATTTTATGGAGCGCATGGATATTGTGGATAAAGACAAAACTCAGGAGTTAATGGCTATAGTGGAGCCATTCATGATTTATTTGCTCAATATTCTGAATGTGCAATATGGGCCATGTCATACAGAGGTCAAGATCAAAGGAGATCAAATAGCATTGATCGAAATTGCCTCCAGATCAGGCCTGGTCAGAGACAGGTTGTTGAAAGTGGCAAAAGGTGTAGATTACAATGAATTGATATTAAGAGCCTATTTGGGAGAAACAGACATTGACCAAAATCTTATACACTTGCCACAAACCAACGCCATGTTGGGAATAATGGCGTATGAAGAAGATAGAGATGCTCATCAAAGGGCCAAGGCAAATGGACTGGTAAGAGATGAGCATTTAAACGAAAAGGATGCCAGTAAGAATGCTACAATGCTTACTGATGCCATTGGCTATTATTTTCTCGAAAGTAGCGACATCAATGATTTTGACAAATACCATGTAAGACTATGATCTTTGACCAATCAGGAGTTTTTATCATAGCCGAATTGTCGGCCAATCACAATGGAAGCATTGCGGTGGCCATTGATACAATTCGAGCGGCCAAACGTACAGGTGCCGATGCGATCAAACTGCAAACTTACACTGCAGACACCATCACAATGCAACATGATAGTGATGACTTTAAATTAAACCATGGTACCATTTGGGATGGTAGGACACTCTATGACCTGTATAAAGAAGCCCATACGCCTTGGGAATGGCACAAACAACTCTTTGAAGTTGCCAGAGAGGAGGGGTTGGTTTGTTTTTCTTCTCCATTCGATCCTAGTGCAGTTGCGTTGCTGGAAGAACTTAATGTGCCAGCCTATAAGATTGCCAGTTTTGAAATCACCGATATTCCCCTGATTGAACTTGTAGCCTCAAAGGGAAAGCCTGTCATCATTTCTACGGGCATTGCGTCTGATGAAGACATTCAGCTGGCAGTAGACAGTTGTTACAAAATGGGCAACAACCAGATTGCCTTATTAAAGTGCACCTCCAGTTATCCTGCTCCCATTGAGGAGGCCAATCTGGTAATGATCAAAGACCTTGCCGAAAGGTTTGGTGTCATAAGCGGCCTTTCTGATCATACATTAGGGTTGACGGCACCCATTGTGGCCACCAGCCTGGGGGCTAAAATCATTGAAAAGCACTTCATACTTGATAAGTCCATAGGCGGACCCGATTCTAGTTTTTCATTAGATGAACAAGAATTTACCCAAATGGTCAATGCTGTGAGGCAGGCAGAAAGAGCCATCGGCACAGTAGATTATAGCCTGAGTGAAAAACAACTGAAAAGCCGTGAATTCTCCAGATCACTTTATGTTACTGAAGACATTAAAAAAGGTGAAGAGTTGACTGCACAGAATGTCCGCTCCATTAGACCAGGGTATGGGCTACACCCTCGTTTCTATGATCAAATCCTTGGCAAAAGAGCATTGACAAACATCAAAAGAGGTACCGCTCTTACATTGGGTTTGATAGAGAAATAGAATAAGAGATAAAGCTTAAGCAGCTAATTGAATGTTAGATATAGTACTTTTTGGAGCGAATCAAGATGGCAAACATGTTTTGGCTTCGCTTAAACCATTTGTATGGATGAACCAGGCCAGAATAGTGGCTTTTCTAGATAACGACTCTAGAATAACCAATACTCTGTTGGATGGTGTCCCTGTATATGCCCCGGAGTCAGTCTCTGACATGACTTACGACAAGATTATAGTCTGCCCGATATTCAACGAGGAGATTACCAATCAACTTGTTGAGTTGGGTGTTCCTCGTGGGAAAATTGAATATAATTTTACCGAGCCATTTTTTGGAAAGAGCACTCGGACATTAGGAAGAAGCAGCATCGGTAAGTATTCTTATGTTAAACCTACCACAGTGCTGCAAAATGCCGAAGTCGGTAGTTTCTGTCATGTAGGAGATAATTGTGTCATTGGTCAAATGGGACATAGGACCGATACAGTAAGTACATATCCTCTCAATTATCACTTTACTAACAAACACAAGGATATCACTAAAGACGATACAGCAAAAGCTGAGTTAATTGAAACAAAAACCATCATCAAAAATGATGTTTACATAGGCGAAGGTGCCATTATTAAGGTTGGGGTCACAGTTGGACATGGAGCAGTGATAGCATCTCGTGCTTATGTTACCAAGGATGTACCAGACTATGCCATAGTTGGGGGGATTCCTGCCAAAGTATTGAAATTAAGGTTTAGTGAAAACGAGATTAAACGGCTACTTGAGATAGAATGGTGGGATTGGCCGGAGGAGAAAATCGGTGATTATGTACAGCGCATCAACGGAGACATTGGTAAATTTCTAAGTATGGATTTTTCTTAAGTTCAGGAACCAGTAATTATGGATGACATAAGTTTTAGGGTATCGGGATACTCATCAGTCAGCAGTGATGTTGATTTTCAAATGCATAAGGGGAATGGATTTACATTATGCATTTTTGGTGAAGTTTTTGGTGCAGTTATCGGTGAAGAGGTTCTGTCTGAAGTAAAGCTGAATGAAAGATTGCTGTCGGCAATTGAAAAGCACCAAGACATTGATGAACTGGTAGGTGCTATAGTGGGAGAGGCATTCTTGATTATAAGCAATGATACAGAGCTAGACATTTTCTGCACATTGTCTGCGCCAGCCTTGTATTTCCACAAAGAAAAATCAGGTGAAATCACATTTTCAAATAATGAAAAGTGGATTTACTGTGCATATGGTTCCTATGATACTTTGGATGAAAAAGAAGTCGTCAATTCCATTTTATCGCACCACATATTGGCCAGAAACCCCTTTGACAGTCTTTTTGAAAACATTAAAAAACTAATTCCAGGCTCTAAAATCCGTTTGGCGGAGAACCAGTCTGATATAGACTTGTTTTTTCTTAATTACAAACAAAAGCAGGGGACTTTTAGTAAAAACAGCAAACGATTTGGGTTTTTACTGGAGCAGACTCTGACACTCATTAAGAAGGATGAAGAAAAAAAATTCATCCTTCTAAAATCTGGGGGCATCGACAGTGCTGTATTATTGGCAGCCCTGGGTAAAATAGATTGCTTGCATGTTCCCTATTCAGGAGTAGGGCATCCTTCCGTGACACTGGCAGAGTCTATTGTTAAAGACTTTGACAATAAGCTCATTCTTGCCAAACAAAAGGAGAGAATGAGCCTCGATTATTTGAGAAAACGAGGAGAGGAAGGTTTTGGCACTATAGCCGGGCCTCAATACCTCACGGTAGACTTTGCCATAAAAGACGAAGGAGAGTTGGTTCATGCCTTCTCAGGTCAAAACCTAGATACGCTCTATTATGTAGACACTTTCGCACCACTTTCAACTATTACCGGATACAAAAGGGCCGTATATACTTTTTTGAAAATCCCTTATCGCGTGATCTACTATTGGATGTTTCACTCGAAAAAATGGCGATTTCTATTGACTCCAATCCTACGGAAGAAAGAGTGGCGGATGAGCTTCAAGACCTTCATAGATCGTTTAGCCAGATCATATCAAGAGCACACCATGGTTTACGAGAAAGAGAAGTTTCCAAAAGGACTCGAAGCCTTGAGTGAGATGTACAAAAAAAACAGAGACGAGCGGTTGTCCCTTCCTGTTACCGACCTGATGAAGCGGAAATTTGGAAAAGACCTAGAAGAATTCAATTCCTCGGAGCGACTTACTACCATCAAAACGCTGCGTTGGTGTAGAACTATTCACAATGTGCCTACTATGTACCAGAACATTCGAAGGATTGATGATTTGGAAAGAATGATTGTTTACAATCATGGCCCCTTGGCTTCTTTTTTCATGAATTATCGATTGTCAATTAGAGAAATGTTCACAGTTAAGCCATTGAGTCATCGTTATTTCCAATCGAAAATGAAACCTTACTCCAGCTATGTCAAGGAACTAGGACTTAACCCCAGTTGGACTCAAGGTATTGTTTCAAAACTCAAAAGAGTAATTCAGGGATCCACTTCTGTGGTACCTCAAAAACCCTTGAGCCTCAATAAGGAAATGGATATTCTGGGAGAACTTCTATCCAACCAGAGGTTGATTTCAGAAGATTTTAAGACTCCTGAGGCAAAAATGTTATTCGATTTTTGGATGGAAAGAATTAACAGTCATAGAAACTTTTCTTGGACAAAGGATATGGCTATGATGGCCTGCAGGTTTGTCAATATGCAGATTTTTCTGAATGGCATTCTTAATAATGACAATTCTGCTAAATGAAGAAGAGGTATTTGATTATAGCGGTTGAGGTTAAAGTGAGAGATTATCTTTCTCGGTTACTTCTTGTCAAGAAAGCATTAGAAAATGGTTTTATAGTCATTTTCGGTTCAGAGCGAACACTGTCAATTCATCGGGATAAATTGCCAAAAGGGGTTTATTTCGACAAAAGTATATCGTTGAACAAGAAAGATCAATTTGCAGAGTTATTAAGCAAGGGATCTCAAATTGTTTCCTTAGATGAGGAAGGTCTTGCCAGTCAAAATAACAGGTTCAAGTATGTTACTCAAAGAGTTTCTCCCGAAACCTTAGAACAAGCCTCCCTGGTCTTTACTTGGGGTAAGTCAGAAGAAGAAACAATACTTTCAGAGTACCCCGAATATGCTCATAAGGTAAAAGCGACAGGTAACCCAAGGGTCGATTTATTAAAGCCCAAATTGGCTCAGAAGATATTTGCTAAGGATATTAGCCGGATAAAAGCCAAATATGGTGACTTTGTGTTCTTTCCTTCCAATTTTACTGTAAACCATGCTTTAGGTAAGGGAGGGCCTATGAAACTTTTAACCAACATAGGCCGGATAAAAAACAAGTCTGACGAACTGCATTATACAGATAAGCTTGATTATTTCGAAAGAATGTTCCACTACTTTGCTCACTTGGTGGAAGAGACAGCCATTAAATTTCCAGAACTGAATGTACTGGTACGACCGCATCCGTCAGAAGATCCAGGCTTTTGGAGGGCCATGAGTGAAAAATACAAAAACCTTCATGTCCAGGATGGTGGGCCACCAACTCCTTGGTTAATGGCATCATCTTTCGTAATTCATAGTTCATGTACCACAGGTTTAGAAGCTAAATTGCTCGGTAGGGATGTGCTTGCCTACTTGCCTGATACCAGTCATGAGTATGCGAAACATATCTCCAATGATTTCAGCATAGTATGTCACAAAAAAGAAGAAGTGCTTCAAATCTTAGAAAGGCATATCCAAAAAGATGACTGGTCAGGCCTTATCAATGATAAAACTAGCAGAGCATTTGAGAAGCATATAGCGAATTATGGGGCTGAAGATGATGCCAGCGAACAAATCATGAAGCACATCATCGAGCTGGAGGAAGTTAGAACAGATGATTCCTTTGACGAGATTCAGGTAAGTTGGAAACAAAAGGTTTATATGTGGTTGGTAAAGTTTAAATTAAAACCATCAACAGAATTTTATAACACCCGTAAGTTTCCAGGACTTGGTAAAAGAGAGTTGAGAAGAGATTTATCTAGAATGGTCAGCGATTCTGAGATGGAAAGTATTCGAATCAATTCTAAGGGCCTAAATTTATTCGAGATTTTTACTGAAAATTGATTCAAACTATGATGGGTCAGTTGATTTGGTACTTTTTCATTAAAACATTCACTCTTATTGCCATTAACGTTGTAAATGAATTTCATTGCAGAAATTTCACCTACAGAAGCACTAAACTTTGATCCACACAAAGAATGGAGAAAGTAGCCGAATTATGAGCACAAAATTGTTTATAGGAGGGTGTGAACGCAGTGGCACAACCATGCTGGCTGGTTTACTTAATGCATCCAAAGAATGTGTTACGGCACCTGAGGCTCAATTTAAGTTCAGGTTACTTAAGGAAGGCACATTTTCAAAGTCCGATAAGGAAGTACTGAAGAATAATTTTAGATTTAGACTCTGGAATAACGATGAGTTTCTGGAAAAACTAGATACCTCTGGGGAATTGAGAAGATCAGAAGTGTTCGACCAACTTCTAAAGTTTAGATTCAAAAACAGTTATCAGTACTTCGTAGACCATACACCCAATAACTTTGAACATTATCAAGCGCTAAAAAGGGTATACCCAAATGCGAAGTTTCTCCATATTATTAGAGATGGAAGAGCAGTTTTTAATTCTTTAATGTCTGTTCCTTGGGGACCAAAGGACCCCATAACTGCCGCGCGTTGGTGGATGAAAAAAGTAGGGTGGGGTTTAGCGCCATTGGCCCAAGGAGAAAACATTTATACTGTTCGTTATGAAGATATTTTGACCAAGCCTGAAATTACCATTTCAAGTATTTGTGACTGGTTGGGTATTAAGTTCAATAAAGGTATGATAGAAGGCGGTGATGGGACTTTCTTGCCTTCTTATACGCACAACCAACATAAGCTTGTAGGGAAAGACCTTTCAGCAAATCGAGTCAATTTGTGGAAGGAAAAATTGAAGAGGAAAGATGTCTTTCTAATTGAGAGGGAAACGAATATTTTGCTGCAAAACTTAGGATATAAATTGGAGGATTTGGATTATAAAATGAAATTTTATGGACCAGTCGTAAGCCGAATCAAGGGTAGATTAAAAAGTATGGGCGGACGTAGAGAATATAGAAGAAAGCAAGCTATTGAAAGCTTAAGCAGACAAGATTGAAAAAAATAAAAGTCTTTCTTGCCGCTTTTGTCAATCAGACAAATGCTCAAAATTTAAGCTGTAGGGCCTTGGCTAAATACTTGGATAAAGAAAAATTTATAGTTTATTCTTTGCAAATTAATCATGGAGACCTTCCTAAGATAAAAGGGCCAGGCATGAAGCTCTTTAATTGCCGATACCCTGTAAGATTTTTTGGCCCAGTTGGCTTTATATGGGGTTTTTGGAAAGCTGACGTTGTATATCTTCCTAAAACAAGTTTTTTGAGATTACAAAAGTTACTGGTTTGGATATTCAACGTAAGGACTTTTAAAACAATGAGGAATGTTATTGATGACAAATCATTAGATATAGCCTTAGCTGAATTGAGAAAAGCAACAAAAGGTGACATAAATGCTGGTTATGACTTTGTCGACCATGTTTACTCAATGACACCATTTATGGCCAATCATAATAAGAAACACTGGGGGATTAATAGTCAGAGAAATTTGTTACTACCTCCAAATGACTTTACCAGTTTTCAGAAGAAGAGCAGAGTCAGACACGTTTTAGAGAATGCTATTTTCATAGGTAATGATTGGAAGAGAAAGGGGCTTTCAGATTATATCGCCTTGGCAAACGCATTTCCAGAGTTGACTTTTCATGTCGTTGGAAAAGGAAATGAGAAACTTTATAAGAATGAAATTAAATATGATAACGTTGAATTTCATGGCTTGTTAATTGAAAGCCAACTCTTGGAACTCGTAATTAAGGCTGATCTACATATTTTACCTTCTCACTCAGAAGGACTGCCTCGTGTGTGGTTGGAGACACTAGCAAATGGATTACCTTCCATTTTATATAGCGGATATGGAATGGAGGATTTCGTAAAAAATGGGAAGACTGGTTTTGTGTTAAATGAATTTTTGGATTTGAAAAACTTGACAAGATCTATTTTGACTGATGAGGTCTCTCTAGAAGAACTTTCGAAAAACTGTATAGAAGAGTCTATAAACTATCATCCTAAAAAATTGACTTCGAGCTATGAAGAGGCCATCCAAGATCTCTACTATGAATGATAAAAGCCTTATTATTATCCAAGCTCGAATGTCTTCTACAAGAATGGCAGGGAAGGTCCTTAGACCTTTCTATGGTAATATGTCCCTACTAGATATCCAGTTGGATAAACTGAGGACACTTAATATTCCCATTGCCCTGGCAACCACTCTAAATTCAGCAGATGATCAATTAGAAAATTGGGGTGAAAACCATGCATTAATTGTTTATAGAGGGAGCGAGAACCATGTATTGAATCGTTTTATTGATTGTGCTGAGCATTTAGGTGCAGAAAATCTTATAAGAATTTGTTCGGATAACCCTTTTCTTCAAATTAATGAGATAGGAGGTTTTTTGGAGGCTTTAAAAGGAGAAACCGAATATGTAAGTCTGTGTGGAGCAGATGGAATGCCTGCTATAAGAAAGCACTGGGGTTTGTTTAGTGAGGGTGTAAAGTTGTCTGCTTTGAAAAAGGCTAAGCAGATGTTGAAAGACGACCCTGCCGAGGATTTTTACCAGGAGCATGTCACTAATTATTTATATGAGAATCCAGAAAAGTTTAAAGTTCTGTTGCAGACAGCTCCGAGTAGTGTTTCCGATAGAAATGATTTAAGGTTTACAATAGATACACCAGGAGATTTTAAACTAATGCAAAGGTTGTATAAAATGATAGGAGAAGAGAATTCCGGTTTTTCAGTGAATCAATTAGTTTCAACCTCCGATGCCAATCCTGATATTTTGAAAGTTATGAGTGAAGGAATTAGTAGTTTTAGTAAATAATAAGCCATGATTTGCTTTTGATACCATGACATTGAGCTAAGCAATACAACAGAATTATGCCAGATACATATTTAATTGGAGAGATTGGTCAAAACCACAATGGGTCCGTTGATCTTGCCAAGTTACTCATCGATAAAGCAGTACAGCCGGTTAAGGATGAGCTTTTCAATTTGAACCTAAAGCCATGGAATGCTGTAAAACTTACCAAAAGAGATCTTAGTGAGGAGTTATCGGCTTCCGCAATGAATAGACCTTATGACTCTCCCCATTCGTTTGGTAGAACATACGGAGCGCATAGAGAGAAGCTAGAACTTAATGATGAACAACACCTAGAGCTTTTTAATTATTCCAAATCTAAAGGTCTTGATTTTGTTGAAACCCTGTGCGCCATTGGATGCCTGAATATGTTAAAACTTTTCACGCCTGATCGGTTGAAAGTGGCCAGCAGAGATTTGACAAACTTACCATTGTTAAACGCTATGGCTGAGACGAATATTCCAATGATTATATCTACTGGAATGGGAGGAGTCGAAGAAATTGACGATGCCTTGGAGGTGATTACTAGGCATCATAAAAAAGTCTCCATTCTGCACTGTCTGTCTCAGTACCCTAGCGAATACAAAAATATAAACCTCAACAGTATTCATTTTCTGAAGGATCGTTATCCTGAATTTGAAATTGGTTACTCAGACCATAGCATTGGCATTGCGATTCCTCTGGCTGCAGTGGCAATGGGCGCTACGACTATAGAAAAGCATATTACCCTTGACAGAACCATGAAGGGTACAGATCAAGCAGGTTCTCTGGCTCCTGATGGTATGCGCAGGATGGTGCGTGATATTCGGAATCTTGAATTGGCTTTTGGTTCTAAGAAGAAGGAAAGTAATGAGGCGGTTCAAGGTGCGAGAATTAAACTTGAGAGAAGTATAGCTACAAAGTGTAATGTAACCAAAGGAGAGACACTAATGGAGAAGCATATACATCTGTTAAGCCCGGGCGATGGTCTGAAATGGTCTGAAAAGAATCAGCTATTGGGTAAGAAAGCCAAACAAGACATTCAGGCAGACGAAATCATTTATTTAGATATGCTGCAATGAATCTTCCTAAACTAATTTTAACTGATATTGATGGTGTCTGGACAGACGGAGGAATGTACTATGACCAGACAGGCAATGAATGGAAGAAATTCAATACCTCAGACAGTGCAGGTGTGCTATTCGCCAGGAAATTGAATATTTCAGTTGGCATCATTACAGGAGAAGATACTGCCATTGTAAAGCGAAGAGCTGAAAAGCTCGAAATTGACATGCTTCACCAAGGAATTAGCAAAAAGTTACAGGTAGCGGAAGGCATTTGCACAGAATTAGGTATAAACCTCTCGGAAGTCGCCTACATCGGTGATGATATCGGTGACCTTGAATTACTAAAGGTCTGTGGCGTTTCAGCAGCACCTGCCAATGCACCTGCTTACATTCAGAAACATGTCCACTACGTAACACAGAAATCGGGAGGAGAAGGCGCTTTCCGTGAGTTCGTTGAGTGGATTATTGAATCCAATGGCCAACAAATCGAAGATCTACTTTAAGTGATTGTTGTCATTCATAGGGCGTTTGCAACCGAACCTGTCTGCCTAAAGGAAGAGAACCTCCTATATTTAATCTGGATTGTCTGATAAAAAACACTATCTGCTTATTTGGCCTACAATTCGAAAGGACTGGGTAAAAGTCTTTGTGGATTTGAAAGATGATTTTCAACTTACTTTTCTTCCATCCACTTTTCCTAAAGTGCCGAACTTTGCAAATGATTTTAAATGTTGCTATTGGTCTGAATTCGATTCGGCTCAAGACATTTTAAAGAAGTTGATGCCTGATGGTATCATATTCATGTCGATTGAGTCTGGTCTAAGTATGGCTTTGAATCATACAGCACAAAAAGAAGGTATAAAAACGTACATTCTTCAACACGGAATTTTCACTAATTATCGTGATTACCGCACGAGAGAAAAGCTTTGGAGAAAGAAGGATGTAGTGCAAATGGTTAAGCAGGAGCAGTCAGAAAAAGCATTTAGTTCACTCTCATTTATTCGCAACTCATTGAAAGGTACGGATCAGATTAAGCTGGTCTTAATTGCACTATATACCAAGTTACAACAGAAAAAGGGAGCATATTGGACTGCCAAATATTTTCCATTAAAACTAAAAAAGGCAAGTCAGTATTTGTGTTTTAGTCCTTTTAACGCAACTATTCATAAAGAAATCGAACAGGTAAGTGATGAGCAGATCAAATATATAGGTAGTCCGGAGTTAATTCCTTATTTGGAGGTGGAAGAAAACTTGATGGAAGAAGGTTTCTATTTGCACATAGACCAAGCTTTGGCCGAAAATTCTTTTGGTGAAGAAACGGTCTCAAAAGTAAAGATGATTGAGTTTTATAATAAGCTGAATGAGTTTTGTTTGAGTAAAAAGGCTAAGCTTTTAATCAAATTGCATCCAGAATCTTATCGTTCTGATTGGCTTCCACAACACGAAAATATCACTTACCTGAAAGAGGTTGAGAATTTTAATCGAATTGTTCAAAGTGCCAAAGGCTGCTTCGGTTTTTATTCTACCATGATTATTCCTGCAGTCTACTGGAGGGCAACGGTACTTTTTAAAATTGAGTATTCTGGACTTCAAGAAGCTATTGATAGAATAAAGGGCGCTTCAATACTAGATTTCTGGAGTTTTAAGCCAGGTGATATTCAGTTAGATGAATATCAGGTAGAGAACGAGGTAATTAAACGACAATTTATCTTGCCAGAAGGAATCAGTCAGAACGCTTTGAGAGATCTTTTAAATGAATGAGGATAAGGTTTTCATTTACCCGAGTTTGGGAGGTAGCTATAGTATGAACCGATATTTTGATGGTTTGCTTAGTGGTCTCCAAGAGAATAACATCGCTTATGAGGTGGTTCGTCCAAATGCAAGGGGACTAAAAGCTAAGTATATCGATTATATTTTACTCTCAAGGAAAAAGAGGAAGAGCAAAGGAAAGCATGTAGTTATAAGTGAGCGCTATGCTTATTTAGTGCCATTTATGCATGAAGACTCGATCGTAATCTGTCACGATTTACATACGCTTTATCCTCAATCGAAATCTGCAAAGATCCACCAACGATTGTACCGCTTTTTCCTCAATAGGATGTTTAGGGCAAACAAAGTGGTTTGTGTATCAAATCACACTAAAAGTGACTTATTGAAGTTTATGCCGAAGTTCTCGCTTCACCAAAACTTGCAGGTAATTCATAATGGAATTGAGCCGTTTTGGGCTAAACAGACGAGGGTTGAAACTGAGAACTCAATGTTAATTAACCTGTTTAAGCACAACCAGATTTTGCTAGCTGTGGGTACCGATGCCTGGTATAAGAATAATCAATGGTCAATCAAGCTACTGGCGGACTTACCAGCTGAATTTCATTTTCTAAGAATAGGTTCGTTTAATGACTCTAATGAGCACCTGATACAAGATTTAGGTGTTCAGCACCGAATTACGCGATTTGAAAATCTGAGTGATTTAGACTTAAAGTACTGTTATCAGAATTCAAAATACCTGCTTTTTCCATCAATTTCTGAAGGGTTTGGTTGGCCAGCGTTAGAAGCTTCATTGAGTAATTGTACGATCATTTCTGATGGAGCTGGGGCAATAAGTGAATTTTTCATCAATAAAAAAGGTCTGACATTACTTAATGAAGCAAAGCATGCTGTTTTAAGAAAAGATCAAAATGAGGCAAAATTAGATTATCAAATTTGGAAAGACCAGGTAGTTAAACTGATAGGATGAAAATTCTTTTTACTCATCATAGGTACCATACCAACCTTTTTAATTGGTTTAGGGGGATTCAACTCAATGGACATGAGGTCAAATTGTTAGTATATAAGCCAGATGAGGTGGACCAAACAGACTTGCCTAAATCTACCTATCTAAGTCCTTCTAAGTGGTCAATCAGAAAGATGAAAAGCAGCCTTCGTAAACGAGGTGATGGAGTTGATAGTTTTTCACCATACTATTACCCCTCTTTTAGAACACTTTATCGATATCTTAAATCTGAGAAACCGGAAATCGTAGTAATCAGGCCAGTTTTTTCAAGGTTTGGTTACATGATTCTGTTTATGGCCGTTTGGTTCAAATGCAGAGTTGTTTTTCATAACCGAATAAGAATTCATCAACACTATTCTAAGCCAAAACTTATACTTCTTAAGATGACTCTTGGTCTGCTAGATGCTTATTGGATGTCTCCTTGTAAAGGAGCGCCTGATAAATATCCATTAGCCTCAAAAAGACTGATATATTTTCCATTTTTAATTCACGCTCAAATCAAAGGCAGAACCTATTTCAGAGAGGATAATATAAACATACTCTGTGTGGCAAAATATTTCAAGTCTAAAAATCCAGAGATGATGTTAAAAACATTTCTGAAACTGAGAGAGGGTTTCGACAATATTAAATTAACTATTTGTGGCACCGGAGATGAAGATGGTGCTTACTTCAAAAATATGCTGAGCATAAGAGAAAAGAGCCCATATTCTGACGATGTTGTACTATTGATCAACCAACCTATGGGGTTTATGGAGAAGTTATACATGGCACATGATATCTTTGTACTACCAACTAATCATGACCCGGCTTCCTTTACTGTTCTCGAAGCTATGTCTTATGGTTTAGCCACTGTAACGACCAATGTGGATGGCTCTTCCGGTTATATTGAGAATGGAAAGAATGGTTTTGTTGTGGAAAGAGGAAACAAAAAAATGCTTGAGGAAAAAATCAGGATTCTCCTCCAAAATAGATCATCAATCGAAGAAATGGGGCTAAAATCATTAGAGTTAGTCCAGAGAAATCATAGACCAACGAAAGTCATCAGGGAATTCCTAGAAAGCCTCATGTAATGAAAGTATATATTCTCATATGGAACTTCTCCATAGGCGGGGCTCAAAAGCATACAATACTACTTGGAAATGCGCTGATTGAATCAGGTTTTGAGGTTACTTTTCTGGCTGTAAAGTGTAGTGGGCCAATGATTGAACTCCTATCACCCCAGGTCAAGGTAGAAGAATTCCATATTCAAAAAACTAATAGCTTGAGAGGGCTAAGAGAGCTTTGTCAAAATCTCAAAAGTAAAATACCCCTAGGTGCGTCAATTATTGCTAATGGTCCTAATAATTTCCGGCAAATTGCGAGAATCAATATTCTGACCAGACGATGGAGATTAATCTACATCCTTCATAATGACCTTGATATTAAGAAGTCGCTTTTTTCTCGACTCAAAGTTATGGAGATGTCAACACTTTTAAATCAGAAGTTTTTAAAATTGGTAGCACTTTCTCCAGACCAAAAGGCAAAACATGAGAGAATTTATGGTATTAAGAAGATCCATTTGATTCCGAATTTTGTCAGTGAACATGTGTCGAACGGGAAAAAAACAAGGCCTGAGCCTATTGCTCTGTGTTTGGGGCGACTTTCTAAAGAAAAAGGGCATGAACAGCTAATAGAGGCAGCCAGGCTGCTCAAGGATGAAATCAACATTGACATTTACGGAGGTGGCCCATTAAAGGAAGAACTAGTACTCAAAAGAGACGAGTTAGGTTTGAGTAACATTAACTTTTATTCTCCTGTACTAGATGTTGATAAAATATTAGCTCAATATGACTTTTTAATTTTACCGTCATTGAGTGAAACCTTTGGTATGGTACTTATCGAAGCATTAAATGGGGGGGTGCCAGTAGTTTCCAGCGCTTGCAGTGGGCCAATCAGTATTGTGAAAGATAGAGTAAACGGGTTATTAGTACAACCTGGTGATGCTCAGGATTTGGCAAGAGGGATACAAGAGATGAATCAACTTGTGAATAATGGCTTTTTTGACAAAACGAAGTTGAGGGATTCAGTGTCTCAATACCACCTACATAACATCTTGCCCAAATACATTGAGGTGATCAAAAATTGGCAAGATTAATCTTATTTTACACGAATATATGATTTTACGTTCTATTTGCTAGGTGCAATTCGTTAGAAGCACTCACTATATATTTCCTAGAATAATGAAAGGTTTTATTAAGAAAATCGCTCCCGATGGTTTGTTGAGGATTTATGGGTACTATAAGAAGAGACGGCTTGAGAAGTATCTGAAAGGAAAATCTGCAAAAAAAGTCTTCAGCGAGATCTATAACACAAACAAATGGAAGGGGGAAACTAGCCGATCAGGGACGGGTTCGGACCCTTCTCAAACACATATCGTTATTGATGAGCTAAACAGAGTGATCGATGAATTTGAGATCAAAAGTGTTTTGGATTTACCTTGTGGTGATTTTGAATGGATGAGAAATGTTTCACTTGAAAACGTAAATTACTTAGGGGCAGATATTGTAGATGCGCTAATCGATCGAAATACACAACAGTTTGCCAGAGAGAATGTTAGTTTTCAGGTGATTGATCTAATCAAAGATGAACTCCCGAAAAGTGATTTGATAGTCACAAGAGATTGCTTGGTTCACTTGTGCTTTGAAGATGTTGTGGCGTCAATTAACAACATTAAGGCTTCTGGAAGCAAGTATTTGCTCACCACTACATTTCCGGCACACTCTAAAAATACGGATATTGTGACAGGACAATGGCGAACTTTGAATTTGCAGCTTTCCCCTTTTAATTTCCCTAAACCAATCAAAGTGATGAATGAAAATTGCACAGAAGCGGGTGGTATTTTCAAAGATAAATCTCTTGCTCTTTATTTAATTGACCATATACAGATACCAAAACTCAAGTAAGTTATAAATTCAGGTTCTAGGTTCTATTTTAACATAGGAGATCCTTTATCAAAGCTTTGTGAGCTAGATATTAATGCTATTCAATTCTTTAGACTTTGTCTTTTTCCTTCCCATAGTTTTTGGCCTCTATTGGTTTGTATTTATGGGGAATCTGAGATTACAAAATGCGCTTATAGTTGTAGCAAGTTATGTGTTCTATGGTTGGTGGGATTGGCGATTCTTGTTCTTAATTTTTCTTAGTACTACCATAGACTATATTATAGGCCTATGGTTAGAGAGGAGCCAGAATTCTGTTCGTAGGAAAGCTTTGTTAGCCACAAGTATTTTGGTAAACTTAGGAGTCCTAGGTTTTTTTAAATACTTCAACTTCTTTTTAGATAATCTTCAATCAGCTTTTTCATTTTTAGGATTTGAAATAAACACTTGGTCCCTTAGTATAATACTGCCTGTGGGTATAAGCTTTTATACATTTCAAACGCTGAGTTACACCATTGACATTTACCGAAAAAAACTGTCTGCAACTAATGACTTTATAGCATTTGGGGCCTTTGTTAGTTTTTTTCCTCAATTGGTTGCCGGACCTATTGAACGGGCTAACCACTTACTTCCTCAGTTTCAAAAGCGCAGGCAGTTTGATTATGCCCAGGCGACCAATGGAATGCGGCAGATTCTTTGGGGCTTCTTTAAAAAGCTAGTCATAGCCGACAATTGTGCTGTTTATGTAAACCAAATTTTTTCTGATCCATCTCAGTATAGCGGGAGTACCCTTTTCCTGGGAGCAATTCTGTTTGCCCTTCAGATTTATGGTGATTTTTCAGGTTATTCAGACATTGCCATCGGGGTTTCCAGGCTTTTTGGATTTGATTTAATGAAGAATTTCGCCTTTCCGTACTTTTCTAGAGACATTGCTGAGTTTTGGAGAAGGTGGCACATTTCTCTTTCTACTTGGTTTAGAGATTATTTGTACATTCCACTAGGAGGTAGTAAAGGATCCAAGCCATTTCAGATACGTAACGTTTTTATCATATTTCTAGTCAGTGGGTTATGGCATGGTGCCAATTGGACGTTTCTTTTATGGGGTGGATTAAACGCTCTTTACTTTATTCCTTTATTGCTCACAAATTCAAATCGTTCTAACCTGGATGTTGTATCTGCAAACAGGTTTCTACCTAGCCTTAAAGAATTGATCTATGTCATTGTAACTTTCACCTTAACGACTCTTGCCTGGGTAGCATTCAGGGCTGAAAATGTCATTCATGCTTGGCAGTACTATGCTGGTATTTTTGACCTTAGCTTTTTTACTATTCCAGTAGGACTTTTATCAAGTAGCTTACTTATGTTACTACTCTTGATTACATTTTTCATTTGCATCGAATGGTTGGGTAGAAAGAATGAGTTTGCATTAGAAAAAATGTTGCTGAATTCTGCCAAAATGCCTCGTTGGACTTTCTATACCTTCCTTATCTTCTTAATTGGAATGTTCATGCAAACAGAAGAATCTCCATTCATTTACTTTCAATTTTAATGAAGAAGTTTTTGAAAAACATAATTGGCTTTGGAATATTCGCCTTGATAGGCTACTCCATTATTATGTTTATCTGGTCCAGTTCAATCCCTTTTGAGTCGTTTAAGAAAAACATGAAGTATGTACGTGGTGGCAATGGGCATTTGTATACAAGGCTTCAAGAATTGGATACAGTTTCTAATATTGACATCCTTGTTCTGGGCTCTTCTCATGCCTATAGGGGGTTTGACCCTAGAATATTCAAGTCTCAGGGTATTGAGATCTTTGTTCTTGGCTCAAGTCAGCAAACACCATTTCAGACATTAGCACTCCTCAAGAGCTATTTGCAGGACTTTAAACCGAAACTTATCATTTACGAAGTCTACCCAGGTATTTTTCAAAATGATGGCGTGGAGTCTTCGTTAGATATAATCTCTAATGAGCCACTGAATTGGAATACTGTATCTATGGCCTTGAAAGTAAATCACCTGAAGACTTTCAATGTATTGAACTACGATATTTTTGTAGAGGCTTTAGGGTTGAAGAAATACTATCAGGAGCCGTTGATCAAAGATGATGAAAGATATGTTAGAGGCGGATATGTACAGAAAATCAACGTGAAATCTACTATTCAGCAAAACCACACTGTCTCAAACTATGAGCTTCAGAAGAACCAGATTGACAGTTTCGAAAAGATAGTAGCGCTCATAAAAGATAATGATTACCCGCTCTTATTGGTACAAGCTCCGATAACTCAAAACCTGTATAACTCAAGACTAAATAATTCTGAAGTAGACAGTCTGCTTTCAACTCAGGCACAGTATGTAAATTTCAATGACCTAATGGACTTAAGTAACGATTTTTTTTATGACAGTAATCACTTGAATCAAAATGGAGTAGAGTTATTTAATAAAACCTTAATTAATTGGTTACGAACTAATGGCTTGTAGACTTGAATACAATTAAATTGTCAGATTCCTGTAAGCTCCTTTAATTTGAACACTAGTAATTTCCTTTAGATAGATGAGAGTTTTATTTGTACAAAAAGAGGGAGGTATTTTTGGTGCTGAAAACTACCAGCTCAAAGTGGTCCCTGGACTTTTGGCCGAAGGAGTTCAGATTGAATTTCTTCGGCTTTACACGAATTATCAAGGGGGAGAAGACGGAGACTTTATCGATCGTCTTGAAGTTTTAGGTGTAAAGACCTATCAAGTCAATATTGGAAAAATCCCTACCTTAAGGGTGCTCAATAAGATTAAGAATATTGCAAATAATGGTGATTTTGATATTATCCATACGCATTTAATTCATGCTGATTTTCATCTAGCCCTGATCAAGGCTTTCATGAAGCTCCAGCCAATATTAGTTTCAACTAAGCATGGCTACGATAATAACTTTACTTCCAAATTTGGTTTTGATGCAACCAAACAGACTAAAACCCTTTACTATCTAATCAGTCGATGGGGAGAGCGACAAATGGACGCTTCCTATACAATATCAAAGGGCCTGCTAAATTTCTTCATCAAAACGCGCTTGGCGACACCGGAGAAAATGAGGCTTATTCACTATGGGTTTGATATGCCAGAGAACTACTTAAGCAAGGGCGATTTGTCATTGAGGTTGGCATCTAAGCAAATAATTATTGCCGGTAGGCTGATTCCTTTTAAGGGGCATGAATTTCTGATTAGGGCTATGGCTACGCTTAAATCGAGGTACAAAAGGGAGGTGAAATTATTGATACTAGGGACGGGAGAGTTTGAAAGTCACCTGAGACAATTGGTGACAGAAATGGGGTTGTTAAATCAAATCCAATTCTTAGGCTATTCTAATAGAGTAGGCGCTTATATGGCAAATTCGGATGTGGTAGTGGTGCCTTCAGTGTCTGAGGGATTTGGGGTTGTGTTTCTCGAAGCATTCAGTGCTAAGACTCCGGTTATATCTTGGGATGTTCCTTCCGGTAATGAGCTAATGGAAAACGGTAAAACAGGTTATCTTGTGCCACCTTATGATGTTGACAAATTGGCTGAGTTACTAATACAGGTCTTAGATAATCCCAAAAAACAAGAGAAGGTTGCGGAAAGAGCCTATAACCGGCTAAAGAGTCATTTCAATTTGGAACGTATGATAAACGAAACAATTGAGTTTTATAAAAAGGCTCTTTCTACCTAATGGCTTCTTTTGAAATTCCAGGTCTTTTGATTGCTGTAGTATTGTTTTCTTTACTCGCATTCTTCTACAGTCAAAAACATGTGCCAAGTAAGTTCCATGATATTGTGACATGGGCTGTGGTTATAAGGTTCTTTGGGGTGTTGGCATATGCCTTTGTGGCGTTTGGTATCTATAGAGGAGGAGCTGACCCTGTTATTTATTTTAGATGGGGGCAGAAATTTGCATCGTATTTCAGAGACTTTGATATGTCACCGTTATTTGATCCAACTACTTGGAGGGGGCCGGCTTTTACAGGAACGAATTTTGTGGGTTATCCTGCAGCACTTATGATCCTATTAGTCGGTGAAAGCTTTAGAGGGACTTGGTTATTATATTCTTCTCTATGCCTTATAGGCCTTTTTTATTTTGCCAAGGTATTTTATCGTGCCTATGGAGGTATCGAGTATAAAAAATATCTCTATATACTTTTGATCTATCCATCATTATGGTTTTGGACTGCAAATGTTAGTAAGGATACTTGGATGTTTCTGGGGGTCGCAGTCTTTATTACAGGTATAGTCTCAAACAATGGAAAGCAGAGTATTTGGGCAATGACTTTTGGACTCTTTTGGTGTTATTTAGTTAGGCCTCAGGTCGCTGCTATGCTTGCGTTTGCATTAGCAGGAGCGTATTTTTTAGGGTCTTTTAAGAAATTTAACCTGCAAAATATTTTCATTCTGGTTGTTGCTTCCATTGGGGCATTGTATTTTCTGTCAGTCGTTGGGGTCACTGATATTACGGAAGTAACCAATTTTGCAGAAGATCAGCGTAGAAAGTCGTCATATGGAGGGAGTGAGATTACTGTTTCAGAAGGGCCGCTTGGTTTTGTTCAAGCACCTATAAATATCTTGCTTCGACCGTTCCCTTGGGAGGTGACTAGCTTGTTACAAGTGATTAGTTTTCTAGATATATACATAATTTGGTTTTTAGTAATTAAAAATTGGAAAGCGGTTAAGAGAGCAGCATTCAGCATTCGTAGGGATAGGTTAATGGCTTTTAGTTTTGTATTCATTGGCCTCTTCGCAGTTGGCGCTGGATTAGCCCTTGTAAACATTGGCTTGATCGCGAGACAGCGAATAATACTCTATCCATTTATGTTTATGATTATATATGCTTATTCAGATAGACGAGTGGCATTTCTAAAGCAAAAGAGACAAGTTAAGCACAATCAAAGACTTAAAGAGATTGCAAAACTCCAAAAAGCCTAATTTTTTATTAATTGGAGGGTTCGCCTCTTCTCTAATTAACTTCAGAGGACCTTTACTAAAAAGTCTTGTGAAGGATTTCGAAGTTTATGCAGCAGCGCCATTCATAGATAAAAAAACCAGAACTCTTGTTGAGAAGATTGGTGTCCATTGCATATCTACTGAGTTTGACAGAACCGGACTGAATCCTATCAAAGACGTCAGAGCCTATTTTAAGTTTAAGAGACAGCTACGAAGCATCGAACCAGACTATGTTCTAGCTTATACCATAAAGCCAGTCGTCTTCGGGTTAAGAGCTCTTAGTTCAAAAGATGTATCAAGGTTTGCATTAATAACAGGTAAAGGGTCAGGCTTTGATCAATCAACTTTCAAAAGTCGAATGGTGCGTTTTTTTGTTAAAGCTTTGTATAAAAGTGCCTTGAGTTCTGTCAATGGTGTAATCTTTCAAAACGACCAGGACAAAGATTTTTTTGAATCCGAGGGAATTCTTTCGAAAGCCTCAAGATCCACAGTAATCAAGGGTACCGGTGTAGATTTAAATCACTATAAGAGTAGAGCTAGTCATACTAAAAATGACAAGACGGTATTTCTTTTCATAGCAAGAATGATACGGGAGAAGGGTATTCCAGAACTTTTGGAAGCAACAACTCTACTTCGGCAATCCCATGGGAACTTTGAAGTACAACTGTTGGGTTGGATAGATCCTAATCCGGGAGGTATTTCAAAAGATGAAATTAACAGACAGCATGAGTCAGGTTTGATAAATTACCTTGGTACGACCGATGACGTCCGTCCATTTATGGATGCGGCTGATGTTTTCGTGCTCCCTAGTTATTATAATGAGGGTTTGCCGCGTACGATTCAGGAGGCAATGGCAATGGGTAAACCCATCATTACAACCGACCACCCAGGTTGTAGAGAGACTGTTGAGGATAGAAAAAATGGCTTACTTATTCCGGTAAGAAATAGTGAAGCACTTGCAGAGGCAATGAAATCCTTTCTAATTAATCCAGAACAAATTGAAAGTATGGGAAAGGAGAGTCTTATCTTGGCTCGTGAACGATTTGATGTAAATCAAATTAATCAAAAAATCTTCCGTTTTATGAAACTGGCAGATGTATAGATATTTTTTTAAGAGAATTTTTGACGTTTTTTTTGCCACTCTAGTTATAGTAGCCCTTTTGCCTTTTTTCCTTCTCTTGCTTTTGGTGATGATAGTGATGACCGGAGGAAGTGTATTCTTTTTTCAAAAAAGACCTGGGAAAAATGGAAAAATTTTCACGATTGCGAAATTGAAAACAATGAATGACCTCAAGGACGAAAACGGTGTCCTTTTGGCTGATGCTTATAGACTGACCAAAATAGGGAAGATTGTGAGGGGCTTGTCTCTAGATGAGTTACCACAACTGATTAATGTTCTCAAAGGAGATATGTCTTTTGTTGGTCCACGGCCTCTTCTGGTAGAATATCTACCACTCTACAGTGAGGAGCAAAGTCGAAGGCATAGTGTGAGACCAGGTATAACTGGATGGGCTCAAGTTAATGGTAGAAATACAATTAGCTGGGAAAAGAAGTTTGAATACGATGTTTGGTATGTGGATCATTTATCTTTTGGCTTAGATCTCAAAATCTTACTTTTAACTGTCTTAAAAATTTTTAGAACAAAAGAAACTAGTTCTGCCACTTCGCAGACAATGGAAAAATTTACCGGGAATAAATTATGATACTATTTGGAGCTTCAGGACATGCCAAAGTAATTATTGATATTCTAGAAAAGCAGAATGTTGATATCGGTTATTTAGTAGATGCCAACCCTGAGATTGAGTCACTTCAGTCTTATAATGTAATTCATGATTCTGATTTTTCAATAGGAAGTGAGGATGTTATAATATCAATCGGGTCGAATAAAATCAGAAAGCGAATCGCAGAGAAGCTCAGTGCCAAGTTTGGCTGGGCTGTACATCCCAATGCTACTTTGGGTGATGATGTATCTATTGGTCAAGGTACTGTTGTTATGGCTGGCTCGACAATAAATAGTTCCGTGGATATTGGAAATCATGTAATCATTAATACATCAGCTTGTGTTGATCATGATTGTAAAGTGGACGATTATGCGCATATTTCTCCAGGAGCAATTCTATGTGGAACAGTGCATGTGGGTGAAGGAACACATGTTGGAGCAGGCGCTACTGTTATTCCCAATCTGAGTATAGGAAAATGGGTGACTATTGGAGCAGGTGCGGTCATTATTGAGGATGTACCAGATGGAGCTATTGTGGTTGGAAACCCAGGGAAAATAATAGACTATAATGACTGATCGATCGAAGATTTTATTGTCTTCACCCCACTTGGGAGGACACGAACAAAAATTTGTTCAGACTGCTTTCGATACCAATTGGATAGCACCTTTAGGCCCCAATGTTGATGGTTTTGAATCTGATCTCCAGGACTACTCAGGAGTTCCACATGCAGCAGTTTTGGCAAGTGGTACTGCAGCAATTCACCTCGCTTTGATAATCTTGGGTGTGAAGCAATATGATGAAGTACTGGTTTCTACATTCACATTTTCTGGCTCGGTTAATCCCATCATATATCAAGGAGGTGTTCCTATAATGGTAGACAGTGAGCCAGAAACCTGGAATATGTCACCAGAGCATTTAGAGAATGCCATTGTTGATAGATTAACTAAGACAGGAAATGTGCCTAAGGCTTTAATCTTGGTTCATCTTTATGGAATGCCAGCTAAGCTTGATGAGATAATTGAGGTTTGTAAAAAGTATGAAATACCAATAATCGAAGATGCTGCCGAGGCACTTGGTAGTTCTTACAAGAATAGAAAATTGGGCTCTTTTGGAGACATGAGTATTTACTCATTTAACGGAAATAAAATTATCACTACTTCAGGAGGTGGAGCGCTGTTATCAAATAATGAGGAATGGATCAAAAGGTCTAGATTCTTAGCTACACAGGCAAGAGATAACTATGTTCATTATGAACACAGTGCCATTGGGTATAATTATCGAATGTCAAATGTGGTTGCGGGTATTGGAAGAGGGCAGATGCTAGTGCTTGACGATTGGGTAGAGAAGAGGAGAACAATCAATAGTTTTTATAGACAACTTCTTGAGGGATTAGATGGTGTTGAATTCCTGGTTGAACCAAATAATGATTATTTCTCAAATCATTGGCTTTCAGCTTTGGTTATTGATGAAAGCTCTCTTGGCCTAGATCGAGAAAGGATTAGGTTGCATTTGCTTGCAGATAACATAGAATCAAGGCCCCTCTGGAAACCGATGCACATGCAACCGATTTTCAGTCATTTCCCATACTATGGTGATAGATTATCGGAAAGGCTCTTCCATAACGGACTCTGCCTACCCTCTGGCTCAAACCTGGGAGATCCAGAAATGCATAGAATCGAAAAGAGCTTAAACAGGTTATTGTTGAAAGGATGATAAGTAGAATAAAAACTCTTAACGTACTTCCTAGATGGATAATTGTCTTTATTGATTTGATGGTATTCTCGGTATCCGCCTTGGTTGCCTATCTGCTGAGATTGAACTTTCTAATAGACCAGCTTTATGAATTTGACTTTCTTCGGGGGACACTGATATTTACTGCTTCAGGTTTTATAGGGTCATTGTTAACCAGAAGTTTTGCAGGAATTATTAGGTATACGGGGATTCAGGATACACTTAGGGTACTTTATGCTAATTTGGTTACACTTCTTATCATATTTGCGGTCAATTATCTTTCAGAGAACTCTTTGCCATATTCGGTGGCGCTTATTGCTTTTCTTGTTTCATTGGTTCTTTCAATTAGTTATCGATTGCTGGTTAAAGAACTCTTTGCATTTTATCGTACTGGTCCAAAGGCGGAGAGAAAGGTTCTTATTATGGGTGCCGGTAGATCTGGAATGATGACAAAGCAGTTACTCGACAATGATACTAAATCAAACATTAAGGTAGTTGGTTTCCTTGAGGACAATGAAAGAAAGATAGGGAATGTTATTGGTGGTGTAAAGATCTATTCTGCTACTGCTGAGTTTGAAAAGGTAGTATTAAAGCATGGTCCTACTGAGCTTATTATTGCGGTTACCAACCTTTCCCTAGACAAGAAAAATGACTTAGTCGATCGATGTCTAGAATTCGGTATAAAAGTGTCTGCGGTACCTTCCACAGATAAATGGATTGGAGGTGAGTTTGATATTTCTCAGATTAAAGAAGTAAGGATTGAAGATTTACTTGGCAGAAATGCAATTGTTTTGAATAACGATTTTGTCTCTAATGAGATGCAGAAAAAGTCTATTCTAATAACAGGCGCTGCCGGTTCAATTGGAAGTGAAATAGCAAGGCAGATTGTAAGATATAACCCTTCACAGTTGATCCTATTAGATCAATGGGAAACTGGATTATTCGAAATTGAAAATGAACTACGATCAATTCTCAAGTTAGATGAGCGCCTAGTCTGTTTTGTGGCAGATGTTACGAATGCTAAACGAGTTAGGGCATGCTTTGATGTTTATAAGCCAGATATGGTATTTCATGCGGCAGCATATAAACATGTGCCTATGATGGAGGCTAATGTGCCAGAGGCGATCGAGTGTAATGTGATGGGTACTAAGAATTTGGCCGACATATCTGTAGAGTTCAATGTTCAGAAATTCGTGATGGTTTCCACAGATAAGGCAGTGAACCCAACAAGTGTTATGGGTGCCACAAAGCGTGCCGCTGAGATTTATGTACAATCATTAAATGGGTTTCTTGGATCTTTGGACAAGACGGATAGCACAAAATTTATCACGACAAGATTTGGGAATGTCTTAGGTTCTAATGGATCAGTGATACCAATATTTAAGAAGCAAATTCAGAATGGTGGGCCAATTACTGTTACACATCCAGAAATCACCCGTTTTTTTATGACGATTCCAGAGTCATGCAGCTTGGTATTGGAGGCCGCAACGATGGGTAATGGAGGTGAAATCTTTGTGTTCGATATGGGAAGGTCTGTCAAAATTGTAGACTTGGCAAAGCGTATGATCCAACTGTCAGGACTGATTGAAGGTAAGGATATTGAGATAGCATTTACTGGACTTAGACCTGGGGAGAAACTGTTTGAAGAGTTGCTTGACAGCAATGAAAACAATATGGCTACTCATCATCCGAAAATCATGATAGCTAAAACCCGTACGATAGAGTTTTCGAGTGTAAAATCAACTTTAGATAATATTGCCAAAATACTGGAAGGGGATAAGTCAGAGATTGAGTTTGACTTGGTTACTCAATTGAAGTCCTTTATTGTAGAATACAAAAGTAAAGCATCTCCGTTCGAGGTCTTAGACTGACGCCCTTATTGGGTTATCTAAATTTCGGCTTTCTTCGAGATGATGATAATAATTCCGAAAGGAAGTTGTCGGGCAAATACATTTCTAGTCTAATTTGAAAAATATAATAAGCATCATTATTCTCCCTTCCTCTTACATCGCCAGGGCGCCTTTGCTCAAACCCTCCTTCTACAGATCTGTCAAATATTTGTAAGGCTATCTGAGCTTGTGGTGAACCAACTCCTCCATTCCATTCAATAATCTCATCCACACTAGGGTATACTGTAGCAACATCATCCAAATAGTCTGTAAATGTAAAACGCCTAGCCCCTTCTAATAAAATATCTATTTGTCGACTAGCTTTAATTCTAACACCAATTCCGAACGGAATCACTGTTACAGTCTTTGGATAGCTAGATACTGGTGCGTTCGCTTCTGTCTGGATCTCCCAAAGATTAACAGTATAATTTCCTGCTTCACCAGGAAGGTATGTCTTTGGTCGATTGGTACTACGCCCAATACCAAACATTAAATAAGGGTTTACAATTGGTCTTCTTGTATAGCTTCCGTCTACAGGGATCAGATTGAAAACAGCCATTAATGACATCTCCAGATTCCTAGCTCTGAAATTAAGGTTCCTAATGAATCGAGTATCAGATTCACCCGAAGCCCTGCCCGCTGGCCGATTAATTATGGCACTTGCACCACCCTCGGCATCATTGCCACCAAGTTGATACCAGTTTACGTCAAATCTGAGGGACAACTGTGATCCAAACTTTCTTCTTATTCCAGCGCCAATAGTGGGGTTTGCGGCAGCCGAGAAGCCATCGTACAAGAAATCGTACATGTCTCCATTATACAAAGAGTATCCGATGCCATAGGAGAGCATCCATAGACGATCTCTTCTTCTAGAGTAGAAGCTTTGAGCGTCTGCAAACTCAGCAAACACTAAAAATAGGCAAAAGATGAAAGCAAATTTTCTCATCGAGATAAACTCAATTAATACAAAACTAATTAAATGACGGGGTTAGAGCAAAAAAATCTCGGTCGAGGAGCTCAAATTTACAACTAATTGGCAAAAATAAAAAGTCCTCAATTTACTATTGAGGACTTTTGCGCACCCGGAAGGAGTCGAACCCTCAACCCCCAGAGCCGAAATCTGGTGCTCTATCCAGTTGAGCTACGGGTGCAGACTTTATTATAGAGCCTGTTGTACTTTTAATGCCGCATCTTTCAAGACAATTGCGGATTGTACTGCTAAACCACTTTCATTTATGATTTTAGCCGCTTCTTCAGCATTTGTGCCCTGAAGCCTTACAATAATAGGGATCTCAATGTTGCCTATCTTCTTATAAGCTTCAACCACCCCATTCGCTACTCTATCACATCTCACGATACCGCCAAAAATATTAATCAAGATAGCTTTAACATTAGGGTCTTTCATGATAATACGGAAGCCAGCCTCAACTGTCTCAGCATTTGCTGTACCCCCAACATCAAGGAAGTTGGCAGGCTCGCCACCAGATAGCTTGATAATATCCATAGTGGCCATTGCCAAGCCCGCACCATTGACCATGCAACCTACATTACCATCAAGTTTTACATAACTTAAACCGTACTTGCCAGCTTCTACCTCAGATGGGTCTTCTTCAGTAATGTCTCTAAGCTCTAAAAGGTCTTTATGCCTAAAAAGGCCATTGTCATCCAAATTGACTTTAGCGTCAACCGCTAAAATCTGGTTGTCTGAGGTTTTTAATACAGGATTAATTTCAAACTGTGATGCATCACTATCCTCATATGCTGTATAAAGAGAGTAAATAAACTTCACCATTTCTTTGAAGGCTTGTCCTTCTAAGCCCAACTTAAAGGCAACCTTTCTTGCTTGAAATCCCTGAAGTCCAACTCGTGGGTCAATCCATTCTTTAATGATTTTCTCTGGAGTCTCTTCAGCTACAGTCTCAATGTCCATTCCACCTTCTGTAGAGGCCATTATGACATTGCAGCCTTTAGCTCTATCTAGTAGAATTGATAAATAGTATTCTTTTGGTTCAGAATCACCAGGGTAATAAACGTCTTGAGCAATCAATACCTTGTTGACTTTCTTTCCTTCTGGACCAGTTTGGTGAGTGACTAGGGTTCCTCCCAAAATTGCGTCTGACTTTGGTCCGACTTCATCTAAACTTTTAGCTAAAACCACACCATTGGAACCTGTCTCTTGAACTTGTCCTTTTCCTCTACCACCTGCATGAATCTGAGCTTTCACTACATACCAACTTGTTCCAGTATCGGCATTAAGTTTTTTAGCGGCTTCAGTAGCACTATCTGCAGAATCGGCAACAATACCTTCTTGTATTTTAACTCCGTATCCTTTAAGTAATTCTTTGGCTTGGTACTCGTGAATATTCATGTCTAAAATTTTGTGCGAAGCTAAATCTTTGGGCTTATAATAACAAGGGAATTCCCACTATTACATAGATGGATTTGAGAACAATACGACATTAATCATTATGTTTGACTAGTTATCAATCTGCCAATGTTAAGAGCAACTGATCTTAGAAAGTCGTATGGAACCCTGAATGTTTTGAAAGGGGTGGATCTCCATGTTGAAAGTGAGGAAGTTCTTTCTATTGTAGGAGCTTCCGGAGCGGGTAAGAGCACTCTCTTGCATATCTTAGGTACACTTGATTTAGCAGATATAGGCTCACTGATTATTGATGGCAAGGAGATATCTCAGCTATCAGTCCAACAGTTAGCGAATTTTAGGAATGAGCGGATTGGGTTCATCTTCCAATTTCACAACTTACTTCCAGAATTTACTGCTTTGGAAAATGTATGCCTTCCTGGGTTTATCGGGGGGCGACCTGAAAAAGAGGTAAGAAAAAGAGGTCATGAGCTTCTGGGAATATTAGGCTTGACAGGGAGATTAGATCACAAGCCTTCGGAACTTTCAGGTGGTGAACAGCAACGTGTGGCTGTAGCACGAGCACTCATCAACGATCCGGCAATTATTTTTGCTGACGAGCCCAGTGGCAATCTTGATTCAAAGAATGCAGCAGAACTTCATGGTCTTTTTTTTCGACTCCGGGATGAGCTTAAAAAAACCTTTGTGATAGTAACTCACAACCATGATTTGGCAGAAATGTCTGATAGAAAAGTTGAGATAGTTGACGGAACTATCTCGTCCTCTTAACCACCTTACAGCGGATCGAAGACTTTCCGTAAAGCGATTTTGGCAAGTAGTATCCTATTCTAAAGCCAAATCTCATATATGCATCATTTGATAAGTCCCCTCTGGCCGTCCCTGCGGAAACTGGAGCTAAAGGAGGAGAAAGTGTGACCCGTGGGTCGGATAGAATGCCCAAGGTGGTAGCGTCCACGCCATTAGTATCACTGAATGATGATGGGTCCCTATAAACACCACTAACATCATCTAAGTATCCTGTCAGTGCAATGGTGTATTGTACCTCAAATTGAATGTCCACGTATCGTGAAACATAAATACTAGTACCAACACCAAATGGAATAGCCATAGCAATTCCCCCATATTGAACTCCTTCTAGCGACAGTGGTCGCAATTTATAATCGTTAAGGTTAACAGATGTTTTGGGATTGTTAGAGGTAATACCAAGCCCCAAGTGAAAATAGGGATTTATGAAAGACCTGTCCTTGTAACCAGATCTTGGATGTCGAAAGGCATAGTACATTGCTTGAGCAACGAACTCGACATTGACCGCCTTAAAATTTATATTTCTTTGCTTATTGGCTGCAATTGGAGATAGAGAATCATCCGCTTGTATTCTGTAAACGCTAAACGAAGTTCTTATAGCTATGTTATCCGTAAAAAGGTGCTCATAGCCAAGGCTTACACTTGCACCCGATTGAAATTGAGAGTCAGAAATCCTTCTGAGCTCTCCAATATAGGTATTTAGACCAAAGCCTATACTCGCCTTTGAGATTCGATCAAAATCTCCAGTAGTCACGAACTGTTGTGCCATTGCCCATCCGTTAATCAACAGACAGAAAGACAATAGAATGGTTTTCCTCATGAGACTCTTGTGCATAAGAGGTACAAATTTATAATTCGAACGAAGAATTTTGAGTTTTATTCAATTTTTAATTCTCGAATCATGCTGTCTAGGTGTTTCTTAAATCCAAATAGGTCAGCATAAACAGCTTTTATTTGCATGTTGCCGTCTATGAGATAAGTTATGCGTTTGGGTATTTTGACTACCGGGATTAAGGCGTCATAAGATTTGCAGACTTCTCCTTTAGGATCACTTAATAAGTGAAAAGGGAGTTCATTTTTATCACGAAACTTTTTATGAGAGGAAATAGAGTCTCTACTGATACCATAGACGTCAATTGACAGATTTCTCAATTCAGTAAACCCATCTCTGAAACTGCATGCCTCTTCAGTACAGCCAGGCGTGAAATCCTTTGGATAAAAATAGATGATACATGGAACGTTGTCCTTTAATTTGAAGTTCTCGTCAGAAGTACTTTTCAATTCAAATTCAGGGGCTTTTGCTCCGACTTTTAAGGCCATAACTAATTGGTTTACTAATTTTTAAATCTACACTAAAAACTGATATTCGCACGTGATTTCAAAAGGAGTGATTTACATGCTATTGGCAACATTTGTTTTTGCCGTAATGAATGTTCTAATAAAGTATGTTCCTAACATTCCTGCTGTTGAAATCATTTTGTTTCGCTCAATTGTTTCGTTTGTAATGTCAGGTGTGGCATTGAAGTATCAACGAGTGCCCCTTTTAGGGACAAACAGGAAAATTCTGTTGATTAGAGGGCTGGCAGGAGCAATAGCTCTGATTATGTTCTTCACCACTCTTCAAGAAATTCCCTTAGCGAGCGCGGTAACTCTAATGTTTTTGAGTCCGATATTCACTGCTATTTTAGGCATATGGATAGTTAAAGAAAAAGTCAGCCCATTGCAGTGGCTGTTTTTTGCAGTATCATTTGGAGGTATTGTCATGATCAAAGGGTTCGATACTCGAATCTCGATAGAGATGGCCTTACTTGGGGTTGGTGCGGCTTTCTTTTCTGGCGTAGCCTACAATATGATTCGAAAACTGAAAACTTCAGAACATCCTCTTGTCATCATTTTCTATTTCCCTCTTGTTACTCTTCCGGTGGTAGCCATATATTCAGGGTTTAACTGGGTAATGCCGGCAGGTGTGGAGTGGGTGATTCTTTTAGGAATTGGAGTGCTCACTCAGGTAGCGCAATACTTCATGACAAAGTCATATCAATCTGAAGAGTTGGCCAAAGTAGCGAATATCAATTTTATCGGAATAATCTATGCCTTGGGCTTTGGTTATGTACTTTTCGATGAGACTTTCAATCTTCTTACTTACCTTGGAATGACCGCGGTTTTGGTAGGGGTGGTATTGAACGTGATATTTAAAAGTAGAAAAAAGAATGAGGCTGTTTCAAATTGATTCATTTACACAGGAGCTATTCAAAGGTAACCCTGCGGCTGTATGCATAGTCGATAGGTCCCTTACCGATTCACAGATGCAGCAGATTGCGGTGGAAATGAATCTTTCAGAGACTGCTTTTGTCAAAATTGGGAAAGACTCTTGTAACCTTAGATGGTTCACACCTGCCAAAGAGGTGCCGCTCTGTGGACATGCTACATTGGCTTCGGCTTATGTCTTGTTTAATGAGGGATACTGGTCTGCCGAAAAACCAATCATCTTCAATACATTGAGTGGCGAGCTCATTGTGACTCAGAATTACGATAGCAGTCTTTCTATGGATTTTCCTTCATTGACCCCAGTTGAAGAACGTGATGTTGCTGTTTCTAGGCTTGAAGAATTATTTGGGGGAGAGGTGGCAGAAGTACTTACAGTTCCAAATGAACTCATTGTGATTTTCAGGGACTTGAATACTCTTTTGAATACCAATCCTAATTCAGATGCAATATCCAATTTAGCCGTGAATGGAGTAATCGTTTCGGCTTGGGCAGGAAATGAGGATTATGATTTTGCTTCCAGGTATTTTGCTCCGAATCTTGGGATCAAAGAAGATCCAGTGACCGGATTTATGCATACTATTCTAACTCCTTATTGGTCAAAAAGAATGGAAAGACTAGAGTTTAAAGCATTGCAGGCATCCGACCGGACGGGCAAAATGACCACAAAACTTAAGGAGGAAAGGGTCATCTTAAGTGGCGATGCTATCAAAGTGTTTGAGACAGAGCTCAGTTTTTAATTCTGCTTTAATATGAAGGCGGTCATAGCAGGTACAGTAAGACTTCCAAACCTTGATCGACCAATGCCTTTTTCATCTATGACCTGACCATTTCCAACCAAAGACCAATTGCCTTTTGGCAGGGTTAGCGTTTTATTTAGGTCACTACCGTTAAATAGCACTAATATTTCTTTCCAAGAATCTTCATTGGCATTGTCCTTTAAACGATAGCCTAAAAAGTTTTCTCCCTGGGTATCTAGAAACTCTAAATGGTCTTGAATCATCTCTGTTTCAGGCATTCTGAAAGCAGGATGATTCTTTCTAAGGGCAATTAAGTCCTTGTAGTAATTGAATACATCTTCATACTCCTCTTTACGCGTCCAAACTATCTGATTGATCTCATCAGGCAAATTGTAAGAGTTCTCCTCTCCATTTTTCGTTCTTAGCATTTCCATGCCAGCATGAATGAAAGGAACGCCCTGAGAAGTAAGTACAATTGTTTCAGCCAGCTTGTGCATCTTAATCAACTCTTTTTCTGAGGCTTCTGGATTCGATATCTTCAATCTATCAAATAGGGTATGATTGTCATGACAAGAAACGTAACTAATGGTCTGGGAAGGCTCTGACGCCCAAGGTGCATTAGAGTAGTTGACAGCTTCATAATTAATCTGCGGATGCTGTGTTGATCCTACAATACCAAATTTGATACTCTCTTTCATTCCACCACCTTGGCTTACAAAACCTCTTTGTTCATGCTCAAACACACTGCCTTTAAGACCATCTCTTAAATCATCGCTAAAGGCAGATACTTGTTCCATTTGGAACGTATTTGCCTTAAGGGCAAGCTGATCATCTGGCAGCGGGGAATCACCAGCCTTCCAGCCTTCACCATACACAAATATGGTCGAGTCAATTTCCCTCACAGCTTTACTAATGTCATTCATTGTTTCTTTATCATGGATGCCCATCAGGTCGAACCTAAACCCATCAATATGATATTCATTTACCCAATGCTTGACTGATTCAATCATATACTTCCTCATCATTAGCCTTTCAGAGGCTGTTTCATTGCCACAGGCGGATGCATCTGAAAAAGAGCCATCAGCCCTTTGACGATAGAAGTAATCAGGTACTAATTGATTGAAGTTGGAATCTTCGGTTTGACCAGTGTGATTGTAAACCACATCAAGAATAACCCGAATGCCATTTTTATGAAATGCCTGTACCATTTGTTTGAACTCCTTGATTCTTGTTCTGCCATCATATGGATCAGTAGAGAAACTTCCCTCTGGGACATTGTAGTTTAAAGGATCGTAGCCCCAGTTGTATTGGGCTTCTTCAAGACGAGTTTCATCTATTGATTTATGATCGAAAGTTGGGAGGAGATGAACATGAGTGACTCCCAATTCTTTTATGTGATCAAGTCCGGTTGTAAGCCCATTAGGACTTTTTGTTCCTTCTTCGGTAAGTGCAAGGTACTTTCCATTGTTCACGGCTCCAGATGTCTCGTGGATGGACATATCTCTGATGTGTAATTCATAGAGAATGATGTCTGTATAATTATCCAGTGCAGGTCTTTTATCATTTTCCCATCCTTCCGGATCTGTTTCATCCAAAGAGGTAATCATCGAACGTTGTCCGTTGACTCCTACGGCAACAGAATATAAGTCAGGTTTCTCCTGAAGCCAAACACCATTCTGTCTTACTTGGTATGTGTAATACATGGGACTACTTTCACCATTGTTCTTAAACGACCAGACACCATTTACGCCCCTCTTCATACCATAAGAGATCATTGGCTTACCGCCATTTCCAAACTGATAAAAATTGATTTTTACTTCCTCCGCTGTAGGAGACCACATTTTAAAAACACTGAACTCTTTTGTGTAGGTCAATCCTAAATCGTCTCCATCGTAAACTGGGTAGTCCTCTAATGTATCGTACTGTGGGGCTTTATTGCAGGCTGTCATAGTAATGATTAATAGAACTGCTATTCTCGGGATGAATTTCATGCTGTGTTGTTTAATGCCCACCTGATGTGCTTAGGGTAGAGGATTTTGAATGAGTGTCTTTAACAAATAGCCAGAGTACAGCTGAAACCCCTAGGGCAATTGCGCTGATAATGAATATGCTATTCTTGTTGGCTTGGCCATCTATAAAACCACCAAGACTTGAAGCTACTAACTGAGGAATAACAACCGATAAGTTGAACAGCCCCATGTACAGTCCCATTCTGCTCTGATCTACGGTTTCAGACATAATGGCGAATGGCAAACTCACCACCGCTGCCCATCCAATTCCTACTACGGCCATAAGGATAAAAAGCATATTTGACGATTGTCCAAAAAGTATAATCAGAACGTAACCAATTGACATGATAGCGATGCAAAGCATATGTGTTTTCACCCTGCCTATTTTCTTTGTTATGGGCTCTAAAACCAAGGCAGGCAGTAAGAAGCCAACCGTGTTTAGTACCGCAAAAGAGATTCCGGTGATAAACCCAATCTCATTATTCTGAGCCTCAGCTAGTGTTTCTGAGGTGCTGAAGCCCATGATTGTTTCTTTGATATAGGCGAAAGTATAAACGAACATGGTCTGAACACCCAGCCATGTAAATGCATGTGCGACACATATTTTGAGGAATTCGGGCATGTTGGTGTTACCCGGCTTGCTTTCATCAGGAGATCCCTCGCTAGCATTCAGCTGTTTAGGTTCTGTTATGAAGAGTGTAGGAACTATTGAAAAAACAAAGACCAATGCCGCACCCATATAGATGAGCATATAGTTGCTGACAAATGCGCCAATTAGATAGGCGACCACACCGAAAAAACCTGAGATGGTTTGCATCCAGGTATATCCTTTCGTGCGAGTAGAGCCTTCTGTGGTCACATCAGCAATGAGGGATCGGGTAGGGTTGAAGCTGATATTGATGGCTAGGTCTAGGGAGAGGGCTACCGCAATTGCAACGCCTAAGAACTCTTCAACACCAAGTGCTTTGCCGATGATGTCAATATTTGGCAAAGCCAGAAGCATCAAAGCAGCAATCATTCCGCCAATCAGAATGAAGGGTCTTCGTCTTCCACCCCAAAACCAAACTTTGTCACTTATAAGACCGATTATCACTTGGCCGATGATTCCTGCCAGAGGTCCTGCGGCCCAGACAATTCCTATCTCATGCAGGTCAAAACCGAACTTAGTGTTTAGAATCCAGCTTAAAGCTGCGATTTGTACGGACAAAGCAAATCCCATTGCTGTTGCCGGAAGACTGAGTATTACAAAAAATGATTTTGTGAAATTCTTCTGAATAGGAAGCATAGTGAGGGTTGGGCTATAACCAAAAAAGAAAGATAAGGCTTTCGGCCCGAAACGGAAATGCGAACGTTTGCACGCTCGTTAACTCACTATTAAACGATTAAGTATTGGCCCTTATCTTACGTTGAACGAGGATTGACCTATTTCGTATGTGTCCGCTAGAATGATGATTTTATAGTCGCCAGCATCAAATTCAGAACCTTTGTCATAAACAAATGATAGCTCTTGTTTCGAGTTGTCAAAGACAATCTCTTGCATGGCGGTGTAGAACTCCTCACGTCCATCTATTTTGAAAGAACCTGAGCCTCTCGCCACATCAAAAATCACATTCCCAAGTGGGTCTACGAGTTGTATCAAAATTTGGTGTCCTGCAACTGGAGCAACATCATTAGGCGCTAGATTGAAAGTGACTTTGATTTTCTGGGCTTGTCGTTTTCTAAAGTTTCCTTCACGCTCTTTACCTCTACTATTGATATTAAAAATCTGGATGTTTTCGGCTCTATGTTTGGCGGCTAGTGAAATCCTTTGCTTATAGGCTTCTTCTCGCTGTGCAGCTTCGGTAAGCGATTGATTCAATTCGTTCTTATCTACCTTCAGAACGTTATTCTCCTCCAATAAATCATTATTCAACTTCTTCAGTTGAACAATTTCTTCATCCTTGGCCAAAAGGAGTTCCTCATAGCCATTTACTTTCCTATCTAATCTTTGGATCAAAGCTTTATTGGCAACTCTAGTTCTTTGTAATTGATCTCTTTCAGCGGTAATCGAGTCCTTTAGAATAATCAATGAGTCAATATTTCCTCCTAATTCAGAAATCTCAGATATTCTTCCGCTTAGTTCCACAGAGATACTGTCAAGCTTGGTTGTTAGCGTTTCGCGCGTCAGATCATATTCAGTCTGGAGTGCTTTCCTTTCCTTACTGTCTTCATTGATTTTATAACCGCCTCCTACTACTACACCAATCAGAATTACGATTAGAACGATTCTGATAATATCTCTGTTATTTTTACCTGTTACTTCACTCATGATCCTAATGGATTTGCCAACCAACTAAAAAACGCTGGGTCATTTAATTATTGGGCGAAGTACTCACATTTTTTTTAATTATTCAATGTCAGAAAAAAGAGAAAGCGCAATTGTTGACTTAAACGAAGGATTCTGGACTGACAAATATCAAAATGATCAGATAGGTTGGGACATAGGATACGTTTCTAGTCCTTTGAAAGCCTATTTTGATCAATTAGAAGATAAAGGACTGAAAATACTTATCCCTGGAGCGGGTAATGCTTACGAAGCAGAATATTTGTGGGCCAATGGTTTTAAGAATATTCATATAGTTGATATTTCACTAGCACCACTAACTGCCTTTAAGAAGAGGATTCCTGATTTCCCAAATGAACAGCTGATCCATGCAGACTTCTTTCAGCTAAGCGATAAGTTCGATCTGATCATCGAACAGACTTTCTTTTGTGCTCTGAACCCTAGCCTAAGAAGAGATTATGTTTTGAAAATGAGGGAGCTCTTAAAGAGTAATGGGCAATTAGTCGGTCTTATGTTCAAAGTCCCATTGTTTGAGGACAGGCCTCCCTTCGGGGGAAATGAAATCGAGTACCGTGACCTGTTTTCAGATTGTTTTCGGATTGATATTATGGAAGTGGCCTATAACTCCATTTCACCGAGGCAGGGCAGTGAATTATTTGTGAAAATGGTTCCATCAGAACTTTAAGATATAGTCAGCCTTCTCCAATTTAGGGTCGAAGAATAATAGGCCTGCCTCAAACAAGTCTATCGAAAGAGTGACTTCTGGTCGGTCTTTTAATTCTAGCCAAGCCTTGTTCATCTCCTTTGACCAATGGATGTCATCAATTACTATCATGCTTTTGTCATGAGTCATTGGTTGGATTAACTCATAGTAGTTAAGAGTAGGACTGTAACGATGATTTGCATCCAAATAGGCTAGGTCTATTGGGTTTAGAGCATCGATATATTGAGGAAGCGTGCTGTCAATATTTCCCACGATAGTGTTGACTTTTTTTCTTCCAAAAGCTTCGAAATGGCCTTGGGCCAATTGCGCAATGGTTGGGTCACCCTCAAAAGTAGTGACCTGAGTATTTTGATTTTGGCTCAAATAGAGTGCGTTAAGGCCTAGAGACGTGCCAAGTTCTACGATATTGCAGAAGCCAAAATGATCAATGGTCTTGCTCAAGAATCGCGAGAATTTGGAGGGTGTCGATGCGTGCTTTGCTATGCCACCTATCGACCGATTTGTTTTTTTTGTAAGCTTGGAGCCAGCGCCAAAATCAACAACCTCAATTGCCTTTTTTGAATACCTGAGTTGTTGTCTTAGAAATTCAATCTCATTGTCTTTTGCATTTGGTCGAGAGATGACTTCTGTGAACAGGTTGTAGACAAAAGGAGAGTGCAGTGAGTGCTCATCGACTCTGTTTAACCAATAATGAAAAAAGGAGACTATTTCGAACAAAACTAGTTCATCAGGTAGGGCACTACCATATTGAACTCAGGAATGGCAACCTCAAACTCTCGGCCATCTACCACTTTTTCCATGAGGTAAGTGCCATACATTTTTCCAAAACCAGACCTCAGGTTACAGCCCGATACATATTGATGTTTCTCACCCGGCTCTAGGATGGGCTGTTGTCCAACAACACCTTCACCTTCTACTTCACGCATTACATTATTAGCATCGTGAATGTACCAGTGTCTTCTATGGAGTTTAATGGTGTAATCACCTTCGTTAACAATGGTGATTCTATAGGTAAATACATAGTGCGACTGACTTGGACTGGAATATTCCGCCTGATAGTTTGTTTCTACACAAACTTTGATGCCCTCAGTTGTCGCTGTAACAATCATTTTCTGTTTACTTCTGTGATTTAAAGTTATAGATTAGTTCGAAAATAACTAACCGCGTTTAAGAAAATTCGATGGGTGTTAAAATAGAGGAAAGTTGGTCAAAAGTATTGTCAGACGAGTTTGAGAAGGACTATTTCAAACAATTGATTGCGTTTGTTAAAGACGAGTACAAGAGTCAAACGATTTACCCCAAGGGCAAGGATATCTTTAGGGCATTCGATGCGTGCTCATTTGATGACGTCAAAGTGGTTATCTTGGGTCAAGATCCCTACCATGGGCCGGGTCAGGCTAATGGTCTCTGCTTTTCTGTGCATGAAGGAATCCCTTTTCCTCCTTCACTTGTCAATATTTTCAAAGAAATAAAGAATGACCTCGGTCGAGATATTCCACCTAATGGTTCGTTGGAACGCTGGGCTAATCAAGGAGTACTTTTATTGAACGCGACCCTAACTGTCAGAGCACATCAGGCGGGTTCCCATCAGAAGAAGGGGTGGGAGCAGTTTACTGACTCGGTAATCACCCATTTAGCCAAGTCCAAAAAAGAGATTGTTTACATTCTCTGGGGTAGTTATGCCCAGAAAAAGGCAGCCATTGTGAGTCCTACTGACAATTTAGTATTGAAGTCTCCGCACCCTTCGCCCTTATCAGCGCATAGGGGATTCTTTGGAGGTAGTCATTTTAGCAAAGCAAATACTTATTTAGAATCAAAGGGCGTGCAACCGATCGATTGGTAATTAGTCGAAATTGAGGAAATCTTCCATGGACTTGATACCCTTCTGATCTTTTAGCCATTCGGATACAGCAATGGCTCCCTTGGCAAATCCTTCCCTAGAATGTGCAGTGTGCTTAATTTCGATGGTGTCGACTGTTGAGCTATAACTTACCTCATGGGTGCCGGGTGCCGGGTCAACGCGCTCAGATATGATTTCCAATTCTTTGGGTTGATTGGTTTTATGGTTGACCCAATCTGATTTTCTATCAATTTGCCCAATTATGCCTTCGGCAATAGTGATGGAAGTACCACTAGGCGAATCGAGTTTTTGTGTGTGGTGAATTTCCTTTGTTTTAACCGAGTACTGCTCTTGGTTATTCATCAGCTTGGCTAATTGCTGATTCAGCTTAAAGAAAAGGTTAACGCCAATGCTGAAATTCGAAGCATATAAATAGGTGCCATCTTTAGTTTGGCAATAAGAATCTATTTCAGCTTTTCTGTCAAGCCACCCAGTGGTGCCAACGGCTACTGGGATTTGATGATCAATACACCACTTTATATTATCAACAGCTGCTTCAGGCTGACTGAAGTCTATGGCCACATCGACCTTAGAATTATCGAGTTGATCGAGATCTGACCTATTATCAATATTTATCTTCGCAATGATCTGATGACCACTCTGGGTTGCCAATTGATCTATCAATTGACCCATTTTTCCGTAACCGAGTAATAAAATCTTCATCGTCCAATCGGGAGGGTGACACCAAAACCGAGGTAGGGGACACCGTTGGAGATCACTCCAAGTTTTGGTTTAATATTCAGTGCCAAATTTTCGTCTACATTAAATCCTTTCAGGTGAGCATCCACGGCTGCTTCAATAATTTGTAGGGCGTAAATACCTGCCATGGTGAGAATTACCAAATCTCGGTTCTTCCTCCAATTATCAGCACGTCTTCTATAAATTCTTATGAGGTTTTCATTGGGTGTATCCTTTGCCAATTCTGCGGCTGCAAAGTCGAGGTTTTCGTTTCTGTTCCGTTCATTTACCCCGATAAAGTGTATCGCGACCCCGAAGCCCGTATAAAGAATTGGGACCTTCCACCAACTGTCATTATAGAGTTGTCCCCAACCGGGAATAATTGCTGATCTACTAGAAGCGACTCTTGGATTATAAAACTTCTGATTCGGATCGACTTTCACCTCTTTCCCAGTAATAATTCCGTTTTCTAAAACGGCATTATTTTCTTGAGCCAAAACTGGAAGTGTAAGTAAAAGACAAAGGGTAATAGAAGCAAAAAGTCGCATTACATATTTATGATTTCCAATATGCGATTTAGGTCTTCAGTAGATACAAAAGGAATCTTTATTTCACCTCTAAACTGACTATCTGCCTTGAGACCAACCCTCGTTCCGAAATGTGAAGACAATTTTTGTTGCACTTGTTGCACTTCATAATTTCTGTGCTGTGTGCTGCCTTTCTTTTCGTTTCCAGATTTATCGCTGCTCGAAGACATCAAATCTCGTACCAACTGTTCTACTTTTCTTACCGAAAGCTCTTCTTCAACAATCTTTTTATAGATATGTAGCTGCTTATCGACATCATCTACGTTGACAATGGCTCTGGCATGGCCCATCGAGATTTTCTTGTCTCTAATGCCAGCCTGAATGTCCGGGGGTAGCCTAAGTAGTCTTAAGTAGTTATTAACGGTTGTCCTATTTTTTCCTACACGGTCGCCAAGCTGTTCTTGCTTAAGATCACATTCTTCTAATAGTCTTTGATAACTTAATGCTATTTCCATCGCATTCAGATTCTCTCTCTGAATGTTTTCGATCAATGCCATTTCTAGCATTTGTTGATCATCAGCAGTTCTTACATAGGCAGGAATCTTTTCAAGGCCGGCAATCTTGGACGCTTGAAACCTTCTTTCTCCTGAGATCAACTGAAATTCATCATCACTGAGTTTTCTAACCGTTATCGGTTGGATAATACCCTGTACCTTGATTGAATCCGCTAGCTCCTCAAGCGCTTGTCTGTCAAAATGTGTTCGAGGTTGATATGGGTTCACCTGAATTTGATCTAGTTGAACTTCGTTCATAGACCCAACAGGGTTTTTGTTTAATGATTCTGCAGCGTTTGTTGAGGAATCCTCCAAAAGTGCTCCCAAACCTCTACCTAATGCGTTTCTACTCTTTGGAGTTTTAGATGCCATATTAAAAAGTATTATTACTGATTCTTATCAGCGATTTCTTTAGCCAAATTTAAATATGCGAGTGCACCTTTACTATCCGCATCATGCTGGATGGCCGGAATGCCAAAACTTGGTGACTCACTTAATTTTACATTTCTCGGAATAATGGTTTTGAAAACCATATTCTTAAAGTGCGTTTGCACTTCATCTACCACCTGATTAGACAAACGAAGTCTCACATCATACATTGTCAAGAGTATGCCCTCGATCTCCAAGCTTGAGTTGAGTCGCTTCTGAATGATAGTAATAGTGTTTAGAAGCTTACCTAAACCTTCTAGCGCAAAGTACTCGCACTGTACAGGAATAATGACTGAGTTGGCTGCTGTTAAAGAGTTGATGGTAATCAATCCTAGAGAAGGAGCACAGTCAATTAGTATGAAGTCATAATTGTCAGAGATTTCGCCTAGCACATTGCGCATTTTCTCTTCTCGATTGGTCAAATTGACCATTTCTACTTCTGCACCCACCAAGTTAATATGTGATGGTACAAGATCAAGATGAGGTACATCAGTTTGCACAATGCAATCTTGGATATTGGCTTTGCCCACCATGCACTCATAAATGCTGAGTTCTACTTCTCTTGGGTTACGCCCAAGACCAGAAGTAGTATTGGCTTGTGGATCGGCATCAACAACCAATGTTTTAAATTCTAACACAGCCAGGCTGGCAGCCAAGTTCATGGCTGAAGTAGTCTTACCTACACCTCCTTTTTGGTTTGCTATAGCGATAATTTTACCCATGTGTTACTTATAGTGAAAGTGTTTGTCCAATTTCTGGTAGTGTCAACCGTACATTATTTTCTGAGGCAATTGCCATTGATGCTTCTTTATCAATGGCAACATAAGGAAAGGTATCAAAGTGGACTCCGATAACCTTTTCACATTTGACCATCTTTGCCGCTTTCATAGCGTCAGTAACACCCATTGTGAAATTATCGCCTACTGGCATAATGGAGAAATCGAGATTAAACTCTTCTCCAATCAACTCCATGTCTTTAGTCAATGCAGTGTCGCCAGCATAGTAGAAACAGCCTTCTTCGTTTTTAATGACAATCCCTGCAGGATGCCCCCCATAACTACCGTCTGGCATTGAACTTGAATGAACCGCATTGACAAGTTTTACTTTGCCAAAGTCGAAGTCCCAAGCACCGCCATGGTTCATAGGGTGTCCTCTTTCCAAGCCTTTAGCTCCGAACCATCCTACCACCTCGTAAGTGGAGATAATAGTCGCCTCTGAGTTTTCATAAATCCGTTCTACATCCGCCACATGATCGGCATGACCATGGCTCAATAGAATGTAGTCTGGTTTTATAGCGTCTACATCAATTTCCTTAGCCAATTCATTAGGAGTAATGAACGGATCGAAGAGTAATTTCTTTCCCATTGTCTCTATCAAAAAAGAGGCATGTCCAAAGAAGGTAAATTTCATTTAGGAGTAGATTTTACTTGGTTGACGAATAGCTTACAAAGATATAAGTTTAGTCGAAAGTATAATGCGATTCCTTAACGTGCTATATAGTTGTTTTTAGACCCAGTTTGGAGTATTTATAAGATGAAATATTGTATGTGTCTTGAGTGGACTTCAATAAAAAAGGAGGCCTGAGCCTCCTTTTTTAACTATTTCTTGCCTTTTTGTTTCTGGCGTTGTGCCTCTTGGCTTGCCTTCATGGCTTCTTCGAGCCTCGTGGCAAACTTAGACTTCTTCTTGTTCACATTCTTTTTCTTATTCTCTTCCAGTGTAGCTCTGATTTTGTCTTCATCTACAAACCTTCTGATCAAAGTCTGCTGACCGAATGTGATGATGTTAGAGACAAAGTAATAGAAACTCAAACCCGAAGAGTAGCTGTTAAGCACAAACATGAAAATGACTGGCATTACATAGCCAATACTCTTCATTGGACCCTGTACCGAACTTACTTGGTTGTTGGACCAAGTATAGAGTAGGGTAGAGAGCGTCATTAACAATGTGAAACCACTGACGTGAGACCCATAGAAGGGTATTGTTACTGGAAGGTTGATCAACACATCATAAGTGGAAAGGTCAGTCGCCCATAAGAATGATTGCTGTCTTAGCTCTATCGAGTTTGGGAAGAAGAAGAACATCGCAAACAAAATCGGCATTTGTAAGACGAGCGGAATGCAACCACTAATTGGATTGACACCGACTTCACGATAGAGCTTCATTTGCTCTTGTTGCATCTTCTGCTGATCTCCGCCAACCTTTTCCTTCATAGCATCTAACTCAGGCTTTAAGACCTTCATTTTTGCCATGGAGAGATATGACTTACGCGATAATGGGAATAGAACAAGTTTGACAATCAAAACAATGATCATAATGATCACTCCATAATTGCCAATGTATCTTTCAAGGAAGCCGAAGAGTTCAACAATAATGTATTTGTTGACCCAACTCACCAATTTATAGCCCATGTAGACATTGTCTTCATAGCCTTCGGTTACCTTCTTTAAGCCTTTATAACTATTTGGACCATAGTAGTAAGTGAAGTTTGCACCTTCGTAAACGTCAGTCATTGGAATGGAGAGTTCCATAAGACCTTCTTTTACAATGGTAGAGTCTAAGCCTATGGTTGAACCAATTGTTGCTTGATTAAACCCTTTCTCAGAGATAATTCCTGAGTTGAAGAACTTTTGCGAAAAACTTAACCATTTGACTCCACCAATGGTCTCTTTCTGTGGGTCTTTTGAAGTTGCACTTAGGTTATCAGAATCCTCATCAAGCGTATAATATCTAAGCGTTGTCTTGTTTCTGGAGTCTTCCAGATTCTTCTCATATCGTTGCATGGCTACAGCCCATGCCATAGTGGCTTCGCTGCCGATAACTTCGCTTTGAAGACCGTTCATTTTTAGCTGATAGTCTACTACATATTTACCTGAGGTAATGGTGTAAACCTGTTCTACAGATTTGCCTTCTCCCAAACTTGCTGTAAAGCGAATAGTAGTGTTGCCATCTGTTCCAATGGTTCTGTTTGCACCATTAGATTCAAAATAGAGGTCATTCAGGTTAATGTTGCCTTTAGTAGTAGGAAGGTTTAATACCCGCTGACTGGAGGTTTCATCAAAAAGCATTAAGGGTTGCTGATCGAAGGTCACATAGTCTTTTAGCTCGACAGACTTGATAGCTCCACCTTTATTTGAGAAAGTGTATTTTGCCTTATCTGTCTCGATTACGAAAGTCTCTTCAGTACCCTGCATGGCTGCACCGAAAACTCCGAATTGGGCCGAAAGGTCATTGGTAGTTGGTGTCTCATTAACAATCTCAGCCGGCTGGGCTTCTTGAACTGGCACCCCAGGGTTCACTTGCTCAACAGATGTTGTATCTGCAAATTCTAAAGGTTGTTCTTGAGCCGGTGGCTTATAAACTATTGAGTATACTATGAGTATAACCGCTATTAAAACGAGACCAATGGTCTGATTTCTATCCATTTCTGTAAAATTAATTCTTTTTGTTTTTCACTATAGCAGCAATAAAGCTAACAAATAGTGGATGTGGGTTCATCACGGTACTTTTGAGTTCAGGATGAAATTGAGTACCCACAAAGTATGGGTGATCTGGAATTTCTATGATTTCAACCAGATTAGACTCTGGGTTTACCCCAACTGCGCTCATTCCGGCCTTTTCAAAATCATTCAGGTATTCATTATTGAATTCGTATCTGTGTCTGTGTCGCTCTGCTACATTCACAGCACCATAGGCATTATAGACCTTTGATGGTTTCTTGACCTTACAATCATAAGCACCAAGTCGCATCGTGCCACCATAGTCCTCAATCTTTTTCTGATCTTCCATCAGCCCAATCACGGGATCGGGAGTATCTGGGTTTAACTCGGTAGACGCTGCTTTTTCTAAGCCGAGCACATTTCTGGCAAATTCAACCACTGCACATTGCATACCCAGACAGATGCCGAAAAACGGTATGTTATTTTCTCTAACATACTTAATAGCCTCAATCTTTCCTTCAATACCTCTTTCACCAAAACCCGGTGCTACCAAGATACCATCCATATCTCTCAAGGTCCTATGTACGGATTTTGCGGTTACCGATTCCGAAGAAATCCAGTGAACGTTCACTTTACACTCTAAGTGAGCTCCAGCGTGGATGAAAGCCTCGGCAATTGATTTATAAGCATCAGGAAGTTCAACGTATTTGCCGACCAAGGCAATGTTTACTTCGTTGGTAGGGTTCTTCAATTTCCCTAAAAACTTTCTCCAGTCATCAATCTCAGGCTGGTCTTTAGAAGGGAGCTTTAATTTCGTTAACACCCTTTCATCAAGCTTTTCTTTTCTCATTAAAAGAGGCACATCATAGATCGTTTCAGCGTCTAAGGCCTCAATGACTGAGTTAAGTTGAACATTACAGAATAGTGCTAATTTCTTTCTAATGTCGTTCGGTAATGATTTCTCAGAACGGCAGACTAGAATATCTGGTTGAATTCCCGCTTCTAGTAATTGCTTGACGGAATGTTGTGTAGGCTTTGTCTTTAACTCTTTGGCTGCTTTTAGGTAAGGTATCAGGGTAAGGTGAATAACTAAACAGTTATTCTCTCCAACATCCCATCGCGCTTGCCTTACTGCTTCTATAAATGGAAGTGACTCGATGTCACCCACACAACCACCTATTTCAGTGATCACAAAGTCATAGTCACCTGTCTCACCAAGTCTAAAGAAGTTTCTCTTGATCTCATCTGTAATATGAGGAATAACCTGAACCGTCTTTCCTAAATAGTCACCACGTCTTTCCTTGGTGATTACATCGTAATAGATGCGTCCAGTAGTCACATTATTGGCTTGCGAAGTAGGCGTATTTAGAAATCGCTCATAGTGACCTAGGTCTAAGTCAGTTTCTGCACCGTCATCAGTTACGTAGCATTCCCCATGTTCATAAGGGTTTAACGTTCCTGGGTCTACATTAATATAAGGATCAAACTTTTGAATGGTCACCCGGTATCCACGGGCTTGTAGAAGATTTCCTAATGATGAAGCAATGATTCCTTTTCCCAAAGAAGAAGTAACACCACCAGTAACAAAAATGTATTTCGCAGAAGCCATAAGTGTGATAAGAGAAATTAACTTATGGGATACAAAGGTAAGAATTTCAATTTAATCTGACGGGCAATTTTTAATCTTTAAATAGATGTCTTTTTGTTCGTTTTGAACTCCATAAGATAAACTGCTAACTTTGCGTGCCTTTTAAGGAAATTGATCGATGAATCTAGCTAATAAGCTCAAAGACCCCATTTTTAAAACTATCAGTCAAGCCGCTCAGAGTGAGGGGCTAGAAACATATGTAGTTGGGGGCTACGTGAGAGATTTGTTGCTCAAACGGCCATCCAAAGACATAGACTTTGTATGTGTTGGAAGTGGTATTCAGCTTGCAGAAGCTGTCAAAAAGGTATTGGGCGATCATGTGCCGCTTTCAATCTTCAAAAACTTCGGGACAGCCATGATTAAAGATGGTGATTTAGAGTTGGAGTTTGTAGGGGCTCGAAAGGAATCCTATCAAAGAGACTCTCGTAAACCGATCGTGGAAGATGGTAGCCTGGAAGACGATCAAAATCGGAGAGATTTTACGATCAATGCGATGGCTATTAGCTTGAACGAGTCTAACTATGGTGAATTGGTAGATCCATTTGGCGGTGTCAACGACCTGAAGGAGAGGCTTATCCGAACACCCCTTGAACCAGATGAGACATTCTCGGATGACCCCTTACGCATGATGCGTGCTATCCGTTTTGCCTCTCAACTGAAGTTTGACATTGATGCGGATACCTTTCAAGGTATCATCGATATGAAAGATCGCATTGAGATTATCTCAAAGGAGCGAATCATTGTCGAATTGAATAAAATCATTTTGTCTGACGAGCCTTCTTATGGTTTCAAATTATTATTCCATTGTGGTCTTCTGAAGCTTATTTTTCCAGAATTAGTAGCGTTGCAAGGGGTAGATAGTATTGAAGACAAATCACATAAGGATAATTTTTACCATACGCTTCAAGTTCTCGATAACATAAGTAAAAATACAGATGATCTCTGGTGGAGGTGGGCAGCTATTATGCATGACATAGCCAAGCCAGCCACTAAGCGCTTTAACAAAAGAGTAGGGTGGACCTTCCATGGTCACGAAGACAAAGGTGCCCGCATGACACCTGGTATTTTCAGGCGAATGAAGCTTCCAATGGGAGAATCAATGAAGTTTGTGCAGAAGATGGTCAGACTTCACTTGAGGCCAATAGCCTTGGTAAAAGAAGAGATTACCGATTCTGCCGTAAGGAGACTCCTCTTTGAGGCTGGAGATGATATTGAAGCACTAATGACCCTTTGTCGTGCCGATATTACTTCTAAAAATAATAATAAGGTAAAACGCTATCTCCAGAACTTCGATAAAGTTGAAAAACGTATGCTGGAGGTAGAGGAGAAGGATAAAGTTCGTAACTTTCAGCCCGTAATTACCGGAGAAATGATCATGACGGTTTTTGGCTTGAAGCCAGGCAAGACGATCGGAGATATCAAGGAAGCGTTGAAAGAGGCGGTTTTGGAAGGTAAAATCAGAAATGAATTTGAAGAGTCTTACAGTTACTTACTGACCATAGGTAGGGAACTTGGCTTGAATGTTGTTAAATCACTGAAATAATTTAGTTACCGATAATAAAAATGAAGAAGATTAAATTTTTAGTGCTGGCCATCACACTGATGTTTGGAAGCCAAAGTATAATGGCGCAAGACAGTACTTATATATCAAATGAGTACGCAAAAGCAATTGCGCTTCTTAGAAAAGCCGAACAGTACAATGATGTACTTGTACAGAAGCAAGCTTTGACGGAAATCTTAGTGCTGAACCCGGTTGATTCTGCGGCAATGCGTATGTTGGCTGAGCTCTACTACAACACTTCACAGTTCTCCTCTAGTGCGCTTGTAGGAATGGATTTCCTTCAGAAGTATGCTAACAATGAGATTGCTCTTGAGATTATAGCGCTTAGCTATGAAAACTTAAGGTTGTATGACCGAGCTGTTGAGTACTATGAAAAGCTTTGGCTAAAAACTGAAGATATTCAGGTACACTATCAAGTGGCTTACCTTCAGTATTCATTACAACGTTTTGCTGAAGCAGAAGTGAACTTGAACCTGATGGAGGCTAAGCTGAAAGATGGGGACAAGATTGCCTTGAGTAAGAGTGATGGCAGCGCACAAGAGGTTTCATTTAAAGCAGCTATACAAAATATGAGAGGTTTAATGGCCGTGGAGCAAGGGAAGAATGAAGAGGCTAAGAATTTCTTCAGTCAGGCCTTAGCCTTGAGTCCAGACTTCGAATTGGCAAAGACGAGCTTAGAAGCTTTGAACAAAGGATAGATATAAAGAAATCACTTTCCTAAAACCCCGACTAGTCGGGGTTTTTTTTATGCTTATCTTTCAGTATGCAACCCTTTAATGGTTGCGATGTCTTTAGTGTGATTTTGGACGTTGGAAACAGGATATCAGAACATACATCAACCAATTATTGATCGCTGCCTAACTGGTGACAGTACAGCCCAATATGAATTATACAAGCTTTATTCCAAAGCAATGTATAATACTTGCTTGCGCATTACCGGAAGTGAAATGGATGCGGAAGACGTATTGCAAGAGTCCTTTTTGAGCGCCTTTAGAAACCTGAAAAACTATAAGGGAACTGCCTCTTTTGGTAGTTGGCTAAAGCGAATAGTCGTTAACAATGCCATTAATTTGGTTAAGAAACGAAGACTTGATTTAGAATCTGTTGATGACATTGGCCAGTTTGATGATCGAGTAGTAGAGACAGAGTCTAGAGATATCAGTTACGATGTCACGGTTGTTAACGAAGGTATATCTCGCTTGCCTGATGGATATCGAGTGGTTTTGACCTTGTATCTTTTGGAAGGCTATGACCACAAAGAAATTGCAGAGGTACTAGGCATTACGGAATCTACGTCAAAATCACAGTTTAATAGATCAAAGAAGAAATTGAGAGAAATACTCAGAGAGGAGTTGCAGTATGCAGGATAAAGATAACCTAGAGAGATTTATTGAAAACAATAAGAGCTCGTTTGACCTAAAGGAGCCCAAGGCTGAGGTCTGGAGTAACATTGAAACCGAGTTAAGACCTAAGTCTGTAACGCTTTGGTATTGGAAGGCAGCTGTGATTCTTCTAATAGGGGCAGTGGCATTTTTATTGACAGATAAGTTTTTGCCCCAGAGCCCAGATGTGACTTCTTTTGATGATGTTGAAGTGTTAGCTTCATCGAATCTGGAAAAATTTGAAGAGCTCGAGTTCTTTTACACATCAATCATTTCTAAGAAAAGAGATAAGGTTACAGAGGAGCTTGAAACGGGTAGCATGTTCAATTTCTTGGATGCCGACCTCGAGGAGCTTGACGTGATTTATAAAGACTTGAAAGATGTTTTTCTGGAAAGTCAGCAGTCTGATGAAGTTCTAGACAGGCTTATTCATCTGTTAAGACAAAAGATCCACATCCTAAACAGCCAGTTAGATATCCTTGAAAGAGATAAGTTGCCTGATGATATGAAGGAAGATATAGACGTGTCTATGTAACAGGCGCTGTCGCAGAATCTAACACCTGACCGTTTTCACAGCTAAGCGTTCTTTTCGGATAATTTTCAATGAGCTTGAAGTCATGTGTGGCCATCAATACGGCAGTACCACTTCGATTGATATCTTCAAAGGTTTTGAAAATGCCTTCAGATACTTCCGGGTCTAGATTTCCTGTAGGTTCATCTGCTACTAGAATTGATGGTTCGTTGATTAATGCTCTGGCAATTACAACCCTTTGCTGTTCTCCTCCAGATAGTTGATGTGGCATTTTATTAGAAATGGCACCCAAACCGACTTTCATTAGCACATCGGCCAACCGACTTTTCATCTTGGCTTTGTCCTTCCAGCCGGTGGCTTTCATTACAAAGAATATGTTTTCGGCAACGGTTCTATCGGGTAGCAGTTGAAAATCTTGAAATACGATCCCCAATTTTCTTCTAAGCATCGGTATTTCCTTCCGCTTGATCTTCTCGATTTCGAAATCACAAATGCGAATACTTCCCATATGAAGTGGGAGGTCGCAATAGAGTGTTTTTAGCAGAGAACTCTTACCACTACCCGTTCTACCGACTAGGTAAACGAATTCTCCCTTGGCTATTTTTAGATTGATATTGTTGAGAACGGTTTGATCTTCTTGAAAAATACTGGCGTCAGTAATTTGAACAATGGGTTCTCCTGAAAAGGGCATACTAGATTTCTAATTTTTGAAGTTTACCGAAAGGCAAGTTATTAATTACTTTCTCTAACGCAACTTCCTTGCCTTCCAGTCCATATTTCTCCAATTTTTTCAGTGGACGATCAGCCCTGAAATAAGCAATCAGAACAAAATTCTCGTCCCTGAGCTGGATGTAGTCTGGAATTTTGGCCTTCCCCTTTACCTTAATTATATACATTTCCGCAAAAACAATCGGGTCATTTGGGGAATAACCAGAAGTTCGCGCTAATGTTTTAGCCATTTGCTTTTGCATGGTCAGCAAGAAATTGCTCCAAGCCCTTATCAGTTAATGGGTGATTCAAAAGACTGGTAATTACCTTCAATGGACAAGTAGCTACATCAGCACCAATTTCGGCACACTGGATCAGGTGCATGGTGTGGCGAACAGATGCGGCTAGCACTTCCGTTGCGTAACCGTAGTTGTCATAGATTTGAACGATTTGCTCGATCAATTCAAGACCATCATAACCAATATCATCAAGTCGGCCAATGAAAGGAGATACATAAGAAGCACCAGCTTTCGCAGCTAGAATGGCTTGTCCTGCTGAGAACACCAAAGTACAATTAGTACGAATGCCTTCAGAAGTAAAATGCTTAATGGCTTTTACACCATCCTTGATCATTGGGACTTTAACCACGATTTTGTCATCGATTTGTGCGAGTTCTTTACCTTCCTTGATCATCCCCTCAAAATCGGTAGCGATTACCTCGGCACTTACATTGTCATCCACAATGTCACAAATTGCTTTATAGTGAGCAATTACATTGTCATGTCCTGAAATCCCCTCCTTAGCCATCAAAGATGGATTGGTTGTAACTCCGTCTAAAACACCAAGATCATAGGCTTCTTGAATGTCATTTAGGTTCGCGGTATCGATAAAGAATTTCATAGGTTCAATGTCTTAATTTGTGGATGCACAAATCTATAACATTTGGCTCTTAGTACAGGCCTAAATTCATGAAGTTTTGCTCAAGAGGTTTCCGAATAATTCGATCGGTAAAGATTGGCTTGATTCATAATGGAAGATTCAATAGCTTGAGATTCAAGGATATATTAATAAACACATTTACACTACTATGTCGACACAACACATTACACTCTCCAAGAAGCTTATGAGCTTTGCCGATGCCGATACTGGCTCTGAAAAAAAGGGCTTTGTCGAAGCTGGAGATTACTCACTCTTATCTTCTAAACTGAATTTCCCCAGTGAAGATACTGACTATGCTCAGATAGAAACTGCTGGAGGAAAGGTCTGGATCTGTACCCGATGGAAGCAGAACAGCTATACCCAAACTCATGATTCCCCCGCGAGGCCATCGGAAGATCAGCCGGCAAGCCTGCTTGATGCCATAGGTGCAGTATCTCGTATTAATTTCGATAATGATGACAAGGCAGTTGAAGAGTCGAATTTAGTAGCCATTGTAAAAGACTACGATGGGTTTGCCTACGATCTGCACCATCCTGCATATCCATATGACCTTAAAGGAGTTAACCTTCCCATAGCCCCACCAAAACCTAAACAGAATAACTGTTGCACATTTGCAGAAGGATTGATCGTTAAAGCATGGTCAGATAAATTCCCTGATTTTGAATGGAACAATCATCGTCATGGACAAATGATGATCTTTTCTACTGATGACTACTTCTCACCCGTTACTGCGGCCGTTGAAAGCGGTATGGGGGATATGGTTGATGATGTCGAAGCAGCACCCGCGCCATGGACGCTGGTTCAGGGTTGGAAGTCCAAAAAGTCTGATGATATACCTGGTTCAATGTGGTCAGGTGGGCATACCTTTATTATTGTTGATCATCACCCCGAGACCGATAAGATTTTGACCTTGGAGTCAAACCAAGCTTTTGGCTTAAACGGAGTGGGCTTTCGGAAGATCGGTATGGCATCTGCCTTTAATCACCAGCCACCAGCCAATTGGTGGGACTTGCCCGGTGTTTGGACATGGGCGCAGATCAAGAACAGCTATAAAGCAAGGGCAATGGCCACTTTGAAGGTGAAAGGTAGAAGCTGGTCAGGTCTATCTTGACCAACTTCTATTGACATTATTCTGAGTTTAATTCGTGATATTATCTTTTACGTCATAGGTGATGTAAGCAGAGCTTCCCCAGTCGTAAGTCACCTTTTTGGGTAAGTTAAAATCATTGTATTCATAAGAATAGTTGCAAGGATTGCATGCGAGATCTAAGAGGCCAGAGTAGTCCTTATACCTTGCTTGGGCAAGGTTGTTCCTATTGGCAAGACTAATTTCATAATCACTGAAAAATGGATTACCCAGCTTATAATTTGGGTAGTTATCATACTGATAAAACACTTCATACATGAGTGCATCTCCGTAAGAATGCTCTGTTTTCACCACATTTCCATTTTCCCAGTAGAACCGATTACTCACCTCCGTATCCGGAGAAGTGGGGTTGTAAGAGGTTCTTGATCGCAATGTTCCATCATCATTATAGGTGTATTCACTCACCCAGTTAGGAGCCATAATGCCTCCATAAGCATAAGACGAATACACCTTGTGAATTTTACCATTGCCGTAATAAGTTAAGGAGTCTTGTCTATGTACGGTGTCTGTCGATTGGTAACTATAAGTCTTAAATGCTAATTGATTATTCTCATAAAGAAAGTTCGTTACCTCTATGTATTCATTTGACCCAACATTAGCATTGATGTCATTTATTACACTGACGAGTTTTCCATTGGTGTTATAATTGAAATCCTGAACCTGACGCTGATCGCCCTGTTCAATTACAATCTTGGAAACGGTGAAGTCCGCTACTCTGGAAGGATCGATTTCGTTTTCGCAAGCCCAAAAGCTTAAGAGGAGGAGGGTGAGGAGTAAGTGTTTTTTCATTTTGTGGTTGTTTCTGCCTTCTTTGACACAGCCTATGAGGTGGAGGTTGTAACCACTCCTTCAGCACCTTGTTTAGTTTACATATTCTTGCTTCTTCACCAATGCAAAATGATCACCTTCAATTGGTAAGTATCCATACTCGTAGCAAAAATAATAAGTAGCTCCAGCCTTGGTGGTATAGGTACTCGTATGGTAGTTAAAGTCAAAACCTTTTTCGGTCAGTTTGCTGCGGGTTGTTTTAGACTTTCCATTGGGGTTTAGCTCTTCCAGAATGCGTCTGTTCCTTCTAAGAATATTGTGGACATTCCTGACGTAGTTATTGCTGTCAGAATTCTGCTTGTTATTGAAAGTGTTGCGGCATTGATCGTCACAAAACTTCTTGTCTATTCTCCCATAAACAGGTTTTCCGCACTCGAGACACAATCTTTCTTCCATTTTTACCATTTGTTTACGAGTTCACAAGTTATTGAAAAACAGCGAGATATTCAATTACAAACGTTTACAAACGAATGTTAATCGGTTACAAGCGCTTAGCAACCGACTTTACTTTTTGGGCTGCCCTTACTTTGCCATTGTCAATTCGAACAAAACGAAACGGACGTCAAATTGAATGTTAAACACTAAATTTTATAATCATGCAAAATCTTAGAAATCGTGTACAGTTAATCGGAAGACTTGGTCAAAATCCTGAAACAAAAACTTTGACTTCAGGTAAGTCACTTACCACATTCTCTATCGCCACCACGGACAGTTATAGAAACTCAGATGGTGACAAAGTTGAAGAAACTCAGTGGCACAATATAGTAGCATGGGGCAAGGTAGGAGAGATCGCTGCCGAGTACCTGACCAAGGGGCAAGAAGTTGCGCTTGAAGGAAAGCTCACTCATCGCTCTTATGAGTCAAAAGAAGGTGACAAGCGATACGTTACAGAGATCAACCTCAATGAACTTTTGATGCTAGGTAGCAAGAAGTAAAACTCGTAAAGAGCCTTTGGTCAAAGGAGTGCTTGATGTTCAAGTGCTCCTTTGTTTTTTGTCATTATTTGAAACTCGAACTTTTGGAATGCTTCGGTTAAGCCAAGCCGTACTTCGTTCTTTTTCCCTTGATTTAGAAAAGAATATTCAATGGAATTGAAGACCAATTTCTTAATGTCCTGATAAGATAGTTCCGGTAAGTACTGAAGGGCGAGTTGATACTGATTAGTTAAATCACTTCTCAGAATACCAGGGTCGTCAGAACTGATACAAACAGGGACTTCCGAGGCCAAGTACGCTTTGAGCGGATGAGTAGCGCTGTCACTTTCGAGTATTACCTGATTGGTTTCAATGTTGACTTCAACGGCTACTCCCTTGAGCCTCATAAGCTCTAATGTCTTTTGTGGATCATCCTGCTGCATTATGTCAAAGCCATGCCCAATTCGGCTCGCACCGGCAACGCTGACTGCTTGATGAATATGGCCATTGATTGGTTGATTGGTATCATTTAATTCTCCAGCATGCAGGGTCAAACTAACCTCAGGATATTTCGACTTTAAGAATCGAAACATCGCCATATGGGTCGAGTAGTTTTCAATTGAAATTGCATCATCTTCTGGTGCTACAAAGTTGACACCCACCACATGATCGGAGAGGAGTGCTGTTTTGAATGCCAGCATTAGGTGACTGAAAATGACTGCTTGATCTGGAATGATTCGCATACCGACAGTCTGAAAGCTTAATGTAATCCCGTGGGTATTGATGTTTTGCATCCAGTGGTCCATTACTTCTGCATTGTAATCCGCCCAGGCGTCTACACCTTTTTGTTCCAGATAGTCAAACCATTCTGCTAGGTGATCTTTTACTGAAATACCGGGGTTCCACTCTTTTCCCTGAGTCAAATCAGCAACCTGTTTCATTATGCTAGGTATACCGACCATAGTTTCGAGGTACTGAATATTCTCGGCTGCAGCGGTTTTACAAAGTTTGGAGAGCAACTCCACTTCATTCCCTGACATGGCCTCTTCAAACTTTTGAAAGGAATTAAAGAAGTGATCTCGCCCCTTTACTGAATCAACCTTGTGATTTCTCATAGACCAGCTGTCAATTATAAGGTCTCGACCAACGGGTGACTCACTGAGGTACTGATTGATATTCAATACGTTTGAGTCGTTATGAGCCTTGGCTACTGATTCCGTTGCGTAAAGTTGGAATGTGTGTGGGTTGATTAGGAAATCTTTTTCAATAGCGATTTTTAGATAATCCTCTGCCCAGATGGCACCTAAGGCATGATGGTGAATATCTCCACCCTTTGGCATTGCCCATAGGAATTCTCTGAGGAAATGCGCTTGATCCTTTATTTGATCGAAATAGGTTTCAGTTGCCTGTTGTGATGTTGTGTAGTGAGTCTCCTTAGGTGCTGTAGTGCAAGCCGATATTAAAGTCATTTGTAGTAGCAGTGTTAGTCTTTTCAAGTGCGTTTAAATAGCTAATTCATCTACAAAATTCTGAAAATGTATACTAAAATCTAGAGAATGGATATTTATTAGAGATTATTCCTATAATTTATTTCTGAATAGGAATTAGTACTTTTGAAGGGTAAATCAAGTGCTTGAATAAGGAAAAAACACCATGGCAGTTTTAGATAAGATAGATCGAAAAATATTGAGGTTGCTTCAAGAAGATGCCAAACTCAATGTGAAGGACATCGCCATTCGACTCAATTTGACCAAGACACCTATCTATGAACGGATCAAAAGACTCGAACGTGAGGGTATTATCGACAAGTATGTAGCGATAGTAAACCGAAAAAAATTGGCACCATCCATCCTTGTCTTTATTTCTGGTAAGCTAGAGGTGAGCAAATTTGAACAGACCGAAGAATTTTATAATGGCATTATGAATCTTCCTGAAGTATTGGATTGCTACCTGATGAGTGGTGAGTATGACTTTCTATTGAAGGTAATGGTGAAAGACTTAGATGACTACCATGAGTTTTACTCCAAGCAACTTTCGCAAGTACCTAGGGTTAGTTATGTCAGTAGCTCTTTCGTTCTGAATGAGGCGAAGCGTTCAACTGTTTTACCTGATTAAAAAAATGGAACACTAGCTAGGCAAGTGTTCCATTGATGGCATCAAATGCTTTACACAAAATGATGGCTGTAGTTAATGTAAAGAAGGCCCAAACGATCCAGTGTCTTTTTCCACCAGATCTGATTCGCCTTCTCCTTTTCTCTCGGTGATTCAGGGAGTCATTCGCTGAAGTCATAACAGTAGTCTTAGTCAGCTACTAGAGCAACAAATGACTTGCCAAACCTCTAAAACAGTCAAAATGTGTATTTCAGGATGCGTGAGTATCCCATATTGGGAATCTCTTCTAAATAAAAAGTATGTGAATTGGGATTCTACTTCTTCGATTCTTCGATGATCGCATAGATGATTGCGACAGCCGCAAGGCCGAGACAAACCCAACCAATAAGGCTGGTGCCATCCTTAAAAGCAATGTAATAAAGGGCTGCGCCTGTGCCACCACCTAAGATTGGTCCTACTATGGGTACCCAGCTGTATGACCAATTCGAGTCCCCTTTGCCTTTGATAGGAAGAAGGAAGTGAGTTAATCGCGGTCCGAAATCTCTTGCAGGATTGATTGCGTAACCAGTACTGCCACCCTGAGCCATGCCTATAATGACGATTAATCCGCCTACCACTAATGGGTTGAGTCCTTCTGTGAATTCATTAGCGCCAATCATCATCAGACCAAAAACAAGAACCATGGTACCCAGCATCTCACTGACCAAATTAGATCCTCTTTGATCGATGGCACCAGAAGTACAGAAAACACCCAGTTTAGCACCTTGATCTTCCGTTTTACGCCAGTGTGGTAAGTATTGAAGCCAGGTAAGTGTAGCACCTAACATGGCACCTAATACTTGGGCAATGATATAACCTGGGACAATATTCCATTCAACTTCTCCAGCTATGGCCAGTCCAATCGTCACAGCGGGGTTGATATGTGCTCCACTGATTTCTCCTACGGCATAGATACCAAATGTTACGGCAAGTCCCCAGCCAATGGTGGTGATGATCCATCCTGAATCTTTGGCATATGAATGATTGAGTGTAGTGGCCGCATTAACACTATTACCAAAATAAAGTAGTATGGCGGTACCAATAAATTCTGCAAGATAAACTGACATGAGCTTCGAAAATCGTTGGGTAATGATACGATTTAGGAGGGAATAAAAAAAGGCATCAGGATGTCGCACCGCTCAACCGCTTACCCTTGCTCTGTTCCCAGCCTGGGGGATTCAGCAGGAGCTGGTCGCATCCCTTTGCCGGGCACAAAGGTATCAAGAAATAGTTAAGGGGAAAGCTAGTTTTTTAGAAATTTTCAGATTTAAAAATACCCAAAAGTGGGTATTTTTTTAACCAAGTATTTAAATCTAATTTGTGTATACACACACGATTCTTCGCCATTCGGTGGAGCTTTACTGACAAAGAGAATTTTATTTTTTACACCATTAAACAACTATTGTTATGTTTAGACTATTATTGAACACATCTGACGATGTCGTAGAATTGAGATCAACTATAAACAGCCAATTGGCTAACTTAACGGACCCAGATCCAGACCCAGAACCGGATGCTACTGACGATGATGGCGGAGGGACAGGAAATCCAGGTTCAGGTAATGGGCCAGGTAAGACGAATGGATAAAAGACTTTTCATAATTAGCTTCTTCATAACTCTGTTCGTTGGGAACTTGTTTGCCCAGACCGAAGAGTTAGAGAAGTTGAGAGTTATTGGAGAAAACTACACGGCAGAATCTAAGTATGATTCTGCCCTGTTTACGTTTCAGAGGCTTGACTTAGAAGCAAAAAAAGCCGAAAATGTCCCGTATCAGGCAGCGGCAGCAATGGGGCTCGGGAGACTTTATGGTACGACAAAGAAGGCTGACCTAGCCATTGAATCATATAAAAAGGCCAACAAACTTTCCAAAATAAGTAATCTTCCCAAGTATCAGAACTCTTCAATTTTTGGTGTTGGCACAGGTTTCCAAATCATTTGGGAGTTAGACTCAACGGAAATTTGGGCAGCTGATTCAGCCCTCTATTATTACTCCTTGACGAGAGATGGTATGATTGAGCTCGAGCAAAAAGAGGAAGTCGCCATTTTACTTTATAACACCGCTCTCATTAATACTGCTCAGGGAGATTATCTTTCGGCTAAGGACAACTTAATCAAGGCTGTTCGGTTCGACACAGAGATAGAGAACTCTTATGGTCTCTCTAGTGAACTTAGACAATTGGGTCTAGTAAACTATAGGCTGTCTCTTTATGACAGCGCTGAGTACTATTATTTGAAAACTCTAGCTATTACCGATTCATCTAATTTCGTGGATAAGGGACTTCAGGTACTGAACAATCTTGCGGTCCTATATGAGTCTCAAAAGAATTATGAGAAGGCAATTAGTTACCGGAAGAGGTATTATGATGATTCGAAAAATATTTTTAGGCTCGACTATCAGGACAAGTTGCTTGAGTTAAGACAGCAATACAATATGGAAGAACTAGAACTCAGAAATGAGTTGCAAGAAAATAGGATATTGGTTCAGAAACGATCACAGCTTTTAATCCTGATTATTGGTATTTCCCTTCTTGTAATAATCTCCATCTGGCTCTATATCGTTGATCAGCGCAGAAAGACTATCAAGGCTTTAGCCGCTAAGAATGATGAGATCAATAAGCAGAAAATTGATGAGCTGTTACAACACCAGGAAATTGCTTCACTTCAAGGAGTTTTAGAAGGTCAGGAAACAGAAAGAAAGCGTGTGGCTATTGATCTACACGATCGCTTAGGGGGTATACTATCTATGGTAAAACTCCATTTTAGTGCCGTAGAAGAAAAAATTGATCCAGAAAATCCTACTAAGGAGAAGTTTTTAACCGCCTCTGAGTTGCTTGATTTAGCGGCAGGAGAGGTAAGGAATATTTCCCATAATATGATGTCAGGTGTTTTGGCCAAGTTCGGGCTAATTCCTGCCTTAGAAGACTTGAAAACGAGAATTTCAGAAACCGGCAAGCTGACAGTGAATTTATACACCAGTAATATCAACGGGTCGCTGGATGGGGAGCAGGAGCTTCAACTCTATAGAATTGTTCAGGAACTTATGAGTAATATACTTAAGCACTCAGACGCCACTGAAACCAACATCCAGTTGAATGAGAATGAGGATAGTGTTAACTTGATAGTTGAAGATGATGGGATTGGGTTTAATCCTGAAAAGCTGGATGTAAATGCAGGTATTGGTCTAAGTAATCTAAAGGCCAGAGTGGCTAAACTCAATGGTACCTTGCATATTGATTCTGGCCTTGGGTCAGGCACCACCGTTTCCATCGATATTCCAATAGAAGATGATTAGAGTTTTTATCGTTGACGATCACCAGGTAGTAATTGATGGCTTGTCTTCCATTCTTTCGGATGATGACAATATCCAATTCTGCGGTAGTGCGCAAAATGGTAAGGAAGCTTTGCATCAATTAGAATCCGTTTCTCCAGACGTTTTATTGCTTGATATCAATATGCCCGAAATGGATGGTATTGCAGTGATCAAGGCACTCAGGGCTAAAGAAGACAAGACCAGAATACTGGTGCTGACCATGCACAATAACCCTCAATTTACTAAGCAATTGATCCAGCTAGATGTAGAAGGTTGTGTATTGAAAAATGCAGGTAAGAAAGAGCTTATTCAAGCCATCAGTGATGTAAATGATGGTGAGCGCTATTATGGCAAAGATGTAACGGATACACTATTTGCTGATGTAAAAAAGACTGAAAAGGCTGTTGAAAAAGTTCAGCTGACTAAAAGAGAAGTCCAGATTATTCGTTTGATCGCCTCAGAATATACTACCAACGAAATTGCGACTGATTTGGCAATTAGTACTCATACTGTTGATACACATCGAAAGAATATTGTCAGTAAGCTTGCTGTAAAGAATACGGCTGGATTGGTGAAGTTCGCGATTGAGAACGGTTTGATCTAATCGGCTTTTCGTTCAAAGAAATCCTTCTTCATATATAGCTGAAACTCCAAAGGACTGCTCTCCTTGAACTCATCTACTTCCAAATCTTCATAGATGTCTTCGTCAAATTGCATATCGGTTTTCTCTACTTTTTCATCTGGGTGAATAATGAGTTCAACACCCGTAAGGTCGATTGGATTAACAGCTACTAATACCTGATAATCTTCAAATACACGTTTAAAGTATTTGTAAACGATGGCATCCTTTTTACCCATTGTTCAACGGTTTTATTTTTTCTAAGCGAAGCTTTAAGTAGAAAACTAAATAGGCAGCGGCAATTCCGATCAAACCACCCATAATAATGTCTCCAGGGAAATGAACACCCAGGTAGACTCGACTGTAAGCCACAAGTGCTGCCCATGGGATTAATAGCCAAATGTATTTCAGTCGATCTTTGAGCAATAGCCAACAAAATATGGCTACAGCAAATGAGTTTGACGCATGGGAGGATGCAAAACCATATTGACCCCCACAACCTTTCAGTAAATGAACACTGTCTGCTAACTCTGGGTCGTAGCAGGGGCGCAGTCGACCTACCCAGGGTTTAAGAATTCCTGAGGCTACCTGATCACTTATTAAGATCAATAGTCCAATGCCTATTAGGGTGAAAACCAAGTTGCCTTTTTCGTGCTTAATCAAAAGGTAGATCAGGAGTGCGTAGAGCGGAATCCAAATCCATTTGTCGCTGATCCAAGGCATTAGGAAATCAAAAAGGTCGTTGTGAGCTCCGTTGAGGAGCTTAAAAAGTGACTTGTCCCATTGTTCTAGCCGGTCGATCATGCTGTCCAGTCAATGCCCTTTTTAAGTAATCTTAAAGTATCTGATTCCATCGATTTGGTAGGTGGGTCATAGTCATATTCCCAACCCGCTTCAGGAGGTAGGCTCATAAGAATCGACTCTGTTCTTCCATCTGTTTCTAGTCCAAACTTAGTGCCTCTGTCAAGAACCAAGTTAAACTCTACATATCTACCTCTTCTCAATCGCTGCCAATTCTTTTCTCTTGAACCGAAAGGCTTGCCCGCATTTTTGGACATAAAATGAGTGTAAATAGGGGCAAAGCAAAGCCCTACATCTTTTACAAAGTTGAAGATGTCTTCCTTCGTGTGCTCTTTATCTTCTGATTTATGATCGAAGAAAATGCCTCCTATTCCCCGTGTTTCCTTGCGGTGTTTGATGTAGAAGTAATTATCCGCCCAGTCTTTAAATTCTTTATAGTAGAAAGAGTCATGTTTATCACAAACCGCCTTCAATTTCTCGTGGAAGAAACTTGCATCGTCATGATCTACGTAGTGAGGGGTTAGGTCAATTCCACCACCAAACCAGTAGGTGCCTGTAGACATTTCGAAGTAGCGAATGTTCATGTGAATGATAGGCACCCATGGATTTTCAGGATGTAATACAATGGAGACTCCTGTTGCAAAGAAGTCACCTTCCGTTAGGCCGAAAGATTTTAATAGTTTTTCAGGCGTCTTACCATGAACTTCAGAGAAGTTAACACCACCTTTTTCAATGATGTTGCCATGTCGTAAAACTCGACTTCGGCCACCACCGCCACCAGGGCGAGTCCACTTATCCTCTTGAAACTCTCCAAGGCCATCAGCCTTTTCTAATTCTGTACAGATATGATCTTGAATATTCTTGAAAACACGAGCTATATGTTCTTTATCGATCTGCGGCATGATGCAAAAATATCAGAATATTCTGATGGTAAATTAAAAGTGATGAAAAGCTAAACTGTATACCCATTCTGGGAGTTATTAAAAAGATAACCTAACGATCGGTAGGTTTTTCTATTAGCCTTTAAATTATTGATTATTTTTGAATCGAAACGCCAATTACTCCATGGAATTGACTAAGGACAAAAAGACAAGCACTTCTAAAAAGAACGACATCAATATTCCTAAAAAGACCTTAGAAAAAGCATATCGCCTTATGCAGACTGCTAAGAATATGGCAATTCTCTATGATGAGAACCGCGCTGTATGTAGCAAGTATGTCCATAGTACTTCTAGAGGCCACGAGGCTATTCAACTAGCAGCCGCTTTTCAGCTGCAAGCCTATGATTTTGCAGCTCCCTACTATCGCGATGAGTCTATTCTATTGGGTATAGGCATGCAGCCTAATGAGTTGATGCTTCAGTTGATGGGTAAAAAAGACGATCCGTTTTCTGGCGGTAGAACTTATTACGGACATCCATCTTTGAGAAGAGAAGGATTTCCGACCATTCCGCATCAAAGTTCTGCAACGGGTATGCAGGCGATTCCAGCTACAGGTATGGCGCATGGGCTTCATTACTTGGAGGAACAAGGGCTGTTAGCTTCGAACAATAAACCTGTTGTCCTATGCTCATTGGGTGATGGTTCTGTAACGGAAGGAGAAGTTTCAGAAGCCATGCAAATGGCAGTGCTGCATAAACTACCTGTCGTTTATTTAATACAAGATAATGATTGGGGTATCTCGGCCACTGGCAAAGAGATGCGTGCCATGGATGCTTATGAATTTGCTGCTGGTTTCAAAGGAATGGAACGCATGCGAGTTGATGGTGCTGACTTTGCTGCTTCTTATGAAGGAATGAAAAGTGCCTTTGAGTATGTACGTGAACACAGAGCTCCAATTCTAGTGCATGCCAAAACCCCACTTCTGGGCCATCATACCTCAGGTGTTAGAAAAGAGTGGTACCGAGGAGATTTTGATCTGGAAGATCACCAGAAATCAGATCCAATTCCGACTCTAAGAAAGGCACTTAAAAAATCTGGCTATAAAGAGTCAGAAATAGTGAAGTTGGAAGATGAGACAGTCGTTTTCGTTCAAGCGGAATATGCTAGAGCGCTCAACGGAGATGATCCAGATCCTGCGACAGTACTCGATCACGAATTTGCTCCTACACCAATTACCGAAGAGAAAGGACAGCGCAAGCCGAGAGGTGCTGAAAAAGTGGTAATGGTAGATGCTGCATTGCATGCAGTCGATGATATTTTAAGAAATAATCCTGAAGCCTTGTTCTACGGGCAGGATGTAGGAGGTACACTAGGTGGTGTCTTCAGAGAAGCTGCTACGCTTGCTCAGAAATATGGAGATAGTAGAATTTTCAATACACCTATTCAAGAAGCTTATATAGTTGGATCGACTGCGGGAATGAGCGCTGTGGGTGCCAAGCCGATTGTAGAGATACAGTTTGCGGATTACATCTGGCCGGGTATTAACCAATTGGTTGAAGAGCTATCAAAAAGCTGTTACCTGTCAAATGGTCAATTCCCGATTCAATCCTTGATTCGTGTGCCGATAGGTGCCTATGGTGGGGGTGGACCTTACCACTCTGGATCTGTAGAGTCAACCTTACTGAATATTCGAGGTATTAAAGTGGTTTACCCATCCAATGCTGCCGATATGAAAGGTCTGATCAAGGCTGCTTTCTATGATCCTAACCCAGTGGTTATGCTGGAACATAAAGGACTTTATTGGTCGAAAGTACCAGGAACTGAGGAGGCCAAAACCTTCGAACCAGATTCAGAATATATTATTCCATTAGGCAAGGCTTTAGTGGCGCAAGAGGCGTCTGAAGAAGCTATAGAAAATGGTGAGTCTTGTGCTGTCATCACTTATGGTATGGGAGTCTATTGGGCCAAAGCTGCCAGTAAAGCATTTAAAGGTCAGGTAGAAATCCTTGATCTGCGAACACTTAATCCATTGGATTGGGAAGCTGTAATGGCTTCTGTGAGAAGGCATAATAAGGCTTTGGTGTTAACGGAGGAGCCGTTGATGAATTCATTTGCGGAGTCATTGGCAGGTAGAATCTCTCAACATTGTTTCCAAGAATTAGACGCTCCGGTTATGGCCTATGGTGCTGAAAACCTTCCGGCAATAGCTCTAAATGTAGACTTGGAAAAGGCTATGTTACCTACACCAGATAAAGTAGAAAACGTTATTGGTAATCTTTTGAATTACTAGAAAGCGTAACCCACAGCAATGTTATAAACCGTTTGGTTCGGTCGTTTGAAAAGACCTTGCCAGCGCTCACCTTCTGGGAACCTTGGGTCTTTGATTTTATGACCGACATCTAGTCTGAATACTAGAAAAGAGAAGTCGAGTCTGACTCCTATACCTGCGCCAATAGCCAATTCCTTATAAAAGTCATTGACATCGAATTTTGCGCCTTGCGAGATCCGAACTACTTCGCCCGGAGCTGGTGTTTCAAATTCTCTTAGTCTCCAGATGTTACCGGCATCGATAAAGACAGCCCAGTCTAAAAAGCCGGAAATCTTGGCTCTGTATTCTGCATTCATCTCTATAAGTACTTCACCTGGCTGCTCAAATTGATAGCTGTCGGCCCCAGTTCGGTTAGGCTTGAGCTCTCCATTTTCCAATACATTTTGACCGGTATCGTCTAACTCATAAGGAAAGGCTGACCCTGGTCCTAGACGCCTAGGGCTCCATGCTCGGTTACTACTGCTGCCCCCAGCGAAGAAGTACTTTTCATAGGGGAGGGCATTGTTTCCACCATAGGGGTCGGCAATACCTCCATTGACTCTAAAAATGACAGATTTATTGATGCCCAAGGGTACCTGTCTTCTGTAGTCAACTTGAACCTTGTAGAACTGATAGTTTTCAAGATCATTATTCTCCAAGAGGCCTCTTCCTACAATGTCATAGATAGTTCCTCCTGACTCAAGGAAGAACCTGAGGTAACTCGATGGGTTAACTGGGTCGCCATAGTCATAATTATAGGTGGCATTGAACGAAGAACTTGAAACGAAAGATCGATTAAAAGAGAAGGCCAGTGTATTGCCCTGTAAGAGTAAATCATCTAGTTGTTGCTGGAAACCCGAGGCTGAATCAATTTCCGTATCGATCAGACTTATGTCGGCTAGGTTGAAGGAATAACTTTTATTGCCTTTTAGGTTTTGCCAGGTATAAGCAAAGCCCCCATTGAGATTACTTCTGACATATTCAGGCCGATCTGTAAAGTTGAAACCAAGAGAAACCCTAGTTCTGGGGTTGAAAGTAATCTTGTTCAATCCACGCGATCTAAATGGAGTGATAAACCTTGGGAAGGTAAGAGAAGCATTAGCACCATACTGAATGGTTCGAAGTACCTGGTTTTGGGCTGATGCCGTACTAACACCGTCCAGACCGGCAAATATTCCGATTTCTAGAATTTCAGAGCCAAGAAAGATGTTTCTATTCTTAAGACTCGCATTGTACAATGGACCAGGGAGTCCTTCTGTCACGTTGAAGCCTAGCTCCTGTGTCAATTGAAACTTTTGTAATGGTGCGGTGTAGAGGTTGGCGATAAACTTGCCAGAGACAATTGAGGTGTCAAAATTACTGTTCACGAAGCGGAACATATCCATGTTGAGCAATTGCCTTTGAGTATTTTCTATATCGGTGAAGTTGTATTTCTGACCTGGCTCAAATCTCAGTCGGGCATCGATCGATTTTGGGGAATAATTGAAGTTGCCATAGTTGTACTTAATTCCGAAGTAGTCTTTGGTACCGGATATTGGATCGTTCCCATTGGTATTAATGATAATAGAGTCTAATCGATAGGATTGATGAGCATCTTGACCGGCTGGTTTGTTGATAATAGTGACTACCCAAAGATCGGTTTTGGTGGGGTCTTCTAAAATCTGAAATTCTATATAGCCTTTGTTGAAGCCGAAGTATCCATTTTCAATCAGTAATAGATCGATTCTATCCCTTTCAGCATCGAGGAGGGTTCGGTCATAGTAAGATCCTTTGAGAAGGAATGACCCTGACTGATTAGCCTCGAGTAACGCGGTGAGTTTAGGATCTCCAGTACGTGTGATCAAACTATCGATGGTATTCCTTGGGCCAGTGTCTATCTGGTAAGTCAGTGAGATTTTACGATTCCTTTCAGTTGTGGTGGTAGTGACATTTGATTTTCTAAAGCCCTTTGAGTTAATCAAGAAAGAGTTAATACGCGCCTTAATTCCCTCCACCGTGGAACTGTCGTATATGGATAAAGGACTTCCCGTTTTCATTCGAAAATTCCCGTCTTTGATTTTTCTATCGAACCGCGCGATTTTCCTCTTCTTCTTGGCTTCAAGTTTCGAGGTGCTTTTCTCTGCTGCTGCTCGCTCTTCGATTTTACTATCAATTCTTGCGATTGCAGCTTTTTTCGTTCGATTTAACTGTGCTGTGTCGAAGCTATCTTCGCCTTTTTCATAGAGTGCAGCGCCTAAAGGACCAATTATTGGAATACGTGTATTGGGCTTAAGAGGGATTAATTCGTTGATCTCTGCTTCAAGGTTTTTATCAACGCCTTCAATCTGTTGTTTGTAAAGCCATTTTTCCCCATCTTCCAAATGCCTGACTCCAGAGCAGGCGTAAAGGAGATGCACCAATAAGAGAAAGAGAAAAAAACGAGTGCCTGACTTCACGAACAAGTAAAAATATGCTTTCTAAACGATTAAGTAAGTACTTTAAATCTCTGCAATTAAAGAAATATCGACTGCAAGAGCGAAAGTTTTTGGTTGAAGGTGCTAAAGGGGTTTTGGAGGTACTCAAGTCCGATTTTCAAGTTGCTACTTTGTTGGCAACGCCAGACTTTCTGAGTACGCTTGATCCCTCCTTAAGAACTACGACAAATGAGATCATCGAATGTAAAGTCGCTGACCTCGAAGCGGTAGGTACGTTCAAGTCCAATAACGCGGCTATTGCTATTGTCAGTATACCAGAACAGGCTTCAATAAGTATTCCCAGTAATGAATTGAGCTTAGCGCTAGATGATGTGAAAGATCCGGGCAACTTAGGAACGATCATTCGAATTGCCGATTGGTATGGTATTAAACATATCTTCTGCAGCCCTGAAACTGCCGATTTGTACAATCCAAAAGTCATCAACGCTACCATGGGGTCGTTCACGCGAGTGAGTGTCCATTATGCCAATCTTGTCGGTTTAATAGAGTCTTCGGGTGTTCCCGTATTTGGTGCCTTGTTAGATGGAGAATCTATCAGAGAGCGTAAGTTAGCGGCAAATGGGTTACTGGTTATGGGTAGCGAGTCGCAGGGTATTAGTGCATCGTTAAGGCCTCTCGTAACTGATCCTATCTATATTCCGGGCAGAGGAGGAGCAGAGTCACTCAATGTGGCTGTCGCGACAGCTGTGATGTTGGATAACTTCTTCCGTTAGAAAAGTGATTCGCCACTTTCCTGACTGGCTTCTTCCATTAGAGCTTCGGCATTTTCTTTGCCCAAATATCTGTCGATAAAATAATGAGCAACATAAAGAAGTGGGGTTAGCGCAATGGCTATTAAGAACTTGTAGATGTAATTGGTAGTGCCAACCGCCAAGACCTGACTCAGTGACCATCCACCGAGGATATAAAAGGCAACAATCAAAACCACGAAGCTGTCAATCAGTTGAGAGATAAGAGTAGATCCAGTCGCCCTAAGCCAAATTTTATGTTTACCGGTCATTTTTCTAAGCCTATGGAAAACATAAACATCCACAAACTGACCAATCACAAAGGCTACTAACGAAGCGAAAATTATGTTTAAGCCTTGGGTTAATACCTGCTGGAAGGCATAATTAATATCAAAAGGCGCCCCATTCTCATCAGTACCAAACACGCTCAACCAAAAGTCCGCTGGTACCAATCGCATGGCAAGGTAAATGGCTATGAATGCATAGGTGATCAGTCCAACAGTAATGAAGGTAATCTTTCGAACTCCCTTCTTTCCAAAGTATTCGTTAATGATATCGGTTGTTATGAAAACAATCGGCCAAAGGACAACCCCAGCGGTAAGATTAAACTGAAGCACAAAGTCTCCAAACATTGGAACGTTTAAGGGATCGTATCCTAAGGTCTTTTCAACCGAGAATATCTTTCCTCCAATCAATTCAGCGATCAGCGCATTCGTAATAAAAATCCCGCTAAGGATAATAAAGAGATTTGTTTTCTTATCGCTGAGAATTGACTTCGCCATGGATTAAAGGTCTAGTATAAATTCCTCGCCTTCAAGGGCCAATTCAGAGTTTTCGAAGACGGTTTGTGCTTCATCTCGAATAGGTTCTAGTTCTTTATATCGAACTGAGAAGTGCCCTAAGATCAATTTTCCAACTTCCGCTTTTTTGGCAATGGTCGCTGCTTCTTTGGCAGTACTATGGTAAGTGCTGCCAGCTCGGTCAGCATGTTCTTCTAAGAAAGTGGCTTCGTGATACAACATATCTACTCCCTTGATTATTGGGATAATAGATTCATCGTATTTCGTGTCTGAGCAAAAGGCGTATGAATACGACTTCCTTGCTGGGAGTGTGAGTGCAGCGTTTTTGTACTGCAAGTTGCCATCGTCATCGAAGATGTCCTCTCCGTGCTTTAGACGAACAATATTTCTTATGGTAAAATCATCTGGAAGAACTTCTTTCTTAATTCTTCGGTTTTTCTTCTTCTCAGCAAAGAGGTAGCCGCAGCAGGGGATGCGGTGGTTTAGAGGGATGCTCGTGACCTGCACAAAGTTGTCTTCATGAACCACTTTGCTTTGGGTAGTATCCACTTCTACAAAGTTGATTTCATAGTTAAATACTGTTTGAGAGTATTTAAGCTGCATGGTGATGATTTCCGATAGGCCTTTAGGCCCATAGAGGTTCAGTTTCTGGCTTCTACCCATGAGATGCATGGTAGACAGGAGCCCCATCAGTCCAAGATAATGATCACCATGAAGGTGCGAAATGAAGATGTTGTTGATCCGCTGTGCGCGAATTTTATATCGCTTAAGTTGAAGCTGAGTCGCTTCACCGCAGTCCATCAGGTAATACTTGCCCTCAATGTTAATGAGTTGGGCAGTGTGATGTCTGCGATGAGCGGGAGCAGCGGAATTAGAGCCTAATATTTTTACACGTATACCCAAAGCGGAGCTTATTCTTCTCCGTCTTCTGGGCTATTGGCAAGTACTAAATCCTGAGCTGCTTCGTCACTAGCCAAAATGGTCAGTACGTTGTTCAACTGAGAAATTGTCAATAGCTTATCTACAAACGGAGTGATTTCTGTAAGTATGAAAGCACCACCGTTTTCTGCATATGCTCTATTACCTGTCAGCAAAGCACTGAGACCAGATGAATCGGCATATTTGGTTGTGGAAAGGTTCAAAATTAGATTTTGAGTTCCTTGTGCCTGTAGCGAAACCAGTTCTGATTTCAGGTCTGGAGACAGGGTGGAGTCGAGTTTTTCTTCCTCGAGCTTGAATACTGTATATAGGTCTTGTTTATCTATGCTAAACTTCATAATGTCTGTTATCTATTCTGTAGGTAATTAGTAATGTTATTCTCAATCCTATCGAGTAAGTTTTGGTTCCCATCTTTTTCAAATGATTCACCAGTCACCTTCTCGAAGAGTTCAATATATCTTTCGGAGATAGAATTTACAACTTCGTCAGACATTTCCGGAATTTCTTGTCCTTCCTTGCCCTGAAAGCCATTCTCTATCAACCATTGTCTTACAAACTCTTTTGAGAGCTGTTTTTGTTTTTCATTGTTTTGTTGGCGCTCTTCATATCCTTCTTTGTAGAAGTACCTGGAAGAGTCTGGCGTATGAATCTCATCGATTAGAATGATCTCTCCATTCAATTTTCCAAACTCATACTTGGTATCAACCAAGATTAATCCTTGGTCAGCGGCCATCTCAGTGCCTCTAGCAAAAAGAGCTTGGGTGTAAGCTTCAAGCTGCTCGTATTCGTTCTCAGCTACAATACCCTGCGCTAGTATCTCTTCTCTAGAAATGTCCTCATCATGCCCCTCCTTTGCTTTTGTAGTTGGTGTGATAATAGGCGAGGGGAGTCTGTCATTTTCTTTGAGGCCATCGGGCAGGGACACGCCACAAAGCGTTCTCTTACCATCCCGATATTCTCTCCAGGCATGGCCTGCTAAATACCCACGGATGACCATCTCTACCTGATACGGATCACATTTAAGACCAACACTAACGCTAGGGTCGGGACTTGCCGAAATCCAATTCGGAACGATGTCACTTGTTGCTTTTAGAAACTTGGAAGCGATCTGATTAAGTACTTGTCCTTTAAAGGGAATCGCCCTCGGTAGCACTACATCGAAAGCAGAAATTCTATCAGAAGCTACCATCACCAAAAGGTCCGAGAAGTAATATATGTCTCTTACTTTGCCTCGATAAAAATCTTGTTGATTTGGAAACTGAAAGTTGGTTTCCTTAATGCCTTCAATCATCGGGTAAAAATAGTCAAAAATTGAATCTAGGCATTCAGGAAATTAATTTTCTGAGCTACTCATGAGGTTGCCCCGGGAATAGTTTTCTGTCTTAATGACTTTGCCCTTTGTATCGTAGTATTCCCAGTTACCCTGTCGTACATCATACAGGTGGTTTCCCTTGATTTTCACTTTCCCGTTTTCGTAATACTCATAGTAGCGACCTGATTTTTGACCATTTAAAAGTTTGGTTTCAGTACGCTTTTTCTTGCCAGGGTAGTAAGTGATTTCAGATCCGGTCTTTCTGCCAAACTTATAAGGAACAGTTTTCTCCAGAACCCCTTCTATCGAGTACATCTCTACATTGCCGTTGATTACATCTTCCAAGTATGGGGATGATGTTGCCAACCGACCATTTTCATAATAGGTCTTCCATGCTTTGTTTTTTCGACCGTCCTTGTAGAATTGCTCAGTTTTGACCTGACCACTTTTGTAGTATTCGGTGAGCTCACCATCCTTGGTGATTTTTGTATAGTTTTCGAGCCACATTAGTTCGCCAGTAGGGTAGTAAACATAGTTCTCTCCAATTTTGGCACCTGTCTGGAAATTGAAAACCTCTTTTTTTGCACCGTCATCGTAATAAGTCTTTCGAATTCCAGTCTGAACCCCTTCATCATAGAAGCCTTCGTCAATGAGTTGTTCTTTAGTGTTGTAATGGGCATATGGGCCTGTTTTATAACCCTTCACATATTGATAAGTCCATTCTTTGACTCCATTGCTATAATATGTTTGGTAAAGACCATTGACAACTCCTTTTTGGTAGGAGAATTCGGCCGATGTCTGGCCGTTTTGATAGTAAGTTATTGCATCGCCCTCCTGAGTGCCATTAAGGTAATTGAAGGCTTGCTTTAGTTTGCCGTTAGCAAAGTATTCTTCGGCACGTCCATTGGGAGTACCTTCTTTGAACGCTGTCTTTGTTTTTATGGAACCATCTTCGAAATAGCCATTTACCAATCCATTGAGCTTACCGTCAACGTATGCTCCTTTTTGAATAGGATTTCCACTTTTCGAAAGGATCTCAAAGGCACCAGTTTTGACCCCTTGCTGATAGGTAGTCTTAGATAGCACGTTGCCATTTTCATAGAACTCGGTAAAAACTCCATTGGGCTTTCCTTGTACAAACTCACCTTTCATGGCCACTGTACCAGCTTGGAAGTACTTGGTATAAGTACCATGGATAAGTGAAGAATCACCATTGAGAATGGTATACACTTCTTTTTTTACTCTGTAATCAGGTGGATAATAAGTGGTGATTTGTTCTTGTGCTACAATGCTCGTAGCACTCAATAGAAGGAGTAGGGTGTAGATGTGGTTGCGCATAAAAAAGCCTTACGTAAAATTACGTAAGGCTTTCACAAATAGTATGTTAATCTTATAATTTCTCAACAACCATGGCAGAAGCACCACCACCTCCGTTGCAGATACCTGCAACGCCAATTTTGCCATCATTTTGATCTAATACATGGCAAAGTGTTGTGACAATTCTGTTTCCAGAAGCACCAAGCGGGTGACCAAGTGCTACGGCACCACCGTTGATATTTACTTTAGAAGCGTCTAACCCTAACTCTTGGTTGTTAGCGATAGCAACTACAGAGAATGCCTCGTTAATTTCATAATAGTCAACATCATCCTTACTCACACCTGCCATTGCCATCGCTTTCGGAATTGCCTTAGCTGGTGCTGTTGTAAACCATAGTGGGTCTTGAGCTGCATCAGCAAAGCCGATGATTTTAGCCATTGGAGTAACTCCGAGTTCTTCCGCCTTTTCTTTGCTCATTAATACCATAGCAGAGGCACCGTCATTGATAGTCGAGGCGTTTGCGGCAGTAACCGAACCCTCTTTGTTAAAGACAGGACGTAGGTTTGGAATCTTTTCGAAGATGACGTTATTGAATTCTTCATCTTCTGTCATCATCACGGGGTCGCCTTTACGCTGAGGAATGGCAACTGGAATGATTTCGTTCTTGAACTTGCCAGCAGCCGTAGATGCTGCGGCTTTTTTGTAAGAGCTAATCGCATATTCATCTTGTGCTTCACGAGAGATGTTCATCTCTTTTGCTGTGTTGTCCGCACAATTCCCCATTGGGAATTCATTGTAAACCTCCCACAAGCCATCTTTGACTAGGCCATCAACTAGTTCACCATTACCATACTTGTAACCATATCGTGCTTTTGGAATATAGTAAGGTATGTTACTCATGCTTTCCATACCACCAGCAACTACTACATCATTAGCGCCAACCATAATTGACTGAGCAGCTAACATTACAGATTTCATGCCTGAGGCACACACCTTATTGATAGTTGTACAGGGTACATTGTCACCAATGCCCGCACCCAGTGCAGCCTGACGAGCAGGTGCTTGACCTAGACCGGCCGACACAACATTACCCATTAAAACTTCTTGTACTTGATCTGCGGCTACATTGGCTTTTTCTAAAGCACCTTTGATCGCAAACGATCCTAATTGAGTGGCTGTAAAACCTGATAATTTTCCTCCAAAGCTGCCGATTGGGGTTCTAGCAGCTGATATTATGTATACTTCCTTCATTGAATATTAGTTTACCTAACGACTGTTAGCAAAGTTAATCAAAGGAACGGGAATACCATGCGAGAAGTTCCGTTGTTTGACGCAGGATGGAATGATGAATGTTTAATTAAGAATTAAGAATTAAGAATTAAGAATTAAGAATTAAGAATTAAGAATTAAGAATTAAGAATTAAGAATTAAGAATTAAGAATTGTTCTTTTCTAGAAGTCAGAAGTCAGAAGTCAGAAACTCTCTCGAATGTTTAATGAATAATTAATAATGAATATTTGTGAGAGGTTATGAAGTCACGATCTTCACCTAATCACCTAATCACCTAATCACCTAATCACCTAATCACCTAATCACCTAATCACCTAATCACCTAATCACCTAATCACCTAATCACC